>CAVPEJ010000002.1:0-1245477 GCA_963703435.1 uncultured Thermoleophilia bacterium | reverse complement strand
CGAGAATCACGCGGACGCGTGGTTCGACGGATTCACTCGCCAGCTGAGCACCGTCGTCTGGATGGGGTACCAGCAGGGCGAGATCCCGATGGTCGATGTGCACGGCCAGTCGGTTGCCGGCGCGACGTTCCCGGTGCCGATCTGGCACGAGTACATGACCGCCGCGCTCTGGAAGCGGCCTGTGCTCGACTTCCTGACGCCCGACAAGTACCCGACGTTCAGCTCGCTGTCTCACGGCGACTACGGCTCGCTGCACTACGTCTACACGGCGCCGACCACAACCACGACGACCACGACAGCCACCACGACCACCGCGACGACGCCGGCGACGAAAACGACCGCACCGCCCGTGAAGACGACCACGCACACTCAGCCTCCTCCGGCGACGCCTGCGCCGCCGCCCGTCACCACCACCCCGGCGCCGCCGACGACGACGGTCGTGCCGCCACCCAATCCGTAGCGCTCTCGCCGCCGGCGGCCTGACGCTCGTCCTCGTCGGCGGGTGCGCGCTCGTCGCGCGTCTCTCGCACGTCGGTACGGCCTTTCTCGTGCTGCTCGCCTGTGCGTTCGCCGCATATCTCGTCGGTCTTTGGCTGCTGCGCCGCGGTGGGAGCTTCGCGCCGGTGTTCGCGCTTGCCTGCGCGATCCAGCTCGCGCCGCTCGCCGCGCCGCTCTTGCTCTCGACCGACGCTTACACGTACTGGAGCTATGCGCGGCTGCGCGATCCCTATCGCGAGACGCCGGCCGACGATCCGGTCTCCGCGCCGTATGCGGGTGCGGCGTACCGGCACTCGACCTCTGTGTACGGGCCGGGCTTCACGTTGCTCTCGAAGCCGGTCGGGCTGACCCGCTCGGCGACGGCCGCCGCGTGGACGTTTCGCGTCACGGCCGCCCTCGCCGTCCTCCTCGCCGCGTTCCTCGCGTCGCGTCGCCGCGCACTGCCGGCGGCGCTCGTCGGCTGGAACCCGGTCGTCGCGATCCACTTCGGCGGCGGCGGGCACAACGATGCGCTGATGCTCGCCCTCGTCGCCGTGGCCCTGGCCCTCGGCGATGCCGGTGCGAGAGGGCCGGCCGGCGTGGCGTGGGCGCTCGCGGGCCTCCAGAAGTGGATCCCCCTCCTGCTGCTGCCGCTGCGTGGCCTCGAGGCCCGCGCCAGAGGTCGCCGTGTCGACCATCTCGGTTTCGCGGTGACGTTCGTCGCCGTCCTCGGGGTCGCGACGGCGGCGTGGCGACTTCACTGGCTGCATGCATTCGCACCGCTCGCCCACGATGTGCAGCGCCGCACGTCGTACGCGCTGCCGTCGCGGCTGCACCTCCCGACGTGGCCGTTCGTGGTCGCTTACCTCGGGGCGTACGCGTGGCTGCTCCTGCAGGCGGCGCGTGGGCGCGCCCGGCTCGGGCTCGCACTCGCACTGCTGTTGCTCTGCGTCCCATACCTGATCGTCTGGTACGTGCTCTGGCCGCTCGTCGCGTCGGCATACGACGAGGACCCCACGGCGATAGTCCTCTCGCTGGCGCTCTGCGCCTATCTCCTGCCGCAGACGATCACGTGAGCAGCTCGTCGAGCAGGGCGCGCCATTGGCGGCCGCGAACGCGGCAAGCTGCGCGCTCCTCGTAGACACGCCGCCCGTTCACGGAGAGCGAGGTGCGCAGCGGTTCGTCGCCGGACAGGCGGCCGATCGCCGCAGCCAGCGCTGCGGGGTCCTCGGGCGGAACGAGCAACGCCGACTCGCCGTCCCGGAGGAGCTCACGCGCGGCGGCAGTGTCGGCTGTGACGACGGGCGCCCCGGTGGCGAGCGCGGCGAACACGGACTGCGCGATCGCGCGCGACTCGTGGAACGAGCCGAGCACGATCCCCGCGTGCGCGAATGCCAAACCGAGCGCATCGGGCTCGAGCCGGTCGATGCTTCGGAGAGGCACCTCCAGAACGAGCTCGGCTGCGGCTGCCACGATGTCGTTCGACGGATCGGACTGGTGAAGCGCCGAGAAGGGATAGGTCGGCGTCCACCCCTCGCGGAATGTGTCCTCGTCGGCACCGAGGAACACGACAGCGGTTCGTTTCGCTCCCAGCTCTCGCAAGTAGCGCGCCTCCGCTTCGGTGCCGCAGACCACGAGGTCGGGGAGCCGCAGCGCACGTGCGTCGGCGACGCGCAGCACGGTGGCGGCGGCCGAGCGCGGCCGAAAGCGCCGCCGCACGCCGACGAGCTCATCCTCGAGCGAGAGCACTGCGTCGAAGACGAGCGGCCGAGCACGGGCCACGCGCCGCGCACGCGGCACGTCGAAGTGGCCTGGGTACCCGACGACGACGGCGTCGGCATCGCGCCGGCGCGTCACCGTCAACCGCGACTCGGCGAGCAGCACATCGAGCACGCCGGTGAGGCCGCCCCGGACGAGCGGCCGCTGCCGTTCGACGACCTCGACGCCGGCGTCACGAAGGGCGGCGATCGCGTTCACGTTGCGCGGGTGCACGCGGTCGTATGTGCCGAAGTACAGAATCTTCACGCCTCTGACCCCACGTCCGCGGGATTATCGTGATCGTTCGTGGAGGCTCTGCTCGACATCGACGCCGCCCGCGCGATTGTGCTGGCTCGGGCGCAGCCACTCAGGTCGGAGAGCGTCCCGCTCGCGGCTGCTGCCGGGCGCGTCCTCGCCGAGGCCGTGGCGGCTGCCGTCGACCTGCCGCCGTTCGACAACTCGGCGATGGACGGCTACGCCGTTCGCGCGGCCGACACGCCGGGCCGGCTCCGGCTGGTCGCAGCATCGGCTGCCGGGAAGCCGTCGAGCGAGCTGGTCGGCCCGGGCGAGGCGGCGCCGATCTCTACCGGCGCCGTCATCCCCGGCGGTGCTGATGCGGTCGTGCCGGTCGAGCGAACGACTCCTACCGGCGACGGTGTCGACGTCGAGGGCGTTGCCGCAGGAGACAACGTACGGCCCCAAGGCGGCGATGTCCGTGCGGGCGACGTGGTCGCGGCGAGTGGTGCACGGTTGTCGCCGTGGGCGATCGGCGCGCTCGCGGCCGTCGGCCGGGCGACCGTGGAGTGCGCCCGCCGTCCGCGCGTCGCGGTGCTCGCGACCGGCAGCGAGCTGCGGGCTCCCGGCGAGCCACTGCGGCCGGGGGAGATCTACGAGTCGAACACGCTGTTGCTCGCTGCGCAGCTCGCCGAGGCGGGCGCCGAGGTCGAGACGTTCGAGCCCGTTGCGGACGACGAGCGGGCGACCCGGGATGCGCTCGAGCGCGGGCTCGCGTTCGACGTGCTGGTCACGTCGGGCGGCGTGTCGGTGGGTCGGCACGATCTCGTCCGACCGACGCTGGCCGCGCTCGGTGCGCAGGAGTTGTTCTGGCGCGTCGCCGTCAAGCCCGGGAAGCCGGTCGCGTTCTCCATGCGCGACGCGGTGCTCGTCTTCGGCCTGCCCGGCAACCCCGTGTCGTCGCTCGTCGGCTTCGAGCTGTTCGTCCGGCCGGCGGTGCTGGCGCTGCAGGGAGCGAGCGATCCCGGACCGCGCTGGCAGCCGGGCCGGCTCGCAACGGACGTTCGCCGCGATTCGGCCCGCGATCAACTCGTGCGCGCCCGCCGCCGCTTCGAGGGCGGCGTGGTGCTGCTCGAGCCGGTTCGCGGGCAGGAGTCCCACATGATCGTGCGCGCCGCCGGTGCGGATGCGCTCGTGCTCGTCCGTCGCGGCGACGGCGAGCTGCCCGCTGGCGCGGCGGTCGACTACCTCGCGGCGTAGCGCGCGAGCTCACGGAGCGGACCGCGTCGCCGGCGCCGTGGCGGATACGGCGCGTAGCGGCCCGCGCCGACGGCTGCAAGCTGGCCCGCGCACGCGGCGCCGGCCAGGACGATCGCGACCGACGTCAGCTTCACGTAGCCGAGCGCAGTCAGCTCGAGCAGGTACCACGGCGCGTCGAAGCCGAGACCGAAGCGGATCGCGAGCGACAGGAGCACGAGCGCTGGACCGATGAGGCCGACCGTGAAGACGAGGGCGCGGATCAGCGCCCCGCGGCTCTGCACGTGCGGGAGCCAGAGCCATGCGTGCAAGGCCGGCAGGCAGAACAGCAGTGCGAACGGATTGGCCGCGAGCACGAGCACGGCGACGACGCTTCCACCCAGGAGTGCCGCCGCGTCGCCGGCGAGACGGTCCTCGAGCAGCACGGGGCTGCGCGGGACGAGGCGCCGGCGTGCGATCAGCCAGGCGGCGAAGACGACGGCGAGGAAGAGCGCGAGGGGCACGACCGCCCAGTCGCCGGTCGAGGGTGCGACCGGATCAGGCGGCCGCGCGGGCCCGCCGGGCCAGGCGCCGAGGAGGTCGAACACGAAGAACGCGACGCCGGCGAACAGCCAGAACACGAGGCGGCGGCGAAGGCTGCGGAGAGCCGGCGAGACGGGAATGCCGCGGCGGCGGCAGTGCGCGAAGAGGTCGACGACGCCGACCAGGAACGGCACGAGCAGCGAGAAGAGGAGCAGCTGGATCGCCCAGCCGCGCACGACCCGCCCCCCCACCCAGACGAAGCTCGGCGTCCCGCTCGTCAGCTCGACGCCGCTTTGGTCGATCGAGCCGACGAGCTCCTCCGCCGCCCGCCCGAGAGCCGTCAGATGCGCGACGTCGAGGTTCTTCGCGCGGTCGGTGAATGCATCCACGGGACGCTCGCCGCCGGTGGTGATGGTGAGGGCGGGCACGCCGCGGGCGACGAACGGCCCCTGCTCACCGAGTGTGAACGGAAAGCCGAGGTCGATCAGCTGTGAGAGGACGGTTGCCCGCTGGACCGAGCCACTGCTCTGCTCGGCGATCCTGCGGGCCGCCGTCGACACGAGCAGGGCCGTTGCCGTGCGGGGCGTGTCGCCCGAGATCAGCAGCCGGGGCGCACCACGGCCCGCGAGCGCGCTCAGGTTGACGACGGCCGCGACCGGAAACGGGAGACCGCGCGCGAACCGCGCAGCTCCCAGGCCGCCCGCCGAGCCGCCGTCGGTCGAGAGGAAGACGATCGTGTGCGCCGGCCGGACGGCGGCGCCGTTCGACGATCCGGTCGCGGTGTACCCGCGGGCGAGCTCGATCAGCGCGGCGGTGCCGCTCGCGTTGTCGTTCGCTCCAGGGCCGATACCGGTGTCGTCGCGATGGGCCATCACCACGATCGCCGTCTGCGACCGTCCAGCCGCGACCGCCCAGATGTTTTCCAGTCTGACAACGGGCCCGGCGGGCTCCCGCTGCCGCCACGAGTCCACCGAGACCGGCAGACCGAACGTGCGGAACTGGTCGTGCAGCCAGTTCGCGGCACCGATCGCGCCGGCGCTGCCCGGCGAGCGGTCCGGGTAGCTCGAGGCGACCTCGTCGGTGAGCGCCCGGGCGCCCGGGCCGTCGAAGTTCGGCGGCAGGAGCGGCGTCGCCAGCACGCCGGGGCGCGAGCTCGAGAACGCGAGGAGCAGCAGGGGGATCGCCGCGACGAGGAACGAGGCTCGGTACAGGCGCGCGTTGACGGGCCGTTCGAGCGACCCGCGGCGGGCCCGCCGACGGCGCGCCGGAATGCGGGTCGTCGTCATAGGCAGGGCTATAGTAAGAGGGCGATCGTTTCGCAGCAGATTCGCTCGCGCGCCCGGCAGGCACCGTCGCCGATGCCCGACTCCTCACCCACGATCCTCCTCGTCGACGACGAGGACTCGGTGCGCAAGGTGCTCGCCTTCCCGCTGGAGCGCGACGGTTACGACGTGGTGCAGGCGGCCGACGGCGAGGAGGCGCTGCACAAGTTCGACGCCCAGCCGGTCGACCTGGTCGTCCTCGACATCATGCTGCCGCGGCTCGACGGGCTCGAGGTCTGCAAGCGGCTGCGTGCGAAGAGCACGGTGCCGATCATCATGCTGACCGCGCGGGACGACGAGCTGGACAAGGTGATCGGGCTCGAGCTCGGAGCCGACGACTACATCACCAAGCCGTTCTCGATCCGCGAGTTCCGGTCGCGCGTGCGGGCGCTGCTGCGCCGCGCCCGTGCCCCTCACGCCCCGGACGACGGTGACGACGAGCGGATCGAGCACGAGGGTCTCGTGATCGACGTGCCGCGCCGCGCCGTCGAGGTGCGCGGTGAGCCCGTCCAGCTGACCTACGTCGAGTTCGAGCTCCTCCGCGCCCTCGCCGCCCAGCCCGGCCGCGTGTTCAGCCGCAGGATGCTGCTCGAGGCGCTCTGGAAGAGCGCCGACTACCGCGACCCACGGACGATCGACGTCCACGTCCGCCACCTGCGGGAGAAGCTCGAGGCCGAGCCGCGCACACCGGAGTACATCCTCACCGTGCGCGGCGTCGGGTACCGCTTCAGAGATCGATGAGCCGTAGGCTCGACGGAGGCTCACGCCGGCGTAGGCTCGACGGAGCCGGCAGCGAGCGGAAGCGCCGGCTTGGCCGGCGCTGCAGCGGAGAAGGAGCGAAGGTGCCGGCTTGGCCGGCGCCGGAGCGGGAATGAGCAGCTTCCGTGGCGTCGGCGGCAGGCTGGCGCTGGCGCTGCTGGCGGTCGTTGCCGGTGTGCTCGCGATCGTCTACCTGATCGTCGTCCCGTCGTACCAGCGCTCGCTCGAGAACAGCGAGCTGCGGGGGCTCGAGTCCGCGATGCGGACGGTCGCGATCCCCAACTACCCGGCCGACCAGGTCGAGTACAGCAAGCAGGCCTTCGCGGACGAGTGGGCGTCGGCCGTCAACGCCCGGATCATCGTCTACGACCTGCAGAACGCCGTGCCGGCACTGCTCCAGCCGGTTGCCGACTCCGAGTCGGAGGGGGACTCGAGCGACGTCCAGAACGACCCGGTCGCGTTCCAGGCGATCGAGCGGCAGACGCTCGCGCGCGGGACGGTTGCCCGCGGCGGGCAGCGCTACGCCGAGGTCGGTTACCCGATCAGCGGGTCGGTCGTGCTGCTGTCGGCGTCGCTCCACGATCAGCTTCGCACCGTGTCCGTCGTCCGCCGTCGCGTGTTCATCGCCGGCGGGATCGCCCTCGGCTTTGCGCTCCTGCTGGGCTACGCAGGCGCGCAGCAGTTCGCGCGGCGGATCCGGCGGCTCGAGGGCGCCGCCGAGCAGATCGCCGCGGGCAACTTCGCGGGGCCGGTGGTGGATGCGGCCTCCGACGAGCTCGGGCAGCTCGCGCGGGCGTTCGAGCGGATGCGGCTGCGACTCGCGCACCTCGACCGCGCACGCGGCGAGTTCATCGCCAACGCCTCGCACGAGCTGCGGACGCCGCTCTTCTCGCTCGGAGGCTTCCTCGAGCTGCTGGACGACCCCGATCTGGACGCGGGCACGCGCGCCGAGTTCATCGGCGAGATGCGCGAGCAGGTCGAGCGGCTCGGCCGGCTCGCCACCGACCTGCTCGACCTCTCGCGACTCGACGCCGGGCGACTGGCCGTCGACCAAGAGCCCGTCGACCTCTCCGAGTTGGCGGCCGGCGTGTCCCGCGAGCTGGCGCCGCGCGCCGCGTTGCTCGGCCAGACGCTCGAAGCTGTCGCAGATGACGCGGTGCTTGCCCGCGGGGACTTCGCCCGCGTGCTCCAGATCGCCCGCATCCTCGCCGAGAACGCGTTGCTGCACACGCCGCCGGGGAGCACGGTGCGCATCTCGACGGCGCGGGACGGCGGGCGGGCGATGCTCACGGTGGCCGACAACGGCCCGGGGATCCCCCGCGACGCCTGGCAGCAGGTGTTCGAGCGCTTCTACCGCCTCGACGGCGCGCGTGCGTCCGGTAGCGGCCTCGGCCTGGCGATCGCGCGGGAGCTGGCCGAGCTGATGGGCGGCCGGATCGAGCTCGACTCGCAGAACGGCTGGACGCTGTTCACCCTGGTGTTGAGCGCGGAGGCGCCGGACCGCACGCTCGAACCTGTCTGAAAGAGCGAATAGACGGAACGCATGTTCGTCGGCACACTCGGTGTGTGGCCACGAACGAGGAAATTGCCTGGGCGGCGGGCCTCTTCGAGGGCGAAGGATGCATCTCTCACCTGCAACCTCGGCCGGGCAGCTTGCAGCTCGCCGTGACGATGACCGACGAGGAGGTCGTTCGCGAATTCGACGCGATCGTCGCGCGGGGCCGTGTCTACGGCCCCTACAACCCTTGTTCGCACGGTCTTCGCCGCAAGGATTACTGGCGCTGGGTCGCTCTCGACGACGCCGGGCATGACGTCCTCGACCAGTTCGCTCGCTGGCTCGGCACCCGCCGTTGTCGGCAGGCATATGAGCACGGGGTCCGATTTCCCGGGAAAAGTCCGATTTCCCGGGAAAACGGTCCCTTAGGGACACTGGCTACAGTGGCCGCCGGTGCGCCCGGGCCCGCTTGCCGCCGTCTCGCTGGTCGCCGCCGTGGTCGGCGGAGTGCTCGCGCTCGCGGTCGTCAAGTCGGCCGGCTGGCTGCACCGCGGTACCGACCGGACGATCGTCGTCCACGAGACGGCCACCCTCGGCGATGCCTCGCCGGTGGTCGTGGCGAAGCCGCTCGCCGGCAACGGCTTCCAGCCGGCCCAGATCTACCGGGCCCGCTCGGCCGGGGTGGTGACGATCTTCAGCGTCTTCGGCGCGGCGGGCTCCCCAGGGGCGAGCGCCGGGCAGGGCTCCGGCTTCGTCGTCGCCAAGAACGGCACGATCCTGACGAGCGCGCACGTGATCACGACGGCAGGCCAGTCCGGGTCGGTCTCGCCGGCGCACACCGTCTACGTCGAGTTCGCGGACGGCGATCGCGTGCCGGCGCGGATCGTCGGCTACGACCTGTTCGACGACGTCGGCGTCCTGCGGGTCTCGCCGAGCGATCACGCCGTGTCGCCGGTGCCGCTCGGAGACTCGAACCGTGTCGTTGTCGGTCAGCCGGTCGCGGCGATCGGCAGCCCGTTCGGGAACGTCGACTCCCTCTCGGTCGGCGTGGTCTCGGCGATCCGCCGCTCGATTCCCTCCCTGACGACCAACTACGACCTCGTCGACGCGATCCAGACCGATGCGCCGATCAACCACGGCAACTCGGGCGGCCCGCTGTTCGATGCCCGCGGCCGGGTGATCGGCATCAACGCCCAGATCCGCTCGAACGGGACGTCGAGCGGCTTCGAGGGGGTCGGATTCGCCGTTCCCATCGACTCTGCCCAGCGGTCGATGCAGCAGCTGCTGCAGACGGGAGCCGTCAGCTACGCGTACGTGGGGATCACGACGGAGGACTTGACCCCCTCGATCGCGAAGAAATTCGGTTACGCCGCGAAGCGGGGAGCCCTGATCGACACCTTCGCCGACGGCAATCCCGCAGGCAAGCGCGCAGGCCTGAGGGCGGCGAACCGGGTCGAGGTGTACGAAGGGGAGAGCGTCCGGGTCGGAGGGGACGCGATCGTCGCGATCGACGGTACGCCGGTGCAGAGCGCAGAGGACGTGGTGCGGATCGTCGCGGAGCGCTTGGTCCCGGGCCAGACCGCGAAGTTCACCGTCGTCCGGGGCGCGAAGCGCCTCGTCGTCCCGGTCCGGCTCGACGCGCGACCCGCTCCGTCGGGGTAGCGAAGCAGGACCTGCCCGGCAGGCGCAGAACGCCGTCTGGAGATACCGGCAGAATCTCCGAGGTTTGCTGCACCCGCGCGACAGGGAAGGTGGCGCAGGAATGGGCGCACTCGACGGCGGCGACGACCGGGTCCAGACGGTTCGTCTGACGATCCCTGCGAAGGCCGAGTTCATCGGGCTCGGCCGCCTCGCGCTGAGCGGCCTCGCGAGACTGCACGGCGCGCCGATGTCGGACGAGCTCGTCGCCGATCTGAAGCTGGCGCTCACCGAGGCCTGCACGAATGCGGTCCGGCACGCCTACGACGGCGGCGACGGCGTCGTCGAGATCCGGTACGAGCTCTACCCGGACCGGCTTGTGATCGAGGTCGCCGACGACGGAGAAGGCTTCGAGCTCGATCCGGCGGAAACGCCGATCGGCGACGAGGAGCTGGTCGAGGGAGGCCTCGGCATCGCGATCATTCGGGCGCTCGCCGACGAGCTCGACGTGTCGGCGCGCGAGCAGGGCGGGTCGACGCTGCGCTTCGTCAAGCGCTTGACCGCCCCCGCCGCCTCGCACTAGTGCTGCACCTCGTCAACGCTGGGCGCAAGTCGCTGGCCGACTACGCGTCGCTGGCCTCGCGCAGTGTGATGGACGAGGTCCGCCGGCTCGCGGAGCCGCTCGCCGGCAAGCGCGTCGTCCACCTGTCTGCGACGGCCTTCGGCGGCGGCGTCGCCGAGTTGCTCTACACGCTCGTGCCGCTCATGTCCGACGCCGGCCTGGACGTCGAGTGGCGGGTGATGCACGGCGCCGAGGAGTTCTTCCGGGTGACGAAGACGATCCACAACGCGCTGCAGGGCGACCCTGCCGTGCTGACGGCCGAGGACATTGCGGTCTACCGTCGCTACAACGCGTCCAGCGCAGAGGAGCTCGCTGCGGAGGAGTACGACTACGTGATCGTTCACGACCCGCAGCCGGCCGCGACGATCGAGTCCTTTCCCGATCGGCGCGCCCAGTGGATCTGGCGCGGCCACATCGACTTCTCGGTGCCGAATCCCGCCGTCTTCGACGTCCTGTTGCCGTCGCTCTGCCGGTACGACGCAGCGGTCTTCCACCTGCGTCAGTACGTGCCGGCCGGAGGCGGCCTGCGTCGCGTCGCGATCTGGCCACCGGCGATCGATCCGCTGCAGCCGAAGAACATGGCGTTGTCGCGCGAGGACGCCACCTACATCGTCGACCAGTTCGGTGTCGACGTCGAGCGGCCGCTGATCACCCAGGTGTCGCGTTTCGATCCCTGGAAGGACCCGGTCGGCGTCATCGACGCGTACCGGCTCGTCAAGAAGCGGCGGCCCGAGGTGCAGCTCGCGCTGGTCGGGTCGATGGCGCACGACGACCCGGAGGGCTGGGAGTACTACCAGCGCACGGTCGCGCATGCCGACGGCGACCCGGACATCTTCATCCTCAGCAACCTGAACAATGTCGGCGCGGTCGAGATCAATGCGTTCCAGGTCTGCTCCGCCGCGGTCATCCAGAAGTCGATCCGCGAGGGGTTCGGCTTGACGGTGACCGAGGCGCTCTGGAAGGCCCGCCCGACCGTGGGCGGCCGAGTGGGCGGGATCGTGGTGCAGATCGACGACGGTCAGACCGGCTGGCTCGTCGACTCCGTCGAGGAATGCGGCGATGCCTGCCTCGCGATCCTCGAAGACGCACCTGACGCGCTCGCACGGGCGCTGCGGGGCAAGGAGCACGTGCGGCGGAACTTCCTCGCGCCTCGCCTGCTACGCGACTGGCTCGTCCTGTTCAACCTGCTCGTCGGCAACGACACCGACGGCAGCGAGATCACGCTCGTCTAGATGCGCCGCCCGCTGATCGTCGTCTCGAACCGTGGGCCGGTCTCCTACTCGCGGGACGACAGCGGGGCGCGCGTCGCCGGGCGCAGCGCCGGCGGTCTCGCCACCGCGCTCCGCGGGTTCCTGCAACAGCACGACGTGACCTGGGTCGCGAGCGCGATCGGCGCCGAGGACCGGGCGGTCGCGACCGAATCGGCGGACGGTGTGGTCCCCGCCTCCGCCGACGGCCCGCCGTGCCGTCTGAGGCTGCTCGTCCACGACCCGGACGACTACGACGCCTTCTACAACGTGATCGCGAACCCCCTCCTCTGGTTCGTGCAGCATTCGCTCTACGGGCTCGCGCGTGACCCGACGCTCGGCCCCGGCTTCGCCGTTGCCTGGGAAGGCTACGAACAGGTGAACAACGCGTTCTCGGATGCAGTCGTTGCCGAGTTGGACAACGCGCCGCGCGCCGCCGTCTTCTTCCACGATTACCACCTCTATCTCGCGCCTGCGGTCGTGCGCAGGGCGAGACCGGATGCAGTGCTCGCGCACTTCGTGCACATCCCGTGGCCCTCACCGGACATGTGGACCGTCCTGCCGAGCGGTCCGCGGCGAGCGATCCACGAAGGCCTTCTCGCGAACGACGTCGTCGGCTTCCATACGCGTCGCTGGGCGCGAAACTTCCTGACGACGGCTGCCGATGTGACGGGCTTCGATCGCGACGACGAAGGCCGGATCGTCCACGGCGAACGCACCACGGCTGTCGTCAGCCATCCGGTGTCGGTCGACTGTCGGGAGTTCGACGCGCTTGCCGTGACACCCGCCGTGCTCGCAGCGGAGGCGGAGATCGTGCGCACGCGGAGCGAGCGGCTCGTCGTTCGCGTCGACCGTACGGATCCTTCGAAGAACATCGTCCGCGGCTTCGTCGCGTTCGGCCTGCTGCTCGACCGTCATCCCGGCTGGCGCGGTCGCGTGACGATGCTCGCGCTCCTCGACCCGTCGCGGCAGGACATCCCCGAGTACGCCGACTACGTCCGTGCGCTCGAGCGCGAGGCAGCCGCCGTCAACGGGCGCCACGGGCACGACGGCTATCTGCCGATCGTGGTGGAGGTCGCCGATGACTTTCCGAGAGCGGTGGCGGCGTACAAGCAGTACGACGTCCTGCTCGTCAACGCGGTCTTCGACGGCCTCAACCTCGTCGCGAAGGAGGCGCCGCTCGTGAACACGCGCGACGGCGTGCTCGTCCTGTCCGAGAACGCCGGCGCACACGAAGAGCTCGGGGAGTGGGCGATCACCGTCAATCCGTTCGACGTCCTGGGTCAGGCGGAGGCGCTGCACCGGGCGCTCTCACTCGGCGCGGCCGAGCGGTCCGGGCGGGCGCGGGGCCTCACCGGCCAGGTCAGGGCCAACGATCTCTCCCGCTGGATCGCCGCGCTGCTCGACGACCTGGCGCGCGTGTCGGCGTAACCTGTCGGCCATGGCCGTCGCCGCCACCGAGCTGCGCGTCGTGAATCCGGCGACACTCGAGGCGGTCGCGACGATCGACGCAACCGACCCGCTCGCCGTGCAGGAGCTCGTGAGCGAAGCGCTGCTCGCCCAGCCCGCCTGGGGCGCGGCACGGGTGCGCCACCGGGTCGCGCTGTTGCGCCGCCTGCGCGCAGCCACGCTCGAACGCGCCGCCGAGATCGCGTCGACGGTTCGGGCCGAGACGGGCAAGCCGCTCGTCGAGGCGTACACGAGTGAGCTCTACCCGGCGCTCGACACGCTCGCCTGGCTCGAGCGGCGCGCGCCCGGGATCCTCGAGCCGGAGCGCGTCCGCATGACGCAGCCGCACCTCCTGCACAAGCGCGCCTGGCTGCGGTACGAACCGCTCGGCGTCGTCGGGCTGATCACGCCGTGGAACTTTCCCTTCGCGATTCCACTCACGCAGATCGCGTCCGCGCTCGCCGCCGGCAACGCGGTCGTCCTGAAGCCGTCCGAGCTGACTCCGCTGTCCGCACAGCTAATCGCCGACCTGCTCGCGGACGCCGGCGCGCCGCCGGCTCTCGTCCGTGTGGCGCAGGGCGACGCCGCCGTCGGCGGGGCCCTCGTGGAGGCGCGAGGGGTCGCGAAGATCGTGTTCACCGGCTCGGTCGACGGCGGCCGTCAGGTCGCGTCCGCCGCGGCGGCCCAGCTCGTGCCCGTGACGCTCGAGCTTGGCGGGAAGGACCCGATGCTCGTGCTCGAGGACGCCGACCTCGCCCGCGCCACCGCCGGGGCGGTGTGGGCGTCGTTCCTGAACTGCGGACAGGTCTGCTCCGGAGTCGAGCGGATCTATGTCGAAGGGTCGCTCTACGAGCCGTTCCTCGAGGAGCTGGCGCGCCGCGCCTCGACGCTGAGGATCGCTGACGACCTCGGGCCGTTGATCTCGGAGGGTGCGCGTGCGCGCGTGCAGGAGCTCATCGCCGATGCGGTCGGCAACGGCGCGCGTGTGGTTTCGGGTGGCGGCATTCCCGACCGCAGCGGCTGGTTCCACGAGCCGACCGTCCTCGCTGACGTCCCCGCTTCGGCGCGCATCGAACGCGAGGAGGTGTTCGGGCCGGTCGTCACCGTCGGGCGCGTAGCGGACGAACGTGCCGCGGTCGCGGCGGCGAACGTCGGCCACTACGGGCTCGGCGCCTCCGTCTGGACGCGCGACGACGCGCGTGCCGCGCGCATCGCGGCGCAGCTGCGGGCCGGCACGGTCTGGCACAACGACCACGCGTACTCGTACGGCGCGGCGCAGGCGGCGTGGGGCGGTCGCGGCCGGTCCGGCTACGGCCGCACGCACTCCCGGCATGGTCTGTACGACCTCTCTGCGATCAAGTTCGTCGACCGCGACTCGGGCCGCGTGCCCGTCCCGTGGTGGTATCCCTACGACGAGGCCGCCGCCGACGGGTTCAGGGGCGCGCTCTCGGTGCTGTACGGGGTCGGAGCAGCGAGCCGGGTGGGCGCTGCCTGGAGAGAGCGGAAGGCGCTGCTCTCGCTCGCACGGAGGTATCGCCGGTGAGCGACCTGTCGCACGTCGACGAGTCGGGCGGCGTTCGGATGGTCGACGTCGGCGGGAAGCCGGAGGTGGCGCGGCGTGCCGTCGCGCGCGCGTTCGTCTCGACCTCTGCCGCTGAGCAGCTCCGCAGGCTGCCCAAGGGCGACGCGCTCGTCACCGCACAGCTCGCGGGGATCATGGCGGCGAAGAGGACCGCGGAACTGATCCCGCTCTGCCATCCGCTGCCGCTGTCGCACATCGACGTGAGCGTCGAGATCGTCGAGGGCGGTGTCGAGATTCGCGCCGAGGCGGCGACGACCGCCCGTACGGGCGTCGAGATGGAGGCCCTGACCGCAGCGGCGGTCGCGGCACTCACGGTCTACGACATGGCGAAGGCCGTCGACAAGCAGATGTCGTTCAGCGTCGAGCTCGTCGAGAAAGTGAAGGAATGAACGCGGCTGTGCTGACCGTCTCCGACCGTGTCTCGCGCGGCGAGGCAGTCGATGCGAGCGGTGACGAGCTCGAACGGAGCCTGCGCGAGGACGGCTACGCGGTCGACCGGCGGGTCGTGGCGGACGAGGCCGGTGAGATCGCCGCGGCGATCGAGGAGCTCGCGGCGAACGCGAGGCTCGTGCTGACGACGGGCGGAACCGGGGTCGCGCCGCGCGACGTCACGCCGGAGGCGACGCGAACGGTGCTGCAGCGCGAGATTCCCGGGATCGCCGAGGCCTTGCGCGCCGATTCGGCCGCTAGGACCCCGCACGGCCTGTTGTCGCGCGGCACGGCCGGCGTGCTCGGCCGCACGCTCGTCGTCAACCTCCCGGGCTCCCCGGGCGGCTGCCGTGACGGGTACACGCTGCTCAGGCCTGCGCTCGCGCATGCGCTGGCGCTGGTCGCCGACGAGACGACGGCACACAGTCAGACCTAGAAGTTCTCACACAGTGAGCGATTGTGTCGCCCGGCCGCGCTCGGCGGCACGCTGCCGCGTCCTCGGTCGGCCCGATAGTGCAACTATCGGGCCTCCCTGCGTCCTTGCAGCGCACTCGCCGATCGCAGCCGGTCGACGAACGTCACTATGTGAGAGCTTCTAGCCATGCAGGTCGCCCGCCTCTATTACCGGCTCGTCAAGTTCGAGCACACGATCTTCGCGCTGCCCTTCGCCTACGTCGGTGCCTTCCTCGCCGTCCGCGGGGTGCCGGCCGCCCACGACCTGCTCTGGATCACGGTCGCGATGGTCGGAGCCCGCTCGCTGGCGATGGCGCTCAACCGCCTGATCGACGCGCGGATCGACGCTGCGAACCCGCGCACCTCCACGCGGGAGCTGCCGAGCGGCGCGCTCACGGTCGCCGCAGTCCTCGCCTTCTGCGCGGCGTCATTGGCCGTGTACCTCGCCGCCGTCTTCGAGCTGGATCCGTTCGTGCGCCCGCTCGCGCCGATCCCCGTGATCGCGTTCGTCGTCTACCCCTATCTGAAGCGCTTCACGTGGCTCTGCCACCTCTGGCTCGGCGCGGTCGACGGCCTGGCTCCGGTCGGCGCCTGGGCGGCCGTTCGCGGCGAGCTGCCGTGGCAGGCGTGGGCGCTCGGGGCGGCCGTCGCCGCGTGGGTGGCGGGCTTCGACCTCTTCTACGCGCTCTTCGACGTCGGCGTCGATCAGGAGCAGGGCCTGCATTCCTGGGTGACGCGCTTCGGCGAGACGCGGACATTCCAGGGCGCACGCGCGCTCCATCTCTCGACCGTCGCGCTGCTCGTGGCAGTCGGGCTCGGGCTGCACCTCGGCCCGCTCTACTGGGTCGGCGTCGCCTTCGTGGGCGGGTTGCTCGCCTACGAGCACTCGCTCGTGCGTCCCGGCGACCTGCGGCGGCTCGACACCGCGTTCTTCACGATGAACGGCGTCATCTCGGTCGCGTTCTTCGCGTTCGTGCTCGCCGACCTCTTGTGATCGTCGGCCTGCTGCACCCGGGAGAGATGGGCGCCGCGCTCGGCGACGCGCTGGTGGAGCGCGGGCACGAGGTGCTCTGGGCGTCGGAGGGGCGGAGCGACGCGACCCGCGCCAGGGCGCAGCGGTTCCAGGACGCCGGCGGCGTGACTGCGCTCGTGCGCGAGAGCGAACTGCTCCTCTCCGTGTGCCCGCCGCACGCCGCGGTCGGCGTCGCCGAGGCGACACGCGCCTTCGGCGGCGTCTATGTCGACGCCAACGCGATCTCGCCGGCGACGGCCCGTCGGGTCGCTGCGCTGCACCCGCGATTCGTCGACGGTGGCATCGTTGGCTCGCCGCCGCGGGCCGCCGGGACGACGCGCCTGTTCCTCACCGGCGAGGAGGCGGGATCGGTCGCCGCCCTGTTCGAGGGCAGCGTTGTCGCCACGCGGATCGTCCCGGATGCCTCGGCGGTGAAGATGGTCTACGCGGCGTGGTCGAAGGGCACCGCCGCGATGCTGCTCGCGATCAGGGACGTCGCGCGGGCGAACGGCGTCTGGGAAGAGCTGCAGGCGGAGTGGCGCGAGTCCGCGCCGGAGCTCCCCGAACGCCTCGCTGCCGCCGAGCGCTCCGCAGCCGCGAAGGGCTGGCGGTGGATCGGCGAGATGGAGGAGATCGCGGACACGTTCGCCGCCGCCGGAGCGCCCGAGGGTTTCCACCGGGCCGCCGCCGAGGTGTACCGCGGATGATTCGGGGGCGGGACCTCGCGATGCGCTACGGCGACCGGCGTGTGTTCGCGGGCGTCGACGTCGACCTCGACGATGACGGTTTCCTGCTCGTCACGGGACGCAACGGCTCGGGGAAGACGACGCTGCTCCGGCTGCTGGCCGGGCTCGCGGCGCCGAGCGCGGGAACGCTCGAGCTGCCGCCGCGCCACGAGATCGGGTACCTCGCGCACGAGCCGCTCGTCTATCGCGAGTTGACGCCGCTCGAGAACCTCAATCTCTTCGCACGCCTCTACCGCATCCCCGAGCGCGGCGAGCACGTGGGGATGCTGCTCGAGCGCTTCGGCCTGTGGGACGTACGCCACCGGCGTGTCTCGACGTTCTCGCGCGGCATGCAGCAGCGCCTGGGACTGTGTCGCGTCCTGCTGCATTCGCCGCGCGTGCTCCTGCTCGACGAGCCGTTCAACGCGCTCGACGACGAGGGCGCCGCGTTGCTCGACGCCCTGCTCGCGGAGCGCAGCCGCGCGTGTGTCGTCGCCACGCACGAGCCGGAGCGCGTGGCCCGCCTCGCAACCGCACGACTGGCGTTCTCGTGACCGGATACGCCCGCGACGTCGGCGCGCTCGTGCGCAAGGACCTGCTGCTCGAGCTCCGGGCTAAGGAGACGCTGCCGTCGATGCTCCTGTTCGTGATCGCGACGCTGACGATCTTCCATTTCGCGCTGCCGCGCGGGACCGGCGATGCGGCATCGCTCGGGCTGCTCTGGTCGGCGCTGGTGCTGACGGCGCTGCTCGGACTGACGCGCGCGTTTGTCGCCGAACGCGAGCAGGGCATGTTCGACGCGCTCGTCCTCGCGCCGTGCGATCGCAGCGCGATCTGGCTGGCGAAGGCGCTGTCCGTGCTCGCGTTCCTCGCGTGCGCGGAAGTCGTCGCCCTGCCGGCGTTCTCGATCTTCTTCTCGGGGATCGACGCCCGCACGGTCGCCGCGGTCGCCCTGGCCGACCTCGGCATCTGCGCGGTCGGGACGCTCTTCGGTGCGATGGCGGTGGCCGGGCGGGCCCGTGAGCTGCTGCTGCCGCTCCTGTTCCTGCCCGCCGCCGTCCCGATCGTGGTGGGCGGCGTCGGCGGCTACCTCTGGTTCCTCGGCCTCTACGACGTCCTCTTCGCGATTCTCGCCTGGGCGACGTTCGAGTACGTCGTGGTCGAGGTCTGAGGCCCACGCTCTCCTGGGGTCTACGATTGCGGCCGTGAGAGCACTCTCCTCGAGGCTCCCGCTGCTCGCGGGTGTCTGCACGCTGCTGTTTGCGGCCGCCGTCTCGCTGGCGTTCTTCTACGCGCCGACCGACGCCAATCAGGGCCTGTCGCAGCGGATCTTCTACTTCCACGTGCCGCTCGCCCTGACCTCGTATGCGTGTTTCGCCTGGGGGGCCTGGAAGGCGCTCCGGCACCTCTGGAAGCGCGAGCCGCAGGCTGACCTGGAGAGCTACGTCGCCATCCACCAGGGCGTGATCTTCGGTGCGCTGACGCTCGCGACCGGGTCGATCTGGGCGCGGATCTCCTGGGGGGTCTGGTGGTCCTGGGGTGAGGACCAGCTTGTGCTCTTCCTCGTCCTCTTCCTGTTCTACTGCGCCTACTTCATGCTCCGCTACTCGGTCGAGCCGGGCCCGGCGCGGGCCAACATGTGCGCCGTCTACGCACTGTTCGGCGTCGTGTTGATCCCGGTCTCGTTCCTCGCGATCCGGCTCTCGCACAACTTCATCCACCCGGTCGTGTTCACCTCGCACGGCCCGCAGATGACCGACTCCCAGTTCTTCACCTTCTGCGTCTGCCTGGCCGCCATGCTGGGGCTGTTCGCGACCCTGTACTCGATCGAGCTTGCGGGCAAGCGGCTGGACGCGTCGCTGCGCGAGTTGCGGGAGCTGTTGACGTGAGCCGTAGGCTCGACGGAGGCTCACCAGGAGCGAAGGTGCCGGCTTTGCCGGCTCCGGAGCGGGAAAGATGACGCCCTCTGAGAAATACACGGCCGCCGCTTATCTCGTCGTGTTCGTCGCGGTGCTGGCGTACGTGGTGATCATCGCGTCGAAGCTGCAACGCCTGCAGCGCGAGGTGGCGCGTCTGGTCGAGCTTGCGCGGGAGAAGCGGCCGGTTGCGGAGCGTGGGCATGGTTGAGGCCCTGTTCTGGCCGGCGCTGATCGGCTACGGCGAAGCCGCCGTCGCGTATGCCTCGGTGCGCACGTCGCGGCTCGCGACGTGGGGCGTCCGCCTCGGCTGGATCGCGCAGACGGCGCTGCTCGCCGTCCAGGCCGGGCGCTCGGACGGGTTTCCCTGGTCGAGCTTCTCCGGCTCGCTGAACCTGTTCGTGTGGTTCGTCGTCGGGGCGTACCTGATCTGGGGTTGCCGGCCGCGCTTCCGGCTGCTCGGCCTGGCGGTAATGCCCCCGGCCGCGCTGCTCTTCGTGGTCGCGCGCCTGGGCGGCGGGATTGCGAGCGGCGGCAAGTCGCACTATTCGAACCTTTTCCTCGTGCTGCACGTCGGCCTGGTGCTCGCCGCGTTCGCCGGCTTCATGCTCGCCGCCGCGCTTGCAGGGCTGTACCTGTGGGAGGAGCGACGGCTCAAGCGGCGGGCCTCCGACATCCTGAGGTTGCGCCTGCCGCCGCTCCAGTTGCTGGAGCGGCTGACGCGCCGGACGATCGTGGTCTCGCTGCCGCTGCTCACGCTGGGCCTCGTCGCCGGTTTCGTGCGGCTCCGCCAGCAGGGCGGGTCGACCGACGCGCTCGAGTGGCTGACAGTCGCGACGTGGGGGGTCTACGGCGGCTTCCTCGTCCTTCGGCCGTCGGGGCCGCGGGCCGCCTACCTCGCGCTGGGTGGCTTCGCGCTCGTGATCGTCGTGCGGCTCGCACTGGCCGGAGGCCACTTCGCATGACGCTGACTCTGGTCGGCCTCTCGCATCACGTGGCACCGGTCGAGCTGCGCGAGCGCGTCGCGCTCGATCCCGAGGCTGCCGCGGCGTTCGCGCGCACGCTCGGCGAGGCCGTGTGCCTCTCGACCTGCAACCGGACCGAGGTGTACCTCGGCGCGGAGCAGGAAGAGCAGACCGCGTCCGCGCTCTCCGCCCTTGCCGGCGAATCGCTCGACGGAGTGCTGTACCGGCTCCACGACGACGAGGCCGCACTGCATCTCTTCCGCGTCGCCGCCGGGCTCGACTCGCTCGTGCCGGGCGAGGGCGAGATCCTCGGCCAGGTCCGCACGGCGTTCGAGGCGGTCGAGCCCGGCCCGTTCCTCGACCGCGTCTTCCGCCAGGCGCTCGCGCTCGGCAAACGCGTCCGCAGCGAGACCGCGATCGGCGAGAGCCCCGCCTCGGTGTCGTCTGCGGCTGCCGCTCTGGCAGCGCAGGTCTTCGGCGACCTCACCGGCCGGCGTGTGCTCCTGATCGGCGCGGGCCGCATCGGCGAGCTCGCTGCGTCGAACCTCGCCTCGCGCGGTGCTCGGATCGCGTACGTCGCCAACCGTTCGCAGGAGGTGGGCCAGGGGCTGGCCGCCCGCTTCGGCGGAACGGCCGTGTCGCTCGCCGGGCTGGGCGAGGCGCTGTCGGACGTCGACGTGGTCGTGTCGTCGACGAGCGCGCCCGAGCTCGTGGTGCACGCATCCGACCTTCCCGACCGGCGGCGGCGGCCGCTCTTCTTCATCGACATCGCCGTTCCGCGCGATCTCGATCCGGCGCTCGCGAAGCTCGATGGTTGTTTCCTCTACGACATCGACGACCTCGAAGCGGTCGTTGCCGAGACGCTCGCCGGCCGCCGCGCCGAGGCGGAGCGGGCGGAGGCCCTCGCCGCCGAGGAGGTCGAACGCTTCCGTTCGTGGCGTGCTTCGCTCGACGTCGTACCGGCGATCGCGTCGCTGCGTGCGAGGGCCGAGGAGATCAGGACGGCAGAGCTGGCGAAGCTCGCCGGCCGGGTGACGGACGATGAGCGCGCGAAGCTCGAGTCGGTGACGGCGCAGATCCTGAACAAGCTGCTGCATCTCCCGACCGTGCGCATGAAGGAGGCCGCGGTCAGCGCCGACGGTGCCGTGTACGCCGACGCGGTGCGTCATCTCTTCGGCCTCGAGGACGAGAAACGATGAGCCGTAGGCTCGACGGAGGCGAGGAAGAAGCGGAGGTGCCGGCTTGGCCGGCGCCGGAGCGCCTCAGCGAGGACGAGCCCCGCCGGATCGAGCGCCCGCTCCCCGTGGTGGCGCCGTCGGCGTTCCTGCGCGTGCGGCGAGGTCCGCTCGCCTGCGGCCGCAGCTCGAGGGCGGCGAGGTCGAACTGTGCTCGTTCGCGTCGGGTCTCGCGGCTCTAGGCTCGCGCTCACGCAGGCCGAGCAGGCGGCGAGCCTGTTGCGCGGGCCGGGCGTGGACGTGGCGTTCGTGCCGATCACGACGGCGGGCGACCGCGACCGCAGCAAGCCGTTCGGCGAGATCGGTGCGCGCGGGGTGTTCGTGAAGGAGCTCGAGGAGGCGCTGCTTGCAGGGCGCATCGACGTGGCGGTGCACTCGGCCAAGGACATGACGTCGACCGACGTCGACGGGCTGGTCGTTGGTGCGTATCTCGAGCGCGACGACCCGCGGGACGCGCTGATCGGCGCCGATGCCGTTCGTCCGGGCATGCGCATCGGCACCGCATCCGCGCGCCGGCGGGCCCAGCTGCTCGCGGCCGAGCCGACGTTGTCGATCGAGCCGTTGCGGGGCAACGTCGACACGCGGCTCCGGAAGCTGCGCGAACGCGGTCTCGACGCGATCGTCCTCGCAGCGTGCGGCCTCGACCGCCTCGGGCTCTCGGCTGAGATCGGCGCGCGGCTCGAGCCGGAGCAAATGCTCCCGGAGGCTGCGCAGGGGGCACTCGCGCTGCAGGTGCGCCTCGGCGAGGAGGAGCTCGTCGCCGCTGCGGACCACGCGGAGACGCGCCGCCGGGTCGAGCCCGAGCGCGCGTGTGTCGCGGCGATCGGCGCAGGCTGCCTCGCACCGGTCGCCGCACACCACGACGGGACCGTCCTCCAGGCGCTCGTCGCGGACGAGGACGGCGCGTGGCTCGAGCGACGCTCGGGCGCCGACCCGCTCGCCCTCGCCGGCGAGCTCGTCCGGCTCGCCGCCGGCCGATGAAGGTGCTCGTCACGCGGGCGCACGCCCAGGCTGCCGGCCTCGTCGACGAGCTGCGCGCTCTGCCGCTCGACGTCGTCGAGTGCCCGTTGATCGCGATCGAGCGCGTGTCGGACGAACCGGTAGACGGTGCGGGGTACGACTGGGTGATCGTCACCAGCCCGAACGGCGCGGGCGAGCTCGCCCGCCGCGGCCGCAACCTGCCCCGCCTCGCCGCCGTCGGCCCCGGCACGGCGGACGCGCTGCGCCGCCACGGGCTCGAACCGGCGTTCGTGCCCGCGACGTCCTCCCAGGACGGCCTGCTCGCCGAGCTCCCGCGCCCGGCCGGGCGTGTGCTCTTCGCGGCGGCCGAGGGTGCGCGCCCGGGGCCGGTCGAGCAGCTCGGCGCAGACTTCGTCGCCCTCTACCGCACGCGGCTGCTGCGCCCCGACCTGCCGGACGCGGATGTGGTGGTGCTCGCGTCGGGGTCGGCGGCGCGCGCCTATGCCGGGGCCGGCGGCAGCGTGCCGGTGGTCACGATCGGCCCCGAGACGACGCGGGTCGCGCGTTCCGTGGGGCTCGACGTCGTGCGCGAAGCGGCGACGCACGATCTCGCTGGGCTCGTCGCGGCCGTGCGCGATTTGATGGAGTCCGCCTGACAAGCCGATGGCGACGATCACCTTCCTCACCGATTTCGGCCTGCAGGACGACTTCGTCGGGACCTGCCACGGCGTGATCGCGACCATCGCACCGGATGCACGCGTGATCGACCTCACGCACGGGATCGACCCGCAGGCCGTGTTGCAGGGCGCGCTCGTCCTGCGCAACGCGATCCGCCACACGCCCACCGGCGTCCACCTCGCCGTCGTCGACCCCGACGTCGGCGGCAACCGGCGCGCCGTCGCGATCGCGACGACCGGCGGCCGCGTCTTCGTCGGTCCCGACAACGGCCTGCTCGCGCTCGCTGCCGACGAGCTCGGCATCGAGGCCGCCCATGAGCTGACCGATCCGCGCTACCGGCTCGCGGAGGTGTCGCGCACCTTCCACGCGCGGGACATCTTCGCTCCGGCGGCCGCGCATCTTGCGGCCGGGGTGCCGATCGGCGAGCTCGGGCCCGCGGTCGACCCGGCGACGCTCGTTCGACTCGAGGTGCCGCTGCCCGAGGCCGGCCGCTCCCAGGTTCGCGGGACGGTGCTGATCGTCGACCGGTTCGGCAACATCGCGACCAACGTCGGTCGAGGCGAGATCGATGCGCTCGAGATCGCTGAGGGCGATCGCGTCGAGGTGCGCCTGCAGCTCGACCGGTACTTCGCGGTCGTCGCCGGGACGTTCGCGGATGCCCCCTCGGGCGAGCTGATCCTCTACGAGGACTCGTACGGACTGATGACGCTCGCGATCAGCCAGGGCAACGCCGCACGGCTGACGGGCGTCGGGCCGGGAGACGAGCTCCGGATCGCGCGCACATGATCGACCTTCGCCTGCGGCAGCGCTTCGCGCGGCTCGTCACGCGGCTCGTCACGGCGCGGCCCGGGCTGTGGCGCGTCCTGCGGCGCCCGTTCGTCTGGACGTTCGACTCGATGGCGTCGGAGTGGGACGCGAGGCGCGTCACGCCGCAGCACGTTGCTCCACTCGACGCGGTCCTCGCCGCGGTCCCGGGCGAGCCCGCGCACGCGCTCGACCTCGGCACGGGCACCGGCGCCGGGGCGCGGGCGATCGCCGCACGCTTTGCGACAGCCTCGGTGCTCGGCGTCGACGCGTCCGCACCGATGATCGCCGACGCCAGAGCGCGGGCGACCACCGAGCGCGAGCGCTACGAGGTCGCCGACGCGACTGCGCTTCCCTACGAGGACGGCTCGTTCGACCTCGTCGCGCAGCTCAACATGATCCCGTTCTTCGACGAGCTCGCGCGCGTCACCGCGCCGGGGGGCCACGTCGCCGTTGCGTTTTCGCGAGGGCCCCAGACGCCGATCTGGGTACCGCTCGAGCGCGTGCAGGCAGAGCTCGAGCAGCGAGGCTTCACGCACATTGCGAACTTCTCGGCCGGCGCCGGCTTGGCGCTGCTTGCCCGGCGTGAGCCTCCGTCTTAAGGTTCGGCCACAGGGACGTTCGCGACGCGGTAGCACCGGTCCGGACGTCTCTTTTTTGCGCCTGCTCGTGGCCTGCGGAGCAGTCGTGCTCGTGGTGGCCGGTGGTGCTGCGCACGGCGCCGCGCGAGCCTCCTGCGCTCCGCCTTCCGCCTCGCCCGCCTACGCGCGCTCGGTGCGCGCGGCCCTGTCGGCGCACCGCGACGTCTGGGGGCGACGCCTCCTGCAGGCTCCCGGCGGTCCGACGTACGACCGCGCCCGTGCGGTGTTGGCGCCGCTCCTCTACGCGGTCGGGCGCGGGGGCGCGAAGATGACGGACTCGGGCGTCTACTACCTCCCGTTCGCCTATCCGTTCAACGTCAACGGTGGCAGGTTGTTCGCGCTGCATGTCGCCGACGGCAGCGAGATCATCGTTCGCCGCGTCGGCGGCAAGAGCGTGACGGTCGACGTCGGCCCGGACGGCAACGAGCGGTACGGGTCGTGCCTCGACCGGCTCGGGCCGGCGAAGCTCGGCGACGGCTACCTGCCGATCCTCGACACGACCTATACCGATGCTGCCGGCGCCCGCTACGAGCAGGAGTCGTTCGTCGGCCGCATGTACGGGACGATTTCGCTCAGCTTCCTGCACGTGCACGTCGATGCGACGGCGGCCACGTCGGACGTCGCCGTGAAGCTGTCGGCGTTTCCCGGCGGGCTGGTCGCGAAGGGAGACCAGCTGCTCGCGCACGGTTCGACGCGGCTCGTCTGGAGCGGAACGGGGACCGTCGACGGCTCGAGTGTCAGGTTCGACGTTCCCGCCGGCACCGAGTCGGACGTCTACGCGGCCGTCCCGAGCGGGCCGAACGATGGGCGGCCGCTCCAGGTCGGCGAGCGTGCGTACGCGATCGCGCGCTCGGGTGTGGCGAACTACTGGCTCGCGCGGCTCGACGACGGGACCGTGTTCGACGTTCCCGACGAGCACGTGCAGTCGGCGGAGCAGGCGCTGCTCGTGCAGGAGCTGCTCCTCACGTGGCGCTACAGCGCGGGCAACCCGTACGAAGAGCTGTCGTTCGCCGAGGCCGCGGACGTCGCCCGCGTGATGGCCGCGTACGGGCATCCGGACGTCGCGCAGACCGTGTTGCGCCTCGCCTTGCGCCGGTTGCCGCAGCGCTTCACGAACTGGCGCGCGGGCGCGCTCCTCGTCGCGCACGCCGATCTCTACCGGCTGGCGCTCAACCGTCCGTTCCTGGACGCCGAGACCCCGCGCCTGGCGGAGCTCGTCCGCGCGATCGGCCGCCAGCTCGACGAGAGCCGAAGCGGCCTGCTCGCACGCGAGCCGTTCTCGTCGGACGTCGGTCGCGAGGTGTACGCGCTGCACGGGCAGGCCGTCGTGTGGCAGGGGCTCGCCGCGCTCGGCCGCGTGTGGGCGGTGACGGGGCACCCCGGGCTCGCCGCGCTTGGCCGCACGCTCGCAGCCCGTCTGCGGGCCGGCCTCGACGCGGCCGTCGCGGCGTCCGCCCGTCGCGCAGCCGACGGGTCGGTCTTCGTCCCGGCGGCGCTGCTCACCGGCGAGCGGCCGTATCCGAGCCTGGCACTCTCGCGGGCCGGGACGTACTGGAACCTCGTGATGCCGTACGCGCTCGCGTCGGGGCTGTTCCCGCCGCACGGCCCGGTCTCGCGCGGCGTGCTGCGCTACCTGCTCGGCCACGGCGGACGGTTGCTCGGGCTCGTGCGCGCGGGCGCGACAAGACTGTACGGGCAGTACCCGCCTGCGCCCACCTCGGGCATCGACCAGGTCTACGGCGTCAACGTCGACCGCTTCCTCGCCGACTCCGACCAACCCGACCAGCTCGTCCTCTCGCTCTACGGGATGCTCGGTGTCGCGATGACGCCAGACACGTTCGTGTCCGGGGAGAGCGCGAGCGTGACGCCTCTGCACGGGCTGCTCTACCGGGCGATGTACCAGCCCCCGAACGGCGGTGCGAACGCGGCGTTTCTCGAGAACCTCCGGCTGCTGCTGATCCACGAGACGCGCGGCCCGGATGGCGCGCCGCTCGGGCTCGAGCTCGCCTTCTCGACGCCGCGGCCGTGGTTGACGGACGGCCAGTCGATCAGCGTGCAGGACGCACCGACGAGCTTCGGGCCGGTGTCGTTCTCGCTCTCCCGCCAGGGGTCGGTGCTCCAGGGGAGCATCGATCCGCCCGCGCGCCCGGCTCCGGCATCGCTCGAGTTGCGGCTGCGCTTGCCGTCGGGCGAGCACCTGGCCGCGGTCCGCGTCAACGGCGTCGCGGCGCGCGTCGACCGGCGCAGCGACACGCTCGATCTGACCGGATTGCGCGGGCACCTCGACCTGGAGGCGATCGTCAAGTGAGCTACGCTGCAGTCCCTTCGGGCGAGGTAGCTCAGTTGGTAGAGCACACGGCTGAAAACCGTGGTGTCGCCGGTTCAAGTCCGGCCCTCGCCACTTGATCACGCCCACCGAGGTCGCCGGGCGGTCGCGGATCGCCGACGTCGGCCTCGCGCCGGAGGGCGAGCGGCGGATCGCCTGGGCCCGGCAGCACATGCCGGTGCTCGAGCAGCTCGGCCGGACCGAGCTCGGCGACGGATCGCTGCGCGGTCGGCGCGTCGCGGTCGTCGTCCACCTCGAGGCCAAGACCGCCTGTCTCGTGCTCGCGCTCGCCGAGGCAGGCGCGCAGGTCGTCGCTGCGGGGTCGAACGCGCTCTCGACGCAGGACGCCGTGTGCGCCGCGCTGGTCGCGCGCGGCATCGAGGTGCACGCGCGCCACGGCGTGGGGGCCGAAGAGTTCACCGCCGACCTGATCGCCGTCGCCGAGACGTCCCCGGAGCTCGTGATCGACGACGGTCTCGAGCTGACCCGGCGGACCGAGCAGCACCGGCCGGAGGCGTACGCGCGGCTCGCCGGCGTCAGCGAGGAGACGACGACCGGCGTCGCCCGGCTGCGCGCGCTCGAGACGGCAGGCCGCCTCCCGTTCCCGGCCGTCGCCGCCAACGACGCGCGGTGCAAGCACCTCTTCGACAACCCGTACGGCACCGGGCAGACGACGCTCACCGCACTGCTCGCGCTCACCAACGTCCTTGCGGCGGGCCGCGAGTTCTGCATCGTCGGCTACGGCCACGTAGGCCGTGGCCTCGCTCGCGCCGCCGACGGGCTCGGCGGGCGGATCACGGTCGTCGAGGTGGACCCCGTTCGCGCACTCGTCGCGCATATGGACGGGCACCGCGTCGCACCGCTCGCGCAAGCGCTTCCCGACGCGGACGTCGTGCTCACCGCCACAGGTCTCGTCGAGGCGGTCGGCGCCGCTGCCGTGCCGCTGCTCAAGGACGGCGCGTTGCTCGCCAACGCGGGCCATTCCGACCGCGAGATCGACGTCGCCGCGATCGCTGGCGCCGCGGACGAGACGGACGCGGCACGCGACGGTGTCGTGACCTATCGCCTCGGCGACCGTAAGGTGCACGTGCTCGTGGACGGCGCTCTCGTCAACATCGCCGGGCTCGACGGCAATCCGATCGAGATCATGGATCTGTCGTTCTCGGTGCAGGCGCTGTCGGTGCGCGAGCTTGCTGCGGGCCGGTTCCCGCCGGGCGTCAACCGCTTCCCCGACGAGTTCGACGACCTGATCGCACGCACGAAGCTCCGGACGCTCGGCATCGAGCTCGACGCGCTGACCGACGCGCAGCGGCGCGCGCGCGCAGGGTGGCGAGTCGAGTGAGCGGCCGCACGGTGGCCGTGATCGGCGCCGGGCTCGACCTCGGTGCCGGCCGTCGCGGTGTCGACATGGGGCCGTCGGCGATCCGCTACGCAGGGCTCGCCGCCCGGCTGTCGGCGATCGGCCTCGACGTCGCCGACTCCGGAGACATCCCGTCGCCCGTCCCCGAGGCGATCGAGGCCGGCGAGGGCAACGCGCACTATCTCGGTGCGATCCTGATGGCCTGCGAGCTCGTTGCGGAGCGCGTCGCAGGCGCGTCGTCGCGCGGGCAACTCCCGCTCGTCCTCGGCGGTGACCACTCGATCGCGATGGGAACGCTCGGGGGAATGGCGGCGGCGCGTGGCGCCGGCGGTGTCCTCTGGATCGATGCGCACGGCGATCTCAACCGGCCGCACACCTCGCCGACGGGCAACGTGCACGGAATGCCGCTCGCCGCCGCACTCGGCGCCGGCGGCGACTCGTTCCTGGCGGCGTCCTATCCGACCCCATCGGTCACCAGAGCCGCCTTGTTCGGCACCCGGTCACTCGATCCGGGCGAGCGTGCGCTGATTCGTGAGCTCGGCCTGCGCGTCTACACGATGAAGGAGCTCGACGAGCGGGGCGTCCAGGTGTGCATGCGCGAGGCGCTCGACTTCCTGCGCGGGTCGGCGTTCGTGCACGTCAGCCTCGACCTCGACGCTGTCGACCCGATGTTCGCACCGGGCGTCGGCACGCCCGTGCGCGGCGGCCTCTCCTATCGCGAGGCGCACCTCGCGCTCGAGCTGGTCGCCGAGTCGGGGCTCGCGGACTCCCTCGACGTCGTCGAGGTGAACCCGATCCTCGACCGCGAGAACGAGACCGGGACGCTCGCCGTCGAGCTCGTCGCGAGCGCGCTCGGCGCGCGGATCCTCTAGGGAGGGTTGTCGGCGCCGGCGTCTGCCGAGCGCTCGACCGGCTGCTCGACGCCGTGGCCCGACGGCTCGTAGTAGACGCGGCCCCGCAGCCGCTCCGGGAGGCAGTCGGCTGCGAAGCCCTCCGGATCGTCGTGCGGGTAGCGGTACCCTTCGCCGCGCCCGAGCTTCTTCGCGCCCGCGTAGCCAGCCGACCTGAGCTCTGCCGGCGGCGTGAGCAGGCCGTGCTCGCGGACGTCCGCGACCGCCCGCCCGAGCGCAACGGTCGACGCGTTCGACTTCGGCGCGCGCGCGAGGTAGACGGCCGCCTGTGCGAGCGAGTGCCGGGCCTCTGGGAGCCCGACGTGCTCGACGGCGCCCGCGGCTGCAACCGCGACGAGCAGCGCCTGCGGATCCGCGTTGCCGATGTCCTCGGACGCGAGCACGATCATGCGCCGCGCGAGGAAGCGCGCGTCTTCGCCGCCCTCGAGCATCGCCGCGAGGTAGTAGACGGACGCCTGGACGTCGCCGGCACGCGTCGACTTGATCCACGCGGAGATCAGGTCGTAGTGGGCGTCACCGGCCTTGTCGTAGAGCAGAGGCCGCTTGCGCGCCGCATCGTCGACGTGAGACGCCGCGAGCTGGGTGCCTTCTGCCTCTGCGGTCTCGGCTGCGAGCTCGAGGATCCCGAGTGCCGAGCGGGCGTCGCCGCCGGCGCGCCGAGCGATCAGCCCGCGCACCTCCTCGCCGAGTGCGACGCCGAGCTCTGCGGCGCCACGATCGACGACGCGCGCGATGTCGTCCTCGGAGAGCGGTTCGAGCTCGTACAGCTGCAGGCGCGACAGGAGCGCGGAGTTCACCTCGAAGTACGGGTTCTCCGTGGTCGCACCGATCAGCGTCAGAAGCCCGCTCTCGACTCCGGGGAGCAGCGCGTCCTGCTGCGCCTTGTTGAAGCGGTGGATCTCGTCGAGGAAGAGGATCGTGCGCTTCCCGCTCGCACCGAGGCGCTCGCGCGCGCGGGCGAGCACGTCCCGTACCTGCGCCACCGTGGCCGAGACGGCCGAGAGCTCCTCGAACTCGGCGCCGGTGGTCGCCGCGACGATCCGCGCGAGCGTCGTCTTCCCCGACCCGGGCGGCCCGAACAGCACGAGCGACGGGACGCGGTCGCCGGCGATCGCGAGCCGCAGCGCGCGGCCCTCGCCGACCACGTGCTCCTGCCCGACGAACTCGTCGAGGGTCGCCGGCCGGAGCCGTTGGGCCAGCGGTGCGGTCGCACCGAGCCGCCGCGACGCTGCCTCGGAGAAGAGGTCTCCCACGGCGAAAGTATGCTCTCGGGGCGCGCGTGGGCGAGGTCTGGGGCATCGGTGCGTACGAGCGGCTGGCTGCCCGGTTCGCGCCCGTTCACGACCGGCTGGTGGAGCTGCTCGACGTCCAGCCCGGAGAACGACTGCTCGATCTGGCCACCGGGACGGGCGCCGTGGCGATCCGCGCCGCCCGGGCGGGTGCGCTCGTGACCGGCCTCGACCTCGCCGAGCCGATGCTTGCGAAGGCGCGCGTCGCCGCCGAGGAAGCGGGCGTCGACATCCAGTTCGAGCTCGGCGACGTCGAGCACCTGCCGTACGACGATGCCTCGTTCGACGTCGTCGCGTCGGCGTTCGGCCTCGTGTTCGCACCGGACCACGCGAACGTCGCGGACGAGCTCCGGCGGGTGACCAGGAGCGGCGGGCGGGTCGGGTTCACGGGCTGGAAGCCGAACCCGAAGCTCAGCGAGCTGTACCGCAACTTCACCCACGAGCCGCTCGACGGCCGGGAGGCCTACGAGTGGGGCCGCGAGGACCACGTCGAGGACATGCTCGCCGAGGAGTTCGAGCTCGAGTTCGAGGACGGGACGCTCTGGCTCGAGGCCGGCAGCGGCGAGGAGGTCTGGGAGCTCTTCTCGACGTCGGCCCCGCCGGTGATGGCGCTGGTCCGCCAGCTCGACCCCGACCGGGTCGAGGAGCTCCACCGGGCGTTCGTCGAGCTGTACGAGGGCTATCGCACGCCGGAGGGCGGGATCAGGGCGCCGCGCCGGTACCTGCTCGTCCTCGGCACGCGACGATAACGCGACGAGAGCCTCGAGTTCGCTTCAATTCCCGCAGATGGAGGAGAAGCTTCGGCTCGGCGGGATGGCGCTCGGGAACGGCGTGCTCGTGCACGGCCCGCGCGCGTGGGCCTGCGCGGTGCGGACGGACGGCGGCGAGCTGAAGGTGGTCGCGCGGCACAAGCGCTTCTCGGCGGCCGGCGTGCGCTCGCCGCTCCTTCGCGGCCCTGCGAGGATCGCCGAGGTCTTCGCGCTCCTGCCGCAGGTGAAGCGCGAGCTTCCCGAGGCGGTGCTGCCGATGGAGCGGCCGCGGGTGCTCGCGTCGATGGTCGGGAGCGCCGCGGTCCTGCAGATGCTGAAGCGTTCGCAGCTCCGGCCGGCTGCGCGCGAGCTGGCCTCCGGACTGCTGACGCTCGCGCCTGCGGTCTTCGCGCTCCGCGGGGGCGAGCTCGCCGCGTATCACGGCGCGGAGCACATCTCGATCGGAGCCTACGAGCACGGAGAGGACCGGCCGAAGGAGCACGAGCGCTGCGGCTCGCATCTCGTCGGCCCGCTCGTCCTCGCGACCGCGGCCGGGAACCTCGCCGCGGAGCGGACGCCGGCGTCGGTGCGCCCGGCAGCCCGCGCCGCAGCGGCCGTCGGAGCGCTCGCGGCGTCGGTCGAGACGTTCGGCTGGATGACGCGCAATCCCGAGCACCGGCTCGCCCGCGCGCTCGCGTGGCCGGGTCACGAGCTGCAGCACCGGCTCGGCACGCGCGAGCCGACGGCCGCGCAGCTGGAGGTCGCCGAGGCCGCCCTCCAGGCCTGTCTCGAGCTGGAGACTTCGTGATCGCGACCCGCTCCCGGCTCGATCCGAGCGTCTTCGACCTGCCGGTCGAGAAGATGCGCGCCGGCTGGTACACCGACGCGTACTTCAACCACACGCGTGCGGCCCTGCTGCAGGACGGTCGCCGCCCGCACGTGCTGATGCAGGTGTTCCAGAAGCGCGACGCCTACCTCGGCGGCATGGACGAGGCGATCGCGATCCTGAAGCTGTGCGCCGAGCAGTTCGAGGCGCTCGACGTGCACGCGTTGTACGACGGCGAGCGAATCGAGCCCTACGAGACTGTGCTGACGATCGCGGGCGACTACACCGCGTTCGCGCATCTCGAGACCGTCTATCTCGGGACGCTCGCGCGGCGCACGCTGATCACGACCAACGTCGTCCACGTGCTCGAGGCCGCCAACGGCAAGCCGCTCATCTTCATGCCGGCGCGACACGACCACCACCGCGTGCAGACGGGCGACGGCTATGCCGCGTACGTCGCGGGCCAGGTCGCCGGCGCGCCGATCGGCGTCACGACCGACGAGCAGGCCTCGTGGTGGGGCGGCCGCGGTCTCGGCACCGTGCCGCATGCGTTGATCGCGGCCTACGGCGGCGACACCGTGCTCGCCGCGAAGCACTTCGCCGACTGGGCGCCGGACGACATGAACGTCACGGTCTTGGTCGACTTCGAGAACGACTCGGTCCGGACGGCGCTCGAGGTCGCCCAGGCACTCGGGCCGCGGCTCTGGGGCGTCCGGCTCGACACGGCAGAGTCGCTCGTCGATCGCTCGCTCTGGGAGGAGCTGGGCGACTTCCGCCCGACGGGGGTCAATCCTCGGCTCGTGTGGAAGGTGCGCGATGCGCTCGACGCGGCCGGCTTCCCGCAGGTGAAGATCGTCGTCTCCGGCGGCTTCACACTCGAGAAGATCCGCGAGTTCGAAGCGGCCGCCGTGCCCGTCGACGCCTACGGCGTCGGCTCGTCGCTGATCCGCGGATCGAACGACTTCACCGCCGACATCGTCACGGTCGACGGTCGCCCGGTTGCCAAGGTCGGTCGTCGGGCCCGGCCGAACCCGCGCCTGGAGCGCGTCGAGTGAGGCGCGTCCTCTGGGACGTCGACACGCAGATCGACTTCGTCCGCGCCGACGGCAAGCTCGCGGTTCCCGGCGCCGAGGCCGCCGTGCCCGCGATGGAGCGGCTGGTGGTCGCTGCACGGGAGGCCGGCGTTCCGCACGTCGCGTCGGCCGACGACCACGAGCTCACCGACGACGAGATCTCGGACGAGCCCGACTATCGCGAGACGTATCCGCCGCACTGCCTGCGCGGGACCCGCGGCGCGGAGAAGGTGCCCGCGACCCGTCAGGAGGACCCGGTGCCGCTCGCGCTCACACCTGTGCCCGACCGCTACCTCGAGGGCCGTGAGTTCCTTCTGCTGAAGAAGCACTTCGACGTGTTCACCAACCCGAACACGGACGTCCTGCTCGAGCGCCTCGACCCCGAGGAGATCGTGCTCTTCGGCGTCGCGACCGACGTTTGCGACGACGCGGCCATCCGGGGCCTGCTGGCCCGCGGGCGGGCCGTGGCCTTCGTCGGCGAGGCCTCCCGGGGCCTCGACGCCGAGCGCACTGAGGCCTGCCTCGCGGACTGGCGCGGGCGCGGCGTCAGGTTCGCCTCCCTCGACGAGATTCTGGCCGAGCTGTAAAGGCCGGTCCGGAGTCTGCCGATGGGTCACGGGATGCTCTTGGGGTTCCAGTTCGTGTCCTGGGCGCGCGACTTCGCGCTCACATGGCTCCCGGTCATGTTCTTCGCCCTGATGTGCGTCGTCGTCTGGCTGCTCTGGAAGACGGTGCGGCTGATGCCTCGCGTCAAGCCGCACGAGATCACGCCCGGGTCCGCCTCCTCGGTGACCTGGGCCGACGTCGCCGGGCTCGACGAAGCCAAGGAGGAGCTCCAGGAGATCGTCGACTTCCTGCGTGACCCGAAGCGGTTCGAGCAGCTCGGCGCCCGGGTGCCCAAGGGGATCCTCTTCCACGGGCCGCCGGGCACCGGCAAGACGCTCGCGGCCAAGGCGGTCGCGAACGAGTCCGGATCGCGCTTCTACGCGCAGAGCGCTTCCGCCTTCGTCGAGATGTTCGCCGGCCTCGGCGCGGCCCGCATCCGCAAGCTGTTCGACGACGCGCGCAAGAACGCTCCGTCGATCGTCTTCATCGACGAGCTCGACGCCGTGGGACAGGCGCGTAGCGGCCACTCGTTCAACCGCGAGCAGGACCAGACCCTGAACCAGCTGCTCGTCGAGCTCGACGGGTTCGGGCCGCGCGACCAGGTGGTCGTGATGGGCGCCTCGAACCGGCTGCAGGATCTCGACCCGGCGCTGCTCCGCCCCGGCCGGTTCGACCGGCAGATCCTCATTCAGCCCCCCGACCTGAAGGGGCGGCTCGAGATTCTCGGCGTCCACACCCGGGGCAAGCCGCTCGCCGACGACGTCGCGCTCGAGAGCGTCGCCCGCCAGACCTCGGGGCTCACGGGTGCGGACCTCGCGAACATCTGCAACGAGGCTGCCATCGGAGCCGGTCGCAAGGGTGCGTTGTCGATCACCGGCGCCGATTTCGAGAATGCGCTCGAGCGCGTCGTCGCGGGGCTGCAGCAACGTCGCGTCGTCACCGACAAGGAGAAGCGGATCCTCGCGTACCACGAGGGCGGTCATGCGCTGATGTCACACCTTGTCGGGAAGGAGCCCCAGAAGGCGTCGATCATCGCCCGCGGGACCGCGCTCGGGTACGTGCTCCACCTGCCCGAGGAGGAGCGGTATCTGGAGACCAAGGAGGAGCTGCTCGACTGGATGGTCGTCGGCCTGGCCGGTCGCGCGGCCGAGGAGCTCGTGTTCGGACGGGTGACCAACGGCGCCGCGAACGACCTCGAGAAGGTCACGCAGATCGCCCGCGCGATGGTCTTCGAGTGGGGGATGGGCGAGCACGTCACGTCACGCACCTTGCGCGCGGACAACTACGCGCTCTCCGAGGAGACAAAGCGCCTCCGCGACTCCGAGCAGGCGCAGCTGACCGACTTCGCGTATTCGGAGGCGATGCGCATGCTCGTCACGCATCGTCCGGCGCTCGATCGGATCGCCCAAGCGCTGCTCGACCAGGAGACACTGTCGCGCGACGAGCTCGTTGCGACCTTCGCCGACGTCAAGCCCGATTCGCTCTCGTCCGACTCCGTCGGCGTCGTGCGGGCACTCGGCGCCGACCTCGGCCGGTAGCGTTGTCCCCGTGACGGGCGGCGCGGCACCCGACTGGCCGCTCCGCACCGAGCGGCTCGAGCTGCGCCCGCATGACGCCGGCGATCTCGAGGCCTTCCATGCGATCCGCTCGAACCCGGAGGTTGCGCGCTACCTGTACAACGAGCCGCTCTCACTCGACGAGGCGCGCGCGAAGCTCGACCTGCGCATCGGCGCACGGGCGCTGGCGGCCGAGAACGACTGGCTGCCGGCGGCGATCGTCGAGCGCGCCTCGGGCGTGATGGTCGGCGACGTGGGGCTGAACTGGCGAAGTGTCGAGCACCGGACCGGGGAGATCGGGTTCACGGTCGATCCCGCGTACCAGGGACGGGGCTATGCGACCGAGGCGGCGCGCGCCCTGCTCGACTGGGGCTTCCGCGAGTTCGGCCTGCACCGGGTGATCGGGCGGACCGAGGCGCGCAACACCGGCTCGGCTCGCGTGCTCGAGCGGCTCGGGATGCGCTTGGAGGCGACGCTCGTCGAGAACGAGTGGGTGAAGGGTGAGTGGCAGAGCGAGCTCCAGTACGCGATCCTGCGGCGCGAGTGGGCGGGCTAGGCATCCATCACGTCGGCGTCGCCGTCGAGGATCTCGACGCTGCCGTCGCGACCTACGCGCAACTGTTCGCGGCGGAGGTCGAGCATCGCGCCACCGTTCCCGACCAGGGTGTCGAGGCCGTCTCGCTGCGCGTCGGCTCCTCCCGCATCGAGCTGCTGCGCCCGCTCGGGCCGGACACGCCCGTCGGGAGGTTCGTCGCCAGGCGCGGCCCCGGCCTGCACCACGTCGCCTTCGGCGTCGCCGACCTGGCCGCCGAGCTCGCGCGGCTCCGCGCGGACGGCGTCGAGCTGATCGACGAGGAGCCGCGCCCCGGTCTGTTCGGGCTGCAGGTCGCGTTCGTTCACCCGCAGGCGACCGGCGGGGTCCTGGCAGAGTTGGTGGTCGATGGATCCGTCTGACCGCCAGCGAGTCGAGATCGCCTTCGAGGGGCCCCAGGTGCTGTCGGTGCTCGTCACCGCGGGGACCGCCGACGAGCTCGACCGTGTGCTGGCGGGGTCCGGCGACGGCTCCTTCTCCTTCGACGCCGAGGACGGGCGCTACACGGTGCTGCTGCGGCGCGTCGTCTACGTCAAGCGTTTCGCTCGTGAGAGCCGCGTCGGTTTCGGCGCGAACGGCTGACGGTCCCGCCGGGTGGCGCTCGAGATCGGCATCGTCGGTCCGTCCGGCAGCGGCAAGACGTCGCTGTTCACCGCGCTGACGAAGGCGGCAGGCGGGGAGTACGGCAAGACCAACGTGGGGATCGCGCCGATCGCCGACGAGCGGCTCGAGGCGCTGGCTCAGGTCGTGCAAGCCCGCAAGGTGACGCCCGCGACGATTCGGGTGCAGGACGTTCCCGGCAGCGGCGATGCGCAGCTCGGGAACCTGCGCCAGGTCGACGCGCTGCTCGTCGTGCTGCGCGGCTTCGGGCCCGACCCCGATCCGGACGGGGATCTCGAGACGTTCCGGCTCGAGCTGCTCGTCTCAGATCGCGATCACGTCGAGCGACGGCTCGAGCGCGTCACCAAGCAGGCGAAGTCGGGCGACGCGAGTCTGCGCGCGGAGGTCGACGAGCTCACGCGAGTCCTTCAGCACGTCGATGCCGGCCAGACGCTCGCCGACTATCCGGGGGAGCTGCCCGCCGAGCTCGAGCCGCTCACCACGAAGCCGCTGCTCGCTGTGGTCAACGGCTCCGGCGGCGTCGACCTCAAGCTCGAGGCCGAGCTGGCCGACCTTCCCGACGAGGAGGCGGCCTCGTTCCGTGACGGCGCGGACTCCGCGCTCGACGGCGTGGTCCGGCGATTGCGCGACGCGCTCGACCTGATCACGTTCTTCACGGTCGGCGAGAAGGAGACACGCGCGTGGACGCTTCGCTCGGGCGAGACGGCGCTCGACGCTGCCGGCTCGATCCACTCCGACATCGCCCGCGGCTTCATCCGCTGCGAGGTGGTCGACTGGCACGACCTGGTCGACGCGGGGTCGCATGCAGAGGTGGCGAAGCGAGGGAAGCAGCGCCTCGAAGGCAAGACCTACGTCGTCCGTGACGGCGACGTGCTGAACATCCGCTTCAACGTCTGAGCAGCTACACCGAGTACCTACATCGAGATCAGCACGACGCCGGTCAGCGTGAGCAGGATCCCCAGCCGCTGCGGTGCAGAGACGCGCTCATGCAGCACCGCTGCGGCGAGCAGCACCGTCACGATCGGATAGAGCGACGCGAGCACGGATGTCAGGCTGACGAGACCGTGGCTCGACGACGCAGCGAAGAAGACGTTGCCGAGCGTGTCGCCGATGCCCACGGCCACCACCACGGCAAGGTCGAGCCGTCCCAGCCGGAGGGGCGGTCGTCGTGCGGCGACCGCCAGGACGACGACGATGCACGCCGTCGAGCGGAAGAGCAGCGATGCCCACCAGAAGTCGGCGCGGCCCGCCGCGTGCATCGGCGGGAAGTAGAACCCGAAGCCGACGGCCGCGATTGCCGCCAGCCCGACGCCGGCGGCGAGGCTACGCCCGCCTTCCTGGTGCTCGAGCGACGCCAGCCCGACGCCGAGGATCGCGCACGCGACACCGGCGAGCTGGCCGGCCGACGGGCTGTCGCCGGCGGCGATCCCGAAGATCACCGGCACGATCGCCGACACGCCGGCGATCGGTGCGACGACGCTCATCGCGCCGACCGCCATGCCGCGGTAGTAGGCGTACAACCCGAGTGTCCCGGAGAGCGCTGCGGGCGCGGCGAGCAGGATCGCCCATCCGTGCGGGCCCTCGCCGCGGATCGCCACCGCGATCGCGATCGAGATGACGCCGCCGACCTGCGCCCACAGCAGGACGCGGAGCGCCCCCCAGGTGCGGCCCCACAGTGGGCCGACGAAGTCGGCGACGCCCCACGCGAGGCTCGCGCCGAGCGCGAGTGCGAATGCCGTCAACCGGTCGGGCGGGTCGCTGCGACTGCGTCGAGCGCGTTCGCGTGATGGAGCACGGCGGCCTCGGCTGTCCGCGCGGCGCGCAGGTCGTGGTGCACGGCGACGCAGTGCAACAGCTCGGCCTGCTGCACGGGCGTGAGGCTGCGCGCGTGCGCGTCGACGAGCCGGATGCCGAGCTGGACGTGCCCGAGGAGCGTCCCCTCATCGGTGACGGTGAACGCAGGGCCGGGGCCGAGCTCCGGAACGCGACCGGCGTCGTGCACGAGCGCCGCGGCCAGCAACAGGTCGCCGCGGAGCCGAGGATGGAGCTGGGCAGTCTCGCGGCAGATCGTCGCCACCCCGACCGTGTGCTCGAGCAAACCGCCCGCGTATGAGTGATGACCGTCGGGCGTGGCAGGACGGCCCGCGAACGGCGCCGCGGCGAGCACGGACTGCACCGTCTCCGCGAGCCCCGGATGTGTGATCTCGCTCACGAGGAACTCGAGGAAGCCGTGCACTTCGTCGGTGTCGCGCCGGGCCGCCGGCGTCAGCGACTCGGGATCGACGTCGGCGGTCTCCAGCGACCGGACGTCCAGCTGCAGACGGTCGCGAAAGCGCTCCACGCGTCCCAGTACACGCACCGCATCGCCCTCGGTGAACCGTCCGTCGAGGAGCTCGACGTCGCTCCAGACGCGCGCGTCGATCTTCCCCGTCGGATCGACGAGCTCGAGTGCGAGGTACGTCGCGCCACCGCGGGTACGTAGCTTCCGCTTCGCCTTGACGGCGTAGACGCCCTCGACGACCCGGTCCTCCTGCAGCTCCGCGATCGTCACGCAGCCAGTCTACGGAGCAGCCCAGATGCGGAAGCCGTCCTCGTCCCGGCCCTCCGCGAGCTCGTCGAGCACCTCGGCGGCGAGGCGGCGGCGCCAGCCGAGGACGCCGGCCAGATCGGCGGCGGTCAGCTCTCCGGCAGCGGCGAGCACGAGCCCGGCGACCTCGTGCCGGGCGGCGGCGACGTCCGGAAGTCGCCCGCCGACCCTCCACTTGCGGTCGACCAGGTCGTGCGCGAGCGCACCCCAGCCTGCTTCCTGCTCGACGAGGTGGGAGCTCGTCAGGACGAGCTTCCGGTGCAGCCGGGTGACCGCGCGGTCGACGTCCTTCTTCGGCGCGCCGACGAGACCGCGGAGCTCAGGGCCGGTCAGCGGGCCGGTCTCGCGGACGGCGGCGACCACGTCGGTGTCGACCCCGTCCTCCACCTCCCGGTCGGCCTGTGCGCAGAGTGCGGGCAGGACGCGCGGCGCGATACAGGCGGAAACGCGCGCGAGGTGCTTGCCGACGCAGACGAGGCCCTTGGCCGGCAGTTCGTCCTTCGCGCCCCAGAGGAAGGCCAGCTCGTCGCTCCAGCGCACGAACGTCCCGTCGCGGTCGCGAACGGCCCAGGTCGGGGCAGCGTCGCCGGCGACCTGCTCCCAGAGCGACGGCAGCACGACGTCCGCTTTCGGGAAGAGCAACGCCACGCCGACACGGTCGACCCACGCTGCGGCCGCCTCGATCGTCCGGATCCTCCCGTCGACCATCTAGGCTCCAAGGATGCCGACGGTGAAGCCCTTCCGGGCCCTCCAGTACGACGAGGCCGTCGCCGGCCCGCTCGAGCGCCTGGTCGCCCCGCCCTACGACGTGATCTCCGACGAGGCGCGCGCCGACTATCTCGCCCGGAGCCCGCACAACATCGTCCATCTCACGCTCCCCGACTCGCCCGGCGAGGCGGCGGACGCCCTGGCGGACTGGCGCAGCCGCGGCGTCCTGGTGCCCCGCGAGCCGTCGTACTGGTTCATCGCCCAGGACTACGTCGGCCCGGACGGCGTGGCGCGGACGCGCGAGGGGATCGGCGCCGCGATCCCGGTGACGCCGTACTCCGAGGGCGACGTGCTTCCGCACGAACGGACGCACGCAGGACCGAAGGAGGGCCGCCTGCGCATCTTGCGCGCGACCGAGACGCAGCTCGAGCCGATCTTCGTCCTGTACGACGGCGACCCGCTGCTCGAGGCTCCGGACGGCCCACCTCACGTCGCCGTCGAGGACGCCGGAGTGCGGACGCGAATGTGGGACGTGTCGTCCGGCGCGCTCTCGATCGACTCGCCGTTGCTGATCGCCGACGGCCACCATCGCTACGAGACGGCCGTCGCGTACCGGGAGGAGAACCCCAGGGCGACGCACATGTTCGCGGTGCTCGTTTCGACGCGCGCGCCGGGTCTCGAGATCTTCCCGACCCACAGGCTCGTGCAGCGCGTCGGCGACGTTCCCGGCTCCGCGATCGACCACCCGAACGGCGGCGTCACGTTGTACCGCGGCGGGCGCTACGTGCGGGTGGAGACCGACGACGACTTCGGCCCGCGTGTCGTCGAGTCGTTCGCCCCGGAGGGTGTCACCTACACGGCCGACGCGCGCGCCGCGGTCGCGGCTGTCGATCGCGGGGAGGCCGCGGCGGCCTTCCTGCTCGAGCCGGTCACCGTGCAGCAGGTTGCGCGCTTCGCACATGCGGGCGAGACGATGCCGCAGAAGTCGACGTTCTTCTATCCGAAGCTGACGTCGGGCCTGCTGTTGTACCCACTTGACTGACTGGCTCGCGCTCTGCCGCGACGCGCGGGCCGACGTCGCGCGCGTGCTCGTCGAGCTGCCGACACGTGCCGAGCGCGAGCCGGTCGTCGGCGACGGCGAGGGCGGCGACGAGACGACCGCGATCGACGCTGCCGCCGAGCGGGCGATTCTCGCGCGCTTCCGTGGGCTCGGGGCGCGCATCGTCAGCGAGGAGGTCGGGACCGAAGGCGACGGGCCGGTCACGGTCGTGGTCGATCCGATCGACGGCTCGCTGAACGCGAAGCGCGGGATTCCCTTCTTTGCGATCTCGATCGCCGTCGCCGCTGGGCGGACGATGGACGACGTCCACACGGCGTACGTCTACGACTTCGGCACGGGCGAGGAGTGGACCGCCGTGCGCGGCGACGGGGCGCGGCTGAACGGAGCGCCTCTCCTCGAGCTGCCGAAGGACCGACTCGAGATCCTCTCCTTCGAGGCGACCACCACGGCGTTCGTCGCCGAGAATGCTGCACGCTTCGTCGGCGTCGCGCATCGGCTCCGTGTGATGGGGTCGCTTGCGGTGACCCTCTGCCATCTTGCCGCGGGGCGGGTCGACGGTGTCGTCTCGCTCAAGGGGGCACGTTCGGTCGACATCGCAGCCGCCCAGCTGCTCGTCCGCGAGCGCGGTCTCTCGATCGACCTGCCGGAGTCCCCACCGTTCGGCGCTGCGCCGCTCGACCTCGAGCCGCGGTCCCGCGTGGTCGCCGCGGGCAGCGTCGAACTGTGCGCGCAACTCGCTGCGGCGCTGCGAGGCGAATAGCTCGTCCGGGTTCTCGTGGCCGGGGCGGCACGAGCCGATGATTGGAACATGCCTGCTCAGTCGCTGTTCACGTACCTCGAGCCGCGTTCCCCGGCCGAGGATGAGCAGCCGGTCCTTCCGCCCGAGCACCGGCCTGAGCCCGGGCGCGTCGCGGCACTTCTCCGGCGGCTCTTCCGCCGGGTCTAACATCCTCCCGTGAGCCTGCGCAACGACGTCCTGGACGCGCTCGAGCGCGTCATCGATCCGGAGCTGAAGCGGCCGGTGACGGAGCTCGACATGGTTCGGGGCGTCGCGATCGACGACGGCGCCGTCACCATCACGATCGCGCTCACCGTCGTCGGGTGCCCGCTTCGCTCGAGTTTCGAGGATCAGGTTCGCGAGCACGTCGGCAGGCTCGCAGGCGTGACCTCGACAACTGTCGAGTTCGACGTGATGACGCCGGACGAGCGGGCCAGGCTCACGACGATGCTCCGCGGCGGCGCCGAGCTGCGCGGGCTCCAGCTGCCGGCGTCGACGCGTGTCATCGCGGTCGCGTCCGGCAAGGGCGGCGTCGGCAAGTCGTCGCTGACGGTGAACATCGCGGCTGCGCTCGCTGCCGCCGGCCAGGAGGTCGGCATCCTCGACGCCGACATCTACGGGCACTCGGTTCCGTACATGCTCGGGGTCAAGCAGCGCCCCGTCGCCGTCGACCGGATGATCGTGCCGCCGATCGGGCACGGAATGAAGCTGATGTCGATCGGCTTCTTCCTCGACGAGAACCAGCCGGTGATGTGGCGCGGGCCGATGCTCCACCGCGCGCTCGAGCAGTTCTTGCAGGACGTGCACTGGGGCGAGCTCGACGTCCTGCTCGTCGACATGCCGCCCGGCACCGGCGACGTCTCGATCTCGCTCGGCCAGCTCCTGCCCCGCGCCGAGGTGGTCGTTGTCACCACGCCGCAGCCGCTCGCCCAGGAGGTCGCTGCGCGGGCCGCAGCGATGGCTCAGAAGACCGGCATGCGCCTGGTCGGCGTCGTCGAGAACATGAGCTCCGAGGTGTTTGGCTTCGGCGGCGGCGACCGGCTTGCAGCCGAGCTCGGCGTTCCGCTGCTCGGTCGCGTCCCGCTGGATGCGCGCGTGCGCGAGTCCGCGGACGAGGGCACGCCGATCGTGCTTTGCGACCCGGGCAGCGACCCTGCTGTCGCGATCGTCCAGATCGCGGAGGCCGTCGACGCGAGTCGCGCGGGCGGGTTCACCCGCACGCTCCCACTCGTCTCGTAGACGCTTCCGTGACGGCTGCGGCCTTCTTCGATCTCGACCGCACGTTGACGAGCCGTTCGTCGGCGCTCGCGCTGGCGCCGGTCCTCCGCCGCCGCGGGTTGATCGACCGTACGCACCTCGCCAAGGCCGCCCTGTGGCAGCTCGTCTTCGCTGCGCGCGGCGTCGGCGCCGCGAAGGTGCAGGACGCCGCGGAGAACGGGATGCGCTTCCTCGCCGGCGTGCCCGTCACCGACCTGCAGGCGCTCGTCGAGGAGGCGATGGAGTCGGTGTTGCGGCCGCTGGTCTACGCCGAGCCGCTGCGCCTCGTCGAGCAGCACCGCGCGCGCGGGGAGCCCGTGTTCGTCGTCTCGGCCACGCTGTACGAGATCGTCGCGCTGCTCGCGCAGGACCTCGGCTTCGACGGCGCAATCGGGACGACGGCCGAGATCGTCGACGGGGTGTACACGGGCAGATCGGAGCGTCCGATCCACGGCGAGGCGAAGGCGGCTGCGGTCCGAGAGCTCGCGGCGGCGCGGGGCCTCGACCTGAGCTCGTCGACCGCCTATTCCGACTCGGTCAGCGACCTGCCGCTCCTCGAAGCCGTCGGCCGGCCCGTTGCGGTGAACCCCGACCGGCGGCTCCGCCGAGCCGCCTTGACGCGCGGCTGGCCGGTGCTCGTGTTTCGCGAGCGGTTCGTACGTGCGGCCTAGCGAGGCCGTTCCGCGACTGCGCGCCCTCGGCTTCGCCGACGGCGACGCCCAGACGCTGGCCGCGCACTTCCTCTGGGCCGAGCGACGGGGGCTGACGAGCCACGGCCTGAGCCGGATCGAATGGCTTGAGGGCTTCGAGCAGCTCTCGCCGGGCGCACAGCCCGCTCGCGTCGAGGCAGCAGATGGCTACGAGCGCTGGGACGGCGCCGGTGCGCTCGGGTATCTGACCCTGGCCGCGGTCGTTGCCGCGCAGCTCGCGGCGCCGCCCGAGCGCGCACGGCTCGTCGTCTGCTCGCGGGCGTTCCCAACCGGCGCGCTCGGCTATTGGGCCCGCCTGCTCGCGCGCGGCGGGCTTGTGGCCGTGCTCACCGCAACCTCGCCGCGCCGGCTACCGTCGCCCACCGGCGGTCCAGCCCTCACCGGGACGAACCCACTCGCTGTTGCGGTGCCGTCGTCGGACGGCCGGCCGCTCGCGGTGGACGTGTCGATGGGCGCGGTCACGCACGGCGACGTGCTGGCGGGGACCGCGCGCCCGGACGAGCTGGTTCCGTTCGGCGGCCCGCAGGCCTACAAGGCGTTCGCGCTCGCGGTGGGTCTCCAGGTGCTCGTCGACGCCCTCAACCCGGAGGAAGGATTCGGGGCGGTGCTGCTCGTCGCGCGGCCGGAGTCGGACCCGGTGCCTGCCCTACGCGCGCTGGCGGCGGGCGTCCGCCTCCCGGGCGATCGCGACGAGCTCTGAGTCCTCGCGGAGCGAGGCGAGGTCGTCGTCGACGAGCGGATCGGCGTCCGCGCCGAGCTCGAACGCGGCGCGGAGGTGGGAGATCGCCTCGTCGCGCCGGCCGAGCTTCGCCGCCATGCAGCCCATGTTGTAGAGCAGTGTCCAGTCGCGCGGGAAGCGCTCGTGGCCCTCGGTGAACCCGGCGAGAGCAGCCTCGTAGTCTCCTTCGTGGTACGGCTGGAAGGCGCGTGCGTTCCACTCCCACGACGACGGGCTGAACGCGTCTCCCGGCTTCGCGCCGGCCGAAAGGACGACGGTGTCCGCCTCGGTCGCCGCCGCACCGCGTTTCGCGACCGGGTCCCTCACGAAGACGATCGTGCCTGCAGGCGCGTCGAGCTCGTCCCCGGACACGGTGAAGCGCGCGTGGCCGCGGACGACGACGTACAGCTCTTCGTGCTGGGTCGGACGTTCGTCGTGCTCCGGGATCACCGGGTCACCGGCGTTCTCGACCGACCACGCGTTGACCCCGTACGCGCGCACGTCGAGCAGCTCCCGCAACGGGATCCACCCGCGCCGGTGCTCGGCCTCGTCGAGCGACACGACCTGCCACCCGGCCGATCCGCGGCTCATGCCGGAAATCCCGGCTCGCGGCGGATCGAAGCGAAGTCGGTGTCGTTGCGTGCGTACTCGGCCCACTTCGGCTCGAACTCGATCGCGCGGCGCAGGTGCACGAGCGCGTCGACGTGCCGGCCGCCGCGAGCCTCCATGCAGGCGAGGTTGTAGAGCAGGGCCGGCTGGTCGGGCCGCTCGGCCAGCGCCTCCTCGTGCAGGCGGATCGCCTCGGCCCAGTCGCCGCGCCGCGTGGCGGGCAGGGCGGCGAACATCGCCTCCCACGCGGAGACCTCGTAGGGCTCTCCGGGCTTGCCTCCGAGTGCGAGCACCGTGGTCTGCGGCTCCCGGCTGATCGCGACCCTCCTCACTGCCGGATCCGGGATGTGGACGAGCGAGCCCGCCGTGACCTCGACGTCCTCGCCGTCGAGGGTGAAGGTCGCGCTCCCGCGCAGGACGAGGTAGATCTCCTCGTGCCCGAGCTGGGATTCGGTGTGCTCCTCGACGACCTGCGTCCCGACCTCTTCGCTCGTGTACGCGTTGACCCCGAAGGCGCGCACGTCGAACCGCTTGCGTACCGGCCGCCAGACGAGCCCGTGGGACACGGGAATCTCGTCGAGGTCGTCGACGTGCGCGATCTCGTACGCGGTGCGCCGCACGGTCACCGCGCACGAAGCTCCTCGAGCACGACCGGGTCGATCGAGTCGACGCCCTCGACGCGCTCCTCGAGGTTCTCCGTACCGGCCCAGGCGGGCAGCGCCTTGTCGAGCGGGCCGTCGTACCCGAGCCGCGCGAGCCGCTCGGAGAGCTCCGCACGCAGATCGTCATCGACGGGGATCCAGTCGTCGCGCGGCGTCTTGCCGAACAGCAGGTGGTGCAGGTCGTAGACGCGCATGAGCTCGTCCACGGGGCGGTCGTGATCGTCGATCCGCAGATCGACGAGGATGTCGCAGAGCCCTCCGTAGCCGCCGTCGCGCTCGACCACGAGCAGCGCTGCCGACTGCTGGCCGCGGCGATCGCCGCCGGCGGCCTGAGCGGCGGCGAGACACGCGAGCAGGCGCTCCGCGAGCGGCTGCCCCGAGGTGTCGGTGAACGTCGTCGCGAGTGCGGAGACCGTTTCTTCGCCGACGAGGATGTTGCCCTGGGCAGCGAAGCCGTCCCCGGCGGTGCCGCCGGCCCAGTCCGTACAGGCCGAGCCCGTGTAGGTCGCCGCCGTGCCCCGGCCGTCGACGATCCCGAGCTGCCGGTGGTCGCGGCCTTCGTCCGCCTCGGTCAGGCGCTTCACCACCTCGACGGCCGCCAGCCCTTCGCGCAGCAGCGCCAGGCCGTCGGGGCCGTACCGCGGGTTGGCGTATGCCTGTGTCGCGATCGCGCCGACGCCCGGCTCGGCCCAGGGCACGATCGAGCCGACCGCCAGGAACTTCGACTGCGTCGCCACTCCCCACTGCCCGGCCGCGAGGTCGCACGCGGCGATCGAGTAGGTGGCGACCACGCGCTGCTCAGCCATACGTCAGCTCCGTCAGATCGAGGTCGAGCAACGCCGGGTCGCGGACGAGCGCGCAGGCGACCTCGGGTCGGGCCAGCGCGGCCTTCACCTCGTCTGCGCTCGCGGCGCGGACGACGACCGGGCGGCCGGCGGCGTGGGCGGTGCGCAGCGCGTCGGCGTCGTCCGTCGAGTCGAGCACGAGCGCGTCGCCGACGTCGAGCTCGTCCTCGAGCGCGATCTCCGGCACGCGTCGTCCCGTCGCTCCGAACCAGCGCTCCCTCACAGCTCGACCGTGTCTCCGGGCGCGATCTGCTCGACGGTCGCTGTCGTCAGCTTCGCGAGCTCGTCGGGCCTTCCGACGAGCATCGGGAAGGTGCCCCAATGGCACGGCACGCAGCGTGGGTTGCCGAGGAGCTCGAGCGCCTTCGCAGCTTCGCGCGGTCCCATCGTGAAGTGGTCGCCGATCGGGAGCACGGCGACTGTCGGGCGGTACAGCTCGGCGATCAGCGCCATGTCGCCGAAGACGGTGGTGTCGCCGGCGAAGTACACGCGCGACTCGCCGAGGTCGAAGACGAAGCCGGCGGGCTCGCCGGTGTACGTCCCGTCGGGGGCCGAGCTCGAGTGAAAGGCGTGCGTCATCGTGATCCGGACGCCGGCAACCTCCACCGTGCCGCCCTTGTTGAACCCGATCAGCTTGTCGTCGGCGACGCCTTGTCCATTGAGCCACGAGATCAGCTCGACCATGCCGAGCACGGTGCAGCCGAGCCGCTGCTGCAACGCGACCGCGTCGGCGACGTGGTCCCCGTGGCCGTGGGTCAGCGCGAGCGCATCCGCCCGGTCCGGCTCCTTCTCCGCCTCCGGGCACGTCGGCCCGGAGAGGAACGGGTCCACGTAGATGCGCTTGCCGTCGCTCGTGTCGAGGCGAAATGACGCGTGGCCGAGCCAGGTGAGCGTTGCCAAATCGATCCTTCCGTCGCGGACCGGGTGAGCATAGAAGGACCGTTCGGGCTGAGAGCGAGGCTGCTGCCGCTAGAACGGCAATGTCCGCGCCGCCGAGCGCGCGACGTCGATCAGCGGCTGCACCGCGAAGAACGAGCCGACCGTCACGACCAGGCAGAGCACCACGCCTGCGCTCAGGACGACCTCGCGGGGCGGCGAGCCTCCCGCGGGCGCGAGCTGCAGCTCGGAGGAATCGCGGAAGTACATCGCCCGGACGACCCCGAGGTAGTAGTACGCCGAGATCATCGTCCCGATCACGCCCGCGACGATCAGCCACCAGAAGCCGTGGTCGTACGCGGCGGCGAAGACGTAGAACTTGCCGATGAACCCGCCGGTCAAGGGAAAGCCGAGCATTCCGAGCATGAACACCCACATCGAGATGCCGAGGAACGGGCGCTCCCAGCCGAGGCCGGCGAGGTTGTCGAGCGTCACGGGGGCGCCGAGCTCGCGCTCGCGCGCGGCGACGACGGCGAACGCGCCGAGAGACATCGCTGCGTACGGGATCAGGTAGAAGAACAACGCGCGCACGCCGAGCGAGCTCGCCGCCGCAACCGCGATCAGCATGAAGCCGGCGTGCGAGACGGACGAGTACGCGAGGATGCGCTTCACGTTCCGCTGCACGAGCGCGGCGATGTTGCCCCAGGCCAGCGACAGGCACGCGATCACCGCGATCGCCCAGCGCCAGAGATGCTGGTCGTCGGGGAAGGCGGTCTCGAGCAGGCGGTAGGTGACGACGAGCGCGGTGACCTTCGTCGCCGACGACATGAACGCCGTCACCGGCGTTGGGGCGCCCTGGTAGGCGTCGGGCGTCCACATGTGGAACGGCGCCGCCGACGACTTGAAGGCCAGGCCGACGATGATCATCGCCAGGCCGACGACGAGCATCGCCTCGTGGGTGTGGCCGGCCGCCGCGATCCGGTCGAACGAGAGCTCGCCGGTGATGCCGTACACGAGCGCCGAGCCGAACAGCAGAGTCGCGGAACCGACTGCACCGACGATCAGGTACTTGAGGCCCGCCTCGAGCGACCCGATCAGGTCGATGTCGATCGCGCAGAGCACGTAGAGCGCGATCGAGAACCACTCGAGGCCCAGGAAGAGCGTCATCAGGTTCGACGCCTGGACGAAGAACATCATCCCGGCGCCCGCTGCGGCCAGCAGCGCGTAGTACTCGGAAACGTGTTCGTCGCTCCAGCGCTCGCCGTAGCTGATCAGCACGGTGATCGCGCCGCAGCCCGCGATCAGTACCTGGGCGAGCGCGGCGTACCGGTCGCGGAAGATCGAGTCGCGAATGATCGCGGCGCCGTGGTCGGTGCGGGAGGCAACGACGACCGCGAGCGCGAACGCCCCGGCGAAGCCGCCGAAGCCCGTTGCCGCCGACACGAGCTTGCGCGCGCGGCGGGGCACGAAGACGGCGGTCATCAGCAGCAGGCCCGCGGCGCCGAGCAGCGCCAGCGACGGCGACAGCGCGAGCCAGTCGACGTGGGGCGTCGCGATCGCCGCGATCACGGCAACCCCTGCACGATCGCGCTCGTTGCGCGGTCCGCCCCGAATGCATGGCCCGAGACGAGGTTGGGCCAGGCCGAGAGGCCGAGCAGGCAGAGCAGGAGCGGCACGACGACCGCCAGCTCGCCGGGACGCAGGTCGAGGGCGGAGTCGGGCACCGCCGGGCCGACGTCCTGGTGGAGGACTCCCGAGATCGCGCGGACCATGTACATCGCCGCGAGGACGATCGCGGCCGCGCCGATCACCGCCCACGCCCAGCCCTGCTGGAACACGCCGGCCAGGATCAGGAACTCCCCGGCGAAGGAGGTGGAGAGCGGTACCGCGAGGCCGATCACCCCTGCGATCAGCACCACGGTGGCGAGTGCCGGCCGCCCGCGCGCCATGCCGCCGAGTAGGCGGAGCTCGCCGGTCGAGCAGCGCCGCTCGACCATGCCGGCGATCAGGAACAGCGACGCCGAGATGAGCCCGTGGTTGACCATCTGCAGGACGGCGCCGTCGAAGCCGAGGTCGTTGTTCGCGAACAGGCCGAGCACGATCAGGCCCGCCTGCGAGAGCGACGAGTACATGACGACCCCGCGGAAGTCGGGGGCCCTGAACGCGAGCAGCGCCCCGTACACGAGCGACGCCGAGCCGAGCACGAGCAGCACGACGCGCCAGTCGTGCACCGGGCCGGGGAACTTCGGGATCGCGATCCGGAGGAGGCCGTAGAGACCCGCCTTCGACACCACGCCGGAGAGGACGGCCGAGACCTCGGGCGGCGACTCACGGTACGCGTCGGGCAGCCAGCCGTGCAGCGGGAAGAGCGGCGACTTGATCGCGAATGCGACCACGAAGCCGAGGAACAGCCACGTCGACCCGCTCTGGCCGATCCGCGTCAGGTCGAACGTGCCCTGCTGCAGGCCGTAGACGATGATCGCGGTGAGCATCAACAGCGAGCCGACGACCGTGTACACGACGAACGTGATCGTCGCGCGGAGCCGCCCGGCGCCGCCCCAGACGCCGATCAGGACGTACAGCGGGATCAGCATCGCCTCGAAGAAGGCGTAGAAGAGCAGCAGGTCCTGCGCGGTGAAGACGCCGACGATCGCTCCGGTGAGCACGAGCATCAGGGCGAAGTACGCGCGCGCACGGTCGCGGCCGGCCCACCAGCCGTAGATCACGCACGCGGCCATGACGACCACCGTCATCCCGACGAGCCACAGCGAGAACGCGTACTGGCCGACGTGGTAGGAGACGTGGAGGTCCTTGAACCACGACGTCCGCTGGTCGAGCTGCAGCGAGGGGTTGCCGAACTCGAACTTGCCGGCCGCGGTGACCCAGACGCCGATCTCGAGCAGGGACACGAGAGCTGCCAGCGACCCGAGCCAGTACGAGGTGAGCGGCGCGATCGCCACGAGCAGCGCGCCGGCCAGCGGCACGACGATCAGGATGGTGGTGAGCCAGTGGATGGCGCTTACCTCACCGAGAGGAAGACGACGACGAGGACGGCGAGCCCGCCGGCGAGCGCGAGCGCGTAGGAGCGGACGAGGCCCGTCTGGGCGCGGCTGAGCTCACGCGCGCCGAGCGAGAGTCCCCCGGTGAGCGCTGCCAGCGAGCCGCCGATCAGCGGCCGCTCGACGAAGGCGGCGAGACCGCGCGCCAGCAGGTCGGAGCTGCGGTACCAGAGCAGGTCGTACAGCTCGTCCCAGTAGAACTTCCGCTCGAACAATGTCAGCGCCTTCGGCGCCCGGACGCGCTTCGCCGAGTAGATCAACCACGCGATCGCCGCACCGGTGAGGCCGAGCGAGATCGCGAGCCCGGAGGAGAGCCACTCCTGCCAGCGGGTCGGCTCGGCGAGCGGGCGCTCGATCGGGTCGAGCCAGGTGGAGAGGAAATGCCACAGCGGCGCCCACTGCAAGAAGCCTGCGACCGCCGACAGGACGGCGAGGACGGCGACCGTCGCGCGCATCGAGAACGGGCCTTCCTGGCCGTGGTGCGCGTGGTAGTGCTCGCGCACGAAGGAGGACGGCTCGCCGGTGAACACGATGAAGACGAGCCGGAACGTGTAGAGACCGGTCAGCAGCGCGCCGATCATCCCGGCGACGTAGAGCACCACCCCGTACCAGCCCCGATCCAGCGCGGCGGCGAGGATCGCGTCCTTCGAGAAGAATCCGGCGAACGGGAAGATGCCGACGAGCGCGAGCGAGCCTGCGACGAACATCGCCCGGGTCTGAGGCATCAGCTTTCCGACTCCGGCGAGCCTGCGGATGTCCTGTTCTCCGGCGACCGCGTGGATCACGAGGCCGGCGGCGAGGAAGAGGAGCGCCTTGAAGAACGCGTGCGTCAGCAGATGGAACATCGCGTTCGGATACGCACCGAGCCCGGCGCCGAGGAACATGTAGCCGATCTGCGACATCGTCGAGTAGGCGATCACGCGCTTGATGTCGACCTGCACGAGCGCGATCAGGCCCGCCATCAGCAGGGTCGCCGCGCCGAGCCCGGCCGCGAGGTCCTCGACGACGTACGCGTTCTCGAAGAGCGGGTGACAGCGCACGATCAGATACACGCCCGCCGTCACCATCGTGGCCGCGTGAATGAGCGCGCTGACCGGCGTCGGGCCCTCCATCGCGTCCGGCAGCCAGGTGTGCAGCGGGATCTGGGCGCTCTTCGCGACCGCGCCGCCGAGCAGGCCGAGCGCGATCAGGTTGGCGATCGCCCCTCCGTGCGGAGCTGCCGCGAAGACCGGGCCGAAGTCGAGCGAGCCCGTGTGCTGGATCAGCAGGAACAGCGCGAGCGCGAACGTGGCGTCGCCGAACGCGTTCATTACGAACGCCTTCTTCGCGGCCGCGATCGCCGACGGGCGGTCCTGGTGGAAGCCGATCAGCAGATAGCTCGAGAGGCCGACCATGCCCCAGCCCGCGAGCAGGAGCAGCAGGTTCGCCCCCTGCACGAGCAGCAGCATCGAGAACACGAACAGCGACATGTAGGCGAAGTAGCGCCGCTCTTCGTCCTCGCCGTCCATGTAGCCGAGCGAGTAGGCGACGATCAGGCCTCCGACGCCGGAGACGATCAGCATCATCAGGACGCTCAGCTGGTCCACGAGCAGGGAGAAGCCGAAGTGATACGGGCCCGCCGCGAGCCACGTCCACGACGTCGTGACGTGCGTGCGCTCGCTCGCGTGCTCGCCGAGCAGGTCGAAGAAGCAGACGCAGGCGGCGACGAACGCGCCGAAGGTGGTCGTCGTCGAGATCCAGCCCGCGGTCCGCCGTGAGATGGCAGTGCCGGAGATCGTGATCACCGTTGCCGATGCGAGCGGCAGCAGAAGGCAGATCCAGGCGGCGACGTTCACGATCGGCTATCCCCTCAGCGTCCGGAGCTTGTCGACGTCGAGCTCGACGTTCCGGCGGCCCATGGCGACGATCAGGCCGAGGCCGACGACGACCTCCGAGGCGGCGACGGCCATCACGGAGATCGCGAAGATCTGGCCGTCCTCGCGGCCGTGGAGCCGCGCGAACGCGATCAGGAGGAGGTTCGCGGCGTTGAGCATGATCTCGACCGAGAGCAGGATGATCAGCGGGCTGCGGCGCAGCAGCACGCCGAGCGCGCCGGTCGAGAACAGGAGCGCCGCGAGGACGACGTACCACTGGATGTCAGGTCCGTGCATCGACTCCGTCCTGATGTTCGAGCGGGTCGATCCGGCGCGCGTGCGCTCCGAGCACGACGCCGCCGACGGCGGAGACGAGCAGGACGATCGACGTCACCTCGAAAGCGAGCAGGTGGTCGGTCAGGAACAGCCGGCCGAGTGAGGCGGGCGATCCGAACGACCGTCCGATGTGCTTCGGCTGCGAAAGCAGGTCGCCGGCCGTGAGCCCGACGACGACGACCACCTCGGCGAGCAGCGCGCCGCCCGCGGCGACGGCGCCGACCGCCTGCCACGACGGCCCGCCCGACCACGGCGACTCCTCGGTGCGGTCGCCGAGGTAAGCGATCACGAACAGGAACATCACCATCACCGCACCGCCGTAGACGAGGACCTGTCCGGCGGCGACGAACTCTCCCGACAGCAGCAGGAACAGGACGGCGAGCGAGCCGAGGTTCCCGATCAGCGAGAGTGCCGAATAGAACGGGTTGCGAAAGCTGACGACGGCGAGTGCACTCGCGAGGCACGCGAACGCGGCCGCGAACCACACGACCCAGACGAGGAAGTTCGCCACTACGAGTTGTCCTTGTAGAACGGGATCGGCGTGTCGTAGAGGTCGCGGTCGGCGACCGGCACCCTCTTCACGGGCGGGGCGAGCAGCATGTCCTTCGTGTAGATGAGGTCGTCGCGGTTGTACTCGGAGATCTCGAAGTCGTTGCCGAGCGTGATCGCGTCGAACGGGCAGGCGAGCTCGCAGTAGCCGCAGAAGATGCAGCGCGACAAGTTGATCTCGTAGATGCGCGCGTAGCGCTCGCCGGGGGAGACGCGGTTGTTCGGGTCGTTCTCGGCCGCAACCACGCGGATGCAGTCCGCCGGGCAGGCCGCCGCACAGAGCGAACAGCCCACGCACTTCTCGAGCCCGTTCTCGTAGCGGTGCAGAAGATGGCGGCCGCGGTAGCGCGGGTACACCGGCCGCTTGTACTCGGGGTACTGCTGCGTGATCGGCTTCTTGAAGATCTGCTTCAGCGTGACGCCGAAGCCCTTGAGCGTGTTCGGGACGACGGGCATCAGTGCTCCGTCCGGTGACGCCGGGCATGTGTTGCTGGGCGGAGCACTAGATAGCGACCACGAGCGCGGCGGTGATCAGCGCATTCAGCGTCGCGATGGGCAGGAGCACCTTCCAGCCGAAGCGCATTAGCTGGTCGTAGCGAAGGCGCGGCTGGGTGGCGCGCAGCCAGATGAAGATGCAGACGAGCGTGAAGAGCTTCAGCACGAACCAGATCGGCCCGAGGATGTCGAGCGAGTGCACCCACGGAAAGTGGTAGCCGTCGAAGAAGAGCGTCACGCAGAGCCCCGACAACGTGAGCAGGTTGATGTACTCGGCGGCTTGGAAGACGCCCCAGCGCATGCCGGAGTACTCCGTGTGGTAGCCGGCGACGAGCTCGGTGTCGGCCTCCGGCAGGTCGAAGGGGGCGCGGGAAGTCTCGGCGGTGCCACCGATCAGGAACACCGCGAGGCCGACCGCCTGCGGGATGAAGAACCACAGCGTCGCCTGCTGTTTGTTCACGATGTCGACGAGGCTCAGCGACTGCCCCATCAGCACGACACCGAGCACGGACAGGGCGAGCGAGACCTCGTACGACACGAGCTGCGCGCAGGTGCGCATCGAGCCGAGGATCGAGTACTTCGACTCGGAGGCCCAGCCTCCGATGATGAAGCCGTAGATCCCGAGTGAGCCGAGCGCGAACACCAGGATCAGCGAGATCGGCACGTTGACGACCTCGCCTGCGATCCGGTGCCCCCACACCGTCCAGCCCTGGCCGAACGGCAAGACGCTGAACGCGGCCAGCGCGGTGAACATCGAGATGATCGGCGCGATGATGTAGAGCGGCTCCTTGGCCGCGCTCGGCGAGAACGCCTCCTTGCGGATCAGCTTCAGCAGGTCGGCGATCGGCACGAGCAGCCCCTTGGGGCCGGCGCGGTTCGGGCCGTAACGCAGCTGCATCCGGCCGAGGAGCTTGCGCTCGAGCCAGGTCGTGAACGCGAAGAACACCATCACGACGTTGATCACGACGAATGCCTTCGGAATCGTGATCCACCAGGCTTCCTTCATGACCGCTCCCGCGCCGGGAGAGCCGGCGCGTCCGCCGGGGTCGCGGCTCCGCCGAGCCTACGCCGGGCGGTCATAGCGGCTTCACCTCGACGGTCGCGTGGAGATCGGCGGCGTGCTCCTCGGCGATCCGCACGGCGCCGGCCGCCAGGTCGCGTGCGACGCGGGCGCGTAGCTCGACGGAGGTGCCGTTCGACGAGACGGTCACGGCTGCGCCGTCCCGGATCTTGTGCGCACGGGCGTCGCGGGGCGAGAGCCACACCTCGGGCTCGGGCCGCTGGAAGTCGAGCTCGGCGGTGCGCTCGACGGCCGCGCCCGAGAAGAGCGGACGGTAGGCGACCAGACGCAGGCCCTTGCCGGCCGCGGCGGGCCGCTTCGCCGCGGCTTTGCGGATGGGCGGCGGGTCGGACCGGGGCGGCAGCATGGCGCGTTCGCCCACGTCGGCGAGCGTGATGCCGCCGAAGCAGGTCTCGGCAACCTCGGCGAAGACGACCGGCGCGTGCGGCGAGAGCTCGACGCCGAACCGGCTCGCGAGCTTGGCCAGCCACGCGAGCACGTCGGGGACCGGCGCGAGGACGGCGCGCCGCTGCCGTTGCAGGCGTCCCTCGAGGTTCACCGTCGTGCCGTCGCGCTCCAGATAGCTCGTCGCGGGCAGCACGAAGTCGACGAAGCCGCGGAAGCTGTCCTCGAACATGCCGATCCCGAGCACGACGGGCGTCTTGGCGGCGAGCGCACGCACGCCCGGATTCCGCGCCGCTTCGTCGCCGGAGATGACGAGCAGCTTCGGCTCCTCATCGACCGGCTCGCCGTCGGCGGCTGCGCTCCAGGCGTCGGCGACGCCGCGGCCGTTCGGCGTGAGCGGCAAGTAGTAGACGTTCGGTGCGCCGCCGGCCTGTGCAGGATCGTCGGTGACGACGGCGTCGGCGTCGCCCGGCTCGCCGTAGGTGATCCTCGCACCACGGCGCCGCGCTGCCTTCAGCCAGAGGTCGACCACCGGCGCGCGTTCGACCACGGGTGTGTCGCTCCGGACCGCGATCGTCTTCGCGTCGCGCAGCGCCGAAAGCGGCGCGCGGGTGGCGTCGAGGTCGTCGGGAACCGTCTCGGGGAGCAGCGCAGTGTGCGCGCCGAGCCCCCGGCGGAGCAGCTTCGCGAGACCGTAGGCCTCCTCGACCGACTCGCCGCCCGAGAGTGCCGTCACCGTCGAGGGGCCGGCGTCGCGGAGCATCCGTTCGACGGCATCGAGGGCGTCGTCCCACGACACCGCTTCGAAGCGACGCGGCCCGGTCTTGCGCAGGGGCGTCGTGATCCGGTCGTCGGCCTGCAGGTGCTCGTAGGCGAACCGCCCCTTGTCGCAGAGCCAGCCCTCGTCGATCTCGGGATGGATCCGCGACAGGATCCGCTTGACCTTGCCCTCGCGGGTGGTCGCCGTGATGTTGCAGCCGACGGGGCACAGTCCGCAGACGGTCGGGACGTTCTGGATCTCCCACGGGCGCGCCTCGAACCGGTACTGCGTCGAGGTGAGCGCGCCGACCGGGCAGATCTCCGTGACGTTGCCGGAGAAGTGACCGCGGTATGGCTCGTCCTCGAACGTCGCGATCAGCGACTGCGAGCCTCGGTTGACCGCCACGAGCTGGCCGTCCTCGGCGACCTGCTCGCTGAAGCGCGTGCAGCGGTAACAGAGGATGCACCGCTCGCGGTCGAGCGCGATCAGCGGCGAGATCGGGATCGGCTTCTCGAAGGTGCGCTTCGGGAAAATCATGCGCGTCGAACCAGGCCCGTAGCGGAACGTCAGATCCTGCAGCGGGCACTCGCCGCCCTTGTCGCACACCGGGCAGTCGAGCGGGTGATTGACGAGGATGAACTCGAGCGTCGCGTTCTGGCCCTCCGCTGCGACCTGAGACGAGCGCGCCGTGCGCACGACCATCCCGTCCTGCGCGGTGAGCGTGCACCCGGCCTGGAGCTTCGGCATGCCCTCGACCTCGACGAGGCACATCCGGCAGGCGCCGACGGCCGGACCGAGCCGCGGCTCGTAGCAGAAGATGGGAATCTCGATGCCGGCGCTCTGCGCGGTCTCCACGAGGCCGGTCCCCTTCGGCACCTGCACCTGACGCTCGTCGATCGTGACAGTGACGACGTCGGGAGACGGGCTCGTCATGCGTGCACCTCTGCGGGCGCGTGCATCGCGATCGGTGCGAGGACGTGGTCGAGCGGCGAGCGGTCCCCGAACGGGCAGCCGCCCTCGTCGATGTGCGCGACGTACTCGTCACGGAACTTCGCGACGTAGCTCGCGACCGCCATGGCGGCCGTCTCGCCGAGCGGGCACAGGCACTTGCCGTTGATCCGGTCGCAGATGTCGAGCAGCAGGTCGAGCTCGCCGCGGCTCGCGTCTCCCGCCTCGAGCTTGCGGAGGATCGCGGTCATCCAGCGAGTCCCCTCACGGCACGGCGTGCACTTGCCGCACGACTCGTGCTCGTAGAACTCGCTGACGCGGATCCCGAGCTGCACCATGCAGACGCGTCCGTCGAGGCAGATGACACCCGCCGAGCCCATCGCGGTGTGCAGCTTGGCCAGCGAGTCGAAGTCGTAGCCAACGTCGATCTCGTCGCCCTTCAGGATCACCGTCGACGAGCCGCCCGGGATCACCGCCTTCAGCGTCCGCCCGTCGGGGATCCCACCGCCGAGATGCTCGGCGTAGATCAGGTCCCGCAGCGAGATGCCCGGCTCGATCTCGTAGTTCCCGCCGTTCACGACGTGGCCCGAGACCGAGACGACCCGCGTGCCGCGGGAGTTCTCGACTCCCAGCTTGGCGTAGGCAGGGCCGCCGAGCTCGAGGATCGGCGGCACGGTCGCCATCGTCTCGACGTTGTTGACGACGGTGGGCGAGCCGTACACGCCGGAGATCGCCGGGAACGGCGGCTTCGACCTCGGCTGCCCGCGCTTCCCCTCGAGCGACTCGATCAGGGCGGTCTCCTCGCCGCAGATGTATGCCCCGGCTCCGCGGTGGAGCACGACGTTCACGTCGCCGAGGAGATCGGGCCGTGCGCGCAGCTCGTCGAGCGCCGCTGCCACCACCGTGTACGGGCCGGTGTACTCGCCGCGGATGTAGACGAAGACGTCGGTCGAATCGACGGCGTGCGCGGTGATCAGGCAGCCCTCGAGGAAGCGGTGAGGGACGCGCGTCAAGATCTCGTTGTCCTTGAAGCTGCCCGGCTCCGATTCGTCGGCGTTGACGACGAGGTAGTGCGGCTTCGGGATCTGCTCCTTCGACGGCACGAACGACCACTTGCGCCCGGTCGCGAAGAATGCACCGCCGCGGCCGCGCAGCTCGGAGGTGAGCAGCTCCTCCGTCACCTCGGCCGGCGTCATCGCGCGTGCACGCGCGAGCTGCGCGTAGCCGCCGGAGGCCTCGTACTCGGCGAGGCTGGTGGTCGCGTTCGCGAGGACGACTTCTCTGACCTCAGCCGGCACGGAGCTCCTCGACGATCGCGGTCGCGTCCTCCGGGCCGACCCGCAGCCGGTAGGCATGGTCGACCGCGACGACGGTGCCCCAGCCGCAGCCGCCGAGACACTCGATCGTCCGCAGCGTGACCTTGCCGTCGTCGCTCGTCTCGCCCGCGCGGCAGCCGAGCTCGGACTCGAACGACTCGAGCACCTGCTGCGCGCCGTAGAGGGCGCACGAGACGTTGGTGCAGACCTCGACGAGGTGCTTGCCGACCGGTGCCGTGTGGAACTGGTCGTAGAAGGTCGCGACCGACGCGACGAACGCGGGTGTCACCTCGAGCGCCGCGGCGACCTCGCGCATCACGTCCGGCGACAGCCAGCCGTGCTGCTCCTGTGCGAGCCGGAGCGCGGGCAGGACAGCGCTCCGCGACCCCTCCGGGTACTTCGCCCGTTCTGCCTGGATCGCCTGGAAGAGCGCCGTCACCGGTCGACCTCGCCCATGACGGTGTCGAGCGAGCCGACGATCGCGATCATGTCGGCGATCAGCGCGTCCGTCACGCACGTCGCGGTCGCCTGGAGCGCCACGAAGGACGGAGCGCGGAACTTCACGCGCCACGGCTTCGGCCCTCCGGCCGAGCAGACGTAGCACCCGAGCTCGCCGCGCGGCGACTCGATCGCGACGTAGACCTCGCCCTCGGGGACGCGGAAGCCCTCGGTGACGATCTTGAAGTGATGGATCAGCGACTCCATCGACGTGTGGAGCTCGTGCCGGGGCGGCAGCACCACCTTGCGGTCGTCGGCGATCCACGGCTCGCCCTCCATCCGCTCGAGCCGGTCGAGACACTGCTCGATGATGCGGACCGACTGGCGCATCTCCTCGATGTGCACGCGGTAGCGGGCGTACACGTCGCCCTCGGGAAAAACCGGGACACGGAAGTCGACCTGGTGGTAGGCGAGGTAGGGCTCGTCACGGCGGATGTCCCAGTCGACGCCGGACGCGCGCAGCACGGGGCCGGACTGCCCGAGCGCGATCGCGTCGTCCGCCGACAGCAGGCCGATGCCCTCGGTCCGCTCGAGCCAGATCTTGTTGCGCGTGAGCAGCGTCTCGTAGTCGTCGATCGCCTTCGGCATCCATTCGCAGAACGAGCGGGCCTGCGGGTAGAAGCCGCGGGGGATGTCCTCCGCGAGGCCGCCGACCTGGAAGTAGCGGGTGTGCATGCGGTAGCCGGTGACGAGCTCCGAGAGGTCGAGCACCAGCTCGCGCTCGCGGAACGCGTACCAGAACATCGAGATCGCGCCGAGCTCGAGGGCCGACGTCCCGATCCAGACGAGATGCGAGTGGATCCGGTTCAGCTCGTTGAGCAGCGTCCGCATCCAGATCGCCTTCGGCGGCACGTCGAGGTCGAGCAGCTTCTCCACCGCGGCGACGAACACGTACTCGTTGTTCTGGAAGGCGACGTAGTCGATGCGCTCGGGATAGGTGATGCACTTCCACCACGTCTTGGCTTCCATGTTCTTCTCGAAGCCCGTGTGCAGGTAGCCGACGACCGCCTCGAGGCCGGTGACGTCCTCGCCGTAGAGGTCGACGATCAGCCGCAGCACGCCGTGCGTCGACGGGTGGTTCGGCCCGAAGTTGACGGTCATCACGTCGCCGGTCGCCTTGACCTCGGGTCGCGTCCGCAGGACGGTCGGGATCGGCCGCGGGATGCGCGAGCCCTCGTAGATCGGGCCGCGCGCGCCGGGCCGGCGAACGGTTGCCGTCATCCTTACTCCTCCCCCGAGAAACGCACCGGCTCGCCGCCGAGGGGGTAGTCCTTGCGCAGCGGGTGACCTTCCCAGTCGTCGTCGAGCAGGATCCGGACGAGGTTGGGATGCCCGTCGATCGCGATGCCCATCAGGTCGTAGGCCTCGCGCTCGTGCCAGTCTGCGGTCGGCCAGACCGCGACGACCGAGGGCACCGCCTCGCCGTCGTCGATCCACGTCTGCAGCCGCACGCGGCGGGGCGGTGACGCGATCGCGAGCAGGTGGTAGTTCATCGCGAAGCGCTTCGGCCTGGGCAGCGGCACCGCCTGGAACCCCTGCGTCATCGGCACGTTCAGGTCGCGGCCGCCCTGCGTTCCGATGTAACCGGACACGCCGGGCTCGCCCCAGCCGAGGTAGTCGACCGGCGTCACGTCGGCGAGGAACGTGTAGCCGAGCTCGTCGCGCAGATATCGCCCGGACTCGACCAGGCTTGCCGCCTCGATGGTGACGGTCGTCTCCCCGTGCCGGTCGGTCGCGCCGACGAAGCCGGGCACAGCGTCCCAGCCGCCGGCCGGGGTCGTCACGAGGCCACGCTCCGCAGCTCATAGGCGGGTGGCACTCCGGCCTTGACCGCCTCGTGCAGGCGCACGATCCCCTCGACGAGCTGCTCGGGCCGCGGTGGACAGCCCGGCACGTAGATGTCAACAGGGACGAGCTTGTCGACCGACTGCACGATCGCGTAGTTGTTGAACATCCCGCCCGAGCTCGCGCACGCGCCCATCGCGATCACCCACTTGGGCTCGAGCATCTGGTCGTAGATCTGCCGCAGCGGCGCTGCCATCTTGTGCGAGACGCGTCCGGAGACGATCAGCAGGTCGGCCTGGCGCGGCGAGCCGCGGAACGGCTCCATGCCGAACCGCGCGATGTCGTACCGCGCCGAGACGATCGACATCATCTCGATCGCGCAGCAGGCGAGCCCGAACGTATCCGGCCACATCGAGTTCGTCTGCGCCCAGGCGACCGCCTTCTGCAGCGTGGTCAGCCCGACTCGTTGCTCGAGGTCGTCGACCTCCTCCTCGAAGCGGCTCGGCCCCTTGGTGGGCCAGAGCAGCCGCTCGGACTTGAGGCCGGCGTCGCGAAGACGTTCGCCGTCTAGTGCCACTCGAGGGCGCCCTTCCGCCAGATGTAGACGTAGGCGACGAGCAGGACGATCAGGAACGTCAGGAACTCCAAGAAGCCGAACCACCGCAGCTCGTGCAGGATCACCGCGAGCGGATACAGGAAGACGATCTCGATGTCGAAGAGGATGAAGAGCATCGCCGTCAGGTAGAAGCTCACTGTGAAGCGCTGACGCTGCGGCGGCCCCTGCGAGACACCGGATTCGAAGGGGATGGTGCGGGCGCGCAGGCGGCGATGCGGCCGCTGCGCGAACACGAAGCTGCCGACGATCATCGTCGTAGGGATCATCAGGGCGAAGAACCCGTAGATCGCGAACGGCAACCAGCTGTCGAACAAAAGAGCGCGCCTCCTCGCGTACCAGCGGCCGGACGCTACCACGGTTCGGACGTGTCGCACGAACGGAACCCGAAACCGTGAAGTGATCGGCGTTGCAGGTGTCACGAACTGCCCGTTCGACACCCCTCCGGCTACACTGAGACCGCGATGGCGACCACCGAGATCAGGACCGAGGCCGTGCTCACGCTCACCGAGCGTGCGGCCGAGAAGATCCGCGGTCTGATGGCGGAGGAGCCGGCCGGCGACGCGGAGGTCCTGCGCGTCGCGATCCAGGGCGGCGGGTGCAGCGGCTTCGAGTACGCGCTCGGCTTCGACCGTGGCGCACAGGCCGGCGACCACGAGCTCGAGTTCCACGGAGTCAAGGTCGTCGTCGACCCGTTCAGCGCGCCGTACCTGCAGGGCTCGACCGTCGACTTCCTCGAGACGCTCGCGGAGTCCGGCTTCAAGATCGAGAACCCGAACGCGACCGCCTCCTGCGGCTGCGGCTCGAGCTTCCAGGTCGCCGAGGGCGAGGCCCCGGCGGACGCTGCCGGCTGCGGCAGCTGCCACTGAGGCTCAGAGACACCTCTGTAATCTCGCGCGCGTGAGCGCGCAGCTCCACGTCGCGGTCGTCGGTTCCGGCCCGGCCGGCTTCTACGCGGCCGACGCCCTGCTGAAGAGCGAGGACCCGGCCGTCGCGGTCGACGTGCTCGACCGGCTGCCGACGCCCTGGGGGCTCGTCCGTCTCGGCGTTGCACCCGACCACGAGAACATCAAGGCCGTCTCGCGTGCCTTCGAGCGGATCGCGGCGCGCCCGGGGTTCCGCTTCTTCGGAAACGTCGACGTCGGCACCGTGGTCTCGCACGACGAGCTGCTCGCGCGCTACGACGCCGTCGTCTACACCGTCGGCGCGCAGACGGACCGGCACCTCGGCATCCCGGGCGAGGACCTTCCCGGCTCCTGGCCGGCCACCGCTTTCGTCGCCTGGTACAACGGCCACCCCGATTTCCAGGACCTCGCGTTCGACCTCTCCCACGAGCGGGCCGTCGTGGTCGGGAATGGAAACGTCGCGATCGACTGTGCGCGCATGCTGGCGCTCACCGCGGCGGAGCTGGCGCCGACCGACACCGTCGACGCCGCCGAGCGGGCGATCATCGGTTCGGGGATCCGGGAGATCGTGATGCTCGGCCGCCGTGGCCCGGTGCAGGCCGCATTTACGCCGCCGGAGCTGCAGGAGCTCGGCGAGCTCGCGGGTGCCGACGTGATCGTCGACCCGAGGGACCTCGAGCTCGATCCGGCGAGCGCCGACGCGCTCGAGCACGACCGCGAACGCGCGCGGCGAAACGTCGAGTTGCTGCACGAGTTCTCCGAGCGAGAGCCGAAGGGGCTCCCCCGGCGGATCGTCCTTCGCTTCCTCGCGTCCCCCGTCGCGATCGTCGGCGGCGATCGGATCGAGGCGGTGGACGTCGTGCGCAACGAGCTCGTCGACGAGGGCGGCCGCCTCGTCGCGCGGTCGACGGGCGAACACGAGACGATCCCGTGCGGGCTCGTGCTCCGGAGCGTCGGCTACCAGGGCGTCGAGCTGCCCGGCGTGCCGTTCGACCCCGTCTCCGGCGTGCTGCCGAACGACGCGGGGCGTGTCCGCGGAGCCGAGCGCACGTACGCCGCGGGGTGGATCAAACGCGGCCCGAGCGGTGTGATCGGGACAAACAAGAAGGATGCGACGGAGACGGTGGAGACGCTGCTTGCAGATGCGCGAGCGGGAGGGCTCGCGGCGCCGGGCGGCGACGACCTGGAGACGCTCCTCGAGCAACGCGGCGTCGTCTTCGTCGAATACGCGGGCTGGCAGGCGATCGACGGCGCGGAACGCGCCGCCGGCGAGCCGCTCGGGCGTCCGCGGGTGAAGCTGCACACGTGGAGCGACCTGCTCGAGACAGGTCGGCGGGTACAGTCACGGTCATGAGCGAACGGGTCCAGGCGCGCGAACTGTGGGGCGCCGAGACGCGGAAGGCGATCGACAACTTCCCCGTGTCGGGCGAGCCGATCCCGGCACCGGTCGCCCGCTGGCTCGGGCGGATCAAGGCTGCGGCCGCGCGGGTTAACGGCGAGCTGGGGCTGCTCGACGGTGACAAGGCGGAGCGCATCGCCGCGGCCGCCGACCGTGTCGGGGCCGGGGAGCTGGACGACCAGTTTCCGATCGACGTGTTCCAGACCGGGTCGGGCACGTCGTCGAACATGAACGCGAACGAGGTGATCGCGTCGCTCGCCGGCGAGGACGTCCATGCGAACGACGACGTGAACCTCGGGCAGAGCTCGAACGACGTGTTCCCGTCCGCGGTGCATCTCGCGGCGCTCGACGAGACGACACACGACCTGCTGCCGGCGCTCGAGGGGCTCGCGGAGGCGCTCGAGGCGAAGGCGCGCGAGTTCGACGATGTCGTCAAGTCGGGCCGGACGCACTGGATGGATGCGGTTCCCGTCACCCTGGGCCAGGAGTTCGGCGGCTACGCGGCGCAGGTCCGCGAGGGCCGAGCGCGCGTCGAGGCGACGCTGCAGCGCCTCGGCCAGATCCCGCTAGGCGGCACCGCCGTCGGCACGGGACTCAACACGCACCCGGAGTTCGCCGCACGCGTGCGCGCGGAGCTGCAGCGGACGACCGGCCTCGCGATCTCGCCGCCGGCCGATCCGTTCGAGTCGCAGGCCGCGCGCGACGGCCTCGTCGAGGCTTCGGGCGCGCTGAAGACGCTTGCGGTCAGCCTCACGAAGATCGCGAACGACCTCCGCTTCCTCGGATCGGGGCCGCGCGCCGGGCTCGCCGAGATCTTCCTGCCGGAGCTCCAGAAGGGCTCGTCGATCATGCCCGGCAAGGTCAACCCGGTGATCCCCGAGGTTGTGACACAGGTCGCCGCCCAGGTGATCGGCAACGATCAGGCGATCGTGGTCGGGGGGATGCAGGGGCATTTTGAGCTGAACGTGTTCGTGCCGCTGCTTGCGCGGAACCTGCTGCAGTCGATCAAGCTGCTCGCGGCGGCCTGCCGCCTGCTCGACGAGAAGTGCGTCTCCGGGATCCAGGCGAACCGCGAACAGTGCGAGCGCTACGCCGAGCTGACGCTCGCCGCCGCGACCGGCTTGAACCCGCACATCGGCTACGACCGCGCCACCGAGATCGTCAAGGAAGCGACCGCGTCGGGCCGTCCTTTGCGCGACGTGGCCCGTGAAGCGGGCGTCGACGAGGCGGTTCTCGACAAGGCTCTCGACTACCGCGCGCTCGCCAAGCCGCACGGCTAGAACTGGTGGCGGGCCGCCCGGAGGTCCCGGACGATCAGCCTCGCACAGCTGTGTAGGCAACAGATCTAGACTGGCTCGCCGATGAGGTCGGTCGCGCCGGTCGTGCTCGTGGGTGTCGGGGCCCTGGCAGCCGCCGGTGCCGCGCCTGCCGTCAGCCCGCCGATGATCGTGATGCCGCTCGTGGGCACCGCGGTGGACGCGGTCGATTTCCAGTCGCCCGACCACAAGGCGACCGTGCAGCTTTCTACGGTGAAGGCAGGTGCCGGGCGCGTCGCGCTGACCGTGCGGCTACAGAGCCTCCTGCGCTGCGGGCGCCCGACCGGTGCCCCCGTTGTGGTGACGCTGCCGCGCGCCGCGCAGCTCCCGCACGCGATCGCCGCCGGGGCGGTTCGCGTCAACGGGAAGGCGCCGTCGAAGGTCTCGGTGTCCGGACGCTCGGTGACGGTCGGGCTACCGGTCGTGCACGGCATCACCTGCAACTCCCTGACCGTCGGAACGCTGCAGGTGGCGTTCGCTCCGGCCGCGGCGCTCGGCAATCCTGCCTCCGCCGGCACGTACGCGATCGGGATCCGGCAGGGCGCACGCGCCCACACGGTGTCGGTCGCGATCCAGAGCTAGAACGGTGGGGGCCCGTTGCCGGGCCCCCACCGAAGCTGCGTCCGTTCTCCTCCGGCTAACCGCCGAAAGGTCCGAACAGTGCGGACGGGAGCTTGAGGCTCCAGATCCCGCGCCCGTGCGTCGCGGCGTAGAGGATCCGGTTCTTCGTGTCGAGGGTCAGCCCCGCGACCTCGACCATCGGCATGCCGCGCGCCGCCAGCTTCCACGCGCTCGAGCGCGTGTTCGCCTGCACGAGGACACCGAAGTCGGTCGACGCGTACATCAGCTGCGCCTTCGCGTCGTACGCGATTCCGGTGACGGGCAGATCGCCCATCGGCCCGGAGCCGTTGTCCATGTTCGTCCACGTTGCCGTACCTGCGGTCGGGCTGTAGTTGACGATGAACACGTGACCGGGCTGAGCCGGGGTGTTCGCGTTGTAGCCCGAGTACGAGACGTAGGCCTTCAACGGGTTGCTCGGGTCGACGACGATGCCCGACACGAACCGCCCGGGGTCGGTCGAGGCGAGCGAGTCGATCCGGGTGAACGAGACGCTCGCCGGGTCGGCCGCGTCGGCGTTCCGTGAGACGAACACGCGGCCGGCGCGGGTGGCGACCCACATCGTCGAGTGGTCGCTCGGAGCCCGGGCGATCGACACGATGTAATCGCCGGTCCGGTCGGTGCCGTACTGGGTCGACGTCAGGTCACCGGGCGTGCCGGGACCCCCTGCGCCCGACGGATCGCCGAGCGGCTTGAGGTCGCCGCAGCCCTGCTGGCTGCCGGGCGTCGTGAACTCGGGGCAGTTCGCCTCGAGGGACGCCTGGTCGCCGCCGTTGTCGGTCGTCCGCCACACGTGCTGGGCACCGTAGAACTGCGTGCCCGACACCACCGGGTCACCGATCTCCGGCACGTAGAAGGCGGTTGCCTCTCTCGGGTGGCCGTTCGGCAGCCAGAGCGGGCCCGAGATCACGACCCAAGCGGTCGGATCGCCGTCGCGGAAGTTCTCGTCGAAGTACGGCGAGAAGAAGTTGTTGAAGCGGATGTGCGGGTTGCCGACGTCGAAGCCGGACTGGCCTCCGTCGCCGTACATCGTCTCGGGCCAGCTCGAGCTCGAGGCGAGCCCTTCGAAGGTGCCGTTGTCCTGCGTCCCGCCCTGGAGGTCGGCCGGGTTGGCCGGGTTGATCGAGACGCTCTGGAACTGCAGCGTCGACAGGCCCGTGTTCAGGCCGGTCAGGCCGGTCGGGATCGCCTTGAGCAGGTTGGTGCACGCCGCCTTGCTCGCGGCGCCGAGGTTGCGGTGGCTGCAGTCGTTGAACCCGCTCGCGGAGGCGTCGGTGAGCGAGCCGCTCGAGCGCATCAGGCCGCCGTCCGAGCCCTCCAGGAACTGCAGCGGGTTGTTCGGGTTCGTGACGATCGCGTGCTGGTCGGGGTGGATCCCGTCGATGTAGCCCGCGGCCATCGTCTGGTCGGTGAAGTGGGCGCCGGCGTCCTGCGAGAGCAGGACGGCCTTGCCGTTCGAGCGCACCCCGACGAAGTTGTAGTCGTAGGAGCCGCCGACGTAGACGATGTCCGGATAGCCGGCCGGCGTGACGACGAAGTTGTCGTACCAGCACTGGGTCGCGCAGTAGTCGTACGTCGCGTACCCCGGCTGCGAGCGGTCGTAGGTGGTGAACGAGATGAAGCCGGGATTGGTCGTGCCGTTCGTCAGCGACGCTGCGGTCTTCGTGTCGACCGAGTCGGCGCGGTAGAAGCCGGTGTTCGAGGCAGGCTCGCCGCCATCGGGCGTGTTCCCGCCGGTCTCGGTGCCGCCGTCACCCACGTAGAGGCGCGTGTGGCCGTCGGTCTGCGTGGCCAGCGCGAACTCGGTGCGGGCGGCGTTGTCGTTGGGATCCTGGGTGCTGAAGACGTGCTCCCAGTGCGCGCCGCCGTCGGCGGAACGCCAGATGCCCTGCTGGAATGCCGCGGCGTAGATCGTGCCGTGGCTGTCGAGCTCGACGTGGTTGACGCCGCGGATCGAGCCGTTGCCGTCCCAGATCTCGGTGAACGAGCCGCCGCCGTTGGTGGTCTTGTAAAGGCCGAACGGTGGAGCGTCGGGGGCGAGGCTGACAGCGCCGCCCGTGACCGACGTCACGCCGCGCACACCGCGGGCCGTGCCGACGTAGAGCGTGTTGGCGTTGCTCGGGTCGACGACGATCGAGGAGACCGAGCGGGCGTTCATCGTCGCCGGGCTGCCCGGCAGCAGCGACCAGGTGGTGCCGCCGTCGGTCGACTTGTAGATGCCGACGCCGGCTTCGGAGTCACCCGAGGCGTTCGGCTCGCCGGTGCCTGCGTACAGCGTGTTGTGCGCGGCGTCGTAGGTCAGCGTGCCGATTGCGTTCGTCCCGAAGCTGCCGGAGAGGAAGGTCCACGCCGGTGAGTTCGAGAGCGCGTCGTCGGTGCGCCAGATGCCGCCACCGGCCGCCGCCACCCAGAGGCGGCAGTCGCCGGTCACGCACGTGCCCGCGAGGGCGAGCGCGGTGATGCGCCCAGAGGCGACGTACGAGCCGAGGGTGCGGTTCAGCACCGCCGGGTAGGTCGCCGTGCTCGGCCCGACGAGGTTCCAGCTGTTCGACGAGTCGAACGGGCCGCGGGGCAGGATCGAGTTGGAGAAGTCGTTCGCGGCTCCCTGCTGCAGGCTGAACGGCAGCGAGCTCGCCGGATAGGCGCGGTTGGCGATCTGCTCCTCGACCAGCGAGGCAGGTCCACCGACTTGCTCGTGGGACGGGCCGCCCGGAATCGTCTGGTTGGAAAGGTTCCGTTGATGCTGGAGGATCGTCCGAGCGTCGGGATCCCGGCCCAGCTTCTGCGACTTGGCTGCCGAGAACGTCCCATGCGAGACGCCCGCGATTGCAGCCACCAGCAAAGCGGTGGCCGCGACCAGGCCGAGCGCAACTGCCGGCCTGCGGTACCTGCGTGGCATGTGGTGCCTCCCTCTCCCCTCGGGTTTCACGGGTTCGCGCTCGAAGCTGCGCTCGAGCCGTTCGACGATCTCGCGGTTCAGGCTCCGTCCGGCAGCGTCGGCCGATGCGGCCAGGCGCTCGCGCAGTTCCTGCGGCATGCGCAACAGGAAGCGATAGGCGTCTCCCCCAGACAAGCCTCGGTATCTCTAACAGGTTGATATCGAATTCGCAACCAGGAACCCGACGCGTGATATCAGCCGCATCTGGAGGGATTTGCAATCATCCCGAGGTGAGGATCACGGCGTTCGCAGCGGTCGCGCTGACGGCCTGTCTGACCGCCGTCCAGGCCGGTTTCGCGGGTCTGACGGCCGTGCAGCCGAAACCCAAGGTCTGGATCGTCGACACGAGCCCGATCGTGGTCGCAGCCGCCGGGTTCGGCGCGCGCGAGCGCGTGGCGATCACCCTCAAGGCGTCCGGGACGCGCTACACGAAGACGCTTCGTGCGACGCGCGCGGGCCGCGCCCGGGCCGAATGGTCGGGCTCGATCCAGGTCGACGGCTGCCATCTCGTGGTCGTCACCGCCGTCGGGGCGCGCACCGGTGTCGAGGCGACCTACACCTCGCCGAAGCCGAAGGGCGGGCTCGAGTGCCCGACGCCCATCCAGCCGGCCGACCAGTAGTCGCTCAGTAGGCGACGGCGCCGCGGCCGGTGGCCGCCGCGTGGCGCTGTTCGTCGGCCCGGTAGCTCGACCGGACGAGCGGGCCGGAGAAGACCGAGCCGAAGCCGAGGGCCTCGCCTTGCTCGCGGAACCAGCGGAACTCGTCGGGGTGCACCCAGCGGTCGATCGTCGTGTGCTTCGAGCTCGGCTGCAGGTACTGGCCGATCGTGACGACGTCGACGTCGTGCTCGCGCAGGTCTCGCATCGTCTCGACCACCTCGTCGTTCGTCTCGCCGAGGCCGACGATGATCCCGCTCTTCGTGAGCACCGGGTAGTCGGCGATCTCCTTCGCCCGGCGGAGCAGCGTCAGGGCTCCCGCGTAGCTCGCTTTGCCGCCGCGCATGCGGCGGTGCAGGCGCCGGACCGTCTCGATGTTGTGGTTGAAGACGTCGGGGCGGGCGGCGAGCACGGTGTGCAGTGCGTCTTCCTCGACGCCCAGGAAGTCCGGTGTCAGCACCTCGACGGTCGCCGCCGGCAGCTTGGCCTTGATCGCTCGAATCGTCGCCGCGTAGTGCCCGGCGCCCTTGTCAGGGACGTCGTCGCGGTCGACAGACGTGACGACGACATGCTTCAGGCCCATCTGCTTCGCCGTCTGGGCGAGCCGGAGCGGCTCGAGCGGGTCGACCGGCTCCGACGGCTTCCCCGAATGGACGTAGCAGTAGCGGCAGGCCCGGGTGCACGTCTCGCCGAGGATCTGGAACGTCGCGGTGCCGCGGCCCCAGCACTCGGCGATGTTCGGGCAGCGGGCCTCTTCGCAGATCGTGTGCAGGTGTGCTCCATGGATCAGCTTCTTGACGTCGTAGTACTGCCCGTTCTGCGACGGTGCGCGGACCTTCATCCATTCGGGGCGGCGCGGGCGCTCGGCGACGGGCAGTGACGTCTCCATGGGCTCAGTCTAGAGCGGGCTCGCGGCCGAGCGGCGCGCGGTCGACGAGCTCTGCGTAGCGCCCGCCGAGCGAGACGAGCTCGTCGTGGCGACCGCGCTCGACGATGCGGCCGTGGTCGAGGACGACGATCTGGTCGGCGTCGTAGACGGTGGAGAGCCGGTGCGCGATCGCGATCGTCGTGCGCCCGCTCGCGAGGCGGTCGAGCGCGTCCTGCACTTGACGCTCCGTCTCGGTGTCGAGCGAGCTCGTCGCCTCGTCGAGGACGAGGATCGGCGGGTTGCGCAGGATCGTACGGGCGATCGCGATCCGCTGTTTCTCGCCGCCCGAGAAGCGATAGCCACGCTCACCGACGACCGTCTCGTAGCCCTCCGGCAGCGACGCGATCAGGTCGTGGATCTGCGCAGCTTCCGCCGCCGAGTCGATCTCCTCGTCGGTCGCGTCCGGCTTCGCGAAGCGCAGGTTCTCGCGGACGCTCGCGTGGAAGAGGTACGTCTCCTGCGAGACGACGCCGACGAGATCGGTCAGTGTGCCGAAGGAGAGGTCGCGCACGTCGACGCCGTCGATCGAGACGTTGCCGTCCTGGACATCGTAGAGGCGGGCTGTCAGATAGCCGAGAGTCGTCTTGCCGGAGCCCGTCTCGCCGACGAGCGCCGTCTTCGTCCCGGCAGGCACGGTGAAGGTGACGTCCTCCAGCGTCCACGGGCCGTTCGGGTCGTAGCGGAACGACACGTGCTCGAACGCGACGTCTCCCGCCTCCGTGACGCGCGGCACGGCGGGTTCGGCGATGTCGACCGGTTGGTCGAGGTACTCGAAGATGCGATCGAAGAGCGCGAGGGATGTCTGCACGTCGAGGCCCACGCCGAGCAGCGACCCGACCGGGAAGAAGAGTCGTGTCTGCAGGGTCGTGAACGACACGAGCGTCGGCACCGTGATCGAGTGCGACCAGCCGTTGGCCAGCGCGAGCCCGCCGAACCAGTAGGCGGCAGCCGGCATGACGGCGAAGCTCGTCTGGATCATTGCCATCATCCAGCGGCCGGCCATGCGCTGTCGGACCTCGAGGTCGGCGAGCAGTCGCGACTCGCCGTCGAAGCGGTCGGCCAGCTCCTCCGTGCGGCCCATCGTCTTCCCGAGCAGGATCCCGGAGACCGAGAGCGACTCCTGGACAAGGCTGGAGAGGTCGGCGAGGGTCTCCTGCGTCGACTTGGCGATGCGCCTCCGCTCGTCGCCGACGCGCCTCGTCAGCAGCACGAACACCGGGATCAGGGCGAACGCGAACAGCGACAGCTCCCAGCTCAGCAGGAGCATGCCGACCATCGTCGCCAGCACCGTGGTCACGTTCGAGACGATCGACGTCGCAGTCGACGTGACGACGCTCTGCACGCCGCCGATGTCGTTCGAGATGCGCGACTGCACCTCGCCGGTGCGGGTGCGCGTGAAGAACGCGAGCGAGAGCCGCTGCAGGTGGCGGAAGACCGCGGTTCGCAGGTCGTGCATCACCCGCTGGCCGACCTGGTTCGACAGCAGGGTCTGCCAGACGCCGAGCGCGCCCGTGAAGATCGCGATCGCGATCATCCCGCCGGCGAACAGGGAGAGGCGGCTCGTGTCCCGGCTCTGGATCGCCTCGAGTACTCCGCGCAGGAGGAAGGCGGGCAGGACGCCGACCGCCGCCGACACCAGGATCAGGGTGAGCACGGCCGAGAGCCGGACGCGGTACGGCCGGAAGAGGCGTGCGATCCGCTTCAGGTTTGCGCGCCGCACGGCGGGGTCTGCCGGGCGGTCGGGCGGGGATGCGCTCTCGCGGTAGTGGAACACGGAGCCACGGTAGAGAACGCGGCTAGGCTCGCGACGTGGAGCGGGTCTGTGTGTTCTGCGGCGCCTCGAGCGGTCGTGTGCCGGCGTACGCCGCTGTCGCGCGCGCATTCGGCGCCGCGCTGGCCGAGCGCGGCCTCGGGCTCGTGTTCGGCGGGGGCCGCGTCGGCCTGATGGGCGCCGTCGCGGACGGCGCGCTCGGCGCCGGCGGCGAGGCGATCGGCGTGATCCCGCAGAGCCTGGTCGACCGGGAGCTCGCGCACGGCGGCGTCTCGCGACTCGAGGTGGTCGGCTCGCTGCACGAACGCAAGGCGCGGATGGCCGAGCTCGCCGACGCCTTCGTGGCGCTTCCCGGCGGCTTCGGCACGCTCGACGAGCTCCTCGAGCAGCTGACCTGGTCGCAGCTCGGCCTGCACGGCAAGCCGGTGGGCCTGCTCGACGTGGAGGGCTACTGGCGCCCGCTGATCGCGCTCGCGCGGCATGCGACCGAAGAGGGATTCGTCCGCGAGTCGGATCTCGCCGCGATCGCCGTCGCGGAGGAGCCCGCGGCGCTGCTCGACCGCCTCGAGCGGCTGATGCAGGAGCCCCGGCCCCGCGCGAAGTGGTCGTGACCCGACTGGCCGTCACTTTGTGACGGCCGACCGGACGCGTCCCAGCTCAGGCGATTCCTCCACAGGCCGCGGCTCAACCCGACGAGCCCGACCGGACACGATCCGAGGACCGGCCTGGCTCGGGCTGTGGACGGTTTGTGAGGGTGGCTGCCACCTGTCATGTCTCCCGCCGACCCGTCAAGACGGTGAGCTTCGTGACGCGCGCGCGGGTGGCTGGTTCAGCCGAGGATCGCGGCCGTTGGTTTGTTGGCGAACGTCACGCCGAACACCTCGGCGAAGGTCTCGGCGGCGACCGGGCGGACGTCATCGACCGAGAGCGGGCGGCCGAGCTCGCGCGCCATCGTCGTGAACGCGTAGCCGTCGAGCCCGCAGGCGGTGATCCAGCCCGTGAACGGCGCCGGGTCGAGGTCGACGTTGAGTGCGTAGCCGTGTGTCGAGACCCACCTGGTCAGGTGGATGCCGATCGACGCGATCTTGCGCGGTGGACGCTCCAGCCAGACGCCGGTGAGCCCGTCGATGCGCGCTGACTCGACCCCGAACGCCGCCGTCGTCCTGATCAGGACCTCCTCGAGGTCGCGGCAGTAGCGCTTGACGTCCTGGCCGTGACGTGTGAGGTCGAGGATCGGGTAGCAGACGAGCTGACCCGGCGCGTGGTACGTCGACTTGCCGCCGCGGTCGACCTCGACGATGTCGACGTCGGCGCCCTCGGGGACGTGGACCTCGCCCTCCTCGGTGCGGCGACCGAGCGTGATCGTCGGCGGGTGTTCGAGCAGCAGCACTGTGTCGGGTGCTTCGCCGCGAGCGACGGCGCCCGCGAGCTCGCGCTGCAGTTCGAGCGCCTCGCGGTAGTCGACGACGCCGAGCTGGAGGAGCCGCGCCTGGGTCACCCGGCCAGCGTACCGTTCGGTTCCCGTGCGTCAGTGGGAGGCGGAAGCCGTCGTCGACGAGCCGCTCGCGCGAGATCTCGTGCGTGCGCAGTTCCCTGCGCTCGCCGCCGACTCGGTCGAGCTCGTCTCCGCGGGGTGGGACTACACGATTCACCGGGTCGACGGCGCCTGGGCGTTCCGCTTCCCGCGCCGCGCGATCGTGCTCGAGCCGATGCAGCGGGAGCTCGCGGCGCTTCCGGTCCTCGCGGAGCTCCTGACCGTGCCGTTGCCCGCCCCCGTGCACCTCGGCCGGCCGAGCGACGCATACCCGTGGCCGTTCTACGGCGCCCGCTGGCTCGACGGCGACGAGATCGGAGGAGTTGCCGACCGCAGCCGCCTCGCGCGCCCGCTGGCACGCTTCCTGCGGCGCCTGCACGCTGCCGACGTGCTCGCGCGGTTGCCCGAGCTGCCAATCGACGTCGTCCGGCGCGCCGATATGACCGTACGTGTCGAGCGGACGCGCGCGGAGCTCGTTGCAGTCGCCGCCGAGGGCCTCTGGGCGCCGCCGCAGCCGGTCGAGCTGCTGCTGCGCGCCGCGGAGCGCCTGCCGCCCGCGGAACCGAGCGCCGTGTGCCACGGCGACCTGCATTTCCGGCAGGTGCTTGCCCACGGCTCCGCGCTGACCGGCGTCGTCGACTGGGTCGACGTTTGCCGGGCCGATCCGGGCGTCGACCTGCAGATCGCGTTCGCGTTCCTCTCACCCGCGGACCGCGCCGCGTTCTTCGACCAGTACGGGCCGGTCGCCGAGTCATCGCTGATCCGCGCTCGAGTCGTAGCGCTGTCGCTCTCGGCGAGCCTCGCGCGCTACGGCCTCGCGACGGGCGCCCACGCCGTCGCGCAGGAGGCGGTGGACTCGCTCGACCGAGCGGTCGCCGACTTCTAGTACTCCGCCTCGCCCCAGGTCTGGAGCCGCTCGCGCAGGTCGCGCAGGAACCGCCCTGCGAGCGCACCGTCGATCAGCCGGTGGTCGTAGGTGAGCGTCAGGTTCATCATCGAGCGGATCGCGATCGCGTCGGTGCCGTCCTGGTCGGTGATCACCCATGGGCGCTTGACGATCGCGTAGGTCCCGAGGATTGCGGACTGTGGTTGGCTGATCACCGGCGTGCCGTGGAACGTGCCGTAGCCGCCCGGGTTGGTGATCGTGAACGTCCCGCCCGTGACGTCGTCCGGCAGCAGCTGCTTGTTGCGCGCGCGCGCCGCGACGTCCGCGATGCCCTTCGCCATGCCGAGCAGGTTCAGGGTCTCGGCGTTCTTGACCACGGGGACGATCAAGCCCTTGCCGTCGGTGAGCTCGACCGCGAAGCCGAGGTTGACGAACGTGCGCGTGACGATCTGGCCGTCGCGGAGCTCGCCATTGACCCACGGATACTCGCGCAACGTGTCGACGGTGGCGCGGGCGACGAAGGCCAGGTACGTCGGGTTGACGTTGTAGGCCTGCTGGAACTCGCGCTTCAGCTTCGCCCTGACCGCGACGACGTTCGACATGTCGACCTCGATCGCACTCGTGACGTGCGCCGACGTGTCGAGCGAGCGGCGCATGTGGTCGGCGATCCCGCGGCGCATCGCCGACATCGGCTCGAAGGTCTCGCCGTCCGGCGGTGCGGTCGCGGCCGCAGGAGTGGCGGCGGCGGCCGGGACCGGCGCGGCGGGTGCGGGCGGCGGTGCTGCAGGCGGCTGTGCTGCGGGCGTGGCCGGCGTAGCGGGTGCCGGCGCGGCTGCGGCTTCGGCTGCAGGCTCGAGCGGCGGCGGGGCGGCGGCGGTGCCGCCCGACTCGATGAAGGCAAGGATGTCCCGCTTCGTGACGCGACCGCCGGTGCCTGTGCCCGGCACCTGCGAGGGGTCGACCCCGTGCTCGCCCGCGATCCTCGCCACCACCGGCGAGATGAACGCCTTGCCGTTCGACGTCTCGGCCGGCACCTGGGCCGGCTCGGCTGCCGACGGCGCCGGCGTCGATACGGGCTCCGGTGCTTGCGGCTCCGCGGCCGCGGGTGGCGGCGCGGGCTCGGCAGGCGCGGCCGCCTGTGGCTCGGCCACCGGCTCCGTCGCAGCAGGAGGCTCGGGCTCCGTCGCCGGAGCTGGGGCCGCCGCGGCTCCGTCGCCGCCGATTCGCGCGAGGACGGTGCCGACCTCGACCGTCTGCCCCTCCTGGACGAGGATCTCGCTGACGATGCCCGACGCCGGCGAGGGCACCTCGGTGTCGACCTTGTCGGTCGAGATCTCGAGCAGCGTCTCGTCGGCCTCGATGTGCTCGCCGACCTGCTTCGCCCAGCGCGTGACCGTCCCCTCGGAGACGGACACGCCCATCTGCGGCATCACGACGTCGGTTGCGGTTCCGGTACTCATCAGTAGGCCACGAGCTCCTTGAGTCCACGGGCGACGTCGTCGACCTGGGGGATGAATGCCTTCTCGAGCACCGGCGAGAACGGCACCGGCGTGTCGGGCGCCGCGATCCGGCGCACCGGGGCGTCGAGGTCCTCGAACGCCTCCTCGGCGATCGTCGCGGCGATCTCGCCGCCGAACCCGCCCGTGCGGGTGTCCTCGTGCAGCACGAGCACCTTCGACGTCTTCCGCACCGAGTCGAGCACCGCCTGCTTGTCCCACGGCATCACGCTCCGCAGGTCGACGATCTCGATCGAGGCGTCGACCTGGGCGGCCGCCTCCGCGGCGGTGTAGACCATCGCGCCCCACGTGACGACTGTCGCGTCGGTGCCCTCGGCGTGGATCCGCGCCTTCCCGATCGGCACCGTGTAGCGCTCCTCCGGCACCTCGCCCTTGATGCGCCGGTACAGGTGCTTGTGCTCGAAGAAGAGCACCGGGTTCGGGTCCTCGATCGCCGAGATGATCAGCCCCTTCGCGTCCTCCGGTGTCGCCGGGCACACGCACTTGAGGCCCGGGATGTGCGCGAACGAGGACTCCGGGTTCTGCGAGTGGAACGGCCCGCCCGAGAAGCCGCCACCCGACGGCAGCCGGAGGACGAACGGCACGGGCGTGCCGACGCGCCAGCGCTGCTTGGCCGCGACGGTGACCAGGTGGTCCCAGGCGCAGGAGACGAAGTCGGCGAACTGCATCTCCGCCACCGGCCGCAGTCCCATCAGTGCCGCACCGGTCGCGCCGGCGACGATCGCAGTCTCGGACAGCGGCGTGTCGATCACGCGCCACGAGCCGAACTCCTCCTGGAAGCCGAGCGTCACCTTGAAGGCGCCGCCGTAGACGCCGACGTCCTCGCCGAGCACGAAGACGCGCTTGTCGCGGCGCATCTCCTGACGGAGACCGTCCGAGATCGCCTGCAGGTATGTCATCTCCGCCATCGTCGCCGCCTTACTTGTGGTGAGGAGTGTCGAGGTCTTCGGGCGTTGCGTACACGCCGTCGAGCAGCTCCGCGGGATCGGGCTGCGGCGACTCCTCGGCGCGTTGCAGCGCCTCGTTCAGGAGCCGCTTCACCTGCGCCGTCAGCTCGTCCTCCTCCCCGTCGGAGAAGTCGGCGTTGCCACGCAGCCAGTTGCGGTAGCGCTCGAGCGGGTCGCGCGCGGCCCACTGCTCGAACAGCTCTTTCGGGACGTAGAACGCGTCGTCGTGCACCGCGTGGCCTTCCATGCGCAGCGTCTGACATTCGATCAGCGTCGGCCCGCCGCCGTCGCGCGCCTTCTCGATCGCGCGCTTCGCCTCGCGGTAGACGGCGAGCACATCGGTGCCGTCGACGACGACGCCCTCGAAGCCGTACGCGGCTGCGCGGTCGGCGAGATGGTCGACTGCGTACTCGAGATGGGTCGGGGTCGAGTACGCCCACTGGTTGTTGTCGCAGATGAACACGACCGGGAGTCGGCGGACACCGGCGAAGTTCATGCCCTCGTGCGCGTCGCCGCGGGCCATCGCGCCTTCGCCGGTCCAGCCGACTGCGACGCGCCGCTCCTCGCGGATCCGGAACGCGAGCGCGCAGCCGACCGCGACAGGCAGCATCGCCGGCAGGTGGCTGACCATCGCGATCAGGCCGAGCCGGACGTCGGCCATGTGGACGTTGCCGTCCTTGCCCCTGCTCGGGCCGTCGGCGCGGCCCATGTACTGCGCGAAGATCCGCCACGGCTCGACGCCGCGCGTGATGTGGACGCCCATGTCGCGGTGCAGCGGCGTTCCGACGTCGTCGCCGCGCATCGCCGTCGCGACGCCGACCGCAGCCGCCTCGTTGCCGCGGCCGGTGTAGAACGACCCGGGGATCTTCCCCTGGCGATAGAGGATGTGGCCGCGCTCCTCGACCCCGCGCGTGATCAGCATGTTGCGGTAGATCTGGAGGAGGTCCTCGCGATCGAGGCCCCACTCCCTCACTTCCTGGAGCGAGCCTGAGGGCTCGGCTACGCGCGCGATCGCCACTGCACCGTCCTCGAGTTCGAAGGGGAAAGCCGACCGCATGCTAACGGGCCTCGCCGCCGCTCCGTCACTACAGTGGGGCGATGGGCAAGGCCGCCGACTGGCTGCGCGAGGAACGTCGTGGGGTGCTCGGGCACTGGAGCGCATTCTGCCTCGACTGCGGCGCGGCGAGGCGCTGGTTCGAGGAGTTCGAGGCCGAGCTGCCGGAGGGCTGTCCCGAGTGCGGCGGCCGGCTCCTGCATCGCTGCCCCGCGTGCTCGGCGCCGTTCTCGTCGACCTTCGCCGTCGACTGCGAGGAGTGCGGCGCTGAGCTCCGGCCGCCGGAGCTGCACGGCCTGCAGATCCGCCGCGGCTAGAACGCGCCGTTTGGCTTGATCGCCGAGAAGCGGATCACGGTGACGGTGTCCTCGGCCGTGACGTCGCGGTTGTAGAGCTGTCCGAGGAAGCGGCAGAGCTCGTCGTGGTGCCGGATCTCCGGGTTGTCGTGCTCGATCTCGTTCGGCGAGAGCTCCGCGATCGTCTTCACCTCGACCTTGTCGACGACCGCGTCGAAGACGTGCTGGCGCGGGCTGAAGCGGGCGCCGACGAGCACCGACACGATCAGCCCCTTCTGGTACTTGCGCGACTTGTCGCCCAGCCGGATCGTCGCCGTCTTGCGGTGGGAGCGAAGCTGCGCCTCGACGATCGGCGAGTAGAAGTTCAGCGCGAAGCCGGGCACCGGTCGCCGATCATACGTCCTCGTTCGCCAGCCTGGACAGGGCCGTTTCGGCCATTTGCCGCTCGCCGCGATAGGCGAGCAGCCGCGGCGCGTCGGCGAGCGGCAGCCAGCGCACCTCGGCCACCTCGTGCCGGTGCGCCGTCGGGAGCTCGCCGAGCCGCCCGCCGGTGTAGCGGACGAGGAAGAACGAGACGACCTTGAACACCCGCTCGCCCTCCCAGACGAACCAGTAGCGGACGTCGCCGAGCTTCCCGAGCGAGCGGCCCTGGGCGCCGGTCTCCTCGGTCACCTCCCGCAGGGCCGTCGCCTCGCCGGTCTCGCCGGGGTCGATCTGGCCCTTCGGCAGTGCCCAGGTGCCGCTCGGCTTGCCCGCCGGCCGGATCGCGGCCACCATCGTACGGCCGCGCAACTGCCGGACGAGCACCGCGCCGGCCGAGAATTCACGCCGCATCGAGGACTCGATCTTAGCGGGGGAGACTTAGATCCTCGCAGACAACTTGCGGCACTGGCACTCTTACGGCTAGAGTGCCAACCGCAAGCACAAGCCTGTCACAAGGCGTGTGAGTTCAAGGTGGAGGTCCTATCTATGAACCTTAAGCCGCTTGGCGATCGCCTGATCGTCGAGGTCCTCGAGGAAGAGGAGACGACGGTCAGCGGCATCGTCCTGCCGGACACGGCGAAGGAGAAGCCGCAGCGCGGCCGCGTCCTCGCAGTCGGTCCGGGTGCCCGCGACGAGAACGGGGAGCACATCCCCATGGATCTCGACGAGGGCGACGAGATCATCTTCAGCAAGTACGGCGGGACCGAGATCAAGCTCGGTGTCGACGAAGTCCTGATCCTGCGCGAGTCGGATGTGCTCGCGAAGGTCGTCGGCGATCGCGCAGCGGTCGCGTAGGAAGGGGAAGAAACCAGATGGCTCACAAGGAGCTGAAGTTCAGTGAGGATGCCCGCCGCTCGCTTCAGCGCGGCGTCGACATCCTGGCCGACGCGGTCAAGGTGACGCTCGGCCCGAAGGGGCGGTATGTCGTCCTGGACAAGAAGTTCGGGGCGCCGACGATCACGAACGACGGCGTCACGATCGCTCGCGAGATCGAGGTCGAGGACGTCTTCGAGAACCAGGGCGCCCAGCTCGTTCGCGAGGTCGCGACTGCGACCAACGACGTTGCCGGCGACGGCACGACCACGGCGACCGTGCTCGCACAGGCTGTCGTCCGCGAGGGGCTCAAGAACGTGTCCGCCGGTGCGAACCCGATGGCGCTGAAGCGCGGCATCGAGACCGCCGTCGAGCAGATCGTCGAGAACCTCAAGTCGCAGTCGACCGAGATCTCCGGCAAGGAGGACATCGCGCGCGTCGCGACCGTCTCCTCGCGCTCGAGCGAGATCGGCGACGTGCTCTCCGAGGCGATCGAGAAGGTCGGCAAGGACGGCGTCGTGAACGTCGAGGAGGGCCAGACGTTCGGCCTCGAGCTCGAGTTCACGGAAGGCATGCAGTTCGACAAGGGCTATCTGTCGCCCTACATGATCACCGACCCCGAGCGCATGGAGGCCGTGCTCGACGACCCGTACATCCTGGTCGCGAACCAGAAGATCGGGGCCGTCAAGGACCTCCTGCCGGTGCTCGAGCAGGTCATCCAGGCAGGTCGTCCGCTGCTGATCGTGGCCGAGGACGTCGAGGGCGAGTCGCTCGCGACGATCGTGGTCAACAAGCTGCGCGGCACCTTCCAGGCCGTCGCCGTGAAGGCGCCGGGCTTCGGCGACCGCCGCAAGCGGATGCTCGAGGACATTGCGATCCTCACGGGCGCCGAGGTGATCACCGAGGAGATGGGCCTCAAGCTCGAGAACACGAAGCTCTCGCAGCTCGGCCACGCCCGCAAGGTGGTCGTCGACAAGGACTCGACGACGATCATCGACGGGGCCGGCGAGAGCGATGGGATCAAGGGCCGCATCAAGCAGCTGAAGGCGGAGATCGAGAACACCGACTCCGACTTCGACCGCGAGAAGCTCCAGGAGCGCCTCGCCAAGCTGTCCGGCGGTGTCGCGGTCGTCAAGGTCGGCGCTGCCACCGAGACCGAGATGAAGGAGACCAAGCATCGCGTCGAGGACGCGCTGCAGGCCGCCCGCGCCGCCCTCGAGGAGGGCGTCGTCCCGGGTGGCGGTGTCGCGCTGCTGAACGCCGCCGATGCGATCAAGGAGAAGCTCCTTGCCTCGCTCGAGGGCGACGAGCGTACTGGCGCTCAGATCATCATCAAGTCGCTCGAGGAGCCCCTTCGCCAGCTCGCGACGAACGCCGGGCTCGAGGGCTCGGTCGTCGTCCAGCAGGTGCGCTCGTCGAAGGCGGGCGAGGGTCTGAACGTCGACACGGGCGAGGTCACCGACCTGGTCAAGGCCGGCATCACCGACCCGACGATGGTCACCCGCTCGGCGCTGCAGAACGCCGCGTCGATCGCGAAGAACATCCTCACCACCGAGGCGATCGTCGCCGAGGCCCCCGAGAAGGCGGGCGCCGGCGCCGGCGCCGGCATGCCGGACATGGGCGGGATGATGTAGATCGCCCGGAGGTTCGGTGCCAGGCACTTCGGTGCCTGGCACCGGCCTTCGCGGTTGCCCACTGGCAAATCACTCGGGCGAGGGATCGGTGCCTAGGCGTCGAACTCCGACAACCAAGTCAACACCCTCCCAATCCCCTTGAAGAGCCGCCTTCCCGGGCGGCTCTTCTCGTTTTGGTCGGGAAGAGGACCTGCGGTTCCCTTCCCGATGCCCATCCCTCCCTTGGCGCGTGCTGTCGCGGCTTCGCTCTTCGCCTCCCGGCCGGCCGAGCCGGCCTCCGGCGGCAATCGTCGGTGTTCTGAACCGGGAATCCGGCTAGAAGCCGTACCGTTGTTCTTGCCAGGGATCGGCGTCGTTGTGGTAGCCGTAGCGCTCCCAGAAGCCGGGCTTGTCGGCTGCCGACAGCTCGATCCCGCGCAGCCACTTCGCGCTCTTCCAGAAGTACTTGCCCGGGATTACGAGCCGCAGCGGGTAGCCGTGGTCGGGCGTCAGCGGCTCGCCGTTCGCGTGCGTGGCGAGCAGGGCGTTGTCGTCGGTGAGGAAGCTGAACGGGACGTTCGAGGTGAAGCCGTGCTCGGCGTGCGCGATGACGAACGCGGCCGTCGGCTTTGGCTTCGCGAGCGCGGCGAGCTCGCGCCAGTGCACGCCCTCGAAGTTCGTGTCGAACCGCGACCAGCGGGTGACGCAGTGGATGTCCTGCGTGTTGCCGCTGTGGGGCAGCTCGTTCAACTGCTCCCAGCTGAGCTCGAGCTCGTTCTCGACCTCGCCGAAGACACGAAGCGTCCACGTCGACAGGTCCGGATACCGCGGCACCGAGCCGGCGTGCAGCACCGGCCACTTCTCGGTGAGGTACTGCCCCGGCGGCAGGCGCGCTGGGTCGTACCCGAGCTCGGTCACCTTCCGCTCCGCTCTCGACCTGAACATGCGCTCTAGTCTAAGGAGCGATGGCAACCGTTACGCCTCAGGCAGGGCGGCTGGCGCGCGCCTACGTCGGGGTGCGTGGCCCGGCCGCTCTCGAGTACCTGAACCGGATGCTCTCGAAGGACGTGCCGGAGTCGGGCTCTGCCGACGCGCTGCTCCTCACCGCGAAGGCGCGGGTGATCGCTCCGCTGCTCGTCTGGCGCCGCGACGACGACGATGTGCTCCTGCTCACCGAGCCGGAGCTCGGTGAGGTCGTGCGCGACCATCTGATCCGCAATCGCTTCGCGTCGAGGTGCGACATCGAGCTCGAGGAGCACACGTCGGCGATCGTGTTCGCGCCCGCGGTTCCGGGGGGCATCGAGAATCGCGACTACGGCGAGCCGGCGTTCGAGGTGCTCGACCCCGACGTCGAAGTGACGCTCGCCGACGAGGAGCTCGAGCGCCGCCGGATCGCGGCCGCGACGCCGCGGTTCGGGCGGGAGCTCGACGAGCGCGTGCTGCCCGCCGAGGCCGGGCTCGACGAGCGGGCGGTGTCGTTCGACAAGGGCTGCTTCCCCGGCCAGGAGCCGATCGCGCGCCAGCGCTACCGCGGCAAGGTCAACCGGCGGCTGCGCGTGCTCGACGTCGACGGCGCCGTGCCCGAGCCCGAGACGCCGGTCGCCTACGAGGGCAAGGACGTCGGTCGCGTGACGAGCGCCGTCCCCGGGCTCGCGCTCGCCTACGTGCGCGTCGAGGTGCCGGACGACGCCGAGCTGCGGATCGGGCCGGCAACCGCCCGGCTACACTGACCGCTCCCTCGCGCCCGTAGCTCAGGGGATAGAGCGCTGCCCTGCGGAGGCAGAGGTCGCATGTTCGAATCATGCCGGGCGCATTTCGCCGTTTCGAGGCTTCGCCTGAACAATCTCGAGCTTCGCCACCGTCCCTGCAGCGCTACGCGCTGCCTGTGCCGATGGGCAGAGGTCGCATGTTCGAATCATGCCGGGCGCACTTGCCGACCACTCGGCCGCCTTCGGCCGACCGGACCGTTACGCCCGCTTGTGACCGTGACGGTGAACAACCGCGTGGCCGCGTTCGCGCTCGAGTCGACGGCGCGGCACGTGACCCGAGTCCGGCCCATCCGGAACAGGCTGCCCGATTTCGGCGTGCAGGTCACGCGCACGGCGTCGTCCGCGTCGTCGTGCGCCTTGACGGCGAACTTCACGCGAGCGCCGCGGGCAGCAGTCGTCTTGACGGTGCGATTGACCGTGCCGGAGATGGTCGGGCTGGCGACGTCGAAGACCGGGCTCGAGGCGTGCAGCGTTCCGCTCATCAGATAGGTCCCGGCGTTTCCGATCGTTCCGGAGCCCGACGCTCCCGCGAAGCCACCGGACCCGGTAAGGGTGACCGCATACGTCCCGAGGCCGAAGGTCGTGTTCACACAGGCCGCGGCGCTCCCCGTGACGCTGAGCGACCCGCGCGCGGTCTTGAGGTCACCGGTCACCGTGCCCTTCGGACACGTCGAATCCGAGGGATCGACGATGTGGACGAGGTCGACGTGCACCGTGCCGAGACCTTTCGCCTCGACGCTGCCGCTCTGGCCGATGCAGACGGACGAGGCGGGCGTGCCGTCCGGGCAGCCGGTTCCGCCCGGGATCGGGCCCATCTTGAACATGCACGCGAGGTCCTTGCTCAGCGCCGTCGCGCCGGCCGCCGCCTGCGCGAGCCGCAGGCGAGAACCGCCGAGCCCACACCGAGACGCGCCGCCGCCCGCATCCTCTCGCGATCATCGGTGACTCGCGATCGCGCTGTCAACCGCCCGCTACCGGCCGACGGCGTGCCGGTAGCGCCAGACGGCGAGCACGCTGAACACCGCGACGATCGCGGCCGACCAGACCGCGGCGAGCCAGACCTGGTTTCCGGCCGGCGTGCCGACGAACAGGGCGCGAGCCGTGTTGACCATGTTCGTGAACGGGTTGTTGTTCGCGACGGGCTGCAGCCAGCCGGGCATCGACTTCACCGGAACGAAGGCGGACGACACGAACGTCACCGGGAAGAGGATCGTGAATCCGTACGCGTTCGACGCCTCGGGCGACGACGCAGTGAGCCCGATCAGCGCGAACACCCACGAGAACGCGTAACCGATGAAGAGCAGGAGGCCGACCCCGGCGACGACGCGCGGTGCGCTCGTCGAGAAGCGGAACCCGACGGCGTACCCCACGCCGAGCATGACTGCGATCTGGATCACGTTCGTCACGACGTCGGCCAGCGTTCGCCCGGTCAGCACCGCGGCGCGGGACATCGGAAGCGAGCGGAACCGGTCGATCAACCCTTTCCGCAGATCCTCGGCGAGACCGAGTGCGGTCACGAAGCCGCCGAAGACCATCGACTGCACCATGATCCCCGGGATCAAGAAGTCGACGTAGGAGAGACCCGGCGTCGAGATCGCGCCTCCGAACACGTAGACGAACAGCAGCACGAACATCACCGGCTGCACGGTGAAACCGAGCAGGAGGTCGGGCTGGCGCGGGATGCGGAGCAGGTTCCGCCACGCGAGCACGAGCGTGTCGGAGACCGCGTAGCGCAGGGCAGTCACCCGGTCTCCTCCTCTTCGGCCGCGTGACCCGTGAGTCGCAGGAACACGTCGTTCAGCGTCGGGCTCGAGACCGCGAGATCGTCGACCGCAACACCCGTGCTGTCGAGGAGCCGCACCGCCTCCGCGACGGCTCCCTGCCGACGGCGAACCGGTACGCGCAGCGTCGCCTGGTCCACCGTGATCTCCTCGGCCGCGAGCGGCTCGAGGGCCGCCATCGCAGCGGACGCCTGGTCGGCGTCGCCCAGCTGCACCTCGATCCATTCGCCGCCCGTGTGCGCCTTCAGCTCGGCGGGTGTCCCCTCCGCGATCACCACGCCGTGGTCGATCACCGCGATCCGGTCGGCGAGCCGGTCGGCCTCGTCGAGGTACTGCGTCGTCAGCAACACCGTCGTCCCGCCGGCGACGAGGTGCTCGATGGTGTGCCACAGGGCGATCCGGCTGCGCGGGTCGAGGCCGGTCGTCGGCTCGTCGAGGAACACCACCGGCGGACGGGCGACGAGCGCCGCGGCGAGGTCGAGCCGTCGGCGCATGCCGCCCGAGTAGGTGCGCACCAGACGCGCCGCAGCGTCTTCGAGATCGAAGCCGGCGAGGAGCTCATGGGCTCGCTCGCGCGCTTCGGCACGCGGCAGGTGGTATAGGCGGCCGACCATGGCGAGGTTCTCGAAGCCGGTGAGGTTCTCGTCGACCGCGGCGTACTGGCCCGCGAGGCCGATCCGCTGCCGTAGCGCGTTGGGCTCGCGCAGCACGTCGACGCCGGCGACGCGCGCGGATCCCGCATCGGGCGCGAGCAGCGTGGTGAGGATGCGGACGGCCGTTGTCTTCCCGGCGCCGTTCGGCCCGAGCAGCCCGAAGACGATCCCGCTCTCGACTTGCAGGTCGACTCCTGCGAGCGCAACCACCTCGCCGTAGCGCTTGCGGAGGCCGACGGTTTCGATCGCGAGCGACTCGGTCACGGCTCGACGGTACCCAGCGTCGCGCGGGTGACGCGCCCCGACCCGAAATCCCTGCTAGGAGCGGACGTCGCGGAGTGGTAGGTTCGGCCGTCGCGCGCGCTCGCGCGCGTCGGGGAGAGAGGAGACCGACCCATGTTCGGACGCACACCTTTCGTCGGTGTTGCGCTTGCGGCCGTGGTCCTGTTCGTCGGGACCGCGGCGACGTCCGGGGGCATTCGTCGAGCGAGCCACACAGGCGCGCTCGCACTGGCGAATGCCCGCGTCCACACCCAGTTCGTGCGGGCCGGCGACGCGCCGCCGACGGACGACTTCTGCCGCGCGATCTTCGACGGCGCGCCGTGCTACAGCCCGCAGGAGATCCAGCACGCCTACGGCGTCGACTCGCTGCTCAACGTCGGCGACAACGGCGCGGGTCAGACGATCGTGATCATTGATTCCTTCGGCAGCCCGACGCTCGCGAGCGACCTCGCTGCGTTCGACGACGGCTACGGGCTGCCCGCACCGCCGTCGCTGACCGTGCTCGATCCGCTCGGCGCCTCGCCGGCGTTCGATCCGACCAACAGCGACATGGTCGGCTGGGCGTTCGAGACGACGCTCGACGTCGAATGGGCGCACGCGATGGCGCCCGGCGCGGCGATCGTCGTGCTGACGAGCCCCGTCTCCGAGACGGAGGGCGTGCAGGGAATGCCCGAGTTCGCCCAGCTCGTGAAGTACGCGCTGGACAACCATCTCGGCCAGATCATCTCGCAGAGCTGGGGCGCGACGGAGAACACGCTCTTCAGCCCCGCCGGACAGCAGGTGATCAACACGTTCGAGTCGTTGTACGCACGAGCGGCCGCGCAGCACGTGACCGTGCTCGCGTCGTCTGGCGACACCGGCAGCACGAACGCCGACCTGAACTTCAACCTGTACCCGATGCCCGTCGTCGGGTACCCGGCCTCGTCGCCGTTCGTGACCGCGGTCGGCGGCACGAGCCTGTATGCCGACGACCAGGGCAACTACCAGTACGAGACCGTCTGGGGCGAGCCAACCGGGCCGTTCGGCTACTGCGGCGCCGGGGGCGGCGGGGTCAGCCAGGTCTTCAGCCAGCCGTCATACCAGCGCCTGCTGCCTCGGACGATCCAGGGGCAGCTCGCCGGGCACCGGGGCATGCCGGACATCTCCTGGATCGCCGACCCCTGCCAGGGGATCCTCACCTACAACGGGTTCATCCCCGGCCAGGTGGGCTGGTACTTCATCGGCGGCACGAGCGAAGGCTCGCCGCAGGTGGGCGGGTTGGTCGCCGACCTGAATCAGATGGCGCACCACTCGCTGGGGTTCCTGAACCCGTTCCTGTACACGCTCGGGTTCCTGCACGTCGGTGGCGTGCACGACGTCACGATCGGCAGCAACGCCGATCTCGACACGTCGGTGCCCGGCTACGACGCGCGTCCCGGCTGGGATCTCGCGACGGGCTGGGGATCGCCCGACGTCAAGCGGCTCGCGCGGCTGGTCGCGCTCTCGCCCGCGAACTGACGCGGCTGTTCGGCTCGAGGGGCCCGGGCGACCGGGCCCCTCGGCGTCGTTTTGACGCGATGATGTCGCTCGTGCCGCTCTACGTCAGCGAGGCCGAGGTCGCCGACCTGCTCAGCCCGGCCGAGGCGTTCGCCGCCGTCGAAGGGTCGTTCCGGCGGCTGGCGTCGGGGGTGGTCGACAACCGGCTTCGTGAGCGGCTCGCGCTCCCGGACGGGAAGTTCGCGACGATGGCCTGCGTCGACCAGGAGCTCGGTTTCGCCGGGCTCAAGACGTATGCGTGGGCTCCCGCCGGCACGCCGTTCCTGGTCGTGCTCTTCCAGCTCGACGGCCGGCTCGAGGCGATCGTCGAAGCCGAACAGCTGAGCCGGCTGCGCACCGCCGCCGCGTCGGCTGTGGCCGCGACACACCTTGCCCGGGTCGGTGCGAGCTCGCTCGGCGTGTTCGGGAGCGGCCGCCAGGCCGCTGCTCACGTCGTCGCCCTGCGCGACGCGCTGCCTGCGCTCGACCGTGTGGTCGTTCACGCACGCGATGCGCGAAGGCTCGCCACGTTCTGTCGCGAGCACGGCTGCGACCCTGCCGAGGAACCGCGCGACGCGGCCGGGTGCGACGTCGTCGTCACGGTGACGACCTCGACCGATCCCGTCCTCCGCGGCGAGTGGCTTCAACCCGGGGCGCTCGTCTGTGCCGTCGGCGCGAACGATCTCGCCTACCGCGAGCTCGACAACGCCGTGCTCGAGCGCGCGACGTTCGTGTGCTGCGACTCTCGCGCGCAAGCGCGCGAGGAAGCGGGCGACCTCGCCGAGCCGGTCGAACGCGGCGTGCTCGACTGGCTCGAAGTGCACGAGCTCGGCGAGGTCGTCACGGGAGAGCTCGTCGGGCGCGCGAGCGACGAGGACATCGTGCTGTTCAAGTCGAACGGCCTGGCTGCGTGGGACGTGGCGGTCGGTGCGCGCGTCGCGGAGCTCGCCCGCGAGCGCGGCGTCGGACGCGAGCTCTGAGACGGGACCGTTAGACGGTCGTCTTCGCCTCGGCGGCGACGTCCTGGCCGACCGCGTGGATCACCTCGGGGCGGTCGAGCAATCGCTTGATCTGCTCCGGGGTGCAGCGGTTCGTCACGTAGTTGTCCTCGAGGATCTCCTGCAGCGGCCGCCCGCGGTGGTGCTCGCGCATCACGTACTGGGCGATCCGCTCCTCGCTCTGCGACCTGGAGGAGAGAAACGAGAACGCGCCGCGGATCACCTCCACGAGACCCATCGGCGCGATTGTATAGTCGCCGCCGTGAAGGCCCCATTGCAGGCCGGGCGCTTCGCCGAGCGGGTCGTCGACGGACGCGACGACGCGGGCCGTGACGAACGGGTCGTGATCTGGATCGAGCGGCGGCCGGGCGCGCTCTGGGCCGTCGGCCGCATCGTCAACCCGCAGCATCGCGAGACCGACGAGGCGCGCGCCGACGATTACGTGTGGGAGGGGCACGAGCTCGAGGACTGCCTCCAGTGCGCGAACGCGACGCTCGAGGACGACGTGGTCGTCTCCCAGGACGACGGCGGCGCCGGCCGGGTGCGCGCCTTCCGCCGCGAAGAGCTGCTCGAGCCCCTAGAGCGCTACTTCTTCGGCCGCTGACCCGACGTCGCCGGCCACTCGAGGTTGGCGTCCGGAATCGGGTCGCCGTGCGGGTCGTGCGTGGGGAAGCCGAGCGCTCGGTCGATCCGCGACTCGAGCTCTTCGGAGATGACGTGCTCGAGCCGGTCGGCCTCGTCGTGCACGTCGGCGACGTCGACGCCGAGCGTCTCGGCGAGGTAGAGCTCGAGCAGGCGGTGATGGCGGATCACCTCGAGCGCGACCCGCTCGCCCGCCGCGGTCAGACGAGCACCGCCGTACGGCTCGTGCTCGAGCAGTCCGAGCGCGGCGAGCTTCTTGACCATCGCCGACGCCGACGCGGGCGAGACGCCCTGGTCCTTCGCCACCGCCCCGATCGTCGCCGGACCGCCGCCCGCCTGCAGCTTGTAGATGGACTTGAGGTAGTCCTGGATCGCCTCGGAGAGCGGGACGTTCGCCATCGACGCTCAGGGTAACTTGACGCGCGTGCCGATCCACGTTGGACACAGCGCCGACCCCGACGACGCCTTCATGGTCTGGGCGCTCGGCGCGGGTCAGGTCGACACTCGCGGCCTCGACCTCGAGCCGGTCGCCTCGGACATCCAGACGCTGAACGAGTGGGCGCTCGCCGGCCGCCTGGAGGTGACGGCGCTCTCCGCGGGCGCATACGCCGAGGTTGCGCCTCGCTACCGGCTGCTTTCGCACGGCGCGTCCTTCGGAGAGGGATACGGCCCGATCGTGGTCGCGCGCACGCCGCTCGAGCACGACGACCTCCGTTCGCTCGAGATCGTCACGCCGGGCCGCCTGACGACCGCGTCGCTCGTCCTGCGGCTCGCGCTCGGCGACGGGCTGCGCACCCGCGATCTCCCGTTCGACCAGGTACTCGACGAGGTGCTCTCGGGGCGTGGCGAGGCGGGTTTGCTCATCCACGAAGGCCAGCTCACCTATGAGCGCCAGGGCCTCGTGAAGGTGCTCGACCTCGGCGAGTGGTGGCGCGCCGAGACGGGGTTGCCGCTTCCCCTCGGCCTCGTGGGGATCCGTCGCGATGTCGAGCGCGCCGAGGACGTCTCCGCAGTCCTCCTCGCGGCGATCGACGCCGGTCTGGCCCACCGAGACGAGGCGCTCGCGTACGCGCGCGAGTTCGGCCGCGGGCTGGACCTCGAGACGGCCGACCGGTTCGTGGCGATGTACGTGAACGAGCGGACGCGCGACATGGGCGACTCGGGCCGTGCCGCGGTCGCAGAACTGCTGCGCCGCGCCGGCACAGGCGTCGCCGCGGAGTTCGTCCCGTGAGCAGAGCCGTCGTCCTGTCCGCCGTCCGGACGCCGGTTGGCCGCTACGGGGGCGGCCTCGCCGGCGTGCGGCCGGACGACCTGGCGGCGATCGCCGTCCGCGCGGCCGTCGACCGGGCGGGCGTACCCGCCGAGCAGATCGAGGACGTCTGGCTCGGGTGCGCCAACCAGGCAGGCGAGGACAACCGCAACGTCGCGCGGATGGCCGTGCTGCTGGCCGGGCTCCCCGAGTCCGTCGCCGGGGTGACCGTCAACCGACTCTGCGCGTCCGGTCTCGCGGCCGTTATCGGCGCCTGTCACGCGGTGATCGCCGGCGACGGCGAGCTGTTCGTCGCCGGCGGCGTCGAGTCGATGTCGCGTGCACCGCTCGTCACCTCGAAGCCCGAGCAGGCGTTTCCGCGCGGCGACCGGACGCTCTACGACACGACACTCGGCTGGCGGTTCCCGAATCCGGCGCTCGAACAGCGCTTTCCGCTCGAGTCGATGGGCGAGACCGGTGAGAACGTCGCTGAGCGGTGGCACGTGAGCCGGGAGGACCAGGACGCGTTCGCCCTCGCTTCGCAGCGGCGGCATGCCGAGGCGGCGGAGGCCGGCCGGTTCGACGACGAGCTCGTCCCGGCCGGTGACCTCGAGCGGGACGAGCACCCGCGGCCCGACACGAGCGCCGAGAAGCTCGCGTCGCTCCGGCCGGCGTTCCGCGCGGGCGGTTCGGTCACCGCGGGTAACGCGTCCGGGATCAACGACGGCGCGGCAGCGCTCGTGATCGCCTCAGAAGACAAGGCGCGCGAGCTCGGAGTTCCGTCGCTCGGGGTGTTCGCGGGCTCCGCGGTTGCCGGAGTCGATCCGCGCGTGATGGGCATCGGCCCCGTGCCCGCAGTGCGAAAGCTCCTCGAGCGTGCCGGGCTGACGGCGGCCGAGCTCGACCTCGTCGAGTTGAACGAGGCATTCGCCTCGCAGTCGCTCGCCGTGATCCGCGAGCTCGGCCTCGACGAGGCGAAGGTGAACGTCAACGGTGGGGCGATCGCGGTCGGTCATCCTCTGGGCATGAGCGGCGCTCGCCTCGTGGTCAGCCTGTTGCACGAGCTGCGCCGTCGCGGCGGCGGCCGCGGGGTGGCGACGATGTGCGTCGGCGTCGGCCAGGGCCAGGCCGCGTTGTTCGAGGTTCCCTCATGACGGAGGCAGAGCGCTATCTCGAGCTCGGGCTGCGGCTCGGCCGCCATGTCGACGGGCTCGTCGACGCCTACTACGGCCCCGCCGAGCTGAAGGAGCAGGTCGACGCCGAGGACATCGTCGAAGCACCGCAGCTCGCAGCGGATGCCGACACCCTGCTCGCGGAGCTGCCGGACGGTTGGTTGCGAGACCAGGTGCGTGGCTGCGCCACGTACGCGCGCGTGCTGGCCGGTGAGCCGATTGCGTATGCCGACGAGGTCGAAGGGTCGTACAGCGTCCGGCCCGTGAAGACGCCCGTCGAGGTCTACGAGGCCGCGCACGCGCAGCTCGACGAGGTCCTGCCCGGCGACGGCTCGCTCTTCGAGCGACGCCAGGCCTGGCGCACGAAGCAGCTCGTCGACGGCGATCGCGCCGTCCCGGTGCTCGAAGAGCTGCTCCCGATCTTGCGCGAACGGACCGAAACGGTCGTGGCGCTGCCCGACGGTGCGCGGGTCACCCTCGAGCCGGTGCACGACGAGCCCTGGTGGGCGTTCAACTACTACCAGGGTGATCTCACCAGTCGCGTGGTGCTGAACGTCGACGTGCCGACGACCGGCCTCGACCTGATCCATCTCGCGGCGCACGAGGTGTACCCGGGCCACCACACCGAGCACACGCTCAAGGAGCAGCTGCTGCTGCGGGAGCAGGGACGAGCTGAGGAAGGGATTCAGCTCGTCCCGACGCCGCAGGCGCTCCTCTCCGAGGGCATCGCCGAGCTCGGCCCCGAGGTGGTGCTCGACGCAGACGCGCGAGCCGCGTTGTACGCGGTGCTGGCGCGCCACGGGATCGTGGTCGACCCGGACCTCGCAGAGCGGATCGCGAAGGTGCTCGACCAGCTCTCGACGACGAGTGTCGACGTGGCGTTGCTGCTCCACGAGGACGGCGTCTCCGAGGGCGAGGCGAAGCGGTATCTCGAGCGTTGGCGCCTCGCGACACCGGAGCAGGCTGCGCACAGCGTGAGCTTCGTCACCGATCCGACGTGGCGCGCGTACACCATCTGCTACACGGCGGGTGAGCGACTCTGCCGCGCGTTCGTCGCTGGCGAGCCCGAGCGCTTTCGGCAACTGCTCACCGAGCACGTGCGCGTCGGCGACCTGCTCTCCGCGCGTTAGGCTGCCTGCCGTGGCGGTGGCGACCGAGTACGGCCTCTACATCGACGGCGCGTCGGTCGACCCCGCGTCGGGTGACGTCCGCGAGCTGCGCGAGCCTGCGACCGGCGAGTCGCTCGCACATGCCGCGATCGGCGGCGAAGCCGACGTCGACCGCGCCGTGGCCGCGGCTCGCGTCGCGCTCGAAGGCCCGTGGGGGAAGACGGCCGCGACCGAGCGCTCGCGCCTTCTGCACGCGTTCGCCGATGCGGTCGCCGCGAACCGCAAGGAGCTGGCCGAGCTCGAGAGTCGCAACGTCGGCAAGGCGATCTCGTCGGTCAAGGCTGAGATCGCGGGCGCGACCGAGCACCTCCGGTTCATGGCCGGCGCCGTCGGCTCGATCGCCGGGCGCGCCGCGCCGGTCGGCGGCTCGCTGCTCTTCTACTCGCTGAAGGAGCCGGTCGGCGTCTGCGGCCAGATCGTGCCCTGGAACTACCCGCTCCTGATGACGACGTGGAAGCTCGCGCCCGCACTCGCAGCCGGGTGCACCGTCGTGCTGAAACCCGATCCGCAGACGCCGCTCACCGCGATCCGGCTCGCCGAGCTCGCGACCGAGGCCGGCATCCCGGCGGGAGTGGTCAACGTCGTCGCCGGGGACGGCCCGACCACGGGCGCCTATCTCGTGCGGCATCCCGGCGTGGACAAGGTCGCGTTCACGGGCTCGACCCGCACGGGCGGCGAGATCATGCGGCTCGCCTCGAACCCGATCAAGCGCGTCACGCTCGAGCTCGGCGGCAAGAGCCCGAACCTGATCTTCGCCGATGCCGATCTCGGCGATGCGATCCCCGCGAGTGTCTGGGCGATCTTCTACGCCGCAGGCCAGTCGTGCGAGGCGCGTTCGCGCCTGCTCGTCGAGGCGAGCATCTACGACGAGGTCGTGGAGAAGGTGACGCAGCTGGCACAGCAGGTTCGGGTGGGCGACCCGCTCGACGCGGAGACGCAGATGGGCTCGCTGATCTCGACCGCGCATCGCGAGAAAGTGCACGGCTTCGTGGACGGCGCCCGCGCTGAGGGCGCGGACGTGACGACCGGCGGTGCGATCGCCGACGGGCCCGGTGCGTTCTACCCGCCGACCGTGATCGCGCCTGCGACCAACGATCTGCGCGCTGCGCAGGAGGAGATCTTCGGCCCGGTCGTGACAGTGATCCCGTTCGAGGACGAGGCCGAGGCGGTGCGGCTGGCCAACGACGTGCAGTACGGGCTGATGGCGACGGTGTGGACGGGCGACCCCGCGCGCGGCCACCGCGTCGCGGCGCGCATCAAGTCGGGAACGGTCGGCATCAACATGCCTTACACCGCATTCCCGGGGATCCCGTTCGGCGGCTACAAGCAGTCCGGCTTCGGCCGCGAGCTCGCCGTCGAGACGCTTGACCTCTACCTCGAGACGAAGTCGGTCGTCACCTACACCGGCTCGCGCCCGACGAACCCGTTCGGGCTGTAGAGGCTTGATGTGAGGCGGGGTGCCCGCGGGGATGCGTCCGGCGCACCAGCCGCGGGTGCGTGAGTTTCACATCAAGCCTCTAGAACCGCAGCGCTATCGGTTCGCCGTCCTCGCGGCGGGCACGCTCGCGCAGACGACGTACTCGGCGATCTGGTTCGGCGTTGCGGTGATGGCGCCGACCCTTCGGCACCGCTACGACCTCTCGCTCGCCCAGACCGGCCTCTTGATCTCGGGGTCGCTGGTCGGTTCGGTCGTGAGCCTGATCCCGTGGGGCCTCGCGGCCGACCGGGCCGGTGAGCGCATCGTCCTCGTCACCGGGCTCGTCGGGTGCGCCGCCGGGCTGCTCGGCGCCGCCTTCGCGCACGGCTTCTGGTCGCTCGGCCTGCTGCTCGCGGCGGCCGGCGCGGCCGGTGCCAGCGTGCAGTCGGCGAGCGGTCGCGCGGTGATGCACTGGTTTCCCGCGTCCGAGCGCGGGCTCGCTCTCGGGATCCGCCAGACAGCGATTCCGGTCAGCGGCTTCCTCGTCGCGCTCTGCCTGCCGCCGATCGTGCATGCCGGCGGCCCGCGGTGGGGCTTCGCGACGCTCGGGGTCGCCTGCCTCGCCGGAGCCGCCGTCGGCGGCCTCGTGCTGCGTGAGGGCCCGCGGCTGGACGTCGCCGCGCGCCGGCTCCGGGCCGCTCCGCGACCGCCGCATCTGGACGCTCTCGGCCGGCAGCGCGCTCATTCTGGCGCCGCAGCTGTGCGTCGCGGGTTTCGCCGTTCTCTACCTGCACGAGCGCCGCGGACTGTCCGACGGCCGGGCGGCCGCTGTGCTCGCGGTGATGCAGCTGCTTGCGATCGGCGGGCGGATCGGGGCCGGCCGCTGGTCGGACGTGCGCGCGTCGCGGATCGGCCCCCTGCGCACGATTGCCCTGACCGCGGCACTGCTAGTCGGCTCGACCGCCGCCCTCGTGGCGGCGCCGCTCGCGCTGGCGATCCCCGTGCTCGTGGCTGCCGGCGCGGTTTCGATGAGCTGGAACAGCCTCTCCTTCGCCGCGGCGGTCGAGCTGGCCGGGAGCGGGCGCAGCGGCGTGGCGATCGGGTTGCAGCAGACGTTGCTGAACGTCCCCGGCGCCGCCTATCCGGGCCTCTTCGGCGCGCTCGTGGCAGCGACGTCCTGGCGCGTCGGCTTCGCGGTCGTGGCCCTCTTTCCGCTCGCCGGCTGGCGGGTGCTGCGAGCATTGGCTTGATGAGGATTCTCGAGCGGCTCGACGAGATCGCGGCGATCGGGCAGCATCGGGCCGGCTTCTCCCCCGAGGAGGACGCCGCGCACGCCCTGGCCGCCTGCTGGATGAAGGAGGCCGGCCTCGAGACGCACGTCGACGCGGCGGGGAACCTGCACGGGCGCCGCGGCGACGCGCGCGTCTGGACGGGCTCGCATCTCGACTCGGTGCCCACCGCCGGCCGGTTCGACGGCCCGCTCGGGGTGGTCGCCGGGCTCGAGGCCGCCGAGCGCCTGCCCGGCGCACCGCTTGGCGTCGTCGTCTTCCGGGCCGAGGAGACCGGCCCGATGGGGAGCCGCCGGCTCGAGGAGCTCCCCTCCGCGTTCGTCGAGCTGCACATCGAGCAGGGCCCGGTGCTCGAGGAGCTCGGCGAGCCGCTCGGCATCGTCACCGGCGTCGCCGGCCAGGCCCGCGGCGCGGTCGTCTTCGAGGGCCGCGCCGACCACGCGGGCACGACGCCGATGGCCGCCCGCGCCGACGCGCTCGTCGACGCCGCACGCTTCGTCCTGCACGTTCGCGAGTGTGCGCGGGACGGCGCGGTGGCGACGGTGGGGGCGGTCGAGGTCGAGCCGAATGCCGTCAACGTCGTTCCCAGCCGGGTGACGGTGAGCGTCGACGCCCGGGCGAGAACGGCGGCGCAGCTCGAGGCGCTGGTCGCGGAGATCGGATTCGACCCCGGCTGGCGACTCGACCCTGTCACGTTCTCCGACCCGCCGCTGGCAGCGCTGCGCGAGGCGGCACCCGGCGCTCCCGAGCTCGTGTCCGGGGCCGGCCACGACGCGATGGTGCTCGCGGCGGCCGGGGTGCCGACCGCGATGCTCTTCGTGCGCAGCCTGAACGGCGGTGTGAGCCACCATCCGGACGAGCTGTCGAGCGACGAGGACATCGCCGCGGCGGTCGACGTCCTGACGGCGGCGCTTAGTAGGCTCGCGGCCACATGACCGAGCGCGAGGTGATGGCCTGGGACGAGCTCGGCGCCGGCGCGCGGGCGCTGGCCGAGGCGGTTGCGGCCGACGGCTACCGGCCCGACCTGATTCTCGGCATCGCCCGCGGGGGCCTGCTCGTCGCGGGCGCGATCGGATACGCGCTCGGCGTCAAGAACACCTTCACGATGAACGTCGAGTTCTACACCGGCGTCGACGAGCGTCTCGACATGCCGATGATCCTGCCGCCGGTGCCGGAGCTCGTCGACTTCGAGTCGACGCGTGTCCTCGTCGCCGACGACGTCGCGGACACCGGCGAGACGCTCAAGCTCGTGAAGCAGTTCTGCGCCGACAAGGTGGCCGAGGTTCGCTGCGCGGTGCTGTACGAGAAGCCGCACTCGACGGTCCGCTGCGAGTACGTCTGGCGCCGGACCGACCGCTGGATCGACTTCCCGTGGAGCGCGGAGGAGCCCGTTTTGCAGGCGGATCCCGAGGCACTGGGTTCCGGCAGCGCGGTTCGTTAGGCTCGTCCCTCCCCCCGGCAACCCCGCTTCAAGGAGAGGAGCACCGTGACCAAGAGGAAGCTCGCGCTCGCCGCGGCTGTACTCGCGCTCGCAGTCCTGGCCGCCGTACTTGCCTTCGGCACGGCGCCCGGGTCAGCGCGCTCGAGCGCGGCGTTCAAGGCCGCGTGGATCTACGTCGGCCCGCACAAGGACGGCGGCTGGTCGCAGGCGCACGACGAGGGGCGCCTGTACGTCCAGAAGGCACTCGGAACGAAGGTCGACACGACGTACAAGGAGAACATCCCGGAAGGCCCGCAGGTCGCGACTGTCATCGACCAACTCGTCCGCGACGGCAACAAGATCATCTTCGCGACGTCGTTCGGCTACCAGCCGGCCGTGAAGGCCGCTGCGGCGAAGTATCCGGACGTGAAGTTCGAGATGGCCACCGGAACCGATGTCACCAAGAACATGACGGAGTACTACGGCGCCGGTGAGGACGCGATTTATCTGTCGGGAATCGCAGCAGGAGCGGCGTCGAAGTCGGGCGTCGTCGGCTACGTCGTCCCGTTTGCGATCCCCGAGGTCATCCGGCACACGAACGCATTCACCCTCGGTGTGCAGAAGGCCCATCCGGGCGCCAAGGTGCGCATCATCTGGACGAATTCGTGGTATGCGCCCGACAAGGAGAAGAAGGCGGCCCAGAACCTGAAGGCAGCGGGTGCCGACGTGATCGGCCAGAACGTCGACAGCCCCTCGGCCGGCCAGTACGCAGAGTCGCAGGGCATCCCGTGGGTGGGCTACGACTCGGACGCGCAGAACTTCGCACCGCATTCGTGGTTGACCGGCGCCGTCTACAACTGGGGCCCGTACTACCTGGCGCGCGTCAAGGCGGCGATGGATGGGTCCTGGAAGTCCGGCTTCTACTATGGCAGCCTCAAGGACGGGTTCGCGAAGCTCGCCCCGTTCGGGAAGGGCGTCTCCGCGAAGACGAAGCAGCTGATCGCGCAGCAGAAGGCGCTGATCGAGAGCGGCAAGTGGAACGAGTTCAGCGGGCCGATCTACGACCAGAGCGGCAAGCTGCGCGTGAAGAAGGGCCAGCGGCTCACGGCGTCGCCGCTCGGCGGCCAGCTGTATTCGATCAACTGGCTCGTCAAGGGCGTCATCGGGAGCGCCAAGGGGTGATTCGAACGCGCCGGGCGGGGCGATCGGTCCCGCCCGGCGACGCTCCTGATGCCTGCCGCCGTCACCCTTCGCGGGATCACGAAGCGGTTCCCCGGGGTCGTCGCGAACGACCGCGTCGACTTCGAGGCGGCGGAGGGCGAGGTCCACGCCCTGCTCGGCGAGAACGGCGCCGGCAAGTCGACGCTGTCGAACATCCTCACCGGCCTCTACCACCCGGACGAGGGCGAGATCCTGCTCGGGGGGAAGCCGGTGGCGTTCTCGTCGCCGCGCGACGCGCTCGATGCCGGTATCTGCATGGTGCACCAGCACTTTCGGCTCGTCGCGCCGTTCACGGTGGCGGAGAACGTGCTGCTCGGCGACCATCGCGGCGAAGGAAAGAAGTTCGTCGTCCATCCGCGCCGGGTCGAACGCCACGTGGCCGAGCTGGGCCAGCGCTACCGGATCGCCGTCGATCCGCGTGCGCGGATCTGGCAGCTCTCCCTTGGCGAACAACAGCGCGTCGAGATCCTGAAAGCGCTGTACCGCGACGCGCGCATCCTGATCCTCGACGAGCCGACTGCGGTGCTGACACCTCAGGAGGCCGACTCGCTCTTCGAGACTCTGCGCGTGATGGCGTCCGAAGGACGGACGGTCGTCTTCATCTCGCACAAGCTGCACGAGGTGACCGCCGTTTCCGACCGCGTCACCGTCTTGCGCGGCGGCAAGAACGTCGCGACAGTGGCGACGAACGAGTCGACGCAGCGGTCGCTCGCGTCGCTGATGGTGGGCCGCGAGGTCGAAGGCGCCGCGCGTCCCGAGCGAGACGGCGATCCCGGCGACGCCGTGCTCGAGGTCGCCGACCTCTGGGCTGCGGGTGACCGAGGCGACGACGCTGTGCGTGGTGTCTCTCTCACCGTGCGGGCCGGGGAGATCGTTGCGATCGCGGGGGTCGCGGGGAACGGCCAGCGCGAGCTGGCCGAGACGGTCACCGGCATGCGCGCGGCTGCGCGCGGCACCGTGCGGGTCGACGGCAAGGCACTCCGTCTCGGCGATCCGCGCGCAGCGATCGCCGCCGGTGTCGCGCATGTTCCCGAGGACCGACTCAATACCGGCGTCGCGCCGTCGCTGCCGATCGCGTCAAACGTGGTGCTGAAGAGCTACCGCACTGCCGAGATCGCGCGTGGGCCGCTGCTCAAGCTGCGGGCGATTCGCGACCGCGCAATCGAGCTGATCGAGCGCTACGACGTACGCGGCGGCACGCCGTCACTGCCCGCTCGGCAGCTCTCGGGCGGGAACCTGCAGAAGGTCGTGCTCGCGCGCGAGTTCCATGGGCAGCCGCGGCTCCTGGTCGTCGCGTCGCCGACGCGCGGGCTCGACATCGCTGCGATCGGGACGGTGCACGGCTACCTGCGCACGGCGGCTGCGGGCGGCATCGGCGTTCTGCTCATCTCGGAGGACCTGGACGAGATCCTCGCGCTCGCCGACCGTATCGCTGTCCTCTACGAAGGCGCGATCGTGGGCGAGCGGGTCGCGCGCGAGGCGACGGTCGACGAGCTCGGGCTCCTGATGGCGGGCGGTGGCGCCGCGTGATCCGCATCGAGCGCCGCCTGCGCCAGCCGCGCTGGCTCACGCTGGCCGTGCCGGTCGCCTCGCTCGTCGTCGCGTTCGCGGTGATGACGGTCGTGCTGCTCGCAACGCACCACCCACCCGGCCAGACGTTCCGCAAGCTCTTCGACAACGCGTTCCTCGGGCGTGACGCGCTCAACGCGACGTTCATCGCGGCAACGCCGCTCCTGTTCACGGGGCTGGCGGCTGCGGTCGCCTTCAGGATGCAGCTCTTCAACATCGGTGGCGAAGGCCAGCTCTACGCTGGCGCGATTGTCGGCGCTGCCGCGGGCATCGCGCTCGGCAACCATTCGGGCTGGCTCTCGGTGCCGGGCATGGTCGCCGCGGGTGCGGCCGGCGGCGCCGCATTGGCGCTCGTTCCCGCTGTCCTTCGGGCGTTCCTGTCGACCAACGAGATCATCACGTCGCTGATGCTCAACTACGCGGCGGCGCTCGTCCTCAACTATCTGATCTTCGATTCTGAGTCGTACTGGCGGGACACGTCGAGCGCGACGGCGAAGGTGTTCCCGCAGGGAAAGAGCCTCCCTGCCGCGGCGAGCTGGCCGACCACGACCGTGGGTCACCTCGTGCTTCCGCTCGGTCTGCTGATCGGCGTCGTCGTCGCGACGCTGATCTGGATCCTCTACACGCGCACACGCTTCGGCTTCGAGGTCCAGGTGATCGGAGACTCGCCGCGCGCTGCGAGTTATGCCGGCATGCGGACGCGCCGGAAGATCCTCGCGGTGATGGCGCTCTCCGGAGCGGTTGCCGGCATCGGCGGCGCCAGCCAGGACGGGGACTTCAGGCACGCCCTCGACCCGCGCGGCCTGTCGACGGCCGGCTATGGCTACGCGGGCATCGTGATCGCAGCGCTCGCGCGCTACAACCCGTTCGCGGTCTGCGTGGTCGCATTCCTGCTCGGCGGCCTCCAGAACGCGGGGTACGCCCTGCAGGGCGTGGACTTCCCGTCCGGGCTCGTCGGCGTCATGCAGGGGCTGATCCTGTTTTGTGCGCTCGGCGGCGAGCTCCTCGTGCGGCATCGCATCCGGATCCAGCTCCGGCGCCGAGCCGTGGAGGCTGCCGCGTGATGCTCGCTGCCGGTGGGATCAACAACTCGATCCTCGTCGTCGTGCTCGCGTCGGCTGTGATCTACGGGACGCCGCTTCTGTACGCGGCGCTCGGCGAGCTGTTGGCCGAGCGCTCCGGGGTGCTCAACCTCGGCGTCGAGGGAATGATGCTCGTCGGCGCCGTGATGGGGTTCTGGGGCGTGCAGCGGACCGGCTCCCTGCTTGCCGCGATCGTCATCGCCGCCTCCGCCGGTGCGTCGATGGCGTTGATCCACGCGTTTCTCGTGGTCACGTTGCGTGCGAATCAGATCGTCTCGGGGCTGGCGTTGACGATCTTCGCGGGCGCAGCGGGGCTGTCGTCGTACCTCGGCAACGATCTCAACCTCGCCGACCAGCCGGCCCGCCACGCGTTCGGATCGGTTCTGCCGCATTCGTGGAGGACGGCGAACATAATCGGTCCCATCCTCTTCGACCAGCCGGTGCTCGTGTATGCGTCGTGGATCTGCGTCGCGCTCGTCGCGCTCTACCTCAACCGCACCCGGCCGGGTCTCAACCTGCGGGCGGTCGGCGAGTCGCCGGCGGCTGCCGACGCGATGGGGATCAACGTGACCCGCTACCGCTACGTCCACACGCTGGTCGGGGGCGCGTTCGCCGGTGTCGGTGGCGCCTGCTTCTCGCTCTCGATCACGCCGCAATGGGTCGACGGATTGACGAACGGGGCGGGTTGGATCGCGATCGCGCTCGTGATCTTCGCGTTCTGGCGGCCAACGTTCTGCCTCGTCGGCGCCTACTTCTTCGGTGCGTTCTCCGGCATCCCGTTCACGTTCCAGGCGCGCGGGATCCTCAAGGGCATTCCGCCTGAGCTGTTCCAGTCGCTCCCGTACGTGATGACGATCGTCGCGCTCGTGCTCGTGTCGAGCGCGGGTGCACGCCGCCGCCTCGGCGCACCGGGCGCGCTCGGTCTGCCGTACGCGCGCGAGGAGCGCTGAGGGTTCGCGGGCAACCCCCCGGGGGTCAGACCCGGGTCAGACCCGAAAACGGTGTGAGCAGGGAAAAGCCGGCCGATCTGCCGGGCGATCGCCGGCCGCGGGGTCAGACCCGGGTCCGACCCCGATTGTCGGTGGAGCGAAGGTCCTTCTCCCACGTGAGCAACGTGTCGTCGACGTCGATCGGGCCGGTTCGGATCATGATCCGTCCCTGGACCCGGCGCGGCGGGAGGCCCGCGTCGGTGTAGCCCGTGCGGCGATAGAGCGCCTGCGCCGCCGCCGCGTCGATGCCGACCTCCAGCCGCAGGCGGTCGAAGCCGCGTGCGAGCGCCTCGCGCTCGGCCGCCTCCGTCAGCGCTGTGCCGACGCCGCGGCGCCGATGCGTCGCCCGAACCTCGACGTCCTGCAACTCCGGCGGATCGCCGAGCTTGACGTACGCGTGACCGACCGGGTTGTCGCCGTCCCACGCGACCAGGTAGAGCCCGTCGCCCTGCTGCAGCCGGGCCAGGCCGAGCACGGCGCCGACCCCGTCGACGTCCTCCGTGGCGAGCGGCCGGATCGAGATCAGGGCGCCGGCTGCTCGAACAGGCAGCAGTCGTCGAGGCTCGGGCACTCGCAGCGCGCGGCGGCGGCGAGCCACTCGCGCACGACGCGCGCCCGCTCGAGCAGGGCGTCGACCTCGGGCAGCTTGCGCTCGGCGATCCGGCGGAGCTCCTCGGTCGCGTCGCCGGCGAGCAGCGGCTTGATTTCCTCGAGAGTGAGGCCGCCCCGCTGCGCGGTGTCGATGATCGCCATCGTTCGCACGGCTTCCGGGCCGTAGCGCCTGTGGCCGGAGACGCGCTCGCTCGCGGTGAGCAGGCCGATCTCCTCGTAGTAGCGGATCGCCGACGTGCGTCGGTCGCTGAGCCGCGCGAGCTCGCCAATCGTCAGCAGGCCGTCACTTGACTTCAAGTCCACTTGAAGATGCACGCTACCAGGCATGACACCCATCGCCTGCACGCTCACCGACCAGGACCGCGCGCTCTACCGCGGTCGGTGGGACGCCCTCGGGACGCTCGCACTCGTCGGCAGCTCGACCACAGCCCGTGGCCTCGAGCTCCAGTTCGACACCAAGCCCGGTGTTCGGGCCGAGCTCGAGGAGCTGACCGCGCTCGAGCGCACTTGCTGTGCCTTCGCAACCTGGACGCTGCGCGAGGCCGGCGGGCGGCTCGTCCTCGACGTCGCCGGCAAAACCGACGACGGCGTTCCGGCCGTCCAGGAGATGTTCCGCTCGCTCCGCTAGGGGACGTACTGCTGCGCGAACGTCCGGACGGTGTCGATGCGGACGAGGATCCAGACGCCGGTCGACAGGGGCTCGTAGAGCTTCAGCGGGCTCGTGCCCGCGACGAGTGCCGCGAGCTGCGCAGCGGTGATCCTCCGCGAGACGATGCCCTTCGTCCCGCCGTTCGCGAGCACGGTGCCCACGGCGGTTGCCGGCAGGACGTAGACGAGCGCGCGATGGCCGTCGTCGACGACGTAGTTGTCGTTCGCGACCGGCGCGCACGACAGCGGCTCGCACGCCGTGTGCTGGTCCTCCGCCTGCGCGGCGTTGGCGGTCACCCCCATCAGGAACGACGCCGGGTCGAACCGGAGCTCGTAGCGCGAGCCTCTGCGCGTGAGCGAGCGGATGCGGCCGTACAGCCGCAGGTCGCCGGGCGACGCCTGTGCCGCAGGCGCAGGCCGATCGACGGTGACGGTCGTCACGACCGTCCGCGTCGTCCCGCACCCTGCCGCGAGGGCTCCGGCCAGCAGTACGACACCGACGACTGCATGCGTGCTCGTGACCGAAAGGCTACTCCCGGCACGGTCCCGTCGTAGGCTTGTCGGGTGGCGGTCCCGGCGCAGCCGAACTTCCTCACGCTCGCGTGCCGCGACGTCGAGCGGATGGCAGATTTCCTCCGCGCGTTCGGCTGGCCGGAGTCGCCTGCGAGCGAACCGGCGCATCGTGTGTTCCAGTGTGCGAACGGCGTTGTCGTCGCCCTCTATGCCGCCGCGAACTACGAGCCGCACTTCGGCCCGGTTCCCGAGGGATTCCGCGCGTTCACGCTCGGCGTGAACGTCGGCACCCCGGAGGAGGTCGACGTCGTCTACGCGGCGCTGCTCGGGCTCGACGGGGCCGAGCTGCTCGAGGAGCCGTTCGACTCGCCGCACGGCTTCCGTGGCTTCAGCTTCCGCGATCCGGAAGGGAACGTCTGGGACGTTGCGTGGAAGGCGGGCTCGCAGGTCGCACCGGACGGCCGGTTGACCTGGGCATGACGGGGGCGCTCAGGTCTCGCGGAACGAGATCGGCTGCGCGCCCTCCCACAGGGTGCGGCGGCCGAGCTCCACGAGCTGCTCCTGGCCCTCCACCAGCGTGGCGAAGTGGTTCGCCCACAGGTGGCCGGCCTTCGATGCGAAGCTGCAGTAGCCGTACGGGAAGAGCAGCTCGGTCTCGCTCTGCCCACCGGGGTAGAGCGCGAGCTCGCCGGGGTGCGGATAGGAGGTCGCGTTCTCGGGCCCGATCCCGAGGTCGCGGTCGCCCCAGGGGATCCAGTTCGACTCGCCGCTCCAGCGGCAGTGGATGATCCGGTCGTCGAGCGGCAGGATCGACTTGAACGCGGCGACGGTCTGCGGCGCCAGCTCGTCCTCCCAGCGGGCGACGAAGCGCAGCCCCGACGCGACGATCTCCAGCATGGCGAGACCCTACCGCCGCGCAGCGGCGAGGCGGATCCCGAAGGCCAGGAGGACGACGCCGGTGACCGCGTCGAGCGCGCGCCTGAACCGCGGGATGCGCAGCGCGGCGCCGGCGCGTGCGACGAGGACCAGCCAGGCGAAGGTGAGCGCCGAGAAGACCAGCGCGTGAATCGCAAGCGTCGGCACCGATGTTCCGAACTGCGGCAGCAGGCTCGTGAAGAACACCGCGATCTTGGGGTTGCCGAGGTTGCTGAGGAAGCCCTGCGCGAACGGAGAGCGACCGGGCGAACCCCGCTCGCGCACGTCGCGGTGGCGCCAGGCTGCGCGCAGCGCCTCGAAGCCGAGCCACATCAGGTACGCCGCGCCGAGCACTCGCAGGACGAGGAAGGCCGGCCGTGACGCCGCGATCAGAGCGGCGACGCCGGCCACCGACGCGACCTCCCAGACGAACAGGCCGGTGACGACGCCCGAGGCCGTGGAGACGCCTGCGCGAGCGCCGCGCGCGAGCGTGTTGCGCGCGGTCAGCGCGAAGTCGGGACCCGGCATCACGATCACGACGACTGCGACGACGAGGAACGCGGTCACGGCTTGATCAACAGTGCCAGCGCGACGATGCCCGCGCCGGCGACGCCGAGCACCGGCCAGACGTTGAGGCCGCGCTGGCGGAGGTTGAAGTAGTGCCGCGTGATCGCGCCGATCGCCATCAGGGCCACGAGGATCAACCACGAGTGCGAATGGCCGTACGTGATCGGGAAGTGGTTCGAGAGCATCGCGAAGACGACCGGCAGCGTCAGGTAGTTGTTGTGCACCGAGCGCTGCTTGCCGCGAAGGCTCCAGCGCGGGTCGGGCTCGCGGCCCGCCTCCTTCGCACGGACGAGCTCCCAGTGCGCCGGGATGATCGTGAAGAAGACGTTGCCGACCATGATCGTCCCGATCATCGCGCCGACCTGGAGGTACGCCGCTCTCGCCGCGAACAGGTTCGACGAGCCCCACGCCGCCAGGCACACGAAGCCGAACACGAGCGCCGCCAGGACGAGCTCGTCGTTCTCGAACGCGCGGCAGAGGAGGTCGTACACGAGCCAGGCGACCGCCAGGCCGACGACGGAGATCGCGATCGCCTCCCAGGGCCGCAGGTCGGCGACCGACTTGTCGATCAGGAACGACGAGGCGTGCGCGTAGTAGACGACGATGAAGAGCGCGAACCCGGACAGCCACGTCGTGTACGCCTCCCACTTGAACCAGTGCAGCGGCTCGGGCAGCCGCGCAGGCGCCAGGCGGAACTTCTCGACCCGATAGAAACCGCCGCCGTGGACCTCCCACGCCTCGCCGCCGACACCGCGCTTCAGGTTGTCCGGGTCCTGCGGCGGCCGCAGGTGGTTGTCGAGCGCGATGAAGTAGAACGACGCCCCGATCCAGGCGATCGCGGCGACCACGTGCAGCCAGCGGAAGAGCAGGTTGCCCCACTGCCACCAGTAATCGGAGAGCGCTAGGAGGTGTGCCATCGGTCGATCGCGATCTGCACGAGCTCGTCGACTCCCGTCGAGAGCTCCTCCTCGCGGGTCCTCCCGAGCCGTTCGCGCAGGATCGGGAGGATGTCACGTCGCGGCCGGCGGTTCACGAACACCACGAACCTGAAGCCGAAGCGCTCCTCGTAGGCGCGATTCAGCTCGGCGAGCTCCGCCAGTACCTGTGCGTCGTCGTCGATCCCCTGCTCCGCCGCCGACCGCCTCGACAGCCCTGCGCGGGCGCCGATCCGCGGATGCGCGTCGAGGACCTCCTGCTGCTCCACAGGCGGCAGCCCGCGCGCGACCTCGCGGGCGCGGCCGAGCGGATCCTCGAGCGCGGCGAGCCGCTGGACGAGCGCGGTCCGGCCCTCGAACAGCTCTGCGAGCTCGTCCTCGCTCAGCTGCCGCGGTAGCTCGCGCACGCGTAGGTCGAGACGAGGAGTGGGACGTGATAGTGGCGCTCCTCGACCAGTGCGATCGTCAGCTCGACCTTCTCGAAGAACCCGCCGTCCACGTAGAACACCAGCCGGTACTCGCCAGGCTCGAACTCGGTCTCGAACAGGTTCGGGATGCGGCCGTCCGCGTCCGTCTCCTGGAGCGAGATCAGATCCTTGCCGCGGAAGAGCCCGACCTTGACTCCGCCGGCAGGCTCGCCGACCTCGGTGTCGAGGACGTGCGTCGAAAGCGTCACTCCTGCCATAGCCGCCTTGCCTGTTTGCGGTGCTCGCGGGCGATCTCCTGCTCGTCGGCGTTCACGAGCACGCCGCCGCGCACGACGGGTCGGCCCCCGACGAGCAGCGTGTCGACGCGGTGCGGCCCCGAGAGCACGAGGTTCGCGACGAGGTCCTCGGCGCCGCCGAACTCGAGCCCGTCGGTGCGCCAGACGGCAACGTCGGCGCGCTTGCCCGGCTCGAGCGAGCCGATGTCGCCGCGTCGCAGCACCGCCGCGCCACCGCGTGTTCCGAGTCGCAGCGCCTCGCGCGCGGTCAGCGCGCCGCCGCCTTCCCGGCCGCGCGCGACGAGCAATGCCTGCTTGACCTCGGCGAAGAGATCGCCGCGCTCGTTCGACGCGGTGCCGTCGACGCCGAGCCCGACGCGGACCCCGGCCGCGAGCAACGACGGGACCGGCGCCACCCCCGCTCCGAGCCGCAGGTTCGACGTCGGGCAGTGAGCGACGCCCACTCCTGCGCTCGCGAACGTCGCAACGTCCGCCGGCGAGAGATGGACGCAATGCGCGCACCACACGTCCCCGTCCACCCAGCCGACCCGCTCGAGGTATTCGACCGGCGTGCAGCCGAAGAGCTCGCGGCAGTAGGAGTCCTCCTCCGCCGTCTCCGCAAGATGCGTGTGCAGCTGAAGCCCGAGCTTGCGGGCGAGCGCCGCTGACTCCTCCATCAGCCTCGTCGTCACGCTGAACGGCGAGCACGGAGCGACCGCGACTCCCACGAGATCGCCGTCCGCGAGCGCGGCGAGCCGCTCGGTGTCGGAGAGGATCGCGTCGAGCTCCTCGACGAGCGAGTCCGGCGGCAGGCCCCCGTCCGATTCGCCGAGATCCATCGAGCCGCGTGCGGCGACGAAGCGGACGCCGAGCGATCGCGCCGCGTCGAGCTCCGCCTCGATCAGCCCGGTCACGCCGCGGGGGAAGACGTAGTGGTGATCGAACACGGTCGAGCAGCCCGAGAGCGCGAGCTCGGCGAGACCCGCCCGTGCGGCGGCGTGCTCCATCTCAGCATCGAGGCGCGCCCAGGTCGGGTAGAGCTCTCGCAGCCACGTGAACAGGTCGGCCTGCTGTGCCCGCGCGCGGGTGAGCGTCTGGAACAGGTGGTGGTGCGTGTTGACGAGCCCGGGCGTGACGACCGCGCCGCCGAGGTCCTCGCCGTCGGCCGCCGGTGCGTCGCCGGCGCCTGTCTCCACGACCAGGCCGTCCTCGATCTGGACCCAGCCGCGCTCGTGCTCGGTGCCGGCGTCGTCCATCGTGACGACACGGCAGTTGGCGAGGATCACCCGGCCTCCAGCGGCACGAGCTCGAAACGGTCGACGTCGACGAGGCCGCGGTCGGTCAGCTTGAGGCTCGGGATCACGCTGAGCGCCAGGAAGGCGAGGTGCTGGAACGGAGACTCGAGCTCACAGCCGAGCTCACGGGCGGCGGCGACGAGCGCGTGCGAGGCTGCGACGACGTCGGCCAGTGCAGCGTCCGACAGCAGCCCGGCGACCGGCAGCGGCAGCTCGGCCAGGACCTCGGCCCCGTCGACGGCGACGATCCCGCCGCCGCGATTGGCCAGCCGGCGCACCGCGGCGGCCATCGACGCGTCGTTCATCCCGACGACGACGACGTTGTGCGCGTCGTGCGCGACGCTCGAGGCGAGCGCGCCGCGCCGGAGGCCGAACCCGCGGACGAAGCCCAGGCCGGCGCGGCCCGTCCCGAGGTGCCGTTCGACGACGGCGATCTTCGCGAGGTCGCGCTCCGGGTCGGCCGAGGCTTCTCCCGCGCGCGCCGGCAGCTCCTCGACGAGCGAGTCGGTGACGATCTGGCCCGGGACGATCCCGATCACGCGGGCGGCTCCGCCTCGCCACGGCACGCGAAACATCTCCGGCCCGTACGCGCCGATGCGAACGGTGTGGCGCACCCAGTCGGGCACCTCCGCCGCCGGAATCTCGACGACCGGTCGACCCGCCTTCAACACCGTCTCCGGGACGAAGCGCTCCAGGTCCGGCAACAGCAGCAAATCGGCCGCACGCCCGGGTGCGATCGCGCCCAGGTGGTCGAGGCGGTGCCACAGCGTCGGATTCAGCGTCGCGCACACGAGGGCGTCCTCTGCAGGTACGCCCGCGGCGACGGCGTCGCGGACCATCGAGTTGATGTGTCCCTCGTCGGCGATGTGCTCGGGCTCGCGATCGTCGGTGCAGAACGCGATGCGCCCCGGGCCGTACTCGATGAGCAGCGGCAGCAGCGCCTCCAGGTTCCGCGCGGCGGATCCTTCGCGGATCAACAGCCACATCCCCGCACGCAGGCGCTCGCGGCCTTCCTCGGCGGTGTACGCCTCGTGGTCGGAGCCGATCCCCGCGGCGGCGTATGCCTGCAGGTCGCGTCCGCGCACGCCCGGCGCGTGGCCGTCGACGTGCGTGGCGAGCGAGAGCTTGTCGAGCTCCGTCGACGATCCGCCGATCACGCCCGGAAAGTTCATCATCTCCGCGAGCCCGATCACCCGGCGCCTGCGCAGCAGGGCGTCGAGGTCGCCGGTCGTCAGCGCCCGGCGTGGTGACTCGAACTGCGACGCCGGCACGCAGGACGACGCCATGAAGTAGACGTCGAGGGGCAGTCCCGCCGTTGCGTCGAGCAACCAGTGCACACCGTCCGTACCGAGCACGTTTGCGATCTCGTGCGGGTCTGCGACGACGGCCGTCGTCCCGAATGGGAGCACAAGTCGCGCGAACTCGTCGACGAGCAGCTTCGAGGACTCGAGATGCATGTGCGCATCGACGAAGCCGGGAACGACGAACCGGCCGGACGCGTCGACGATCTCGTCGCCGTCGTAGTCGCCGATCCCCGCGATCACCCCGTCCACGACTGCGACGTCGGCGGCGAGCCATTCGCGCGTGAAGACCGAGAGCACCCGCCCGCCGCGGATCACGACGTCCGCGCGCCCGTCTCCGCGGGCGACCGCCAGCCGTCTCGACAGGGATGCAGCCACGGCGGGTGAAACCGTACAGTCAGTGCCGATGGAAGTCCTCACGCCGCGGTCGCTCGACGAGGCGCTCCAGCTGAAGTCGAGCCATCCCGAAGCGCTGCCGATCCAGGGCGGCACCGACGTCATGGTCGCCCTCAACTTCGATCACGACCGGCCCGAGACGGTGCTCAACCTGAACGAGATCGGCGAGCTTCGCGGGTGGTCGCGTGTCGGCGGCGACCTGCGGTTGGGTGCCGGCCTCACCTACGCCGAGGCGATGCGCGGCGAGCTCGCGGAGCTGCTCCCAGCGCTCGCAGAGGCCTCGCGGACGGTCGGGTCGCCGCAGATCCGCAACCGCGGCACCATCGGCGGCAACCTCGGCACCGCGTCGCCGGCCGGCGACGCGCTCCCGCCGCTCGTCGTCGAGCGAGCCGAGGTCGAGTGTGTGTCCGTGCGCGGTTCTCGGCGTGTGGCGCTCACCGACTTCGTCATCGGCGTGAAGCGCACGGCTCTGGCGGACGACGAGCTGATCGCGGCCGTGTGGCTGAGCCCCTCTCGCTCGGCGCAGACATTCATGAAGGTGGGCCCACGCAACGCGATGGTCATCGCCGTCGTCTCGCTCGCCCTGTCGGCGGGGGAGGAGCTCCGCGCGTCGTTCGGGTCGGCCTCCCCGAGACCGGTGCTCGTCACGGCCCCGCGCTCGGATGCGGACACGTTCGCCGAGCGGGTTGCAGCTGCAGCGTCGCCGATCGACGACGTTCGCGGGACCGGCCGCTACCGGAGTCATGCGCTGCGCATCCTCGCCGCCCGCGCGCTCGAGCGGGTGCTCTTGTGAGGATCACCGTTCGCATCAACGGTGCCGAGCACCGGGCCGACTGCTGGGAGGGCGAGTCGCTGCTCTACGCGCTGCGCGAGAAGCTCGGCTTCCCGGGCGCCAAGAACGCGTGCGAACAGGGCGAGTGCGGCTCGTGTTCCGTGCTGCTCGACGGGACGCTCGTCTGCGCGTGCCTCGTGCTCGCTGCACAGGCGGACGGGCACGACGTGACGACGGTCGAAGGGTTGGCCGACGGCGACGAGCTGCACGTGGTGCAGCAGGCGTTCGTCGAGGCCGGAGCCGTGCAGTGCGGCTTCTGCACGCCGGGGCTCGTCGTCGCCACGGCCGATCTGCTCCGTCACAGCCCGATGCCCTCCGAGGACGAGATCCGCGAGGCGCTCTCGGGCAACCTTTGCCGTTGCACGGGGTACGCGAAGATCTTCGACGCCGTGCGGATCGCGGCTGCGCGCGCATGACGCAGACCGCCTGGCAGGCAGCTGCAGGTCGGCAAGGTCGGCGAGTTGCTGCCACGCGTGGACGCACCGCCGAAGGTGAAGGGCGAGTTCGCGTATTCGAGCGACCTCGCGGCGCCGGGGATGTTGTGGGGCCACACGCTGCGCAGCCCGCACGCACACGCGCGCATCGTCGCGATCGATATCACCGGCGCCGTGACGATGCCCGGCGTCCACGCGGTGTTGACCCACGAGGACGTGCCGGGCGAGAAGACCTACGGCCTCGAGTTCCCCGACCAGCCGGTGCTCGCGGGCGACCGCGTCCTCTACTACGGCGAGCCGGTCGCCCTCGTCGCGGCCGACCACCCCGAGCAGGCGCGGCGGGCGGCCGAGCGGATCCGTGTCACCTACGACGAGCTCGAGCCGGTCGCCGACATGGAGCGCGCCCTCGAGCAGGACGACCTGCATCCGGAGCGCCCGACGCGCGGGCACGGCTACCGGGAGGACGACCGGCCGAATGTCGTCCGCACGCTGGTGATCCGCCACGGCGACCCGGACACGCAGGCAGAGGTGACGGTGAGCGGGTTCTACGAGCTCGGTATCCAGGACCAGGCCTTCCTGGGGCCTGAGTCGGGCCTGGCCGTGCCCGACGGCGAGGGCGGCGTCGACATCTACGTCGCGACGCAGTGGCTGCATGTGGACCGCGCGCAAGTTGCCCCCTGCCTCGGCCTGTCGCTCGAGCAGGTGCGCATTCACCTCGGCGGGGTCGGCGGTGCGTTCGGAGGCCGCGAGGATCTCTCGATGCAGATCCACGGCGCGATGCTCGCGCTGCGCACGAATCGTCCGGTCAAGATCGTCTACAACCGCGAGGAGTCGTTCACCGGGCACGTGCACCGGCATCCGGCGCGCATCTGGGCGGAGCATCAGGCGACGAAGGAGGGCCGGATCGTCTCGGTGCGGATGCGGATCCTGCTCGACGGCGGCGCCTACGCCTCGAGCTCGACGGCGGTGTGCTCGAACGCCGCCTCGTTCGCGCTCGGGCCGTACGAGGTCCCGAATGCGCTGATCGAGTCGACGGTCGTGTACACGAACAACCCGCCGTGTGGCGCGATGCGCGGCTTCGGCGCCGTGCAGACATGCTTCGCCGGGGAGGCGCAGCTGGACAAGCTGGCACAGGCGCTCGACATCGATCCCGTCGAGCTGCGACTGCTGAACGCGCTCGGTCCCGGAGACGCGCTCCCGACCGGGCAGGTGATCGGAGGGTCGCTGCCGATCGCGGACGTGATTCGCGCCGCCGCCGCGCTCGAACCGCCGCCGCCCGAGGAGCTTCCCCGCGACCCGCTGCGCCTCCCCGGCGGTGCCGGCAACACGACGCGCGGCGAAGGCGTGCAGCGGGGTGTCGGGTTCGCCGTCGGCTTCAAGAACATCGCGTACTCGGAGGGGTTCGACGACTATTGCGCGGCGCGTGTGCGCCTCTTCGAGGACGGCTCCGCCGAGGTCCACTGTGCTGCGACCGAGGTGGGGCAGGGAGTGACCGGCGTGATCCTGCAGGTCGCCCGCACCGAGCTCGACACGGACGACGTCCGGCTCGCGCCGGCGATCACGTCGACGGTCGACTCCGCCGGGTCGGCGTCGGCCTCTCGGATGACCTGGATGGCAGCGGGCGCCGTGCGCGACGCGTGCCGCGCCGCGCTCGAGGAGCGGCAACTGCGCGGCGACCGGTCGGAGGTCGACGTGGAGCGGATCTACCGCCACCCTCGCACGACCCCGCTCGATCCCGAGACCGGGCAGATCACCGGTGAGCGTGCGCACGTCGCATTCGCCGCTTGCGCGATGAAGGTGTGCGCCGAGGTCGACGTCGATCTCGGGTTGACCCGCGTCGTCTGGATCGGCGCCGCCCAGGACGTCGGCAAGGCAGTGAATCCGCAGCAGGTCGAGGGACAGATCGAGGGTGGCACCGCTCAGGGCCTCGGGCTCGCGCTGATGGAGGAGATCCAGACCAGCGGCGGCCTGATCACGAATGCCAGCTTCACCGACTATCTGATTCCGACCACGCTCGACATGCCCCCGGTCGAATCGGTGCTGATCGAGGATCCGGAGCCGGACGCGCCGTACGGCGTCAAGGGAGTCGGCGAGCCGCCGACGGTCGTCTCCACGGCCGCGATCGTCGCCGCGCTGCGTGCGGCGACGGGTCGCGAGCTGACGCGCGTGCCGGTGCGGCCGGACGACATCTGCCTGTAGCCGGCCGCGTCAGCGGACTCCCTCCTCGAGCGCCGTCGCCGAGGGCGGCTCCTGCCGCACGACGACGGCGACGGCGGCGACGACGATCGCGGCGCCGACGAGAAGGATCCACGTCAGGTGCTCACCGCGAAACGCGACGCCCAGCGCGATCGCGACCACCGGGTTCACGTACGCGTACGTCGAGACGGTGCCGAGCGGGGCGTTCGCGAGCAGCCACACGTACGCCGTGTAGCCGACGATCGAGCCGAAGGTGACCAGGTAGACCCAGCCGACGATCGAGCCCGACGACGGTGAGAAGTGATGCAGGGTGAGCAGCGAGGGCGGCAGCATCACGAGCCCGCCCGCGAGCATCTCGTAGGCGGTCGCGGCGAACGGGTCCTTCGGCATCGTCAGGCGCGCGGACAGCACCGAGCCGGTCGCCCACATCAGGGCGGAGACGAAGCACAGCGCGATGCCGAGCGTCGTGGCACCGCCGGACGGCCGTGCGAGGATCGCCACGCCGACGAAACCGACGCCGACGCCGACGAGGGCCTGCCAGGGCAGCCGCTCCCGGCCGATCAGGCGCAGCACCAGGATCCACAGCGGCACCGACGCGATGATCAACGAGGCGAGGCCGGTCGGGACCTGGCGCTCCGCGAAGAAGAGCACGGCGTTCGCGCCCGGGAGCAGGCAGCCGATGACGATGCACGACGCGAGCGCCCGGCGCGAGATGCGCAGCGACCCGCCGCGTAGCTTGACGACGCCGGCCATCAACGCGCCGGCGGTGATGAAGCGCGTCGAGGCTGCGAAGAGCGGCGGGATCGTCTTGCCGGCGATGGCGATGCCGAGGTACGTCGAGCCCCAGATCACGTAGACCGTGACCAGCGCGGTCCACGTCTTGGTTCTCAGGTCCACCAGCTAGCGAACGAGCGAGAGTGCTGCGCCGATTCCCAGGAGGCCGATTCCGACCGCGCGTGCGGGCGAGATCGCGATCTGCTCGACGCCGAACAGCCCGAAGCGGTCGATTACCGTGCCCATCACGAGCTGCCCGGCGATCAGGATGCCGATCGTCGCTGTGGCCCCGATCCGCGGCTGGGCGAACGTGATCGTGAAGACGACCGTGAGCCCCATCACGCCGCCCAGCCACATCCACGTGGGCGCCCGGAACGCACCGCCGAGCCCGCCGACCCCTGCGCGGGCCACGAGCAGGATCCCGAGCGACAGCACGAGCTGCACCGCCGTGGCGAAGCTGAGCGCCTCGAGCACGCCGACCCTGTCGCCGAACCGGCCCATCACGGCCACCTGGATCGAGCCGGCGAGGCCCGCGAGCACGGTGAGCGCGACGGCGGCGGAGGTCACGCGGACGCCTACTGGGCGTTCGGGTCGTTCTGCCAGAGGCTGAACGTGTTGCCCTCGGTGTCGACGCAGGCGGCGAACCAGCCGTGCGTCGGCACGGGCTGCTTCTCCTCAGCCGTGCCGCCGAGCTCGCGGACCTTGGCGACGGAGGCGTCGATGTCGTCGGTCGAGAAGTAGACGAGCGGGCCGCTCCCGGGCCGGTCCGGCGACGGGAACACGGCCACGCCCTGCTCGGGGGCGATCTGCGCCATCCGGTAGTCGAAGTCCTCCATCGCAGAGTCGGCGAGCCCCCAGCCGAAGAGGCCGTTCCAGAACGCCGCCGCACGGTTGGCGTCCGCCGACGGTAGTTCGACGTGTACGACAGATCCGGCCATCGTTACGCTCCTCTCCTCGTTCGAGCACGAAAGGGGTTGGTCGTGGTCAGAGTGGTCGTACTCTACGGCGAGGCGCCGGACCCGCAGCAGTACGTCGAGCACGCGGAGCTGTGTCGCCTCGTGCCCGGCGGCACGTTCCGGCACGGCAGGGTGATCGGGTCGCCGATGGGCGAGCCCGCGCACAAGTACTACGCGGAGTGGGAGTTCGCCGACGACGAGTCGTTCAAGGCCGCGACGACGAGCGACGAGTTCATGGCGACGGGCAAGGACGCATACAAGCGTGGGTTCCCGCAGCCGACGGTCGAGTTCGTCGCGTTCTAGCTCAGCCGAAGTCGGGCGCGCGCTTCTCGCGAATCGCGGCGACGCCCTCGTTCACGTCGGGCCCAGCGAGGTCGAGGAACTCGAGCGCCAGGGACGCGTCGAACGCCGGCCCCGCGAGCCTCAGCCAGTTGTTCAGCGCGAGCTTGGTGTGGCGGATGGCCGGCTGTGCGCCGCTTGCGAGCCTGGTCGCGATCTCGAGCGCGCGTTCGTCGAGCTCGTCTTCGGGGACGCACAGCGAGACGAGGCCGATGCGCTCCGCCTCGACGCCGTCGAGGGGCTCGCAGAGGAGCAAATGGTACTTCGCCTTCGCGAGGCCGCACAGAAGCGGCCAGACGAGCACGGCGTGGTCGCCGGCCGTGACCCCGAGCTTCGTGTGCCCGTCGACGATGCGCGCGGCCGGGGTGGCGATCGAGATGTCGGCGAGCAGGCCGATCGCGAGCCCGGCGCCGACGGCCGGCCCCGTGATCGCGGAGACGATCGGCTTGGGGCACTCGACGACGTTGTAGACGAGGTCGCGTGCCTCGTGGAACACGCGCCGGCGCGCGCCCGCGTCGCTGGCGATCTCGAGGACGAGGTCGAGGTCGCCGCCTGCGCTGAAGGCTCCATCGGCTCCGCGCACCACGACCGCGCGTGTGTCGTCGTCGTCGCCGATCGCCTTCCAGATCGCCGCCAGCTCGCCATGCATCGCTCCGCTGACCGCGTTCAACCGACCGGGCGCCCGCAGGGTGAGCCGCAGGACGTGTGGCGCCGGACGGTCGAGGTCGAGGCTCGGGAACGCGCTGTAGCGCTCGCTCATGCCGCGGGACTCTAGATCGAAGCCGGGGGGACCGAGTGATGCCGCCGTTATCGTTCCGCAGGTGTCCGTGGTCGAGCTGACGCGTGAGGCGGGCGTGCTCACGATCACGCTGAACCGGCCCGACGTGCTGAACGCGCTGAATCGCGAGATGCACGAGGGGCTCCACACGGGGCTGCTCCAGGCGGCGGCGGATCCGGCGATTCGCGCGGTGGTGATCACCGGAGCCGGGCGCGGCTTCTGCGTCGGGCAGGACCTGCAGGAGTTCTCGCGCGGCGCGGACGACGTGGCGGAGAACCTCCGCCGGAACTATCACCGCAACGTGCTCGCCATCCGCACCCTCGAGAAGCCCGTCCTGGCGGCCGTCAACGGCCCCGCCGCTGGAGCGGGCATGTCACTCGCGCTGGCCTGCGATGTGCGGATCGCCGGCGATGCGGCGAGCTTCGTGCCGGCGTTCATCTCGATCGGGCTCGTCCCCGACTCCGGCGCAACGTGGCTCACCCGACGGCTGCTCGGGACGGCCCGAGCGTTCGAGTGGCTGACGACCGGCCGCCGTCTCGGCGCCGAGGAGGCGCGTGCCTGGGGCCTCGTCTCCGAGGTCGTCCCGGCCGACGAGCTCGCCGAGCGCGCCCAGGAAGTCGCGCGGCTCTTCGCCGCGATGCCGACCCGCGCCGTCTTCGAGACCAAGCGGCTCCTCGACGCCGCCGAGACCACGACCTTCGCCGATCAGCTCGAGCTCGAGGCGCAGGCACAGGCGGACCTCACGAAGACGCACGACTTCCGCGAGGGTGTCGCCGCGTTCCTCGAGAAGCGCGAGGCGCAGTTCACGGGAGGAGAGGTCGAGTGGACGCACCCGGTGCGGCTGCTCGTGAACGACGATCTGCGGCGGTGGCGGCTCACCGTTGCCTTCCGCTGGTTGCTCGCGCTCCCGCACCTCCTCGTGCTAGCGCTGTGGACGTACGTCGTGCTCGCCGTTGCGATCGTCGACTGGTTCATCACGCTCGTGCGCGGACGCTCGCCCGACCGGCTGCACGGATGGATCTCGCGGTTCGTCCGCTACCAGACGCACGTCTACTCGTACCTGTACCTCGTCGCCGACCCCTACCCCGGGTTCCGCGGGGAGCGCGGCACGTATCCGATCGACCTCGCGATCGGGCCGCCGGCGCCCCAGGCGCGCTGGAAGACGTTGCTGCGCATCGTGTGGGTGATCCCCGCCTACGTGCTCGCGACGGCGCTCGGCTACGTCCTCGCGATCATCGCCTTCCTCGGCTACTTCTTCGCGCTCGCGCTGGGCCGCTTCCCGCGCGGGTTCCGTGACCTCGGCGCCTACGCGCTGCGCTACCAGGCGCAGACGTTCGCCTACCTGCTGCTCCTCACCGACCGGTATCCGACGCTGGCCGCGCCGGCGGCAGTCGCTACGCCGGCCAGTTCGTCAGCAGCTGCTGACAGAAGGTGAGCCCGATCTCCCGGGCCTGCTTGTGGATCTGCGTGTCGGCGGCCGTCGCGGCGAACTGCGCCTTGGTTGCCGCCGCGTAGTCCTGCTTCACGAGCGCGGAATGCACGCGGGCGATGCCGTCGGCGAGGCGCTGCGCGAGCAGGAGCATGTGGTCGAAGCCGGCCTGGTCGGCGAGCGGCGGCCGGAGCGTCTTCATCTCCGCGATGCCCACCCTCGCGGCGCGGGCCGTCTTCGCCCAGCCGGAGGGATCGCGGGAGAGTGCGCCGAGCCGGTAGACGCGCCGGTCCGAATGCAGGCAGACGAGGTTCCCGGCACTGGCGAACTGCTGCTGGGTGAGCCGCGGCGCAGCCGCGGTCGTCGTCGTCGACGTCGTCTTCGTGGACGACGAGCCGCCGCAGGCGGCGAGCGCGGGCACTGCGAGCACGAGCCAGGCGAGGCGCATCGGCGACGAGGGTAGCGTGGCGAGATTGACTGCGTGTTAGAAGCTCTCGCACGATGACGTTCGTCGATCCGGGTGCGATCGGCGAGTGCGATGCAAGGACGCAGGGAGGCTCGATAGTTGCTCTATCGGGCCGACCGAGGACGCGGCAGCGTGCCGTCGAGCGCGGCCGGGCGACTCAATCGCTCATCGTGTGAGAGCTTCCTAGTCAGGCCGCAGCAGGCCCGGCACCTCGCCGGGGTACGGGAAGCGCCCGGTTCGCTGCTTCGAGAACACGGTCCGGCCGTCCACGATCACGTCGAACTGGCTCTTCAGCCCCTCGTGCATCTCGGCGCGGTGCGCCGTCCCGTCGACCTCGGCCACGACACGCGCAGCCTCCTCGTCGTAACCGTGTCAGACGGGGCAGTAGAGGATGCGGACCAGCGCCACGCGAGCGAGCTTACTCGGGCCGTCCGGCCTGGCGAGGAGCGACCTTGTCCCTTGAAAGAGGGATACAGCGGAACGCGATAGTCCCTCAAGTGAGGTACCCCCTCCGCCGATAACGCGGCCGAACGCACCACTGCGGCCCGTGGCGCGGGCGATCCCCGGTGCGCCAATCGACGAAGGAGTCAGCAGGCGATGAAGGACGTGTTCTCGATCATTTTGGCGAGCAGGGCGCGTCTGGCGATCGCGCTGCTGCTCGTCGCGGCGGTGATCGCCGGCGGCGTGACCTTCGGGAGCTGGGCCGTCGGCTCGAGCCCCGGCAACGGCTACGCCAAGGCGACCTCGGCGCAGAACCTGACACTGTCCGACGCCTCCGCGTCGACGGTGGCGCAGCTGTACCCGGGCGGTACGGGCGGCGTCAAGGTGAAGGTGACGAATCCCAACTTGTTCGCGGTCACGATCACGTCGGTCGCGGGCGCAGGGACGATCACCTCCGACCAGGGTGCGGCGTGTGACGCCGCCACCGGCGTCACCTACACCGATCAGACCGGCCTCTCCCAGGCGGTCGGTGCCGGCGCGACCGTCACCTTCACGCTTCCCGGGGCGGCCGCGATGAGCGGCGCCGCGAGCTCGAGCTGTCAGGGCGCCGTCTTCGCGATTCCCGTCACGTTGACCGCGTCGAGCTAGAGGTCGCCCCATGACTCTGCGCGCAGCACTCTCGATCGTAGCTGCGGACAAGGCGAGGCTCGTCCTCGCCCTGTCCGCCGTCGCCCTGCTCGGCACCGCGGCCGTCACGCTGGGCTCGTGGGCCGTCGGCTCGTCGGCCGGCAACGGATACGCGAAAGCGGTCACCGCCCAGAGCCTGACGCTCTCCGACGCATCGGCGTCCACGACGGCGCAGCTCTACCCGGGCGGAACCGGCGATCTGGTCGTCAAGGTGACGAACCCGAACTCCTTTGCCGCGACGGTCACGGCCGTGACCGGTGCCGGAGCGATCACGTCCGACAAGGGTGCCGCGTGCAATGCCGCGACGGGCGTCTCGTTCACGAACACGAGCGGGCTTTCGCAGGCGGTCGGGGCAGGGGCGACGGTCACCTTCTCCCTCAGTGGGAAGGTCGCGATGTCGAACGCCTCCGACAACAGCTGTCAGGGGGCGATCTTCACCGTCCCGGTCACGCTGACGGCGACGAGCTAGGGCACGGTGGCGTGCGGCGTCACCTGATCGTGCTGGGAGGAATCGTGGCGGCGCTCGCCCTGAGCGGCGCCGCCTATGCCTCCTGGGCGACCAGCGGCGGTGGGAACGGGTCGTCGCGCGCGACGTCGATCCCCGCCGGGTCGGTTCCGGCGCACACGCTGCCGACGTATCCGAACGTCGCGCTCAGCTGGAGCGCGGTCACGGTCGGCGGTGCGGCAGTCTCGTACGCGGTCCGCCGCTACTCGGAGGGCGGGGCGCTGCAGACGATCGGTGCGGCCTGCAGCGGCTCGGTCGCCACGACCGCGTGCACGGAGAGCGCGGTGCCGGTCGGACGCTGGCAGTACACGACACAGGCGACAAAGGGAAACTGGGCCGGCGTTGAGAGCAGCAAGTCGACGGCGGTCGAGATCGCGGCCGCGCCGGCGAGTGTCGCCTGCACGAACTGTCACACCTACTCGGGCACGAGCTACATCAACTCGGCGATCTCGGCGGCGGTCCAGCTGCAGGCGGTGTTCCCGTCGTCGTCGCTCGCGACCGACACGGCGAACCTCTCGCTCACCGACACTGCAAGCCACTCCGTCTCGACGAGCAAGGCCGCGCCCGCAGGCGCCGGGACGCTGAGCTTCTCGACGGTCAGCACGGCGGGATTCATCGACGGCGCGGTGACGGCTGGCTCCTATGTGACTGCGAACACCGGCGACGTCTCCCCGACCATGTCGCTCGCCCTCGTCCGCGACACGGTCGCGCCGGCGGCGAGCAACGTCGCGCCCTCGAACGGGGGGACCGCCAAGAAGGCCGACAACGGAGACCGGATCAACTACGTGTTCTCCGAGCCGGTCGATCCGACCACCGTGAAGAGCGGCTGGAACGGCGCGTCGACGGCGATCTCTGCGGTATTCGCCAACTCGGCCTCCGCCGACACCGTCGCCGTCACCGGCACCAACCTCGGCACTGTCAACACTCAGGCCGACTACGTCAGCGCTGCGCTCACCTGCAGCACGTCCACGATTTCGATGAGCGGCGCGGTCGTGACGTTGACGCTCGGCGGCTGTCTGCCGGCCACGTCACAGCGGACGAACGTGGCGACGTCGGCGTTCAAGTGGACCCCGTCTGCCAGCGTCACCGATCTTGCGGGGAACGCGATGTCGACGACGCTCGTCACCGGCTCGACAGCGGGGTTCTGATGAGGCGCGTGATCAGCCTCGCGAAGGGTGTCGTCGCGGCCGCCGCGGCGGTGCTCGTGGTCGCCTACATCGCCCTGCTCGTGCTCGGGCTCCAGCCGATGGCGATGGCCACGGGCTCCATGACGAAGACCATCCCGATCGGCTCGCTGGTCGTCGACCGGACGGTGCGGCGATCGTCGTTGCGTGTCGGCGACGTGATCTCGTTCCGGAAGCCGATCGGCTCCTCGGGGATCGCCACCCACCGGATCATCGAGATCGAGCGCTCGGGCGGACACGTCGTCTACCGGACGAAAGGCGACTCGAACCCCGTGGCCGATCCGTGGTCGATCGTCTTCCGGCAACACATGCAGGCGCATCGCATGCTCTTCCACGTTCCGTATCTCGGGTACGCGCTCCTGTTCGCGCGTTCGAGGCTCGGCATCCTGCTGGTGGTCGTGTACGTCTGCTTCTCGCTGATGGCGACGGTGTTGAAGGTGATCGCCCAGTCGTCGCTCCGGAAGGAGCGCAGCGTCGGGGTACCGCGCGGCGACCCGTCGCAGTTCAGCTAGTACTCAACGCTTGAGCCACGAACCCAACCGGCGTCCCACGCTGACGTTCGCCGTGCTCGCTCTCGCCGGCGTCTCCTACGCGCTCCTGCAATCGCTCGTTGCGCCGGCGCTGCCGAACATCCAGCACGCTCTCCACACATCCGAGAGCTCGGTCAGCTGGGTGTTGACCTCGTATCTGCTCAGTGCGTCGGTGGCGACGCCGCTGCTCGGCCGGCTCGGCGACATCTACGGCAAGGAGCGCCTGCTGATGATCGCGCTTGCGCTGCTGTCGGCCGGGACACTCGTGTCGGCGGTGGCGACGTCGATGACCGTGATGCTGGTCGGCCGCGTCATCCAGGGGGCGGCTGGAGGGATCTTCCCGCTCGCGTTCGGGATCATCCGCGACGAGTTTCCGCGCGATCGCGTCGCCGCCGGGGTCGGGTTGATGTCGGCCTTGCTCGGGGTCGGCGGCGGCGCGGGCGTCGTCCTCGCCGGCCCGATCGTCGACCAGCTCTCGTTCCACTACCTCTTCTGGCTGCCGTTGATTCCGATCGTCCTGACCACGATCGCGACGCACTTCTTCGTGCCCGAGTCGCCCGTGAAGGTGCCGGCGAAGATCAACTGGCTCGGCGCAGCTCTGATGTCGATCGGTCTCGTCGCCGTGCTCGCCGGCGTCAGCGAGACGCCGACGTGGCATTGGCTCTCCGCCAGGACGATCGGCACGATCGCCGGCGGCGTGGCCGTGCTCGGCGCGTGGGTCTGGAGCGAGACCCGAGCGCCGGAGCCGCTCGTCGACATGCGGATGATGCGGATACCCGGCGTTTGGACGACGAATGCGGTCGCGCTCCTGCTCGGCTTCGGCATGTACTCGTCGTTCATCCTGCTGCCGGAGTACGTCGAGACCCCGCACGTCGCCGGCTACGGGTTCGCGGCGTCGGTGTCGCAGGCAGGCGTGTTCATGGTGCCCTCGACGCTGGCGATGCTCGTCGTCGGATCGCAGACCGGGCGGCTCGAGAAGCTGTTCGGCTCGAAGCCCCCGCTCCTCGCCGGCGGGCTGCTGACGCTCGTGTCGTTCCTGATGCTCGCGTTTGCACGCGGCGCGCGGTGGGAGATCTACGTCGCGGCGGCGCTGCTCGGCAGCGGCATCGGCCTGGCGTTCGCGGCAATGGCGAACCTGATCATCGAGAACGTCGGCCCGCAGCAGACCGGTGTCGCGACCGGCATGAACACGGTCACGCGCACGGTCGGCGGCGCCTTCGGCGGCGCTGCGACGGCATCGCTGATCGGCGGGACCGTCGGGAAGAGCGGCTATCCGACCGCAGGCGGGTACACGGGAGCCTTCGCGCTGTGCGCCGGCGCCCTGGCCGTCGGCGTGATCGTCGGCCTGCGGATCCCGCAGCGACAGCCCGCGGACATCGTCGCGGCGCACCCGACCGGCGATCCCGTCGAATCGGCCGCGTAACGACCTCGGATCGACCGTGTTGATCACGCTTCCCGGGCCGACCACGCCGATCCCGCGATCGCCGCCGGCGCTCGTGGCGACGCTGCAGCAGACGGAGGCGAGCCTCGAGTCCGCCGTCGACCGTTGGGACAAGTCTAAGCCGCCGCCCTCCGGCGTCACGCTGCAGGCGCGGTACGAACAGCGCATCGTTCGCCTGCTCGCAGCCGACGCCAAGCTCGCGGCAAGGGTGGTTCGCCTCGATCCCGCCGTCACCGACGACGTCGTCGCACAGCGCGAGCTCGCGAAGCTGTCGACGGCCGCGCCGCCGCCCCGAAGGCGTCTGCGGCTCGGCCGGCCGGCGCCTGCTGCTGCGCTGCTCCGCTGGTACCGGGAAGCGCAGGCGCGATTCGGAGTGCGCTGGCAGCTCCTTGCCGCGATCAACTTCGTCGAGAGCGCGTTCAACAAGGTGCGCAACGACAGCGGCGCCGGGGCCCGAGGGCCGATGCAGTTCGAGCCGGCGACGTGGAAGGCGTACGGGCTCGGAGGCAGCATCGCCGACCCGCATGACGCGATCCTCGGAGCCGCGAACTACCTTGCCGCCAACCACGGGAAGGTCGACGAGCGAACTGCGCTCTACCACTACAACCACTCGTCGCTCTACGTCGATGCAGTGCTTCGCTATGCGCGGCGAATCAGCCGCGACCCGCGCGCGTTCTTCGTCTACTACAGCTGGCGGGTCTACTTCCGGAAGCCGGTCGGCTAGCTGGATCGTCTTGAACGTCGCGGTGTACATCTGAGAACGGAGCGGTGTCATGGCTCCGCCTCCGTCCGCTGGGGTGCGCTGCCGGGCCGTTGTCCCGTCTACCGCGCAGTCCTAACGAACGCCGAGCGCAGCGAGTGGCAACCGTTACGTGGCGGTTTCGACCGATTTGCCGAAGCCGGGTCGGGCGGCGGTTGTCGTCTGGCCGAGCGCTGCCAGCTTCCAGGCGCGTCGAGTCAGGAAGCCTGAGAGGCCGAGTAGTACCAGCGCGTTCACCGGGTGGAACATCCCGACCAAGCGGTGATGCTCGCCGCCGATCGCGAGCAACGGCTGGAGACCAGGCGACGAGTGTCGCCGACAGGAGCAGCAGGCCACCGAACTCGGTGAGCGCCCAACCAAATTCGCGGTGTGCGTTGAGGCTGTGTGCATCTCCTCGACTTTCCGTGTTGCCGGGCTTCATTCCGAAGAGTCCGAGGCCGACGAGGAAGAACTGCGTGATCACCCCCGCGAACTAGAGAGAGACGAGATAGCGCTGGGCGGTTGCTGCTCCGCGACGGATCGATTTCACGATGCTCCTTTCTTCTCGAGTTCTCGGCGGTGTGCGGGTCATGCTGGCCCGGGCGCAGGCCTGCGCCCGGGCGAGTCGATGAACGCCAGCCCGTCGTAGATCGTCCTGCCCAGGGCGAGGAGCAGAAGCGCGAGCACGAAGATGCCGATGTAGAGACGCGTCTTCATTGCTAGATCGACGCAACGGCCGGGGCCGTCGCCGCCGTCGTCGGCTCGTAAGTCGCCCCGTAGCCGCACAAACGGCCGACCGGGGCTCCAATCGCAAGGGCGATGCGCTGGAGGATCGCCGGCGGGAACGGCAGCCGCACGGTGTCGAAGTGCGCGTTCGCGATCACCGCGAGCCGAAGAGGATGGGGCATTCCCTTGCGGTTCGTCTTGCCGTCGGCGGCAAGCGCGAACATCGTCTCGAGCAGCGACTCGAACTGGAGTGCTGGGCGCACCTCGCACACGAAGTGGGCGACCTCGTCACCGGCGTTCCAGAATCGGTGCGGGGTGCCACTGGGGACGGTCAGCCGCGCCCCAGGGCCGACCACCGTCTTCTTCCGGCCGATGCGAAAGCCGACCGAGCCGCAGAGAACCTCGAAGCGCTCCTCCTGCGCCGGGTGGACGTGCGCGGCGGCGACGAAGCCGTTCGGTTGCACGATGGTCTCGATCACGACGGCCTGGCCGCCCGTGTCGTGGGACGTCTTGCGAAACACGATGCGCTCACCGGTGATCGGGTTCTCGATCACGTCGCCCGTGCAGATCATTGGAATCTCCCTTCGTCGTCGCCGTCCTCGTGACGGCGCCTTGAGAGGAGGACGATCCGCCCCGGCGCTTAAGATCGACTTGACGGCGACTTTAGGGGGCCACCGCGACGGAATTCCGGATCCTCGGTCCGGTCGAGGTCCTCGAGAACGGCGGGCGGATCGCGCTCGGAGCTCCGAAGCAGCGGGCGTTTCTCGCCGCACTCCTGCTGAACCGCAACGAGGTCGTCTCGCGGGATCGGCTCGTCTCCCTCCTTTGGGCCGACGACCCTCCGGCGTCCGCGATCGGATCCCTGCACGTTTACGCCCACGGTCTCCGGCGTGCGCTCGGTGAAGGCAGGATCGAGACGCGCGGTTCGGGATACCTGATCAGGATCGAAGCCGGTGAGCTCGACCTCGATCGGTTCGAGACGCTGCTCGAGCGGGCGCTGGCCGCACTCGCCGAGGACTCACCCGTCGACGCCGAGGAGGATCTGCTCGAGGCGCTGGCGCTCTACTCCGGGCCTCCGCTCGCAGACGTTGTCGACGAGGGGTTGTTTGGCATCGAGGCCGGGCGTCTGGACGACATTCGGCTCTACGCAATCGAACTCCACAACGACGCCCGGCTCGCTCTAGGCCGGCACGAAGAAGTCGCGGTGTCGCTCGAGTCGCTCATCGCCGGGCAACCGTTCCGGGAGCGGTTTCGCGAACAGCACATGCTGGCGCTCTACCGGGCAGGTCGGCAAAAGGAGGCACTCGATGCCTACCGACTTGCCCGGCGCACTTTGATCGACGAGCTCGGGGTCGAGCCGGGGCCGCGGCTGCAGGAGCTCGAGCGCGCGATTCTCCGACAGGACGCCGGGCTCGCAGCGCCGCGAACGAGCCCGCGGAAGCGCCGAAGGCTGCCGGCGTCCCCGACTCCGCTCGTCGGCCGACTCCTCGAGATCGTCGCGGTGACGGGATTGCTGGCGCGTAGCGACGTGCGGCTGGTCACGCTCACTGGTCCCGGCGGGAGCGGGAAGACTCGCCTCGCCCTGGCGGTCGCCGAAGAGCTCGCACCCAGGCTGCGCGACGGCGCGGTCTTCGTCGATCTGTCGACCGTCGCCGACCCGGCGCTGCTCATTCCGACAATCGCAGAGGCGCTGGGTGTGGAGGAGCGGGATCAACCCGTTGAGGCGGCGGTCGCCGAGGACCTGCGCGGTCGGGCCGGGCTCCTGGTGCTCGACAACTTCGAGCAACTGCTCCCCGCCGCCATTCGCGTCGCCCGCCTGCTCGCCGAGTCACCCCGACTCCTCGTACTCGTGACGAGCCGGGCGCCGTTGCACGTGTCGTGGGAGAACGAGTACCCCGTCCCACCGCTTGCAGTGCCCGCACCGGCCCGGGCCTTCACGGAGCTGGTCGAGAACGACGCCGTCCGTCTCTTCGCGGCTCGCGCACGCGCCGTCGATCCTGACTTCGAGCTTGTCGCGCGCAACATCGACCCGGTCGCGGCGATCTGCAGACGACTCGATGGCCTGCCGCTCGCGATCGAACTCGCGGCCGCCCGCAGCAAGCTGCTTCCGCCCGAGGTGATGGCAGGGCAGCTCGACCGCGCGCTTCCCGTGCTCGTCGGCGGACCGATCGACAGGCCGTGGCGCCAACAGACGCTGCAGGCAACCCTCGACTGGAGCCACGCGCTCCTGACCGAGCCGGAACGCTCCCTGTTCGCCAGACTCGCCGTCTTCTCGGGCGGCGCCCAGGCCGTAGCGGTGGCCGAAGTCTGCGGAGATGACCAAGCCGATCCGCTCTTGCTGCTAGCAGGGCTGGTCGACCACAGCCTGCTCCGCATCGTCCGGACGGACGGCGGCGAGCAGCGGTTCCTCATGCTCGAGACCATTCGCGAGTACGCGGCCGACCGACTCGACGCGAGGGGAGAGGCACACGAACGACGACGCCGGCACGCGCAGTACTTCACGTCTCTCGCAGTGAGCGTCGAGGCGGACATCCTCGCCGGCGCCGACCCGGCGCCGCCCCTCCATCGACTTGAATCCGAGCACGACAACCTGCGCGTCGCCCTGGCGCATTTCCACGAGCAGATGCTCGCCGAGCCTGCGCTCCGGCTGGCGAGCTCGCTCGCGTACTTCTGGCGCGTACGTGCGCACCTGAGCGAGGGTCGCAGATGGCTCGAGAGCTCGCTCGCGCTCGCCGGCGACGTCGAGCCGGGGCTGCGGGTGAAGGCGCAGTCGAGCGCGGGCAGGCTCGCCTACCGACAGGGCGACTATTCGCGCGCGCGCGAGCTGCACGAGCAGGCACTCTTCGGTGCTCGCAACGGCGACGATCCCCGCGCAGTCGGACAGGCGCTGTCCGACCTCGGGGGCGTCTCGTTGGCCGAGGGCGACCTCGAGCGCGCCGAGACCCTCTACACCGAGAGCGCCCAGGTCCTGCGCGCCTGCGACCACCTGATCCGCCTCGGCACCGTCCTCGGGAATCTGGGGAGCGTACGTCTCGGCCGCAGCGACGTCGCCGGCGCGGGCCAATTCTTCACCCAGGCACTCGAGCTGCAGCAGGGCACCGGAGACAAGGAGGGGCGCGTGTTCACGCACCTTGGCCTCAGCCGGGTTGCCTTGCAGGAGGCGCGGTACTCGAGCGCCTGCGACGACCTGGCACGGTGCCTCGCCCTGATCCGTGAGCTCGACTACCGTGAGATGTACGGCGTCTGGTTCTTGACCTGCGCAGAGGTCGCGTGGAATCAGGGGGATCCGCTGTTGGCTACCCGCCTCGTCGGTGCGGCGGACGCGAGCTTCGAGCGCGTCGGTGTCTCGCGCCTGCACGCCGACGACGCCCACGTGAGAGCGACCGTCGTCGAGGCGGCGCTGGCGAGCTACGGGTCCGGGGCGGTGCAGACGGCCCTTTTGGAAGGTCGCGAGACTGCGGTCGACGACGCGCTGTCACGTCTTGGTCGGGCCTAGGTCTCAACACCTACGGGTCGCGATCCCGCTCGTGGAGCGCGAGGGTGCGGCGTCAGACGGCTAGATCGTCTTGAACTGTTCGAACGGCTGGCGGCAGCTTTCGCACCAGCGGATCGAGCGGCACGGCGTCGGCCCGAAGATGTTCTCGAGGCGCGTCTCGGTCGAGCCGCAGTAGGGGCAGCGGAATGCCTTCGACTGCAGCTGCAGCAGCGTCGTCGGCCCTGCGGCGCGCGGTGCCGGCGGCGCGAAGCCGGCGGCGCGCAGCTTCTCCCGCCCGGCCGGCGTGATCCGGTCGGTCGTCCAGGAGTCGTCCTGGATCACGGCGACCTCGGGCTCGCCGCCGAGCTCGGCGACGGCCTCCTCGAGCGCGCGGCGCATCGCGTCGAGCGCGGGGCAGCCGAGGAAGGTGGGGGTGAGCTCGACCCGGACGCGGCGCCCAGCGACGGCGACGTCGCGGATGACGCCAAGGTCGACGAGCGAGATCACCGGGATCTCCGGGTCCGCGATCTGCTCGAGCGCCTCCCAGACCTGATCGGTGGTCACCATTGCGCGCCCGGCACGCTGCGCCGTACCTCCGTCATCTCGAGCCAGAGGGACTCGAGCTCGTCGGTGTGCGTGCCGCGCTCGTGCGCTTGTAACAGACTGTTACTTGGCGTTTCGCGCCCGACCCGGCGCGCGAGCTCGTCGCGCTGCTCCGGCTCGAGCAGGCCGGTCGCGTACGGCCAGAGCTCTGCGACCGCCGACTCGAAGCGCGGCTCGTCGCGCAGCCGCGCGGCCCACAGCTCCGCATGCAGCCGGTGGTAGACCTCCTCGCGATCGATCTTCGCGACGAGCCCTGCGAGCTCGGCATCAGTCGAGCCGAGCAGCGCCTCGATGCGAACCCGGTCTGCCTCCTCGTAGAGGTAGCGCCTGGCGATCGTCAGGGCCCAGTCGTCGAGCAACCGCAGCTCGACGAGCGGGGCGCACGCGTACTCGGCCGGCTCGCGGTCGAACGCAAGCGTGTCGGCGTCGGTCCCGAGCTCCGCTGCAGCGAGCTCGTACAGGGCGCGCGCGTGGCCGATCTCGTTCTGCGCGATCGACGAGAACGCGACGTCCTCCTCGAGCGTCGGCGCGATGCCGGTCCACTCGGAGTCGCGCCAGCCGAGGATCAGCTCGTCGTCAGCCAGCTTCAGCAGCAGGTCCGAGCGCTCGCTCACGAGCCTCCTTCAGCCTCGCCTTGATCGAGTAGCCATCGACGCGCCGGTACTTGAGGTCGAACTCGTCCGCCCACTCGGTGATCTCGTGGATCGACCCGCGCGGCACGAGCCAGAGCGCGTCGGACTCACCACGGCGCCCGTACTGCTCGCGCGCCCATGTGTCGGCGAACGCCGCGTCCGGCGCCTCGATCGAGCCGGCATGCGCGAACGGCTGCCCCTTCCGCTCGCGGCGGAAGACCTCATACACGATCACGCGCTGCGGCGCCGGCCAAGCCGGCGCCTCCGCTCCCTTTGCGGCTCCGTCAAGCCTACGCCGCCCGGAGCAAGGCATCGCGGACCCACTGCTCCTGCTCGAGGAAGCGGCGCCGGAACTCGAGCCGGTCCTGCGAGCGCGGGCCGTGGCCGGTGACGACCGACTTGAGCTCGTCCCAGTCCGGCTCCGAGTACTCCCACACGCCGTCGTCACGACGGCGCAGCTTCGGGTCGGGCACGGTCAGGCCGAGCTCCCAGATCTGCGGCGCGTAGCCCTCGAGGAACTGCTGGCGCGCGTCCTCGTTGCCCTGCGACTTGATCCGCCAGACCCACATCGGGTCCTCGTCGCGGGGGATCGGGTTGCCGTGGAACTGCATCAGCGGCGGCCACCACCGTGTCAACGCCTCTTGCACGAGCTCGCGCTGGAAGTCGGTGCCCGTCATCATCGCGAGGATCACGTCGCGCCCGTGCAGGATGTGGAACGACTCCTCCCAGCAGATCTTGCGCATGATCCGCGCGTAGGGCGCGTACGAGCACTTGAGGAGCGCCTTCTGGCTGATGATTGCGGCCGCATCGACGAGCCACGCGATCACGCCGACGTCGCCCCACGTGTGCGTCGGGTAGTGAAAGACGTTGTGGAACTTCGCCTTGCCCGAGACGAGGTCGGCGAACATCTGCTCGCGCGGCTTGCCCAGGTCCTCGGCGACGCGGTAGATCAGCTGTGCGTGCCCGACCTCGTCCTGAACCTTCGCCGTGAGCGCGAGCTTCCGCTGCAGGGTCGGCGCCTTCAGGATCCACTCCCGCTCCGGCAGGACGCCCATGAGCTCGCTGTTCGCGTGCATCTCGATGAACTTGAGCAGCCGCTGCCGGTACTCGTCCGGCAGCCAGTCGGTGGCCTCGACCTGGCCGCCCTCCTGGACGTATGCGAGCAGCTCCTGCGTCCGCTGATCCATCGAAACCTCCCTACCTACCGTTCGTTAGGCTCAGTCTAGATGTCCCAGCGGCGCGAGGAGCTGACGAAGATCGCGGCCCGGCTGTTCGCCGAGCGCGGCTACCAGGGCACGTCGCTCGCCGACCTCGCCGACGAGCTCGGCGTGCAGAAGCCGTCGCTCTACCACCACATCGCGTCGAAGGAGGACCTGCTCTGGGAGGTCGCCCGCGACGGGGCCCAGGCGTTCCACACGGCGCTCGACACCGTCCCTGCCGACGCCGCGGCAACCGACCGCATCAGGCTCGCGCTGCGCGCCCACCTCGCGGTGGTCGCCGGGCAGCTCGACGTCGCCACCGTCTTCGTCCGCGAGTGGCGGTACCTGGGCGGCGAGCGGCGCGACGCGTTCGTCGCCGAGCGCCGGCGGTACGAGCAGCGGGTCCGCGAGCTGTTCCGGGACGGCGTCGAGGGGAGCGAGCTCCGGACCGACCTCGACGTCGCGACGGCGGCGCTGCTCTTCCTGTCGGCGGCGAACTGGGCGTACACCTGGCTGCAGCCGGGGGCCGACACCGACGCGCTGGCCGACCGCCTCTACGCGGTCCTGCTCGACGGCATGCGCGGCTACGCGACGCCGGCCAGCTCGTAGCGGCGGCGCGTCGACCAACGGCCGTCGGGTGCCTCCTCGAGCAGGAGCAGCTCCCGCGCGACGCACGCGATCGGCAGCGCGAGCTCGACGTCGAGCACCCCGAGCCCGACGGTCAGGTGCGGGATGACCTCCGCGATCGTCCCCTCGTACGGCGGGTACTCCGGCCAACGCGCCGTCGCGGCATCGATCAGCGCCGAGAACGGGCCGGCCGGTTCGGGTGCGAGGTACGTCAGGTCGTCGCCGAAGCGGCGGAGCTCGACGAGCTGGAACGCGAACCCCGTGCGGGAGGCCACGACCTCGGCCACCTCCTGCTCGTCGACCTCCTCCGGCGGCGCGAAGGGGAACAGGATCGTCACGTGCGCGGGGACGCCGAGTGCCGCGGTCGGATCGTGGAGCAGCCGAAGGTCGGAGACCGCCGGCTCCGCTTCAGGAACCGGAACGATCAGAGCGGTCCGTCGTGGCATGCTCGCGAGCGTGAAGCGCGTCACGCTGATCGTCAACCCATCCTCGAGCACGGTGACCGGTGAGCTGATCACGGCCGTCGAGCGTGTTCTCCGCACCCGCGCGGACGTCCAGACCGAGTTCACCCGGCACCCGGGGCATGCCACCGAGCTCGCCGAGGCCGCAGTGGGGGAGGCAGAGGCGATCGTCGTGTTCTCCGGCGACGGCACCTACAACGAGGCGTTGAACGCCGCCGACGGCACGGTGCCGTTCGGCTTCGTTCCGGGCGGCGGGACGAGTGTCCTGGCGCGCGCGCTCGGGTTGCCGCGCGACCCGCTCGGCGCAGCGCAGCGGGTCGCCGACGCGCTCGCGGTGGATCGCACGCGGCGGATCTCCCTCGGTGTCGTCAACGGTCGGAAGTTCGGGTTCTCCGCCGGGATCGGATTCGACGCCGAGGCGGTGCGGCGGCTCGACGAGCTCGGGCGCGCACCCGGCGGCGCCCGCCCCGGCGACCTCGCTTTCGGCCGGATGGTCGGGCGCATGCTGCGCGAGCGCCGCGGCCGCTGGGAGCCGCAGCTTGAGATCGACGGAATCGGGCGCGCCGCTTTCATCCTCGTGGCGAACACGGATCCGTATTCGTACGCGGGGCGCGTTCCGCTGCACGTCGCGCCGGAGGCGCGCTTCGAACAGGGGCTCGACTTCGCAGCACCCGCGCGCGTCCGGGCCCGGGACGTGCCGCGCCTCATCACCTACATCGTGCGGGGTCGCGGGCAGCGTGAGGCCGACGACGTCTACACCGGGCACGACCTCGACCGCCTCGTGGTGCGCTGCGACAGGCCGATGCCGCTCCAGGCCGACGGCGAGGACCTCGGCGACGTCGAGGAAGCGGTGTTCGAGGCGGTTCGCGATGCGGTCTCCGTCCTGGTGTAGCGCCCTTCTGCTGCTGGCGCTCGCCGGCTGTGGGCACACGGCGCGCCGTCACCTCGTCGATCCGTTCGCGTACGACACGGCCCGCCCGCTCGCCGTGCGCCAGTCCGTGGTCGCGCACCCGAACCCCCTGCTTTCCGTGCACGTGCTCTCGTTCGCAGGGGAGAGCGGACGGGTCGACGCGTTCCTGCTCGTCCCGAACGGGCGTGCCGGCCGGCTGCCGGCGGTGCTGTTCCTGCACGGCGCGGGCGGCAGTCGCGAGGACTTCCTGATCCCGGCCGCGATCCTCGCCGAGCGTGGCGTGGTGACGATGACGATCTCGCAGCCGAACGACGCGTTCGACTTCCACCCGCTCGTCGTCAATGCGCGCCGAGCGCTCGATCTCCTGGCCGCTCGCCCCGACGTCGACGCGAAACGGCTCGGCCTGGTCGGCTACTCGCTCGGCGCGCAGACGGCAGCGATCCTGGCCGGGGACGAGCCTCGCCTGAGGACGGTCGGCATCGTCGCCGGGCGCGGCACGAACGTCACGACCTACTGGATCCGCCGCGCGCACGCGCATCTCTACTTCCAGGCGGGAACGCTCGACGAGGTGGTGCCACACGCGCAACTCGTCGCGCTGATCGCCGCAGCGCCGGGGCACCCGAAGGTGACCTGGTACCGGCTCGGCCACAGCATGAACCTCGGCTCGATGCGCGCCCAGGACGCGTGGCAAGCCGCGCAACTGGGTGCGCCGAAGAGGTAGCTTGCTCGGGCGATGGCGCAGGCAGTGAACGAGCTTCGCCGCGTCCTCGACGGCTCCGAGCCGCCGCGCGGGCTCGCAGACACAGACCTGCTCGAGTTGCACCGCCGGATGGTGCTGCTCCGCACGTACGACGAGCGCTCGGTCGTCTACCACCGCCAGGGGCGGATCGGCACCTACGCGATCTTCTGGAACCACGAAGCGATCCAGGCCGGCGCGACGTACGCCCTCGCAGCGCGCGACTGGATCTTCCCGTCGTATCGCGAGAGCGCGATCGGGCTCGTGCGCGGCATGCCGGCGCAGACGATCCTGCAGTGGTGGCGCGGCCATCCGTCGGGCTGGTGGAGCCCCGCTGAGTGGAACATCGCGTCGATCTGCGTGCCGATCGCGACGCACGTGCCGCATGCGGCCGGGCTCGCCTGGGGGAAGAAGCTGCGTGGCGAGGACACCGTCGCCATGGCCTTCTTCGGCGACGGCGCGACGAGCGAAGGTGCGTTTCACGAGGGTGTGAACTTCGCCGCGGTGATGAACGCGCCGGCGGTCTTCGTCTGCAACAACAACCAGTGGGCGATCTCGACGCCGATCGAGGCGCAGACGCGTGCGGAATCGCTCGCCGACAAGGCCGTCGGCTACGGCATTCCGGGCGTGCGCGTCGACGGGCTCGACGTGCTCGCCGTCTACGACGCGGCGCGCGAGGCCGTCGACCGCGCCCGCAGCGGCGGCGGCCCGACGCTGATCGAGGCCGTGCACTACCGCGTCGCGCCGCACGCAACGGCAGACGACCCGAGTGCGTACATCGATCAGGCGCGCGTCGAAGCGGAGCGCGCACGCGAGTGCGTGGGGGGCTACGAGGCGTTCCTCAGGCGTACGGGCCTGCTCACGGACGCTCGCATCGAGCAGGTGCGCAAGGAGGCGGAGCAGGCGCTGCGCGACGGGATCGCTGCCGCCGAGGCCGAGCCGGCCCCCGACCCGAGCCTGCTCTTCGACAACGCATACGTCGATCCGCCGCCGGGAATCCGCAATGGCTGAGCTGACGCTGGTCGAGGCGGTCAACGATGCGCTGCATACCGAGCTCGCGCGTGACGACAACGTGCTCGTCATGGGCGAGGACGTGGGGCGCGCGGGCGGCGTCTTCCGGGCGACGGCCGGCCTGCGCGACCGGTTCGGTCCCGAGCGCTGCGTCGACACGCCGCTCGCCGAGGCGGGCCTGCTCGGCGCTGCAGTCGGTCTGTGCATGGCGGGCTGGAGGCCCGTGTGCGAGATGCAGTACGACGCGTTCTCGTACCCGTGCCTCGACCAGCTGATCACGCACGTCGGGCGCTATCGCTGGCGCAGCGGGGGCAGGATGGAGTTCCCGATCACGATTCGGATGCCGTACGGCGGCGGTGTGCGCGCGCCGGAGCTCCACGACGACTCGCCGGAGGCGTACTACGTGCACACGCCCGGCATCAAGGTGGCGATCCCGTCGACGCCCGCCGATGCGAAGGGCTTGCTCGCCGCCGCCATTCGCGATCCCGATCCGGTCGTCGTCTTCGAGCCGAAGCTCGTGTACCGCACCGCGCGCGGCGAGGTGCCGGAGGGCGAGTTCGTCGTGCCGCTCGGGAGGGCGCGGATCGCCCGCGAGGGAACCGACGTGACGCTCCTCGCCTACGGCGCGATGGTGCCGGTCTGCGAAGCGGCTGCGGGCGAGCTGGAGGGAGAGGCATCGTGCGAGGTCGTCGACATCCGGTCGTTGCGCCCACTCGACGAGGAGACCGTCCTCGCCTCGGTCGCGAAGACGGGGCGCGTGGTGATCGTGCACGAGGCTCCGCGAACCGCCGGCTTCGGCGCCGAGCTCGCGGCGCTGATCGCGGAGAAGGCGATCTTCGACTTGCAGGGGCCGGTCGTGCGGGTGACCGGCTACGACGTCCCTTACCCGTATTGGACGATCGAGGACGAATACGTTCCCTCCGTCGAGCGCGTCGCCGCCGCTGTCCGCTCGCTCGTCGGATGATCCACGAGCTGCCGCTCTCACGGCGCACGCTCCACGGCCACTTCTCGCGGGAGCTCGAGCCGGTCCTCGAGGTCGAGCCCGGCGACAGCGTCGCGTTCGCAACGCCGAACGCGGGCTGGTACCTCGACTCGCACGAGCGGTTCGAGCCGTTGTCGTGGCCGGAGGACGACGGTCACGCGCTCGCCGGTCCGATCGCAGTTCGCGGCGCGCGCGTCGGCCAGGTGCTCGCCGTGCGGATCGACGAGGTGGTGCCCGGGCTGTGGGGGGTCACGCTGACGGAGCCGCCGCATGAGATCCTGTGGAACCTCGAAGACGGGACGACCGGGCGCGCGTCGACCGGACAGGCGGTCGAGCTCCGTCCGTTCCTCGGCGTGCTCGGGATGCCGCCGCCGGAGCCGGGCCTGCATTCGACGACGCCGCCGCGCCGCCACGGCGGGAACATCGACTGCAAGGAGCTCGTCGCCGGAGCGGTCCTGTACCTCCCGATTCCCGTCGACGGCGCGCTGTTCTCGGCGGGCGACGGCCATGCGCTACAGGGAGACGGCGAGGTGAGCGGAACCGCGATCGAATGCCCGTCGCGTGCGCGGCTGACCTTCGACGTGCGCGACGACCTCGAGCTCGAGTTCCCCTGCGCCCGGCTCGCGGATGCGTGGCTGACATTCGGATTCGACGCCGACCTCGGCGTTGCGGCACGCATCGCGACCGACGGGATGCTCGCGCTGATGGGCCGCGAGCTCGGCCTGGCGCCGGACGACGCGCTCGCACTGGCGAGCGTCGTGGTCGACCTCCGTGTGACCCAGGTGGTGAACGAGCAGCTCGGCGTGCATGCCGTCCTCCGGGACGACGCCCTTCGGTGACCGACCGGCTGCGGCTGTGGCTCGAACGGTCGCGCGACGGCGCCGGCTACCACCTTCGCGACGCGGGGACCGGCGAGCCCGTTCGCAGCGGCGACCCGCGCCTCCTGATCGTTCCCGTCGCCGGCGTCTCGTTCCGCGAGGAGGCAGTGCTGGACCCGTCGTTCGACCCGGGGCGTTCGCTCGCGCTCGTGCCGGAGCCGCAAAACGAGCACGACCCGAACGCGGTCGCGATCTGGAACGAGGAGCGCACCTTGCAGGCGGGGTACGTGCCGCGCGAGCAGGCCGTCGTGGTGGACGGCAGCGAGGTCGCGGTGTCGCTCTGGCGCGCGGGCACGGGGCTGCGCGTGCTGATCGTGCCGGCCGGCTCGTGGGTCGGCCGCCCGCGGTAGATCGATCATCTAGCCTGCCGCCGTGCCGTACGAGTTCAAGCTGCCGGACCTCGGTGAGGGACTGACCGAGGGCGAGGTCGCGCGGTGGCTCGTCGCCGAGGGCGACGAGGTGGCCGAGGACGATCCGCTCGTCGAGATCCAGACCGACAAGACGACGGTCGAGATCCCGTCGCCCGCGGCCGGCGCGGTCACGCGCATCCTCGTGCCCGCCGGCGAGGTCGTGCCGGTCGGCACCGTGCTGGTCGTGATCGGCGGCGATGCTCGCGCCGAGCCGGCCGAGGCGCCCGCGCCCCGGGTGCAGGCGACGCCGCTCGTCCGCCGGCTCGCGCAGGAGCTCGGCGTCGACCTCGCCTCGCTGGCCGCGGATGGCCCCGTCACGGAGAGCGACGTCCGCGCGGCCGCGGGAACCGGCGCAAGTAACAGACTGTTACAAGCGCCGGAGGGCCGCCGCGAGCCGCTGCGCGGCGTGCGCCGGCAGATCGCCGAGCACCTCTCGCGCGCGCACCGAGAGATCCCGGCAGTCACATACGTCGAGGAATGCGACTTCACGAGCTGCGACCTCCACCTGCTCGTGCCCCTCGTGCTGCGCGCGACCGCGCTGTCGCTGCAGGAGTTCCCAGAGCTCAATGCGCGGCTCGAAGGCGACGAGATCGTCTACCTCGAACGCTACGACCTCGGGGTCGCGGTCCAGACCGATCAGGGGCTTGTCGTGCCGGTCGTTCGCGGCTGCGAGTCGCGGTCGGTCGACGAGCTGCGCGCTGACGTCGATGCGCTTGCCGAGAAGGCGCGCGCCGGCACGCTCGCACCGGACGAGCTGCGTGGATCGACGTTCACGGTCACGAGCGCCGGGAAGCTCGCCGGCCTGTTCGTCACGCCGCTGATCAACCACCCGGAGGTCGGCATCCTCGGCGTGCATCGCATTGCGCCGCGGCCGGTCGTGCGCGACGGCGAGATCGTCGTGCGGTCGCTGGGCAACGTCAGCGTGACGTTCGACCACCGGGTCGTGGACGGCGCGCGTGCCGCCGCCTTTGCGCTGGCGGTCATCGGGCGCCTCGAGCAATAGAAGCTCTCACCTGGTGAGCCGGTCTACACTGGCCACCCGATGGGCGCCTGGTACTCGATCGGCATCCTCGTCGGGCTCGGGGTCGCGCTCGGCGTGGCTGGGGCTGGAACGCTGCGCCGCGCGGCGCTTGCGGCCGTCGCGGCCGCACTCGTCGCGGTCGTCGTCGCGTTGCTCTTCTGGCACTGGGGGCAGGCGGTCGGCGGCGTGGTCGGCTCGGCCTGCGGCGCGTTCGGCGCGTCGCCGCTCGTCGCGGGGACGCTACGCCGTGGCGGCACGCGCGGTGGAACCGCCCTGCTGCTCGCGGGTGTCGCCCTGGTCGGCGCGGCGCTCGCCTTCATTCCGGTCGTCGGGTACCTCGAGGCCGTCGCAGTCCCGGCGCTGGCCGCTCGACTCAGGCGGCGCACGCCCGACACGCACGCTGGGCTGCGCACGCTCGCGAAGGACTAACTGACGTGCCGCGGGGCGCGAAGCCCGTCGTGCTGATCGTCATCGACGGTCTGACCCCGTCGATGTTCGAGGCCGCCGAGACGCCTGCGCTTCGCTTTCTCGCCGACCACGGCGAGTACACGCGGGCCGCGTCGGTCTTCCCGTCACTCACCCCGGTCTGCCTCTCCTCGATCGCGACGGGCGCCTATCCCGACGCGCACCACATCCCGCATCTCGTCTGGTGGCACCGCGAGGAGCAGCGGCTCGTCGAGTACGGCTCGTCGTTCGGAGCAATGCGCGCAGCGGGGCTGGCGCGCGGTCTCCGCGACACGATCGTCGACCTCAACGCCCGTCACCTCTCGCGCGACGTCGAGACCGTGTACGAGTCGCTCGAGCGCGACGGGCTCACGACCGCCGCGATCAACATCACCTGCTACCGCGGCACGCACCGCCACGTTCCGACGATCCCGGGCGCGCCGGCCGTGCTCGGCCCGAAGCGGTTCTTCTTCTACTCGTTGTACGAGAGCGATCCGACCGGTGCGCCGATCGCGGTGCTCAACCGTGCGTCCGGCTCGATCGACGCCTACGCGGCGACGGTCGGGCGCTGGCTGGTGACGCGCGACGGGTTCGACCTGCTCGTCCACTACCTGCCGGACTACGACTACGCGTCGCATGCGCAGGGCCCCGACGCCGCGCATGACGCTCTGCGTCGAAGCGACGCGGCGATCACCGCATTGTTCGACGCCGCCGGCGGGCCCGACGAGTTCCTCGACCGCTACGCCGTGGTCGTCTGCTCCGACCACGGCCAGTCGAACGTCACGACGGTCTCGCGTCTCGAGGTCGGCGACGAGCTCGTGACCGCGTCCAACCGCGCTGCGATGGTCTACACCGACGACCCGCGTGGCGTTGCCGTGCGCCTGGACGCCGAGCCGTCTGCCGGCACGGTGGTCTTCTTCGAGGACGACCGTCTCGTCGCGCGACGCGACGGCGACGAGGATCTCGCGTTGCTCGACGAGGCGCCGCAGGGGCGGCTCCGCGCGGAGCGCGCGTTGCGCAATCCGAACGCGGGCGAGGTCCTGATCTCGGCGGCGCCGGGTCACGAGTTCGTCGATCTGGCGGGCCGCCATCATCTCGGCGGCGGCAGCCACGGCTCGCTCGACGCTTCCGACTCGGAGGTTCCCATGCTGACGGTGGGGCTCGGTGCGCCGCCGCGTTCGATCACCGGCATCAAGCCGCTCGTGGTGGAGCACTTCCGCCCAGCGGGCGCGCGCGCCGCGTGAGCGGCGCGGACTGGGTCGACCGTCAGCTGCGCAGCCGCGGCATCGACGATCTACGCGTTCTCGCGGCGATGCGGAGCGTCGACCGCGCGGTGTTCGTGCCGGAGGCCGTACGCAAGCACGCGTACGACGACGCTGCTCTCGGGATCGGGCACGGCCAGACGATCTCACAGCCCTACGTCGTCGCCTGCATCGCCGAGGCGCTGGCGCTGCAGGGCTCCGAGCGGGTGCTCGACGTCGGCACCGGCTCCGGCTACCAGGCTGCCGTCCTGGCCGAGCTGGCCGCCACGGTCGTGTCGATCGAGCGGGTCCCGGCGCTTGCCGCACGGGCGCGCGCCGCACTCGACGAGGCGGGCTACGCCGCGGTCGAGGTGCTGCTCGGGGACGGCAGCGTGGGCGCTCCCGAGCGCGGGCCGTTCGACGCGATCGCGGTCGCGGCGGCCGCGCCGCGGGTGCCGGCGAGCCTGCTCGCGCAGCTCCAGCCAGAAGGGCGCCTCGTGATGCCGCTCGGCGGTGCGGGTGGTCAGCGTCTGACGCTCGTCGAGCGCGCCCGCGACCGCTTTGTCGCCCGCGGGCTCGTCGACGTTCGCTTCGTGCCGCTCCGCGGTGCCGAAGGGGTCGGGTAGCCTCGCGCCGGGTGTCCGCGACAACTCGCACCGCTGCGGCACTTCGCAACCGGCACAACTGGGTCGAGCTGCTGAAGTTCTCGGCGGTCGGTGCGAGCGGATTCGTCCTCAACCTCGCCATCTACCGGCTGCTGCTCGGGATCGGTGCGCACAAGGCAGCCGCAGTGTCGTTCGTCGTCTCCGCCGCGAGCAACTACTGGTGGAACCGCCATTGGACGTTCGCGCGTCAGAAGGGCAGCTTCGCCCTGCAGGGGATGCGCTTCTACATCGTCTCGATCACCGCATTCGTCGTCAACCAGGTCTGGCTCACCGTGTTCCTCGACTGGAGAGGCCTCGGCAAGCTCGTCTCGGAGGCGCTCGCGATCATTCTCGTCACACCCCTCAACTTCCTCGGCAACAAGCTGTGGTCGTTTCGCCGCTGAAGCTCGCGGCGGTCGTCGTGGCGGCGCTTGCGCTCGTGCCGGTCGCAGCTGCAGCCACCTCGAACCCGACGCTTCCGTCAACCCAGGTGAGCGTGGGGAAGCCGCGCTCGACCCAGGAGGCCGTGATCGCGTCATTCCTCGACGACTCGAAGGTCAGGTCGTGGCTGCGCCGTTACCCGCCGAAGCCTCCGGCCGACGCGTCGTTCGCGAACGGCGTGTGGACCGTGAACGTCTCGTCCGGGCGTGCAGGCGTCATCGCCACCGGGAAGGTCGACGATGCGACGCGGGTCGTCACCGAAGCGTGGACCGGTCCGCAGGTCGCCTGGCGGCAGGCACGTGGCTACCCGGGCCAGTTCGGCGGCAAGAAGATCAACAGCTACCCGATCTGGCTCGGGTTCTGCGCGGCGTTCCTGATCGGCCTCGTCGACTGGCGGCGGCTCTGGTCGATTCGCAACCTCGACCTGCTCGTCCTGCTCTCGTTCTCCGTCCCCCTGTGGTTCTTCAACCGCGGGAACATCTTCGCCTCGGTGCCGCTCCTCTATCCGGCGTACCTCTGGCTGATCGTGCGGTGCGCGTGGATCGCGCGGCGCGACCGGCCGTCGCTTGGCGGCTCCGTCTGGCCGGTGTGGGTGCTCGCCGCGGCGACCGTGTTCCTGGCGGGCTTCCGAATCGGCCTCAACGTTCGCGACTCGAACGTGATCGACGTTGGCTACTCGGGCGTGATCGGCGCCGACCGGATCTGGAACGGCCAGAGCCCGTACGGGCACTTCCCGACCGAGAATCCCACGCAGAAGGCCTGCGGCCCGTCGGACACGGAGGGCGAGATCCGCGACCGCGTCCAGACGAACGGACGCTGCGAGACGGCGGACGCGCTAGGCGATACCTACGGGCCGGTCGCCTACCTCGCCTACATCCCGGGGTACCTGGCGTTCGGCTGGAGCCACAAGTGGGACTCGCTGCCCGCCGTGCACGCGACGTCGATCCTCTTCGACACGTTGGCGCTGATCGGACTCGCCCTCGTCGGGCGCCGGCTCGGCGGCCCTCGACTGTCCGCGTCGCTCGCGTTCGCGTGGGTTGCGTGGCCGTTCTCGCAGTACGCGTCGAGCTCGAACACCAACGACTCGATCATGCCCGCGCTGCTCGTCTTCGGGTTCCTGGTGCTGACGAGCGACCTCGGCCGGAGTGCAGCGGTCGCCGTCTCCGGTTGGACGAAGTTCGCGTCGCTCCTGCTCGTCCCCCTGTGGTCGGGCTATCCGCGGGCGCTCGCGCCACGTCATGTGGCGCGCTTCGCCCTCGGCTTCCTCGTGACGACCGCGCTCGTGTTCTTCGTGCTGCTCCTCGAGCCCTCGCCGATTCACGCCGCCCGCGTGTTCTACGACAGAACCGTCGGCTACCAGGTGGGCCGCGACTCTCCGTTCTCACTCTGGGACTGGGGCCAGTACCACGCGCGCGGCATTCCCGACCTGCAGCTCGTCCAGCGCGCGCTCGAGGTGCTGCTGGTCGGCGCGGCGCTCCTGTTCGCGGTCTGGCCGCGCGAGCGCTCGCCGCTGCGGCTCGCCGCACTGACGACGATCCTGCTGGTCGGGTTCGAGGCTGTCCTGACTTACTGGAACTACCCGTACCTCGTGTGGTTCTTCCCGTTCGCGTGCCTCGCTCTCGTCGCCCCGCTGCATGGCCGCGTTCGCGAGGAGGCAGCCGCCGATGAGCGATCTCAGCAGGCGCTGGCCGCAGCGTGACGTCACGCTCGCGGCCGGCGGGCTCTTCCTCGTCTGCTTCGCGCTCGTCCACTACTGGTTCTGGGCCCACGGCCGGCTGGTCGACTGGCCGGTGTACAAGGACTACGGCGACGCGATCGTCCATCAGGGCGAGCTGCCCTACCGTGACTTCGCCGTCGACTATCCGCCGGGCGCGCTGCCCGTCTTCGTGCTGCCGTCGCTCTTCGGCGACTACCGGATCGCGTTCGAAGCGCTGATGGCGCTCTGCGGCGTCGGCCTCGTGGCCGTCGTCGCTTGGGTTCGGCCGGCGGCAGCCTTCTTCATCGCGCTCTCGCCCGTCCTGGCGGGATCGCTGATCCTCTCGCGCTACGACCTGTGGCCGGCGCTGCTCGCCGCGGGCGCGCTGGCCGCGCTGCTCGGGCGCCGACACCGGCTCGGCTGGGCGCTGCTCGGAGTCGCGGTCGCGGCGAAGCTGTGGCCGGCGGTCCTGGTGCCGCCGGCGTTGGCCTGGGCGGCCGTGCACGGGCGGATCCGAGCGGCGCTCGCCGGCGTGATCGCGCTGGCCGTGGTCGTGCTCCCGTTCGCCGTCCTCGCGCCGCACGGGCTGTACGAGAGCGTTCGCGGTCAGGCCGACCGGCCGTTGCAGATCGAGAGCGTCGGTGCGTCGCTGCTGACCACGTTCGGGCATCCGGCGATCACGACCTCGCACGGGTCGCAGAGCATCGTCGGGCACGGACTGCTCGCCGCATCCTTCGCCGCTCTGCAAGCGGTTGCGCTCGTCGCGGTCTGGGGCGCGTTCCTGCGCGGGCCTGTCGACCGGGATCGCCTCCTCCGCTACTCCGCAGCCTCGGTCTGCGCGTTCGTCGCGTTCGGCAAGGTGCTCTCGCCGCAGTTCCTGCTCTGGCTCGTCCCGTTCGTGCCGCTCGTGCGCGGCCGGCGCGGTCTGGCCGCGACGGGCCTGCTCGCGGCCGCGCTGGTGCTCACCCAGGTCTGGTTTCCCTGGCGCTACTGGCGGTACGTGGGCGGCTTTCACCTCGCGGGCGTCGTGCTCGCGCGCAACCTCGTGCTCGTCGCTCTGCTCGCCGTGCTCGCCTGGCCGGTTGTGCGAAGGTCCTGACTACTACGCGATCTCGATGCGGATCGCTTCGCAGCTCGTCGCGCGGCCGTCGGGGCCGCAGTCGACGATCGCGCCCTCGAGGCGCACGTCTCGCGTCGCGGGCTCGAGGCGAACGGGCTGGCCGGTGACGAACCGGCGGATCGCGCCTTCATCCTCGCTGCCGATCACCGAGTCGTGCGGTCCCGTCATCCCTGCGTCGGTGATCGCGGCCGTTCCGCCGGCAAGCACGCGCGCGTCGTTCGTCTGCACGTGCGTGTGCGTCCCGAGCACGGCGGTCGCGCGGCCGTCGAGATAGCGCGCGAGTGCGACCTTCTCGCTCGTCGCCTCGGCATGGAAATCGACGACGACCACCGGCGTTTCGCGCCGCGCCTCGGCGACGAGCCGGTCGGCGGCGAGGAACGGGCTCTCGAACGGGTCGAGCGAGAACACGCCGAGCAGGCTGATCACCGCGACGCCGTCGTGCACGGCGAGCCCCAGACCGGGCGTCTGTGGCGACATGTTCGCCGGGCGCAGCACGCGGTTCGTGCCCGAGAGGTACGGAGCGAAGCCCGGCTGGCCCCAGGTCCAGTTTCCGAGCGTGATCACGTCGGCGCCGCTCGCGAGCAGGCGATCCGCGATCTTCGCGGTGATCCCGCGCCCGGCGGCGGCGTTCTCGCCGTTCACGATGCAGAAGTCGGCGCCGAGCTCGGTGCGGAGCGCGGGCAGCCGGTTCTCGACGGCGCGGCGGCCGGGTGCGCCGAACACGTCGGCGACGAACAGGATGCGCACTCTCGCTAGCCGACGGAGAGCGACGCCGAGGGATGGACCTCGACGACGACGTGGTTCCCAGAGTCGTTCGTGTAGCGCGCGAGCGCCTGGCTTTCGGCGCGCGCGAAGTCGACGATCGAGCCGAGGCGCGAGGCGCCTGCCGAGACGGGGGAGCCGACCGCGATCGCGGGGTCGGCGCGAAGGTGCGAGACCGACACGACGAGCGACGCGGCGCCGGACGGCTGGATGTCGATGCGCGACCCGAGCCTCGAGCCGTCGATGACGACCGGATCGATCGCGATCACGACTCCGTCGGCGGGCGAGTAGACATCCGTGCCGGCAGGAGCGCCGACGTCGAGCGCGGAGGTGCTCGGGCCGAACCCGCCGGGGAGCTGGTACCAGCGCGGGCCGGAGCTCGACGCGCCGACCAGTTTCCGCGCGAGGCGTTGCAGCAGCCCCTGGTTCGCCTGGTTGCCGAGGGGATCGAGCGCGAGCGCGCCCTCGCTGCCGCCCTGGAAGCCGATCGCCGTGAGGCGCGCCTGGCTGACCGGCAGCTGCAGGTGCAACACGCCGACCTTCGCCACGACCTCGAGGGTCGGCGGCCCGGCCGGGACGAGCCTCGACGCACTCGCCGGCGCCGTGTCGCGGGCAGGAGCAGCTGCTCCGCCGAACGCGGACAGGAGCACCACGACGAGGGCGACGAGCACCACTGCCGCAAGGGCGGCGATGCGGCGCTGACGACGCTCGTGCTGGAGGTGCCGGGACCGCGGCCGACGGCTGCGGCGACGTGCCGGCGGGGGCGACATCGGGGGCACGGTAGCCGACTCCCCGAGGCGATTCAACCGGGTACCGGGCAGCAGGTGCAGCCGGGGGCGCGCCTCGGGCTCGTCCCAGAGCTCGCGTCGATCCAGCGCCAGCGCGCCGTCGACCTCGAGCGACCAGTCCCACGCGGGTGGGCGAAGCTGCCGGATTCGGGCTGTAGCATCGGTCACGTGACCGTTTCGGGCCGTCCGCCGCGGATCGTGGTCCCGCGTTGGATCCAGCTGGTCGGGCTGCCGTTGCTGCTGGTGCTCGTGTGGGTGGTGGCCAGCGCGGCGGCTCACGTGATCTTCCTGTTCATGATCGCCGGGCTGGTGGCGCTGCTGCTCGATCCGATCGTGCGAGCGCTCCAGCGGGTGCGCCTGCCGCGCGGGCTGTCGGTCGCCCTCGTGTATCTCACGTTCCTGGCGGCGCTGGTTCTGATCATCGCGGCGATCGCGACGGCCGTCGTCGGCCAGACCAAGACGGCGGCCCATCGGTTCAACGACTACTTCACGAATCGTCACGGCACCGTCGGACAGACGAGCGCCGATCGCGACGTCGACCGGCTGCAGGTGTGGCTGAACACTCACCACCTGCGCTCGATCAAGATCAAGAAGAGCGGCCACAACCTCGTGCGTCGGATCAGGCAGCGCGACGTCGGCAAGTACACGACGCGGATCGTCGACTTCGTCGAGGGCGCCGCGATCTCGATCGGCAAGACGCTCTTCAGCGCGGTGCTGTTGATCGTGATCTCGATCTACATGCTGCTCGACATGCAGCGGCTCGGTCGGATCATCGACCGTCGCTTCCCACCGCGACCGGGCGAGGAGCCGCTGCTCCGCAGCATGGAGCGCTCGCTGATCTCGTACGTGCGCGGGCAGGCGTTGCTGAGCCTGATCATCGGGACGAGCGCGGGGATCGGGTTGTGGACGCTCGCGGCGCTCGGCGGCCTGCCGAACGGCCAGCAGTACGCGCTGCTCTTCGGCGCGTGGGTCGCACTCACGGAGGTGATCCCGTACCTCGGCCCGTGGCTCGGCGCGATCCCGCCGCTCATCTTCGCGCTCGTCGAGCATCCGTTGTCGGCGCTCTGGGTGGCGCTGCTCTTCCTCGGGATCCATCAGGTCGAGGGTCACGTCGTCGTGCCGAACGTGATGGGGAACGCGCTGCGCCTGCACCCGTTGCTGGTGATCTTCGGGCTGGCCGCCGGCGCCGAGATCTACGGTCTCGCGGGCGCCCTGACGGCGCTGCCGGTGCTGGCGGTCGGCCGCTCCGTCTGGGAGTTCTTCGCCGACCGGATCTCGCTCGAGTCGTGGGCCGGGGGCGAGCCGGCGCCGGTCGAGCTGGTCGAGCCGCCGTCGGCCGCGCGCAAGTGACCGCGGCCGTGTCGCCTGTGCGACCATTGACACCGTGAGCGCGTTCCCGGTCGCCCGCCTTCGCCGCCTTCGCCGAACACCCGCGCTGCGCGACCTCGTCCGCGAGACCACGCTCTCGCTCGACGACCTCGTCTTCCCGCTGTTCGTGGCGCCCGAGGCGCTGCCGAACGACCGCCTGCCGGCCCTTCGCCGGCACACGGTCGAGGGCGTCGTGCGCGAGTGCGAGGAGCTCGTCCGCCTCGGCGTCAAGGCGGTGATCCTGTTCGGCATCCCGGAAGAGAAGGATGACGAGGGGTCGGGCGCCTGGATCCAGGAGGGCGTCGTCCAGCAGGCGCTGCGGGCCCTCCGGCCGAGGTTCGAAGAGCTGCTGCTCCTCACGGACGTCTGCCTCTGCGAGTACACGAGTCACGGGCACTGCGGCGTGCTCTCGGGCGGCGAGGTCGACAACGACGCGTCGCTCGAGCTGATCGCGCGGACCGCCGTCTCGCACGTCGAAGCCGGTGCGGACGCGGTCTGCCCGAGCGACATGATGGACGGGCGCGTCGCGGCGATCCGCGAGCAGCTGCCGACGACGCCGATCGTGGCGTACTCCGCGAAGTACGCCTCCGCGTTCTACGGGCCGTTTCGCGACGTCGCCGGCTCGGCGCCCTCCTTCGGCGACCGCCGCGGCTATCAGATGGACCCGGGCAACGTGCGTGAGGCGCTGCGCGAGTGCGAGCTCGACGTGGCCGAGGGCGCGGACGTGCTGATGGTCAAGCCGGCGCTGCCGTACCTCGACGTCGTGCGCGCGGTTCGCGAGCGGTTCGATCTCCCGCTCGCGGCGTACAGCGTGAGCGGCGAGTACGCGATGCTGAAGGCGGCGGCCGCTGCCGGCGATCTCGACGAGCGCGCGGCTGCCGTCGAGTCGCTCACCGCGATCAGGCGCGCCGGCGCCGACGTGATCGTCACCTACTGGGCGAAGGAGCTCGCAGGCTGGCTGTGACCGGCGATGCGAGGTCTCCGGACGTGCGCGTCGCCGGCGTAGGCTCGACGGAGCCGGCCAGAAGCGGAGGCACCGGCTTTGCCGGCGCCGGAGCGGATCTTTGGCGGAGGGCGCTCGAGCTGATTCCCGGCGGCGTCAACTCGCCGGTTCGCGCGATGCGGTCCGTCGGGCTCGATGCGCCTCTCTTCGCTGCGCGCGGGCGCGGCGCGTACCTGGAGACCGCCGACGGGCGCACGCTCTGCGACTGGGTGCAGTCGTGGGGCCCGCTGCTCTTCGGCCACGCCGATCCCGAGACCGTCGAAGCGGTCACGGAGGCGGCCGCACGCGGGACGACGTTCGGTGCGACCACGGAGGCGGAGGTCGAGCTGGCGTCGGAGATCGTCGACGCAGTCCCGTCCGTCGAATCGGTGCGGCTCGTCTCGTCCGGGACTGAGGCGGCGATGTCAGCGCTGCGGCTCGCCCGCGGAGCGACGCGTCGCGACCGCGTGATCACGTTCGCCGGCTGCTACCACGGGCACGCCGACCCGTTCCTCGCGTCCGCGGGGTCGGGCCTCGCGACGCTCGGGATCCCGAGCTCGCCCGGCGTGCCGACCGGCGTCGCCGCCGACACGATCGTGTGCGAGTTCAACGACGTCGACGGAGTCGCCTCCGCCGTCGAGCGCTACGGCGAGGGGCTCGCCGCCATCTTCGTCGAGCCCGTCGCGGGGAACATGGGCTGCGTCCCGCCGGCCGAGGGATTCCTCGAGGCGCTGCGCCTGCTCTGCGACGCGTCGGGCGCTCTGCTCGTCTTCGACGAGGTGATCACCGGATTCCGGGTCGGCCGCGGCGGCGCGCAGGAGCGATTCGGCGTGTTCCCGGACCTGACCGTGCTCGGGAAGATCGTGGGCGGCGGGCTGCCGCTCGCGGCCTTCGGTGGACGCCGGGACGTAATGGCGGAGCTCGCGCCGGCCGGCGCCGTCTACCAGGCCGGGACGCTGAGCGGCAATCCGCTCGCGACGGCGGCCGGCATCTCCGTGCTCCGGCGACTGCGCGACGAGGGTGTGTACGAGGAGCTCGAGCGCCGAGCCGCACGCCTCGCCGAGGGCCTCTCCAGCTTCGGCCGGGTGCAGGCGGTCGGCGCGATGCTGACGCTGTACCCGGGCCGCACCGACCCGGTCGAGCGATTCACGACGCTCGACCGTGACCGGTACGGCGGTCACTTTCGCGGGCTGCTCGATCGCGGCGTCTACGTCGCGCCGAGCCCGTACGAGTGTCTCTTCCCGTCGCTCGCGCACGGCGATGCCGAGATCGACGCGACCGTCGAGGCCGTCGCCGCCGTCGCGGGCCGCGACGGCCTCGAAGACGTCTGAGCTCCGATCAGCTGCGAAGCGCTCCCGCGAGCAGCGCGACTCCGGGCAGCTCGAGCCCGGCGCCGGTCTCATAGGCGGCGACCGCCGTGGTGGCACGGTCGCGCAGCGCCCGCTGCGCGGGCTCGGGCAGCGACGCCAGCCGCCCGGCCAGCGGCCCTGCGAGCGCAGCCGTCCTGTGCCACCACTCGTCAGCGGAGGCCGCCCGGTACGGGACGTCGAGCTCGCGCACGTCGAGCGCGGTCAGCTCGGCCGCCGCAAGCACACTCGCGAGACGATCGGGATCGTCGAGCGAGAACGGGCCGGGAACGCCGGGCGGCGGCATCGGCGCAGCGAGCTGCGCGCTGACCGCGTCGAACATGATCGTCAGCCAGGGGTTCCGCTCGCGCGGGCCCCAGACGGCGACCGCGACCCGGCCGCCCGGCCGCAGCACGCGCGCGATCTCCCGCGCCGCCTGGACGGGGTCGGGCACCAGCATCAGGCCCTCGCGGCAGAAGACCACGTCGAACGAGCGGTCCGGCTCGTCGATCGCCTCGAGGTCGAGCCGGCGCGTCGAGACGTTCGTGAGGCCGAGCGCGCGAACGCGCTCCCCGGCGATCGCCGCCATCGCCGGAGCGACGTCCGAGAGGACGACCTCTCCCGTCGGGCCCACGAGGTCCGCGGCGGCGATCCCGACGCCGCCCGCGCCGCACGCGAGCTCGAGCACGCGCTCGCCGGGCCTCGGCTGCGCGAGCTCGAGCAGCGCCCGCGTCACCTCGGCACCACGCTGCTCGACGAAGGCCGCGTGCTCGCCCCAGCCGCCGGCCACGGTGTCCCACATCCGGTGCAGCCTGGCGCGGAGCGCCTCGACGTCCGGGCGGGTCGCGATGCTTGCTACTTCCATGACATCCCTCCTCTATTAGATATAGCTAAAATGAATTGAAGTAAGTAAGAGAATAGCCAAATGAGCGAACCTGTCAACTCCAAGCGCCGCTACCACTCGCCGCGCCGCCAGGCGCAGGCCGCGGCCACGCGGCGCGAGATCCTCGACGCGGCCGGCCGGCTGTTCGCGCGGCAGGGCTATCCGCCGACGACGATGGCTGCGATCGCGGCCGAGGCCGGCGTGGCCGTGAAGACCGTCTACGTCGCGTTCGAGACCAAGGGCGGCGTCCTGCGCGCGCTCTGGAACCTGACCCTGCGCGGGGACGAGGAGGACGCGCCGGTGGCCGAGCGGTCGTGGTACCGCGCGGTGCTCGACGAGCCCGACGCCGAGCGGCAGCTGCGGCTGAACGCGCATAACTCGCGGGTCGGCAAGGAACGGCTCGCGGGCGTCGCGCAGGTGATCCGGACCGCCGCGCCCACGGATCCCGAGATCGACGCGCTGTGGCAGCGCATCCAGGTCGAGTACCGCGACAACCAGCGTGAGGTGGCCGCCGGCGTGGGGGCGAAGGGCGCGCTTCGGGCCGGGCTCGACGTCGAGCGTGCGGCGGACATCCTCTGGACGCTCAACCATCCCGACGTGTGGCATCTGCTGGTCGGCCTGCGCGGCTGGACGCCGGACGAGTACGAGCACTGGTGCGGGGACACTGCGGTCGCTCAGCTCCTAAAGTGAACGGCGTGCTGAGCACGATCGCGGACGAGGCGGAGCGGGAGAGCGCGTTGTGGGCCTCGTCGTTGCGCCCGCGCGGCGAGCGTGAGCTCGACGCCGTGTTCTCGCCGCTTGCGCCGGCCGAATTCGCGCTCGGCGTCGAGACGGTCTACGAGGCGTATCTCGTCCACTACGGCACGTCGCGCCTGTTCGCGGCCGCTGACGACGACGAGGCCGTGCTGCTCGGCGACTACCTCTACGCCCACGGGCTCGTGCGCATCGCGGAGGCCGGCGGCGTGCCGGCCGTCGACGCGATGGCCGACCTGATCTCGAGCTGCGCGGCACTTCGTGCCGACGGGACGACCGGCGACGGCGACGCGTGGGTCGCGGCTGTGCGTGCACTCGGCGGCACGCCGTCGGCCGCCGACGTCGAGCGCGCGCTCGCAGGGCACTGCGCTAGAGTCGCCGCATGATCTTCGACGCCGCCACCGAGGGAAAGCACGTGATCCTCGGGATGCTGGTCGTCGGGCTGATCTTCTGCTCGGTGATCGCGCTCGGCCAGCTTTCCAAGTGGCTCGGCCACCGGCGGGCCGACCGCCGGCGCGCCCGGCGACAGGCCTACTGACCGTGGCCGAGGAGCGGCGGATTCATCTCCGGCGCTTCCCCGGCGAGTCAGACGAGTACCGGGCTGCACGCGACGATCTGCTGCGGGCGGAGATCGAGCTCCGGCGTGCGGAGGAGCAGGTTGCCGCGCAGCTGCGCGCGCTTCCCCTGGGCGGCGAGGCGCCGCACGATTATGCGTTCGACGAGCAGGCCGCGGGCGGGACGCGAACGGTGCGCCTCTCGGAGCTCTTCCCCGACGGCCGGGACACGCTGTTCCTCTACAGCTTCATGTTCCTGCCCGAGGGCGACGACCCGCTCGGCCGGGCCTGCCCCTCGTGCACCTCGATCATCGACGCGCTCGACGGTGAGGTGCCGCACATCGAGCAGCGGCTGGCGATCGCCGCGGTGGCGAAGGTTCCGGCAGAACGGTTTCGGGCGCACGGTGACGCCCGCGGGTGGCGCCACATCCGGCTGCTCTCGTCGGCCGGCTCGACCTACAACCGCGCCTATTTCGGTGAGGCCGAGGACGGGCGACAGAACCCGATGGCAACGGTCTTCGTGCGCCGGGACGGCCGGATCCACCACTCCTGGAGCAGCGAGCTCTTCTTCGCGCCGACCGACCCCGGGCAGCATCCGCGCCACGTGGACTTCAGCTGGCCGGTCTGGAAGGTGCTCGACCGGACGCCGGAGGGGCGCGGCCAGGACTGGGAGCCGCGGCTCGACTACTCCTAGACTGACGCGATGGCCGTCCGCGACCTGCGCGACTGGATCGCGCTCCTCGAGCGCGAGGGCGAGCTCCTCCGCGTGCGGGCGGAGGTCGACCCGCGCCTCGAGATCACGGAGATCGTCGACCGCACGGTGAGGGCCGGGGGCCCGGCGCTCCTCTTCGAGCGGCCGAAGGGCTCGACCCATCCGCTGCTGATCAACCAGTTCGGCACGGAACGGCGCATGTGCCTCGCGTTCGGCGTCGAGCGGCTCGACGACGTCGCCGAGAAGCTCTCCCAGGTGCTCGAGATGCAGCCGCCCGAAGGTCTCGCCGCGAAGGTGCGCGGCCTGAAGCTGCTCAAGTCGATCGCGGACTCCCGGCCGAAGGTCGTGCGGAGCGGCGCGTGCCAGGAGGTGGTCCTGCGCGGCGACGACGTCGACCTCGGCGCCCTGCCGGTGATGACGTGCTGGCCGGGCGATGCGGGACCGTTCATCACGCTGCCGGCAGTGATCACCCGCGACCCCCGCACCGGCAGCAGGAACGTCGGCATGTACAGGATGCAGGTGCTCGGACCGCGTTCGACCGCGATGCACTGGCAGCTGCACAAGGACGGACGGGCCGACTTCATGTTCAGCGAGGGGCGGCTCGAGGTGGCCGTCGCGCTCGGGCTCGACCCGGTCAGCGCGTACTCGGCCAGCGCGCCGCTTCCGAAGCACATCGACGAGCTCATGGTCGCCGGCTTCCTGCGCGATGCGCCGGTCGAGCTCGTCAAGTGCGTCAGCGTCGACCTCGAGGTGCCGGCAACCGCCGAGATCGTGCTCGAGGGCTACGTCGAGCAGGGCGACCTGACGGCCGAGGGGCCGTTCGGCGACCACACCGGGTACTACACGCCTGCCGAGCCGTTCCCGGTGTTCCACGTCACCGCGCTGACGATGCGGCGCGAGGCGATCTATCCGTCGATCGTGGTCGGCAAGCCGCCGCAGGAGGACGCGTGGCTCGGAAAGGCGACCGAGCGGATCTTCCTGCCGGCGATCCGGATGAGCGTGCCCGAGATCGTCGACTACGACCTGCCGGTGGCAGGCGCGTTCCACAACCTGGTGATCGTGTCGATCCGCAAGAGCTTCCCGGGCCACGCGCGCAAGGTCATGCACGCGCTCTGGGGCCTCGGCCTGCTCAGCCTGACCAAGGGCATCGTCGTCGTCGACGCGCACGTCGACGTTCACGACTACGAGCAGGTGCTCTTCTACGCCGGTGCGAACGTCGACCCGAAGCGGGACGTGCTGATCAGCGAAGGGCCGCTCGACCACCTCGACCATGCGCCGACGCTCCAGTTCCTGGGCGGGAAGATCGGGATCGACGCGACGGCGAAGAGCCCGGCCGAGGGGGCCCGCGAGTGGCCGCCGGAGATCGAGATGAGCGCCGACGTGCGCGAGCTCGTCGACCGCCGCTGGGCCGAGTACGGGCTGGCCGCGGTTCCTCAAGCAGGGAACGGGGCGATCCGTCAGAGTTCGCGCACCTTGTTACGACGTTGACCGGCGTCCGCTTGTCCCGGTTAGATCTGCCCTAGCCGTTGCAACCCCAAGCCGAACACCCGCACGTCCCGGGACCGAGCCTGTGGCCGGTCGGCTTCGCCGTCGGCGTCGTCGTGCTGCTGGTCGGGCTGATCATCTCCTGGTGGATCGCCGGGCTCGGCGCGATCGTCGCGCTCGCTTTCGCGTTTCTCTGGGTGCGCGACCTGACCGCCGGCACCCAGCTCGCAGAGGTGCCCGAGGTGGAGCCGGAACGGGGCGGGCCCGTTCGCGCCGGCGCCGCCGAAGACGCGACCCTGCCGCCGCCGACGGCCGAGGAGCGCTTCCCGCGTTCGAAGTTCCTCGAGCTGTCGACGCTCGGGCTGGGTGGCGTGATCGGAGGGCTCGTCACGGCACCCGCGCTCGGCTTCATGGTCGCGCCGGCGTTCCTCAAGCAGGGCTCGAAGGACCACAACCTGGGGCCGCTCTCCGACTACCCGCAGGACAAGTTCGTCGTCGCGACGTGGTTCACCGACCCGGCGGCCGGCGAGGTCTCACGCCGCACCGCGTACGTTCGTTACAACGGGCAGCTCAAGGGCCTGCCGAGCTTCACGATCCTCTCGAACCACTGCGCGCACCTCGGCTGCCCGGTGCAGCCGAACGGCCTGCTCGACGAGGCGAACACCAAGCACTTCAATGACGTGACGCTGATCCCGACGATCGCGATCGCCGGGTTCGGCTGCCCGTGCCACGGCGGCCAGTACAGCACCGAGGGCAACCGCACCGCCGGTCCGCCGGTCCGCGCGCTCGACCGGTACGCGTTCTCGATCCGCAACGGCAACCTCTTCGTCGGCAAGCCGTTCTCGGTGTCGCACGTCGACGGCACGGGCGCGACCGCGGAGATCCACAAGTGGGCCTTCTCGTTCCCGGGCGAGCACGTCAACGGCATCGAGTCCTGGCTGTATCCGGTGCAGCCACCCCACTAGGCGAGCGACGATGGCGACGCGCAGGCTCACACGGTCACAGCAGCTGCAGGAGGCGATCCTGTACCCGCTCGACTGGCTGGAAGAGCGGTCCGGGCTCGTGGGCGGCATCAAGTACTTCCTCTTCCGGAAGGTCCCGGGCGACGTCAACTGGTTCACGACGCTCGGCTCGGCCACCCTGACCGCGTTCCTCGTGCAGGCGCTGACCGGGGTGATCCTCGCGATGTACTACAAGCCGGACCCGAAGGACGCGTATTCGTCGATCCAGCACATCACGAACGACGTGTGGGCGGGCTGGCTCGTGCGCGGGATGCACAAGTGGGGCGCATCCGTCTTCATCATCCTCATGTTCATGCACATGGGCCGCGTGTTCCTGTTCGGCGCCTACAAGTACCCCCGCGAGTTGAACTGGATCATCGGCGTGCTGCTCCTGGCGATGGGCCTCGGTGAGGGCTTCACCGGCTACCTGCTGCCGTGGGACCAGACGTCCTACTGGGCGACGATCGTCGGCGTCAACATCAACGGCACCGCCCCGTTCCTCGGGCCCTTCCTCGCGCAGTTCCTGCAGGGCGGCACGTACATCAACCCCGACACGCTGCCGCGCTTCTACTCGATCCACATGCTGCTGATCCCGGGTGCGATCTTCGCGCTCATCGGCCTGCACCTGTACCTCGTGATCCGGCTCGGCGTCACGTCGCCGCCGTGGTCGAAGGAAGCGGCGGGCACCGGTCCGCTGGAGGCCGCGCCGCAGAACGGCGGTCGCGCCGGCCTGGTCAACCCGAGCCTGCGCAAGGACGCCCGTGGCTAGCGACCGCATCGTCGAGCGCCGGCGCGTCTTCCAGCAGTACAAGGAGGACGTCAAGGAGCGCGGGAAGCCGTTCTTCCCGTACGCGATGTTCCACGACACCGTGATGTCGCTGGTCGTGGTCAGCGTGATCATCGGGCTCGCGATCGTCTGGCGCTACTCGACGCCGGGCAACCACCACACGATCGAGACGGGCTGGCTCGGCAAGCTCTACGACGCGCCGGCGGACCCAGGGACGATCAACTTCGTGCCGCGCCCCGACTGGTACTTCTACTTCCTCTTCTATCTGCTCCGGATCTTCAAGTGGCCGAACTCGGTGCTGCTCGGCACGATCGGCATCCCGACGATCTGCCTCGTCCTGCTCTTGGCACTGCCGTTCATCGACGTGCGGCCCGAGCGGCGCATCACCCGCCGGCCGGTCGCGCTCGTCGCGGCGGTGCTCGTCGTCATCTCGATGGGCGTGCTCACGTACAAGGGCGCGACTGCGAAGGAAGCCCTGGGCAGCGAGCTCAAGGCGCTCGTGCCGACCTGGGCGAAGAAGCAGCACTTCGAGAACAACCAGCAGGCGATCGCGGGCGCGAAGTTGTTCGCCGTCGTCGGCTGCGCGAACTGTCACGTCTACGAAGGGATCGGCGGCGGCTTTGCCGGTGCACCGGAGTTGACGGCCGAGGGTACGAAGAACAAGGGCGTCGAGTTCCAGATCAGCCATCTGAAATGTCCGTCCTGCGTGAACCCGGGCTCGCCGATGCCGTCGTTCCAGGATCTCGGCGATGCCAGGCTGGCCCAGCTCGCGGCCTTCCTCGAAGCGTCCAAGGGCGGCAAGTAACCCGCGCCGCATCCGCCTGCCGCGACGTAACCTGAACGGCGCGAATGCGGATTTTCCTCGGCATCACGGGCGCGTCCGGCGCGCCGTACGCGCGGCGGCTCCTCGAGGCGCTGTCCTCGGCCGACTGCGAAGTCGGGGTGTCGATCTCCGGCGCCGCGATCGAGGTGCTGGCGACCGAGCTGTACGGCGACGCCCGGCTCTCGCGCGACGAGGTGCTCGCGCGCTTCACGGAAGGCGCCGGCGACAAGGTCACGGTCTACGAGTCGAACGACTGGCGGGCGCCTTTCGCGTCCGGGTCGGCCCAGGTCGACGCGTACGTGATCTGCCCCTGCTCGATGGGGACGCTCGGCACGATCGCTTCCGGAGCGATGCAGAATCTCGTGCACCGCGCAGCGTCGGTGGCGTTGAAGGAGGAGCGCAAGCTGATCGTGTGCCCGCGCGAGACACCCCTCTCGTCGATCCACCTCGAGAACATGCTGACCCTCCGGCGGGCCGGCGCCACGATCCTCTTCCTCGCGCCGGGCTTCTACCACGGTGCATCGAGCGTCGACGACCTCGTCGACTTCATCGTCGGACGCATCCTCGATCAGCTCGGCCTCGCGAACACGCTCGTCGCGCGCTGGGGACAGTCGTGACCCTGGCACCGGACGCCGTCCGTGCGATGTTCGACCGCATCGCGCCGGTCTACGACGTGATGAACCGCGTGATGACCGCGGGGCTCGACGTCCGCTGGCGGCGCCACACGGCCGAGGCGGCAGTGCGCAGAGGCGACCGCGTGCTCGACGCGGCGTGCGGCACCGGCGATCTGGCGATCGCCGATCTCAAGGCCGGCGCGGATCGCGTCACCGGGCTCGACTTCTCGGAGCGCATGCTCGCCCGCGCGCGCCGCAAGGCGCCGCTCGAGTGGGTGCAGGGAGACCTGCTCGCGCTGCCGTTCGCCGACGCGACGTTCGACGCGGCCACGGTCGGTTTCGGCGTGCGCAACGTCGCCGATCTCGACCTCTCACTCCGGGAGCTCAGGCGGGTGCTGAAGCCGGGCGGCCGGCTTGCGATCCTCGAGATCACGCAGCCGCGCGGCGTCGCACGCCCCTTCTACTCGCTCTGGTTCGACCGCATCGTGCCGCTGCTCGGGAAGCTCCTGCCCGGCGGTTCGGCCTACAGCTACCTGCCCGCGTCGGTGAAGCGGTTCCCGAGTGCCGAGGAGCTCGTCGGCCGCCTGCAGCAAGCCGGCTTCGGGGAGGTCGAGTTCAGGCTCTTCGGCGCGTCGATCGTCGCCCTCCACACCGGGATCGCCGAATGAACCGTAGGCTCGACGGAGGTTCCTCGAGAGCGGAGGCATCGGCTTTGCCGACGCCGGAGCGGGTATGAGCCAGCTCGCAGCGGTCCACGCGACACCCGGCGTGGCCGCGTACATGGCGGAGGTCGAGGCGGGGCTCGACCGTGCGGTATCCGCGCGTGCGGGGCTCGTGCGCGAGGTCGCAGGCGAGGCGCTCGCCGCTGGCGGCAAGCGCCTGCGTCCGCTGCTCTGCTTTCTCACGTCTGACGGGACGCCGCCCGTGGCAGCGGGCGTCGCGGTCGAGCTCGTCCACATGGCGACGCTCGTCCACGACGATCTGGTCGACGGTGCGCGGATGCGTCGCGGAATGCCGGCGGCGTGGTCGGTGTTCGGTGCGGAAGCGGCGAAGTCGGCGGGCGACTATCTCTATGCCCGCGCCTTCGCGGTGCTCGCCGAGACGGGCGACCGTCGGGCCGTGCAGACGCTCGCGGACGCTGCGCTCGACCTCGCGCGCGGCGAGGCGATGCAGCGCCTGCAGACGCACGACCCCGACACGACGCTCGACGCCTACATCGCGCGCTGCCGGCTCAAGACCGCGAAGCTGATCGAGGCCGCGTGCCTGCTCGGCTCCTCAGGCGAGTCTCGCCTAGGCGAGTACGGCGTCAACCTGGGCATCGCGTTCCAGATCGCCGACGACATTCTCGACTGCGCCGGCCAGACGCAGGAGACCGGCAAGATCCCTGGGACCGACCTGCGCGAGGGAACGCCGACGATGCCGCTGCTCCTGGCCGCGCAGCAGGACGACATGGTTCGGCAGGCACTCGCCGGCGGCCCGCTCGACGGGGCGCTCGTCCGGGTCGCATCGACGGATGCGCTCGGCCGTTCGCGCGACGCCGCCCTGCGCTACGCGGCCGCTGCCCGTTCGCATCTCCGCTCGGAGCGCTATCGCGAAGAGCTCGAGGCCCTCACGGTCGCCGTCGTGGACCGCGCCGGCTGATGTCAGTCCGCCTCGGACGCATCGGGTACGTCAACATGGCGCCCGTCTTCTTCCGGCTCGACGCCGACGTCGAGGAGATCGTCGGCGTGCCGACGGAGCTCAATCGCAAGTTGATCGCCGGCGAGCTCGACGTCGCGCCGATCTCGTCGATCGCGTACGCGCGGGAGGCGGATCACCTGCGCCTGCTGCCGAGGCTGTGTGTCTCGAGCGAAGGAGCGGTGGAGTCGATCCAGCTGATCTCGAAGACGCCGCTGCAACGCATTCGCACGATCGCGGTGACGCCCGAGTCGGCGACCTCGGTCGTCCTGACCCGCGTGCTCCTCCCGGACGCTGAGCACCTGCCGCTCGAAGCGTTTGCGAGCGGCGACGCCGAGGCGCAGCTCTTGATCGGCGACGCGGCGCTGCGTTCGGCCTTCGAGGATCCGACGCCGCACCACGACCTCGGCCGGCTGTGGCTCGAGCGCACCGGCCTGCCGATGGTGTTCGCGGTGTGGGCGGCTCCCGAGCCGACTCACCCCGGCCTCGCCGAGCTCGAGGAGGCGCTCGTCGCCTCGGTTCGTGCGGCGCGCGCGGAGCCGGAGCAGCTCGCGTTCTCGTCAGCCGAGCGCTACGGCTACCCGCCAGGTTTTCTCGCGCGGTACTTCGAGAAGCTGCGCTACCGCTTCGGTCCGCGTGAGCGCGCGGGCCTCTACACGTTCCTCGAGCTCGCCCGTGACGTCGGCGAGCTCGACGAGGTCCCGGAGCTCAGGTTCGTCGCCGCCGAGGCGACGGTCTAACCCTTCGGCGTCAGCCCCGCGCAGTTCTTGTGCGCCCACGCCGACAGGTGCGTCTCGGCCGCCTTCAGCTTCGGCGAGCCGAACTGCTGCGCCGCGGCGGCGATCGAGGCGATCTGCGCGGCGCTGGGTGTCGAGCCGGGCTTGTAGCCGGCCTTCTTGAGCGCCCCGGCGTACGTCGAGAACGCCGCGGCGAAGGTCTTGAAGTCATTGCGGATCTCCGACGGCGCGGCGTTGGCGATCTGGGAGAGGGCGTTCGCCTCGGCGTCGATGCTCGAGGTCCCGTTTCCGCTCGCCGCAGCGACCGCGGCCGACATCTTCTGGCCGAGCGAGAGGAGCTGCTGGCAGTTCTTTGCCGAGCCGAACGACGTGGACGAGCTCGAGCTCGAGGAGCTTGACGAGGACGAGCTCGAGGAGCTGGACGAGGAGGACGAGGAGTTGGTCGCGGTGCTGGAGCTCGAGGAGCTCGACGTCGTGGCGGGCGACGACGCCTTCTTGCCGCTCCCGCCGCAGCCTGCAGCCGCGATCGCGAGCCCGAGAACGACGACGATTCCGATCGTGCGCGTCATGCCCACCCTCCCTGTGCTGGACGTCAGCCCGAACTTACTGCCCCGGCCGGTCGCCGTTCAACCACCGACGGCCGCTCGGCGCGCCGATACTCGACCGTGTACCCGAGGGATCTCGGCACGGCGAGCAGGCCCTCGAGGTCGAGATCGATCCGTGCGCCCGCCTTCTGGGTGACCTCGTCCTCGATCGGGAGGTCGAAGTCGTCGGCGCCGTATTCGAGTGCGCGGAAGGCGTCCTCGTTCTGCGTCAGGACGGACGTGCGCACGTGCGGGACATTGTCGAGGAAGATCCGCGACAGCGCGATGTGCCGCCAGTACTCGCGCGCGTCGATCTCCCGTCCGCCGAGCGCCGTGCCGTACGGCTTGTAGGTCCAGCAGAGGAACGAGAACAGGCCGTCGTGGCCGTCGCGATTGCACTCGTCCTGGAACGCCCGGGTCCGTTCCAGATGCTCGAGGCGCTCCTCTAGCGTCTCGTCGAAGCCGATCACCATCGTCGCGGTCGTCCGCATGCCGCTCTCGACGATCGCGCGCTGCGCGTCCAGGTACTCGCGGACGGTGTACTTGAACTTCGCGTGGCGCTTGCGGAAGTCCTCGGTGAGGATCTCGCTGCCGCCTCCCGTCACCCAGTGCACACCCGCGTCGCGCAGCCGCGCTGCCGCCTCGGCGTGGCTCAGCCCCGCGCGGTCGGCGAGGTACACGAACTCCGCGACCGTGAGGGCGTAGAACTCGATGCGGTCGCCGTACCGTTCGCGCACGGCGGTGAAGAGGTCGCAGTAGAAGTCGAGTGGAAGCTTCGGGTTGAAGCCGCCGTTGAACGCGACCAGATCGCCGCCGACCGTGAGGAGCTCGTCGATCTTCGCGAACACCTCGTCGCGCGAGAGGACGTAGCCCCCCTGCTGGTTCGGCAGGACGTAGAACGCGCAGTAGTCGCACTGTGCGACGCACACGTTCGTGTAGTTGACGATGCGCATCACCATGTACGTCGCGCGGCTCGGGTCGTGGTAGCGCGCCCGGACCTCCTGCGCGCGCCGCTTCAGCTCGTCGTCGGTGGCTTCCAGCCACAACGACCTTGCCTCGGCGGTGTCGATCCGCTGGCTCAATTCCCGCTCCGGCGCCGGCAAAGCCGGGGCCTTCGCTTCTTGTGAGACTCCGTCCAGCCTACGTCTCATACAGGGACCGCTTCCTCGACGGTGACCGTCTCGGGCGCGAGCGTGTCCATGAACGAGCTCACGGAGAAGACCGCGTTGCCCGCGCCGGCCACGCCGTAGCCCGGCGGCGGCTTCAGGTCGTGGCGTTCGAGCGTCTCGCGATAGGCCTCGAGCAGCCTGATGTGGTACTCGAGCGGCGCGCCGTCGGGGTTGTCGCGACCGAGCGGGGTCGTCGGCTCGGGGCACCACGTCGTGAAGCGGGGCGTGATGCCGCGGCTCATGAAGTAGTCGAGACCTTCCGTCGTCGACGCGATCGCCTCGTCGACCGTCTTGAACCCAAAGGGCTCCGCCATCTCGACACCCGCGACGAAGTTCGGGATCACGTAGCGGGGCCCGAACACCTCGGCTGCGTCGAAGATCCGTCGATGCCACTCCTCGCGGCCGACGTAACGCTGCTTGCCCGGTGAGATGAGCTCGAACAGGCGCTTGTCCCACACCTCGTAGTTCGGGTGGTAGATCGAGATGCCGTAGTCCTTGTATCGCTGCACGTCCGCCCGCGGCAGCGCCTGTGCGACGACCTTCCCGATCCAGCGACCCGGGAAGCGCTCCTCGATCGCCTGCGCGTAGCGGCCGTAGAAGTCCGCCTCGGCGAGGCCGTCGACGGTGCTCGTGACCGAGCCGCCGGTCAGCGTGTACGCCTTCGACGAACGGTCGGTGTCGTAGCGGTCGATCAGCGCGAGCGCCTCCAGCACGTCGTCGACCGGCTTCACTCCGGTATACGGACGGCCTTCCTGCTTGTGCTGCCGCCAGTTGTGGTTGATGTCGCAGAAGCCGCACTCCTCTTTCGCCCCGAAGTACTGGCAGAGCCGCAGCACGGTCAGGTAGATCAGGTAGCCCCACTGGATCGTGGGCGCCGTCTCCAGCACCGTCTTGCCGTTCGCCAGCGTGTGCCGGTAGTACTCGGGCATCGGCGGCAGGCCGACGTCGGCGACCGGCCGGCCGTCGAGGGCCAGCCGAAGCGCGCCGTCGTCGCCGAGTGCGACGCGGTACGGCGAATCGGGATTGACGCGGACCGAGACGATGGTGCGGCGCAGCTCGTACGGGCCGCCGGTGAGGGCGATCTCCTCGGGCGGCCTTCGCCGCGCGGCCTCGCCGAGCGATGTCAGCGGCTTCTGGTCGAACGAGAAGATGAAGTACGACTTCGGCTTGACCTCGCCGTCGAGGTTGTCGGTGAGCGCCGAGTCCTCGAACGCGATCCCCGTGCGGAGCAGGTCCTCCTTCAGCACCGCCTCGCGCGGGATCTGCGCGAACCGGGCCATCAGCCCCTCGACGAGGTCGGTGCGGCTCACACCGTCAATCTAGATGCTTGATCGGGAATGCCGTCGCGGCGCCCGGCGGCTGCAAGCCTGCGCGCTGCTGCGTCCTCCGTCGCCCCGATAGCTTCGGCTATCGGGGCTCCCTGCGTCCTTGCATCGCTTGGCTTTCGCGCGCCGGGCATCCACGTTCATTCCCGATCAAGCATCAGCCCCAGTCGTCGGGCTCGCCGTCGCGGTAGGCGAGCGACTCGATCCGGCCGATCACGCCGACGCCGCGCCAGTAGATCTTGTTCGAGCGCGGGTAGTAGCAGACGTCGTTCGGCGGGTTCGTCCCGTAGGCGAGGAGTGTCAGGCCGCCCGGGCCTGCGCGGAAGGCGTGCGCGACGCCGGTCGAGGGCGGTCTGGCGACGACGTGGCCGGCGCGCACCGGCTCGTCCTCGCGCCCGAGGCCGTCCTGTTCTGCCACCGGTGACGGCCAGAGCTCGAGCGTTCCTTCGCCTTCGAGCACGACGAAGACCTCCTCGTCCGCCGAGTGGCAGTGCGGCGGGCCGCTCAGCCGCCCGGCGGCGACCTGCAGCCACGTGAGGCCGGTCTGGCTCGCTCCGCCGTCGGCCCCGAGCTGGCGCCACCGGTCGCCGGGCTGGAGCGACGAGATGTTCGGCGGCCGCGGGGCGGGCTCGCCGAAAACGAGCGGCTCCGCCTGCGCCTCGACGTCCCACGGATCGTCGGTGCGTCCTTCGACCCACGGCCAGCCGAGCCTGACCGCCCCGGAGCGGGGCAGCCAGCCGAACTCGGTCGGATGGTTCGTCCCGAACACGAGGTACTCGAGGCCGTCGGGGCCTGCCTTGAACGTGTGCTCGAAGCGGTCTGCACGCTGGACGACGCAGTCGCCGGGCCCGACCTCGTGCACCGCCTCGTCCTGCCACGCGAGGCCGCTGCCTGCGAGCATGAAGTAGATCTCCTCCGACGCGCCGTGCGAGTGCGGCGGCGTCGGGAGCATCCCCGGTGCGACGCGGATGCGGTTGACGCCGACACCCTGGGCGCCCGCGGTCGCGCCGAGCCGCTGCCACGCCGCGTCGATCTCGCCCTTGGCGGCGCGGTGGAACTCGACCTCGTCCCAGTGCGCGACCCCCATCTCCCGGACTATTGCAGGAGCGAGCCGGTGCCCGAGGTAGTCTCGAGCGGGGTCATGCTCCGCCGCCTCGCCCTGGCCGCGCTCGTCGCCGCGACGCTCTCTCCGACGGGCCGCGCGGCACCGCCCGAGGCGCTGCTCCCGGGCGTCACGGTCGCGCCGGCCGTCCAGTTCACGTTGCACGGCCCGGTCGCGCTCACCGTGATCACGGCACCGCGGCCCGGAGACGAGAACGGTCTCTACACCCTCGCCCCGGTGCTCGCCCGCGGCACGCTGACGGGGGGGCGAGACCGGCTGACGCGGATCGAGCGCGGGCTCGCACCGGCGGCCACGGTCGTCGGGATCAACGGCGACTTTCCGGCAGGGAAGGCCGATCTCCCCGCGGGCGTCCTGATCCAGGGCGGGGCGCTCCAGCACACACCGTTGCCGTTCCGCTCGTCGCTCGGGGTCGACGCGGCCGGTGTGCTCCACGTCGACCGGGTGTCGTTCGCCGGCGACTGGAGGGGCACCGGCCAGCGGCGGCCGCTGACCGGCGTCAACCAGGTGCCCGCGCGGAACCAGGTCGTCCTGCTCACGCCGGCGTACGGCCCGGTCGCCCCCGTGGTGAGCGGCTCCGCCGAGGTCGTGCTCGAGCCGTTCCCTGCCGCCCTCCCCGGCGCCGACCTGCAGGCCGTCGTCGCGGCGACCGGATCCGGCGGCGGCGAGCCGATCCCGCCCGACGGCGCGATCCTGCAGGCGACCGGCTCAGCGGTCGCGCCGCTCCAGGCCGAGGCGCGCGTCGGCACGACCGTGACGACACGGCTGCTGCTTCGGCCCGCCTGGACCGGGATGGTGTCCGCGCTCGGCGGCGGCCCGGTGCTTGTGCGCGCGGGCAAGGCGATCTTCCGCAACGGCGAGGACTTCGCGAGCAGCCAGATCGCGGAGCGAGACGCGCGTGCCGCGGTCGGGCAGCTCGCCGACGGCCGCCTGCTCCTCGTCGTGGTCGACGGCGATCGCCCGGGCTACAGCGTCGGCATGACGAGCTTCGAGCTGGCGCAGACGCTCGTGCGACTCGGCGCCGTCTCGGCCTGTGCAGTCGAGTCGGGCGGTGCCGTGACGGCGGCGTTCGACGGACGGCTGCTGAACCGACCGAGCGACGCGGCCGGTGAGCGTGCGGTCGGCGAGGCGCTGCTCGTCGAGTACTTCGGCGTCTACGCGCCGCCGGTGCCCGTGCCGCTCGTCAACGGCGACGCGAACGCGACGGAGGAGACGCTGACGTACAAGCTCGTGCGGCCGTCGACGGTCACCGCAGAGCTCGTCGGGCCGGACGGGGTGCCCCGCGTGCTCGAAGCTGCGGTCGCGCACACGCCCGGCACCTACACGACCGCGGTCTCGGCCTTCGACGTCGAGGGCCAGTGGCACTGGAACGTCTCGGCGACCGACGACCTCGGTCGTGCGTCCACGATCGACCGCGCGTTCCGCGTCGACCGGACGATCCACGACCTCGTCGCCCCGGCGCACGCGCGCGGCACCACGACTGTGCGCTTCGAGCTCGACCGGGCCGCCTCCGTCCGCCTGCGGATCGAGACGGTGGGGGGTGTCGTCGTGCGCGACCTGCCGGCGGTGCAGCTCGGCGCCGGCCCTGAGTCGATTACCTGGGACGGCACACGGGTGGGCGGCGCCCGCGCGCCGGCGGGCATGTACGTTGCACACGTGTTCGCGTCCAGCACCGTCGGGACGTCGGACCTCCGGGTGTCGTTCGCGTTCAAGGTCGCGCCGTGACGTCGTTCCTCGCGCACTACGGCGTCTTCGCGATCTTCGTGTTGATGGCGATCGACGCCGTGTTCCCGGCGGCCAGCGAGCTCGTGATGCTGTACGGAGGTGCTCTGGCCTCCGGAGCACTCACGCATCGCGTCGACGTCCTCGGCTCGCACACCAGCGGGGTCGGCGCCTACATCGCCGTCGTGGCGGCCGGCGTGCTCGGCTATCAGCTCGGCTCGATCGCCGGTTGGTGGGTCGGCGTGCGCGGCGGCCGGGCGCTGCTCGAGCGCCGCGGCGGGTGGCTGCACCTGAGCCGCGAACGCCTGCAGCGGGCCGAGCGGTGGTTCGACCGGTGGGGCTCCTGGGCGGTCCTCGTCGGACGGATCACGCCCGTCGCACGCTCGTTCGTCTCGATCCCCGCGGGCGCCTTCGGCAGTCCTTGGCTTCGCTACAACGCGCTCACGCTGGTGGGCAACGCCGTCTGGTGCTTCGCGCTGGCCGGGGTGGGCTGGGGCCTCGGAGCGAGCTGGGACACCTTCCACCGCGACTTCCGGTTCGTCGACTACGCAGTCGCGGCCGCCGTGGTCGCGCTCGTCGCGCTGATCGTCGTGCGCAAGCTCGCTCGCCGCCGGGGTACCATCCTCCGGTCGTGAAGATCCCCCACGTGGACGTTCCGGCGCAGTACGCGCCGCTTCGCGCCGAGCTCGAGGCTGCGTTCGCGAAGACTCTCGACACCGGGCGCTTCATCTTCGGGCCCGAGGTCGAGGCCTTCGAGCGTGAAGCGGCCGAGCACCTCGGCGTCGCCGACTGCGTCAGCTGCGCGAACGGGACCGACGCCCTGGTGCTCGCGCTCGACGCGCTCGAGATCGGCCCGGGCGACGAGGTGATCTGTCCGTCCTTCACGTTCTACGCGACCGCCGAGGCGATCGCGCGCCGCGGCGCGACGCCTGTCTTCGCCGAGATCGATCCGGCGACGATGAACCTCGACCCCGCCGATGTCGCGAGTCGCGTGACCGCGCGCACGAAGGCGATCGTGCCGGTGCACCTCTTCGGACGTCCTGCGCCGCTCGCCGAGCTGCAGCAGATCGGGCCGACGATCGTGGAGGACGCCGCGCAGGCGTTCGGCGCCCGCGGGATCGGCTCGAGTGTCGTGTCCACATTCAGCTTCTTCCCGTCCAAGAATCTCTTCGCGCTCGGCGACGGCGGTTTGATCGCCGTCAACGACGCGGACCTTGCGGCGCGCCTGCGGATGCTCCGGTTCCACGGATCGGCGGCGAAGAAGGAGTTCCTCTACGTCGGCTACAACTCACGGCTCGACGCACTGCAGGCCTCGTTCCTGCGCATTTTCCTGCGCCACATCGACGCCTGGAACGAGCAGCGGCGTGAGGCCGCCGCTCGCTATCGCGAGCTCCTCTCCGGCCTGGTCGAGGTCCCGTCGGACCATCCCGGTCACGTCTACCACCAGTTCTGCGTGCGCTCGCCCGACCGCGACCGTTTCTCGGCGGCGCTGACCGCGGCGGAGATCGGCCACGCGGTGTTCTACTCGCCGCCGCTCCACCTACAGCCTGCGCTGGCCTACCTCGGCTACTCGGAGGGCGATTTCCCGGAGACCGAGAAGGCGGCGCGCGAGAACCTGAACCTGCCGCTCTGGGCCGGGATCACCGAGGGGCAGCAGCAGCAGGTCGCGGCGGTGCTCGAGAGCGCGCACCAACTCGTCGCCTCGTGAAGAGCTTCTCGATCAACCGGCACCGGATCTGGCAGCTCGTCTTCGACGCGGTCCTGATCGCGGCGGCGTGGCGCCTCACGTTCTTCCTCCGGTTCGACAAGTCGACGCCGGTCTACTACCGGCACCTGCTCGACCTCGACGTGATCGCGCTCGTCATCGGGATCAAGCTCGCGACGTTCGTGCTCTTCGGCTTCTACAACCGCTGGTGGCGCTACGTCTCGACGCGCGACATGTGGGGCGCCGCGCGCGGTGTCACGGTGGCGTCGGCGCTGACGTACCTCGTGCTCTACGCGTTCCCGCCCGAGACGACGTCGAGGCTGCCGCGCGGGGTCGCCGCGCTCGACTTCCTCCTGCTGCTGGCGTTCGTCGCGGGCACCCGCCTGCTGGCCCGGTCCTTGATCGAGCGGCCGCAGTCGGGCGTCGTCGCGCGCGGCAGGGAAGTGCTGATCGTCGGCGCGGGCGACGCCGCGCAGCTGCTTATCCGCGAGCTCCAGCGCAACCGCAATCTGCACTACACGCCGATCGGTCTCGTCGACGACGATCCGCGCAAGAAGAATCTCCGATTGCACGGCGTGCGGGTCCTCGGGACGACCGACGACCTGCAGCACGTGCTGCGCGACAACAAGCCGGACGAGGTGCTGATCGCGATCCCGTCGGCTCCCGGCGGCGTGCGGCAGCGCATCGTCGAGACCTGCCGGGCCGAGCGCGTCCCGGTCAAGACGCTGCCGGGGCTCCACGAGCTGATCGCCGGCGACCTCAACCTGGCCGGGCAGATCCGCCCGGTGCAGGTCGAGGACCTGCTCGGCCGCCAGCCCGTCGACGTCGATCTCGGCGCCGTCGCCGCGTATGTCCGCGACAAGACGGTGCTCGTGACCGGTGCCGGCGGCTCGATCGGGAGCGAGCTCTGCCGCCAGCTGGCCCGCCTCGGCGCGGCACGGCTCGTGCTCGTCGACAAGAGCGAGTCGCCGCTCTTCGAGATCGAACGCGAGCTGGTCGGCGAACGCGACTTCGCCGCAGCGATCCCGATCCTCGCGAACTGCGGCGACCGCGCGAAGATGCAACAGGCGTTCGAGCGTTTCCAGCCGCAGGTCGTGTTCCATGCAGCCGCGTACAAGCACGTGGGCATGCTCGAGACGAACCCGCTGCAGGCCGTCGGCAACAACGTCTTCGCGACGCGGCGTCTCGTCGAGACCGCGGTCGAGGCGAGGATCGAGCGCTTCGTCCTCGTCTCGACGGACAAGGCCGCGAACCCGAAGAACGTGATGGGCCAGTCGAAGGCGCTGTGCGAGTGGATCGTCGAGTCGTTCGCGCGACGGCCCGAGGTCGACACGCGCTTCGTCGCAGTCCGGTTCGGGAACGTGCTCGCCTCGTCGGGCTCGGTGATCCCGATCTTTCGCCGCCAGATCGAGCGCGGCGGCCCGGTGACCGTCCGGCATCCCGAGATGACACGCTTCTTCATGACGATCCCGGAGGCCTCCTCGCTCGTCATCCAGGCCGGAGCGATGGGCGGCCGCGGGCAGGTCTACGTGCTCGACATGGGCGAGCCGGTGCGGATCCTCGACCTCGCCCAGCAGATGATCCGGCTCTCCGGAAAGGACGAGTCGCAGATCCCGATCACGTTCACGGGCGAGCTTCCCGGCGAGAAGCTGCACGAGGTGCTCTGGAACGACGACGAGGCCGTCGGCCCGACCTCGCATCCGAAGATCATGCGCGCAGCCCACGCACCCGTCGATCGGGATTGGCTCGAGGGCGAGCTCGCCGAGCTCGAGCGGCTCATCGACGACGGCGACGTTGCGGGCGTGGTCGTCCGGCTCGACGCGATCGTGCGCGAGCCGGTGCGCACGGGCGCCGAAGCGGTGCTCGAAGACACGATGCACTAATGGAACGATTGTCCGCCGCGGGCCCGGCTAGGGTGCCCCGGTGGGAGCGCTCGACGGGCTGAACGCCGACCAGCGCCGCGCCGCCGAGGCGGTGCGCGGGCCGGTGTGCATCCTCGCCGGGGCCGGCTCCGGCAAGACCACGACGATCACGCGTCGGCTCGCGCACCAGGTCGAGTCCGGGACGTTCTCCGCCGGAGAGCTGATGGCCGTCACGTTCACGGACAAGGCGGGCGGCGAGCTGCGCGCCCGGCTGGCCGCGCTCGGAGTCGACCCGCGTCCGCGCCGGCACCTTTCACGCCGCCGCGCTGCGGCAGCTCAGGCACTTCGCGCCCGAGCGTGTCGGCGAGCTCCTTCCGTCGAAGGCGCTGCTGCTCCGCCAGATCGGCAACCGGCTTCCGGGTGCCTTCCGGTTCCGGCCCGCAGCCGACCTCGCGGGTGAGGTCGAGTGGGCCAAGAACCGCCGCGTCCCGCCCGACCGGTACGTCGACGAGCTCGGCGATCACTCACCGCCGATCCCGCCCGACCTGATGCACCGCGTGTACCGGGAGTACGAGCAGCGCAAGCGCTCGGCCGGCCTGCTCGACTTCGAGGATCTCCTGGAAGGCGCCGTCGCACTGTTCGAGGACGACGAGTCGTCGGCCGCCGTCTTCCGCGGGCAGTACCGCGCCTTCACCGTCGACGAGTACCAGGACGTGAATCTCCTGCAGCGGACGCTGCTCGACCTGTGGCTCGGCGAGCGGGACGACCTGTGCGTCGTCGGGGACGACTACCAGTCGATCTACGCCTTCACCGGCGCCGGCCCAGAGCACTTGCTCGGCACGCCGCGCCGGTTTCCGAACGCCCTCGTCGTTCGCCTCGAGGAGAACTACCGCTCGACGCCCGAGGTGCTCACGCTCGCGAACCGGCTGGTGCCGCAGCTCGGCGGCGCCGAGAAGGTGCTGCGGGCGACCCGCCCGTCCGGCCCCGAGCCCGTTCTGCGTGGGTTCGCCACGACGGACGAGGAGAACGCGGCCCTCGTCGATGCGCTGCGCTCGCTCGACTGCCAGTTCGAGGAGGCGGCCGTGCTCTGCCGGACGAACGCGCGGCTGACCGACTACGAGGAGCTCCTGCACGACGCCCGGATCCCGTTCCAGGGGGCGTCGCTGCTCGGGCGCGATGCGGCGCGGCGCCTCACGCGCCGGCTGGCGCGGGCTGTGGGTGTGCCCGCGGGCGAGGCCGTGCGTGCAGCCGCGCTCGAGGCCGGCTGGCTCGAGCAGGTGCCGGACTCGCTCGGCGAGCGCGAGCTCGTGCGCCAGGCCGACCTCGCCCGCCTCGTCGCTCTCGGGGAGGAGTTCGACGGGGACGCGGCGTCGTTCGTCGACGACTTGCAGCGGCGCTTCGACCCGGGCGGCGACGGGGCGCGCGGCGTCCACCTGCTGACGCTGCACCGGGCCAAGGGGCTCGAGTTCGACGCGGTCTTCCTGCCGCGCCTCGAGGCGAACGAGCTGCCGGCGCGCCAGGCCAAGACGCCCGCCCAGCTCGCCGAGGAGCGGCGGCTGCTCTACGTCGGGCTCACCCGTGCCAGGCGCATCCTCCGCCTCACCTGGTCGAAGCGGCCGAGCCGGTTCCTCCGGGAGCTCGGTGTGCACGGCCGCGGTGCGGCCGCACCGAAGAGCGGCGGTGCCGAGTGGACCCCGCTCGGCGAGCGCCTCCGTGCGTGGCGGCTCGAACGGGCGCGCGAGGACGGCGTCCCGCCCTACGTCGTCTTCCACGATCGCGTCCTGCACGAGATCGCGTCGGTCCGTCCCGCCTCACTCGGCGAGCTGGCCGGGATCGCGGGCGTCGGCCCGGCGAAGCTCGAGCGCTACGGGGACGCCGTCCTCGGCCTACTGGTCGAGCGCTGAGAGCAGCAGGTCGAGCAGGTCCTGGGGGTCGCGGCGGACGCGAGCGTCCGCTCCGGGCTCGCGCTTGTGCAGCTCGAGCGCGCGCGGGTCGGTGAGCGGCCGCAGCCGACCGGCGCGAATCAGCTGCTCGTCGACGCCGCCGAGGCGCCCGCCGTACGTCGTGTACACCGGCACGCCCAGCGCAGCCGCCTCGCGGTTCATCGTGCCTCCTGCCGACACGACCAGGTCCGCGAGCGCGATCAGGCTCTGCGCGTCGACGGCGCGGTCGGGAACGATCACCGACGGCAGCTCGAGCGAGCGCACGAAGTCACGCTGCTCGTCCGTGCGCGGGATCACGAACGCATGCACGTCGTCGCGGCGGCCGAGATGCTCGAGCGTCTGCGGGAAGAGTGGGTTCGAGTGCCGGTGGTAGAGCGACACGTCGGGCGGTGGGCGCAGCACCACGAGCACGCGTGCCGGCTCGAGCGCGAATTCCTCGAGCACCGACGGGTCCGGCTCGAAGTCGGAGAGGTAGTACTCCTCCTTGAGGCCGACGTACTGCCGGAGCTTCGGCGGCACCGCCGTGTACCGCGCCAGCCGTTCTGCCGGGATCGAGTCCGGGACGACGACTCGCGTCGCCGCCCGACAGCCGAGCTGGTGCTGCAGCCACGCCCACTCATAGTCGAACGTCGTCGCACTCGGGATCGACAGCCGGTGCGCCGTCATCGTCAGCTCGTGCGACCCGTGCGCCAGCGCGAGGTCGAAGCCGCGCGGCCGCGCGAAGGCGCGCAGCGCCTTCAGACGCGAGCGGAGCTGTCGCGCCTTGCCGATCGACGAGCGGCCGCCGTGATGGCCGATCACCGTCGCCGTCATGCCGTGCGACTCGATCAGCTGCAGCGTCTGTGCGTAGTCGCGCGCCGTGATCTCGACCTCGTGCCCCTGCTGCTCGAGCAGCCGCACGAGCGGGCGGAACACGAGCGGGTGCGCGCTCGCCGTGAAGTCGACCCAGACCTTCATGCGCTCGACGCTACAGGCTCGCGCCTCTTACGATCGTCGCGTGGCGATCTACTCGCCTGAGCTGCACGAGCCGGTCACCGAGGACTCGTGGTCGGTCGTAGGCGCCCGTGCCGCGATCCGCGAGCTGGTCGCGGATGCCGACATGCACTACGACCGGGGTGCGCTGTGGAAGCCTGCCGATGCGTGGGACGACTGGGGCGGCAACGCGAAGCTGCCGTTGACCTGCCTCTCGACGGGCGCGGCCGGCGCGGCGTGGGGTCTGGACGTCTTGCAGCGACGCGGCCTTGCCGAGCCACGGATCGACCCGACGGCTGTCGCACTCCGGGCGCTCGACGCCTGGCGCGCCTCGCCCGACACGGCCGAGCGGCTCGAGCCGCCCGTGACGACGCACGCGAGCCTCTTCATGGGCGAGACCGGCCCGCTGCTCGTCGCGTGCCTGCTCGACGGGTCGCCCGAGCTGCGCGACGACCTGTACGCGCGCGTCGTGGAGAACGAGGACTGTCAGACGAATGAGCTCTTCTCCGGCTCGCCAGGGACGATGGTCGCCGCCCGCGCGCTGCACGTTGCGACCGGCGAGGAGCGCTGGGCCGCCAGTTGGCGCCGAGCCGCCGCCGTCCTGCTCGCGCGCCGCGAGGCCGACGGCTACTGGGTCTACCCACCGTACGGAAAGTCGCCGGGCGCGTCGCACGGCCTGGCGTCGAACACGAAGATCCTGCTCGACGGCCGCGGGCTCCTCCCGCCGGACGAGGTCGCGTCGCTGCCGGCGGGGAGTGCCGCCGCGCTCGCAGCGACTGCGGTGATCGAAGGCGGCTGCGCGAACTGGCCGATGGCCGTCGGGGACGACCTCGTCGGCTGGGACGGATGCATCCGCACGCAGTGGTGTCACGGAGCGGCAGGCGTCGCCGAGGGCGCGGCAGGGTTCCTCGACGAGCCGCTGTTGCGACAGGCGGGTGAGCTCGTCTGGCGGGCGGGGCCACCGAGCATGGAGAAGGGGACCGGCATCTGCCACGGGACGGCCGGTAGCGGATTCGCGCTCCTGAAGGTGTTCGGGCGGACCCAGGACGAGCTCTGGCTCGATCGAGCACGGCGCTTCGCGATGCACGCGGCCGGGCAGGTGCGGCGGTGGCGCGAGGAGCGCGGCCGCGGCCGCGTCACCCTGTGGACCGGGGACATCGGCGCTGCGCTCTTCCTCGCAGCGTGCCTCGACGCCGACCCGGCGCTGCCGATCGTCGACTACGTCTGAGCCGCGACGACGCCCTCGAGCGGCGCGTCGCGCCGGACGCCTTCGACATGCCGCTCGTACCAGAGGGTGAACGCGAGGAGCCCCCACAGCTGACGCGACAGGTCCTCGCGGCCGGAGGCGTGCTGCTCGAGCAGGCGACCGACGGCGTCCGGCTGCAGATAGCCCTGGCGGCGCAGCGTCTCGGGCGAGAGCGTCTCGCGGGCGAACGGCAACAGGTCGCCGCGCAGCCAGGCCGCGGCCGGGATCGAGAACCCGCGCTTGCGACCGTGGACGACTTCGCGCGGCAGCAACGGCTCGACAGCTTTCCGCAGCAGCACCTTCTTCTGCAGGCCACGGACCTTGCGTCCGGTCGGGAGCGAGAAGGCGAAGTTCGCGACCGCCGGATCCATGAACGGGACGCGGGCCTCGAGCGACCAGGCCATCGACGCCCGGTCGGTCTTCACGAGCAGGTCGTCGACCAGGTAGATGCCGAAGTCGACGTCCTGCAGGCGTGCGAGCAGCGCGTGCCCCTCGGTCTCGGCGAAGCGGGCACGAAGGCCGTCGACCGGGTCGGATGCACCGCGCGTCCGCAGGAGCTCGGCGCGGGCCTCGGGCGCGAAGATCTCCTTCCAGGCGTGGTGCCGCTCGAGCGGTGGCAGGTGCGCGGCGCGCACGAAGCGCTTCGCCTTGTAGTCGAAGCTCGCCTTGCGACTCGACGAGGGCAGCAGCTCGACAGCCGGGCGCAGGCAGCGCTGCGGCCGGCCCAACACGCTGCGCGAGCAGATCGGCGACGTAGGTGTAGTAGCCGCCGAAGAGCTCGTCGCCTCCCTCGCCCGACAGCGCGACCTTCACGTCCTCGGCTGCAAGCTTCGAGACGAGATACGTCGGCAGTGCCGACGAGTCCGCGAACGGCTCGTCGAACGCGTCCGCGAGCGCGGGCAGCAGCAACGCCGCGTCGGGCCGTAGGACGAGCTCCCGGTGCCGGGTCCCGTAGCGCTCGGCGACCGCACGGGCGCCCGCGAGCTCGTCGAACGACGACTCCTCGAAGCCGATCGAGAAGGTGCGAACAGCGTCAGTCGTCTCCTCCGCGGCGAGCGCCGTCAGTGCGCCCGAGTCGACGCCGCCGGAGAGCAGGACGCCGACGGGGACGTCGGCGATCAGGTGCGCACGCACCGAGTCGCGCAGGCGCGCCCGGCACTCCTCGACGAGCTCCGCCTCGTCGTCGTCCGTTCGCTCGGGCAGCGGGCCCGGCCGGGCGTACCGCTCGATCGACGAACGGTTGTCCGACCAGCGCAGCGTGTGTCCGGGCGGCAGCTTCCGGATCTCGCGGAAGATCGAGAACGGCGCCGGGATGACGTTGAACGCGAGGAACGCCTCGAGCGCATCGAGGTCGAGCTCGCCGGTCGGCAGCGCGTCCAGCTCTGAGGCGAACGACAGCTCGCCGCCGTGCTCGCGGTAGTAGAGAGGCTTGATGCCGAAGGGGTCGCGCGCGAGCACGAGCGTGCGCGACCGGGCGTCGTGCAGCGCGACCGCGAACATCCCGCGCAGCCGCTCCCAGAGCCCGCCGCCCCACTGTTCGTAGCCGTGGACGAGCACCTCCGTGTCGCAGCGGGTGCGGAAGCGATGGCCTGCGCGCTCGAGCTCCGCGCGCAGCTCGAGATGGTTGTAGATCTCGCCGTTCTGCACGACCACGACCGTGCCGTCTTCGTTCGCGATCGGCTGGTCGCCGCCGTCGAGGTCGATGATCGCGAGGCGTCGCGCCGCCAGTCCGATCGGGCCGTCGAGGTGCGTTCCCTCCGAGTCGGGGCCCCGGTGCAGGAGCGTCGCGGACATGCGAGCGAGCCGCTCTGGATCGACGGCGCCGCGTGCGGCGGCGATCCCGCAGATGCCGCACATCTAGCGGCTGCTCCACAGCGCACCGAAGGACTGCCGGACGACGCGCACGCCCGTGAAGACGACGGTGCGCAGGTACAGCCGCACCGACCGGTCGGCGATCCACTCGAGGTCGTGCGCGAGCTTTTCCGCCATCGACGTCTCGTAGCCGCGGCGCACCTGTGCGAACCCGGTCAATCCGGGGCGCACGACCAGGCGCTGCCAGTAGGCCGGCAGCTCGTGCGCGAGCTCGGCGAAGAACCGCGGGCGAATCGGGCGCGGCCCCACGAACGACATCTGCCCGCACACGACGTTCCAGAGCTGCGGGATCTCGTCGAGCTGCGACGCCTTCAGGAAGCGGCCGACGCCGGTGAGCTCGCCCTCGGTTTGCCGGACGAGCTCCTCGCCGAGGTACTGGCCGATTCGTTCCTCAGCGCCGGGACGGAGCGTCCTGAACTTGAGCATGTCGAAGAAGTGACCGCCGCGGCCGACGCGGCGACCGCGATAGAGGATCGGCCGGCCGCTCGACGCGAGCACCACGACTGCGATCGCGACTGCGACCGGCAGCAGCAGCGCACCGAACAGCACCGACAGCAGCAGGTCGAGCGCGCGCAGCTCGGCGTCGATCCGACGGTGGGGCGAGTCGGCTGCGAGTCGCGAGTAGCCGCGCACGAGCGTGTCCTCGAGCCGGGGCGGCGCCGCTGTCACGCGTCCGATGGTAGACCGTGGGGGGTTGACGGTCACTGCGATCGACCACGTCCAGCTGGCAGCCCCGCCCGGCTGCGAGGGCGCCGCCAGGGCGTTCTACGGGGAGCTGCTCGGGCTGGTGGAGCTGCCCAAGCCGGAGGCGCTGGCGTCGCGCGGCGGCTGCTGGTTTCGCGCCGGCGGACAGGAGCTCCACGTCGGCGTCGAGCAGGCGTTCGTGCCGGCGCGGAAGGCCCATCCGGGCCTCGTCGTGGACGATCTGGACGCGCTCCGGGCGCGGCTCGAAGGCGAAGGTATCGCCGTCCGGGAGGACGATGCGATCCCCGGCGCGCGCCGCTTCCACACCGCCGACCCGTTCGGCAACCGGCTCGAATTCCGCCAGGCGTGAGCCGGGCGACGCCGCCGGTGGTTTAAGAAACCCGGAAATCGGTGATTTTCCGTGTGCTCGAACTGCCCAGGGAGGGCTGGCGTACATGGGAACGAGCGCTCTGCGGCGCCTTGGCTCATGCCTACTCGGACTTCTCGTCGCGGCGTGCGGTTGTCTCGTCGGCGTCGCCCTGGCCGGCGGTGCTCAGCCCGGCGGCCTGACGACCATCCTGCCCACCGTCGGGATCTCGACCACCGTGTCGACGCCCACCGTGCCGACGCCCACCGTGTCGACGCCCGTGGTGACGACGACCGTGTCGACGCCGACCGTACCGGTGCCCACGACTGTCGCTCTTCCCCCGGTGACCACGTCCGTCGCCACGACCGTCACGGTCCCCGTGCCGACGACCGTTGCGTTGCCTCCGGTGACGACGAAGGTGGCCACGACCGTTCCTTCGGTCACGACGCCCACCGTCGCTTCGGCTCCCGCGGCGACCGTGTCCGTCCCGGCGCCGAAGATCTCCGCGAGCGTGCCCGCCAAGGGCACTCCGGTCCAGGCCAGTGTCGGCGTCACCGTTTCCAGCCCCGCGGGAGCGACCGTCCACGCGTCCGTCGGTTCGTCGGCAACGGTCGGTGCGTCCGCCGGCGTCGGCTCGACACCTGGACCCGGTTCGCCGCCGGCCGGCGCGATCGGCGTCTCGGTGGGCCCCGGGTCCGCCGGGTCCGCGCCGAGTCCGCGAACGGCGGCTGCGAACGGTGGTGGCGTGTTGCCTGCGCTGTCGCTCGCGGCACCGGCGTCTCGGCCGTTCGCGGCGCCGACTCGTGGCCAGGTGACGGGGAACACACGCGCGGAGCCCGCTCCGACCGTGGACACGGCGCTGCTCTCGCCACTCGCGCAGCAGGTCCCGGCTCCGACGACGCCGGCCGGCTCCCCCACTCCACCAACCGTGCAACCGCAGACGGCGCCGTCGGCGGCGCGGTGGTCGGGCGCGGACACACGCCGTGCAGCGCTGGGAGGCGGCCTTGCCGCACTGTTGCTGCTCGCCACCATCGTGGGCGCGGGCGCGGCCCGGTCGTCGTCTCTCGTCGCCGCCTGTTCGGAGCTGGCGCGGTTCCCCTTCCCGCGCTTCCGTGTTCTTCCCTGCCCCGGCCTCGGTCGCGCTGCAGCCGGCGGCCTCGAGCCCGGAGCGATGTCCGGCTCGGCCGGCGCTCCACCGGGGACGCGGAGCGGCGCAGCGCCGGCGCTTGAGTCCGGCCCGGCGCCGATCGCCCCCGACCCCCGTCTACCCTTCCTCCCACGGATCGGCGGCGTCCTCGGCGCGGCCGTGACGAAGGAGCAGGCATGGTCGATCGTCAAGGCGATCGTTCTCGCCATGCTCGCCGTCGCCAATGCGCTGATCGTCGCGGTCCGGTGGCGGCTGCATCGGTTCCAGGCGCGGTGAGCGACCGTCAACCATCCCGACTCAGGAGGTCACCAGTGAGAGGCCACGTCGCGGTGATCGTCGCCGCCGTCGCCGCATTCGCCGTCGCGTTCGCATGGCTGGAGACGTCGCAGGCGAACGGCGCTGCGAGGAGCCCGATCATCCTCCGCGTCGGTGACACGGTGAGGATCGCCGGCACTGACGTGGGGTGCGCCGTCGCGCGGCGCGGCGCTGCGACGATGGTCGAATGCCTCCCGGCGCACCGGAAGGCAGGGGCCTACGCGACGCTGGCCGGGGACGAGCGTGTCCTCGTCGTCCGCTTCGAGACGCCGGCGGTCGCGCACACCGTGTTCGAGGCGAAACAGCACAACTCCCACACGACGACGTGCAAGTGAGGAGATCGCGCGCATGAGCCGGAATGCCGTGATCCCTGAACTCGAGACGTGCGAGATCGTCTGGTGGCGGGGCTACGTGAAGGGCCGCTTCCTGGCGTTGGCACGCACAGCGGAGGGAGAGCGACTGATCGGCGAGTCACCCGCTCTCCCGTGGCGGTCCGCCACGCCGCCAGGCCCGACGGAGGCGGCCGTCGCCGCGCTCGACGCGCTGACGGCGCAACTCGTCGCCGCCGGGTGGGAAGTCGAGGCACGGGACGAGGAAACGTGGCCGCCCGAGCTCATTTTCTCGCGTCCACGTGCCGACGTCGGGCGCACGGCGACCGACGCAGCCCCGACCGCCAACGTGAAGCCGGTACTGACGGCACTCGAGCAGCCACGGGAACCGCAGGCCGAGCCGCCACTGGACGCCGCGCTGCTCGAGCAGCTGCAGATGGAGCTCGCCGCCGCGCGCGCGGCGGCCGGGCGTGAGCGGGCGCGGCGCCTCGAAGCCGAGGCCGAGTCGAATGCGTTGCGCCGCGCCGATCTCGTCGAGGCACCGCCCGTCGAGGCACCGCCCCGGCCGGCTGCAGAGCCGGTGTCCCCTGGCGTGCTCTTCGTCGCGTATGCGATCGCCGTCACGGCCGCGTTCGGCGTCGGCCTGGTCGGGTTCGAGTCGGTCTATGCGGCCGTCGTCGCCGCCCTGACCACGTGTGCGGTCTCGGTGGCGATCGACAGCTGGCTGGTGGCGCGCCGCCGCATCGCCGCCGCACGCTGAGCGAGGCCGCCTCTTATCTATAAGCTTTCGTTATGGACACGAGGCAGCTGCGCGCGTTCTGCACGGTCCTCGAGCGGCGGTCGTTCTCGCAGGCGGCGGAGCGGCTCGGGGTCACCCAGCCGGCCGTCTCGCTCCAGGTGCGCGCGCTCGAGAAGCGGCTTGGTCTGCAGCTGCTCGACCGCTCCGGGCGGCGGGTCGAGCCGACCGAGGCCGGCGCGCGGCTCTACCGCGGCGCCCAGCGCCTGCTCCAGCTCGAGGAAGATCTCGTCAACGACCTCGCCGAGGACGCCGCCGGCGACCTGCAGGGGACGTTCGAGATCGGCGCGTCGACCGGGCCGGGCGGGGTCGTGCTGTCGGGCCTGCTTTGCGACTTCGCAGCAAGCCATCCCGGCCTGCACGTCGCCCTGAGCGTCTTCGATACACAGACGATCGTGGAGCGCGTCGCAGACCGGACGCTCGAGCTCGGCGTCGTCGGCGCGGCGCCGAAGCATCGAGGCGTCGACTACGAGCCGTTCTTCCGCGACACGGTGACGCTCGCCTGCCCGCCGGGCCATGCGTTCGCAGGGCGGACGATCACGCTCGACGAGCTGCGCGGCGAAACGCTGCTCGTGATGCAGGACGGCGCCGGCGTGCGCCGCCTGATCGAGGAAGAGCTTCGCGAGCGCGCCGGCATCCGGCTGCGCGACCTCGGCGTGCGGCTCGAGCTCGGCCTGCAGGAGTCGGTGGCGAGTGCCGTGCGCGGGGGGCACGGCGTCACGTTCATCTCGCGGCTGTCGATCGAGAACGATCTCGCCGCCGGCACGCTCACCGAGGCGACGGTCTCAGGGCTCGAGCTCGAGCGCGAGGTGCTGCTCGTGCGCGCCGCCGGCCGCTCCGAGACCCGGGCCGCGCGCGCGTTCCTCGACTTCGCGCGGAGTCGCCTGCCGTGATCGTCCGGCTGGGACTTCGGCGTCTGCCCGAAGTGCTCGCCGAGATCGGGATCGCGCGGCCGTTCGTGATCGCGAGCGATCGCTGGCGCGAGCTCGAGCTTCCGCACGTCGCGTGGTGGAGCGAGGTGCCTTCGGCGCGGGTCGACGTCGTCCCGGCGGCCGACGGCATTCTCGCCGTCGGCGGCGGATCGGCGATCGACACCGGCAAGGCGGCCTCGGCCGCGTCCGGGTTGCCGCTCGTCAGCGTGCCGACGACGTACTCGGGCGCCGAATGGACGACGTTCTACGGCGTGCGCTCGCCGGACCGGGTGATGCGGGGCGGCGGCGCGGGTGCGCATCCGGCCGGGATCGTCTACGACGCCGAGCTGACGCTCGACCTGCCGCCGGACGTCAGCGCAGGCACCGCGCTGAACGCGCTCGCGCACACGGCCGAGGCTCTGTACGTGCGCGGCCGCAGCGACGAGAGCGACACGGAAGCGCTCGCCGGAGCACCGCTGATCGCCGCGGCACTGCCGCGCGTGCTCGCAGACGGCCATGACCGCGAAGCCCGCACCGAGCTGCTCGCCGGCGCGATGCACGCCGGGCATGCGCTCGGGATTGCCGGGCTCGGGCTCGCGCATGCGATGGCACAGGCCGTCGGCGGCCGCTACGGGTTGCCGCACGGCGCGATGAACGCGATCTGCCTGCCACCGGCACTCGAGTTCAACCGCGTCGTCGTGCCGGAGGAAGTCGCGCGCTTCGGTGCCGCGATCGGTGGCGATGCGGTCGAGCGTTCGCGTTCGCTCGCGCAGCTCGGCGGCTTCGAGCGGCTGCGCGACTTCGGCGTGCCGAAGGACGATTTGCCGGAGCTCGCAGAGGCGACGGCCGTCCGTGGCGGCAACCAGGCAAACCCGAAACAGGCGACGCCGGCGGAGATCCTCGACCTCCTCGCATCCGCCTGGTGACGGACTCCTAAATCGTCCTCGCGGACGACAGGCTGCGCGCTAGAAGTAGTGGCAGCTCTACCGCGGAGAGGCTGGGCAACCGGCTGGTTCCGGCGCAAGGGGTCGGGCACCGTGATCGCGGTCGAGGTAACGACAGAGGAGAGGGTGATGGAACGCACAAACCTGGCCGCACGCGCCGGCCGTTGGAGCGCGTCGCATTGGAAGACGGCACTCGGGGCCTGGCTCGTCTTCTGCATCGCCGCGATCGTGCTCGGTACCGCGGTCGGAAAGACTTCACTCAAGCAGGCCGACACCGCGTCGGGCGAGACGCGCGTTGCTCAAAAGATCCTGGACAACGCGGGTTTCGCGGGGCACGCGGGCGAGAGCGTCCTGGTTCAGTCGAAGACGGCGACGATCGACGACGCGTCGTTCCGCGCCGCCGTGAACGACGTGGTTCGGACCGTGTCCGCACAGCCTGTGGCGGCGCGGCTGCGCTCGCCGCTCGACTCGGCGAATCGCGCACAGATTGCAGACGGCGGTCATTCCGCGATCGTGCAGTTCGAGATCCGTGGTAACGAGGACAAGGCGATGGACAAGGTTGCAGCCCGTCCTCGCTGCGGTCGCCAACGTCCAGGCTGCCCACCCCGATTTCAAGGTCGCCGAGTTCGGCGAGGCGAGCGCAAACCACGTGCTCAGCCAGACGCTCGGCAACGACTTCAAGCGCGCCGAGTACTCGTCGCTGCCGGTGACGCTGATCATCCTGCTGCTCGCGTTCGGTGCGCTTGTCGCCGCGGGCCTGCCGGTGCTGCTCGCGTTCTCGGGCGTGCTCGCGACGATCGGACTCTCGTCGATCGCGAGCCACGTCGTCGCGGCAGGTGACCCGACGCAGTCGGTGATCCTGCTGATCGGCATGGCCGTCGGCGTCGACTACTCGCTGTTCTACATCCGTAGAGAGCGCGAGGAGCGGGCACGTGGCCTCGGGCACCGGGAGGCGCTGCTGAAGACCGCAGGGACGTCGGGCCACGCGGTGTTCATCTCCGGCCTGACCGTGCTGATCGCGATGGCCGGGATGCTGTTCACCGGCAACGCGATCTTCACGTCGATCGCGGTCGGCGCGATGCTGATGGTCGCGGTCGCGCTGATCGGCTCGCTCTCGATCCTGCCTGCGCTGCTCTCGAAGCTCGGGCGACCGCGTGAACAAGGGCCGCATCCCGCTCCTCGCGCGGCGGAAGAAGACGCCCGGCGAGTCGCGCGTGTGGGGCTTCGTGCTCGACCGGGTCGTGGCGCGGCCGTGGCTCTCGGCGATCGTCGTCGGGCGGTGCGCTGCTCGCGCTCGCGGTCCCGGCGCTGCAGCTGCACACGCAGCTGCCGAGCTTCACCGATCTGCCGAAGTCGATCGGGATCGTGCGCACGTACGAGTCGATCCAGAAGGCATTTCCCGGGCGCGCAGACGCCGGCGCAGGTCGTTGTCGCGGGCGACGACGTGACGTCCCCGCAGGTTCAGCAGGGCATCGCTGAGCTGAAGCAGCGGGCGCTCGCGACGAGACAGATGTCGGCGCCGATCGAGACCAAGGTCAACCCGGCGAAGACCGTCGAGGTCGTGTCGATCCCGCTGCAGGGCAACGGCGACAACGGTGCGTCGGTGAAGGCGCTGCAGACGCTCCGCGACGACGTGATCCCGGCGACGATCGGATCAGTGCCGGGCGTCGTAGCGCCAGTGACGGGTGAGACCGCAGGCACGCATGACTTCAACAACCAGATGAAGAGCCATGCGCCGCTCGTGTTCGGGTTCGTCCTCGCGCTGTGCTTCGTGCTGCTGCTGGTCACGTTCCGGTCGATCGTGATCCCGGTCAAGGCTGTGCTGCTGAACCTGCTCTCGGTCGGCGCGGCGTACGGCCTGCTCGTCCTGGTCTTCCAGCACCGCTGGGCCGAGGGCATCCTCGGGTTCCACTCGAACGGGGCGATCGCCTCATGGCTGCCGCTGTTCATGTTCGTGATCCTGTTCGGGCTCTCGATGGACTACCACGTGTTCATCCTCAGCCGCGTCAAGGAGCTGGTGGACGGCGGCATGTCGACGGAGGACGCGGTGGCGACCGGCATCAAGCGCACCGCGTCGACGGTGACGAGCGCCGCATTCGTGATGGTCGCGGTGTTCGCGATCTTCATGACCCTGCACGAGATCGACATCAAGCAGATGGGCTTCGGCCTGGCAGCTGCGATCCTGATCGACGCCACCGTCGTGCGGGCCGTGCTGCTGCCGTCCGTGATGAAGCTGCTCGGCGAGCGGAACTGGTATCTGCCCCGCCGGCTCGAATGGCTGCCGCGCTTCGGCGAGGCCCGCCGAGTGCCGGAGACGGGGTACGCGCTCGGGGACTAGCCGCGACGAGGGTGCCCGGCACGGCACGACCGTGCCGGGCACCGTGTCCCCGTCCGGGCGGTTCACCTGGATAAGTCGAGCTAATCTCAGGTATAGTCCGCAGGCATGTCCGCCGGGGCCATCTTCGACGTGCTCGTGATCGGCAGCGGCGCCTCCGGCCTGGCGGCCGCCGTCTCCGCCGAGCGAGCGGGCGCCCGCGTCGCGCTGGCGACGAAGGGATCCCTGCAGGCGAACAACTCGTCGAAGGCGCAGGGCGGCATCCAGGCGGCCTTCGGCGAGGACGACTCGCCGGAGCAGCATGCAGCCGACGTCTTCGCCTCGTCCCACGAGACCGCGAACCCCGAGCTCGTCGCCGTCCTGACCGGTGAGGCGACGGGCGCGATCCACTGGCTGGAGGAGCTCGGCGTCGAGTTCACGCGCTCGAACGGCGGGTACCGCCTCGCCCGCTGCGGCGGCGCGACGCGCAAGCGCCTCCTGCAGGTGGGCGACCGCACCGGCCACGCGATCACGAAGCAGCTGCGGGAGGCGTGGGAGGCCGGGAGCGGGACCTCGCTCACGAATGCGCCTCTGCACGAGCTCGAGCAGACGCCGAACGGCTGGCGCGCGACCTGCGGCGAGCACATCGTCGCCGCCGGTGCGGTCGTGCTGGCGGCCGGCGGTCGCTGCTTCGCGGAGGCAGCGCGGCGCGGCGAGCTGTCGACGAACCATCCGAATGCGACGGGCGAGGTGACGCAGCTCGCGATCGAGCTCGGCGCGGAAACGCGCGATCTCGATGCGCTCCAGTACCACCCGAACGGCGGCGCCTGGCCCGCCAACATGCAGGGCTACTCGATTCCCGAGACGACGCGCGCGTACGGGGCGGTCCTCCTGAACGGCGAGGGCGAGGAGTTCACCGACTCGCTCGGCCCGCGCGACGCCGTCAGCAAGGCCATCTTCGACGAGGTCGACGCGGGCCGAGGCGTCGAGACGCCTGACGGGCGCCCCGCGGTCTACCTCGACACGACGCGCATCGCACAGGAGGACGCGGAGGTCTCGCTGCCGTACATGCTCCGGCGATACCGCGGCGCGGGCATCGACCCGCTGCGCGACCGGATCTTCACGTACCCCGTCCTGCACTATCAGAACGGCGGCCTGGTGATCGACACCGACGCCGCGACCACTCTCGAAGGCGTGTACGCCTGCGGCGAGATCGCCGGGGGCACGCACGGCCGCAACCGCATGATGGGCAACAGCCTGCTCGAGTGCGCCGTCTTCGGACGACGTGCGGGCAAAGCTGCTGCTGAGGGAGCGAGGACATGACAGTCGACACCACCACCGACTTGCAGCACACGGTCGAGGATGTGGCGGCGCATCTGTACGTGTGGGCGCTGAAGGACATCCCGCAGGACCTGCGCGACGCGCTCGCTGCGGCGCGCGACCGGGAGACGTCCGTGCCCGGACGGCGCGTCCTCGACGTGATCCACCGGAACATCAATGTCGCCGACAGCGAGAAGAACCTCGTGTGCCAGGACACCGGCATCGCCGTGTACCACGCGCGGGTCGGCGAGCACTTCCCGCTGCATCCGACCCGCATCTACGAAGGCCTGCGGGACGGCACGGCGCGCGCGACGATCGAGCACCCGCTGCGCTCGAATGCGGTGCACACGATCACGCGCGAGAACACCGGCCCGAACATCGGCCACCGCCTGCCGATCGTGCACTGGGAGTTCATCCCGGACTGGGACGGCCTCGACGTGAAGTGCGTGCCGAAGGGCTCGGGCTCGGAGAACATGAGCTTCCTGAAGATGTGCATTCCCGCCGACGGCGTGAAGGGCGTCAAGCAGTTCGTGCTCGAGTCGATCGTCGGCGCCGGCGGCAAGCCGTGCCCGCCGGGAATCGTCGGCGTCGGCATCGGCGGCTCGGCCGACTACGCGATGTACCTCGCGAAGGAGGCGATCATGCGGCCGATCGGGACGCGCAATTCCGACCCGGTCGTGGCGGAGCTCGAAGACGAGCTGTTCGGCCTCCTCAACGAGACCGGGATCGGCCCGATGGGGCTCGGCGGCGACGTGACCGTGCTGCAGTGCCACATCGAGCACGCGGACACGCACATGACGCTGAATCCCGTCGCCGTCAACTACCAGTGCTGGGCGGCGCGCCGCGCATCTGCGCACATCAGCGCCGCCGGCGACATCGACTACGACCGGGAAGCCTGAGCCATGGCCAACCATGAGGTCACGTTCCCGATCACCGATCCCCAGGAGATCCTCAAGCTGCGCGCCGGCGACGAGGTCACGGTGCAGGGCCACATCATCGGCATCCGCGACCGCACGCAGATCCGCATCTTCGACGAGGGCGTGCCGCCCCCGATGGACCTGAGCGGCGCGTTCCTGCTGCACACCGCGCCGAACGTCCGCAAGGTCGGCAGCGATTCCGAAGGCAGGGGCAAGTACGAGAAGATCTGCATCGGGACCACGACGAGCGCGCGCATGGTGCGCTTCACCGAGCCGCTCGGAGAGCAGTACGGCGTCCGGGCGATCTGCGGCAAGGGCGGGTTCCCCGACGACGCGATCGAACCCATGCAACGGCTTGGAATGGTGTACTTCGCGATCGTCGGGGGTGCGGCAGCGCTCGAGACCACGCAGATCGAGGAGATCGAGGAGGTCGCGTGGGAGGAGCTGATGCCCGAGTGCCTGTGGCGCTTCCGCGTCAAGGACTTCGGTCCGCTCACGGTCGGGATCGACGCGCACGGCGGGTCGCTGTACCGCGACGTGCAGGCGCGCGCCAGGGCGAAGCTGGAGGAGCTCTATGCCCGGCTGTAGGACGCTGAGCGGCCACGCCATCGACCTCCCTCGCGGCTGCAAACCCGCGCATGGCGGCGTCCTCAGTCGAGTCGATAGCTTCGGCTATCGACGCTCCCTGCGTCCTTGCCCTGCTTGGTTTTCGCTCGCGCTGGAGGCCGCAGCGTGACCGTTCAGCGCCCTAACCTCGGCCTCGGCCGGCACGTCGGCCTGACGCACGTCATCGACAAGGGCCTCGGCCCGCGCGCGTGGGAGGACTTGCTCGACGTGGCGGGCGACCACATCTCGATCGTCAAGCTCGGCTGGGGCACCTCGTACGTGACCGGCAGCCTCGAGCGCAAGCTCGACGTGCTCCGGGAGAAGCCGGTCGTGATCGGCGGCACGTTCTTCGAGGTCGTCTACACCCGCGACAAGCTCGACGAGTACAAGCGCTGGCTGAACGAGCTCGGGCTGACACACGTCGAGATCTCGGACGGGACTGTCGAGATCCCGCGCGACCAGAAGCTCGAGCTGATCGCCGACTTCGCACGCGACTTCACCGTCCTCTCGGAGGTCGGCTCCAAGGACTCGTCCGTGGAGTTCGCCGTCGACGAGTGGACGCGCTGGTTGAACGAGGAGCTCGAAGCCGGCGCCTGGAAGGTGATCACCGAAGCGCGCGAGGGCGGCACCGCCGGCATCTTCGACTCGAGCGGGGGCATGCGGACCGAGCTGATCGCTGAGATCGCGAACGTCGTCGGCCCGGCGAACATCGTCTTCGAGGCGCCGACGAAGGCGGCTCAGGCGTGGTTCGTGAAGCAGTTCGGGCCGTCCGTGAATCTCGGGAACATCCCGCCCGACGAGGTGATCCCGCTGGAGACGCTTCGCCTCGGTCTGCGCGGCGACACGCTGAAGGAGGTGCTGCTCGGTGACGAGGAGCGCGTTTCAACTTCCTGAGGCAGGCGCCGTCGAGGCGATGAGCGCCGAGGAGATCCTCGCGCTGGTCACCTCGGAGTTCCCCGGCCAGGTCGCGCTCGCCTGCTCCTTCCAGAAGGAGGAGTCGGTGCTGCTCGACATGCTCTTTGCGATCCAGCCGACGGCTCGCGTCCTCGCGATCGACACCCACCACCTCTTCCCGGAGACGTACGAGCTCTGGCGCGAGGTCGAGGAGCGGTACGACACGAAGGTCGAGCGCTTCGAGGGCCCGAGCCCGGCCGAGCTTGCCGCGACCCACGGGGAGAAGCTCTGGGAGCGCAAGCCCGACCTGTACCTCGCGATCGCGAAGGTCGAGCCGCTGGTCCGGGCGCTCGGGGGTCTCGACGCGTGGATCACCGGTGTCCGCCGCGATCAGTCGCCGACGCGGGCGACCGTCGCGAAGCTCGGCTGGGACGCCTCACACGAACTGTGGAAGGCGAACCCCCTCGCCGACTGGAGCGAGGACGACTGCTGGGCGTACATCCGCGAGCGCGGGCTGCCCTACAACGCGCTGCACGACCAGGGCTACGACTCGATCGGCGACACCCACTCGACGGTGCCCGGGGCCGGCCGCGCCGGCCGCTGGGCCGGGAGCGAGCGGACCGAGTGCGGGCTGCACGTCGACGACGGACAGGCGGTCGTGTGACCGCGGCCGCGTCGCGCACCACCCTTTCGCATCTCGACGAGCTCGAGAGCGAGGCGATCCACATCATGCGCGAGATCGCTGCGGAGCGGGAGCGGCCGGTGCTGCTGTTCTCCGGCGGCAAGGACTCGATCGTGTTGCTTCGTCTCGCCGAGAAGGCGTTCCGCCCGGCGCGGTTCCCGTTCCCGGTGATGCACGTCGACACGGGACACAACTTTCCCGAGGTGATCGAGTATCGCGACCGCCGCGTCGCCGAGATCGACGAGAAGCTGATCGTCGCCAGCGTTCAGGACTCGATCGACAGGGGTCGCGTGATCGAACAGACCGGCCCGCGCGCGTCGCGCAACCAGCTGCAGACGACGACGCTGCTCGACGCGATCGAGGAGCACGAGTTCGACGCCGCCATGGGCGGAGCGCGCCGTGACGAGGAGCGCGCGCGGGCGAAGGAGCGCATCTTCAGCTTCCGCGACGACTTCGGACAGTGGAATCCGCGCGCCCAGCGTCCCGAGCTCTGGAACCTCTACAACGCCCGGATCCGCAAGGGCGAGCACATTCGCGTCTTCCCGATCTCGAACTGGACGGAGCTCGACGTGTGGCAGTACGTCGCCCGCGAGGGGCTCGAGCTTCCGTCGATCTACTTCGCGCACGAACGTGACGTGTTCCGGCGGGACGGAATGCTGTACGCCGCGTCGGAGTTCGTCGAGCGGCTGCCCGACGAGGAGCCGTTCAGCGCGTCCGTGCGCTTCAGGACGGTCGGCGACATGACCTGCACGGGAGGCGTGCTCTCGGATGCGGCGTCGCTCGCCGACGTCGTCGACGAGATCGCCGCGACGCGCGTCACCGAGCGCGGGGAGACGCGTGCGGACGATCGCGTGTCCGAAGCTGCGATGGAAGATCGGAAGCGTGTTGGCTACTTCTGAGCAGCTGCTTCAGACCGAGCTGCTGCGCCTCGTCACCGCCGGCTCGGTCGACGACGGCAAGTCGACCCTGATCGGCCGGCTCCTCTTCGACACGAAGCAGATCCTGGTGGATCAGCTCGAGCACATCGAGGATGCCTCGCGTCGCCGCGGCCACGACTACGTCGACCTCGCGCTGCTCACGGACGGGCTTCGTGCCGAGCGCGAGCAGGGCATCACGATCGACGTCGCCTATCGCGGGTTCGTCACGCCGCGCCGCCGCTTCCAGCTCGCCGACGCGCCCGGCCACGTCCAGTACACGCGCAACATGGTGACGGGCGCCTCGACCGCCGACGTCGCCGTGATCCTCGTCGACGCGCGCAAGGGAGTCGTCGAGCAGACGCGCCGCCATGCGTACATCACGGCGATCCTCGAGCTTCCGCACGTCACCTTCGCGGTCAACAAGATGGATCTCGTCGACTTCTCCGAGGAACGCTACGACGCGATCGCGCGTGAGCTCGCGGAGCTGGGAAGCCGGCTCGACCTCCACGACGTCGTCGTGATCCCGGTGTCGGCGCTGCGCGGCGACAACGTGGTCGATCGCACCGATGCGATGGCGTGGTACGCGGGCCCGACGCTGCTCGAGCATCTCGAGACGGTCGAGCTGGCCGTCGACCGCAACCGCGAGGACCGCCGCTTCGCCGTCCAGTGGGTGATTCGCCCGATGGCCGACGAGCACCACGACTACCGTGGGTATGCGGGCCGGGTCGACAGCGGCGTCTGGCGGGCCGGCGACGAGGTGATCGTCCTGCCGTCCGGGCGGCGGAGCCGCGTGGCCGTGGTCGAGACGGCGGCCGGCGCGCTCGCCGAAGCCGTGCCCGGCCAGTCCGCGACGATCCGTCTCGAGGACGACATCGACGTGTCGCGCGGCGACATGCTCGCTGACCCCGACAACCCGCCGGTGATTGCACGGGAGCTCGTCGCTCGGGTGTGCTGGATGAGCGAGCGTCCGCTCGAGGAGCGGGCCAAGCTCGCGATCAAGCAGACGACACGCACGTCGCGCGCCTTGGTGGAGGAGCTGGAGTCGGTCGTCGACATCGAGACGCTCGAGGACCACGCGTCGCCCGAGCGGCTCGAGCTCAACGATCTCGGCACCGTCCGACTGCGGCTCGCCGAGCCGCTGGCGGTCGACCCCTATGCGCGGAACCGCGCGACCGGTGCGTTCATCCTGATCGACGAGGCGACGAACGACACGGTCGGTGCGGGCATGGTGGTCGAGGCGCACGCATGACGCGGCGCGCCGATCCGTACCGCGACACGACGGTCATCGACTCGCGGGCGCCGCGCACGAACCAGGCCGTGATCGGCGTGGTGGCCGTGCTCGCGGTCGCGACCGGTTGGTGGTGGCTCTTGACGGTGCTCGCGCTCCAGCTGGCGGTCGGGCTCACGCTCGGCCGCCGGTTCTGCCTGGCCTGCGTCGCGTACTTCGAACTCGTCCAGCCGCGGTTCGGCGAAGGCCCGCTCGAGGACGCAAGACCTCCCCGCGTCGCGAACATGGTCGGCCTCGTGGTGCTCGCCTCGGCTTCCGTCGCGTATGCGGCCGGGGTCGCTCCGCTCGGAGCCGCCCTCGGCATTCTCGTCGCCGCGCTCGCTCTGCTCGCGGCGACAACCGGCTTCTGCACCGGGTGCGAGGCCTACAAGCTTGCGTGCCGGCTCACCGGCCGCCCGTTCGTCTCCTGTCCGCTGCCGCCGGAGCCGGCGCGATGACCTGGCAGTTCGTGCTCGCCGGCCTGCTGGTCGGCGTGCTCGTCGGCATGACCGGAATGGGCGGCGGTTCGCTGATGACGCCGATGCTGATCCTGCTCTTCGGCTTCGACCCGAAGACCGCCGTCGGCACCGACATCCTCCACGGCGCCGTCTTCAAGAGCTTCGGCGCCTGGCGGCACCGCTCGCTCGGCAACGTGCACCTCCCTCTCGCCGCCTGGCTGTTCGTCGGTTCTGGCCCGTGCTCGCTCGCCGGGGTCCAGCTCGCGAGCTCGTTCTCGGACGGCGCGCAGTCGACGATGTCGAAGGTGATCGGCGGCGCGCTGATCGTCGGAGGCCTCGGCTTCCTGGCGAAGACGTTTGTCAAGCCGCGCCCGACGGACGCCGCGTTCCGGCTCTCGCGGCGGGACAAAGTCGTCGCCGTTCTGATCGGCGCGAGCTGCGGGTTCGTCGTCGGGCTGACCTCGGTGGGCTCCGGCACCTTCTTCGGGCTCTTCATGCTGTTCCTGTTCCCGCTCTCTGCGACGCGGATGGTCGGCACAGACGTGACGCACGCCGCCGCCCTCCTCTGGGTCGCCGGGGCCGGCCACCTGCTCCACGGCAACGTCGATCTGCACGCGATCGCCTGGCTCCTGGTCGGGTCGATCCCCGGTGTGCTGGTCGGCTCGCATCTCTCGATCCGGGTGCCCGAGCGGGCTCTGCGGACAGCCTTCGCCTTCGTGCTGGCGCTGTCCGGGATCAAGCTCGTCGGCGTTCCGGAGGCGACGACGATCATCGAGGTCTCCGTCGCGCTCGGCGCGGTCGTGCTGATCGGCTGGTCGCTCCGCCAGCTTCAGCAGCGGCGCCTGATCGCAGAAGGCCCCGCATAGAATCGTCCGGGCGTGGCCCGGGCCTTGTCGAGCGCACTCGTTCTCGCCCTGCTCGCGGCGACGGCCGTTGCGTTCGCGATCACCGAGGGAGCCAAGCTCGAGCGCTCTCCGATCTACGGAACGAAGGTCCCGATCCCGGTGTTCTCGCCGAACGGCCGGGTCGCGCCGGTCGCCCAGATCTCGTTTCGCCTCCGCAAGCGCGAACGGGTCGAGGCCTGGATCCAGACCTCGGGCGGCCGGCGGGTCCGCACGCTCCTGCACTCGCGGAACTTCCGTGCGGGCGCGACCGTCAACCTCGTCTGGGACGGGCTCTCGGACAACGGTCTCGCAGTGCCGGACGGCCACTACCTGCCGGGCGTGAAGCTCGAGCGGTCGCACCGCACGATCGTGCTGCCGAGCACCATCACCCTCGACACCGTTCCTCCCAAGGTCACCGTCAAGCACCCGCTGTATCCGGTCCTCTCGCCCGACGGCGACCACCACGGCGACATCTTCCGCGTCCCGTACAGGCTGAACGAGCCCGCGCACGCGATCATGTACGTGGACGGGACGCAGGTCGCGTTCACCAAGTCGCAGAAGCTGACCGGCGAGCTCGTCTGGAACGGCACGTTCGACACGAAGCCGGCGCGGCCGCGTCGCAACGGCTACGTCCTCACGATCGCGGCGCAGGATCGGGCGGGGAACGTCTCCAAGCCGTATCCGTTCGCGATCGCACACATCCGCTACGTCGTGCTCGCCCGCACGCGGGTCGTCGTCCGGCCGCGACAGCGTTTCGCGCTGCGCGTCTCGACCGATGCGCCGACGGTGCACTGGAAGTTGCGCGGCCGGTCCGGCGTGCAGCGCCGCGGCACCCTGCACTTCCGTGCTCCGGCGAGCCGCGGCGTCTTCCAGCTCTACGTCTTCGTCGGCAAGCATGCCGCCCGCTGTGCGGTGGTCGTCGCTTGAGCGGTTCCTTGGCGCAGGTCGCCGGCGTTGTCGGTGCGGGGGGCCTGGCCGTGCTGATCGTCGCACCGCGCCGCGACCTGCGCGTGGCGGGGCTCGCCGCCTGGGCGATCGGCTGCGGCGGGCTCGCCGCCTACCTCGCGCCGTCGGGGCACCATCGCCTGCTCGCAGCGGCCGCCGTGGTCGGCCTCGTCGCGGCAGCGCTCGGCACCTGGCTTGTGCTCAGGGTGCCCTGGCTGCTCGCGCTCGCAACGCTCGCGTGCGTGCCGGCGCGGATCCCCGTGCACGTCGGGTCGACGCAGGCCAACCTCCTGCTGCCGCTGTACGGCGTCGTGGTGGTCGCGGCGCTCGCGCTCGCCTGGCAGCTCTACGACGACGGCGAGGGTGCGCGCGAGCTCGGCCCGCTCTCCTGGCCGCTCGCGCTCTTCGTCGGCTGGGAGGGCGCGTCCTTTCTCTGGACGAAGGACGTCCGCCAGGGCGCGATCGAGCTGCTCTTCTTCGTGCTGCCGTTCGGCTTGCTCGCCGTCGTGCTCGCACGACTGACCTGGTCGCGTGCGTGGGTGCTGGCCCTCTACGTGCAGCTCGCCGTGATGGCGCTCGTCTTCGCGTCGATCGGGATCGTGCAGTACGAGGAGCGTCAGATCTTCTGGAACCCGAAGGTGAAGGTCGACAACGCGTACGCGCCGAGCGGCTGGTTCTACCGCGTCAACTCGGTCTTCTACGACCCGTCGATCTACGGCCGCTTCCTGGTCATCGCGATTCTCGTCGGGCTCGTCGTGATCCTGGGGCTCAGAGGTCGCGACCCGCTCTGGGGAGTAGCCGCCACGCTCACGCTCGGCATCACCTGGGCCGGCCTGCTGCCGTCGTTCTCGCAGTCGAGCTTTCTGGCGCTGCTGGCCGGGACCGCGGTCGCGGCGATCATGCTCTGGCGGTGGCGCAGCGCCTGGCTGCTCGGTGCCGCCGCGGTCGTGCTGGCGCTCGCCGTCGTCGCCTCGCCGCAGCTTCGGCACCGGATCCAGGGCAAGACGTCGTCCTCGCTCTCGCACGTGACCAGCGGCCGCTCGACGCTCGCGACGAAGGGGCTCAAGCTCGCCGTCCACCACCCGCTCCTCGGGGTCGGCGTGGGCGGCTTCAAGCGCGCGTATGCCGACGCGAACGGCTTGAAGGGGAAGGAGCCGAAGGCGGCGGCCTCGCACACGACGCCGATCACGGTCGCGGCCGAGACAGGGTTCACCGGGCTCGTGCTCTTGCTGGTCCTCGTCGTGGTCGCGCTCTGGGTCGCGTTCCGGCGGCTCGGTTCCAGGTTCGAGGGGACGGCCCGTCTCGCCTTCGGTCTAGCCTTGACCGCGATCCTCGTGCACTGCCTCTTCTACAACGCGCTCTTCGAGGACCCGACCTTCTGGGGCCTGCTCGCGCTCGTCGTCGTCGGCGCGCGCGCCGACGCGGCTTCCAGGGAGACCGCATGATCGAAGGCGTCCGTCGCGCGCTCGTGCTCGCACCGCATACGGACGACGGCGAGTTCGGGTGCGGCGGGACGATGGTCCGCCTCGTCGAGGCGGGCGCCGAGGTGCGCTACGTCGCCTTCTCGATCGCCACCCGGTCGCTGCCGGCAGGTTTCCCACCGGACACGCTGGCCCGTGAGGTGCGCGAGGCGACCGCCGAGCTCGGCATCTCGCCCGAGCAGCTGACGGTCCACGACTTCGACGTGCGGACGTTTCCCGAGCACCGGCAGGAGATCCTCGAGCTGCTGATCGAGGTCTGGAACGATTGGCGGCCGGATTGCGTCTTCCAGCCGTCGCTGCACGACATCCACCAGGATCACCGCACGATCGCCGACGAGGGCCTCCGCGCTTTCAAGCGCACGACGATCCTCGGCTACGAGATCCCGTGGAACAACTTCGACTTCGCGTACCAGGCGTACATCGCCCTGGACGAGCGGCAGATCGAGCGCAAGATCGCCGCGCTCGGGAAGTACGCGTCGCAGCAGCACCGGCGTTACGCGAACGCCGACTACGTCCGTAGTGTCGCGCGCACGCACGGGATCAACGTCAACCGCGACTACGCCGAGGTGTTCCAGGTCTACCGGGTCGTCGCGTAGCACCGGGCGCCCGCTTTCGGTCCGAGACGACGATCCACGAGGCGGCGACGAGAAACCAGCCCAGCTCGGCGGCGAGGAACAGCTTCTCGTAGAGCCCGCCGAGCGAGTGTGGCCGCAAGCGGGCACGGCCGAGGAGCAGCACGGGCACGAAGGCCCCGTACGACAACACTCCCAGCGGTGCGATCGCCGGGCGCCATCGCGGATCCGAGCGCAGGGCGCGAGTTGTCACCCGCGCTCCGAGGCCGACGCCGAGGAACGCGATCGCCGCGAGCACCAGATGAACGTCGGCTGCTCCACGCGTCACGGTTCCGACCGGATCGTCCGGGAAGAACGCCAGCAGTCCAGAGGCGGCCCCCCACACACTCAGGAGGATCAAGCCGACTCGCAGCCGACTGCTGCGGCGACCGAGCTGCGAGATCGCGAGGACGACCGCCGCACTGAGCGCGCAGCGAATCAGGAAGTTGACGTCCATCAGCCAGGCCCACGCACCGCGGCTGCCGTAGTCGCTCTCGGCGTTGTGGAGCACGCTGAACTCCGGTCGGAGGAAGACGAGAGCGACGTCGATCGCGACGTAGAGCGCCACCCCGCCGATCGCCGCCCGGGCGAGTGTCGATGCCCGCGGAGTCCGGATCGCAGCCACCGCCGCCGATCCTACGGAGATGGCCGAACGAGCTTCAGTTCGGCGGTGTTCCAGCGCCAGGTGTTGTCGGGCGTGATGTGGGTGCCGCCGATCCAGCGGTCGATGCCGAGGAGCTCGACTCGGTCGGCTTCGCCGCGCAGCGTGCGTTCGCCGGTTGCCGTCAGCCGCAGCTGGAGGCGTGCGAACCGCTGGCTGTCGCTGAGCGGAGGCGGCGGCGGAAGCGGTGTGCCGTCCTCGGTCTCGACGAGCCTCGCCTTTCCCTGCCCGAGCGCCGAGAGGGCTCGGTAGAACCAGGCGTCGCCGAGGAAGGGCGCCTCCTCGAGTCGTTGTGCGGCGACGAAGGCGGCGGGAGGTGTGCGCGCGCCGGCGGCGACCGCCTGGAGCGCCCGTCGTTCCGTCCCCGAGAGCCCGTCTGCCGGCGCGGGCAGCTCCTCGAGCAACCGCCGCAGCGCGGGGGCGAGAAACGGCAGCTGCGCGGTCTCGCGCGTCGCCCACTCGGCCAGTGTCGTCGGCTCCGGCGCCTGGAAGGCGGCCCAGGCGCTCGTCGCCGCCTCGAGCGCGGCCGGTGCCGCCGGGCGGCGGGAGGGCCAGAGCGTCTCGAGCTCGCTCGCCGTCAGCTCGCCCAGACCGGCGAACGACGGCTTGCCGGGGAAGGAGCCGATCGACGATCAGCTCGGGCGCGGCCTCCTCGGTGTGGGCGAGCGCGAGCACGTCGAGGAGCTGGAGCTGGTCGTAGAGGTCGTGCTCGAACCAGAGCACCACCTGGAGGCCGTCGCGGAGCGCCTCGAGCAGCTGCCGGTCGCGCCGCTCGAGCGAGGAGAGCAGCGCCTGCCGGCGGCCCCAGCCGCAGTCGGCGAGGAAGCGGGCGCGCGTCCGCAGCAGCTCCTGCCGCGGCAGCGCCGGCACCGGCCCCTCGTGGAGCACGTCCTGCCAGGGCAGCACGGCGCCGCCGAGCGCGGTCTGCCGCAGCGTGTTGCCGGCGCTTTCGCCGTTGGTGACGTGGAGGAGCGACGGCCGCGCCGTCGGCGCCCCGCCGCGGCGGGCGAGGTAGGCGGCGCCGCAGGTGCAGTGGTCGAGCGAGGTGCAGGCGCAGCCGACGACGCGTGCGAGCTCGTCGCGCATGCGCCGCAGCGCCGCGATCCGCGCGTCGATCTGGTCGATCTTCGCCGCCATCCGCACCCGCAGCGCCTCCGACGGCGCAGCTCGAGCGGCGTGCCGCGCGCAGGTACTCGGCGATCTCCGCCAGCGTGAAGCCGACCGCCTGCGCCTCCTTGATCGCGCCGCAGGAAGCGCACCGTCTCCTCGTCGTAGCGGCGATGCCCGCTCGGCGTCCGCTCCGGCGCCGGCAACAGTCCCCGCCGCTCGTAGTAGCGCAGCGTCTCGACGTTCACTCCTGCGCGTTCCGCGACCTCGCCGACTCTCACGCCGCCGACTATAGACCCGTACCTAGGTACGGAAATCAACCCTTGTGCTCAGATCGATGTTCATCTATACATAGACGAACATCGATATGTCCACTGCCGTCGAATGCTGCGCACCGCTCGTCACGCCCTCGCTCTCGATCGCCGAGGCAGAGGCGACCGCGGCCGTCTTTCGCGCCCTCTCCGATCCGGCGCGGGTCCGGATCGTCAACCTGCTGGCGACGAGCGGCGAGCCCGTCTGCATCTGCCACCTGACCGATCCGCTCGGCCTGACGCAGCCGACGGTCTCGCATCACATGAAGAAGCTGCTCGACGCCGGCCTCATCGAGCGCGAGCAGCGCGGCAAGTGGGCGTACTTCACCTCAACGCCGAGGCGTTGCGCACGCTCGCGTCCGTCGCCGATCTGAAAGGAGTCTGCTGCTGATGACCACGTCTGCGGAAGCGCTGCGCGAGGAGGTGCGGCGGCGCTACGCCGAGTCGGCGCTGCGCGTGACGGGAGAGCCCGCGGGCTGTGGTTGTGGGTCGGGCTCCTGTTGCGGGGACGATGCGGACGCGGGCGCCGTCGCGTTCGGCGAGGCGCTCTACGACGCCGAGCAGCGAGGCCAGCTGCCCGAGGCGGCGACGCTTGCGTCGCTCGGCTGCGGCAATCCGACCGCGGTCGCCGACCTCCACGAGGGCGAGACCGTGCTCGATCTCGGCTCGGGCGGCGGGATCGACGTGATCCTGTCGGCGAAGCGGGTCGGTCCGACGGGCATCGCCTACGGCCTCGACATGACCGACGAGATGCTCGCGCTGGCGCGTCAGAACGCCGCAGGAGGCCGGGGTCGAGGAACGCGATCTTCCTGAAGGGCGTCATCGAGGACGTTCCCGCTGCCGGCCGAGTCGGTCGACGTCGTGATCTCGAACTGCGTGATCAACCTCTCGACCGACAAGGCGACGGTGCTCACCGAGATCGCGCGCGTTCTCAAGCCGGGCGGCCGGATCGGCGTCGTCCGACGTCGTCGCCGAGGACCGGCTCGCGCCGGACGAGCGCGCGCGAGCGCGGCACGCTACGTCGGCTGCATCGCGGGCGCGCTGTCGAAAGGGCGAGTACGAGGCCGGCCTCGAGGCCGCCGGCTTCGAGGACGTCGAGGTGACGTTCACCCACCAGGTGGCCGACGGGATGCACGGCGCGATCGTCAAGGCAGTCAAGACACCGGCGCGGTCACGGAGCACGTACCGGTCGCCGCGGGAGCCTCGAAGCCGGGCTGCTGTTAGATGACGGCGCTGGCGCGATCGCTCGTCGCCGAGGCGATCGGCACCTTCGCGCTCGTCTTCGCCGGGTGCGGCGCGATCATGGTCGACGACAAGACGCATCAGCTCGGGCACGTCGGCGTCGCGATCACGTTCGGGCTCGTGATCATGTTCGAGATCTACGCCGTCGGCCACATCTCCGGCGCGCACTTCAACCCGGCCGTCACGTTCGCGTTCGCGCTCACGCGCCACTTCCCGTGGTGCCGCGCAGCCGGCTACTGGGCTGGCGCAGCTGGGCGGCGCGCTCGCCGCGGCGGCGATCCTGCGCGGCTCGCTCGGCAACCTCGCCGCACCTCGGCGCGACGCTGCCGACCGGCTCGCAGGGCCAGTCGTTCCTCTGGGAGACGATCCTCACCTTCTTCCTGATGTTCGTGATCATGAGCCGTCGCGACCGACACGCGCGCGGTCGGCGAAGCCGCCGCGATCGCGATCGGCGGCACGGTCGGCCTCGACGCGATGTTCGGCGGGCCGGTCTCCGGCGCGTCGATGAACCCGGCGCGCTCGGTCGGGCCCGGCGCTCGTGTCGGGCAACCTCCACGCGCTCTGGCTCTACCTGGTCGCGCCCGTCGTGCGGCGCGGCGCTGGCGCGCTCGCCTACCAGTTCGTCCGCGGCCAGGGAGACGTGCGATCGCCGGTCGGGGGCTCCGCGTGAGCGATGTCCTCTTCATCTGCGTCGCCAACTCCGGCCGCTCGGTGATGGCAGAGCGGATCTTCAACTCGCTCGCGAACGGCCGCCATCACGCCCGCTCGGCCGGGAGCGAGCCCGCTGCCGCACCTCACCCGGTCGTCGTCGAGGCCCTCGGGGAGATCGGGATCGACGCCTCCGACCACGTTCCGCGGCGACTCGACCCCGAAGAGGTCAGTCGCGCGGACGTCGTCGTCTCGACGTGCGGCGAGGAGGCGTGTCCGGTCACGCCGCCGGGGACGAAGCGCGTCTACTGGGACCTGCCCGATCCGAAGGACCGGCCGCTCGAGGAGGTGCGCGAGCTCCGCGACGAGATCCGCCGGCGCGTCACGGAGCTGCTCGCCGATCTCGATCGCACGCCGCCCGGCACGTACTGGGTGGAAGCCGGCCGGCTGCTCGCCGGCCCGTATCCGGACGACGTCGAGCAGCTGCTGGGGGCGGGCGTGACGGCCACCGTCGATCTGACGTGCGAGGACGAGCAGCGGCCCGACTACTGGAGCGCGCGGTCGGAGCTCGAGCACCGCCGCGTCGAGCTCCGGGACTTCGCCGCGCCGACTGAGGAGCAGATGCGGCACGCGCTGGCCGAGATCGACGACCTGCTTCGCAGCGGCCGTGTCGTCTACCTGCACTGCCGCGGTGGCCGCGGCCGCACCGGGTGCGTCGTCGCCTGCCGTCTGATCGAGCGGGGCGCGAGCGCCGAGGAGGCGCTGGCGATCGTTCGCGAATCGAGCGGCAGCCCGTCGTCGCCGGAGACCGACGATCAGCGCCGGATGGTCACCGGGTGGCGGCGAGCTCCGGCGGCAGCGGCCGCGAATGCACGACCACGAGCGTCTTCGTCGGACGCGTGAGCGCCACGTAGAGCTCGCGCAGGCCCTGCTCGTGCGTCGCGATCAGCGCGGGCTCGACGACGACCACGTGGTCGAACTCGAGGCCCTTGGCCCGCCGCGGCGGGAGCACCGGGATTCCGTCCCAGAGATCGATCCTGGCGGCCTCGGCGGCGAGCTCGTCCGGTGCGATCACGGCGAGCAGCCCGTCCTCGGCGGCGAGCCGCTCTGCCTCGTGGTAGGCGGCCGTGAGCAACTCGGACTCGTCGACGCGGATCACCTTCGGCGCGGCCGCACCCGTCCGGTACGCGATCGGCGGCGTCACGTCCGGCGCGATCGTGTCGAGCAGCGGGAGCGCGAGCTCCATGATCTCGCGCGGCACACGGTAGGCATGCCGTAGCTCCTCGACCGACGCCTCGTCTCCGTGCGGCAGCTGGGGCAGCACCTCGTCCCAGCTCCAGTACGGAACGGCGCCGGTCCCCTGCGCGACGTCGCCCAGGATCGTCAGCGAGCCGTCGCGGGTGCGCCGTGCCACCATCCGGAGCTCCATCGGCGACAGGTCCTGCGCCTCGTCGACGATCACGTGCCCGTAGGCATGCGGTGGCGCGGAGACCAGGCTCCGCGCCTCGTCGAGGAGGGGAATATCGGCGTCCGACCAGCCGGCGCCGCGCCGCGCGAGCAGCCTCTGCTCGTCTGCCGTCAGGATCCCGTCGGCCGCCTCGGCGAGCGCTGCGCGCGAGGTCAGCAGCGAGCGGACGAGCCGGTCGGGCTGCACCACCGGCCAGGCCGCCTTGACCACGCGATCGAGATAGCCGCGCCCGCGCAGCGCCCGCTCGACCTCGTCGAACGACCGCACCGCGTACGCGCCGAGCACGCGGCCGTACTCCTCGTAGAGCCGGCGCAGGAGGTTCATCCGGAAGCGCTCGCGCGCGGCCGACGTCAGCCCGAGCTCGGCGCGTGCCGCCTCGACGAGGCTGCGCACCTCGCGCTCGCGAACCCAGACGAACGAGCCCTCCAGGCGAATCGCGAGCTCCTCCGGCTCCGAGTCGAGGCGGCGCTCCGCAGCACGCCGGATCACGTCGACGAGCCGCACGTCGGCCTTCAGCCGCGCGACGGCCGGCGGGTCGGTGAGCGTCGCGTCGACGCCGTCGACGAGCTCGCTCACCGCACGCTGCTCGACCGCCTCCTCGCCGAGCGCGGGCAGGACGTGCGAGACGTACTCCATGAACGTCGGGTTGGGGCCGACCACGAGCACTCCGCGCCGCGCCAGCGTCTCACGGTGTGTGTAGAGGAGCCAGGAGGCGCGGTGCAGCCCGACGGCCGTCTTGCCGGTCCCCGGCCCACCCTGGATCACGAGCGGCGTCGACGGGTCGCGGGTGATCAGGCGGTACTGGTCGGCCTGGATCGTCGCGACGATGTCCTGCATGTGCTGCTCGCGGCTGCGCTCGAGCTCTTCGAGCAGGAAGTCCCCGACGGACGCACCGTCGACCACCGACCCGTCGAGCGACTCGTCCGCGAGGTCGAGCACGTGCCTGCCGTCGGTCCGGAAGCGGCGGCGCAGTGTGATCCCGTGCGGGTCCTGCGGAGTCGCTGTGTAGAACGGCCGGGCCGCCGGAGCCTGCCAGTTCACGACGACCTGCTGGAGCTCCTCGTCGTGGACCCAGCGCCGGCCGAGATAGAGCGGCCGCGCCAGCTGCTCGAAGTCGAGGCGGCCGAAGACGAGCCCACGCTCGGCGTCCGCGAACGTCTTGAGCCGGCGCGCCGCCCAGGCGTCCATCGCCGCCTGCGCCACCTCGCCGTCCACCGCGTCCGCGGCGCGGGCGACGACCGAGCGCATGCGCTCCAGGTGGTCGTACGCGCGGTCGACGTACGCCTGCTCGGCGGAGAGATCCGGATGGCTCACGGATCCAGTTTCGCGGACCTCCTCGGGCCGTCGCCACGTAGAGATCCCGTGGACCGTCGCCGGTTCGTCACGCTCGCCGCCGTCACCCCGTTCGCCCTCCGCGAGACGCTCGCTCGGGCTGCCGGATCGCCGCACGCGCTCGTCACGTGCGACGCGGAGTCACGGCTCGCGCTGGTGGATCTCGCCGCGCTGCGCGTCGTCGGGTCGGTTGCGACGCCCGCCGACCCGAGGGCGATCGAGCAGGTCGGTCCGTTCGCGGTCGTCTGCCATACGGCAGCCGGAGTCGTCACGGTCGTCGACCGCCACCGCGTGCGTCACACGCTGCGCGGGTTCGTCGAGCCGCGCTACGTCGCGGCACACCCGGACGGGATCCACGCCTTCGTCACCGACTCGGGCGCGAGCTCGGTCGTCGCCGTCGACACCCGAGCAGGAACGGTGCTCGGCCGGGCAAAGCTGGACGGCTGGGCGCGCCACGTCACGCTCGACCGCGCGGGACGGACGCTCTGGGTCGGGCTCGGCTCCGCCGCCGCGAGCGTGGCCGTCGTCGACGTTCGCGACCCGCGGCGCCCGCGGCACACGGCGACCGTCCCGACGCCGTTCCTCAGCCACGACGTCGGCTTCGCGCCCGACGGTGACGTCTGGTTGACCTCGGGCGCGCACGGCGAGACGGCGATCTTTGCTGCGTCCGGTCGGCAGCGCGGCCGACTCGAGGCCGACGCCGCACCCCAGCACGTGACGTTCTCGAGTCGCCTCGCCTACGTGACGAGCGGAGACGACGGGACCTTCCGTGTCCAGTCACTCGCAGGCGACGTCCTGCACACGACGAGGATCCCGGTCGGCTCGTACAACGTCCAGCACGGCGCGGGGCGGATCATCACGCCGTCGCTCGACCAGGGCACGCTGACGGTGCTCGACGAGCGCGGCCGGCTGCTGCGCACGATCGCCGTCGCGAGCTCGTGCCACGACGCCTGTTTCGTCCCTTCTTAACGAAAGCCTTACGCCGAACAGGGTGGAACTTGACGCCGGCAGGGGAACATGGCGGCGAGTGAGAAGACTCATCGTCGTGACCTGCGCGCTTTGCTCCCTGGCGATCACGATGCCCGGCGTCGCCGATGCCAAGGCGCCGTGCCGCGACCGGCTCTTCAACGATTGGTATCGCGACGGGAAGATCGCGTCGACGTATCCGCTTTCGTGTTATCGCGATGCGCTCAAGCACATCCCACCCGACGTCACGGTCTATTCGAGCCTGGGCGACGACATCCGCCTGGCCTTGCAGGCTGCGGTCAACCGCAGTCACGGCCAGAAGGTGCCGGACCAGGTCGGCGAATCCCAACTCGCATCCTCGGCGAATGCGTCGTCGAGCACGGGGCACGGCAGATCGGTCGACACCGCGCCGAGCGCAGCCGACCCCGGCGGCGGCATGCACTCGGCGCCGGTCGCGGTCGAGCCGGCGAGCAACAGCTCGAGCGGTCTGCCGCTTCCGGTGCTCGTGCTTGGCGGGGTCGCACTCGTACTGGTCGCGTCCGGTGCGATCGGTCTCGGCGTCCGCCGCTTCCGCCGGAACTAAAGCGGGACGAGCCGGCGTAGCCGGGCCCGCTCGGCCGGCAGGAAGAACCCGAGCGCGCCCAGGGCGAACGGATACGCCGCGACCAGGAGCAGTGACGGCACCAGGGTCAGCCCGCCCGCGCGGGCCGCGACGTTCAGGGCGACGGCGGCGCCGACCGCGGTCGCGACCCGGCGCCACTGGTAGGCGACCGGATAGACCGCCTGGGCGTAGGCGGTCATGCCTGCGAACAGGACGACGTACGCGGCAGCCGTCGAGATCGCGGCGCCGACCATCCCGTACCGGGGGATCAACCAGAAGTTGAGGCCGACGTTCACCGCCGCGCCGACGCCGGTGACGACCCAGTTCAGCTGCGTGCGGCGCGCCCGCCCGCTGCCGATCGCGAGCACCGTGTAGCCCGCGTACACCGCTCCGGCGAACGCGAGCAGCGCCACGCCCTTGTCGGCGCGCTGATACTGCGGGGCGGTGAGCAGACGTGTCCACCACGGCGCGAGCGCACCGAGCGCGAGCGCCGCCCACGACGCGAACGCCAGCAGATAGGTCAGCACGAACGCGTACGTTCGTTTCGCCTCGCGGTCGTCGTCGATCGAGTAGGCGAACGCAGGCCAGGCTGTGCGGAACGCGATCATCACGAACGTGATGACGGACGCGATCTTGATCGCCGCCGAGTAGACGCCGACCTCCGCGTTGCCCTTGTACCACGACACGAACTCACGGTCGACGAAGTTGATCGTCCACAACGCGAGCGCCGACGGCACGAGCGGCATGCCGAACGTCTGCATGCGCCGCAGCAGCGCCGTGTCGAGCTCGAGGCCGAGCTGCTCCGTACGGTAGGCGAGCAGCGCCAGATACACGACGAGCGTGCCGGTGAAGTTGCCGACGACGAGCCCGACCGCACCCCAGTGGAAGACGGCGACGAACATGACCATCGCGACGACCGTGACGAGGACGTTCGCGACGCTCGCGATCGCATACGCGGTCGAGCGCTCCTCCACACGGAACAGCGCGGTCAGCTGCTGGTAGTTCGTCTGCGCCCAGAGGCCGACCGCCGCCACGCGGACGAGCGTCATGCTGTGCAGGTTGAGCCAGTCGCTGAACGTCGACGCGAACACGAGGCCCAGGACGAGCCCGAGCGTCGACATCGCCATCGTGAACCAGAACGACGTGCGTACCACCGTCAGCTTCGACGCAGTGTCCTTCGCGTCGAAGTAGAAGCGGAAGAACGCGCTCGCGATGCCCAGCTGCAGGGCGATCGCGAGCACGGCAGTGGCCGCGGTGACGAGCTCGACCTGTCCGTACGCGCCCGGCGGCAGGTAGTGGGTGTAGAGCGGCAGCAGGAGCGTCGCGAGGATGCGCGACACCAGGCCGCCGATGCCGTAGATGGCCGAATGGCGGACGAGCCGCCGGAGCTGTGCGCCGAGGCTCATCCGCGCGGGAGCGAGCCGTAGAGGTCGACGAGGCGGTCGGCGACCCGCTCGACGTCGTGAACCTGCTCGACGTAGGCGCGACCTTCGGCGCCGAGCTCGCGACGCAGGGCCGGTTGCTCGACGAGCGGCCGGAGCGCGTCGACGAGCGTGTCCGCGGTCGCGGGGACGATCGGAATGCGCACGCCGTACCCCGCCGCCGAGCGCTCGACCACATCCGGCTTCAGATGCGTGACGACGGGCTTGCCGAGCGCCATCGACTCGATCGCGAACACGCCGTGCCAGCCGGCGTTCAGCTGGTCGACGACGATGTCGGCGCGGGCGTACCGCTCCCGGGCGACATCGTGCGCCACGCCCTCGACGATGTCGAGGTCGACCGGGAGCCGGGAGCACGCCTCGATTACGTGCTGCGTGCCCTTCTTCTCCCGATCCGACGGCGCGTGCACGACCAGCGGCCGCGGGCTGTCGGACGGCGGTCTCGGCGTGAACGGGCGCAGGTCGAGGCCGGGCGGGATCACGCGCGCCTCGGGCACCCAGCGGACGGCGTCGTAGCTGCCGACGATCTCGGCGCCGGCGCGCTTGCCGTAGGCGAGCTGCTCGGGCGACTTGCCGCGGATGTCGGAACCGAGGTAGTGGAACACGCTGCGTCGCCGCAGCAGCTCGAGCAGCGGAAACTGCACCGACTTCGGCAGCAGCGTGAGGCCGAAGTAGAAGTGGAAGACGTCGGTGCGCGGCGCCAGGCGCGCGAATGCGGCGAGCTGTATGGCGAGGCGCCGCACGAGCCCGCCACGGCGTTCGAGCGACCAGTCCGCCTCCGGGTGGAGGCGTCCCCGCTCGAACACGACAAGCCGCGCGTCGACACCCTTGCGCCGCAGCGCCTGCACGTTCTCCCAGGGGATCCCAGCGATGTTGACCGGGCAGTGCGTGACGCGCAGCGGCCGTCCGTCGATCACGCGTCGTCGAACTCGAGCTGGTCGAAGTAGCGGAGCGCGGTGCGGCCGGGCCGAACGCGGCCTGCGAGGGCGCGCAGCTCGTCGTCCGAGATCTCGCCGAGTGCCCGTTTGACGCCGAGATACGGCAGGTTCAGGTCCTCCTGGTAGACGATCGTCGAGATGCGGGGGTTGATCTCGATCACCAGGTCGCCGACGAGCTGGATGTTGACGAAGTGCTCGATGCCGAGCTCGGCGACGATTCTCCCGGCCAGCTGCATCAGGTCGTCGTCAGCCAGCGTGACGAAGTACATCGCCAGGCCCGCGCGCATCGCCTCGCGGGTCTTCGGATGGCCGAGCACCACCTCGCGGCCGTCGGCGATCCCGTCGATCGTCCGCTCGCCTCCGGTTGCGAGCTCCATCACCAGCAGGTCGGGGCCGCCCGACTCCGGAAGCAGCTCGACTGCTTCCTCGAGCCGCATCGCCACCGATCCGGGCCGCTCGTGCAGGAGCTGGTGCGCGCGGTCGACGGTCGGGTCGAGCACGCGAAACCCTCGCGAGCCCGAAGAGAAGACCGGCTTGAAGCACACCGCCCGGTCCGGGTAGCCGAGCTCGCGTGCTGCTGCGTCGACCTCGCGCGCGCCGGCGACCCGGCGGTACTCCGGCGCCGGCAGGCCGAGTCGGTGCAGCAGCTCGTAGGTCTCGGCCTTGTCGTTCGAGCGGCGGATCGTGTCGGGCGGCGAGACGAGCACCGGCACCGGGAACCGCTCGACGTGCTCGGAGAGGCCCTCGAGGTCGAACGACGACTGCGGCAGGATCGCGTCGACGCGCTCCTCCTCGGCGACCGTGAGCATCGCGTCGGCGAACGACGGATCGGATCCCGCGGGCACACGGTGGAACGCGTCGCACAGATGACGTCCCACCGAGCGCTCGCTCATGTCGGTGCCGACGAGTCGGACCTCGCGCTCCCCGTTTGCCCGCAGCGCGTGCAGGAGCGCTGCGGTGCCGGGCGCGCCCGACGCACTCACGAGCACGGTGATCGGCTTCAAGCTCACGCGAGGAACGTAGCGAGTTCGGCTGCGTGCTCCCGGCACCCGGCGGTCACGACAGGTCGATCCGGTCGTTCCGGAGATGCTCGAGGCGTGCGGCGCCGTCCGCGGCGAGGAACGACTGCATCGTCTCGCGCATCGTCCGGCCGTCGTACGCCCAGATCTCCGGATGCGTGAGCAGCTGCACCCACGACGGCTCACCGCGGGCGAGGCTCTCGTGCGGGCACCCGCTCCGCCAGCGCTGGTTCGAGTCGGAGCGGTAGTGGTCGGGGTCGAAGAACGGCGCAGCCATCACGTTCGTGGCGCCGTCGAGCGGCTGCCACATGTACGCGGGATCGGGGTTGTGCCAGGCCACGACCGGTTCCAAGCGCTCGTCGAGATCGACGTGCGGCCAGACCGCATGCTGGGCGACGCGGTGGCCGAGCTCCTTCAGCCGCGCGATCGTGCGGACGCCCTCGGCGGAGTCGAGGTTGTAGAAGACCGAGCGCGTCATCAGGAACCACGTCGACCAGACATCGTGCGCGGCCTCGAGCTCTGCGACGACCAGCGCCGCTTCGAGTGACAGGTCGACGTCGTGGCGCAGGATCGCGTCTCCCTCCTCCGGCGGACGCTCGAAGCCGGCGAGTCGATAGCCCCCCTGCTTCAGCGCCGCGAGCAGGTCGCAGTAATGCGCCAGAGAGAAGTCGCAGGTCATTCCACCTCCACGTCGAGCAGCGTCGCCGCGGCCTCGGCACGTTCGAGCGCCGCCAGGTTGGTGTCGGCGGTGGCGAGCACGTAGCCGCGGCGGTCGCCGTCGAGCCGTACGGGTCGGATCACCTCGCCCGGCTGGAGGTAGACCTCCGCCTGGACGACGCCGGGGAACGCGAGCACCTTGTCGAGTGAGCCGACCCGCGTGACGCGACCGGTCGGCAGCGGCCCGGGCGACGCGGTGAGGAACCTGATCGCCAGCGGCTGGCTGAAGCGGGGGCGCACGAGCTCGTCGGGAAGCTCGTCGCCGAGCGCCATCCGGAGCTGCAGGTCGACGAGATCGACACCGACGGCGACGCGCACGAGGTCGGCCATCTGGCCGCCGGGGATGCGCGCCGCGCACTCGACGACGACGACGCGTCCGTCCCGCGCCGCGATCAGTTGCGGGAAGGCGATGCCGGTGCGCAGGCCGAGCGCGTGCACGGTGTAGCCGGCCGTCTCCTCGGCCGCGACGAGCTGCTCGGGCGGGATCGTCGGCGGGTAGACGTGGATCCAGCCGACGCCGAAGCCGACGCCGGGCGGCCGCAGGCGGTCGGAGAGCGTCAACGGGATCATCTCGCCGTCCCGGGCGACGACGATGCCGTTCAGCTCGATCCCGTCGACGAACTCCTCGAGGATCGCCTCGCCCGTCGGCGACGCAGCGAGCGCCTCGTGCAGGTGCACGTCGACCTCGTCGAGCGATTCGACGCGGAAGATGCCGCGCTGGCCGCCCGAGTCGGCGGGCTTGAGCACGGCGGGGAACCCCACCGCGTCGGCCGCGCGGCGCGTCTCCGCCAGGTTGCGCACCGCCGCGAAGCGCGGCTGCGGCACGCCCGCGTCCGCGAGCCGCCGGCGCATCGCGACCTTGTGCGTCATCAGGTGCGCGGTCTCGGCTCCGATCCCGGGCAGCCCGCGCGCCTCGGCGACCGCCGCCACGACGGGCACGGCCCGGTCCGCGCTCACGGTGAGGACGCCCTCGATCCGCAGCCGGCGCGTCGCGCGCAGGACCGCGTCGACGTCGGCGAAGTCGACGATCTTCGCGATGTCCGCCTCGGCGAGCCCGGGGGCCTGGTCGTTCCGGTCGACGGCGGCGACCCGCAAGCCCATCGCCTTCGCCTGCGCGATCGCCCGGCGCTGGTGGCGGCCTGCGCCGACGAAGAGGACGGTTCTCACGCGGGCGATGCTACTGGGGCGAGATCGCGGCGCTCAGCAGCCTGAGCACCGAGGCGGGGTCGACCGCGTAGCCCGCGGTCACATGGACGACGACGCCGTCGAGGATCAGCCCGTGGAAGTTCCCGATCTCCTCGACCGAGATGTCGCGCCGGAGCTCGCCGCTCCGCTGCTGCTCCTCGAGCTGCGCGGTGAGACGGTCGTTCAGCTCTGGTGTGCGGTTCGCCCACTCGTCGCGGAGCTCGGGGTCGGTGCGCAGCTTCCGGGTCAGCTCGAAGTAGACGCCCAGCCAGTCGGGGTTCTCCTCCGCCATCAGCCGCACCACGGCGCCGAAGCCCTCGTCGAGCCAGAGCTGGAAGACCCGCGCCTGGTCCTCCTGGGCGAGCGCCAGGAAGACGGCCCACTTGCTCGGGAAGTAGCTGAAGATCGCGCCGCGCGACAGTCCGATCTCGGCTTCGAGCCGCGCCACGGTCGCGCCCTCGTAGCCGTGGCGCGCGAAGGCGCTGCGGGCGCCGTCGAGGATCTGGCGGCGGCGCTCGGCGCGGTGGTCGTCGCTGACCTTCGGCATGCCCGTACTTTACGAAAACGTACGGTCGTACTATTATCGCGCGATGCTGATCCGGAACCGCTCGCTCACGGCGCTGCTCGTGGCGGAGGTCGTTTCCAGCAGCGGGACCGCGATGACCTTCGTCGCCCTTCCCTGGTTCGTGCTCGTGACGAGCGGCTCGGCGACCCGGATGAGCGTCGTCCTGGCGGTCGAGGTCTTGCCGATGGCGCTGCTCGGGATCCCGAGCGGCTCGGTCGTCGCCCGCCTCGGCTCGCGCAACGCGATGCTGGTGTCGGACGCGATCCGAGCCCCTCTGATGCTGCTCGTGCCCGTGCTGCATTGGGTCGGGGCGCTGACGTTTCCCGCGCTGCTCACGATCGTATTCGTGCTGGGTGTCTTCATCACGCCCTACATCAGCGCGCAGCGCACGATCATCCCGGAGCTCTACGGCGACGACGAGACGACCGTGGCGAAGGCGTCCGGGCTCTTCGGAGCAGCGACGCAGCTGCCCAACGTCGTCGGGCCTGCATTCGCCGGGATCCTGATCGCGGTGCTCGGCGCACCGTCCGTCCTGCTGGTCGACGGTGCGACGTTCGCCTTCGCATTCGCCGTGGTGCTGGGCTTCGTCCGCGCGGGCCGGCCGATCCCGGCCGACGACGAGAGCCGCGGGATCCTCGCCGGGGTGCGCTACCTGACGAAGGACCGGCTGCTCGGCCCGATGACGTTGACCCTTGTCGTCGTCGACGGCGCGGCCAACGCGATCTCGGTCGCTGTTCCCCTGCTCGCGTTCACGCGCTACCACCGCGACCCGCACGTCGCGGGCTGGATCTTCACCGCGTTCGGCGTCGGTGCGATCGCCGGTTCCGTCCTCGTCGATGAAGCTCCTCGACCGGTTCGCGCCGCTGCGGCTCGCGAGCATCGCCGCCGTGCTCGTGACCCTGCCGCTGTGGGTCGTCGTCGCGGACGTTCCGTGGCCGGTGGTGTGCGCCGCTCTGTTCGTCTGCGGCTTCTTCGTTCCGTCCGTCAACGCGCCGTTCATGGGCATCCTCACCACCCGCCCGCCGGCGGCGCTGCGGGCGAAGGTGATGACCGCCGTCCTCACCGCGAGCGGGCTCGGGGCGCCGCTCGGTCGGCTCGCCATCGGACCGATCTTCCAGCGCTACGGCAACGCCGGCACCTGGGTTGCGCTCGCGGGCGGCCTCAGCGCGGGTGTTGTGCTGTTCGTCGCCGCCGCGGTACGCGGCGGGAGTGGGGGAAGGCCGGACCTGGGCGGCCTCGCCGTCGCCGCCGACGCCGAGCTGTAGCCCGCCGGGCGGCACCGATACGCTGTGCCGCCGTGGCACTCCAGGGCAAACGCGTGTTCATCACCGGCGGCGCCGGGTTCATCGGCACGACCGTGGCGCGGCAGCTGGTCGAGCAGAACACCGTCATCGCGTTCGACAACCTGCATCGCGACGCGCTGTCGGGGACGAGCCTCGGCGAGCACCCGAACTTCACGCTGATCCAGGGCGACATCCTCGACGCGGTGTCCGTCCGCGCCGCTGCGCAGGACGCGACGCACGTCGTCCACTGCGCCGCGATCGCGGGAGTCGACACGGTCCTCGAGAGCCCGGTGCGCACGATGCGGGTGAACGTGATCGGCACGTACAACGTGCTCGAGGCGGCGCTGGCGACGCAGGCGACGGTCGAGCGCTTCATCGACTTCTCCACGAGCGAGGTCTTCGGCACGCACGCCTTTCGCGTGCAGGAGGGCCAGGTCTCGACGATCGGATCGGTCGGCGAGGCGCGCTGGACCTACGCGGTCTCGAAGCTCGCCGGCGAGCACATGACGCACGCCTACCACGACGAGCTCGGCCTGCGGACGGTCACCGTCCACCCGTTCAACGTGTTCGGCCCCGGCCAGATCGGCGGCGGCGCGATTCGCGCGTTCATCGAGGCTGCGCTCGCCGGCCGCGACCTGACGATTCACGGCGACGGCTCGCAGATCCGCGCGTGGTGCTACGTCACCGACATGGTCAGCGGCGTGCTCGCGTGCCTCGAGCGTGAGGAGGCGGTCGGGCAGACGTTCAACATCGGCAACCCGCGCTCCTCCGTCACGATCTACGACCTCGCGCAGCGGATCAAGCGGCTGACGGGCTGCGACGGCGAGATCGTCTTCCAGCCGCTGCACTACGCCGACGTCGAGCTGCGCATTCCCAACGTCGAGAAGGCGCGTGAGCTGATCGGCTGGGAGCCGCAGGTCGAGCTCGACGACGGCCTGGCGAAGACGATCGCGTGGTACCGGGAAAGACTCCCCGTCTCCGCCTAGGCTGGCCCGACGTCGGCGAGCCCGAGCTCGCCGAGGTCGCCGGGGTGCTCGAGAGCGGGATGCTCACGATGGGCCCGAAGGTGGGCGAGTTCGAGGCCGAGATTGCACGCCTCTGCGAGGTCGAGCACGCCTTGGCCGTGTCCTCGGGCACGGCGGCGCTGCACGCCGCGGTGCTCGCGCTCCGGCTCGAGCCCGGCGACGAGGTGGTCGTGCCGGCGTACACGTTCCCTGCGACCGCGAACGTCGTCGCTCTCTCCGGGCTCGTGCCCAGGCTCGTCGACGTGGATCCCGAGACGATGAACGTCGACCCCTCGCAGGTCGCGCATCGGCGCCCGCACGAGGGCGATCCTCGCCGTGCACCTCTTCGGCCGGCCGGCGCGCCTCGACGAGCTTCCCGATCTTCCCGTGCTCGAGGACGCGGCGGGCGCGCTCGGCGCGCGACGGGCGGGGCGCGCCTGCGGCGGGCTCGGGCTGCTCGGCTGCCTGAGCTTCCATCCGCGCAAGATCGTCACGACCGGTGAGGGCGGGGCAGTGACGACGAACGACGATGCGATCGCGGCGTCGGTCCGCGAGCTGCGCAACCACGGCTGGCGCTCGCTGTCGCCGCCGGACCTGCCGGCGCCCGGGTTGAACTACCGGCTCTCGGACATCCTCTGCGCCGTCGGGCTGCCCCAGGCGCGGCGCCTCGCGGAACTGCTTGCGGCCCGAACCCGCATCGCTGCCGGCTACGCCGAGCGCCTCGCACATCTGCCGCTGCTGCTCCCCGGGGCGGACGACGGCGACGTGCACGGCTGGCAGGCCTACGTCGTGCAGGTCGACGAGCGCGACCGCGTGCTCGCCGAGCTGCGGGCCCAGGGGATCGAGGCGCAGATCGGCACCTATGCGCTCAACCTGCTCGGGGCCTACCGCGACCAGGGCGAGTTCCCCGGCGCGACGCGCGTCTTCGAGCGCGCCCTCGCCCTGCCGTTCCACACGCGGCTCTCGGACAGCGATCTCGACCTCGTCGCCGAGGCGCTTGACAGAGTTGTGAGTAATCACTAACATTACACGCACGATGGTGGCAACGGAACGGAAGACGAAGGAGGTCCGGCGCGAGGAGATCCTCGACGCGGCCCTCCTCGAGTTCGCGGACAAGGGCCTGCACGGCGCCTCGACGGACGACATCGCCCGCCGGGCCGGCATCTCGCAGCCCTACGTGTTCCGGCTGTTCGGCACCAAGCGAGAGCTGTTCATCGCGGTCGAGGCGCGCTGCTTCCGCCAGACGCTCGAGATCTTCCAGCGGGCGGCCGAGGGACTGCGGGGCGAGGCCGCGCTGGAGGCGATCGGCGAGGCGTACGAACAGCTCCTGTCGGGCGATTCCGTCTACCTGCGCGGCGCAGATGCAGGCCTATGCGGCCTGCGGCGACCCGGAGATCCGGGCGGTCGTCCGCGACGGCTACGGCGACCTGGTCACCTACGTGGAACGCGTGTCCGGGCTCGACGCGGCGAGGATCGCGTCCTTCTTCGCGAAGGGCATGCTGATGAACGTGATCGCCTCGACCCATCTCGACGACGCGCCCGAGGACTGGGCGCAGCGGCTGCTCGACGGCTGCAAGAACGGCTGACGGCCTTTTTTTCGGAGGGAGGTAAGTGATGACTCACAAACGAAACATCTTCTGGACGTTCGCGATCACCTCGGTGGCGCTCTTCATGGTGACGCTCGACAACCTCGTCGTCACGACGGCACTGCCGGTGATCCGCCGCGACCTGCACGCGTCGCTCTCGCAGCTCGAGTGGACGGTCAACGCGTACACGCTGACCTTCGCCGTGCTGCTCCTGACGGGCGCCGCGCTCGGCGACCGCTTCGGACGACGCCGCATGTTCTCGATCGGCCTGGTGATCTTCACGCTCGCCTCCGCCGCAGCCGCGCTTGTCGACGTCGGCGACGATGCTCGACATCGCGCGGGCGGTGCAGGGCCTCGGCGGCGCGATCGTGCTGCCGCTCACGCTCACGATCCTCTCGGCCGGCGTGCCGAAGGAGCGCCGTGGCCTCGCGCTCGGTCTCTGGGGCGGGATCAGCGGCCTCGCAGTCGCGTTCGGGCCGCTCGTCGGCGGTGCGGTCGTGTCGGGCATCTCCTGGCACTGGATCTTCTGGCTGAACGTGCCGATCGGGATCGTGCTCGCGCCGCTCGCGCTCGCCCGGCTCGACGAGTCGTACGGCCGCGACGTCGAAGCTCGACCTGCCCGGGCTCGGGCTCGCGAGCGCGGGCCTGTTCGGGATCGTCTGGGGCCTGGTGCGCGGCAACTCCGTCGGCTGGAGCTCGCCGGAGATCGTCGGCGTGCTGGTCGGCGGCGGGATCGTCACCGCGCTCTTCGTCGATCTGGGAGCTGCGGACCGCCGAGCCGATGCTGCCGATGAGCTTCTTCCGCAACCGGACGTTCGCGCTCGCGAACGTCGTCGAGCCTCCTGATGTTCTTCGGGATGTTCGGCTCGATCTTCCTGCTCTCGCAGTTCTTCCAGACGGTGCAGGGCTATTCGCCGCTCCAGTCCGGCCTGCGGATCCTGCCCTGGACGGCGATGCCGATCGTCGTCTCGCCGATCGCCGGGGCACTCTCCGACCGCGTCGGCGGCCATCGGTTGATGGGCCTCGGGCTGCTGCTGCAGGCGTCCGGGCTGGCGTGGATCGCGGCCGTGTCGTCGCCGAGCGCGCCGTACATCGACCTGGTGGCGCCGTTCACGCTCTCGGGCATCGGGATGGCCCTGTTCTTCGCTCCGGTCGCGAACCTCGTGCTCTCGTCGGTGCGGCCGGAGCAGGAGGGGCAGGCGTCCGGGGCCAACAATGCGATCCGTGAGCTCGGCGGCGTCTTCGGCGTCGCGGTGCTGGCGTCGATCTTCGCCCACTACGGGGGCTACCGGACCGGCACGACGTTCGTGCACGGGATGAGCGTTGCGGTCTACATCGGTGCAGCCGTCGTCGCGGTCGGGGGGCTGGCCGCCCTGGCGATCACGCGCACGCGCGCCGAGGCGACGGCGACCGCCTCCGAGCCGGCGCTCGAGGGCGCTCTCTAGGGATCGAGACGCAGCCGGGTTGCGGCCGCCGCCACGGCGGCCGCAACCACGGCCAGCACGGCGAAGGCGCCGCGGAGGCTCGCCGCCTGGGCGAGTCCGCCGAGCAGCGGGGGCCCGATGAAGAAGCCGAGGTAGGCGAGCGTCGTCACCATCGCGACCGAGCCGGCGGCGTCGGCCCGGCGGCCGGCTGCGCCGAAGATCACCGGGGCGTTCAGCGAGATCCCGCCACCTGCGAGCGCGAAGCCGGCGAGCGCGACGGGCGAGGAGGGCGCTGCTGCCACGACGACGCAGCCGCACGCCGCAGCGAGTGCGCCGCCCGTCAGGAGCGTGCGGTCCGACAGTCGCCCTGCCGCCTGCCCGAGGAAGCGGCCCGCCGCCATCGACGCGCCGAAGACCCCGGGGCCGAGCCCGCTCACCGCCGGCTCGGCGCCGAGCTGGCGCTCGAGGAAGATCGCGCTCCAGTTCTCGATCGCCCCCTCGACCACGAACGCGGCCGCGCCGAGCGCGCCGATCACGAGCAGGCCGCGACCGAGCGAGCGGATGCGTCCGCGCCCCGCCGCTTGTAACAGACTGTTACTTGCGCGGTTCCGCCCGAGCACGAGCGCGGTCCCGGCGATCAGCGCCGCGACCGCCAGCAGGATCGGCTCGCGGCCCGCGCCGGCGCCGCGCGCGATTCCGGCCGAGACCGCGCCGGCGAGCACGCCGGTCGAGTAGAGCCCGTGCGCCAGCGGCATCAGGCGTCGTCCCGACGCCCGCTCGATCGCCGCCGCCTGCGCGTTGATGCCGACGTCGAGCACGCCGGAGGCGGCTCCGGTCAGCACGAGCGCACCGGCGAGCACCGGCAGCGACGAGGCGAGACCGGGCAGCGCCGTGACGGCCGCGAACGCAGCGCAGGCCCACGCGACCGCGCGTTCGCCGAAGCGCGCAACTGCCGGGCCCGCGATGAAGAGCATCGCCGGCAGCGAGCCGACCGCGGTGAAGAACAGGGCGATTCCCAGCGTTCCCTTCGAGGCGCCGACGCCCCGCTGGACGTCGGGCAGCACCGCCGCCCAGGCGCCCCAGAAGAGCCCGAGCGCGATGAAGCCTGCGAGCGTCGCGGCCCGCCCGGGGCTCACCACGCCAGATCCGGTTCGAAGCGCGCCCAGTCGTCGGACCACCAGCGCCGCCCGGCGTCCAGCTCGGCCGCCACCCGCGCGCCCTCCGCACGGATCTCCTCGGCCTGCGCGGAGGTGAAGCGGCCCTCGCGGACGCGCTGGTCGAGCAGTTCGTCGTCCTTCCACTCCCACGGCCCGTCGAGCGGCACCCTGATGTCGAGCTCGAGATCCTGCGTGTCGTAGCCCTGCGCGGTGCGGCGGAACGGCTCCTGCAGGTTGAGGTACCAGCCGCGGAACTCGCGCTCAGGCCCGTGCCAGAAGACCCAGACGGCGTGGGACTCGCCCGGGCGCTGCAGCATCAGCAGGCCGTGCCCCTCCCAGCGACCGCGGCCGTGCCAGGGATGGCGTCCGTCGGGCGAGGGCCAGTCCCCGTCGGGGAAGTCGAACAGCGTCCCCTCGGCGAGGTACGTCGCGAGCAAGCCCGGTTCGTCGCGCACGACGACCACGGGCGCCTGCAGCCAGACGCGCCCGTCGTTCAGCACCTCGCGCCGCAGCACGACCTGGCCCGGAGCCCACATCAACGACGGACTCTAGGGACGTGCCTCCGTACGATGGCGCGCACCGATGCGGTCGCTTCGGCGAAACCTCCTCTCGACGTACGTCGTCTACGGCGGCGCGATCCTCTCAGCGCTCGTCCTGACGCCGGTGATCGTCCACCACCTCGGCAAGGAGGCGTACGGGCTGTGGGCGCTGATCGGGTCGGTGACGGTGTTCGTGAGCTTGCTCGACCTCGGCGTCGGCCCGTCGGTGGTGCGCTTCGCTGCGCACGCGCGCGGGCGCCAAAGCGACGAGGATCTCAACTCCCTCGCGTCCGTCGGGTTGGTCGTCTACGCCGCAATCGGAGCGGCGAGCGTCGTCGTTGGGCTCGTCCTCGCCGCGTTGCTCCCGGTCGTCGTCGACACGCCGCACCAGCTCGTGTGGCCGTTGCGAGTCGCGACGCTGCTCGTGATCGCCGGCGTCGCGGCGCGATTCCCGCTCGGCCTCTTCAACAACCTGCTGCTCGGCCGGCAGCGCTACGACCTCGTCAACGTGGGCAACCTCGTGGCGCTTGTCGTCTACGCGGCGCTCGTGGGCGCGATCATGCCGTGGCACGGGAGCCTCGTCGTGCTGGCGGTCGATTGCGCTCGCGACGACGCTCGTGCGGCTCGCGCTGCCGCTGCTCTGGTTGCACCGGGAGCTGCCGTCGCTCCGGCTCGGTCGTGCGTTCGTGACGCGCGCGCGCGTGCGCGAGCTGATGGCGTTCAGTTGGCACAACTTCCTGATTCACATCGCGGCGAAAGTGGTGTTCTCGAGCGACGTGATCGTGGTGGCCGTCGTTCTCGGGGCGAGAGCGGCCGCGTTCTACGGGATTCCCGCGAGCGTCTTCGGCCTCGTCGTCGGGCTCGGCACCGGGGCGACGGATCTCCTCTACCCGGCGCTGTCGGAGCTCGAGGGGGCGGAGGAGCGCGAGCGCCAGCGGCGGCTGCTCCTCGCCGGGCTGCGGCTCGGGATGGCGCTGATGCTCCTGCTCGCCTTGCCGCTCGTCCTGATCCCCGACCAGCTCATCCACGGCTGGATCGGGGCCGGATGGGGGCGGAGCACCTGGGTGATGGCGCTCCTCGGCGTCGCGCTGATCGTTCACCAGCCGGCGCAAGTGCTGACGCAGTTCCTCGTGGCACGCGGCGAGCAGCGGGTGCTCGCACGCGTCCTGGTCGGCGTCGTGGGCGTCAACCTCGTGCTGTCGATCGTGCTCGCCTGGACGGTCGGGATCTGGGGAGTCGCGCTCGCGACGGTTCTCACCGAGTCCGTCGCGACCGTCGTCCTCGTGCCGCGGCTCGTGCGTCGCGCTGCAGGCATCTCGTACCGCGATCTCGCCGTCGCGTCGTTCCGTCCCTTCGTGCCCGCGCTCGTCGCGGCCGGGATCGTGCTCGTCGCCGTCAGCCGTGCCCTCGATCCGCAGACGCTCGTCGCCCTCGTCCCGGTCGGAGCGCTCTGGACCGTCGTCTTCGCCGCCCTCGTGTGGCGGTTCGGGCTCGACGGCGAACAGCGCATGCTCGTCCTGCGCCGCTCGGGCCTGGGGCGCGGCGGCACGGGGCTCGCAGCGCCGACGAGCTAGCGCGGCGGCAGGTGCGGGTCGAGGATCTCCTCCTCGTAACGCCGCGCGAGCACTTCCCAGTCGAGCTCTCGCCCTGCGCGGCCCGCCGCCTCGGCGAGCGCGTCGCGGGCACCGACGTCGCCGGCCAGCCGCACGACGGCGTCGACGAACTCGCGCGGCTTCTCGACGAGCACGCCCGCGCCGGTCTCGCGGAGCACCGACGTCACCTCGAAGTCGTACGACACGGTCGGCACGCCGAGCCCCATGTACTCGGCGACCTTGGCGGCCTGGATGCCCTGGTCGGCCGTGCGCGGGTACAGCGCCAGGTCGAAGTTCGCGACGTAGTCGAGGACACTGGTCCCGCGGCAGGCGCCCGAACACGAGGATGTCCTCGCGCCCGCGGCAGCGTGCTCTCACACGGTCGCTCGCACCGCCGAGCAGCCACAGGCGTGCATTCGGCTCTCGTCGGTGGATTTCGTCCCAGAGATCGAGAAGATGGTCGACGTTGTACAGCGGGCTCTCACCGCCACGGTCCGCGGCGCTCAGAAGGTGCGCGGCCATATAGCCGACGACGATCTCACCGTTCCGACGGTGGCCTCGTACGGCTGCGACGCCTTCCTCCGACACCGAAGAGAGGCTCACCCCCTGAGGGATCACGTGCCACGGCTTGCGCACCCCGAGCTCCTCGAAGCGCCGCGCGGCTCGCTCCGCTGTCACCACGTAGGCGACGACGTTCGGCCGGTTCAGAAGGTTCACTTCACGCGGCGTGTACCACGGGTCGTCGACATCCGAGACGACGGGCCCGCGAAAGTGAGGGATCTGCTCGTTGTCGGCTGTGAAGAGTCCCGGGTAGCGGCGCGACCCCGAGCCGAGTACGACGCGGTGCCAGGCAGGGCGGCTCGAGCGGAGCGCTCGGTACTGGAGCCCGCGCGGCACCCGCTTGTCGGACAGCACAAAGAGATATCCGTCGAGCCGGGACAGGCGGGGGAGCAGCTCGGCGTAGCGAGGGTTGTTGTGATGCTGGAACCAGATGCTCGTGAAGAGAAGCCGGTCGGGGGCCGGCGCAGGGCCGGTGAACAGCCGGCGCAACGGGACCCTCTGCATGGCGGGTCAGTGTAGGTGACGAGCTGCGTTGCACCGGTCGGGCGTTCGGTTCACTACGGTGTCGCCGTGTTCAAGGCCGGAAGGGTCACGTTCGTGTATCCGAACTCACGTACCGCTCTGCTCGAGCGGGTCGCTCGAGGAGATGCTCCGGACACGTCGCTCCTCGGCCAGAACCACCTCCACGCATACGGAATCGACGCGGCGATCCACAACCCCACGCTGCGTCGTGTCGATCGACGCGCCGGCCTGCTGCATCGGATCACCTGGAATGCCCGCGAGCTCGCGCTCCCCTGGGAGGTCGGCAAGACCACCTTGACGTGCACACCGCTCGCGCGCGTGTTCCCCCTGATGGCGCGAGTACACGGCGGGCCGCCCGTGTTGCTGATCAGCTACCACCTCTGTGCGACGTACGAGCGGAGCTCGGCGGCTGCTCGCCGGTTGCTGCGGGCATCGGTGCGGTCAGCGACCGGAATCGTCTGCATCTCGGAGGCAGGGCGGTCGTGCCTGATCGAGTTGATGGGCGTCGACCCGGGCAAAGTGTTCGTCGCCGAGCTCGGAGTCGACGAGGGTTACTGGCAGGCAACAGGCCCCGCCGCAGGTGGCTACGTCCTCGCGGTCGGTCGCGACCTCGCGCGCGACTACGCGACATTTGCGCGCGCTCTCGACGGGTTGCCGGAACGGGCCGTGATCGTGGCGAAGCACGAGAACCTCTCGGGAGTCGATCTTCCGGCGAACGTGCAGGTGCACCTCGACATCCCGCCGGCGAAGGTTCGAGAGCTGTACGCCGGCGCAGCCTGTGTCGTGGTCCCGATCCATGCCGAGGGCCATCGCTACGGAACCGAGAACTCAGGCACGATCGCGTTGCTCGAAGCGATGGCGGTGGGGCAACCGACCGTCGTGACCGAACGGTCGACGCTCCAGGACTACATCCAGCCGGGGGAGACTTCTCTCACCGTGCCTGCCGGAGACTCGTCTGCGCTCCGGGCTGCAGTGGAGCGCGTACTCGGCGATCGCGAGCTCGCCGCGGCGCTCGGATCGTCAGCTCGGAGGTCGGTCGAGGACCGTTTCACGACCCGTGCTTTCGCCGGCAGGCTCGCCGGCGTCATCGGGTCGCTCGGGTCGTGACGAACGCGCCGGCCAGATGCTGGCGCGAAACGCCTGTGCCCACTCGCGGGCGAGGGCTTCGCGTGCCGGCTTCGCCGCGCAGGCGATTGAAGGAGGCCCGCACGGTCCAGGTGACGACGTGCACGGATGCCTTCGTCGCCCAGAACGCCGCGTACAACCGCCACGCGCGCGGGTAGTGCTTCTGCATGTAGAGGAGCCTGCTGCGGTGGTACTGGGCGAACCAGCGCTGGTGCGCCCCGACACTGGTGGAACCTCCGCCGATGTGCACGGCCTCGGCGTCCCAGTCGATCGCCTGCTCCCAGCCGGCTCGCGCGAGCCTGAGCGACACGTCGAGGTCCTCGTAGTAGAAGACGAACCGTTCGTCGAAACCGCCGATCTCCTCGAGCGCGTCTCGGCGGGCGAGGGCGCACGTCGGAAGCACCGCCTGAACCTGCACGAGCCCGTCGCCCTCCTGCTCGATCGGCGGCCGGATGTTCAGCGTGTCGATGAGCGCGCGCCCAAGGGTGAAGAGGTCCGTGTGGGTCTTCGTCCGTTCGCCCGCATCGTCGACCAGGGCGGCGCCGCAGAGCGCGAGCCGCGGGTTCTCGTCGAGGCGACGAGCGAGACGCTCGACCGTGTCCGGACGAACGAAGGCGTCGCTGTTCAGCAGCAACAGCCGGTCGCCGTGCGCCGCCTCGATCGCGACGTTCATCGCTGCTGCGAAGCCGCGGCGCGTCGACTCGACGACGCGCACGCCGGGCTTGTCGGCGAGTCGTTCGACGCTGCCGTCAGTCGAAGCCTCGTCGGCGACGACGATCTCGTCGACGCCGCGCGCAGCAATCAGTGCGTCGACACAGCGCTCGAGCAGCTCGCCGCTGTTGCGGTGGGGAATGACAGCGGAGACCGGCACGGTTGCGAGTGTATGAGAGGCGCCCTCGCTCACGCGCCTCGGCGGCGCGCTCGCGCCTCGAGTAGCCGCCTGCCCACCGGAGAGGCGGCCGCCAGGCTGCGAAGGCTCGAGCGAAGCTGGCTCGGCCCCAGTACGGACGCCTGGCGACGCGCCGAGAGCCAGCGAAGGCGAAGTGCCTGCCCCCGGTCGATGGGGAGGCAGGCGGGGCTCTCGTCTGACTGGATCGCGGCGACCACTTGATCGGTGAACCGGTCCCAGTTGAAGTGCGCGTCGAGGTCGCCGTCGTTGGCGGCCTGCAGCTCGAGTAGGTCGGCCTCGGGCCTTGCCTGCAGCGCCCGCAGAATGGCTGCTGCCCGTTCGCTGTCGCCGAGCGGCACGTTCACGATCCCGGCGCGGCCGGCGTAGCCGCTCTCCGGAGTGCACACGGGTACGAGGCCCCACGCCATCGCCTCGAGCACCGTCGTCGGGTTGGCATCGCCGACTCCGACTGTCAGCAAGAAATCGTGCTCGGCCACGAGCTCGCGCGCCTCCGCGGTGGTGAAGTCGCGGCGTCCGTAGGCGCGTAGTCCCGAGATGCCGGGCTCGCCGCTCCCGATCCACGCGAACTCCGACTCGGGCAGGCGGCGGGCGAGCTCGGCGAGGTACGGCGTGTTCTTGTACCAGCCGGTGTGCCCGATGTAGAGGAAGCGCCGCTGCCCGGGTGGATTGAACGCCGTCTTGACGCGAGGGAAGTCCCCGCGGTCGACGGCGAGATCGACGTGCACCATCTTCGGAAGCCAGTGCGCCGAGATCGAGTCGGGGATCGATTCGAACCACGTGGCCCCGGTGATCGCGAGGAACAGGTCGCAGTTGCGAACGACCGGATCCGCGAGCGACGCGTGATAGGTGTCGACGTGCACGTACGGCATGAGCAGGAGCTTGCGACGCCAGTCGGAGCGAGCGGCGCTGCGTCGGAAGACGGTCCACGGCGCCTCGTGCGGATGGCCGAGGAGGACGTCGCTGGGGCCTGGTTTGATCACGCGCGCCTCGTCGATGTCGTAGTGGACGACGTCGTAGCCGCGCGCGCAGAGACGCTCACCCACCTTGCGACCAATGGCGCTCGGCGCCGAGATGCGCAGCCTGTGCGGGTAGACGAAGTGAATGGTCGTCACGGGGCCAGAGGTATAAGAGTGGATTGTGCGGCCGACCCGCAACCCCTCGGTTATCGCAAGCCCACCGACTGGCTCAGATGCAGAACGTGTCGAGTTCCTCGGCCGCGTGTCCGATCACTGGGGCCAGTCGACGCCGGAGCTCTCACGTTCGTTCTACGGATTCGCTCCACTCCGGCGCTACCTGTATCGCTGCGTCACGGGGGCGATGCCCGAGGCAGAACCCGGCGAGGATTGGGTCGAACGCTGGACGGTGGAGAACTACCTGCCGAACGCACCCGTCGAGAATTGTCTCTCCCTTTGCTGTGGATTCGGGGAGAACGAACGGATGCTTGCCCGCCTGGGTGCGTTTCAGCGATGCACGGCTGTCGACGTATCGCCGGCGGCCATCGACGCCGCTCGCGCTGAAGCGCTGCGCGAGGGATTGACGAATCTCGATTACCTCTGCGCCGATGTTGAGAATCTAGAACTTCCCCCGAACGAGTACGACCTCGTCTGGGCCAACGGGGCGCTCCATCACCTCGTCAACGTCGAGCACGTCGTCGGACAGGTGAAGAGAGCACTCAAACCGGGCGGGCTGTTCGTCGCGAACGAGTACGTCGGCCCGCCACGGCAAGACCTCGACGTCCGCCGACGCGAACTCGTCAACGCCGTCATCCATCTCATTCCGGCAGAGTTGAGAGGCGCTTCGGAATCGACCTTCGTTCCGGTGCAGTTGAGGCGCCGACGGACGCTCGCGCATCTCTACCGACTGGGGACAGCGCGCATTGATCCCAAACGGCTGACCACGGCGGACCTGCCGGCCCTGGTCCGCGCGTGTGGAGTTGTGTACGGCTGGTGGTGGCGCGCAACGCGGCTGCGTAGAGGCTTCCAGTTCGGAAAGGTCTGGGACGTGGATACGCGGTACTTCGAAGAAGTCGATCCGTCCGAGGGTGTTCGGTCAGACGCAGTGATACCGGCAATCAAGGACGCGTTCGACGAGGTGGAGATTCGTCCGTACAACGGGTCGCTCCTCATGTATGCGCTCGACAGCGTCTTCTACCGGCGCTTCAACGAAGAGAACGAGCATCACCGAGAACTACTCGACCTTCTCACGACGGTTGAAGAGACGCTTGTTCGAATCGGTGCCGTGCCTCCCGACAATGTCCACATCCTCGCTCGAAACACGGGCTGATCTCCGGCGGCGAGACCATTGACAAGCATGCATCGATTCAATCGACTTCCGCGGGATTTGAGGATCGCGACCGGTCGCGTGCTGGGTGCCGTCGGATACAAGCTCACGCAAGCGTCCCGACCGTTCCTCACCGAGCTGGCAAGCGCTCATACCCTTGCCGGGGACAGGGACATCGAGTGGGCGTGGTGCCTGGCGGGACTTCGCTCGGAGCCCGGTCGCATCCTCGATCTTGGCGCTGGAAGCGGCCTTCTTGTCCCTCGCCGCGGTCTTCCGCGGACACGAGACCGTGGCGGTCGACCTCGAGCCGTATTCCTTCCACTTCGGGGAGTCCGCGATCGATTACCGCCAGGGAGACTTCAACGCCATGACGTTCGAGGCTGAGTCCTTCGACCAGGTGTTGAACTGCTCGACGATCGAGCATTTCGGCCTCGGTGGCCGATACGGGTCGGAGGCCGACGAGGACGCCGACCTCGAGGCGATGGATCGCATCTCCCGGCTCCTTCAGCACGACGGCGACATGCTCCTGACGATTCCGGTCGGGCTAGACGCTGTGTTCGCGCCGAAGCACCGCGTGTATGGCGAGAAGCGGCTCCCGCGGCTCCTTGCGCCGTTCGCCGTCGCCGACGAGATCTACTGGCGGAAGGATTCGTCGGACCGTTGGCAGCGCGCCACGCGTGACGACGCATTGCGCGAGGAGGGGTCGCCGAGCTCGTACGCGCTCGGTCTGTTCCGGCTGACTGTCAGATGACGTTGCCTTCGCTGACGGTCATCACACCGTCGCTCAACCAGGGTGCGTTCATCGAGCGCACGATCCGCTCCGTGCTCGACCAGGGGTGTGACGACGTCGAGCTCATCGTCGTCGACGGTGGCTCGACCGACGAGACGGTCGATGTCCTTCGAGCGCTACGACGACCGAATCCAGTGGATCAGCGAGCCCGACGATGGACAGACCGATGCTCTGAACAAGGGTCTCGCTCGCGCGGCGGGTGATGTGATCGCCTACCTGAACAGCGACGACTACTACCTCCCTGGAGCCTTCGACGCTGGCACTCCCGCTGTTCGATGACCGTCAGGTCCGACTGGGTAGCTGGGGCCTGTCGGTTTCTGCACGCCGACGGTTCCGTCGAGACGATCTGGAAGCCCGCGTTGCCGGCCGGAAGCCGTGTCGACTGGGTGCTCGCGCCGTGGTCCGTTCCGCAGCCCTCGTCGTTCTGGCGGCGTGACGTGTTCGACGAGAGCGGGGCCTTCCGTGCAGATCTCCACTATGCGTTCGACACCGAGTTCATGCTCCGGCTTGCGCTGGCCGGCGATCCTGCCGACGCTCGTCGATCAGGAGCTCGCGGTCAGATACCTGCACGATGCGGCGAAGTCGTCCGACCGGACGCCCTTCGAGCGGGAGGCGCGTCGAGATCAGCAGCGAGCTCGTGGGCTCGCTCGCTCTGCGTGAGCGGCTCGACTACCGGCTCAGGCGGGCACGGAGCCGGCTCGGCCGGTGGCTCTGGGTAGCGCGCGGGCGGCCCGCGTACCGCGCGCACCGACTCGCCTCCGCCTCTCCGTCGGTGCAGCTCCGGGTAGAGGGGAAGGCTGACGACCTCGCGGGCCAGTTGCTCGGAAAGGGCGAGCGATCCGTCCGAGTGAGCGAGGTCTGCAGTACGCCGGATGCTCGTGCACGGCCGCCGGGTAATGGACGAGCGGTCGCAACTCCCGCCGTCGCGAGAGCGCTTCGAAATGCGTCCCGGTCGGGCACTCTGCACGACGTACTGGTGGTAGACGTGCCGCCGTCGCACGCCTTCTCGAGGGCAGGACGAGCCGCGTCTCCGCAAGTGACTCCGTGTACCGAGCGGCGAGCTCGCGTCGGCGCTCGTTCCACCTGATCGAGCCGCGCGCAAGCAGACACTGAGCACAGCAGCCTGCAACGTGTCGAGTCGGCTGTTACCTCCGTGCGCCACCGACTCGTAGCGTTCGACGCTCGCCGTAGTTTCGGAGCAGGCGGGCGCGCTCGGCGACGTCCGGATCGTTCGTCACGACCGCGCCGCCGTCGCCGAGCGCGCCGAGGTTCTTCGTCGGATAGAAGCTGAACGCCGCGGCGTCGCCGAGCGTGCCGGCGCGCCGACCGCCGAGCGCCGCGCCGTGCGCCTGGGCGGCGTCCTCGACGACCTGGAGATCGTGCTCGCGCGCGAAGGCGCTGATCGCCTCGACATGTCGGCGCACTGACCGTAGAGGTGAACCGGCACGATCGCGCGCGTCCGCTCGCGTCACGCACCGATCCGAGTGTCGCCGGATCGAGCGTGTACGTCGACCGGATCGGCGTCGACGAGCACCGGCCGGCGCGCCGCACGACTCGATGCCGGCGACGGTCGGCACGCACGTGTTCGCGACGGTGACGACCTCGTCGCCCGGCTCGACGCCGACGGCCCGCAGCGCGATCGCCGAGAGCGTCGGTCCCCGACGCGACGCCGACCGCGTGAGCGGCGCCGCAGTAGGCGGCGAACGCGCGCTTCGAACTCCTCGACCGGCTCGCCGAGCACGAACCGGCCGTCGTCGAGCACGTCGCCGATCGCCGCGTCGAGCTCCGGCCGAAGCGTCTGCGATGCGCGCGTCCGAGGTCGAGGAACGGGACGTTCACTGCGCTCGTCCCAGTAGTGCGCCGCGTGCTGCGCCGGTAGTAGTCGAGCGATCGCGCCGACGCCCTCCTCGAGGTCGACCGACGGCTGCCAGCCGAGCTGCTGCGCGAATCTCGTGTGAAGTCGGCGTAGTAGTCGCCGATGTCGATCGCCTTGCGATCGGGCGGGAACGGCACGAGCCGGTACGACCCGCCGCCGTTGACGCTCGACGAGCAGCTCGGCGAGCTCGAGCAGGTCGACCGCGTTCGCGTCGCCGAGGTTGAAGACCTGCCCGTTCGCCTCGTCGCTGGCCGCGGCGAGCAGAAACGCGCGAGACGGCGTCGTCGACGTAGTTGAAGTCGCGCCGCTGCGCGCCGTCGCCGAAGATCGTCAACTCGCTCGCCCGGACAGCACGAGCCGGAGCCAGAAGCCGAGGAACGTCTGCCGCGCGTCCCCCACGCGCATGCGCGGCCCGTAGGTGTTCGTCAGCCGCAGAACGGCGACGCGGAGGCCGTACACCTCGCCGTACAGCAGGTGGTACCACTCGCCGGCCGTCTTGTTGATCCCGTTGACGTCGACCGGGCACGATCGGATGCTTCTCGTCGACCGGCAGGTACTGCGGGCGGCCGTAGATCTGCCGCGTGCTCGCGAAGACGACCTTGACGTCCGGGTTGTGCTGCCGGCACGCCTCGAGGATCGAGAGCTGGCTGCGGCAGTTGATCTCGAGATCGGTGTACGGGTCGCGCATCGAGTCGAGGTGGCTCGTCTGGCCGGCGAGGTTGAAGAGGAAGTCCTGGCCGCGGATCAGGTGGCGGAAGCTGTGCTCGTCGCGGACGTCGGAGATGTTGACGGTGACCCGGTCGTCGATGTCCGTCGATGTTCGCGAGGTTGCCGCCGTACTCCGGGACCAGCGAGTCGACGAGGACGACGTCGGCGCCGGCCTCGACGAGCGCGCGCGCGAGGTTCGAGCCGATGAAGCCGAGACCGCCGGTGACCAGCACGCGCTTGTCGCGAAGCAGCTGTCGCGAGCTCGGATGCGATCACCGATCGCTCCTCGTGAACAGGAAGGTCTGCATGTCGTCGTCGACGGGAAATTGACGGGCGATGTCGCGGCCGTGGCGGTCTGCGATGTCCGTCGAGCTCGGTCGAGGTTGACCAACGTTCGATACGTCTTCTGGCCCGAGTATCCCTGCGCGATCCCGACGAGCGAGGCGTTCGCGGTGATCCGCTGGCGGTGCAGGACGACGTACGGCGACGCAGAGCCGAGCAGGATGTCCAGCGCGCGCTCGTATTCGGGGAGCACGTCGACGAGCGCACTTGCGAAAACGATGTCGAAATCGTCGAGGTCGAGCTTGTTGTCGAAGACGTCGTTGACGACGAACGTCCGTCCGGGCCAGCGTGCACGCGCGACGGTGATCATCTCCTGCGAGTAGTCACACCCGGTGTAGTCGAAGCGGCGAGGGAAGTATCGCTCGAGCAGCTCGCTGTATTGACCGACTCCGCAGCCGAAGTCGAGGAAGGCGGCCCGCTCAGCGAGCGGGAAGTCGCGAATGAGCGCCGTGATCGCTTCGACGAAAGCGTCGAACGGGGGAACGCGATCGCCCGCGGCCAGCTCCAAGTCCGCCAGCTCACGTCATCTGGTGCGCGACCCCACGGCCTCGCCAGGTGTCCACATGCCGACGCGACGTCGCGAGGCGACCGGGGAGTCGCTCAGACGCCGCACGGATCCGCCGGCGAAGGCCGTGAGAGACGATGCGGGAGGCCTGCAGGTGCTCGAAGCCGGCTTCGAACCCGGGTTCGAGGCGACGGATCTCGCCGAGCGCCTCGCCGAGTCGTCGCACGTACGGCTCCCAGAGGAGACCGCGCGTCGCCGTATCGAGCGGATACCCGGTCCGCCAGACGAGCGGCTGTGCGCCCGGCGAGTAGTTGTACGACTCGCGCCAGGAAACCGAGGCGGCGCAGCCCGGTGATTCCGGAGTAGAGACGGAGCGAGTGGTAGTGGTGGAAGACGAGCGGCTTCCCGTCGACCACCACGCTCCCGTCCCTTCGCGAGAGCTCGTGCGCTCTCGACGTTCCAGGGTGCGAGGCCGCCGCCGGGATGGTCGAGCACGTGCACCCCGTCGAAATCGCTCGGGCCAGTCGTCGAGGTACTTCTGGTCGCCGAGCTTCCCGTCCTCGGCGCGGAAGTAGCACCACTCGAGGCATCGGTCGCGCCACCAGCGGAGGGTCTCCGAGCCCTGCGCGTCGTCGCGGAAGGTGACGAACTGGACGTTGTAGATGCCGCTCAGCGCTTCGTACCGCTTCCAGCGTGCGGCGTAGCGATGCGGCGTGATCAGCACGGAGTCGTCCCCAGCTCCTCGAACAGCGGCGCCGGATCGCGGAAGAACATGAGATCGGCGTCGAGATACGTGATCGCCTCGAGCGACGGCTCGCGTTCGAGCGAGTAGAGGCAGATCGACGGCGTCGCGGTCAGCAGGTAGTCGACAGGTCCCCGCGTGGGTTTCACCTCGAGCAGTTCCCGGTCGTGTGCCTCCAGCTCCGAGAGCGAGATCGCCTCGAGGTTCGGCGTGTCGATGTCGGTCGAGAAGTCGCTTCGTCGCATCGTCCATGCAGAAGACGCGCAGGCGGAACTCGGCGCAAGTTCGTTCGAGCGAACGGTAGAGGGCGAGTCCGCGCGGGCAGGTAGTTGACGTCGAAGAGCGTGCAGAACTCGTTGAGCATCGCTAGAGGAGGCGCGCGTCGAGGATGGCCGCCAGTTCGGTCATGCGAACAGCGTACGTATGGTCGTGAAGTGTTCGCGCTTGCCCCGCTCGGGCGATCGCGAGTCGCTCGTCCTCGTTCGCCAGGTAGTGGCGGATCTGCTCCGACTGCTTCGTCCGCATCGTGGTATGTGACGATCTCGCGGCCCGCAGCGAAGAGATCGGCCAGGTTCGCTTTCGCTTCGGTGACGAGGAGTGCCCCGACGCCGGTCGCTTCGTAAAGGCGCATGTTGTTCGCGAACCCCTCCGCAATGTCTCCGTGCCGGTTGAGCACGACCCTTGCTCGGTGATAGATGCGGTACATGTCGAGCCCCCACGCCTCGCCGCGATAGCGCGCCCGGACCGGCGAGTCGTTCGGGAGTCCGCCGATTCCGTAGCCCCAGAACTCGATCGGTGTCCGATCGGCAACGCGCGCAAGAACATCGCCTGCTTCCCGCCACTCGGCACCGGACAGCGCTCCGACGAATGCGGCATCCAGAGCGCGGCCGTCTTCGTCTCCGAGGCGGTCGAGAACACGTGGGTCGAACCCGATGCCGAGGAACTCGGTATCGACACCAAGCTCACGCAATCGTGGCACGAACTGTGGGAACGACGTGACGAGCAGGTCGAAGCGCTTGAGTCGTTCTGGCCCCGGCGGCGCAGTTCCGAGCTGGCCTACGAGGAGACCCGTGCGAAGTCGAATCGCGGCGAGCACCTCGGCCGAAAGGTGACCGACGTCCTGAACGTAGACGACGTCAGGTTGGAGATCCTCCACTTGAGCGAGCAACACCTGATCACGCCAACGTCGGTTGCAGTCGCCGCAGAGAGAGGGCGCGGCTTCTTGTGCTCGCGCGCCCAGGCGAGTTGGAGTTGGTCGCAGTTCACGATCACCTCATGGGCCCGGTGGCCGAGGTCGCCGAGGAAGTGTGAGTACGCGTCCGAGGTTCCGAAGGAGCGATCCATGAGGGCTTGCCACTGCACCGCGTAGGGCGCAGCGGCGAGCTCGGGGCGCTGCTCGTAGTGATCCGAGAGGAAGCGCTCGTAGAGCGTGTCCACGATCAAGATCCGCATCACGCCGGAACGTAGAGCAACGCTCGGCCTGCTCGAGGATCAGGCGTCGACCAGCTCAGGCCAGGAGCCATGGACGGAGACGGTTCAGGGCCTCCGCGGGGCACCCGACGAGATTGTCGGCGTCGTAGTCGTTGCGTCGCTCGTCGCGAATCAACCGCGAACCTGACGTGAACCGAAACAGCATGTATTCGCGTTCGGACAGCCAGTCATAGGCGTCGACGGCCCGGTAGCCGAACGGCCTTGTACGGCGATCAGAGAACTCCGCAAGGAGAATCGGGCGTGCGCCTTCGAAGAGTGCCGTTCCTCCGCGCAACGCGAGAAGCTCCGATCCCTCAATGTCCATCTTGAGGACATCCGGAGGCCGGCGACCCGGCTCACTGACGAGCGTGTCGAGTGTCGTCTGCGCCACTGCGATCGTGCGGACCTTTCCGGGTGGCGCGCCGACGAGCACGCCGCTGTACGCACCCTGCTCACAGGATTGAAAGTCGACCGTGCCAGTCGCTTCGCCGACGGCAGCGGCAACGATCTCCACGTTTCGACACCTGTTGAGTAGGAGGTTGGTTCGGAGGCGCCGGAGATTCCGCGGATCGGGCTCGATCGACACGACTCGCCCGCGCCGCCCGACCGTCCGGGCTGCTGTCACGGAATACAGGCCGAAGTTCGCGCCGAGATCCCAGAAAACGTCTCCCTGCCGTAGGACTGTCGTGACGAACGCCAGCTCGGTCGATTCGAATCCGCGGCCGCGCGCAAGCTCCGCGTAGATCTCGTCGCCGGGGAGAGGGAAGAGGAGCGCGCCATGATGCCGGACAGGAATGCGCCGAACGGTCCGCTCTCGTGTTCGCCGCGCGCCGAGCCTCAGGCGACGTGCCGCGGGACCTCACACCCTGGGAACGACTGCGCGTCACGGAGCGGGCCGCGCTTCGACGGCCGGAGCCAGAGCCCCCATTGCGGCTTCGGCGCGAGCTGCCAGTGATGGCGGACGAGGAACGGGCCTTGTGTGTCTGCGGGCAATGATCCGGTCCCGAAGAAGTCCGCTTCGAGAACGTCGAACTCGATTTGACCCTCGATCTGGTCGAGGACGTCGCTGGCCTGGGCGACGTAGAGAGTCAGCAGGTATCGGCCGGGGGCGAGGGGCAAGCTCGGGATCGTGCAGGTGACGACGGTGCCGTCCGAGATCTCGCCGTCTCGGATCCCGTTGTCGCGGTCCACGTCGTCAGCAAGGTCACGAGTCGGGTCCCCAGTCGACTGTCGATCCCGATCGCGAACGTCAGCTCGCGTCCCGCCAGCAGGCCGGACGCCGCGAGACCGAGCCTGATCTCGAGCGCGTTGCCCGGATAGATCGCGGCTGCACCGTCAGCCGCCCCGAGGATGTCGACGCTGACGAATCTGACCTCGCCCGACCCGCTTCGCTTCGACCCCGGCGAGATCGCCGCCGCTGGTGATCCGCGGACTGCGTTGGACGTATGCCTTGATCGCTTCCGAGACCGATCCGTCCAATGCGATACCGCCATGTTCGAGCAGAACGCCGCGCGTACAGAGGCGAGTGAGGGAGGCGAGGTTGTGGCTGACGAACAACACTGTCCGGCCGGCCCTGCGTCACCTCGTGGATCCGCTCAAGCGACTTCTCCCGAAAGGCGAGGTCTCCGACGCTGAGCACCTCGTCGACCAGCAGAATCTCCGGTTCGAGGAAGGCGGCGACAGCGAATGCCAATCGAACCTGCATGCCGCTCGAGTACCGCTTAACCGGGACGTCGATGAATTCCGCGATGCCTGAAAAGTCGACGATCTCGTCGAACTTGCGGGCGATCTCGTTCCGCTTCATGCCCAGGATCGCGCCGTTCAGGAACACGTTGTCGCGCCCTGTCAGTTCAGGGTGAAAGCCGGTGCCGACCTCGAGCAGCGACCCGACCCGGCCTCGAACTTCGGCGCTGCCTTCTGTCGGCTCGGTGATGCGGGCGAGCAGTCTTCAGCAAGGTCGACTTTCCTGCACCATTGCGACCGATCACCCCGAGCACCTCTCCTGCGCGAACCTCGAACGAGACGTCCCGGAGCGCCCAGAAATCAGTCTTCCGAGGGCGCCGTCTCCGTGCGAGCCGCGACGCAGTTGCCTTTGTGCTCTCGGCGAGAGTCGTCGAAGCGACACCGTGGCGCAGCCGGTAACGCTTGCCGAGGCCCTCCGCCCTGATGACTACCTCCTCCAAGGTCAGGCGAGGTCGGCGACGGTTCGCTCCGCCCGCGCGAACGACGTCATCCCGATGGCGAACGTCAGCACTGCGATCAGGATCGCCGCGGCGAGTTGAGTTCCGGTTGGCGCGGGCGTGCCGACGAGCGACCAGCGGAACGCTTCGATCACGCCGACCAGAGGATTGAGTGCGAGCACGGATGACCACCTCGGGCCGAGTGTCGTGATCGCATATGCCACCGGGCTCAGGAAAAGCCAGATCTGTACGAGAAAAGGCAGCGCCTGCCGAACATCTCGGTAGCGCACGTTCAGAGGGGCGAGGAGCAGGACGGCACCGACGAGAAAGGCCAGACCGAGGAGGAGCGCTGGAATGACGAAGACGATCCGCCAGTCGGGCAGCTCGCCGTATGCCGCGGCGAAGATGAAGAAGAAGGCGAGCCCTATGACGAAGTCGACGAGCGCGGCGGTGATCGATGCGAGCGGGATCAGCAGTCGCGGGCAGGACGTCTTCGTCACCAGCTGAGCATTCGTCACCAGGCTGTCAGCGCCCTGCGCGAGCGCTCGCGAGAAGAACATCCAGAAGGTGAGCCCAGCGAGTGCGAAGACCGCGTAATTCACGCCCTCTGTCTGGACCTTGCCGATGCGCCGAAACGCCAGCGTGAACACCAGCATCAGCGCCAAGGGCTGAAACACCGTCCAGACAGCGCCGAGCACCGTCTGCGCGTAGCGGACCTTGATGTCGCGCCACGCGAGGAAATAGAGGAGCTGGCGCTCACGCCAGAGCTCGCCGAGTCGTGGCGGAAGCCACCCGGTTGTCGGCCGGATGATGCTCACCGGAGGTTCGGCAAGCGAACTGCCGGCGGCCGCGACTGTCGAAGTGCGAGAGGCCATCTTCGGGCCTAGCATCCTAGCCCCGCCCCTCTGACGTTCCGCTCCGGCTCAGGCCATGATCCGGCCCGGAAAGAGCCGCCACAGCAACGGCTCGAGCGGCGCGACGATCGGAACGCGCCGTCGGAGGCGCGTGAATCGCCAGTACAGATAGGTCGGCTGCAGGACCCCGCCGTGCCGCCGGGCAATCGAGGCGAGCTCCGCTTGCCGCGCCTCGCCTCCTGAGACTGACTTGTTCACGCCCGTGAGGCGGTAGCGGGCCAGCTCGGCGGCCAGGAAGCGGAAGGAGGTCTCGCGGCTCGCGCGGATGAACCAGTCCCAGTCGAACCCCCAGTTCAGTGACGTGTCGAGCGGCCCGACTCGCTCCCACAGGCTCCGCCGCCAAAACGCCGCGGGCTGGAGGATGTAATCGCGCGTGAGGAGCAGCCGCCGGTCGAACGGGCGAACGTCGTACGGCCGCAGCCCGGCGCCGGATTCGTCGACGTAGACGCCGCGGCCGTAGACGAGCTCGACTCCCGGCTCCCGGTCGAACACGGAAGCCACTCGCTCGAGCGCGCCGGTCTCGAGCTCGTCGTCCGCATTCAGCCAGCCGAGGATCTCTCCGGACGCGCGGCCGAGCGCTCGGTTGATGGCGTCGCCCTGCCCGCCGTCCGGCTCGCTGACCACGCTCAGGCGCGGGTCGCCGAACGACGCGAGCATGGCCGCCGTGCTGTCGGTCGAGCAGGCGTCCTGGACGAGTAGCTCGACGTCCGTCCACGACTGGCCGAGAACCGAGCCGATTGCGGCGCCGATGTGCGCGTCCATGTTTCGCGTCGGCATCGCGAGCGAGAAGTTCATCGCTCGAGCTCGCGCCGGCGCCGGTCGAAGAGCGCCCTCAGCGAGGCGTCGCGGTCGTGCCGCTGCTCCTGGCTCGCGTACTCGTGGTGTCGGCGCAGCGGGCTGCCCTGGGGAACGAAGAGCACGTCGGCCTGCGCGAGCGCGCCGTCGAGCGGGCGGTAGCCGAGGTCGACAATGTCGTAGACGACAAAGCCGGCGTCTCGCATGAACCCGACCACGTTGCCGAAGATCGGCGCGCCGTCGTAGAACGGAAACAGGAGTGACTCGAGTTGGACGAGCTCCGTCTCCGCGAGGGTCGAGGTGGCGCCGGCGAGAACGTCCAGCTCGGCGCCCTGGACGTCGAGCTTCACCACGAACGGACCGTCTGTGCGCTCGTCCGACACGAGCTCGTCGATCGTCACCATTCGCACAGTCCGGTCGGTGCCCTCGAGCCCGGGCTCGGACCGCAGCGACGTCCCGACGAGATCCTCGTGCACGTGGAGCGTCGTGGTTCCCGCCGTCCGGCCGGCCGCTGCGGCGACCACCGTCGCGCTCCGAAGGTCGCGCGCCCGGGCCTCCAGGAACGGCGTGAATTCCGAGAGCGGCTCGACCAGCAGGAACCGTGCCTCGGGAAAGACGCGCCCCGCCAGAGCGCTCCAGTCGCCGTACGCGGCGCCGACATCGACGACGGTGCGCGGCTGCACGCCGAGCCCGGGCAGCCGCCCGAGCGCGCGTTCCGCGGACGCGCGCGGAAGGCCGCCGCGGCGTTGCAGGCTCAGTCCTAACGGCGAGAGCACCCGGTTGACGGCCCGGCCCGCGCTCACGGGACGCGGCGCCGAGTCGCCTGCCAGTCGCGAGCGGCGCGGTCCCAGACGATCGCCGGGGCACTCCAGCCGAGGCGGGCGTGCTGCTTGATCCCGGCCGGCAGTCGCGCCGCCGTCTGCGCGGCCAGCAGCCGGCGCTTCGGGGATTGCGGCAAGGCTCGCTCCGCCTTCTCGCGGTACTGGTCGAGCTGCGAGGCAGTTCGCTGGGCTCCGTGCACCCGGAAGGCGCCGATCACGGTATCGACCGTCCAGAGCTCCGCATGGTGGAAGAAGCGCGTCCACAGCTCGAAGTCGGCTGCCGGCTCGAAGCCGGGGTCGAGCGCGCCGCCCGCAGCATCCCACAGCTCGCGTCGCCAGAAGGTCGATTCCTGTTGCACGAAGTACAGGCGAGACCCGGACCGCAGGCCGTTCAGTCCGAGCTCATATGGTTCACGTGCGAAGCCGTGTGATCGAGCGACGCGCACGGTGCGGCCGGCCTCGTCGAGCATCACCGGAAACCCGCTCGTCAGCCACTGCACCTCCGGGAACCGCGTGAACAGCTCGCGCACGATCTCGAGCGACCGCGGCAGGAGCCGATCGTCGGAGTTGAGCCAGCCCATGATCTCGCCGCTCGTCTGGGCGAAGGCACGGTTCACGGCGGCGGCGTGACCCTCGTCCGGCTCGCTCCACCAGGCGGCGAGGCGGTCGGCATGCCGACGGATGATCTCGACCGATCCGTCCGTCGACCCGCCGTCGGCGACGACGTACTCGAGTGCGGGATCGTCCTGGTCGAGCACCGAGCGCAGGGCGTCCTCGAGAAACCCCGATTGGCCGAGTGACGGAGTCACGAGCGAGATCCTGAGCATCCGTCAAGGCTAAAGGGAACTACACTCGGCGCCCGGATGCTGGCGCTTCCTGCCCATCCAGGCCGCGTCGGGACGCTCCTCCTCGCGCTCGGCCTGCTCGCAGGCGCTGCGGTCGCCTTGATCGTGTGGCGCCGCCTCGGCCGGTCGCTTGCGGCCGGCGCCGCCGGGACCGCGGTCACCGTGCTCGTCGCGCTCGTGCTCGCGTCCACCGTCGCTGCGGCGCCCTTCGTGTCGTGGCGGATCGTGGAGGACGCGCGGTACACGAGCCGACTGAGCGGCGCCGAGGCCGAGCGCGTCGGGGGCGAGAGTGCCCACGTCGACCCACAGGTGATCGCGCTCCTCGGCCACCTGATCCCGTCGCACGACACGTACGCAGTCGTCGCGTCGGCGGCCGTCGGCGGTGAGTACACAGCGTTCTGGGAGTGGGCGGCGTACGCCCTGCTCCCGCGTCTGCAGGTCACCGAGCCCGCGCACGCGCAGTGGATCCTCTCGTGGGACCGGGACCCGCGAACCCTCGGCGTCGCGCTCGCGTCCGTCCGGACGCGCGTGACCGACGGCGGGCCGTCGCCGCACACGTACTACCTCGCCCGGGTGCGCCCGTGATCGCCGATGCGCTGCTGCTGGTCGCCGCGAACGCCTGCTTCTGGGCGGCAGGCTGGGGCGTGCTGCGGATCGTCGCGGGACCGACGGAGCGGTCGCGTCTCGGCGGCCCCGGAGTCTCCTACGTCGTCGGCGTCGCAAGCGTCGGCGTGCTGGCGACCCTGCTGCTCATCCTCGGTGCATCGCTCGCCGTCTGGCAGGTTCTCGTGGTCTGCGCAGTGCTCGCCGCGTGTGGGCTCGTCCGTGACCGGCGCATCGAGCTCGCACGGCCGCGCGTTTCACCCTGGTGGGCCGTCGTCCTCGCGGGCGCGTTTCTCGCGGTGCTCGGCGTCGACTTGTTCTACCAACCGCTCTGGGCGTATGACGCCTGGGCGCAGTGGACGCCGAAGGCCAAGTCGTTCGTGCTCTTCGGAGGTCTGGATGCGCGCTACTTCGAGACGAGCGCGCCGAACTCCGACTACCCCCTGCTCGTCCCGGCGGTCGAGGCGATCGACTTCCGGTTCATGGGCGACTTCGCGACGCAGGTGCTGCACCTGCAGTTCTTCTTCCTGATCGTCGGGTATGCAGCTGCGCTCTTCGAGGTTCTCCGGCTCCGCGCCCGGGCCGTGTTCGTGTGGACGCTGATCGCCACCGTGATCGTCGCGCCTTCGCTCGGCATCCAGGCCGCGTATGCGGTCGCCGACGTTCCCGTCGCAGTCTTCTTCTCCCTCGCCGGCGTCTTCGCCTGGATCTGGTTGGAGGAGCGTGACGCCCGCGCGCTGGCTCTGCTCGCGATCTTCAGCGCCGGCGCGGTCGCGTCCAAGAACGAAGGCGTCCTGTTCGTCGGCACGCTCTTCGCCGTCCTCATCGCGCTCGAGGCGACGCAACGCGCTTGGCGGGCCGGAGCGTTGACGGCCTGCGCGGGGCTGGCGGCGCTCGTCGGCATCCTGCCGTGGCGCCTCTGGGCACGGGCCCACGACCTGACGAACTACTACGCCGGCAGCTCGCTCAGCTTCGATCACATCGGGCGGGTGCCCATCTCCGCGGGCCGGCTCCTCCGAGAGGCGTTCGATCCGACCTCGTGGCTCGCACTGCTGCCGCTGGCGATCGCGGCGGCCGTGCTCGCCTGGATCTACGGCGGCACCCGTCGCGGCCCCTTGCTCGTGCTGGGGACGATCGCGCTCTGCTACATCGAGCTCGTGCTCGTCTACTGGGCGACGTCGCTGCCGTTCGACTACGACCTGAACACGACCGCCCGCCGGGTCATCACATCGCCGCTGCTGTTTGCAGCCGCGCTGTCGCCGCTGCTGCTCGAGCAGGCGCTCACAGGCGCTCGTAGAGCGCCAGCGTCGCGTCCGTCATCCGGCTGACGGAGAACTGCGTCTGCGCGCGCGCGAGCCCGGCGGCACCGAGCGCTCGGGCGCGCGCCGGGTCGGCGAGCAGGCCGCCGAGCGCTGCGGCGAGCGCGTTCACGTCGCCGGGGTCGACGAGAAGCCCGGTCTCGCCGTCGACGACGATCTCGGGCACCGCGCTCACGCGTGTCGCGGCAATCGGCAGCTCGGCCAGCATCGCCTCGAGGAGGACGATCCCGAATCCTTCCCAGAGCGAGCTGTGCACGAAGACGTCGGCACGCTCGAGCCAGTCCCGCGTCTCGAGCCGGCCGGGCATGACGACGGCATCGCCGAGGCCGAGCTCCTCGGCGAGCGCGCGAGTCCGGCCCGCGAGTGGACCGTCGCCGAGAATCGCCAGCATTGCGTCCGGCGCGTTTGCGCGCACGAGCGCGAACGCGCGGAGGAGCGTTTCGTGATCCTTCTGCTCGATCAGCCGACCGATCGCGAGGGCGAGCGGGGCGCCTGCCGGCACGCCGGCCTCCTGTGGTGTCCGCTCCGACGCCAGGCTCGGCATCTGGTCGAGCCCGTAATGGATGGTCTCGAACTTTTGCGCCGGGAGCCCGGCAGCGACGAGGAATCGCCGCACCGCATCGGAGATCGCGATCAGCTTTCGGGCCCCCGAGGCGAAGGTTCTGTCGACGTACCTGAACGGGCCGAGCTGATAGCGGTCGTCGTTGTGGCGGGTCGACAGATACGGCACGTGTGTCAACCGCGCCGCGACCGCGCCGTACACGTCGCTGTGCACCAGATGCGTGTGCAGCAGATCGGGGCGAAGCTCGCGGATCACACGTACGACATCTCTTGCCATCCGCGGGCTCACGTCGCCGGCGCAGCGCACGTGCTCGAACGGGACTCCCGCCTCGGCCAGGCGCGTGTACATCCGCGTTGCATCGCTTCCTTCCACGTCGAGCCCGACGAATCGCGCGTCGACGCCTCGTTCGCGCAGCGCGGGCAGCAGCCGGAGCAGGTGCTGCTCGGCGCCTGCGACGCCGGTCACCTTGAGGAGATGCACGACCCTCATTGCGCGAGCAGGCTCCGGTAGAGGCGCTCGACGTCGTCGACCATCCGGCCCTTCGCGAAGCGCTCGCGCATCTGTTCCGCGCCGCTTCGACCCATCGCTGCACGGAGCTCGGGATCGGCGGCGAGCCGCGCGAGCCGGTCTGCGAGCGCGTCGACGTCGCCGACTGGCGCGAGGAAGCCACTGACGCCGTCGTCGACGACCGCCGAGGTGCCGCCGGCGCGGGTCGCCACGACCGGCGTCTCGGCGGCCAGAGCCTCGATCGCCGCGACGGGTGTCCCCTCGTTGGCCGACGTCAGGCAGAAGGCGTCGAATGCCTCGTACCACGCCCCGAGATCCTTCTGGTAGCCGACCAGGCGGAGGCGCTCGGCGACGCCCAGCCTGCGGGCGAGCTCCTCGACCGCCGAGCGCTCGGGGCCGTCGCCGACGAGGCAGAGGAGCACGTCGATCTCCCGGTCGACGAGCGCGTGGAGGACGCGCACGAGGTCGAGCGGCCGCTTGATCGCCGTCAGGCGGCCGACCCAGCCGATCACGAACGTGTCGTCGCCCGCTCCGATCTGCGCCCGGGCAGGGGTGCGCTCGGCGCCTACCCGATCGCGGTCCCGCTCCAGGTCGAAGCCGTAGGGGATCACCGTGAACTTCGACGCGGGCGCGATCCTGAGCGCCACGAGGTCGTCTCGCACCTCGGGGCTCACGGCGACGAGCCGTGACGTCGATCGTGCGAGCAGCCGCTCGAGCACGCGGTAGAAGGTCTCCTTCGCGCGGCCGAAGTAGCCGCGCAGAACGTGCCCGTGGTAGGTGTGCACCACGACCGCGGGCCGAGCGTCGCCCGCCAGCAGCGCCGCGATCCGCCCCGTGGCTCCGGCCTTCGCCGTGTGGGTGTGGAGCACGTCGGGTTGCTCCGAGCGGATGATGCGGCGAAGTTCGCGCACCGCCCGGGCATCGCGCAACGGTGCAAGCTCGCGCTGGAGCGCAGGCAGACGCCGCAGCGGGACGCCGAGCTCCTCGGCCAGATACTCGATCGACTCCTCGCCAGGTGCGAGCGTGCCGGCGACGATGAGCACGCGATGGCCGCGGCGCAGCTGCTCGGCGGCGAGCTGGATCACCTGGAGCGCAGCGCCGCCGACGTTGAGCCGCGCGATCACGTGCACGATGCGCAGGTCTCCGTTCGGCATGCGTCAGGTGTTGGGGGTGCGGGCCGCGGGCGGCGGCATCAACGACGGCACGAGCGCCACGATCCCGAAGGTGAACCAGAAGATCGCGGTGATCGGGATTCCTCCGAACAGTGCCGCGCCGGCGAGCGCACCGGCGAGTGACCCGACCCAGACGGCGGGGAGATAGGCGAGCGCCTCGTCGGCGCCACCTCGGGGCCAGACGCGTCCGACGCGGCTCACGGTGCGCACGGTCACGGCAGCAAGCGCCAGGAAGAGCGCCGCGCCGACGGCGCCGAGCTCGTACAGGATCTGGTCGTAGGCCTGTTGGGGAATGAACGGCTTCCCCGGTTGCGGGAAGTAGAGCGGCGGCTGGTCCGGGAATCGCCGACGCGCGTCCGGGACATAGCGCTCGTACACCTTCGGTGGGATCAACCCGTACCAGCCGCTGCCGAGCACGGGGTGGTCGAGGAAGATGCGGCCGCCGATGTAGGCGTAGATCAGCCGCTGGCTCCAGCTTCCGGCGAACTGTCCCTGCGCCTCGGGCTTCTTCGAGCCGAACCACGCCTGGAAGAATCCGAGATCCCCCGAGCGCATGGCCAGCGATCCGGCCGTGATCACGCCGGTGACGGCGAGCGTGACGGCGACCGCGCGCACGGTGGACGAGCGGCGCAAGGCTGCGATGGCGAGCAACGCGGCGACGGCGGCATAGAGGCCGAGGAGTTGGGCGAGCGCCGCGCCGAGGACGATGCCGATCGAGCCGACGGCGCCGGCGAAGACGAGCAGGCGCGGCGCGGGGCCTCGTGCGTACAGCCCGACGAGTGCCACCGTGAGCGTCATCGTCGACAGTGCGGCCAGGTCGTGCTCACCGAGGAACGCTCCCTGGCGAGAGCCGGGATGCTGCGTGAAGTCGTACAGCGCGCGCCCGACCGCGGCCGTGTCGACCAGCACGAGCACGCCGACGAGCAGCCACACCTGTGTGCGCCGGTTCACGAACAGGATCACGCCGAGTGGAATCAGGCCGTATTCGAGGAGCTTGGCGGCTCCGATGAACGCGCTGCCGCCCGAGACGGCGGACGAGATCAGGAGCCACGCGCCGAAGCCGAAGCCCGTCGCCACGATCGCCTGTGCCGGACGGGGGAGAGAGCGTCGGGCGAGCAGCCGCCGAAGGCAGAGAGCTGCGAGAGCCGCGAGCGCGACATCTGCCGGCACCAGCGTGATCCCGTTCCCGAATGCGTGGACGGTCGCGTTGGGCTGGTTGATCGAGCGGACGAGGCTGAGCCCGAGGGCGATGCACAGCACGAGGAAGGGAACATCGCGGCGCCCCGGCAGCCACGGCTCTTCATGCCGGAGGCGGGTCATGGAAACCGGCCTATGATACGCGCGTCCTCACGGGCGGGCCGCAGGTGCGAGCCGGCCGCAACTGCATGCGCATCCTTCTGCTTCCCGGTATCTGGCCGCCCGACGTCGGCGGCCCCGCGACCCACGGCCCCGATTTCGCGCGCTACCTGGGGGAGCGCGGACACGAGGTTCGCGTCGTGACGATGGCCGACCGACCGCCCACGGAGCTTCCCTGCCCGGTCGAGACGGTCTCTCGCCGCAATCCGTTTCCCGTGCGCTACTCCTTGCTCACGGCAAAAGCTGCAGCCGCCGGCCGGTGGGCCGACCTCGTCTACGCGTCTGCCACGTATGCCGCTGCCGCCGCGGCCTCGACCGCCGCGCGCACGCCGCTCGTCGCGAAGCTCGTGTCCGATCCGGCGTACGAGCGTGCCTACCGCTACGGCCTCTTTCGCGGCACGCTCGAGCAGTTCCAGCATGAGCCCGGCGCAGCGCTTTCGGCTCTTCGCCGCGCCCGCACCTTGGCGCTCGCGCGCACACGCACGCTCGTCGTCCCGAGCGAGTATCTCGCCCGGATCGCGCGCAGCTTCGTCTCGAGACCCGACCGGGTGATCGTCGTCCCCAACCCCGCCCCGGACGTCGAGATCTCCGCCGTCGAACCGCAGCCGAACACGTTCGTCTACGCCGGTCGCCTGACCCGGCAGAAGGCGCTCGGGGTCACGATCGACGCCGTCGCACGCGTGCCGGCGGCGCGCCTCGTCGTGATCGGGGACGGCCCCGAGCGGGGCATGCTCGAGCAGCGCGCCCACGGCGCCGGCCTCAACGGCCGCGTTTCCTTCCTCGGTGCACAGCCGCGCGCGCAGGTGCTCGAGGCGCTCGGCGGCGCCTGGGCAGCGGTGCTGTCGAGCGACTGGGAGAACCTGCCGCATGCCGCCGTCGAAGCGCTGGCCGTAGGGACGCCTGTGGTGGCGACCAGCGTCGGCGGCGTGCCGGAGGTCGTGCACGACGATGTCAACGGGCTGCTCGTTCCTGCGGGCTCGCCCGAGGCGCTCGCCGCTGCGCTGGGCCGGCTGGTCGACGAGCCCGGGTTGCGGAACCGGCTCGCGAAGCAGGCTGCGCCGTCGGTCGAGCGGCTCTCACGCGATGCCGTGTACGGCGAGCTCGAGCGGCTCCTGCTCGAGGCGGTCCGACGGTGACCGACGGCGGCACGGCCAGACCGCGCGTCCTCTTCGTCGGCCGGAACCGCTACGCGCTGCCACTGCCCGAGTGGCTGGCCAAGAAGTGGAACGCGCTCGAGCGGCAGATCGACTACCGCGTGCTCGCGTCGGCCGCCGACGGCAGCCCGCTGGCGGACGAGCGGTTCCGGCTGATCGCCAGTGCGCGGCCACGCCGCCTGGACGGGCTCCTGTTCTACGTCCGGCTGCCGTTTCGCGTCCGCCGGCAGATCCGAGACTTCACGCCGGACGCGATCATCGCGAGCGATCCGTACATCGGCGCAGCGGCGATGATCGGACGCGCGTTGACACGCGGCAGGCGGCCGCAGGTGATCCTCGAGGTGCACGGCGACTGGCGGACGTTCACGCGCCTCTACGGTTCACCGAAGCGCAGGCTCTTCTCGCCGCTCGCCGATCTGGTCAGCCGCTCTGCAGTCCGGCGCGGAGATGCGGTGCGGGCACTCTCGCGTTACACCGAGTCGTTGGTCGAGGAGGTGCGTGGATTGCCCGTTGCCGCGTCCTTCCCGACGTACAGCGATCTGTCTGCTTTCACCGCGCTTCCGGTCGCGCCCCTCCCTGAACGGCCGACGGCGCTCTTCATCGGGATGCTCGAGGCGTACAAGAACGTGGACGGCCTCGCCGACGCCTGGCGCGAGGTCGCGGGCCGCTTGCCCGAGGCGCGGCTCGTTCTGGTCGGCAAGGGAGCGCGTCACGCAGTCATCGACCAGCTCGTCGCCGATCTGCCCGATCGCGTCGAGCACGTCCCGGAGCTTGCGCCCGAAGGCGTCGCGGACCGCCTCGACCAGGCGACAGTGCTCGTCCTGCCTTCGCGGTCGGAAGGCCTGGGGCGCGTCGTGATCGAGGCCTTCGCGCGGGGCCGGGGCGTCGTCGCGAGTCGCGTCGGCGGCATCCCCGACCTCGTCCGCGACGGTGTCGAGGGCCGGCTCATCGACCCACTCGACGGTGATGAGCTCGTCGAGGCGCTCGTCGAGGTGCTCTCCGACCGGGAGCTCGCGGCGCGGTACGGCGCCGCTGCGATCGAGCGCTACCGCGAGTGGGACACGACCCCGGCGAAGTTCGCGGCGCAGGTTCGCGGTCTGGTCGAGGCGTCCCTGCGTGACGCGGGTGCGATTCCGGGTGAGCGGCCGCGCGTGCTGATCGTCGCCGACGCGGCACGCGGCGCACCGTTCGAGGGCTCGACCGATGCAACGCTCAGCGCGCTGCGCGAGGAGCTCGACTACTGCGTGCTCGGGCGTGCCGAGCGAGGCGTGCCGGTCCGCCGGACCGTGCTCGCTCCAGGCTCCGTCCTGCTCGTCCGCCGCTGGCCCGGGCCGCTCGACTCGCTCGTCTTCTACAGCTCCCTGCCGTTCCGCATCGCCTCGCTCGTGCGCCGCTTCAAGCCCGGCGTGGTGATCGCCGAGAGCCCGTACATCGGGTTCTTCGTCCTCGTCGCGTTCGTGTTCCGCCGTCACAGGCGCCCGTCGCTCGTGATCGAGACGCACGGCGACTGGCGCGCCGCCACGCGCCTGGAGGGCTCGCGCGCGCGGAGACTGCTCGCGCCGTTCGCCGACTGGGCCGCACGCTTCGCGCTCCGTCGCGCGGACGCGCTGCGGGCGCTCTCGCGCTACACGGCCGAGCTTGCCGAACGGGAGGCGGGCGTCCCGCCGCTCGAGTCGTTCCCCGCCTACATCGACCTGTCGATCTTCACGGGGACCGATCCCGCGCCGCTCCCGCAGCAGCCGACGGCGCTCTTCGTCGGGATGCTCGAGGCGAACAAGAACATCGACGCGCTCGCCCGCGCGTGGCACAAGGTCGCCGCAGCGGTGCCGGACGCGCAACTCGTGATCGTCGGCAAGGGCGCGTTGCTCGATGTCGTCGAGCGCCTGCAGGACGACTTCCCGCGCACCGTCGTCCATCACCCGGAGCTCGCGCCGGTCGATGTTGCGCAACAGATGGACGAGTCGACGTGCCTCGTGCTGCCGTCGCGCTCCGAGGGCCTCGGCCGTGTGCTGATCGAGAGCTTCGCCCGCGGCCGCGGGGTCGTCGCCAGCCGTGTCGGCGGGATCCCCGACGTCGTGCGCGACGGCGTCGAAGGTCTTCTCGTCGATCCGTTTGACGACGAGGACATCGCTCGGGCGTTGATCCTGGTCCTCTCCGACCTGAGCCTGGCCGAGCGGCTCGGCGCCGCGGCGCACATTCGCTACCGCGACTGGGACTCGACGCCGGACGACTACGCAGCCCGCGTCCGCTCCCTCGTCGACCGGGCCGTGGCCGCGACGGGGCGCTGACGTGCGCCTCGTCTTCGTCACACAGACGATCGACGTCGAGGATCCGAATCTCGCGATCGCAGTGGACTGGGTTCGCGCGCTGGCAGCACGGTGCGACGAGGTGCGCGTCGTGGCCGACCGCGTGCGCGCGCACGATCTGCCTCCCAACGTGAGCTTCACGGAGTTCGGCGCCGGCTCGCGCCTCGGCCGCGGCGCCCGGTACGAGCGTGCCCTCGCGGACGCTTTGCGCGCGCCTCGCCCCGATGCCGTGCTCGTGCACATGATCGCGCTGTTCCTCGTGCTCGCGGCACCGCTCGCACGGCTGCGCCGTGTTCCACTTCTGCTGTGGTACACGCACTGGCGCAGCCACTGGGCGCTTCGCCTCGCCGATCGGCTGAGCGCGGCGGTGCTGAGTGTCGATCGCAGCTCGTATCCGATCCCCGCCTCCCGGAAGCTCCGCGCGATCGGGCACGGAATCGATCTGCACCAATTCGTGCCGCGCACCGAGGCCGCGGCCGACGGGCAGGAGCTGAAGCTGCTCGCGCTCGGGCGCACTGCGCCGTGGAAGGGCTACGCCACGCTGCTCGACGGCTTCGAACGGGCGCTCGAGCTGGGCTTCGACGGGCGCCTGGACATTCGCGGGCCGAGCACGAAGGAGGAGGAGCGCCTGCACCGGACGGAGCTCAACGCCAGGATCGCCGCCAGCACCCTCCTGGCAGGTCGCGCCGAGGTCGTCGAGCCGGTGGCGCGCGAGCAGGTCCCTGAGCTGCTCGCTGCTGCCGATGCGCTCGTGACCGCGGCCGACAGCGGCCACCGGACTCAGACGCTCGACAAGGTGGTGTACGAGGCGTCCGCCTGCGCCGTCCCCGTGATCGCGTCGAACCCGGCGCTCGCCGAGTACCTGGACGGGCTCCCGCTTCGGCTCGACTTCCGCCCCGGGGATGCGGACGACCTCGCGCGCGCGCTGCTCGACTTTGCCGCAGCCCCGCGTGACGTTCGCGACGCGGCTGCCCGCGAGCTTCGCCGCCGCGTCGAGCGCGGCCACTCCGTGGACACCTGGGCGGACCGAGTGATCGCGGTCGTCGAGGAGCTGCGTCGATGACGGGCTTGCCGGAGATCTCCGTGGTCGTCACGGTCCTCAACGAGGCGTCCACGGTCGACGAGCTGCTCGCGCGGACTGCGTCCGCGCTCGACGGACGCGCCTGGGAGGTGATCGTGGTCGACGACGGCTCGACCGACGGGACGTTCGAGCGGCTCCGCGCCGCCCACGAGCGCGACGAGCGAATCCGCGTCGTGCGCTTCAAGCGCAACTTCGGCCAGCATCCGGCGATGCACGCGGGCCTCGTCCGCGCCCGCGGCGACGTGATCGTGACGATGGACGGCGACCTGCAGAACGAGCCCGAGGATCTGCCGAGGCTGATCGCTGCGCTCGACCGCGCCGACGTCGCTTCCGGGCGGCGGATCGCGCGGCGCGACTCGCCGGGCCGCACGCTTCCGAGCCGGGTGATCAACGGCCTGCTCCGGCGCTTCACCGGCGTTCGCATTTCCGACTTCGGCTGCGCGTTCAACGGCTACCGGCGTGCGGCGATCGAGCCGCTCTTCGGCGCGATCGGCCGCCAGAAGTTCACGAAGGCGCTCGTCCTCTCGACCGGCGTGTCGGTCGAGGAGGTCGACGTCTCGCACGCGAGAGCCCGAAACGGCTCGCGTTACTCGCCGTTTCGCCTCGTCCGGCTCGCGCTGCACGTCGTGGCAGGCTTCTGGCCCCAGCCCGTGCAGTGGATCGGTGTCACCCTCGGCCTGGTGTGCTCGATCGCATCTGCCGCGCTCGGCGTCTACGGCGTCGTCTACTGGATCGCGAATGCGAACTTCCCCGGGCCGCTCTTCGCCGGTGCGGGCATCGTGCTCGTGCTCGGTGTGCAAGGCTTCGTGCTCGCGCTGATCGGCGAGTCGCTCGGCCGCATCCAGCGTGACGTCGAGGGCAGGCCGCTGTACACGATCGAAGAGGAGCTGTAGCTGTGAGCAAGCGCGTGCTGGTGACCGGTGGGGCGGGGTTCATCTCGTCCAACTTCATCCGCCACCTGCTCGAGGCGACGCCGTACGAGGTCGTGACGCTCGACGCGCTCACCTACGCCGGCAACCTCGAGAACCTCGCCGACATCCTCAGCCACCCGCGACTCTCGTTCGTGCACGGCGACATCAGGCACGCGCCGCTCGTCCGCGACCTCGTCGGGGGCGTCGACGTGATCGTCAACGCAGCCGCCGAGTCGCACGTCGAGAAGTCGATCGCCGACGGCGCGTCCGAGTTCGTGACGACCAACGTCGAGGGCACGCAGATCCTGCTCGACGCGATCCGCGAGCGTCCAGTGGAACGCTTCATCCTGATCTCGTCGTCCGAGGTGTACGGCACGGCGGAGTGTGCGCCGATGAGCGAGGAGCATCCGCTCAACCCGCGCTCGCCCTATGCGGCGACGAAGGCGGGAGCGGACCGCCTCGCCTACTCGTACTGGACGACCTACGAGCTGCCGATCGTGATCGTGCGGCCGTTCAACAACTACGGCCCGCGCCAGCATCCCGAGAAGCTCGTGCCGCGCTTCATCACCCAGGCGCTCGACGACGAGCCGCTGACGATCCACGGCGACGGCCACGCGTCCCGCGACTGGCTGTACGTCGGTGACGACGCGGAGGCGATCGAGCGGGTGATCGCGGCTCCGATCGACGAGCTCGCCGGCGAGGTGGTCAACGTTGCGACGGGCATCGACATCTCCGTCGCCGAGATCGCCGATCTCGTTCTGGACGTGCTCGGCAAGCCGCGGTCACTCACGTGCAACGTGCCCGAGCGCCCGGGGCAGGTCGACCGGCACCTCGGCTCGACGGCGAAGGCGGAGCGACTGCTCGGCTGGCGTGCGCGTACCTCGTTCGCCGAGGGCCTGGAGCGGACCGTCGGCTGGTATCGCGAGAATGAGGCGTGGTGGAGAGCGATCCTCGCTCGCGAAGCCCGCGCCTACTCGTCCTAGGCGCAGGGCCGGCGCAGCTCGGGCTGCTGGAGGCTGCGCGTGCGCGCGGGCTGTGGCTCGCCGTGGTCGATCGTAACGCGTCGGCCCCGGGCTTGAGGCTCGCCGACCGGCGCTGCATCCTCTCGACGGAGGACGAGCCGGCGATCGACCGGCTCATCGGCGCGCTTCGGATCGACGGGATCATCGCTCCCGGCACGGACTGGCCGCTCGGCGTGGCGGCCAGGATCGCCGAGCGCGCCGGGCTGCCGCATCCGCTCGTGCCCCAGACCGCGGTGCTCGCGACCAACAAGCTCCGCCAGCGCGAACGGCTCGACGAGGCCGCGGTGCCACAGCCGCGGTGGTGGGTCGTCGGCTCCGGGGAGGCGCCGCCGCCGGTCGAGCTGCCGTGCGTCGTCAAGGCGCCCGACCGCCAGGGCCAGAAGGGGCTGACCCTCGTCCGCAGTGCGTCCGAGCTGCCGGCCGCGGTCGAGTCGGCGCGCTCCGAGTCGCGAGGCAGCCTGGCGCTGGTCGAGGAGCTCGCGCCCGGCCCCGAGGTCACCGTGATCGGGTTCTCGGTGCGAGGCGACTTCACGCCGCTCGCCGTCACCGACCGGCTCGTCGCCGAGCCGCCCGCGTTCGGGGTCGCGCTGGCGCACGTCTGGCCGAGCGAGGCCGGCGCGGACGCGGCGGCCGTCGCCGAGCGTGCGGTGGCGGCGCTCGGGATCGCCGACGGGCCGTCGTACGTGCAGCTGCGTGTCGGCGACGGCGGTCCGCGCGTGGTCGAGGTCGCCGCCCGACTCGGGGGCGGCCACGACGCCGAGCTGGTCGAGGCTGCGACCGGCATTCCGCTGAACGACCTCGCGATCGACGCGGCGCTCGGCCGGACCGGGACCGTCGGACAGCCCCGGGAGCTCGTCGGCGGCGCCGTCACCCGCTTCCTGATCGCGCCGCCAGGTGTCCTGGCCGGCGTCGATGTGCCGCGCGATCTCGAGGGTGTGCGGCGCGTGCGGATCTACCGCGAGCCCGGCTTCGACGTCCCGCCGCTCCGCCGCGGAACCGATCGTGCGGGCGCGGTGCTGGCGGTCGGCGACAGCCGCGCGGAGGCGGTCGAGCGTGCGGAGCGTGCCGCGGAGGCGATCGAGTTCCGCGTCGACGCCGCGCGCGTCGCCTGAGCCCGGCGCCCCGGAACGGCCTCGCTAGAGTGGCCGCCATGGACCCGGCGTCCACGCGCGAGGTCATCAAGGACTACAACGAGCGCGACTACCGGACGGTCTGGGCGCACGGCGCCCGCTCCGACTTCGAGGACGAGTTCGAGACCGCGTTGCTCCGGCGGCTGCTCTCGCCCGCTGAGGGCTGGCTGATCGACCTCGGGGCCGGGTACGGTCGACTCCACCCGCTGTATGCCAGGCCCGGCCGCACGATCGTGATGGTCGACTATGCGGTGAATCTGCTGGAGATCGCGGCCGAGACCTACGGCGATCGGGACGACGTTCATTTCGTCGCGGCGAATGCCTACCACCTGCCGTTCCGTGAAGCGGCATTCTCGGTCGGGCTCAGCAATCGCACCTTCCATCACATGGCGCACCCGGACGTCTTCCTGGACGAGCTGGCCAGGGTGATGAGACCGGGGTCGCACGTTGCCCTCGAATATTCGAACAAGCGAAATGCGCTGCGCCTCCTCCGCTACGGGCGGCCAAGCCTGCGCAGCGATCACGAGCACTACGGAGAGCTGCTGTTCGGCACCCACCCACGGTTGTTTGCGAGCCTCGCCCGGTCGGCCGGCTTCGAGCTCGGCGCGACGTACGGCACCGGCTTCTTCAGCCGGCTGCTGTTCGAGCAGACGAAGGCCGCCTTCGGCGTGCTCGCAGTTGCGGAGAGGCTCGCCGACGCGTCGCTCGGCAAGCTCGAGCTCGCGCCGATGCACTTCGTCGACCTCCGCCGAGCGAACGGCGCACACTCGTCGGCGCCGGCGGAGACAGCCGGGCTCGCCGACATCCTGCAGTGCCCGGCGTGCGGAGGAGAGCTCGAAGAGACCCAGGACGGAATGAGCTGCCTCGCCTGTCACCTGGCGTTTCCGCGGGCCGGCCGCGTTCTCGACCTTCGGTACGTCGGCCGGCTCACCTGACCGGGCACGTGGGCGCGAAAACGATTCTGCGGGACGTGCTGATCGGCGGGATCGCGCCGCTCGCTGACGCTGCGTATCGCGAGCGCCCGCGTGTCCGAGTGCTGGCGTTCCACGACACGCCCGCCGATCGCGAGCGCCGCTTCCGCGAGCGCCTGGTCTGGCTCCGGGACAGATCCGCGATCGTTCCCCTCTCGAACGCCTTCGACCGGGTGGGTCTCGATGCCGCGCGGCCGAACATCGTGCTGACCTTCGACGACGGTCTCAAGGAGCATCACGCTGTCGCCGCCCGCGTCCTCGACGATCTGGGCCTGAGCGGGACCTTCTTCGTTCCGACCGGCGCGATCGACCTCACCGGCGCCGCCGCCGCCGAGTTCTCAAGGGCGGGTCTCCTCCGCAGCAGGACGTTCGAGTTCCTGAGCAGCCGCGAGGTGCGCGAGCTCGGAGATCATCCGTCGTTCGAGATCGGCGGCCACACCCACTCGCACCGACCGCTCAGCGGCACCGAGGACCTCGTTGCGGAGCTCGCCACGCCGAAGGAGGTGCTGGCGCAGAAGACCGGGAGGTCGGTGCAGTGGTTCGCCTACCCGTTCGGCAGCCCGTCGCACCTGTCCGTGCGCTCGGCGAAAGCTGTTCAAGCGGCCGGCTATCGGACCGCCTTCACGATCGTCCCCGGGTTCTGGTCGGTACGCGACCACCCGTTCATCCTCGGGCGAGCCTCATTGTCCCTGGACGACTCGACGACCTCGTGGCAGGGGTTCTTGCGCGGCGGCTATGACGCGTTGAGCGAGCTGAAGTACCGGCGAACACTGGGCCGAGTCCGACGGGAGCTCGCGCGACCGCCCGGCTAACGGAGGTACCGGAGCAAGAACGCCGCTGCTCTTTGCCGCCCCGCGACGCCCTGGGGGCCGGGCCAGCCGTGGCTCCCGTTCTTGTAGATGAACAGCGCGCTCGGCACGTGCGCCCGTTGGGTCGCCGCGTAGAGCTCTCGCGCGTCGTCCGCGGGCACGATGTCGCGCGAGCCGCCGTCGAGAAAGATCGACGGCGGGAGCCGGACCGCAGCGTCGACCACCGATGGATAGGCGAGCGCCGAGAAGGCGGCGACGGCCCGGAACGAGTGGAGGTCCTCCGCAGTGGCGATCGCCACGCCCGCGCCGAGCGACCAGCCGACGACGCCGACGTGGGTGTAACGCCCGCGGAGTGACGTCGCCGCGTCTGCTGCCGTTCGCTCCCAGAGGGCGAAGCGGTTCCTCGGGCTAGTCCAGACGTTGCAGAAGCCGCGCTTTCCGGGCGGAGGTGTGCGCGCGAACAGGTCGATGTCGAGCGTCGCGATCCCGAAGCGAGGCAGGTCGGCGGCCAGCGAGTGGTCGAACGTGCCGAATCCGCCGCAGCCGTGCAGGACGACGACCGTCCGGGGGCCGCTCGCCGGGCCACACCGCTCGGCGCGCACGGTCGTGCGCCCACTCCGGAAGTCCGCGCGGGTGCAGCCTGGGCCAAAACGAGGGAACCCGCGCGCCGCTCCGGAGCCCGCGAGGGCCGCGAGGACGAGGATGCCTGCCCCGGCCGCGGTACGACCGAGCATGACGTGACGGTAGCGCGCGTTACCCTGCTCGCGTGGAAGCCACTCGCCGTGCGACCTTCCTCGGCTTTCAGCCGCCGGCCGTCGACGAGGACGAGGTCGCGGCGGTCGCCGACACGATCCGTTCCGGCTGGCTGACCACCGGCCCGCGCACGGCCGAGCTGGAGGCTCGCATGCGCGACTATCTCGAGGCCGGGCACGTGCTCGCCGTCTCCTCGTGCACCGCGGCGCTGCACCTGTCGCTCGTCGCGCTCGGTGTCGGGCCGGGAGACGAGGTGATCACGAGCTCGCTGACGTGGCCGGCGACCGCGAACGTGATCGTGCACTGCGGCGCCACGCCGGTCTTCGCAGACGTCCGGGACGACACGCTCAACATCGATCCGGAGCGCGTGCAGGAGCTGGTCGGTGAGCGCACGAAGGCGATCCTGCCGGTCGATCTCTACGGCCAGCCGGCCGACCTCGACCCGCTCGTTGCGCTCGGCGTCCCGGTGGTCGAGGACGCGGCGCATGCGGCAGAGGCGCGCTATCGCGGTCGGAAGGTCGGCTCGATCTCCGACCTGACCTGCTTCTCGCTCTACGCGACCAAGAACATTGCGGCCGGCGAGGGTGGTCTGATCGCGACGTCGCGCGACGATCTCGCGGAGGCACTCGACGATCTGCGCGTGATGAGACGCGGCCACGGATCGCTCTACGACATCGCGGTGCCCGGCTACAAGGCCAACCTGTCCGACGTCCTTGCGTCGATCGCGCTCGTCCAGCTCGACAAGCTCGACCGGCACGCCGAGATCCGGTCCAGGCACGCCGCGCTCTACGCCGACGGGATCGCCGGGCTCGACGGCATCACCGCGGTCGGCCGGGACGCGCGCGACGTGCACGCGAACCACCTGTTCGTGATCCGGATCGATGCACGCTCCGCAGGTGCGACGCGCGACGAGTACCAGCGCGCCCTCACCGACGAGAACATCGGCACGTCGATTCACTTCCTGCCGGTCCACTCGCTCAGCGCCTATCGCGACCGCACCGCGCCGGGCCAGCCGCCGCTCCCGGTCACGGAACGCGCAGGGTCCGAGGTGCTGTCGCTTCCGTTCTCGCCGGCGCATTCGGACGACGACGTCCGCGACGCCGTTGCGGCCTTGCAGCGCGTGCACGCGCGTTTCGCCGGATGAGCCGCCGGCTCCGCGTCGGGGCGACGCTCGTCGTCTCGGCCCTGGCGATTGGTTACATCCTCCTCAAGATCGACGTCGACAAGACGGCGCACATCCTCGGGACGGCCAAGGCCGGCTGGGTCGCGCTCTCGGCGTTCCTGATCCTGGTCACGATCTGGCCGATGGCCTGGCGTTGGCAGCGCCTGCTCGCCGCTCGCGGCATCCACGAAGGGCTCGGCTGGCTGACGCGCGCGTACTTCGTCTCCTACGCAGTCGGGCAGGTGCTGCCGACGTCGGTCGGCGGCGACGCCTCGCGGATCTACGAGACGTCACGTCGCCACCCGGGGCAGATCGCCCCGGTCACCGGCTCCGTGCTGCTCGAGCGGGCGCTCGGCGGTGCCGTCACGCTGCTGCTCGCCGGCGTCGGCTTCCTGCTCGCGATCGGCCGTTACCCGATCGGCGCGTACCTCTGGATCGAGCTGCTGTTCGTCCTCGGGACGGTCGTCGTCGGCGTCGTGTTCTTCTCGCGCGCCGTCCGCCGCAGGCTCGTGTTCGCGGTCCCGCTCGCTCGGCGGCTGCGCGTCGAGCGGATCGCCAGGGCCGTCTACGAGGGCGTCCACGGATACCGCGAGCATCCAGGCACTCTGGCCGTCGTCTGCGTCGCGACGCTCGTCGTGCAGATCGGCCGGATCTTCGCGATCTACGCGGCCGGCCGTGCGGTCGGGATCCATCTGTCGCCGTTGCCGTACATCGTGCTCGGGCCGCTGCTCTTCCTCGTGATGCTCGTCCCGTTCACGATCAACGGCCTGGCGGTGCGCGAGGCGTTCTTCGTCAACTTCCTCGGCCGGCTCTCGATCGGCGCCGACCCCGCGTTCGCGTGCGGCTTCCTGTTCTTCCTCCTGACGCTCGTGCTCTCGCTGCCGGGGCTCGTGGTGTTGCTCTGGGAGAACCTGCGCAGAGCACCGCTGCCCGATGGCTCAGGCACCTGACGTCTCCGTCGTCGTCGTGACGTGGAACTCGCTGCCGTGGGTCGAGCAGTGCCTCGAGTCGGTCCGCGGCCGAGACGTCGTGGTCGTCGATCACGGTTCGACCGACGGGACGCTCGAGCTCGTGCGCGAGCGGCATCCGGACGTGCGCGTGGTCGAGCAGGAGAACCGGGGCATGGGCGGCGGCAACAACGCGGGCATGAAGGTCTCGTCGGGTCGCTACTTCTTCCTGCTCAACTCCGACGCCTGGGTCGTCGGTGACGGGCTCGACCGGCTCGTCGCGTTCGCCGATGCGCATCCGGAGGCGGCGGTCGTCGGCCCGCGACTGCGGAACACCGACGGCACGCTGCAGCGGTCCGCGCGTGCCGAGCCGACTGTGTGGCGGCTCGCGACGGAGTACCTGGGCGTGCGCAAGCTCGCGCCTGGCTCGCGGCTCGTCAATCCGCTGTACGTCGGCGGCTTCGGGCACGACTCCGTGCGCGAGGTGGACTGGCTGTCGGGCGCGGCGCTGTTCGTCCGTCGCGCGGCCACGGACGAGGTGGGTCTGTTCGACGAGGCGTTCTTCATGTTCAGCGAAGAGGTCGACTGGCAGACGCGCTTCCGTCGCGCCGGCTGGCGTGTGTTGTTCTATCCGGGCGCTGAGGTCGTGCACGTCGGCGGGGCGTCCCACGGTGGGAACCTGTACGTCGAGAATCTGCGCGGCCAGCTGCGCTTCCTCGCCAAGCACCGCGGGCGCGGTGACGCCGAGCGCGGTCGCCGCGTCCTGCTCTGGTCGCTGCGGTTCCGCGCGCTCGCGTTTCGCGGCGAGCGGGGTGCGGCGTACCGCGAGGGCGCCCGCTTCCTCTCGTCCGGCGACGTCGACGCGCTGCTTTCGTGATCGAGTACCTCAGGCTCGCGTTCGGCACGGTCGTGGTGCTCGCGCCGGGCGCTGCTGTGGCTCGCGCGTTCGGCGGGCGATCCGCGGCGACGCTCCTCGCCTGGTCGATCGCATGCGTGTTCGTGGCGTGGTCGGTCGTCTTCGTCGTCCACTCGAACATCTCGCTCGCCGGGATCGTGCTCGCGCTGATCTTCCTCGCGGCCGTGCTGATCCGTCGGCGGCTCCCGCGCCGGCCGCGGGACGAGCGGGGCTCGTCGGCGCCGTGGCTCGTGGGGATCGTGCTCGGTTGGTTCCTCTGGCACGTGGCGGGGCCGGTCGTCGGCGACGGCCTCTTCCACGAGGCGCGGGTGCGCAAGCTCGTGGTGCTCGGCGACCTCCACCTCCGTACCGTCGACGAATTCAAGGACGGCGGCCTGCATCCGGGGTACGCGTTCCCGCTCTGGCACGGGTTCATCGCCCTCGTCTCGTGGGTCTCCGGGGTGGACGCCGCGGAGGTGATGCGCCACGAGCCCTCCCTGCTCGCGCCGCTCGCCTGCGCGCTCGCGTGGCAGGCCGGCGTCGCGGTCTTCGGGTCACGTGCCGTCGGCGCGTCGCTGCTCTTCGCGACGCTGGCGATCTTCTGCTTCGGCGCCGGGCACGGCGGTGCGTTCGCGCAGCTCTCGCAGCCGGCCACAGCGGCGCGGCAGCTCTTCGTGCCGGCGGCGATTGCGCTCTTCTTCGCGGCGCCGTCGCGGCGCGTCTGGATCGCGCTCGCGGCTGTTTTCGGTGCGCTCGCCCTGGTGCACCCGACGTATGCGCTGTTCGTGCTGATCCCGCTCTCGGCGTATGCCGTGCTCCGGCTCGGCAGCTGGCGCGAGTGGTCGCCGCTGTTCGCGGCCGCGGCCGTGCCGGTCGGGCTCGCGCTGCTCTGGCTGCGCCCGATCGTCGACGAGACGCGCTCGCACAACCCCTCGCCCGCCGAGCAGGCCCGTGCGATCGCGCAGTACGCCGACCAGCTGGTGGTCACGAACGCCCGCCACTACCGGCTCGCGCCCGAGGTCTTCGGCCGCAGCGGCGCCGTGGCGGTCGCGGCGCTGCTACTGCTGCCGGTGACGGCCCTCGCCTGGCGCCGCCGCTGGGCGCCGTTCGTGCTCGGCGGGTCGCTCCTGATGCTGCTCCTGCTCGAGGTGCCGTGGCTGTTCGTCCACTTCTCCGACGCGGTCTCGCTCTCGCAGTCTCGCCGCGCCGCAGGCTTCGCGCCGCTCCCGTTCGCACTCGCCGGCGCGTTCTTGCTGCTGGCCCGCTCCGTAGCGATCCTTCCCGCCGCGCTCGCCTTCGGGATCGTGTTGCAACGCCTCTGGCCAGGCGACTTCGACTACGGCCTCCGACACGGTGGTCCCGCCTTCGCGACCTGGGTCGCGCTCGTCGGCGGCGGGGTCGCGCTCCTTCTCGCGCTGATCTTTCGTCCGCGTCCGCCGCGTGAGGACTTCCGTCTCGGCACGGTGGCGATGCTCTGCTTCGTCTTGCCCGTCGTCGTTCACGGCGTGTGGCATTGGAGCCCGCGCGTGCCGACCGATCCGTACGCGCTCTCGCCGCGCCTTGCGCACAACCTGCGGACCAAGGTGCCGAAAGGCGCGATCGTGCTCGCGCCGCTCCAGGTCAGTTACCGCGTCGTCGCCGCTGCGCCGGTGTACGTCGTCGGGTTGCCCGTCGTCCACGTCGCCGACACGAAGGCGAACGACCCCTACGCCCGTGCGCGGGCCGTCCTGCACTGGGTGAGCACCGGGGACCCGCAGGTCGCGCGCCGCTACGGTGCGACCTGGGCGATTCGCGCCGGCCGTCTCTATCGTCTGCCGAGGTGAGCGCGTAACGGTCCACATCCGGCGCCACACGTCAGCCGTCGTCGGGGCACTTGTAGGCCTGCAGGTCCTGCTTTCGCTGTTCGTGCTCGCGCGGTCGCCGCACCGCGCGTTGCCAGGGTTTCCGCGTTACCGGTACGAACCGTTGCCCGGAGACGGCTATGGCTACTACTCGGCGGTGCGAGAGCTGCTGTCGACCTGGCAGCGACAGGGACGCCTCCTGCTCCCGCTCGCCCTGCTCGTCGGAATCGCATTCGTCGTGGTGTGGCGCAGTAACTCGAGCCCGCTCGTTCGCACGCTGGCTGCGCTCTGGGGCTGCGGGATCGTCGTCGCTGCGCTGGTCGAGAGAATTCGGTTCACCGGCGCCGCGCAGATCGGGTGGTCGCTGGTCTGGAGCGTCCCGCTGCTTCCGTACCGAGCGGTTGGACTGCCTCTCGATCCGAACGTCGCGTTCGGGTTCGGCCTGGCGCTGTCACTGCTGTGCAATGCGATCACGATCGTCATGACCTACTCGCTCGGGCGACTCGCCACCGCGACGCGAGGGGTTGCGCTCGCCGCCGCCGGCCTGGTGTCCGTCTGGCCCGTCCTGATGCTTCTCGATCCGGCACACAAGTCCGCGGAGAACGGCACCTGGCAAATCGCGCTCGGGCTCTCCATGTACACGGAGCCGCTTTCGACTGCACTCGTTCTCTCTGCGCTCGTGATCGTCCTGCGTCGGAGCGGCGCCGATACGACCGCGGCGATCGGCGGCGGCCTGCTCGGCCTGGCGGCTCTCGTTCGCGTCTCGAACGGGCTGATCGCTGTTTGGATCGTCCTCGCACTTCTCGTGCGAAGCGACCGAGCGCGCGCACTGGTGGTCGGCGCAGGCGGGCTCGCCTTCCTTCCTGCGCTCCTGCTGTTCTGGCCGAAGGGATATCCGAGCTTGCACCCACCCGTCTACCCGGCACATCCGTTCGCACTCGGCTACATCCGTACTGCCTGGACGGACTCCCTCCTCTGGCACCCCTCGGTTCTGCTCGCGATCGTCCCGATTGCGCTCGTCGGCGCCTTCGTCGTCCGTCGCCCGATCGCGCTTGCCGCGGGCGGTGCAGTGATCGGGACCTGCGTCCTTTACAGCTTCTACCAGCTGACGCCGTTGCACCCCCGTTTCCTGTTCGTCGCCGTTCCGCTCGTGTTCGTCTTCTGGGCCGCGGGCGCGAGAGCTGTTGCTCGGGCTGTGAGCGGCGGCCTCTACGATCGAGCCGGATGAAGGTGCTCCTGGTGACGATGTATTTCCCGCCGGCGGGCGGGGGCGGCGTGCAGCGCCCGCTCAAGTTCGCGACGCATCTTCCGGAGCTCGGCATCGAGACGCACGTGCTCGCCCCGGACGATCCGAAGTGGATCCACCGTGATGACGAGCTCCAGCCTCCGACGCTCGCCTGGGTGCACCGGGCCCGCTATCTCGGCCCGAAGGGCCGGAAGCCGGCGGAGGAGCTTCACGGGACGCGCGGCCTCGAGCGCGTGTCGCGGCAGGCGCGGCTGGCGGGCCGGCGCCTGCTGCTGCCCGACGAGAACGTCAGCTGGAACCTGACCGCGATCCCGGCGGCCGTCCGCATCGCGAAGCGCGAGGGAATCGACGTCGTGGTCACCACCTCGCCGCCCTCGTCGGTGCACCTCGTCGGTGCGGCCGTGAAGCGCGCTGCCGGAATTCCCTGGGTCGCCGACCTGCGCGACTCGATCGTCGCGCATCCGCACCGCCGCGCCGAGTCGCGGCTCGTGCGCGCGAAGGAGAGCGGCGAGCACGCCGTCGCGCGGCTCGTCTCGCGGTCGGCGGATGCGATCGTCTGCGTGTCGGACGCGATTGCGGACGAGATGCGCGAGCGCTCGCCGGCGGGAACGGTGACAGCGATCGCGAATGGCTCCGACTTCGACGACTTCGCAGGTCTCGAGCACCACGCGTCGACACGGTTTCGCATCACGCACACGGGCTCGTTCTTCGGCAAGCGCGACCCGCGCCCGTTCCTGACGGCGCTGGAGCGGTCGCAGCTCGACGTCGTCGCGCGGTTCCTCGGCGACTTTCGCTCGGCCGATCGCGAGTGGGGGGAGACGCTCGACCTGGGCGACCGCCTCGAGCTGATCCCGTATGCGCCGCGGCGCCGCTCGCTCGAGTTGCAGCGCGACTCCGAGGCGCTGCTGCTGCTCATCCCGGAGGCCGGAGGGCGCGGGAAGGGCGTGCTCAGCGGCAAGGTGTTCGAGTACCTCGCGGCCGAGCGCCCGATCCTCGCCGCGGTTCCTCCCGACGGCGCGGCGGCTGCGCTCATCCGGGAAGCGAATGCGGGGGTGGTCGTCCCGCCCGACGACGTCGACGCGATCGGCGCGGCGCTCGCCGAGCTGCACTCACGCTGGCAGGCGGGCACGCTCGACGGCGCGCCGCTGTCGGCGGAGTGGCGGCGCAAGGTCTCACGGCAGACTCGCGTCGAGGAGCTCGCCCGCGTTCTCGAGCAGGTGACCGGATGAGGAGGATCACGAGCTTCCTGTTCCTCGCGAGCGTCTTCTGCGTCACGTTCGAGAAGGTGCACTGGACCTTCGCCGGGACCGTCTCGCTCGCGGACATCCTCGCGATCCTGTTTCTCGTCGCGTTCGTGCTCGGTACGCGGCGGTTTCGTGTGCCGCGGACGACGGCGGTGCTCCTCGGCTTCTTCGCCGCGTTCGTCGTCGTCTACCTCGTCGGCTATTTCGATCTGTCGGATTCCGACGCGCTCGGGCAATGGACCAAGGGCCTCACCAAGTGGCTGATCCATTTCCTGTTCCTCGCGGCGGCGGTCGTCTGGCTGTCGCGGCGCGGACAGCGCTACTTCTGGCGAACGCTCGGCTGGTTCACGGGCGGCCTCGTCGTGAACGCCCTGTACGGCGTGTTCCAGCTCCTGGATGCGCGGCGCGGCGGCAACCTCGATGCGTCGATCCTGTCGCCGATCACCGGCGGCGCGAGCCAGATCAACATCTACGGTGCGATCAACGGCGTGAACGTCTACCGGCCGAACGCGCTGACCGGCGACCCGAATCACCTCGGGATCATGCTGATCGTCCCGCTGCTCGTCCTCACGCCCCTGTATCTGAGGCTCGAGAAGGGGCACCACGCCCGGCGCTGGCTGATGCTCGCGATCGGCTTCCTGCTGGTCGTCGAGGCGACGACACTCTCGCGCAGCGGCATCCTCGGGCTCGGGGTCGGCGCGCTCGTGCTGCTCGTCCCCTATCGGCGCTATCTGCGCACGCCGCAGCTGCTCGTCCCGATCGGAGCCGCGCTCGCCGTCCTGGTCGGGATCGTGCTCTCGCATCGCAGCTTCCTCACGACGGTGCTCAAGTCACGTGTTCAGACCAGTGGGGGGTCGGAGAGCGCGCACTTCCAGGTGTATTCGTTCATCCCGCAGGTCCTGCACGCCGACCCGTTGTTCGGTCTCGGACTGAACACCTTCTCCGTCTACTACCAGTTCGTCACCGGGAAGACGAACTGGGGGCCGCATTCGTACTACGTCGCGCTGATCGTCGAGACCGGGCTCGTCGGCACCGCGCTCTTCGCCGCCTTCCTGCTCTGGGTGTTCGCGCGGCTGCGCGCCGCGCGCTCGCTCGGCCGCGCGCTGGCAGCCGCACGCGATCCGCTCGCCGCACGCGTCCGGCCGCTCGCATGGGGCTGCACCGCGGCGCTCGTCGGGACGCTTGCTTCGAACGCGTTCTACCTGACGATGCAGTTCTATTACTTCTATGCCTTCACGGCCCTCGCGCTGTCGATTCCGGTCGTCTTCGCGCGAAGCGAGTGAAGGTCGTCGTCCTCACGACGTCGTACCCGCGCGACGAACGGGACGTCGCCGGCACCTTCGTCGAAGCGGCCGTTCGCGCGGTGCGAGAGCTGGGCGTCGACGTCGAGGTCGTCTCGCCCGCCGCGTTCCGCGACTTCGGGATTGCCTACGGCGGTGGTATCGCCCAGAACCTCCGCGCAGCTCCGTGGCGTCTCGGGCTGTTGCCGGCCTTCATGGCCGGGTACGCACGCGCCGCGCGCTCGGCCGCGCGTGACGCCGACCTGGTGCATGCGCACTGGATCCCCTCGGCGGTCGCTGCGCTCGCCACCGGGAAGCCGTTCGTGCTGCAGGTGTGGGGCACCGACGTTGCGCTCGCGCGGCGGGCGCCGGCGCTCGCGCGACCGCTCGTCCGCCGAGCGCGTGCCGTGATCGCCGCGTCGTCGTTCCTCGCGGACGAGGCACGTGCGCTCGGCGCACGAGAGGTGCACGTGATCCCGCCCGGCGTCGAGCTCCCAGAGAACGTCGGCGAGCCCGGCGAGCCGCCGCACGTGCTCTTCGCCGGACGGCTGAGCGAGGAGAAGGGGATTCTCGAGTTCCTCGAGGCGACCGAGGGACTGCCGCGCGTGATCGTCGGCGACGGCCCGCTGCGCGACCGCGTGCCGGAGGCGGTCGGCTTCGTGCCCCCGGCCGAGCTCGGCGCGTACTACGAACGCGCGGCCGTGGTCTGTGTGCCCTCGAGACGCGAGGGCTACGGGATGACCGCCCGCGAGGCGCTGGCCTACGGGCGCCCGGTCGTCGCGACGCGGGTCGGCGGGCTGGCGGAGCTCCAGGGCGCCGGCGCGACGCTGGTCGAGCCGGGCAACGCCGCAGCTCTGCGTGCGGCGCTGACCGCACTTCTGAGCGACACGGCCGAGCGACGGCGACAGGGCGAGGCTGCTCGTCTCGATTCACTCGCTCGTTCACCGTCGAGGCTCGCCGAGGAGCTGCGACGCGTCTACGAATCTACACTCGGCTCGTGATCGTCCTCGTTGTGCTGTTCTGGATCGCGCTCGCAGCGCTGGCGTGGACACACGTGCTCTATCCGCTGGCCGCGATCGCTCTCGCGCGCCTCGCGTCTCGGCCGGTGCGAGCGGGTGACGTCGAGCCGACGGTCACCGTCGTCATCGCCGCCTACAACGAGGAGTCGGTGATCGCCCGGCGACTCGAGAATCTGCGGGCGCTCGACTACCCCCAGGACAAGCTCCGGATCGTGGTTTCCTCCGATGCTTCGAGCGACCGCACCGAGGCGATCGCGCTCGAGTTCGCGGACGTCAAGGTCATCTCAAATCCACGCGGCGGCAAGGTCGCGGCGCAGGATCGAGCGGTGCGCGAGTCCGACGCCGAGATCGTGGCGTTCACCGACGCGAACGCAACCTGGTCTCCCGACGCCCTCCGCCGGCTCGTCAGACCGTTTGCCGATCCCGACGTCGCGTACGTCTGCGGCCGGTTGAACATCGCCGAGTCGGACGGCGCGAACAAGGAGGGTGTCTACTGGCGTTACGAGATGGGTGTGCGTCGCGCCGAGTCGCGGCTCGGGTCGGTGACCGGCGGCAACGGCTCGATCTATGCGGTGCGGCGCTCCGACTACGTGGAGGTCGACCCTCGGTTCGGCCACGACCTGGCGCTTCCGTATCTGCTGGTGCAGCACGGGCGCCGGGCCGTCTACGAGCCGGCCGCGGCTGCGTCGGAGAAGGCGACGCCGACCAACGAGACAGAGTACCGCCGGAAGGTGCGGATGTTCGAGCACTGCTGGCTGATCGTCTCCCGCGGCCGGATGCTCCGGAGGCAGCCGCTCGGCTACCTGCTCGAGCTCGTCTCGCATCGGCACCTGCGGTACAGCTCGGGAATCCTGCACGTCGTCCTGCTCGTCACCTCGGTGGCGTTGATCGCGCACGGCTGGGTGTACGACCTCGTACTCGCCGCCCAGCTCGGCCTGCTGCTCGCGGCGGCTCTGGGCGTAGGCATCGCTCGTTACTACGTTCTCGTCACGTGGGCGACGCTCGTCGCGTTGTGGAACTACGTTCGTCGCGGCGTGCCCGCGACCTGGGACGCTGCCGAGGGCACACGGTGAACCGCGCGCTCGACGTCGTGCTCGCCGGCGCCGGTCTCGTGGTCTCGTCGCCCGCGCTCGCGCTCGGAGCGCTCGCCGTCAAGCTCGAGGACGGCGGCACGGTGCTCTACCGGCAGACGCGCGTCGGCAAGGACGGAGCCGACTTCGAGCTGCTGAAGCTGCGCACGATGGTCGTCGGCGCCGAGAACCTCGGCGCAGGCCATGCAGTCAACCGAGGCGACGCACGGATCACGCGGGCAGGGCGGATCCTGCGCCGGCTCTCGCTCGACGAGCTGCCGCAGCTTTGGAACGTCGTGCGCGGCGACATGTCGCTGATCGGCCCGCGGCCGACGCTCCGGTATCAGGTCGAGCGCTATGACGAGCGCCAGTTGCATCGGCTCGACGTCAAGCCGGGGATCACCGGCTGGGCGCAGATCCACGGCCGTGCCTCGCTCCCCTGGGCCGACCGGATCGAGCTCGATCTCTGGTACGTCCGCCACCGCGACTGGAAGACCGACCTGCTGATCCTCCTGCGCACGCCCCTCGCGCTGTTGGGGGGGACGTACAAGGGCGACACCGGCGGCTGGCGCGATCCGGGCACATCCGGGTGAGCCGGGTACGCTCCCGCGGATGCCCGACCCGATCCAGTTCGTCGACCTGAAGCGCCAGTACGCGTCGATCAAGGACGAGGTGGACCGCGCCGTGATCGATGCGATCGCCTCGACGCAGTACATCCTCGGCGAGGAGGTCACCCGCTTCGAGGAGGAGTGGGCCGCCTACTGCGGCACGGCGCACGCCGTCGGCGTCTCGTCGGGCACGGCCGCACTGGCCCTCGCCTACGAGGTGCTCGGCATCGGCGCGGGTGACGAGGTGATCGCGCCGGCCAACACCTTCATCGCGTCGATCCTCCCCGTCGTGCGGCTCGGCGCCACCGCCGTCCTCGTCGACTGCGACCGGTTCGGGCAGCTCGACGTCGCACGGGCCGCGGCGGCGGTCACACCGAGGACGAAGGCGATCGTCGGCGTCGACCTGTTCGGGCATCCGTGTGACGCCGACGGCTTGCGCGCAGTCTGCGACGAGCATGGCCTTGCCTTCGTCGAGGATGCCGCGCAGGCACACGGCGCCGAGTACAAGGGACGCCGCTGCGGCTCGCTCGCCGACATCGCGGCCTTCAGCTTCTATCCGGGCAAGAACCTGGGCGCGTACGGTGACGCCGGCGCGATCGTCACCGACCGTCCAGAGCTGGCCGACGCGATTCGCGTGCTCCGCGACCTCGGCCAGAGCCGCAAGTACGAGCACGTCGCGATCGGCGGCAACGAGCGTCTGGACACGCTTCACGCCGCCGTCCTGCGCGTGAAGCTGCGTCGCCTCGACGGCTGGAACGAGCTGCGCCGGCAGCATGCGGCGACGTACGGCCGGCTGCTCGCCGACACGGTCCACACACCCGAGGTGGCGGAGTGGGCTGCGCCCGTCTGGCATCTCTACGTGATCCGGACGCCGGCGCGCGACATCGTTCGCGACGCGTTGGCAACGGCGGGCATCGCGAGCGGGATGCACTACCCCGTGCCGTTGCACCTGCAGCCGGCGCTCGCGAGTCTCGGCCACGGTCCCGGTGACTTTCCGGCGACCGAGGCGTGGGCAGAGGCGGCGCTGTCGCTGCCGATGTTCCCGGAGCTCGAGGACGGCGAGCTCGAGCGGGTCGCCGAGGCCGTGCGGGCGGGCGCCGGGTGAGCGACGCTCCGGCGAACGACGCGCCCTATCGTCTGATCGACGACGTGGAGTTCGGCGCCGACGTCGTCGTGTACTCGTTCACGAACCTCTACGGCTGCCGCATCGGAGCCGGGACGCGGATCGGCACGTTCGTCGAGATCCAGCGGGGCGCCGTGATCGGCGCCAACTGCAAGATCCAGAGCCACACGTTCATCTGCGACGGCGTCGAGATCGGCGACCGGGTGTTCGTCGGCCACGGCGTGCTGTTCGTGAACGACAAGACGCCGAGAGCGACGAACGCCGCCGGCAGCCTCGCCGCCGAGAGCGACTGGGCGCTGCTCCGCGTTCGCGTCGAGGACGGGACCGCGATCGGCTCCGGCGCCGTGATCATGGGTGGCGTCACGATTGGCGCGGACGCGCTCGTCGGCGCGGGCGCGGTCGTCACGCAGGACGTGCCGGCCGGCGCGGTCGTGGCCGGGGTGCCGGCGCGGCGCCGCTACCCTGCTGCTTCGTGACCGCCGTCCTGTTCACGTGCGCGGGTCAGCGCGTCGACATCGTCAGTGCGTTCAGGACGGCCGGCGCCACGACCATCTCGGCCGACGTCGATCCGCTCGCTCCGGCCCTCTACCACTCGGATCGCCGCGCGATCGTCCCGCGGGTCGACGACCCGGGCTACGTGGCCGCGCTGCGCAACCTCGTCGAGCTGCACGACGTGCGGCTGATCGTGCCGCTCACCGATCTGGATCATCTCGTGCTCGCCGAGAATCGCGAGCGCCTCGGCGGCGCCGTCGTGCTCGTGCCGGAGCCCGAGTCGATCCATCGGTGTGCGGACAAATACCTCGCGCACCAGTTCTTCGAGGAGCAGGGCATCGGAACGCCGCCGACGTGGCTGCCGGACGACCTGCCCGGCGACCTGCGCTACCCGGTGCTCGTGAAGGCGAGACGCGGGTTCGGCTCACGCCACATCTACCGCGCAGCCGATCGCGCGGAGCTCGACTTCTTCCTGCGCTATACGACGGTGGACTCGATGGTGCAGTCGCAATGCTTCGGCGAGGAGTTTTCGGTCGACGTGTTCTGCGACCTCGCCGGACGCTGCCTCGCGGCGATCCCGCGAACAATGATCGAGTCGAAGGGCGGCGAATCAATCAAGGGAATGACGATCGCCGACTCCGACCTGATCGAGCACGGACGTCGCGTGGCCGAGGCGTTGCGCATCATCGGGCCTGCGAACGTCCAGTGCTTCCGCGAACCGGATGGACGTCTCGAGGTGACGGACGTCAATCCGCGCTTCGGCGGCGGCTTCCCGTTGCCGACGGCGGCGGGCTCGCGCTATCCCGAGCTGGCCCTGGCGCTCGCGAACGGCGAGCGGCCCGAGCCGCGGTTCGGCGACTTCCGCGAGGGGGTCGTGATGACGCGGTACTTCGCTCAGGTGATCCTGGAGGACGCCGGCGGCACGCTCGAGCCGCTGCGGGAGCAGGCGGAGGAAGCGGTCACGCCGGAAGCGTGAGGCGCGCAGCCTGCCTGATCGCCGTCGCGGCTCTCGCCGCCGGTTGCGGTTCCCGCCACGAGGCCGCACCCACCCACCCGGGGTCAGACCCGGGTCAGACCCGGGTCAGACCCCGTCCGCCTGCGGGGACGCGTCCGGTGCAGCCGGTGGCGGTGCAGGTGACCGTCGTCGACGGCGACCTCGGCACGCGCGTGCACGGGGCGCGGGTACGCATCGGCCGTTTGTCGTCGACGAGCAACGCGCGCGGGGTCGCGCGGATCCCGCTCGGGCGGCGCTTGGCGCTCGTCACCGTCGCCTCGAAGGCGGGTTACGGCGAACGCGCGGTGCGCCTCGCATTCCGCTCGCACCCGAAGTCGACGATTCGCATCTACCGGCGCTCGCTGCAGTGGTCGATGTACGGCGCCGGGCCGCAGCGCACGCAGGCGCAGCCCGCGATCAAGCTGCGCCCGCCGTTTCGCGTCGTCTGGTCGCGCGGGCTCGGGTCGCTCGTCGAGTTCCCCGCGGTCGTCGCCGACGGCATCGCGTACGTCGCCAACTCACGCGGGACGATTCGGGCTCTCGGCATGAGCGACGGACGCGTGATCTGGCGCCATGACACGCCGCACGGGAAGATGGCGTCGTCCCCCGCCGTCGTCGGCGACACGCTCGTCGTGCACGGCATGGACGGGAGCGTGCAAGTGCTGCGGCGTTCCGACGGCCGGCTGCTCTGGCGGTTCGCCACCGGTTCGCCGGTCGAGTCCTCGCCGGTTGTGCTCGACGGTGCGCTCGACGTGTTCGGCGCGTGGAACGGGACGATCACCGCCCTCGACCTGCGCACGCACCGGGTGCGCTGGCGGTACGCGGGCGGCTGCAAGATCACGTCGTCCGCGGCCGTTGCCGGCGGCACGATCTACATCGGCGACTACTGCGGACGGCTGCTCGCGCTGTCGGCCGCGACCGGCAGGCTCCGCTGGGCCGGGAGCGTGAACGGTCGGGTCTACGGAACGCCGGCGGTCGCGGGCGGCCGTGTGTTCGTGCCCAGCTCGACCGGCGGCTCGCTCACCGCGTTCGCGGTCGACGGGGGACGCCTCTGGAGCCGCTCGACCGGCGCCTACGTCTACTCGTCTCCGGCCGTGGCCGACGGCCGCGTCTTCTTCGGCTCCTACAACGGCGTCTTCTACGCGCTCTCCGCGCGGACCGGGGCGACGCTCTGGGCGCATCGCACGGGCGGCCCGATCTCGGGCGCCGCGGTCGTCGTCGACGGCGTCGCCTACGCAGGCTCGTTTGCACACCGGATCGTCGGCGTCGACGGTGCCAGCGGCCGCGTCGTGCTCGACTTCCCGCACGGCCAGTACGTGCCCGTCGCCGGGAGCGGCAAGCGGCTGCTGCTGCACGGCTACTCGCGCCTCTTCGCAGTGGAGCGCCGGTGAGACGGCGGCTGCTGCTGGCGGGCGCGGCGCTCGTCCTGCTCGCGGGTGGGGCTGCCGTCGCCTGGTACCTGCACGTCAAGCACGCGTCGCGCGACATCGAAGGCTCGTCGACCGTGGAGTTCACGCCGACGCAGCCACCGCCGCCCAAGCCGAGGGAGCCGGGCATCGCCTGGCCCGTGTACGGCCACGACCAGGAGGGCCTGCGCTTCGCGAACGGCGTCTCGCTGGCGCCGCCGTTCCGCCGTCTCTGGATCTTCCGGGCGCGTGCCCTGGTCGAGTTCCCGCCTGCGGTCGCCTACGGGCGGTTGTTCTTCGCGAACAACACCGGCACGGTCTACGCGGTCGGTGCGCGCAACGGCCGCAAGGCGTGGAGCTACGCCTCGAATCGCTGCGTCGCGTCGTCGCCGGCCGTCGACGACCATCTGCTGTTCGAGACGTTCCTGAACGGACCCCCCTGCAACCGGCCGCCGAGCCCGTCCCTGACCGGCGAGCTGATCGCATTCCGGGTCGGCGGCGGGCAGGTCGTCTGGCGGCGTCCGCTCGCGCCGTCCGAGTCCTCGCCGCTCGTCGCCGGCGGCAAGGTGTTCGTCGGCGACTGGAGCGGCAAGGTCTCCGCGTTCGACGAGCACTCCGGCAAGCCGCTCTGGACAACGGCGCTGCACGGACAGGTGAAGGGCGGGGTCTCGGTCTCCGGGACGCGCCTGTTCGTCGGCGACTACTCGGGCCACGTGTACGCGCTCGACGCCCGCACCGGCCGCGTCGTCTGGCAGGCGAGCGCCCAGCCGCGCTTCGGCTCGACCGGACGGTTCTACGCCACTCCGGCCGTGGCCTACGGCCGTGTCTACATCGGCTCGACGGACGGCAAGGTCTACTCGTACGGCGCTGCCAGCGGCAGCCTGCGCTGGTCGCAGTCGACGGGCGGCTACGTGTACTCGTCGGCGGCAGTCTGGCGCGACCGCGTCTTTGCCGGCTCCTACTCACACCAGTTCACGTGCTTCGACGCGGCCACCGGTGACGTGCGCTGGCGGTTCAAGGCGGACGGGCCGATCTCCGGTTCCGCGACGGTGATCGCCGGTCGCGTCTACTTCGCGACCCTCAACGGGACGACGTACGCGCTCGACGCCAGGACCGGAGCGCAGGTCTGGACGTTCCCGGACGGCAAGTACACGCCCGTGGTCGCCGACGCCGACCGGCTGTACCTCGTCGGCTACACGCGCATCTACGGCCTCGCGGAGCAGCGGGGGTAACCTGCGCCATGCGGTACGCGGTCACCGGCGCGGCCGGCTTCATCGGCTCGCACCTCGCCGAGGCGCTCGCTCGCGGCCGGGCCACGACGTCGTCGGGATCGACTGCTTCACCGACTACTACGACCCGGCGCTGAAGGAGGAGAACGCGCGCGGCCTCGAGGTCCGCCGCGTCGACCTGGCCGAGGACGAGCTCGACTTCGCCGGCTTCGACGGCGTCTTCCATCTCGCCGGCCAGCCGGGCGTGCGCAGCTTCGGCGACGTCTTCCCGCTCTACCTCCGCCGCAACGTCCTCGCCTCGCAGCGCGTGTTCGAGGCGGCGGCCCGCGACCGGCGTGCGGGTCGTCTTCGCGTCGTCGTCGTCGGTCTACGGCGCGCGCCGAGCGCTTCCCGACGCCGGAGGAGCACGACGCCGCAGCCGCTCTCGCCGTACGGGATCACGAAGCTCGCGTGCGAGCATCCTCGCCGCCGCGTACGCGCGCGAGTTCGGCCTCGACTGCGTCGTGCTGCGCTACTTCAACGCGTTCGGGCCGCGGCAGCGGCCCGACATGGCGTTCACGCGGATCGTCGACGCGCTCGCGGCGCGGGACGACGTTCGACGCTCTTCGGCGACGGGACCAGTCGCGCGGCTGGACGTACGTCGGCGACGTCGTCGAGCGCGACGATCCGCGCGATGGAGCGCGGCACCGGCACCTACAACGTCGGCGGCGCGCTCGAGGCGTCGCTGAACGAGACGATCGCGCTCCTCGAGCGGATCTCGCGGCCGGCACGCTCGACGTCCGCCGCGGGCGAGGCCGTCCCGGGCGACCAGCGCCGGACGAGCGCCGACACGACCCGGATCCGCGCCGAGCTCGGCTGGGCAGCCGCGGTCGACCTCGAGAGCGGTCTCGCGAGCACAGTGGGAGTGGGCCTCGACTAGAGTCGCCGCGCGATGACGACGACCGACTGCGCAGACCTCGGCGCCGAGCGCGAGATCGACCTGGCCGCGGCTGGCGGCGAGCGCTCGTCCGCGCTCTGGTGGATCGCCGTCGCCGGCCTCGTGATCGGCGCGATCGTCGGCGGGCTCTACTCGCTCAGAGGCGGCAGCAACTTCAAGGCGACGGCGCTGATCGCCCGCGGGCAGCGCGTTCGCCCGAGCGGCGACGCCGGTGCTCGAGCTACCTCACGAGTCCACGCGGCTGTCTCGCAGATCGTCAGCCGGTGCGACCTATCAGGCGCAGGCCGCGAACGCGGCCGACATGCAGCCGTCGGCAGCTGCGCGGCCATGTCGTCCGTCGCCCAGGTGGGCAGTGCAGGTGCGGGCGGCGACACGACACGACGCACGCTGATCTCGCTCGACCGTCACAGGAGCGCAGCCGAAGAACGTGGCCGAGGATGCCGCGAACGTCGCTGGCGAGGATCGTCGATGCAGCAGACGACCGCCTCCTACGTCAACAGTCGAGCTCGAGACCTTCCAGGCGACGCTGGACAACGTGAAGACGCAGCTCGCGGGGATCACCGCGCAGCTGAAGGTGGTCAATGCCGCGCTTGTCGCGGCAAGAAGCTCGACCCGCTCGAGCAGCTCGTGATCGTCGCGCAGCAGAACAACGCCGAGACGCCGCCAGGGCGAACCTCGATCGCGCAGACGACGACCCTGCAACAGCAGATCGTCTTCGCGCAGGAGGTCGAGCAGACGCAGATCGTCCAGACGGCGACGGCCGAGAAGACGACCGCCGCGCTCGCGCCGAACTCGATCCTCGTCGGCGCGCTGATCGGGCTCCTGATCGGGCGCCGCCGCGCGCGCGTCGAGCGCGCGACGGCCGCAGCGGCCGCCGGCCGAGTCGATCGGCGGTGAAGGTCTCCTTCCTGATCCCGGCCTACAACGAGGCGGCGCACGATCGGCGAGGTGCTCGAGCGCATCGCCGCGCTCCGACTCGACACGACAGGTGATCGTCGTCGACGACGGCTCGACCGACGACACGGCGGCGATCGCCGAGGCGGCGCGGTGCGACCGTCGATCCGCCAGCCGAACGCGCGGCAAGGGCGCGGCGATCCGCGCGGCGATCGCCGCACGCCGACGGCGACATCGCGGTGATCCAGGACGCCGACATGGAGTACGACCCGGCCGAGGTGCCCGAGCTGATCGAGCCGATCGTCCGCGGGCGTCGCCGACGTCGTCTTCGGCTCGCGGCTGCCGCGGCGGCAAGCCGCAGCGCGCGTACCTCTTCTGGCACCTGGTCGGCAACCGCTTCCTCTCGCTGCTCACGGGCGTCGCTCTTCAACACGACGCTGTCGGACATGGAGACGGGCTACAAGGCCTTCCGGATCGACGTCCTGCGCTCGCTCGACCTGCGCGAGAACGGCTTCGGGATCGAGCCCGAGATCACCGGCAAGGTCTGCAAGCGGCAAGCTCCGGATCTACGAGCTCCCGATCTCGTACTACGGGCGCACGCACGACGAGGGCAAGAAGATCACCTGGCGCGACGGCTTCCGGGCGCTCTGGGTGCTGTTCGCGTACGGTCTCAGGCCGTGAGGCTGCGCGGCTGACGCGATAGCTCCTGTGCTCGAAGGAAAGACGATCGCCGTCGTCGTCCCGGCCTACGACGAGGAGGCGCTGATCGCCGACGACGCTCGCGGGCATTCCCGGCTTCGTCGACCGGATCATCGTCGTCGACGACGCCTCCGCGACGCGACGGGCGAGCGGCGCGCGTGCAACCGACGACCCCGCGTCGAGGTGATCGTGCACGAGCGCAACCGCGGCGTCGGCGCGGCGATCGTCACCGGCTACAAGCGCGCGCTCGACGACGCGGATCGACGTCACCGCCGTGATGGCCGGCGACAACCAGATGGATCCCGACGAGCTCGAGGCGATCGCCGCGCCCGGTCGCTCGCGGGCGAGGTCGACTACGCGAAGGCGAACCGCCTGATCACGCGGCCGCGCGTGGGAGCTGATCCCGCGCAACCGCTACCTCGGCAACGCGGTGCTCTCGCTGCTGACGAAGATCGCCTCCGGCTACTGGCACGTCGCCGACTCGCAGGCCGGCTACACGGCGATCTCGCTCGACACGCTCGACGCGCCTCGACCTCGACCGCGTCTACACGCGCTACGGCTTCCCCAACGACCTGCTCGTGCACCTGAACGTGATCGAACGCGCGCGTCCGCGACATCCCGTCGCGGCCGATCTACAACGTCGGCGAGCGCTCGGGGATCAAGATCCGCAAGGTCGTGCCGCGGATCTCCTGGCTGCTGCTCAAGGGCTTCTTCTGGCGGATGCGCGAGAAGTACGTGATCCGCGACTTCCACCCGCTCGTCTTCTTCTACGTGCTCGGCATCGTGATGACGCTCGCCGGCCTCGCCCTCGGCATCGCCGAGACCGTGCTGCGGATCATCGGCCACGCGATCCCGGCGGCGACGATCGTCCTCGTCGCGCTGCTCCTCATCTCGGGCAGCCAGTTCACGCTCTTCGCGATGTGGTTCGACATGGAGTCGAACAAGGACCTGCGCTAACGCTGGCCGAAAAGTGGGGAGGCCGCGCTCAAGCGGCTCGAGCGAGACCTCCCCGGGGGGATCCGAGACGCCTCGAAGAGCGTCCCGGGAGGGACGAGGGTGCGTCCGGTGGTCCACCGTACAGAACGCTGCCGGGCTGGGCGGCAGCTACGACGGATGCAAAGGGTTCGTAAGGCCTGCAGGCACTTTCCGGCGCACGAAGTACATTGCAGCGATGCCGACCTCCGTAGTGACGGGCGGGGCCGGGTTCCTCGGCTCCCATCTCTGTGACTACCTGGTTGCCGAGGGGCACGAGGTCATCTGCGTCGACAACCTCGACTCCGGGACCCTCGAGAACATCGATCACCTCCGCGGGCCGCACTTCTCGTTCCTCTACCACGACGTCGTCGAGCCGATCCACATCGACGGCGACGTCGACTTCGTCTTCCATCTGGCCGCGCTGGCCAGCCCCGTCGACTACCTGCGCGCTCCCCTGAAGTCGCTCAAGGTCGGTTCCTACGGGACGCACAACGCTCTCGGCCTCGCGAAATGGAAGCGCGCGCGCTTCCTGATCTCGTCGACGAGCGAGGTCTACGGCGATCCGCTCGAGCATCCGCAGGCGGAGACGTACTGGGGAAACGTCAACCCGATCGGCCCGCGTGGCGTTTACGACGAGGCGAAGCGCTACGCCGAGGCGCTGACCATGACGTACCACACCCAGCAGGGCGTCAACACCTGCATCGCGCGCATCTTCAACACCTACGGGCCGCGCATGCGCCGCAACGACGGTCGGGCGTCGGTGAACTTCCTCAACCAGGCGCTCGAAGGAAAACCGCTGACCGTCTACGGCGACGGCTCCCAGACGCGTTCGCTCTGCTACGTCGACGATCTGATCCGCGGGCTCTTCCTGCTCGCGACGAGCGACGAGCACCTGCCCGTGAACCTGGGGAACCCCGGTCACGAGCTGACGATGCTCGAGCTCGCCCAGACGGTGATCCGCGTCACCGGATCATCGAGCGAGATCGTGTTCGAGGCACTCCCCACCGACGACCCGCAGATTCGTCGCCCGGACATCACGCGTGCTCAGCAGGTGCTCGGCTGGACGCCGGAGGTCGAGCTCGAGGAAGGTCTGCGCCGGTGGCTCGCCACGATCGGACGGGATCCGGTCACGGCCTGATGCGGCGGTGGGTCGGGGTCCTTGCCGTCGGGCTGCTGGCGACGGCCGGCGTCGCGGCGACTGTGCAGCCGGCAAATGCATCGCGCTATCTGCGGGTCGGGATCTACGACGAGGCGCAGACGCTGTACGGGCCGATTCCCGAGACGTTCGGGCTGCTCGATCAGCTGAACGTTCAGGAGATCAGGGAGAACCTGTACTGGGGCGGTCCCTACGGTGTCGCGCAGAAGCGGCCGACGGATCCCAAGAACCCCGACGACCCGGCCTACCACTGGACGCTGTACGACCGGACCGTTCAGTACGCGCGCCAGTACGGGATCCGGGTTCTCTTCTCGATCTACGCCACGCCTACGTGGGAGAGCGGCCGCATCTCGAAGAACGTCGCTCCGCGGAACGCTGCCGATCTGCGCAACTTTGCGTACGCGGCTGCGACGCGGTACAGCGGAAGCTTCGCGGGAGAGGACGGGGTCGTGCTGCCCGCCGTCAAGGATTGGACGGCGTGGAACGAGCCGAACAACCCGACGTTCCTGGCGCCGCAGTACAAACGGACGGCGTCGGGCTGGATCATGCAGAGCGCGATCGACTACGCGAAGATCTGTAACGCCGTGTACGACGGCGTGCACGGGTCGCTTGCCGCCGGCGAGCGCGTGGCCTGTGGTGTGACCGCCCCCCGCGGCAACAACAACCCGTCGAGCCCCCGCCCCTCGGTCTCGCCACTGGCGTTCCTGCGCGCCGTCAAGCAGGCGGGTCTCAAGACCTTCGACGCCTGGGCCCACCATCCGTACTACGCCGGGCCGACCGATCAGCCGACCACGAAGCCCGTCGGTGCACGAGGAAGCCCGGCGACTGCGGTGACGCTCGGCAACATCGGGGATCTGATCACGGCGGTCACGAAGCTCTACGGGAACAAGCGGATCTGGATCACCGAGTACGGGTATCAGACGAACCCGCCCGACAAGCTCTTCGGCGTCTCGTGGGCGAAGCAGGCGCTCTACCTGACCCAAGCGTTCGCGATCGCGCGCAAGAACCCACGCATCGACATGATGCTCTGGTTCCTGCTGAAGGACGACCCGGATGTCGGCGGCTGGCAGAGCGGGTTGATCACGTTCGGCGGCAAGAAGAAGCCGGCCTTTGCCGCCTTCGAGAACCTCCCCCATTAGCCCTGTGACTGACGATCCGGAGACCTGGCCGGGAGCGAACAGGCGAAATCCCTCTCGGGGCTCATCGACCTGGGTGGTGAGGTCTGCACTGTGTCGTTGGCTGGTCGCGCAGGCGGAGGAGCTCGCTCCACGCGGACCGCTCCGGGTACTAGACGTCGGTTGCGGCGTGAAGCCCTACCAGCCGTTCTTCGCCTCGATCGCTCGTGTGTACGTCGGAGTGGACGTCGTCGAGAACCCGCACGCCGACCTGGTCGGCTCCGTCGAGGCGCTCCCCGTCGACGACGCGTCGTTCGATCTCGTCCTGTGCACCCAGGTGCTCGAGCACGTCGACGATCCGCTGCGCGCGGTGAGTGAGCTCCGCCGTGTCACTGCGCCGGGGGGCCGCGTCCTCGCGCTCGACGCACGGGGTGCAGTGGTATCACCCGTCGCCCACCGACCATTGGCGCTGGACGCACACCGGCTTGCGCCTGTTGTTCGAGCGCGGTGGAGACTGGTCGTGGCTCTCGGTCGAACCGGCCGCAGGGTCCGGATCCGCGCTCGCGATGTTGATCGCCAACTACGCCGAGGTCGCGTTACGACGAGGGATCGCGGCTCGCGGCGTCATCCGGCTCTTGAACAGCGGCGGCGCCTATCTCGATCGACACGTGGCCGCGCTGCGAGACACCCGCCAGGGATCGCTGATCCCGAACTATCACGTCGTCGCGGACGTCTGACCCGCCCGGAGTCACCGCGGCGGCAGCAGCACGCTCCGGGCCGAGCCGAGGAAGTCGCCGGCGCGCCGCGGAGCGCGCGCGGACTGCAGGAGCGCGTAGGGGAGCCAGACTGCGCTGAAGGCGACCCAGCGCCTCGGGTAGCGCTTGCGGAGGTAGCGCGCGAGGCCGGCGTAGTAGAGGGGGAGGGACGGGCTCTCGGCGCTGCCGGTCGATGACGCGCCCCCGACATGCACGGCTGTCGCGTCCCAACAGACGGCGATTCGCCAGCCCGCTTGGCCGAGGCGCCAGCACAGGTCGTAGTCCTCGAAGTAGAAGCGGTAGCCCACGTCGATTCCGCCGACGGCTTCCCAGGCCGAGCGACGCGCGAGGGCGCAGGCGAGCGGCACGAACTCGACGTCATGCAATCCGGTGTCGTCTCGATCGACGCCTCGTCCGGTCCGTCCGGTCAGGAGCGCGCGAAGCGAATCGACAAGCCCGAGCAACGGCCCGTGCGACTTCGCGTTCGAGCCGTCGGGCGCAAGCAGACCGGCGCCGACCAGAGCGAGTCGCGCGTCGGACGCCGCCGCCGCGGCAAGAGCTCGGATCGCACCGTCGTCGAGAAAGCAGTCGCTGTTGAGCAGCAGCACGAACGGCGCTCCAGTCTCGGCGAATCCGTGCGCAACTGCGGCTGCGAAGCCCTGCCCGGGGCTCTGGGCGACCCGCGCGCCGGCAGCGGTCGCCTCGGCCGGGCTCTCGTCGGAGGAGCCGTCGTCGACGACGACGATCTCGGCCGCGCCGGCGCGAGCCGCCGCCTCGACACAGGTGCCGATGAAGCCGGCACCGTTGCGATTCGGGATCACGACTGCCACACGCTCCATCCGGGCGACGGTACCCGCTGCCCGAAATCGAGTGCGGTGCGAGGTACGATCGTCGCGTGGAGCTGCCGGAACGGGGCGACGGCCGGGAACCCGAGCGCGGCCTCGCGGCCCCTCTCGTCGCCGACGCCCGCTCGGCACACGCGCTTCCGCTCTCGGTCGCCTCGCTTACGTCGCTCTTGCGGCGGATCACGAGCGTTGTCGTCCTCGCCACGATCGACATCGCAGGCCTCATCCTCGGCCTGTACGGCGCGCTGACGGTGCGAGCGATCATCGTCGACCCGAGCCCGGTTCTCTGGGGATTGCTCTGGGACCAGGAGGCCGACTGGCTGCCGTTTCTCATCCTCGTGCTCCTGCTCGTGTTCTGGCGCGGCGGCCTGTACGCGCGCCGCGAGCTCAGGGAAGGCGTCGGGCGGATCGTCCCGAGCGTCTTCCTGGCCGCCGCCCTGTCCCTCGCGTTCGCGGTCGGTAGCGGCCAGCACGTCACCACCTTCGGCCTCTACATCGCCGCGGCGGTGCTCGTCTCGGTTGCGATCGCCCTGTTCCGCGGGAGCTATGCGGCGCTGACCGGCGAGATCCTTCGCTCGGCCGGTGTGCGGCGCCGGGCGATCATGGTCGGCAGCGATCCGGAGCAGCGAGCGCATTTGCGTACCAACCTGGGCGCCACGCGGGCCGGGATCGAATACGAGTTCGTTGCAGAGACCGACGCCGGCGCGTCGGTCGAAGAGCTGATCCTCGAGAACGCTCTCGACGAAGTCATCGTCGCCGATGTCGGGATCTCCGACGAACGGCTGCTCGAGATCGTGGATGCAGCGCAGCGGCGTGGCGTCAAGGTGCGGATCGCCCCACGGACGACCGAGCTCCTGATCGAGCGCGGCGAATACGTCGCCGGCTTGGGGATGCCGCTGTTCGAGTTCCGCTCTCCGATGTTCGCCGGGACCGACTGGGTGCTCAAGCGATCGTTCGATCTCGTCGTGTCGATGCTGATCGTGATCGTCGGGCTGCCGGTGTGGTTGGTGCTCGCTGCTGCGATCAAGCTGACGTCGCGGGGACCGATCTTCTACGCCGATCGGCGAGTCGGACTGGGCGAGCGAGAGTTCAAGATGCTGAAGTTCCGGACGATGGTCACCGGCGCCGACCGTCAGCAGCAGGTGCTCGAGCACTCCAACGAAGCCTCAGGTGCCCTGTTCAAGATTCGTCGCGATCCGCGTGTGACGTCGGTCGGGCGCATCCTGCGTCGGCTCTCGCTCGACGAGGTGCCGAACGTCGTCAACGTCTTGCGTGGCGAGATGTCCCTGGTCGGCCCCCGTCCGTTGCCGTTGCGCGATTACGAGCGCCTCGAGCTCTGGCACAAGCGGCGCTACAACGTGCTCCCCGGGATGACCGGGCTGTGGCAGGTGGGTGGCCGTTCCGACCTGACGTTCGACGACCTCGTGCGCCTCGACTTCTACTACCTCGAGAACTGGTCGATCTGGCTCGACCTTTCGATCCTCCTCCGGACCCCGGCCGCGATCCTCAGCCGGCGCGGCGCCTATTAGCGGGCGCATCGCACGGCGCGAGGCGCTTACGATTGGCCGATGACAGCGGGCAGAACCGCCGCCACTCACGCCGGTGACCTCTACCGGAAAGCGTTTGCCTTCTTGCGCCACCCGGTGCGGAAGGTCGAGGCCGAGGCCGAGCACCTGCTCGAGATCGAACGGGCCGGCGAGGGCGGCGAGACGCCGCTGGTCGCGATCTTCGGGATCATCCTCTTCCTCGTCCCGATCGTCCTGCTGATCGGCGGGCTCTCCTTCGCCGCGTACTACCTCGCCCGCTGAGGGCCGCGGCTGGAGTTCAGCCAGATCCCGATTCGTCGGTTCCCGCCAAGCGCTCATCCATTTCCGTAGCGTGACTCGGTTTGACTCGACCAACGCCAGACTTCGGCTGAACTTGACCCGGGCGGCACCGGAGTGCTCAGAAGGCGACGGTTTCTGCGCGCGTGAAATGTGAGCGCGGCTGCGGGTGCCGGCGGGGCGATGTGGAAGCCCTGGGCGCGGTCGCAGCCGAGTCGCACGAGTGCGTCGAGCATCGCCTGGTCCTCGACGCCTTCGGCGACGACCTCGAGTTCGAGTGCGTGCGCGAGGTCGACCGTGGCGCGAACGAGGGCGTAGTCGGTCGCGTCGTCGCAGACCGCTGGCAGGAAGCTGCGGTCGAGCTTCAGCTCGCCGACGGCGAGGCGGCTCAGGTAGGCGAGCGAGGTGAAGCCGGCGCCGAAGTCGTCGATCGAGACGAGGCAACCCAGGTCGCGCAGCTCCGTGATCATTCGTGCGGAGCGGTCGAAGTCGGAGATGACGGTGGTCTCCGTGATCTCGAGGACGAGTGCCGCCGCGGGCAGCTCGTGCCGCTCGAGCTGCTGGCGGATCAGGCTCGAGAATCCAGTGTCCTGGATGTTGGTCGCCGAGACGTTGACCGCGACGGAGAGCGCCCGGCCCTCGGCGCGCCACCGTGCGCACTGTTCGAGCGCCTGGTCGAGCACGAGCGTCGTCAGGTCGCGCATCAGGCCTGCCTCCTCTGCGAGCCGCAGGAAGTCGAGCGGGGGGACGAACCCGAGCCGAGGATGCGGCCAGCGCAGGAGCGCCTCGACTGTAGAAACCCGGCCGGTCGCGAGGTCGAGTTGCGGTTGGTAGTAGAGCTCGAACTCTTTCGCTCCGAGTGCGGCTCGGAGCTCGTCGACCAGCCGCAGCCGGTCGGTCTCGTCGTCGAGCCTGCCGTCGTAGATCTCGAAGGGCAGCTCGTTCTGCTTCGCCCTGTACATCGCCTGGTCGGCGCGATGCATCAGCGCCGCTGCGCTTGCGGCGTGATCCGGTGCGAGGGCGATGCCGATGCTGACGCCGATCTGGACGTCGACCATCTCGAGCACGAACGGGTCCCGAAGTACAGCGGCGACGCGCTCGGCGACCTCGATCGCGCGGGTGAGGTTGGCGTCGACCAGGATGACGGCGAGTTCGTCGCCGCCGATTCGTGCGAGCAGGTCGGATTCGGTCAGGCACGGGCCGATGCGCGGTCCGATCTGCTCGAGCAGCTGGTCGCCGGCGGAGTGACCGAACGAGTCGTTGATCTCCTTGAAGTGGTCGAGGTCGACGTACAGGAAGGCGACCGTTCGCCGGATGGCCAGCTCGTTTGCTTGCTCGGCGAAAAAGCTGTCGAGCACCTCGGCGAGACGTCGTCGGTTTCCGAGGCCCGTCAGTTGGTCGGTCACAGACTGGCGATGGCGTTCATCGGTCAGCTTGCGGAGGCTTCCGAGTGAGAGGGCGAGTCGGAGGCCGACGACGGCGAGCGTCGACCCTGCGAGCGCGACAGCCACACCATTGACCCCTGTGATGCTTCCGAGCAGCAGGACGCAGAGCGCGGAGACGGCACCGAGCCCCGGCAGCACGAAGCCCGGAGCCGACGTGATGGCCGTGGGATCAGCGGGGCGGGGCCGAGCCCAGAGCGCGAGCGAGATCAGGAAGAGCGCCGCCGGCCACGCGATTCCATCGACGACGGCCCCGACGCCGCCACCGGTCGCCTGCAGCAGGCTCAACGTGTCCCCGATCGCATTCAACGCACAACCGGCGGCGACGAGCAGCCACGCCCCGCGGCGGCTGCCGCCGGGAAGGAGCGCGCTCCCGCCGACGACCATCGCCAGCAGGAGGACGTCCCCGACCGGATAGGCGAGATTGGTGGCAACCCCCGCCGTGCCGTTCCCGGTCAGGTGCTCGATGCTGTGGAATGCGAACGCGGCGCACACAGCGGCCGACCCGAGCCCCGCGACGAGGCCGTCGAGCCAGGTCGCCGGAACGAGCCGGGTCGACTCGCGCCGGAGCCTGAGCGCGAGTCCGAGGTAGGCGAGCGGGAAGAACAGCAGGTAGAAGAGGTCGGCGACGGACGGGTTGGGCGGCGTCGCCCCGCCGAGCGACTCGACTGTCAGAGCGACGTCCCCGAACGCCCACATGAACATCGCCGCGCCAAGTGCAAGCGAGACGCCGCGAGCCGGACGTCCCCTGAACGCGCGACCGACCGCCAGTGCGCAGACAACGAGTTCGAAGAGGTCGACGAGCCAGCCGTCGAGGAGCGTCGAGCGGTCGGCCGGAGCTCGGACGAGCAGCGAGACGAGATAGGCGAGGAGCAGGCCGCCGAGGATCGCGTAGGTCGTCGAGATTCCCGGCATGCGGCGAGAACGCGTTCCTGCCGAGAGGTCGCCTGCCTCCGCCGAGGCGATCGAAAACACGCTCCGTCATCGGCTCCCGGCACCTAAACCTTGAGCAAATCCAAGGGGGAATACCAGGTCTGACCCGGCCTGGGATCACCTCTCTCCTGACCCCCGCGTGGCCTTACGGCACCGTAACGGGCGTCTGCCACACTTCCCAAACGTGCGCGCGCCGAAGATCCTCGCTGTTGCGTCGGCCGTCGACCTCGATTTTCGCTACGGCTGCACTCCGGCGTGGTGGCAGCTCTGGAAGGGGCTGTACGAGGCCGGCGCGGAGCTGGTGGTCACGCCCTACCGCGGGCGCCCGGTCGAGTCTCCCTGGTGGCGCACGGCCCCGAACCCGACGTACGTCGAGGGCGAGTCGTTCGCGCGTCTCCGCGACGCCGTCGCGCGCGTGAAGGGCGACCGGTACCTCCGTCGTGCCGAGGAGAGCCCCGAGGACGGTTTCGGCGACCGGATGACCCGCGAGCTCGTCTGGCGCTGGGTGACGCCGCGGTGGCGCCGGCACCTCGAGGCCCTGGTCGAGCAGGAGCGCCCCGACGCGGTGGTCGTCTTCACGGTTCCGATGGCGCACCTGAGGGGGATCCCGACGAGGCTGCGAGAGCGCTTCGACGTTCCCGTCGTCTTCTACGACGGCGACGCGCCGATGAGCCTGCCGGAGTTCGGCGGCATGGACACCGGCTTCAACTGGTACCACGACGCCGATCCCGGGGAGTACGACCTCGTGATCTCCAACTCGGAAGGAGCGGCGCCGCGCCTGCTCGAGCTCGGCGCGCGCCGCGTCGAGACGGTGTTCTGGGGAGCTGACCCCGAGTTCTTCGCGCCGCAACCGGTCGACAAGGAGCACGACGTCTTCTTCTACGGGTACGGGGACAAGTTCCGCCGGGAATGGATGCAGGCCATGGTCGGCGAGCCGTCGCGCGTGCTTCCGGATGTGGACTTCGCTCTGGGCGGCCGCGACTTCCAGGGCGACGTCGGGCGCGCTCGTCTGATCGGGGACGTCCCGTTCAACGCGTTCGCGCGGGAGATCTCGGCGGCACGCGTCAACCTCTGCATCACCCGCCGCTCTCATGCAAGCGTCTACGCCTCGTCCTCGTGCCGCCCGTTCGAGCTCGCTTCGAGCGCCGCGGCCGTCGTCTCGAATCCGTACGAGGGGATCGAGCGCTGGTTCGAGCCCGGCTCCGAGATCGTGGTCGTGCACGGCGCGGCTGAGGCCGTCGCCGCGTACCGCGAGCTGCTCGATGATCCGTCCCAGGCCGAAGAGCTCGGGCGTCGTGCGCGGGAGCGAGTGTTGGACGAGCACACCTACCGGCATCGAGCGCGACAGGTGATCGACCTGATCGGCATCGGAGTCGCGGCGTGAAGAAGCTCGCGATCGTGCCGGCCCTGAACGAGGAGAGTGCGATCTCTGGCGTGATCGCCGAGATTCGTGCGTTCGATCCGACATTCGACGTCCTCGTCGTCGACGACGGCTCGCACGATCGCACCGCCGAGGAGGCGGCGCGCTGCGGTGCACGGGTCGCGCGACTGCCGTTCAACCTCGGCATCGGCGGCTCCGTCCAGACCGGCTTCCGCTACGCGTTCGCGGAGGGTTACGACCTGGTCGCCCGTGTCGACGGAGACGGACAGCACACACCGGCCGAGCTCGCATCGCTGCTGCCGGTCGTGCTCGAGGGAGAGGCGGACATCTGCGTCGGCTCCAGGTTCGCCGGTGTCGACGGCTACAGGTCGTCGGGGGTGAGGCGAATCGGCATCCGCATCCTCGCCGTGACGGTCTCGCTGCTGACCGGCCAGCGTGTGACCGACACGACGAGCGGGTTCCAGGTGCTGAACCGCCGGGCGATCGCGCTCTTCGCACACGACTACCCCCACGACTATCCGGAGGTCGAGGCGGCCGTGATGCTGCACCAGCACCGGCTTCGCCTCGCCGAGGTCCCGGTGCGCATGCGTGAGCGTGAGCACGGTGATTCGTCGATCACCGCACTCCGGTCCGTCTACTACATGGCGAAGGTGCTGCTCGCCGTGCTGGTCGCCGTGTTCCGGCGCCGCGCGACGCCACTCGAGGACGCATGATCGTCGCGGGCCAGACACCGCTCAAGGTCTCGATCGCCGCGACGATCGCGTCGCTCCTCCTGCTGGGGGTCGTGTTCGAGCTGATTCGCTCCCGGCGGCTCCGCGAGCGGTACGCACTGCTCTGGGTGCTGACCGGCGTCGTGCTCGTGGTCCTCTCCGCGTGGCGCGGTGGGCTGAACACGATCGCCGGCTGGGTGGGCGTGCAGACCTATCCCCCGGCGGTGCTGTTCGCCGTGTCGCTGCTCTTCGTGCTCGCGGTCCTTCTGCACTACTCGACGGTGCTCTCGAAGGTGACCGACCAGAACGTGATCCTGGCGCAGCGCGTCGCGCTGCTCGAGCTCGCGCTCAGTGAGCTTCGCCCGGAGGGGCCGCCGAGCCCGCCCCGACCGGCCGAAGTCGAGGTACCAGCAAGCCCAAGGAGCTGAGCAGCAGCGCGGCGGCAGGTGTCGCCGCCGCGAGCGAGAGCCAGAAGCCGCCGCCGGCATAAGGCCGATGTGCTCCTCGCAAAATGAAAAAGCCGATCCAGCCGCCCAGGGCAGCCGCCAGGCGCGGTTCTCGCAACCCGACCGCGATCACACAGGCGAACGGCAGCAGCGAGAGCAGAGTCGGGCTCCACGTCGTCTCGTGGAAGTTGCCGTACAGCCGGGTCCAATCGACATTCGCCCAGAGGACGAGCGCGAGGACGAACGCCCCCGCGCCCGTTGCCGCGAGCACCGTCGGCCGCAGCGTCGCAACGGCAACCGCAATGGCGACGCCCAGCGCGAACCACCCGGTCGAGCGCAGCCCGACCAGCGCGGGCGCGATCTCCCGGTTGTAGACCTGCACGAAGCTGCCGTAGAAGTAGAGCCGTCCGGCGAACGGCAGGACGACGTAGACGATCGCTGCAGCCACGCCGAACCGCGTTCCGGCGATGCGTTCTCCGACGGAGAGGACGCACCAGACCGCGACGGGTGCAAGGACGATCGCGGCCGCCACCGACGCCGCTCCGCCGTTCGGCCGGGCGACGGCCAGACCGGCGACAGCGGCCACGGCGCCCAGCGCCAGCGCGGCCACGATCGGCATCGGCGCAGCCGGGCGAAGGCGATTCACGTGCGCGACGAGGCCGGTGTGCGGGCGCTCTCTCGATACCACGCGATCGTCTGCGCGAGACCTTTGCGGAGCGTCGTCGTCGCCTCGAAGCCGAAGAGCTCGCGAGCACGCGTCACGTCGAGCTGACGACGCGGCTGTCCATTCGGCTTCGTCGTGTCCCAGACGAGCTCGCCGTCGAATCCCGTCAGCTCGGCGACGAGCTCTGCGAGCTCGCGAATCGAGATCTCGAGACCGGACCCGAGGTTGACCGGCTCCCTGCCGCTGTAGCGCTCACCCGCGACGGCGATGCCTTCCGATGCGTCGTCGACGTAGAGGAACTCACGGGTCGGGGTTCCGTCCCCCCAGAGCGTCACGCTCGGCTCACCCGCCGTCATCTTGCGGATCAGCGCGGGAATCACATGGGACGTCTCGAGGTCGAAGTTGTCGCGCGGGCCGTAGAGGTTCACCGGGAGCAGGTGGATGACGTCGAGGCCGTATTGGTCGCGATACGCCTGCCCCCCCACGAGGTGCGCCTTCTTCGCGATTCCGTACGGTGCGTTCGTCTCCTCGGGATAGCCGCTCCAGAGATCCTCCTCGCGGAACGGCACCGGAGTGTGCTTCGGATACTCGCAGATCGTCCCGAGCATCACGACCTTCCGCGCCCGGTGGAGGCGACTCAGCTCGAGCACGTGAGCGCCCATCAGCAGGTTCGCGTACCAGAAGCGCCCCGGCTCGGCCCGGTTCGCGCCGATGCCGCCGGCGAGAGCCGCGAGGTGGAACACGACCTCCGGCTCCGCCTCCGCGAAGAGACGCTGAGCGTCATCCCAGTGCGTCAGGTCGTAGTCGGCCTGACGCGGCACGACGACGTCGTGGCCACGTTCGCGTAGCCGCTCGACGAGGTGCGAGCCGAGAAACCCGGCACCGCCGGTGACCATGGTCTTCACGAGGTGATCGCCTCCGGACTGTAGGCGCTGAACGAGACGGCGAGGACGTCCTCGAGAGCCGAGGGCGCGCCGAGTGCACGGTTCACGCGACGTGCGAGCGGCACCGAGACCGGCCCGATCGTCTTCGGCAGGATCGCGTAGTTGGTCGGTTCGAGGCGATAGCCGCCCGCCCGATCGGCAAGGCCGCTCTCGCTGAGCAGCCGGCCGACCTCGCCACGGCGCCAGTATTTCAGCGCGTTCGGATTGCGCAGCCGGCCCGGCTTCAGCCGCGGCGGCCAGTTGGAGGGGTTGAGCGCGTTCGGAAAGCCGCCGTCGAAGACGAATGCGCCGCCGGGCTTGAGCACGCGGGCGATCTCACGAATCGCGCGGGCGACGAACTGCTTCCCCATGTGCAAGAAGACGACGCTCGAGAGGGCGAGGTCGATCGACGCGTCCTCGATGGGCAGATCGTCAGCCGACGCGCAGATCGGCTCGAAGCGAGCTTCGGGGAAGAGCTCGAAGCGCTCTCGATAATCGATCAGGCGACGCAGCATCGACTCCGAGATGTCGACTGCGCAGAACGTGTCGCACGTGAGCTGGTGCCGGCGAGCGAGGTAGAGGTCGATGCGCCCGTAGCCTGCGCCGACGTCGAGCACCGAGGGGACGTGCAGCTCGTCGGGGAACCGTTCCCAAAGCGGGGCGATCTTCGCCGTCAACACATCGTCGGTCGGAGAGTCGGATGTGTCGGCGATCGCCGAGCGAACGTGATTGTCGACGGCCTCCTGCTCCCACCGCCTCCGATACGCCGAGTCCGGGATCGAGTCCGAGAAGGCGATACCGTCCCGACGCCGGACCCTGCTCTCGATGACGACGCTCACGCTCCGGGAACCGGTGCGGCCGCCTGCCAGTCGATCCGGCCGAGCCACTGGTCGCGGTGATCCGAGTACCAACGGATCGTGCGCAGCACGCCTTCTTCCCACGAGACCTTCGGCTGCCAGCCCGTCTCGCGGTGGAGCTTGTCGAAGCCGACGCGGAGCGCCATCACGTCCGTCGCGCCCGGTCGCAGGCGACTCTCGTCGATCACGACGCGACGGTCGTCACCCCAGAAGTCATGGTCGCGTCCCACCCGGACGATCAGATCGCACCAATCGCGCATCGAGATGTTCTCGCCCTGGCCGTACACGTATACGTCGCCGGGAACGCCCCGTGCCGCGACCGTCAGGTGGCCGCGGACGCCGTCGGTGCAGAAGCAGAAATCACGCAGGGGCTCGAGTGCGCCGAGCTCGATTTCCGGGCGTGTGAGCGCCTGCGTGATGATCGTTCCTGTGACGTAGCGCGGGTTCTGGCGAGGGCCGTAGTTGTTGAACATGCGCGTGACGACGCCCGGGATGCCGTAGGCGTCGTGGTAGTTCATCGTCAGGAAGTCGGCCGCGACCTTGGCGGTTGCGTAGATCGACTTCGGGTTGATCGGCGACCGCTCGTGGAGAATCAACCCTCCGAGCTCGTCGAAGTCGTGGTGATGAGCGACCGACTCGCGGACGTTGCCGTACTCCTCCGACGTTCCTGCAGTGTCGAAGCGCTCGAGCTGCAGGTCGTGGTCGACGATCGACTGCAACAGGTTCAGCGTGCCGACCGTGTTCGCCATCACTGTTTCGTAGGGCCGGTGCCACGACTCGCCGACATGAGCCTGGGCGCCCAGGTGGAAGACGTACGGCTGGTCGGCTGCGGTGACCAGGTGGTCGCGGATGCAGTAGTCGACGGACGTCTTGTCGGTGAGATCGGCGAACACAACCGTGAGATCGCGCCGGAGATGGCCGATGTTGTTGAGCGCGCCCGACGAGGTCGCACGGACGAATGCGATCACCTTGGCCCCGGTATGGACGAGCGCCTCGGTCAGATGGCTTCCCATGAACCCGTCTGCGCCCGTCACCAGGCAGGTCCGACCGGCGAACGCGTCGGCGAACTCGCTGCGAACGTCGTCCAACGCCGGCTCGTCCCAGGCATGGTCGTTCCTCGGCATCGCGGCCAGTAGCGTACCGAGGGGTCATGAAGGAATCGTCAGCTTCCAGGAAGCCCGAGCTCTACTACGACCAGCAGCGGCCCGAGTTGGTCGCGCTCCTGCCGGCCAAGCTGGGGCGGGTCCTGGACGTCGGCTGCGGCTCGGGCGGCGTCGGTCGTTCGATCCGCGACCGGGCGACAGTCCTCACCGGCATCGAGGTCGACGAGGAGGCGGCCGCGCTCGCGGCGCAGACGTACGACGAGGTCCTCGTGGGGGACGTCAGCGTCCGGCTGGCGGACCTCCGCGGTCCGTACGACACGATCCTCGCGTACGACGTGCTCGAGCACCTTCCCGACCCGCAGTTGGTCCTGCGCAGCCTCAGGTCGGTCGCAGCGCCGAACGGCCTGCTGCACGTGAGCGTCCCCAACGCACGGCACGTCTCTCTGGTGCGCGATCTCGTCCTGCGCGGCACCTTCGGCTACACCGACTGGGGACATCGGGACTCGACCCACCTCCGCTGGTTCACGCGGCGTGATCTGGTCGCGCTACTCGAGGGCGCGGGCTGGTCCGTCGAGCGCACGGCCCATGCCGAGCTCTCCGGCCCCGGCCGGCTCGCCGAGCGGCTGACGCGGGGCCTGAGCGCCGACCTCCTCGTCTATCAGTGGTCGGCGTTGGCGCGAGCCTCGGTCTGACGGAAGTGGCTCGGCAGCCGACCGGACAGCCGCAGGGTGAGCTGGCGGGCCTGGCGGCCGAGTGCTTCGCCGAAGGAGACGCGCGCGAGCTCACGGGGAGCCCTGAGCGACGGGCGCGCGAGGCCGGCCCGGCGGCCGCGGCGTCGCTCCCGGATCGGGCCCCACTCGCGCCTGATCACCAGGTGCACCCCGAGCACCGGCCAGTCGAGGGCCACGATCTGGAGCTTCGTCAGCGGCCCGCCCGCGCCGACGCGGAAACGGGCGAGGACGTATCCACGTCCGAACGCCTCGAGACGACGTTGCGCGGGAGACGCGGCACCGAGCGTCTGGCCGTGCTTGTGGAGCGCGCGCGCACCGGCCGCGCGAACGCAGCTCCAGCCGGCGAGTCGCAGGCGGAGCGCGAGGTCGACATCCTCCCAGTACGCGAAGAACGCCTCGTCGAAGCCGCCGCCCTCCCGCCAGGCGGCCAACCGATAGGCGGCGGCCCCGCCGCAGGGGCCGACCGGCGCGTCTGCGCCCGGGAGATCTCGCACCGGGTGGTTCCAGAGCTGATCCCACGCCCGGAAGGTCGGGTCGAGCTCGATCCCGGCGCTGTCCACCAGCTCCGGTTCGTCGTGCTGGAGCAGGACGCCGGCAACCATGCCGACGCGCTCGTCGGCAAACGGCTCGAGGAGGCGCTCGACGAACTCCGGCTCGCACACGGCGTCGTTGTTGACGAGGACGACCGCCGGCGTTTCGACGTGCTCGACCGCGCGGTTGACGGCGCTGCCGAAGCCGGCGTTCTCCTGCAGCTGCAGCAGTCGAACGTGCGGAAACCGCTCCGCCAGCAGCTCTGCCGTGCCGTCGGTTGATGCGTTGTCGACCACGATCACGTCATGCTCGACGGTCTGGCGCTCGAGGCTCTCGAGCGTCTCCGTGAGGAGCGCTCGTCCGTTCCACGTCGGGATCACGACGGTCGCTCGCACGCCGCACGATATGCAAACCTCGGCGGCATGACGCAAGGCGCGACCGATCTGCTGAGCTCGCCCGAGGCCGGCGGGCGCGTCGTTCGGGGCGGGCTCGTGCGGGGCGTCGGCTTCGGCGTCGGCATCCTCCTGGCGGCTGGAACCTCGGCACTCCTCCTGCGGCACCTGGGCGTGCGCGACTTCGGTCGTTACGGGGCGGTCTCGGCGTTGCTCGGCATCGTCAGCGGCGTCGGGGACGCCGGACTGACGGCAATCGGGGCACGCGAGCTCTCGCTCGTGCGGGGCGACGAGCAGGCGCGATTGATGCGGAACCTCGTGACACTGAGGCTTGCGATCACGCCGGTCGGAATCGTCGCGGCGGTGATCTTCGCCCTCGCCGCGTATCCGCACACGATGGTCTGGGGCACGCTGCTCGGCGGGCTCGGCGTGCTCCTGGTCAACACGCAGGCGACGATGATGATGCCCCTCTCTGTCGAGCTTCGCCTCGGCACGGTCGCGGCGTTCGAGGTGGCGAAGACGGCGCTGACCTTCGTCGTCGTCCTCGTGCTGGTCGCGCTCGGGTCGTCGTTGTTGCCGTTCTTCGGAGCACAGATCCCGGTCGGCCTTGTCGTCCTCGCGCTCACGCCGCTCGCGGTGCCTCTCCGCCGCGGTCTCGTGCCTGACTTCGACCGGACCGTTGCCCTGTCGCTCTTGCGTGAGGCGCTGCCTCTGGCGGTCGCTCTGACGATGAACGTCATCTACTTCCGCGTGCTCATGATCATGGTCTCGCTGCTCGCCCCGAGCAGCGCAACCGGTCTCTTCGCGACGTCGTTCCAGGTCTTCACCGTGATCTTCTCGCTGCCGCTCCTCGTGTTGTCGTCCGCGCTGCCGCTGCTCGCGGTAGCGGGCCGCGACGACGACGAGCGCCTGCGGTTCGGCCTGCAGCGCATGACGGAGGTGTCGCTCGCCGCCGCCGTGCTGTTCGTGCTCGTGATCGTCGCGGCCGCGCCGTGGGCGATCCCGTTGCTCGGCGGCGACAGGTTCTCGGGCGCGGCGCCGGTGCTGCAGATTCAGGCGTTCGCTCTCATCCCGGTGTTCGTCGGCCAGGTCTGGCAGCTCGGGCTGCTCTCGCTCCGGCGCCAATCGGCCCTCACGCTGGCGAACGCGGGCGCGCTCGCCCTCGTCCTCGCGCTTGGCGGCGTCTGCATCCCGCTGTGGTCGGCGCGCGGTGCCGCCGGCGCGGCCGTCGCGGCCGAGAGCGGGCTCGCACTGCTCGTCTACGTGTTCCTGCGGCGTGCGAACCCGGCGGTTGCACCGCGGCTCGGCCTGACGCCTCGGGTGGTCGCGGCGTCGCTCCCGGCGTTCGCAGTGCTGTTGCTACCGGTTGCGTGGGAGGTTCAGCTCGTCGCCGCCGTCGCGGTCTTCGGTGTCGCGGCTGTGCTGCTCCGGGCGATCCCGTCCGAGCTCGTGCACGCCCTGCGGGGACGATGAGCCGTCCACGCGTCGTTCTGCTCCGAGGTCACTCGGCCAACCCGTGGGATCTCCGGCCCTGGGAGCTGTTAACGAGCAGCTTCGACGTTCGAGTCCTCGTGACGGCGTCGAATCGATTCGAGCTCCGCTCCGGTCTCGAGCTGCCGGTCGAGCGGATCGGTGCCGTTCGCGACCGGTTGCCGCGCGGACGGCTCGGCGATCTCCTCGCTCTGGCCGTCGGCGACCGCTATCTGGGGCTCGAGGCCGCGCTCGCCGGAGCGGACGTCGTGCATGCCGCCGAGATCGGCGTGCCGTACAGCCACGGACCGGCGTTGCTCAAGGAGCGGCTCGGGTTCCGGCTCGTCCTCACCGTGTGGGAGACGATCCCGTTCGGCGACGCCTACCGCCGCTTCCGCGGTCGCCGCCAGCGGGCGGAGACGATCCCTCGGGTCGATCTGTTCCTGGCCGCGACCGAGCGTGCACGTTCGGCGCTGCTGCTCGAAGGTGTCTCGCCCGAGCGCATCGAAGTCGCACCCCCGGGCGTGGACTCGAGCAGGTTCCGGAGCGACCGGCCTCCCGCGGAGCACCTGATTCTCTCCATCGGACGACTGGTGTGGGAGAAGGGCCATCAGGATCTCCTGCGCGCGGTCGCCGTTCTCCGAGAGCGCGGCGTGCACGCGAACGTGCTCGTCGTCGGAACCGGGCCCGAGGAAGCGCGCCTGCGCGCCCACGCGCGAGACCTCGGCGTCGCCGATCGCGTGGAGTGGCGAGGCGGCGTCTCCTACGAGCAGATCCCCGACGTCTTCGACCGTGCGTCCTGCTTCGTGCTCGCAAGCCTTCCGACGACGAGGTGGGAGGAGCAGTTCGGGATGGTGCTCGCCGAGGCGAATGCGGCAGGCGTGCCGATCGCCGCCGCGGGATCAGGTGCGATTCCCGAGGTGCTCCAGGGCACGGGCCGGATCTTCGCTCCCGGCGACTGGCCCGGGCTCGCCGACGAGCTCGAGGCCGTCCTCGCCGAACCGCCGGCACGGGTCTCCGCGCCCGAGCTCGTACGCCGCTACTCGGTCGACGAGGCGGCCGAGCGCTATGCGGCCGCCTACGAACGCGTGCTCAGCTCCCGGTAGACATCGTCGTAGCCGCGGGCGGTGGCCTCCCACGAGAACGACGCGGCCCGCTCGATCCCTCGCCGACGCCACTCCTCGGGAGCGTCGAGGACGTCCCGTACGGCGTCCACGATCGCGCGTGGATCGTGCGGGTCGAACAGCCGCGCAGCTTCCCCGACGACCTCCGGGAGGGCACCGGCGCTCGAGCAGGCGACCGGACAGCCACAGGCCATTGCCTCGAGCGGCGGCTGTCCGAACCCTTCGTACAGGGACGGGAAGACGAGTGCCGCAGCGCGCCGGTAGAGGTCGATCAGCTGGTCCTGCGGGACGAGCCCGCGCGACTCGACGCCGTCGGGCAGCGAGCCGCCGTCCGCCTCGCCGGTGAGGACGAGACGAAGCGCCGGCCGGTCGGCGCGCAGGATCGCCAAGGCCTCGAAGAGCCTCGCGTGATTCTTGTGGGGCCAGCGTCGCGCCGGGTAGAGGAGGAATTCCTCGCGTTCGTCTGCCCCGGGGCGAAAGCGCGCGTGGTCGACGCCCGAGTGGATCACCGTGATCCGGGCGGGGTCGAGGCCGAGCTCGGTCGCCAGGCGCTTCCCGGCGAAGCTGCTCGGCACCGCGATCCGGTCGGCGCCGCGGATCGAACGGTGCCACGCGACCCGCCTGAACAACCGCTCCGCTCTGTTGAACATGCGTGGAAGGTCGAGGTGCTGCAGGTCATGAACCGTCACGACCGACGGCTTGTCGACCCGGGGCAACCGGATCGTGAGCGGATAGTGGACGACGTCGGCCCCGTCGAGCCGGGCGGCGAGCGCGTTCGAGCGGGCCGCCCGCGCCATCGCAACGAACCGCTCTCGCGGCGACCGTGCCGGCGGGTATTCGGTCGCCACCTCGGAGCGCAGTCCCGTCTCGAGATCGGCGGCGGCCGGAGGCAGGAGCACGCGGTAGTCGAGCGTCCCGGTCCGCGCGAGCGCCTCGAGCAAGCTCTGCACGTAGGTCTCGCTCCCGCCGAGCCGCCCCGGGACGAGCGTCAGAAGCGCGATGGCGACCACGCGGCGATCGTAGTCTGCGCTGGTGCGCCAACTCGCCGCAGCCGTGCTCGCGATGCTGTCGTCGTCGCTGTTCGCCGCCGCGTCGGCGCTGCAGGCGCTCGAGGCGAGGAATGTCTCGTCCTCGGCCGGGTTACGCTCGAGCCTCCTTTCGACGCTTGCCCGCCGGCGCACCTGGCTCGTCGGCGGCGCGGCGAGCGTCGTCGGGTGGGGGCTCGAAGCGGTCGCGCTCTCGCTCGCCTCGGTGGCCCTCGTCCAGCCGGCGCTGGGACTCGGACTGATCGTCCTGCTCGTGCTGGGCGTGCGCGTCCTGCACGAACGGATCGGGGCGCTCGAGATCGGCGGCGCCGCGGCGATCGCGATCGCCGTCGCGGGCCTCGCCTGGGCGGCGCCGAGTCACTCGACCACCTTCACGACCGCCGGCACGTGGGTCGTCGCGGTCGCGCTCGTGGCTACGGCCGCCGCTCCCGCCCTGCTGCGGGCGGGCGGGCGCGGCGGAGGACTCGCGACGAGCGTCGCAGCCGGCATCGGCTGGGCCTGCGTCGGGCTCGCGACGGCGCTCGTCGTCGACGCCCTTGCCGATCGCCGGTGGCTTGTCTGTGTGGCCTGGCTGCTCGCCGTCGGCCTCGCGAGCGCGTCCACGTTGCTCGCCGAGATGACGGCGCTGCAGACGTGGCCGGCGACCCGCGCGATCCCCGTCGTCTTCGCCCTCGAGATGGGACTGCCGGCGGCGGCCGCGCCGGCGCTCGCGCACGGTGTGCCGCCTCACCCGGTCGTGTTCGGGCTGGCTCTCGCTCTCGCGTGCGCCGGAGCCGTCGCGGTCGGCAGCTCGCGCGGCGTCGCGCGCCAGCTGCAGGCATGACGTGGAGGCTCCAACGGGAGAGACTCGCGTCTCGCGCGGGGGTCCCTACTCGGTGGGGAGCTGCGTGCGCCCGACCATCGTGTGGAATGGCGCGGCGCGGCGCTCGTCCTTCTCCAGCACGACCATGCTGTCGTAGATGTGGATACCGCGGCACTGGCGAGCGAAGCTCTCGTCGCGATCGAGGCGTTCGTCGTCGATGTACCACGTGTGCAGGCGGTCGATCAGGTGCTTGACGTACTCGATGAAGCTGCCTGTCTCCAGGTAGCCGCCGCCGAGCGCCTGCCAGTAACCGGCGTGAAGGTCCTCGCAGATGTAGCTCCCGCCGTCAGCGACCAGCGGCCAGACCGCCTCGAAGGCGGCGATCTGGTGCGCGCCCAGGTGGCTCGCGTCGTCGATGACGACGTCGACGCCGCCCATCTCGTGCACGACCTCTCGAAGGAGCTGTGGGTCGCTCGCGTCGCCGACGTGCACGGTGATCCCGGGCTCGCGGATCGTCGCACAGCGCTCGTCGATGTCGATGCCGTGGATCACTGCCTGCGCGCCGAGGTAGTCGCGCCAGAGCTGGAGCGAGCCGCCGTGCAGCACGCCGAGTTCCAGGAGGCGCACAGGTGTCCCGCGGTAGCGCGAGATGTGGCGGTCGTAGAGCGCGAGGTAGTGGTGCCACTTGGCCGCCACCCGGCCGTCGTGGCCGTAGAACAAACGCTCCATCGGGGAGCGGGCGATGTCGCGCAGCAGCTCGGCCTGGTCGGCGTTGCGGCGGTCGAAGCGTGTCCAGCCACGCATCCCGGGCCGCTCGGGCGGCCGGCGACGCCAGCGGCTCATGGTCGGTCGATCCTCCGCACGAGTTGGTCGCTCAACTCACGCACTGCTCGCGAGTCTATTGGCGACCTTCGGTTGGAGCGTCGTGATGGGCCGGATCGAGGCAAAGCGCCCGGAAGGCGCTAACAGGATAGGTGGGCGGTCCTCCTGGATATCGGCAGAAATGTCACAGGCTCTGGTTACAGCGCGGTAAGCCGCAGGCTGGGTTAGGTGGAGGGTTCTCTTTGAACGCCTGAAACGTGACCGCGTGAGCAACGCCCCGTGTTGAAGCGTGGTCTAGTCGGCTCGCCGGCTCGCCGGCTCGCTGCGGCGCTGGCAGAGCTCCATGGGAGCTGGTCGACGGTGGGTGGTTACCGGGTGTGGTGGGCTCGGGCGGGTGGGACGGTCGCGCAGGCGATGGGTCGGGCGTGGCGCGCGCCCACGGGCCGCTGGTCAGTCGTGGCTTTCGTCGAGTGCGAGCTCGACGGCTTGCTCCCATGTCATCGCCCGGCCTCGCTGGATCAGAGCGGTCGCTTGCTGCTCTCCGACTCGCGCGCGGGCAGCGCCGAGGTCGCGCGCGCGCCACGTTTCGAGGACGCGCGGCCGAGCGACTAGTTCGAGCTCGTCCCATTCGGCGTCGATCGCGGCTTCGAGGCGGAGGGCGCTTTCGTCTCGTCCGAGACCGGCCATTGCCATCGCGAGCCCGAGCATGTCGTAGCTTTGCGATATCTCGTCTCCGGCCAGTAGCCAGGCTTCGAGCTGGCGTGAATAGTGCCGCCGCGCGAGGGTGTAGTCCTTACGGTGCATGGCGCAGTCGGCGAGGTAGTGATCGACACCCAGCTCCTGAGCTAGCGGCTCAGCACGCTCGAACTCTCCGGTTGCCAGGAGCAGCTGGCAAACCCCTCCCAAGGAGGCGGTGACGAGTGCTTGTTGCCCCGAGCTACGGGCGAGCTCGAGGTTCTGCTCGTAGATCTGAAGCGCCCGCTCGGTGTCTCCGCTGCGATAGAGCACCATGCCGAAATCGTCGCGGGTCTTCATGACCTCGGACTCGTCGCCGGTCCCGCGCCAGAGATCGATTGCCTGCTCGAGCTGACTAAGGGCGGCGGCGTACCGGCCTGCGAGCGAGTTGCAGACCGCGAGCGAGCGGAGCGCCCGCGCGGTGAGTCGCTCGTTTTCCGAGGGGCAAGCGAGAGCATCCTCGAGGTGCCGCGAGGCCTCCCCAAGACGCCCGCTGCTTCCCCAGAACCATCCCAGGGCCCCGGCGAGTTGGAGGTACTCGGTTGCGGAGTGCTCGTGGAGGTAGTCGAGCGCAGCCCGAAGGTTGTCGTGTTCCTCGTCGAGCCGGCGCGGCACGGTCGGGTCGGGATCGGACCGTGCGGCATAGGCTGCGTCGGCCAGCGAGAGGTAGTGCTCGGCGTGGCGACGACGCACCGCGTCGCCCTCTGCCATCGTCGCGAGAAGCTCCCGGGCGTACTCGCGAACTGTCTGCAGCATCCTGAAGCGCCCGGCGGAGTGTCGGAGGAGGCTTTTGTCGACGAGCGACTGCAACGTGTCGAGGTCGGCATCCGCGACCTGCTCGGCAGCTTCGATTGTGCAGCCGCCGCGAAAGACCGCGAGTCTGGCGAAGAGAGCTTTCTCCTTGTCATTCAGGAGTTCGTATGACCACTCGATCGTCGTTCTGAGGGTCTCCTGGCGCGGGTCGGCGCCACGGCCTCCCCGGAACAGGTCCAGTCGCTGCGAGATCCTCTCCAGGATCTGCGCCGGCGTGAGCACGCTGATCCGGGCAGCAGCGAGCTCCAGCGCAAGCGGCAGATTGTCGAGGCGAACACAGAGCTCGGCGACCGTCTCGTCCGGCTCGACCCCCGCCCTCGCGCAGAACAACTCGACCGCCTCGGGATCGGCGAGCGCAGGAACCGGATACACGACCTCGCCGTCCACTCGGAGCACCTCACGGCTAGTCGTCAACATGCACAGGTTCGGGCACGCTTGAAGGAGCGCGGTCAGGTCCACCGCCGATCCGATCACCTGCTCGAGGTTGTCAAGGACGAGCAGGAGATGCTTATCGCCGATGTGCACGGCCACCTCCTGCCGCGCCTCCAGAGTCTGCGCGATCAACTCCACGACCAACGCCGGATCGCGCACCGCTGACAGCCCGATCCAGAAGATGCCGGCTCCGAACTCGCTGACGAGTTCCCCGGCCACAGCGACCGCGAGCCGGGTTTTCCCTGTTCCACCCGGCCCTGTAAGCGTCACAAGCCGTGCTGCCTCGTCGCGAATAAGCGAGACGACCTCAGCCTCTTCCCGCTCACGCCCCACAAACGACGACAGCAGCACCGGCAGGTTCGTATTCGAGATCGTCCGTAGTGGCGGGAAACGCTCGAACCCGAGCTGGAAGAGCGCCACCGGCTCGGCGAAGTCCTTCAACCGGTGCCTGCCGAGATCAAGCACCTCGTCGGCTACCAGTTCGTGAGTCGTCGCCGAGACCAGCACCTGCCCGCCGTGACCGGCGGCTGCGATCCGCGCCGCCCGGTGCACGTCCAGGCCGACATAGCCCTCGACATCCACTACCGGCTCGCCCGTATGCAGGCCCATCCGGACACGCACCGGGGCGGCCTCGAGCACGCGTTGCGCATCGGCGGCTGCGGCGACGGCATCGGACGCACGGGCGAAGGCGACGAAGAAGGCATCGCCCTGCGTGTCGACCTCGACGCCGTGGTGCCGCCGCCACGCCTCCCGCAATGCGCGGCGATGCTCGGCGAGCACGTCCGCGTACCCGTCGCCCATCTCACGGAGTAGCCGCGTCGAGCCCTCGATATCGGTGAAGAGGAACGTCACCGTCCCCGTAGGAAGCTCAGGCCGCACGTGGCGATTCTCCTGCGTCACAACCTCGGATACCAGTCGATCGCCCCAGGTATGTGCGTCTGTCGCCGCACCGACCGACCGGCGGCGTGTGACGGTACGAGGTGTTTGGAGCCGCCGCCCCCACCTATCGCCGGAAGGCGCTAACAGCGCCGTAACCCCCGATCTCTACACTCCCGCGCATGGCAGGTCCGGAGGAGACCACGGATGTGGCCGCCCTCTTCGCACGGCTGAAGGAGGAGGTTCGCGCTGCCGGGCCGCGGGCGTCCGACGTCCCGCCTGCGCAGGTGCGGCTCAGCGTCCGCGACCAGGCCGAGCGCCTCTGGCCGATCTCGGCCGAGCGGCCGATCGTGGGCAAGGGCGGCCCCGTCAAGTCGGTGCTGCGCCGCCTCATGCGCTGGTACGTCGAGCCCGCGTTCGCAGACCAGCGCGCCTTCAACGACGCGGTGCTGAAGCTCGTCGACGACCTCGACGAACGAGTCACGCGTCTCGAGCAGCAGCGTCCGTGAGAATCGCCGTGTGTGCGCCCCAGGTGCCGTTCGTGCACGGCGGCGCCGAGGTGATGGCCGACGAGCTCGTCGCGGCGCTACGCGAGCGCGGCCACGAGACCGAGCTCGTGACGATGCCGTTCAAGTGGTATCCCGACTCCCGCGTGCTCGACCATGCGTTCCTCTGGCGTCTCGTCGATCTCACCGAGGCTGATGGACGGCCGATCGACCGCGTGATCGCGACGAAGTTCCCTGCCTACTGCGTGCGTCACCCGTACAAGGTCGCGTGGGTCTTGCACCAGTTTCGGCAGGCATACGACTACGACCGCACCGAGCTCGGGCAGTTCTCGGAGTCCGCACACGATCGCGCCGTCAGACGCGCCGTCGAGCGAGTCGATGCGATTGCCCTCGGAGAGGCTCGTCGCGTCTTCGCGACCTCGCGCAACGTCGCAGACCGGCTGCAGCGCTGCAACGGGATCGAAGCCGAGGTGCTGCCGCACCCACCGCAGGCGCTTCCGTATCGAACGGCCGAGTCGGAAGGCTTCGTGCTGTCCGTCAATCGGCTCGACCGTGCCAAGCGCGTCGACCTGTTGCTCGAAGCGGCACGGGTCGAGCCGGCGCTGCGTGTCGTGATCGTCGGCGAAGGTCCCGACCGCGAACGCCTGGAGGGCCTCGCGGCGGGTCTCAACGGGCAGGTCGAGTTCGTGGGCCGCGCCGACGGCGAAACGCTCGCCGACCTCTACGCGCGCTGTCTCGCGGTCTACTACGCGCCGGTCGACGAGGACTTCGGGATGGTGCCGTACGAGGCCTTTCTCTCGGCCAAGCCGGTCCTGACGACGAGCGACGCGGGCGGACCGCTCGAGATCGTGCGGGACCGCGAGACCGGCGTCGTCGTCGCTCCCGACAGCTCCGAGCTCGCCCGGGCTTGCGTGTATCTCGGCAGTCACGTCGCCGAGGCGCAGGCACTCGGTCGTGCGGGCCGGATCATCGCTGAGCGCGTCACATGGGACGCCTGCGTCGATGCGCTGCTCCGCTGAGAACTCGTGCGCGTCGCCTACTACTCGCCGCCGCCGTCCTCTCGCTCCGGGATCGCCGACTACTCGGCGTTGTTGCTGCCCGCGCTCCGTGAGCAGATCGACGTGGTCGAGGCACATCCCGGCAAGCGGCCGCCGAGCGCCGACGTCGCGCTCTACCACGTCGGGAACGATCCGGACGCGCACGGGTGGATCGTGGACGCGCTCGAACGCCGGCCGGGCGTCGTCGTCCTGCACGAGTACGTCCTCCATCATCTGGTTGCCGGAATCACGATCGGCCGCGGACACGGTCGCGATTACCTCGATGCGATGGAGCGGGAGCTGGGTGTTGCCGGACGGCTTCTCGGCCTCGGCGTCCTCGACAATCTGCTGCCGCTCCTCTGGGAGACGCAGCCGGAGCGATTCCCGCTCGCCGGGGGCATCCTCGACCAGGCGCACGGGCTGATCGTCCACTCGCAGTTCGTCGCGGAGCGCGCGCAAGCGAGCGGGTACGAGGGGCGGCTCTGGCGGATCCCGCACCCCGCGTGGCCGATGCACGATGTGATGCCGGCCCCGGATGTGGACGGAGCGCCGCTCTACGGCTGCTTCGGGTTCCTGAACATGAACAAGCGCATCCCCGAGCTGCTGCAGGCGTTCGCGTCGCTGCGACGGCGACGGCCGGGCGCGCGGCTCCTGCTCGCGGGCGCCTCGAGCGAGCGCTTCGATCTCGGGCGGCGGCTCGAGCGGCTCGGTCTCGACCACGAGGCGGGCGTCCTGCAGCTCGGGTACGTCCCAGAGGACCGCATGTGGTCGCTGATGGCCGCCTGCGACGTCTTGATCAACCTTCGCTATCCGACCATGGGCGAGACGTCCGGCTCGGCGATTCGTGCGCTCTCGCTGGGCAAGCCCCTCGTCGTCTCGGACGTCGGCTGGTTCGCGGAGCTCCCGGACGGCGTCGCGCTGAAGGTGCCTGTCGACGAGCTCGAGGTGCCGATGCTCGATGCCGCACTCGACTTTGCCGCCGATCACGCCGCTGCGCTCGGCGAGGCAGCGCGGCGCTACGCCGAGGACCGGCACGCGGTGGTGAAGGTCGCGGACGCGTATGCGGCTGCGCTCGAGGTCGCGGCGGGTGGAGACGCCGTCGACGACGCCGTGCTGGGCCGCATCGCGGAGGCGGCGAGCGACGTGGGGCACGACGATCCGGGTGCATTGGCGCGTGCGGCGGTCGAGTCGGGGATCGTCGGTTGACGCAGGCGGTGGCGGTGGTACGAGCCCGAGCAGTCGCAGTGCCGATCTGGGTGTGGCTCGCGGCCATCGTCGGCTGCTCCGCGATCGCCCGCATCCTGCTGGCACGCCAGGTCGCCGCACCGTGGATCATGGTCGACGAGCTCATCTACTCCGAGCTGGCGAAGTCGTTCGCGGCCGGCGGTCACTTCCAGATCCGCGGTGTGTCGAGCACCGGCTACGGGATCGTCTATCCGATGCTGATCGCGCCCGCGTGGCGCGCGTTCGGCTCGATCCCGCATGCCTACGCGGTGGCCAAGGGCATCAACGCCGTCGTCATCTCGCTCACTGCGGTCCCGGCGTACTTCCTCGCCCGGCGACTCGTCGCACCGGTGCTTGCGCTCGTCGCGGCGGCTCTGGCGGTGCTTGTGCCGTCGCTCCTCTACGCCGGGACGCTGATGACGGAGAACGCCTTCTACCCGCTGTTCACGACCGTCTGCCTGCTGCTCGTCCTCGCTCTCGAGCGCCCGACGATCTGGAGACAGGTCGCCGTGCTCGCCGTCGTCGGCATCGCGTACCTGACGCGCGCGCAGGCGGTCGTGCTGCTGCCGGCCATCCTGGCGGCGCCGGTTCTCCTCGGTCTGATCGAGCGCAACGTCAAGGCCCAGCTTCGTGCGTTCGTCTTCACCTACCTGGTCACCGGCGGTGCAGCTGCTCTCGTGATCGCCGAGACGGTCGCCCGCGGGCGCTCCGTGCTCAGCGTGCTCGGCGCCTACCGGGCTGCCACCTCGGGCTCGTACTCGGTGCGCAACGTCGCCCATTACGCGCTCTGGCACGCAGCCGAGCTCGATCTCTACCTCGGCGTGATCCCTGCCGCGGCGCTCCTCGCACTGTGGCTGGCACCACGTTCGCTCTCCCGCGGCGGCCGGGCCTTCGTCGCAGCGTCATTCCCGGTCACAGTGCTCGTCGTCGTCGAGGTGGCCGCCTTCGCGAGCCGGCAGTCGCAGCGGATCGAGGAACGCAACATGTTCTACCTCGCGCCGTTCGCGCTCGTCGCGCTCGTCGCGGGAGCGCAGATCGCGCCGCGTGCGCGCTGGCGTGTGGTCGGCGCGGCGGGCATCGCCGCGGTCCTGCCAGTGGTGATCCCGTACGACCGGTTCATCTCGACACCCGCGGTCTCCGACACGTTCGCCCTGCTGCCCTGGTGGTGGGTGAACGACCACTACCTCTCGCTCGATCAGATCAAGTACGGCGCTCTCGGAGCGGGCCTCGCCGCGGGCCTCGTCTTCCTCGCCGTTCCGCGGAGGTACCTCGCCGGTCTCGCGCTCGTGGTCGCCGCGTACTTCGCGATCACGACGGCCGCGGTCGAGAACGGCCGGCATGGGATTCGCATCGCCTCGATCGGCTCGCTGTTCGCCGGGATCCGGGTCGAGCATCGCGACTGGGTCGACCGCGCGGTCGGTCGAAACGCCGACGTCTCGTTCATCTGGAACGGACGCGTCGAGGCGCACGCTGTTTGGGAGAACGAGTTCTTCAACCGCAGCATTCATACGGTGTTCGACCTCGGTGGCGCCGTACCGGGCGGGCTCCCGGAGACCCACGTGCATCCCACGGCGAACGGGACGCTCGTCGACGACGCGGGACACGTCGCCACTGCGCGTTACGCGCTGACGGCCGACGGAGCCGATCTCGTGGGGCGAGTGATCGGGCGAGATCCGCGCATCGGTTTGTATCTCGTTCGCGTCGACGGGCCGCTCATCGTGATCAAGACCCAGGTTCTCGGGCTCTACCAGGATCCGGGCGACACCTGGTCGGGAAAGGTCGTCACCTACGCACGCTCATCGTGTACGGGCGGACGGCTGTCGGTGCTTCTCCAGAGCGACGCAAGCCTGTACCGGAGCGCACAGGTGGTCACTGCGACGGTCGGGGGCCGGGTCGCCGGGGTCGTGCATGTTCCTCCCGCGCGGCTCGCGCGGCTCGTCGTTCGTCTGCGCCCAGACGCACGTCACGTGTGCACGGTCCGCTTCACGGTCGGCAAGACGCTCGTCCCGGCGAGCGTGATTCCCGGCAGCACGGACCGGCGCCCGCTCGGTGCGCATTTCCTGCGGTTCGACTTCCACGCGTGAGGATCGCGTTCGACGTCAGTCCGCTTTCGCACGAGCGAACCGGGATCGGCAACTACATTCGCGGTTCGCTCGAGGGGCTCGTGGCGGCAGCTGCCGGCCGGCACGAGATCGTCGCGTTCGCACCGACGAGCCCGAGGGGCCTCAGGGTGATCCCGGAAGCCGTCGACGGGATTCCGGTCGAGCTCCAGCTGCGCTTCCTGCCGTTCGCGCATTTCTGGCGCCAGGCGTGGAGCCGCGCGGGGCGGCCCGGCATCGAGCGCTTCCTGGGTCGGGTCGACGTGCTCCACTACTCCGACTGGATGTACCCGCCGCAACGAGGCGGGTTACGGTCGACGATGATCCACGACCTCGTGCCCTTGCACCACCGCGCGTGGGTGACGGGACGAACGTTCTCGATGCACTCTGCGAAGTACCGGGACGCGACGACCTGCGACACGGTGTTCGCCAACTCCGAGTTCACGGCGCGCGACGTCGTCGCCACGCTGGGAGTCGATCCGGAGCGAGTGCACGTCGCTCCGCCGGGCGTCGACGAGCCCTTCAAGCAGGACGGGGAGGCCGCCGACCTGGGCGGGCCATACGTGCTGACGGTCGCCACGCTCGAGCCCCGGAAGAATCTCGGCGTGCTCGTTCGCGCGCATGCACTGCTCGAGGGCCGCCTGCAGCTGGCTGTCGTCGGTCGACCGGGCTGGGGCGATCAGCCTGAGCTCGAAGCGCCCGGAATCCTTCCACTCGGTCGCCAGTCCGATGCCGAGCTCGCGCGTCTCTACCGTGGCGCTGCCGTCGTCGCCTATCCGTCGAGATTCGAGGGCTTCGGCATCCCGATCGTCGAGGCGATGGCGAGCGGTACCCCCGTCGTCGCATCGTCGCATCCGTCTCTCGACGAGGCCGCCGGAGACGTTGCCTTGCGCGCCGACCCCGACGATGCCCAGGCGTGGGCTGACGCACTCGTCGACGCGGTGCGCAGGCGAGACGAGCTGATCCCGCGAGGAATCGAGCATGCGCGTCGCTTCTCGTGGGACGCCGTCGGAGCGACCATGCTTCGGGCGTGGGAGCAGCGCCTGTGAACGTCGGCATCGACCTCGCGCCCCTCGTTCTGGACACGGCAGGCACTGCGCGCTACGTGAACGGGCTCGTCGCAGGGCTCGAGGACCGGGACGACGTGCAGGTGCACCGCCTCTCGTTCGGCGGCCCGGGGCGGCTGGCGGCGCTGGTGCGCGACGTCGCCTGGTATCCGGTCGGCTTGCCGGCTCAGGCGCGCCGACTCGATGTGTTGCACTGCACGACGTTCCGCGCGCCGCTTCGCGCATCGGTTCCCGTCGTCGTCACGGTCCACGACGTCGCCGTTCTTCGCTATCCCGAGCTGTTCACGGCCTGGACGCGTGCATACGCGCGCACCCTGCTTCGCCCGGTGCTCCGCGCTGCGACTCGCATCCTCGCCGTCTCGGAGTTCACAAAGCGTGAGGTGTCGGAGCTCGTCGGCGTGCGGCCGGAACGAATCGACGTCGCCTACAACGCTGCCTCGACAGATGTCTTCCGACCTGAGGGGCCCCGTGCCGAGGGCGACTACGTCCTCGCGGTCGGGACGCTCGAGCCTCGCAAGAACCTGGCGCGGCTGATCGAGGCGACCGGCCACCTCGGGCTCGAGTTGCGCATCGCCGGCTCGCGCGGCTGGGGCACGGTCGAGGTCGACGCGCGGCACGTTCGCTGGCTCGGACGCCCCGACGATGCGGAGCTCGCGGTGTTGCTTCGCGGTGCTCGCTGTCTCGCCTATCCCTCCCTCTACGAAGGGTTCGGGATCCCCGTGCTCGAGGCGATGCTCTGCGGCACGCCGGTCGTGACCACGGCCGGGAGTGCGATGGAGGAGGTCGCAGGCGGCGCGGCGGAGCTCGTCGATCCACTCGATCCGGAGGCGATCGCGGCCGGGATCGAGCGCGCGCACAGCCACCGCGACCGTCTGATCGCCGCCGGGCTGGATCGCGCTCGGTGCTTCGGCTGGCCGGCGACGGCGGCCGCTGCAGTCGCCGCCTACCGTGAGGCAGCAGCATGACGGGGGATCTCGTCGTGATCGACGCCGATGTGCTCGGCCGCCGACGGACCGGCGACGAGACGTACGTTGCCAACCTGCTCGCCGAGCTGGGGCGCATCGGCTCGGGGCTGCGGTTCGTCGCGCTCACGCGCCGGCCCGATCTGGTCCCCGCAGGGATCGAAGCGGTCGAGCTGCCGGCTCGAAGCCAGGAGCTGCGGATGGGTCTGAGCGTGCCGCGCGTGCTCCGACGGCTTCGGCCGGCGCTCGCTCACTTCCAGTACGTGCTGCCGCCGCGACTCGGGGTTCCCGCGGTGGTGACGGTGCACGACCTCTCGTTCGAGCGCGAGGCTCGGGTGATGGGGTGGGCGGACCGACTCGTCTTCCGGACGCTCGTTCCACGCGCGGTCCGGCGAGCGAAGTGCGTGCTCACCGTCTCGGAGCGCACGAAGCGCGACCTCGTCGATGTCTACGGCACCGACCCGGCGAAGATCGTTGTCACACCCAACGGTGTCGACCCGGTCTTCAGCCCGGCCTCCGGCCGCGGGCCCGGCGAATACCTCCTGTTCGTGGGCGCGGTCCAGGCGCGCAAGGATCCGTTGGCGGCGGTCGAGGCGGCCGCGAGCGCCGGCCTGCCCCTGGTCGTCGTGGGGCCCGAGAAGGAGCCCGCCCTTGCGAAGGAGCTTCGGAGGCGCGGTGCCGACGTGCGCGGCTACGTCTCGCGCGACGAGCTCGTCGAGCTCTATCGCGGCGCGGCCGCTCTCGTCCTGCCTTCGCGCTACGAGGGGTTCGGTCTACCGGTGCTCGAGGCGATGGCGAGTGGCACTCCCGTCGTCGCGACCGACGAGGCAGCCCTGCGGGAAGTCGCCGGAGACGCTGCGGTGTACGCAGCGAGAGAGCGCCTCGGCGACGCCGTCCGCCAGGCCGTGGCCGAGCGCGAGCGCCTGATCGCCGCCGGCCTCGTGCGCGCTGCACGGTTTACCTGGGGCGCGACCGCAGCCCGCACGCTGGAGGTCTATCGAGAGGTGCTGCAATGAGGACGGCGGCAGTCGTCGTGTCGCACGGCAATCTCCACGAGCTGACGCGCCTGCTGCCGGCGCTCGCCCCACAGGTCGACGAGCTGGTGGTCGTCGCCAACGTTCCCGGCAGCGTCGGCTCGGTTCCGTCGTCGGCCGTCGTCGTCGAGAACGAGCGGCCGCTCGGTTTCGGCGCGAACGTCAATCGAGGCGTCGCGCGAACGTCCGCGGAGATGGTCTGCACCGTCAACCCGGATGCGGTGCCCGCCCCCGGAGCGATCGCCGGGCTCGCCGCCTTCCTGGCGGAGCACCCGCGTGCCGGTGTGGCCGGTCCCCGGATGACGTACCCCGACGGCACGGTGCAGCCTTCGCGCCGGCGGTTTCCGACGGTCCTGGGGACGATCGTCAGACGTACTCCCCTCAGGCTCGTCTTCGACCCGTACCGCTTCCAGCGGGGGCACTACCAGCTCGGCGACGCCCCCTCCGAGCCGACGCCCGTCGACTGGATGCTCGGAGGATTCCTGGCGCTGCGGCGCACGATGTTCGACGAGCTCGGCGGATTCGACGAAGGCTTCTTTCTCTACGGCGAGGACATCGATCTCTGTTACCGCGCTGCCCGCACCGGCTGGGAACGCTGGTACGTCCCTGCCGCGGTCGTCGAGCACGAGCATCAGGCCGTGACCGATCGGAGGTTCTTCACACGGAGGACGCTCTGGCACTGGCAGGGGATCCTCCGCTTCGTGCGAAAGCATCCCGAGCGGCTCTTCGCCAGATCCTCCTAGCGACGCGCGCCGCGCTCGAACCCGAACGAGATCTGCACGCTCAGCTGCCGCGGGTCGTACTGCGACGGCTGGAACGTCCTGTCGGCGAAGACGTCGACGCGGAACGGCGGTTTGACCGGAATGCGCACCGTCCGGACGTCGCACGGCGTCGAATGGATCGTCCTACGGCGAAGCGCGAGCAGTTTCCCGAACGTGGGCTGCCGATCGCCGTTGATGCGCAAGCGCGACACGCGGATCGTGATGTGCGCGGCGGGCACGTCGCCGCAGGCGGCGGCGCGGCTGAGGTCGACGACGGCAACTCCCGCGCGCGCGTCTGGTGGGCCGAACTGGTTGTACTGAGCGCTCGTCGACATCCAGCCGTCGGGCGTCACGCCGGTCTCGGAGTCCCTGATCCGGATCGGCCGGTCGAGTTGATACAAGCGAAGGCCGCCGGCCGTCTCGATGATGCGGCCGACGAGGTCGACGCCCGGTGTCGCCACTGCATAGCGCACCGGGATCTGCGGGGCGACCTGCCCGTCGGAGCTCGTGAAGTCCGGGGTGATGCCGGGACCGGGCGGCGGAACGGTTGCGTCGACCGACCAGACGTCGCCGATCGACTGGTTCCAGAACTCGATCGACCAGAACGCATTCGATCCGCCGAGGGACTTGCCGATGAACATCGTTCGCGCCCGTCCTGTGGCCAAGTCGATCCAGTCGGGCGGTGTCGGCAACGTGCTTCGGAACGTCTTGGCAATCGAGTTCGAGGCGTCTGCCGCCGCGATCTCCCCCGTCAGGTTCCAGCCGACGACGAGCACTGCCACAACGCCGCTCAGCACCGAGCCGGCGATGCTGAAGCGCCGGTCAGGCTCCCGGCGGCGAAGCAGGTGCGCAACGCCGCCGACCACGAGCGAGAACGCGAGCACGCCGTAGAGCAGGTGTTCCAGATCCGAATTCGTGAAGTACCACGTGCGGTTGAGCCACTCGAGGATCGCGAGCCCGAACGCATCGGAATAGAGGTGCTCGTAGGCGTGATACGGAGTCGTCGCGATCAAGTATGCGACGGCTGCTCCGCTCAACGCCCAGGCCGCCGGGCGCACACGGCGCTCCGCGAACCAGCGGGCGGTGACGGTGAAGACGACGGGCGACAGGTAGATGAGGTTCCGCTCCTCGACCCGGATCGCGAACTGGGTCGAGATGTACGACGCCTTCACGGCCGTGTAGGCGACGAAGCACGTCACGGCGCCGAGGAGCAGGCCGAACAGAACCGTCTCGTCGTACGTGCGGCAACGCGCGCCCAGGCCCCAGGCGAGCGTCACGACGACGGGGAGGATCCCGATGCCGATCGCATATGCCCCGATCGCCCACAGGCCGTAGGTGATGAGGCGGTGGTGATATGCGGTCCCCACCTCCCAGGAGGTCGAATGATGCGAGACCAGAGCTCCGCACCACACGACGCCGAGCGCGATCAGCACGCCCACGCCGAAGCGCTCACGGCGTGACCACGAGCCGATCAGCAGCCGACCCCGGTCCGAGCCTGCCAGCGAGATCAGCGTCACGATCGCGGCCGCCGGGAGCAGCACGGCGAGTTGCGATCGCACTGCCGGCGCGAGGATCAGCACGGCGAGCGCCGGCGCGACGGTCGTCCGGCTCGGCCGGAGCAGGGCGCGCGCCACCAGCCAGAGCGCGAGCGCAGACCAGAAATACGCGAGCGGCTCGGGGATCAACATGCCCGAGTACGCGACGGCAGGCGTCACTGCCGTCGCCAGCGCGACGACGAGTGCCGCCGGTCTGGCGACGAACAGTCTGGCGAGCCCGTAGGCCGGGAACAGCGCGGCGGCGACCACACACGCGTTGAGGTACTTGGCGGCCGCGTACGCCTTGCTCGTCGCGCCGAGCCACCACGCCGGAGCGAGGAAGTACGTGTAGAGGGAGTGGAACGCGGCCGGATGGCTACGAAGCTCGGGCCTGCCGGTGTGGGCCACACCACGCGAGAGCTCGGCCCATTGCAGCTCGTCGATGAAGTTCCACGGCGCCGGGTGCTTCGACACCTGCCAGCCGTACAGCACGAGCAGCAGGACGTAGGCGACCGCCAGCGGGTAGATCAGCGCCAGGCGATCGAACCACGAGCGCTCGCCCGCTGCAGGAACGGCTGTCGCCCCGCTCACCGGGACGATGCTCGGAGGACGGCCTTCGGGTCCAGGTCGACCTCGCGCCGGACGAACCGGCACGTCACATCCAGCTGTGAGCAGACGCGGACGATCTCGTCGAGCGTGTCGCGCCGAGCATCGGGAATCGTTACGAGCACTGCGTCGGGGTGGATGCGTTCAGCGGTTGACCGAAGTGCGGGAACGCCTCCGATCACACGCACTCCACTCAGGCGACGGCCGATCAGTGCATTGTCGTCGTCGAGGAAGCCGACGACGCGTTCGCCCGGCGTCTCCCGAAGCTCGAGCAACAGGCTTCTGCCGGATTTGCCCGCCCCGACGATCAACACCTTGCGGGCGTCGCGATCGCGGACCGTGTGGACGGCGCGACCGATCGCCCGCTCGGCGAACCGAGCCGCAATGATCGCAGCCGAGCACACGAACACGTCGATGACGAAGACATCGCTCGAGAAGTCTCCCGCGGGCTCCTGCGTCAGAACGAGCAGACCGACTGCGAGGATCTCGGAGAGGACGACGGCAAGCCCCGCTCGTACGGCGTCGCGTGACCCCGCGTAGCGCCTGACACCCGCGTACAGCCCGAGTGGCACGAAGACGAGGTAGCGGCAGAACAGGAGCATCGGCAGGGCGATCAGGAAGTAGTGGCGCTGATTGATCGTCCCGATGCCGTCGAAACGCAGGAGGTATGCGGCGAGGAACGATGCGCCGATCAGCGCACCGTCGACGACGACCTCGACGAGCCGTCGCGTGTATACGAGCAGCGGCCGCCGCGTCGCAACGCCCCCACCGCGATCGATGTCGGCGAGAAAGCTCCCGAACTGGACGACCAGTGCGAAGCTGATGAGCACTCCGACCGCCGCGACGCGGCCGTTGCCGAATGCCTCGTACGCGAGGCTCGTGGCCCCGAGCGCCGCAGACACGATCGCCAGCAGCACGACGGCGGACGTCTCTGAGACACCGAGCGAGACGAGCCGGTGCGAGCTGTGGTCGCGTCCGCCCTGCGTGACCGGCCGCCCGTCGAGCAGCCGCACGATCGTCACGAGGGTCGTATCCAGGATCGGGCACCGCGAGGACGATCACCGGCAGGAGCAGCGTCGCCACCGTGGACGAGGCGACGGTGTAGCTCGAGGCAAGACCGAGCGATGCCAGCATGAACCCGATCAGCTGCGAGCCGCTGTCGCCCATCCACACGAGTGCCCGACGGCCCGGCCGCAGGTTGAAAGGCAGGAAGGCGATCAGTGCGACCGCCAGCGAGATGGACATCACGAGCACGAGCCGCGAAGGCTGATACCACTCGGCGGCCGCCGCGAAGAAGATCGCCGCGATCGCGGCCAGGCTCGCCGCGAGGCCGTCCATGTTGTCGAGCAGGTTGAACGCGTTCGTGAGACCGACGATCCAGAACAGGCCGAGAGGAATCGCGACCCACTCGGCGTGGACGAGCTGCACCGTCGTGCCGGTGGAGAGCACGATGACGGCGCCGGCGATCTGCGCGCCGAGCTTCCACTTCGCCGGGAGCGACCAGAGGTCGTCGACCAGCCCGGCCGCGAAGAGCAGCGTGGCGCCCGCGAAGAGGCCGACGAGTGCCCTGCTCGCGGTGAGCGGGCCGAGCGCGACCGCGAGCCAGATGCCGGCGGTGATCCCGGCGTAGATCGCGATGCCGCCGAGCAGGGGCGTGGCGCGGGTCCGCCAGCGTGAGGCCTGTGGCGCAGTACGCAGGCGCCGCGTGAGCGGGCTCCGGAGGAGCACGGTGAGCACGCAGGCCGTGACGGGAAATGCAGCGAGGGCCGCGAGGTCACTCACGGTTTTGAAGAGTAAATGCCCGTTGTTAGGAGGGTTTGTTGACCCCCTACACTAGAGCCCGGCCCCGATGACGGTCTACGCCGACCTCTACCGCTTCCGCGAGCTCTTCGCGAACCTCTTCCGCCGCGACTTCCACGCGAAGTACAAGGGATCGCTGCTCGGCATCGTCTGGTCGCTGCTCAACCCGCTGCTCCTGCTGGGCGTCTACCTGGTCGTCTTCGGCGTCCTCTTCCCGAACGCGAAGACCGTCCACTACCCCATCTACCTGCTCGGCGGCCTCGCGTGCTGGCTCTTCTTCTCCGTCTCGCTCCAGTCAGCGGCGCGCTCGATGATCGACAGCGGCGAGCTGATCAAGAAGGTGCGCTTCCCGAGGCAGCTCGTCCCGTTCTCGATGGTCGCGACGCAGGCGGTCACGTTCGGCGTGATGATCGCGATCCTCGTCGTGCTCTCGCTCGTGTTCGTCCCGGAGGCGCGGTCGTCGGTGTGGGCCGCGGTGCCGCTCGCGGTCGTGTTCCTCGGCCTCGTGGCCGGCCTCTCGCTGCTCGTCGCCTGCCTGAACGTCCTGCTCCGGGACGTCGAGCACATCCTCACGGCGGCGCTCCTGCCCTGGTTCTTCCTGACGCCGATCCTCTGGCGGGTCGGCAGCCTGCCGGAGCGGGCGCAGCAGCACCACAAGCTGCTCGATGTGCTGCGCTGGGGCAACCCGCTCGCGCCGCCGATCTTCGCGATCCGCGACGCACTCTGGTCGGGCCACCTGCCCCGTGTTGCGGATGTGGTCTACCTGTGTGTCGCAGCTGCGCTCGCGCTCGCGCTCGGCGCGTTCGTCTTCCGCCGCGTCGACGACCGCATCGCGCTCGAGCTCTAGCAGCTACCGCTTGACGCGGAGCACGATCCGGCCGTCGTACACCCACGGCTCGTCGCGCGGCGCCGCGAACGCGGGCAGGCCGGTCACGTCGGCCAGCCGCTCGAGCTCGACACCGTCGAGCACGGACGGGCAGATGAGCGGCGCCGAGAACCCGGGCTGGCGGCCTCGACCGGGCTCGTACGGCTCGAGCTCGTGCGGGCGGCGGTGCGCGGCTCCACCGTCCCAGGCGATCGCGCCGGCGACGACGCCGTAGCCCTCGGCGTGCGCAGCGCGGACGCGGGCGTCCCACTCGGCCGCCGGCTCGACGCCGGGCGGCAGATCGGCGTGCGGCTCGCCCGGGCGCTCGTGCACCTCGACGTCGAGCGTCAACGGCGATCCCCCCAGCTCGGCGAACCACGCGCGGCCCTCGGCGACCAGATCGAAGGCGAGGCGGTACGGCCCCGGCGGGATCGGCGCGCGCACGGGCGCCTGCACGCTCGCCTCCTCGCCCGGACGGAGCGGCGGCGGCGGCGTCCGGATCCCGTCCCACAGGATCGGGTTCCCGCGCAGGTCGAGCCAGTGGTAGGCGAGGAAGATCCGCGCGCCCCAGTGCACGCTGCCGGTGTTCGCCAGCGCGACCGTCGCGCCGGAGATCGCGCCCGCGTGCGGCTGCTCGAGCGTCGCCGCGCCCCAGCCGACGGACAGCGGTCCCTTCGACACGGGCGGTTAGCCTACTGACCCGTGGCTCCGCTACTCGCGAGGGCGGCGCGCCGTCAGCAGGTCGAGCGGACGCCCGTGTGGTTCATGCGCCAGGCCGGACGCTCGCTGCCGGAGTACCGCGCGATCCGCGAGCGGCACACGTTCTGGGAGGTAGCCGGAACACCCGAGCTCTGCGCCGAGGTGACGTTGCAGCCGGTGCGCCGCCACGGCGTCGACGCAGCGGTTCTGTTCGCCGACATCATGACCCCGGTCGTCGGCATGGGGCTCGACGTCGAGCTCGTCGAGGGCGTCGGCCCGGTGATCGCATCGCCGGTGCGGACGGCGCAGGACGTCGAGCGGCTGCGCGTGCCCGACCCGGCTGAGGCGTTCGGGCCGGTGCTCGAGGCGATCCGGATCGTCCGGGGGGAGCTCGAGGCCGAGCGCGCCCTGGTCGGCTTCTGCGGAGGGCCGTTCACCGTCGCCGGCTACCTCGTGGAAGGCCGGCCGTCGCGTGAGTTCGCGACGGTCAAGTCGCTGATGTACACGAGCCCCGCTGTCTGGCGCGCGCTTCTCGGCAAGCTCGCCGACTGCTTCGCCGGCTACGTCGCGGCGCAGGCCCGCGCCGGTGCGGACGTCGTGCAGCTCTTCGACTCCTGGGTGGGCGTGCTCTCGCCGGCCGACTACGCGGAATTCGTCGCGCCCTGGTCGGCCCGCATCCTGGCTGCGGCTGGTGTTCCGACGATCCATTTCGGCACCGGCACGGCGACGCTCCTCGGGGCGATGGCGCAGGCCGGCGGCGACGTGATCGGCCTCGACTGGCGTGTGCCGCTCGACGAGGGGTGGGCGCGCGTTCCCGACCGCGGCGTGCAAGGCAATCTCGATCCTGCGGTGCTGCTCGGGCCGTGGGAGCGCGTCGAGGCGGCTGCACGCGACGTGCTCGACCGCGCAGGCGGACGGCCCGGCCACATCTTCAACCTCGGTCACGGCGTGCTGCCGTCGACCGATGCGACGGTGCTGACCCGGCTCGCCGAGCTCGTCCAGGCTCACGCCGGCTGACGGCGCCGTCGGCTCGGCTACCGTCAAGGGCATGAGCGCCGCGGCGGTGATCCTGATGGCCTACGGCTCACCCGAGCGCCTCCAGGACGTCCCGGCCTACTACGCCGACATCCGCGGCGGGCGCCCGATCTCGTCCGAGCACATGGAGGATCTCGTCGCGCGGTATCGCCGCCTCGGGATCGAGGATTCGAATCCGCTGAACGCGATCACGGAGCGCACGCGCGTGGCGCTCGAGCGCGAGCTCGCGATTCCCGTCTTCACCGGCATGAAGCACTGGACACCGCGGATCACCGACGCGGTCGCCGCAGCGCTCGCGGGCGGGGCGGCGCAGCTGGTCGGGCTCGTCCTCGCGCCCCACTACAGCCGGCTCTCGATCGGCGGCTATCAGCGGTTGCTCGACGAGGCAGTCGACGGCCGTGTGCCGACAACGTTCGTGGCGAGCTGGCACGACGACGAAGGCTTCGTCTCCGTGCTGGCCGAGCGCGTGCGCGGGACGGCAGCGCACGTCGTGTTCACTGCCCACTCGCTCCCTGCGCGGATCCTCGACGAGGGCGACCCCTATGCCGACCAGCTGCTCGACACCGCGGGGCTCGTCGCGCGCGAGGCGGGTGTGGAGCAGTGGTCGTTCTCCTACCAGAGCGAATCGCCGACCGGCGAGCCGTGGCTGAAGCCGGACATCCTCGAGCACCTGAGCGCGCTTCACGAGCAGGGTTGCGACGACGTGCTCGTGTGTCCCGTCGGGTTCGTGTCGGATCATCTGGAGATCAGGTTCGACCTCGACACGGAGGCGCAGGAGCTGGCCGCACGGCTCGGCATGCAGGTCGCGCGCATCGAGATGCCGAACGACGATCCGCAGTTCGTGCGGGCGCTCGCGGGCATCGTGCGCCGGTCGCTCGCGGCGGTGCCGGTATGACGCCGGGCCGCATCGTCGTCGACCGCGCGTCGCGGACGTTTCGCGTCTATCCGAAGGCGCAGCGGACGCTCAAGGATCTCTTCGTGTCGCGGGGTCGCAGCGGCGCGCGGGAGGTGCAGGCGCTGCGCGACGTGTCGGTGAGCGTCGATCCCGGCGAGGCGGTCGGCCTGGTCGGGCGCAACGGCTCCGGCAAGACGACGCTTCTCCGCCTGATCTCGGGGATCATCAAGCCGACTGCCGGCCGGGTCGAAGCGGGTGGCCGAATCGCCTCGCTCCTCGAGCTCGGCGCCGGCTTCCATCCGGACTTCACCGGACGCGAGAACGTCTATCTGAACGGGTCGATCCACGGGCTGTCGCGCGCGCGCGTTCGCGAGGCGATGGACGAGATCGTCGCGTTCGCCGAGCTCGAGCGCTTCATCGATCTGCCGGTCCGCACGTACTCGTCGGGAATGTTCATGCGCCTCGGCTTCTCGGTGGCCGCGCACATCGAGGCGGACGTGCTGCTGCTCGACGAGGTGTTCGCCGTCGGCGACGAGCAGTTCCAGCGGAAGTGCTTCGGGAAGGTGGCCGAGTTCAAGAACCGCGGCGGCACCATCCTGTTCGTGTCGCACGACGCGCAGGCGGTCGAGCGCCTCTGCGACCGCGCCGTGCTGCTGCGCGAGGGTGAGGTCGAGTTCGACGGCGACACGCGCGAGGCGATCAGTGCGTATCGCCGGCAGCTCGCCGCCGACGCGAATCCCGACGAGTTGCGCGCGGGCCTCCGCGAGTGGGGCAGCGGTGAGGCGCGAATCGCCTCCGCCGAGCTGCTCGACGAGGACGGCGACACACGCAGCCAGTTCGCCGCCGGCGAGCCGGTCACGGTGAGGCTCGTCGTCTCGACGAACGACGGCGTCCCGGCACCCCGAGTCTCGCTCGAGCTGCGTGACGACGGCGGCCTCGTGCTCGGCGGCGCGGCACAGGACACCGGCGCGCTCGGCTGGGACGGAGGTTTCGGCGAGCGCGACCTGCGCTTCCGGATCGGGCGCCTGCCGCTGGCCGACGGCCGGTTTCACCTCCGCGTCTCGCTCGTGGACGCCGAGGGCGGGCGCCTGCTGCACACGCTCGAAGACGCGCTGCGTTTCTTCGTCTTTCCATCCGGTGCGGAGTCCGGGGTCGTGCTGCTCGACGGCGAGTGGACGCTGCAGGAGACCCCCCGGCGCACGCCAATTGTCCCGGCGTGAGCTCGCGTGCGTGTCCCGACTGGCCTGCCTTGATGGAGCTCGCGCCCGAGCTCACGTTCCGCCATTACACGCTCGGCGAGGTGCATCTGCCCGCCGAGGCGTTCGTGCAGGTGGAGGGGATCCCGTTCGACGCGGTCGCGGTGTGCTGCGACCTCGATGCACACGTGTTCAACCCCGAGCACACTGACCCGCGCATCGTCAGCGCGCTCCGGGGCACGCACTGGCTCGACGTCCGCGAAGTCGCGGGCCGCGGCGGCTGACGCGCTCGGGCTTGCAAGCCCGCCTCGGTAGTGTCCTTCGGACGATGGCGACCATCGTCGTTCCCTTCCGTGGCACCGATCCGAAGCGCCGCCTCGATCCGCTCGACGCGCACGTGCGCTCGACGCTGGCGGCGGCGATGCTCGCCGACGTGATCGAGGCTGCGCGTGCCCTCGGGCCGGTGCTCGTCGTCGCTTCCGAGGCGCCGTCGCTCCCCGCAGGCTGCACAGTGGTCCGCGATCCCCAACGTGGGCAGGGCGCCGCCGTCCGCGCGGGGCTGAGCGCCGCTGTCGAGCGGGGACTGCCCGCGCCGTTCCTGATCGTCAACGCCGACCTGCCGTGCGTGACGGCGCGCGACCTGCTCGCGCTCGCCGGCGCGGTCCCGGAGCACGGGCTGGCCCTGGCCGCGGCCGCAGACGGCACCACGAACGCGCTCGCGCTCTTTGACGCCGGCCAGTTCGAGGCGGTCTACGGGCCGGGCAGCGCCGCTCGCTTCGCCGAGCTCGCCGAGTCGCGCGCGCTCGACGCGCCGAACCTGAGCGACGACGTCGACACGCTGGCCGATCTGACGCGCGTCGCGAGCCGCGTCGGCGAGCACACCCGGCGCGTGCTGCCGCTGCTCCACCTCGGGGCGGCCGCATGAGAGTGGCTGTCCTCTCGGGCGGAGTCGGGGGAGCGCGGTTTCTGCGCGGGGTCTTGGACGTTGTCGATCCAGGCAACGTTTCCATCATAGGCAACGTGGCGGACGACCTCGAGGTGCTCGGCCTGCACGTCTCCCCGGATCTCGACAGCATCCTCTACACCCTCACCGGCCTCGGAGACGACGAGCGCGGCTGGGGCCGTGCCGGTGAGAGCTGGCAGGCGCTCGAGACCGTTGCACAGCTCGGCGGCGAGTCGTGGTTCTCGCTCGGCGATCGAGATCTCGGCCTGCACCTCGTTCGGACGCAGCTCCTGCGGGAGGGTTCGACGCTGTCCGGGGCGACCGAGCGGCTGGCGCACGCCTTCGGACTCGAAGCCGCGCTCCTGCCGGCGACCGACGATCCGTTGCGGACGTTCCTGGAGACGCCGGCCGGCACCTTCCCGTTCCAGACGTGGTTTGTCGGTCGTGGCCACCGCGACGAGGTCGATGCCGTCCACTACGCGGGGGCGCCCGAGGCCGTCGCCGCGCCGGGCGTGGTCGAGGCGCTCGAGAGCGCGGACGTCGTCCTGATCGCGCCGAGCAACCCGTACGTCTCGATCCAGCCGATCCTCGCCGTCGCGGAGATCCGGCGTGCGCTCGAGCGCCGGACGACGCAGTGCGTTGCCGTCAGCCCGCTGATCGGGGGACGCGCCGTCAAAGGGCCCGCTGACCGGATGCTCCGCCGGCTCGCCGGGGGCACGACGCCCGCGCACGTCGCCGGGTGTTACGAGGGGCTGATCGACACGCTCGTGGTCGACGAGGCAGATGCGGACGCGAGTCACTCGGCGCCCGTGCGCGTCGTGGTCACGCAGACGTTGATGCGCGACCTCGACGCGGCGCGCCGGCTGGCGGCGGTCGCGCTGGACGCCGCCGGTGCGCCTGCATGAGGATCGCGGTGCTCGGCGGCACCGGCAGCTTCGGTCGAGCGCTCGCGGCGCGCCTCGTCGCGGAGGGTGACGACTCGGTCGTGATCGGCTCGCGCGACGTGGATCGCGCCGCCGAGACTGCGCGCGAGCTCGGCGATCGCGCGACGGGTGCGATGAACGAGGACGCAGTGCGTGACGTCGACCTGGTCGTGCTCGCGGTCAAGGCCGATGGTGCGCTCGACACCGCCCGCGCGATCGCGCGCTCGCTTGGATCGACTCCTCTCCTGTCGGTCGCGAGCGCGATTGCGGTTCGCAAGGACGTCGGGGCGATCCCGGACCCGGACGCGCGCAGCCTCGCCGAGCGGATCCAGGACGTGGTCAGCGGTCCGGTCGTCGCCGGCCTGCACTCGATCGCCGCTGCGTCGCTCGACGCGGCTCCGCCGGACGAGGACGCTCTCGTCTGCGGCGACGACCCCGCCGCGAAGGAGCTGGCGCTCTCACTCGCCGCACGCCTCGTGGCCGGTCGCGCGCTCGACGCCGGTCCGCTTCGGAGCGCGCGTGCGCTCGAGGGGCTGACGGCGGTGATCGTGAACCTCAACCGCCGCTACCGGGCGCACGCGGGCATACGCGTCACGGGCATCGACGCTACGTGATCGAGCTGCTGCCGGTCCGCGGTCTCCCGGAGATCCGTGCGGGGGACGACCTCGCCGCGCTGATCGTCGAGCGGATCGCGCTTGCCGAGCACGACGTCGTCGTCGTCGCGCAGAAGGTGATCTCGAAGGTCGAGGGCCGCATCGTCCGGCTCGACGAGATCGAGGCGTCGGCGAAGGCGCACGAGCTCGCCGGTGACGAGCGCGATCCGCGCGAGGTCGAGGCGGTGCTTCGAGAGGCGAAGCGAATCGTGCGCGAGCGTGGACCGCTCGTGATCGCGGAGACGCGACACGGATTCATCTGTGCGTCGGCCGGTGTCGACCACTCGAACGCACCGGAGCCGGGGACGCTCGTGCTCCTCCCGGTCGATCCGGATGCGAGTGCCCGGCTGCTCCGTGAGCGTCTAAGAGAGGTCGCCGGCGTCAGGGTGGGGGTGATCGTGACGGACTCGTTCGGCCGTCCCTTCCGGCAGGGCACGACCGACGTCGCGATCGGCGTGGCCGGCGTTCCGGCGATGCTCGACCTCCGCGGCACGACCGACCGGATCGGGTACGTGCTGCGGTCGAGCCGCGTCGCGATCGCCGACGAGATCGCCGCAGCCGCAGACCTGGCCCGGGGCAAGGCGGAAGGAGTTCCGGTCGTCGTCGTCCGAGGGCTCACGCTCGAGGGGGACGGCAGCGGCCGGGAGATCGTGATCGAGCCCGAGCTCGACCTGTTCAGCTGACGAGCTTGAGCCGAACCGCACAAGCTCGGCGCTAACGAAGCGCGCCGGTTCCACCCGAATCGCTACCCTGCCGCGAGCCCGGCGGCCTAGCTGGTCCCGCAAGGCAGTCGCCGGCTCCCCTTACACACACCGGTCCTCAACCAGGAGGAATCCGACACGTGCAGTTACGAAAGCCGCCTGCCGGGCGGCAGCCAATCGCAGTTGCGGCCGCCCTTGCAGCGGCACTCACGGTCGTCGCAGTCGGGGTCGCCCGCGCGGCGACCGCCGTCAAGCCGTCCGACCCGGGCCCCTCGGTCGTCTCCCTCCGGTCGCTGGTCGGCCACTACCGCACCGTCACCTGGACCTTCGAGCGCGTGGCGCACGTGCCACGCGTCCGCAGCTCCGACGTCGAGCGGCGAACGCACGACCGCGACTACCTGCGCTGGGTGATCGACCGCTGGACGCGGCGGGCGTACGTCGCCCGGAGCCAGGCACTGGCGGTGCTCCACCGTCGTCTCGCAGTGCAGCTGCCGAGGCCGCCCGGATTGCGGGCGTCCCTGCAGGTGCGGGTGGCCTACAGCAGGCGGCTCGCGCTGGCCCTGCGGCGAATCTACCCCGGCCACGTCGAACGGACGTTCGCGAGCGCGGGCGTCAGCGGCGGCAGCTCGCTGCTTCGTCTCTGGAACCGGCGGAGCGCAGTCGCCGCCCTGGAGGTGGCCAGGCATGCCCGACCGCGGCCGGACATCCCGCCGGCCCTCGGCAACGCCTTCCTGTGCATCCACCGTTTCGAGGCGGCTTGGAATGCCAACACGGGCAACGGGTACTACGGCGGGCTCCAGATGGATCTGCCGTTCCAGGCCCGTTACGGCGCCCGGTACCTGGGGCGCTACGGGACGGCCGACCGCTGGCCCGTCTGGGCTCAGCTCGACGCCGCGGTGAAGGCGTATCGCTCGGGACGCGGCTTCTGGCCCTGGCCGAACACCGCCCGGGCCTGCGGGCTCCTCTAACCCTTCCGGAGTCTCAAGCGACCCGGCCGCCGAGCCGATGAACCGGGAGATGATCCGGCGAGCGGTGGCGGCCGGAACGCCCCTCGTCAGGGTGGTCGACAGGAACGGGAACGGCAAGCCCCAGCCGCTCTCCGAGTCCTATCGCCGACTGGCGGAGGTGTTCCACGAGGTGCTCTCCGAGCAGACGCTCGATGCGCTGCTCGAGCGCATCGCGGTCACGCTCGCCGATCTGATGCCCTACGAGGCCCTCCACATCTACGAGGCCGACTCGCCGCGCCGCCAGCTGATCCCGATCTTCGCGCGGTCGGCCGACTACCAGGAGGAGATCATGCGCGACCGGCCGGCGTTCGGGGTCGGCCTGACGGGCTGGGCGGCGGAGCACCGGACGGCGGTGTGGACGAACCAGGCCCACCTCGACCCGCGGACGCACGTGATCCCCGGGACGCCGAACGACCCGGAGGCGATCATCGTCGTCCCTCTGATCGCGCGCGGCGCGCTGAAGGGCGCCCTCAACATCTATCGGATCGGCGCGGACGCATTGTTCGTCGAGGAGGAGTTCGAGCTCGCGAAGCTCTTCGGCGACGCCGCAGCGCTTGCGCTCGACAACGCCCAGACGAAGGCGCGCCTCGAGCACCTGGCGCAGACAGACTCACTGACGGGGCTCTACAACCACCGCTACTTCCACGAGCGGCTGCGGACCGAGTTGACGCGCGCGTCGCGCTCGCACGACTCCGTCGCCGTGCTGATGTTCGACCTCGACGACTTCAAGCGCGTGAACGACGTGTACGGGCACGGCGCCGGCGATCAGCTGTTGAAACAGGTGAGCCGGATCACCCGCGACACCGTGCGGGGGACCGACATCGTCTGCCGCATCGGCGGCGAGGAGTTCGGGGTGATCATGCCGTCGTGCGACGCGCGCGCTGCTCTCGCGCTCGCAGGGCGCCTGGTGTCGTGTTTCGGGCAAGAGGAATTCGAGCCGACCGGCGCCATGACCGTGTCGATCGGGATCGCGCTCGGTCCGGAGCACGCGATGAACCCGCGCGAGCTCGCGATGTGCGCCGAGGCTGGGATGATGGCGGCGAAGGCGCACGGCAAGAACCGGTTCGTGTTGTACGACGACGACACGGCTACGGAGCGCCCCGACTCGGCAACGTCGACGCGCGACCTGCGCTCGATCGCGCAGATGAAGATGCTGCAGTCGCTGGCCGGCAAGCTGAACCGACTCAACGACGTCCACCGTATCGGCGAGACGATCGCCGAGGAGCTTCGCCTCCTGATCGACTACCACAACTGTCGCGTCGTGTTGCGCGAGGGCGACGACCTGCGGCCGATCGCATTCATCGGGGAGCGCGAGGAGCACACCACCACCGAGGCGTACACGGTCAAGGTCGGCGAAGGCGTCACGGGCACGGCCGTCGAGCGTGGGGAGTCGCTGCTCATCCCGAATGCAGTCGACTGCGAGTTCGGCAAGCGAATCGTGGGGACCGAGGAGCTGGAGGAGTCGCTGGCCGCCGTCCCGCTCCGCCACGGCGGCGCGGTCACCGGCGCAATCGTGATCTCGAAGCTCGGCATCAACCAGTTCGACGAGGACGACGTCCGCCTGCTCGAGGTCCTCGCCGGCCAGGCGTCGGTGGCGCTGGAGAACGCGCTGCTGTACGAGCGGCAGCGTCGGGAGGCGGAGAACGCGAAGGCGCTGCTCTCGTTCGCCGACGCGGCCTCTCGTGCACAGTCATTCGACGACATCTGCCGGTTGACGGTCGTCACCGCCGCGTCGCTCTTCGTGACGGATCATGTGTCGCTGTGGCTCGACGACAACTGTGCCGCGAGCGTCGGGACGCCGCTCACCGACGGCGTCGAGGCTGCACTCGTCGAGGGCGACGGCGTTCGCGGCCGGCTCGTCCTCGATCTCGCCGGCGACGGGGACGAGGTCGAGCAGTTGCTTGCCAGCTTCGCTTCGCAGGCTTCGGTCGCCCTGCGCAAGGCACGGCTCTATTGGCGTCAGCTCGAGTCCGCCGAGATCGCGAACGCCCTACTCGAGGCAAGCCGTGAGCTCGCGACGGCCGAGTCGCCGGACGAGGTGCTGGCGCGGACCGTCGAGGTGACGGCTCGCTCGCTCGGCACGGCCGTTGCGCGCCTCTGGATCCAGGACGAAGGCCCGTCCGGCGATGTCGTGTGCCTCGCTGCGTACGGGCAAGAGAAGTCGTCGCACCGGTTCTCCGCCGACCTCGCCCACGAATGGCTCATGCGCAAGGACCCCTTCGTGCTGGAGCGTGAGGACTTCGCGGAGATCGTCGGCGTCTCGGCCGACGAGGCGCTGCGATTCGTCGTCGCTCCGCTCCGTCTCGACGCCGGACGACTCGGGGCGCTGACCGCACTGATCGACGACCGGCAGCTCGACGACCGGCAGATGCGCCTGTTCGCCGGGCTCGCCCATCAGGCCAAGCTCGCGATCGAGAGCGCGGCGCACTACCACCAGCTTGAAGAGACGTTCGTGTCGACGATCGCCGCGCTGGCGAACGCGCTCGAGGCGAACGATCAGTACACGTCGTCGCACGCACGCTGGATCACCGACATGGCGCTCCTCGTGGGACGGGAGCTCGCGCTCGACCGCGACGCGCTGAAGCGGCTCGAGCTCGGCGCGCTCTTCCACGACATCGGCAAGATCGGCGTCCCGTCGGAGATCCTGCAGAAAGCCGGCCCACTCACCGACGAGGAGTTCGAAGTGGTGAAGGGACATCCGGAGCTCGGCGAGAAGATCCTTGCGCCGATTCACCGGCTCGCCGACGTCCGGCCGATCGTGCGTGCGTGCCACGAACGGTGGGACGGGCTCGGCTACCCGGACGGGAAGCGGGGCGAAGGCATCCCGCTCGAGTCGAGGATCGTCCTCGTCTGCGACGCGTTCCATGCGATGGCCACCGACCGTCCGTACCGCACGCGGCTCTCGCCGGACGAAGCGGTTCGTCGCCTGCGAGAGGGCTCGGGCTCGCAGTTCGATCCGGCGGTCGTCGACGCCTTCGTCGGGCTGTACGACGCCGGCGCCGTCCTACCGGTCTAGCACCTCGACGTCGTCGCCGTAGGCGGGGTCGTCGGACGCGAGCGCGTCGTTCGCCCACTCGCGACGTTTCCACGCGGGCACCGGCGTGCGGCAGTCGGACTTCGGCACGAAGCGCGAACGCTCGACGAGCTCATAGTGGTGGATGTAGCGAGGGCAGTTCGGGAACACCTCCGTCGCTCGCACCTGCCACAGGAACTGCGCCTCCGGCCAGTTCGCCAGCAGCGGATGATCGGAGATGTGCTCTGCGATCCCGTTGAGCCGGAGGCGCTTCTGCTCCTCGAAGTTGATGAACAGCAGGCCGACATGCCGGTTCACGAGCGCGTTGCCCGCGCTCAGGAACATGCCGTTGCCGTCGTAGTTCGGGAAGCCGATGGTGCGCTCGTCGAGCACGTGTACGAAACCGCGCTCGCCGCCCTTGTACGAACACTGCGGGCGTCCCTCGGCGTCGGCCGTCGCGAGGAAGAGCATGTCGCAGCGCTCGATGAACGCGCGGTCATCGGCGTCGATCGTCTCGCGGACGATGCGCTCCTCGATCCGGTCGGCGAGGCGGCGCGTGTCGTACCGGTCCTGGTAGCTGCGGCTTCCCTCGTTGTAGTGATCGTCCATGGTCGGATGATCGCTCAGCCGTGGTCCTCGAGGCGGCGGATGTCGCAAATCTCTTGGAACCCGACGTGGAGCAGGATCGGGTAGGAGGAGTCCGGTTGTGCGTGCGTGACGAGTGCCGGCGTGCCGCGCGCAGCGGCGTACTCCCAGCGCGCGCGGACGAGAGCGGCGTAGAGGCCGCGGCCGCGCGCCCACTGGGCCGTCGACCCACCGATCAGGAACACTCCGCGCGGTGACGGGATCGCGCCCGCCGAGCCTGCGATCCGGTCGTCCACCCGTGCCACGAACCAGACCGGGATCCCGATGCGCTGCGATTCCTCGAAGTACGCCGGCAGATGAGCGCGCTCGAGCTCGCGTCGCTCCTCGGGAACGTCGAAGACCTCGAACCGAAGCTCGGCGGTCGCGACGAAGTCGTCGAACGTCTCGACCTGGTGGGCCTCCACTCCGGGCCGGAAGCCCTTTGGCTCCGATATCGCGGCGAGCGCGTGCACGACCGGCACGCCGTCGTACGGCTCGGAGAGCCCGAGCACCAGGAGCTGCTCGACGATGTCGGACGGCTCGGCGGACGGGCCGATCCACCAGCACGGCCGCTTCTCGCGCGGCACCTGCGCGCGGACGTCTGCGAGCAACTGCTCGACGTCCCCGTCGGCGACCTTCGGCGAGCAGATCGAGGCGAACGACGGTCCCTGGATGATGCAGACGCGACCGTCGTCGAAGCGCGTGACGAGCCCGTCGTCGGCGACCTCCACGAACTTGTCCGGGCTCTCGGCGAACTCGAGCAGCTCGGCGGGCAGCGTCATGTCCCGAGTGTACGGCGCGGTCTGACCGCGGTCAGACGGACGTCTGAGACACGGAAGTGCGCGGGACCGGTCACGAGAGTGTCGCTGGAGCAGCTAGGCGACGAACTCGTCGGCGACCGTGAGGGCGTCGTCTAGAGCTTCGAGGCCCTCTGCGAGCTCGTCGCGCGTGATCGTCAGCGGCGGACAGCACATGACCACGTTCCAGTGGGTCATCAGGTACAGGCCGCAGTCGAGCGCGCGCTTGGCGACGGCGCTGATCGGCTTCGCCGCATCGCCGGCCGCGTTGAACGGCACCAGCGGCTCGCGTGTCTCGCGGTCCCGGACGAGCTCAAGGCCGAAGAAGCAGCCGAGCCCGCGCACCTCGCCGATCGACGGGTGCCGCTCGGCGAGCTCGGCGAGCTCGGTTCGGAACACCTCGCCGGTCGCCGCCGCCTGCTCGACGATGCCCTCCTCCTGGAACGCCTCGATCGATGCGACCGCCGACGCGCACGCGAGCGGGTGGCCGCTGTACGTGAGCCCGCCGCCGAACGGCTTGTCGCGAACCCACGACGCGATCGGCTCGCGCACGATCATCGCGCCGAGCGGGACGTAGCCCGAGTTGATCCCCTTGGCGACGGTCATGATGTCCGGCACGACGTCCCAGTTGTCGACGGCGAACCACTTTCCCGTCCGCCCGAAGCCGGCCATCACCTCGTCGCAGATGAGCAGGATCCCATGGCGGTCGCACGTCTCGCGGATCGACTGGAGGTAACCGGCGGGCGGAACGATCACGCCGTTCGTGCCGGTCACGGTCTCCAGGATCACCGCTGCGACGGTGTGTGCGCCTTCGTACTGCAGGATCTCCTCGAGATGCGGCGCGCCGGTGCAGACCGGGCACGGGTCCGGATGGCCCGCCGGGCAGCGATAGGTGTACGGGTCGAACATGCGGACGACGCCCGGCAGCCCGGGCTCTGCGGGCCAGCGGCGGGGGTCGCCGGTCAACGTGATCGCGCCGCCTGTCGCGCCGTGGTAGCTGCGGTAGCGCGCGATGATCTTGTGGCGGCCCGTGTACCAGCGCGCCAGCTTGATCGCGTTCTCGTTTGCCTCGGCGCCGCCGTTCGTGAAGAAGCTCAGCGAGAGGTCGCCGGGCGTGACCTCGGCGAGCAGGCGCCCGAGCTTCGAGCGGCTCTCGGTCGCCATCGGCGGCCCGATCGTCGCGAGCTTCTCGGCCTGATCCTTGATCGCCTGCACGACCTTCGGGTGCGAATGCCCGATCGAGACGTTGACGAGCTGTGAGGCGAAGTCGAGGTACCGGTTGCCGTCGTAATCCCAGAAATAGCGGCCTTCCGCCCGCTCGACCGGGATCGGATTGATCTGGTCCTGGACGCTCCACGAGTAGAGGACGTAGCGCTTGGCGTCCTCGACGATCTGGCGTCCCAGCTCGGTGTTCGTGTCGGTCGTCGCCATGGGCCTGATCCTACTGGGCGCGGTACGCTGCCACGACTACTCGAGGAGGGACCGATGACCGAGACGATCGATGCGCCCGCAGCCGTGAAGCCGATCAACCACTGGATCTCCGGGCGCCCCCGTGCGGGTGCCTCCGGTCGTAACGGCCCCGTCTACAACCCGGCGACCGGCGCGCAGACCGGGGCCGTCGACTTTGCGAGCGCAGCTGAGGTCGATCAGGCGGTCCAGACCGCGAAGGCGGCCTTTCCCGCCTGGCGCGCGCTCTCGCTGGCGCGGCGCGCCGAGGTCTTCTTCGCCATCCGCGAGCTCGTCCACGAGCGGCGCGAGGAGATCGCGAAGATCCTGACCGCGGAGCACGGGAAGGTCCTCTCGGACGCGATGGGCGAGGTCACGCGTGGGCTCGAGGTGATCGAGTTCTGCTGCGGCATCCCGCACCTCCTGAAGGGCGGCATGACCGAGCAGGCGTCGACGGGCGTCGACGTCTACTCGATTCGCCAGCCGCTCGGCGTCGTCGCCGGCATCACGCCGTTCAATTTCCCGGCGATGGTCCCGATGTGGATGTGGGCACCGGCGCTCGCCTGCGGCAACACCTTCATCCTCAAGCCGTCCGAGAAGGATCCGTCCGCGTCGGTTTACACCGCGGAGCTCCTCAAGGAAGCCGGACTGCCCGACGGCGTCTTCAACGTGCTGCACGGCGACAAGGTCGCCGTCGACGCGCTGCTCGAGCACCCCGACATCGCGGCGATCTCGTTCGTCGGCTCGACGCCGATCGCGCGGTACGTCTACGAGACCGCGACCCGCAACGGCAAGCGCTGCCAGGCACTCGGCGGTGCGAAGAACCACATGATCGTGCTGCCCGACGCGGACATCGAGATGGCTGCGGACGCGGCGGTCTCGGCTGCCTACGGGTCCGCAGGGGAGCGCTGCATGGCGGTGTCGATGGTGGTTGCCGTCGGTCACGCCGCCGATCCGCTCGTCGCCGCGATCAAGGAGCGAATCCCCAAGGTGAAGGTCGGCGACGGGATGGACTCGTCGAGCGAGATGGGACCGCTGATCACGCGCGAGCACCGCGACAAGGTCGCGTCGTACATCGACGACGGCGGCGGCACCGTGGTCGTCGACGGCCGCGACAGCTGCCCCGACCAGGGCTTTTTCCTCGGTGCCACGTTGATCGACGATCTACGGCCCGGGATGCGTGCGTACGACGACGAGATCTTCGGTCCAGTGCTCGGCGTCACGCGCGTCGACACGTACGACGATGCGATCAAGCTCGTGAACGAGAACCCGTACGGCAACGGGACGGCGATCTTCACGCGCGACGGCGGCGTCGCCCGGCAGTTCCAGTTCGAGGTACAGGCGGGCATGGTCGGCGTCAACGTCCCGATCCCCGTGCCGGTGGCCTACTACAGCTTCGGTGGCTGGAAGTCGTCGCTGTTCGGCGACCGCCACATCTACGGGCCGGAGGGAATCGACTTCTACACCCGCTCGAAGGTGGTCACCGAGCGCTGGCCCGACCCGGCGACGTCGAAGGTCGACCTCGGCTTCCCGCAGACCCGGTAAGCCGCGTTGAGGATCCTCGTTGTCGGCGCCGGCGGCGTCGGCGCCGCGGCTGCCGCCGTGGCGGCACGGCGCGACTTCTTCGAGCGGTTCACGCTCGCCGACATCGACGCCGATCGCGCAGCCCGGGCAGCGAAGCCGCTCGGCGACCGGGGCGGATCGGCGCAGATCGACGCCTCCGACGCCGAAGCGATCGCCGAGCTCGCGCGGGCGGAGCGGGCCGACGCGATCCTGAACGCCTGCGACCCGCGCTTCAACCCGCCGATCTTCGAGGCAGCGTTCGCGGCCGGCTGCACGTACCTCGACATGGCGATGACGCTGTCGCGTCCACACCCCGACCGCCCCTATTCGGAGGTGGGCGTGAAGCTCGGCGACGAGCAGTTCGCCGCGGCGGCGCGCTGGGAGGACGCCGGTCGCCTTGCGCTCGTCGGCATCGGCGTCGAGCCGGGCCTCTCTGACGTGTTCGCGCGGCACGCCGCCGACGAGCTGTTCGCGGAGATCGACGAGGTCGGCGTTCGCGACGGCGCCGATCTCATCGTCGAGGGCTACGACTTCGCTCCGACGTTTTCGATCTGGACGACGATCGAGGAGTGTCTCAACCCACCGCTCGTCTGGGAGAAGGAGCGAGGCTGGTACACGACCGAGCCGTTCTCCGAGCCGGAGGTGTTCGACTTTCCCGAGGGGATCGGTCCGGTGGAGTGCGTCAACGTCGAGCACGAGGAAGTGGCGCTCGTCCCGCGCTGGGTCGATTGCCGTCGCGTGACCTTCAAGTACGGCCTCGGCGAGGAGTTCATCGGCGTGCTGAAGACTCTGCACAAACTGGGGCTCGACTCGACGGAGCCGGTGACCGTTCGCGGCGTGCAGGTCGCGCCCCGCGATGTCGTCGCCGCTGCGCTTCCCGACCCTGCGACCCTCGGCGACCGCATGAAGGGCAAGACGTGCGCCGGCACCTACGTCACGGGGACGGGCGAGGACGGTGAGCCGCGCGCCACCTACCTGTACCACGTCGTCGACAACGAGCAGGCGATGCGCGACTTCGGCCATCAGGCGGTCGTGCTGCAGACCGCGATCAACCCGGTGGTGGCGCTCGAGCTGCTCGCCGACGGCGGGTGGACCGGCGAGGGCGTGCTCGGGCCGGAGGCGTTCCCCGCTGGTCCGTTCCTCGAGCTCCTCGGCGACTACGGGTCGCCGCACGGAATCGAGGATCGTCGTTTGCCTTCGCCCGCGGGCCGGGAGTAGGGTCGCGCTGCCGCGCCCCCCGGCGCGGCGCGCGAGGTGAACCGAACGAGAGGAGTGCGGCATGGAGGCGAACAAGAAGGCCTCGCTGAGGATCATCGAGGAGATCTTCGGCGCAGGGAACTTCGATCTCGCGGACGAGCTGTTGCGGCCCGACGCGATCGGACACGACCCGGCGCTGCCCGCGCCCACAGCAGGCCCGGAAGGGTTGAAGGAGGCGGCGCGCGGCTACCGCGCCGCGTTCCCCGACCTGAAGCTCAAGGTCGAGGGCGCGATCGCGGAAGGCGACCTGGTCGCGATCCGCTGGACGGCCCGGGGCACGCACAAGGGCGACCTCTTCGGGATCGCCCCGACCGGCAAGCAGGCGACGGTGACCGGAATCACGATCGACCGGTACTCCGGCGGCAAGCTCGCCGAGTCCTGGACGAACTGGGACACGCTCGGCCTCTTGCAGCAGCTCGGCGCCGTGCCGGCTGCGCTGCAGACCGCCTGAACAGAGGGCACGTGGGCGGGCCCGGCAACGGGCCCGCCCTCAATCTCGCGAGGAATGTGCCGATGGACCACGTATCGGAGAGCGCTGCGCGCGCTCATACCAGCATGTCCTTCACCTTCCCCACACCCGATCACATGCCGTGCCCCGAGTGCGGCGCCTCGCTCCCGCTGACAGACACAGCCCCGACGCACGCATGCAACGAGGATCGTCTGCTCGACTACCGGCTGATCGAGCTTCGCCCCGAGATCGAGCGCTTCCCGGACGACCTGGCCGCGTGGCTCGACACGCCGGCAGGCCGTTTCGCGAAGTGGCTCGCGCGGCGCGATCGCTAGCGCATCCCGAGCCGCATACCGAGGAGCCGCGGCACTGCGGCGACTCCGCGCGCGAGGAGCGGCGCCCGGCGCCCGGCCTCGTCGGCCACCTCGCAGGCGAGCACGGCACGTCTGATCGCCGCGCCGCCGACGAAGCGGATGGGCTCCGCCGGGACGCGCTCGCCGCGCGGGCGCACAAGCGGCAGCGAGCTCCACTCGTCGTCGCGCCCGGTGGCGAGCGAAGCGAGTGCCTGTCCGGCGAGGTACGACGGGCCGACGCCGTTGCCCGAGAAGCCCGCCGCGAAGTGCATGCCGCCGTCCCTGACGGTGCCCACGAACGGGATGTGGTCGGCCGACACGTCGATCGGCCCGCCCCAGGCGCGCTCGACGCGCGCCGCCGCGAGGCCCGGCAGCAGCCGGCGCAGCCCGAGCTCGGCGCGTCCGGCGGTCGCAGCGTCGTGCGTGAAGCGCTCGCCGATGCGGTTCCCGAAGCCGATCGGTCCCGACCCCGAGCCCATCAGGACGCGGCCGTCGTCGGTCGTCCGGAAGTAGTGCAGGAACATCCGCGCGTCGACGATCGCCTCACCGCCGGTCCAGCCGACCTCGGCGAGCAGCTCGGGCACCGGCTCGGTGAGCACGACGTAACTGCCGAAGACGGTCAGCCGGCCGCGCACCGGGCGCCAGTCGGTCATCGCGGCGTTGGTCGCGACGACGATCTGCTCCGCGCGGACGCTCCCGCCGTCGGTCGTCACGAGCCCCGGCGCGAACGAGCGTGCCGGCGTGGCCTCGTAGAGCACGGCACCGCGCGTGAGTGCCGCCCGTCGCAGCGCACGGACGAGCCGGCCCGGCTGAACCGTGCCGGTGTCGGGGAACAGCACGCCGCGCCGAAACCGCGGTGAGCGGCAGCGCGCGGCGACGTCGTCTGCCGACAGGGCGACCGCCTGGTCGGGCCGGCCGGCCGCCGCGGCGGCGGCGAGGGAGTGGTCGAGCGCGCGTTCCTGGGCCTCGGTCGTCGCGACCATCAGCATCCCGGCCTCTCGCAGCCAGACGTCGTCGCCGAGCGCGCGCACGGCCGGGCGGATTCCCTCACCCGCCGTCGCGAGCTGGAGCGCCCGTTCGCGGCCGAAGAGGCCCACGAGCTCGCCGAACGCCGGCCAGTAGCCCTCGATGAAGCCGCCGTTGCGGCCGCTCGGCCCGGCGCCGCAGAACTCCGCCTCCAGCACGACGACGCGCGCGGACGGCTCGCGGTCGAGCACCCCGAGCGCCGTCCACAGGCCGGTGTAGCCGCCGCCCACGATCGCGACGTCTGCGGTTTCCTCACCCGTGAGCGGGGCTGCGTCGAGGCGGCCGCCTTCCGCGGCGAATGCTTCCTCGAGCCACCACGGTGGCGCTCCGCCGGGCGCGACGGTCGGCTTCACGGCGCGAGTCTACGGCGGTGGCAGCAGCCGAGCGCCAAGCGCGACGAGCGCCAACGCGCCGTCGACGACTGCGACGGCGACGAAGAGCGCCGCCGCGAACGGGCCGCCGTCGTCGAACCCGAACAGCGTGCACACGATCGCCGAGATCACGATCACGCCGAAGCGCTCCGTGCGCGACCAGGTGTCGTACCCGAGCACCAGCCGCGCGAGCCGGAGCCACACCGGCGCTTGTAACAGACTGTTACTTGCCGGCCTCCGGGCCAGGGCGACGAGAGCCGGGATCCTCCGCGCCGCCTCGCGGGCCTTGAAGAGCAGGACGACCGCGAGATACGCGAAGAAGTGCACCAGGACGTCGCGGTGCCTGCCGTGGTGGACGGCGACCGTCAGCAGGATCGCGCCGACGACGCCGTCGCCGAGCGCCAGCAGGAGAACCTCGAACGGCCGCCGCGTCATCGCCGTACCGACGCGGTCCGCGTTCCGCCGTTACGCGCCGGCCCGGGCCAGCGCGGCGGGCTTCAGCTCGTCGCCGAACTTGGCGCGCTTGACGAACTGCCCGATTCCCGGCTTCGCGACCAGCGTGTCCCCGTCGACGAGCACGTTGCCGCGCAGCAGCACGGTCTCCGGCGACCCCTGCACCTCGGTGCCCTCGAAGAGGTTGTAGTCGACCTTCGAGTGATGCGTCTTCGCCGAGATCGTCACGGTCTTGTCCGGATCGAAGACGACAACGTCTGCGTCGGAGCCGACGGCGAGCGTGCCCTTGCGCGGATAGAGCCCGAACAGCTTGGCGGGATTCGTCGCGAGCAACTCGACCATCCGGTTCAGCGAGATGCGTCCCTGGCGCACGCCGAAGTGGTGGATCATCTGCAGCCGGTTCTCGATCCCCGGACCGCCGTTCGGGATCTTCGAGAAATCGTCCTTGCCGAGCGTCTTCTGGCCGTCCCAGTTGAACGCGCAGTGGTCGGTCGAGATCGCCGAGAGGACGTTGTTGCGCACCGCGTTCCAGAGCACGTCCTGGTTCGCCTTGTCGCGGGGCGGCGGCGTGTACACGTACTTGGCGCCTTCGAAGTTCGGCTTCTCGAGGTCGTGGTAGTCGATGAAGAAGTACTGCGTGCACGTCTCGCCGAAGACGTTCCAGCCCTTCTCGCGTGCGAGCGCGATCGGCTCCACCGACTCCTGGCACGACACGTGGACGACATAGAGGGGCGCGCCGGCGACGCGTGCGAGCTGGATCGCGCGGTTCGTCGCCTCACCCTCGGTCTCCGGCGGCCGCGTCAGCGCGTGCCAGTGCGGCTCGGTATGCCCTTCGGCGAGCGCACGCTTGACGAGCACGTCGATCGCGTCGCCGTTCTCGGCGTGCACCATCACGAGCGCCCCGGTCTCCGCCGCGACCTCCATCGTCTTGAAGAGCGTCTCGTCGTCGACCATCAGCGCGCCCTTGTACGCCATGAACAGCTTGTAGGACGTGATGCCCTGGTCGGGCAGCGACGCGAGCTCCTCGAGTGACCCGCCCTCACGGAGGTCGGTGACCGCGATGTGGTAGCCCATGTCGATCACCTGCTTACCTTCCGCTTTCGACTTCCAGTCGGCGAGCGCGTCGGCGAAGCTGGAGCCCTTCGGCTGGATGCAGAAGTCGACGTGGCAGGTCGTCCCGCCGAACGCGGCCGAGGTCTGACCCGACTCGACGTCGTCGATCGTCACCGTCCCGCCGAACGGCATGTCGAGGTGCGTATGCGGATCGATGCAGCCCGGCAGCACGTACTTGCCGGACGCATCGATCGTCGTGTCGGCGGGCACGTCGAGTGACTCGCCGATCAGGGAGATCCGCTCGCCGTCGATGAAGACGTCGGCGACGTAGTCGTCCGCCGCCGTGATGATGCGGCCGTTCTTGATCAGCACGGACATTGCGGATCTCCCTTCTCGGTCGTCGTTCTCGTCTACTTCCCGCCTGGGGTGACCGTCACCGTGGCCGGCTTCCAGCTCTTGCCGTTCACGTCGACGCCCGCCGCCTTCAGCTGGGCTACCGCCTGTCTGGCATACGTGTAGTTCGTCGCACCAACCGGCGCCTTCTTGATCACGCCGTAGGTCTTCGCGATCGTCGCCGTCTGGTTGACCGCCGACGCCGGCACGAGGCCGATGCCGCTCGTGTTCGGCCAGATCAGCTTGTCGATCTCGTTCAGCTGCCAGGTCTGATGCCCCTTGCCGAGCAGCGAGCCGTTCTTGAGCACGATGTCCACGCACGCGGCCTGGTGGTCGCGGCAGTAGATCCAGCCCTGGAACGACGCCTTCAGAAACGCCGTGGCCGTCTTCTGGTTGGCCGGGTCCTTCAGCCAGTCACCGCGCACGAAGACGTTGTCCTCGAGCATGCCGGTCCCCACCGAGGGGCTCGCCATCTTGAAGACGTTCAGGTCGTTCAACGTGTACAGCTTCCCGGTCGCCGGATTCTTCGACTCCAGCACCTGGGCCATCTCGTTGTAGGTCATGGCAGCCGCCGCATCGACCTGGTGCTTGAGGAACAGGCTCATGTCAAACGGCTGGTTGACGATGGTGACGTCGCTCGACTTCGCCGGGTTGATCCCGTTCTTGGTCAGGGCCGCGAACAGCTCCGGCTGGTTCCCGCAGCACCAGACGCCGACCTTCTTGCCGCGCATCTTCGCGATCGTGTTGATGCCGCTCGACTTCCAGGTCAGCTCGGTCATCCCGGAGCGGGCGAACACCTGGGCGATCGAAACGAGCCCGCTGCCCTTCTCGCGCGTCGCGAAGAGGTTCGGCAGCCAGTCGAGCCCGAAGTCGGCTCCCTTGCCGACGACGACCGTCTCTGGGGTAATGCTCGGGCCGCCGATCTTGATCTTCACGTTCAGACCGGCGTCCTTGTAGTACCCCTGCTCCTCGGCCGCGTAGTAGCCGGCGAACTGCGCCTGCGTGACCCACTTCAGCTGCAACGTCACATTGGTCAGCTTCTGCTGCTTCGGTGCAGCGGCCGCTGTGGCGCCCCAGACCGCGAGCCCCGCGCAGGCCAGTGCGAGCAGGCCCAACACCCCGTGCTTCCTCCTCATCCAGCGTCTCCTTTCGGTGTCAGCGACCCGCTCGGCCGCCTCGCTGGCCATTCTCTCGCTTTTTCCTACTCCGTGGAAATCGTCCGCGCAGACGGGTGCCAGCTGGTAGTTGCGTGCTCGACCGCGGCGACGAGCCCGTAGAACGCCATCCCGAACGCGCTCGCGAGCAGGATCCCGGCCCAGGCGCGCGCAAAGTCGAAGAGCTGCGAGTCGTTGAGGATGCTCACGCCGAGCGCGTTGGTCGGGCCGCCGAAGTACTCGCCGACGATCGCGCCGATCATCGAGAGGACGGCAGCAATCTTGAGCCCGGTGAACATGAAGGGCAACGAGTTCGGGATGCGGACGCGCCGGAACGTCGCCAGTTCCCCGCCGCCGTACGAGCGCATCAGCTCGATCGACGACGGCTGCACCGAGGTGAGCCCTCGCAGCGTGTTGACCATCGTCGGGAAAAAGCAGAGCACCGCCGCGATCGCCATCTTCGAGAACGGATTCAGCAGGCCGAACCAGTTGTTCGTGATCGGCGAGAACGCGATGATCGGCACGGCATTCGCTGCGATCGCGAACGGCATCAGCGCGGCGCCGATGCCCCGGAAGCGGGCCAGGAAAAGCGCGGTCAGGACGCCGAGCCCGGCGCCGAGCGCGAACCCGCCGGCGGCCTCCTTCAGCGTGTAGAGGCCGGCGTGCCAGAGCGGGCCCTTGTTGTCCCAGAAGGAGGTCGCGATCTCGCTGGGACGCGGCAGCAGGAACGTCTGGACGTGGAACGCCACGGTCAGCCCCTGCCAGAGCCCGATGCCGATCGCGAACACCGCCAGCACCGGCAGCCACTCACGCAGGCGGCGGGTCAATACCGCTCCTCAGCAGCGCTGGAGCGCGCGGACTCGCCGTGCCCGGCCGACAGCGTCTCGCGGACGGCGGTGATCAGCTCGAAGAAACGCGGGTCCTCTCGCGTCTCGAACGTGCGCGGCTGCTTCAGGTCGACGTCGATCACCCCGGCGATCCGGCCCGGCCTGGGGGACATCACGACGACGCGGGTGGAGAGGAACACCGCTTCGGGAATCGAGTGCGTCACGAAGACCACCGTGCTGCCGGCCTTCTCCCAGATGCGCAGGAGCTCCATGTTGAGTCGCTCGCGCGTCATCTCGTCGAGCGCGCCGAACGGCTCGTCCATCAGCAGCAGCGCCGGGTCGAACGACAATGCTCGTGCGATCGAGACGCGTTGCTGCATCCCGCCCGAGAGCTGCCACGGGCGGCTCGATTCGAAGCCGGTCAGCTCGACAAGCTCGAGCATCTCCGCGACGCGCGCCCGGCGGCGGGCGCGGTCCCAGCCGAGCATCTCGAGCGGCAGCGCCACGTTCCGCGCGACGGTGCGCCAGTCGTACAGCACCGAATCCTGGAAGACGATCCCGTAGTCGTGGTCGAGGCGAGCCTGATGCGCGCTCTTCCCGTTCACCACGACGGTGCCGCTCGACGGCTGGATCAGGTCCCCGATGATGCGGAGCAGCGTCGACTTGCCGCAGCCCGACGGGCCGATCAAAGACACGAACTCCCCGGCGCGGATGCCGAGGGCGATGTCCTGCAGCGCCGTCACGCCGGTGCGGAACGACTTCGAGAGCCCGTCGATCGTGACGACGTTCGCCGCGGTGGTCGTCATGCGATGTTCTCCGGGGCACCGCGCAGCACGAGCCGCTCGGCGACGGCGACGGCGAGGAAGAACACGATCCCGAGCGCAGCGCAGACGACGTTGGTCGCCCACAGGAAGGTCGGCTCGAGCGAGTAGTACTGGTTGAAGTTGACGATCGCACCGCCGAGCCCGTTCTGGATCGATGCCGGGGTCTCGCCGATGATCGCGCCGATCACGCTCGCAGTGGCCGAGATCTTCAGCGCCGTGAAGATGTACGGCACGGACGCCGGGACTCGTAGCTGCCAGAGGACGCGCCAGCGGCTGGCCGCGTACGACTGCATCAGCTCCACCGCGCGCGGGTCGACGGAGTGAAGGCCGCGCAACGTGTTGATCGCGACCGGGAAGAACGTCAGGTAGGCCGCGAGGATCGCGACTGCCTTCCACCCCTGCACACCTTTCGACCCGAGCCCGACGACGACCATCGGCGCGATCGCGAGGATCGGCACTGTCTGCGATGCGACGATGTACGGCAGGATGCCGCGCTCGAGCAGCCGCGACTGTGAGAGCACGACGGCGAGCAGGAAGCCGATCGCCGCGCCGAGCAGGAACCCGGCGAGCGCCTCCTTGCCCGTGAACCAGGTCGCGTGCAGCAGTGAACGGATCAGCGGCGGCCCCCCGGTCGTCGTCGGCTGCCAGAACGCGGCGACGACGTCGTGCAGGTGGGGCATCGTCGTGTCGTCGACGGCGAACGGCCAGGTCCAGCCTGCCGTCTGCCAGAGCCACTTGTAGCCCTCCCACAGGCCCCAGAGCGACGCGACGACGAGCAACGAGGTGAGCACGCGGCGCGCGACCTGTGTGGTGCGGTCGGTCACGGAGGAGTGATTACCACACCGGCAGTGCCGCTGTATTCTCGCCGCGTGCCGCTCGACCCGTCCCGCACCGTTGCGGAGCTCGAGGAGCTTCGCTCGCTCACGGGAGACGACGACGGCGCGCAGCGGGTCGCCTGGACGGAGACGTGGGAGCAGGCGCGCGCCTGGCTGCGGGCGAAGGTCGAGCCGACCGCTGCGATCGAGCACATCGACGAGGCCGGGAACCAGTGGTTCACGCTGGCGGGCGAGTCAGAGCGGGCTTTGCTGATCGGCGGGCACATGGACTCGGTGCCGAACGGCGGCTGGCTCGACGGCTGCCTCAACGTGGTCGCGGGTGTCGAGGTCCTGCGCCGGATCGCCGAGGAGGGCGTCCCGCCGCTCACCGTGCGCCTCGTCAGCTGGGCCGACGAGGAAGGTGCCCGGTTCGGGCGCTCGCTCTTCGGTTCCTCCGCCGCCGGCGGCTCGATGCGCGACCAGGACGAGCTGCGGAAGCTGTCGGACCGTGACGGAGTCGCGTTGCCGGACGCTCTGCGAGAGCACGGCGTCGAATTGGACCGCGCCGGCGCCGCACGGGCCCAGCTCGAGAACGCGGCTGCGTATCTCGAGCTGCACATCGAGCAGGGGCCGGTGCTCGAGAGCCTCGGGCTCCCGCTCGGCGTCGTCCTCGGCACCTTCGGCGTCGAGCGCTCGCGGTTCACCTGGCGTGGCCAGGCGGCGCATGCAGGCTCGACGCCGATGGATGCACGGCGCGACGCGCTCGCAGGCGCCGCGAAGCTGGCGCTCGCGATTCGCGACATCGCCCGCGAGGTCGGCGGGGGCGCCGTGTGCACGTCGGGCGGCGTCGTCTGCCGTCCCGGCATCGTCACGTCGGTCGTCGAGACGGCGGAGCAGCTGCTCGATCAGCGTCACCTCGACGCGGGCGAGCTGGCTCGTCTCCTTGCGCTGGCGCGTGATGCGGCGGACCGCTTTGCCGCCGAGGAGAACATCTCGGTCGAATGGGAGCGAATCTGGAACATCGAACCGATCCTGTTCGACGAGCAGTTGATCGAGCTCGCGGACGAGGCGATCCGTGAGGTCTCGGGAACGTCGCACCGCCTGCCTTCGGGCCCGCTGCACGACGCCGCCGAAGTCTCGCGTGCCGGTGTGCCCACGGTGATGCTCTTCGTCCAGAGCCTGCGCGGCCTCTCGCACACGAAGCTCGAGGACACGAAGCGCGAGCATCTCGAGCTCAGCGTGCAGGCGCTCGACTGTCTGGCGACCAAGACGCTCGCTGCGCGTTCGTAGCCCCTGCCGACAGCTGCCGCCGGCGTCATCGCTCGTTCGAGGGAGGCAGGGCCGCCGTTTGCGTGTCGATGCCGCAGGTGGCATGGCGCAGGCTGACCACCCACTCGCGGATCTCTACGCGCGGCCGGGCGCAGACGCCTGGCGGGCGCTCGGCGACGGATTCTGCTCGGCGGTGAGCCGGGCGCGGAAGGCGCAGTGGCTGATCGGCCTGACGATCGCGGCGAACGTCCTCTCGATCGTCTTTCTCGTGAAGCAGCGGTCGCTGATCGGCCAGGGCGCGGGGAACATCTCGCTGAGCGACTGGAACGCGAACGAGGCTCGGATCGGTGGCGTTGCCACCGTCGAGCTGTTGCTGTTCGCCACCTCCGGGATCCTGTTCCTGCGCTGGCTGCACCTGTCGTATCGCAACCTGCGTGAGCTCGGCACCAGCGGCTTGCGGTTCACGCCGGGATGGGCCGTCGGGTACTGGTTCGTCCCGATCCTGAACCTGTGGCGGCCGCGGCAGATCCTCGACGACCTCTGGAAGGCAACCGATGCCAAGGCGGACGAATGGGATGGGGCGTGGCGCAACGCCCCGGTGAGCCCGCTCGTCGGAGCATGGTGGGCGCTGTCCCTGATCTCGACGTTCGTCGGCATCTACTCATGGAACAGCTCGACGCAGACGCTGGCCGAGCTTCATCACCGCAACAACGTCCTGTTCGCGGGGCATCTCTTCGAGATCGCCACGGGTGTCGTGCTGTTCAAGCTCGTCGGCGTGCTGACGCGCCGCCAGGACGCCCGCGCCGCCGCCCGCGGTAGCACCGCGTAGCGAACGTCGCCGGGGTCAGACCCGGGTCTGACCCCCCCTTGTCGCCTTCGTCCACGGCTTGTTCGCCTGCCATGCGACGGCGTGAGCGGGCAGATTGCTCGCGCAGCGGCCACGTCCGACAGGACGCGCGATCGGCGCTCGCCGTGACCCGCGGGGTCAGACCCGGGTCCGACCCGGTTACGTCAACACCGCGCGCAGACGAGCAGCGTAGGGCGCGCGCTCGGCGGCGTCGACCCACCTCGCTTCGAGGTCGCGCGCGTAGAGGCCGTCGCCGTCCGCGCGCGGGAAGACGTGCACATGCAGATGCCACACGTCCTGGTTTCCGCCCGGTTCGTTGTGTTGCCTCGTCGACGTGCCCTCGCAGTCGTACGCTGCCTTCATCGCGACTGCGATCCGCTTCGCCGTCGCGTACACAGCGCCGAGGAGCTCGTCGTCGATCGCGTAGAGGTTCTCCACGTGCCGGTTCGGCACGACGATGACGTGACCGGCGTTCTCCGGCCACCACTTCGGCGAGACGAACGCCGTCGTCTGCTCGTCGCGCCAGACGACGTCGTCCACCCGGTTGTGCTCTGACTCCTCTCCCTGGAGCAGGCGGCAGAACGGGCACCGGTAACGCGGAGGCTCATGGAGCAACGGCTTCGCGCACCACCGGATTCGAGATGACGCCGATTCCCTCGACCTCCACCTCGACCACGTCGCCGGCTGCGAGCGACACCTTGGGGTCGCGCGCCCAGCCGACGCCGGGCGGCGTGCCCGTGAGGATCAAGTCGCCCGGCTCGAGCGTGAACACCGCCGAGATGAAGCTGATCAGGAACGGAACGCCGAAGATGAGGTCGTCGGTCGACGCGTCCTGGAACACCTCGCCGTTCAGGCGCTGGACGACGCGCAGGCGGGATCCGTCTCCCAGCTCCGACACCGGCACGAGGCGGTCGCCGAGCGGGCAGAAGGTGTCGAACCCCTTCGCGCGCGTCCACTGCCCGTCCGAGTACTGCAGGTTGCGCGCCGAGACGTCGTTCGCGCAGCGATAGCCGCGAACGTGGTCGAGCGCAGCGGCCTCGGCGATGCGGCGGCCCCTGCGGCCGATCTCGACGGCGAGCTCGGCCTCGGCATCGACGTGCGTCGCCTCCGGCGGCATGACGATCGCGTCCCCTGGGCCGATCAGCGTCGTCTCGAACTTGCCGAACAGCAGCGGCTCGGTCGGCGGGTCGTCGCCGAGCTCGGCGGCGTGCTCCGCATAGTTCCGGCCGACGCAGATGATCTTCACGCGCCGATTCTGACCCAGTAGGCTCACCGCGTGCGCGCCTTCGACGACCAGGAGGTCACGGAATGGCTCTGAGCTTCGGCGTCACCGTCTTGCCAGATCCGCCGTTCAGCCGGATGATCGAGCTGATCCAGCTCGCCGAGCGGCACGGCTTCGAGTACGCCTGGACGTACGACTCGCATGTGCTTTGGCAGGAGTCGTTCCCGGTGCTCGCGATCGTGGCCGACCGCACGTCGTCGATCAAGCTCGGCCACATGGTGACGAACCCCGGTACGCGCGAGCCGACCGTTCTCGCGAGCGCCTACGCGACGCTCCACGACATTTCGAACGGGCGCATGATCATGGGCATCGGCCGCGGCGATTCCGCACGCCGGTACATCGGGCAGCAACCCGTCAAGGTGGCCGAGTTCGAGGCGGCGCTGAAGATGATCAAGCCGTTCATGAACGGTCGAGAGGTGGAGTGGAACGGCAGGCAGCTCGAGCTGAAGTGGGTTCGCCCGGAGCTCCCCGAGATCGAGATGCACGTGGCCGGCTACGGCCCGAAGGCGCTCGCGGTCGCAGGACGCCAGGGCGACGGCGTGATCATCCAGCTCGCCGACCCGGACATCATCCAGTGGATCATGGAGACCGCTCGGAAGGCGGCGGCCGAGGCCGGTCGTGACCCGGACGAGCTGAAGTGCATCGTCAGCGCGCCGAGCCACGTCACGGACGACCTGAAGGACGCGCGCGACCAGGTGCGCTGGTTCCCGGCGATGGTTTCGAACCACGTGCAGGACCTGATCGACCGCTACGGCACCGATGGCAGCACGGTGCCGAAGGCGCTCACCGACTACGTCCAGGCGCGCAAGTTCTACGACTACGACGAGCATTCGCGCGTCGGCGCGAAGCACGGCGAGTTCGTCACCGACGAGATCTGCGACCGCTTTTGTGTCATCGGCAACGTGGAACAGTGCGTCGCCAAGCTACGCGAGCTCGGATCGGTCGGCGTCGACCAGTTCAACATCTACCTGATGACCCACAGCCAGGAGGAGACCCTCCAGGCCTACGGAGACGAGATCATCCCGCAGTTCGGGGCGATTCCCGCCTGACTTCGACTTCAGCCCCCCGAGCCGCTAGTGTCGAGGCCGTGAGCGCGAACGGAGCGGTCGTTACTGCTACGGACCTGACTCGCCGCTACGGCGAGGGAGAGGCCGCCGTCGACGCCCTGCAGGGCGTCTCGCTGGCCGTTCAGCCTGGCGAGCTGGTCGCGGTGATGGGGCCGTCAGGCTCCGGCAAGTCGACGCTGATGCACCTGCTGGCGGCTCTCGACAAGCCGACGAGCGGTTCGGTCACGATCGCTGGGGAAGACGTCGGCTCCCTCTCCGACAGCAATGTGACGCTGCTCCGCCGCCGCCACATCGGCTTCGTGTTTCAGTTCTTCAACCTGCTGCCGATGCTGAACGCCGAGGAGAACGTGAAGCTGCCGCTCTCGATCGCCGGCGAGAAGCCGGACAGCGCGTTCTTCGAGGACCTGCTCAAGCGCACGGGCCTCGCCGACCGCCGCTCTCACCGTCCTGCCGAGCTCTCTGGTGGCCAGCAACAGCGCGTCGCGATCGCCCGTGCACTCGTGACCAAGCCGACCGTCGTGTTCGCCGACGAGCCGACCGGCAACCTGGACTCGCAGACCGGAGCCGACATCCTGACCCTTCTCCGCGCGTCGGCGAAGGAGCTCGGGCAGACGATGGTGATGGTGACCCACGACGCTCACGCCGCCGAGATCGCCGACCGCGTCCTGTTCCTGGCGGACGGCCGCATCGTCGAGGAGCTCCCGCGCAGCGGTGCGACCGAGATCCTCGCTGCGATGGCTCGCGCCGCATCGTGACGCGCGTCGCGCTGGCCGGCCTGCTCGGCCGCAAGCTCCGGACCGCGCTCACGGCGGTCGCGATTGTGCTCGGCGTCGCGATGGTGAGCGGCACGTTCGTGCTCACCGATTCGATCGACAAGGCGTTCAACTCGATCTTCACCGACGTCCGCAAGGGCTCGGACATCGTCGTCACCGGCAAGGCGGCGACGAGTACGAACAGCGGCTCGGTTGCACCGACGATTCCGGCGTCAGTGCTGGACAAGGTGCGCGGGTTGTCCGACATCGAGCTCGCCGAGGGCGGCGTCAACGGAGAGGCGCATCTGATCGGATCCGACGGCAAGTCGATCGTCTTCGGCGGCGCGCCCAACCTCGGCTTCTCGATCGCGAACGGTGCGTCGCGCTTCAATCCGCTCACACTCGTCGACGGCACGTGGCCGAAAGGCAACGAGGTCGTGATCGACCGCTCGACGGCGAACAAGAAGCACTTCAAGGTCGGTGACACGATCGGCGTGCAGGCGCAGGGGCCGGTCGTCAAGCTCCGGGTCTCCGGGCTCGTGAAGTTCGGCACGGTTGCGACCATCGGGGGCGCGACCCTGGCCGGCTTTGACATCCCGACCGCGCAGCGGCTGTTCGACAAGCCGAACCAGTTCGACGAGATCGCGATCGCCACGAAGCCCGGCGTGGCGATCAAGCACGCGCTCGGTGAGGTCCGATCGGTGCTGCCCGCGAACACCCAGGCGCGCACGGGCGCGCAGCAGGCCGCGAAGGATGCGCATGACACGAACTCGTTCATCTCGTTCCTGCGCGGATTCCTGCTTGCGTTCGGCGGCATCGCGCTTTTCGTGGGCAGTTTCGTGATTGCCAACTCGCTGTCGATCACGATCGCGCAGCGAACCCGCGAGCTCGCGACGCTGCGCACGCTCGGAGCCAGCCGCCGACAGGTGCTGCGCTCGATCCTGGTCGAGTCGCTCGTCGTGGGCACGCTCGCCTCGTTGGTCGGCCTCTTCCTCGGCCTCGCGCTCGCGAAAGGGTTGTTCTGGCTGTTCGACCAGTTCGGCTTCACGTTGCCGAACAGCGGTCTCGTGTTCGCGACGAAGACGATCATCATCGCGCTGCTCGTCGGAATCGTCGTCACGGTCGTCGCCAGCCTGCGGCCTGCGTTCCGTGCCACGCGCGTCCAGCCGATCGCTGCGGTGCGCGAGGGCGCGACGCTGCCCGAAGGACGCTTCGCCCGGTTCCGCACGCTCGGCTCCTCGATCGTCACGCTGCTCGGTTTCGCCGCGATGATCTACGGGCTGTTCGGCAAGCACCTCGGGACGGCCGGAGTGCTGATCTGGATGGGGCTTGGCGCCCTGTTGATCTTCGTCGGTGTGTCGATCCTGTCGATGCGCATCGTCGGCGTGGCGGCCGACACCCTGGCCCCGCCAATCCGCGTGTTGCTGACGGTTGCCTGGATCGTCTTCCTCAGCCTCCCGCCGCTCGGTTGGATCTATCTCGCCTACCACCGCATCCGCTACAAGACCTGGCCGACGTTCGTCGACCGCTCGTCGGCGTCGACGCTCGCCCGAGACAACGCCCGTCGCAACCCACAGCGCACAGCCTCGACCGCCGCGGCGCTGATGATCGGGCTCGCGCTCGTGACGTTCGTGGCCGTCCTCGCATCCGGGATCACGTCGTCGTTCCGGGGCGCCGTGAACAAGATCTGGCACAACGCCGGCTACGCGATCACCGCACAGAATAACTTCAACCCGATTCCGATCGCCGCCGCCGACGCCGTGCAGGCCGTCCCTGGCGTCGAGGCCGTCGGAAACGTGCGAACCGGTGACGCGAGGGCGTTCGGATCCAACTTCTTCGCCACGGCGGTCAACCCAGCCGGCGCCACGATGTTCAAGCTCGACTGGAAGGTGGGCTCGGCTGCGACGCTCGCGACCCTTGGCGACGACGGCGCCTTCGTCGACGACGGCTATGCGAAGAAGCACCACCTCGTCTCGGGATCGCCGGTCCGCATGACGTTCTCGAACGGCTCGTCAAAGATCTTCCACATCCGCGGCATCTTCAAGCCTCCGGCCGGGGGTTCGCCGTTCGGGACGGTGACGATCTCGCAGGCAACGTGGGACAAGTACAACGAGAACCCGGAGAACCTCTACTCCTTCGTGCGCATGGCGAGCGGCGAGACCGATGCGAACTTTGCGAAGCTCAAGGCGCGTCTTGCCTCGTTCCCGAACGCCAAGGTCGCCACTAGACAGCAGTTCGTCGACAATCAGATCAGCGGGCTCAACTCGGTGCTCAACATCCTGTACGTCCTGCTCGCGCTGTCCGTGATCGTGAGTCTCTTCGGCATCGTCAACACGCTCGTGCTCACCGTCTTCGAGCGCACGCGCGAGGTCGGCATGTTGCGCGCGATCGGGATGACCAGGCGCCAGGTGCGCTTGATGATCCGGCACGAGAGCGTTATCACCGCGCTGATGGGCGGCGTGCTCGGCATCGTGCTCGGCATCGTGCTCGGCGGCCTGCTCGTCTACCGCGTCGACTTCATCGCGTTCTCGCTTCCAGTCGTATCGATCATCGTCTTCGCGATCGCGGCGATCGTCGTCGGCATCCTCGCCGCGATCTTCCCCGCCCGTCGGGCCGCCCGCCTCAACGTCCTCCAGGCGCTGCAGTACGAATGAGCCGTAGGCTTGACGGATGCGACCCAGGGGCGGAGGCGCCGGCTTTGCCGGCGCCGGAGCGGGTATGAGCGAGTTGGCCACGATGCTGCGCGCGTACGTGGCCGGCGACGAGCGGGAGGAGGCGGATCGGTGCGCGATGCTGCAGCTCGCCGACGAGTTGGAGCAGCCGCTGTCGCGCCATCAGCTGCGCGCGCATTTCACCGCCTCGGCGTTCGTCGTCGACGAGACCGGCGCGCGCGCGTGCCTGGTCGCCCATGCGAAGCTCGAGCGGCTGCTCCAGCCCGGCGGCCACGTCGAGTCGGTCGACAGCTGCCTCGAGGACGCGGCGCTGCGAGAGGCGCGTGAGGAGACCGGGCTCGAGCTCGAGCTGCACCCACGGGCGCCGCGGCCGTTCGATCTCGACGTCCACGCGATTCCGGCGAGGGCAGGGGAGCCCGCGCACTTCCATCTCGATGTTCGGTATCTGATCGTCGGTCGAGGCGAACCGAGCGACGGCGCTGCGTGGTATTCGCTCGGGGAGGCCGGCGACGGCTCGGTCGCGCGGCTTGCCGCCAAGGCGAAGACCTACATCTAGAACCCGGGCTCGACCGCGAGTACGAGCGGGCTGCCGGGCAGCCCGGCGGCCGGTTCCGCGGCGTTGAAGCCGGCCGGCGCGACGTCGTTCGGGGCATCGGCGTGGAAGAGCGAGGCGAGCAGCTGGATCTGACGTCGGCCCGGCCCGAGCTCGAACTGGCCGCCGCCGTACAACGCAATCCCGGATCGCTCGCACGCGTCGTAGAAGTCGAACAACCGCTTGACCGATCCGAATCGTGAGGGTTTGGAGTTGAGGCAGCGGGGCGCGAACGGGAGCGCTTCGACGTCGCTCCACTCGTGGATCGCTGCGTCCCAGGTGATCCGCGCACGGTCGGCGGCGAGCGCGGCTGTCGTCTCCGGCGTCAGAGCAGGATCCTCGAGCCAGGCGTCCGGGAACGCGTCGGCGATGCGCGTGTACAGCGCCGCGTCGGGCGGGGATCCGAACTCACCGCGATAGATCCCCTTGAAATCGAGCGTGTCGACGCGCCCGGTCGCGGCCAGGCGCCCGACCAGCTCGTCGGTCCAGTCCCGGTCGGGATCCAGCTTGAACCGGAGCTCGGGATAGAGCCGGAGCCAGGGCTCGACGTTCGCGACGCGGGTGGAGACGACGAACCGGACGGGGCGCTGCTCGAGGCCGAGCGCCTCGGCCAGCGAGAGGCCGGCCTGGCGAAGGGCGAGGTCGAGTGCGGCCGATTCGAGGCCCCAGCGGCGGTACTCCGACTGCCCCGCCTGCAGGAGCGAGAACGAATCGAGGGTGTGCTCCCTCACGAGTGGCAGCTCGGCCTTGCGCTCCTGGAACAACTGTTGGGTTGCGGGGTCGTAGTCGACGTCCTCGCCGCGGCCCTCGTGGCCGCCGCCGCGGAGCACGATCGTCGTCCGGCGCAGCGTGAACCCGCGCGCGACCTCGCGCCCCAGCGGTTCGAGCTCGTATCCCTCGACCGTCAGCGGCAACGTCCGGACGCGGTCGTACGAGCTCACGACGTCGCCGTTCGAGATGGCTGCTCAGCGCACCCAGGCGTTCGTCCCACTCGCGGCCGACGACGGTGAGCCGGTAGCGCGTCTCGCGCCCGTGTCGCTCCGACGAGACCAGTCCGGCGCCGGCGAGGGTCGCGAGGTGCTTCGCCACCGCCTGGCGAGTGATCGGCAGTTCGCCCGTCAGCTCGGTCGCGGTCGCCGTCCCTTGCACGGACAGATACTCCATGACGTGCCGCCGGCTGGGGTCGGCGAGCGCACTGAACACCTGGCCGAGTGGATCAGCAGCCGACATGCTGGAACGCCGACGCCTGGAGCTCGAGGGCGGTCGACCAGGCGGGGGCCGTCTCGACCACCGTCAGCCGAGTCCCGTCGGGGTCGTCGGCGAGCGTGAACTCGACCTCGCCCTCGTCCTCCCAGGCAAACGCGAGGCGCTCCTCCGGGGCGACCGTGGTGACCGTTGCGCGGCGCGACTCGCCGTTCGACCAGCGGAAGCTCGCCGCTCCGCCGGGCCGGAGGTCGACGTCGACCTCGTTGGCGAACCAGTCCTCGAGCCGTTCCGGGTCGGTCAGGGCCTCCCAGAGCTCCTCGCGCGTCACGGGGAACACCATCTCCCGGCGGATCATCTGCAACCTCCAGGTTGCGTTAAAGTGGCAACTTCCAGGTTGCACGTTAACAGGAGGTGGTGGGGGTGAACGTCGGTTCCGTGATCCCGATGGTGATCGACCAGACAGGTCCGTTCGAGCGCTCCTCGGACATCTACTCGCGGCTGCTGCGGGAGCGCATCGTCTTCCTCGGCCAGGAGGTCGACGACCAGATCGCGAATCTCGTCGCGGCACAGCTCCTCTTCCTGGACGCGGAGGATCCGGGCAAGGACATCTCGCTGTATGTGAACTCGCCGGGCGGCTCCGCATATGCCGGGATGGCGATCTACGACGCGATGCAGTACGTGCGCTCCGACGTGTCGACCGTGTGCCTCGGGATGGGCATGAGCGCAGCGGCGATGATCCTGTGCGCCGGCGCGGCCGGAAAGCGTTTTGCCCTCCCGAACGCGAAGATCATGATCCACCAGGGCTCGGCGGGCTTCCGCGGCACCCCCGCGGACATCCAGATCGCAGCACGGGAGGTGCTGTCGATGACGCGGCGAATGGCCGAGCTGATCGCACTCCACTCCGGCCAGGACGTGGAGCAGGTGGTCCGCGACATCGACCGGGACCGGTTCATGACGCCCGCAGAGGCGGTTTCGTACGGGCTTGTCGACGGAATCATCGACTCACGCGTCCCGGAGGAGGCGTAGCCACGCATGTTCGGGGGTAGGTAAATCCCCTATCCGTGCCGAAAGAGAGCGGGCACGGTTTCGCCTACCGATCGACCCAACCGAGAAAGGGGAACTGATTTGCAGTCCCGGACGCTTCTGGCGGCGACGCTGGTCGCGGCGGCGACCACCACGCTGGTCGCTGCATCGAGCGGCGCCTCCACCGGTCCTGCGCAGGTGCGCATCAGCGACCTGCAGATCGGGCGCCGTCTCGTGAAGCCGGCCGGGGGCGGCATCGCCGGCGCGATCGAGCTCGTGCGGCAGCGGCTGTACAAGCCGGGTGTCACCAACAAGCCGATCGGCCGCTCTGACGTCGTGTGCACGTATCTGGACGACCGGGAGCGCTCGTGCACCGGCACGTACTTCCTCCCGAAGGGCTCGCTGATCGTGGCAGGCGCCCTCGAGACGAGGCTCCTCTACGAGATCGCGATCGTCGGCGGCACGGGCCTCTTCGACAACGCGCGCGGCACACTGACGGTGACTTCGACCCATCTCAGTCCGCGCCGGGAGGTTCTGCTATTTCGCTTGACGGGATGAACGGCACCAGGCCCGACGGCCGTCCGCGCGCTCTCATCGTCGAGGACGAGGAGACGCTCCGTGAGCTGATCGTGATCACGCTCGGCGAGGCGTTCGCGTGCCAGGAGGCGAGCGACGGCGACACCGCGCTCGAGCTGCTCCGCGGCGCGGCGGAGCCGCCCGACTTGATGCTGCTCGACGTCGCGATGCCCGGCCGCAGCGGCATCGACGTGCTGCGCGAGATGCGTGCGGACCCGGTCCTGCAGAAGGTGCCGGTCTGCGTCGTCTCGGCCTGGCAGTCGCCTGGCGACGTGGCGAAGGCGCTCGAGGCCGGCGCCGACCGCTTCCTCGCGAAGCCGTTTCGCGTCGACGAGCTCGCCTCGATCGCGCGTTCGCTGGTGGAGCGGCCGCGGTGACACGGCTGTCGCTGGTCGGGCGTGTCGCCCTGCTGGCCACGGTCGTTGCGGTGGTCGTCGGGGTCATCGTCGCTGCGGCCCTACTCGCGATCCTGTCGCTGCGTCGTGCCGAAGCCCGGGAGTCCCGCGCGAAGGACGTGACGGTCGCGACGCTTCGTGTGCAGACGCTCGCGGTCGAGATCCAGTCCTCGCTGCGCGGGTACGTCCTGTCCGAGAATCCGCGTCTCAACCCGCGGTTCCTGGCGCTGCTCCGCGACCAGCGGCGGCAGCTGCCCGGCGCGCTCACCGACCTCGACAAGCTCGTCGTCGACGACCCGGCGCAGCTTCGGCGCGCTCACGCAGCCGCTCAGGAGCTGCGCGACTACCTGACCGACTACGTCACGCCCGTGATCGTGATCGCCAAGGTGTCTCCCGCCGACGCACGCGGCCCGGCGTCGGGCCAGGAGGACAAGATCCGCACGCAGCAGATCCGTTCGACGCTCGACGACATCCTCTCGACCGAGGACCAGCGGTCGCAACATCGCGCCGTCCACACGAAGGCAGTGGCGCGGACGGCGGTGATCATCGGTGGAGTGGGCCTCGCGGGCTCGGCCGTGCTCGTGCTCCTGTTCGGCGCGTGGGTGGCGAGCGGCGTTGCCCAGCCGCTGCGCCGTACAGCCGAGGCTGCAACCGACGTCGCGCGGGGCGATCTGTCGGTGCGCCTCGACGAGGGCGGCGCAGCCGAGGTCGGAACGCTCGTCAGCGCGTTCAACTCGATGACCCGCTCGCTGGAGGTCAGTCGCCGCGAGCTGCTCCTGCAGAACGAACGGCTGCGTGTCAGCGAGCAGCACAAGCGCGACCTGATCAGCATGGTCTCGCACGAGCTCCGCACCCCGCTGTCAGCGGTGCTCGGGTTCACGTCGCTGCTACTCGAGCGCGAGTTCCCGCCCGAGGAGCAGCAGCGCTACCTCGAGATCGTGGACACGCAGGCCCGGCGGCTGGCGGCGCTGGCGGGCGACTTCCTCGACGTCCAGCTCCTCGAAGGGGGCGGCTTCGAGCTGGACCGCGCACCATTCGATCTCGTCGAGCTGGCCCACGAGCAGACGCGGCTGTTCTTCTCGCACTCCGAGTCGCACGCGCTCGTCCTCGACATCCCGGACGAGCCGCTGATCGTCGACGGCGACCGTGACCGGCTCGCGCAGGTGGTCGGGAACCTGCTCTCCAACGCGATCAAGTACTCGCCGGAGGGCGGCGAGGTCCGCGTGCACGTCGGCGAGCACGACGGTCGCGCAGTCTTCTCGGTCTCCGACTCGGGGATGGGCATCCCGGCCGAGGATCGCGAGCGCGTCTTCGACAAGTTCTTCCGCGGCGCAGCGAAAGGCACGACCGTCGGCGGCACCGGTCTCGGTCTCGCCGTCGCCCGGGAGATTGTGACCACGCATGGGGGGACGATCGAGGTGGAGTCGACGCTGGGCAGCGGCTCCACGTTCACCTTCGAGCTGCCTCGCAGCCTGACGCCTGCCGTCAGCGCCTGACCGCGGCGCGCGCGAAGAAGATCAGGTTGGCCGGCCGCTCGCCGAGCCGGCGCATCAGATACGGGTACCAGTCGGGCCCGAACGGTGTCGCGACGAGCACCTTGTAGCCCCGCCTCACCAGCTCGAGCTGCAGGTTCGGGCGAACGCCGTAGAGCATCTGGAACTCGAAGCGATCACGGGGGATCTCGTGCTCGTGGGCGAAGGCGATTGCGTGCTCGATCAGGCGGTCGTCGTGCGTGGCGATCGCGGTGTGCCCCGCCGCGACGAGCATCCGCTCCAGGAGCCGTCGGTAGGCGCCGTCGACCTCTGCCTTGTGCGCATAGGCGATGTCGTGAGGCTCGAGGTAGGCGCCCTTGACGAGACGCAGGTTCGGTTCGAGTGGCAGCAGCTCCTCGAGATCGTCGGGCGTCCGGTAGAGGTACGACTGCAGCACCGTCCCGACGCGGTCGAGACCGTCTTCGCGCAGCCGGCGGTAGATGCGCAGGGTGGCGTCGACGTACGTCGACTGCTCCATGTCGATCCTGATGAAGCCGTCGCGTTCGGCTGCCCGTTCGACGAGCGTCCGCACGTTCGCGAGTGCGAGCTCTTCGTCGACATCGAGCCCGAGATGCGTCAACTTGAGTGCGACGTTGGCGCGCAGCTTTTCGTCTGCGATCCGGTCGATGATCTCGGTATACGCCCGGACGACTGACTGCGTCTCGCCCGGTTCGAGCACGCCCTCGCCGAGCAGTGTGGTGTTGGCGTAGAGGCCGCGTTCGTTGAGGCGGCGCAGCACGGCGACGCACTCGTCGAGGGTCTCGCCCGCGACGAAGCGCGATGCGCCGAAGCGCATGCCGTGGCTGCGCACGGCGCGGCGCACGCGCGTGCTGTCGGCCGCGAGCAGGATCCCCTTGCGGAGCGCCCCGTCGAGGACGTTCGTCAGCTGCGCGCGAGCAGCCATTCGTGGACAGCCGGAACGTCGTTCTCGAGGAGCGTCAGGTGGCCGGCGGCGTCGTCGATCCACGCTTCGGCTCCCGGGACGTGAGCGGCGAGCCACTCGCCGTGCGACCGCGGCACGAACCGATCATCGCCCCCTTGCACGATCAGCACCGGCCGCGCGATCGCGCTCAGCTCGAAGCCCCACGGCGCCGCGAACGCGAGGTCGTCGTCGATCCAGCCGTCCGCGCTCGCGCGCAGGCCGGACTGGTTCGTGTCGGCCATCCAGCTCGCGATCGCGTCCTTCAGGACGGCGCGGTCGGCCCCGCCGAGCAGCGTGTCCAGCACCTCGCGGAGCTGCTCGGGACCTGCCTCGAGCATCGTCGAGCGGATGCTCTCGATCTCCGGGCGCAGGGCCTCCTCGCCCGCGAGCACGAGCTCGAACTCGTGGATGTTCGCCTCGCCCATGCCGGCGAGCCAGTCGAGGCCCTCGGCTCCCCACGGCGCGACGCCGGCCAGGCTCGCCGCCGCAGTCAGGCGCTCGCCGCACAGAGCCGCGCACGCGAGCGCGTGCGGGCCGCCGCCGGAGATCCCCCAGGTGGCGAAGCGCTCGAGGCCGAGCGCGTCTGCAATCGTCTCGACGTCGGCTGCGACTGCGCCCACCCTCCGCCCGTCCGCGCGGCTCGAGCCGCCGTACCCGGCGCGGTCGACGCCGATCAGGCGGATCCCGTTCGCCGCCGCGTGTGTGACCCAGCGCTCGTAGAGCACGCCCGCCGCGGGCGTGCCGTGGTGGACGAACATCGCGAGGCCGTCGGGGTCGCCCGCCTCGGTGATCGCGAGTACGCGTCCGCCGCCGGCGTCGATGCTGCTCGTCGTCTCGGTGGTCATCGCGCGGAGCTTACGACGTAGGCGGCGACGTCGCGGATCTGCGCGCCGCTCAGCGTGCCCGCGAACGCCGGCATCGAGCCGCCGCCATGCTCGACCTGCGCGCGCACCTGCTCGAACGTCGGTCGCAGCATGTCGAGGTTCGGGCCGATCTGCCCATGCGCGGACGCGGCGGCGAGCGTGTGGCAGCCGCCGCAGCCGGCCGAGCGGAAGATCGCCGCCCCCGCCGCAAGGTTCGCGCCGATGGGCACCGTGCGCGGTCCGGCCGCTGCCTGGGCAGCCGGCTGGCGGTACAGCCAGAGCGCGCTCGTGTACCAGACCGCGATCAGCGTCGCGAACAGCAGTCCGCCTGCGAGCGGCAGCACGGGCCGTGGGAAGCGGTGCAGCCTGAGAATCGTCACCTTCGCCGTGAAGGCGCCGTAGACCGCGCAGCCGAGGAGCGAATGAGCGAGCACGCGGGTGCTCGGGTCCTGGAAGCCGAGCTTGAAGATGCAGTGATAGGCGACCGGGAGCGTGCACAGGAACGCCGCCCGGCCGGACCAGCGGTGCACCGGGTTGACCCAGGCCGGCTTGTGCCACGGAAGCTTGCGGAAGATCCACGCCGCAGTGAAGAGCTGGAAGCACGCGAGCGCCGCCGCAGCTGTCGCGAAACCGGCCTTCAGGTGGACCGGGTCGGAGAAGAAGAGGCGGAAGTAGCCCTTCGCACGCGGATCGTGGTCGGCGAGCAGCCCGGCGGTGAGCGCGACGAGGGCCCCGGCGACGACGGGAACGGAGACCCATCGCCAACTCCGGGTCTCCGCCATCGTCAGACGGGACGGCGGCGCGCGGCCGGTTCGAGCGACGGCGAACGCCACCCGGCGTCCGCCGGGTTGAGATTCGTCCCCGGCGGGACGATCTCGTCGATCGCGTCGAGCACGTCGTCGCTCAGCACGACGTCCACCGCACCGAGTTGGCTCTCGAGATGCTCCATCGTCCTCGGCCCGATGATCGGTGCCGTGACCGCCGGGTGCCGGAGCACGAATGCGATCGCGAGGTGGATCAAGCTCAGGTCGGCCTGCTGCGCCAGCTCGGCCAGCCGTTCGACCACGTCGAGCTTCCGCTGGTTCTCGGGCAGCGAGAGGTCGTAGCGCGCGGGGATGCGCGAAGCACGGCTGCTCGTCGTCTGCGCTCCGCGTCGGTAGGCGCCGCTCAGCCAGCCGCCGGCGAGCGGGCTCCACGGGATCACGGCGAAGCCGTAGCGCGCGCAGACCGGCAGTACCTCCGCTTCGATGCCGCGGGCGAGCAGCGAGTACGGCGGCTGCTCGCTCACGTAGCGGCCGAGGCCGCGGCGCTCCGAGATCCATTGGGCCTCGACGATCTCCGACGGCTGATACGTCGAGGAACCGAAGTACCTGATCTTCCCCGCGCGCTGCAGGTCCGTCAGCGCCCCGAGCGTTTCCTCGTGTGCCGTCCAGGGGTCGAAGCGGTGGATCTGGTACAGGTCGATCCAGTCGGTCTGCAGGCGACGGAGGCTGTTCTCGACCTCCTGGACGATCCAACGCCGTGAGTTACCGCTCTGGTTCACATCGTGGTCGTCCATCGTCCCGTGCACCTTCGTCGCGAGCACGATCGAGTCGCGGCGACCCTGGAGCGCCTTGCCGACGATCTCCTCCGACTCGCCGCGCGAGTAGACGTCTGCGGTGTCGATGAAGTTGATGCCCGCGTCGAGCGCGCGGTGGATGATCCTGATCGACTCGTCGTGGTCGGTGTTGCCCCACGCGCCGAACATCATCGCGCCGAGACAGAGCGGGCTCACGTGGACGCCGGTGTGGCCGAGCGGACGAAGCTCCATCGGCCCGACTCTAGTCATGGGACTCCGCGCGGCGCACCGCTTAGGCTGCACGTCCATGGCAGAAGCCCGACTCGAGCAGACGGACACGGGACTCGTGCCTGCGGGCGACGGCTGGTTCGTCGTCAACGTCGCCGACATCGGCTGGGCGTCGCTCGAAGGCGGCGGGACGTGGTGCAGCTTCGAGTCCCCGTCGGCGCCGTCGGCGCTCCTCGGGATCGGCGTCCACGTGCTCGGCCGCGGCGAGTCGTCCGGCTTCTACCACGCCGAGGACAACCAGGAAGGGTTCCTCGTCCTTTCGGGTGAGTGCATCGCGATCGTCGAGGGCGAGGAGCGCCGCCTGCGGCCGTGGGACTACCTCCATTGCCCGCCCGGCACCGCGCACATCACCGTCGGAGCCGGCGACCAGCCGTGCGCGATCCTGATGGTCGGAACGCGCTCGCCCGGTGAGACGATCACCTATCCCGTCGAGCCGGCAGCCGCCAAGTACGGCGCGTCGGTCGAGGTCGAGACGACCTCGCCGCAAGAGGCGTACGCGGACCGTCCACCGATCGTGCCCGCGCGCTCGCCCTGGCCGTTGCCGTAGGAGCCGGTGCCTGGCACCGGGGTGCCAGGCACCGTTCACGCGAGCGCCGCTACGACGACATGTCGCCGTCGAGCCACGGGTCGCGGCCCGGGTCCGAGCCGCCCGCCGCCGACACCAGCCGGTCCAGGTAGTGATCCCAGCCGTGCGCGTGCGACTGCGTCGCCTCGACGCTCGGCAGGTCGCGGTGCGTGAAGTGCAGCAGCGTCCCGCCTCCCTGCGGGACGAGCTCGATCTCGATCGTCGTGGAGCCGGGCTCGACGACGCTGCCACTCTCCTTCTCCCAGCCCCAGGTGAACACGAGCCGGTGCGGCGGATCGAGCTCGACCACCTCGCCGGAGGCCGTGTGGCCCGGGATGACTCCGACCCGGTAGCGGCCGCCCGGGCGTGGCTCGAACGTCGCGGCCTCACCCATCCAGCGGGTCATCTTGTCCGGGTCGACGAGAAACTCCCACACCGTCTCCGGGCTGGCCGCGATCGCCACCTCGCGCTCGACCGTCGTGCTCTCAGTTGTCGCGTCCATGCTTCCTCCGCTCCTCCTTCTCTGCCTCGTGTTTCAGAGTCTCGAGCCGTTCGTCCCAGAACTCCTCGAGGAACGCCTTCAGCTCGGCAAGCCCCTCGGGCCGCGCGCGGTACAGGCGCCTCGTCCCGTTCCGTCGCTCGTTCACGAGCCCGACCTCCTTCAGGACGTTCAGGTGCTGCGAGATCGCGGGCCGGGTGACGTCGAAGTGGGCGGCGATCTCTCCGGCCGACAGCTCCTCGTCGCGGACCAGCGCCAGGATCTGCCGCCGCCGCGCCGCCGCGATTGCTTTCAGCGTTGCCTCCACGCTTGAGAGTGTAAGCAATCGCTAACGTAAGCGCAAGCTTAATTAACAAACACACCCAGGATCTCCCCGATCGGCGCTGCCTAACGAAGCGGGCCGCTCTCGCGGCCCGCTCACGGTCGATCGTCGAGACGAGGAGGCCTAGCCGCAGCCGGTGGACGTACCGCAGTCGCGGCACGTGTAACACGTGCCGGCGCGCACCATGCGGCCGCCACAGCGATTGCACTCGATCGCGTCTTCGAAGGAGTTGAAGAGCGCCGTCTGACCCGGTGCGGGTGCCTCGGCCGCCGGAGTCGTGCCGCCGTTCGCATACCGGGCGGCCATGTTCGCCCGCACCTCCGCGGAGAGGATCCCTGCCTCTTCCTGCTGGTCGACGTCGAGGAACTTCTTCCCGAACCAGCGGAAGATGTAGTCGACGATCGACTTCGCGCTCCGGATGTCTGCGTCGTTGGTCGGGCCTGACGGCTCGAAGCGCAGATGGGAGAGCTTCGAGACGTAGACCTCGGGCGGCACGCCGTACTGCAGGCCCATCGAGACCGCGATCATCAGCGAGTTCATCAGGCCGGCCATCGTCGTGCCGTCCTTCGCGATGTCGACGAAGATGTCGCCCGGCGTCCCGTCGTCGAACACGCCGACGTGGATGTAGCCCTCGTGCTCGCCGACGCGGAACTTGCGGCCGATCTCGGTGCGGTCCTCCGGCAGGCGCCGCCGCTTCGGTGCCGAGACGAGCCCCGGAGGCGACAGGGTCTGCTGCGCCCCGCCTTCGCTCTTGCCGGAGAGCGGCTGGGCGACCTTGCAGTTGTCGCGGTAGATCGCGACGGCCTTGACGCCGAGCTTCCACGACTCGACGAAGAGCTGCGCGACGTCGTCGATCGTCGCCGACTCGGGCAGGTTGACCGTCTTCGAGATCGCTCCCGAGATGAACGGCTGCACCGCGCCCATCATCTTCACGTGACCGCGGTAGTGGATCGCGCGTTCGCCGACCGCACAGTCGAACACCGGGTAGTGCTCGCTCTTCACGTACGGGGCGCCGATCATGGTGTTGCGCTCGTCGACGAATGCGACCACCTCGTCGACCTCGTTCGGCGCATAGCCGAGCTTCTCGAGGCCGGCGGACACGGTCTTGTTGACGATCGTGATCTCCCCGCCGCCGACGAGCTTCTTCGACTTGACGAGCGAGAAGTCCGGCTCGACGCCGGTCGTGTCGCAATCCATCATGAAGCTGATCGTCCCGGTCGGGCGCGAGCACGGTTGACTGCGCGTTGCGGAAGCCGTTCACCTCGCCGAGGTCGAGCGCCTCGTCCCACGACTTGCGAGCCGCGCTGAGCAGGTCGGTGGGCACCGTCTCGGAGGCTGCGATGTTGCCGACGGCCGCGCGATGCTTCGCGATCACGCCGATCATCGCGCCGGCGTTCGGCCGGTAGCCCGGGAACGGGCCCATCCGGCCGGCGATCTCGGCGGACTTGCGGTAGGCGCGTCCGGTCATCAGCGCGGTGATCGCTGCCGCGTACGCCCGGCCCTCGTCGGAGTCGTACGGCAGGCCGCGGGCCATCAACAGGGCGCCGAGGTTCGCGTAGCCGAGCCCGAGCTGCCGGTACGCCTTCGCGTTGTGCTCGATCTCGGGCGTCGGATAGCTCGAGTTGCCGACGAGGATCTCCTGTGCGAGGAAGACGACGTCGACCGCGTGCTCGAACGCCTCGACGTCGAGCTCGCCGTCGTCGCGGCGGAACCTCATCAGGTTCAGCGACGCCAGGTTGCACGCGGAGTCGTCGATCGACATGTACTCCGAGCACGGGTTCGACGCGTTGATGCGGCCCGTGTTCGGCAGCGTGTGCCACGAGTTGATCGTCGTGTCGTACTGCACGCCCGGGTCGGCGCAGCGCCAGGCCGCCTCGGACATGTCGTGCAGCAGCTTCCGCGCTTTGATCGTCTCGACGACGGAGCCGTCGGTGCGCGCGGTCAGGTTCCAGTCTGCGTCGCCCTCGACTGCCTCCATGAACGCGTCGGAGACGCGGACCGAGTTGTTGGCGTTCTGGTACTGGATCGACGCCCAGTCTGGGCTGTCGAGCGACATATCGTAGCCGGCTGCCTCGAGGACGCGAGCCTTCTCCTCCTCGTGCGCCTTGCACCAGATGAACTCGATGACATCGGGATGGTCGATGTCGAGCACGACCATCTTCGCCGCGCGGCGGGTCTTGCCGCCCGACTTGATCGTGCCGGCGGAAGCATCCGCGCCGCGCATGAACGAGACCGGGCCAGATGCGTACCCGCCCTTCGACAGCTGTTCCCTGGAGGAGCGGAGCTTCGAGAGGTTGACGCCCGAGCCGGAGCCGCCGCGGAAGATGATGCCCTCGCGCCGGATCCAGTCGAGGATCGAATCCATCGAGTCGTCGATCGAGAGGATGAAGCAGGCCGAGCACTGCGGCTTCTCCTCGAAGCCGACGTTGAACCAGACCGGTGAGTTGAACGCGGCGAGCTGGTTCACCAGGATCGCCTTCAGCTCGCCCTCGAACGTCTGCGCCTCGTCCTCGGTCGCGAAGTAGCCGTCGTTGCGCCCCCAGGCACCGACGGTGCCGACGATGCGTCCGATCATCTGCTTCACCGAGCGCTCGCGCTCCGGGCTCGCCATGCGGCCACGGAAGTACTTCTGCGCGACGATGTTGGTGGCGGTCTGCGACCAGAACTTCGGGAACTCGACGTTCTTCTGCTCGAACGCCGGGCCGTTCTTGCCCGGGATGAACGCGTCGCGGATCTCCCACTCGACCTCGTCGTACGGATCGCGGCCTTCGATCGTGAAGTGGCGACGGACGGCCAGGTTGGCGTCCTCGTCGGCGACGGCGTTGGCCAGGTCGCCGGGATCGATCTGAAGGGTGTGTGCCTGCTCTAGGGACGCCATTCTGCGGTTCCTTTCGACCTTGAATTCTAGGTTCCCGAGGTCTCCAGCCGCAGTGCGGCGGGTGGCCCGAGGGCGAGCTTCGGAACCTTAAGGAAGGGACCTGTCGGACTCTCGGGCCCGGTCCGGAGGCCGGAAGATCAGGTACCCGGGCGCCGTGACTGCAGGCGCTTCACGATCAGGCCGGCGGCCCCGGCGGCGACCAGCAGGAGGGCCAGGCCGCCGAGCACGAGCAGCGGCACCGGCACCGAGGACGGGCTCGAGGGGTTCAGCTGCTGGGCGACGCCGGGCAGGCCCTTGCCGGGCTGGCGGCCGGGGGAGCCGTTCTTGCCGCCGCCCGCGTCGGTGCCGCCCGGGCCCTTCCCGCCACCCTTCGTGGCCGGCGTCGTGGTCGTCGAGGTCGTGTCGTTGTTGCCCGTCGTCTGCGCGGGCACGAGCGCATTCGCGCCGGCCGGCTTGTGGCTCGCCTTCAGCTTGGCACGGGCGCTCTGGAGCGCCCGGAGGATGTCGTCGCGGGCGCTCGAGTAGACGGACACGTCCTCCGGCAGATGCTTCAGCGTGTCCTGGTAGCAGTGGACGGGATAGACGTTGTCGATCCGGCCGTCGTACCAGTCGTTCAGGAGCGTCTTCCAGCAGGGGGTCGCTGCGGCGGCGGGACGAACCGGCGACACGACGAGCAGCGCCGCGAGGAGTGCGGCTGCGGCGAGCGCCTTTGCGATGGAGGTCACGGATGCGGGCCGAAGCTGGGAGCGGCGAGCGTACGCGCGCCCTGTAAGGCTTTCGTAAGCGGAACGGGCGGATGGTAGCTTCGCCCAGGATGCGGGCGATCCGGGAACTGCCCCTCGCCGCATCGCTCGTACTCACCGGCGCTGCGCTCTTCTTCGGCGGCGGTGCGCTCGACGGCTCGCTGCCGTGGCTCGGCGGCGGTGCGCTGCTCGCGATCCTCGCCGCCTGCGCGATGCTGGGCGCGCCCGGGGGCGTGCTCGCGCTCGTGCCGCTGGCTGCGCTCACCGCGTGGTTCGCCGTCTCGATCGCGTGGTCGACGCTGCCGGACCGCTCGTGGGACTACGCGAACCGTTCGCTCGTCTATCTCGTGTTCGCGCTGCTCGGCCTCTGGCTCGCGCCGCGCACGCGTACGCTCGCACTCGGTCTGGCAGCTCTGCTCGGCCTGGTCGCCGGCTGGGCGTTGCTCGGCAAGGTGATCCCGACGCTGTACGACTACGGACCGCCCGGCGTGACGCGCCTGCGCGCGCCGGTCGGCCTCTGGAACCAGCTCGCGCTTCTCGGCGCGTTCGCACTGCCGCTTGCACTCTGGCGGCGGCGCGTCGAGGGAACACTGCTGGCGTACTTCTGGCTCGTCGCGCTCGTGCTGACGGGATCGCGCGGCGGTCTGGCGGTGGCGGCGCTGATGGTCGCGCTCTGGTTCGTCTTCGCGGACGAGCGGCTCCCGTCGGCCGCCGTCCTCGTGGCGGCGCTCCTACCTGCGGCCGTCGTCGCAGGCGTGTCGTTCGCGCTGGCGGGGATCACGAGCGACGGCCAGAGCCTGCACACGCGCTGGCACGACGGTCTGCTGTTCGGCGCACTGCTCGTCGGCGGGGCGGTCGCGGCAGCGCTGCTCTCGCGCGTGCCGGCGCCGGAGCCGACTCCCGCCTTGCGACGCGCGGCGCTCGCGCTCGCGGCACTCGCAGTCGTCGCCACACTGGTGGGCGGCGCGCTCGAGGCCGGGCACGCGTGGCGCTCGTTCACGAGCTCGGCGCAGATCACGAATCAGAGCGGGCGGTTCGGGTCGGCTGCGTCGAACTACCGCTGGGTCTGGTGGAAGCAGGCCTGGGACGGGTTCGAGCACCACCGGCTCGCAGGCACGGGTGCCGGTTCGTTCCAGCTCACGAACCTGCGCTATCGCACGAGCTACCTCGACCAGACGATCGAGCCGCACAACCTGCCGCTGCAGTTCCTCTCGGAGGCGGGGATCGTCGGCGTCGTGCTCTTGGCGGCCGCAGCATTTGCGCTGCTCGCGCGGGGGCACCGCCGGGCCGGCCCCGAGCTCGCGCTGGCGCTGATCCTCCCCGCGTATCTCTTGCACTCGCTCGTGGACGTCGACTGGGACTTCGCTGCGGTCTCCGTGCCGGCGTTCCTGGCGGCCGGCGCCGTCGCGGGCCGGGTTGCTCCGCGGCGCCGCGCGTCGGGCTTTGCCGTGCTGGTCGCGTCGGGAGCCGCGCTGCTCGCGTTCGGATCGCTGCTCCTGCCCTGGCTCGGCGCGCGCTGGACGTCGGATGCCGAGGCCAGCGCCGGCTCGGCACACGCGATCTCGCTGGCGAAGCGGGCGAGATCGGTCGATCCGCTCAGCGCAGAGGCTGTCTGGGCCCAGGCGCTCGTGACCGACGGGTACGCGCAGGCTCAGTCGCTCTATGCGCTTGCGACGCGGAAGGAGCCGGAGAACCCGGAGTGGTGGCTGTTAAAGGCGCGGTTCGAGCTCGACAACGGCTGCGCCCGCGCAGCGCTGGAGGACTTCTACCGCTTCAACGCGCTCGACAAGTACGCGCGACCGAGCGCAGGCCCGGACGATTACCGGCGAGCGCTCGCGCTCGTCAACACGGGCAAGCCGAAGTGCTGAGCTAGCGGGCGCCGAGCACGACGACGAGCTGGCTGCCGTGCAGCGCCGAGGCCTTCACGCCGTCGAGCGGCCCGACGATCTTCACGTGCATGTCGCGCGCGAGCCGCTGGCCTTCGCCGGCATAGCCGCGCTTGTACATGACGACGGTCGTCGCATAGTCCTGCCGCTTCGCGTTCGCCGTGCCGCGAATGTGGTACCCGAGCGAACCGAGCACGCCGGCGGCGTTCGACGCCGCGCCGGAGCGGCCGTTCCCGTTCAGCACGAGCACCCCGAGCTGCGAGCGCGCATGTCGCGGGATCGACAGCACGAACTTCTTGTGGATCACCGGGGCGGCGTGCTTCGACGGCGTCAGCGCCGCGGAGACCGCGTGGTGCTGGACGGCGCGGGCGATCGGTTTCGCGAGGAGGGCCACGCCGAGCACGATCAGGACGATCAGCTCGACGGTCGCCACGAGGCTCGCGACGAGAGTCGCGGTGCGCCACGGGCGAATCAGGGCGTCGGGTTGAAGCGGCGCGTCCAGGTCGCCGTTTTCGGCGCGGTCAGGGAGCTTCCTCCCGCATCCAGGACCACGTCCGGGCGAGCCCGTCGGCCAGCTCCACCTGCGCGTGCCACTCGAGCTCGCGGGCGGCCCGCGAGGAGTCGAGCGCCGAGCGCTGGACGTCCCCGAGCCTGGCCTCCTCGAGCCGTGCCGGCCGGTCGATCCCGGTCACGCGCGCGCAGGCGTCGTGCAGGCCGCCCACCGTCGTCTCGACGCCGGTCCCGATGTTGTAGGGCCCGCCGCCGTGGCCGACGGCGGCCAGGAGCGCGTCGACGACGTCGGAGACGTAGACGAAGTCACGGCTCTGCGACCCGTCGCCGAAGATCACCGTCTCGCGGCCGTCGGCCATCCGTTCGAGGAAGATGGCGACGACGCCGCCCTCGAGGCCCGAGTCCTGGCGCGGCCCGTAGACGTTCGCGAAGCGCAGCGACACGTGCGAGGTGCCGTGGATGCGGTTCCAGCCGGCGACGTACTCCTCACCGCACTTCTTCGCGATCCCGTACGGAGAGAGCGGCAGGAACGGGAAGTCCTCTGCGACCGGCCCGGGGCACTCGCCGTAACCCGCGCCGCCGGAAGACGCGAACACGACCTGCGCGCCGGCGCGCTGCGCCGCCGAGAGAACGTTCACCGTTCCGACCACGTTCACGGTTGCGTCGTGCTCGGGGCGTCGCATCGACGTCTGGACGTCAGCCTGCGCGGCAAGGTGGAAGACGACCTCGGCGTCAGTCTCGAACGGTGCCGAGATGTCATGCTCGATCAGCTCGGCTCGGGGGTCGACGTATTCGCGCCTGCCGCTCGCGAAGTCGTCGACGACCGTGACCTCGTCGCCGCGGGCCAGCAGTGCGTCGACGAGGTTCGAGCCGATGAACCCGGCACCGCCGGTCACGAGCGTCTGCATCGGCCGCGTAGATTAGGCAATCGCGATGTTCGTAACGTTCGAAGGCGTGGACTGGTCGGGCAAGAGCACGCAGGCGAAGCTCCTCGCGGCCTGGCTCCGCGAGCAGGGACGGGCGGTGCTGACGACGCGGGAGCCCGGCGGGACGCCGGTCGCCGAGGGCGTCCGCGAGCTCGTGTTGCACGGCGAGGACATGTCCCCGTGGGCCGAGGCGGCGCTCTACGCGGCTGCGCGCGCCGAGAACGTGGCGGCGGTGATCAGGCCCGCCCTCGAGCGCGGCGAGGACGTCGTCTGCGACCGCTATCTCGACTCGTCCGTCGCCTACCAGGGGGCGGGGCGCGGCCTCGGCGAGGCCCGTGTCCGCGACCTGAGCCTGCTCGTGACGGGGTCGCTGCTGCCGGACCGGACGTTCCTCGTCCTCCTCGACCCGGACGAGGCCCGGCGGCGCGGAGGCAGCCACCACGACCGCATCGAGCGGGCGGGCAGCGACTTCATGCGCAGGGTCGACGAGGCGTATCGTGCACTCGCCGAGGCCGAGCCGGACCGGATCGTGGCAGTCGAAGGAACCCTCCCGCCCAACGAGATCGCAAAGGAGATCCGTGACCACGTTCGCGCGCTTCTCTGAGCACTCCGCCGCGTCGCGCCTCCTCGATGCGGCGCTGCGCGAGGGGCCGGTGCACGGCTATCTCTTCCACGGTCCGCCGGGTGTCGGCAAGCGTGAGGTCGCGCGTGCGTTCGCACGCACGCTGCTTGGCACGCAGCGCGAGTTCCATCCCGACCTCTACGAGCTCGATGCGCTCGGCGAGATGATCCGCATCGACGCGATCCGGGAGCTCCGCCGCGACCTGCACATGCGGCCGTTCGAAGCCGATCGCCGCGTCTACCTGATCCACCGCGCGCACCTGCTCAACGAGGACGCCGCGGACGCGCTGCTCAAGGATCTGGAGGAGCCGCCGTCGTACGCGGTGATCGTCCTGATCGCCGACGACCTCGGCCCGCTGCCGGAGACCATCCTCTCGCGTTGCCAGCTCGTGCCGTTCCGGCGGCTGTCGGAGCTGACCATCCGCGAGCTAGTCGCGGCGCGCGCGCCTCAGCTCAACGACGACGAGCACGCCGCGATTGCGCGCACCGCGGGTGGTCGCATCGATCGGGCCGACCGCCTCCTCGATCCGGCGTCCCGCGTCCGTCGCGACGCGTTGATCGAGCAGGCGAGGCGGGTCTACCGCGATCCTGCGTTCGAGCCGGACGAGGCGGCGGCCGCGTTGATCGCGAACGCGCAGGAACGCGGCGGCGAGGCGCGGGCCCTCGAAGAGGCACGCATCGCCGAGCTCGAGCTGCCGGCGCGCGAAGCCGAGCAGCGGGTCAAGCGCGCGGCGCGCGGCGCCGAGCGTGAGGAGCTGCTCGCGCAGCTCGAGGAGCTCGGTGCGTGGTACCGCGATCTTGTCGCGGTCGCCGTCGGCGCCGACGCTGCGGCGATCCATCTCGACAAGCTCGCGGAGCTGCGCGACGACGCGACGCGCGAGCGACTCCTCGGAGCGGAGCGCGCGGTCGAAGAGGTGCGCGAGACGTGGCGCCGGCTCGAGGAGTTCCAGCTGTCCGCACAGCTCGCCCTGGAGAGCCTGTTCGTGCGGGTCGCGCGCGAGCTCGCCGCCTAGAAGGGCGGCCGGGCCGCGGCTACACTGAGCGCGGCCCGCCGACGTAGCTCAGCTGGTAGAGCACTTCACTCGTAATGAAGGGGTCCGCGGTTCGAATCCGCGCGTCGGCTTCGAGATCGACCTCGACCGCTACGTGACGATCCGGACCGAGATGTCCGCTTCGACCTCGCCCTGGAGCAGGACGTGCCGGACTTCCTGGCCGACGTTGTCCTCCCACGAGACCTCACGCCGGCCGCCCGGCGATTCGCCCGTGGGACGCGTCGAGACGATCAGGGCGTAGGTGGAGTCGATCGGGGTGGGGCCGGTGTTGCCCGGCTCGAAGTCGATGCTGTAGCCGGGGTCGAGGTCGACCTTGCCGGCGACGTGCAGATAGGGGTCCTCCGAGCCCGGGATCCGGTTGTACCAGGCGATCCAATCGCTGCTCTTCAGCAATCGCGTCCTTCCCTCGTAGTTGTCAATAGACAATACGAGGTCGGTGAACCTCGCGCGTCAGCTGTGGTTGAGCTCGAGCGCGATCGTGCCCCAACCGCCGTTGCCGCCGCCGGCCGGCGTGAGGATCGTGGTTGCCGCGCGTGCGGACGGGCTGAAGAACACGCCGTAGCTGTCGCCGCCGTCGCTGCCTGACCTGTACGCGTCGACCGTGCCGAACCCGAGGGGCGGCGTCAGCGGCTTGTCCTTGCGGAAGGCGACCAACAGCACCTCGCCGTTCGCGGGGTCGGCCGAGGCGAGCGTGGCCGACGCGTTCCCACTGGTCCCGGTGTTCGTCGGCGCCTGGGCAATCGGCACCAGCGGGTTGACCCCCGACAGTTGCAGTACCTCCACGATGGTCGGGTTTGCGTTGCTCCCTGGTGCGAACTGCACGGTCAACGACCCCGGCAACCCGACTGCGGTCGCGGTCCACGCGAATAGGTAGTCGCGCTGCGTGGGCGTCGGGTACTCGACGGCCGCAGCGGCAACGGGCGCGAGCACCGGACCGATGATCCCGGAGATGCCGTCCGACGCCGTGGTCGAGCCTGCCCGCTGGACGACGACGAGCAGCGTCGCGCCGGGCGTCGCCGCGAAGCTGGCGGTCGTACAGCTGGAGCCGCTCGTGCACGGATGGGCCCGGTTCGTCGTCAGGAGCGTCTCGCCGACGAGGCCGGCCACGGTCACGTCGAAAGGATTGCTCGTCGCGCCGGCGAGAGTGGGGTTGCTGGTCGCGGCCAGCGTGTATGCCGTCCCCGGGTTGTCGAGGGTCAGGTCGCCGAAGGTGGCGACGCCGCCGTTCACGGTCTGGGTGAGCGTGCCGCCGAGCGTGCTCGCGCCCGGGTTACTGCCGAGAGCGAGCGTGACCGTCGTGCTGTTGTCCGCGGCGACGACGTTGCCTGCGGCGTCCTCGATGGTGACCTCGACCGCGGGCGTGAGCGTGTCTCCGGGCGCGGTGTCCGTCGGCTCGCCGCTGAACACGAGTTGCGCCGCTGGGCCGGGCGCGATGTCAAAGGGGTCGCTGTCGACGGGCGGGTGGGCCGGGCTGCTGGTCGCGGTCAGCGTGTAGCCCGTGGCGACGTCGTCGACAGTCAGGTCGGCAAACGTAGCGACACCGGCGCTGACGGTGCGGGTGAGCGTGCCGCCGAGTGTGCTCGTGCCAGGGTTGGCGCCGAGGGCGAGCGTGACGTTGGTGGTGTTGTCGGCGTCGACCGTGTTCCCGTAGGCGTCCTCGAGCGTCACGCGAACGGCGGGCGCGATCGACGAGCCGGCGGTCGTTCCCGTGGGCTGGCCGGTGAACAGGAGCTGAGCCGGTGCGCCAGAGGTGACGGCGAACGTGTCGCTGCGGGCGGCAGGGTAGGGATGCGGCGACGCGCCCGTCGTGTCGTCTGCGCCGAGCATGTAGCCGCTCCCCGCTCGCTCGAGTCCGCAGGTGAAGGTTGCGACCCCGCCCTGGACGACCACCGGGCCCGTACCCCCCGGATTCGTACACGCGAGCGTGCCCCCGGCCGGGTTCTCGATCAGGGAAAGCGTGATTGCCGTCGAGTTGTCGCCGGTCACAGGCTGGTTCGCCTTGTCCTGGACCGTCACCTGGATCTGGGTGGTCGTTCCGGCGGCGAGCCCGCCCGGCTCCGTCGTGAAGGCGAGGTGGGGCGGAGCCGCCGGCGGAGCGGGTATGGGCGCGGGTGGCGCGGGCAGCGGGGAATGCGGAGTCGTCGTCGTTGGCGGCGGAGGAGGCCGGGGAGTCGGAGTGGGCGTCGGCTTCGCCGGCACCGCCTCCGGCGTGCTCGGAGCCGGCTCGGCCGACGTGATCGCCGGCGGTGGTGTCTCGGCTACGGGGCTGAGCGGCGCGGGTGTCGCCGGCGCCGTCGGAGCGGGCACGTGTGGGGGCGTCAGGACGAACGGCCCCGCTGCCGAGATGTGCGCGCGGGCCGCCAGCCCAGTGGGTGTTCGCCGGCGATGCATCGTCGGTACCGGGGGCGGCGGCGACGAGTCGTGCGGACGGGCGACTGCCGCGGTGGACGTGGTCTTCGCTGGGCTGGGCGCCTGGTGGGCGAGCGCGCCGCTCGCCGTGGCGGTCGCGAACACGCTGAGCGTCCCCGCGAACGTCCCCACGGTCGAGGTCAGCGGCATCCGGCCGAGCGACGGGATGTGACTGAGCCAGGAGAGCGGCCCCATGATCACCCGCATCCGCCCGAGGGAGACGTTGAGAAACGCCCGGACGACGCGCGGGTCGAACTGGCTCCCTGCGCAGCGGGCGATCTCCTGCCGGCCGTCCACGCTGTTGCCGGCCTCCTTATACGAACGTGCGGAGGTGATCACATCGAAGACGTCCGCAACGGCGACGATCCGCCCCGGGAGCGGGATCTCCTCGCCCTTGAGGTTCCGCGGGTAGCCCTTGCCGTCCCAGCGCTCGTGGTGGTGACCAACTGCCGCCTGCCAGCCCGCGAGCCAATCCCGGAGTGGTTCGGTGAGCTGCTCGCCGAACAGCGGGTGCCGGCGGAGCACCTGCCATTCCTCCGCGGACGGCCGGCCGGTCTTGGTCAGGATTCCCTGTTCGACCTCGAGCTTGCCGATGTCGTGGAGAAGGGCGGCCCAGTTGAGCAGTTCGAGCTCGTCCTTCCGCAGTCCAAGTTCCTTTCCGATCAGCACGGCATAGGCCCGGACGCGTTCCGAATGACCACGGGTCAGGCGGTCGTGGACGTCGAGGGCGCTGATCAGTTCGAGCAACACCGCCGCGGCCTCACGTGGCGTCGTCGCAGCCTTGGCCTTTCGTACGAGCGCGAGGCGCTTCTCCAGGGTGTCGACGCTGCCGGCTCGCAAGGCCGTCTGCATCCGGGACGGCGTCTCGTCCGGGAAGATCAGTGACAGCTTCAGCAACGCGGCGAGCGGGAGGAGGCGGCGAGTCAGCCGCGAGACGGCGAACAGGACGACCGTGGCCCCTCCGCTCAAGCCGAACCACCAGGCCAGGTAGAGCGCGAGCGAGCTGGTCGGCGGCTTCAACCATGCGCTTGCGAACCGCACGAACGCGAACGAGGCGACGAGCGGCGCCAGCAGCACGAGGGCGCGAACGGACCACGCCAGCAGCGGGCGCGCAGCCCAACCCGGGGTAGGCCTGCGAGGTTCGATCACGTTGACGCCATTCGCCGCACGACCAGTCATCGGCAGAAACGGCTCTGTGATTGAGGGCGGGGGCGTCTGGGGGGCTGTTCCAGGCTCGCTATCGTGGCGCCGTGCTCGGTGCCAAGTTGAGGGACCGGATCCCGGCGCCGTGGCGCAAGGTGCTCGACTGGGTGATCACGATCGTGGTCGCCGTCGCGCTCGTGCTGGTGTTCGAGGCCGAGGTCGCGAAGCCGTACCGGATCCCTTCCGAGTCGATGGAGCCGACCTTGCATTGCGCCCGGCCGGCCGTCGGCTGCCGCGCCCACTTCTCGGACCGGGTGATCGCCTGCGAGCTCTGCTACCGCCTCTCCGACCCGGCCCGCGGGCAGATCGTCGTGTTCGAGGCGCCCGAGGCCGCGGCAGCCCGCTGCGGCGCGGCGGGAACGTATGTGAAGCGCCTGATCGGGCTGCCGGGCGACACGATCCACGAGGACGCCCAGAGCCACATCTGGGTGAACGGGAAGGAGCTGCGGGAGCCGTATGTCTCGGCGGCCGCCCGTGCCCAGGATCTCTCCTTCCGCGGCCGCACCTGGCACGTTCCCAAGGGCTCCTACTTCATGATGGGCGACAACCGGGGCAGTTCCTGCGATTCGCGCTCCTGGGGCCCGGTGCAGCGCTCCAGCCTCGTCGGGCCGGTCGTGGTCGACTACTGGCCGCCCACGCGCCTCAACTTCTGGAGCCCGTAGACCCGGCCCGCCCGGGCGGGCGTATGATCTCGACCATGCTTCGCCGCCGGGGCACCGTGACGTTTGCCCTGCTCGTTCTGGTCGCCGAGGTCGTCGGCCGGAGCGCGACCACGCGCGTCGATCGGGCGCTCCACGTCAAGCCACTGGCGCCGACCGGTGCGGAGTACTACCCGTACCTGCTGCTCGGCCTGAAGGCCGCGGTCGCGCTCGCGCTGGCCGCCCTGCTCGCGCGGATCGTCCGGGCGCGAGCCGCCGCCGAGGCGGGCGAGCGCCTGCTCGATGCGTTCGGGCACCGGCACGAATCGCGCTCCCCGCGCCTTCGGCCGGGGCTGTCGCCGCGCATCTGGCTCGCGTCGTTCGCCGCGACGTCTCTGCTCTATCTCGTCCATTCGGATGCAGACAGCGCGGCGGCCGGCCGGTGGGCCGTGTTCACGCCGTGGCTGCACAGCTACGCGCTGCCGGTGTTCGCCGCAGTGTCGGTGCTCGTCGCCGTTGCGTGGCGCTTCGCGCGCTGGCTGCACGAGGTCGAGGACTATGCATGCCGCACGCTCGCGCGCGCACGCCGCCTGCTGACGGCGACGCTCGCGCCGCCGGCCCGGCGTCCGCGCGCAGCAGCCGACGTTGCTCCGCGCCGCCGCTTCGGGCTCGCGTTCGAGTCCCGGCCGCCCCCGCTGCCCGCGTAACCCGCGGGCTCAGGGCTCCAACCGCGCACGTAACAGTCTGTTGCTTGCGCTCACGAACCGTCCGCGGGTGACCGTGTCGTTCTCGACCTTTCGCGGAGGGAGATATGCAAGGTTCATACGCTCACGAACTACCGGCCTCGGAGGTCGCGCGGTCTTGGCGCGCCCAGGTCGTGTCGCTGCTCGGGCCGGTCACGTCGGCCGCGGGCCTCGTCTGGGCGGTCGTGCAGCCGGATCGCGTCACGCTGCTGCATCCGCACGGGCAGGGGTTCTGGTGGCTCCTGATCGAGCCGCCGCTGCTCGTCGTCCTGGCGGGGATCGTGTTCACGCTCGTCGTGGCGCGGCCCCTGCTCGCCGATCTGGAGGCTCACCGTGCTGCCTCGGGCTGAGATGGTGCACTGGCTCTTCGCGACGGGGATCCTGCTCGTCGGGTCTGTGCCTGCTCTGCGAGGCGATCGTCGGCACCGAGGTCTGGCGGATGCGCGCCGTGGCGGAAGTACCTCTGGCCGGGCGCTCGCGTTCGCGCTCGGCGTCTTCCTCTGGCCGGTGATGGCGTTCTTCACCAACTCGTCGATCCACATGTACGCGCACGGATCCTGGGCCGAGGTGCTGATGCTCGCCGGCGGCGCCGAGCTCGGCCTCGTCCACGGCCGGCTGAAGTCGCCGTGGTGGAGGCTGACGTGGCCGCTCGCGTTCGCGGTCACCGGGATCGCGTTCATCGTCCACGAGCAAAACCCGTGGTTCTTCGCCCGCTCGGCGTTCCTGCACCACCTGCTCGGGTGGACGTTCCTCATCGCGGCGATCGTTCCGCTGGCGCTCGTCTGGCGGCCCCGCTCCGCTGCCTTGCAGTCGGTCTTCGCCGCCTCGATCGTCGCAGTCGCGGTGATGCTCTACTGCGACCGCGACGTCGCTCCCGTGTTCGGCCATCTGTCGCCGCTCGCCGGGGTCGAGCACCGATGAGACGCGTCGTCGCCGTCGCGCTCGTCGCGCTCGCGTTCCCCGCGGCCGCGGCCGCGCACGCGACGCTTCGTTCGACGATGCCTCACTTCGGCCACGAGCTGCAGCAGGGGCCGGCGCACGATCACGCCTGAACTTCGACCAGCACGTGACGATCCTGCCGGGCGCGGTCCAGCGTGCTGAACGGCCACGGACGGAACTTCGCCGGCGCGTCACGCGTCGACGGCACGAGTGTCGATCGCGAGCCGTGAGGAAGCTCCCGGCCGGCCCGTACACCGTTCGCTGGCAGGCGATCTCTGCCGACTCGCACGTCGTCTCGGGCGTCTGGACGTTCGGTGTCCGCGTCCCGGCGCCGCCGGTGACGGAGGCGTACGGCGCGGGCGGCCCGACCACGCACCGAGCACATCGTCCGCTGGATCTGGTTCCTCGGGCTCGCGCTCACGATCGGAACGCTCGGCTTCCGGCTGATCTGCCTGCGCGGGCTCGCCGTGCCGCGCGAGCTCGAGCGCCGCATCGCCGTCGCAGCGGGGATCGGCTGCGTCGTCAGCCTGCAGGCCGGGATCGCGGCGTTCTCGCTTCGCGCCGAGGACGCGCTGCAGCTGCCGTTCGGGAAGTTCCTCTACGGCGACCTGTCGCCGATGGCGCAGACGCGGTTCGGCGAGGCGTTCGTCGTCGATGACGCTCGGCTTCGCGCTCGTGCTCGCGCTCGTCTACCTCACGTGGCTGCTCGACCGCGTCGTCTTCCTGGTGCCCGCGTTCGCGCTCGCGATCGTGCTCGTCGGCGGCTTGTCGCTGTCCGGCCACGATGCGGTCGACGCCGGCTCCTCGTGGAAGACCGAGCTCGCCGACTGGGTGCACATCTCCGCCGCGTCGCTCTGGATCGGCGGCCTGGCGGCGATGGTCGGCCTGCTCTGGTTCGGTGCGCCGGCGCTGCGGCGGCCCGCGTTCCTGCACTTCTCGCGGCTCGCGACGGTGCTGATCGCGCTCGTGCTCGTCGCAGGTACCTATCTGAGCATCGTGCGCCTGCCGCACCTGCACGATCTCTGGACCGCCGGCTACGGGCGCGTGCTGCTCGTCAAGCTCGGCCTCGTCTCGGTCGCCCTCCTGTGGGGCGCGTTCCACCAGTTCGTCGATCGGGCCCGCGCTCGAGCGGGCCGATTCGGGCTTTCTCTCGCGCATCGGCCGCAGCCTCGTCGGCGAGAGCCTCGTCGGAGTCGCCGTGCTGCTGGTCGCTGCGATCCTCGTCGACTCGAAGCCGCCGCCGCGGCCGGTGCCGGGCCCTGCGACCCAGGCGGTCGCGCCGCGCTGATCTGAATCGCCGATCGAGTGTGGCCGCGGGCCGGCTGGTGCGGTCACACTCGATCGGTGCGGCTCCTGCTCGCAACGCTGCTCGCTGCGCTCGCGGCGGCGCCGTCGGCGGCGAAGGTCGACGTCGGCGAATGGAGCTACGGCCTCGCGGCGTCGGGTGGAAGCGTCTGGGTCGGCGGCCTCTCCCTCGGCGACGTCGTCCGCGTCGACCCGCAGAGCGGGAAGGTGCAGAAGCGCATCAAGGTCGGTGCGCGCGTCTTCAACCTCGCCGTCGCTCCCGGAGCGGTGTGGGCGGTCGCGAACTTCTCCTCGTCCGTCGCGCGGATCGACGCGCGCACGGGACGCGTCACCGCGACCGTGCACGTCGGCACTGCACCGTACGACGTCGAGTGGGGGTTCGGCTCTGCCTGGGTCGCCGAACTCGGGAGACGGGACGTCTCCCGGATCACGGGCACGCGCGTCGTGAAGACGATCAAGGTCGGCGTCGAGCCGAACGGCCTCAGCTCGATCGGCGGATCGCTCTGGGTGACCGATCACACACTCGGGAAGCTCGTCCGCATCGATCCTCGGACGAACCGCGTCACCGGCTCGGTCGCGCTGCCCGGCGCCGACTGGGTGACGCTCGCCGACGGGTCGCTGTGGGTATCGGAGGAGACGAACACTGTCGCCCGAGTCGACCCGGGCACGCTGAAGGTGCTGGCGCGCGTGCCCGTCAAACGCAACCCGCTCGGCTCGGCCGTCGTCAACGGCCAGCTCTGGGTGCCGTGCATCGACGCGAACGCCGTCGTCGTGATCGATCCGAAGACAGCGAAAGTCGTGCGGTCCTTCGCGGCCGGGCCGGGCGCCGATCGTCGTGCTGCCGGTCGGCGGTCGTGTGTGGATCTCGCACACAACCGGCAACGCGGTATGGAAGTTCTAGAAGCTCTCACACGATGACCGTTGTGTCGCCCGGCCACGCTCGGCGGCACGCTGCTGCGTCCTCGGGAGACCCGATAGTGCGACTATCGGGTCTCCCTGCGTCCTTGCATCGCACTCGCCGATCGCACCCGGATCGACGAACATCATCGTGTGAGAGCTTCTAAGCTCAGCAGGTGGAGCTGCTCGACTACCGCGATCGCTTCCCGATCCTCGAGTCGACGACGTACCTGATCAACCACTCGCTGGGCGCGATGCCGGCCGAGGCCGAGACGCGCCTTCGCCGCTATGCGCACGAGTGGGCGACGCGCGGTGCGCGCGCCTGGGGCGAGGGCTGGTGGGCGACGCCGTTGACCGTCGGCGATCTGCTCGGCCGCGTGATCGGCGCGGCGCCGGGCACGGTCGTCATGCACCAGAACGTCACCGTTGCGGAGGCGATCGTGTTGTCGTGCTTCGACCTGACGCCGCCGCGCAACCGGATCGTGTTCGAGGAGGGCCTGTTCCCGTCGGTGCGTTACGTCCAGCAGGCCTGGTCCACGCTTCGGCGCCGAGGTCGTCGTCTGCGCAGACGCCGACGCCGTGATCGACGCCCTCGACGAGCGGACGCTGCTCGTGCCGGTGTCGCACGTGCTCTACAAGACCGGCGAGATCCAACCCGTCGAGCGGATCGTGGCGCGCGCCCACGAAGCCGGTGCGTACGTCTGTCTCGACGCGTACCAGTCCGCCGGAACGGTGCCGCTCGACGTGACGGCGCTGGGCGTCGAGTTCTGCGTCGGCGGCTCTGTGAAGTGGCTGTGCGGCGGGCCGGGAGCGGGCTGGCTGTACGTGCGCCCCGACCTGGCCGAGCGGCTCGAGCCTGCGTTTGCGGGCTGGCAGGCTCATGCGGAGCCGTTCGCGTTCGAGCCCGAGATGCGGTACGCGGAAGGCGTCGCGCGTTTTCTGACCGGGACGCCGAACGTGCCGGCCCTGTATGCGGCGAGCGCGGGCTACGAGATCGTGGCCGAGATCGGCGTCGACCGGATCCGCGAGAACTCGATGCGGCAGACCGCGTTCCTGGTCGACCTGGTCGATGCCGCCGGCTTCGAGCTCACCTCACCTCGCGACCCGTCCATTCGCGGCGGCTCGGTCGTCTTCTCGGTGCCCGACTTCCGCGCGGTGCACGCCGAGCTGGCCGCGCGCGACATCATCTGCGACTACCGCCCCGACGCCGGCCTGCGCTTCGGGCCGCACTTCTTCACCACCGACGACGAGCTGCGCTTCGCCGTCGACCAGGTGAGCGAGATCCTCGAGTCCGGCGCGCACCGCGCCCGCGCCGGGGCCGCGGCGGGTTACTAGCCGACGTCGAGTCGTTGCCCGGCACCTCGGTGCCAGGAACCTGCTCTAGGAGAGAAACGCGCGCAGACGTTCGGCATACGCGGGGGCGGTCGGCTCGTCCTCGTGGCGCAGGTAGACGTACGCGGGGTCGCGCACGTCCTCGTGGCCGCCTCGCGCAGCTGCTCGTCGGAGTACGGCGGCTCGCGCAGCCGGAGGTAGCGGAACGGCTCCGCCGTCGGGTCGTCGACGCGCACGAGTCCCTCGACGCCGTCCCACGTCTCGTGGCGGAAGTCCCAGGCGAGCTCGCACGCCGTCCGGCACCGAGCCGTTCGACGAACGACGACGAGCCCGTCGTCGCGCGCCGCCTCGACGACCACGCGCACCGGCCCGAGCCGGTCGCCGAGCGCGAGCACGCGCTCGAGGAACGGCGTCACCCGGTCGAGCCGCTGAGCGGTAGCTTCACCGCGAAACGGAAGCCGTCGGGCACCGCCTCGGCCCAGCGCCGGAACTGATCCTCGCTCGGTAGCCGGTACCCGGTCGACGTTCAGCTCGACCGTGTCGAAGTGCTCCGCGTAGAAGCCCAGGAACTCGGCCGGGCTGCAGCGTCGTCGGGGTAGAAGCCGGGCCGCCAGGACGGATACGACCAGCCCGAGGTGCCGATGCGGATCACGGTGCCTAGACTAGCAGGAATCGATTCCGTCCGGGACGCGGACTAGGGTCCGCGAGCCTTGACGGTGACCGAGACGACTCCAGACCAGACGACCAGGGTCCTCGACCACGGCTTCGTCCGGCTCGACGGGGCGCTCGCGGACGACCTCTCGGTCGTCAACGGCGCCCGCGTGTCGTTCGCGCGGCGCAAGGACGGAGATGGACGCCTCCGACGAAGGGCTGATCCGCTTCCTCATGCGCGACCGGCACGGCTCGCCGTTCGAGCACAACGCGTTCCGCTTCCACATCCGCTGCCCGATCTTCGTCGCCCGGGAATGGTTCAGGCACCGGATCGGGTGCCTGACCGGTGATGTCGAGGTCACGTTCGTAGACGTCAACGGTCATGCACACGTGCGGCAAGACGGTCGATGAGTTCTGGCAGATGTGGGATTGCGGCGAGCGCGACGGACACGCGTTCCGGCAGACGAGCGGGAAAGGATTCGTGAGCTGCGCGGCCGAGGGGCGATCGGTCAGGCGCATCGCTCGTGAGCTCGGCGTCAGGGCGGCGGGCTGTCCGCTCTACCTTGGCTGGCTCGAACGGTCTCCGGGACGCGCGCTGGCGCGTGCGACGGATGCGAGTTCGTGTTCTGGACGAGAGCTACGGGCGAATTCACTCACGGCCACATCTGCGACGTCATCGACAAGGGCGATCCAGCCGGTCTACGCCTGACGCTGGCAGACGGCAAACAGATCACCCTTACCGAGAACCACCGCCTACTGACTGCGACGGCTGGCAGCGCATGAGGGAGGCCGTCGGTCTCGACGGGGAAGGCGACGCGGCGTCGATGACGACGCACGTGTTCGCTGATGGTGAATGGGGTTGCCGTCCATCAAGATCGCGACTGGCTCGCGGCGCGTCGGTCGGAGGGTCTCTCGGTTGGCGAGATCGCGTCGAGCTGCGGGTTGCAGCTACCACACGATCCGAAAGTGGCTGGCACGTCATGACCTGTCGTTCAGCGCCGAGGAGCGGAGGGGTACGGCTCCGTGGAACAAGGGCAAGAATGGCTACTCGATCGATCTGCTCCATTCGCGCCGCACACCTCGAAGCGATCCGCGCCGCTCGCTCGGGCGCGGCCAGCAACTTCTGGCGCGGGCGGTGTGAGCGACCGACCGCGCGACGATCGCCGCCTGGACGACCGCTCACGCGCCCGAAGGTTCACTCGCAGTACGACTACACCTGTCAGGGCTGTCGCGCGCGTGGCGGGCAAGCTGCACGCCCATCACATCCTTCCGGTCTGGCTCGAGCCGGCCCGAGCGCGGGACGTCGGCAACCTGATCAGCCGTCTGCGATGGCTGTCACCAGCGAGTACATCGCGACGCGGGAGACCGAGCTTGCGTTCATGCGGCGCTTCGCGGACCGAGTCGGTCTTGTCGAGGACATCGAGGTTCGCACTCGCGCAGGGTTCACGGCTCACCGCACATCCCGTGCGGGTCGTCGCGATCGCGTACGTCGGCCTGCGGCAGACCTACGACCTCAGCATCGAAGGGCCCTGGCACAACTTCGTCGCGAACGGGATCGTCGTCCACAACTCGTTCAACGAGTTCAGCATGAGATATGCGAAGGCGACCGACGACTTCTACGTCCCGGCAGCCGGCGACGTGCGCTCCCAGGTCGGCAAGCCGGGCGCCTACACGCTTCGAGCCGGTCGACGCCGGAGCTCGCCGAGGAGACGCGCGACGAGCTCGAGGCGGTCTACGAGCAGGCCTACGCCGCCTACACCCGCCTGGTCGAGGCCGGGCGTCGCCCGCGAGCTGGCCCGGGCGGTCATGCCCGTCGGGCGCCTACACCCAGTTCTACTGGACGGTCAACGCCCGGGCGCTGATGAACTTCGTCTCGCTGCGGAACTCCGAGTTCGCCCAGCTCGAGATCCGGCGCTACGCCGACGCGGTCGAGGCGTTCTTCGCCGAGCTGATGCCGGTCACCCACGCGGCGTTCGTGGCAGAACGGCCGCTTGGCGCCTTAACCGGCCTGCGCCCCAAGCCTAACACTCTTGTAACAAAATGTCACTAAGTTCTGGTCGCCAGGGGGAATAGCTCCGGATCCACGCCGTTTTCATCTTCGACAGAGGTGCGCAGAAGGCAATCCGCGCGCCCGTCTTCCTCGAAGACAAGAAGGAGCACGTTGACCGAACTCAGCATGACCACGGCTGTCGCCGAAGCCCTCGAGCAGCTGCTGCGCCTCCGCGACGAGCAGGGGTCGATCACCCCTGCCGACGTCGCCGACTCGGTGCTGGCACACGATCTCGACGAGCAGGAGGCCGAGGCGCTCGAGCACGAGCTCGAGGCGCACGGCGCTGCCCCCGAGACCGAGGAGGAGGACGAGCTGGCGCTCGACCTCTCCGATCGGCGAGGGCCTCTACACGACCGACTCGTTCCAGATGTTCCTCAACGAGGCCGGCCGCTACCCGCTGCTCACCGCGGCGGAGGAGGTCGAGCTCGCCAAGCGCATCGAGCGCGGCGACATGGCCGCGAAGGAGCGGATGATCAACTGCAACCTCCGCCTCGTCGTCTCGATCGCCAAGCGCTACCAGACGCAGGGCATCACCCTGGGCGACCTCGTCCAGGAGGGTGTCCTCGGCCTGATCCGCGCAACCGAGAAGTTCGACTGGCGCAAGGGCTTCAAGTTCTCCACGTACGCGACCTGGTGGATCCGCCAGGCCGTGCAGCGCGGCGTCGCGAACAAGTCCCGGACGATCCGCATTCCGGTGCACGTCGTCGAGCGCGAGCAGAAGGTCGCCCGCGCACGCCGCGAGCTGGTCGCGACGCTCGAGCGCGAGCCGACGCCGGAGGAGATCTCGAAGCACTCGAAGCTGCCGATCACGCACGTGCACGAGGTGATGGCCGCCGCCCGCGCGGTCGCCTCCACCGACATGCCGGTGGGCGACGACGGCGACGCGTCCTTCGGCGATCTGATCGCCGGCACCGGCCCGTCGACCGAGGAGGAGGCTTCGGCCTCGCTCCGCGACCTGGCGGTGCGCCAGGCCGTCGCGAACCTGCCGGATCGCGAGCGTGACGTCGTCGAGCTCCGCTTCGGTCTCGTCGGCGACGGCCCCGCCTCGCTCGAGGCGATCGGCAAGCAGCTCGGCCTCACGCGTGAGCGGGTCCGTCAGATCGAGACCGACGCCCTGCGCCGGCTCGCGCTGAACGAAGACCTCGCCGACGCGGCGTAAGTCACTGCGAGATCCGGCCGGCGCCATTGCGGTGCCGGCCGGATTCGTTTCTCTAGGCTCGGCGGATGAACTTCACGGCGCACGACGAGCTGCAGCTGTTCCTGCTGCTGGCGGCGCTCGGCGTGCTGCTCGTGGCGGCGGCCTCGCAGCGACTGCCGCCGTCGATCCTGCTGGTCGGCGGTGGGCTCGTGCTCGGGTTCGTTCCCGGCCTGCCCCACCTCACGCTGCCGCCGGATCTCGTGCTGGTCGCGATCCTGCCGCCCCTGCTCTACTCGTCGGCCTTCTTCACCGGCCTGCGCGACCTCCGGACGAACCTGCGGCCGATCTCGCTGCTCGCGATCGGGCTCGTGGCCGCGACCACCGGCGGCGTCGCCGTGGTCGCCCACGAGGCGATCGGCGGTCTCTCCTGGGGCGGCGCGTTCACGCTCGGCGCGATCGTCTCCCCGACGGATGCGCTCGCGTCGACCGAGGTGGCCCGGCGCGTCGGCGCGCCCCGCCGGGTGATCGCGATCATCGAGGGCGAGAGCCTCGTCAACGACGGCATCGCGCTCGTGCTCTACAAGACGGCCGTCGCTGCCGCGGTCACCGGTGTCTTCTCGTTCTGGAGCGCGTCCGGCCGCCTCTTCCTGAACGTGATCGGCGGACTCGCCGTCGGGCTCGCGGTGGCCTGGGTGGTGCGGCAGGTTCGCCGTCGCGTCGACGACACCCCGACCGAGGTGGCGCTCGCACTCCTCTCCGGCTACCTCGCCTACCTGCCTGCGGCAGCGCTCGGGGTCTCCGGGGTGCTCGCGGCCGTCACGATCGGCGTCTACATGGGCTGGTACACGCCGCAGCTCACGACCGTCGAGACCCGGCTCTCGGGCAACGCGTTCTGGGAGATCCTCGTCTACGTCGTCAACGCACTGCTGTTCGCGCTGGTCGGGTTGCAGCTCCGCGGCATCCTCGACCGGCTCAACGTGACCGGTTCGTTGATCGCCGACGCGGTGTACGTGACGGCAGCGGTGATCGTGCTCAGACTGGTTGCGCTCCCGATCTTCACCTACGTGCCGAGGTTCCTCTTCCGACGCGTCCGAGAGCGCGATCCGTATCCACCGTGGCAGTACCCGACCGTGATCGCCTGGGCCGGGATCCGCGGGGCCGTCTCACTCGCAGCGGCGCTCGCGCTCCCGATCAACCTGCCGGACCGGGATCTGATCATCTTTCTGACGTTCGCGGTGATCCTCGTGACGCTGGTCGGCCAGGGCCTGACGCTGCCCGTGCTGATCCGGGCGTTGCGCATCCCCGACGACGCTGGCGCCGAGCGCGAGGACGCGAAGGCGCGGATCCGGGCGGCCGAGGCGGCGCTGGAGCGGCTCGAGGAGCTCGCAGACGAGGACTGGGTGCGGGAGGACACGCTCGAGCGGATGCGCGGGCAGTACCGCTTCCGCACGAACCGATTTCGCGCACGCTACGAGGGCGCCGACGGTGACGGGATCGAAGAGCGCTCGGCGGCGTATCAGCGTCTCCGCCGCGAGCTGCTCGACGCCGAGCGCCGTGCGGTGGTCGGCCTCCGGAACGAGGGAATCATCACGGAGGCGGTGATGCAGCGCGTCCAGCGCGACATCGACCTCGAGGACCTGCGCCTCGACGCCTAGGTGCTGAGAACGACCGGACCGGGCCCCTGCCGGCCGGGGGTCTGCACCGTCACGACCCAGCCGTCGATCCCGCCCGACGCCCACGGGACGCTGAAAGTGAGCCGCGTCGTCTTCGAGTGCACGCGGAACTGTCCACACGGCTCGGTCGGGCGGCCGTTGCGCGTCAGCCAGAGCTCGTAGTACGAGTTCCGGTTCTGCTGCACCGGCAAGCCGCTCACCTCCATCTGCATCGGCCAGTTGCCGACGTTGTCGCGCGGGGCGATGCGGAGCACCGCGTTGGCGGCGTGGCCGTGCATCGGCACGACCTGCTGGGCGACGAACGCTGCCGGCTTGGCCTTGGAGTGCCCGAACAGGTAGCCGCCGCCGAACGCGGCGACCGCGAACGCGGCGGCTGCGACCGCGACCGGCGTGAACCGGCGCCGCGGGAGCAGCGGGAACTGGACGACGTCGGCCTCGGTCGGCCGGGTCGGCGGGTCGAGCAGGGTGGGCGGCAGGTCGGCCGGCGGCCCCGCCTGCACGAGCAGCTCGTGCACGCGGCGGAGGCGCTTCTCCTCCTCGGGCGAGAGGTCGCCGGGGTCAACCAGATCACGGAAGTCGGTCACGTCGCCTCCAGGTCGTCGCCGATCAGGTCGGCGAGGCGCGCGAGCGCCGCGCGCGTTCGCGTCTTGACCGTGCCGAGTGGGATGCCGAGGTAGTCCGCCACCTCACTCTGCGACAGTCCGCTCCAGTACGCCAGCGCGATCACCTCGTGCTCGCGCTCCGGCAGCTCCTCGAGCGCGCGGTGCACGCGCCAGGCCGTCCAGCTCTGCTCGGCCAGCTCCGGCGGGCCCGGCCCCTCGGCGGCAGTGTCGGGCACCTCGGCCGGCGTGTCTGTTCGACCGCGGGCGCGATCGACGATCGCATTCCGGGCAACCGCGTAGAGCCACGGCGCACCGGGGCCGCGTTCGGGCTTGTAGGAGGCCGCCGACCGCCAGACGGAGGCGAACGTCTCCTGTACGGCGTCCTCGGCCCGCCCGCGATCGCCGAGCCGCCGCAGCGCGAAGCCGAACACCGGCCGCGCGTACCGGCGGTAGAGGTCCTCGAACGCGGACCGGTCGCCGTCCGCCGCACGCTGGATCAGCTCGCCGTCGGACGTCACGAGGTGAATCGTACGGAGTGAGAGCGCACCCACCATCATCGAGTGTTACGGCTCTCCGCCTCCGGTGGATTTGAGCAGGGTGCCGCCGTCGACCAGAAGGGAGGTTCCCGTGACGAATGAGGCGCCCGCCAGGTAGGCGACGGCCTCTGCCACATCCTCTGGACGGCCGACCCGCCCGACCAGCGTCTCGGCCGCGCGGCGCTCTTCCTGGCCCGGTTCGACGGCGACCGCGCCGGGCGCGACGCCGCAGACGCGCACCTCCGGGGCGAGGGCACGGGCCAGCACCCGGGTCAGCATCGCCTGGGCCGCCTTGGCGGCGCTGTGCGCCGCGAACGAGGGCCAGGCGCGATAGGCGGCGACGTCCTCCACGATCACGAGCGCCCCACGCGACTCCCGCAGCGCTGGGGCGGCCGCCTGCGCGAGGAAGAACGTCCCCTTCGCGGTGACGTCCATGGCCGCGTCCCAGTCCTCCTCCGTCACCTCGTCGAACGGCTTCGGTGCGAAGCCGTCACCGGCCGCCTGGACGACGAGGTCGAGGCCGCCGAGCTTCGCGACCGCGGCGTCGACGAGCGCATGGGCTCCCGCCGGCGTGCGCAGGTCGCCGTCGGCACGTCCGGCCGGGAAGACGGAGTAGCCGAGAGCCCGGAGCCGGGCTGTGATCGCCGCCCCGACGCGGCCGGTCCCACCCGCGATCAGGGCCCGGCTGTTCGGTGTCTGTAAGGACATCGCAGACCTGAGTAAAACACGCGCTCCAGCGTGCATTTGTGTGCTCTGCGCGGGCAACATCTGAAAGAGAGATGAGTGTTCCTTCGACTTCGAAAGGCAGGGCAGGCTCCATGCGCAAGCTGATCCTCGCGTTCGCCGCCGTGACGGCCTTGTTGGTTGCAGGCCCGGCCACCGCGGCGACCAAGACGATTTCGATCTACGGCTCTACGTTCAGCCCGAAGTCCGTGACGATCACGGAAGGCGACACGGTCACGTGGGTGAACCGCGACATCAACACGCACCAGGTGCTCGCCACCGGCGGCCAGTTCGTGTCGGCGATCCTCAAGCAGGGCCAGAAGTACTCGTTCACGTTCCGCGCCGCAGGGACGTACAACTACAAGGACGAGCTGCATCCGAAGCTCACCGGCAAGATCACGGTCAACGGCGCACCGCCGACGCTGACGCTGGCGGCGTCCGCGCCGATCGTGGCCTACGGAACGAAGGTGACGCTCACCGGGGTCGTCTCGAGCCACGCTGCCGGTGAGCAGGTGACCATCTACTACCAGCCGTATCCGCAGCCGAACTTGATCCAGCGGGCGACGGTGTTGACGGCGACCGGCGGCACGTTCAGCTTCATCGTCGAGCCGCAGATCCTCACTACGTATCAGGCAGCGTGGAAGGGCGCCTTCGCGACGCCGACCACGGTGCAGGTGCAGCCGCTGCTCTCGCTCGGCCACTCGGGCGTCTGGATCGTTCATGCCTTTGGCGGCCGGTCGTTCGCCGGGCGCAGCGTGCAGATCCAGCGGCTGAACACGCTCACCGGGCAGTGGGTGACGCTCGTCAAGCCCCAGTTGAACACCAAGTCGTCGGCGCGGGTGTCGCTGACCCTGCCGAAGGGCGTCAGCAAGCTGCGCGTGACGATGTCGGTCAACCAGGCCGGCGCCGGCTTCCTCGGCGTGATCGGCCCGACGATCACCTTCCGCCGCCTCGCCTGACGGGTCTCCGACGGTGCCAGGCACCGAGTGCCTGGCACCGTTTTGCTCGCCGTTTCGGTGCCAGGCACCGTTACAAGAGTGCAACGTTTCGCCCACAGGCACTGGCGCGGCCGGGCGCTAGGGCGCATCGTTGCTGGTGGCGCAGGTGGGATGCCGATGCCGGTGGAGGGGTCGCCGCTGGACCGGGTGCCTGAACCGGTGCCAGGCACCGAGTGCCGGGCACCGGTTCACGCCGTCTGCGCTGCTAGCTCGCCGCGTCGAAGCGGCGGCCGACCTCGTCCCAGTTGACGACGTCCCACCAGGCGGCCGAGGTAGTCCGGGCGGCGGTTCTGGTAGTTGAGGTAGTAGGCGTGCTCCCAGACGTCGATGCCGAGGATCGGCGTCGTGCCCTCCATCAGCGGCGCTGTCCTGGTTCGGCGTCGAGGTGACGGCGAGGCCGTGCCGTTCGACAGACGAGCCACGTCCAGCCCGAGCCGAAGCGCTTCACGCCGGCGTCGTTGACCTGCGCCTTGAGCGCGTCGGCGTCGCCGAAGGCTCGCGCGATCGCGTCCGCGAGCGCGCCGCGACGGCTCGCCGCCGCCGCCGGGCTTCATGATCTGTCCAGAAGAGCGAGTGGTTGGCGTGGCCGCCGCCGTTGTTGCGCGCCGCCGTGCGGCTGGTCCTCCGGCAGCTGGTCGAGCTGCGCGACGAGCTCCTCGATCGGGATGGCCGTCGAGCTCGGTGCCGTCGAGCGGCCTTGTTCAGGTTGTCGACGTAGGCCTGGTGATGCTTGCCGTGATGGATGCGCATCGTCTGCTCGTCGATCGTCGGCGCGAGCGCGTCGTAGTCGTACGGGAGAGGCGGAAGCTCGTAGGGCATCGCGTTCTCCTTCGATTCGGGTGCGTCGCGACGAGGATATGCTCCGCGCCGCACCCGCGAGTCAGTGAGGAGAGACATGGCGCTTGCCTACAACCACGAGGAGATCACCCCGCGCGAGCTGAAGCCGGCGCTGCTCGAGCTCGACGGGATCTCCCGCGAGACGATCGAGGCGCACTACAAGCTCTACCAGGGCTACGTCAACAAGCGCAACGAGATCCTCGGCAAGCTCGCCGGCGTCGACCTCGCGAGCGCGAACCAGGTCTACTCGGAGCTGCGCGCGCTGAAGGTCGACCTCACGTTCGCGATCGGCGGCATCAAGAACCACGAGCTCTACTTCGAGCACCTCGGCGGCCACGGCGGCGACCCGGCCGGCGTCTTCGGCGACGCTCGTCAAGCGCGACTTCGGCTCGGTCGACGCCTGGCGCGCCGACCTGAAGGCGACCGGCATCGCCGGCCGCGGCTGGGCGTGGACCGCGTACGACTGGGACGAGGGCCGCCTCTTCAACTACATCGGCGACGCGCAGAACACCTTCCCGGTGTGGAACGCGACGCCGCTCGTCGCGCTCGACGTCTACGAGCACGCGTACTTCATCGACTTCGGCACCGACCGCGGCGCCTACATCGACGCGTTCTTCAACAACCTCGACTACGACGTCGTCAACGACTGGGTGCAGCGCTACGGCATCAGGCCTGACCGCGTCGGCCGCTAGCTTTCCGCCGTGAGCTTCGCCGCGGTCGTCGTCCTCGGGTACCTGCTCGGGTCGTGCCCGTGGGGGTACTGGCTCGTCCGCGCTGGTCAAGCACGAGGACATCCGGCGCGTCGGCTCCGGCAACATCGGCGCGACCAACGTCTGGCGCACGTACGGCCGGTCGCTCGGGATCCCCGTCGTCCTCCTCGACACGCTGAAGGGCTTCGTGCCGGCGCTCGTCGCGATGCTCTGCGTCGTCGCCGCACCACCTCGCCGGGATCATCGCCGGCGCCGCGGCGATGCTCGGGCACTGGCGGCCGCTCTTCCTCCGCTTCGCCAAGGGCGGGAAGATGGTCGCGACCTGCGGCGGCGTGTTCTTCGGCGTCGCGATCTGGGTCGCGCTCACGGCCGGGCTCGTCTGGCTCGTCGTCTTCCTCGTCTTCCGCTACGCGTCGGTCGCGTCGATCGTCGCCGGCATCGCGCTGCCGATCGCGGCGGTCGTGCTACGGCTACCCGACCTCGGTGATCGTCTTCGCCGCTGCGTCGCGGCCGGCGGCGATCCTGTTCCTGCACCGAGCGAACCTGCGGCGGCTGCGTGCCGGTACCGAGAGCCGCTTCAACTTCGGCCGGCGCACGGCATGCGTAGGCTCGCTCCTCGCGGTGACGCTCGTCGCCGCGCTCTGGCTCGCGCCGGGAGCGTTCGCCGCGTGGTGCGGCTCGGGCGAGACGGCGACCGACCGACCCGACACGGTGACGGCGCAGCAGGTCCACGCCGTCGTCGCGATCCCGTCGGATGCGCCCGACACGTTCGCCGACAACGCGAACCAGGTCGCCGACGACGTCACGTCGATGGTCGGCTGGTGGGCAGGCCAGGACCCGACGCGGATTCCGCGCTTCGACCAGGCGCTCTTCGACGGCAGCCAGTGCCTGGACATCTCGTTCGTCCGCCTGCCCGACCCGGCCTCGGCGTTCGCGAGCGTCGGCGCCGGTCCCGGCTTTCAGCGAATCGTGCTCGATCTGATCGGCGCCGGGCTCCGCGACATCTACAAGAAGTACCTCGTCTACTTCGAGGACCGTCCGTCGAGGAGGGCGTCTGCGGTGTCGGCGCGGGCGACATCGCGAGCGGCCCGGCGTACGCCGTCGTCATGACCGCCGGCTGCGCGCCGGTCCCGACCGACGTGACCGCGACCCACGAGCTGCTGCACGCGCTCGGAGCCGTGCCCGCCTGGCGACACGCACTGCCCCGCCGACCCGGGGCATCCCTGCGACTCGCCGACCGACGTGCTCTATCCCGACGCCGACGAGAGCGCCCTTGCGACGAAGGTGCTCGACTTCAATCACGACGACTACTACGCGCACTCCCAGCGCGTGGCCCGACGTCCAGGACTCGCGCTGGCTGCACCGCCTCGACGAGGCCCCGGTCCCGCTCGACGTCGCGCTCACGGCGCTGGGCTCGGTGTCCAGCGACCTTCCCGGTGTCGACTGCGCCGCAGCCTGCACGACTCAGTGGGATCCCGGCGCGGTGCTCTCACTCGAGGCCGAGCCCTCGACAGGTGACCGGTTCGTCCGCTGGACCGGTGCCTGCACCGGCAAGGGCACGTGCCAGCTCACGCTCGCGCAGGCGGCGGCCGTGACGGCGGTGTTCGGGCCGTTGCGCATCCCGGTCCGCGCCACGATGACCGGGAAGGGCCGGATCGCCTGCACGCCGGCGTGCACGAAGTCGTTCGCCGCAGGCGAGACGCTGCATCTCAAGGCGATCGCGGCGCAGGGCTGGAAGTTCGCCGGCTGGTCGGGCGCGTGCAAGGGGGCGCGCGCGACGTGCGCGCCGGCGACCGACTATGCGGTGACGGTCAAGGCGCGCTTCACGAAGCTGCCGAAGAAGAAGCGCTGAGCCAGTCGCGAAGCTCGGTGTGGCGCGTGGCAACGGCGCCCTCGAGCTCGGCGTCGGAGCTCGCCGACGGTGCCCGAGCGCTCCGCGACGACGTCGTGGCGGTGAATCGTCTCGAGGTTGAGCTGCCGCGAGAACACGAAGTCGTCGTCTGCAAGCGCCGGATAGCTGCTGCAAGGTCGCGGCGAGTGCGTGCCGGACCGAGTCCTCGACGAAGCGTGGCTGCAGGTGGGCGTGCTCGACGACGAACAGCTCGTCCGGCCGCTTGAGCAGTTCGTACACCGGCGAGCTCATCGAGCGCTCGACGATGTCGACGAGGTGCTCGGCGTTCACCGGCGTGTCGGTTCCGACGAGGAGCGTTCCGCGCCCGCGCTGGTTGTGCGTCGCGAGCGGGACGAGCTCGAGGATGCGCTCGATGTCGCCACCGGCGAAGCCGGCTTCGAGCAACCGGTCGGCGGCGGCTCCGCGCACGAGCCCCTGCGCACACGGGCAGGCATTGATGCCCCAGGCCTCGACGCCGACGACGCGGCGCACCCGGTTCTGCGATGCGTACGCGATGCCGATCAGCATCGCGATCTCCTGCGTCGCGAGGCCCGTCACCGGTGTTCGGCGCGCGAGCGGGTACTGCGCTTCGATCCGGACCTCGGCACGCAGCGCCGCCTGCCGGTCGACGATGTGCCGCGCGATGTGCTCCGCGAGCGTCTCGACGAGGAAGGCCTCGCCGATCACGACCTCGTCGATCGCCTCGCCGAAGATCTCGGGGAAGCGCGACATATGAACGCCCTTCTGGGCCGGGTCCAGGTCGACCGTGCACGAGATCTCGGCGGCGAAGGTCTTCTCGTGGCCTTCGTGCCGGATGCGGATCGCCTTCTGGACGCCGGTGACCCCGGCCCGGGTCAGCCCCAGCTGGACGTCGGGCAGTGACGCCTGCAGATCGACCGTGAGCTCGTCGCGAAGTTCTCCCATCGGGTAGAACCGTAGCGCGATGGAAGACGCCGAACGCTTTGCCCGTCTCGTGTCGCTTGCCTGCCACGACCTGCGCACGCCGCTCGCGACCGTCTACGGGTTCGCACGGACGCTCACGCGGGCCGGGGGCCAGGATGAGCGCACGGCGCGGTTCCTCGGCATGATCGAGGCTGCCTCCGAGCAGATGACCGAGCTGCTCGACGAGCTCGGGGTGGCCGCGAGGATCAAGGCTGACCGCTTCGAGCCGATGCCGCGGGAGGTGGACACGCTCGAGCTCGCCCGGTCGGACGATCCCCGCGTCGGCGCGACCGGCTCGGGCGCGACCGTCGAGCTCGACGAGGACTCGGTGCGCCATGCGCTGCACTCACTCGCGGTCGCTGCGCTCCGCCATGGGCCCGCCGAGCATGTGAACTGGACGGTCGATGGAGCATCGCTGCGGCTCGCGCCTGTGACGGAGGCGGCTGCTCCGGTCCTCAGCGGCGACGAGCTGCGCGATCTGGGCGCGCTCGTCGCGGGGCTCGTGATCGGGGCCGTCGGCGGCTCGCTGACCGTCGACGCCGACGCGCTCGTCGTGCGGCTCGGGCCAGGCTAGAGCCCGCTCGTCGTCGGCGCGCCGCCGGTCTGCTGCACCTCGGTACCGGGGCGAAGCGGCGCGACCCGAACCTGGCGACGGCGGCGGTGGGCGAGGTACAGCGCGATCAACGCCGCCACGATCGCGAGGCCGATCGTGTAGTGCACGAGGCTGCGCACGGTGTCGGCAGCGTCCTTCTCCCACTCGCCGCGTGCGAGCGAGCTCGACGTGGTCGAGTCGGGCAGCAGGTCCTCGCCGTTCGGAAAGCGCGCCGTGTGGTGCACCTGCCAGCGGTGCAGCCGCAGGGTGAGCGCGAGCCCGTCGACGACGGCGGCGACGCAGGTCAAGTAGACGCCGTAGGGCACGAACGACGCCAGCCAGCCGGCGAGCACGAGCAGCAACGGCGCGACGAGCGCGAACAGCCAGATCCGCGCCTCCGTCGAGCCGCTCGCATTGTGGTAGGTGCGCGCGATCCGTCCGGCCGGCCGCGACCACTCGATCACGCGCGGCTTCTCGAGGGCGAGCGACGCGGCCATCAGCGACGCGAAGAACAGCGGCAGCGCCAGGAAGCCGGCCAGGCCGAGAGGCGCCTTCGTCGGCGGCGCGAGCCGCCTCACAGGCGCCCGGCCTCGATGATCCGCGCCAGAAACTCCCGGGTGCGCGGCTGCCCGGGGTGGGAGAAGATCTGCGCCGGCGGGCCCTCCTCGAGGATCACGCCGGCGTCGAGGAAGCAGACCTTGTCGGCCACCTCGCGCGCGAACGACATCTCGTGCGTCGCGACGATCATCGTCATCCCGACCTCCGCCAGCTCGCGCACGAGGTTCAGCACCTCCGACACGAGCTGCGGGTCGAGCGCGCTCGTGATCTCGTCGAGGAGCATCAGCTTTGGGCCCATCGCGAGCGCGCGCACGATCGCGACCCGCTGCTGCTGCCCGCCCGACAGGCGGTCCGGGAACTCTTCGGCCTTGTCGGTCAGGCCGATGCGTGCCAGCAGCTCCATCGCCTCGCCGCGCGCCTGCCGCGTGCCGACGCGGCCGGTCTTGCACGGCGCCAGCATCACGTTCTGCAGCACCGTCATGTGCGGGAAGAGGTTGTAGGCCTGGAAGACGATCCCGATCTTGCGTCGCAGCACGTTCACGTCGACGCGGCCGTTCGTGATCACCTGGCCGTCCACTTCGATCGACCCTTCGTCGACGTGCTCGAGCAGGTTGAGGCAGCGGAGCAGCGTCGACTTGCCGGAGCCCGACGCTCCGATCAGGCAGACGACCTCGTGCTCCCCGACGTCGAGATCCACGCCGGACAGCACGGTGTTGTCACCGAATCGCTTCGAGACGTTTCGCGCCTCGACGAAGCTCACGTGGCTGCGGCTCGCTCACGACGCTCGCGCGTCAGGATCAGATGGTCCGTGAAGCGCGCCAGCGGGATCGTGAGGAGCACGAAGAACACCGCCGCCACCGTGTACGACGTGAAGTTCGCGTACGTCTGCGAATACCCCTGCGCCTGCAGCGCCGCCTCCGCGACCCCGATCACGGAGACGAGCGCCGTGTCCTTCTGCAGCCCGATGAAGTCGTTCAGGAGCGGCGGGATCACGCGCCGGACCGCCTGCGGGACGACCACGTAGCGCATGGATTGCGCGTAGGAAAGGCCGAGTGACCTCGCCGCCATCCGCTGCGACGGATGCACTGACTCGATCCCGGCCCGGTACACCTCGGTGACGTACGCCGTGTAGACGAGGACGAGGGCGATCACGCCGTACGTGAAGTTGGACCGGTTGCTGAGTACGTGCACGTTGAGCGCCGGTAGACCAAATCCGACCACGAAGGCGACGAGGATCAGGGGCGTCCCTCGGAAGAAGTCCGTGTAGACGATCATCAGGGCGCGGAGCGGCTTCGCTCCGCGCCCCGGCAATCCACGGACGATGGCGATCGCGAGGGCCAGCACGAGCACCAACGCCTCGGCGACCACCATCAGCTTCAGGTTCACCTTGAAGCCCGCCCAGACGTTCGGGAGCGCGACCCGGAAGTCGTGGGGCGAGAGGAACGTGTGAAGAACCTGATGCACGGTCTACGCGCCTACTTCAGGATCGGGATCTTCGAGAAGTCGAGGTTGAACCATTTCTTCTGCAGCTTGGCGACGGTGCCGTTAGCCCACAGCTTCTTGATCTGAGCGTCGACCAGGACTGTCAGCGGGGAGCCCTTCTGCAGAACCGCGCCGTACTGCTCGTGCGTGATGATCTGGCCGCTGACATTCCCGTACCTGGTCGGTCGCGCCTTCTTCTCTGATGCGACGATCGGCGTGTCGAGCACGAGCGCATCGCATTTGCCGATCTGGACGGCGACGAATGCGGCCGCAGTCGTTTGGTAGATCAGCGGAGACTTGGCGGGGTGCAGCTTCTGCTGGATGTACTGGAGCCCGGTGGTGCTGGTCTGCGCGCAGGTCTGCAGCCTCTTGAGGTCGGCGAGCGAATGCGGCACCGACGCCTTCTTCGACAGCAGCACGCCCTGGTTGGCGTCGAAGTAGGCAGACGTGAAGTCGATGGTCTTCTTGCGCTGGGCGGTGATCGTCGCCTCCTGGAAGGAGATGTCGAATGACTTGTGTCCGGGTGCGAACAACTTCGCCCACGGCGTGTACACGTACACGGGGGTCAGCCCGAGGCCCTTGGCGATCGCGGCCGAGAGGTCGACCTCGAAGCCCTTCGGGTTGAGGTAGCTCGAGCCGCGGAGCTTGCCGTTTGCGAAGTTGACGGCCGGGTCCCCGAACCCGATGACGAGCTTGCCTGGGGTCATGGTCGGCGGCGAGGCGATGCGCGCGCCGGCGACGGCGGCAAGCACAACCGCCAGCGTCGCCGCGGCGACGAGAGCAACGAGACGCTTCACAGAGATCCTCCTATGCGGGTGGAAAGCAGGGGGGTGGAGCGAGTCTAACCCGCGAGCTGCTCCGTCACCCAGCCCTGGAACGACGCGATCAGGGGCTCGGCGTTCAGCAGCAGCCGGCCCTGGCCGAGCAGGCCCGCCGCCATGCCGCGCTGCACCGACTCGACGAGCGCCGTGTCCTCGCGGCCGACCTGGTCGTCGAACGCGAAGAAGTCCGCGAGCCAGCCCTCGTCGACGCCGGGCGCGAAGAAGTAGTCGAGGTACCGCTCGGTGCGCGACGCCCCGGACGGCGCGATCGGCCCGATCGAGAGGTTGGGCGGGCCGGGGAAGACGTTGATCCCGGTGTTCGGGTAGAGGAGGTGGAACTGGCCGCGCTCTCCGCCGGAGCGCGACTCGCAGTGCTGCGAGCAAAACGTGGCGTGCGGCTCGAGGACGTAGCGGTCCGGGTGCACGTCGACGACAGCGCTGAAGCCGGGGTGCGCGGTCGGACAGTGGTAGCACTCGAGGAAGTTCTCGGTGACGACCTTCCAGTTGGCGTTCGAGCCGAACTCGACGCGGGAGTGGAACGTGACGCCGTCGAGATCGAAGTCGCGGGCGAGGATCTCCGGCAGGTCGCCGAGCCACTCGCGAAGCGGCGCGGCGTCCGGGGCCGGGTTGACGAACAGGAACGGCCCCCAGGTGTCGGCGCTTGCCGGCACGAGCGAGAGCTCGTCCTTCGGAAAGCCGTCCTCACGGTCGGATCGTGGGGCGGCGCGGAGCGTCCCGTCGAGGCCGTACGTCCATGCGTGGTAGTGGCACTGAATCGTCTCGCGCCTGCCGCACCCGTCGGTGAGCACAGCGCCCCGGTGGCGACAGACGTTCAGGAACGCGCGCAGCGTGCCCTGCGCGTCGCGCGCGACGAGGATCGGGATGCCGCCGGCGTCCGTGCTCAGGAACGACCCGGGCTCGGCGACCTGCTCCGTGCGGCCGGCGTACTGCCACGAGCGCGCGAAGATGCGCTCGCGCTCACGCCGCACTGTCTCTTCGTTGCTGTACCACGCGAACGGAAGGGTTGCAGCGTTGGTCATCGCGCCGATGCTAGCGCCGGCTCCGATCTGATCGCAGGGCGGGCAACATGCCCCGGGCGAACTTGCGGTAAACGTACGCGTTCGAGGATTCACGGAGCATCGCGTGGGAACAGACGCGGGGTGACCGAACCACCGCGCGATTCGGAGTGGCCGACCCGGGAGGACACCTTCACAGGCCCGCCCGCCGTGCCACCGGCAGAGCCGGTCCCGCCGGTCGCCCCGCCGCCGGAACCGTACGGCCCTCAGCCGCCGGACGATCGGCGCATCGGCGCAGGCATGCTCCTCGCGCTCGGTGCGATCGGGTTGGTCGCGATCGGGATCCTGGTTGCGTATCTCGCCACGCATCGCGGCTCAGCCAAGGGAACGACGACCACGGTCGTCCTCAGCACGGTGCAGAAGCCGACGACCGCGTCGGTGGCGCCCCCGGTGACGAAGCCGGGAACGACGACCGCCGCCAAGACGACGTCGACGAGCAGCACGGACTCGACGACGACCACGCAGACGACGACGCCGCAGACCACAACCGCCACGGCGCCGCCCACGCCCACGACGGCAACCGTTCCGGACGTGAGCGGAATGACGGAACAGGGCGCGGCGAGCGCGTTCGACGAGGCGAACCTCCTCGCGAGCTTCGCCTTCGTTCCCTCCAGCGATTCTCTCGGAACCGTCGAGCAGCAGGCGAAGCCGGCCGGGACGACCGTGCCCTACCACGCGCACGTGCAGATCAACATCTCCGAGGGACGGAACTGGTCCACCGAGGCATCGGTGCCGAGCACGATCGGCCAGACGCTCTCGCAGGCGGTGGCCACGCTGAATGCCGCGCAGCTGAGGTTGATCTACGTGAAGCTGCCGGTGACGTCGCGGTCGCAGGCCGGCAAGATCGTCCAGCAGTCGCCCCTGGCCGGAGGCAAGGCGCCCCAGAATGCACAGATCCTCGTCTTCCTCGGCGCCTTCCGGCCCGCCTAGCGGCGGCCGACGGTGCCTCACCGCCAGGCAGTAGCCTGCCGCCGTGCTCGTCGCGGTCAGCCTGCACGCCATCGTCCACTGGCCCACGCACGGTGGCTACAACTTCGTCAGCGGGCCGCTCGCGGACATCACGCTCGTCACGGCGTTCGCCGGCGCGGTGTTTCTCTGGTGGCGCCATCACAACTGCCACGTGCATCGGTGCTGGCGGTTGGCCTGGCATCCGCATCCTGTTCACGGGCACCCGGTCTGCAAGAAGCACCATCCGGATGGCAAGACGGTGCGCGCCGACCCGAGCGTTCAGGTGCCGCCGGCCGGCGACTGAAGCCGAGAGGTCTCGTCCTCCAGCGCGTCGGAGCTCGTCGACTAAGCCCGCTCGACCTGGCTGAGCCCGAGCCACGCCGCGAGATCATCCAGCTCGGCCTGGACAGCTTTTGTCATCGTGCGGGTGAACTTCACGTCCTCGTGGATCGCCTGCACCCGCAGGACGGAGGCCTTGCGGTCGGCGGCGGCGTCGACCTTCCCGACCAGCCGGTCGTGGTGGAGCACCGGCAGGGCGAAGTAGCCCCAGCGGCGCTTGGCCGCGGGCTTGTACATCTCGAGGGTGTACTCGAAGTCGAACAACTCGACCGTGCGGACGCGGTTGTGGATGAGCCGGTCGAACGGTGAGAGCAGCGCCGTCCGGCCGTCGAAGTCCGCGCCGAGCGCGGACGGATCGACGCGCCATTCGCCGAGCGTGCCGTCGACCACGGCAGGCTCGCCCGCCTCGCCCACGTCGGCCGGCTCCATCGGCACGGCGGTGCTCTTCCGGCGCGCGATTCCGAGCGATGCGAGCCGCCGCTCGTTCTTGATCCCGCGGGCCTCCTCGACTGACGGGACGACGACGTCGGCGGGATACACGCGGTCGGCCACGTCCCACAGCCGTTCCCGCCCGACCCGGCCGGCGATCGCGATCTCGCCGCGCAGCATCAGGCACTCCAGCATTTGAGTCACATTGCGGTTGTTCGTCCAGCCGCTCGATCCCCACGGCACGACGCACGTGTCCGGGATGTCGCGCGAGGTCAGCGGTCCGGAGCTTGCGAGCAGATCGAGGATGTTGCGCCGGAACGAGTCGTTGTCGCGGAGCCAGGTGCGCGTGCTCTCGCGGCTCGGCCAGTCGGATGCGCCGGCGAGGTACAGCCCGAGGTCGCTCATCGGCCGCACGAGCGCGTTGTGCTCGAACAGCGTCCGCTCCTGTTCGAGCGCCTGCCGCAGACGGGTCGGCTGGTACGACGAGCCGAGGCGGCTCCAGGCGACGAGGTCCGCGTTGGGGGCGACGGCCGCAGTTGGATCGATCTGCAGCAGGGTCAGCTGCTGCACGACCGTGAGCAGGTCGGTCGGCCTGGGTGCGTCGAGCAGTTGCGCGCGCACCGCGATGCGGCGGGCCTGCGCCTTGGTGAGCCGGTGCACGATTCGGTCTGTCTAGCATGTCGCCGGTGCGGGAGTTGCAGGCGGGGCTGTGGTGGTGGGAGGCCGTGCATCCAGAGTGGACGGCTGAGGATGCTGCCACGCAGGACTGGGGGCCGGAGGTCTCGTCGTACGCGATCGACGACGGCGAGAGGCTGCTCCTGATCGACCCGACCAACCCGTCGGGCGCGGTCGCCGATCTCGCCGCCCACCGCGAGACCGTCGTCGTGTTGACGTGCCCGTGGCACGAGCGCGATGCCCGTGCCCTCGTCGACCGGTTCGGCGCGTCGCTATTCATGCCGCCCCCGGATGGTCCAGAGGGCGACGAAGCGCAGATCTTTGCAGCGGGCGATCGGCTGGCCGTCGGGGTCGAGGCCTTCCCGGGGATGGAGCCGAACGATCTCGTGCTCTGGATCGAGAGCCGTCGAGCACTCGTCGCCGGCGACACGCTCATCGATCGTGGCAACGGCTTCGAGTTTCCCGCCGACTGGGCGAACAAGGGTGTCTCGCCGGAGCAGATCCTCGAGACTTTGCGGCCGCTGCTCGCGCTGCCGGTCGAGTTCGTGCTCCCGACCCACGGGGCGCCGACCGACCGAGCCGCACTCGAGCGCGCTCTCGCCTGACGGCGCGCGCCGTGAGAACGCCGGCGCCGGTCGAAGTAAGATCTGCCGATGCCGCAGGCCGCCGAAGCGCTCAAACAGGTTCCGCTCTTCGCTGGACTGAATCAACGTCAGCTGGGACGACTCGCACGCAAGTTCAAGGAGCGCCAGTTCAAGGCCGGAACCGCCGTCGTCCAGCAGGGCCGGATGAGCGGCATCGGCTTCTTCGTGATTGCGGACGGTGAGGCGTCGGTCAGTGTCGACGGGAAGGAAGTCGCTCGCCTCGGCCCCGGCGACCATTTCGGAGAGCTCGGGCTGATCGTTGAGCGCGAACGAACGGCGAGTGTTACCGCCGAGTCCGCTCTCGCCTGTCTCGAGATTCCGACGTGGGACTTCAGAGAGTTCGTCAAAGGCGATGGTGACGTCTCGTGGAAGCTCCTCCAGCACGTCGCCGAGACACTCATCGCGCAAGGGGCGCGTTAGCCGCGCGACTCGGGCGTCCGGTGTGAGCGAGGAGATCCCGCTCGCCGGGGGCGCGATCACGGACGGCGTGGTGCGCGTCGGCGACACCGTTCGCAGGTCGCCGCACCACGCCTCGCAGTTGATGCGTGACGTGCTCGTGCAGCTCGAGCTCGCCGGCTTCGACGCCGCACCGCGCTGGCTCGGCTTCGACGAGCAGGGTCGCGACATCCTCACCTGGATCGATGGCGAGACCTACGTCGAGCGTGGCCAGATGCATCCCTACATCGGTGATCCGCCGGTGCGCATCACGTTCTCCGATGAACAGGTCGCCGCCGTCATGCGACTGCTCCGCCGCTACCACGACGCCTTCGGCGGCGAGATCGTCTGCCACGGCGACTTCGGGCCGTGGAACATCGTCTGGCGCGAAGGACTGCCGGTTGCGGTGATCGACTTTGACAACGCGTATCGGGGCGATGCGGCCGACGACGTCGCGTACGCCCTGCGAATGTTCGTCAGCTACGGCTTTGCCGAGGCGGCGCCGACGGAGCTTGTCCGTCGCACTCGGGTGGCGCTGGACGCTTACGGCGCGAGCTTCGACGTGCCCGTCGTGCTCGCACGCGAGTACGACCTCGCCGAGGAGCGCTGCAGGCGAAGCGGCTGGCATCGCCAACTGGCGAAGCTGCCGACGGAGCGGGCGTGGCTTGCGGCGAACCGAGGGATGTTCTAGAAACGCTGTCTAGTGACACGTCGTCTTCAACCGTCTGCGGACCGGGGGAGACGCACACAGTCGCCCGCGTCTTTGGCAACGCGCCGCTTGTGGGCACCTTCCACATTCCCTACGTCCACAAGGTTGCAGTGGTGTTCGAGTTCGAAAACGTCGTGGTCTGTCGAACATGCAGGGCGCCGTCCAACCAGAATCGTCCGCGAGGACGCGTGGTACGGGTCAGCTTCGATCGCCGGACACATCTCCTCACCGGCTCAATGCGGTTCTGTGAGGTGCGCGGGATCAAGCCGCCGCTAAGCGTGTGTCTGGCTCGCTGAGATTGGGTAGCTATGGAGAAGAATGATTCGGATGAGCCTCGTTCTCGGCTTCGCCCGGCACACGGGCATACGCCTCGCTGAAGTCGGATTTCTGCTGCTCCTGTTCGCCGGTGTCTGGCTGGCGGCGGCACAGATCCCGTGGTTCAAGTTCGCGGCGGGGAGGACGATCGTAGCGGGCTTGGCGCTCGCGATCAGCGGTGTGCTCCTCATCGTCGCGACCCGCTGGGGCCACTTCGGCTAGCTACCGGCGTCGAGACTGCGCGTTCAGCGAAGAGCTTCCTCGAACCGTGCGTCGTCGCGTACGGCGGCGAAGTCGTCGTCGCTGCGCGCCTGCTCCCGGAACGGCGGGAACAGCTCGACGGATCGCTGGAGGTGGCCGAACGTCTCGTCGCCGGTCTCGCCCGCGAGCGTCGCGAAGCACGCGTAGTTGTAGTGAAGGCCCGCGTGGTCCGGCATGTGCGCGAGGCCACCGCGGACCGCTTCGAGCGCGTCGGCGTAGCGCTGCTCGCCGTAGGCGGTCATTGAGTCACTCTGGAACGGCCACGCCTCACCCCAGTCGATCGCCTGGTACGCCTCACCGACTGTCGCGCCGAGGGCGAGGACGGTTCCAGCTCCGGTCGCCTTCCGCCGCGCCTCCGGCCGGACGTACGACGAGTGTCCCTTCGGGCGCTTCGACCGTCTCGCCGTCGATCTCGAAGGTCGCCTTCCCGTCGAGCACGAGGTAGAGCTCCTCCTGACGCGACCCGGACTCGTCGTGATCGTTGATCAGCGTCCCGTCCTCGCCGGGCGTGAACGCGTTCACGCCGAATGCGTGGATCCCGAGGTGCTCGCGCACCGGGATGCTCCTGCCGCGCCGCTCGATGTCATCGAGGCGCGCGACCTTCCACTTCGGGTTGTCGTTCATATCCGATCACCTCCATGCAGCGCGGGTTGTTGCGAATCGTCGATCGTAACCGCTCATGAGCGCATCGCATGATCTCTCTTGTTCACGTTGGCTATCAACCCCAGCCGAGGACGTTCAGGTCGGCAGATGAGAAGCGCCGCCATGCCGTGTCTACACACAAGGTGAAACCAGCTTGGATCGAGACCAGAGGAGGTCGAAGTGTCTGCATCCGTCCTCTACATGTCGATGTCACTCGACGGGTACATCGCGGGCCCGAACGACGAGCCGAACAACCCCGGGGGCGACGGCTTCGGCCGGCTGCACGAGTGGTTCGTCACTCCGACACGCCGGAGGCCACACACCTCCACTACCGCGTCCGTCGCTGAATCGGTCGTCCCCGCACAGCCGACCGCGTGAGTGTCAGCTGCGTACGTCGAGGCTGTCCATGACCGCGAGCGTCTCTGCTCGTATCCGCGGCCCGATTTTTGCAACCGGATAGACGATGAAGCCGAGGTACCGTCCATGCGTCTTGCAGTAGTGCATAGATGCGGGCGCACTCGGGTTGCCGCAAAAAGCATTTGGCTCGAGTCTGACGAGCCTGTTCCAGGCGATCGTGAAGTGTGTTGGCCGCCGCAGGTTTCCGGCTGGACGATCCTGGATGTAGCGATCCTCGAGCAGCAGGACCAGCACTTGCCCGTCATCCGGTGCCGCGATTCGGCCGCCTGCGCTGATCCGCAGGGGCGCCGACGAGACCGCGATCAAGCGTTCTGGATCGCAGGACTGTGTACGCGCGATAGCAGCGTGCCACCCATCCGGGACGTCCAGCGTTGCTCCGGCGGTTGAAATCGTCTTGGGTGAGTGCGTCGCGAGGGCCAGAGGCGCAGCAGCGAACGCGAGAAGGCCAATCGCGACTAGACCTCGCATGCCTGCCATACGTCGGGGGCGAGCGATCGGGTCCCATCTGCTCGAGGCAGATGTATCGTCGGAAGGTGGGCAATCAACGTGTCGCGGTGCCTTACGACCCGTTGTGGGCGCATCAGTTTGAGCAGGAGGCCGTGGTCCTGGAACGGGTGCTGGCGGCCTGGCTCGTCGGGAGCATCCACCATGTTGGCTCGACCTCCGTTCCGGGACTGGCCGCCAAGCCGATCATCGACATGATCGCCGGCGTGCGGGAATTGAAGGAGGCGCGTGCAGCTTGCGATGCGCTTTCTCAGGTCGGGTATCGCTACCAGGAGCATCGGCCCGAGGCGCACTGCTTTCACAAGCCAGGCAACGCTGCAGGGTGGTGGGAGGAGACCCACCATCTGCACTTGACCGAACACGGGAGTGACATTTGGCGCGAGCGGTTGGCCTTTCGTGACGCGCTGCGTGGAGATCCCGGTTTGGTCGCGGAGTACGCGCGGTGGAAGTCCGAAAACGCTGCGGGCGCACGCGCGACGAGCTCTTATTCGGCCGCGAAGCGTCCGTTCGTCGAGCGCGTGCTTGCTGCGCAGGGAATCGAGTTGAAGCCCGACCAAGAGCGGCTGTCAAAGAGCACCCTCGCGTACCGAAACCGTGCCCGGGCGAACAGCTAGTCGGTCAGGAGGTCTTGTGAGCGCTCCACCTGCCGCCGCCTTGCGGGGTCTTGTAGGTGCCCGACATCGACTTGCCCGACACCGAGCCCGTGTAGGTGGCGCCCACACCGACGGCCCCGAATTTGATGGCGCTGCCGCGCACGCTGCCGCTGATTCCGTACTTGCCGCGCGGATTCGACAGCGTGATCGATCCGTGCAGACTCGACCTCGTCTGCGTCCAGTGAAGTGTGAACGTGCCCGAGAAAGCTCCGCTGTACCGCCCTGACCATGTCCCGGCGAGCGCCGAGGGGCGCGTCGTCGAGTGGGTTTGAGTCACCGCCGAGCCCGCCGTTGCGACCAACGTTGCGCCGATCAGCGCAACCGCTGCAAGTACCGCCAACAGCGAGGGATTCCGCCTCATCGAAACACTCCTTCGCGACTCGGGGACACGCGCGCGCGAGTATAAGCCCGGGCTCTTTTCGAGGCAAGCATGGGATGCCCGGGAGTCGGGAGCTTCGGGAACCCGTGACGGGCGGGCGGTGTAATTCAAGTCGTGCGCCGCGCGGCGGTTCTCGTGTCTGGCCTGGCAATGGCGATGCTGTTCGCCTTGCCCGCCCGGGCGGCTGCACCGAACTACATTCTTGTCAGCGGAAAGGGTCTCGACCACCCTGTGCTCCTGGCGAACTGGAACCAGAACCTCGCATTGCTGAGTGCGTTGGTCGCCGCGCCCAGAGCGACCGGCGCAGCGACGCGAGAGCTGAAGCGCAGGCCAAGCCTCGACTTGGCGGAGTTCTGGGATTGGTCTGGACGGCCGCGGCCGAGCCGAGCAGACCAGGCAAACCAGCACGGCCGTTACTACCCGGCACACCGTCGGCAGCCGGCCGTCATCGTCGTGATGGTCGCCGGTGCCATTTACCCGCGGCTGGTTCCCGCCAGAGCGCTCAGAATCTTCGGGAAACACGACATTCCGCTACGCCTCTAGACGTGAGGACAGAAACCGTAGGGTGCCCCAGCGCTGTGGGCACGCCACCAAGCCTAATCCTCAGCGACACTCCTCCTAGCCGCCGGCCGCTGGTCGCGTTGCTTCAGTCGTCGAGTTCGAGTAGCGCCTCGTAGAGGGCGAGAGAACCTTCGGCGACAAGCTCGGGCAGCTTGCCGAGCCATTGGTCGGTAGAGCGAGCGAGGCCGGGCAGCGAGACCACTCCCTGTCTGCTCACGTTCACTGAGTACTTGGCTAGGGCGATCGAGTCGGCGAACGTGACCTGGTTCCCGTCGACGCCGGCGGCTGCAACTGCGCCGCCGTCATCCGAGAATTCGAACCGGTCCTCCCGCTTCGTCGCGCGGATGCGCACGGGCAACGCGGAGCGAGTGGGACGTTCAACTCGTCCTACGGCCCTGCGGGCGACATCGCATCGCCTAAAGAGGCGACTGCGTGGATGGCAAAGGGCGTCCGTTACCGCGATCGGCCGAGGGCGGATCCTCCTGATGCGACCCTCTCTCGGCTCCCGCGGCATGGCATCGTCGTGTTCGCGGTCGTCTACCAATCGGCGCAGAACATGGAGGGACGGATCGTTTTGCGCCTCGACCAAGCGAGACGCTACCCCTGTTGCGACGGCACCTACGTCGCCGGCGGCGAGTACGGACTCACCGGTGCGGGACCAGGTCTCGCATACTCCGTGATCGTCCGCGTCTACTTCGGCTCGCCGCCAACGCGATCGATGCGCACACAGGCACAACGCGCGCTCGACCACCTCAAGCTACCCTCGCCTCGGTAAGCAACGGTCATCGCAGCGACCCCTCAGCACGACAACACCCTAGAAGAGGCACACACGAGTTCGGTTTCCCTGCCATCCCGGGAGGGAACGCCGGAGTTCGAGTCCAGATCTCTGTCTGCGATCGGGGAGGCGCGCGTCGAACGGGCGCTGGCTCCGTCGATACGGTCGGAAAGGAGTTGGTGTTGCTGTGAGCTATCGGGTCGCGACCATCGAGGAATTGCAAGACATCGCCTACCGGCAGGACACGCACATGCGGCCCGTGCGCCACCACCTCGGGATCACCGCGTTCGGGACGAACGCGTGGACGGCCGCCAACGAGGGCGACCGGCTCATGCCCGAGCACCAAGAAGACGAGGGCAACGAGGAGCTCTACGTCGTCCTCCGCGGCCGCGCGCGGTTCGAGATCGACGGCGAAACCGTTGACGCGCCCGAAGGCACACTCGTGTTCGTCCGGCCGGAAGGAAACCGGACCGCCTTTGCGGAGGAGGCGGAGACGACGGTGATTGCGATCGGCAGCAAGGTCGGGCAGCCGTACGAGGCCGGCGGCTGGGAGGTCTGGGCGGAGTTCCATCCCGCATACGAGGCCGGCGACTACGGCGCCGTGATCGACCGCGCGCGCAAGACTCTGGAGGCGAGTGGGTACGCGACGCCGCTCTACAACCTCGCCTGCTGCGAGTCACTGGCCGGACACAAGCAGGACGCGATCGGTCACCTTCGCGTCGCCTTCGAGCGGCGGCCGAGCCTCCGTGACATGGCGAACGAGGACACCGACCTCGACCCGCTCCGGGACGAGCCCGCGTTTCGCGAGCTAGTCGGCTAGCTGTCGTGCCTAGACACGTTGTGAACGGCTGAGGGTTCTATCCGGCCGTCCTTTGAGGCTGTGGGTCTTGCCGGACTCACGCTCAAAGGAGGGCTCGGATGTATCTGCACGCTAACGCGAAGCTCGGACTGGCTGGCCGTTTCGCGCTTGTCTCGGCGGTCGAGGGTGGGGAGTTTGCGGTCGGTGGCGGCGGCGTTCAATGTCTCGCCGGCGACGGCGCATCGTTGGTGGCATCGCTGGTGTGAGGCGGGTGAGGAGGCCAGGCGAAGCCTGTCGTGTTTGCTTGATCGCTCGAGCCGGCCGCGGCGTTCGCCGCGGCAGTTGGCGCCGGAGCTCGCCGGGCGGATCTGTGCCTGCCGGCGCGAGACCGGCTGGGGGCCGCGGCTGGTCGCTGGTGCAACCGGCTTCTGCCCCGGTGATGGCGAAGCCGAAACCGAGACGAGTGGTCACTAGAATCGCCTCCATGTCCGCGTCTCACGCCTCGCTGACCGACATCCCAGCCGCCGACGTCCCTCACACCGATGCGAAGTGGACGCCGGTCCGCAATCACTTCGGGATCACCGCGTTCGGCGTCAACGCCTACACCGCTCGGAATAGCGGCGATCGCCTCATCGGCGAGCACGACCACGCGGATCCCGCCGACGAGCAGCACCAGGAGTTGTACTTCGTCCACACAGGACACGCGCGTTTTCAGGTGGACAGCCAGGACGTTGACGCACCGGCAGGCACCTTTGTGAGCGCCCTCGACGTGAGAACGATCCGGTCTGCCGTCGCGCTGTCGGACAACACCGTCGTGCTCGTGATCGGCGCGGAGCCTGGCGCTCCGTACGAGGTCACGCCTGCGGAGCGTGCTGAGTTGGCTGCGGCAGGCTTGCCGGCGACTCCGGTCTGAGATCGGGCCACTACGCGCCGGCGTGGCCCGCCTGCGTGTTGAAATAGCGATGGACCTCGTGGAACTGCGCGTCGGGCTGGCCGGTGACTCCGACGGCTTCGAAGTGGGGAGAGAGCCGCTCGTCGAAGAAGTTCTGCCAGTCCTGTTGCGACTCCCAGACGTCTACGATCCCCATCGTCTCGCCCTCCCACCAGACGACGTGGAAGATCCCGTTGCGCGCGGGTTGCTGCTCCCAGTTGGAGAGCTCGAGCAACTGGTCGTACTGTGTCTTCGTGTAGCCGGGCCATTTCAACGTCAACACAACCGCCATGCGGATAACTCCTCTCGGTGATTGATCTGACAATCTTCGCATGCTCCGCGAGATCGGTTCGAGCTGCCGACCATGCCGCCGCGCTGCGGCTTATCCTCAATTTGCCGGTCGGTGGCTACCTGCCAGGCGTCACCGTGCGCTGATGGCTGGGACCGTCTCAGCGCAGCCGGTAGCCGTCCAGGGCAACGACATTCCAGACCGGAGGTTGCGCAGCACGGGACGCTGCAGCGCCAGCAACCAGCACAACCACAAGCACGACAACAGGTAACCCGAGCCCACGCACGCCCATTCCTCCCGACGCCCAGGCTCCCAGAACGGTCGATCCCAGTCAATCAACGGCCAACGCGGCCCCGGGGTCGGTCGGTCGTTTCCTACTCCGCCTTGACCAATCGCGTCACGACCCAGCGGTGCTTGCCGATCTTCCGGTTGCGGACGAATCCGATCTTCTCGTAGGTCGAGAGGGCGCCGTTGAAGAGGAAGCCGGCGGGCACTGAGTCGGCGTCCTCCGGATATCCCTCGACGGTTCCGCCACCCAGGGTTGCGATGAGATCGATCGCCCCGGCGAGCGCCGCGGTCGCCACGCCTTGACGCCGGTGCCCCTTGCCGACGTAGCAGCAAGCTATCCGCCAGGCCGGCAACGTCGTCACGCCCTTCTCGTAGGCGGCGCGGCTCTTGATCCGGGGTACCTCGCCGGGTACGCCGAACTGGCACCAGCCCACGCAGTCGTCCCCGTCGAAAACAAGAGCCGCATGGGCGGTTCCTGCCTGCACACGCTCGAGCTTCCGCTTGCGGTTCAGTTCCGCCGTGGTTTCCTTGCCGACCCCCTCGGGGTGGAAGCCCATGCACCAGCAGCCGCCAAAGACGCCGTTGTTGCGCTCCACCAACGCCGCGAACGCGTCCCACGTCGCCTCGTCGAGAGGCTTGACCGTGTACGTCGATTCCCCCATGAAGCCCCAGCCTAGCCGCGGTCGAAACTCGGCTCAGCCGGCAAAGTGACGGGCCAGTTTACGAATGAATCTCCTATGAATCGGCCCGAGCCGGGGCGGGTCGCTTCAGCGCCCGGGCTGGCGGCTTAGGCGAGTATTGCAACGTGTACGACGTTGACGAGCTGCAGGATCGCCGGGTGTACGAGTGTCGGCTGAGACCGGAGCGGGCGCTCGCGACGATCGACGAAGCGGAACAGTTCCTGTGCGAGCGTGGATTGTTGACGCGGACGGCGGACTCGGCGCTGCCGAGTCTCTTTGAAGCCTGCCACGAGGAGCCGTACTCGCCAACCAGTCGCGGCTTCGGTCAGTGGCCGGCGACGAAGTGGCCGTGGTTCGGTGAGCTCGCCGGGCGCGGCTACCTCGTCGTGGGCGTGCATCGCGGGAAGAATCTTCTCGTCACGGACGAGATCGCCGCCCTGCTCGACCCGATCTGTCGCGCCGAGATCGAGCGGATGCGCGAGGCCGATCGAAACTGGGCTCGCCTCCTCGATCACCTGGCAGAGGCAGGCCCGTCGAACATTCAGGATCTGCAGGTCGAGCTTGGGTTGAAGCCGAAGGAGCTGAAGTCGCTGCGGGCGCCTCTCGAGCGCTGCGGCGCGATCGTCTCACGCTCGATGGCTGTGACCGCCGGGCACGGACACACTCACACGAGCGAGCTTGCGCGCTGGGATCAGGTCCATCCAGGCGCGCCTGCCGTGGGTGTATCGCCACAGCAGGCGCTCGCGAACCTGCTCGTCGCGGCCGTGCGCGCGGCCGTCGTCGCGCCCGAGCGCGAACTGAAGCGTTGGTTCTCCTGGCAGTGGTACTGGGATGACGCGACCGTCGACGAGCTCGTCAGAGCGGGACGGCTCGTCCGCGTCGACAGCCACATCAGCGCAGCGGGAACGCCTTCCTGACGAGCGCCGAAGAACCTGGCTTGCGCGGGCGCGTCGCGAATGCTCCCCAGCCTACGACTGACGACGCCGAATCTCCTCGGCAGCCACGCTGATCACCAATGCGACGAGCACGGCGGCGGGTATCACACCGGCCCTCGAGGCATCTGCGGGCAGAACCGGGAGCGTGTGATCGCTCATCGCCACCACCCCGAGCAGTATTCCAGCGGCACCGATGCACACAGCGAGCCGTAAGACAAACCGGCGGAACACGTCTGAAATCGTACGTTGACGGTCCGGCGGTCGGACACCGTGCACTGCGCCAGGGTTCGGGAATGCCCCCTGAACCGTCAACATCCTTGAATGCGGATTGACGTGTCTTTCCGACCAGCGGCGGCTGACGAGGGTGAGCGGTTGCGCGAGATCGCGATAGCCGCGAAGGCCTCGTGGGGCTACGACCTCAAGCGCGTGAGGGAATGGGCGGCGATGGGTGATTTCTCCCCGGCCGGGCTCCGGGAGAAGGGCGTCTTCGTTGCCCCGGTTGGGAAGAACCCGGTCGGTTGGGTGGCAGCGATCCGCAAGGACGACGTTCTGTGGCTCGACGACCTCTGGATCGAGCCGGCGTGGCACCCGCGCATATGAGTCGCGACACAGACGTCGACGACAGCCGATGCGCTCCCCCCGCCGACTCGAACCCCGCAACAGCGGGGCGGAATAACGCTGCGCCGTTGACAAGCCCCACTCCATATGAGTGTTCGGCAACGACGCCTGAGCAACTATGCCGTTGCTTTGCGAGACTCCTGCCCGTGGCGGAGGCTCCTGTTCGGATGAGCAAGAACGGCCTCGTCGTCGACGGCGAGGGCTGGTTCGTGGTGAATGCCCGCGAGTCGCGCTGGAAGGATGAAGGCCCGCTCGGGTCCTACTGCACGTTCGAGGGCAAGCGGCCGTTCCCGCATTTCGGCATCAACATCAGCGTGCTCGAGCCTGGCGAGCGGATCGGGATGTACCACCGCGAGAACGCGCAGGAGGCGTTCCTCGTGCTCGCGGGAGAGTGCACCCTGATCGTGGAGGGCGAGGAGCGGCAGTTGACCACATGGGACTTCTTCTACTGCGCACCCGGCACCGAGCACATCATCGTGGCGAGCGGCGAGCAGTCCGCGGTTGTCCTCGCTGTCGGTGCCCGCGGTCGTGGCGTCGGCGGCGGCATCGTCTACAAGGTCTGCAGGGCCGCGGCGCGTTACGGAGCTAGCGTGGTGCGAGAAACCGCGGATCCGGCCATTGCGTACGCGAACGTATGGGCGAAGCTCCCCCGATCAAGGTTCGTCAAGTACCGGCGTGACTGGCTCGAAGACTAGGACGTCGCCTGCGCCAGCGTCCTTTCGCCTGAGTCGACTAGCCGGCGAGTTGCTCGACGGCGACGCTGTGTGTCTCGGCGGCGTCGTGGCCGGCGGCGTGGCAGTTCCGGCAGCGCGCTTCGTACGAGTCGAGGGCGCCCACCTGGATCGTCTCGCCGCCGAACGGGGCGGGCTCGCCGTTCACGAGCCGCTGCGTCATCGTCGCCGGGCCGCCGCAGCGGTGGCAGACCGCTTCGAGCTTGTCGACGAACTCCGCGACGCACAGGAGTGTCGGCATCGCTCCGAACGGGAGGCCGCGGAAGTCCTGAGCGAGGCCCGCTGCGACCACGCGCGCGCCGTCGGAGACGAGCGAGTCGACCGCGCCGACGATTCCGTCGTCGAAGAACTGCACCTCGTCGATTCCCACCGCGTCGTAACCGCGCGCCAGGCGCTGCACGTCGGCGCCGCTCTGCGCCGTCACGGCTCGCATCTTCGCGCCCGCGTGCGACACGACGTGCCCGACGTCGTAACGATCGTCGATCAACGGCTTGACGATCAGTGCTCGCTGCCCCGCGATCTCGGCGCGACGCAGGCGGCGGATCAGCTCCTCGCTCTTTCCGCTGAACATCGGGCCGCAGACGACCTCGAGCCAGCCGCCCCGCTGCGGTTGGGTCCTGATCACGGCGCGAGACGATACAGGCAGGGCAGGACGGCTCCACCTCACCGGAGCAGCCTCGAGAGCCGCCGGTCCTTCAGCACCCGGCCGCCGGTCTGGCACGTCGGGCAGTAGTAGATCGTGTGCTCGTCGAAATCGACCCGCGCGATCGGCGTTCCGCAGCGCGGACACGGATGCCCGAGAGCGTTGTGCACGCGGTAGGTCTTCGCATCGTTCGCGTTCGCGAGGCGCAATTCCAGCCCGCGTGCCAGCTCCTCGCGGATCGCCGACGCAAGCTGCTCGGTCTCCTCCTGCGAGACCTGTGTCGACAGCTGGTACGGCGAGAGCTTCGCTGCCCAGAGAATCTCGTTCGCCCATGCCCGTCCGATCCCGGCGATCAGCCGCTGGTCGCGTAGGAGCGAATGCAGCCGGCGCGAGTCCGAAGCGAGGACGCGCGCGAGCTGCTCCGTGTCGAGCTGGTCTGCCTCCGGCCCGAGGTGGGCAAGCTCGGCCGCCGCGTCCTCCGGTCGGAGCAGCCACACACCGGCGCGCTTCTTCGAGCCGGCCTCCGTCAGCTGGAGCTCGCCGGCGTCCGCGAACCTCAGCCGGAACATCGGCGTCTTCGCCCCCTTCCCACCCGCAGGCACGTACTTGAGGCGTCCCGCGCTCATCAGGTGCACCATCAGAACGAGCTCGCCGTCCGCCGTCGGGAGCAGGAAGCGCTTCGCGCGCCTTTCGACGCGGAGCGTCTCGCCCTCGAGAGCCGAGAGTGGGGGATCGATCGTCTTGAGCGTCGCGACGTGTGCCGGCCCGGCTCGCTCGACCGGCGACGCCGCGACGAGCGGGTCGAGCTGACGGCGCCACGCCTCGACTTCGGGTAGCTCGGGCAGCGTAGGCTCCTCGCTCCAAGATGACGGTGGACGCGATCAGGGTAGTCGTCGAGCGCGGCAGCGTCGTCGAGGCGGTGCACCGGGTGCATGCCGTGACGACCTGGGGGGACTCGTGGGGCGATCCAGCGCTGCGGTTCTTGCTGCGCTCGTCCGTGAAGCCGCTGCAGGCGATCCCGTTCGTCGAGGGCTACGACGACCTCGCCGACGACGAGATCGCGATCGCGTGCGCGTCTCATCACGCCGAGCCGGCGCAGCTGGCGGCCGTGCGCAAGGTGCTCGCTCGCGCCGGCGCGACCGTCGACGACCTCGAGAACGGGACTCAGGAGGGACGTCCCGACGGGCGTCTCGGACACAACTGCTCGGGCAAGCATGCGGGGATGCTCGCGGCGTGTCGTGCGTACGGCTGGCCGCTGCACCCTTACCGTGACCCAGCGCACCCGCTGCAGCGGCGGCTCGCTGAGCTGATCGGCGACGGCGAGACGGCGGTCGACGGCTGCGGCCTGCCGACATTCGCGTCGACGCTCAGTGAGGCGGCGGCCCTGCTCACGCGCACGCCGCCCAGGATCCGCGCGGCGATGCGCGCAAGGCCGGAGCTGGTCGGCGCGTCTCGCGGGGCACCCGACACAGACCTGATGAGAGAGCTCGAGGGCTGGATCGCGAAGGGCGGCGCCGAAGGGCTCTTCTGCGCGGCGCACGAGGACGGCCGTGGCGTCGCGCTCAAGGCCGAGGACGGCTCCTATCGCGCGATCAGGCCGGCTCTCGGTGTCGTGTTCGGCATCGACGCCTTCCGGACGGTTCCCCTGGCGAACAGCCTCGGCGAGATCGTAGGCTCCGTCTCCGCATGAAGGTCTTCATCGTCAGCGACATGGAGGGCGTCGCCGGAATCGTCAAGTGGCAGCAAGTCAACGGCGGCCACGCGATGTACGACGAGGGCCGGCACCTCTACACCGGGGAGATCAACGCCGCCGTGCGCGGGGCAAGGGCTGCGGGCGCGACCGAGATCGTGGTGATGGACTGCCACGGGGCCGGCGAGGGGTGGACGTTCAACTCGCTGATCCCCGAGGAGCTCGACACGGGCTGCGAGTACGTCGTTCAGAACGAGTGGACGGAGTACACCGAGTATCTCGAGCAGGGAGTCGACGCCGCGCTGTTCGTCGGGATGCACGCGATGGCCGGCACTCGCGACGGCGTGCTCGCGCACACGGTCAGCGGTTCGTCGTGGTGGCGCCTCCGCTTCAACGGCGTCGAGGTCGGCGAGACGGGAATCAACGCTGCGCTCTGCGGCACCTGGGGCTGCCCCGTGTTGCTCGTCACCGGCGACGAAGCGTCGTGCCGCGAGGGTCGCGCGCTGCTCGGAGACGCGTTGACCACGGTCGCGGTGAAGAAGGGGCTCGGCCGGTTCTCTGCGCGTCAGTACCCCGCACCGAAAGCGCGGGAGCTGATCGAGGCCGGAGCCAAGCAGGCGCTCAGCGACCTAACGGCCGTCGTGCCGTTCGAACCGGGTCGCCCCAGCGAGATCGTCGTCGACTTCAACACGTCGGACCACGTCGAGAAGTACCGCTACCGGCCGGGCGTCGAGATCACGGAGACGCGCCAGATCGTCTCCCGTGCCGACGACTGGTGGACGGCGTGGCGCCAGTTCTTCTTCTAGCCGCGGTGTAGATCGGCTCGTCGTACCGGCCGTCGATGACCGGCCGGGCTGCCGCGGTCGCTGCGAGGTGGTACAGGTGGCTCGTCCCGCCGAGCACGCCGGCGCCGACGTAGTCGTTGAAGTCACGCGTCAGGGCGCGGATCTCGAGGCCGAGTGTTGCGATCAGCTGCTGGAGATCGAAGTGCGCGCCCGGCCGGCGCGAACCGAACGAGAGAAACAGGTTCGCCCCTTCGCCCGCGAGTGCCTCGACAGCGCGCGACAGGAACAGCGTCGCTCCGGTCGGCGTGTACGGCGGATCGGTCGCCACCGTGTCGAAGCGGCCACGCAACCAGGCGGGCAAGGGGTCGCGCAGGTCGTGTTTGACGAGCGCGACCGCAACGCCGGTGCCGTCGAGCTCGGCGCCGACGAACTCGAGCAGCCGGTCGTCGAGGTCGACGATCGCCAGCTCGGCGATGCTCTCGTTCGCGCCGAACTCCCGGACAAAGCGCACGAGTGCGATCGACATCAGGTCGTCGTCACCGAGCAGCAGGATCCGGCGGCCGGCCAGCGCGTCGGCCGCGTGCAGGGCCAGCGCACGACGAAGCTTCGTCTTCGGGGTGCAGTGACACTGGTCGAGCGCGAGCAGCGGCGCAGGGGCAGCCTCGGCGACGCGGGCGAGCCCGTGCCTGAGGCGCGCGACGTCCTCGGGCAGCGCGATTCCGCGGCCCCCGCAGCCCGGGCAGCGTGCGTCGACGTCCAGCACGGTCCGCGCGAAGCGCCGACGCCCGGCGACAGTGAGCTGGGCGGGACGCTCCTCGGCGACGATTCCCTGCTTGCGGAGCTCGCCGCACACCGCGGCGACGATCGGCACCGGCAGGTCGACGGTGCGCCCGAGGATGCGGATCGAGACGGGCTCGAGCCGCGCGAGCGCGTCGACGATCGCCTGGACGCCTCGGGCACCCTCGGCGAGGCCGACGGCGCGCGCGACGTCGACGACGATGGGGTCGTGCTCAGGCAACGGCGCGGGGGACGCAGGTCACGGACGCACGCTCGACCGCGAGCCGCTCGCGGATCTCGCGCATCACGACGTCGCCGCGGACGTCGCCGTACGACAGCAGGTCGACGTTTGCCAGCGCAAGCTCCGGCCACGTGTGGATGCTGAGGTGCGACTGGGCCAGCACCAGCACTCCCGTGACGGCGCCGTTCGGGAAGACGCAGAAGCGCTCGCCGAGGACGAGCGCGCCGCCGGCGGTCGCGCCGGCGTGCAGCGCCGCTCTCAGCAGCGGTTCATCGGTGAGGACGGCAGGGTCGGCGACCCAGGCGTCCATCGTGTACAGGCGCATCGTTCGCGCCTCGGCGTGCAGATCGAACATCCGAGCTCCTTCTCGCGGTGGGCGCAACGTGGCGCCGCCGTGAGCGGAACTGGAGAGGTCAAGCGTGAATGCTCGTCCGGTACGCGGTCAGGCGACGCCGAGAGGGGTTGCGCACAGCACAGTCATCATTGATCTCCCCTCCTCAGCTCGTCGCTTGACGCCGTTGACGGTAGCGGTGGTCGCGCCGGCCGTCAAACGGACTACGGTGAGCGATGCCTGTCGTGCCGAGACTCTGTGCAGCCGCCGCCGTGTTCGTCGCGCTCCTCGGCGCCGGAGCCGCGCGCGCTGCCGCGCCAAAGCTGCCGCCGTTGCCGAAGGCGTGGCCACACTCCCTGCAACTCGGGCTCAGCGACTCGCCCGGCGGCGCAGCAGCACTGCGTCGCGCGGCGCCGTTCGGCTTCCGGTACCAGTATCTCGCCGGTGGTGTGAACACCGGCCAGGGCTGGTCGACGTGGAACCCGAACGGCTCGTTCGCGTCGATGTACGTCGCCGACTCCTGGCAGCACAACGAGATTCCTGTGCTGACCTACTACATGCTGCTGCAGTCGAAGCCGGGTGGAGGCGACGAGGCGCACGCGGATCTCGCGAACCTCCGGAATGCGGAGACGATGGTGTCGTACTGGGCCGACGTGCGACTGCTGTTCACGCGGGTGAAGGGGACGAAGCCCGTCGTCGTCCACGTCGAGCCGGATCTGTGGGGTTACCTTGAACAGGCTGGCCCGAGTGATCTCGGGGCGGCTTTCGCGCAGCAGTGGGTGAAGCTGCGTGACCAGCTCGCGCCGAACGTGATCCTCGCCTACCACATGAGCGGCTGGGGAACGAAGCACGACATCGTCTACGAGAAGCCGTCGGATGCGACGGTGCGTACGTACGCCACACAGTCGGCTGCGTTCTACCGTTCGTTGCACGCGCACTTCGACATCTCGTTCGAGGACTTCTCGGATCGGGATGCGGGGTTCTACGCGAACAACGGCAATCCGAAGACGTGGTTCACGCCTGCCGACTTCCGTCGTCATCTCCTGTATGCGCAGACGTTCGTCCGGCTGGCGGGCGTGCGGATGGTTGCCTGGCAGATTCCGCTCGGCAACACGGTGATGCGCGCCGAGAACAACACGTGGGACCACTTCCAGGACAACCGCGTGCAGTGGTTGCTTGGAGCCGGCTCGCGGTCTCGCCTCGCGCAATACGTCGCGGCTGGGTTCGCCGGCTTCATGTTCGGGCGCGGCGCCGACGGCAACACGTGCGCGTGTGACGCGGCGAAGGACGGCGTCACGAATCCTGCGCCGGTCAACGGCAACACCAGGTGGTCGCTCTCGGCCGACGACGACGGCGGCTACTTCAAGGCGCAGGCGCGAAGCTACTACCACGCCGGTGCGCTACTTCTTCCCCAGTGAGCACGCTTGTCGTCACCTGTCTCGGCGATTCGATCACCGAGGGATCGCCCTACTGGGACTCGCGCCGCAAGTCGGGGAATCCGATGGGCCAGTGGCAGCACTGGGCGTCGGTGCGCTTCTCTGAGCTCGAGTTCCGCAACCACGGGATCTGGGGGCAGCGCACAGACGAGATCGCGAAGCGGTTCGACGATGCGGTCGCGGGAGCTGACGCACTCGTGCTGCAGGGCGGCATCAACGACATCGCGCAGGGGCGACCGGTCGCGCAGGCGGCGGCGAACCTCGAAGCGCTGGTCGCTCGCGGAATCGAGCTCGGTCTCCCGCTCGCGGTCTGCGACGTGCTGCCGTGGAACAACGGCTGGCCGGGCCGTGACGGGGCGATCCGCGAGCTGAACGAGCGCGTGCGTGCCTTCGGCGTGCCGTTGCTCCCATTCCACGACACGCTCGAGGATCCGGAGCTGCCGGGTCGCATGAAGACGGAGTGGATGCACCCCGACGGCGACCACCCGTCGCTCGCCGGCTACCGCCGCCTCGGCGAGCTCGCGTTCCGCTACCCGTTCTAGGGGTCAAAAGGGGTCGGACCCGGGTCTGACCCCGTCCCCCCGGCGGCCGCGTCCCCCGTGGGCACTTGCGCGTCTCTGCAGACTTGCGCTTTTGCAGGAGTTCTGCGGGCAATGCGCGTTTCCGGGGTCTGGCCCGGGTCTGACCCCGAAGGGTATCCGCGCGTCATCCTCGCGGCTCGTTCTCCCGGAGGACGACGGGCGGCGCGGTCGCGGCTACGGTGCTTCGACGATGGCACTGCTGTCGCTTCGCGGGGCCGCGAAGAGCTTCGGCTCGCGGTCGATCCTCGACGGGCTCGACTTCGACGTCGAGGCCGGCGCCCGCGTGGGCGTGATCGGGCCGAACGGCGGCGGCAAGTCGACGATGCTGCGCATCCTCTCCGGGCTGGAGATCGCCGACGCCGGCGAGCTGACCCAGCGCCGCGGGCTCGTCATCGCGTTCCTACCGCAGCAGCCCGAAGGCGACGACCGCGACGCAATCGCGACCGCGAGCGCCGCGCGGCCCGATCTGCACCAGCTCGAGCGCGAGCTGAGCGCGGTCGAGACGCAGCTCGGTGACGCGGCCGCCGACCTCGACCGGCTCGCCCGGCTGCTTCGCCGCCAGGAAGAGCTCGTCGACCGCTGGACAGCCGCCGGTGGCCCGGGCTTCGAGGGCCGCGCCCGGGCGCTGCTGCTCCAGGTCGGCCTCGACGGGCCCGACCTCGCCAAGCCCACGCGGCTGCTCTCCGGCGGGCAGCGCAAGCTCGTCGGCCTTGCCGTCGCGCTGCTCCGCGATCCCGACGTGCTGCTTCTCGACGAGCCCGAGGCACATCTCGACGTCGAGGCCCGCGAGCACCTCGAGACGCTCATCGGCGGCTTCGACGGCGCCGTCGTCGCCGTCTCGCACGACCGCTACCTGCTCGACGAGACCGTCTCGGAGATCGCTGAGCTCTCCGACGGGCACATCCGCCTCTGGCCGGGCAACTACTCCGCGTACACCGTGGCGCGCGAGCTCGAGCTGCAGCGCCAGCAGCAGCTCTACGTCACGCAGCAGAAAGAGATCGCCCGCCTCGAGGAGGCGATCCGCCGGTTCAAGGACTGGGCGCACCGCGTCGTCGACGAGCGCCACATCAAGCAGGCGCGGAACAAGCAGCGTCAGATCGACCGCATGGAGAAGGTCGACCGCCCCGTGCTCGAACGCCGCAAGATCGCACTCGAGCTGCGGCCCCACTCGCGGGGCGGGGAGCGCGTGGTCGAGCTCGTCGAGGCGGGGGTGGAGCTCGGCGGTATGCCGATCCTCGCGGGCGTCGACCTCACCGTCCTGCGCGGCGAGCGCGTCGGCGTGGTCGGCGACAACGGCGCCGGCAAGTCTGTCCTGCTGCGATTGCTGGCCGGTGAGCTCGAGCCGACCGAGGGTGAGCGCAAGGCGGGGCCGTCGATTCGGTTCGGCAGGCTGGCGCAGGACCGGCGCCCCGAGGACCCGAACGCGACGCCCCTCGAGCTCGTGCGCCGCGCAGCGCCGATCTCGGAGGGCGAAGCCGTCTCGCGCCTGATGAAGTTCCTGTTCTCGTACGAACAGGTGCGCCGGCCGCTGCGCACGCTGTCGGGCGGCGAGTGGACGCGGCTGCAGCTGCTGCTGTTGATGCTCGAGGGTGCGAACTGCCTGCTGCTCGACGAGCCGACCAACCATCTCGACATCGAGTCGGTCGAGATGCTCGAGTCATCCCTCGAGTCGTTCGAGGGAACGGCGGTCTTCGTCTCGCACGACCGCTACTTCCTCGACCGGATCGCCGACCGCATCGTCGAGGTCGCCGACGGCGGCATCCAGTCGTACGAGGGCGGTTGGTCGAACTGGCGCCGACGGACCGCGCAGCGCTACGACGCCGAGGTCAGCGCGACGCGCTGATCCGCCTGCTCGATCACGAGCGGGTCGTGCGTCGCGCAGACGACCGAGGCGCCCGTCGCACGAGCGAGCCGGGCGAGCAGCACCGCAACCGCGACTGCGTTCGCGCCGTCCAGCCGGGACGTCGGTTCGTCCGCGAGGAGCAGCGAAGGTCGCGAGACCAATGCCCGCGCGATGGCAGTTCGAGCCCGCTCGCCCTGCGACAGCCGAGCGACGCGCTGCGTCGCACGCTCGGACAGCCCGACGGAGTCGAGTGCCGCCAGCGCGGCTCCGCGGTCGTCGAGCCCGCGCAGCGCCAGCGCCAGCTCGACATTCTCGAGCGCCGAGAGATGCGGAACGAGGCCGACCTGTTGACCGACGTACGCGATTTTCTCCCGGCGCAGGGCAGCGCGCGCAGTCCGGTCGAGCGAGGCGATGTCGGTACCCTCGATCTCCACCGCGCCGGCGTCGGGCAGGTCGAGCCCGGCGAGCAGGTGCAGCAGCGTCGTCTTGCCCGATCCAGACGGGCCGCTGACTGTGTGGAGCAGCCCGCCGCGGAACTCGGCGTCCAGCCCGTCGAGCACGACCGTCGTGCCGAACCGTTTCTCGAGGCCACGCACCCGCGCGACGAGCTCGCCGCCGCCCGCCTCAGGATCGGTGCCCGGCACCGAAGTGCCTGGCACCAGTTGTTCGACCGCGGTGCCCGACGCCGGTTCGACGACCACGCGCCCTTGCTCGAGCCGGGCGGCAGCATGGGTGCCGATGCCGGCGCGCAACAGCAGCTCCTCCGGGAGCCGGAGCCAGCCGCCGCGACCGACGACGATCGCGTCGCTCTCGGCGCCGCCGCGCGCCCATTCCTCCGACACGCGACCGTCGCGGATGCGGACGATCCGGTCGGCGATTCGCGTCGACTCCGGATCATGGCTCACGATCACGGCTGTGCACGCATGCTCGCGCACCAGCTCTCCGAGCGTCGCATACACCTGGTCGGCAGTGGCGGCGTCGAGCTCTCCCGTCGGCTCGTCGGCGAGGAACACACGTGGCCGATGGGCGAGCGCGGCGCACAGTGCGACGCGCTGCTGCTCACCGCCCGACAGCTGCGCCGGCAACCGGTCGCGCTTGCCGGCGAGCCCGACGCGCTCGAGCAGCTCGTCCGCACGGCGTAGTCGCTCGCTGCTCTGCGCCCCGCGGAGCCCGAGCTGGAGCGCCACCAGCTCGCGCGCGGTCAGTTCGGGCGCGAGCGCGCGCGTGTAGTGCTGGTCGGCGTAGCCGAGCAGCGTCGAGCGGTACTGCGCGAGGCGTCTGGCCGGCAGCTTGCCGACCTCTTCGCCGTACACGCGGACGACGCCGGCCGACGGCCGGTCGAGTCCGGCGAGGATGCGAAGGAGCGTCGACTTCCCGGAACCGCTCGGGCCGAGCACCGTGAGCACCTCGCCGTCCTCGACGCGCAGGGAGAGACCCTGTAGCGCCGCCGCATCCCCCTCCGGCGTGGAATGGACGCGGAAGACGTCGCGGAGCTCGATGGCGGGCGCATTGCTCATATCCGCTCCGGCGCCGGCCAAGCCGGCACCTCCGCTCCTGGTGAGCCTCCGTCGAGCCTACGGCTCATGCCGCCGTCTCCGCGGCGCGCGTCGGGGCGCGGCCGCGCAGGCTCGTCGCCGCCGCCACGAGGAGCGCGGCGAGCAGGACGTACGCGAGGGCCGCCGCCGCGAGCAGGCCCAGGTCGAGCGAGAGCCTGAGCGGCGGTTCGGGCTCGGCGGCCGTCGCGGTCACCGATACGAGCGCAATCACCAGCGCCGAGAGGATCGCTCCGAGCGCAAGGCCGCCGGCGATGCCGAAGCTCGCGACGAGGAGAGCGCGCAGCCGGAGATGCGCGCGCAGCGTCGACGGCGCAGCGCCCTGCGCCTCGAGGTCAAACAGCTCACCGCGATCGTCCCGGACGTCGGCGACCAGGGCCAGCAGCAGGCCGACGAGCGCAAGCAGGAGCGCGACGGCAGCAGTGCCGGCGAGGGTGAGCAGGACACCGCGTGCGAGCGGGTCGCTCTGCAGCGAGCGCAGGGTCGCGGTCCGCGACTCAACCGAGAGAGCGGTGAACGGCGGACGGTCGAGGGCGGCGGCGGTTGCCTCGTCGCTCGACTTCGGCACGTCGAGCCACAGTTCGTCGGTCGTCCCGAGCCCGGGTGAACGAGTGTCGAAGAGCGTGGCCATCGTCTGCCGGTCGGCGATCACGGCGTCGCCGACGATCGAGGGGAAGCGGCGAATGACGCCGACGACCCGACCCGCCACCTGCTCGCCCTCGACCTGCAGCGGGATGATCCCGTTCGGGCCCGCCTCTCGCGCGACCGCCGTGGTAGCGAGCACGGCGATCGGGTGGCCGTCGGTCGGCTGCGCCGGCCGGAATCGTCCCTGCCGGTCGGGAGTGAGCACATAGCCCGCCCGGGTGCCGCCGCCGCTCACGCCGCCGGTGCCGATCCAGCGCGCGAAGGCGTGCCGAACCGGCTTCCCGTCGACCGTGGGGACGCCGAGCGTCAACACGCCCTTGGCGCTCGGCTGGATGCCCGTGCCGGCGTTCGCCGAGTTGCGCCCGCCGTTCAGCAGGTCGAGCTGGAGCTGGGCGAGCGTCGCATGCAGGAACGGGATCCGCGCGTGGAGGATCACCCTGTTCGCCTCATGGGTCTGGCCGAGCGATACGGGCAGGTAGTCGCCGAGGGGCGACCGGAAGACGGCGCGCAGGCCGATGTTGTCGCCGTTCGTCGAGACCGGGAGCTCGAAGCGACGCCCCGTGGGCAGCGCCGTCGTGCGCAGCGACTCGTCGCGCGACGGCGTGATGCGCTGCGCGAGCTCCGGAAGCGGGCGCGAGGCGAAGTCGCTGCGCCAGCCGCCGACGTCGGCGAGGCCCGGCGTCGGCAGGCCGAGCATCGTGAACGTCGCCCCGGTCGGCACGTTGCCCGTCAGCCGGAGCACCTGGGAAGGCGGCACGGGATACGCGGACGCCGGGGCGCTGTGCAGCACCGGCACGAGCTGGGACAGATCCTCGGTGAGGACGAACGACGCCGGCACGGCGTAGGCCGCCTCGTCGTGCTGGCCGCGGATCAGGGTCGAGCGATACACCACCGCGAACAGCGCCAGGCCGACGCTTGCGACCAGGAACGTCGCGGCGATCGCTGCGTGGCCCGGGTTCCGGGCGAGCGAGGCCGCCGCGAGCCGGATCGCGATCGGCCCCCGCCGGCCCACGCGTCCCAGCGCCCGCAGTGCGGGTGCGAGCAGCCGCGCGGCGATCACGGCTGCCGCGAAGACGATCAGCGCCGGCACGAGCAGCAGGTAGGCGCTGGTGCCGCTGCCCGAGGCCAGTGCGTGCGCGTCGATCGAGCCGCGCGCCCAACCGACGATCACGATTGCGATCGCACCGAGCGCGGCCGCGTCGAGCGGGGTGATCGCAAGCCGTCCGAACTGCACTGCCGGTGCGCGCACGGCTGCGTACAGGAGCAGACCGGCGACCACGGCGACGGCGAGCGCAGCCAGCAGGCCGCCGCGTGAGAGCAGGCTGTGTGTGACGACGGCCCATGCCGGCGAGCCTGCGCGCGACGCGACGACCGCCGCGACGCCCGCTCCGACGGCCCAGCCGACGACCGTGCCGACGACGGCGAGCAAGCCCGACTCGGCGAGCGTGAACAGCTCGACCTGCCAGCGCGTCGCGCCGAACCAGACGAGGCGTCGTCGTGCATCGCCGACGTCGCGACGCATCGCCGCCGCGGCGAGGATCGTGAACGCGAGCAGGAGCGCGCCACCTTCGCCGCCGAGTAGCAGCAGCCGATGGCCTGCAGCGGTGGACGACGATGCGGCCGTCGCGAGCGTGTCGGTGGGCGCTGTCACCTGGAACTCGTCCGAGCTCGCCTCCAGTTGGGCGGCGACGCGCTGCACTCGTGCCGAGAACGCTCCGACCGACCACGGATGGATGTCGCCGCCGAGCACGGGAACGAACCACGCGTACGAGCGGTAGAACGTCTCGAGCTCGGTCGTGCGCGAGAGGCCGGCGATCCCGTTGGCGATCACGATCGGCGAGGGCTGCGGCGTGTGGTACCGAACCGCCTGCGCGACCATTTCCGTGCGGGGCGCCGGCAGGACGAAAGGTGCGATCGGCGCGTCCGGCTTGAGCTCGGCACGCCCGACGAGGATCAGGTGCAGCGCGGGCGTCGATGGGATCGGGCCCTTCCCCTCGAGTCGCAGGACCTCGCAGTGCGCCGGCACGCAGAGCGTCGGCAGGCGCCCGGAGATGAGGCGCACGTAGCGCCCGAGGTCGTCGGCCGCACGCAGGTTGACGAGCCGCTGCTGGATCGACGACTCGCGGAAGAGCATCGCGTCTGCAGGCGCGGTCCCGGTGACGCGCCGGAGCTGCGGCACGACCTCCGCGTTCAGGCGCGAAAAGCTGTTGACCGCGCCGCTCCACGTCACCTGCACCTCGCGGTCGGCCGGCTGCAGCTGGGCGGTCGCCTGCGCAAGCGAGCGATCCTGCATCACGAGCCGCCCTCCGAGCACCGCGGCCAGCACCGCGGCGCCTGCCACCACCCCGAGCGAGACGAGCAGGACGCGCTCGCCGCCTGCGGACAGACGGGAGCCGACCAGGCGGAGCGGGAACACGAAGCGGCGCAGCGACACCGGTACTCCCATGCTACCGGTGTCTAGAATGCGCGGCAATCGTGAGCCCGCGCTACGACGTCCCTAAGGCCGCTCCCGAGCCGCTGCGGCGGGTGCAGCTTTTCATCAACAGCGTCGACCACGAGAACGACGTCGACTGGCTCCCGGGCTGGCTGGCCGAGCATGGGCTCGACGGCGAGCTCACCCGGGCGCGCGAGCTCCGCGAAGCCCTGCGAGCGCTCGTGCTGGCCAACAACGTGACCCCGCTCGACGCCGGCTCGATCGCCGTCGTCAACGCCGCCGCGCAGCGGCTGACCCTCGCGCTTGCCGCCGACGGTGAGCCGCACGTCCGCACGGACGGCGACGCGATCGACGACGTCCTCGCCGTCGCGTTCGCCGCGATGCTCGATGGAACCTGGGGGCGGCTCAAGGCGTGCCGCAACTGCCACTGGTCGTTCTACGACTACTCGCCGAACCGATCGGCAACCTGGTGTTCGATGCAGCTCTGCGGAAACCGGACGAAGACACGCGCCTACCGCCGCCGCAGGGCGCGCGGTTGAGGCTCAGGGCGGCGCTGGGCGGGCTCGCGCTCGCCCTGACGCCCGGCTGGAACCTCGCCAACGTCGGCGCGGTCGCCGGGAGGACCGCACACACCTACGGCGTCGGGCTCGCGGTCGTCGGCTTGTTCACGACCGCGCTCTTCGTCACGCACGCGGCGCTGCAGGTGCCGATGGGCCGGCTCTGCGATCGCTTCGGCCCGCGCCTCGTCGGCGGGGCGGGGCTCGGGGTGGTCGCGGTCGCCTCGGCCGCCGCGCTCACGTGGCGCCAGGCGGTCTTCGCGATCCTGATGCGCCTGGTCGCCGGGGTCGGGACGGCGGCATCGTTCGTCGCGGGCAGCGACTACGTGCGCTCGACGATCGGCTCGGCGGTCGCCCAGGGCGCCTACGGCGCGGTGAGCATGGCCGGCGGTGGGCTCGCGCTCGCGACGGTGCCGCTGTGGGGAACGTGGCGCGCTCCGTTCGCGTCGGCGGCGCTGATCGCTGCGGCCGGTGTGCTGCTGGTCGCGCTCGCCCCACGCGAGAGCGGCCGGCCGCCCCGGGCCGCGGCGGCTGTCGCGCGGATCGCCGATCCCCGTCTGCGTCCGCTCGCCGTGTGGCATGCAGCGTCGTTCGGGCTGTCGGTCGTCGTCGGCAACTGGGTCGCGACGCTGCTCCAGCGTGCCGGCGGCGACTCCGAGCACGTCGCCGGGATCGCCGGCGGACTGGTGCTCTTCCTCGGCGTGATCTCACGCCCGCTCGGCGGTCGCGTGATCGGCAGGACGGCCGTCGTGCAGGCGAGCTTCCTGGTCGGCGGCGCGGCCGTCGCCACGCTCGCGATCGCTTCGCCGCTGCCGCTCGCGATCGTGGCGTGCGCCGCGGCAGGCCTCGCAGCCGGGATCCCGTTCGCCCCGTCGTTCGCCGGTGCTCAGCGACTCCGGCCGGACGCTCCGGGGGCCGCGATCGGCGCCGTCAACATGGTCGCTGCGATCACGATTCTCGTCGGCACGCCGTTGCTCGGCCTCACGTTTTCGCTTCCGGGTGACGGGCGCATCGGGTTCGTCGTCGTCGGCGTGCTCTGGGCCGCGGCCGCGCTCACGCGCCCGCGCTGATCGAGATGGTCGTCCCAGGGCGCAACCGCCGCAGCAGCCGGATCAGGTTCGGACGCGCGATCGACACGCAGCCGTTCGTCGCGTGGCCGCGGTCGTCGTGCAGGAAGATCGCGGAGCCGCGCCCCGGGATCGCCGGGCTCGTGTTGAACTGGATCACGGCGAACTCGCGGTAGGCGACGGTCGAGCGCCAGAGCGCTTCGCTGCTGCCGTGGAACGGCGGCGGCGCGCCGCAGGCGAGGTGCCGGAAAGAGTTGTACGTCGGCGACCGTGGATCCTCGTCCCACCAGTCGCCGCAACGGAGCCGGTGGTAGCGCAGCCGGACGCCGGGATCGGGATCGAGGCCGTAGACGACAGGGCCGATCGCGAACGTGCCGAGCGGCGTCGTGCCGTCGCCTTCGCGATGGTGCGCGGACAGCCCGCCGTAGCCGACGCGGGCCGGCCAGGGGCCGAGCACGCGCTTGCCGCAGTCGACGAGCGAGACCTGAGCGGTCGTCGAGGCTGGCCCGGCCGCCGTCACCTCGATCCGCTGTGGGCAGGCGTGCAGGGCGAGCACGAGTGCGAGGGCGAGCACGCCTCGAGGGTACGTTGTGTGCGCGATGCCGGCGCTGCCGCCCTTCAACGCGAACATCCAGCCCGTGACGGCGGCCGAGCTCGGCAGGTCGTGGCACGCCGGCTGTCCGGTCGGGCCGCCGGATCTGCGCAAGCTGCTCGTCTCGTACGTCGGCTTCGACGGCCGTTCGCATCGCGGCGTGCTCGTCGTCAACCGCGCGGTCACCGACGAGCTGACCGTCGTCTTCCGCCGCCTCTACGCCGCGCGGTTCCCGATCCGCCGGATGCTCCCGGTGGCCGCCTACGGCGGCAGCGACGACCGGTCGATGGCGGCCGACAACACCTCTGCCTTCAACTGCCGCTACGCCGTCGCCACCGGCCCGAAGCGCTGGTCGGTGCACGCCTACGGCGAGGCCGTCGACGTGAACACGGTCGAGAACCCGTATCTCGAAGGCGGTCGGGTGCTCCCGCCCGCGGGGCGTCTGTTCACCGACCGCACGAAGGTCAGGCGGGGGATGGCGGTCGCCGGCGGCGTGCTCGTGCGCGCCTTCGCGGCGGCCGGATGGCAGTGGGGCGGACGCTGGCGCGGCAACCCCGACTGGCAGCACTTCTCGAAGACCGGCGGCTAGTCGGGCCTGACCTCCTCGAGCCGGTCGACCTTCGCGAGCGCGGGGAAGACGCGGGGCCAGACCAGCGCGAGCGCGACGGTGACGGCACCGCCGGCGACGACGGCAGGGACGGCGCCGAGAACTGCCGCCGCGGCTCCCGACTCGAACGCGCCGAGCTCGTTGGACGCGCTGATGAACACGCTCTCCACTGCGTTCACGCGGCCGCGCAGCTCGTTCGGCGTCGCGAGCGCGACGGTCGTCGAGCGGATGTTCATCGAGATCATGTCGGCGAAGCCGCTGACTGCCAGCGCGAGCGCCGACAGCCAGAACCAGTGCGAGAGCCCGAACACGATCATGCTCACGCCGAAGGTTCCGACCACGACGAGCAACAGGCGGCCGGCCCGTCCGCCGAGCGGCCGCCGCGCGAGCCGCACGCCTGCGATCAGGGCGCCGACCGCGGGCGCGCTGCGCAGCACGCCGAGGCCGATCGGGCCGGTGTGGAGAATCGAGCGGGCGAACAGCGGCAACAGTGCGACCGCGCCTCCGAAGAGCACCGCGAACAGATCGAGCGTGATCGCGCCGAGGATGATCGGCGTCGAGCGGATCATCCGGATGCCGCCGAGCAGGCTCTCCAGCCGAGGAGCAGGCTCGGAGGGGCGGGCTGAGCGCGGGCTCGGGACCGTCAGGACCGATGCCGCCGCGACGACGAAGAGCACGATCGCCGTGATGTACACGGCTTCGGGGCGGAGCGCGAAGAGCAGGCCGCCGGCTGCCGGGCCTGCGACCGTCGCCGTCTGGAACGCGACCGAGCGCAGCGCGAGCGCTCCCGCGAGCAGGTCGCCGGGAACGATCTCCGGAGCGAGCGAGCGGCCCGCGGGATTCCCGAACGCCTGCGTGACACCGGTGAGGGCTGCGAGCGCGAGGAACGGCCAGAGCTGCGTCGCACCGCCGATCGTGACGGTCAGCAGCAGTGCCGCCACCACCGCCTCGGCGAGCATCGACGCCGCGAAGACACGCACGCGCGAGAGGCGGTCCGCGAGCTGACCCGCCGGCAGCGCGAGCAGCGGAAGCGGCACGAACTCGGCGAGCCCGATCAGTCCGAGGTCGAACGCGCTCCTGTGGATCGCGTACACCTGCCAGCCGACCGCGACGGCAATCATCTGGGCGGCGAAGCCCGAGGTCAGGAACCCGCGCCAGAGGCGCACGTAGTCGCGGTGGCGGAGCGCCGGTGGCAACCGACGGCGGATCGGGTCGAGGGCGGCCACCTCCGCTCAACTCTGCCTGGTTCTTACAGCTCTTAGGTCCCCCACAGGCGGCTCCAAGTCGATTCCGAGCCGGGCGGGCTTCTCTGGATCGCAGTGGAACCGAATCCGACGAAGGGAAACGCCATGTTCAGCTCTTCCAAGCGGCGCGCGGCTGCTCTCGCCGCCGTGGTCGTGCTGGTCGGCGCGACGGCCGCCGCGGTGGCCTACGGGCTCGGCGCGCGCGGCGCGACGACGACCCGTATCGTCACCACCCAGGCGGCCTCGACGCCGGCCGCGACCACGTCCAGCACCGCGAACACGAGCGGCCCTCTGACCGTCGGTGAGGTTGCGAAGGCAGCGTCGCCCGGGGTGGTCGAGGTCGTGACGTCCAGTACGAGCTCCGGGGGCTCGCAGTTCCCGTACGGCGGGGGCGGCGGCGGCACGTCCCAGGCGGAGGGCACGGGGTTCGTGACCGACACGGCCGGTCACATCGTCACCAACGAGCACGTGATCCAGGGCGCGAGCTCCGTCACGGTCAAGTTCGACGACCAATCGGTCTACCGGGCGACCGTCGTCGGTAGCGACGCGTCGACCGATCTCGCCGTGCTGAAGGTGAACGCGCCGGCGAGCCTCTTGCATCCGCTGTCCTTCGGCGACTCGAGCGCGGTGTCCGTCGGCGACGTCGTCGTCGCGATCGGCGATCCGTATCAGCTCGACGACACCGTGACGAGCGGCATCGTCAGCGCCGTCGGCCGCGAGATCACCTCGCCGAACTCGACGCCCATCGAGAATGCGATCCAGACCGACGCCGCGATCAACCACGGCAACTCGGGCGGCCCGCTGTTCAACCTCGAGGGCAAGGTGATCGGCGTGACCGCGCAGATCCAGAGCTCCGGCGGCGGCAACGAGGGCATCGGCTTCGCGATCCCGTCGGCGACCGTCCAGAACGTCACCTCGCAGCTGATCTCCGGCGGCACCGTGAAGCATGCGCTGCTCGGGATCGATGCCGTCACGATTCCTGCGAGTCTCGCCGGCACCCTCGGCGACGCGGCCGGAGTCGCGGTCGGCAAGGTCGAGACATCGACCGGAGCGGCGAAGGCCGGCCTCAAGGCCGCTACCGGCTCGACGACGATCGCCGGCGTGCCGTACCCGACCGGCGGCGACGTGATCACCAGCATCGACGGGACGGCCGTCACGACCGCGGACCAGCTCCGTGCGATCATCGACTCGCATCAGCCGGGGGACACCGTCACGCTTTCCGTCACCCGGGGCGGCCAGTCGCGTACCGTGTCGGCGACCTTGGGCACTCGAACGACATCGTGAGCAGGGCGCGAGCCTTGCTCCTGACGGTCGCGGCGCTTGCCGCGGCCGTCGTCGTGCTGCCGCAGGTGGCGGCCGCCGCGCCCGGCGACGAGCAAAGCTCGAACTGGGCCGGTTACGCGATCGCCGATCCGGGGACCGTGGCCGGCGCTCCGATCTCCGACTCGACCACGACGCTGACCTTCTCCAGCGCGACGGCGACGTGGGTGCAGCCGCGCGTCACGTGCAGCTCCGGCGAGCCGACCTACTCCGCCTTCTGGGTCGGGCTCGGCGGGCTCGCGGTCGACGCGAACGCCCTTGAGCAGGTCGGCACTGCCGCCAACTGCACCGCCGCCGGGAAGGCGGTCTATACGGCGTGGTACGAGCTCGTGCCGGCGGCGTCGGTCACCGTGAAGCTGAAGATCATGCCCGGCGACCTGATCTCGGCGTCCGTGAACGTCGAGCCGAACGGCGTGCTCTTCCAGGTGAAGGACCGCACCCGGAAGACGAACTTCACGAAGCTGCTGCCGACGCCGGCCGCCCAGGACTTCACGTCCGCCGAGTGGATCGCCGAGGCGCCCTCGACCTGCGACGTGCTGCTCACCCGCTGCAAGGCGCTCCCGCTCGCCAACTTCGGGTCGATCCCGTTCACGCGCATCGCTGCGGTCGCGAACGGCCATCCCGGCACCATCACCGACCCGACCTGGGCGGCGACCGCGATCGACCTCGTGCCCGACTCGACGCCCAGCCCGTTCCTCTCCACCTCCTCCGGGACTGCGACCCCGACGGTCGTCGACTCGGCCGGTCGCACCTTCACGGTCTCCTTCGCCAGCTCCTAGGTACCCCCCGGGCGGGGGAGGGGTCAGGGTCCCGGATTGACGATGTCCTTTCCGTGTATCCCGCTTCAGAGGGAACGACGCGTGCGCCCGCTTCGCCTGCCTACGACGACGTCGTCCGCCGCTACCGGACGCTCGTCGAGCAGCTCCCCCTGGTCGTGTACATCGACGCGCTCGACGCGGCGAGCTCGAACCTCTTCACGAGCCCCCAGATCGAGCCGTTGCTCGGCTACACCGTCGAGGAGTGGGCGTCGGACGCCACCCTCTTCGTCCGCACACTCCATCCCGAGGATCGCGATCGTGTCCTGACCGCGCATGCACGGACACACTCGACGCACGAGCCGCTGTCGGTCGAATACCGGCTCCTCGCGAACGACGGGCGGGTCGTGTGGGTGCGGGACGAAGGAGTCGTCGTTCTCGACGATCAGGGCGAGGCCCTCTACCTGCAGGGGTACCTGCTCGACGTCACCTCCGAGCGTGAGGCACAGGCGCAGCTGCGGCAGATGGCGCTCTACGACCCGCTCACCGGTCTGGCGAACCGTGCGTTCTTCCACGAGCAGCTGCAGCACGCCACCAACCTGCGCAAGGACGCAGGCGAGCAGACAGCCTTGCTGTTCATCGACCTGAACCACTTCAAGGAGGTCAACGACCGGTTCGGGCACGACGTGGGCGATGCGGTGCTCGCGCGCCTCGGTCACCGCATTCAGCGCACCGTGCGGGCGGGCGACAGCGCCGCCCGGATCGGCGGCGACGAGTTCGCGATCGTCCTCGCTGCGGTCTCCGAGCCCGGCGAGGCGTCGCAGGCCGCGGAGCGGCTGCTCGCCAAGATCGTCGAGCCGATCGGGCTCGGTCCCGAGTTCGTCACCGTCTCGGCGAGCATCGGCATCGCGCTCGGCGAGGAGCCCGAGGTGCTGCTCAAGGAGGCCGACGCGGCGATGTACCGCGCCAAGAACCAGCGCGAAGCCGGCTTCGCGTTCTTCGATCCAGTGCTCGACTCGACCGCCGTCGAGCGCTCACGCCGCGCCACCGAGCTCCGGCGTGCGGTCGACAGGTGCGAGTTCACACTCGACTTCCAGCCGGTGGTCGACCTCGACACGCGCACCATCTCTGGGTACGAGGCGTTGCTGCGCTGGCTGCATCCCGAGCAGGGCCGGATCTCGCCGCTCGATTTCGTCCCGCTCGCCGAGGAGACCGGGTTGATCGTCCCGCTCGGCCAGTGGGTGCTCTCGGAGGCCTGCCGCCGCGGTGCGGCGCTGCACACGCAGCTCGGCCGGCGGGTGCGGATGTCGGTGAACGTCTCGGCGCGGCAGCTCCAGCACCCCGCGTTCGTCGATCATGTGCGGCAGGCGCTCGACGAGTCGGGGTTCCCGCCCGAGTGCCTGACCCTCGAGCTCACCGAGTCGGTGCTGCTCTCCTCCGGCGACCGCGTGGAGCACCAGCTTCACGTGCTGAAGGAGATGGGGATCATGCTCGCCCTCGACGACTTCGGCACCGGCTACGCGTCGCTCGCGTACCTGCGGCGGCTGCCGGTGGACATCGTGAAGATCGACCGCAGCTTCACCGAGGCGATCGACGGGGTGCACGACGACCTCGTGCTGCTCAAGGGCATCGTCGATCTCGGCAACGCGCTCGGTCTGTCACTCGTCGCCGAAGGGATCGAGACCGAGCACCAGCGCCGCGTGATCGGCGAGCTCGGCTGCCGGTCGGCGCAGGGGTTCTACTTCGGCCGGCCCGAATCGGTTCCGGCCGTCACCAGCGACTCGCTTTAGACGTCTTCGCCCGCGAGGATGCGGGCGAGCACGGCCGAGTCGATGTTGCCGCCCGACACGATGCAGACGATCCTACGCGCGCCTTCGACGCGTCCCGTCGTCGCGGCGGCGACGGCGAGAGCACCGGCGCCCTCCGCGATCACCCGCGCGCGCTCAGCGAGCAGGCGCACGGCAGCCGCCGTCTCGCCGGTCGGGAGCGCGAACGCCCCGTCCAGGAGTTGGGACGCGTGCGCCCAGACCCCGGGGATCAGGGCACGGCTGCCGGAGCCGTCGACGAACGACGGCTGGTAGTCAACCGGGGTCGGCTCGCCGCCCGCCGCGAGCGTCGCCGTCACCGGCGCGCCTGTCTCCGGCTCGGCCGCGTAGAACCTCACGTGCGGGCGCGCGGCCTTGACGGCGCTGGCGATCCCGGTCACCAGGCCACCGCCGCCGTACGGCACGACCACCGCGTCGAAGTCGTCGGACTGCTCGAGCAGCTCGAGGCCGATCGTGCCGTTGCCGGCCATCACCCTCGGGTTGTCGACCGGGTGCACGAACAGCCCGCGGGCACCCTCGTAGCGGCCGTCGACGAGGACCTGCCACCACTCGTCGTAGGGGACGCGCACCACGCGCCCGCCGAAGCGTTCGATCGCGGCGATCTTGTTCGCGGGGGCGTGTTCCGGGACGACGATCGTCGCCGGCACGCCGCGCAGCTTTGCGGCGAGCGCGACGCCCTGCGCCATGTTCCCGGCGCTCGCGGTCAGGACGCCGGCCGAGAGCTCGTCGTCGGATGCCTGCAGGATCGCATTGCCGGCGCCGCGGATCTTGAACGAGTTGACCGGCTGCAGGGTCTCCAGCTTGAGCAGGATCTCGACGTCGCCGTCGATCGCGAGCGGAACGAGCGGAGTCCGCACTGCGACGCCGCGCAGGACCTCACGCGCGCGCAGGATGTCGCCGACGGGGATCAGAGCGAGACCACCGACCCCGCGTTCTCTGCTTCCGCGCGCGCGAGCACGTGCTCGGCGGCGGCGAGGTCCTCGACCGCGAGGCCGAGGGACTTGAAGACGGTCAGCTCCTGGCCGTCGCGACGGCCTTCGGCTGCGCCGATCAGCACGTCGCCGAGCTCGGCGCGGATGTGCGACTCGTCCAGCGCGCCCTCGCGGAGCGGCAAGAGGTAGTCGCCGGCTTCGTTGATCGTCGACTCCCGCCGGTCGACGAACAGCGCCGCTGCCGCCATCGTCGCCGTGTCGAGCTCACGGGTCGTCGGGATGCTCGAGCCGACGGCGTTGATGTGCGCTCCGGGTTTCAGCCACTCATGCTGCAAGATCGGTTCGGGAGCCGACGTCGCCGTGACGATCACGTCCGCGTCCCGTACCGCTTCTTCTGCGGTTGCCGCCTCCTCGGCGCCGGCGAGCCCGGCGGCACGACCCGGCGTCCGGCTCCAGACGGCGACCTGATCGAAGTCGCGCACGGCACGCATCGCCTCGAGGTGCGAGCGCGCTTGCGTGCCCGCGCCGAGAATGGCGAGCTTGCGCGTGTCCTCGCGAGCGAGCGCACGGGTCGCGACGCCCGACACCGCGGCCGTCCTCACGGCGGTGATCGCACCGGCGTTCATGACAGCGCGCGTCGCGCCGGTGACGCCGTCGAAGAGCGCGACGAATCCCTGGTGAGAGTCGAGCCCGCGCGCCGCGTTGCTCGGGAAGATCGCCACGGTCTTCAGCGAATAGACGGGGTTCGAGCCGGAGCGGTGCGCCGGCATCAGGCCGAGCAAGCTGGGCTCTCCCGGTGGCCGCACGACGAAGCGGAGCGGGTTGTACAGCTCCTCGCGCGCAAGCGAGGAGAGCACCTCGGCCATCGCGTCGATGCACTCGTTCATCGGCAGCAGCCGGTGGACGTCCTGCTCGTCCAAAACGCGTACCGTCATGCGAAGAACGCTCCGATCGTGTCGTGTTCGTCTGGAGAGAGATCGAGCGCGGCGGCCGCGAGCACCGGCCGCAGATGCTCCGGCCGCATCGGCCCGCACACCGCGCCCGTCACGCCCGGGGTCGAGAGCACCCACGCGAACGCGAGCGTCGGCATGTCGACGCCGCGTTCGCCGGCCTCGGCATCGAGCCGCTCGAGCCCGTCGAAGACGGAGTCGGCGACGTAGCCCTCGTACGGGCCGGGGCGCTGCGTCATCCGCGAGCCGGCCGGAAACGCCACGCCGCGGCGGTACTTGCCCGTCAGCCAGCCGCCCGCCAGCGGGCCGAACGGCACGTAGCCGATCCCGTGCTCGGCGCAGAGCGGCAGCTCGGCGACCTCGTCGCCACGGTCGAGCAGCGAGTAGGAGTTCTGGAGCAGGGCGGGCGAGGCGACCGCAAGCGCTTCGCGCAGGCCGTCCGCGTCGTAGTTCGACAGGCCCCATGCGCCGATCAGGCCCTCGGAGCGAAGGTCCTCGAACGTCTCGATCGTCGTCGCCAGCGGCACTGCTGCGTCGGGCTCGTGGGCCAGGTACAGGTCGACGCGGTCGACGCCGAGCCGCTCGAGGCTGCCCGCGAGCTGGCGGCGGATGCGGTCGGGCGCCAGCCCCTGGTCGCCCGGCGTGCCCGTCGTCGAGTGGAACACCTTCGTCGTCAGCACGAGCCCTTCCGGCCGGTGCCCGCGGATCCAGCGGCCGATGTACGTCTCGCTGCGGCCGCCGCCGTAGGCGTCGCCGGTGTCGAACCAGCGGATCCCGCCGGCCCACGCGGCGTCCATGATCGCCATCGACGTCTCCTCGTCGATGCCCTGCCCGAAGAACTCGGGTGCCGACCCGATGCCGCCGAAGTTGCCGCAGCCCAGCGCGAGCCCGCGGAAGCTCATTCGGGCGGGTTCATCCGGGTGAGCTCGTTGCGGACGTCCCAGAGCTCGGGGAAGAACGTGCGGTGGATGAGCTTTCCCATCACCTCGACCGGGGTGCCCTGCGTCCCGATCACGTCGGCGCCGATCACGCGCTGCACGACTTTGAAGTGGCGCACGCGCCAGACCGTCACGCGCTCGTCCCACTCGATCAGCTGCTCGGCGAGGTTGTACAGCGCGTCGAACTCGCGCCCCCGTGTGTACACCTCGACGAGCGTCAGGCCGGCCCGCTCTCGCGCGGCGTCGAAGGCTTGCCCGAGCAGCGGCGTGACTCGCCGGATCTCGCGGAACCCGGGAGAATCGAAGCCGCTGCCGTGGCCGAGCACCTTGCGCACCGTGGTGTACTCCCACGGCGACATGTGCTCGAGCATGTCGAGCGCGGCGGTGACGAGCTTGAGGCAGTCGTTGGCGCGTCGCAGCAGCCGGAGCGCCGCGGGGACGTCGTCGCCGTTCACGAGGCGCGCCGCCTCCTCGACCTCGTTCCAGGCCAGCTTGAGCCAGAGCTCCGACGACTGGTGCACCGTCTGGAAGAGGAGCTCGTCGCGGTGGATCCGCTCCGACTCCGTCTTCTGCAGCGCGAGCAGCTCGTCGGTGCGCAGGTAGCGCTCGTAGTCGGACGCGGCTTCGCCCGGCAGGATCGGCTTGGAAAGCCCCGGGACCTCGGTCACGGTCGCCGCTCCGTGCCGTCGTAGATCTTCATCGGCAGGCCGGCGAGCGGGACGCCGCCGTCGTCGGTCACGAGCCACGTGTCCTGCATGTAGAGGCACGCCTGCCCGTCGGCCGAAATCGCGTGCGGGTGCATCGACAGCACCATGCCGCTCTCGAGCACCGTCTCGTCCGCCTCCCCGATCTTCGGGAACTCGATCATCGTCATCCCGATCGAGTGCCCGGTGACATGACCGAGATGGAAGCCGCGTTCGACGAAGCCCTTGGCGACGGCCCGATGCGCCTCGCGCGTCGAGGAGCCCTCGCGCAGAGCGCCCGGTGCGACGTCGAAGTACTCCTCGTACGCCTCCAGCATCCGCTTGGTGTCGTCGCTCGGCTCGGCCGAGCAGATCGCCCGCGAGATCTCGACCCAATGCCCGCCCGGGCCGGCGATCTCGAGCGACGGGAGCAGCAGGTCGTCCCGTGCCACCGGCCGCGTCCCGGCGATCTTGAACTCGGGCAGCGCCGAGCCGTTCGGCCCGTCGAGCACCATGTCCATCGTCCAGCGGCCGCAGCCCTCGGCGACGAAGTACTCCTCGCACGGAGCGAGGATCTCGCGCTCCGTCTTGCCCGGCTCGTAGGCGTCGAGGAAGACCCAGAACCCTTCGGTGTTGATGCGGACGCTCTCACGCACCGATTCGAGCTCGAGCTCCGACTTCACCGCACGCGCGTGGTCGAACGAGACGTCGAACCCGATCAGCTCGCAGGCGTCGGCGAGTGCGTTGTGGTCGCGCACCGTCATCACGTAGTCGAGCCCGTACACGCCTGCGCGCTTCCCGCGCAGCTTGTCGGCCAGCCAGTCGCCGGGGCGGTCGACGAACACCTGGTCGTCGATCCAGGTCGTTCCGTGCTCTCCCACGTAGCGCGCCTCGCTGGGGAAGACGATCGCCGGGTCGCCGTCGACCGGGAGGAGGACATAGGCGTACCGGTGCACGATCACGAACCCGCTGAGGTAGGTGACCGCGCCCTCGAAGCCCGTGTACTCGTTCCCGCAGACGACGACCGCGTCGAGCCCCTCGCGCGCGGCCGCCTCGCGGATCCGCGTGTACCTGCGTTCGATCTCCGTCGGCGGAAGCCCCGTGTAGGTGGGGCCCGTCACTGCTGCCACGACTGCTCCACTCCTTTCACGAGCGCCCAGATCGCCTCGTTCAGCGGGGTCGGTACCCCGTGCTCGCGCCCGAACCGGACGATACCGCCGTTCAGATAGTCGATCTCGGTGCTCCGACGGGCCTCGACGTCCTGCAGCATCGACGCCTTGTGGTCGTAGGCGACCTCGGGCTTCGCGGCGTGGTCGATCAGCGCCTCGGGGTCGGAGTCGAGCTCGATTCCCTGCGCCGCGGCCACCGCCTTGCCCTCGTCGACGAGGCCGGACACGAGCGCGCGCAGATCGGGGCGCTCGCAGACGCGGCCGTGCGTCAGCCCGGTCAGCGCGCCGATCGGATTCGTCGCCGCGTTGAAGATCACCTTCCGCCATTGCGGGCCCCGTGCATCGGCGACCGCGGTGGTCGGCATCCCGGCGCGCGTGCACGCGTCGGCGAGACGCTCGACGTCGGCGAACGGAGCGGGGGACGGCTCGAACGGGCCGAGCGTCGTGTCGCCCTTGACATCCCACTGCACGTGCCCGGGGGCGACGATCTTGCCCGCCGGGAACGTGGTGCCCCGGATCACGCGCTCGACGTGCCGCGCCAGCACCTCTTCGTTCCCGATCCCGTTCTGGACGGTCGCGACGCAGGCGCCCGCGAGCGCTCGTTCGGTCGCCGACATCGCCGCGTCGGTGTGCATCGCCTTCGTCGCCACGATCGCAAAGTCGCACGGCCCGATCTCGGCGGCGTCGGTCGTCGCGCGCGGGCGGCCGAGGACGTCGCCGGCTCCGGACAGCCGCAGACCGTTCGCGTTGATCGCGTCGACGTGCTCCGCGGACAGGTCGTAGGCGACCACATCGACGTCGTCGAGCAGCGACAGATTCGCGGCGAAGAGCGATCCAACCGCTCCGCAGCCGACCACGCAGATCTTCATGACGTGTAGGACGCCTCCTTTCCCTTGACGAGCCTGTACAGGGCGGTGTGCAGCGGGACGGCGACACCGTGCTGCTGGGCCTCGCGGATCAGCGAGCCGTTGATCAGCTCCACCTCGGTCGGGCGGTGCGCCTCGACGTCCTCGAGCATCGACGGGAAGTGCCGGTGACCGCGCTGCGTCGCGAGCACGTTCATCTCCCACGGGTCCTCGACGAGTGTGACGCCGGCCGCAGCTGCGGTGCTCTTCCCTTCGTCGACGAGATCGCGGACGAGCAGCCCGAGGTCGCCGTCGTGCTCGACCTCCGCGAAGTGGAAGTCGTGCGGGAGCTCGGTCAGCGCCGCGACCCCGTTGACCGTGGCGTTGAAGATCAGCTTCGACCACTGGGCGGGGCGGAGATCGTCGAAGCCCTCCGCCTTGAGCCCGGACGAGGCGATCAGCGCCGCCGCCGCGCGGGCGTCTTCGCCCGTCGTCCTGCGATACGGGCCGATCCAGGTCGCGGTGTCGAGCACGTATTCGACGTGAGCGTCGCCGTGGCGCGTCCCGCTCATGAATGTCACCGCCGAGAGAAGCGGCCAGGCACCGTGCGAGCCGACGATCTCCTCGGCGCCGAGGCCGTTCTGGATCGTCATCAGCGTCGCGTCGGGGAACGCGCCTTCGAGCCGCGCGGCGAGTGCGTCGAGGTCGGTGCCCTTGCACGCCAGGATCACGAGGTCTGCAGGCGGCAGGTTGCCCGGCTCGTCTGAGGCCGAGACGTGCGCGACGAACTCGCTGCGCCCCGAGACACGCAGGCCGTCGCGCGCGAGCGCGCGGGCGTGTTGGGGCCGCCGCGTGAGCACCGACACGTCGGCGACGCGTGCAAGGTGCGCGGCGAGCAGGCTGCCGATCGCGCCGGCGCCGGCGACGCAGATGCGTTTCAGAGCCCGCTCCGGCGCCGGCCAAGCCGGCGCCTCCGCTCCTGGTGAGCCTCCGTCGAGCCTACGGCTCATCGACGCCACCGTAGCGTCAGCTCGCGTCCGTTGGTGAGCCCGCCCGGGCGCACGATCAGGACGAGCGCCATCAGGGCGCCGACCACGATCACACGCGTCCCCGCCGGCAGGTCGAGAGTGCCGCCGAAGATCTTGACGCCGTTCTCGGCCTCGGCGAGGAACGAGTCGAGCGCGCTGACCGCGAGCGCTCCCACGACGGCGCCCCACAGGCTCGTCGCGCCGCCGACGACCAGCATCGCGAGCGTGATGAAGGTGAGGTCGAGGTAGACCGCTTCGGTGTTGAGCGGCAGCAGGTGGACGTAGAGGCCGCCGGCGAAGCCAGCGATCGCACCCGAGATCGCGAACGCGAACAGGCGCTGCCGGTAGATCGACACGCCTGCCGCCGCAGCTGCAGCTGGGTCCTCTCGCGTCGCGCGGAGCAGCCGGCCGAAGCGGCTGCGCGCATAGAGGAAGGCCAGGACGGTCGCGAGGAGCGCGCCGGCGCCGGCCTGCCAGATCCCCGTCGTCTCTGGCACGGACGAGAAGGTGTTGAGGCCGGGCCCGATCTTCTCGTAGTAGCGCAGCACGTCGTGGGTGATCTCGAGCACGGCGAACGTCGCGATTCCGGCCGCGAGCCCGGAGAGGCGCATCAGCGGGATGCCGACCGCAACGGCTGCGATCCCGCCGACGAGGGCGGCGAGCGCGAGCGACGGCACGTTGCCGACCGTCGTGTGCCGGAGAAAACCGACGAGGTTCGGCATGATCGCCGGCTTCTCGCCGGACGGAACGGTGAGCACGCCGGCCGTCCAGACGCCGAGGGCGACGAAACTCACGTGCCCGAAGGAGAGAACACCCGAGTTGCCGATGAACACGTAGAGGGCGACGACGATGGCGACGTTGACGAGCGCGGTGATGAAGTAGACGCCCGACGCGCTCGAGACGGCATCGCCCAGGACGGTGGCGGCGACGACGAGGAAGCACGGCCCTGCAAGCTCGATGACCCGGCTCATACGCGCTCCGTGGCGCCGCCGCGCGTGAAGAGACCGTTGGGGCGAACGAGCAAGACGAGAATCACCGCCGCAAAGACGAACGCCGGCAGGTACTGGCTCTGTGCGGTCGGCAACGCACCGCCCAGCAGACCTGTCGCGAATCCGATCGAGAATCCCCCGAGCGTTGCGGGAATCGGTCTGTTCAGACCGCCGAGCACGACGCCGGCCAGCACGACGATCGTGTCGCGCAGGGCGAAGTCGGGTGTGATCACCGGGTTCTGCACGCTCAGCATCACGGCGACGACCGCCGCGAGTGCGCCCGACACGAGCACGGCTCCGGCGATCACGCGATTGGCCCGTACTCCGAGCAGCCGCGCAGTGTGGAAGTCCATTGCCGCGGCCCGCATGTGCAGGCCGACGGACGTGCGCGTGAGCAGGAGCTGGAGGAGCCCGAGACAGAGTGCCGACACCGCGATTGCGACCACCGAGATCTTGTGGACGTTCACACCGCCGATCGTCCACGGCTGGTTGAGGAACGCCAGCGAGCTCGCGACCTTGCCGAGCGGCCCGAACCAGATGAGCGCGACGTTCTGCAACAGGAACGCGACCGCGAACGTCGCGACAAGCATCACGGCCGGGGACTGCGTGCGCAGAGGTCGGAAGACGAGCCGGTCGAGCAGCATCGACAGCACGAGGACGACTACGAAGCACAGCACGATCGAGAGCCACGTGGGCCATCCCCACTGCGTGCCGAGTGCCAGTGCGAAGGCCCCCGCCATCACCAGCTGTCCATAGGCGAAGTTCACGAGCCTCAGCACGCCGAAGACGAGGCCGATCCCGACGGCCATGAGTGCGTAGATCCCGCCGAGCGCCAGCGCATCCGCGAGCGTCTGCCAGTCGACGGTGAGGAAGAACGCCAATGTCATCGGAAGTACGCCTCGATCAGTCGTTCCGTGTCGGCGGCGTCGTCCGGGCCGAGCGTGAGCCGTAGCTCACCGTTCGCGAGAACGTGGGACCGGTCTGCAAGTGCGATCGTGCGCTGTGCGCGTTGCTCGACGAGCAGCACGGCGAGGCCGCGGTCCCGAATCGAAGTAAGTGCCTCGAAGACGATGTCGACGACGCGCGGAGCCAGTCCGAGCGACGGCTCGTCGAGCAGGAGCACCTTCGGCTCTGCGACGAGCGCCCTCGCGATCGCGAGCTGCTGTTGCTGGCCACCGGAGAGCATCCCTGCAGGGCGGCGGCGGTGCTCGCGCACTGCCGGAAACAGCTCGTAGGCGGCTTCGAGGGCCTCGGCCTCGCCTCCGCGCCGCGACCGGGCGGCCAGCCCGAGCTGGAGGTTCTCGCCCACCGTCAGCTCGCCGAAGATCCGCCGGCCTTCCGGCACGAGCGCGATGCCGGCGCGCGCAACCACCTCTGGGCTCCGTCCTCGCAACGACCGGTCGCCGAGGCGCACGTCGCCGCCCGTGACCGGGGCTGCGCCCATGATCGCGTGCAGTGTCGACGACTTTCCCGCGCCGTTCGGGCCGACGAGCCCGACGATCTCCCCCGGGTGCACCTCGAGGGACAGGCCGCGAACCGCGTCGACCGCCCCGTAGCGGACTTCGAGCCCTTCGACGACGAGCGAGCTCATTCCCGCACCGCGCTCTCCCCGAGATAGGCCGCGGCGACGTCGAGGTTGGCGCGAATCTCGGCCGGAGCACCCTCGGCGAGCGTTCGCCCCTGATCGAGGACGTGCACGCGATCGCAGACCGCCATCACGAGCGCCATGTTGTGGTCGATCAGGAGCACGGCTGTGTCGTGGTCGTCACGCATGGACCGGACGACCGCCGCGAACGCAGGAACCTCTGCCTCGGGCAGCCCGGCCGCCGGCTCGTCCATCAGCACGAACCGTGGCTCGGACGCGAGCGCGCGTGCGACACCGAGCCGGCGTTCGTCGCCGTGGGCGAGGACCGAGGCCGGCCGGCTCGCCCAGGTCGTCAGCCCGAGCAGCTCGAGCAGTTCGCCGGCACGCGCAGCGGCGATGCGGGGTGAGGCGCCGGCGCCCAGAGCCGCAACCTCGATGTTCTCTCTCACGGAGAGCGCTCCGAACGAGCGGCTGTGCTGGAAGGTGCGCGCGAGCCCGTGCCGACCGCGTCGGTGCGCCGGCCAGCTCGTGATGTTGCGTCCCTCGAGCTCCACCGTGCCTTCCGTCGGACGGTCGAAGCCGGAGAGCACGTTGACGAGGGTCGACTTGCCGGCGCCGTTCGGTCCGATCAGCCCGACCACTTCACCCGGGGCGAGCTCGAGCGAGACGCCACGAAGCGCCTCGACGCCGTCGAAGGTCCGCGACACGGAGGAGGCCCGGAGTGTTCCTCCGGGCCTCCCGTTCGTTGGCTCTGCGTTCGACGAGGCCAAAGGGGCTCTAGATCTTGGCCACGACCTTGGCAACGACGGTGCCGACGAGCCGCGGGACGTTGTTCTGGATCTTGATCACGCGGTACTGCCGGCCGAACACGGTGTGGAGCTGCGGCGAGAAGCTGATCAGCCCGGAGAGGGTCGGCACCTTCTTGAACTTCTCCATCTGGGCCGCCAGCGTCGCGCCGTTCGTCGATCCGCCGGACCGCCTGACCGCGGTGACGAGCCCGTCGATCGCCGCCGAACCGGTCACGAACCCGCCGGTGCCTGCCTTCACCTGCTTGGCCAGCTTGTTGATCGCCGGGTTCGGGTCGTTCCCGAACACGGAAGCGAACGTGACGAAGTAGTAGTTCGTGACCTTCGGGCTCTTCGGCAGCCAGTAAGTGCCGTCACCGGCCCACGAGTTGAGGATCGGCGTGTTGTTGCCGAGCGTCCGGAGACCCGTGATGAACGGGGCGAGTGCGCCGTACGCCCCGGCTGTCGACGTCACGATCACGTCGGCTTTCTTCGTGTTGATCCGGCTGACAGCGTTCTGGACGTTGTTGCCGTTGAACGTCGGATCCTGGTACGTCTCCTCGTCGACGACCTTGCCGCCGAGGGCGAGCCAGCGCGACTTGAACGCCTGCACGATGTTCTCGAAGTAGACGATCACGTTGTCCGTCGCGAGGTCGGCGGTTCTCCAGCCGCGTCCCCAGGCGTACTGCGCCATCGCCGATCCTTCGTCCTGGGCGACGTTTCCGAAGCTGAACGCGAGCTTGCCCTTGGGCCCGAAGCGCTTCGGGCCCATCTGGTCGGTGCCGATGCACGGCGCGATCGCCAGGATCCCGCGGTTGATCGCCTCCTGCACCACCGGCGCCGCGTAGTCGACGTCGCAGGTCGTGAAGATGACGTTGGCACCTTGCCCGATCAGCCTGAGTGCGCAGGCCTTCGCGATCGTGGCCTTGTTGCCCTGCGTGTCGCAGGTGATGATCTGCAACTGGCGCCCGTCGACGCCACCCTTCGCGTTCCACTGCGCGACCCGCAGCTTGGCGGCGGCCAGCGCCGGACCGTCGAACGGCGCCATCGCTCCCTTCGAGTCGAACGCCCAGCCGATGACGATCGGCTTGGCTGCGGTCGTCCGTGCCGCCGCGGTGGCTGCCACGACCACGACTGCGGTCGCGATCACGGCCAGCATGAGCCCCAGACGGGAACTCGGTCCTCTCATCCTCTACTCCTTCACTGTCAGCCGCCGCTGCTGCGGTCGGACGGGGGACTGGGGGATCGAAGACTCCTCGCGTGCACGCCAGCACGCCATGAAGGCGTCGCGCAGCTGCACGGCTGCCTCGGTGGGGTCGAGGTGCCAGAGCGAGTCGTGGTACGGGGAGCCGAAGGTTCCGTCGTCGGAAAAGATCTCGATGTCGTACAGGCCGTCGAAACCGGCGTCGTCGAGGGCGTCGAGGATGCGGGGGACGTCGGCGCCGCCGCTGCCCGGCACGGCGCGGTCGGCCCAGCCCCGGGTCGGCTGCCGCACGTCGCAGACGTGCACGCCCGCGAAGCGGTCGACGTGAGCCGCGATGTCGTCGAGCAGCGAGTCGGTGTTCCACAGGTGCCAGACGTCGAACTGCAGCGCCAGGGCGTGCGAGTCGCCTGCCTCGCGGATCAGGTCGAGGGCCTCCGGGACGGTGGACGCGATCGTCCACTCGTCGGCGTCGTCTCGCTGATACGGCTCGAGCGCGATGCGCAGGCCGAGGCTCTCCGCCTCCCCTGCGAGCTCGCGGAGCCCGTCGGCGACGACGCCGCGAGCCTCGTCGGGGTCGCGGCCGGCGCCTGTCCCCGTCAGGCAGACGATCCCCGACGGCGCAAATGGAGCGAGCCGGTGGAGTGAGGCCAGGAGCGCGTCGAGCCGCTCGCGTGGGTCGTCCGGGCCGCCGAGCAGCGGCAGGGGCAGGATCGAGGGGACGGTGGGAACCGCCGAGGCGCGCGCGAGGCCGGAGGCGTCCAGGGCGGCGAGCTCGACCTCGTCCGGGCGGTCGCCGAGCTTCAGCTCCCAGACGCCGATGCCGTCGAGGCCGGCCGCCGTGTACGCGGCGAGGTCGGCCGCAAAGCTTGCGGAGAACGTCGAGATCTGGGAAATCGAGACCCGCGGGCCGCCTGAGGCCATTGTGAGATCCTCGCACAGGGTTTGACATCTGATCAAGCGCGTGTGAGCCTGCCGCCCAGCTGTGTCCTCGACGCGCGAAACCGACGGCCGCCGGCTGCGGCACCGGACGATGGCCGAGTATGCGCTCGAGCAGCTCCGCGAGGCGATCATCATGGGCGAGCTGCAGCCCGGGACGCCCCTCCGCCTGGACGAGCTGGCCCGGTCGCTCGGCATGAGCATCTCCCCGATCAGGGAGGCGGTTCGCCAGCTCGAGGCGCTCGGCCTCGCCAAGCACGTGCCCCACCAGGGAGCACGCGTCCTTCCGTTCGACATCGACGACCTTCGCGACCTGTTCGAAGTCCGGCTCGCGCTCGAGTCGCTCGCCGTTCGCCGCGCGGCCGCGCGAATGACCCCAGCCGAGCTGGACACGGCGCGCAGCCAGCTGGTCGCGCTCGACCAAGCTCGCGCCTCGAAGGACGTGCTCGGGGCGATGCGCGCGCACACGGACTTCCACTTCGCGATCTACGACGCCTGCGGGGCAGAGTGGCTGCTCCAGATGATCCGTCCTGCCTGGGACCGCACCGAGCGATTCCGTCCGGCGCTGTTCTCCGCGTCCGGCGAGCTCCAGGACCGGCACCGCGAGATCGACGAGCGGCTCGTCGACGCGGTCGCATCGGGCGACCCCGATCGTGCTGCGGCAACCCTCTTCGAGCACCTCGAGCTGGCCGGGCGCTTCTACGCGCCCGAGCTCGGCGACCGCGGCATTTTCGAGCGGTAGCAGCCCGTCACGCGGACGGACGAGGTGTCATGCTCGGCGTGGCACCCGCGATCCCGAAGGAGGGAACATGGCTCGGTCGCAGCTCATGACGGAGCTCCAGCGGCTCGCGCTGGAGCATCGCGCTTCTGACGCGCTCGGTCTGGAGGTCGAGCAGTTCCGTGCGCTCGCTGCCGAGGGTCGGATCTCGCGGCGCGAGTTCCTGCGACGCGGCGCAGCGGGGAGCGCGCTGACGCTGGCAGGCCCGGCCCTGCTTGCCCGCACGGCGCGGGCGGCCACTGCGCCCCGCATCGCGATCGTCGGCGGCGGAATCGCAGGGCTGGCCTGCGCGCTCGCGCTGCAGGACAAGGGCGTCCGCACCGACGTCTACGAAGCCTCGTCCCGCATCGGCGGCCGGATGCACTCCGACTGGGTCGAGTTCGGCACGGGTTTCTGGGCGAACGGGCAGCAGGGCGAGCTCTGCGGTGAGCTGATCGACACGGGCCACAAGACGATCCTTCAGCTCGCGCAGCGATTCGGGCTCGCAACCGTCGATCTGCTGGCTGCCCAGCCGAACGGCACGACGGACACCTACTACGTCCTCGGCGCGGCCTACCCGAAGTCGCAGGCGGACATCGACTTTCGCCCGGTCCGCAGCACGCTGCAGAGCCAGGTGCAAGCGACGAACTACCCGACCCTCTACAACAGCTTCACCAGCGCCGGCCAGTTCTTCGATCGAATGTCCGTCTACGACTGGATCGAGAACTACGTTCCCGGCGGCCACGGTTCACCGTTCGGCGCGCTGCTCGACAACGCCTACAACGAGGAATACGGGGCCGACACGACCGACCAGGCCTCTCTCAACCTCATCTATCTGCTCGGGTTCAACGCGAAGCCCGGCAACTTCTCGCTCTACGGCAAGTCCGACGAGCGGTACCACATCGTCGGCGGCAACACGAAGCTGCCGCTTGCGATCGCCGCCACGCTCCCGTCGATCCACACCGGGTACCGGATGACGGCGATCAAGAGCAATACCGACGGCACGATCACGCTCACGTTCGACACCGGCCCGGGGCCGTCGACGACCGTGACCGCCGACCACGTCGTGCTCTGCACGAGCTTCTCGGTCCTGCGGACGCTCGACTACAAGAAGGCGGGCTTCGACCAGCTCAAGCAGACGGCGATCACGCAGCTCGGGTCGGGCCGCAACAGCAAGCTCCACCTCCAGTTCGCGTCTCGACTCTGGAATGCGCAGGGAAGCGACGGCACCGTCTACACCGACCAGGGGTTCCACAGCGGCTGGGACGTCACTCGCGGTCAGGCGGGCTCGACCGGGATCTTCGTCGACTACTCGGGAGGATCCGTTGCGGCCTCGCTCGCGCAGTCCAATCCGTATACGACCAGCGCCACGAATCCGGCGGTCACGACCTTCGCACGGCAGTTCCTCGGCCGGATCGAGCCGATCTTCCGGGGGATCACGACGCAGTGGACCGGGAAGGCGACGCTCTCGACGCCGTTCACCGACCCGAACCTCCGCTGCTCCTACTCGTACTGGAGGCCGGGGCAGTACACCGCCTTCAGCGGCTACGAGAAGCAGCGGCAGGGGAACATCCATTTCGCAGGCGAGCACTGCTCGCAAGATTTCCAGGGGTACATGGAAGGGGGCGCGTCCGAGGGCGTCCGTGCCGCGGGCGAGATTCTCGGAGACCTGAAGAAGTGACCGCGCCGCCCCTCGCGGGGGCGGCGCGGTCGGCGTTCTAGCGCGCAGTCCTCGTCTCGGCGACGTCGGTCGAGTCGCTCGCGCTGTCGTCGCGGGCGACCGGCTGATCCGCGTCGGGCTCGACGAGCTGATCGAACAGGATCCGGTAGTGCTGCATCGCCTGGCGCAGCGACTCGGTTGCATCGCCCTCGCCGGTCGAGCTGGCGAGACGGGTGCCTTCCCGATAGTGCTCGACGATGTCGGGGTGATCGACCGAGATCAAGGCCGAGCGCTGCTCGAAGTCCTCGACCGGGTAGCCGCGCTCGCTCAGCACCGACTGGATCAGGCTCTCGGCGACTCCGACTGCGAGCTTCGGCTCGTCGACGAACTGCCCTTGCACGTGGCGCCAGCTCTCCAGGTAGCGCGCACGCGAGGCCGCTGGGAGCGGACGGATGTCGAGCTGCTCGCGCTGCTCCTGCCGCGCCTCGAGCTCCGACTCCGCCTTGCGCCGGCTGCCCTCTGACTCGACCGTCCGGTCGTATTCCGTGCCGAAGCTCTCCTGCAGCAGCCCGGTGCGCCTCCTTGCAGCGATGCGCCACGCGGTGAGCACGAGGAACAGGACGACGACGATTGCGATCACGATCCAGACCACTGTCACGCTGGGTACCTCCTTGGTCGGGTGCTCGAACTACGCCGAGCGGCGCTGCGTGCGTGCACGCAGCGCCGCCCTAGGCCCGCGGCTCGTCAATAGCCCGGAGGCGCCTCGTCGACAGTGGTCGTGGTGCGGCGCCGCGCGGCGCCACCAGGGGCGCCGGCGCCCCAGCTCGACCAGAACATCAGCGAGATCACCAGGCCGACCGCACCGACGACCAGCAGGATGACCCCGACGGTGTTGATGTCGAGGCCGGAAACCGTTGCGTTGACCGCCCAGGTGAGGATCGCCCCGGCGGCGATGAGAATCAGACTGACTCCGATGCCCATGAAAAGAACTCCTTCCGTGTCGGGTGACCGTGATTCGCCTCCCGAATTCGGAGACGTGGAAAACCATCAGCTGTAGAGATCACTCAGGTAATTCGCGCGTGAATTCGCCTGAGGCGGGTCGTCACCACCAGAGGCTGCGCCGCCGGCCGCCGATCCCACCCGCGAAGGCCGAGATCACCCAGACCAGCGCAAGGACGACGGCGACGACGAACAGCCAGTGCACCGTGAAGGCGACGCCGAACGCAAGGATTGCGAGCAGCGCCAACAGGACGAGCAACAGCATCTCTAGACCTCCTTTCCGCGAGTAGACGTCGAAGGCGTGGCGCCCGTGTACCCCTGAAAGTGGTCCTTAAACGCCGGGGAGGATCAGGGAAATGTGAACGTTGCCGAGGCTTCGATTGCGCGCGTCAGTCGGCGCGCTTGAGCTGACGAACGGCGACCTGAACGGGTTGGCGAGCCGTCTGCTCTCGGCCATGGGGGTACTCACGTCTCCAAGGTTGAGCGCCGATAAACGCTCTGTGTGGAAGTCGTTCAACCGGGTTTAGCTAGGCGCCGAGCGCACCATAAGAAAGCGAAACGATGTACTCGAATCAGATCCTCGTGCTCCTCTTCGTCGCCGCCGGCGTCGTCTACCTGATGATGGCCGCCGGCGTCCAGAAGCGGGCGCTCGAGTGGAAGCGAAATCCGCGCGTCTGCCCGTCGTGTGGAGCCCACGCGCGCGACTGCCGCTGCCGGCGCCGGGTCTGATCCCGCCGGCTCCAACGCATCCCGATCTGGTCGCGACACCTGAAGGACGTATCAGGTTTCGCGAATCAACCTGAGGGAATATGGGACTACCATGCAAGAACCAGTCGTCCCCACCGCCGCCGAGCAGCAGCTGCAGCCGGTCACGCGGCCCCGGCTTGTCTTCTTCTATTCGTCCCTGTCAGGACCGTGCCGTCGCGCCGAGGGTCACCTGGCCCAGGTGCTTCAGCGACGTCACAACCACGAGACGTTCGAGGTGATGCGGGTCTCGGTCGACGAGCGTCCCGATCTCGCCGAGCGCTTCCGCGTCGAGTCGGTCCCGACGATGCTGATCATCGAGGACCGGAAGGTGAGGCAGCGGATCGTCTCGCCGAGCGGGCCGCGCCAGCTCGAGCTGCTGCTGCGACCGTGGCTTCGCTGACGGGCTAGCCGGACAACCTCGCAGGTGCGTCTCCGTCGCGTCGACTGTGCGGAGCCGGGCTACGGCCGTCGGCGGCGCGGTCGTGGCTTCTCGTACCACGACGAGGAGGGTGCGCCGCTCCGCGACCCCGCCGCGCTCGAGCGCATCCGCGCGCTGGCGATTCCACCGGCGTGGACCGACGTCTGGATCTGCCGGATCGCCAACGGCCACCTTCAGGCGATCGGGACCGACAACGCCGGGCGGCGGCAGTACCTCTACCACGTGGCCTGGCGCGAGCAGCGCGATCGGGAGAAGTTCGAGAACATGCTCGTGTTCGCACGGGCGTTGCCGTCGTTGCGCGAGGAAGCGAGCCGACTGCTGCGGAAGCGCGGCCTCGGCAAGGACCGCGTGCTCGGCTTCGCTGTCACGTTGCTCGACCGCGGGCTGTTTCGCGTCGGAAGCGAGCAGTACACCGACGACAACGGCAGCTACGGCCTGACGACCCTCGAACGTCGACACGTTCGGCTTCGTCGGCGCGACGAGCTGGTGTTCGACTACGAAGGCAAGACGGGAGCGCGCCAGGTGTACACCGTGGCCGACCGCCGGCTGCACACCATCGCCGCCGAGCTGAAGGGCCGTCCGAATAGCCAAAAGGCGTTCCTCGCGTTCGAGAACGGCGCCGGTTGGAGCGAGCTCGGGGCGGTCGACGTCAACGCCTTCATCAAGAAGCGCACGGGCGGCGATTTCTCGGCGAAGGACTTTCGCACCTGGCACGCCACCGTCCACGCCGCTGCGTCGCTTGCGCGGTCCGGCGAGTCTGCGACGGCGGCGGGCCATAGCCGAGCCGTGAACCAGGCGGCAGCCGACGTCGCCGAGCTGCTCGGCAACACCCCTGCGGTCAGCAAGTCGTCGTACATCGATCCGCGCGTCTTCGATCTTTATCGCTCAGGCATCACGATCTCGGCCCGCGCGGCCGCGCCGACCGAAAACGGCTCCGGTCAACGGCAGCAGCAGACCCGCGAGCGTGCGGTGCTGCGCCTGCTCGGCAAGCGCTGAATTGTTCGACACGGGCGTGTTTTTCGATGGGACGAGCGGGTATGGCCCGAGCAGTGATCCCAGTGATCCCGATCCGAGGAGGTTTGTGAGATGCCGCCGAGAGGAGTGCGCAAGGGGACCAAGCGGGCCAGGCAGTACGAGCACATCAAGCAGAGCGAGCGGAAGAGCGGCGCGTCCGAGTCGCGTGCAGAGGAGATCGCGGCGCGGACGGTGCAGAAGGAGCGTGCGCGGTCCGGCGAGGCGCGGACCAGCTCGAAGCTCTCCAAGCGCGACATCTCGTCGGGAAGGCGCGGCGGGCTGCGCTCGGGGACGGCCCGCCCGAAGGGCCGGACGCGCGACCAGTTGTACGAAGAGGCGAAGCACCTGAACGTGCCCGGCCGGTCGAGCATGTCGAAGGCGCAGTTGCAGCGCGCCGTCGACGGCCGGAAGCGTCGTCGCTCGTCATGACGCAGGCCGGCGAGAACCTGCTCGTCGTGGCGCTCGCCGTCCTCGCGATCTGGGTGTTCTAGGAGGGTTTGGCGGGATGCCGTTCGTCGACGGGGTGCGATGGCCGTTCCGACGCAAGGACGCAGGGCGCGCCGATAGCCAGAGCTATCGGCGCAACCGAGGACGCAGCATCGGGGCGGCCAGCGCGGCCCGACGGCACAACCTGTATTCCGCCAAACTCTCCTAATGGCCGCCGAGTCGTCGCCGCCGTTCCAGACGATCATCGTGGGCTACGACGGCACGCGCGAGGCCGAGCACGCGCTGACCCGCGCAGCGTCACTGGCGCAGGCGTTCACGGCGAAGATCGTCGTCATCGACGTCGCGTCGCCCGCACCGATCGAATCGGTCGACGGCGCGTTCGGTCTGACGCCGTACTCCTATCCCGCAGCGGAGGCCGCGCAGAAGGCGGGCGAGGCTCTCTGGCGAAGCCACCGCGCCCGCGTCGAAGCCTTCCTTGCGGACGCGGGCGTCCCGGTGGAGTTCGCGGGAGTCGTCGGACAGCCGGTCGGGGAGATCGTCGACGTCGCCGAGCAGCACGGTGCCGACCTGATCGTGGTCGGGACCCGCGAGGCGGGGCTGCTCGAGCGGCTGCTCGGAGGAAGCGTCAGCCAGGGCGTCGCTCGCCACGCGCACTGCGACGTACTGATCGTGCACCCGCCCGTCGGCTAGCGGAAGCGCGTGAGCCCGGCGAGCTTGCCGGCGAGCCGGCGCGGCGCCGCGGGCTCGAGGATCGCGTCGGCGACGAGCGTCCCCGAGCCGGCGCCGAGCCCCGGGCCGGGGTGCGTGCTCGCACCGACGTGCCACACGCCCTCGATGAACGTGCGGTGACCCGGTGCGCCTGCGAGCGGGCGCCACAGGAAGTTCTGGTCGAGCGCCAGTGAGCCGCCGTACGGATCGCCGTTGACGAGATTGATGTTCGCCGCCGCCAGATCGCCGGGGGAGAGCACCGTACGCGCGAGCAGCGCCGACTCGAGGTTCGGGATGTGCTTCGCCAGCCGCGCCTGGATGCGGTCGGCATACCGCTCGCGGAGCGTCGGGGTCCATTCGCCGCCTCCGACCGAGAGCTCGCCTGCGGCATCGCCCTTCACGTGCCAGGGCAGCTCCTGCAGCTGGATCCAGAGCAGGCCCCGCCCCTCCGGCGCACGCGACGGGTCCATCGTCAGCGGCTGCCCGACGACGACGGTCGCCTCGGCCGGGAGCAGGCCGCGCTCGGCCTCGTTGACCGCCCGCGACACGCCGTCGAGGCCCGGCGTCAGGTGGACGATCGCGGTCTGCGCGAGCCGGTCGTCGCCTTCCCAGCGCGGCGGCTGCGAGAGCGCGAAGTGGACCTGCATCTCGGCGCGCCCGTAGCGGAAGCGCTTGGCCTGGTGTGCGACGTCGAGCGGCACGTGGCCGAGCAGACGTCCGTAGAGCTGGGTCGGCGTGACGTTGCAGACCACCGTGTCCGCTCTGTACACGTCGCCGGGGTCGATCTCGACCCCGGCGGCCCGGCCGTCTCGGGTGATCACGTGCGTCACGTCGACGCCCGTCTCGCAGGTGCCGCCGTGCTCGCGGATCAGCGCGACGAGGGCGTCGGCGAGCCGAGCGCCGCCGCCAACCGGAATCGGCATGCCGCCCTCCTGGACGGCGACGGCGAGCACGGCGGCCATGTAGCCCGAGGCTGCGGCGTCGGGGCCGAGCCCGGTGTGCAGCACCCACGGGGCGAGCAGGCCGTGGGCGCGCGGCGAGGAGAACGTCCCGGTCAGCCAGTCGCGCGCCGACATGAGCAGGTGCGCGGTGAACTCGGCCGTGCCGCGTCGCCCGAGGCGCCGGTACGCGCGCAATGCGAGCCCGGCGCCGTGGCGCGACCACAGCTCTGTACCGAGCACCCCGAACGCGAGGTCGGCATTCGGAAAGAACTCGTCGAGCATCGAACGCCAGGCGTCTCCGTCGCCGCGTTCGTGCCGGTCGAGCTCTGCGGCGTTCTCATCAGCGGTGCGCAGCAGGAACGCCGCTTCTCCGTCCGGGAACAGGGTCGCGGTCGGATGGTCGGTGTTCACGTACTCCAGTCCGTGCCGCGCGAGGTCCGCGCCGAGCCTGGCGTGCGCGGCTCCGCCGACCCAGAGCGGGTGCCAGGCACTGAAGACGTCGTGCTGGAAGCCGGGCTTCGTGAGCTCGGCGGTCTTGATCGCGCCGCCGAACCAGTCGTTGCGTTCGAGCACGCACACGCGCCGCCCCGCCTTGGCGAGCAGCGCCGCGCAGGCGAGGCCGTTCACACCGCTGCCGACGACGACGACGTCGTAGAGGCCGCGTTCAGAGTTCATGGCAGGGTGGCGACGAGCGCGCGGAACTCGTCGTCCGTGACGAGGCCGCGCTTCTGCATCCCGAGCCGCTTCACCGCGGCGAGCACCGGGCCTCGGCGCTCCTCGGGGACGTCGAGGCCGAGCTCGTCCGCCTTGATCCTGATCGAGTCGAGGCCGCTCTTCTTGCCGAGCACGATCGAGCGGCCGGTGCCGACGAGCTCAGACGAGTACGGCTCGATCGAGGGCGGGTCGTGGAACTGGCTTGCGACGGCGCCGCTCTCACGGCGATAGAGCGTCTCTCCGGTGAGGGGCTTCCACGGCTCGAGCTCGTAACCGGACAGCTCGCGCACGCGCTCCGACACGGCCCGCACCCGGTCGAGCCGTAGGTTGGTCTCGACGCCGTACAGCGCCCGGAGCGCGAGCGCGACCTCACCAAGGTTCGCGTTGCCCGCCCGCTCGCCCATCCCGTTGATCGTCCCGTGGATCCAGGTGGCGCCGGCGCGGACCGCGGCGGCCGCGCTGGCCGTGGCGAGCCCGAAGTCGTTGTGCCCGTGGAAGTGCACCGGGGTGCCGTCGAGCCACTGGATCGTCCGGCCGACGAGATCCCCGACCGCCTCGGGCGAAGCGATGCCGAGCGTGTCGACCACCGCGACCTCGCGGGCTCCGGCCTCGACGGCCGTCTCGTAGACGCGGCGGAAGAACTCCAGGTCGGCGCGCGTCGAGTCGACCCCGAAGAACGCCGCGTAGATCCCGTTCTCGGCCGCGAAGCGCATCGCAGCTGCGATCCGCTCGAGCATCGTCTCGCGCGACACCCCGATCGCCTCGAGCTTGAGATCCGAGATCGGCGACTCGATCACCGAATGCGACACGCCGAGCCTGACGAGGGCCTCGAGGTCGGCCGGGACCGCCCGCGAGAAGCCCCAGACCTCGGCCTGCAGGCCGGCCTCGGAGATGAGCTTGACCGCCTGCCAGTCGTCGTCGGAGACACGCGGGAACCCGGCTTCGATCCGCTCGATGCCGAGGTCGTCCAGCAGGCGGGCGATCTCGAGCTTCTGCTCTGGATCGAGCACGACGCCTACGGTCTGCTCGCCGTCGCGGAGCGTCGTGTCGTACAGCCCGACCCGGCCGCGGATCGCGTACGGATGGTTGAGCGAACCGGTCCAGATGAGGCTCTCGCTCACTGCGCCACCACGCCGTCGGGAAAGGACGAGAGCTTCTCCGCTCCGGCTTCCGTGACCAGGAAGTTGTCCTCGACCCGCAACCCGCCGCCGCCTTCCCAGTAGCACCCCGGCTCGATGGCCAGCACCATTCCCGCGGAGACCGTACCGCCGCCGGCCTGGTGCGCGTACGGTGGTTCGTGCGCGCGGGCGCCGACCCCGTGGCAGATCGGATGTGTCGGCTGGCCCGGGTAGCCGAGCGCGGCGATGCCTTCGCGCACGCTCACGTCGAGCTCGGGGAGGCTCGCACCGGGCACGCACTGGGCGACGGCGCGCTCGTAGACGCCGAGCAGCCCTGCTTCGAGCTCGCGGTAGTCGTCGCGGAGCCCACCGACCACGAGGTTCTTCGTGTGGTCGGCCCAGTAGCCGTCGGCGCAGACCCAGATCTCGAACAGCACCGGCTCGTCCTCCGTGACCGCGAGATCGCCCGTGGCGGTGAACGTCTTGATCCCACGGCCCGCCCAGACGAGCGAGAACGGCAGTGCTAGCTCGACGTCGTCGCGCGCAGTGCCCTGCCCGTGCACGAATCCCTGCCAGATCGCCGCAGCCTCCGACTCCCTCATGCCCACGTCGAGCCTCGCGCGAACGTGCTCCATGGCATCGGCCGCGATCGCATTGGCGATGCGGATCCGCTCGATCTCCTGCTTGGTCTTGACCGCACGGGCATCCGCCAGCAGCGGCGTCGCGTCGGCTGCGTCGGGGAAGGCGTCGAACCAGGCTTTCGTGAACGTCGTCGGCTCGCCGACCATCCGGTCGGAGGCCTGCGTGCCGAGCGACAGCTCGACGGCGACTCGTCCGTAATCGCGCGCGGCGTCGACCGCGAGCTCCAGCGTCCGGGCGAGCGGCGGGCGTGGATCGCGCTCGTCGTAGCCGCGCACGTACCGCACGTCCTGCGTCCAGGCGGTCCTCGCGGCATCCTCGGCCGATGCCTCCAGGCACACGAGCCGCGGCTCGCCGTCGCGTGGGAAGAGGCAGGCGTCGTAACCCTTCATGCCCCAGAAGTTCGTCAGGTAGAGGACGTTGTCGGGCGCGCGGACGACGAGTGCGTCGAGCGAGTGCTCGTCGAGCAGCGCGCGCACGCGCTCGAGCTTGGCGTCGTCGCGCGGCCAGCTGGTGCTCACGCCTCGCCCCAGGGGCGGATGCGCGGCGGAGCCGGCTCGCCGTGGCCCTCCTGCCACGAGATCACCGGGGTGCGGAGCACGCCGATCCGCTCGATCTCCGCCTCGATCACGTCGCCGGGCTTCAGGTACAGGCGGCGGCGCTCCTCCTCCGACTTGAACCCCGCCACGCCCGACACCGTTCCCGTCGAGAGCACGTCCCCGGCGGAGTACCCGAGCGCGGAGAAGTTCGAGAGGATCTCCGGGATCGTCACGCTCATGCGGCTCGAGTTCGACTCCTGCCGCGACTCGCCGTTGACGCGCAGCTCCATTCGCAGGTCGTGCGGGTCCCCGAGCTCGTCGGGCGTGACGATCCACGGGCCGAGCGGGCAGAAGGTGTCGATCGCCTTGCAGAAACTGAAGACGCCCGAGCGCATCTCGCCGCGCTGGATGTCGCGCGCCGTGATGTCGTTGAAGATCACGTAGCCGCCGATGTAGTCCTCGGCCTCCTCCGGCGCGAACCACTTGCCGCCCTTCCGGAGCACGACCGCGAGCTCGAGCTCGTAGTCGAGCTCTTCCGTCAGGTGCTCCGGGTAGATCACCGGCTCGTCGGGGCCGATGATCGCGTCGACGTTCTGGAAGAAGTTGATCCACGGCGCGATCTGGTGCGACCAGTTGACGTTCTTCGACTCGTCCTCGTGCTCGCGGAAGTTGCCGGCGGTGTGGAAGAACTTCTTCGGAACGATCGGCGCGCGGAGTCGGACGTCGGCGAGCGCCGTGCGCTCCTTGGTGTCGTCTGCACCGCCGCGCTCGAAGTACTCGCGCATCGACCGGACGTCGAGGCGAACGACCTCGTCGCCCTGGATCCGGCCGACCTTCCCGTCGTCGTAGGTGACCAGCTTCACGCGCACACCGCCTGGGCCACGAGCGCATACGTGTGCGCCATCTTGACCAGGCCGTCGATCTCGAGATTCTCCCCGAGCTCGACGTCCATCAACCCGGTCGACGTCCCGTAGTTCACGGTCGGTACCCCGTATCGCGTCAGCGCCGAGGCGTCGCTGAACCAGCGGGTGACCTCGCGTGCGGGCTGCTCTCCGTGAACAGACGCGTGCGCCGCGTCGATGGCCTGCACGAGCTCGTGCTCCTCGTCGATCTCCGCTCCCGGTGCAGTGACGTAGACCTCACCTTCGACTCCGTAGCCGGGAAAGCGGTCCGCCAGCGACCGCACGAAGTCGAGCACTTCGCGGCGGGCGAGGCCCATCGGCTTCGTCGGCGGGACGCGAACGTCGAGAAAGAGGTCGGTGTGGTGCGGTGTCCGCGACACGCGCCAGCCGAAACCGCCCGCGACTGCGCCGACGTTGACGATCGCCGGCGTGCCGCGATAGGCGTTCACGGGGTCTTGCTCCCAGGTCGGGATCCAGTCGAGCACCGCTCCCGTCAGCTCGTGCATACGCAGAATCGAGTTGCGGTCGCGCCGTCCTTCGCTGAAGGCGGTGTGGATGAAGTCGCCGTGAGCCCGGATCCGCAGCCAGAGCGATCCGAAGTGTCCCAGCACGACCTTGCCCTCGGTCGGCTCGCCGAGCAGGCACATGTCGGCGACGCCGCCGTGGGAGACCAGATAGCGGGTGCCGGCGGCGTAGCCGCGGTACTCGGCGCCGGTTGCGTCGCCGTACTGCGTCTTCTCGATCTCGCCGCACACGGCCGCGATCAGCACGTCGCCGCGCAGGCGCACGTCCGCGTCCTGCAGCGCGTGCATCGCCTCGATGTAGCAGGCCAATGCGCCCTTCATGTTCGAGATCCCGAGCCCGTACAGACGGCCGTCGCGCTCGAATGCGGACGGCTGGAAGCCGGGGACGCCGCGGAGCCACGGTTCCCGACCGGAGTACGAGGTGTCCATGTGGCCGTTGAACATCAGCGACTTGCCGCCGCCCGAGCCGGCCCAGGTGCCGAGAGCGTTGGCGCGGCCGTCCTCCACCTGCTGCCATTGCACCTGCAGGCCGAGGTCCTCGTAGAGCTCGACCATCAGCTCCGCCATCGCCTCCTCGTCGCCGGTGAAGCTGTGCACGCCGATCATCCGCGACGCGGTCTCGACGAGACGATCCCGGTCGACGTTCACTCCGGGCCGCCCATCCCCGGGAGGCCGTCGGTCGCCTGCGGCGCGGCGGCCACCGGGAGGCCGGCATCGCGCCACGCCTCGAAGCCGCCGTCGACGTCGCCCGCCTCGACGCCGAGCTCCGCCAGCCGCGCGGCGGCGAGGCTGGACGAATAGCCGTGGGCGCAGACGAGAATGAGCATCCGGCCGGCCAGGTGGGGATTCGCGAGCCCTGAGCTCTGGTCGGCGCGCCACTCGAGCACGGAGAGCGGCACGTGCGCCGCGCCGGGGATCACGCCGTCGCGCGACCGCTCGTCGGTCGAGCGCGTATCGACAAGCAGCGCATCGGCCGCGGCCGCCTCGGACGGCGTGTAGCGCTGGATGCGCGCGCGTGCCTCCGACAGCACTCGTTCAATCACCGGACGTGCGGGAGCACACGCTCCCCGAAGAGTCGGATCTGCTCGTGGCGGTCGTCGCCCCACAGCTCGAGCATCACGTGCGTGCAGCCGGCGTCCTTGTACTCCTCGATCGCGGCGATGCAGTCCTCGGCAGTTCCGGCGATTGGCTTGCACTTGTCGAGGATTGCGTCGGTCACCTTGGCCTTCGCGGCGAGCCGACCCCCCTGCTCCATCGCCTCGGCGACGGGACGGATCTCATCCTGCTCGAGCCCCGCGAGGTCGAGCAGCGTGTCGGCGGCGCCCTGAATGTTCTGCACCTTGTTCGCGAGGTACATACCGGCGATCTCGCGGGCCCCGTCGCGTCCCTTGTCGCGGTCGGTTGCATGGATCGAGGCGACGACGGTGCAGCCGATGTCGATCGGCGCCTTCACGTTCTCGCACGTGTAGCGGACGAAGGCAGGCGTGGTGATCGACGGGGTCAGACAGCCGTCCGCGATCTCGCCGGCGAGCGCCTGCATCTTGGGCGCCGTCGCCGCGATGTACACCGGCGGCACGTCGCGCGGGGTGTGCGCCTCGGGCTGCAGAGCCGGAACGTCGGCGCTCCAGGTGTCGCCGTCGTAGTCGAACGCCTCGCCGGAGAGGACGCCCCGCACGATCGTGACCGCGTCGCGCATCGGGCCGAGCGTCTTCTTCGTCTGCGTCTTCGTGTTGTTGAGGAAGATCTTCGAGGTCCCGTAGCCGAGGATGAACCGTCCAGGTCCGGCCGCCTCCTGCACGACGCGCGCGTCCATCGCGACCTGCACGGGGTGCCGCGTCGAGGCCGCGATGATCCCCCAGCCGACGGTCAGACGTGTCGTCGCGCGCGCGATCAGCGCCGACGTAACGGTCGACGAACGAGCTTCCATCCCGTGTTTCCGCCACCACGGATACGCCTCGGCGAGCCAGATCGTGTCCATGCCGGCGGCATCCATCGCCCGCGCGGACGCGAGCATCTCGTCCAGCGGCTCCATTGTCAGCTGCATGACGCCGACCCGAAACCGTGGGCCCGCTCCGGCACCGGCGGAGCCGGTGCCTGCGCTCCTGGGCGGCTCCGTCGAGCCTGTGCCGCCGGGGGTCATGCGGATCCGGAGACCGCGGCGTTGACCTCGCGGTCGAGTGCGTTCAGCACGTGCTGCACCTGCTGGTTGACGATCGGCTGGAGCACGCGCTGGCCCATCGACCCGACCGGCCCGGCGATGCGGACGTCGGCCTGCCAGTGCATCGCGGTGCCGCCGCCGTCGGCGTCCGACAGCTCGAACTGCGTCTCCATCCGGAGCATCGCGCCGACGCCCTGGCCCTTGATCGCGAGCTTCGCGAACTCGGGCTCTCGTTCCTCGAGCTTGTCCATGTCGACCTTCATCCGTAGGCCGCCGAGCCCGAGCGGGATCTTCACGTTCGCCGTCCAGCGGGTCGGGTCGTGGACGGTGAAGCTCTCGACGCCGGGCATCGTCTTCGCCATCGACTCGGGATCGTTGAGCACCTGCCACACCGCGCTGCGCGATGCAGCGAAGGTGCGGTCGCCTGACACGATCATCCGTTGGTCACCGAGACCGTTGCGCCGGCTTCCTTCGGGTCGTTGAGCATCTCCCACACGCGGTGGTACGGATTGCAGCTGTCCCACACGATCGCGTCGCCGTGGCCGCGCAGGGCGTCCTGCACCGCCGCGCAGACGGCATGGATGCCGGCGCCTCCGCCTTCACCCATGCCCTTCGTGCCGAGCGGCGTGAACGGCGACGGGCTCTCGATGCTGCCGGTCTTCAGCGGGGGCATGTCGAGCGCGTGAGGAACGTGGTAGTCGTAGAAGTTCGGGGTCAGCAGATTCCCGTCCTCGTCGTAGGCGAAGTGCTCGTGCACCGCGGCGCCCAGCGCCTGCGCGGTCGCGCCCATCACCTGCCCTTCGACGATCTGCGGGTTGATGCGCTTGCCGCAGTCGTCGACGGCCGCGTAGTCGACCAGGTCGTAGTAGCCGGTCTCGGGGTCGATCTCGATCAACGCGACGTGAATCTGCGCGGCGTAGGTGAGCGTGAGGTTTCCGAACTTGCGCTCGACGTCGGGCACCTGGAAGGGCGGCCGGTACACGTAGCGACAGTTGAGGGTCACGCCCAGGTCTTCGGGGAGCCCGGCGTTGTTCGCGTTGATGATCGCGCCGCACGCCATGAACGGGAGCGCAGCGTCGGGATTGTCCTTGATCCGGACCGTGCCCTCGGCGAGCTCGAGTGCTTCCTCCGGCACACCGCCGAACACCGCCGACGCGAGCTTCTTGATCTCGGCGGCGAGCATGTCCGTCGCGCCCTTGACCGCCGACAGGCCCGTGACCGCGAACTGCGATGCGTAGGTGCCCGAGAAGCCGGCGTGCGAGTTCCAGTACGAGTCGTGGCCGGCACGCACGTGGACGTCGTCGACCGAGCACTTGAGGATGTCCGCCACCACCTGGGCCGCCGTCGTCTCGTGGCCCTGACCCTGCGGCGTCGTCCCGAGCGTCACGACGATCTCGCCGAAGATGTCGAGCTTCACCGTCGCGACCTCGTTGTTGCCGGAGAACTGCAGCTCCGGGTTGATCATCCGCGACTGTCCGAAGTTGTTCGTGCCCGAGTCGAGGGTCGAGCCGATGCCGATCCCGAACAACTTGCCCCGAGACTCGGCATCTCTGCGGCGCTCCTCCAGCTGGTCGTAGCCGATCAGGTCGAGTGCCGTATCGAGCATCTGCGCGTAGTCGCCGGAGTCGTAGACGCAGCCGTTCGGGGTCTCGTACGGCATCTCGTCGGCGCGGATGTAGTTCTTCTTGCGGACCTCGACCGGGTCGAGATCGAGCTCGTGCGCGACGATGTCGATGATGCGCTCGGTGAACCACAGGTGCTGCATGCGCGAGTAGCCGCGGTTCGGCGAGACCGGCGCCTTGTTCGTCGCGACCTGTGTGAACTCGAGGCGGATGTTGCGCCAGCGGTACATCCCGGGCGTCACCTGTGCCCAGATCACGCCGCCGAGCGGCTCGTAGCGGAGCCACGCCCCGGCGTCGTCGAGCGCCTTGGTGCGGAAGCCGAGCATCGTGCCGTCCGCCTTCACCGCGACCTCGGTGTCGTGGAACCAGCGCTCGTTGCCGTGCGACATCGAGAGGTGGAAGTCGGTACGCCACTCGGTCCACTGGATCGGGCGGCCGAGCTTGCGTGCGAGCAGGCAGCACACCACGAGCTGCGGGTGCGACGTGATCTTGTTGCCGAAACCGCCGCCGATGTCCTGCGTCACGAAGCGCAGCTTGTCGAGGCCGCAGCGCATCGCCGGGCCCATCATGATCGCCGCGAATCCCGGGAACTGGTTGTTGGTGATGATCGTCCACTGCCCAACGCCGCGGTTGTACTCGACGAGTGCGCCGTCGCATTCGAGGGGCGTCGAGTTGAAGCGGTGGAAGTGGAGCTCCGAGATCTTGACGACGTGGTCGGCCTCGGCGAAGGCTGCGTCGAGGTCGCCCCACTCGTAGACGCCCTCCCACATCAGGTTCGAGCCCGCATCGTCGTGGAGGACCGGCGTGGACGAGTCCTGGGCGACGCGCGCGTCGGTCACGGCGTCGAGCGGCTCGTATTCGACCTCGACGAGCTCGGACGCGTCGCGCGCGCGCTCGCGGGTGTCCGCGACCACCGCGACGATCGGCTCGCCGACGAAGCGAACCTTGCCGACGGCGAGCGCGTAATCCTTCAGGTGCGCGCCCGGCGGAGTCGAGAGCTGGAAGAAGGGATCCGTCAGCGCCGCGACCTCCTCCCCCGTCAGCGTGCCGTACACGCCCGGCGCCTGTTCGGCCTGCGAGACGTCGATCGAGGTGATGTGCGCGTGCGCGTAGGGCGAGCGGACGAAGTGCACATAGCCCATGCCGTGGCGCTTGACGTCGTCGACGAAGACGCCCTGACCCTGAACGAGCCTGCGGTCCTCCTTGCGCGGGACGCTCTGCCCCGACCACGTCTGGGCGGGTGCCTCGATCTCGACGGTCTCGGGCGCGGTCGTGGTCGAGCTCGAGCTCACGATGCGGCCGCCTTGACGGCCTCGAAGATGTTCCAGTAGCCGGTGCAGCGACAGATGTTGCCCTGCAGCGCCTTCTTGATCTCGTCGTCGGACGGGTTCGCGTTGGTGCGCAGGAGCGCTGTCGCGCTCATCAGCATCCCGGGTGTGCAGTACCCGCACTGGAGAGCGTGGTGATCCGAAAACGCCTGCTGCAGCTTCGACAGCTCGTCGCCCTCGGCCAGTGACTCGACGGTCTCGATCGTCGAGCCGTCCGCCTGAACTGCGAGGAGCATGCAGCTCTTGACGAGCGTTCCGTCGACGATCAACGAGCAGGCGCCGCAATTGCCGGTGTCGCACCCGATATGGCTGCCGGTCAGGTCGAGGTCGTCGCGGACGAAGTGGATCAGCAGCTTGCGAGCCTCGACTTCGCGCTCGTACGTCGTTCCGTTGACCGTCACGCTGATCGTCTTGCTGGTCGAGATGGCGGAGGCGCTCACGAGCTCCTCGCTTTCTGGGCCTGGTTGACCGCTCGCACGGCGAGCACCTCGGCGAGATGGACGCGATAGGCGGCGGAGGCATGGACGTCGGACGGGGCGTCGAGATCCGCGCCGCGAACCGCGGCGCGGATCGCCTGCTCGTCGGCCGAGGCCGGCTGCAGGCTCACGGGCACGGCGTCGACGCAGCCGAGGGCGACCCGGACGCCTCCGTTCAGACTGGCGGCGGCGCAGCAGATGCACGTGCCCTCGACCCCGAGCGTGACCGAGGCGAAGCCGTCGGCCTTGCCGGCGGGGAGGGTCAGCTTCGTCAGCAGCTCGCCCGTCGACACCGCGGTCAGGTAGACGCCGAGGAAGAACTCGTCGGCCGACACCTCGCGCTCCCCGTCCCTGCCGGCGATCGTCATGCGCGCTCCGAGCGCGACCATCAGCGGGGGCAGGTGGTTCGTCGGATCGTTCGAGCAGATGTTGCCGCCGATCGTCCCGCGGTTTCGCACCTGAACGTCGGCGATCTGGGCGCAGACCTCGCCGAGGATCGGCCGGGCGCGCGCTTCCGCGCTCTCGACGAGCTCGGTGTACGTCGTCATCGAGCCGATCGTGAGCGTCCCGTCCGCGGCGAGATCGATGCCCTTGAGCGCCTCCAGCCCGTTCAGGTCGACCAGCGCATCAGGCGACGCCGCCCGCGCCTTCATCACGTTGACGATCGTCTGGCCGCCCGCGAGGGCGCGGGCGCCGTCGTTCGCCGCGAGGAGTTCGATCGCCTCTTCGACGGAGGAAGGGCGCGCGTAGCCGACGTCCCGCAGCAGCATGTAGAGAGTTTTATAAAATCTGGCTTACGACTGCTGCAACTTCGTACCGCTTGGTTCGAGGCGTCAGTGGGGGCCGAGCAGCAGCGCCCGGCCGCTGCCGGGGGCGAATGGCTCCGGCCGGCGGTTCTCCGGGACCTTGATCGCCGACCGCCCACCGCGATCGGCGAGCGGCTCGTCGTCGAAGCGCGGAATGACGTGGAAGTGGGCGTGGTGCGGCTCCGTCCCCGCCTCCGAGAAGCAGTTCCAGACCAGCAAGTACCCGTCGGGGGACAGCCGCTCGTCCTGAGCCGCCTTCGCCAGGAGCAGCAGCTCGTGTGTGGCGGCCCACTCGTCGGATGTGAACTCGAACGGCGAGACGCGGTGAGCGATCGGGATGATGACGCCGCAGCCGGGCAGGATGTCGGGCGGGTCGCGCGGGTCGCGAGTCGAGGCGTAGAGGCAGAGCTCGTTCTCGAAGCACACCTCCGCAGCACGAAACTGGGTGAGATCGCAGAAGACGCAGTTGTTCTCGGTCATGCCGCGGATTGTCGCCCGATTCGGAGGTCTGCGAATTGTCGGTTACCGTCCGTCGAGCGGATGCAGAGCTGGCGCTGTCGGATCTTCGGTCATCGCTTCGTCTCGAACGTCTGCCGCCGTTGCGGGATCACGAAGGACGAGTTCCTGCAGCGGTCGCTCAACCGGAGGGCGCAGGAGCAGGGCGAGCTGATCTCGCGCACCTGGTCGCGCGACTAGAGGCTTGATGTGAGGCGGGGTGCCCGCGGGGATGCGTCAGACCAAGCGGATTGGACACGGCGGGCGCAGCCCGTAGCTGAGGCTACGGGCGAGCCTGACGGGGCCGAGCCGCGCTGTGTCTGGCGCACCAGTCAGGATGGCGTGCGCAGGAGGCGCCGGTGGCGCTGGAGCGCGGCGAGGATCGCGTCGATGTCCTCTTCCGTGTTGTAGGCGTGCGGGGAGACTCGCAGGTTCCCATCTCGCTCCGAGGTCACGATCCCGTCCCTGGCGAGCGTGTCGACCAGTCCCGGGGCGTCGGTCGAGGCGACGCAGGCGAGCGCGCCGCGGTGCTCGTGGGTGCGCGGCGTCACGACGATCCCGCCGAGTGCATCCACCCCTTCGATCAGCCGATCGGTGAGACCGAGCACGTGCTCGCGTGTGTCGGCGATCCCGATCTCCTGCATCAACTCGATGCCGGCGATGCCGCCGTAGATCGCAGGGATCGGCGGTGTGCCCGACTGGAAGCGGCGCGCGCCCGGCGCCGGCGAGTAGTCGGTGTGATCCATCTGGAAGATGTCCTGGTCGGCGAACCAGCCGGTCTGCGTGGGCACGAGCTGCTCTGCGAGCCCGGGCCGGACCCAGAGGAACGCCAGGCCCGCCGAGGCGAGCAGGTACTTGAGGACGCCGGCGGCGAGCACGTCGACTCCGAGCGCCTCGACGTCGAGCGGATACGTGCCGGCCGCCTGGTAGGCGTCGAGCACGACCAGCGCACCGCGTTCGTGGGCCAGCCGGGTGATTCCCTCGACCGGAAGGCGGGTGCCGTTTCGGTAGCAGACGGCCGTGATCGAGACGATGCCGGTGCGCTCGTCGATCGCTTCCTCGAAGCGCTCGAGCGGGATCTCCGGGCCGTCCGCGCGCACGATCGTCACCTCTGCGCCGCGCAGCTCCTGCGCATGCCAGATCTGTCCGATCGTCGGGAACTCGAAGTCCGAGATCACCACCTTGGGGCGCTTCGAGAAGTCGATCGCGCTCGCCAGGGCGCCGACGCCCGCCGACACCGACGTCGTGACCGCGACGTCGTCGGGCCGAGCAGAGACCAGCCGTGCGAAGGAGCCCCGGGCGGCCTCGGAGCGCTCGACCCAGTAGTCCCATGGCGCGCCGCGGTCGTCCCAGCCGTCCAGGTAGTCGAGGTAGGCGGCCCGGACCGCGTCCGAGAGCGCACCCTGGGAGCAGGAGTTCAGGTAGACGAGGCGCTCGAAGATCGGGAAGCGGTGGCGGCAGCGGGCCGGCACCGAGGTCGCATCTCTAACGGCCAAGGTAGGCCTTTCGGAGGTTTTCGTTTTCCCGGAGGTCGGCGGCGGGGCCCTCGAGGACGAGCCGGCCGGTGGAGAGAACGTAACCGCGGTCTGCGATCGCGAGCGACACATTTGCATTCTGCTCGACGACGAGGATCGCGACGCCGGATTCGTGCACCTGCTGGATGATCTCGAAGTTTCGGTCGACGAGTAGCGGCGCCAGCCCCATCGACGGCTCGTCCATCAGGAGGAGCTTCGGCTGCGACATCAGCGCCCGGCCCATCGCCACCATCTGCTGCTCGCCGCCGGAGAGCGTGCCGGCGAGCTGGGAGCGCCGCTCGTGGAGCAGCGGGAAGAGCTCGAAGACGCGGTCGTAGTCCTCCTGCGTCCCACCGCCCTTCAGGTACGCGCCGAGCTCGAGGTTCTCGAGCACGGTCATGGGCGCGAAGAGGCGGCGGTTCTCGGGCACGATTGCGAGGCCCTGTCCGATCCGATAGCTCGTCGGCCGTCGCGTCACGTCCTCCCCGGCGATCCGGACCGCGCCGTTGCGGGGTCGCACGATGCCGAGGATCGTCTTCAGCGTCGTCGATTTCCCGGAGGCATTCCCGCCCAGCAGGCAGACGAGCTCTCCGGCGGCGACCTGGAGCGACAGCTCTTGAAGGATGTGGATCTGGCCGTAGTAGGTGTCCACGGCGTCGAGCTCGAGCAGCGGTGCGCGGCCCTCCGTCACGTCGTCTCCGCAGTCCCGAGCCCGAGGTACGCCTCGATCACGAGCGAGTTCGTTGCAACCTCCGCGAACGATCCCTCCGCGATCTTGATCCCGTGGTCGAGGGCGACCACGCGATCCGAAATCCCCTCGACCACGTGCATGTCGTGCTCGATCACGAGGATCGTGTAGCCGCCCTCGGTTCGAAGCTTGGCGATCAGCTCGGTGATCTCGTGCGTCTCGGCGGGATTCATCCCGGCTGCCGGCTCGTCGAGGAGCAGGATGCGCGGGTTCGTCGCGGTCGCGCGCGCGATTTCGAGACGCCGGCGATTCGCGTACGAGAGCGAATAGGCCGGCTGGTCCCACCGATACCCGGTCAGTCGTTGGCCGAAGAATGCGAGCCGCTGCTCCGCGAGCGCCTGGATCTCGGCCTCCTCGCGGCGCATCCCGGGTGTGCGGAGCATCGCGCGGAAGAGACCCGCTCGTGTGTGTCCGTACGCGGCCGCCATCACGTTCTCGCGTACGCTCAGGTTGAGGAACAGGCGGAGGGTCTGGAACGTCCTCGCGATGCCGCGCGTGCAGATCTGGTGCGGTTGGAGCCCCACGATCGACGCGCCGTCGAGCCTGATGTCGCCTTCGTCGGGTCGGTAGATGCCGGTGATCAGGTTGAAGAGCGTCGTCTTACCGGCGCCGTTCGGTCCGATCACGCTGACGATCTCGCCCTCGTCGACGCTCAGGTCGAGCTCCCACACCACTTGCAGCCCGCCGAACGCGAGGGACACGTTCTCGAGCTCGAGGAGCGGCACTACACGATCTCCACGCGCCGCTCGCCGAGGAGCCCGTTCGGCCGCAGGATCATCAGCACGATCAGGATCAGGCCGAGCACGATGTAGCGGGTGGGCTCGGGCTTGGACAACATCACGTTTTCCCACACGAACGCGGCGAGGTAGAGCGTCGGAGGAATCAGCGCGAGCCGCAGCCGGCCGCCGACGAGGGTGAGCACCAGCGCCGCGACGATCACGCCGACGTACGACACCGGAGGAATCCAGCGTGCGAGGTGAGCCGGGACGATCACCCAGTGGTCGAGCGTCCCGGCGACTCCGCCGGCCTTCTCGCCCGCCACCCACGAACCGTTGATCGCGCTCGCGAGCTCATGCACGGCGAACCCGAACGCGATCGTCGCGCCGGCGACCAGTCCGAGTCGCTTCGACAGGCGGAACGCGAGGACCGTCCCGCCGACAAGGGCGAGGTAGAACAGGATGCGCGACTTGTTCGGGTCGCGGAGCACCTCGAGCAGGGGCGAGATGATCACCGCGCCGAGCACGACACCCGCCTGGTTGCCCGACCCTCCGAGAATCACCATCGTGTAGACGGTGATCAGCAGGACGAAGTAGAACGCCAGCGGAAAGACGCTTGCGGCCTGGGCGGCGAAGAGCGTGCCGGTGAAGGCCGCGACGGCGGCGCCGGCCGCGAAGCTCGTCAGCTTCAGCCAGTTGACCGGCATCCCCATCGCCTCGGCTGCCAGCGGGTCCTCGCGCATCGAGCGCCACGCGCGACCGGTGCGCGACCGATCGACGAAGCGCAAGGCAACGTAGACCACCGCGAAGCACGCCAGCGCGAGGTACAGGTACGAGACCGCGAACACACCCTGGTGCTCGATCGCCAGCTGGTGGCCGAAGAAGCTGTACGGGTCGACGTTCAGGATCCCGAACGGCCCGCCGGTGACGTCGTGGCCGAATGCGCTGTCGCCGTTCGTCGTCAACGTCTGGAAGAGCTGCAGGAAGAACAGCGTCACGATCGCCAGGTAGTCCCCTGTGAGCCGACGGGAGGGAAGGCCGAGGAGCAGGCCGACGACCGCGCCGATGCCGACGATCAGCGGTACCGACACGATCGTCGGCAGGTGGATCCCGAACTTGTCTGAGTCGAAGAACGCATAGGTGTACGCACCGATGCCGTAGAACGCGACGTAACCGAGATCGAGCAGTCCGCCCCAGCCCACGACGACATTCAGGCCGAGCGCGAGCAACATGAACAGAACGGTCTGGAAGGCGACGAGGCGCACGTACCCGCTGCTCTCGACCAGCGGCAGCAGCGAAAACCCCGCCACGAAGAGCACGAGCCACGCCCACCACGGGGTGTTGCGCAGCCGCCGTTCGAGCGAGCCGAGGACGCCGCCACGCGCGCTCCGGTGCTCGGCGTGGCGAGCGACCCATTCGTCCTGGCCGACTGCCGGCCCGTCGGCCGGCAGATGCGAGTCGCGAGGCGTCGAGTCGGTCACGCTTCACACCTTCCTGATGTCGGGCCGGCCGAGCAGGCCCTGGGGGCGGAAGATCATGAACGCGATCAGGAGCGAGAACACCACGAGGTCGGACCACTTCGTCGAGATGTACCCCTCGGTGTAGGACTCGACGAGGCCGAGGAGCAGGCCGCCGGCCATCGCACCGGGGATCGAGCCAATGCCGCCGATCACCGCAGCGGTGAAGCCTTTCAACCCTGAGACGAAGCCGATCGAGACCGTGGTCGGGACCCGCAGCGCAAACATCACGCCCGCTGCTCCGGCGAGCGCCGATCCGAGCACGAATGTGAAGACGATCACCCGGTCGATGTCGATCCCCATCATGGCGGCGGCTTCGCGGTCGAAGGAGGTCGCCCGCATGGCCCTCCCGGTTCGCGTCTTGTTGACGAGGAACCACAACGCGATCATCAGGACGAAGGCCGAGCTGATCGTGATGATGCGAAGGAGCGGAACGCGCACGTTGCCGATGTCCACACCCTTGAGGTAGAGCGCGCCGTTCGAGAGCGAGAACGTGTCGTAGTTCCGCGGCTGAGCTCCGAACAACAGTTGCATCGAGTTCGCAAGGAAAAAGGAGACTCCGAGGGCGCTGATCAGAGGCGCGATGCGGGGCGCGTCGCGGAGCGGGCGATATGCGAATCGCTCGATCACGACTCCGATCGCGGCACAGCCGGCCATCGCCACCAGCACCAGCACCGGCAACAAGAGCCACACGGGCAACGCCGGATCCGTCGAGCCGCCGAGTGCCTGCAGCACCCCGAAGCCGATGAAGCTCCCGACCATGAACACGTCGCCGTGTGCGAAGTTGAGGAGCTTCAGCACCCCGTACACCAGCGTGTAGCCGAGCGCGATCAGCGAGTAGACGCTGCCAAGCGTGAGCGCATCGACCGTGAGCTGAATGAACGTATCCACCGGTTCTCTTCTACCGCGTCGGGGGCGGCCCCGTCATCCGGGACCGCCCCCTCTGCGGCGACTCTCAGCTCGGTGACTGGATGAGCTTGTACGAACCGTCGGACTGGATCTGGAAGATGTAGAACCCTCTGTTCAACGGGTCGTTCGTCTTCGTCGAGAAGGCGAAGTTGCCGCCGAGGATGAAGTTCTTGATCTTCACCTTCTTGATGTGGCGGATCACGTCATGGCGCTGCGCGATGACGCCGTGGCCGTCCTTGCACGTCGCCTGGATCCCCTGCATGATGATCTGGACGGCACCGTAGGTCGGCGGGCCGAACGAGCCGACCTGCTTCCCGGGGTTGTCCTTCAACCAGCCGGCGATGATCGCCTTGTTGTAGGGGAAGAGGTTGATCGGCGCCGCGAAGTTGGACAGGTACGACCCCGGCACCTTGAACTGCCCAGGGCCGTTGGAGCCGTCGCCGCCGAACACCTTCGCCTTCTTGCCCTGCTCGATCAGCTGCTGTGCGAACGTCTGTGCATCGCCTGGCTTCTGCGTCGGGAAGAAGACGACCTCGGCATCGCTCGGGACCTTCGTCACGTACGCCGAGTAGTCCGTCGTCGTGTTGGGCGCGGACAGGTGAATCACCGTGACGCCGGCCTTCTTCAGCGAATCGTCGACCTGGCCGGACAACCCAACCGAGTACGGCTCCTGGAAGTCCATCGACACGATCTTCTTCACGTGCAGCTTGTCGATCATGAACTTGGCGTCCGTCGATCCCTGCTGGTCGTCACGCGCGACGTCCCGGAAGAACGCGGGCGTCCCGATCAGCGGATCGCCTGGAGTCCCGTAGGTGAGGTCCGTGTGAGTCGCGGACGGTGACACTTCGGCGAGACCTGCCGCGAAGAACGGCTTGGCGGTCGCCCCTGCGTCGCCTGACGTCGACGGTCCGAGGACGGCAACGACGCTCTTGTCGGCGATGTACTTCTGGGCCAGCGCCAGCGCGGGGGCCGGACCGGCCTCGACCGGCGTGTCGCCCAGCAGGAGCTTGACCTTCAGCCCGTATTTCGAGGCGAGTGTCTTGACCGCGTACTTCGCCCAGCTCGCCTGCTCCTGGCCGAGGAAGCCGGCACCGCCGGTCAACGGCGTGATGAACGGAAGGTGGATGGTGCTCTTGCAGTTGAACGATGCGGTGCTCGTGGCCGCCGCCTTGCTGTTGCCGAGCCCGCTCGCGGCCAGAACCGATGCCGCGATCACGACGAGGGCGAAGCCGATCGCCTTCTTCATCTAGATGTCCTCCTTGGGGCGCTCAGGTGGGGGGTCGCGCTGAACGGCCATCCTCCCGTGTGCCCGGGTGGGTGTCAATGATCAAATACCGAGCGCTGCGACCCAGCCGGCGGTGTCGAGGAACTGGCGGAAGCGGACGGCCTGCTCGCCCGCCAGCGTCCAGATGTGCACGAACGGCACGTCCAGCGGCTTGCCCGTCTGCTTCGCGGTGGCGCGGTAGCGGCCGATCACGACCACCTCGTCGCCCGCGTCGAGGAACTCGTCCGGGGTCGCGGTGAAGTCGTCCCACCACTCGCTGTCGAGCGGGTCGAAGATGTTCCGCCGCACCTCGTCGAGGCCCTTGTAGAAGCCGCCGTGGGGCAGGCCCTGGGCCTGGTGCCACTCGATGTCCGGGTGCATGTCGCCGAGCACCCCGTCCAGGTCGTCCCGCGCGAACGCCTCGTAGGAGCGCTTGACGATCTCGACGTTGTCCACGTGCGTAGGTTACGGGTCGATGGAGTACGCATTCCACGTCGACGATCGCCCCGACGGTCTGCTGTACAGCAACCCGTTGTTGACGCAGCGGTTGATCTCGCTGGAGGGACGCGTCCCGGCGAGCGCGTCCGATGAGGTGATCTTCGTGGTCGACGGCGAGGGCTATGTCGAGTTCGGCGATGGCCGCTACGGGCTACGCCCCGGCACCGGCGGCTTCATCGCCGCAGGGACCGAGTGGACGGCCGTCGGGAACGCCCGGGCGGTCTCGGTGCTCGTGCACGACCCGCCGCCGGCGGCTGCGCCGTACGCGATTCGCGACCTGACGGCCGAGGAGAAGGGCTCCGCCACCGCCGGCCGCCAGTTCGTGCTGGGGGCGACCCCGGACGTCGGCTGCCGGTCGGCGACCCAGTTCGTCGGCCTGGTGCCGCCCGGGCGTGCACCGGACCACTTCCACACGTACGACGAGGTGATCTACGTGCTCGAGGGCCTGGGGGAGCTGGAGATCGGCGACGAGACCGCCTCGCTGCGCGCCGGCAGCTGCGTTCATCTGCCGTCACGACTCGTCCACTGCCTCGCGAACACGGGCCAGAGCGAGCTTCGGCTGCTCGGCGTGTTTCGCCCGGCCGGCTCGCCGGCCGAGGCCTATTACCCAGACGGCACGCTTGCCGTCGTCCCCGAGAGTTAGGAGCCGAGGTGCCGAGGATCGAGCGCAACGCCGAGATCGTCTGGGAGGGCAACCTGGCCCGCGGACAGGGCCGGATGTCGGCTGCCTCGGGAGCGTTCACGGAGCTCCCGTTCACGCTCGCTTCACGGATCGGCAACCCGGAGGGGAAGACCAGCCCCGAGGAGCTGCTGGCCGCGGCACACGGCGCGTGCTTCACGATGTCGCTCGCGGGCGAGCTCACGCAGGCGGGCACGCCGCCCAGCCGCCTCGACGTCGACTGCCGGATCGTGATGGACGAGGTGCAGGGCGAGGGCCACCAGATCGTCGGCTCGGTGGTGCATGTGACGGCGACCGTCGACGGGGCGGACGACGCCGCGCTGCGGGATGCGATCGCCAAGGCGGACGAAGGCTGCCCATTCTCGGCGCTGCTCAAGCGGGCCGGCGCCGACGTGCAGATCTCGCTCTAAGAGGGCGTGCGGAGCTCGGCGCCGTGCTCGTCGAGGGCGGGGGGCCGGCGACGCGTGGTCGCAGGCGTTCGCGAGAGCTCCGCCGGGAACGCGACCGTTCGGACCCCGTGGGTGTCGTCGACGACGCGCAGTCCGAGCGCGGCGGCGAGGGAAAAGGCGTCGTCGAGACCCTGCACTGGCCCGGCCGGGACGCCCTCGGCGCCGAGGGCATCGCGCCACGCCGCCCGCGGCCGGGTCGCGAGCCGGTCTTCGAGCAGCGCGCGCAGTTCGTCGCGCTGTGCCACGCGGGCCTCGTTCGACGAGAACCGCGGGTCGGTCGCCAGCCCGGGCATGCCGAGGGCGGCGACGAGGCGCTCGAACTGCGAGTCGTTCCCGGCGCAGATCATCAGGTCGCCGTCTGCGGCGCGATACGTCGCGAACGGCTCGATGCTGGGATGGACGTTGCCGAGGCGCGTCGGCACGATCCCGCCTCCGAGCCAGCCGGTCGATTGATTCGCGAGCATCGCGAGATTCGCGTGCAGGAGGTTGATCGTGATGCGCTGCCCACGGCCGCTGCGGCCGCGCGCGTGCAACGCGGCGAGCGTTGCGGTCGTCGCATAGAGCGCGGTGACGACGTCGACGATCGCGACGCCCGTCTTCGAGGGCGTGTCGGGTGGGCCCGTGACGCTCATCAGCCCGCCGACCGCCTGCACGAGCGGGTCGTAGCCGGCGAGTGTCGCCCCAGCGCCTTCGCCGAAGCCGGTGATCTCGCAGTAGACCACGCGTGGGTTCACGGCCGACACGTCCTCGTAGCCGAGCCCGAAGCGCTCCAGGGTTCCCGGCTTGAAGTTCGCGATGACGACGTCGGCGCGTTCGCAGAGCCTGCGCGCCAGCTCGCGGTCGGCGGCGACTCGGAGATCGAGCGCGATCGAGCGCTTGTTGCGGTTCGCCGCCTGGTGGTACGTCGCACGCCCCTCCGAGTCGGCAGGCGGCGACCAGCGCCGCGTGTCGTCGCCCTCGGGCGACTCGACCTTCACCACGTCCGCCCCGAGGTCGCCGAGCGTCTGCGCCGCCAGCGGCCCGGCCAGCACACGTGAGAGATCGACTACCCGGATTCCGTCGAGCGCAGCCTCCGCCACCGGCGGAACGTAGCGTGCTCAGTCCAGCTCGACCTGGACGTCGATGCCGCGGGCGCGCTGCGCCGCCTCCCAGGCACGCACGTGCAGGTAGATCGCTACCCGCATGCCCTCGGCGGAGTACGAGCCGAGCACGCTCACCCGGACCGCGCCAGGGCCGACCTCCTCGGCGAGGATGTCCCCGCGGCTTCGGAGGTTGGCGAGCAGGTCGTCGACGAGCGACGGATCGTTGAGGCGAATCGTTGGCATTGCTGACCTGCGCGCCGCACTGGCGCGTATCTCTGGTGTAAACCGCGGGTCGACGCGACACACCGGTCGTACGGCTGGACCGGGCAAGCCTCTAGCCGCGCGCTTCGCGAAAAGCTCGTGTCCGACGGCAGCGCTCGGCAGCTAGGGACGTGGCCCGGTGCCAGGCACGAAGGTGCCAGGCACCGCGGATCAGTCGTCGGTGGCGAGCTCGACGAAGCCGAGCTCGAGCAGGTCGCGCAGCACGCCGACCGCCTCCTCGCGCACGTCTTTCTCCGCCCGCCGCGGCAGGCCGAGGCGGGCGATCGACTCGCGCAGCGTCGAGCCGCCGTCGAGGCCCGCGAGCGCGTCCGCGACCGCGGGTGCGCACTCGACGTCGGGGTACGTGCCCTCGTCCAGGAGGAGCCGGGTCTCGCGGCTGCGGTCGTGCGGATCGAGACGCGACTCGAGCGAGACGGTGTCGGTGAGACCGAACGGTTCGTCGAGCAGATCGTCGTCGTCGCGGATCGTCGTGAGGAACGCGTGCGCAGCGAACGCGCGCTCGACCTGGTCGCCGGCGTTCTCGAGCTCGTCCGCCTCGACGGGGTCGGTGCGGAGCGAATGCGGGGCGCCGTCACGGCGGTGGAGCAGGACGGCCCCTTCGGTGATCCAGCCGACGCCGAGGTCGTGGAAGTAGTCGGTCCACGTGTCGAGCGCCCGGCCGAGGGCGTCGCCCGAGATGTGATCGTTCCAGGTGTCGGCGTGCTCGAGCGGATCGGCGCCGCTCAGCCCGAGCACCCACGCGTCGCAGCCGCTGTCGTTGAGCCATTCCTCGACGCGGCCGTCGGGCTCGTCCTCGGACTCGGCGAGCCAGCTGACGAGGAGCGTCGCGTAGCCGTCGTCGGCCAGGGCGCTGATCGCGCCGAGCACCACGCGCGCCGAGAACTCGTCGGCGGGGAGGCCGCCGTCGCGGTACTGCCACCGGGTCTCGGGCGAGATCACGTACGGCGCGTTGCACGTGACGAGGTCGAACGTCTCGCCCGCGACCGGCGCGAAGAGACTGCCGAGCCTCGTCTCCACGTGCGCGAACCCGTTGAGCGCGGCGTTCAGGTCCGTGTACGCGAGCGCGCGCGGGTTGACGTCGGTGGCGACCACGTGGTCGCTGTGGCGCGCGGCGAACAGCGCCTGCGCGCCGTTACCGGTGCCGACGTCGAGCGCGCGGCGGGCGTGCCTTCGAGGCGTCAACGACGCGCACCACGAGGCGGTCGGCGTGAACGCAGCGACGTATCCGGGCGGGTCCTCGGCGCCCTGTGGAAAGGCGTCGCAGGCGAGCAGCAGCCCCTCGACCGGCATGATCCGGCCGCGCGGCTGGACCACGCCGGCCTCGCGCTCGACGAGCCCGAGCCTCGTCAGCGCTCCGATGCCGTCGTCGCCGAGCGCCTCGACCGCGTCGGCCTCGGGCACGGGCAGCTGCAGCAGCAGCAGCCGGATCGCCGCCGCGCGGGGCGAGTCCGGCAGGCGCCGCTCGAGGACGGGCACGTCTTCGTGGTCGGCTGCCGGGCCATCGTCGCCGAGCAGCTCGACGATCCCTCGTTCCGAGTAGCCGATCCGGTCGAGCGCCGTGCGTGCGGTCGCGGCGGCACCGCGGTCGGCGACAGGCTCCACGGCCGCGACTCTAGTCAACCGTCAAGCGGCGGCCACGACGATCGCGACGGCTGGTCTCGTGCGGCAGCGGTCAGCGCCAGGCGTCGAACAGCCGCTCCACGTCGCGTCGGCTCTCGCGACGCGACAGGACGTACAGGCGGTCACCGTTCTCGATCCGTGTCGATCCCCTGGGCGGCAGCGCCTCGCCGTCGCGCACGATCACGGCGACGAGGGAGTCGCGTGGCAACCCCAGCTCGCGCACGTGCCGGCCGGCGACCGCCGAGTCGGACGCCACGCCGAACTCGAGCAGCCCGCTGCCGAGGCTGTCGACGGCGGCCACCTCGAGCGGCGGCTCGTACGAGCCCTGGGCGCGGCCGGTCAGCCCGAGCAGGCGCGCGAGCGGCTCGAGGGTCGGCCCCTGGATCACCGCCGAGGCGACGACGACGAAGAACACGGCGTTGAAGATCGTGCGGCTTTGCGGCAGTCCAGCGGCCTGCGGATAGGTCGCGAGCACGATCGGCACGGCACCGCGCAGTCCGGCCCAGCCGAGCAGCGTGCGTTCGCGCAGGTCGAAGTTCTGGAACAGCGTCGAGAGCCAGACCGCGATCGGGCGGGCGACGAACAGCAGCACCGCGACGACGGCGAGGCCCGGCAGGATCACGGAGCCGAGCTGGTGCGGGAACGAGAACAGGCCGAGCACGATGAACAGGCCGACCTGCGCCAGGAACGCGAGGCCGGCATGGAAGCTGACGAGCGTGCGCCGCAGGCGGGTCGGCGCGTTGCCGACCCAGAGGCCGACGAGGTAGACGGCGAGAAAGCCGCTGCCGCCGGCGACGTCCGCCAGGCCGAACCCGATCGCACCGGCGGCGACGGTGGCGACGGGCGCGAACGGAGCCGCGAGACCCGGGAGCCGGAGGAGCGCCCACGCCGAGGCCGCGCCGACGGCCAGACCGATCGCCAGCCCCAGCGCGAGCTGCCGCACGACGAGCAATGCGAGATCGACGAAGCCCGCTCCGCTGCCCTCGACCCAGTGGATCAGCCCGATCGTCAGCGCGACCCCCATCGGGTCGTTCGCGCCCGACTCGCCCTCGAGCACGCGGGCGAGCCGGCGGCGAAGGCTGGTGACGCGCAGCGTCGCGAACACTGCCGCCGCATCCGTCGATGCGACGACGGCTCCGAGCAGGAACGATGCTGACCACGAGAGCGGAAAGACGGCGCGCGCGGCGAGCGCCGTGATGCCCGCCGTTACCACGACTCCGACGGTGCTGAGCGCGGCCGCCGGGACGACGACGCGGCGCAGCGCGCGCCACGGCGTTGTGATCCCGCCTTCGAAGAGAATCACGGCGAGCCCGACGATGCCGACCGTGCGTGCGAGGTGGATGTCCGAGAAGTCGATGCCGCCGACCCCGTCGCTGCCGAGGAGCATCCCGAGGCCGAGGAACGCGACGAGCACCGGTACGCCCGCGCGCCCGGCCAGCGTCGCCGCCGCGACGGCTGCCAGCAGCACGCCGCCCACGATCAGGATCAGCGTTCCGGGCTCCATCACCGCCCAGTCTGGCGAACCGCTGGGAAGGAGAGCGCTTCTACGCCAGCAGCAGCGCTTGAGGCTCGCGTCGTGTCGGCACTTGAACGCGGCCGACCTGCGGGGAAACTCGGCGCGGCTGCGTGGGCTCGCGGCGGAGGAGCTGCTTTGGGTGCCGCTTAGCCCGCCGGAGGCGAGCTGAAGTCCGCCGGTGCTAGTGTTTTGGTGTCGCGCCTCATCGATTCGGCGCTGCGATCCACTACGCGGACCACAGCATCGGCGGCCGCGGAAGGTCCATCCTCAGCAAATCGGTTGGAGCGGTATTTGGCCGACCTAGAAGCTTGGTCGGCGACGAAGCTTCGATCCCGGGAGGGCCTTCATGGTGGAGATTCGCGTTGCGGTCGCAAACGCCGCAGGTGCGGATGGGTTGCTCGTGCGCTTGGCGCGCCTTTTCGGCCGGTCATCTGTGTCGTTCGACGGCACGCATAACGAAGTTAGCGTGCGGTCGGAGTGGGAGTCGCGTTCAGTCGTCGCGGTTATAGCGGCCGTTCAATCGTGGCTGACGGCCGACGGCATCGACTCGGCAAGGTTGTCGATCGGAGAGCGGTCCTACACGGTGAGATAAGCCCGAGGGCTGACAGGAGGAGAACGGAATGGCGGACCCGGAAACGTTCAGTTCCGAGGAGGCGCGACGCATTGGAGAAGAAATCGGCATCGCCTGGAGTTCAGCTCGATTTGATGTCGAGCAGTTCCGAATGGGAATGGACGTCGAACTGGAGCACGGTCTCCACGATCTGGTGACGAACGTCACCGACAGCGACCCCGTGGTGACCGGCAAGATCGCGCTTGCTCACCTGAAGGAGTTTCCCGACTACTACACCCGTCTCGCTCGAATGGAAGAAGAAGCCAAGCGAGACGGGACAAACCGATGACATCGCCTGCGTCTGCGATCCCTACAGAGCGGCCGTGAACGGCCGCCCGGGCAAAGGCCTGAGGTTGTGGCGCGATGTCTAAGCGCGACGTTCCCGCGGACGTCGTGAGCGGCATCATCGTGCTGCTCTGCCTGGGGCTGGTCTTCGCAGCCGGCATCTTCGGCTTCTTTTTGGGACGTGACACGAAGCACACGCGCGCGGTCGGAGCGACGACCGTTGCGGTGGTCGCGACCGTCGATCCGCAGGTAGCCGGCGGCGCACATCTCTATGTCCAGTTCGGCTGCGTCCAGTGCCACGGCATGCAAGGTCGCGGCGGGGTCTCACCGGACGTGCCCGCGCTCACGAACGCGGGCACGCTCACGGCGACGCGGCTGCGCACGATCATCAACCACGGGCTCGGGGAGTCGAAGAATCCAACGAAGCCGTACATGCCCGTCTGGGGTGCCGTGATCTCCGACCGCCAGGTCTCCGAGTTGGTGTCGTACATCCGCGCCGGGCTGCCGGAGGTGGCCACAGCGATGCCGCTGGCCGTCCCGCAGGGGCAGGGCGTCGCCGTCGAGGGCGCGACCTTGTACGTGAACTACGGCTGCATCAACTGCCACGGCCCGAACGGCCTCGGCGGCGTGCCGAACCCGCAGGCGCCCGACAAGACGATCCCGTCGCTCTCCGGTGCCGCCTTCCGAAAACAGTTCAACACCGAGGCGAAGATCGTCGACGTGATCCGCGCCGGCAGCGTGATCGGGCGAGCGCCGATCGTGAGCATGCCGCACTGGGGCGGGATCATTCCGGCCGCGCGGTTGGCTGCCCTCGTCGCGTACCTCGACACACTCAAGCAGTGACCATCCGCTCTCAGAGAAGCCGGCGTCCCATCTGCGGCAATTGGGACGCCATTGGTGCCTGGGCTGATCGCGCGCAGCGGCTTGGATGCCTCGACGATTGAACCCCCGGCCCGCGGCCGAGCTCCAGGCTGGGGTGCCGGCGTAGTGGTGGCGCGCCGCCAGACGATCAAAGCGAACGTGCCTTCCCAGGTGCAGCCTCGGCTAGCTAGGCGAGGGTAGTCAGGCTCGACGCGCTTATTTTGGCGGGAGTCGACGAAGTGGCGTTCGGGAGCAGCCCGCGTTTGGGCGATCTGAAACGGAACAGGCCGTCTACCAGACCTTTCGGAGCGTCTACGCCAGCAGTAGCGCGAGCAGCGCCTTCTGGACGTGCAGGCGGTTCTCCGCCTCGTCCCACACAGCCGATTGCGGCCCGTAGAGCACGTCGGCGCTGATCTCCTCGCCCGGATGTGCGGGGAGGCAGTGCAGGACGATCGCCTCGGGTGCGGCGGTGGCGAGCAGCGCCGCGTCGAGCCGGTAGGGCTCGAGGTCGCGAACGCGCCGCGCCGCCTCCGCGTCGGTGCCGAGGCTCGTCCAGATGTCGGTGACGAGCACGTCTGCGCCGGCGGCGGCCTCGTGGGGGTCGCGAACGAGCTCGACCGGCGTGCCCGCCGGTGGGTCGTAACCGCGTGGGCAGGCCGCCACGACGCTCATGCCCGTCAGCTCGGCGAGCCCCGCCAGCGAGACGAGCACGTTCGTGCCGTCGCCGACCCAGCCGATCCGCACGCCGTCGAGCCCGCCCAGGCGGTCGCGAATCGTGAGCACGTCGGCGAGGGCCTGGCAGGGGTGCTCGGCCTGCGTCAGCGCGTTGATCACCGGGATCGTCGCCGACTCCGCCCACGTCTCGAGCTCCTCCTGCGAAAGCGTGCGGATCGCGACCACGTCGAGATAGCGCGAGAGCACCCGTGCCGTGTCTCCGACCGACTCGCCGCGCGACAGTTGCAGCTCGTCGCTCCGCAGCGAGATCGGCATGCCGCCGAGCTGCGCCATCGCCGCCGAGAACGACAGCCGCGTGCGGGTCGAGGGCTGCATGAAGACGAGGCCGAGCGTTCGCCCGGCAAGGCGGGGCGTCAGGTCGTCCTTCAGCTCGCCCGCGAGATCGAGAATCGCGTCGACCTCGGCAGGGGCGAGGTCGCCGATGCGCAGCAGGCTGCGCCCGGCGAGCTCGACCGGCAGCGGCAACGTCATGACCAGCGCTCCCGCGCCGCGCGGATCGCTGCGGCGACGTCGCCGAGACGCTCACCCGGCTCCGGCGGCTCGAAGGTTCCGCTGCGGACCGAGGCTGCGACCCGCTCGTGTGCGTCGCGGAACGGAACGCCTTCGAGGACCAACGCCTCCGCGGCGTCGGTCGCACGGAGCAGCGGATCCTCGGTGGCGGCTGCGAGGCGGCAGCGGTCGAAGTCGAGCCCCGCGACGAGCACGGTCATTGCCGCGAGTGCAGCTGCGACGTCGGCGCGCGCCGCGAAAACCGCGACCTTGTCCTCCTGCAGGTCGCGGTTGTAAGCGAGTGGCAACGACTTGAGCGTCGCGAGCAGTCCCGTGAGTCGCCCGATCGCGGTCCCCGCCTTGCCGCGGGCCAGCTCGGCGACATCCGGGTTGAGCTTGTGCGGCATCATCGACGAGCCCGTCGCCGCGTCCTCGGGCAGCCGTGTGAAACCGAACTCGCTGCTCGACCAGAGGACGATCTCCTCGCCGATTCGCGACAGGTGCACGAAGAGCGTCGTCGTCGCATAGAGGTAGTCGGTTGCGAAGTCGCGGTCGCCGACGGCGTCCAGCGAGTTCCGCATCGGATTCGGCGGCGGCGGAAGGGGTAGCGTCGACCCGGCGAGCGCACCGGCCCCGAGCGGCGACGGTGCAGCCTGCTCCTGCGCGAATGCGAGTCGCGCACGATCGCGTTCCAGCATCTCGGCCCACGCAAGCAGGTGGTGGCCGACAGTCACGGGGATCGCGCGTTGCAGATGCGTGTAGCCGGGCAGCGCCGTCGTCGCTTCGTCGTCGGCGCGTCCGAGGATCGCGTGCGCGAACGCGGTGAGCGCAGCGTCCGCTTCGCGGCAAGCGTCGGCGACGTAGAGCCGGAGTGCTGCCGCGACCTGGTCGTTGCGGGAGCGGCCGGCGTGGATCTTCCGGCCCACCTCGCCGAGCCGGCGCTCGATGAACGAATGCACGTCCTCGTCGTCGCCTTCGACCTCGTGCAGTGAGTCGAGGATCTCGCGGACCTCTGCCAGCTCGGCGTCGTCGAGGAGCCCGGCGGCGTGCAGCCGCGCGGCGTGGAGGAGCGTCCCCTGGACGTCGTACGGCAGCAGCTCATCGTCCTGCGCACGCAGGAACTCCCAGACCTCGGGCGCGAGCTCGGCGCCGACGCGTCCGGCCCACAGCGTCACAGCGACCAGCCGAGCCGCTCGAGCAGGTTTCGCGAGTCGGTGATGTCGTTGATCTTCAGCGCAAGCTGCCCGATGCGGTCGGTTGCGGTGAATGCGGTCGCGCTCCGTTCCATGCTGAGGCGCTCCGGGTCGTACGACAGGTGGTCACCGCAGGTGTCGAGGATCGTGTAGTCGTCGCCGCGCCGCAGCTCGATCGTCACGCTGCCGGACACGGGCGTGGCCACCCACCGCTGCAGGGATTCGCGCAGCATCAGCGCCTGCACCTCGAACCAGCGGCCCTCGTAGAGGAGCCGGCCGAGCCGCCGGCCGTCGACCGCGTAGCGCTCGAGCGTCGCCTCGTTGTGGATCGCGCTCAGCAGGCGCTCGTAGCCGATGTGCAGAAGCGCCATGCCGGGCGCTTCGTAGATGCCGCGGCTCTTCGCCTCGATCACGCGATTCTCGATCTGGTCGGACATCCCGAGCCCGTGACGGCCGCCGATCGTGTTCGCGGCGTGGATGAGGTCGACGGGAGCGAGCTCCTCGCCGTCGATCGCGACGGGCAGGCCGTCCGCGAACTCGAGCGTGACCTCCTCCGCGTCGATCTCGACAGCGGGGTTCCAGTGCGCGACGCCCATGATGGGCTCGACGATCCGCATGGAGGTGTCGAGGTACTCGAGGTTCTTCGCCTCGTGCGTCGCGCCGAGCAGGTTGGCGTCGGTCGAGTAGGCGAGCTCGGTGGAGGTTCCGTGGGCGAGCCCGCGCGCCGACAGCCATTCGCTCATCTCGTGCCGCCCGCCGAGCTCCTCGACGAAGGCCGAGTCGAGCCACGGCTTGTAGATGCGGAGGTGCTCGTTCGCGAGCAGGCCGTAGCGATAGAAGCGCTCGATGTCGTTGCCCTTGTACGTCGACCCATCGCCCCAGATGTCGACGCCGTGCGCGGCCATCTCCTTGACGAGCAACGTCCCCGTCACCGCGCGTCCGAGCGGCGTCGTGTTGAAGTAGCGGCGACCGGCGGTCTGGATGTGGAAAGCGCCGCACTGCAGCGCCGCGAGCGCCTCGCGAACGAGCACGTTCTTGCAGTCGACCAGCACGGCGTCCTCGGCGCCGTAGCGCAGCGCCCGCGCCGGAACGGCGTCGATCGCCGGCTCGTCGTACTGGCCGAGATCGGCGGTGAATGCATACGGGACGGCGCCGTGCTCGCGCATCCACGCGATCGCGCAACACGTGTCGAGGCCCCCGGAGAAGGCGATCCCGACGCGCTCACCGACCGGCAACGCGCTCAGGATGGCGCCGCCCGCCTTCGCCGACGAACGGGTGACGGTCATTCTCCGCCTCCGTCGATCAAGGCATGCAGCTCCTCGGCGACCTCGCGCCCGGTGTGAGGCTCCCGGGCGGCAACGAAGACGGTGTTGTCGCCGGCGATCGTGCCTGCGACCTGCGGCAGCCTGGCGCCGTCGATCGCGTCGGCGAGCGGCACGGCGACGCCGCGCGGTGTCTCGACCACCACGATCGGCCCCGACGGCGTGAGCGTCCCCGCCCAGCGGCGCAGGGCGGACGTCAGCTCTTCGCGCCGCCGCAGGTCGGCGGCACCGGGGAGCGCGTAGACGAGCCTGCCGTCGTTGGCGCGCACCTTCACGAGCCCGAGCTGCGCGACGTCGCGCGACACCGTCGCCTGGACGGCGTCGATTCCCTCCCCGCGCAGTGCATCGGCGAGCTCGCTCTGCGTCGACAGCTGCTGCTGCTGCACCAGGCGGAGGATCGTCCCCTGGCGTTCGTACTTGGTCGTCATCGGTGAGCTGCCTCCGTGAGCAGGTCGAGTGCCTGGGCGGCTTCCTCGGCGGAGATGGTGAGGGGCGGGGCCAGGCGCAGCGTGCGCTCGCCGGCGGTGCCGACGACGAGCCCGAGCGCGAGTGCGGCATCGACGACCGGCCCAGCCGGGCGGTCGAGCTCGATGCCGATCAGCAGGCCGAGCCCGCGGACCGCGCCGAGCGGCACCAGCCCGGCCCTCAGCTGTGCCGAGATGTCGCGGACGTGCGCGAGCAGGTGTTCGTCGACGGTGTCGACCACCGCGCAGGCGGCTGCGCACGACACCGGGTTGCCGCCGAACGTCGAACCGTGGTCGCCCGGCGCAAAGCCGATGGGCGCGTCGTCCGAGACGAGCAGGGCACCGATCGGGAGACCGTTCGCGAGCCCCTTGGCCAGCGTGAGCGCATCCGGCTTCACGCCGAGCTGCTCCCACGCGAAGAATGAGCCGCAGCGGCCGACCCCTGTCTGGACCTCGTCGAGGATCAGGAGGGCTCCGTGCTCGTCGGCGAGCGCGCGGGCTTGCGCGAGGTGCTCGGGGGCGAGCGGATGCACTCCGCCCTCGCCTTGAACCGGCTCGAGCAGGATCGCTGCCGTCTGGTCCGAGACGTGCTCACCGAGCGTCGACGGCGTCGCAAAGCGAACGCCCGGGATCAGCGGCTCGAACGGGGCCCGCTTCGCAGGCTGGCCCGTGACCGAGAGCGCGCCGAGCGACCGTCCGTGGAAGGAGCCTTCGAGTGCGACCAGCTCGGGTCGTCCCGTCGCCTTACGAGCCCACTTGAGCGCCGCCTCGACCGACTCGCCGCCCGAGTTGCAGAAGAACGCACTCGCCCCGCCGAAGCGGTCGGACAGCTTCGCGGCGAGCTCCTGCATCGGCTCGGTGAAGAAGAGGTTCGACGTGTGCCACACGCGGTCGAGTTGCGCCTGGGCGGCCGCGAGCGGCGCTGGGTGGCGGTGCCCGAGGGAGACGACCGCGATTCCGCCGAGGCAGTCGAGGTACCGCCGCCCGTTCGTGTCGACCAGCCAGCAGCCGTCGCCTTCGACGAACGTGACGTCCTGCCGCGCGTACGTGGGCAGCAGATGCTGGGTCGCGGTGCCGGTCAAGCCACCACCACCGTCCGTCCGATTGCCGCCGGCACGCCCGCCTGCACGGCGGCGACTGCGGCGCGCAGCTTCGGGACGATTCCGCCTTCGAGCAGCGCCCGATCGAGCAGGTCGGACGCGTCGCCCGCCTCGATCTGCTCGACGACCTCGCCGTTCAGGATCAGGCCGTCGACGTCGGTCAGGAACAGCAGCCGGTCGGCGCCGAGGCCCTGCGCGAGCGCAGCGGCGGCCTCGTCGGCGTTCACGTTCAGCGGCCCGGCCGCGAGCGGCGCGATCACCGGGATGCGCCCGCCGGAGAGAGCGTTCGTCACCGCCGGCGGCGACGACGGCAGCGCATCGCCCACGAGCCCGAGCTCCGGCACCGGCTGCGCCGGGAGGCCGATCTCGTCGCCGAACAGCTGCACCGCCCGCGATCCGATGGCCGCACACAGCGCGGTGCCCACCTCGGCGAACGACCGCCGGACGACCTCGAGCGCCTCGTCGCTCGTCACGCGGCGCCCGCCGACGAACTGCACGGGAATGCCCGCGCGTTCCATCTCGAGTGTGATCCGCTCACCTGCGCCGTGCACGACGACCACGTCGTGGTCGGCTGCGAGCGCGAGCACGGTCTCCGCCGACTCGGCGGCGACAGCGCCGCCGAGCTTCACCACGACCAGTGTCATGAGCGGTAGTCCGCGTTGATGCGGACGTAGTCGTAGGACAGGTCGCTCGTCAGGTAGCTGGCGCTCGCGTCGCCGAGCCCGAGGTCGAGCTCGATCGTGCAGGTCGCTCCGTCGACCGGCGGCTCGACGTCGAGCGGTGCGCCGTCGACGAGCACTGCGGTGCCGTTGTAGGTGAGCGAGACCCGTGCGGGGTCCAGCTGGGCGTAGCCGCCGTTGTTCGGTGCGCTGCCGGCGGCCATCAGCACGCGGCCCCAGTTGGCGTCGCGTCCGAAGAGCGCCGTCTTGACGAGCGGCGACGTGGCGATGCGCTGTGCGATCGCACGCGCGTCGGCGGGCGACGCCGCGCCGGTCACCGAGATCTCTGCAACCAGTGTCGCGCCCTCGCCGTCCGCCACGATCTGCCTTGCGAGCTCGGCGCAGACGGCCCGCAGCCCGGCGACGAACGCCGCGTCGGTCGCCGGCGTGCGCTCGAGCTGCGCGACCCCCGAGGAGAGCAGCACAACGGCATCGTTCGTCGAGCACTCACCGTCGACCGAGATCGAGTTGAAGCTCGCGTCGACGGCCGGCGTGAGCACGTCGATCGCCTCGCCGGGCTCGAGCGGGTAGTCGGTCGTCACGACCGCGAGCATCGTCGCCAGGTTCGGATGAATCATCCCGGAGCCCTTCGCCATGCCTCCGATCGTGAACCCCGCCCCCCGGCTGACTGCTTGCTTCGTGCGCGTGTCGGTCGTGAGGATCGCCGTGGCGGCGTCGTCTCCACCGTCGGCCGAGAGTGCGGCCGCTGCCAGCGGCAGCCCAGCGCGGATGCGCTCGAGCGGGAGCGGCGCGCCGATCACGCCCGTCGAGAGGACCAGGACCTCCTCGAGATCGAGTGCGAGCAGCCGAGCGGCTTCCGCGGCGGTCGCGACGGCATCGAGCTCGCCCCGCTGCCCGGTGGCTGCGTTCGCGACGCCGCTGTTGATCACGACGGCCTGCGGCTCGGCGAGGGAGAGGTGCGCTTTCGACACGACGACCGGCGCTGCCTGCACGCGATTCTGCGTCCACATGGCGGCGCCGGTCGCACGCGCTGTCGCGCGGACGAGCGCGAGGTCCTTCCCTTCCCTGCGGATCCCGGCAGCCACGCCGGAGGCGGCGAAGCCTCTTGCCGCCGTGACGCTCATGCCCGCTCCCGGCGCCGGCAGAGCCGGCGCATCCGCTCTTGGGAGCCTCCGTCGAGCCTACGGCTCATACCAGCACTCCCGTCAGGCGGAGGCCCGCGGTCTCGTCGAGACCGAGTGCGAGGTTCGCGTTCTGGACCGCCTGGCCGGCGGCGCCCTTGCCGAGGTTGTCGATCGCGCAGACGACGATCGTGGTCTTCGTCGAGCGGTCGGTGTAGACGGCGAGCTCGGCCGCATCGGTTCCCTGCACGCGTCCGAGCGCGGGCGCGACACCCTCCGGGAGCACGCGGACGACGGGGCTCGAGGCGTACGCCTCTTCGAGCGCCTCGCGAGCGTCGCCGGCGTAGCGCACGTAACACGTGGCAAGAAGCCCGCGCCGCACGGGGAGGAGATGCGGCACGAAGCAGACGTTGAAGCCGAGCTGCTGCGCGATCTCCGGCGCGTGCCGGTGCTCGCCGACCGCGTACGGGGCGAGATTCTCGAGCACGGCGCCGGCGTGCGACGACTCACGGAGCGTCCGTCCCGCGCCGGACACTCCCGACTTCGCGTCGACGATCGCTTCCTCGAGCCCTTCCGCGAGCGGACCGAGGGCGAGGAGCGCGGCCGTCGCATAACAACCCGGGTTCGCGATCAGCCGGCCCTCGGGCGGCCAGAGCTCCGGCAGGCCGTAGCTCCACGCTCCCGGCGCGCTGCCGTACCGGGCGGTCGCGACCGTGTCGTCGCGCAGGCGGTGCGCGGCGGAGAGGTCGACGACGATCGCCCCGGCCGGCGGCGTGAACGATGCTGCGGCGGCATGGCCGACACAGAGGAAGAGCACGTCGGCGCCTGACGCGGCGGCATCGGCGTTCGAGACGAACGCCGGCAGGTCGCCGTCGAGGCGCGGGTCGAGTGCCGAGGCGGCACGGCCGGCCAGCGAGTCCGAGCCGAGCGCGACCGGCTCGAGCTCCGGGTGGGCGAGCAGGCGGTCGAGCGTCTCCTGGCCGGTGTAGCCGGCACAGCCGAGGATGGCAGCACTCACCATGATGCGTAGTATGCACTATAGTGGAAAACATGCAAAGACGCGCAGCCCTGCTGGTACTCGAGGACGGGACCGTGCTGCCCGGCCGCAGCGTGGGCGCCGCCGGGATCACCGCCGGGGAAGCCTGCTTCACGACCGCGATGACGGGCTACGAGGAGGCGGTCACCGATCCGAGCTACGTCGCCCAGGTGCTCTGCTTCGCCTACCCGCTCGTGGGGACGTACGGCGTCGACGAGCGGCGGATCGAGTCGGAGCGGGTCCAGTGCGAGGGCGTCGTGATGCGCGACGCGCGCCCGGCGTTCGCCGGCTGGCTGCGGGAGCGCGGCGTGGTCGCGCTCACCGGCGTCGACACCAGGACGCTGGTGCGGCGGATCAGATCCAACGGGGTCGTGCGGTGCGCGCTCGGCGACGCGCCCGCCGACGAACTGCTGGCGCGCTCGCTCGCCGAGCCGCCGATCGACGGCCGTCCGCTCGATCGGCACGTCGGCACGCTCGTCCCGTACACGGTCGGGGTGGGACCGCGCGTCGTCGTCGTCGACCTCGGTATGAAGTACTCGATCCCGCGGCGGCTCGCGGCCGCGGGCCTCGAGGCGTTCGTCGTGCCGGGCACGTGGGATGCCGACGCGATTCTGGCCGAGCAGCCGCGTGCGGTGCTCGTCTCCAACGGCCCCGGCGATCCATCGGTGTTCGTGGAGCAGATCGACACGATCCGCGCGCTCCTCGATCGTGTTCCCCTCTTCGGGATCTGCCTCGGCCACCAACTGCTCGGACTCGCGCTCGGACACGAGACCTTCAAGCTGCCGTTCGGGCATCGCGGCGCGAACCATCCCGTGCGCGATGCTGCAACCGGCCGCGTGCTCGTCACCGTGCAGAACCACGGCTTCGCCGTCGCGGCCGACGACGACGTCGCCTTCGTTTCGCTCAACGACGGAACGTGCGAAGGGCTCGTCGGCGACGGGTTCGCGAGCGTGCAGTTCCATCCCGAGGCGGCGCCCGGGCCGCTCGACGCCCTGCCCTTCTTCGACCGCCTCGCTCACGCATGCCGAAGCGCACCGACCTTCGCACGATCCTGATCCTCGGCTCCGGGCCGATCCGGATCGGGCAGGCGTGCGAGTTCGACTATGCGGGCGCGCAGGCGTGCCGCGTGCTCCGGCGCGAGGGCTATCGCGTCGTGCTCGTCAATGCCAACCCGGCGACGATCATGACCGACCCGGAGTGGGCCGACGCGACGTATCTCGAGCCGCTCGACCGCGGCACCGTGCTCGAGGTGATCGAGCGCGAGCGACCCGACGCGATCCTGCCGACTCTGGGCGGGCAGACCGCGCTGAACCTCGCGGTCGAGCTCGCCGGCTGCGGCGTGGAGTTGATCGGCGCGGATGTCGACGCCATCCGGAGGGCGGAGGACCGCGAGCTCTTCCGCGCGACCGTTCAATCGGCGGGCCTGGCGGTCCCGCGGTCCGTCGTCGCGTCGTCCTCGGATGTCGATTTTCCGACGCCCGCGATCGTGCGGCCGGCGTTCACGCTCGGCGGAACGGGCGGCGGCGTCGCACACACGCAGGCCGAGCTGCACGACGCGGTCGCGCGCGGCCTTGCTGCGAGCCCCGTCGGACAGGTGCTCGTCGAGGAGTACCTCGGCGGCTGGCAGGAACACGAGCTCGAGGTGATGATCGATCGCGCCGGCAACGCGGTCGTCGTCTGCTCGATCGAGAACCTCGACCCGATGGGCGTGCACACGGGCGACTCCTGGACGGTGGCGCCGCAGCAGACGCTTCCCGACGCTTCGTACCAGCAGCTGCGAGAGGCCGCGTTCACGACCGCGCGGGCCGTCGGTGTCGCGACCGGCGGCGCCAACGTGCAGTTCGCGGTGCATCCGGTGACGCACGAGCTGCGCGTGATCGAGATGAACCCACGCGTGTCGCGCTCCTCCGCGCTCGCGAGCAAGGCGACGGGATTCCCGATCGCGAAGCTCGCCGCGCTGCTCGCTGTCGGCTACACGCTCGACGAGCTCCCGAACGACATCACGCAGCAGACGACCGCGGCGTTCGAGCCGGCGCTCGACTACGTGGCCGTCAAAGCGCCGCGGTTCGAGTTCGAGAAGTTCCCGTGGGCCGACCGGCGTCTCGGCGCCGAGATGCGCGCGATCGGGGAGGCGCTCGGGCTCGGCAGGACGTTTGCCGAGGCGTTCACCAAGGCGTTCGAGGGACGCGAGTCACCGGCCGTGGAGTTCGACCCCGAGCTGATCGGCGAACCGCTGCCCGAACGGTGGGATCTGTATCTCGAGGCGGCGAGGCGCGGTCTCGAGCTGCCCGGGATCCACCCGTACTTCGCCGAGCAGCTGCGCGAGGTCGCGACCGAACCGCGTGCGACGGGCCGTGCGGTGAGGCTCGCGGTCGACTCGTGCGCAGGCGAGTTCGAGGCACGAACGCCGTACTACTACGTCGCGCACGAAGGCGAGGACGAGGGCCCGCCGCCGTCGGGCCGCGCGGTCGTCGTGCTCGGCTCGGGGCCGAATCGCATCGGCCAGGCGATCGAGTTCGACTACTGCTGCGTGCACGCAGCGCGCACCCTGAAGGAGCTCGGCTACGAGGCGGTGCTCGTCAACTCGAACCCCGAGACCGTCTCGACCGACTACGACACCTCCGACCGTCTTTATCTCGAGCCGCTCACGGTGCCGCGCGTGCTCGATGTCTGCGCGCTCGAGCAGCCGCTCGCGGTCGCCGTGTCGTTCGGAGGCCAGACGCCGCTTCGCCTGGCGCCCGCGCTGGCGGCCGCCGGCGTGCCGCTGCTCGGCGACCCGCTCGCTGCGATCGACGCCGCGGAGGATCGCGCGCGCTTCGCCGAGCTCGTCGGCGACCTGGCACCGGAGTGGGGCGCCGCCGGCGACGCGGCGCAGGCACGTGAGATCGCCGAGCGGCTGGGCTATCCGGTGCTCGTGCGTCCGCATCACGTTCTCGGCGGCCGCGGCATGCACATCGCCCGCAGTGCTGCGGAGCTCGACGTCGTCGGCCCGTGCCTCGTCGACCGGTACCTGACCGGTGCGCTCGAGCTCGACGTCGAAGTTCTCGCCGACGGCGAGGACGCGTGGGTCGCCGCGATCCTCGAGCACATCGAGCCTGCCGGGGTCCATTCGGGGGACAGCGCGTGCGTCTTGCCGGGGCCGTCGGTGACGGCTGAGCTCGAGCTGCGCATCCGTGAGACAGCTGCGGTCGTCGCGCGCGCGGTCGGCGCTCGCGGACTGCTCAACCTGCAGCTCGCGATCACCGGGGGGCGCCTGTACGTCCTCGAAGCGAACCCGCGTGCGTCGCGCACCGTTGCATTCGTGGCGAAGGCGACCGGTGTGCCCCTGGTGGAGCACGCCGTGCGCCTGTTGCTCGGCGAGCCGCTTCGCGGCCTCGACCTGCCCGAACGCGCGCAGCCGTCGCGCGCCTGGGCGAAGGAGGCTGTCTTCCCGTCGGAGCGTTTCGCGGGCGCCGACGCGCGTGGGCCCGAGATGCGTTCGACGGGCGAGGTGATGGCCTCGGGCGCGACCGCGGTCGACGCGTATCGCCGCGCGCTGCGCGCGGCCGGCAAGAGCACGCGCGGCGGCGTCGTGATGCCGCCGCTCCAGGTCGCGTAGGCTCGCGACGTGGTGGCGCTCCTTGCCGCACTCGCGCTCGTCGGCGGCTGGACCCCGGCGCAGCAAACGGCGCGGCACGGAACGATCGGCGTCACACTCTCGTACCAGGAGCAATCCGTCGATCCGAGTGGCGACTTCAAGATCTACCGTCGTCTGCGCGTGCGCGTCACCCGCGGTACCGCTGTCGTCTTGGACCGCCAGATCTGCGCACAGGTCTGCGGACCGACGCCCGGCGGGGCGATCGCGTTTCGCAACGTCTGGGGGAGTCGCGCGCCGGAGGTCGTGGTCTCGCTGTACACGGGCGGCGCACACTGCTGCTTCCAGACCGAAGTGGTGCTCGTCCCGCCGCACGGTGCCGCGACGGGGATCTTCCACGACTGGGGTGACCTCGGCTACAGGGGCCAGTGGTTGCACCGCCGCTTCTGGTTCGTGACCGGCGACGATCGGTTCGCATACGCGTACACCTCGTTCGCCGCGTCGGCGTTCCCGGTGCAGGTCTGGACAATCGATCGTCCCGGCAGGCTGGTGAACGTGACCCGGCAGCGTCCCGATCTGATCGCTGCGAATGCACAGCGCCTGTGGCGGACCTACGTCGGCGAGCGCAAGCACGGCGACATCCGCGGCGTGATCGGTCCGTGGTGCGCGGACGAGTACCTGCTCGGCAAGCGCGACGCGTGCAACGTGGCGCTCGCCGACGCGCTGAGACACGGCTACCTGCGCGCGGACGGACTTGGTCCGGCAGGTCGTGCGTACATTGCAAAGCTCCACCACGATCTCGCTGCGTGGGGCTATACGCGCGCCTGACGGTTTCTTCACACATCGCCGTCACGCTTGACGCGGATGAGCCGTAGGCTCGACGGAGGCGAACAAGAGCGCAGGCACCGGCTTTGCCGGCGCCGGAGCGGGGGACTGAGACGCCGCCTCGCCCAGGTCGGCGCCGTGCTGACGGTGCTGCTCGTGCTCGCACTGCCCGGTCCGTCCGCTGCGACGGCGCAGCGAGGCGTGGACGTGTTCACCGGATACGGCTTCGAGACGTGCACCGCGCCGTCGCTCAACGCGCTCGGCGCCTGGGCGGCGTCGCCGTACCAGGTGGTCGGCATCTACCTCGGCGGCGTCAACCGCGCGTGCAAGGACGGCAACCTTTCCGCGTCCTGGGTGACGACGACGCTCTCGCTGGGCTGGAGCCTGCTGCCGTTGTACGTCGGGCTGCAGGCGCCGTGCGTCAGCCAGGCGGGGCTCGCAAAGATCTCCCAGAACCTGACGACGGCCGGGTCCCAGGGCGCAGCCGCTGCGGACGATGCGATTGCGAAGGCGAACCTCTTCGGATTGCCGCCGGGGAGCCCGCTGTACGCCGACATCGAGGGCTACGCGACGAACAACGCGGCGTGCTCGAAGGTCGTGCAGGCGTTCGCGGCGGGCTGGGTGAACGAGCTCCATGCGCAGGGTTACGTGGCGGGCGTCTACGGCAGTGCGGCGTCGACGATCCGCGACGTCGCAGCCTTGGGCTCGTCGATTCCCGACGCGGCGTGGATCGCGAACTGGAACGGCGTCGAGGGCGTCTTCGGCGATCCGCACGTCTCCGATTCGCTGTGGGCGAACCATCAGCGCGTGCACCAGTACAAGGGCGGCCACAACGAGACCTGGGGCGGCGTCACGCTGAACGTCGACGACGACTACGTCGACGGGCCCGTCGTCGGCGCGACCGGCGCGCCCCCGCCGCCGCCGCCGCCTCCGACGACGACGACCCCGGGCGCGGCGCCGACCGGCGGCGCGGTCGGGTCGGGTGACGGGCAGGCCGCGGTCTCCTGGCCGGTGGAGGCCTTCCCGGCACCCGCAGTCGTGACGCTGACGCCGACGTCCCAGCCGGGCGCACCGGGGTACACGGTGCAACTGACCGCGACCCAGGCGGACACCCAGGCGCCGGTGACGCGGTTCGCGGCGCCGCTGACGCTGCACCTGCTGATGCAGCCGAACGGCCTCCTCCCCTCGTACTCGCCGGACGGCTCAACCTGGAAGGCGATCCCGAAGCTCACGGCGGGAGCGGTGCCGGCGGACGTCGGCTACACGGTCGACCCGGACGGGACGGTCGAGATCCAGACGTTCGTCCCGGGCTTCTTCGGCCTCCGCCTCGACGGTACGCCGCCGACGCAGCCGCCGGCGTTCGCGGGCCACTTCACGCGCGGCGCCCTCGTCCTGCAGTGGCAAGGCGCGACCGACGACAGCGGGACCGTCGGCTCGTATCAGGTACTGCTCGACGGCATGCCGGTGCAGAAGCTCAAGGGCACGTCCCGTCGTACGGTCGTGCACGCCTTCCATGCGGCGGGCCTGACGGTCTATCGCGTCCGTGCCGTCGACCCGAGCGGGAATCTCGGCAAGCCGTCGCCACCGGTCGCCGTCCGCGCGCGCCCACGGCCGGCAGGCCTGCCGAAGGCGCTGCCACGCTGGGTGTGGCCGTTCTTCGCGTGGCAGCACGGTCAGGGCTCGCGGCCGACTGCGGCTCCCAAGAAGGTGCCTGCGTGGTACTGGAGCTGGGCGGCCTGGCGTCTCCAGCCGTACCGGCTCGCGCGGGGCTAGGCGGCCGCATTTCTAAACCCTGCTAGCTTGAACTTAGAGATGGACGAGCTCGCAGCCGTCGGCGATCCGGAGTTGCGCAGCACGCTGCGCTATGCGCGCTCGCAGGCGCGTCCCGTCACCGCAGACGAGCTCGCAGCCGCGCACGACGTGCATCGCAACGTCGCGCGGTCGCGTCTCGAGCGGCTTGCGAAAGCGGGACTGCTCGTTTCGGCGTACGAGCGGCGAACGGGCAGGACCGGCCCCGGTGCCGGGCGGCCGGCGAAGACCTACGCAGTCGCACCGGGCCTCGAACCGATCGAGTTCCCGGCGCGCCGTTACGAGGCCTTGCTCGGGGCATTGATCGACGCCCTCCCCGCAAAGGCTCGCGCCGCGCGGCTGCACGAGATCGGCGTCGGCTTTGGCGGCGAGCTCGCACGCGCCGCCGGCCTGCGCCCGGCGCGGACGCTCCGCGCCGGCTTCGAGCGGATGTGCGAGGCGGTTCGGAGCCTCGGGTACCAGGTGTCGCTCGAGGCCGTCTCGGACGACGGCGCCGTGCTGGCGACGCCGACGTGCCCGCTGCGACCGCTGGTGCGCGCACGGTCCGACGCCGCCGAGATCGATCGCGGCATGTGGTGCGGTTTGGCCGCGCACGCGTTGCCAGGCGTCGCGATCGAGCGAGTCGAATGCGAGACGCGCGACTGCCTCGTCGACCACGGATCGTGTCGCGTCCTGGTTTCACTTGCCACGGCGCGGGTAGAACAAATCTAAATACATCTGTGCTGTATATACTCTTGAAATGGTGAAACAACTACTCCACGGGCTGCCTGGCCACCCGGCTCATCCCCCGCTCACCGACGCCACGATCGGCATGTTCGTGCTCGCCTCCGGCCTGGGGGTGATCGGCTCACTCGGCTGGATCGAGTCGTCGGCGGGACAGGCGATGTGGCTCGCCCTGGTCGGCGGCCTGATCGTCGCGGCACCGACTGCGATCACGGGCTTCGCCGATTGGCTCGAGCTCGACTGGGGGACACCGGTCTGGAGAACGGCCACGCTTCATCTCAGCGCAATGATCACGGCGGTAACGCTGTTCGCAGTGGCTGCGTGGCTCCAGCATGCGGGCTATCGAGACGGCTCGGTCACAACGGGCGGGCTCGTCCTCACGCTCGCCGGTCTCGTCGCGCTGACGGCAGGCGGATGGCTCGGTGGAGCGATCGTCTTCGTGCACGGGATGCGTGTCGAGCAAGGAGGGGAACGATGAAATGGGCTGCACTGATCGCGTGGGTGCTGACCGCAGGCGGCGGCTTCGTGCTGCTGGCGAACTGGCTGCGAGCCGGAGGCATGAGGCCCTCCGAGCAGAGCCCGAGGATCCGGCCGCCGCTGATCCTCGGCCACTTCGCACTGGCCGCGACCGGACTCGTGCTCTGGATCGTCTACGTCGCGGCCGACACCGACGCGCTCGCGTGGATCGCGTTCGCGTTGCTGCTCTTCGTTGCGCTGCTGGGCTTCGCGATGTTCGGCATCTGGCTGTCACGCCGCCGGAAGCGCGTCGAGATCTCCGCGGCCGAGCCGGCCGAGCAGGGATTCCCAGTCCCGGTGGTCGCGCTGCACGGATTGCTCGCAGCGACGACGCTCGTGCTGGTTCTCCTCGCCGCGGCAGGAGTCGGATGACGACGGTCAACTTCGCAGGCCTCGAGCTGCTGACCGCGCCGGGGGTCGTGATGACACCGCGGTCGACGAGCGTCGCGCTCGTCGAGCGAGCGCTCGAGCACATCGGGGACGAGGAAGCCTGCGTCGTCGACGTCGGGACGGGATCCGGTGCGATCGCGATCGCGATCGCACGGTTGGCTCCGCGAGCCCGGGTCTGGGCGACCGATGTCAGCGCGGACGCAGTCGCGCTCGCGCGCCGCAACGCGGTGCGTTCCGGCGTCGCGATCCGTGCGCGCCGCGGCTTTCTCCTCGATCCCGTGCCGGGACAAATCGACGTCGTCGTGGCCAACCTTCCCTACCTGCCGCTCTCCGAGCGCGCGGCGCATCCAGACCTTGCCATCGAGCCGGCCGAGGCGGTGTTCGCACGCGGCGACGGGCTCGACGCCTATCGCCGCCTCGCGATCGCCGCCGAACAGCGCCTGGCGGCGAACGGTCTGCTCGCCGTTCAGCTTCGCGGTGAGCTCGTCGCCGTCGAAGCGCACGAACTGCAGCTGCTGGACTCCCTGTTCGGCGAGGCGGCCGCGTGACCGCCGCCGGCCCGATCGTCGCGTACCGCAGGCGCCGAGGTGCCGCAGTTCGAGAAGAAAGCGTTCGCCGAGATCGCGACGTTCGTGTAGGCCTAGCCGGCGCCGAGATAGAGCCGCCCGACCTCGGGATCGTCGAGGAGCTCGCCGCCGGCTCCGGTGAGCTTGACCACGCCGCCGTCGAGCACCGCGCCGCGATCCGCGATCGCGAAGCCCGAGCGCGCGTTCTGCTCGACGAGCAGGATCGTCCAGCCGCCGCCCGACAGCGACGCGAGCGTCGCGAACACCTCGGAGCGTGCGCGTCGGCGCGAGCCCGATCGACGGCTCGTCGATCAGCAGCACCTTCGGCTCGAGCATCAGCGCGCGGGCGATCTCGACCGTCTTCTGCTCGCCGCCCGAGAGCGAGCCCGCCCGCTCGCGACGCCGCTCGCGCGAGCAGCGGGAACCGCTCGGCGAGCGCCTCGGCGCGCCGGCGTGACCGCGCGCCGGTCGCGCAGGATGTAGCCGCCCATCAGCAGGTTCTCCCAGACGGTCATCAGCGGGAACAGGCTCCGCTCCTGCGGCACGTGCACGACGCCGAGCGCGAGCAGGCCGCGCGGCGACAGCCCGGTGATCTCGTGCTCGCCGAGCCGTGATCGATGCCGCGCCGCGGTCTGCAGGAGGCCGCTCACCGCGCGCAGCACGGTCGACTTGCCGGCGCCGTTCGGGCCGATCAGGCACGTGATCTCGCCCGCCTCGGCGACCAGGTCGAGGCCGCGCAGCACGTCGCCGAACCCGTAGCCGGCGACGACGTCCTCGAGCACGACGCGCACGGTCAGCTGCCGAGGTACGCGTCGAGGACGCGCGGGTCGCGTCTGCACCTCGCGCCGCCGTGCCCTCGGCGATCTTGGCCCGCGGTCGAGCACGATCACCGGATCGCAGAGCCGCATCACGAGCGGCATGTCGTGCTCGACGACGAGGAAGGTGAGGCCCTCGGCGTGCAGCCGGCGGATGTGGCGCTCGATCGTCTCGACAGCACCGGGTTGACGCCGGCCGTCGGCTCGTCGAGCAGGACGAGCCGACGGCCGGCCCATCAGCGTCGCGGCGAACTCGAGCAGCTTGCGCTGGCCGAACGAGAGCTCCGCGGCGAGCGACTGCGCGTGCGCGGTGAGGTGAAGTCGGCGAGCAGCTCCTCGCCGCGGGCGCGCTCGGCCTGCGAGACGCGCGGCCGCATGGCTCCCAGCCGCGTGTGCGGCGCCGCGAGCGCGAGGTTCTCGAGCACGGTCAGGTGCGGGAAGATGCGCGCCTGCTGGAACGTGCGGATCAGCCCTCGGCGTGCGAGCCGCGTCGGGTCCGGCCGGCGGACGATCGCGCCCGTCGAAGCGGATGCTGCCGCCGTCGCCGGCAGGTAGCCGGTGACGAGGTTGAAGACGGTCGTCTTGCCGGAGCCGTTCGGGCCGATCAGGCCGGTGATCGTGCCCGCCTCGACGGCGAACGAGCAGTCGTCGACGCGCGACGACGCCGCCGAAGCGCTTGCGCGCCCGTTCGACCTCGAGCAGCGCGGTCACGACGCGACGACCTCCTCGACCTTGCGCTCGCGCGGCTGCCTGCCGCACGCGGCAGCCGCCGCGCGCGGTCGCGGAGCGACGGGAGGATCCCGCGCGGCAGCAGCAGGATGACGACGAGGAAGACGCTCGAGTAGCCGACGAGGTAGAGGTCGCTCGCGCCGAGCCGGTAGGCGAGGTACTTCTGCGCGGGCACGAGGATGAACGCGCCGAGCACCGGGCCCCAGAGCGTGCCGCGCCCGCCGAGGTAGACCATCAGCACCATGCCGATCGTGACGAGCGGGTCGACGGCGAACTGCGGATAGATGAACGCGATGTAGTACGCCCACACGCCGCCGGCCATCGCGACGAGCCCGGCCGAGAGCGCGAACGACGTCAGCTTCGCGAACGTCGTCTGCACGCCGAGGCCCGCGCGCGCGGTCCTCGTCGTCGCGGATCGCGAGCAGCGCGAGCCCGAGCTTGCTGCCGCGGACGAACCAGCTCGCGAGCATCGAGAGCGCGAGGACGCCGAGCATCGCGAAGTAGAACGGGACGTTGTACGTCGGCGACCGGGAAGTTCGGCGTCGGGATCGCGACGCCCTGCGAGCCTCCGGTCAGCGAGCGCAGGTTGAACGCGAGCTGCTGCGCGACGAAGAGCAGCGTGATCGTGACGATCGCGAACGTCGCGGCGCGCGTGCGGTAGGCGACCCAGCGCGACGGGCACCGACGCGATCGCCGACGCCGATCCCGACGAGCGGGAGGACGTAGAAGGGCCGGTAGCCGGCGCCGATCGAGATGTGCGTGAAGATGATCGCGACGCGTACGCGCCGACGCCGAAGAACGCGGCGTGGCCGAGCGAGATGTACCCCGAGTAGCCGCCGACGATGTTCCACGCCGACGCGAGCGCGGCGTACATCAGCGTGAAGATGAAGAGGTCCTGCACCCAGGGCGCGGTGAACCCGAACGGGAGCGCCGACAGCGCCGCGAAGACGACCGACGGCGACAGCCGATGCCGCCGGCGAGAAGCGCGGCTCAGATCGACACCTCGCACGCGCGTCCCGAAGAGGCCCTGCGGCCGCACGACGAGCATCGCGATCAGCACGACGAAGAAGGTGAAGCTCGACCACGTCGGCGAGATCTCGGCCGAGAAGACCGCCTCCGCAGACGCCCATGAAGAGCGCGGCGACGATCGGCGCCGCCGAGCGAGCCGAGCCCGCCGAGCACGATGATCGTGAGCAGGCGCGAGATCAGGTCGTAGTGGCTGCCGGGGTTGAACGGGAAGACGATCCCGTACACGGCGCCGGCGGCGCTCGCCGTCGCGACGCTGAGCCCGAAGCCCGACGGCGGACACGATCCGCGTGTCGACACCGAGCAGGCGCGCGGCCGTCGGGTTCTGCACGGTTGCGCGGATCGCGCGGCCGAGCTTCGTGAACCGGAGGATCGCGAAGAGCAGGCCGAGCACGACGAACGAGGCGACGAACGCGTAGCACCCGCGCGACCGAGAACGTAGTAGCCGAAGACGTTCCACGAGCGTCGGCGTAGCTCGTGATCGTCGAGCGGTAGGTCGTCTGGTAGGCGACGCTGAGCACGCCCTCGATGCCGAGCGCGACCGCCCACGTGACGAGGAGCGAGAGCTCCTCCCGCTCCTCGTCACGCAGCGGCCGCAGGAAGACGAACTGCAGCACGATCCCGAGCACGAACATCGCCGGGCGTGATCGACGAGCAGCCCGACGAACGGGTCGATCCCGAGGTCGCCGTAGAGCGTGTAGCTCAGGTACGCGCCGAGGATGATCAGCGCGCCCTGAGCGACGTTGATGACCCGCATGACGCCGAAGCCGAGCGCGAGACCGCTCGCCATCAGCGCATAGACCCCTCCGGTGAGCAGGCCCAGGATGCAGGCTTGGACGAAGAAGTGCATCGGCGTCGAGCTAGCTTCGACCAACCGCCCCAGGCGGGCTTCGGGGAGAACGGCTTCGCGACCGCGACCTGCGGCGGGAACACCGGCAGCAGCTTGCCGTGAATCCACTCGACGAGCAGGTCGTTGCCGTTCGGCTGCCCGTTGGCGTCCCACGACGAGGTTCCCCTCGATCGTCGGCCAGACGCCCTTGTGCAGCGCCGTCGATGATCGTCTGGTTGTCGATCGAGCCGGTCTTCTTGACGACGAGCTGCAGCAGCTGCCCGACCGCCCAGGCCTCGGCCGAGTTGTTGTCGATGTCGAACTCGTTGCCGCCGTAGCGCTTCAGGTACTGGGCGACGAACAGCGCGTTGCCGTTCGTCGGCGCGACCGGCGTCCAGTCGCTGCAGCTGAAGATCCCGTTCACGTTCTTCGTCGCCGACCTTGCTCGGGAACTCGGTCGGCGAGTTCGCGCCGTTCGCGAAGAACAGGAACTTCGGGCTGTAGCTCGCCTGGACGAGCGCCTTCACCTGCGCGTAGGCGTCCTCCGACTGCGTGCCGCCGATGATCATGTCGGGCTTCGTGCGCGATCGCCTTGGCGACGATCGGCGTCAGGTCGGTGGTCTCGGCCGGATAGATCGTCTGGTAGAGCGGTCTTCACGCCCGACGCCTGACAGCTGCGCGCGCATCGCGTCGGCGATCGGCGACGAGAACGGGTCGTCGAGCGACGCGTACGACGCCGTCTTCGGCCGCTGCGACGCCGGCAGCGTCTTCAGGTACGCGACGAACGAGTCGCCGCACTTGACGACCGGTGCCGGCTGCACGAAGAACAGGTTGTGCAGCTTGAGCGCGAAGACCTTCGGGCCGCCGCCGGCCGGCTCGAGGAACGCGTAGTGGTAGCGGTTCGCGACCGTGGCCGACGGGCCCGTCAGCAGCGACGAGAACGGGCCGAACACGAGGTCGACGTGGTCGCCCGTGATCAGCTTCTGGTAGTTCGAGACGACCTGGTTCGGGTCGGAGGCGTCGTTGACGATCTTCAGCTGAACCTGGCGGCCGAGGATCCCGCCGTGCGCGTTGACGTAGGCGGCCCAGAGGTCGTAGCCGCGCTTGACCGCCTTCCCCGGGTCGGAGAAGTCGCCGCTGAGCGAGAGCGAGATCCCGATCTTGATCGGTCCCTGCGCCGCGCGGCGTCGTCCGGGTGCTCGCGGCCGCTGCGACGACCAGACGGCCGCGACCGGCCGCGACCACGAGTCGCTGCGAGGAGTCCCTTCGTCCGCTTCGCCATCGAAGCGTCCTCCTTTGTCAGACAAGCAGACTGAGACCGGTCGATTTACGCACACCGCGTCGCGCGATTGCAACGAACGGAGCTTGCTTGCTCGAGACTGAGCACGGTACAGTCATGCGTCCGGTTGTCAGACAAGCGAGGCGGGAGCGTGTGAGCTACCAGCCGATCGAGCGCCAGAAGGTCTACGAGCTGATCGCCGAGCAGCTGCTGCGGAGGATCAGCGCGCGCCAGCTTGCAGCCGGGCGACCTGCTCCCGACCGAGCGCGAGCTGACGCAGGCGTTACCGGCGCCGGCCGCTCGTCGGTGCGCGAGGCGCTGCGGATGCTCGAGTCGAAGGGCGTGATCGAGGACGTCGGCAACGGCTCGTTCGTCGTCGCCGGCTACGCGAACCCGCTGCAACTCGAGCCTGCAGCTGCTGCTCAGCCTCGACCAGGCGACGATGCTCGACATCTACGAGCTGCGCCGGATCCTCGAGTGCGAGGCGGCCGGCGCTCGCGGCCGAGCGGCACGACGAGGCGCACCTCGCGCTGATGGACGCCGCGATCGCCGAGATGGCGCTCGGCCCTCGGCCGAGCGACGGGCCCGAGCGCGGCGACCACTACATCGACGGCGACCTCCGCTTCCATCTCGCGATCGCCGAGGCGACGCGCAACGGCGTGATCCTGCACACGATGGGCGCGCTGCGCGACGTGATCCGGCGCGCGCTGATGTCGATCTTCCGCATCCCGGGAGCCCCGAGCGCTCGCACGAGCAGCACCGCGCGATCCGCGACGCGATCGCCGCCGCGCGACGCCGGCGCCGCGCGGGCCGAGATGCGCGCCCACCTCGTCCGCGTCGAGTCGGACGTCCACGATGCGCTCGCGGTCGGGCCGCCAGCGGCGGGAAGGAGGCGGCGATGGCTGAGCTCGGCTACGTCGGGCTCGGTGTGATGGGCGGCGCGAGTCGTGCGGCGCCTGCTCGCCGCAGGGCACGACGTCACCGGTCTGGAACCGGACGCGCGAGAAGGCCGCAGCCGCTGCTCGACGCCGGGCTGCACGCTGGGCCGACACCCCGCGAGAGGTCGCCGAGCGGAGCGAGATCGTCTTCACGATGGTCACGAACACGGCGGCCGTGCAGGCCGTGACCGAGGGCGCCGGACGGGATCCTCGCCGGCCTCGGCCCCGGGCAAGGTCTACGTCGACATGAGCACCGCGAGCCCGGCGAACACGCGCGCAACTCGCGGAGCGGGTCGCGCGAGTCGGGCGCCGTAGATGCTCGACGCGCCGGTCTCGGGCAGCGTCGATCACGCTCGACGCAGGGGAAGGCTCTCGCTCATGGTCGGCGGCGACGACGCAGACGTTCGAGCGCGTCCAGCCGATGCTCGAGGCGATCGGGCCGAAGGTGTTCCACGTCGGGCCGAACGGCGCGGCGGTGACGATGAAGATCGCGATCAACCTCTCGCCTCGCGGTGCAGATGCTCGCCTTCAGCGAGGGCGTGCTGCTCGCGGAGAAGAGCGGCATCCCGCGCGAGCGGGCGGTCGAGGTGATGCTCGCCAGCGTGATCGCCTCGCCGATGGTCGCGTACCGCGGCCCGCTTCGTGCTCGAGCAGCCGGACGAGGCCTGGTTCGACGTGCCACATGATGCAGAAGGACCTGAACCTCGCGCTCGAGCTCGGCCGCAGAGCTCGACGTCCCGCTGCCGACGACGGCCGTCACGAACGAGCTGCTCACCGCCGCGAACGCGGACTGGGCCTCGGCGACGGGACTTCGCCGTCCTCTTCGACGTGCTCGCGCGCGATGTCCGGCGTGCAGACGAGCGCGGTGAGCGCTGCGTCGAGCGCCCGCGACCGACGCCGAGCTCGCAGCTCGAGATGTACCGGCGGATGGTCACGATCCGGCTCTTCGAGGAGCAGGTCAACGACCTCTACCGCGCGCGCCAAGATGCCCGGCCTCGCCCATCTCTACATCGGCGAGGAGGCGGTCGCCGTCGGCGTCTGCTCGGCGCTGCGGCGCGACGACTACATCACCAGCACGCACCGCGGTCACGGGCACTGCCTCGCGAAGGGCGCCGACGTCGCGCTGATGTTCGCCGAGCTGCTCGGGCAAGGAGGCCGGCTACTGCCGGGCAAGGGCGGCTCGATGCACATCGCCGACCACGCGAACGGCAACCTCGGCGCGAACGCGATCGTCGGCGGCTCGACCGGCATCGCGACCGGCGCGGCGTTCTCGGCGAAGCGGCGCGGCACCGACCAGGTCGCGGTCTGCTTCTTCGGCGACGGCGCGCTCGGCCAGGGCCTGCTGTACGAGGTGATGAACATGGCCTCGCTCTGGACGCTGCCGGTGATCTACGTCTGCGAGAACAACCTCTACAACGAGTACACGCACTACCTCGAGGCGACGGCCGGCGACGATCCTCGACCGTCCGCGGTCGTTCGGAATCGAGGCGGTCGAGGTCGACGGCCAGGACGTGCGCGCGGTCTACGCCGCGACCGCCGCGCTCGTCGAGCGCGCGCGCGCGCGGCGACGGGCCGGCGCTTCCTGCTCTGCAACACCTACCGCTACCACGGGCACCACGTCGGCGACGTCGATCGCGCGCTACTACCGCTCGAAGGACGAGGAGGAGCTCTGGCGCACGCGAGCGCGATCCGCTCGCGCTGCACGGCGTCGTGGCTGCGTCGAGCAGGGGCTCGCCGACGAGGCGGCGCTCGCAGGCGATTCAGACGAACAGAGCGCGGCCGAGGTCGAGCAGGGCGTCGACGTTCGCGCTCGACGACGCCGTTCCCCGACCCGAGCGAGGTGACCGAGGATGTCTTCGCCTAGCGTCGCAGGCGCCTGCCGCGCACGCGCGAGCTCACGATTGCGCAGGCGGTCAACGAGGCGCTCGCCGAGGAGCTGCGCCGCGACGAGCGCGTGTTCGTGATCGGCGAGGACGTCGCCGAGGCCGGGACGCCGTTCAAGGTGCTCTCGGGGCTCGTCGAGGAGTTCGGGCCTGAGCGGATCCTCGACTCGCCGATCTCCGAGGCCGGCATCACGGGTCTCGGCGTCGGCGCGGCGATGACCGGCCTGCGTCCGGTCGTCGACATCATGTTCGGCGACTTCCTGACGCTCGTCATGGACCAGCTCGCCAACCAGGCGGCGAAGGCGCACTACATGTCGGGCGGGAAGCTGACGGTGCCGCTCGTGCTGCGCACGACGCTCGGCGCGACACGCCGCTCGGCCGCGCAGCACAGCCAGAGCCTGCAGGCCTGGGTCGCGCACGTGCCGGGCCTGAAGGTCGTGCTCCCGTCGACGCCGTACGACGCGAAGGGGCTGCTCAAGTCGGCGATCCGCGACGACAACCCGGTCGTCTTCATCGAGGACAAGATGGACTGGCGCGTCAGGGGCGAGGTGCCGGAGGGCGAGTACACGCTGCCGCTCGGCGTCGGCGACGTGAAGCGCGTCGGCGACGACGTGACGCTCGTCGGCACGAGCTCGATGGTGCGCGTGTGCCTCGAGGCGGCCGACCTGCTCGCGGCCGACGGGATCTCGGCCGAGGTCGTCGACCCGCGCACGCTGTCGCCGCTCGACGAGGAGCTGCTCGTGCGGTCGGCGCAGAAGACCGGCCGCGCGATCGTCGTCGACGAGGGCCACCGGAGCTACGGCGTCACCGCCGAGCTCGCCGCGGTGATCGCCGAGCGGGCCTTCTACCACCTCGATGCACCGGTGCGGCGGCTCGGCGCGCTGGACGTGCCGGTGCCGTTCTCGCCGACGCTCGAGGACGAGACCGTGCCGACTGCCGAGAGCGTCGCCGCGACGGCGCGCGCGCTCTGCGCCGAGCGCCTGACGAGAGGAGACCGATGGGAATCCGCAGCTACGGCGTGATGGGTGTCGACTGGGAGGAGCGGGTCGACTTCGACCGGCTGCGCCGCGCGCGCCTCGCCCGCGCGCAGGCGGGCCTCGAGCGGTCCGAGCTCGGCGCGCTGCTCTGCTTCGACATGAGCAACATCCGCTACATCACCGCGACGCACATCGGCATGTGGGCCGTCGACAAGTACGTCCGCTTCTGCCTGCTGCCGCAGGGCGACGACCCGATCATGTGGGACTTCGGCTCGGCCGCCCGGCATCACAAGCTCTACAACCCGTGGCTCGGCGAAGACCGCTCGCGCGCCGGCATCTCGACGCTGCGCGGCTCGGTGGCGGGCCGCGCCGAGGCGGTCGCCGAGAAGATCCACGTCGAGCTCGAGCAGCGCGGCCTGCTCGGCGAGCCGCTCGGCGTCGACATCGTCGAGCTGCCGGTGCTGCGCGCGCTCGAGGCGGCCGGCATCACGGTCGTCGACGGCCAGGCGCTGATGCAGGACATCCGCATGGTGAAGACGCCCGACGAGATCACCCTGCTGAACACGGCGTGCGCGATGGTCGACGCCGCCTACGAGGATCTCTTCCGGCGCTGAAGCCGGGGATGCGCGAGAACGAGTGCGTCGCGCTCGTCAGCAAGCGGCTCTTCGAGCTCGGCTCCGAGCACATCGAGGGGATCAACGCGATCTCCGGCGAGCGGTGCAGCCCGCACCCGCACGTCTTCACCGACCGCATGCTGCGACCGGGCGACCCCGCCTACTTCGACATCCTCCACGCGTACAACGGCTACCGCACCTGCTACTACCGCACGTTCGCGGTCGGGAGCGCCTCGCGCGGCCTCGTCGACGCGTACAAGCGCTGCCGCGACATCCTCGACCACGCGATCTCGCTGATCCGCCCGGGCGTCATCGACCGCCGAGGTCGTCGAGGTGTTCCCGAAGGCGCAGGAGTTCGGCTTCCCCGACGAGGAGGCTGCGTTCGCGCTCCAGTACGGGCACGGCGTCGGGCTCTCGAGCTGGGAGAAGCCGATCTTCAGCCGGCTCGTCTCGTTCGACTATCCGGAGATGATCGAGGAGGGGATGGTCTTCGCGCTCGAGACGTTCTGGCCGGCCTCGGACGGCTGGCAGGCCGCGCGCATCGAGGAGCAGCTCGTCGTCACCGCGACGGCTGCGAGGTGATCACCCGCTTCCCGGCCGAGGAGCTGCTCGTCGCCGGCGGTCAGGCACTACACGGTCGAACGGCGCCGCTGCCGGCGGATCCGCGAGACGCAGTCGCACCTGAACAACCCGTCGCTCGCGGACGCGGTCGCCGAGTCGGCGCGGGTCGAAGGCGCGCGCACCGACTGATGCCGAGCGACGTGATCATGCCCGCGCTCGGGATGGCGCAGGACACGGGCAAGGTCGTGCGCTGGCTGCGGGCCGAGGGCGACGTCGTCGAGCGCGGCGAGCCGCTGCTCGAGATCGAGACCGACAAGGTGACGGTCGAGATCGAGGCGCCTGCGACGGCACGCTCGCCGGCATCTGCGCCGCCGAGGGTGACGACGTGCCGGTCGGGCGAGGCGATCGCCTGGTGTCCTCGCGCGCAGGTGAGTCGCTCGACGCGTCCGTCGCGAGCTGGTCGGTCACGGCGGCCGTGCCCGAGCGGCCGCTCGCCTCGCCGAAGGCGCGTCGTCTGGCGGCCGAGCCGCGGCGTCGACCTGGCGGCGCGTCGCAGGGCAGCGGGACCGGGTGGCGCGATCGTCGCCGCCGATCTCGCCGGGCGTGGCCGGCGCAGCCGCCGCCGTCGGCTCGCTCTGGCGGTGATGGCGGAGCGGACGACCGCGAGCTGGCAGTCGGTGCCGCACTTCCACCTTCGGCGCGAGGTCGACGCGACGCGCCTGCAGAGCTGGCGCGAGGCGGCTCGCGCAAGCCGGGTGGCGAGGCGTCAACATCACCGATCTGCTCGTGAAGCTCGTCGCGGCGAGTCGCTGCGCCGTCATCCGCGGCGTGAACGCGAGCTGGCGCGACGGAGGCTCGTCCGGCTCGACGACCGAGTGAACGTCGCGACTCGCCGTCGCGATCGACGACGGCGCTCGTCGTGCCGGTCATCCACGACGCCGACCGCCTCGCGCTCGGCGAGATCGCGGTCGCCGCGCGGCGCTCGTCGAGGCTGCGCGCACCGGCCGTCTGCGCCCGGCCGACGTCGGCGACGGCACGTTCACCGATCTCCAATCTCGGCATGTACGGCGTCGACTCGTTCGATGCGATCGTGAACGCGCCGCAGGCTGCGATCCTGGCAGTCGGGCGCATCGCCGATCGTATCGTGCCGCGTCGACGGGGGCACTGCCGTCCGGCCGATGCTGCAGCTCAGCATGTCGTTCGACCACCGCGTCGGTCGACGGTGCACGTGGCGCCGAGTTCCTCGACACGCTGGCCACGCTCGTCGAGGAGCCCGCCGACCGCGTGGAGTGACGCAGCGGCCGGGGTTATGGTTGCCGCATGCCCGACAGGAGCGTTGCAGCCGGCGCCGCGGCGAAAGCCGCGCTCGACGCGCGAGGAGGACGGAGGGCCGCCGTCAAGGATTGGGCGGCCGTTCTCGGGAACGTGCCGCTGTTCGCGACGCTCTCGGGGAGGCAGCTCCGCCGCGTCACGTCGCTCGCCAGGCTGAAGCGGTTCGAACGCGGCGTGCCGATCGTCGTCGCCGGCCGCTCCGGTGACGCGTTCTACGTGATCCTCGACGGAGTGGTCTCCGTCGGTGTCCCCGGTCGCCGGCGGGCACGCCTCGGCCCGGGCGAGTGCTTCGGCGAGATGGCCCTGCTCGACGACGCGCCCCGGTCCGCAACCGTCTCGGCCGAGGGCGAAGTGCTGGTGCTCGAGATCGGGCGGGCCAACTTCACGAGGCTCCTGAAGCAGGAGCCGCAGATCTCGCTCTCGCTGCTCAAGTCCCTCGCGGCGCGAGTCAGAGCCTCCGAAGCCACCCAAGCCGGCTAGTCAGGGTCACATCTCGTTCAGGTGGGCGGCTCTACGCTCGCCCGATGGAGCCGCTCCTCGGTGCCTGACACCAGGGCGTAGCGATGGCGACGCTGCTCTATCTCGGCGCGAGCATCTCGCAGCTGGCCGCAATCCGCCGTGCGCGGGAATCCGGTCATCGGGTGGTCGCCGTCGACGGCGACCCGCGGGCGATCGCCTTGGCGGCCGCCGACGTCGGCGAGGCGGTCGATTTCGCCGACGTCGAGGCCGTCCGCGACGTTGCTCGACGCCACCGGGTCGACGGTGTCCTCGCGGTCTCGAGCGATCGGGCAGTCGTCCCTGCAGCCGCCGTGGCGGAGTCGCTCGGACTTCCGTCCGTCGGGTCGGCGGTGGCCCGGGCGATGACCGACAAGCTCGTGATGCGCGACCGCCTCCACGAGGCCGGCGTGAGGCAGCCGCGTTTTGCGGCTGTCGGCGGACGCGCCGGCGTCGCTGCCGCCATGGCCCACGTCGGATTTCCCGCGGTCCTGAAGCCCGTCGATTCGGGTGGCCAGCGCGGGCTCTTCCTGGTGCAAGACCTCGCCGAGCTCGAGCGACGTCTTCCGGAAACGCTCGCGATGTCGCGGAGCGGGCGGGCGATCGTCGAGCAGTTCGTGGCGGGGAACGAGCTGAACTGCCTGCTGGTCGTCCGCAGCGGCGAGCCGACCCTGCTCACGCTCTCGGATCGGCTCCGACCGGACGGTCCGGGCTTCGGTGTCGGTTGGATCCATCTGTTCCCGTCTTCGCAGCCTCGATCGGCTCTCGACGAGGCCCGCGACGTCGCGTTCGCGGCCGTTCGTGCGCTCGGGCTGCGCGACGGGGTGGCGTTTCCGCAGCTGCTCGTCGGCGACGACGGCCGCGTTCGGGTCGTCGAGGTCGCGGCACGGATCCCTGCCGGCCAGATGGCCGATCTCGTCCGCTTCGGGACAGGAGTCGACCTCTACGACATCGCGACTGCACAGGCGCTTGGTCGGCCGGTCCCCGACGAATGCGTGACCCCGCGCTACGAGCGGCCGGTCGCCATCCGGTTCCTGACGGCGAGGCCCGGCGTGCTGCCGATCGGAGTCGTCACCTCGATCGCCGGCGTCGACGCCGTTCGTCGCGCCGACGGCGTGCTCGCCGCGGATCTGTACTTCGGCGTCGGCGACCGCATCAAGCCGCTCCAGGTCGACGCCGACCGGCTCGGCTACGTGGCGGCGACCGGCGCCGATCCGGCCGTCGCCCTCGCTCGCGCGGACGCTGCGGCGACGAGGCTCTCGGTGCGAACCGCCGCGAGCTCCCTGCTTCCCTCGATGGCGCCGCGACTGCTCGTCCCCGCCTGGATCCTGCCGTTCGCGTTGGTGCTCGCATTTGGCGCCGCGTCGCTAGGCCCGCCGTCCGCGCGCGCTCGACCGTGGCGCGGCACGTCGCCCGTACGGACGAGCCGCGGACGACGCCACCTCGCGTTCGGCCGGTCCGAAGAAGGTCGGCGCTCGGCCCCGTTGCCGGGCCGCGGGGGTTAGGGTCGTGGCGTGGCTGTCCCCCAGGTCTTCGGCATCGTGCTTGCCGGCGGCGAGGGGAAGCGTCTTGCGCCGCTGACGAACGATCGCGCGAAGCCCGCCGTGCCCTTCGGTGGCAACTACCGGCTGATCGACTTCGCGCTCTCCAACCTCGTCAACGGCGGCCTGCTGCGCATCGTCGTCCTCACGCAATACAAGAGCCATTCGCTCGACCGGCACGTCGCCGCGACCTGGCGCCTGTCGCCGCTGCTGGGCAACTACGTCGCTCCGGTTCCGGCGCAGATGCGTCGCGGGCCGTACTGGTTCCAGGGGTCTGCGGACGCCATCCACCAGAACCTCAACCTGCTCTACGACGAGCGGCCCGAATACGTGGCGGTGTTCGGCGCCGACCACATCTACCGCATGGATCCGCGCCAGATGATCGAGCAGCACGTGGACGGGGGCGCCGACCTGACCGTCGCCGCGATCCGGGCGCCGATCGAGCAGGCGAGCGAGCTCGGCGTGATCGAAGCCGCCGCCGACGGACGCACGATTCGCGCGTTCCGCGAGAAGCCGGCCGACGCAGTCGGCCTGCCGGATTCGCCGGGAGAGGTGTACGCGTCGATGGGCAACTACGTCTTCACGACGAAGGCGTTGATCGAGGCGGTGAGCGCCGACGCCGACGACGCCGCTTCGAAGCACGACATTGGCGGCGACCTGATCCCGCGCTTCGTCGAGGGCGGCCGTGCAGAGGTCTACGACTTCGCGCGCAACGACGTGCCGGGCACCCATGAGCGCGAACGCGGCTACTGGCGCGACGTCGGGACGCTCGACGCGTTCTACGAGGCGCACATGGATCTGATCTCGGTCGACCCGATCTTCAACCTGTACAACCGCCTGTGGCCGATCCTCACCTGGCCCGACCCGCTGCCTCCGGCCAAGTTCGTGTTCGAGACCGACGGGCGCATCGGGCACGCGCTCGACTCGATGGTCTGCGCGGGCGTCGTCGTCTCGGGCGCCACGGTGCGTCGCTCGGTGCTCTCGCCGGAGGTCCGGGCTCATTCGCACAGCGAGATCGAGGACTCGATCCTGATGCACGGAGTCGACGTCGGACGCAACGCGATCGTGCGCAACGCGATCGTCGACAAGAACGTGCGCATCGCCGAGCATGCGCGCGTCGGCGTCGATCCGGAACGCGATCGCGAGCGTTTCACGGTCTCGTCGGGCGGGATCGTCGTCATCGGCAAGGGTGCAGTCGTCGAGGCGGACTAGCGGTGGTAATCGTCGTGGCGTTGCTACGCGGTGTGAACGTCGGTGGCCGGAAGGTGCCGATGGCCGAACTGCGCGAGGTGATCGAGTCTCTCGGGCACGACGACGTCCGCACGTACATCCAGAGCGGCAACGTCATCTTTTCGGCGAAACGCCGGCCGACGCCGGCGTCGCTCGAGTCCGCGATCCAGAAGCGCTTCGGCCTGAAGGTCGACGTGATGCTGCGAACGCCGGCCCAGCTCGAGAGGGCGGTCGAGCAGAATCCGTTCCCGGCGGACGACCATTCGAAGGTGCACGTCGGGTTCATGGCCCGCGCGCCGGGTGCCGCGGCCGTCCGCGCGATCGACGCCGACGGCTTCCTGCCGGAGGAGTTCGCCGTCGTCGGCTCCGAGCTCTACCTGCATCTGCCGAACGGCCTGGGGCGCAGCAAGTTCCCGGACTTCGTGCTCCGGGGCCTCAAGGTTCCGACCACGCTCCGGAACTGGAACACGCTCACGAAGCTCGTCGAGCTGGCGGGCGGGTGAGCAGCCGCTCCGCCTCGTCGGCCCAGGCCAGTGTCGCGCCGGCGCGCGCGAGGCCGTGACGAAGCGCGATTCGCGAATGAGGCGGTTCGTCATCGTCGAGACTCGCTTCGATCCGTGCGAACTCCTCGACGCGCCGCCGTAACAACGCGCGGTACGCGTCGAGCTGCTGGAGCACGGCCGCCGGTGAGCCGGTCCAGCCGAAGAAGATCTTCAGCAGGAAGACTCCGCTGCCCCCGGGCGGATCGTCCTCGACGTCCGCGATCCAGCGACGCAAGGCACGGCGCCCGGCGGGCGTGATGCGATAGAGCGCCTTGTCGGGACGCCCGCGCTGCTCGATCTCGCGGCTGCGCGCCAGACCGGCCGCGACGAGCCGGGGCAGCACCTTGTAAATCTGGCTGCGCGAAGGCGCCCACATGTGCCCGATGCTCCGCGCTGCCGTGCGCGAGAGGTCGTAGCCCGACGCCTCCCCGAACGCGACGAGCCCGAGGACCGCCAGCTCCGTCGTGGTCGGTTCCGTCTTGTTAGTCTCCATGAGAATAGGCGCGATGAGAGTACTAACGAGCGTAGCCCTCGCAGCGGCGGTTGTCATCGCCGTCGCCTTCGCACCAGCGGCCGCTGGCAGTGAAGCCGGCTCGCCGCCGGGTCCACTGGCCGCGAAGTGCGGCAAGACCTTCGGCGTCGCCGCGGCGCCGTTCTGGCTGCGCGCCGCGGACGGGGTCCGCCTCTATGCGATCGAGGCGGGCAATGGCGACGTCGGGATCGTGCTGGCGCACGAGTCGCCGGCCGATCTCTGCGGCTGGCTCCCGTATCTGGCAACACTGACACACCACTACCGCGTGCTCGCCTTCGACTTCCGCGGTTTCGGTGACTCCGAGCGTCCAGCATCGACGCGCGCATTCCTCGCGTACGGCCGGGACCTGCGGGCCGCGGTCGCCAGGTTGTATGCCGAGGGCGCGGGAAAGGTCTTCCTGATGGGAGCGTCGTTCGGCGGCGCTGCGGCGCTCACATACGCACCGAGTCTCAGGCTCGCTGGAGTCGTCAGCTTCTCCGGCGAGACGCACATCCCGGGCACCGGTCTGAACGCGCTCGCGGCCGTACCGCGCCTCCGTGCACCGCTGCTGATCGTCGGGTCGCGGCACGACCGGTACCTGTCGGTCCCGGACGCGCAGCTGCTCCGGCGCCGCGCCGGGTCGCGGGACAAGCGTGTCGAGCTGTTTCCCGGGGGGTTCCACGGCTGGGATCTCGTCGAGGACGCGCCGTATGCCGCGAAGGCGCGCGCTCTCGTGCTCGCGTGGCTGCGCAGCCATTAGGTTCACCCAATGACGTACTCGATCGTCGCCCGCGACGATGTGACCGGAGAGATCGGCGTGGCGGTGCAGTCGCAGGCGTTCAACACCGGCGCGGCGGTGCCGTGGGCACGGCCGGGCGTCGGCGCCGTCGCGACGCAGTCGTTCACCGATCGGCGGTACGGCTGGCGCGGCCTGGAACTGCTCGCAGCGGGCCGGTCGGCCGAGGACGTCCTCGCGGCGTTGCGCGAGACGGACAAGCTCGTCGAGTTCCGGCAAGTCGGGATCCTCGCCGGCGGCGGCGGAGACGGCGCACAGTGGACCGGGCGCAACTGCGTCCCGGCGGCAGGCAGCGCGAGCGGCGACGGGTGGATCGCCCAGGCGAACATGGTCGCATCGGCGCGTGTGTGGGAGTCGATGGGCGAGACGTTCGAGCACGCGGGCGGATCGCTGGCCGAGCGGTTGCTGGCGGCGCTCGAGGCGGCGGAGGCTGCGGGCGGCGACTGGCGCGGGCGCGGCGGCGCCGGAATCGTCGTTGTGCCGGCGGAAGGCGAGCCGTGGGACCGCATCGTCGACCTCCGTGTCGAGGAGGGCGACGGCTCACTCGTCGAGCTACGACGACTGCTCGAGCGTGCGCTCGCCTATCGCGCCGCGAACCAGGCAGCAGAGGGACGCGCGGAGATCGCGCGGGCCGCCGGCCTGCCCGAGGCGTACGTCGAGCTCGCGGCCATTGCCGATGCAACCCAACATGGCGATCTGGAGCTCGCCCAGGCGCTGCTGAGGGCGCTCGAGGTGCGCGAACCGCGGTGGCGCGACACGGTGAAGACGATGTCGCTCCTGCCCGAGCTCGCCTTCCTGCAGGCGCTCTTCCCCGACTGACGCGAGCGCCTGCCGCAGCGGCTGCCGCAGAGCAGCCACCATCCTCCCTCCAATCCCGTTCGAGATCCGCGCGGCCGAGGGCGGCTGTCAAACCGCGTCGGCGATCGCGGCGTCCATCGCCGCACGCGGACCACGGAGCGCGGGCCCGTGCCCGACGGCGAGGACCGCCGGGTCGAGCGATGCGAGTGCGCGTGCCGCCGAGAGGTCCTGCTGCTTGTCCCAGGTCGCCATCGCGGCGAACGGGAAGCGGAGATAGAAGTGATTCGTGACGGCGGCCTTGCCGTAGGTCGTGAAGACGTCGCCGGCGATCACCGTCCGGTCGCGGATGTCCAGATAGGAAACGTGACCGGGACTGTGCCCTGGTGTCGGCACGACTTCGAGGCTGCCCACGCGATTGCCTGCCGCGAGGAGGATGTCCGGCCTCGTTGCGAGCGTCGGCCAGCTGCCGGGCAGCTTGCCCTCGACGACCTTCTCGCCGGCGTGAATCCGCGCGTCGAGGTCCGGCATCAACACCTCGACGTGCTCGCCGAGCTGCTCGTGGATGGCATCGAGAGAGCCGACGTGGTCGCCGTGCCCGTGGGTCAACGCAATGCGCCGAATCGAGCCGCCCGCCTTCTCGGCGGCGCCGACGAGGTCGGATGCAGCACCGCCCATCGTTGTGTCGACGAGCGTGAACCCGTCGTCCTCGCGGACCAGGAACGCGTTCACGAAGCGGAACCGCGTCAGCTGGATCAGATTCGGTGTGACCTGAGTGATCTTCATGGCGGGACGACGATGCGACCATCGGTCGGTCGTGCGCGGAGCAAGGTAGCAACGGTGCTCTTCGCCGACCCGGCAGTTGGCTTCCCGGGCTGAGTACCGTCTCTGCGTGGATGTCGCGAGCCTCGTCGACGACGCCCAACTCCGTCAGCGTCTCGTGGCGCGTTTCGGGTCGGACGTCGAGTCGTGGTTCGTGCACCTTCCGCACGTCCTGGCGGGTCTCGCGGAGCGGTGGGATGTCGCGTACGAGTCGTTGATCCCGAGAGGCACGATGTCCGCCGTCCTGCGCTGCCGGCTGGCCGACGGCAGGGCCGCGGTTCTGAAGATCAGTCCCGACCAGACGCGATTGGCAGCGGAAGCCGCCGCGCTCGCATGGTGGCAGGGAGATCATGCGGCGAACGTGATCGCCGTCGACGAAAGTGCCGGCGCGCTGCTCACGGAGGCGATCGAGCCGGGCACGCCGCTCGCAGTCTCGCGCGTCTATCCCGAACTGGCGGAGGTGGCGGAGCTCCTGGCTGCGCTTCACGCGGCGCGCCCGGTGAATCGGACCTACCCGTCCGCCGCGGATCGTGCGGCGAACCTCTTCGTCTCGTCGTCGAGGCTCTACGACCGTCACCCACAGCTCGCGGAACTGGTTCCGACGGCGCTTCACGAACGCGGGCGCCGGCTTGCCGAGCGGCTGGCTCACGATCCTTCGGCGAAGGTCCTGCTTCATGGTGACCTCACACCCAACAATGTTCTCGACGGAGGCCGGCGCAGCGGTCTCGTCGCGATCGATCCCGCGCCGACCGTCGGCGAGCCGGCGTTCGACGCCGTCGATCTGGTCCTCTGGCAAGCCGAGAGCCTGGACGTGGTCGAGGCGCGTGCGGAGTCGCTGGCGTCTGCCGTCGGGACGCGCGCGGACCGTCTGCTCGACTGGTGCCGGGCATTCGCCGCGATGTCGGCCCTGGAGCTGGCCTCCTTCGACGCAACCGCCCGGCTCGACACGTTGTTGGCCTTGGCGGATCAGGCCGCGTTCGAGTGAACGCGCCGGCTGCTTGCCGGGCGCGCGGCGCACCACGGTGGCCGTAGGCTGCAGGCCATGAACATCGAATGGATCGCGAGCGTTGCCGTGGTCACGGCCGATCCGGTCAAGTGCCGCGAGCTGTACGTCGATGCGTTGGGGCTCCCGCTGGCTTCCGACGCGGGCGGTGAGTATTTCCACAGCGACCACCTTGCGGGCAGCAAGCATTTCGGCGTCTGGCCCCTCGAACAGGCGGCGCAGGCGTGCTTCGGCACCGGCGAATGGCCTTCCGACCGGCCGGTGCCGCAGCTGAGCATCGAGTTCGAGGTGCAGGACGCGGACGCTGTGGCCGCCGCCGCAGCCGAGCTGAGGGAGAAGGGGTTCGCGCTCCTGCATGAGGCGCGCGAGGAGCCGTGGGGGCAGACGGTCGCTCGGCTGCTGTCCAGTGAGGGCTCGATCGTCGGCATCTCGTACGCACCCTCGCAACACGCTGAGTGAGCGTCGGGAGCGGTCCAGTTCGACAGAGGAGGGAGATGAGATGGCTGAGCACAGGATCGGAACCCGCGAGGAATGGCAGACGGCCCGGGACGCGCTCGCGAAGCTCGAGGCCGAGCAGGCGGAGCAAAACGAGGAGATCAAGAGAAAGCGCCTCGATCTCCCCTGGGTCGAGGTCGAGAAGGAGTACGCGTTCGACACCGAGGACGGCAAGAAGACCCTCGCCGAGCTCTTCGACGGGCGCTCACAGTTGCTGGCCTACAACATCATGTTCGGCCCCGACTACACACTCGGTGCCTGCCCCGGCTGCACCAGCTTGGGCGACGGGCTCGACGGCTCGCTCGTCCACCTGAACCACTGCGACGTGACGCTGCTCTGCTTCTCGCGGGCGCCGATCGAGCGGCTGACTGCCTACAAGCAGCGGATGGGCTGGCAGTTCCCCTACGTCTCCACCTACAACAGCGAGTTCGCCTTCGACTTCGGCCTCGCGCTGAGCGAGGAGCAGGCGCAGCAGATTCCCGAGGTCAAGGAGATGATCGACGACCCGCCCGACTGGCTCGAGGAGTGGTCACGCCAGATCGGGGCCGAGCTGAAGGACGGGTTGCGCGAGAGCCCGAGCTGGATCGCCTTCGCGCGCGAGAACGGGACCGTCTACCACACGTATACCGTGTCGGCGCCCGACCCGTTCGTCGCGCCGTATTTCAGCTTCTTGCTCGAACGAACCCCGAAGGTCCAACCCGCCGAGCCCCGCAACTGGCGTAAGGACGAGTACCCGGACTGACGCCGACCGCGTCATCGGTGCGGGCGCCGCGCCGTGGAGACAGCGCGAACTAGCTCGGCGGCGCGGCCGTGGTCGAGCGGACGACGAGCTCGACCTGGAGCTGCTCCGTGTGCTGATCGCCGAGCTGCTGCGTGGCACCGCCCAGCATCTGGAGAAGCAGCTCGGTCCCGCGGCGCCCGCTCTCGAACAGCGGCTGGCGCACGGTCGTCAGCCCGACGTGGGCAGCGATCTCGACGTCGTCGAAGCCGACGACGGAGAGCTCCTCCGGCACGCGGATGCCGAGAATGCGCGCCGCCTCGAGCACGCCGAGGGCTTGCGCGTCGGACGCGGCGAAGACCGCGGTCGGCCGCTGCGGGAGACGCAGCAGGTCGATGGCGGTGCTACGTGCGACGTGGTGGCTCTGCGTCCCTTCACGCACGTACTCCGGGCGCAGCTCGATCCCTGCGTGCGCGAGCGCGTGCTCGTAGCCGCGTGTGCGGTCGCGGCTCGACGCGAAGCGGAAAGGGTCGGGCGACTTGTCGCCGACGAAGCCGATCCGCCGATGCCCGAGCTCGATCAGGTGCGAGGTGCCCAGCTCGCCGCCGCGGACATCGTCGATCACGATGCACGGGAAGGCCGGGTGCGGGGCGTCGACGAGCACGCACGGTAGCCTCGCGGCGCGAAGCCGCTCGACCTCGTCGTCGGGTGGGATGAGCGAGATGATCAAGAGCCCGTCAGAACGATCGCCGCGGTCGAAGACCTGGAAGGCATGCTCGCGCCGGTCCTCCGACTCGATGTCGAAGAGCATGAGGTCGTAGGGCGAGCGGGCGAGCGCGGTGGCAACCCCGCGGACGCGCTCGACAGCGGAAGGGCTTGTGAAGAAGGGGACGACGACGCCGATCACGTGCGTTCGGCGCAGCGAGAGGTTCCGGGCGAGCGGGCTCGGCCGATAGTTCAGCGCCTCGATCGCGTCGAGCACCTTCGCCCGCGTGGCGGGGCGGACGTTGGCGCGGCCGTTCAGGACGCGCGAGACGGTGGCGACGCCGACGCCTGCTCGCGCCGCGACGTGAGCGATCGTTGCTGTGGTCGCTGGAAGCGATTCCATTATCGGGCTAACAATCGCTTGCCGCTCCCGTCCCAGTCAAGGAGAAATTGCTTGACATGCTGGGCACAAGGGCTTTAGGCTCGCCCGCCAAAGACGGAATGAAGCCGCTTCCACGACCATGAGTTGGCTCGCGCAACCGGCGGCGGAGGCTGTCCTGCCGCGACCAGCCGCAGGCCTCGAAGGGAGGAGATAGCCGCAACGAAGTACCGTCCGGAGCCGCTCCGCCGACTGCGTCGACCGGCTCGTTCGTCGTCTCGATAGCTCCAAGGAGGAGATCTTCTCGTGAAAGCGCATCGGAACACCCGGATTGCTCGTTGGCGCCTCGCGCTGGCGGTCGTCACGGTCTGCGCGCTCGCTGTCGCGGTCGGCGCTGCCCTCGGCTCACCTTCGAGGAGCTCGGCCACAACGATCACGGCCCTGATCGGGAGCTCCGGGCCCGCCGAAACGTACGCCGTCAACAACGCCGCGGCCGCGTGGTCCAAGTTGACCGGCAACAAGGTCGACGTGGTCGTGGCCTCGGATCTCGGGCAGCAGCTGGCTCAGGGTTTCGCGTCCGGCAATCCACCGGACATCTTTTACCTCGGCAACGACCAGGTCGCGACGTACGCCAAGGCCAATGATCTCGCGCCCCTCGACAACCTGAAGAACGTCAAGTCCTTCTATCCGAGTCTGCGCGCGGCCTACACCTACCAGGGCCACCTGTACGCAGCACCTAAGGACTTCTCGACACTCGCGCTCGTGCTCAACACCGCCTCCTGGAAGAGGGCCGGCCTGACGAGCAAGGACTACCCGACAACCTGGAACCAGCTGGCCGCCGTGGCGAAGAAGCTCACGCGATCGGGCCAGGTCGGCCTCTGCACCAACCCTGAGTTCCACCGGCTCGGGGTCTTCATGATCCAGGCCGGCGGCTGGCTCGTCTCGAAGGACGGGAAGACGGCCACGATCAACAGCCAGGCCAACCTCACCGCCTTCAACTTCGTCAAGTCGATGATCAAGGCAGGCTCGATGAAGCTCACGAACCAGATCGGTGCCGGCTGGGGCGGCGAGGGCTTCGGGAAGCAGGAGTGCGCCATGACGATCGAGGGCAACTGGATCTCGGGCGCGATGACGCACGACTACCCGACCGTCCCCTGGAAGGCGGTCGAGCTTCCGGCGGGCCCGGTCGGGAAGGGGACGCTCCAGTACGACGGTGGCTGGGGCCTGGCCGCGGCCTCGAAGAACAAGACCGAAGCGATGGCGCTGATCTCGTACCTCACCGCCACCAAGGTCGAGATGGGGAACGCCAAAGCCTTCGGCGTGATGCCGTCGGTCAAGGCGGACGCGGCGGAGTGGAAGAAGCTCTACCCGCAGTTCTCGGCGTTCCTCGCGGGTGCCGACTACTCGCGGAGCATCCCGACGGTTCCCGACATCGCAACCGTGCTCGGTGACTTCAACCAGCAACTGCAGGGGCTTCCACAGTCCGATCCCAAGCCGATCCTGAAGCGGGTCAACGGCGAGCTGCAGTCGATCCTGAAGTAAGAACGTTCCGACCGACGTACCGGTGAAGCCCGCCGGCGGCGCTTGCCGCCGGCGGGCGACGTGCGACATTCAACGGACGAGGAAGGGAGGCGAGAAGTGGCGACGCGCTTTGCGGTAGGCCGTTGGTGGCGGTGGCGGGAGCCCGGGATCCGCGGTCATCAGGCGGCGGCGGGCTGGCTGTTCCTAGCGCCTGTGATCGTCATTCTCGGCCTGTTCCTCGTGCTCCCGATCGCCGCGGCGGTCTGGGTGAGTTTCTCCGACTGGAACGGCAACGGCAGCCCGCTCGGCGCGAACGCACACTTCGTCGGCTTCGACAACTACCGCCATCTGCTGACGACGCCCGGACTCGATCAGAACAACTTCGGCACCTCACTGCGCAACAACCTCTACTACGTCGTCCTGGTCGTTCCGATCCAGACTGCGGTTGCGCTCTTCCTGGCCGTCCTCGTCAACCGGCGCGTGAAGTTCGTCGGGTTCTTCCGGACCGCGTTCTACTTCCCGTCGGTCACCAGCTCGGTCGCGATCACCGTCCTTTTCCTCTTCCTCTTTTCGCCGACCGGCGTGATCAACAAGCTCCTGTCGTACCTCGGTGCGACCGGGCCGTCGTGGTTCTACGACCCGCGCGGCCTCTTCCATGTTGTCCTCGGGCAGTTCGGCGTCCAGCAGTCGAGCTCGCTCGCGAGCCAGTTCTTCCTCGGCGTGAGCTACTGGGATTGGCTGTCCGGCCCGAGCATCGCGATGTGCGTCTTCATCGTGATGGCCGTGTTCACGACCTCGGGGACGTTCATGCTGCTCTTCCTCGCGGGGCTCCAGAACATCGACGACTCGGTCAACGAGGCGGCGGCACTCGACGGCGCGAGCGAGTGGGGCAAGTTCCGGCACATCACGGTGCCGATGATCCGCCCGACGCTCTTCACGGTCGTGACACTTGGTCTCATCGGGACCTGGCAGGTCTTCGACCAGATCTACGTCGGGACGAAGGGGAGCCCGTCGAACACGACCTTGACGCCGGCGTTCCTTTCGTTCAACGACTCTTTCAACGGCAACAACTGGGGCGTGGGCGCCGCGATCGCTTTCATCCTCTTCGCGATCATCGTCTTCTTCACGGTCGCGACGCGGCTCCTCACCCGCAACCCGGATCGCGTGCCTCGACGGCGCCGGTTCGGGCCGACGCAGGGCCTCGGCGACCCGAACGCGTCGCGTGTCGCTTCGGCTACGCCCGGAGGCGCGCCGTGACCAGCTCGCGTGCAAGGAGCGACGCAAGCGCGGTGCGGCGGCGCCATTTGGGCAGCGCGATGACGTACAGCTTCCTGCTCGCGCTCGCGGTGGTTTACATCTTTCCGTTCGTCATTGCGATCGTCACGTCGTTCAAGACGGAGCCGAATGCGACCGCCGACCCGCTCGGCCTCGTTCCACACCCGTCGACAACGAGCGCATTCCACCAGCTCTACACCGATCAGGACTTCCTCCTGTGGGTGAAGAACTCCGTGATCGTGACGCTCAGCGTCACGTTCCTCCGCGTGTTCCTCGACAGCCTTGCAGGGTATGCGCTCGCGCGTCTCCGGTTCCGCGGACGCGGTGCAGCCTTCGCGACGATCATCGCCGTGATGGCGGTGCCGGGCGTCGTGCTCCTGATTCCGAAGTTCCTGATCATCCGGCAGTTCGGGATCTACGACACCTACTACGGAATGATCGTCCCGCTGCTGGTCGACGCAGCCGGCGTGTTCATCATGAAGAACTTCTTCGAGTCGATCCCCATCAGCGTCGAGGAGTCGGCCCGGATCGACGGCGCGAACCTCTTCCGCATCTACTGGTCGATCGTGCTGCCGATGGCACGTCCCGCCCTCGTGACGCTCTTCATCTTGTCGTTCCAAGGATCGTGGAACGAGCTGGCGCACTTCATCATCTCGGCGCAGAGCACGAGCCTCGACACGCTGACGAAGGGAGTCGCGCAGCTCGCCTCCGGCCAGCTCGGCTCCGGGAACCGCTACCCCTTGAAGCTCGCAGCATCGACACTGATGACGATCCCCGTTGCGATCCTCTTCTTCGTCTTCCAGCGCCGAATCATGAATGCGTCCGCGGGCGCGGTGAAGGAATAAGGAGCTCGCCATGGCCGGAATCACCTTCGACAACGTGACCAAGACCTACGGCGACGGCTTTCTCGCCGTCTCCGACCTCAACCTCGACGTGAAGGACGGCGAGTTCGTCGTCTTCGTCGGCCCGTCCGGCTGCGGCAAGACGACCGCGCTGCGCATGATCGCGGGTCTCGAGGAGATTTCGGACGGTCAGATCCGGATCGGCGACCGCGTCGTGAACAACCTGCCGCCGGGCGCCCGCGACATTGCGATGGTCTTCCAGAACTACGCGCTCTACCCACACATGACGGTTGCGGAGAACATCGGCTTCGCGTTGCGGATGCGGAAGGTGCCGAAGGCGGAGGCGCGGCGGAGGATCGAGGAGACGGCGCGCATCATCGGCCTGGTCGACCACCTCGACCGGAAGCCAGGCCAGCTGTCCGGCGGCCAGCGCCAGCGCGTGGCGATGGGACGCGCGATCGTGCGCGAACCGCAGGTCTTCCTCATGGACGAACCGCTCTCGAACCTCGACGCGAAGCTGCGCGTTCAGATGCGGGCTGAGATTTCCCGCATCCAGCGCCAGCTCAACGTCACGACCGTCTACGTCACTCACGACCAGGTCGAGGCAATGACGATGGGCGATCGCGTCGCCGTCCTGCGGCGCGGAGTGCTGCAGCAGTTCGAGCCGCCGCAGCGCCTCTACGAGCAACCGGCCAACCTCTTCGTCGCGAGCTTCATCGGCAGTCCCGCGATGAACGTGCTCGAGGCGACACTCGAGCGAGAGGGCGACTCCGTCATCTGCCGGATCGGCCGGGCGGTTCTGCCGCTCCCGCCCGAGCTCCTGAGCGCGCGTCCCGCGTTGGCCGCATTCGCCGGGAGGCCGATAGCGGTCGGCATTCGGCCCGAGGCGCTCGACGCGGCCGGCCGCCAAAACGGCGACGAGGGCGGGCGGCTGCGCGGGGTTGTCCGCGCGATCGAGGCGCTCGGACCAGAGCAGCTCGCGCACGTAGAGATCGAGGCAAGGCCCGTGCTCGTCGAGGATGTCCTCGAGGGACTCGTCGACATGGAGGAGGCAGAGGACCTCGCGGAGATCAGGACGGATGCGGACGGCGACCGCGCGCTGCTCGTGGCTCGGCTCGATGCGTCGGCGAGCCTGCGGCCGGATGACGCGATCGAGCTGACCGTCGATCGACGCCGGCTGCACTTCTTCGACCTCGACAGCGGAGCGACGATCGGTGTGTGACCGGGCGCGCGAGCCGGAGCAGATCGTGGCGTACCTCGCGGCCTGAGATCGCTATGGCTGTCACGATTCTCGACGGGTCGACCTTTGTCGTCTGCGACGAGCGCGGCGACCTCGATGGCGTCGCCGCGGCGTCCGGCTTCTTCGCCGCGGACACGCGCTTCCTCTCGCGCTTGGTGCTGACGGTCGACGGCGAGCGCGGCGAGCCGGTCTCGCTCGAACAAGCGGCGCCGCACGTCGCCGTCTTCGACGTGCGCGGACCGGTGGGCCTCGCGGTCCGCCGCGAGTTGTTCGTGGGGCGCGGGCTCGAGGAGCGGATCACGGTCGAGAACCCCTCGGAGCTCGAGGTGGACGCCGTGCTGGCGCTCGAGCTCGCCTCCGACTTCGCCGACATCCACGCCGTCAAGCGGGTCGCGGACCTGGGCGGGCCGGGGATGGCGGAGGCGGCGCCCTCGCGGCCGGAGCACTGGGACGGCGCGGCGACGCTCGAGTTCGCTGACAACGGGTTCCCGGCGCGGACGCTCGTCCACCTGGCGCCGCCGCCGGACGAGTCGGCGGGCCGGATCGCCCGTTACCGGCTGCGGCTCGCGCCCGGCGCACGCCGGGAGCTGCTCGTCGCGGTCCAGTGGGTGCTGAACGGGACGACGCTCGACGGCGCCGCGTTCGAGCAGCGGCTGCGCGAGGACCGGCGCGATCGGGACGACTCGCTCGAGGCGTGGTGGCGGTGGATGCCGCGGCTGCGCGCGCCGTCTGATCCTGCGCTCGAGCGCACCTGGACGCGCTCGCTCGCCGACCTGGCCGCGCTGCGGCTCCGCTGGACGGGGAGCGGGATGATCCCCGCGGCCGGGCTGCCGTGGTTCATGACGCTGTTCGGGCGCGACGCGCTGATCGCGGCCTTCCAGATGCTCCCGCTCGGCCCCCAGTCGGCGGCGGCCGCGCTGCGCGCGCTCGCCGAGACGCAGGCCGAGCTCGACGAACCGGAGCGGGACGCCGAGCCGGGGAAGATCGTCCACGAGATCCGGCGCGGCAAGACGGCGCTCGTCTGGGCCGACCGCTACTACGGCACGATCGACGCGACGCCGCTCTTCCTCGTGCTCCTCTCGGAGCTGTGGCGCTGGAGCGGCGACGACGCGATCGTTCGCGAGCTCGAGGGCCCTGCGCGGCGCGCACTCGCCTGGATCGACGGGCCCGGCGACCGCGACGGCGACGGCTTCGTCGAGTACCTGCGTCGGGCGAAGCACGGGCTCGACAACCAGAACTGGAAGGACTCCCACAACTCGATGGTCTTCCGCGACGGCTCGTACGCGCGCGCGCCGATCGCGCCGGTGGAAGTGCAGGGATACGTGTACGACGCGAAGCTGCGCGTGGCCGAGTTGGCGCGCCGCGTCTGGGGCGACGAGGAGACAGCGGCGCGGCTGGAGCACCAGGCGACGGGGCTGCGCGAGCGCTTCGACGCGGCGTTCTGGCTGCCGGAGCGCGGCTGGTACGCACTCGGCCTCGACGCCGAGAAGCGGCCGATCGACGCGCTCGCGTCGAACATGGGCCACCTCCTCTCGAGCGGCATCGTGCCGCCGGAACGCGTCGCCGAGGTCGCCGAGCGCCTCGCCACGCCGCCGCTCTGGTCGGGCTGGGGGGTCCGCACGCTCTCCGCGGAAGAGGCGGCGTTCGACCCACTCGAGTACCACAACGGCACCGTCTGGCCGCACGACAACTCGCTGATCGCATTCGGTCTCGCGAGGTGCGGGCGTCTGGAGGAGGCGCAGCTCGTCGTGCGTGCGCTGCTCGACTCTGCGCCGTTCTTCGAACATCGGCTGCCGGAGCTGTTCGGGGGCTTCGAACGAGGCGGCGACGGGCCGCCCGTGGCGGTCCCGACCTCCGCCCGCCCGCAGGCGTGGGCGGCGGCGACGCCGGTTCTGCTGCTGCGCGCGTTGCTCGGGCTCGAGCCCGACCCGGCGGCCCGCGTCCTCCGCGTCTCCGCAGCCGGCCTGCCGGCCTGGGCCGAAGGACTCGAGCTGACGGGCGTGCACGCGTTCGGCCGCCGCTGGAGCATCCGCGTCGAAGGGGGCGTCGCCAGCGTGGCGCCTGCAGCCGGCATGGGCGCCTCGTCTGTTGCGGTCCGCGAAGGGCGCGATTAGGCTCTCCCGCACCCATGAAGAGGAGAGGCGTGATGCGCAGATCGTTGGGTTTGCTCGCCCTGATCGGAGTCGTCGTCGCTGCGTTCATCGTCAGCGGAAGTGCCGGGGCCGAGCGTCGGGCCGCGGGCGCGGGAACCTCGTTCAAGTACTGCGACAACCCCACGTTCCCACCGATGGAGAACCAGACCGCAGGCGGGAAGCCCACAGGCTTCGACATCGACTTCGCCAGCGCCGTCGCGGCTCAGATGGGCGGCAAGGCGACGTTCGTCTTCTCGTCGTTCTCTGGCCTGCTGCCGGCGCTCGGCGCGAAGCGGTGCGACGTCGTGATCAGCGGCATCTTCATCACGCCGGACCGGACGAAGCAGTTCCCCGCCGTGGCGTACATGCACTCGCATCGTGCGTTGATCGTGGCCGGCGGCAATCCGAAGCACATCACCAAGCCTTCGGATCTCAAGGGCAAGAGCGTCGCCGTGCAGGCCGCTACGAAGTACGCTGCATACCTACAGGCGCTGCAGAAGAAGCTCGGCTTCACGCTCCATACGTATCCGGGTGACACGGACGCGATTGGCCAGATTCTGATCGGCCGCGCCGACGCCGTCCTGAGCCAGGACACCTCCGCCGCCTACGCGATGAGCAAGCACCCGGGCAAGGTGGCGATCGGCTACCTGTTCCCGGCAACCGACGCGTTCGGCGTCTACTACCGCCGCGGCGACACGATCGGCGGCAAGATCGCAGCGGCGATCAAGGCGTTGAAGGCGAACGGGACGCTCCGCAAGCTCGCCGTCAAGTACCGCATCCCGCCGGGCGACGTCAAGTAGGTCGGCGAGCGCATGCTCGCGGCGTTCAGCACGCACCTGTTCTGGCAGGCGCTGTCCTCGCGCCCTTTCTGGCACGGGGCGCTGCTCGCGATCGAGCTGACGCTCGTCTCGTTCGCGGTCGCGATCGTCGTCGGCTTCTTCCTGGCGCTCGGACGCGCGAGCACGCGGCGGAGCGTGCGCGGGGGTGTGTTCGTCTACACCTGGTTCTTCCGTGCCACGCCGACACTCCTGCAGCTTCTGTTCGTGTGGGACGCACTGCCGCAGATCTGGGGGGTCTTCAGGGAAGGTTGGTTCACGCCCTTCCTTGCCGCTGCGCTTGCGTTGTCGCTGAACGAAGCGGCGTACATGGCGGAGATCATTCGCTCCGGCCTGCTGTCCGTCGACCCGGGGCAGGAGCTGGCCGGTCGAGCGCTCGGGCTGTCGCGCCGGCGGATCCTGCAGCGGGTGATCATCCCGCAGGCGATCCGCATCGTCATCCCGCCGATGGGGAACGAGTTCATCACGCTGCTCAAGCTGACGAGCCTCGCCTCGGTGATCTCCGTCACCGAGCTCCTGACGGCGGCGCAAAACTACTACTCGACGAACTTCAGCTACGAGGAGGCGTTCACCGCCGCGGCGATCTACTACCTCGTGATCGTCTCGGTGCTGATGGTGATCCAGAGTCAGCTCGAGCGGCGCTACACGTTCTCCTCCGCCCGCCGGCGCGGCGCTGCCGCCGTTGCCCCGGCGCTGTCGCACGACGCGCGATGACGTTCCTGCGCGCGGCCGACGTGACCAAGTCGTATGGTGAGCTGGAAGTGCTGCGCGGCGTGACGTTCGAGGTTGAGCGCGGCGAGGTGAAGGTGATCATCGGGCCGTCCGGGTCGGGGAAGTCGACGCTCCTGCGCTGCCTGTGCCTGCTCGAGCAGCCCGACAGCGGCGCGGTGGCGCTCGGTGACGCGCCACCCAGCCCGGGGGAGGTCGGAATGGTCTTCCAGCGCTTCAACCTCTTCCAGAACATGACTGCGCTCGAGAACGTGATGTGCGGGTTGGTCGAGGTGCGCCGGCTCCCCAAGCAGGAGGCGCGCCGAGAGGCGCTCGAGTTCCTCGCGCGGGTCGGCCTCGCCGACAAGGGCTCGCAGTATCCCGAGGAGCTCTCGGGCGGACAGCAGCAGCGCGTTGCGATCGCCCGCGCGCTCGTGATGCGGCCGAAGGCGATGCTCTTCGACGAGGCGACGTCCGCGCTCGACGTCGAGCTCGTCCGCGAGGTGCTCGACGTGATGGAGGCGCTCGTGAATGAAGGAATGACGATGGTGGTCGTCACCCACGAGCTCCGCTTCGCGCACCACGTCGCCAGCTCGGTGGTGATGATGGACGAAGGGCGGATCGTCGAGGAGGCCCCGACGGAGGCGTTCTTCTCATCGCCGACCCACGAGCGCACGCGAAGGTTCCTCGCGCTGGTGGAGCAATGACGCGCAGCAACCGGTATCGCCCGCTCGACGCGCAGGTCGTGCCGCGCTTCGCCGGCATTCGAACGTTCATGCGGTTGCCGCATACGACCGATCTCGACGTCGACGCCGCGATCGTCGGCATTGCGTTCGACACGGCCACGAGCTACCGCAGCGGCGCTCGCTTCGGCCCGGAGGCAATTCGCTCCGCGTCAGTGCTGCTGCGTCCGTTCCACCCGGGCTTTGGCATCGACCTTCTCGATGAGCTGTCGGTGGTCGATCACGGTGATTTGCCGGTCGCACCCGGCGACACGGAGGGCACGTTCCGTCGGATCGAGGAGGCGCTGGCGCCGCTGATCGACGCCCGGGTCTTTCCGCTCGCGCTCGGCGGCGACCACTCGATCACTCTCGCCGAGCTCCGTGCGCTCGCCCGCGTGCGCGGTCCGCTCGCGCTCGTCCAGCTCGACTCCCACACCGACACCTGGGAGCAGTACTTCGATCAGCGTTATTTCCACGGCACCACCTTCAAGCGCGCCGCCGAGGAGGGTCTGATCGATCCGGCGGCGTCGGTGCAGGCCGGGATGCGCGGCTCCCTCTACTCCGCGAATGACCTGGACGAGGCGCGGCAGATGGGCTTCCGGGTGATCCCGAGCGAGGAGCTGCGTGCGCTGGGCCCGGCCGGATACGCGGCCGCCGTGCGTGAGCGCGTCGGCTCGAGGCCGGTCTTCCTCTCGTTCGACATCGACTTCCTCGACCCCGCGTTTGCACCGGGAACGGGTACGCCTGAGGTGGCCGGCTTCTCGACGGCCGAGGCGGTGGCGTTCCTGCGCGCGCTGCGCGGCGTCGAGCTCGCCGGCGGCGACGTCGTCGAGGTCGCGCCGCCCTACGACGGCGCGGGCGCGCCGACGGCGCTCGCCGCCGCCAACATTGCGTGGGAGATCCTCGCGCTCAGGGCGGCAGCACCTTCCCCGGATTGAGGATCCCGGCCGGGTCGAGCGCGGCCTTGATCCGGCGCATGAGATCGAGCGCCACCGGATCGACCGATTCACGCAGGAACGGCCGCTTGAGCAGGCCGACGCCGTGCTCGGCTGCCACGGTGCCGCCGAGCGCGATTGCGACGCGCAGCACCTCCGCCTCGGCGGCATGCGCAAGGTCCGACTCTCCCGAGGCAGCGTCGTAGAGGACCGACGGGTGGAGGTTGCCGTCGCCCGCATGGCCGAACACGGGGATGGCGAGTCGGTGCCGCTCGGCGACGGCCTGGATGCGCCGCAGCGCTTCGGGGATCGCAGCCGGCGGTACGCACACGTCCTGGAAGAGCACGTCGGGCGCGGCGTCGGCGAACGCCGGGCTGAGTGCGCGGCGTGCGCGCCAGAGCCGCTCGACGTCCTCGGGCTGCGATGCGAGCTCGACCGTCTCCGCGCCGGACGCGCGCAGAAGCTGCACGAGGAGCTCCAGCTCGCCCTGCACGAGCTCGTCGGTTCGCCCGTCGACCTCGATGAGCAGCAGCGCCTCACCTTCGGCGACGCGCGTTCCTTCGAGGTGCCGACGCACGAGCGTGAGGCACGTCGCGTCGAGGAGCTCGAGCGCTGATGGAACGAGGCCGGAGCGGATCACCGCGGCGATCGCCTCTCCCGCCTGCGCGAGCGCCGGGAAGCTCGCCGTGGCCGCGACTCGGGCTGACGGCGCAGCGACCAGCCGCAGCGTCGCCTCGGTGATGACTGCCAGCGTCCCCTCCGAGCCGACCAGCAACTGCGCGAGCCGCAGCCCGGCGGTGTTCTTCCGCGTCGCCGCCCCGGTGCGGAAGGTGCGCCCGTCGGCGGTCACCGCCTCCAGCGCCAGCACGTACTCGGCGGTGACGCCGTACTTGAAGCAGCGCGGGCCGCCCGCGTTCGTGGCGATGTTCCCGCCGATGGTCGACCACTCGAGCGACGCGGGATCCGGCGGGTAGAAGAGCCCGGCCGCGAGCGCCGCAGCCTGAACATCGCCCGTCCGGGCGCCGGCTCCCGCGGTGACGCGCAGGTTGTCCGTGTCGACGTCGGAGATGCGGTCGAGCCGCTCGAGGCCGAGTGCGATCCAGCCGGACTCCGGGTTGGCTCCGCCGGAGAGACCGGAGCGGGCGCCGACGGGGACGACGGGCACGCCGAGCTCGGACGCTACGGACAGCACGCGCGCGACCCCGGCGGCGTCGGCCGGCAGCACGGCCGCCGCCGGGCGCGCGCGGGCCGCCACGGAGCTGTCGCCTGCGTAACGGTCGAGCTCGTCGGCTTCGACGACGGCGTCGGCGCCCGCGGCGTTCGCGAGCCTTCGCGCCAGGGCGCCGGCAGCCATGGCCGATGAGTCTAGGCTCCGCGGCGTGGTGCAGCCTCGTGCAACCGGCCCCGGCTTCCGCGCGTACGAGTGGGCGCAGACGGCGGCGCAGGTGGCGGTGCGGCACGGTCTTTCGCCCGCGATGTCCTCCGTTTCGACGCAAACCTGCCGGCGCTTGCGGCGCAGCTGCCGGTGAACCCGTGGCGGGCGCTCGCCAGACGCGCGGAGTATCCGGAAGGGAGCTACGCCGAGCTGCGAGCGGCCGCCGCTGCCTACGTGGGTTGCTCTCCCGACGAGGTCGCCGTCGACGCGGGGGCAGACGGGTTGCTGTATCTCGTCGCGCGCACGTTCCTCTCCAGGGCGTTCGGGCTCGCAGGGCTCCGCGTGGGTTACGCGGTGACCTCGGCCGGCGTGGCACGCGAGTTGACGGCTCGACGATCACCGGCGCCGATCGCCGACGTCGCCGCAATGCTCGCGTCGGCGGCGCTGCGCGATCCGGCTCCCGCCCGCGCGGAAGCGACTGCCACGCGAGAAGAACGTGCGCGCGTCCGTGGCGCTCTCGCGAACGCGGGTCACGATGTCGAACCGACGCACACGAACTTCATCTATGTCCGGACAGGCGACGCGGCCGCAACCTCCGCGTGCCTCGAACGGAAAGGACTCGTCGTCCGTGCCTATGCCGACGCACTCCGCATCACCCTCCGCTCGCCGGGCGAGGACGACCTTCGCCTCGATGCATTGGGGACCGCCGGAGAGCCGTCGCTGCGTCGGTCCGTCACCGTCCTCGCGCCCCACGTTCGCGTCTCACTCACGCTCGACGGAAGCGGCCGCAGTTCCGTCCGCACCGGCGACGACGCGCTCGACCAGGAGCTCGAGGGGCAGGCGCAGGTGAGCGGCTGGGACCTCGAGCTCGTCGCCGATGACGACGTCGGGGCCGAAACCGTCCTGGCGGCGCTCACCGAAGCAGAGGCTCGAGCCTCGGCCTGAAACGAGGTCGCCTATGCCCGGAATCGCACCAGGCCGCCCGCGGGCTGACAGGCTACGATCGGCGAGACGTTGACGAACAGGGTCGTCGTCCTCGTGGGACTGCTGGCCGCCTGGGCAGCCGTGGTCGGACCGGAATGTGCCGCCGCGCGGCCGCCGGTGCCGTCACTGACGCCTGCCGCAACGGCGCGCTTGTGGCGCGCGGAGGTCGCGCGGGCGCGCGTGCGCCGGGGCGTGCTGGACGCCTCGTGCCGGCCGGCGCGCGTCATCGTCTACGCCCAGACCGACTGGTTGCGTGCGGCAACCGAGCTGGCCGCTGCGGCGTCGTCCTGCGCGCAGTACTACGTGTCGGTGCCGCCCCTCGCCTCCGACAAGACGCAGGCGCGTTCGGGCCAGGCTGCGCAGATACGGGCGCTTGGTCCGAGCTTCCATGCGCTGGACGAGATCAACTACACCGGCTGGTCGGGATGGGTCGCCTCGACGGGGGGCAGCTGGTTCGACGCCGGGGTCACGGCACGGCAGCGCATGGCCGCCGCCGGTTTCGATGTGTCGGCCGGGGATGGGTGGGTGCTGAACGAGCTCAGCTCCGCGGTGCGGACGGGGGCAGGTAGTGCGCGGCGCAACGGACTCGACTTCCTCCACGGCCTCGCGAGCGACGGGACGAAAGGCGTCGTGCTCGTCGCCGGCGTCGCGCAATCCACCGGCAACCTCTCGCAGTACAAGGTCAACCTGCAGGACTGGCTCGAAGACGGTGCCTTCTGGACGGAGGCATCGTCGTACGCGAGCGACTGGGGGCAGGAGAACTACGGCGACCTCCGCACGTACGCCGCTCCCGGGACGTCGCCGGCGGATCGAAGCGCAGCGATGCTGCAGTACCTGGGTCACCCGACTGCGCTCGCGGCGGCCGGCCCCGATGTGACGGCGCCTGCGCGTTCACTGCTCACGCAGACGTACCTCCCGTTCGGCAACGCGGCGTGGGCGTGGCCGAACTCATACGGCTGGACGGCGGCGCCCGTCGACGCGATGGAGGACTTCGCCTCGGGGCAGATCTACGCCGACCGGCTCCTTGGCGCGTCGAGCGGCGCTGCCGTCGACCGCATCGGCTTCGCGTGGGCGCCGAACAACTTCCTCGGGCTCTCGGCGAGTGACTTCGGCGCGCAGACCCGCGCCGTGCTCGACCGCATCGCGGCGGCCGTACGTGACACCGGGGTGCCGAGCGCCACGCCCGGTGCTGCCGCGTGCCAGCCGAGCTGGTGCACGACCGTCCTGGACGGCGCGGCGTTGACGGATGCTTGGGGCGCCTTCTCCGCGTGGTCGTCGAGCATCCCCGTGATCGTGTCGGCGCCGCTGGCCGCGACGGCCGGCGCCCCCGCGGGGCCGGTCACGCTCCAGCTGCAGACGCTCGGTCTGCCCGATGCGGCCGCCTGGGCGAGGACGGCTACCTTCGCCTCGAGCTCGCCTACGGGCCTGTTTGCAGCTGCACCGGCCGGGCCGTGGTCGCCGACGCTCGCGGTGTCGATTCCTCCCGGCAGCTCGTCGACGTCCGTCTACTACCTCGACTCGGCGCCCGGTTCGCCGCTGATCACCGCGATGCTGGACGACGGCTTGAGCGCGAGCCAGGCCGAAGGCGTGGCCGCGAGCCAGCCGCCGCCTCCGGTTCCGGTATCCCCGACCGTGCCGGGCCCGTCCTCTCTGCCGCCCGTCGATTCGGCGGCGCCGCCCGCCGTTGCGCAGACGCCGGTGGCTGTCGACCGAGCTGTGCCTGTCGCTCACGTCGTCTCGGTGAAGACGAGCCGCGTCCTCGGCCACGTTGTCGTCACCGTCCGCGTGCGGGCGGGAGCGAAAGCGGTGCGCGGGTCCCGCGTCCTCATCCGAGTGAAGCGCGGACGCACCGTCGTCGCGTTCGTCAAGCGAACGACTGCGGCGAACGGCGTCGCGACGTGGCGGAGCGCGACGAAGCTTCGGCCCGGCCGCTACAGCGCGACCGCGGCCGTCGACCGGGTCTAGAACGCGCCTTAGGGCTCGGTCGGCACCGAGACCGAGGCGATCAGGTCATAGCGCACGTATTCGCCCGACACGAGCTTGATCCACATCTGTGCGTACGGCCCCTGCCGGTTGAGGAACCGCGTCAGCTCCTCGTGGATCGTGACGCCGTCGGTCGCAGAGATCCGCTCCGGCTGCTCGCGGCCGGTGATCCTCACCTCGAGCTCGTCTGGTGTTCCTTGACTCATGAGTCCTCACGCGTGAGGGCGGTGCGCCCCGCACGCCGATCGTCGCATCTTTCTTCCCATGCCACAAGCGTCGGCACACGTCGACTCAGTTCATTGCTCGTGCGGACAGAACCGCCGGTAAGGCCGGCCGGGAAGGAGGCCGCTCCACTCCGCTCGGGTCAGCTCGCGGCCGGCGATTCGGCACGCGAACTGTTCCCACGTGCGCAGATCAGTCGGCCGCTTCGCAGTGTCTGCGAGGTTGTCGATCACGAGGTCCCCGCCCGGCGCGAACCGCGCGACTGGGATCGACCCCCCGTGCGTCGCGAACGTCGCTCGGAGCAGCCGTCGGTGATCCATCAGGACCTCCGCGTACCGGTCGCCGAGCGCGTGCAGGAGTCGGATCGATCCCTCGATGTCGGTGAAGAGGAACGTCACCCGGCCCGCAGGAAGGTGGGACATGCGCAGTCCCGCGAGTCTAGGCTTCGCGCGCACTCCCGACAATGGCGACAGAATGAAGGCATGGCCTCGTACTCCGTCAACCCGCACGCTCTCGCCCATGCGAGGCGGCTCATCGACGCAAAGCAGTACGTACTCGAGAGCGTGTGGGGCGACGTTCAACCGACTGCCGACGACGAGAATGCATTCTTGGAGTCGCACTCGTGGGCCGAATACGCCGCGTGGCATCTGGGACTCACTGACGGCGCGAGCGACGAAACCAAGGCCCGATACGCATTCGTGTATGGGGATCTCCGGCGAGTCCATCGGATGGGCCTGATCGCATGTCAGTACCGCGCCGCCGAGTGGCGTCACAAGGAGATCGAGCTGGCCGCCCATGAGCTCCTGCAACACCTCGACAGCACACGCGCGTGAGGGCCGTCCGCTTCCTCGGTCCCGACACCGACGCATACGTCGCGAGCGTCCAGCGCCACTCGGCGGAGTTCGAGGAGCAGACGGGAATCGAGCTCGACGTCCGGATCGTCCCGACCGACCTCTACTACTCGAACAAGATCCATCACCTGCTGGACGGGGAAGATGCGGCTGACGTCTACATGTCCGGCCCGGTGCTCGTCTGGGAGCACCTGGCGGCCGGCTTCGTGCAGCCGCTCGACGAGTTCCTGGAGCAGGCGAGTGAGAGCTACGGCCCAGCCGACTTCGCCGAGCGCCTGCTTGCCTGCAACCGCTGGAGCGGACGCTTCGGTGACCCGCTCGGCCAGGGCCAGCTCCTGGAGATCCCGGTCAATTGCGAGTCGTACAACCTCGCCTATGTGCCGGCCGTCCTCGACGCCGCCGGCCTGGATCCGCCCACCACCTGGGCCGAGTACTTCTCGACTGCCCGCGCGGTCTTCGAGCGGACCGAAGGCCGCGTCAGGGGCTTCGGACAACGGGGCACAGGGGCGTGGCACACGATGTACACCGGCTTCGCCACGCAGTTCTGGTCGTACGGAGCTTCGGATTTCGAAAACGGCCGCTGTGCGCTCGCAGCGCCTGCATCGATCCAGGCGACGACGGATTTCATCGCAGCGCTCCGGGGCGCCGGCCCGTCGAACTGGCTGGATCAGCGCTGGTACGAGCTGGCGCTCGACTTCGCCCGCGGGCAATACGCGCTGCTGGTCGACTCGGACCACTACGTCGCCTACTTCGAGGATCCGGCGTACTCGGAGCTCGTCGGTGAGATCGGTTACGCGCCGCCGCCGCGCGGCCCGACCGGCTTACGTCGGCCGAACCTCTGGACCTGGTCTGTCGTGATGAACAGCCGAGTCAGGGACAGCGCCGCCGCCTGGCAGTTTTTCGAATGGGCGACGGGCCGCGAGTTCCTGCGCCGGTCGGTCTTCGAGGGCAACATGAACCCGACCCGCTCGAGCATCTGGGACGACGACCGCTTCCGTGAGCACACGTCAGGCTGGGGCGCTTTCTACGATGTCGCGAGGACGCTGATCGAGCGCGACGCGTTCGTGCTCGTCACGCCTGCCCCGCGCTACCTCGAGATTGCGAGCCGGTGGGTGGAAGCGCTGCTCGACGTCTACGCCGAGCGCGCGGAGATCTCGGTCGCGCTCGAGACCGCGGCCGCGGACATCGACGAGCTCGTCGGGGCATGACCTCTGCTGGGCCGAGCAGGGATCGAACCTGCGACCTAGGGATCAAAAGTGGATGCCGTCGTCTTTAAGCGCTCGGGCGCCGCCGATCGAGGTCGCAGCCGACGCCAATCCCGAAACAAAACTGTTGGCGATGGCTGGGCGGGAGTAATAGGGGAGCAACGAAGGGTAAGCGGGAACCGCGGATCAAGAGGAACGGAGTACGGCACCGATGAGCGCGCGTCGAGCCAAGTCCGCCAACTGGGTCGAAGACCCGGAGACGTTCGTCATTGTCGGCGAGGCCGACCGCCAGCTCGTGGGATACGCATTCGTCACGATCGGCTCGGGCTACGCCTCGTGGGACAGCGGCAAGCGGCAGGCTCAGCCGAGGTTGACCTCACGGTCTCTGCGCGTAGCAATCAAGGGAGTCGGTTTGTTGAGTCGTTAGAGCTGCTTTAGGGCGGTTTTAGAGTCGGTGGCTTCAATGTGTCTCGTGGTCCGTCGTGTTCTGGTGTCGGCTGCGGGCCTCGCGGGTCTTTGCTTGGTCGCCGCGGGTTGCGGCGGGGGTCGTCGGTGTCGGGTGTTGCGAGTGTCGGCTCGTCGACCTCGAAGTCGAGTGTTGGAGCAACGACAACCGGGTCGAGCGGGTACAGCGCGAAGCTCAAGTTCTCCCAGTGCGTGCGCTCGCATGGGTTGGCGACCTTTCCCGACCCGAGTCCGAACCGCGCTCGGAGGGCTGGCGCCTCGAACACGATCCACGGGATCGTTGTCCCGTCGAGCATCGATCTGCAGTCGCCGGCCTTTCAGGCCGCGCTGCGCGCGTGTCAGCAGGCGCTGATCGGCGGCTCGCCGCCCCCGCCGATCACGGAGCAGCAGCGGCAGGGGGCGCTCGCCACGGCGCAGTGCATCCGCCGGCATGGCTTTCCGAACTTCCCCGACCCGGTCTTCACCAGCGGCGAGATCGGCATCCGGAGTGGGAATATCGACGTCCGGTCGCCCGCGTTCCGGCGAGCCGAGGCCGCCTGTGGGACACCCTGACCCGCGACCGTGTCACGCCCGCTCTCTGGCTCGCGGGACGTGGCTCCCGCTGCTGCGGCCGGACAACCTGCCTTCGGAGCATGTCCCCGTCAGCTGGTTCTGTCGCCTGGTCGGAACGACGGGACCGGGTGACGCGCTCACGGGATCGGCACGGAATCCGGGTCGTGTCTTTAGGCTGGTTTCAGAGAGCGGGAGCACACTTCGATCGTGGCGATTCTGGTTGTTGACGACGACGCGGGTCTGCGGAGGGCGGTGCGGCGTGTACTCGTCGCGCAAGGGTTCGAGGTCGAGGTGGCCGAGGACGGGACGGAGGCGCTGTCGCGGCTGCGCGCACGGGCGTTTGACCTTGTTGTGCTGGATCTGATGATGCCGGGCAGCGACGGCATCGACGTCTGTGAGCGGCTGCGGGCCGAGGGCGATCAGTTGCCGGTGCTGATGCTGACAGCGCGGGATGCGGTGCGTGACCGGGTGGCCGGTCTGGAGGCGGGGGCCGACGACTATCTGGTCAAGCCCTTCGCGAATGAGGAGTTGGTGGCGCGCGTGCGCGCGCTGCTTCGCCGGTCCGGCGGTAGCGGTGAGTCGCTGGTGTTTGCCGATCTGGAGCTCGACCTGTTGACCCGCGACGCGCGCCGAGGCGAGCGGGAGGTCGAGTTGAGCCCGATCGAGTTCGAGCTGCTCGAGTTCTTCCTGCGGCATCCACGCCAGGTGCTCGCGCGCCGCCTGATCTATGAGCGCGTGTGGGGGTACGACGCGTCGCTGTCGTCGAACTCGCTCGACGTGTTCGTCGGGCATCTGCGCCGGAAGCTCGAGGACGGTGGCGAGCGGCGGCTGATCCAGACCGTTCGAGGTGTCGGTTTCACGTTGAGGGAGCGATGAGCTTCCGCCTGCGCCTGACGGTGCTCGCTGCGGTCGCGGTGGCGGTCGGGATCGTCGGCGCCTCCTTTGCCGTCTACTACACCGATCGGCATGAGCTGATGAAACAGGTTGACAGCGATCTCAGCGAGAGCCGGATGCTTGCGCCGCTCAACGAGGTGGTCGGGCCTCCTGGAGCAGCAGCAGTGCAGCACGGCGTGACCTTCGTCCCACGGCGCAGTGCGGGAGGGGGCACGGCGGTTATGGACGCGCCTGGCGCGCGCCGGGCGGTTCACCTCAAGGGCAACTTCGGACTCGTCTTGCCGCACTCCGCGACAGCTGTCCAGGTACAGGTCACTCGGCGTACCGGCGCCGCTACCCGGTCGGAGGCGCCGCCGAGGTTCCGCACCAAAACGGTCAAGGGCGTGCCCACGCGGGTGCTGACGCTGACCCTGCCGAATGAGACGATCAGGATCTCGCGCCCGCTGCTCGACGTCGATCGGAATCTCTCCCGTTTACGTTGGCTACTCGTCTTTATCTGTCTTGGCGGCATCGGTGCAGCTGCGCTGCTTGGCGCGCTCGTCTCCGGCAGGGCGGTAGCGCCGCTGCGCCGGCTCACGGACACGACCGAACGGATCGTCGCGACCGGCGATCTGAGCGAACGGACCGGTCAGCGCGGGCGCGACGAGATCAGCCGCCTGTCGGCACGGCTGGACGAGCTCCTCGCCAGTCTGGAGGCGTCGCTTCGCACTCAGCGCCAACTGGTGGCCGACGCGTCGCACGAACTCCGGACACCGATCGCCTCGTTGAGGGCGAACTTCGAGCTGCTCGCGCATCCCGGGGCGCTCGATGCCGGCGAGCGTGTGGAGTTGATGGCTGATGTGAACGAGGAGCTCGAGGCGATGACGACATTGGTCGCGGAGCTTGTTGAGCTGGCACGCGGCGAAGAACGCGATGTTGCTCCGTACGAGTTTCGGCTCGACAAGATCGTGCAGGTCGCCGTCGATCGGGCGGCGAGACGGGCGATCGACCTGTCCTTCCGCACTGACCTGGAACCGTCGACGGTGACCGGGGTGCCGGAACGCGTGGAACGAGCAGTCTCGAACCTGCTCGACAACGCCCGCAAGTGGAGCCCCGCTCGCGCCACCGTTGACGTCTCTGTTCGCGATGGGCTGGTGGAGGTGCGCGACCGCGGCCCTGGCATCGCCGACGAAGACGTGCCGTTCGTCTTCAACCGCTTCTACCGCTCGGCTGCAGCGCGCGGAATGCCGGGCGCCGGGCTCGGCTTGGCGATCGTGAAGCAGATCGCCGACGCGCACGGCGGCAGCGTAAGCGTCGACCGCGCGTCCGACGGCGGCACGATTCTGCGCCTGCAACTTTCAACGATTCGTTAGAAGCCTTTCACAGCCGTTTTAGAGTCGGACGGTTTCCTGGAGGGGGTGCCGGCCGGTCACGTCTTTGTGCTCGCAGCGGTGGCGGGGGCGTTCGCTGTGGTGAGCGCCGGCTGCGGCGGCGGTTCCGAGGGTCCCTCGGTGGCGAGCCTGGAGCCGACGACGGGCGCCGCGACCACGTCGCCCGGAGTGACGACTACACCGCAGGCGCCGAGCCCGGTCGCGTGGGCAACCTGCATGAACGCGCACGGCATCGCCGCTTCGGTCGGCCCGGGCGGCCACGGCTTCATGATCACGGGCAACGTCGACCCGGGGTCGCCGCAGTTCCAGACGGCGCAGCGGGCCTGCGCCAAGTACCAGCCCGGCGGCGGCCCACCGCAACTGACGCCCGCCCAGCAGGCGCAGCGAGCGCAGGCCCTCGCGGTGCTCGCCGCCTGCATGCGCAAGCACGGCGTCTCGAACTTCCCCGACCCGAACGGCCAAGGAGAACTTCCGCTCGGCAGCCTGCAACAGCTGAATCCCGACTCGCCGCTCTTCAAGTCCGCCTACAAGTCGTGCTGGTCGCTGTTCCCCAAGGTCGGGCCGCAAATCAGGCTGGGCCCGTGACCGAGCCGTTCGGACCGAACCGCTGATGAGATCGCGTGTCACGTGGGTTCCTGTGGCGGTGTTCGCGCTCGCGGCGCTCGCGCTTCTTGCCAGCGGATGTGGCGGAGCTTCCCAGTCACCGAAGGTCGCCAGCCTCGGTTCGGCGAGCGCGCCTGGCTCGACCACGACGCCGAGCGGAACGGCGTCCTCCGGTGTCCCTGCGCAGGGCGGACCCGCGAGTGGGAGTCAGGGCGGCGTGACGATGGAGCTGGACAAGGCGCAGAACGGAGCCAGGTTCGCCGCCTGCATCCGTGCGCATGGGGTTGCGAACTTCCCCGACCCGAACAGCCAGGGTGCGATCCAGATCGGCCCCAGCTCGGGGATCGATCCCAACTCGCCGAGGTTCCAGACCGCGCAGCAGGCCTGTCAGAAGCTCTTGCCGAATGGCGGTCAACCGACTCCTGCTCAACTGGCCCGGGCACAGCAGCACGCGCTCGCGTTCTCCGGGTGCATGCGCAAGCACGGTCTGCCCGACTTCCCCGACCCGACGTTCTCGGGCGGCGGTGTGGGGCTCAAGATCCACGCCGGCGGGGCCGGCAACGACCTCAACCCGAACTCGACCACCTTCCAGGCGGCACAGAAGGCCTGTCAGGGCAAGCTCCCGGGAGCAGTGAACAAGTGATCGCGCTGCGTTCAGCATCTGGTCGGCGTCGTGCGCTCGCCGCAGCGGGAATGGGAGTCGTCGTTCTGGGTGCGGTGACGATCGCGTCGGTCAACCCGTTCGCCGGTACGCCGACGTCGAGCGCCCGGAGCCTCGACAACGGCGTGCCCACGTCGACTGTCCTGGTGACGAAGCGGGATCTGTCGTCGCAGACCCAGGTGAGCGCGACGCTCGGCTACGCCGACGCTTCGACGATCGCCGTCCCGGCCGGCACCGCTCCGTCAGACGTCCGGCAGGCGCAGCAAGCGGCGTCGTCGGCGCAGTCCTCGCTGGAAACGGCGCAGGCCGCGCTAACGACAGACAGCGGGGCACTCGAGCAGGCGCGCGCAACGCTGGCTGCCGACCGGCGGAAGCTCGCGATCGACTGCAGTGGCGTCAACGCGGCCGAGAGCGGCGGCGGCTCGACGGGCGGGTCAGGCGGATCGGGTGCAAGCGCCGGGGTGTGCGCAACCGGCGCGCAGACGGTGGCGACCGACGAGCAGACGTTCACCGCGGCCAGTCAGAAGGTACAAGCTGACCAGCACGCCGTCGTCGCCGCGACGACCGCATTGGCCGGTGCGAAGGAGACCCTGTCCTCGGCGCAGTCGTCGGCGGCCGACTACGGGCAGACCTCCGTCTACACGATGCTCCCGGCGGCCGGTCAGATCGTCAGGCGCGGTAAGTCGCTCTACGGGATCAGCGGCCAGCCGGTTGTGCTCCTCTACGGCGGCACGACCGTGTGGCGGGCGTTCGCGGCCGGCATGTCCCCCGGCAGAGACGTCGCCGAGCTGAACGCTAACCTTCGAGCTCTCGGCGATGCGGCGCCCTTCGGGAACGCGTTCACCGCGGGCACCGGGGCGGCGATCAGAGAGTTTCAGTCGGCGCACGGGGTGGCGCCGACGGGGCAGTTGTTGCTCGGCTCAGTGGTGTTCGAGCCCGGCGCCGTGCGTGTGACGAGCGTGACACCGACGGCGGGCGCCGCGGTGCAGCCCGGACCGGTGCTCGCCGTCAGCTCGACTCGGCGAGTGGTGTCGATCGCGCTCGACGCCTCGCAGCAGACGAGTGTCAAGGTCGGCGATCCGGTCGCGATCACGCTGCCCGACAACTCGACGACGCCCGGACACGTTTCGGTCGTCGGCACCGTCGCGACGACACCGTCGAGCAGCGACCAGGGCGGCGGCGGCGGCTCGAGCACGCCGACGATCGAAGTCGACGTCAAGCCCGACCGACCCCGCTGCGACGGGCAGGCTCGACCAGGCGCCGGTCGACGTCTCGATCACGACCGCCACCGTCAAGAACGTGCTCGCGGTGCCCGTGAACTCACTGGTGGCACTGGCGGGCGGCGGCTATGCCGTCGAGGAAGCCGAAGCGGGCGGCGCACGGCGGCTCGTGGCTGTCACTGTCGGCTTGTTCGACGACGCGGAAGGACTCGTCCAGATCAGCGGCTCGGGCCTCGCCGCCGGCCAACGCGCGGTGGTACCGACCTCATGACGAGCGAGGCGCCGACCGTGACGATGAGCGCGGCCGGAACGGAGGCTCGACGTTGTTCCGGTGCTGGAGCTCGAGTCGGTGACGAAGACGTACGGATCGGATCCGCCGATACCAGCCCTGCAAGGAGTGAGCTTCTGCGTCGGCGGTGGCGAGCTGGTCGCGATCGTCGGCCCCTCCGGGTCGGGCAAGTCGACGCTGCTGCACCTGATGGGCACGCTTGGAGCGTCCGACCTCGGGCGCGGTCTCGATCACCGGCCTCGACGTCGCGCAGCTAGCCGATCAGGAGCTGGCTGCGGTGCGCGCGACGCGGATCGGGTTCGTCTTCCAGCAGTTCTTCCTCGCCGAGCACTCGAGCGCGCTCGAGAACGTCGCCGACGGTCTGCTCTACTCGGGCGTCGTCGGCGTCGGAGCGACGGCGAGCGGGCTGCCGAGGCGCTCGACCGTGTCGGGTCTCGGCGACCGACTTGCCGCACCGCCGACGCAGCTCTCGGGCGGCGAGCGCCAGCGCGTGGCGATCGCGCGGGCGCTGGTCGGTCGGCCGGCGATCGTGCTGGCCGACGAGCCGACCGGCAATCTCGACAGCGTCACCGGCCAGTCGATCATGGACGCTGATCGAGGAGCTGAACGCCGAGGGGCGCGACGATCGTCGTGATCACGCACGAGCACGAGATCGCAGCCCGCTTTCCCCGCCAGATCGTGCTGCTCGACGGGCGGATCGTCTCCGACCCCGGATCGCTCGCGAGGACGCAGTCCGCACTGACCGCAGGCGATGACGACGAGGCCGATCCAGCGGCCGGTGAGGAGTGACGTGATGAAGATCCGACCGTTCCGGACGCCTACACGGTCTATGTCGAGCTGGCTTCTCGCCCCCGCCCTGATCCTCGGCGGTGCCGGGGCAATGCTGGGCGGCGTCCCGGCGGCGGCGTCCCCGCCGGACACGACGTCGACGCCGACCTGTCCGACCTACAACCCGCCGAGCACCCTCAGCGCTCGTCGCCGGCACGCCCCAGAGCGCGAGGCTCGGCATCGCCGTTCGCAGACCGACCTGCAGGTCGCACTCAGCAACCCGAACGGCTGTCCGATCACGACGCCGCTGGCCGGGCATCGCCGTCACGTTCGCGGCTCCCGCGAAGCGGCCCGAGCGGCGACATTCTCGGCGAGTGGTTCGAACGCCGTGCTTGTCGGCACCGACGCGTCCGGCACCGCGCCGGCGTCAGATGTTCACCGCCAACACGCTGCGCCGGCAGGTATCTCGTCACCGCCTCCTCGCCCGTACGGCTCCGTCATCTTCTCGCTCGTCAACACGCGCGAGCGGAGTGCCCGCGACGATCGTGCCGCTCTCATCGCTGAGTGCAGTCGGCCACCGTTGCGACCGCGCTATACGGCGCCGCTCAGGGTACGCGTGCTCGACGCCGACGACAACCCGGTCGCCGGCGGCGACCGTCACGTTTGCTCTTGGCGCCGGGTCGGCAGGCACTGCCGGTGGGGACTCCGCTGCCGGCGCAAGCTTCAGCGGCGGCGGCGCGCAGGCAGCCGAGCTAACGGACGCCGACGGAGTACGCCACGTCGCCGCGGCTTCGTCGCCGGCACCGTCGCCGGCACGTTCACCGGCCACGGCCACCGTCGACAGCGTCGATGAACCCGTGCACCGTTCTCGCTCGAGAATCTGCGCCGGCCGAGCCGCCGCGATGCCACCGTCGGAGTGGCAAGACGCAACTCGGCGCAGGTCGAACCGCGGCTACCGCCCGCCGCTCGAGGTGCAGAGTCCTCGACGCGGCCGGCCCGCCGGTCGCCGGGCGCCACCGTCACCTTCACGCTCGGCTCGGGCGGCGCCCAGTCCGCCGCGGCAGCGCGGCGCAGGCGCGACGTTCTCCGGCGGCGCGTCCCAGGCGACGGCGACGACGAACGCGCACGGCGTCGCCACCTCACCCTCGCTCACCGCCAACGCGACCGCCGGCACGTTCGCCGCGACCGCGACGCGCCGAACGTCAGCCAGCGCACGGCTCGGCTTCACGCTTCGCAACCGCGCCGGCCCGCCGGCCGACGTCACCGCGGGCGCCGCCGCCAGTCGACCACGGTCGGCACGCGGTTCACGATCCCGCTCGCCGTGCTCGTCACCGACGCGCACCACAACCCCGTCGCGCGATGTCGCTCGTCACGTTCACGGCGCCCGCGTCGGGCCGAGCGGACAGCTTCTCGAGACGTCGCACCCGACGCGGGTGAGCGTCCGCACGGACGCCGACGGCATCGCGATCGCTCCCCCGTTCGTCGCGAACGGCACACGCCGGCGGCTACGTCGTCACCGCGACCGTCGCAGGGCGCTGCGGCCGCCGCGTTCGCGCTCGTCAACGACGGCTCGTGACGTGAACGACACCGCCAGCCTCACCCCGCACGCGGCTTCGGCTCGTCGACCTCGCCCGGCTCGCGAGCATCGGGGTTCGCACGCGCCGGCTGCGCGCCGCCCTCTCCGCGCTCGGGATCGCGATCGGCGTCGCCGCGATCGTCGCCGTCCTCGGCCTCTCCTCCTCGTCGCAGGCGGGACTCCTCGCGGAGATCAACACGCTCGGCACCAACCTGCTCGACGTCACGCACCGGCCAGAGCTTCACCGGCCAGAGCGTCCCGCTGCCGCTCTGCCGCGCCCGGGATGATCGGCCGGATCGGCCCGGTGTTCGACGTGCGCCGACACCGGCTCGATCGCAACGTCAACGCCTACCGCAGCCCGCTGATCCCGTCGATCAACACGAACGCGATCGGCGTCAGGCCACGACGCCTCAACCTGCGGGCGCCGTCGGCACCAGCTCGCGCAGGGCGAGCTTCCTCAACGCGGCGACCGCGAGCGAGCCGGTCTGCGTGCTCGGCGCCGCCGCCGCACAGCGCCTCGGGATCGACCGGATCTATCCGGGCGAGCGGATCTGGGTCGGCGGGATGTGGTTCTACGTCACCGGCATCCTCGAGCCCGTCGTGCTCGCCCCCGAGATCGACAGCTCGGTCCTGATCGGCTTCGCCCGCCGCCGAGCGCTACCTCGGCTACTCGACGGCCACCCGACGCACCCGACGATCTACGTGCGCGCGCGCGACGCCGTCCAGACGTCGACCGCCGTCGACAACGTGCTCGCCGCCACCGCCAACCCCGAGAACCCGAGCGAGGTCGACGTCAGCCAGCCCTCCGACGCACTCGTCGCGCGAGGTCGACGCGCAAGGGCGCCTTCAACGGCCTGTTCCTCGGCCTCGGCGCCGTCGCGCTGCTCGTCGGCGCGATCGGCGTCGCCAACATTCTCCCACTACCTCGAGCCGCGGTACGCGATGCGCCTGATCGAGCAGCACCCCGGCGGCGTGGGATACCTGCTCAAGCAACGCATCTCCGACCTCGCCGTGCTCACGGATGCGCTCGCGCGGCTCGCAGAGGGCGAGTGCGTGATCGATCCGACAATCGTCTCCAGACTCCTCAAACGGGCTGACAGAAGCGGACCGCTCGACGAGCTCACCGGACGGGAACGCGAGGTGTTGGCCCTCATGGCAGAGGGCCGGTCGAACAAGGGCATCTGCGAGCAGCTGCACCTCAGTCCGAAGACAGTCGAGGCGCACGTGCGGCACATCTTCAGCGAGCTCCGGATAGGCGAATCCCACGCGGATCACAGACGCGTCGTCGCCGTCCTGACGTACCTCCGTGGCTGACAGGCGCGCTCTCCCGGAGTCTGGCGAGCAGAGACGTGGCTCTTCGCGCTGTGGCCGCCTCTCGCTACGCATTTCTCGGTCGCCGGTGCCATACGCTCTACAGCTGTGCCAGAGGGCGCCTCGTGAACGTTTGTCCGTCGTGCGGCTCCGAGAACTCGGCCGCCGCCAAGTTCTGCTCCGAGTGCGGACAGCGGCTTGCTGACGCGGCTCCGCGCCTGGAGGAGCGGAAGGTCGTCACCGTCGTCTTCTGCGACCTCGTCGGGTCGACGGCACGCGCCGAGCGGCTCGACCCGGAGGACGTGCGCGCCGAGCTGTCGTCGTTCCACTCCCGCGTTCGCGCGGAGCTCGAGCGGCGCGGGGGCACGGTCGAGAAGTTCATCGGCGACGCCGTCGTCGCCGTCTTCGGCGCACCGGCCGTGCACGAGGACGACCCGGAGCGGGCAGTTCGCGCGGCGCTCGCGATTCGCGACTGGGCGGTCGAGGAGAGTGGCGTCGAGGTGCGGCTGGCCGTGAACACCGGCGAGGCGCTCGTGACCGTCGGCGCGCGGCCCGAGACGGGCGAGGGGCTCGTCGCCGGCGACGTCATCAACACCGCCGCGCGCCTCCAGAGCGCGGCGCCGGTGAACGGGATCCTCGTCGGCGAGGCGACGCACCGCGCGACGCATCGCGCCATCGAGTACCGGCCGCACGCGCCGGTGGAGGCGAAGGGCAAGCGGCAGCCGGTCGCCGTCTGGGAGGCGGTGGCCGCACGCTCGCTGTTCGGCGTCGACGTCGAGCTGCGGCCCCGGACGCGGCTCGTCGGGCGCGGGCGCGAGCTCGACCAGCTGCTCGACGCGCTCTCGCGTGCCCGCGCCGATCGCGAGCCGCAGCTCGTCACGATCGTCGGCGTCCCGGGGATGGGCAAGAGCCGCCTCGTGCAGGAGCTCTCGGCCGCGATCGAGCGCGAGCCCGAGCTGATCCGCTGGCGGCAGGGGCGCTCGCTGCCCTACGGCCAAGGCGTCAGCTACTGGGCGCTCGGCGAGATGGTCAAGGCCGAAGCCGGGATCCTCGAGAGCGATCCCGCAGATGTCGCCGAGACCAAGCTGCACGAGGTCGTCGCGCGCGTCGTCCGCCGCTCGAGGACGTCGACTGGATCGCGATCGATGCTGCGCCCGCTGATCGGCGTCGCCGAGGACGGCGGCGGCTCCGACCGCCGTGCCGAGGCGTTCGCCGGCTGGCGGCGGTTCCTCGAAGGGCTCGCCGACGAGCGGCCGACCGTGCTCGTGTTCGAGGACCTCCACTGGGCGGACGACGGCCTGCTCGACTTCGTCGACGGCCTCGTCGACTGGGCGACCGACGTGCCGCTCCTCGTCGTCGCGACCGCACGGCCGGAGCTCCTCGCGCGCCGCGCGCACTGGGGCGGCGGGAAGCCGAACGCGACGACGCTCTCGCTCGCGCCGCTGTCGGAGGCCGAGACGGCGCGAGCTCGTGCACGCCGTCCTCGAGCGCGCCGTGCTGCCCGCCGACGTGCAGGCGGCCGTCCTCGCGCGCGCGGGCGGCAACCCGCTCTACGCGGAGGAGTTCGCGCGCCTCGTCGCCGAGCGCGGTTCCGTCACGGACGGCGAGCTCCCCGTGCCCGACTCGCTTCAGGGACTCATCTCCGCGCGCCTCGACGCGCTGTCGCGTGCGGAGAAGGAGCTGCTCCAGGACGCCGCTGTCGTCGGCAAGGTGTTCTGGCGCGGCGCGCTGCTCGGCGCGAGCCGTTCGCGCTGACGACGTGGACGACGTGCTGCGTGCGCTCGAACGCAAGGAGTTCGTGCGACGCGACCGGCGCTCGTCCGTCGAGGGCGACGAGCAGTACGCGTTCCGGCACGTCCTCGTCCGCGACGTCGCGTACGCGCAGATCCCGCGTGCGGCCCGAGCTGAGCGGCACGAGCGCGCCGCCGAGTGGATCGAGTCGCGCGTGCGGGCCGACGACGCGGCGGAGCTGCTCGCGCACCACTACATGAGCGCCCTCGAGTACGCACGTGTGGTGGGTCTCGACGTCAGCGAGCTCGCGCGCCGCGCGCGGGCCGCGCTGCGTGACGCCGGCCGGCGGGCCGTCGCTCTCAACGCGTTCGTGAACGCGACACGCTTCTACGAGGAGGCGCTGTCGCTGACGCCGGAGGACGACCTCGAGTGGCCGCGCCTCGCACTCGAGCATGCGGAGGCGACCACCTACGTCGACCTGTCCGGCGATCGATTCCTCCTCCGCGCGCGCGACGCGCTCATCGCCGGCGACGTCGACGACGCGGCGCGAGCAGAGATGGTGCTCGGCGAGTACCGCTGGCTTCGCGGCGACCGCGAGAGCGCCGTCGCGCACTTCAAAGGCGCCGAGCAGTTCGCGGCGAACATGCGGGACCACGACGCGCGCCTGCGCGTGCTCGCGAACCTCGCCCGGTTCGCGATGCTGGCGGACGAGTACGAGCCGGCGACGAGGCTCGCCCGCCAGGCGCTCGCGCTCGCCGAAGAGCTCGGGCGCGACGACATGCGCTCGCACGCGCTGAATACGATTGGCACCGCACGCTGTTCGATGGGCGATGCCGGCGGCGTGGACGACCTGGAGGCGAGCTGTACGATCGCGCGCCGCGCGGGCGGCCCCGAGTACGGGCGGGCGATGGGGAACCTCGCGTCGATCCTCGTGTGCCAAGGCCAGTTGCGACGCGCCGGTGAGCTGCATCGTGAAGCACTCGAGATCGCGAGAGCAATCGGCTACGAGGAGCCGACGCGGTGGCTTGCGACCGAGATTGCGATCGACTCGGAGGTCGCCGGCGTGTGGGACGAGGCGCGGACCATGGTCGACGAGCTCATACCGGGTTACGCTGAGTCGCCGTTCTGGATCGAGCCGCAGACGCGCGTTTGCCGGGCGCGCATGGCGATCGCCGAAGGCGATGTGGCGCAGGCGGTGGCCGATGCGGACCGCGCCGTCGAGCTGGTCGGTGAGAAACGAAGCTTCCAGAGCTTTTGCGACCCGCTCGCGTTCCGCGCGCGTCTCCACGCGGAGCTCGGCGAGCTCGATGCGGCGCACCGGCTGGTCGGCGAGCTGCTCGAGGCGTGGGAGGAGACGCGGTCGGGGTACCTCGACCAATGGGTGCTCGAAGCGTGGTACGCCGCGCGACGCACGGGCGACGAGGCGCGGCTCGACACCGCGATCCGCTCGATGCCGTCGAACGCGTGGTTGGCGTCCGGGGCGTCGATGATCGACCGTGACTTCGCGGGGGCGGTGGCGCAACTCGACGAGATGGGTGCCGCCTCGAGCGCCGCGCTGGGGCGTCTGTGGGCATCCGAGTGGCTGGTAGAGCAGGGCCGCACGGCGGAGGCGAGCACGTTCTTGGAGGATTCGCTCGCGTTCTGGCGGTCGGTCCGCGCGTCCGCGTACACGCGTCGCGGCGAGTCGCTGCTCGCAGCCGCCTCGTGAGCGCTACTGCACCCGCCCTGCGCACGGCACATTGCCAACGCCGCCGGAGCCCGAAGCATGCGCGCGGCGTTTCACCTCTGATCGAGCGTCACCGGTTCAGGCCGGCCGATGACGCAGCGCGCAACCGCTTCTTGAGCGGTCCCGAGACGCCGACCCGCTCGAGCGCTTTCCTGGCGAGCCCATCCGCGGCCGCGATCGCCGTTCTTGTCGCGTTCACCCGGATGCCTGTGAACGTCGGTGCGAAGACCATCGGATGTGCCTCCTCCGAGCCGCAGGTCGAGAAGCGCCGCTTGTATTCCGCTTCACCGCATCCGAAATCGAGGACCCGAGCCGTGTCCTCCTGGCACAGATCCTCAATCAACCTCACAAGGAGATATGTCCCGACCCGATCGCTCCGGAACGCCGGATCGTAACCGGTCTGCGCCCCAGTGAAGGTCCCGCGGTAGAGGAATCCGGTCCGGTACGCAACCGGCTCGCCGTCGATGTAGAGCACGTACGCGCGGAACCAACCACGGCTCAGAGCGAGCGCCATCGTCTCCCGGCGCTCCTCCGTATCGGTGAAGGCGGCGTCGAGCGCACGCTGGTATGTCTTCAGCGCGACCCGATCCAGGTCGGCGAAGAGTTGATCCAGCTCGCTCACCGACCGGAACACTCGCGTCGACATTCGCGCGCCGTACTTCCGAGTGAGTCTGTTGCCGATGCCTCGGATCTCGCCACGGGCACGTCGTGACCGCGAGGCAAGGAACGCATCCAACGACTCGGGCAGCTCGAGCTTCCAGTGAGGCTCGCGTACGACGAACCGCCCGCGAGAGATCACGGGCGGCAATTCCGTCGCAGCGTGGAAGAGACTCGAGTCGGACTCGAGGCCATAGAAGGACACGGCGTCCGCCTCGCCACCGGCAAGGGAGGCCAAGACCTCGGCGACCAATTTCCGGCCCGAGCCTTCCCGATCCCGTTCGAACAGGAAGCCCGGCCGCATGACAAGCAGGCGCATCGTCGGCCGATACACCGTCCGGTAACCGAACTTGCAGGCAAGTGTGCCCTCCTCCAGCCGGCCGATCGCGATCGCAACGGGTCGACCATCTCGCTCGAGCAAGATCGCGTGCGGTCGCAGAACCGTCGGCCGCGCGCGGAGCTTCGCGAGGTAGAAGTCGACATCGTGGTGGACGGTCGGCAGGTCGAATGTCTGCCAGCTCGCACGGATCGCCTCGATTTCAGCTGGCGTGCGTGCAACCACGATGGTGCTCGACCACCCCATCCGGACGAGACTACTCCGGCGCGGAGCACGCCTCGACATTCGCTGCGCCGGCCGCCCCGAGCAGCCCGCCCTCGATCCGGACGTAGACGGTTCGGCCGCAGATCGTGCATTTGGAACGCCGAGAGACCGTCGCCATGTCACCGGTGTCTTGCCACGGCTCGAGACGATGACCCAGCGAATGGGCGCGCTCCTCGACGAGCGTGCAGAGTTCGTCGACGGTCATTGCTGGGTCATCGTGGCTGAAAGAGAATGCTGGCAGCTCACTCATCGCTGGAGCTCGCTCACGCCTATCAAGACAGTAGTCCCGATCCTCGTCTACCACTCCGTCTCGGACGATCCGCCTGCGTGGATCCGGCCGTTTTCGGTTACACCGCGCGTCTTCCTGCACCACCTGGATCTGATCGCCGAACGCGGCGCGATCGCGCTGACGGTGTCCCGCTACGCGGAGGCGGTGGCGGGGAGAGCCCCGCTGCCGGGACGCGCCGTCGTAATCACCTTCGACGACGGCCTCGCCGATTTCGAGGATTCGGCGATGCCGCTCCTCCGTGACCGGGGCCTTGCGGCCACGCTCTACGTGACGACCGGTTTCCTCGAAGATGCGCACCCGCCGGCGCGGGTCAGACCCGCCGGCGCATGGCTCGACTCCGCCAGGCTGCGGGAGGTGCACGATCAGGGGATCGAGATCGGAGGCCACACCCACACTCACCCACAGCTCGACACGCTCGCCCTCGCGGCCGCCCGCACCGAGATCCGATCCTGCAAGTTCTTGCTCGAGGACGTGCTACAGGAAGCGGTGCACTCGTTCGCCTACCCGCACGGGTACTTGAGCCGGGCCGTGCGCCGGCTCGTCGACGAGTCCGGCTACGACTCCGCATGCGCGGTCAAGAACGCGCTCAGCTCGACGGAGGACGACCCGCTCGCCCTCCCTCGGCTAATGGTGCGGCGCACGACGTCGTTGACGCGACTCGCCGAGTGGCTCGACCGTCGCGGGGCGCCTCTCGCGCCGCTGCGTGAGCCGATGCGCACTCGGGTCTGGCGCACTTCTCGTCGCGCTTACACCCTCGCGGCCCGCAGGCCGCGCTTGATTCGGCGATGAACGCACGCGTGTTGCGTGTCACGAGCCCGGTCCCAGGCGACGTATGGAAGGAAGTGCTCGACTCCGACCCGAACGCTCTCGTCACGCAGTCGGCCGCCTGGCTCGAGAGCCGGTGCTCGCTCGGCGGCTACGTCGACGCGAGCAGGCTCTACGAGACAGCCGGCGGGCGCAGGCTCGTGCTGCCGCTGGTCCGCCGGAACGGGCTCGGTGACGGTGCGCTCTCCGTGCGCTCGTCCTACGCCGAGGGCTGGGGCATCGGCGGTCCCCTCGGCGAGGGCGGAGTCACACACAAGGACGTTGCCATCGTCGTCGACGACCTGATGAGCCGACCCTCGCTCCGGACGCTGATCAGACCCAATCCTCTGCTGGCGCCTCAGTGGGAGGCCGCCAGGATGCCGGGAGTTCGACGCGTGTCTCGCCTCGCCCACGTGCTCTCACTCGCCGGCGGGTTCGACCAGGTCTGGAGCAGGCGCTTTGCCGCCGGCGCGCGCGCGAACGTCCGCAAGGCCGAGCGAGCCGGAATCATCATCGAGCGAGGTTCCTCGAGCAACTATGTGGACGCCTACTACGAGCTCTTCGACCGCTCGCTCGAGCGGTGGGCCGCGCGCCAGCACGAGCCTGCCTGGCTGACACGCTGGCGTGGGCACCGTCGCGACTCGGCCCTGAAGCTCCAGTCACTCGCCAGTTCGCTCGGTGACGAGTTCGGAGTTTGGCTGGCCCGGTTGGACGACCGCACGGTTGCGGCCGCAATCGTGCTGCGCAGCGCGAACGCGCACTACACCCGCGGCGTCATGGATGCGGATGCGGCCGGTCGAACCCGGGCCAACTACCTCCTGCATCAGCAGGCGATCAGGGACGCGTGCGACGCCGGTTGCCGCCACTATCACTTCGGAGAGACGGGACGTTCCGCGTCGCTCGCGTTCTTCAAGACGCGATTCGGAGCGGAGCCATGTTCGTATTCGGAATACCGCTTCGAACGCTTGCCGCTCACGCCACTCGATCTCGGCGTGCGCGCCGTCGTAAAACGCTTGATCGGCTTTTCCGAACCACAGTGAGGAGACCGGGGCGATCCTCCGCCCTCTCGAATGAAAGCCTACCCTTGCCGCGCCTCGCTCCGGTACTAGTCTTGAGCGCGATACGCGGGGGTAGAGGATGCGTGCTCGTAGGGCGGATCTTCTGCGGCAGCCCGAAACACCACCCGAGCGGTCGGCGCCCGTCTCGGTTGACCGGACATCGCCGGCCGCCCAGGCCCACCCGGGTCCCCGGGTGAGTGTGGTCATCCCGGCGCTCAACGAAGCGGACAATCTGCCCGCGGTCCTGGCGACCATCCCGGAGGACGTCTTCGAGATCATCCTGGTCGACGGGGCATCCATCGACGAGACGGCCAACGTGGCTCAGCGTTGCCGCCCCGAGGTCCGGATCGTCGCCCAGCGGGCGCGGGGCAAGGGTGACGCCCTGGCGTGTGGCTTCGCCGCTGCGAGCGGCGACATCATCGTCATGCTCGATGCAGACGGCTCGGCGAACGGAGCCGAGATCCCACGCTTCGTCCATGCGTTGCAAGACGGTGCTGATCTCGCAAAGGGATCACGCTTCATCGGAGGCGGGGGCGGCAGCGCAGACATCACGGCTCTTCGGCGGTTCGGGAACAGCTTTTTCAGCTCCCTCGTGAACCTCCTATTCGGCACTCGCTACACCGATCTGTGCTACGGCTACAACGCCTTCTGGCGCCACTGCCTGCCGCACTTCGAACTCGACTGCGATGGGTTCGAGATCGAGGCGGTCATCAACATCAGGGCTGCTTGCACGAACCTCGCGGTGCGAGAGGTGCCGAGCTTCGAAGAACGCCGGCTGCACGGGCAGAGTCACCTCCACGTTGTTCGGGATGGACTGCGGATTCTGCGGGTCATCCTGAGCGAGCGCTTCACATCTGTTCGATCGGATGCACGCCCGTCCGCTAGAGCCAGCGCGCCGTCTCCGCGGCCGAGCGGCCGATGAGTCGCCGCCGACGGCGGCGGGCATCCGCCGCCTTTGAGCCGTTCCTGGTCGCCGAGCTCGACCTTGCCGATCCGTGGATCGACGCGATCGACTGGCACGCACGCGGGCGAAGCTACCGTCGCGCACGCGTGCTGGTCCGGTTTCGCGGGACGCCTCTCGGAACGGTCAACGTTGCGCGCGGCGAATCGATAGCCGATCACGTCCGGCAGACGCTCGGTGCGGCGCTCGCCGCGCAGCTCGAACGCGACGACGAGGCGAAGGGCAGCATGCCCGCAGCCGACGCGTGTCTCGCGACCGTGGTGATCGCCACCCGGGAGCGTCCGGAGCGACTCGCAGCGACTCTCGACTCCGTCTTCGCGCTCGACCATCCGCGCTACGAGGTGATTGTCGTCGACAACGCACCGCGAACGCCCGCGGCTCGCAAGCTCGTCGAGAGGCGCCGTGCTGACGGATTGCGGATTCGGTACGTGCGCGAGCCGCGGCCCGGCCTGGCGCTGGCGCACAACCGGGGCCTGCGAGAGGCGCGCGGCGAGATCGTCGCCTTCACCGACGATGATGTCGATGTCGACTCCCACTGGCTGCTCGAGCTCGCTCGCGCATTCGAGTGGGAACGAGACGTGGCATGCGTCACCGGCCTCATCGTGCCGGCCGAGCTCGAGACCGCCGCGCAGGTTTGGCTCGACGAGCGGGTGGGCCTGAACAAGGGCTACGAGCCGAGGCTGTTCGACCTGGGACGGAATCGACCACCCGACGCCCTGTTCCCATATGCGGCGGGGACCTTCGGCTCCGGAGCGAACATGGCGTTCCGTACCGAGGCGCTGCGGGCTCTCGGCGGATTCGATCCTGCGACCGGCGCCGGCACGCGGTCGCGCGGCGGTGACGACCTGGCTGCGTTCTTTGGCATCGTCGCGTCGGGTGCCACCATCGCCTACCAGCCCGCGGCTGTCGTGCGCCACTACCACAGACGGGACGTTGCGGGACTGCGGCGGCAGATGTTCGACTACGGAGCAGGGCTCGGCGCCTATCTGACCAAGATCGTCCTGGACGACCCCGTTCGCCTCCTCGACCTCGGACGGCGGGCACCGTCCGGCGCATCGCACATCGTGGGCGCCCGCTCCTCCCCCAGCCTCAGTAAAGATCTAGCCGCCCGCGAGCTGGCCGGACTGCTGACCGGCCCCGCGCGGTACCTACGGGAGCGCCTAAGCCCGCAGGCATGACCGTTCGCACCGCAGCGACCGCCCGCTTCGCCGCGCACGTGCGCACGCCGCTCTATCGCGAGGGCTACGCGCTGGTGCTCAGCGCGGGACTCGCGTCGGCGCTCGGGCTTGTCTACTGGATCATCGCCGCCCGAACGTACAGCCCTTCCGTCGTCGGGCTCAACGCGGCGGCGATCTCAGCGATGTTGCTGCTCTCCGGCATCGCCCAGCTCAATCTCTCGAGCGCTCTCACACGCTTCGTGCCGGACGCGGGCCGAGCGACCTGGCGGCTCGTCGCATGGTCGTACGCGATCAGCATCGTCGCGTCGGCTGCTGCGGCTGCGGTCTTTCTCGCCGGACTCGATCTGTGGGCGCCGCGGCTCGGGTTCCTTCGCTCGAGCGTCGGGTTCGCGCTGTGGCTCATCGCCGCGACGACAGTCTGGTCGGTCTTCACCCTTCAGGATTCGGTGCTGACCGGTCTGCGGCACGCGATCTGGGTTCCGGTGGACAACACCCTCTACGCAGTCGCGAAGATCGGCCTGCTTGCCGTCTTCGCGACCACCTTTCCACGCTACGGGATCCTCGCCTCCTGGACGCTCGGCGTCTTGTTCTCGCTCGTTCTGATCAACGGGCTTCTCGTCGTCAGGCTGATTCCCGCACACGCTGATTCGCCGGTCCGGAGTCGGCGGCCTGCCACGGCGCGTCAGATCGGACGCTTCGTCGGGGCCGACTATCTCGGCGGACTGTTCTGGCTCGCCTCGAGCACACTCATTCCGATCGCGGTCACGCAGCGGCTCGGCGGTTCGGCGAATGCCTTCTTCACGCTCGCCTGGGTGATGACGATGCCGCTCTACCTTGCGAGCGCGAACATCGGCAACTCGTTCGTTGTCTCGGTCGTCACCGATCGCCAACGGCTCGCGGACTACTCACGGCGTGTCTTCGCGCAGACCGCGCGGATCATCGTCCCGGCGGCACTCGGAGTTGCGGTGGCCGCCCCGTTCATCCTTCGCCTGATCGGCGAGGAGTACGCGAGGCAGGCGACGCCGGTCCTCAGGCTGCTCGCGCTCTCGGCGATTCCGAACATGGTCAGCGTCCTGTACCTGAGCGTGTGGCGAGCGGAACAACGCCTGTCCCTCCTCATCTGGGTTCGAGCAGTGCAATGCACCTGTGCGATTGCGGCGAGCCTCGTGTTGCTCGGCCCCTATGGGATCCGCGGACCCGCGATCGCGTGGATCGTCGTGCAGACGACGCTTGCCGTCGGGCTCTTCGTCCGCTGGCCGGGTGTCTTGACCGGAACTGGCGAGCAACGGCCGCGGCGTCCCCGCGGCCTCTTCGCCTTTCGGAACGCCGCCGCGGACAGCGGGCTCCTGGCGTTCGCGCAGTACGTGAAGGAGCGGCCGAACCGCGCGCGGCGTCTCGCCGCTGCAACGGCAGCGGTGCGATCGATCCTCGTCCGGCTGGACGATCGGTCGAGTTCGGACTGGGCAGTTCAGAAGGTCGTCCGGACCGTGACCGACAAGACAGTTGCGTTCGTCGGGCCTCCCGGCGGCTCCCCCCGCGCGGTGGTCAAGCTTGCGGGCTCTGTCGGCGCCGCACAGGCTCTGGCCTGTGAAGCGGCCGCGATGCGCCGTCTTGCGGCGGACACTCGGCTCGGTGACTGGCGCGCGCTGGTGCCCCGGCTGCTCGACGTGAGCGAGTCCGACATTCCCTCGATCGTCGAGAGCGCCGTGCCCGGCGTCGACGCCGCGCGTCTGCTCGAAGTGGGCGCCGACCAGGAGGAAGTTCTCAAGTCGATTACGGGAGCGATTGGCGAGCTGCATCGGTTGACCCGCACGGAGCTTGTCGTGGACCAGGCGACTCTCTGCGACTGGGTCGATGAACCCCTCACCGTCCTGGAGCGTTACGCGGCGCGCGCGAAGCGCACCACGCGTCTCGCGGCAGAGCTCGAACGCCTGAAGGCGGAGCTTCGTTCGGTGTTGATCGGCCGGCACGTCATCACGTGTTCGGTTCACGGAGATTACGTCCCCGCGAACGTCGTCCTCGACCCGGACGGTCTGAAGGTCAGAGGCATCCTCGACTGGGAGTCGGCTCGCGCATGCGACCTGCCGGCTCTCGACCTCGCGCAGCTGATGTTGGCGGTCCGCATGCTCGTACGTCGTCGTGAATTCGGGGAGGTAGTTCTCGACGCGCTCGCTGCAGGCTGGACCGAGGACGAGCGAGTGTTTCTGGCGACGTTTCCAGACGGAAGCCTGCCGACTCGCGAGCTCGTCCTCCTGGTATGGCTCCGCCACACGGCGAGCATCTTGACGAAGGCCCCGTCCTACGCTGACAACTGGTTGTGGACGAAAGCGAACCTCGAACCTGTTCTGGGCGAACGCGGATGACGAACCACGCACCAACGGTGTCGGTCGTGATCTGCACATACGCGACCGAGCGATTCCATCCGCTCTTGTCGGCATTCGACTCGGTCCGTCGACAGTCGCGGCAGCCGGCGGAGCTCGCCGTCGTCGTCGATCACAATCCCGCCCTCCTCCGACGAGTCCGCGGCGCAGCGCCCGACGTACTCTCGATCACGAACGACGAAGCGCGCGGCCTGTCGGGGGCCCGCAACTGTGGGATCTCGGCGACGCGTGGAGCGATCGTGGCCTTCCTCGACGACGACGCGTTCGCCGAGTCCGACTGGCTCGAGCGGCTGGTCGCGCCATATGCCGACCCGGACGTCGTCGGCGTCGGCGGGGCGATCCTCGCCGATTGGCTGACCGGACGACCAGTGTGGTTTCCCGACGAGTTCGCCTGGGTGGTCGGCTGCACGTACCGCGGCATGCCGATCCGCAGAGCCGCCGTACGAAACGTGATCGGAGCGAACATGTCCTTCCGGCGCGAAGTGTTCGCCGCTGCAGGTGGCTTCGCCCCCGAGATGGGCCGGACGGATGGCTATCCGCTCGGGAACGACGACACCGAGTTCTGCATCCGCGCCCGGCAGGCGCTCCCGGGCCGGCAGATCGTCTACGAGCCGCACGCTCGCGTCTGGCACCGCGTTCCCGAGCAGCGGGCAAGCTGGCGCTACTTCAAAACACGGTGCTACGCCGAAGGGCTGGCGAAGGCCGCCCTCACGTCTGTCACAGGATCGACGGAGGGGCTTTCGTCGGAACGCATCTACAGCACGCGGGTCTTGCCGCGCGGCGTCGTTCGCAACCTCGGACATATCCTCGCCGGGGATCGATCCGGGGCACGACGTTCGATCACGATCCTCGCCGGGCTTTCGATCACGCTTGGCGGCTACGTCAGCGGCAAGCTCCGCCCGCACGTGTCCGGACGCGCCGCGGGGGCGACTCGAGAGCTCGCCCGACTGTCCGTGAGCGTGCACCGGCGCAGCGAGGTGTGGCGATCTCAACCCGCCGTTCACCTGGGCAGGCCATTCGTGCCCGTCGTTCTGGCGCTCGCGCTCTGGTCGGCGTCGCTCCCGCAGATCGATCTCGGTCGCATCAGCGACTTCGGTCTCCTGCCCGCGCTCCCGTGGACGTTCTATACAGCGCTCGCCGTGCTCACCGTCGGCTTCACGCTCGTGCTGCGTGCGAGCGCGCTACGCGAAGGAGTCCTCGCCCTGCACGTCGCGGCGCTGGTGCTGATCATTCACGCAACGCCGTCGATCGCGTACGGCACGCTGCGCTATTCGTGGGCCTGGAAACACGTCGGGATCGTCGATTACATCCAACGTCACGGCTCGGTAGATCCGAACATCCAGTTCCTGAGCGCATACCACAACTGGCCCGGCTTCTTTGCGCTCAGTGCCCTCTACACTGAGCTCGCGGGCTTCCCGAGCGCACTCGCGTTCGCCTCGTGGGCGCCGACCTTTTTCAATCTGCTCTTCGTCGCGGTCCTCGTCGTGCTGTTCGGCGCCTTGACGCCCGATCGCCGACGCGTCTGGCTCGCGACGTGGTTCTTCGCCGCTGCGAATTGGATCGGGCAGGACTACTTCTCACCGCAGGCCTTCGCGTACTTCCTCTTTCTGGTCATCGTGACTATCTGCATCGCCTGGTTCCGCGTTCCCAGACCCAGTTGGTTGAACGTGCGGATTGGCCGGCCCGACGCCGAAGGGCCGTGGCACTCCGACGCGGGGACCGTCGAACGCGGCGTTCTGGCGGTTCTCCTTCTCCTCCTGACGGCGGTGATCGCGTCCAGCCATCAGTTGACCCCGTTCATGACGGTGCTTGCGCTGACGGGGCTCGTCCTCATTCAGAACCTCCGCCTCCGCAGCCTGCCGCCTACCGTGGCGGTGATCTCGCTCGGATGGGTCGTGCTCCTCGCGGTCGGCTTTCTGCGCGGAAACCTCTACTGGATTGCCGACTCGGTCGGGACGCTGACGACCAACGCCAACTCGACGCTGATCAACCTGGCGGCTGCGAGCCACGGGGAGCGCGTGATCGCGCGCATCGACCGCGCACTGACCCTCAGCGTCTGGCTGCTCGGGGCGCTCGGCTTCGTCCGCGGCTACCGGCGTGGACGGCTCGAGCTCGCCGCAGGCGTTCTCGCGATCGCCCCCTTTGCGATGCTCGCCGTCACTTCCTACGGCGGAGAGATCCTCTTCCGGGTCTACTTCTTCGCCCTTCCCTTCTTCGCACTGCTTGCCGCAGGACTGTTCGTTCCCGGTGCGACGCGGCGGGCCGGAGTTGCGACGGCCCTCGTGAGCGGTGCGCTGCTCGCGGGTCTCCTCGCGGGCTACTACGGCAACGAGCGCCAGAACTACTTCACGAAGGACGAAGTCGATGCGGCGCGCTTCCTCTACGCGACCGCCCCGGCGGGCTCCCTGCTCGTGAGCGGCGTCAACAACTACCCGTGGGCATTCGAGCACTACGAGGAGTACTCGTACCTGGCGCTCGCCGACCTCGGGCCCCGCGACCGGCGACACGCGATCGCCGACCCGGCGCAAACCATCGCCGCGATCGCTCATCAGGGCAAGGCGGCTTGCACCTACGTCGTGATCACGTCGAGCGAAGAAGCAGCGGTGGACATGAGCGGTGTGATGCCACAGGGATCGCTCGCGCGCATCGAACGCCTGCTCGGCGCGTCGGGACTCTATCGACTCGTGCTGCAAAATCCATCGGCGACGATCTTCGGGCTCGTGAAGAACGGAGGCGGAACCCGCTGCCCCTCGGTGTGATGCAACGCACCACGGTCGACGCCCGAGCGCATCTTCTCACCCTCGTCGATCGTCCGATCTCCGGCTTTCGCGGTGGAGCAATGACGGTGCTCGACGTTCGAGATCGTACGGTCCTCGTCCGCACGGGTCGAGCGCCGGAGGGCACGGCTATCCCCGTTGCGTGGGTGCAGCGCGGCATCGATCTCCTGCTTCGGGAAGGCAAGACACCGGCCACCGCAGCAGCGCTTGGTCGCCGAAGTGAGTTCATCAGCGCCGTTCTCCTGACCCTGCCGGGCGCTGTGCGCGCCCCGGGCCCTCCGAGCATTGCAATGGAGAGGCGCCGACGATGGGAGCTACCTGCCGTCGGTGCACTTCGCCCGGGTCGCGGTTGGCCGCTCGCGCTGCTCGCGTCGTCAGCGGCTGTGGCGCTGACGACCTACGGCTGGACGAGCTCACCGTTCCGCCCGCTCGTCACGACCTGGTTCCTGCTCATCTGCCCGGGAATCGCGCTCGTGCGGTTGCTGCCGCGGCGCGGTGCCCTCACGGTGGCCGTTCTTGCGATTGCGACGAGCCTCGCCCTCGAAACCCTCGTCGCGGAAGCGATGCTCGAGTCGAATCTGTGGTCGCCGCGCTCGACCCTTGCGGTCCTGCTGGCAGTTACGGTCGCGGGGTCCGTCGCACAACTGCGTGAGAGATCTGTCCCCGCGCCCGACCGAGCGCCGCTGAGCGCATGACGGCGACGCTCGCGGTAGCCGGCTGGGTTTGGACGACGACAACCGTTGTCGGCACTGTCGTGACGCTCGCGCTGATCGCACTCTTCGGCGCAGATGTCGTGGCGGCAGCGATCTCACCCGTCGACAGACGACGCGTCGGGAGCAAGTCCGCAAGGCGGCGCCGGCTCGAACAAGTCGCGGTCGTGATCGGCGCGTTGTTCGTCGCGATCGTGGTCGTCCGCTTCACCCTGATCCTCGTCGACAATCCGGGCCCGAAGCGGTGACGGTATTTCAGTTCTCCGGCGGAATCGGGGAGGTGTCGGCGTGAGCGAACCGGTTCGCGGAAAAGAGCGGCGAGTGAATCGCCGCGCGCAGAGCCTGGCGCGCGGTGCGGGACGACTCGATCGGCCAGTCCATGCCGCCCCAGTACTTGTTGAACCAGACGAGCGCCTGGATCCGCGTGAAGCCGTACGGCACCTGCCTCGCGAGCGCGTTGGTGATCCATCGAGCCTTCGACCCGCCGATCTCGGTGGAGGCTGTCTCTCCGATCATCAGAGGCTTGGTTGGGGCGATGCGCTTCGTGACGAGGTCGTACGTCGAACGGAAGACCTCGCCGAAGGAGCGCCAGACGTCGCGATGGTGGGGATTGGTCCCCCAGTTGTAGCCGTCGAGGCACGTCCAGTCGACGTAGGCATCCCCGGGATACAGGCTCGCAAGCGGCTTGACCGAGGTCGAGTACTCGACGTTCGGGCACCAGACCCACGTCACATTCGTCGCGCCAACCTGCTGGAACAGGTCGTGAACGTGCCGCCACATCCGCACGAACTCGCCCGGGCGGTTGCCGTTGGAGTGCTCGCTGTACGGGACGGAGTTCGTGTTCATCTCCCAGTCGAATCGCAGGAAGAACGGATGTCCCCAGCGCCTCGCCTCAGTCGCCCACGCCCTGATGAACGAGTCGTACCGGCCATCGATTATCTCCGCGAGCCGGTAGGCCTTCTGTTGCGGCCCGGCCGCGGCCGAATACGAGCCCCAACTCAGGACGGGCAGGTATCCGCGGACGCGGGCCTTGTTCATGAGGTCGGCGCGGAAGCCTCGCATACCGCAGGTATTGCTGCATTCGCGCCACGCTTGTCCCCACTCGAGCAGCGACATTCGTTTGCCCGCGTCTGCCTCGAAGCGATCCGCGCTCGTCATGTTCCAGGGCGCGTCGACGAGCCCGTACTGTCCGCCCGCGGCGTAGGCGCCCCAGTAGATGCTGCGCGCCGACCTGGCGTTGTCGACGGCCTGTGCTGTTGCGGCCGCCGGCAAGGCGATGAGGGCGAGGCAGATGAGGAGCCGTTGCGGCAACCGAACCGTCGTTGTCCGACGGAGATGAGGATAACCGCTTGCAGCGCGCATCGATGATTGATTTCCGTGAGAGGCAAGCCGACGACGGTGCTGGCCTCCCGTTGCACAACCTTCTTCTGACCGGTGCTGAGCTTGCTGCACTGCTCCCCGGCGAGGCGACGCGAGGCGCCTGGCTGAATGCGTATTTGATCGGGGCAGGGCTGAACCAGATCGCCGAGGATGAGCTCCACCGAGACCCGTTGCTGCTCGGCGCGATCGGCGACCACTTCGTGTCGATGGGCGGCCGGCCCCACCGGATCGCGGGCCGAGGGGCGGAATGGACGGCGGCCGCGGTCCAGCGGACGCGGTCGACACGACGGTCCTGGCGGGCACTCTTGGCCTGGCAGCGATCGCTGGCCGGGCTGGTCGATGGACTCGCCGACAGGGTCGCCGACGTTGCCCCGTCCGAGCGGCCGGAGCAACTCGTGAAGTCGGCGGAGCTGATCGCCTCCGGCCTTCCGCTCGACGTGCGCGACCAGGTGCAGCACTTGCCGTCGTGCTTCCAGGCCTTCGACCTGGCGCCCGGTGACACTCGCGAGCTGGTGGATCGGTTCTCACGCGCATGGGTTGCGCGCGAACGACCGCTGCTGGTCGTCGGCGTACGGACGTCGGGCAGCTTCATGGCACCTCTCTGCGCCTCTTTTCTGAGGGCCCGCGGGTACGGCGCGGTCCGCGTGCTCACCCTGCGCCCTGAACATCAGCTGCTGCATCACGAGCAAGCAATCGTCCGCGCTTTCGCCAGACGGGACGGGCTGGCGCTGATCATCGACGATCCTCCGGGATCGGGACGCTCTGTCGCGACGGCGGCGCGCCGACTTTCGCTCGATGAGCGGTCGATCGTCCTACTGCTTCCCCTGTTCAGCGGCGAGGAGACCTTGCCGCCGGCGCTGAGACGCTATCCCGCAATCTTGCTGGCATCCGACGACTGGGCGATACGGTCGAAGCTGACCCCAACGTCGGTCGGCAACGCTCTCACCCGATTGCTCGATGGAAAAGCGCTGGTCGCAGGTGTCCAACCCGTCGCGATCCCAGCGCGCCACTGGCCGCGAGGACACGAGCGCGCGCTCTTCAACGTCGAGGTCGAGCGGGATCGAGGGACCGACACGGCGTGCGTCCTCGTCGAAGGCGTCGGCATCGGCTACTACGCCGAGCACGCAGCCGCGATCGCCCTCGCGGTCGAAGCACATGTTCCGGAGGTCTACGGCGTCGATCAGGGACGCCTCTTCCGCGAGTGGCTGCCCGAAGCGCAGCGCGCTGACTCGGGGATGCTCGACGACGCGCTCATCGAGGCGGTAGCGTGGTACGCCACCGACCGAAGTCGTGCGCTGCCGACGTTGCGCGATGTGAGCACCGGCCTAGCTCGGCAGCGGCCTGCCTGGGAGGTCGCGAGCCGCTTTCTCAGTCGGCCGTTCGGCCGCGGCGCTCCGGCGGCGCGGCGGTTCTTTGTCGACTCCCTCGCGAAGCAGCTGCTCCACGTCCGCCGTCCGTCCGTCGTCGACGGACGGACGGGGCTGTCGAACTGGTTCTTCGATGACAGAAAGCCGAGCACCTACGTGAAGTCCGGCTTCGTTGAGTATTCGTTCTGGAGCCTCGGACTGAGCTGCTACGACGCCGTCTTCGATTTGGCGGGCGCAGCGGTGAACTCGGCTGAGCCGCAGACCGCCGACAGGCTTCGGTCGGCCTACGAACGGTTGAGCGGCGAACAGATCGGTGAGGAGCGCTGGCTTCTGTACGAGCTTGCACAGCTGTGGGGGCGCAAGCGAGTCGACGCAATCGAGCCCTGGGAGCTCGAGCGTGCCTGCTCTCGAGCCCTGCAGTGGTACATCAGGCGCATCTACCTCGCGGATCTCGAAACACCGAGCGCGCCGGGCCCGCTTTGCGCAGTCGATCTGGATGGCGTGCTCGAAACGCAGGCGCTCGGGTTCCCGGCGACAACGGCCGCCGGTGCGCGAGCGTTAAGAGCGCTGCTCGCGCACGGCTTCCGTCCGATTCTCGTCACCGGGCGGAGTGCGCACGACGTCGCCGATCGCTGCCTCGCCTACCGTCTCGACGGCGGCGTCGCGGAATACGGATCCGCCGTCTGCACGACCGCGTCACAACAAGCGCACGTCCTCGTGCCCGAGGCCGACCGGCTGCTCCTGGATCGGCTCCGCGATTCGCTCGCCACCCTGGAAGGAGTTTCCCTCGACCCTTCGTACACGCACAGCGTTCGGGCCTTCCGCTTCGACCGCTCAGGCAGCCGGAGGGGCCTTGACGCGTCGACGATCGCCCGTGCGCTCGCAGACTCGGAAGACGGAAGTCGGCTTCGCGCAATCGCAGGCGCCGCACAGACCGACTTCACGAGTGCGAGCGTCGACAAAGGGATCGGCGTACGTGCACTCATCAACCAACTCGGCGGCGCTGGGCAGCAACTAACCCTCGCAGTCGGCGATACGGGCAGCGACCTGCCAATGCTCAGACTGGCGAAGCTTGCGCTTGCTCCCCGCAACGCAGACGCAACGCTTCGCCGGACCGCAAACGTCCAGGTACTCGACAAGCCCTATCAGTCAGGGTTCGAGCTTGCCGTAGCGCGGTTGATCGGCCACCAGCCGGGGAGCTGCCCGATCTGCCGCACGCGCCCGCTGACGCCCGAGGCTCGAATGATGCTCTCGGTCATCTCGGCCCAGGAGCGCGGACTGCTCGGATTGGCTAAGCGCTTCGCTCAACTCTCGACCCGCAACCAAGCACTGCGGATCTCATTCGGAAGAGCCGCTGTCGGAACCACCAGGCGATGAGCGCGGGAACGTTCTGTCACCTCAACAATCTTCGCGGCGCGATCGAACCGTTGCCGGGCGACCGGCGAATAGGTCGCACACTCGCTGTTCCTTCGAACGAGCGTCGCCGAGCTGACCGCGTCAAGGAGAAACCCCGATGGACCAGAGTAATTTCCCGTCCTCCAGGGCCTACGGCGTTGAGTGCTCGCTCTGCCGACGGAACATCGCCCTCGGATGCGCCTGCGCCGTCAGCTCGCGGCTCCTTCAGGGGCTGGACCGGACTTTGCTTGAAAGCTGCGGCACGGAGGGAGGGTCGTCGTCTGGCCGCAGGCGACGACCCTCCCTTTCATCGGTGAGCCGATCAACGCGCTCGAGTTGCTGCCCAAGTTCTGTCGGCGCGGGCCAGCGGTTCTTGAGAGTGGGCCGGGCAGGGATCGAACCTGCGACCTTGGGATTAAAAGTGGATGTCAGCGGGTTCGCGTGCTCTCGTGTCAGCTCGCAAAGGCGGCATGGCTGAGCCGAATTGGTTCCCGTGAGATCGGGCTGGGTAGGGGAGTCCCGTTGACCTGGTGTTGACCCAGCTTGTCGCTCAAACTGACAGCGGTGCGAGGGACATCCTCTTGAGCGATCTCTTGGCCGAGCGCCTCCCCACCAAGGAGCCGCTCTGCGCTATCAGATCTTGTTCTGCCGTTTCTGAGGCTCCCCGATTTTCGACCGCTCGGTTGTCTTGTTAGGCTACGAGCTCGTTGCGACGGTCACTTCACGGCCGGCCGCGCGGAACGGGGCGTCTCCGCGCGGCAGTCGTCGCCGTTGCCTGTCTACACGCTAGGGTCGTAGCAGACGAACTCGACGCGGTTGCTCTCGGGATCGGCGACAAAGAGCGACCGCCAGTGGAAGAACGGAAACGTCTTCGCGGTCACCTCGAGGCCAGCCTGCTCGAGTTGACGCTGCCGCGCCTCGTAGTGCTCGACGTTGATCACGAACGCGATGTGGTCGAGCGTCGAGGCGGCGGGGGAGACCTCGACGTCACGGTCGAAGAGGACTAGCGCCTGAGGATGACCTTCGACGCCGTCGGCAACCCGGAAGAACACGAACCCGTCGCCCTCCCGCCAGACCTCGAGTCCGACCACGTCGCGGTAGAACGCGCGCATCTTCAATAAGTTGTTGACCCGAAATGCGACCTCCCCCAGTTGAGCGACACGCGGAGTCACAGCCAGACGGTCTCCATCTCGGCGACCGGATGAATGTTGACCGACCTGAGCACGCCCGAACCCGTATTGACGAAGGCGTGCGGTGTGTCCGCGGGTGCCACGAGGATCTCGCCGGTGCGCGCCAGGACCGTCGCGTCGCCGATCGTGAACGTCGCTTCTCCGTCCTGGATGATGAATGTCTCGGGGTAAGGGTGGCGATGAACGCCGGGCCCTTCCCCTGGCTTCGTGTGCAGGAGAAAGAACGAGACCGGCGCCGAGTGGTCGATGCCGTCGAAGCGGTACGAGTTTCCGCTGTCGGGGAGCGACTCGATGCGCACGACGGTCACTCGCGGAGAATCCTCAATCCTTATCCAGCGACTTGCCGGGGTTCGAGTCGCGCCTTGCCCGTGGCAGTTCAGACGGTTGGGGTTTCTGGCCGGACCCCGCTCTTTCTGGCTCGGCAGCCGCGAGCTCGACGAAGCGGGCCGCGAGGTCGGCGGCCTCGCTGTCGCCGAGGGGGGCGAGGGCGCGCCAGAGGTGGAAGTCGACGGCCGCGCGCACGGCGGAGTCGATGCGTTTCCGGCGGCGGCCGCGGGCGCGGAAGGGCTGGGCGAGGAGCGCGCGGACGGTGTCGAGGTAGCGGCCGAGCCCCTGTTCGATCTGAGCTCGCACCGCGGGCATGTGCTCCATGTCGCGGAGCACGTTGGCGGTCATCGGCTCGGTTTCGCAGTACCAGCCGTAGAGTGCACGCAGGGCCGTCCGCAGACGTTTGCCGGGATCGTCGATTGTTGCCCAGGCGGCCGGGTCGGGGGTCGGGTGGAGCGCGCGCCAGTGTGCTGAGCAGGCGCTGTAGAGCGAGGCCTCGTCGGGGAAGTGGTTGTAGACGGTCAGCCGTTGTACGCCGGCGTGGCGGGCGATCTCGCTGATCTGGGTCGCGGCCGGGCCAACGGTGCGGTGGAGCTCGACGGTCGCCTCGGTGATCCGGAGGCGTGTCTGGGCGAGCTGCTCCGCCCGTTTCTTCAGCTCGTACTTCCGCTTCTCCTTCATTCCACTGAACGCGATGATAACTGGATTTGACAGCCAAGTCGGTTAGCTGTAAGTATCCAGTGAACATCGCGTTCATCGAAACCGTCACTCATGGCACTCGGTTCGCGTCGCGGCAAGCACCGACCCAGACTCGAAGGAGGGAACGATGACAGTGACAGCCGATTCGCCGCCGGCGTTCAGCGGCGGCGAGATCGTGCGGGAGTTCGAGCGACCGCCCGCAGAGGTGGTCGCTCGCCTGGCGCGGCTTCCGATCGCGAATGTCTCGGACGCGCTCAACAAGCACGGCGTCCTCCACCACGAGGTGCGTCCCCTTGCGCCGGGGATGTGTGCGTGCGGGCCTGCGCTCACCTGCGGCAGCGTCGACCTGACGGTCAAGATCTTCGCGCTCGGGCTGGCGCGGCCCGGGGACGTGTTCGTGCTCGCCGCCGGCGGCGTCCACGAGTACGCCTGCTTCGGCGAGTTGTCGGCGCAGATCCTCGTCCGGCGCGGCGCTGCGGGCGCGGTTATCGACGGGGGCGTCCGCGACCTGCTCGGGATCCGGGAGGCGGGCTTGCCCGTCTTCGCGCGCGCCGTCACGCCGCGTAACTACCACTACCCGTTCGGTTTGCCCTACGGTTCCGTCAATCGGCCGGTCGTCTGCGCCGGGATCCCGGTGGAACCCGGCGATGTGGTCGTCGCCGGCGAGGACGGCGTCGTGATCGTGCCCCGCCGGATCGCGGCAGAGGTCGCCGACGCGGCCGAGCGGATCGAGGCGGGCGAGGCCGAGCGGCGGGACGCGATCCGCGCCGGTGCCTTGCCGACCGCGATCGAAGAGGCGCTACACACGGCCGGCTACACGTTTCGCTGAAGGGAGGAGCAAGCGATGATCAAGGACATGCTCGTGGTGGACGCGGTCGTGCACGCAGCAAACGCGACCAAGGAGAACGTGGCGGCGCCGCTGCAGCCGATGGCCGAGCCGCTGATGGAGGCGGTGTACGGGCTGCACGCGATGCTGTCGCCCGAGAGCCACAGGCTGCCGCCGGAGGAGTTCCTGCGCGACTGGTCTGGCGAGGAGCTGGAGGCAGTCGTGTTCGGCGAGAGTGACGTCGACCTGTGCGACTACCACTCGCTGCCGCTCGACGACTTCTTCGTCGACGGGCTCGTGCGGTTGGAGAAGGGCATCGAGATGAAGCAGCGCACGCCGCACCGTGTCTGCCTGCACGCCGGCGTCAACCCACTCGAAGGACCGCGCGCGCTCGAGCAGGTCGAGCACGCGATCCGCGACCTCGGCGCGCACGGGATCAAGGTGTATCCGGCCCGCTTTGTCAACGGACAGACGATCCCGATCCGCCTCGACGATCCCGAGCACGGGATCCCGGTGATCGAGAAGGCGATCGAGTGTGGCGCCCGCTGCATCGCGGTGCACAAGTACTTCCCGGTCGGGCCGACGCGGCTGAGCGCCTACGGCGTCGACGACGTCGAGATCGCCGGCATGTTCCCGCAGATCAACTTCGAGGTCCTCCACCCCGGCTTCGCGTTCGTCGACGAGACCGCGTGGCTGTTGATGCGCTACCCGAACGTGTACGTCAACCTGGAGTGGACGATCAGCCTCCTCTTCAGGGCGCCGCGGCGATTCGCCGAGGTCCTCGGCAGGCTGCTCGCCGCCGGCGGCGAGGACCGCATCCTTTGGGCGGCCGGTTCGGCGCTCGTTCACCCGCAGGCGGTGCTGGAGGCGTTCCTTGCCTTCGAGATGCCGGACGATCTCGTCACCGGCTACGGCTACCCGCCCCTGACGCCCGAGATGAAGCGGAAGATCCTCGGCGAGAACTACTGCTGCGCGCACGGGATCGACCCGGACGCTGTGAAGGCGGCGGTCGCCGACGACGACTGGGCGCGGCGCCCGAAGGCCGAGCCCTGGTCGAGCATCCGTGAGGCGAAGGCGGCGTGATGGCGACGCGCGACGAGATCTACGAACAGCTCGCGGCCGTCTACGACACATGCAGCCTCTTCAACGGCACCGACCTGAACATCGTCGAGATGGGCCTCGTCGACGAGGTCGAGCAGCAAGGAGCAAGCGTCCGCGTCCGCCTGCTCCTGACCGACCCGATCTGCCTCTACCAGTTCGAGATGCGCGCCCAGATCATCGAGAAACTAACCGCACTGCCCGAAATCGACCACGTCCACGTCGAGCCCGTCGCCGGCAAGCTCTGGGAGCCCGAGCGGATCGCGCCCCCAGCACGCGAACGACTGGAGGCGCTCCGGCGGACGCGGCTCAACTCGATCGGCCGGGCACTTCCGCTTGTCGCGGAGGGCCCTCCGCAAGAGGCCGCACAGCCATAGGCACGGCGGCCGGGGCCTCCTTGCATCGTTGACGAGACCAAAGCGCTCATCCGTCGCCTCCGCGCGATGCTCGACAGTGGCGACGACGACGCTCCCGACCAGATCATGGCCGAGGACGATGTTGACCACCCCCGCCGCTCTTTCCCGGGCTCGGCTCCGGCCTACGGACGGCGATCGACTGAACTGTGAGAGTCGTTGGGTCGAGGCCCGCAGCCCGGGAGCTCCTCTCGAAGCCAAGGGTCGCGGGCTTCGGCATGCCCGCGCCGGCAAACCGCTTACGCGTCGATCGCTTTGCCTCTCGCCTCTTCAGCTTCGGTTTCCACCTTGTTCCCGCAGTGCGCTACTCCGGGTTGTTGACCCGCGTTAGCTGGCGGGACACCGTCGGAGTGCAAAATTGCCTGTACGCAGGCTCTTTCTTATGGGCCGGGCAGGGCTCGAACCTGCGACCTTGGGATTAAAAGTCCGGCCGGAATGAACGCAGCGTGTTGCTAGTGCGCGAAACGTGCTGCAAAGAACCGGAACCATCGCTGCGACGAACCGAAGCGAACTGCAGCTCGCGGAGACAAGGCGGTACTCCAATCCGTACTCCGGGCGGGGCGTCCGGAGACAAGCCGAAGAGCTCGCTTGCGTCAGGTTCCCGGAACGACGCCAGAGCAGACCTGTGGCTGAGGTCTCGATAAGTGGCGTGCGAGTCGACCGGGCACCCTGCGCGCGGTCTTGCCATCGCTTCGCGACACCGATCCGCGGACAGCACTGATGACCGCGAGCCGCAACTCACTTCGCGGCGTTGCGGGCACACCACCCGCCCGCCGCTACCGATCAGGCGCGGCGGCCGCCGCAGGGAATCTCGAGTTTCTCTGCGACTGAGTGCTACCCGAGCTCCGCGCCTAGCGCGCGACGGATCACCTCGTCGCGCGACAGCGCCGCTCCCGCGGCGAGCTCCGCGTCGAGCCGCTCGCTGCCGAGAGTGTCGCTCAGAGTCGTCTCCGTCCGCCCAGCGAGACCGAGTGTGCCCAAGAGGTAGTTGGCGGCGGCCCTGTGGCCCACGCGCGCCGCAGTAGTCCGCGCACAACCGAGCATGCGGGCAGCCCAGATGGGGTCGCCGTCCTCCGCCTCGCAGGCGGCGAGGCCGAGCAGCGCGTTGATCTCCGCCTCGACGAGACCGACCTCCTGCGAGGCGGCCAGGCCAAGCGAGAAGAGCTCCCTGCCGCGCTCGAGTTCCCGGAGCCCATGTGCGGCAAAGCCGAGGTTGACGAGCTGACGGGCGCGACGGTCGAGGTCGCCTCGTGCCTCGCCGACCGCGAGTGCCTCCTCGAAGTACCCGATCGCCCGGTAGTAGTCTCCCTCTGAGAGATAGAGGGAGCCGAGATTGTTCAGCGCGATCGAGAGCAGCCACTCGTCGTCGTGGCTGCGCGCGAGCACGAGACCCTCTTCGAGCAGGGCTCGCGCCCGCTGCGTGTCGCCACGCATCGAGGCCGTGACGCCGTCGATGTGGTGGGCTGCCTGCCATGCGCGATCCTCGCGCGTCACCGACAACTTCCACAGGCGCGCCGCATGCGCCTCGCCTTCTTCGAGATCGCCTTGCCAGATCGCAAGGATCGCACCGCCCCACACCGCGTCGACCTGCACCTCGGGCTCGACGTTCTCACCGCGCGAGATCGCACGGTCGATGTATCGGCGTCCCTCCGCCCAGTGGCCCCGTGTCTGCCAGTAGAGCCAGATCGACCCACACAGGCGGAACGCGCCCTCCGCGTCGCCTTGCTCGAGCAGGTGGTCGAGCGCCGCTCTCAGGTTCGCGTGCTCGTCCGCGAGGCGGTCGAGCCACTCCCGGCTGTCACGTGCGCGCAGCTCGGGCTGAGCTCGCTCTCCGAGTGCGACATACCAGGTGGCGTGCGCGTCGCGGAGCGTCGCGGCATCAGGGAGAGCCTCCAGCCGCTCGGCTGCGAACTCTCGAATCGTCTCGAGCATCCAGTACCGGTCTCCCGTGCGTCGCAGCAGGCTCTTGTCGACCAGCGACGCGATCGCGTCGATGTCGGCGCCGCAGACCTCTTCGGCCGCCTCGAGCGTGAACCCGCCGCCGAAGACGGCGAGCTGAGCGAAAAGTTCCTGCTCGGGCTCCGACAGCAGGTCGTGGCTCCACGCGATCGTCGCCCGCAGTGTCCGCTGGCGTTGGGGCGCCGACCGCGATCCGCCGGCGAGCAGAGGCAGTCTCTGGTCGAGCCTCGCGAGCAGCGTCTGCAGCGAGAGTGCCTTGGCGCGGGCTGCGGCAAGTTCCACCGCGAGCGGCAGGCAGTCGAGGCGTCGGCAGATCTCCGCGACCTCTGCGTTCGGAGTTACGTCGGAATGGACGGCGGCGGCGCGCTGCACGAACAGCTCGACGGCTTCGGGCTCTTGCAGCGGGTCGACCGGCAACTCCCACTCGCCGTCGAGGTGCAGCGGCTCGCGGCTCGTCACCAGCACGGTCAGGTTCGGGGACGCGCTGATGGTGTCGGCGACGACCGGGGCGGCGTCGAGCAGATGCTCGAAGTTGTCGAGCAGGAGCAGCAGCCGCTGGTCGCCGACCGCGGCGGCGAGCGTCGTCTTCGCCCCGAGTGCCTGCGCCGCTGCGGTCTCGAAGAGTGCGTGATCGGTGAGCGGGGCGAGCGGCACCCACCACACTCCGTGCTCGTAACCGTCCGCGGCAGCCCCCGCACCCTGGAGTGCGAGTCGCGTCTTCCCGCTCCCGCCGGGACCGGTCAGCGTGACGAGGCGTGTCTCGGGGCGTTGCAACAGCGCAGCGATCTCGGCCAGCTCGCGGTCACGGCCGAGAAACGGCGTCGCGGGAACCGGCAGATTCGTCTCGTGCAACGTCTTCAGCGGTGGGAAGCGTTCGGTTCCGAGCTGGAACAGCCGCTCGGGGGCGCTCAGATCCTTCAGCCGGTGTAGTCCGAGGTCCTGCGCGTCAACGCCCGCGAGATCGGCGGTCGCCTGCGAGAGGAGGACCTGCCCGCCGTGTCCCGCCGCCGCGATTCGCGCAGCTCGGTGAACGTCGAGCCCGACGTAGCCGCCAGCGCCCTCGATCGGCTCGCCGGTATGGAGGCCCATGCGAACCCGGACCGGGCCGGCGGCCAGCGCGAGCTGCGCCTCGCCCGCAGCGGCCACGGCGTCCGAGGCGCGGGTGAAAGCGACGAAGAACGAGTCTCCAGCGGTGTCGACCTCGACCCCGCGATGACCCGCCCACACCTCGCGTAAGAGGGCGTGATGCTCCGAGAGTACGTCGGCGTAGGCATCACCGAGCTGCTGCAACAGCCGCGTCGAGCCCTCGATGTCCGTGAAGAGGAAGGTGACCGTCCCTGTCGGGAGCCCAGGACGCATACGGCGATTCTCTCGCATCGGTCGTTCCGCGGGTTAGCCACGGCGACGCCGCTTACGACCTCGGCATCCCCGCCGTGTACCGACAGGGGTTCGAGCTCTACCGGCACAAGGGCGTCGTGCCGCTCGCCCGCCGCACGCGCGAACGTCTCGCCAAGGTTCAGTCGGCATGACAGAGGCGTCATCGTTCGAGGTGGCCAACTCAGCGGTCACGCAAGGCGTTCTGCCGGCGTGGCGTGGATGAAGGCGAAGATTCCGGTGGGCGTCAGCTCGCGAGCGGCGACAAACGATGCGATCTTCCAATGACGGCGCGCGCCGAGGGCCGCTGGTTCACCGGGCGCGGAGTGCGAGTTGCTCGCTGTCCAGAATGCGGATTCGTCCCCTGCTGAGCTCGAGAAGGCCGGATTCTTGCGCCTCGCGTAACACGCTGTTGACCGTGGCTCGGGTGCTGCCCGCGAGTTGGGCGAGTTGTTCCTGCGTGAGCGGGATCTCGGGCTCGCTGCCGGTGGAGGAGGCGTAGGTTTGGGTGAGTTCGTTGAGGCGCCGCAAGACTCGCCGCTGCACCGGGATGTAGAGGGCTTCCAGGAGGCGTTCGTTGGCCATCCGCACCTCGTTGGCAAGCAAGGCTAGTAGCGCCTCGGTGACCGTCGGATGCTGCTCACGGAGGCGACGGAAGTCCTCTTCATAGATGCAGAACGTCTCGGCTGTCTCAAGCGCCTCGACCGTCGCCGAACGCGGCGCACGTTCTCCCACAAGCGCCATCTCTCCAAAGCTCTCGCCCGGCCCGCATACGACCATTGTCGCTTGGTCGCCGAGGGGTGTCATGACCTGAACTGCGAACCGGCCGGCGGAAACAAGATGCATCGAATCCGCGGGATCACCGCGGTGGAAGACCACCTCGCCGCGGCGGAACGAACGCCTGCGTGCCGTCTGCAGCAACAGCCGCAGATCGTCCTCCGACACCGCCTCGAGCAACCGCCAGCGCACAACCGGATCCTCTGTCAGCAGGCTGACACACGCAACGTCGGCGCGACGAACGACGGCGCTCGTCTGACCTCCTACGGTCATCTGACCGGAAGGTCACCCCAGGAGGAGACGATGAAGACGTTGATTGTCACTTTCTTGCTCGCCCAGGTTGTGATCTGCGTCGTGCTCCTCTTTCCCGAGGTGGCGGCGGCCAGAATCCCGGAGCCGCCGCCGTGGCGGCAGCATGCACGGTCGCACCTCCACCACAGCAACCCGGGAATTCTGCGGACGATCACTCGCTCATTGACGATCGTTACGTAAATCCCGATTTGCAGGACTTTTCTATGGGCCGGGCAGGGCTCGAACCTGCGACCTTGGGATTAAAAGTCCCCTGCTCTACCAACTGAGCTACCGGCCCGCACGGGCGGAGTAGCCTCCACCGTGTGGGGAAAGGGTACGCGGAAGGATCGGCGGTCGAGGAGCGGCTCGCCGCGCTCGAGCGCGGCGACGATCTCGACCGCGAGCTCGCGACTGGCCGGGCTGCGCTCTACGGGTCGACCGACGAGCAGCCGGAGCGACACTTTCTGGGCTGGGCGGACGAGCTCGATGCCGACGCGCTGTTCGCGTCCGGCGCAGCGTGGGGCCTGCAGGTGGTGCGGCGACCGGCGCCGCGCGTCAGCCGGCGCTGAGCGGCTCGCTCGACACCTGAGTGACGGTGCCGGGGTTGACCTGTGGTGTGAGCCGCACGTCGATCGTGTACGGCCCGGCGCCGAGCTTCACTTTCGGCAGGGTCACGTTCACCGGTGCTGCCCCGCCGGCGAGCGCGCCGCGCGTCGCGGCGACCGGCCTGCCGTCCGCGCCGTCCAGTGTGGCGAGGTAGAGGCAGTCCCGCGGGCACGCAAGCTGGAAGGTCACAGGAGTAGCGGCGGCCAGCGTCGGCGGGTACGTGAACGTGCTCGCACCGACGGCCGTCGACAGACCGGGGCAGACGATCGTCCCGCGCTGCGCCGGCCCGGCGGCGGCTGCGACCGAGGCGGCGGACACCTTCGCGTTCCCGCTCGCGTAGAAGACTCCGCTCGGGGCCACCGGCGTCGAGGCGCTGTCCTGCACCCGGTCGAGGATCACGCCCGCGACGCTGGGTGAGCAAGCGGCCGCCGTGATCGCCGCGGCGTACGCGGCGCCCTGCGTGGCCGCCGGCACCGCGCCGGTGGTGGGAGGCGGGCCGCCGCCGTACGCGCCGAGCTCGGTCGCGGGCACCGTCGTCGGCATCGCCAGGCCGTCGATCAGCACCGGCGGCGCCGAGCCGAACGCCGTCGTCGTCGTGGCGACGATCTGCGAGACGCTCGCGCCGGTCCACTGGTTTGCCGCAGGCGCAGGAGCGGGCCGCACCGCGATCACGTCCAGGTACGGCGGGGCGTGACCGCTGGCGACGAACGCGCGTCCGAGCGCGTTGACGATCGCCCTCGGCGCGGCCACACCGTCGACCAGCGGTCCGATAGCGACGTCCGGACGGACGACCTGAATCGCGTCACGGAGTGCGAGCAGCGTGTTCGCGTACGCCGCGTTCGTCGATGCCCCCGGAGCCGGCACGAGCAGAAGATCACGCAGCTGGGGCTCCTGCTGCGCGAGCGACGCCGCGTACTGCGCGAGCGCGCCGCGCCCCGCATCGTCGGCGGGAAGGGGAGAGGCTGCGAGCTCGACGACGATCCCGACCCCTGCCGGCACCCGCTGCAGGGCAGCGATCAGGCCCGGGTCGGGAACCGTCGCGCCGGCCGGCCAGGCGACGCCGAGCCGAACGGTGCCCAGGCCGAGCCTCTGTGCGAGCGCAACCTGCGACGGGTCGTCGAGCGCTGCGCCGATCGTGAGCGTCGGCTGCGCAACCGTCGTCGCATCGGCGCTCTTGCGCGACGCGGCCTTCTGGGTCGCCGTCTCGACCACGCGTACGAAGGGGAGTGCGTCGAAAGCCGCATGGTTGCCGGCCCAATCGGTCGCCGTCACGCGCACGGGGTAGATGCCGGGCCGCGTCGGCTCCTTGCCGGCGATCGTCGTCCACCCGCCGGGCACCGACAAGCGGCGCGTCGGGCCCGCGGTCGAGTCGATCTGCACGGTCGAGGGCTTCGAGACCCAGAGGCGTAGGGTTCCGAGCCCGCCGCTCGCGAGCATGAACGCCGGCGGTTGCTTCGCGTAGGTCGAGATGCGCGTTCGCGCGGCGGCGAAGCGTGGATCCGTCGGTGCGAGCTTGGCGAGCAACTGCACGACGAACTGCTGATAGTCGACCGGCGACGGCTCGTGCGGAAGCGAGTAGTACGTCCAGTACCCGGTGTCGAATCTCGGCAGGGTCGCGGCCGCGGCGCTCTGCATCCGTGCGGCGAGTGCCGCTGCGGCGGGATCTTCCGCTGCCGTCGCGTAGTCGTGCAGGGAGATCACCGTCTGCAGCTGCGCGTTCAACACGGCGAGCGACTGGAAGCCGTAGAGCCGGATCCATGGACCGGCTGGGACGCTCGTCAGGAGCCGGCGCGGGATGATCGTGTACGCGGCGCGCGCTGCACGTAGGTACGCGGGGCTCTCGTCGGAGACCAGTGCCGACGCAGCGGCGAACGCCTGTGCTGCGACCGCCTGGGCCATCCCCGACAGCCACGGTGCATGCCCACCCGAGAAGTTGAAGTAGTACTCCCACCCGACGCCGCCGCCCGGCTGGTAGACGCCGCGCGCGATCAGCGCATCCGCGAGGCGTTGCGTGCCCTCGACGTCACTCGCAGCGATTCGCGCGTTGAGCGCGCCGAAGTCGGCCAGCGGGTGAAGCTCGAAGCAGCGTCCGGCGAAATAGCGGTACACGATCCCGTCGCTGTCCGTGATGTCGGTGCGGTCCGCAGGCGCCCAGTGCAACGCGAAGTAGTCGTCGTTTGCCTTCAGCTGTCCGACGAGCGCAAGCGTTCTAGGTGCCGTGAGGCGGCCGTCGAAGGCGGCGAGCTCGGAGAGGGCGACTGCGACGTGTGTGCCGCGCCCCGCCGGGAGCCCGCGGATCAACCGCGCTGCACGGGCGATCTCGCCGCGCGCGGCCGCAGCGGTCGGCGCGTCGATCCGGCCGGCCTTCACCGCCTTGCTGACCGCCTGGAGCGCCTTCTTCTGCGACGGCAGCACCGATGCGCCCGTGGACGCGCCCGTGGCAACGAGCGCCGCGATCGACGCGACGAGAACAGCGAGACCCCTCACCGAGGTTCCAGACGACAGACGGGCTGCACTAGTTAGTGCAGCGCCCCCTGCTCCCATTCTGCGAGCAGTCGCTCGACGTGGCGTCGCTGCGCGTCGTTGAACGACATGCGCGCGACGATCCTGCGTGCCTCGCCCGGATCGTCGTTGGCGATCGCCGCCTCGAGATGCTCGCGTTCGGGTGTCGGCTCACGCAGTTGGCGGCGTAGCCAGCGGAGGAGCGACACGGTGGTGGGAGTCGCTGTCACAGGACGTGCTCCCAGATTCGATAGCGACGGTCGGGCACGAAGCCGACGCGCTCGTAGAGCTGCAGCGCACCTGTCGGGTTGTTCGCGTCGACCTTCAGGCCGACGCGTTCGACGCCACGATCGCGGTACTCGCGGAAGCCGTGCTCGAGCAGCGCTCTGCCCAGCCCGCGTCCACGTTCGCTCTTGCGGACCACGATGTCCTTCACCCAACCCTTGCCCTCGGAGGCGCGCCAGTGCAGCGCGCAGGCGACGAGATCGTCCCCTCTCTCGCACAGGAACCACATGGCCGGATCGAAGTCGTCGTGGCCGGTCATGAATGCGAGCCAGTCGTCGTGCTGGCGCACCGAGTAGTCGGGATCCCAGCCGGCGTACGACGAATCCAGCAACGTCCTGACCCGGTGTGCGTCGGCGTCCTCGAACGTCCGCACACCGGCATCGCTCGGCCAGGTCGGGGCCGCGAGGTCGCCGTCGAGCGCGCGCCACATGCGCACGATCTCGCGCTCGCGCCGGTAGCCGCTCCGTTCGAGCAGCGGCCAGAGCACCGTGTCCTCGGGAACGGCGATGCACGTCACCCGGTCGAATCCACGCTCGCGCGCCCGCCTCTCGACCTCGGCGAGCAGCGAGTCGGCGGAGTCGGCGTCGACCGCCGCGAGGCCGATGTCGCGCGCACCGTTCAGTGCCGCGTAGCCGGTGAGTCGACCGTTGTCCGTCGCGACGAGGCAGTCGTTCGCAACGTTCGCGAAGTCGTGCTCGAGAAAATGGCGTTGCGCGCTGACCTCGCCGAACACGGCGCGGTCGCGGGCGGTCAGAAGCTGGACGATCTCGTCGAGGTCGTCGACCGTGGCGCGGCGAACCGGCACGAAGCCACGGTAGCTGACCCTTCGAGCGGTCCTAGCCGATCGCGACGCGGGGAGACTCGGCGCCGCCCGCCTCGACCAGCGCCGGCACCTCGGCGGCCGGGACCGGCCTGCTCAGGTAATAGCCCTGCGCGAAGTCGCAGCCGAGCGCCTTCAGGTGCGCCCACGCCTCGGCCGTCTCGACGCCTTCCGCAACCACCTTCAGGCCGAGGTTCCGCCCGAGCTCGACCGTCGAGCGCACGATCGCAGCGTCGTTGCGGTCCTCGGCCATCTGCATGACGAAGGAGCGGTCGATCTTCATCTGGTCGATGGGCAACCGCTTCAGGTAGCCGAGCGACGAGTACCCCGTGCCGTAGTCGTCGACCGCCAGGCCGACGCCCATCTCGCTGAGCCTGTTCAGGATCGCGCGTGCGCGCATCGGATCGGAGACGATCACGCTCTCGGTGATCTCGAGCTCCAGCGCGGCCGCCGGCACGCCGTGCCGCGCGAGCGTCCGGGCCACCGTCGCGGGCAGCGTCAGGTCGTAGAGGTCGCGAGCGGAGAGGTTCACGGCGACACGAATGTCGAGGCCGGCGTCGAGCCACTGCACGCTGCTGCCGCAGCGCCTCGTCCAGCACCTGCAGCGTCAGCTCGCGGATGACCCCGGTCGCCTCGGCGAGCGGGATGAACTCGTCGGGGCCGAGCAAGCCGTGCTGCGGATGCTGCCACCGGACGAGCGCCTCGACTGCGACGATTCGCCGGTCGGCGAGGTCGGCTTTCGGCTGATAGTGGAGGACGAGCTCGTGCTCGTCGAGCGCGCGGCGAAGCTCTGCGGCGAGCGCCAGCCGGTGCGGGCTGTACTCGTCGCGCTCGGCCGCGTAGAGCTCACAGCCGCTGCGGTCCTCCTTCGCGAGGTACATCGCCACGTCGGCGCGCTGGAGCAATGTGTCAACGTCGGTGCCGTGCTCGGGGTAGAGCGCGACGCCGATGCACGCCTCGAGGTCGAGCGTGACGCCTTCGAGCGTGAACGGCCGGCGCAGCACCGTGCGCACGCGCTCGCCGAGCATCAGCGCCTCGCCGCCGTCGGCGACGTGCGGCAGCAGCAGTCCGAACTCGTCGCCACCGAGGCGCGCGACGCTGTCCGACTCACGCAGCCCGGCGCGCAGGCGCCCGCCGATCTCCTGCAGCAGCAGGTCGCCGTTGTGATGCCCGAGGGTGTCGTTGACCTCCTTGAAGCGGTCGAGGTCGAGGATCATCAGCGCGACACCTGCTCCATCGCGCCGCGCCGCCAGGATCGCCTGCTGGGCCCGGTCGTGGAAGAGGCTTCGGTTCGGGAGGTCGGTGAGCGGGTCGTGCAGCGCGAGGTGCTCGTTCTCGGCGGCCTGGCGGCGCAGCCGCGTCGACGCGCCCGCCACGATCCGGAACAGCGACAGATAGAGCAGCGTGAGGCCGGCTGCGAGGAACAGGTAGAGCCGGCGCGTGTCGTGCGCGATGCCGGCGGCGATCGGACGGTAGGGAAGATACAGCTCGAAGACGCCGGCCGGCTTGCCGCCGACGCCGAACCGGAGTGGGCTGTACACCTCGAGGAGGCTGCCGAAGCGTCGGTCGCTCGCGTTCTCCGCCTTCTTCAGGTTGTCGACGTCCGAGGCGGTCTGGCCGGCGAGCGCTTGCTCGAGCCCGTCGTCGGCGGTGGGGAACCGCTTGCCGACGATCGAGTGGTCGGTCGCGTAGACGACGGTGCTGTTGCGGTTCCAGACCTTGATGCGGGCGATCTGTCCGCCCGAGACGCTGGCCCAGAGCGCACGGTCGAGGGCGCGGACGCGCTGCGGCGACAGGCCCGCGTCGAGGTCATGGGCGGTGAGTCGCGGCCGTACGAGCGACGTGTCGACGAGCTCTGCGGTCCGGCGCGCGTCGGCAAGGGCGCGCGATCGCACTCCCTGGGCCAGCGTGTGGGCCAGGACGACGCCGAGCGCCGCGATGGCGACGAGGCCCGCGAGCGCGAAGCGGGTCAGAAGCCCGAAACGCGGGCGAGATCCGGCGAAGAGCATTCTCATCAACCGCAGTCCTCGCCTGGATATCGGTCGGAGGCGCCCAGCGCTTGAGTTGCCGGGCTGGAGTCGAAACGCCCCGTCGCCGATGAGAGACCATGGCCGGAGCCCACATCGCCGCCTTGACCCGGCCGAGGGCCGCGCGGGTCGGCCACGGCGCGACGCTGCCGGCTCTCGGTGCCGGCACGGCCGTCGTCGGCCTCGGCCTCGCGAACGGCGGCTACTTCCCGTCCGAGTGGGGCTGGGCGGCACTGGCGTTCGCGCTCAGCGCCCTGCTGGCGACGCTCGGGCGTGCGCGCCTCTTCCTCGGCCCGCTCGAGTGGGCCGGCCTGGGCGCGCTGGCGGCGTTCGCAGTGTGGACGCTGCTCTCGACGCTCTGGTCGCCGAGCGCGGCGCAGCCGGTACTCGCGTTCGAGCGGAGCTCCGTCTACGTGCTCGCGCTGGCTGCAGCTCTTGCGCTGGCGACGTCGTCTGCGAGCGCGGTGATGTTGGCCGCGGGGGTGCTCGGCGGCATCGTCGTTCTCTGTGCGGACGGCCTGCTGTCGCGGGTGGACGGGACGTCCACGACACCGCGGCTGCTCGAGCCGGTCGGCTACGAGAACGCGGTCGGCATCCTCGCGACGGTCGGCATCCTCGTCGCCCTCGGGCTCGCCGCGAACGCCGCTGTCGCACGGTTGCGCCTGCTCGCCTTTGCGAGCGCGCCGCTCCCGGCCGCGACGCTGTACCTCACGTACAGCCGAGGTGCGTGGCTTGCGCTTGCCGTCGGCGTCTGCGTCGCATTCGTCGTCGAGACACATCGCCGCCGGTTGCTCGGAACGGTCGCTCTCGCGCTGCCCGCTGCGGTGCTCGCCGACCTGTCGGCTGCGAAGGCGCAGCGCGGTGCGTGGCTCGGTCTTGCACTGGTCGCGTGCACGATCCTCGCGCTGGCGATCGGCGCAGTGGCGCCGCGATTCGCCGGATCCGGTCACAGCAGGCGCGCAGCTGCGGCCGCGGCCTTCGTTCTCCTCGCGGTCGCCTGGGCCGCAGCGTCCCACAACCCAGGCGGACGGCTCGTGAGCGCCTCCTCGAACGGCCGCGCCGCCTACTGGAGCGTCGCCTGGCAGGAGGCGCAGGCGCACCCGCTGCTCGGTGGCGGTGCCGGGAGCTACGCCGCCTATTGGGAACGGTTGCGCGCCACCGATTTCCCGGCGCAGAACGCGCACAACCTGTACCTCGAGACGCTCGCCGAGCTCGGGCCGCTCGGGCTCGCGCTCCTCGCCCTCGCGTTCGGGCTGCCAATCGTTGCCGCGCGTCGCGCGCGTGGCCATCCCGCCGTCACGGCTGCAACCGCAGGCTTTGCCGCCTTCGCCGTCCACGCCGCCGTCGACTGGGACTTCCAGCTCGCCGCGGTCACCGTGGCCGCGGTCGTCCTGGGCGGAGCCGTGCTCGTCGCCGCCCGGCGCGAGGCCGTGTCGCGACCCTCGCCGCTCGGCCGCACCGTCGTCGCCGTCGCGTTGGCTGCGGCCGCGGTGCTGGCGATCGCCGCGCAGGTCGGGAACAGCGCCGTGGCGGGCAGCCGCGCGGCGCTCGACCGCGACGATGCGGCCACGGCTGCCCGCCTCGCGCAGCGGGCGCACACGTGGCAGCCGTGGTCGTTCGAGCCGTGGCAGCTGCTCGGCGAGGCCCAGCTCGCGGCCGGCCGGCTCGCCGAGGCCAGAGCGAGCTTCCTTCGAGCGCTGGCACTCGACCGGGCGAATGCCGGGCTGTGGGCCGATCTCGCGGCCGCGAGCGCCGGCTCCGAGCACGCCTACGCGCTCGACCGCTCGCGTCTACTCGACCCATATGGGGGATGACGACGGCATGCCCGGCTCGATAAGAACAGTGTGGTGACGAAGATCGAGCCTCGGACCGGAACCGACCGCAGCACCCGCCTGGGCTTCGGCCTGGTGTTCGTCGTCGTGGCGTTGGTGGCCGCTTCGGTGCTCGCCGGGCTGGGATCTGCGAGCACGTCGCCGAGTGCCTCGCAGTACCAGTACGGGAAGAAGATCGCGATCTGCCACAACACCGGGTCGAAGAAGCACCCGAAGGTCACGCTCCGCATCGACATCCACGCCTGGCCGGCGCACCTGCAGCACGGCGACACGCTCGGCGCGTGCCCGACCCCGCCGGCGCCGACCGGCAAGACGATCGCGATCTGCCACAGCACAGGGTCGGCAGCGCACCCGTGGGTGACGGTCCGCATCAGCATCCACGCGTGGCCAAGGCACCTCCAGCACGGCGACCTGCTCGGCGCCTGCCCGAATCCGCCGCCGCCTCCGCCGGTGAAGAAGCACGGCAAGGGCGGGAAGAGCGACGGCACGTCGACCCCGACCGTCGGGTCGACGACCGACGGCGGCCACGGCCACCACAAGTAGCGCTTACGGGATCGAGACGCCCTGCAGCACGACGGGGTTGTGCGTCGTGTAGTCGAGCTCGTCGGACTGGAGCACGCCCGGCGGTGTGATCACGTCGACGGCCTTCGGGACGGCGGACGGGTCGAAGGTGCAATGAGCATCGCTGCTCGCTGCAGGACAGACGCCGAACTGGAACTCCTGCGGCGTCGCCTGGAAGCCGCGCGCCTGGTCGGGGCTGAATCCGTCCTGACCAGTCAGCACGACCGTGAACCCCCAGCCCGGCCCGGGCGAGCCGAGCGTCGCCTTCGAGACGCGGAAGGTGATGAACCGCGAGATCTGGTTCGCACTGATCGTGACCGTGCCGAGCGTCGTCCCGGCGGCGTCCTCGTAGCGTTGCCCGAACCCCTGCACCTGGATCAGCCGGCTCCACGCGAAGGCCGGCGCGATCTGGAAGTTGCGCGAGTTGTTGGCCGCGTCGGTCGACGTCGACGTCGACGACGCCGACGGATCGTGGACGTACACGTCGACGAGCTGGGCGCCGAGTGGGCTGCCGAACGTCGGGGTCAGGTCGCGCGTCTTGACGCGGAAGACGATGTTCGTCCCGTCGTCGATCACCTGGAACTCCTGCAGGTCGAACGCGCCCGCATGGAAGTTGTCGGAGGTCGGGTAGGCGTAGTTGCCGGGCCCGTTGTCGTCGCCGTTCGGGTCGGTGACGTCGAGGAGAACGGCTCCCGGCACGAAGTCGAAGACGATCGAGCGCTCGACGTGGGCGGTCCCGCCGGTCGAGCTGACCGCGACGATGTTGAGCACGGTCGTGCCGCCCGTCACGGCTACGTCGAGGCTGAACGCGCCGAGCCCGTCGGCCGTCGTCGACGCGCTCGTGGTCGCGAAGCTCGTATCCGTGTTCGTCGCCGTGACGTACACCGTGTTGCCGGGCGCGGTCGTCCCGGTGACGGTCACCGGCGAGCCGTTGACGGCGCTCTGGTCTGCTGGAGCGGTGACCGCGAGCGGGGTGGTGCCCTGCGTGTGCGCGACGTATCTCTGGTAGGTGGCCCGCGGGCGGTCGCCGAGCGCACGGTCGCCGATGTCGGCGAAGAGGCGCACGAACGACGCCGCCGACCAGGTCGAGCGGTGCCGCCGAACCGGCGGGTTGCCCGTTCACGAACCCGATCGACGCGATGTCGGGAGGCGTGCCGAACGGCGACTTCGCCAGATTCGCGCTCTCCCAGTCCTGCTCGGGAATCAGGCCGACTCCGCCGGCGAACCGGTCCATGCCGTCGAGCAGCGCTGCGGCGCCGCCCGCGTCGCCGGTCTGAAGGAGCTGCTCGCCGCGCTCGGAGGACAGTGCAGGCCAGAGGTGACCCGTGCCGACTCCCGTCGGGGCCCACGGCCGACCGTCGCTCGACCGGTCGCCGTAGCCGTCGCCGTTGTAGCGATGCCAGCCCGGCCCGCTCGCCGTGCTGCTCTCGATCGTCGAGTCGACGACCGGCAGCGAGGCCGTGATGTCGGAGTCGGTCGCGGGCAGCTCGCCGAGGCGCGCCAGCTCGAGGAAGCCGGCGTCGATCACCGAGCGTTGGTCGAGTGTCGGGCCGCCGTTGCCGACGTTGTAGCTCGATCGCCGCGTTCGGGTCGCCGCGTCTTCGACAGGCGGATGAAGTACCGCGGCGCGAGCGGCCCGGTGGTGGTCACCGTCCAGCCTTTGATCGAGCGCTGGTAGTCGTCGGCGGCCCCGCGCCAGACGGCGGCCGACACGGCGTCGTCGTTGGCGTCGGCGAGGTCTGCGGCGGCGATCAGGCCGGCGATCTCGGCTGCGATCGTCGACGGCGAGTACCCGCTCTGCTCCTCCCAGCGCTCGACGCCGAAGGCGGGGCCGTGACTCGCGACGAAGTTCGCGGCCGGCTTGATGTGATCGGCGTAGAGGGCGGCGTCGGTGAGGTGCAGCTCGTCGGCCATCAGCAGCGGATACGACGTCTCGTCGAGCTGCGTATTGAACGAGTCGGGTGCGAGCTTGCCGTTGACGAGGCTGTTCCGCGGCATCGACCCGTCCGGCTTGCTGCTGGCGGTCGAAGAGGAACAGCGTCGCGTTTCGCGCGGTCGCGAGATCGCCGTCGGCCATCAGCCCGGTCCAGATCTCGTAGAGGTCGCGCGCGAAGACCTCGCGGTAGGAGCCGAAGTACGTGTTCTGCGGGTCGCCTGCCGAGATCGCCTGTCCCCACGGCGAGGTCGAGGCTCGCGACGATCGCGCCGGGGAACGTCTTGTCCTCGGACGCCTTCAGCACGTTGGCATTCACGTAGTAGGAGGCCTGCAGCTCGTTCGTCCGTTTGCGGGACGATCCGGGGAGCGAGTTCGGCGGACGGCGGAGACTGCCGTCGTACGCGTCCCAGCCTTTCGTTGACGCTTTCAGTGACTTCGAGAAGCCGTCGCCGAGCGCGCCTTCGGCTGTCTGAACCGCGGCGCCCTGACTCGATCCGAAGCCGAGCGACACCGTGAAGTCGAGGTCGCCGCTGCCCGCGACGCGCGCTGTCTGGACGACGTTGCCGTTGGCTGCCGATCGTGTACGCCGTGGTCAACGCACGGGAGGCGTCGAGTTGAGTGAGACCGTCGCTCGCCGTGCCTGCGAACCCGTTGGTCGCCTCCGCGAACGGCCCGTCGAGTGCCGCGTACACGGGTTGCGCGTAGTCGCGGTTCGCTGCGTTCGTCGCCGTGCTCGGGTCCGACGCGACGAGGATCGCGTGGCCTGTCGAGGTATCGGTCGTCGCCGAGTCGGCGCCGCCGTTCCCGCCGCCGCCGCCGCCGTTACCGTTCACGGTCGGGTCGAAGCGCAGGTAGAGGCGAAGGTTGCCTCCCGCCTTCTTCACCGCCTTGTCGACGGTGAACCGGACTCGCATCAGTACCGCGTTCGCCGACGGGTCGGCGACGTAGTCGGTGACGATGCGGTACTTGCCGTTCGCAGGCGTGCTCGTCACCTCGCAGGCCATGCCGGTGTCGTCGAGGGCGCGTGCGGTCGACGTCATGTCGCGGGTCTGCAGATCGGTGAACGTCGACCCGTCGGTGACGACGTACTGGAGCGTCTCGACGTTCGTGTTGTCGATCGTCGGGTAGTAGACGTCGCTCAGCACTCCGTCTGCGACGGTGAACCAGACCTTCGAGGTCGTGTTCCGCGCCGTGCCGAGGCAGTCCTTGCGGGCGAGGTCGAAATGCGAGAGCGCACCCGGCCCGTCGGGGGCGGGACCCGACGGCGCGCCGGTCGCACCCGCGGCCAGCGCGAGAACGGCGATCGCGACCGCTGCCAGCGCCACCGGACGAGGGGACCTGCTCACCACCCGCACAGTCGAGACCTATACCCGGTTCGGCGCGCCGCCAATCGGCGGCGAGCGCCACGGTAACCTCCGGCTGCAGGCCCCCATCGTCTAGTGGCCTAGGACGCCGGCCTTTCACGCCGGTAGCGCGGGTTCGAATCCCGCTGGGGGTATCGGCACCCATGGGGCTAGGGTGTGCGGCCGGGGCGGTTAGCTCAGCTGGGAGAGCACCTGCTTTACACGCAGGGGGTCGCAGGTTCGAGCCCTGCACCGCCCATTCAGACCCACGGAGCTGTGCGCTAAACCGCCTGGTTCGTAGATCAGCTAGGTCAGACGTGCCGGGTCTGAGCGCGCGAGCCGTCACACGCACCAAGGAGTACTCTCGTAAGACTGGCCCTGCGGCCAGGGTTCCGGCTGAAAGCCCGAAGTCCGTCGATCGAGCCTCCGGGCGCGGGAGACGACACGAGCCTAGGCAAACAGAGTCAGGGTTGCAGGGCCAGATCGTTTGGCTCGCACCGGCCTCGTCTGGCTGGCCGAAGTTGGATCTTCGGTGCGCCGCATCGCTTCGTAGACGTCGTCCCCGGGTGGCAGTTAGGCTCGTCGCAATGAAGCGCTTGCGTGCATTCCTCGACCGCCTGCCCGGTGGCCACAGGCCGCCGACCGGTCCACTCACGACTGCTGAACAGGGCGATGCCGACGACTTGCAGCAGGAGAAGCTCGCGGAAAAGAGTCGGCAGGTTGACCGCGGGCCGGAAGAGCGCGACGACCGGTCAAGCTCCTAGTCTCGAGCTACGACACCTACCGCGAGCTTCGCAAGGCCGGTCTCTCGGACGCCAGGGCCATTGCGCTGCTGCAGGAGAGCGCTCGCGGCTTGCTTCTCCCTCCCGCCTGACGCAGTCGCCAGGCAGGGACGAGGGGCCGTTCGGCCCTCTCGTCCCTGCGTACGGCCGGCCTCAGGCGTCAGCGGGTCTGACGGCGCCGGTACAGCGCGGCCGCTGCGGCGCCCAGGCGGGCACGGAGCGTCGTCTCCTCGGAGCGGCCGACGCCGTCGATTGCGAGGAGGTACTGGAAGCGGCCCTCGGCGAAGCCGATGTCGATGTGCTTCGTGCCGTTCGTGGAGAACGTGTACGCGTAGCCGCCGGGAATCGAAGGAATGCGGGAGACGGTGAACCCGTCGGAGGATCCCCGAGCCTGCTGGAGCTCGGCGTCGACCTCGTCTTCTGCGCCTGCGCGCGAGTCGAACTGCGCGACGACGCTGTACACCGTGGCCGTCGAGCGGCTCGACCGAAGGGGCTCGCGCAGGCCGTTGACGAAGCCGTTGCTGCGAAGCTGGTCTTCCGGCAGCGAGTGCTGCGCCCACTGCGCCGGCGAGGTGACGGCGACCGGGCACATGGTCGACGCGAATCCCTGCAGCTCGAGCGTGAGCACGCGGCTGTAGAGGGGAGCGGTGGGGCTGGTGGCGACCGGGTCGACCGGCGCCCGGGCCGGGGCTGCAGCGGCGGCGGCGAGCGCCACGACACCGGCGACGATGGCGACGATGAGCTTTGTGGGGTGCTGCGCAAACATGACCTTCCTCCTTGCCTCGGATGCTGCGATCTCTGCTCTTGCGTCCATGTGAGTGACGGTAGGAGGCGCCGGCGATCGCGTCGTTCGTCGCCGTGACGGAGGAAATGTCAAATGCGCGACACTCGCCGTAGACTCCCCTCGTGCAGTGGAAGCTGCTGGCGGAGGTCCCCGAGGAGGACGTGCGGACGCTGCTGTCGATCGCGCGCCGCCGGAGCTTCCGGCGCGGCGAGGTGGTCTTCCATCAGCTTGATCCGGCCGACTCCCTCCATCTGATCTCACGGGGTCGCGTCGCGATTCGGCGCACGACCCAGCTCGGGGAAGACGCGCTGCTCGCGATTCGCGGCCCGGGTGATCTGTTCGGCGAGCTCGCGCTCGTCACCGATGGATCCCGCTCGGCGACTGTGCTCGCGATCGAGGAGTTGGAGACCCTTGCGGTGTTCCGGACCGACTTCGACGAGCTGCGCCGCAAGCACCCGCGCGTCGACCGTGTGCTCGTCGTGCTGCTCGCGCAGGAGGTGCGGCGGATGGATGAGCTGCTCAGCGAGGCGTACTACGTGAGCGCGGACCGCCGGGTGCTCCGGCGGCTGCTGGAGGTCTCCGAGGCCTACGGAGGCGCGACGCCCGGCACCGAGGTCCCGCTGACCCAGGAGCAGCTCGCAGCGCTGGCTGGGACGTCACGCGCCACCGTCAACGCGGTGCTCTCGGCGGAGCGTCGTCGCAACACGATCGAGCTCGCGCGAGGCAGGACGATCCTGCGCGACCCGTCCAAGCTGGCGCGACGTGCGGGGCTGCCGGCTCAGTAGCCGCCGAGGAAGGTCTTGCGCTCGAGCGGCGTCAGCTGTCTGGTGGTGCGCGCCGCCGCGAGCGCCAGAAGCTGCTTCGCGTTGCCGCAGGCCGGGCAGGCATCCCACAGGCGCACCGTTCCCGTCGCGTCCGCAGTCGCGAGTCGATGCCCGGAGGCGGCGAAGGCGACCGGGCCGACGGCAGCCGGTAGGGGCAGGACCCGGAGCAGACGGCCGGTCGACGGATCCCAGATGCGGGCCGTGTCGTCGAGGCTCCCCGATGCCAGCAGCGTCCCGTCGGCGCTGTAGGCGATCGAGACGACACCTCGCGTGTGTCCGGTGAGCACGCGGTCGACTCGACGGGTGGCGACGTCCCAGATCGTGATGCTGTCGTTCCACGACCCGACGGCGAGGCGGTCGCCGTCAGGTGCCCAGGCCAGCTGCGAGAGCTCGCCCGGATTGACGAACGACCAGCGCAGCCGACCGGTCGCCGCGTCCCACACGGCGACGCCGCCGCAGAACGTGCCGGCGGCAAGGAGGCTGCCGTCGCGTGAGAACGCCGCCGAGCGCCAGCCGGCCGAGCACGAGGCTCGGGGTGCGGCGAGACGAACGGACCGGCCGGACGCGAGGTCGTAGACCGTCGGACGCGAGTCGTCGAGCAACGCGACTCGTTTTTCGTCGTCGCTGAACGCCGCGCTGGAGAGACTCGGCGTGGTCGCGAATCTTCCGATCACGCGGCGCTCGGCGAGGTTCCAGATCGCCACCTTCTCGACCTGCGGCTGCCTCGACGGGGTGCCGCCTCCCGTGGACGGGGGAGCCGACGGCGGCACGGGCCCGGTCGGGCCGCCGGGGGGCACGGCGGCGAGCGTGCCGTCGGGGCTGAGCCAGCCCGGCCCGCCGCCCGAGTTGTGGAGGTCGATCGGCTGCGCGGGCCGCCCTGACGGGAGCGACCAGCTTCCGACCACGCCCGGCGAGCTCGGCCTGTTGGAGAGGTTCTTGCTCGCGGTCAGACGGTCCGGACCGAGTACGAGGTCGTTCGTCACGGTCGGGCCGGTCTCGATCGTGGCGAGCTCGGGACCGCCCGAGCGCCAGATGTTCGCGGTGCCGTCGACGGAGACGGCGGCCACGGTTCGACCGTCCGGCGCGAACGACAGCGAAGACACCGCCGCCTGCGGCCCGCGGAACGACACGATCTCCTGGCCGGTGCTCGTTCGCCAGACACCGGCCGATCCGTCCGCGGCGCCGATCGCGAGCAGTCCCGCCGGACCGAAGCCGAGGGCGGTGATCTCGAGCGCCGGGAAGCGGGCGACTGTCGCGACTCGTGTCCAGTCGCGCTCGTTCCAGAGCGTCACGGTTCCCCCGAACAACGGGAGCGCGGCCACTGCGATCCGGCCGCCGGCCGGGTCGGCGACCACCGAATCGGAGAACGCCGTGCCCGGGAGCACGCGGACGACGCGTCCTGTTCGCGCATCCTCGATCCGTACGCCTTGCGGGCCGCCCCCGACCGCGAGGAACCGGCCGTCCTTCGTGAAGGCCACCGTGTCCTGGCTCGACGTCGCGCCGGGCGGCAGGAACGACAGACGCGGAAGCGGCGTGATCGTGCGCGCGCGTCCGCCTGCGATCGACCAGAGGCCGACGCCGTTCGATCTACGGCCGACGCCGCTCGCCGCCGCTGCGGCGACGTGCGAACCGTCGGGGCTGAAGGCGATCGCGATCACGCGGCTGCCACCCGGCAGCCGCTCCCGCACTGCACCCGAGGACGCGTCCACCACGCGCCCCCCGTGATCCGTGCCGACCGCGAGCTCCTTTCCGTCCGGGCTGAACGCGATTGCAGGCGCGCTCGCCGCGACCTTGAGGCGGCGGAGCACGCGTCCGTCGGCGGAGGCGAAGATCAGGAGCTCGCCGTTGCAGTGGCCCTCGGCGAGCCTCGGCGCGACAGGGTCGTAGGCGATCGTCGGGCCGTCGGAAAACGGACAGCGAGCCTGTGGGGCCGGCAGGCGGCGAAGCAACGGCGCACCGTCGAGGGCGCCTCGGAGCGCGAACAGCGCGTCGGGCGTCGCCTTCGTCTCGAGCGCCTGGCGCGCGAGCAGGATCGACAGCTCGGGATCGACGCTCAGCTCGCTCTCGCTCTGAGCTGCGAGTGCGCGTGACTTGGCCGTCGCCTGCGCGGAGATCGCAGATTGGCGTGACACGAGTGCGAAACCGAGCAGTGCCAGCGACACCGCCGCGACGGCGACGCTGACCGCGACCACCAGGCGTTGCCGGCGCGTCGAGGCGAGTCGGCTCGCCGCGACATATTCGGCTTGCTGCGCGGTCGGCTGCGGGTCCCTGCCCGCCGCCCCGGCGAGCCACCGCTCGGCGGCGGCCAGCTCGGCACCGCGCAGGAGAAAGCTGCGGTCGCGCCGCTCGGCGTCCCACTCGAGCGACTTCACGAGCCAGCGTGTGTGCTCCTTCGCCCACTCGAGGTCGGTGTCGAGCGCTTCGACCAGCCGCTCGACACCCGGTTCGAACCGGCCGTCGTCGCCGATCGGGATCCAGTTGCGGACGCGAACTCCCTCCGGCACGTCGTCGGCCGACACCGCCCCGAGCTCAAGCGGGACGATCCGCTTGTTCAGCTCGACCGCGTGGTCGACCTCCTGCTCGCAGTACTTCGAGGCGACGGAGTCGGGGCTGATCACGAAGACGAAGCTGTCGCTTCCTTCGACGGCCGCGCGCAGCGCCGCCGGGAACACTTCCGCGTCGCGAATGCCTTCGATGTCGACCCAGGCGTGTTTGCCGCGCTCCTCGAGCGCAGCGACCAAGCGGGCCACGAATGCCGCGTCGCGCCGCGAATAGGAAACGAAGACGTCCGTAGGCAACTCCTGTAGACGACGGGTCGAATCTAGACCTACAGTCGACGGGTGTCCACGCCCGCCGAATGGCTCGATGCGGTGATGGCCGCGGAGCGCCGCGGCGAGTTGCTGACCGCCTTCGACCTCGCCGAACGCGGTCTCGACGACCACCCCGGCGACGCCGGGCTGCAGCACCGAGCAGTGCTCGCGCTCGCTCGCGCGGGCTCGACCGACCAGGCCGCTGCGCGCTTCGAGGAGTACGGGCTCGCGGGCGACGGTGGGGAGGAAGTACGCGCGCTCGGGGCCAGGATCGCCAAAGACGTCGCGCTCGCCGCCGAGGGAGTCGAGCGGCGTCGCCTCGCGTTGCGCTCCGCCTCGCTCTACGAGGCGATCTTCGCCGACACCGGTGGCTACTACCCGGCGGTCAACGCCGCCACGCTCCGGCTGCTCGCCGACGACGTGGAGGGCGCCGAGCGACTCGCGCGGCAGGTCCTCGAGGTCCTCGCCGGCAATGAGGGAGCCGGCGGCTACTACGCGTTCGCGACCGAGGCAGAGGCGCGCCTCGTCCTCGGCGAGGTTGGGCCTGCCGCCGCCGCACTCGAGCGTGCAGCGGCGATCCACGGCGGCGACTTCGGGGCGGTCGCCACGACCCGCCGGCAGCTACGCCTCGTCTGCGCGCACCGAGAGATCGATCAGGAAGTGCTGTCCCCGCTTGCGGGTCGGCCCGTCGTCCACTATTGCGGCCATCGGCTCGCGCGCTCCGCGAACGGCGACGGACTCGCGCCGGCCATGGTCCCCGCCGTGGCGGCTGCGATCGCCGCGACCGTCGAGCTCGAGCGGCCTGCGTATGCGTACGGGTCGCTCGCCAGCGGTGCCGACATCCTCTGGGCGGAGGCCTTGCTCGCGCAGCGGTGTGACCTCCACGTCGTGCTGCCGTTCGGTCGCGATGAGTTCATCCGGCGGTCGGTGGCGGACGCCGGGGCGGACTGGGTCGAGCGTTTCGAGGTGTGCCTCGCAGCTGCGGCCGACGTGAGCTTCACAACGGACGGCGCGTTCCTGGGCGACGACATCCTTTATCGGTACGGCTCGGAGTTTGCGATGGGGCTCGCGCTGCTGCGGGCGCGCTTTCTCGACGCAGAGCCGTTGCAGCTCGCGATCTGGGACGGCGAGCCCGCGAGAGGTGCCGCCGGAACCGCGATCGACGTCGCCGTCTGGAACCGGGCGGCCGGCGGCAGGCGCCTCGTCTCGCCCGAGGGGCGACCGTTCACCGCGCCGGCGCCTTCGGTCCCCGCCACGGTGCCCGAGCCGTCCGGACGGGTCGTCCGCGCCTTGCTGTTCGGCGACGTGAAGGGTTTCTCGAGGCTCGACGACGAGCAGTTGCCCCGCTTCGCCGAGCATGTTCTCGGGGCGTTCGCTCGCGTGCTCGACCGCCACGACGCCGACGTCCGCTTTCGCAACACGTGGGGCGACGGCATCTACGTCGTCCTCTCCGACGCGGCAGCCGCCGCCTCGTGCGCTCTCGAGCTGCAGGCTGCGTTCGCCGGGCTCGACCTGTCCGCACACGGTCTTCCGGCCGACCTCGGGCTTCGTCTCGGAGGTCACATCGGCCCCGTGTTTCCGGTGCACGACCCGGTGCTCGGTGTGCAGGCCTTCATGGGCTCGCACGTGAGCAGGACGGCCCGCGTCGAGCCGGTCACGCCGCCGGGGGTCGTCTACGTCACCGAGGCGTTCGCGGCGGCCTTGGAGCTGGTCGACGGTGGCTTCGCCGCCGACTACGTCGGTCACATGCCCGCGGCCAAGGACTTCGGCCGGCTGCGCATGTACCGGCTTCGCCGGCCCTAAGGCCGAAGCCACGCGACTCACGGGCTTCCGAAGCGTTTCACCCGCGACGAAACTTAATGTTGGTAACGAAACGGCCGATCCGCCGGACCTGGTCGAGACACCTATCGAAAGGAGAACTCGATGAGGTTCTCGACCCGTCTCGGGATCGCGCTCGGATTCGTACTCGCTCTGTTCACGATGCTCGTCGGCACCGCGTCGGCCACGTCGGTCGGGCGTGCCGATGCGAGCAACGTCGTCTTCGTGCTCACCGACAACCCGTCCGGGAACCAGGTCGTCGCTTACGACCGTGGGACGGACGGGCAGCTCGCGTCTGCGGGTTCGTACTCCACCGGCGGCAACGGCGGCGTGCTGGCCGGCTCGGTCGTCGACCACACTGCCTCGCAGGGCGCGCTTGCCTACGACCGGTCCCGTGGGCTGCTGTTCGCGGTCAACCCCGGCAGCTCGACGATCGCAGTGTTCCGCGTCTCCGGAGACACGCTCACGCGCACCCAGGTCATCTCGTCTGGAGGCCCGTTCCCGGTCAGCATCGCCGCGCGTGACGGCCTCGTCTACGTCCTGAACGCGCTCAACGGCGGTTCGGTGCGCGGCTATGCCGTGCTCGGGGACCACCTGTTGCCGCTGCTCGCCTCCGACCGGACGCTCGGGTTGAACCCCACGGCGACTCCGCAGTTCACGAACACGCCGGGCCAGGTCGCATTCACGCCCGACGGGTCGCGTCTGCTCGTGACGACGAAGGCCAACGGCAGCGCGATCGACGTGTTCCGTGTCGGCTTCTTCGGCTACCTCTCGCGATTTCCGATCGTGAACGTCGTGCCAGGCGCGGTTCCGTTCGCGGTTGCGTTCGACTCGTCGGCGAACCTCGTGGTCGCCGAGGCCGGGACGAACGCGTTGGCCACGTTCGCGCTCGCGTCCGACGGGACCGTGTCGCCGCTCCATTCGCTCGCGACCGGCCAGGCGGCGACCTGCTGGGTCGCGGCGGCCGGCTCATACTTCTACGCGTCGAATGCCGGCAGCGGCTCGGTGAGTGGCTTCGCATCCGGGCCTGGCGGCTCGCTCTCGCTGCTCGGGGCGACGGCGACCGACGCAGGCACCGTCGACGCGTCCGCGACGGCGGACGGATCGTTCCTCTACGTGCAGACGGGCGCGCAGGGGAACGTCGACGAGTACCACATCAACGGCGACGGATCGTTGACGTCGATCGGATCGGTCGCCGTTCCGGGCGCCGCCGGCGGCGAGGGGATCGTGGCTCTCTAGCGATTCTGGGCTGCGCCGTGCCGCGAAGGCGCGGCGCAGCCACTCCAAACCCTGCCCGGGAACGTCGGCAGGACGGTCCTATACTCCGGAGGATGAGGGGGGTTGCTCTGGTCGCCGTCGGGGCCGTGGTGTTCGCGCTCGGCTTCAGCGCGACCGGCGGCACGGCGATCGTGCGCGGAACCGTAGGGGCGAACGTCCTCTACGGGACGAAGGGCCCCGACACGCTCTACGGGAAGGCCGGGAAGGACTCCCTGTTCGGCGGCGGGGGCAACGACCGCCTCTACGGCGGCTACGGCAACGACCGGCTCTACGGCGGAGCCGGTGACGACCACCTGTATGGCGGACCGGGGAACGACACGCTGGACGGCGGTCCCGGGCGGGACGTGATCTCGTGTGGTGGGGGCAGGGACATCGTTCATGCCGACGCGCGCGATCGCGTCGCCGCCGATTGCGAGGTGGTGATCAGGCCGGCCGTGATCGACTCGGCGCCTCCACCTCGCACGACCATCGGAGCGACGACGACCACGACCACGGCGGCAACGACGACCACGTCCGCGACGACGACGACGCCGGCCACCACGACCGCTCCGTCGACCACGACCACGCCGGCGACCACGACCACTCCATCGCCGTGCGGCACCGGCCCACTCAGCTACCGCTACAGCCTGATCAACCAGCCGCTGACGACGACGTCCGTCAGCGTGACGGTGACGATCAACGCGCTACCGAGCTACCCCGCGCCAGGCGACCACGGTCTCGCCTACGTCGGCGTCGCGTACGGCACGGGCGCCAATCCGTGCGCCGCGCTCGGCTGGCTCCAGGGCGGGATCTGGCGCGGCGCGACGCCGTACTCGGACGACACCGGCAAGGCGTTCCTGTATGCGGAGTGGCAGACGACGACGAGCTACCAGTTGATCCGGCTCGCGGACGTCACCGTCCCGTCGACCCACACGTTCACGCTGGAGCGCACCGGCGGGGACGCCACCTGGGGGATCCTCATCGACGGCGGCTTCGTTGCGTCAGTCCTGCTCGACCAGGCGCCGACGACCTTCTCGACGGCGGCCGAGGACTACAGCGTCGACGGTGACACGTATCCGTCCTACGACTGGACGTTCTCGGGCGCGTCGCCGTCGTTCGTGCACGCACCGACCGGGAAGCTGCCGTACGACACCTTCGCCGGCACCGGCTGGCACTCGAGCATGTGACGGAGCAGCGGGGTGGAGTGCGTCCCCCTCGACGCGCTCCACCCCGCTGTCCGAACTCAGGAGCTAGTGGTTCCCCTTGCTGTTCCAGTGATCGAGCGTGTTCACGCCGTTCACGAGCGAGCAGTGGATCTCGGCGCGATCGTTGACATGCAGCTTCGCGTTCACAGCCGCCGAGTCGCTCGGATTGATGGCGCACGTGAGACCCGCCACCGTGATCGAGGTCGCGTTGACCGCTGACACGGTTCCGCGCGCCTCGCTCTTCTCCGGCTTCGTCTTGTTCGACGCGCACTTCGCACCGCTCAGCTCGACGGCGCCGCCGCCGGCCGTGCCCCCGCCGATCTTGCCGCCGGTGAAGCCGCTCGTCGGATTGAACCCGGCTGACAGGTTGGCGAGCAGCCTTGCGCCCGGATCGCGCGCTCCGCCGGACGCCAAACCTGCGATGTTCCCGCCGCCGTAGACAGCGGCGTAGTTCGCGAACGTGTTGCGGCCGCCGGAGACGTCGATGCGGAAGCGTCCGTCGACGACGCCGACACCGTCGGTCGTGTTGATCACGCTGTGCGCCGTGATCGTGATCGCGCCGGTCAGATCCGGGTCACCCATTGCGGCGCCCGTGTACTTGCCGTTCGTGATCGTGATCGTCTTGGCGTCAGCGGTCGTGCACGTCCGCGTCGTCATGCTCGAGCCGGTCGCGGCGAACGTACCCGCGACTGCTTTCGCACTCCTCGCCCCTTCGATGCCGTGGGCCACTGCGATGCTCGTGGCGAGCAGCGCGGCAAGTCCAGCGGCGATGAACGTCAACCTGCGCATGAATCCTCCTGGTCGATGAACCTGGTCGAAGGATTGAGACCGTCGGTACGTCTTCTGCAACGCGCATGTAAAAGGCCGGTAAATCACGCCGTTCGGCCGACGAGTCGCCAGGAACCTGCCGAAACCGGCAGGTCCTTTCTGTCGAAAACGGTTGTCGGTCCAGACCGCCCGGATCGATGCCGATAATCCCACCCGTGAGGCGGACCCCACCACGCCTTCTCGGCCTCGCGGCCGTGTTCGCCGCCGGGCTGCTGGTGACGCTGGTCCCCACGGCCCAGCGCGCGCACGCCGACAACGTGTGCACGCCCGACGCCTCGTGGGGGACGCTCAACGGGTCGTACGCCTCGCAGGTGCTCACGCTCGTCAACCAGCATCGGGCGTCGATCGGAGTCGGCCAGCTGTCGACGGACGCGGCGCTGACGCGCTCGGCGCAGTGGAAGTCGATGAACATGGCCGGCACCGGGTACTTCAGCCACACCGACCCGAACGGACGGCAACCGGGACAGCGGCTCGTCGACTGCGGCTGGCCGGCGAACCTCGGCTGGGGCGAGAACATCGCCGGCGGCTACCCGACACCGGACCAGGTGGTGGCGGCGTGGCTGCAGTCGCCCGGCCACAAGGCGAACATCGAGAACCCGTCGTATTCGACGACCGGCGTCGCAGTCGCGTCAGGCCCGCAGGGCATCTTCTGGACGCAGGACTTCGGCCAGGGCTCGAGCGGTGGCGCGCCACCGCCGACCACGACCACGCCGCCGCCCACGACCACGACGCCGTCGACGACGACGACCCCGCCGCCGCCGCCGACCACCACGCACACGACGACCACGACGCCGACGACGACGCACGCCACGACCACGACCACGGCCACGACGACGACGACGCCCGCCAAGACGACGACCACGACGCCGGTCGCGACGACGACGGTCGAGGTCTCGCGGGCGGAGGCGAGCTCACCCGCACCGGCCGTGCACAAGAGCAAGAAGGTGCGGAAGGCCAAGAAGGCACACAAGCGGCATGTCGCGCACAAGCCGCTCGCGCCGCTCGGCTACCTCAACCTCAACGTGCGGCACCATCTCTAGAGACGCACGCGCCTCTCGGACGCGAGCGCCGGCGACCAGCCGCTCCAGGTAAGTCGACCCGGTAGTCGACGTCGATCTTCGGCCCGCTCGAGGCGCCGCACCCCTCGCGACCGTGATCGACGTCGACCTGGTGGTGGTCCCGGCTGCTCGCATCCTCGAGTCCGGTATGTCCCTCCCAAGTAGACGGACGATGGCAGAGGCCCGTTGCCTCCGCGCTGGCTGTTCGGACTGTTCGGACGCCCCCCGAGGCTTGCCCCTTTCGGGGGATCACCGGACGATCGTTTCGGTACGGTCGCGCGTATGGACGCGGCAGACGCCCGGCTCGTGGCCGCGCTCAAAGCGGGAGACGAGGACGCGTACCGGGAGATCGTCGCCGACTGGCACGCGATGATGCTGCGCGTCGCCCAGATCTTCGTCCCCTCGCGCGCAGTCGCCGAGGAGGTCGTGCAGGAGACCTGGCTTCGTGTCCTCGGCGCCCTCGACCGCTTCGAGGGCCGCTCGTCCCTCCGGACGTGGGTGTTCCGGATCCTCGTCAACACCGCGAAGACCCGGGCGCAGCGCGAAGGGCGGGTGCTCCCCTTCTCGGCGCTGAACGATCCGGCGCGTGTTCCGGAGGCGGCGGTCGACCCCGACCGCTTCCTCGACGCCGATCACGAGCGCTTCCCCGGGCACTGGTCGGCGCCGCCGCGCGCCCTCCCCGAGGAGCGCCTGCTCGCCGCGGAGACCCGCGCGGTGATCGCCGCCGCGATCGACGAGCTGCCCGCGACGCAGCGGGCGGTGATCTCGCTCCGCGACGTCGCCGGCTGGGACGCCGAGGACGTGTGTAACGCACTCGACCTGACGGAGGTCAATCAACGTGTGCTCCTTCACCGGGCACGCGCGAAGGTGCGGCGCGCTCTCGAGGACTACCTCGCACCGGAGACCACATGACCGTCGCCGAAGCGATCAGCTGCCAGGAGCTCGTCGAGCTCGTCACCGACTACCTCGAGGGAGCGCTCGAGGCGGCCGACCTCCGCCGTTTCGAGGAGCATCTCGCCGGTTGCGGCAAATGCAACGACTACCTCGACCAGCTGCGGGCGACGATCCGGGCGGTGGGCCGGATCACGCCCGAGGATCTGTCGCCCGACGCCGAAGCCGAGCTGCTCGCCGTTTTTCGCAGCTGGCGCGGTTCCGAGCAGGTCTCTTAACACCGGCCTCAAAGAGGGTGGCTACGGTGCCCGCCGGCCGCCCAGGGACCGACAGAGGAGGATGTTCATCGTGCAGAGGGCCCTACCACGCTTCGCCCTGTTCGTGCTCGTCGTGCTCGCAGCGATTCCCGCCGCCACTGCGCGGGCCGCGCAGCAGATGCCCGTCGGATTCTTCGACGACGTCAGTTTCCGCTTCTCGCCCGATCACGCTGCGAACCTCGCCGCCGCTGCGGCGACAGGCGCGTCGGTCATCCACACGACGGCGAACTGGGCCGCGATCGCGCCGACGAAACCCACGGCGGCGCTCGATCCCACAGATCCCGCCTACCACCTCAACGATCTCGACGAGCTTGTCGCCTCGGCGGGTCGCTATGGCCTGCGGGTGATGATCGATGTCACCGGGACCCCGAAGTGGGCTAACGGCGGCCACACGCCCAACTACCTGCCGAAGAACGTCGGCGACTTTTCCAACTTCGTCCGCATGCTCGCGACCCGCTACAACGGCCGGAACGCTGGAAAGGGCGCGGTGTCGCTCTGGTCGATCTGGAACGAGCCCAATCTGCAGCAGTTCCTGTATCCCCAATATCGCGGGAAGACGATCGTCAGCGTCGGCAACTACGCGAAGCTCTTCAAGGCCGCGTACGCCGCGATCAAGTCCGCCAACCCGGCTGCACTGGTCGCCGCGGGCGAGACGTCGGCTCAGGGTCGTGACAAGCCGCTCAAGGGCGTCAGCGAGACCGTGTCGCCCGGAACCTTCGCGCGGTTGCTTGCGAAGCAGAAGGGCATCAAGTTCGACGCCTGGGCGCACCATCCGTATCCGACGGCTCCCTCCGCGAAGCCGCTCGAGCAGGTGCGCTACCCGAACGTCACGCTGTCACAGCTGCCGCGCTTCGAGAAGGGTCTGAGGACCTGGTACCACCGCACCGTGCCCGTCTGGATCACGGAGTACGGCCACGAGACCAAGCCCGGCGAGCCGAAGGGCGTCTCGACGTCGACGCAGGCCGCGTACGCCAAGCAGGCGCTGACAGTCGCCCGGAAGGATCCGAACGTCCAGATGTTCGTCTGGTTCACCTTCCGTGACAGCGCCGGCAACCCATGGCAGAGCGGCCTCGAAGGGACCTCCGGCGCACACAAGCCGTCCTACAACGCCTTCTCGGCGCTTGCACGCCTGATCGACGGCACGACGCAGACGATCAAGGCCGGCACTCCACCGACGGTGAAGATGTACGTGCCGTATCTCTCCTACTTCGTCGAGCCCGGGAGTGTCGTCGGCATGACGTATCGGATCTTCGACGGCACGAAACCGGTCGCCGTCGGCCAGCCGACGTCGCCGATCGCGCCGGATCAGTCGATCTCGTTCGTCGCCCAGTTCGCGCCGGTGAAGGGCCGCACGTACACGCTGACCGCGAACGTCAACGACGCGAACGGGCAGACGCAGACCCGCACCGCGACGCTGGTCGCGCGCTAGCTGCTAGCTGGCTAGGTCTTCCGGATCGTGTAGATCACGCCGCGGCCCCAGTCGGCGACCAGCAGGTCGCCGACTGGGTCGACGGCGAGCGCGAGCGGGTGGTCGAATCCGGTGGCGAAGGTGGTGACGCGGCCGCGCTGGATTCGCACGACGCTGCGGCCGTGCTTGTCGGAGAGGTACTCGCCCCATTCGGCGACGAAGAGATCGCCACGCCACGACGCGATGCCGTCCGCGGACGAGTGCGGCTCGAGGTACGCGACCGGCGGTGTCACCCCGGTGCACACCCCGGTCAAGCGCTTGAGCGCGAAGCTCGGCCAGCAGTCGGGCCAGCCGAAGTTCGCGCCCTGGTGGACGTTCACGACGCTCTCGGCCGGTTCGCCGTCTCCGAGCTTGTCGCGGCCGTTGACGGTTGCGTACAGCGTCTTGCCGACGAACAGCAATCCGTAGGGGTTGCGGAGTCCGCGTGCGACGATGCGAAGACCGGTGCCGTCGGGCCGGAACGAGAGGATCGTGGCGCTGCGCGGATCCTGCTCGGCGCACGCGTCGCACGTCGAGCCGGAGCCGAGGTACAACCGGCCGTCGGGCCCGGCGACGATCGCGTCCTGCTGGTGGAGCTTGAACGGCAGGTGCGAGAGCACGACGCGCAACCGGCGCCCGCCGCTGCTGAACGCCTCGACGCGGCCGCTCTCGGAGACGTACAGTGTGCGGTCGCGCCAGAGCAGGCCGAGCGGAACGGTGAGCTTGCGCAGGAACGGCCGCGGGTGGCTCGTCCCGCGCGACACGGAGACGACGTCTCCAACGTCCTCCGAGACGTACAGGCGCTCGTCGGGACCGAAGGACAACGCCGTCGGGTGTTCGAGCCCGGTGGCGAAGACGAACGCCTGGTACCCGGCCGGGAGATGCAGCGCTGCGACCAGTGAGACGGCGAGCGCCAGTTTCACGCGCGCACCATCCGCAGGACGATCGCCACCGCCGCAACGGCGGCGGCGACGCCTGCGACTGCGAGCACGAGCCCCGCCGACGCGGAGACGGCCGCCGCGCCGAGCAGGAGGAAGTTGACGAGCAGGGCTCCCGTGACGAGCAGCGCCACCGTTGCGGCTCGGCGGGTGACGAGCCGCGGCTCCGTGTGGATCCGCGTGTCGTGCTCGATCGACCACGAGGCGAGCTCGGCGGCGAGGAGCAACACCGCGCCGACGATCGCTGCTCCCCCGTCCACGATGGAGCTGCCCTCTCGCCCGACGAGGTAGGCGGCGCCGGTCAGCAGCACCGCCCACGGGATCGTCAACGGCCGCCGGAGCAGCAACCCGGCGAGTAGGAGAGCTGCGCCGCAGGCTGCGACGATGCCGACCAGCAGCGTGAAGCGGCCGGCGTGGACGACCGCGTCGCCTCCGGCGGCCCCGAGCGCGGCCAGTGCGCCGACGCCCGTGATCAGGCGTGCGCGTGCCGGGCGTAGCGACGGAATCCTCTCACCTCCTCGAGCACGGCCTGCAGCGGCTCGCCGGCGCGCCACTCGGCGACGGCGACCCCTGAGCGCTGCAACGAATGCCGGAGCGCGTCGCGGCGCAAGGCCCAGATGTCGTAGGCGATCGCGTCGAGCCCGGACGGCGGCCTCTTCGTGAACGGGATCGGCGACACGTCGACGACGGCGAGATCGTGTCCGCGCGCTCGGAGGTCGAGGAGCGCGCCGACGGAGCGCGGGTCGAGCAGCGGGGAGAGCGCGATCACGAGTGCGTTCGGCGGCAGCGTGCGCCGCGGGATCACGTCGATCTCCTTCCAGTAGTAGGAGAGCACGACCTGCGTGTCGAGCAGTGCGTCGACGAGGCGGTAGAGCTGCCTGGCGCCGAGGTCGGGTGCGAGCCAGCGCAGGATGCCGCCGAAGCTGATCAATCCGATTCGGTCGCGGCGGCCGACATAGGCATCGGCGAGCGCCGCAGTGGCGCGGGCCGCGAGGTCGAGCGTGCTGTCGGCGCCGAGCCGCGCCTCGGCGAACGCGTCGACGAACAGGATCACGTCCGTGTTGCGCTCGGGATGGCTCTCGTTCACCCAGAGCTCGCCGCGGCGTGCGCTCGCGCGCCAGTTCACCCGCCGGACCGGGTCGCCGGCGCTCCACGGCCTGATGTCTGCGAACTCGATTCCTTCTCCCTTGCGGCGGGACACCTCGTTGCCGCTCGAGAGCTGGGGCTCCCTCGGAGCCAACACGCGCCGGAGCGCGTCCTCACGCGGGTAGACGCGCAGCTCGCCGCGCGCGTCGAGCGTCGACTCCCAGCCGAGGAAGCCGAGCGCGTCGAACGCGCGCAGGTAGACCGGCCCGAGCACGTGCCCGCCCCAGCGCCTGGTCAGGAGGGTGAGCTCGAGCTCTCGCGTCTCACCCGACGCAAGGTAAAGCGCTGCCGGATTGTCTCCGTCGGACACCTCGACACCCGCCGGCAAGCGCAGGTAGACGTCCAGGCGGTCGACCGGCGATTGCGCCGACAGGATGAGGCGCGCGTCGAGCTCGTCGCCTTCGAGTGCGCGTGTTTCGTCGAGGACGAGCTCCACGGCGACCCGAGGCGGTGTCGCGAGCGCCAGCCCGGCCGCGAGCGCGACCAGGAACGGCGCCGTCAATGCGACCAGCTCCGGCCGTGCGAATACGAGGGCGGTGAGCAGGCCCACGCCGGACAGGCCCGCGTACGAAGCGAGCTTCGGGGTGGCCCACCGCGTCACGCGGGCGCGAGGTCTTCGGCGGCCGGCGTCGGCACCGCTTCGAGCCGCTCGCGGACGACGTCCTCCGCCGACACGCGCTGCACCCACAGCTCCGGCCGGAGCGTCAGGCGGTGGGCGAGCGCGGGCACCGCCACCGCCTTCACGTCGTCGGGCGTCACGTAGTCCCGGCCGGCGAGCGCTGCCCGGCAGCGCGAGAGCTTGAGCAGCGCGAGCGACCCGCGCGGCGAGGCTCCTACCTGCACCGCTGGAGCGGTACGCGTCGCCGTGACGATGTCGACCATGTAGAGGCCCACCGCCTCCGAGACGTGGACGTCCTCACAGGCCGCCTGCAGCTCCAGGAGCGTGGCGCCGTCGACGAGCGAGCGCAGTTCGACCTCGTCCTGACGCCGCTCGGCGCGCTCCGTGAGCACCTGCCATTCGTCCGCGCGGGCCGGGTAGCCGACAGGCATCCGGAGCAGGAAGCGGTCGAGCTGAGCTTCGGGCAACGGGTAGGTGCCTTCGTACTCGATCGGGTTCTGCGTCGCGAGCACGAGGAACGGCGGCCCGAGTGGCCGCGTCGTCCCCTCACTGGTCACCTGCCGCTCCTGCATCGCCTCGAGCAATGCGGCCTGGGTCTTGGGTGGGGCGCGGTTGATCTCGTCGGCGAGCAGGAGGTTGGCGAAGATCGGGCCGGGCCTGAACTCGAAGTCGGCTTCGCGCTGGTTGTAGACCGACGACCCGGTGACGTCGGAGGGCATCAGGTCGGGGGTGAACTGGATGCGAGAGAACTCGAGCGACGTGACCTGCGCGAACGAGCGCGCCATCAACGTCTTGGCGAGACCGGGGTAGTCCTCGATCAGCACGTGGCCGTCGGCGAGCACGCCGAGCATCAGCAGCTCGAGCGCGTCGCGCTTGCCGATGACCGCCTTCTCGATCTCGTCGAGAATCCCGCCCGCGAGGCGGGGGACGTCGGCAAGCGCGACAGGCACTAGCGCAACTCTTCCAGGTCGGCGACGAGCGCGTGCAGATCGGCACGGGAGATGCCGGGTGCGAAGCGATCGTCGGGCGCGGGGCGATCCGGTCGCAGGAGCTCCCACCATCGTCCGAGCGTCTCCGCCGACGGCGCCTTCCCAGCGCGCTCGAGGCGTGCGCTCGCGATCTCCCGCAGGTGCGGCAGCAGACGGAAGTGCAGATCGAAGCTCGACGCGGCTGCCAGCGTTACCTCGCGCTCCATTCGCTCGAGCTCGGGCAATCGCCAGGTCGTAGTCGACCGCTCGGCGAGCACCGCATCGAACTGCGAACGCTGCCGGCGTGGGACGGCGTCCCCTGCAGCCGCGACGACGCCCAGCATCACGAGGGCCCCGACGACGAGCACGTAGGCATGAAGCGCGATGTTGCGGAGCCCCGGCTGCGCCGCTGCGACGTACGCGGTCCCGATCGTCGCGAACACGATCAACAGCACGATGTCCAGCAAATGTCTTCTCACGCCGGAGCCGCCTGCAGGTCGTCGCGGATCTCGCGCAGTGCGCCGATCGCCTCGAGCTTCATCGAGGCGTCGATGTCGTGGCGACTGAACTTCGCGAGCTCGAACAGGTCGGTGAGGCGCCGAACCGCCTCGGCTCGGGTCGTGAGGTCGAGCAGGATGCGCCGCAGATACTCGAGCGGCGTGTCACTCGGCCGCCGCTCGAGCCCGTTGCGGCCGAGGGTCGACTCCATCCGCGCATACGCCGCGATTACGGCGCGACGTGCGTCCGGCTCGGCCTCGAGGTCGTCGATCGCGATGCCGATCGACGCGATGAGCTCGTCGGCCACCGTCGTGGCAGCCGGCAGGGCCGCGAGCCGCCGTCGCTTGCGCCGCCGGTACCGGAAGACGACGTAGGCCGCTGTTGCCGAGACCGCGACGAGCGCGACCCAGAACACCGTCCACTGGAAGGTCGGATCGGTCGGCGACTGCTTGCCCGCCCCGTTGTGCGCGAGAGCCTTGTGCGGCTTGCCGAACCTCCCGCCGAGGCCGCCGAACAGACCGTGGTGGTGCTTGAGGTAGATGATCAGGTAGCCCACGGCGAAGAGGAGGGCGAGCACCGCGAGGTTCCGGAGCACACGCGCCAGGAAGCTCGACCGTTGCTCGAGCGGAGCCTCCCGTGCCTGGAGCAGGAACGCGTAGGCCGCGACCGGGATCATCAGCACGAAGAGGATCAGGAAGGCCGTGAAGGCGTAGCTGACGTAACCGGACGAGGGTGAGGCGGACGCGTGGTGGCCGAACCCGCTGCGGCTGGCGAACGCCACGATCCCGAGCAGAACGAGCAGGCCCGCGGCGACGAACGCCAGCCGCAGGCTCCGGCCCGAAGGCTCCTGGAACGGCTCCATCTGTGGAGGCTTAGACGTCAACTGTTGATCCTGGTTCGAACGAGCTTCAAGGGTAGATTGCGCCGATGGCCGGCGTCCTCGAGGGAAAGCGCGCAATCGTGACAGGCGCCTCGAGCGGGATCGGCGCTGCGACTGCGCGGGCACTGGCCGAGGCGGGCGCGCGGGTCGCGGGCGGCGCCCGGCGGACGGAGCGCCTCGAGACCGAGATCGCCCTGCCGCTCGACGTCGGCGACCCGGAGTCCTGCGCCAAGTTCGTCGAGTCGGCCGCCGAGCAGCTCGGCGGGATCGACATCCTCGTCAACAACGCGGGCCTCTCCCGCGGTCGGGATCCGGTCTGGGAGGCGAAGGAGCAGGACGAGCGGGAGGTGATCGAGACGAACGTGCTCGGTCTGATGCGGATGACGCGCCTCTGCCTCCCGCAGCTCGTCGCCGGCGGTGGCGGCCACATCGTCAACCTCGGCTCGGTCGCAGGCATCTGGTCGTACCCGCACGGCTCGTCCTACGTCGCCTCGAAGTTCGCGGTGCACGGGTACACGCGTGCGCTGCGCGACGACCTGCAGGGCAAGCCCGTGCGGATCACGAACGTCGCGCCGGGGCTCGTCGAGACCGAGTTTTCCGAGGTTCGCTTTCACGGCGACCGAGAGAAGGCAGCCAAGGTCTACGCGGACGTCGCCCTCGGCGGCCCGATGCACGCCGAGGACGTCACCGACTGCATCATGTTCGCCCTCACGCGACCACCGCACGTGAACATCGACGAGATCGTCCTGATGGCGCTCGCCCAGGTCTCGGGCGGAAACGTCCTGCGGACGAGTTAGTTCTTCTCGCCCCGCGTCGTCCAGTACCGCTGCAGGCCCTGCCACGACTGCCAGAGTGGCGCCACCCGGTCGTAGTCGTCCGCGTCGGCGCCGACGTCGGCGCGGGCTGCGGCGACGAAGTCGTCCTGTGACATGCCGGTGCGGACGCGTTCCGCCCACCGGTCGAGCTCGGCATCGAACCGGTCGAGATGCGCGCCGACGTCCTCGTGGACGCCGAAATGGATCAGCGCGAGGCGCTCCGGCCGGCGCCGCCGGATTTCGGCGGCAGTCGCGTGCCACCCCTCGACGTCGATGTCCGGAGGCGGAGACACCGGCAGCACGTACGACGCGCCCGGCATGCGCACACCGCACGCGTCGCCGGCGAGCAGCGTCCCCCCGCGCAGGTAGCTGACGTGGTGCGACGCATGGCCCACGGTCGGGAACGCCTCCCAGCCGAGGACGTTCCCGTCCGCGATCCGGACGTTCGCCTCGGGAATCGCGGCGAGCTCTCCCCAGAGCGGGTCGAACAGATCGCCGTAGAGCCGGCGCGCCGAGCGTTCCAGCTTCGTCGGATCAACCAGATGCGGCGCTCCGATCGCCGACACCCAGACCGTGAGACCGGGCGAGCGCCGGACGAGCGGGCCTGCGGCGCCGGCGTGGTCGAGGTGGATGTGCGAGAGCAGGAGGTGCCTGACATCGGTGAGCTCGAGCCCTTCCGCCGCGAGCCCGGCCTCGAGCGCGGGGAGAGTCGACGTCGGGCCGCAATCGAACAGCGCGAGCCCGTCGTCGGTGCCGACGAGGTAGACGCCGATCGAGTGCTCGCGGCCGCCGAAGTGGAGATCGAGGAGGCGCAGCCCGCTCATTGCGCAATCGTCGCACGGCCGGATCAGTCCGGCAGGCCTCGTGCGCGCCAGATCCGCTGCACGGCGAGATAAGTGAGCGTGGCGGCCGTCCAGCCGAGGAGAACGTCGCCGACGTAGTGGTCGCCCGTGTACACGACGGCTGTCGACTGCAGGAGTGCGTAGAGCAGTGCCACACCGATGATTGGTCGACGCCACCGCGCGCGGGAAGCGAGGCCTGCGGCACACAGGAGGACGACGAACGCGTAGCCGGCGTGCAGAGACGGGATCGCTGCGTAGGGATTCTTCGGAATCAGACGCGTCAGCGAGGCATTGGGAAGCCCGCTTGCACCGGCAGACGTGGTCGCGCTCGGGCGAGTGATGTGGACCAGTGGAGGCGTCAGATGTTGCTGCGCCGCGGCCCAGGGGGGCGCCGACGGGTAGACGAGGAAGACGAGACAGGCGGCGAATGAGAGTACGAGCATGGTCGCGGCAAACCGATAGAACAACGCGCGCCGCCGGAGCCAGAGTGCAAGGCCGAGGAGCGGAGGCACGATGAAGTGGAGGCGCGTCATGATGACCGCGCTGCGGGCGGCCAGTGAGTGGCGCGCCGTACCGAGGAAGTGCTGGAGCTCGACGGTCGGCAGGCGCCCGTCGAAGAGAAACCGTTCGGCTGAGAGCTGCGGCTTGGCGAACGGGGTTGGGTGGATCACGTGAGCAAGGCCGCGGCAGGCCGAGTACACGATCAGAAGCACTGCAAAGGGGACGAAGTCGGCGAGATACTTCTTCGGTTGCCCCAGCACCAGCGCCGGAACCAGCAGCACGAGCAGATAACGGTCGGGCGTCAGGCCGAGGCCGAACTGCGACACGGCCGCCGCCAGCGCGACGAAGAGCAGAGTGACGGCCACTACCAGTCTCGTTCGCGTCGCCTGTGGGCAGGGTGGGCCCCAGCGGCGTTCGCGCTCGCGCTCCTCGCGATTCTCCTCCGCACGCCGTTCTTCGACGTTCCGCTCACGGCGGACGAAGGGGGCTACGCCGAGATCGCGCGGCTGTGGGGCCGGGGCTACGCCCTTTACGGCGCCGATTGGGTTGATCGGCCTCAAGGTCTGCTGGTCGTCTTCCGGGCGTTGCTATCCGCCGGTCTGACGACCAGCTTTGAGATCCGTCTCGTCGCGGCTGTCTTCGCCGCCGCTCTGGTGGTTCTTGCCTTCTCCCTTGGGGAGCTTGCTGGCGGGAGACTATCGGCCATCGCCGCCGGCGCAATGACGGCAGCGGCTTCGGCCTCCCCATTCATCGAGGGCTTCACGCTTTCGGGTGAGCTGGTGGCGAGTGTGTTTGCCGCGGCGGCGATACTCGCTTTTCTCCGGCACGAGCTGACCGGGCGACTCGGCTGGCTTGCGGTCGCAGGCATCGCGGCTGGGGCAGCGTGGATGGTCAAGCAGTCGTTCTTCGACGCGGCGGTGGCGATCGGACTGTGCTTGTGGGGCTCGCACCGGCGCGCGTCATTGTTCGTGGCGTGCACCCTGGTGCCGGTGCTCGCAGGCGTGCTCGGCTCGAACGACCCAGCGGCCTGGTATCGCAGTGTGATCGGCTATGGGCTCGATGCGTCAGGCGGTCAGTCACTCGTCTACCGTCTTCAAAACCTGGGCTCCTCGCTCGGCCCGGCGGCGAGAGCACTGCTCGCGGTGGGGATCCTCGCGGCCCTCGGCTGGCGCCGGGCCCCGAGGCTCTTTCGCCTCTGGCTTGCGTGCTCTGCGGCCGGCGTTCTGCTGGGCGGCAATTTCCATCCGCATTACTACCTTCAGCTCGTGGCGCCACTGTCGCTGATCGCCGCTTTCCTGAACCTGAATACGCGGACTCTGATGGGGGTCGCCGGAGCCGCAGCCGTCGCGACCATCGCCGTTGCGGCACCGCTTTGGGGTGTCACCGATGCGGCCCAGGCGCGCGCGATCTGGCCGGCTGACCCGCATCTGTTGTCGGACACGGCGGTCGCGGACTATGTCGCGCTCCACTCCCGCCCATCGCAACGGATCTTCGTGATGTGGGCGGCCGCCGACCTTTACTACCTCGCCGATCGAAGGCCGATGTCCCCGTACCTTTGGCTGCGCAACGTCAAGACGATCCGGGGCGCGGTGGCCGAGATCCGGCGTCGACTCGACGCCGGAGACGCTGAGCTGGTCGTGGCGGAGCAGTCGGCGGTGACCGCTGATCCGTCGGGGCGTACCGCTTCGGTGCTCCATCGGAGGTACAGGCTCGTTGCGAACGTGAAGAATGTCGAGATCTACCGGCTGCGAGACTCTTCCGGATGACCCTGAGTCGCTCGACGGCGACGTTCGTGGTCGTGCTGGCGGCGGCCGCGGTTGCCTTCGCCTCGCCCTTTCGCCAGCCGAACTGCAACACCAGTTCGCACTACGCGCTGGTTCAGATGCTTGCCGCCGGCTCCCCGACGATCGACCGCATCCACGGCGAGTCGTGCGACATCTCCTGGTGGCACGGGCACTACTACTCGAACAAGGCGCCCGGCCTCGCCCTCGTGACCGTGCCCTGGTACGAGCTCATGCGCGCGTTCCACGTGATCCATGCCGACTCGGCAGCCGGTGGGGCGTATCCACAGGCGATGCGAGCCATTCCGCGGCGCAACCTCTGGCTGATGGGCCTGTGGGGGGCCGTACTCCCGGCCATCGGGTTGCTCGTGCTCGTTCGAAGGGCTGCTGAGAGGCTCGAGCCCGGGGCAGGCACAGCCGTCGCTGCAGCTCTCGGCTTCGGATCGATCCTGCTGCCATTCGCGAGTTTGTTCTTCTCCCATGCGCTCGCGGCGTTCCTTGCGTTCGCTGCGTTCCTGCTCGTCATGGAGGGGTCGAGTCGAAGACGCGCGCTCGCCGCCGGGATCGTCGTCGGGTTCGGCATCGTCGTCGAGTACCCGCTGGCTCTGTTCGCGGTCGCGTTGGCCGTGTATGTGGCGTCCCGGCAGCCGCGCGCGCGGAACCTCGCGGTCTTCCTGGCCGGGGCGGGCATCGGCGTCGCTCCCCTGCTCGTCCTCAACGCCTGGGCCTTCGGATCTCCTCTTCATCTTTCGTACGCGGGCGCGGTGCTGTTCCCAGGTGCGAGCGGGCACGACGTGCTCGGCGCGAACACCGCCGGGTTCTACGGCGTCGAGTGGCCGAGCCTCGGCGGCGCGGTGCAGATCATGTTCGGGACGCGCGGCCTGCTCTCGCTAGGCCCTGTTCTCGCGCTTGCACCGCTGGGCATCTTCCTGCTCTGGCGACGCGGTCGTCGGCGGGAGTCGGTCTTCATCACTGCCGTGTGCCTGCTCTTCGTTCTCTACAACTCCGGCTACTACAGCCCGCTCGGAGGTGCGACCCCGGGGCCGAGGTTCCTCGTGTGCATCCTTGGCTTTGCTGCGCTCGCGCTTGCGCCGATCGTGCGGCGGGCCCCGCTCTCGTTCCTCGCCTTGTTCATGGCGTCCGCCGTCGTCCTGCTCATTGCGCACCTGACGCAGCCGCTCATCTCGAGTCCGTACAACACGGGCGACTGGTGGCAGTGGATCAGAGGTGAGGGCTACTCGTCGATGGTGATCGCCCCGACCTCTCATGACTGGCCTGCCGCGCTGCCGCTGGCCGTGGCTGCGCTCGTCGTGCTCGGCGCCGTCGCGGCATCGTTGCTTCCGACCTCGCCGACGGAGGCTCTGCCGGCCGCCGCGGCTCTGGGCGCCTGGTGCATCGGCCTGGCCGCTCTCCCTCGGCCCGAGCGTTTCCGGTCCGGGTCCTTCGCAGCGGCAGTAGCGATTCTCGCGCTTGCCGTTTGGTTCCTGACCCGGCAGCGCGAGACGATCGAGCAGGGCATCTTCGCCGACCGTGATCGCCCGACCTGACCGGGTCTCGGCGAAGGATCGGGAGGCGGGTCAGGCCACTCGAGAGAGCAACCATTCCCTAACGCAATCTTCCCGGCGGGGCCCGTACCTTCGCCGGTGATGCGGTTCGCGGTCTGCTGTGTCGTCATGCTGGCGCTGGCACCTGCGGCACGTGCGCAGCTCGTCCTGCCGCAGCCGAGCGGGACGACCCAGGCGATCTTCATCCACTACATCGCCTACGACGGCGTCCGTCGGCCGGCGCTGCTGTTGGTCCCCGCCGACTACCACGGCGAGCCGATCCCCCTCGTCATCTCGCCGCACGGCCGGGGCTGTGACGAGTCCGAGAACGCCGCCTTCTGGGGTGGCCTGCCGGGCCTCGGCAACTTTGCAGTGATCAATCCGGGCGGCGAGGGCCGCCGGCTGCATTGGTACTCCTGGGGAGCGCCGGGCCAGATCGCCGATCTGGCCCGGATGCCCGCGATCGCGGAGGCGCACGGCGTCCGAGTCGACCCGTCGCGCATCTACGCGATCGGCGGCTCGATGGGTGGGCAGGAGACGCTCCTGCTGGCGGCCCTCCACCCGCACCTGCTCGCCGGCGCCGCCGCCTTCGACCCCGACACGGACCTGGCTCGCCGGTACCGCGACTTCGCGAAGCTCAGCGACGGCGCGCAGCTGCAGGCGCTCGCGCGCATCGAGATCGGCGGCACGCCCGGGCAGGTGCCCGAGGCGTACGCGATCCGTAGCCCCGACCACTACGCACGCCAGCTCGCGGACTCGCACGTGCCGCTGCAGCTGTACTGGAGCACGCGGGACCGGGTCATCCGCGACCAGCGACTCGAGACCGGCGCTCTCGCAGACACCCTCTACCGCGACCGTCCCGACGAGAAGATCTGGGAGTTCACCGGCGAGTGGGCCCACACCGCCGAGATGCGCTGGACGCGAAGGCTGCCCCGCGCACTCGCTCGCTTCGGTCTGCTGCCGTGGAGCGACGTGCCGCTTGGGCAGCAGCCCGGAGTCAGGCCCGTGCCGGCGCAGCGCGTCTGACCAGCGCCGCTTCGAGATCCGCCAGCAGGTCGTCGGCGGACTCGATCCCAACCGACAGGCGCACCAGGTTCGCCGGCGGCGCAAAGGGCGCGGTGGCCGTCGACGCATGCGTCATCCTCGCGGGGTGCTCGATCAGGCTCTCGACGCCGCCGAGCGACTCGGCGAGCTGGAAGATCCGCGTGCGCGCCACCAGGTCGACCGCTTCCGCTTCGGACGCCGCCAGGAACGAGACCATGCCCCCGAAGTCGCGCATCTGGCGCCGGGCGGTCTCGTGCCCTGGATGGGACGGCAGCCCCGGGTAGAGAACGCGCTCGACCGCAGGATGGCCGTCGAGGAACGCCGCGACCCGCCGCGCGTTCTCGCTGTGTTGTCGCATCCGGATCGCCAGCGTCTTGATCCCGCGCAGGACGAGCCAACTGTCGAACGGCCCGGGCACCGCGCCGAGCGACTTCTGCAGGAAGTAGAGACGCTCGGCGAGTGTATCGTCGTTGGTCGCGACGAAGCCGCCGACGGTGTCGCTGTGACCGCCGAGGTACTTCGTCGTCGAATGCACGACGAGGTCGGCGCCGAGCTCGAGCGGCTGTTGGAGATACGGCGTCGCGAAGGTGTTGTCGACGACCAGCAGCGCGCCGGCCGTATGCGCGGCATCGGCGGCGCGGCGGATGTCGACCACGTTGAGCAGCGGATTCGAGGGCGTCTCGAGCCAGACGAGTCGCACGACTTCGCCCAGGTGCGCCGCGAGGTTCTCGTCGAACTCCGCGGCCGGCACGTACGTGAAGCGGTAGCCCTTGGGCTCGTAGACCTGGGACGTCATGCGGTACACGCCGCCGTAGACGTCGGCGATGAGCACGACTCGCTGACCGGGATCGACGAGGTGCATCAGCGTCGTCGTCGCGCCCAGGCCGGAGCTGAACGCGACGCCGTGCTTCGCGTTCTCGAGGCTCGCCAACGCGAGCTGCAACGCGGTGCGCGTGGGGTTCGCGACGCGCGCGTAGTCGTAGCCCTTGTGCTCGCCGACGGCCTCCTGGACGAAGGTCGACGTCTGGTAGATCGGGGTGATGATCGCCCCTGTCGCCGGGTCGGGCTCCTGGCCTACGTGGATCGCGCGCGTCTCGAAGTCCATCGACGGAGGTTAGCGGGCGGCCACGGTGTCGATTGCGACCCTCTCCAGGCCGAGCACCAGTGCCAGGCGGGCCGCGGCGCGCTCGAGCTTCGCTTCCGCGTCTCCGCGCACCTTCGGCTCACGCGTGAACTTCTTCACCCGCAGGAGACCTTCGCCGCGCTCGGCCTTCAGGTCGGCGCGACCAACGAAGCGGTCGCCGGCGACCAGCGGCAGGACGTAGTAGCCGAACTCGCGCTCGTGCTCTCGCTTGTAGACCTCGATCACGTGCCTGAACCCGAACAGCCGCTCGAGCAGCGGCCGGTCCCAGACGAGGTTGTCGAACGGGCAGACGAGCGTCGGCGGGGCACCCGGCCCGTCGAGCTCCGTGTCCGGGAGGACGTAGAACGGGGCACCGCCGTCGTCGACGGCGACCTCGCGGAGCCTGCCCTCGCCGACAAGGGCGAGCAGGTGATGGTGCAATCGCGCCTTGCCGCCCTTGAGCCGCCAGTGCTCGCGAATCGCCGCCTCGGTGAGCGCGCCTCGCGCGGAGACGGCGAGCAGCGACAACGTGCGCAGCGTTTCGGCCTCGCCGGGCACCGGCGCTTCGAGCCAGTCCTGCGGGATCACGCGCTCGACGAGGTCGTACGAACGGTGGAAGTTGCGCCGCTCGGCGATCGCGAGGCGCCCGTGATCCCAGAGGGCGTCGAGCACCATTTTCGCCGGCTTCCAGTTCCACATGTCGCCGACGTTCGGGCCCCGGCCGTCGAAGTCGCGTGAGCCCAGCGGCCCTTCCTCGCGGATGCGGCCGAGCACGACGTCGACGAGGTCGGCGTGCTCGCGCAGGGCTCGGTCATGGGCGCCCCAGTGCCCGGCACCGTCCATCGTCCGCCGGAAATGCGGCCAGAGCTCGATCGGCAGCAGGCATGCCTCGTGCGCCCAGTACTCGAACAGCCGGCCGGAGGCGAGCAGCTGCGGGACGACCGCCTCGTCGTAGGCGCCGATGCGCGCGCCGAGCGTCAGCCTGTGTGCCCGGTCGACCGCAGTGATCGAGTCGAGTTGGACGGCCGAGAGCCTGCGGACGGTCGCCTCGACCTCGTCGCCGGTGGCGCGGCGGAACCGTGACGCGAACCCCTGCCGCGAGAGGACGAGGCGGCGGATCGCCCCGACGGTCGCCGTGCTCACGGCCACTCGATCCGGCCGGCGCCGAGGAACTGGGCCAGCGACTGCACCGGGTTCTCGATCGGCACCGGCTCGCCTTCCCAGTGGACGGAGTTGATCCGGAGCACGCTCTGCTTCCGGTCGAGCTCGGGGTCGAGCCGACCGACCAGCCGGTCGCCCTCGAGGATCGGCAGCACGAAGTAGCCGTGCTTCCGCAGCTCCTTGGGCACGTAGATCTCGAGCTTGTAGCGGAAGTCGAACAGGGCTTCGGTCCGGGCGCGGTCGTAGATGAGGCGGTCGAAGGGCGAGAGGAGCGTCGTCCGCTCCACCGGGCGGTCGTCGGCATCCGGGTGCGCGACCCATTCGCCCTTCCGGAGCTCGACGCCGTGCGCGCGGAAGCGGCGATCGGCGAAGTAGGCGTCCGCCTCGGCGTGGGGGAGCGGCTTCACGTCGCCGTACCAGCGCGGAGCGAGGTCGAACAGGCGCTGCTTGCCCTGACGGCCGACCGTCGCCACCTCGCCGCCGGCGGTCAGGAACTCGAGCATCCGGCCGACGTTCTTGTTGCCGGTCCAGCCGCTCGACGGCCAGGGCACCTTCGCCCGATCCTCGAACTGGCGGGAGAGCATCGGGCCGTTTTGCTCGAGCTCGCGGAGCACGTACCGCCTGAACGCCGCATTGGCCTTCAGCCATTCCCGCACCCGGTTCGGCCAGGCGGTGTCGCCGGGCGGCCACCGCTCCATGCGGGAGAGCAGTGCCGGCAGCGCCTGCTTCGGGTGGACGAACGCGATCCATTCGTACAGCTCTCGCTCGGCGAGGAGCCGGGAGAGCTCGTCCGTGTCGTAGGCGCCGAGGCGGCTCCAGAGGACGAGGAACTGCGTCGGCGCGACCCGCACCGTCGGGTCGAGCTGCAGGCTCCCGAGCCGCTGGACGGTCGACAGCACATCGTGGGCGCTGCCGTCGAGCAGCTGGGCGCGGATCGCGATGCGGCGAGCCTGTGCGGGCGTGACGACCGTCACGCTCCGTGACGCTACCGGTGAAGATCGGTGCCAGGCACCAAAGTGCCTGGCACCGATCGTGAGTGCTCGGTCAGGGCGCGATCGTGAAGAACGCGTCCGTTGGATCGGCCGGCGCGGAGACTGCCGCGATGAAGAACGGCTGGAACGCGGTGCCGCTCGTCGTCATCGCCTCGTAGTCGCCGACGAACAATCCGCCTGCGTCCGGAGCCTGCTCGAGGTCGAACGGCCCACCGACGTGACCCTCCGACCAGTTCGACGCCGACGTGCACGACGTGCTGCAGCGCACGAGCCACACGTCCGTCGTGGCGCCCGGGCTCGGATCGTTGTTGCGGAAGTCGTAGTACGTCACGCCGAGGGTGTGCGCCGAGTTCACGGCGATCGTCGGGATGAAGGCGTCGACGCCGGCCGGCGACTTGCTGATCACGGTGGGTGCGCTCCAAGTCGCGCCACCATCCGTTGACTGGGCGAACAGGATGTGGCCGGTCGTCGGCTCGGCCGCTGTGCCGTCCTCCCAGACCGCGTAGGCGGTGATCCCGTCGACGGCGATGTCGATCAGGCCGCCGCTGCGGACCGGTCCGCCGGTGTCGGGATCGTGCGCGCCCGCGTAGGTGCACGTCAAGGGCGAGATGATCGTCGGCTTCTTCGACCAGCTCGCTCCCCCGTTGGTCGAGCGAAGCACGGAGATGCTCGCGCACTTCCCGCCCTTCCACGCAGCATTTCCATACGTCACGAGCCCGTCGAGGAGCGTGCCGTTGGGAAGGACGCGGATGATGCTCCCGATCGAGCCTGAGAACGACGAGTCGGTGTAGATCTGCTGCGTCGACCAGGTCGCGCCACCGTCGACCGACTTGCTGAAGAACGTCTGCGACTTGAAGGACCGCGCGTGGAAGAAGCCCTGGTCGGAGGCATGGAGGCTTCCGCCCGGCGAGACGAGGCGGTCCCACGCCGCATAGACGACGTTCGGGTTGTTCGGGTCGGCCGTGATCGACTCCTTGTCGAGGCCGTCGGTGTTGTCGGCCGTCACCTCGACCGGCGGCCCCCAGGTGTCGCCGCCGTCGGTCGACTTCGTCACGACGATCGCGTTGTGCGTGTCGAAGACGTCGAAGCTCAACGAGATCGCATAGAGGTCGCCGTTTGGTGCGAACGAGATCCAGGGATCCGACGCGCGGTCGTAGTTTCCATCCAGACAGCGCGTGACACCCGGCATCGGCACACGCGTCCACGTCGAACCGCCGTCGTGAGTGACGCTGAGGACGAGCCCGCGCGCGCCGCCGTCGTTCCAGCGGTCCTGCTGGTACTCGGCGACGATGTTCAACGGGTCGGTGGGGTTGATCGCCGAGCGCGGCTCGATCTCCGATTCGGGATAGAGGACGCTGCCGGCGTCGATCTGGGCCGGAGCGTTGTCGGCCGTGCATGCGGCAAACGGGCTGGGTCCCGGCGACGCGAGCACCGGCGGCGGTGGCGGCGGCGGGACGGCCCCGGCTGCCGCGACGAGCCACAACGCGAGGACGCCCGGCAAGGCGATAAGCGATCGCTTCATCTTCTCCCCCTTCTCGAGTTGTCGCGGGGGATCTTGGCAAACGGCCGGCTAGCGGTGCGCCAGGTAGTCGAGCAGGTCCGAGCGCGTCACCACTCCGACCGGTCGGCCCGCTTCGGCGACGACGACTGCGTTCGAGCCGCCCGTCAGTGCGGTCACGATCTCGTCGACCGACTCCGCGGCCTCGACCGCTGCGAGGGGTCCCTGCATGACGCTGGCGACGTCCTCGTGCAGCGCATCTGCGTTCTTGAACACACGCTCGAGCAGGTCGCGATCCTGCAGCGAGCCGATCACGTCCGCGAGCGACGAGACGTCACCATCGCGTACTACCGGCAGCTGCGAGATCGAGTAGCGCTCCATCACGTCGATCGCCTCGGCGACCTTCTGGTGTGCGGAGATCGTGACGAGCGACGGTGTGTCGCCGGCCTTCGACCGCAGCAGCTCGCGGACCGTCGGCGCGGGTGCCGAGCGCTCGAGGAACCCGTGCTCGAGCATCCAGTTGTCGTCGAGGAACTTCGAGAGATAGGAACGCCCCGAATCGGGAAGGATCGTCAGCACCTGCGAGCCTCGACCGAGACGCCTCGCGTACTCGAGCGCGCCCGCGATCGTCGACCCGGACGAGCCGCCGACCAGCAGCCCTTCCTCGCGTGCGAGACGCCGCGCTGCCAGGAACGAATCCCGGTCGGAGACGCGGATCCACTCGTCGACGACCTTCGGGTCCATCGTGTCGGGCCACGTGTCCTTGCCGATGCCCTCGACGAGATACGGGTGGAGATCACGCTCGTCCTTCGCCGTGTAGACAGAGCCTTCCGGATCGACGCCGACGATCTGCACCTCCGGCTTGCGCTCCTTGAAGTAGCGGCCAATGCCGCTGATCGTGCCGCCCGTGCCGACGGACACCACGATCGCGTCGAGCTCGCCGCCGGTCTGCTCCCAGATCTCCGGTCCGGTCGTCCGGTAATGGGCCTCGGGGTTTGCCATGTTCGAGTACTGGTCCGGCTTGAACCCGCCCGGGATCTCCTCCGCCAGCCGCGACGACACCGAGTAGTAGGACTCGGGGGAGTCGTGGTCGACGGCAGTCGGGGTGATCACGACCTCGGCGCCGTAGCCGCGCAGCATCGAGATCTTCTCCTGGCTCATCTTGTCGGGCATCACGAAGATGCAGCGGTAGCCCTTCTGCGCCGCCGCGATGGCGAGGCCGACACCGGTGTTTCCTGACGTCGGCTCGACGATCGTGCCGCCCGGCCGGAGCTTCCCGTCGCGCTCGGCCGCCTCGATCATCGCGAGGCCGATGCGGTCCTTGTTCGAGCCGCCGGGGTTCATGAACTCGAGCTTCGCGAGGATCGTCCCCGGAACGTCCTGCGAGACGCGGTCGAGCCGAACGATCGGCGTCGATCCGACGAGGTCGATCAGGGTTGGGTACCCGCGGGCCATCGGCGGCGGAAGCCTACCGCTGCGGCGGGCGTTGGACGTTGCAGCGACGAAAGGAGCCCCTCGTGAAGATCACCACCATCGGCCGAGGCAACATCGGAGGCGGCCTGTCCGCGTTCTGGCGCAGCGCCGGCCACGACGTGACCGAGCTCGGGCGCGACGGAGGCGACGCGTCGGACGCAGACGTGATCCTCGTCGCGGTGCCGTCGGGCGCGATCGCGGACGCGCTTGGCAGCGTGGCCGGGATCGCCGGGAAGACGGCGATCGACGCGACGAACGCCTTCCACGGACGCGATGACGCCTTCGAGTCGCTCGCCCACCAGGTGAAGTCGATCGTCGGCGGGCCGACGGCGAAGTCGTTCAATCTCAACTTCGCGGCGCTCTACGACCGTGTCGCGGAGCAGCGCGCTCGGCCGAGCAACCTGTTCGCCGCCGACGACGAGGCGCGTGCCGTGACGGAGCAGCTGATCACGGACGCAGGCTTCGAGCCGGCGTACGTCGGCGGTCTCGAGCACGCCCGCATGCTCGAGGAGCAGATCAACCTGATGATGGCGCTCAGCCAGGCCGACCTCGGCCGGCAGTTCTACCGGTACGCGAAACCCGGCGAGCTCTAGTTCAGGCGGCGGCCGTGACTGGCTCGCGCGTCGAATCGAGCTGGTCGCTGCGGATCAGCACCAACGACGCGACGAGTCCCACGATCCCGACGCCGACCATGCACCAGAAGGCCCACTGGTAGCCGGCAGTCAGCGCCTGCGGTTGCGCATGCCCGGTCGAGACGAGGTGCTTGAAGTGGCTGATCGCCACCGACGACGCCACTGCGACGCCGATCGCCCCGCCGACCTGCTGGGCGGTGTTGATCAGGCCGGAGGCGAGGCCTGCCTCCTCGTGGTCGACGCCGGCGAGCGCGGCGATCGAGACGGGGACGAAGGCGAACGGCAGTCCAAAGCCCATGAACAGGTAGCCGGGCAGGAGGTCGCTCCAGTACGACCCGTGCACCGGGATCTGCGTGTAGAGGACCAGGCTGACGATCATCGCCACGAACCCCACGGCCATCACCGTCCTCACGCCGATCTTCGTCACGAGCGCCTGTGCGACGCCGGCCCAGAGGATCGCGGAGCCGGCTGTGGCGATGAATGTGAGCCCGGTGCGCAGTGCCGTCCAGCCGAGCACGTCCTGCACGTAGAGCGTGAGCACGAAGAAGTTCGCGAAGATCATCGCGCCGAGCAGCAGGCCTGCAACGTTGGCGCCCGCGACCGTTCGCACGCGGAAGATGCGGAACGGCATCAGCGGATCCTTCGCGCGCGACTCGATCACCAGGAATGCGATCAGCAGCGCGACCGCAACCGCGAGCCGTGACAGCGTCCAGCCGGAGCCCCAACCGTGGTTCGGCGCGTTCGACACCGCGTAGACGAGCAGGGCGAGCCCTGCGGTCACCGACACGGCACCCGCCCAGTCCTGGCTGGTCTCACGCATTGCCCGGCTCTCGTGTACGTACTTGATCGCGAGCAGGAACGAAAGGACGCCGACCGGCACGTTGACGAAGAAGATCCACTCCCAGCCGGCGTACTTCGTGAGCACGCCGCCGGCGAGCACACCGACCGCAGCGCCCGAGCCGCCGATCGCCCCCCAGATGCCGAGCGCCTTGTTGCGTTCCGCTCCTTCGTCGAAGGCCGTGGTGATGATCGACAGCGCCGCGGGGGTGATGATCGCGGCGCCGAATCCCTGAACTGCGCGCGACGCGATCAGGACGGCCTCGGACCACGCCAGCCCGCAGAAGAACGACGCAACGGTGAAGATGACGACGCCGACCAGGAAGAGGCGCCGCCGTCCGAGCAGGTCGGCGGCGCGGCCGCCGAGCAGCAGGAAGCCGCCGAACGTGATCGCGTAGGCCGTGATCACCCACTGGAGGTTGTCCTGGGAGAAGTGGAGCGCACGGCCGATCGACGGCAGCGCGACGTTGACGATCGACACGTCGAGCACCGTCATGAAGAACGCGGCGCAGACGATCGCGAGCGCGATCCAGCGGGTCGGGTCCGGTGTCCGCGCTGCCATTCGGCCGATGCTAACTAGGAGAAGGGTCGCGGCGTCGCCGAGACCTTCGGGATCGCGACGCGGGCGATCGTCGAAAAGTCCTGCGGCCGGCAGGCCTGGCAGATCCCGGCGTCGCAGGCGACGGAGAGGAAGATGAAGGCCTCCTCGATCGTGAATCCCCACTGATCGACGAGGAAGCGCGCGCCTTCCTCGACGGCCCGGTCGAGCGCCTCCAGAAAGTCCTTGCCGGCCGTTCCATGGACGACCCAGCGATCGGCGAGCTCGGTCACCGGCCATCTGCCCTGCTTTCCCTTGAGCAGGCCCACCCGGATCGTCACCTCACCTGCGATCTCGACACCCGTGAAGCACACCTCGCCGTCCCCCATCGACGCGTGCATGTCGCCGATCGCGAGCATCCCGCCCGGCTGGCTGACCGGCAGGAAGACGGTCGAGCCCGGCCCGTGCAGGTGGTTGTCGAGGTTGCCGCCGTGCCGTCCCGCGAAGCCGTTCGTGATCGTCTCGCCGTCCGTGGCGACGCCGATCACGCCGACCATCGGACGCAGCGGGAACGAGATGTGGTCGGTCATGTGCACCGTGTCGCCGTCGACGCGGAACACGTGCGTGAGCGGCGAGCGCACCTGATCGATCAGCTGTCCGATGCCGGGGATCAGCGTGGCGAAGCCCTGTTCGACCGGGCGGACCTCCAGCAGTTCGACGACGAGCGAGTCGCCGGGCTCGGCGCCGCGCACGGCGATCGGCCCGGTCGCGCTGTTGACCCGCGAGAAGTCGATCGACGTGACGAGGTCGGCCTCAGTCTGGATCTGGCCCGTGAAGCAGTCGTTCGTCTCGAGCGTGACGACGGAGCCCGGCTCGACCTCGAGCACGGGCTCCATCTCCGGGCCGAAGGCCCAGACGACCTCGTCACGACCGATGCGATGGGCGGCGGCGGTCGCCATCAGTCGGCCGGCAAGAGCTCGGCTCCAGCAGGGGCAACGGTCTCGTCCTCCACGTAGATGCGTTCGGCCGCCCTCAGTGCCTCAGGCTTCGTGCGCATGAGGATCAGGCCCAAGATCAGGCCCGCGATCACCCAGCCGAGCGCGAACCACGGCGCGTACCTGATCGGATACGGCGGCAGCGGCCGGTACTGGTAGTAGAGCGGGAAGGCGAAGAGCACGATCCCGGCGATCGGGAACACGAGGTGCAGGAACGGATTGAAGCCGTCGCGCCGGACCGTGAGGTAGTAGCGCATCGATCCGAGCATCACCAGCATGTAGACGAGGATCACGACGATCGTCGCTGCAGTCGCGATGATGATGAAGCCGTTCAGCGGACCCCATTTCCAGCCCAGGATGAACGAGAGCGCGAGCGCGATGCCCAGGTTCACGAGGATCGCGATGTGCGGCGTCTTGAACTTCGGATGCGTACGGCCTAGCGCTTTCGGTGCGATCCCGTTCCGCGCCATCGCGTAGTACACGCGCGTGGCCGCGTTGAACCCGGCGTTCGAGTTGGCGATGATCGAGTTGATGATCGCGGCGAACACGAGCACCCAGCCGCCGCCCCAGAACACCTTCGCCAGCTCGCGCCACGGGTCGGCGCTGCCGCCTGCCTTGGCGACGAACTGGTTGAAGCCCTCGCCGAACACCCAGGCGTAGGAGAGCAATACGTAGAAGAGCCCGATCGCGAGGCACGAGCCGACGACGGCCAGCGGGATCGTCCGGCGCGGGTTCTTCGCCTCCTCGCCGAGCGGCGCCGAGGCCTCGAACCCGATGAACGCGAGGATCGCGAAGACCATCCCTTTGCCGACGCCGGTGAACGCTCCTTCGGGCGCATGGTTCGGGTTGAACGGCTGCAGGTTCAGGTCGCCCGCCTTCGAGATCAGGATCCAGATCGCAAGCGCAGCGAAGACGCCGATCTCGAAGAGGCCGAGGATCACCCCGGCATTCGTCGAGATGCGGATGTCGCGGTAGGTGAGCAGGAAGACCACGGCTCCGACGGCGAGCACCCAGATCCACCACTGACCGGAGTACGACCAACCCGCCTCGCTGGACATCACCTCGTGCATCGCCCAGCCGCATTCCAGGAAGAGGAACGGTGCGACGAGCGGCTCGAAGAGCAGGAAGAACCACGCGACGAGGAAGCCGGTGTACGGGCCGAGCGTCCGCGCGGCGTACGTGTAGAGCCCGCCCGCCGACGGCAGCTCCTTCGCGAGCTGGCCGATCGAGTTCGCTGCCAGCAGGCACGCCACCAGCGCCAGGAACACCGACAGCGGCAGCGCGGCGCCCGCATGGGGGATGGAGATGTAGATCGAGTAGGCGACGGCTGCCGCCGGCGCCATGTGGGTGATCGACTGGAAGAGAACGCCTGGGAGCCCGATCGAGTGCTCACGCAGGTGGTCGAAGTCGCGTTTGCCCGCCGTTGCCGCGTCCACGAGTTCCTCCTTGCCGGATTCGAGAGGCGGCGATTTTGTCAGATGTCAGACGGCGGACGCAACGCTCAGTGCCGGAAGTGGCGGCGGCCCGTGAACACCATCGCCGCGCCGGCCGCGGCGACCGCCTCCACGACCTCCGCGTCCCGTCGTGAACCGCCGGGCTGGACGATCGTCGTCACGCCGGCGTCGAGCGCGAGTTCGGGCCCGTCTGCGAACGGGAAGAAGGCGTCACTCGCGAGCACCGATCCGGCGAGGTCGTGGCCGAGCTCCTTCGCCTTCTCGACTGCGATCCGAACCGCGTCGACGCGGCTCATCTGGCCGGCTCCGATCCCGATCGTCTGAGAGTAGTGCGCGATCACGATTGCGTTCGAGCGGACGTGCCGGCAGACACGCCAGGCGAAGAGGGCATCCGCCCAGCGCGATTCGTCCAGCTCGCCGCATACGACGTCCATCGTCGAGCGGTCGGTCACGACGCGGTCCCGGTCCTGCACGAGCAGGCCTCCGAGCACGCGCGTGTAGTCGCGCTCTCCGGGTGTCTCGGCGCGACGTTCACGGTCGGCGAGGATCCGCAGCGCCTTCTTCGTGCGCAGCGCGCCCAGCGCATCGTCGTCGAACGACGGTGCGAGCAGCACCTCGGTGAAGTGCTCGGCGATCCGTGTCCCGAGCGCTCCGTGGACCGGTCGGTTCAGGACTGCAACGCAGCCGAACGCAGAGACCGGGTCGGCGGCGAGCGCCCGATCCCAGGCCTCCCCGATCGACGCCGCGACGGCGACGCCGCACGGGCCGCCGTGCTTCACGATCACGGCGGCCGGCTCGTCGAACTCGTCGCTGAGACGGCGTGCGCCTTCCAGATCCGCGAGGTTGTTGTACGACAGCTCCTTGCCGCCGAATTGCTCGACGCGCGACAGCAGGTGGCTGCGCGCGCCGCGCTCGCGGTAATACGCGGCGGTCTGGTGCGGGTTCTCGCCGTAGGCGAGATCGGCCACCTTCTCGAAGCTGATCGTCAGGCTGGCCGGCTGCGCCTCGCTGCCGGCGAACCAGCCGGCGATCTCGGCGTCGTATGCGGCGGTCGCGGCGAACGCCTCCGCCGCCAGCCGCCGGCGCGTGTCGGGTGTCACTTCGCCATGGTCGCGCAGCTCGCCGAGCACGGTCTCGAACTGCGCCGGGCTCGAGACCGCCGCGACGTGCGCGAAGTTCTTCGCGGCCGCTCTGAGCATCGACGGCCCGCCGACGTCGATCAGCTCGATCACCTCTGCCTCCCGCGCGTCGCGACGCCCGGCGGCCGACGAGAACGGATAGAGGTTCACGAAGACGAGGTCGAACGGCTCGATGCCATGCTCGTCGAGCGTCTCGCGGTCGTCGTCCAGCTCGAGGCGCGCGAGGATGCCCGCATGGATCCGAGGATGCAGCGTCTTCACCCGGCCTCCGAGCATCTCCGGCGCCTGCGTGACCGACTCGACGGTCGTCACCTCGAGTCCGCGCTCGCTCAGGAACGCCGCGGTTCCTCCCGACGAGACGAGCTCGAAGCCGAGCTCCGTGAGGCCGCGCGCGAACTCGTCGACGCCCGCTTTGTCGTACGCGCTCAGGAGCGCGCGGCGCACAGCCTCGTCACCACCTGGGGCAGGAGCCGGTGCTCCGTCGCGTGGATGCGCTCGACGAGGGTCGCACGCGGTTCGACGGGAACTTCCTCCTGGACGATCACCGGTCCGGTGTCGACGCCTTCGTCGACGTAGTGGATGGTGACGCCGGTCACGTCGGCGTTCGCCGCGAGCGCGTCGTCGATCGCGTGCAGACCGGGGAAGAGCGGTAGCAGCGATGGATGCACGTTGACGACGCACCCGGGAAACCGCCGCAGGAACGGCGGTGTCAGCAGGTGCATGTAGCCCGCGAGCACGACGATCTCGACGTCGTGCTCCTCGAGCCAGCTCGCCATCACCAGGTCGCGCTCGGTTCGATCCGCGTGGCAGTCGAGGCTGAAGGTCGCCGTCGGGATGCCTGCCTCCCGTGCGCGCAGCAGCGCCGGCGCGTCACGGCGATTCGAGGCGACGGCTGCGATCGGAAGGCCGTTGTCGATCAGCGCCTGCAGGTTCGTGCCGTTGCCGGAGACGAGCACGCCGATCACGCGATGCGTCCGATCACGAGCTCCTCAGGCCCCGGCTCGGCGACGATCGCGCACCAGCCGATGCCCAGGTTGAACACGCGGCGCAGTTCGTCCTCGTCGACGTGGCGGGCGAGCCACGCGAACACCGGGGGTCGCGGCCAGGCGGCCCAGTCGAGCTCGGCGACAAGGCCCGCCGGGACGACGCGGGCGAGGTTGCCGGAGATACCGCCGCCGGTGACATGCGCGAACGCCTTCGCCCGGCCGCGCAGCGAGCGTGCGACGTCCAAATAGAGACGGGTCGGCGCGAGCAGGTCGTCGCCGTCGTAGTTCTCCTCCTCGAGCACGCGCCGCGCGAGCGTGAAGCCGTTCGCGTGCATGCCGGCCGACGCGAAGCCGATCACGGCGTCGCCGCGCTCGACCCGGGAGCCGTCGACCACGTCCTCGCGCGAGACGATGCCGATGCACGTACCGGCGAAGTCGAGCTCGCCGTCGCGGTAGATGCCCGGCAGCTCCGCAGTCTCGCCGCCGACCAGCGCGACGCCGGCTTCACGGCAGACTGCCGCCGCGCCCTCGACGAGCTCGGCGACCTGCTCAAGCACGATCTCCGCGGCGGCGACGTAGTCGAGCAAGAGCAGCGGCTCGGCCCCGCAGGCGGCGACGTCGTTGATGCAGTGCGCGGCAAGGTCGGCGCCGCAGTCGCGCAGCCGGCCGCGCTGTCGCGCGAGCACCAGCTTCGTGCCGACTCCGTCGGTCGACGCTGCGAGCAGGCGGTCGCCGTCCAGCGGGTGAAGCCCCGCGAACGCACCGAAGTTCTGAGCGCCGGTCGACTCGACCGCCGAACGGAGCCGGTCGACGACGGCGTCGGCGGTCGCGAGCGACACACCGGTGGCGGCGTAGCTGCGCTCGCTCAGAGGAATCGCTCCGCGTGCAGCTCGGGGCGGCCTTCCGGCCCGCCGTCCACGAAGCGGACGATCGTGCCGCCGACGTCGACGGCGGTGCCGTCCAGCTCCAGGCCGAGGAGCGCGGCCAGCGCGGCTGCCTTGGCAGCGCTGTCGTCCGCGCGCAGCTGCAGCTCGGTGAGCCGCCAGTCGGAGCCGGCCGTGAGCAGGTCCTCGATCCATTCGCGCGGGGGATGGATCTCGAGCCGGTAACCGGCGTTCGTGGCGACGAAGGTGCGGCGGCCCCCGTGCTCGGTGACGCGCAGATGGTCGTGCATCGCTCGCCCCAGCACCGACTCGTACTCGTCCTCGTCGAGCGCGACGCCGATGTGGTCGACGCGCGGCAGGCGCCAGTGCCCCGGCTGGATCACCACGTTCACCGCGCCGCGCTCGAGCTCGGTCAGGCGAAGCTTGAAGCCGCGCCGCTCGAGCTGCTCCCACGAGACGCCCGACTCGACCGAGACGTGCTCGTCGTCGACGCGGCCGTAGCGAGCCACGAGGTGGAAGCCGAGCTTGCCGACGTAGCGGGCCTCGACGTTCACGATCTCCGAGGTCACCAGGTGGTAGTGGAAGAGATGCACCTGCCCCTAGTCTTCCAGTCGGTGGACTCGCCGTCGCTTCTCGGTCCGTGGAGCCTCGAACCGCTCCAGGTCCTCCCGACGGCGCTCGCCGCCGTCCTCTACCTGCGCCGGACCCGGACGCTGGCCCGCGACGGACGGCCCGTTCCACGCTGGCGCCGGGTCAGCTTCTGGACCGGCATCGTCCTTGTCGTCCTCGCGCTCAACTCGCCGCTCGACGCGCTCGGCGAGGAGCATTTCTTCTTCCTGCACATGGCGCAGCACGTGCTGCTCGGCGACCTCGCGCCCCTGTGCTTCGTGGTCGGCCTGACGGGCCAGATCCTGCGGCCCGTGCTCGCGTTCCCGATCGTCGAACGCCTGCGCGTGCTGGCGCACCCGCTGGTCGCGCTGCCACTGTGGGCGGTCGACCTCTACGTCTGGCACATCCCGTTCCTCTACGACGCGGCGCTGCACCACAACTCGGTGCACGCGCTCGAGCATTTCTTCTTCTTCACGTGCGGCTGTCTGATGTGGGAGCCGGTGGTGGAGACGCTGCCGGCCCCGGCGTGGTTCGGCACGGGAATGAAGCTCGGGTACATCGCAGCCGTGCGGATCGTCGAGACGATCCTCGGCAACATCTTCATCTGGTCGAACACCGCGTTCTACTCCGTCTACAAGCACGCGCCGGAGTGGGGCATCACTTCGGCGCACGACCAGAACCTCGGCGGCATCGTGATGATGGCGGAGGGCTCGCTGGTGACGCTGGTGGCGCTCTCCTGGCTGTTCCTGCGTCTCGCCGCCGAGGGTGAGACGCGGCAGCGGCTGCTCGAGCAGGGGCTCGATCCTCGCCAGGTCCATCGCGCCGTGCGGTACGGGCGCGCCCACGATCTCTAGCGGGGCGCCGCGGCCGTCTCGAAGCGGAGCTTGTCGCTGTCCGAAGGGATGCGTGTCGGATAGTCGCCGGTGAGGCACGCGCGGCAGAGCGCGCTCTCCGGTCGGCGTGTGGAGGCCTGGAGGCCCTCGAGCGAGAGGTAGGCGAGGCTCGTCGCGCCGATCGCCGCCCGAACCTCCTCGACGGTCGAGTGCGCCGCGATCAGCTCGTCCTCGGACGCGAGGTCGATGCCGTAGAAGCACGGCCCAACCACCGGCGGCGACGAGATGCGAATGTGCACCTCCGCTGCGCCGGCATCGAACAGCATCGAGACGATCTGCCGCGTGGTCGAGCCGCGCACGATCGAGTCGTCTACGACGACCAGGCGCTGGCCCTCGACCTCGGCGAGCGGGTTGAACTTCATGCGGATGCCTTGCTCGCGCATGCCCTGCTCCGGCTGGATGAACGTGCGGCCGACGTAGCGGTTCTTGATCAGGCCCTCGCTGAACGGAATCCCGGTCGCCCGTGCGAAGCCGATCGCCGCGGGCGTGCCCGAATCGGGGATCGGAAGCACGAGGTCGGCCTCGACCGGCGCCTCGGCCGCGAGCCGCTCGCCCATCCGCACGCGCGCCCCGTGGATCTCGACCCCTGCCAGGCGGGTGTCCGGACGCGCGAGGTAGAAGAACTCGAAGATGCAGAGGCTGCTGGGCGCCGCCGGTTCGACCGCCTGCACGGTCTCGACGCCGTCCTCGCCTACGAGCACGAGCTCGCCCGGTCGCACCTCGCGCTCGAACTTCGCGCCGACGAGGTCGAGGGCGCACGTCTCGGACGCGACGACCGCATCGCCGCCCAGCCGCCCGAGGACGAGCGGCCGGAACCCGTGCCGGTCGCGGAACGCGAAGAGCTGGCCGTCGGCAAGGCCGACGACGGTCGCCGCGCCTTCGATACGCGCCATCGCCCCGGCGACCGCCTCACCGAGGGGGCGCTCGTCGTCGGCGATCAGCGCAGCGATCATCTCCGAGTCCGTGGTCGACGCAAACGGCTTGCCGGCCTCGGCGCGCAGCTCCGCGGCGTTCACGAGGTTGCCGTTGTGGCCGATCGCAACCGTGCGGGCGCGGCCGTGGTGGAGAAGAGGCTGCGCATTGGCCCAGGCGTTCGCGCCGGTCGTCGAGTAGCGCGTGTGGCCGATCGCGATCTCTCCGGGGAGACCTGACAGCTTCCGCTCGTCGAACACCTGCGGCACGAGTCCGAGGTCGCGGAGCGCGGTCAGCCGGCCGTGCTCGCTCACCGCGATCCCGGCCGACTCCTGCCCGCGGTGCTGCAACGCGTAGAGCCCGAAGTACGTGAGCCGGGCGACGTCGCGGCCCGGGGCACGCACCCCGAACACGCCGCACATCTAGACGACTCCCAGTTCGACCACGTCGTCCCACGCGGGCTTCGTACCGGCAGACACGGCCACCACGACACCGAAAGCCGGCAAGTAACAGTCTGTTACTTGTGGCGGCTCGAGCTGCGACCACTCTCCGGCCTCGCGCAGCGCGGCGGCGAGGCCGCCGTCGGAGACGTCGTGCGCGAGCGAGAACTGCGCCGCGTTCTCCCAGACGAAGCGGACGAGCGCGGCGCCCGAGCCGCGGAGCACGAACACGCGGTCGCCGGCCTGCCAGCGACCGGGGATCCTCTGCACATCGCGAACGAGCCCCACGCAGCCGACGACCGGCGTCGGGGGGATCGGGCGGCCGCCGGTCTCGTTGTAGAGCGACACGTTCCCCGACACGACGGGGACGCCGAGCTCCCGCGCGGCCTGGGCGATGCCCTCGATCGCCTGCTCGAGCTCCCAGGCGATCTCCGGCTTGCCGGGGTCGCCGAAGTTGAGGCAGTCGGTGAGCGCGAGCGGCTCGCCGCCTGCGCACGCGACGTTGAGAGCGGCGTCGTAGACCGCGCCGTAGCCGGCCGCGAAGGGGTCGCGCTCGCCAAGCCGCGGGCCGTCGAGCGATACGGCGAGACCGCGCTGCCCGTCGAGCCGCAGCACTGCGGCGTCGAGGCCGGGCCTGCGGACGGTGCGTGAGCCGACCAGCTGGTCGTACTGCTCGAACACCCAGCGCTTCGGCTCGTCGTTGACGGGGTCGACGGCCGCCGGCTGGACGGCCCGCGGAGCACCCTCGATCTCGTAGCGCGGGCAGCGATCCGTCAGGTACGCCGCCGGGATCGCGCCGACCACTTCGCCGTCTGCGAAGGCGCGCAGCTCGCCGTGGTTGGTCACCTCGCCGATCACCGTGCAGGGCAGCTCCCACCGCTCGCAGACCGCGCGCACGTCCTCCAGGCGCTCGGGCTCGACGACCGCGACCATCCGCTCCTGCGACTCCGAGATCATGATCTCCCAGGGCTCGAGACCCGGCTCGCGCAGCGGGACCCGGTCGAGCTGCACGTCGACGCCGAGCCCGTCGGAGGCCATCTCGGAGAGCGACGAGGCGAGCCCGGCCGCACCGCAGTCCTGCAGCGCGACGACGAGCTCTCGCTCGACCAGCTCGACCGAGACCTCGAGCAGCGCCTTCCCGCGGAACGGGTCGCCGATCTGGACCGACGGGCGCTTCTCGTCGGAGCCCTCGAGATCCTGCGACGCGAGCACCGACGCGCCGCCGATGCCGTCGCGGCCGGTGAGCGCGCCGTAGAGGACGAGCGCGTTGCCGACCCCCTGCGCCCGGGCATTCAGCACGCGTGCGGCCGGCAGGAGCCCGACACACATCGCGTTCACGAGCGGATTGTCCGCATACCCCTCGTCGAACGCGCATTCGCCGCCCACGGTCGGCACGCCGACGCAGTTGCCGTAGTGCGCGATCCCGGCGACGGCCTGCCGGAACTGCCAGTCGGGGCCTCCGAAGCGCAGGCCGTCGAGGAGCGCGATCGGACGGGCGCCCATCGCGAAGATGTCCCGGAGGATGCCGCCCACCCCGGTCGCGGCGCCCTGGAACGGCTCCACTGCCGTCGGGTGGTTGTGCGACTCGGCCTTGAACGCGACCGCGAGGCCTCCGCCGAGGTCGATCACTCCGGCGTTGCCGCCGGGCCCCTGCAGCACCCGCTCGCCGGTCGCAGGCAGACGACCGAGCAGCGGAGCCGAATGCTTGTAGCCGCAGTGCTCCGACCAGAGCAGGGAGAAGACGGCGAGCTCGAAGTCGTTGGGCGCGCGCTCCAGCAGTTCCTCGATGCGCTCGTACTCGCCGTCGGTGAGACCGAGGGACCGGTGCAACGGTTGGTCGGCGACGGCTGCCAGGCGGCCATCCTAGCCGCGCCTCCCGACGGCCCCCGAGGAAGCCGCGGGATGGATCGTCGCCGCTCGTACGTTCTCATCTCACGTGGCGGGCTCGCGAAGGGTTAGAACGTCGTGATGCTCGTGAGGCTGGTCGGGCGGTGAACCGGCGCCATCTTTCGCTGCTCGTGCTGCTCTCGCTGATCTGGGGCAGCTCGTTCATGTTCATCAAGGTCGCCGTGCGCGACCTTCAGCCGGCGACGCTGATCTTCGGGCGGATCGGCCTCGCCGCGCTTGCTCTCGGCCTGATCGTCCCGCTGGCGATCGGAGCTCGGGCGACCGTGGCCGAGCTGTGGATGCACTGGCGAGCACTGGTCGTGGTCGGGCTCCTGAACACCGCGGTGCCCTTCTGGCTGCTGTCGTGGGGCGAGACCCGCATCGATTCCGGGCTCGCGTCGATCATCCAGGCCGCTGTGCCGATCTTCAACGCGCTGATTGCCTTCGGGTTCTTCCACGACCAGCGTGTCACGGGCCGCCGGCTCGGCGGCGTGGCGGTGGGCTTCGTCGGGGTCGCGTTGCTCGTCGGGGCGCAGCCGCACGGAAAGGTGCTCGGTGCGATCGCCGTGGTCGGGATGGCCGCCTGTTACGCAGCGGGCGGGCTGCTGACGCGGCGCCACCTCGCTGCGGCCGCGCCGCGCGTCGTCGCGCTCGGCACGTCGGCGGTTGCGGCCGTCGCGGTCGCACCGTTCGGGATCGCACAGGCGCCGAGCCACGTGCCGAGCGCGAAGGTGCTGGCGTCGGTGGTCGTCCTCGGTCTGGTCGGAACGGCGTTCGCCTATCTGTTGTTCTTCACGATCATCGCCGGTGCCGGCGCCGCGTACGCCTCGCTCGTGACCTACCTAGTGCCGCCGGTGGCGCTTGCGTACGGCGCGATCTTCCTCGGCGAGGGAATCGGCGTCACCGATCTGGTGGGCCTCGTCCTGATCCTCGGCGGCGTCGCCCTCGGAACGGCCCTCGCGATTCCCGTGCGCCGGCGGTCGGCCGCGGCCGCCGTCGAGCCGTCGTGATCGCTCTCCGCCGCGCGACCGGCGAGGACGTCGACTGGCTGTTCGAGCTCTACACGTCGGAGGACGTCGATCCGTTCCTCGGCGGCCGCCAGGCTCGCGATCGTGAGGCGATCGTCGCGGAGGTGGAGCGCTCGCAACGGGAGCCGGCCACGTTCGGACGGATGGTGATCGAGCTCGACGGCGCACGTGCGGGAGCGCTCGGCTACCACGAGGTGAGCGCACCTCACAGCATCGTCCAGCTGGAGGCGCTGGCCGTCCATGCCGACCACCGCGGCCGGCGGCTGGCCGACGACGCCGCTCGGCTCGCGCAGCGCTACCTGCTCTCGGAGCTCGGCTTTCACCGGCTCGAGCTGGCCTGCTACGGCTTCAACGAACGGGCGATCGCACATGCGGAGCGCTCCGGCTTCGTCCGCGAAGGGGTGAAGCGCAAGGCGTACCTCCGACACGGCGAGTGGCAGGACGCGGTGCTCTTCTCCTTGCTCGCCGACGAGCTCTAGGTCACGTTCTCCGCTTTATGGAAGCGCTCGCGCAGGTCGCGGATGGCGGGCATGAGCGCGAGGGCGGGGACGATCGGCAGCCAGAAGTTGAACAGCCGGTAGATCACGACGCCGACGAGAGCGGGCGTGAACCGCATGCCCATGCCGACGAGCGCGGCCGTCAGCGCGAGCTCGACGAAGCCGGCGCCGCCCGCGGGCAGGGCGCGGCGGGTCAGGACGTAGCCGCCGGAGTAGCCGAGCACGACCGCCGCGACCGTGATGTGCGCGCCGACGAGATGCAGCGCCGACCACAGGCAGAAGATGTCGCCGAGCCAGTAGAGGACGTTTCCGATCACGCCGAGCCCGTGTGCGCGGGGGCTCAGCAGCATCCTTCGCACCGCGCTCCCGCCGGCGACCGTGTCGGAGATCACCCGCCGCACGAGGTTGCTGCGGCGGCGGGCGAGCCGTTCGGCTCGTTTCGGCGAGGTCAGCCAGAAGCCGATCACGAGTGCCGGGACGATCACGAGCGACGGGAGCGTCACGCCCCAGCCGGCGTGACCGTCGAGGTCGAAGAAGAGCAGCGCCGAGGCGATCAGCGCGACGACCGACAGCACGACGTACTCGAGCAGCCCGAGGCCGATGACGCGTCGAACGGCCTCGCGCCGGGTCGCGCCCGCTTCCCGGAAGGCCCAGTAGTCGACCGCGAACCCGCCCGAGGACCGGGTGGCGGCGAAGACGCCGAACCCTCCTACGACGGACTTCGTGGAAGCCGCGAGGTCGAGCTCCTTGCCGTCGTCGACCCGCGCCATGTCGCGCAGCGTCAGCACGTAGCCGCCGTAGGCGACGACTTCGCCGACGAGACAGCCGATCAGCCAGCCCCAGTCGTGGCGCTCGAAGACCACGTGGCGCACGTGCGGCCAGCCGGCGTACGAGGCAAGGACGACGGCGATGCCTGCCGTCGCGCCGGCGGCGACGAGGACCACGACGAGCGGCTTGTCCTCGAGCCACAGGTAGCCGGCGCGGCTGCGGCTGAGGAGCCTTCGCACGATGTGCACGGTGCGTAGGATCCCCTGATGGCGCGCTATCTGCACACGATGTACCGCATCACCGACCCGGCCCGGAGCCGCAGCTTCTACGAGGCACTCGGATTCGAGTTCCGCCGCGACATGGACATCGTTCGGAACGGCGAGACGGAGGCGACCAACTACTTCTTCGGCGTCCCGGGGCAGGACGAGGAGCTCGAGCTGACGTTCAACCACGACGGGCGCACCTACGAGCTCGGCACCGCCTACGGCCACATCGCCGTGGGGGTCGACGATCTCGCCGCGACGCTCGAGCAGCTCCAGGGTCAGGGGATCGAGCCGGAGCGCGAGCCGTATCGCGTCCGTGAAGGCGGGTCGCTGCTCTGCTTCGTCCGCGATCCGGACGGCTATCGCATCGAACTGATCGACCGCAGCGGCAGCTGACTGCGCGGCGAGGACTACGGGTGCGGCCGCAGCTTGTCGAGCACCTTGTCGACGGTCTTGCGCTCGGCTCGTAGTGCGATTCCGACCAGGTCGAGCTCGTCCGCCGGCACCGCTGCGACAGCAGCCCGGTTCGCCTCGTCGTGCGGCGTTGAGAAGAGCTCGCGCGTGAAGATCGAGAGCTGTTCGACGCCGCGGGCCATCGCGCGGTCGTACGCGCGCCGGATCCCGGGACCGTCGGCCGCGTAGACGACGATCGGTTGTCGAAGCATCGGGAGGTAGCGGTTGCCCGAGCCGTCGGCGTAGGCCTCGCCGACGAGGTGCGGCTCGGCAGTCGCGATGCCGCTGATCAGGAACGCTGCGGCATTCGCCTTCTGCCAGGCGGCCAGCTCGTGGAGCAGCACGATCGCGACTTTCGTGTCGAAGAGGGCTTCCTGCATGCTCGGCAATTGTGGCCTTTCGCGACTGGCGCATGTCCGGGCGTGCGCGGGGCGCTCGGCTGTGGTGAATCGAGCTTCACGATCCCGGTAGCGTTCGCCCGCGGTAGGTAGACGAGAAGGGAGCGCGGTGGTCGACAGAGCCGACATCGTCGTGATCGGTTCGGGTGGGCTCGGGGCGGCAACGGCCTTCGAGCTCGTGAAACGCGGCGCGGGAAACGTCGTGATCGTCGATCGGCACGACCTCGCCTCCCAGACCTCGCCGCGCGCCGCGGGGCTGGTCAGCCATGTCAGGACGAGCGACTTGATGGTCGAGCTCGTCAAGCTGGCGAGTGCGGCGATCAAGCGCTTCACCGACGACACCGGGCAGCCTCTCGACTGGGTCCAGTCGGGCAGCCTCAAGGTCGCGCGGCGGCGTGAGGACGTTCCCGTCGTCGAGGCCGACGTCGTCCGCGGCGAGCGGTTGGGACTCGATGTCGAGCTCATTTCCGCCGACGACGCGCACCGGCTCAATGCGTTTCTCCACCCGGCCGGCGTCGCGGCGGTGATCCGGGTGGGCAACGACCTTTATTTCGACCCTTCGCACGTCGCGATCGGCTACGTGCGAGGAGCAGCGGCGCGCGGCGCGACGCTCCTTCCGCGCACGACGGTGTCGCGCGTGAACGTGGAGGATGGCCGCGTCACGAGTGTCGAGACCGATCGGGGAACGATTCGTGCCCCGGTCGTCGTCGACGCCGCCGGCGCTTGGACGCGGCAGGTGGCCGAGGCGAGCGGCATTCACATCCCTCTCGTGCCCACCCGACACCAGCTGTTCGTCACCGAGCCACTCGAAGGCGTGCGCGCCGACCTGCCTATCGTTCGCATCATGGACGCGGCGGTGTACGTGCGCCCGTGCGAGGGAGGGCTGCTCTGGGGCGGCTACGAAGAGGGCCCACGGATGTTCGACATGGATGCGCTCGGGCAGGACTTTCAGATCGCCGATACGCCGCTCGACGCGGACGTGCTCTGGGGGTTGGCGCGGGAGGTTCGGCAGCAGTTGCCGGTACTGCTCGAATCGGAGGTTCGTGAGCACCGCGGTGGGCTGCCGACGATGACGGCCGACGGCCAGCACATCGTCGGCCCTGTGCCCGGAGCGCAAGGCTTCTTCGTCGCGAGCGGCTGCTGCGTCGCGGGGCTTTCCATCTCGCCCGCCGTCGGTGCTGCGCTTGCAGCATGGATCGTCGACGGGCGACCGCCGCTCGACCTCGCGCCGCTGTCGATCACCAGGTTCGGCTCCGACCCGGTCCTCGACGAGCGGCTCGAGCGTGACGCCGCTCGGCAGTACCGGCTCTTCTACGGCTCCGCCCCTGCAGCGCGAGCCGAGCCGCGCCCCGGCGAGCAGGCAGCGCGCGCTCGATGACCGTTCCGGAGGCGCCGCTCGAGGCGACCGAAGCCAAGAGCGCCCCTAGCGCCAGTGGGATTTCGTCCACTGCCCAGCCGGCGCGAACCACATCATCGTCGGCGCTCGAAGCGGCTTCTGCGCGGTCCTCGCCGTCGGAGCGCGTGAGCATCAAGACGGCGCGGAGTGGGGCGGATACACGCGCGACGACGTAGCGTTGCGGCACGGCGCAGGCGTCGAGCGCGAGACCTCCGACGCGGGCGAGGCGTACGCGTCGTTCCGGGCGCCCGTCCCGGTCTCCTACCGCGACGGCTGGCTGCCTGTCGAGCCGTAGGGTTCGACGGCGATGGTGCTGTACGACAGCCCGGTGTCGGGCAACTGTTACAAGGTGCGGCTTCTGCTCGCCCACCTCGAGGTCGCCTATGAGCGGCGCGAGGTCGACGTGGTAGACCGCACGGGCCGCGATGAGCTGCTCCGCGCGCTGAATCCGGCACTGCGCGTGCCGACGCTGGTCCTGGACGACGGGCGTGCGCTCGGTGAGTCGAACGCGATCCTCTGGTACTTCGGCGACGGGACTCGGTTCGTCCCGACGGACCGTTACGAACGGGCACAGGTTCTGCAGTGGCAGTTCTTCGAACAGTACGAGCACGAGCCCTCGCTCGCGGTGGTGCGGTTCTGGCTCGCCTACTCCGGTCAGCCCGAGGCATTCGCCGACCGGGTCGAGAGCAGGCGCGCCGCCGGCTACCGCGCCCTGGATGCGATGGAGCGGCATCTCGCGGGCCGCTCGTGGCTGGTCGGCGATGCGCTGACGCTCGCCGACATCTCGCTCTACGCGTACACGCACGTCGCACCTGAGGGCGGGTTCGAGCTGGAGCCGTACCCCGCGATCAGAACCTGGCTCGACCGGGTCGCTGCCGAGCCCGGTCACGTGACGATCGACGCCTGACCGCGGGTCGTCGGGTCGGTCGCCTCGGCGCGAAAGTCACTCAGTTGTCACAGTTCGATGCAGACACGCGACACGTGCCCCGCTACGGTCGTTGCCATGTCAGTGAACACCCGCAACGCCAAGGCCGCCACGCCATGGGGCCCCTCGACGGTGCTCGAGCGCGTCACGGTCGCCCAGCGTGCGGCCGACCGGCGCTTCTCGACCGTCGTCGAGCTGCTCGAGACCGAGCGCGGTGAGCAGCTCGTCCGGTTCGCGTATTCGACAGACGGGAGCGTGCGCAGAGGTCCCGTCACGATGCGCGAGCGGGACGTGGAGCGCCTCCTGGCCGAGCTCGCGCGCCGACCTGGGCTGGCTGCACTGCTCTCGCTTTCGCTCGACCAGGACGGCGAGGCCTAGACGGACGCCGCGACCAACAACCGAGCCGCGTCGACCAGCGAGCCCAGGACGAGCGCGCCGTCGGCGGAGCCGAACAGCGGATCGACCGCGTGCTCCGGGTGCGGCATCAGGCCGAGCACGTTCCCTTGCGCATTGACGACGCCGGCGACATCTGCGACGGAGCCGTTGGGGTTGGTTCCCTTGGCGTAGCGGAGTGCGATCGCGTCGTCGGCCTCGAGCTCCTCGAGCAACGCCTCGTCGCCGAACCAGCAGCCCTCGCCGTGCTTGACGGGGATGACGAGCTCCTGTCCCGTCTCGCAGCGAGCGAGCAACGGCGACTGCGTCGCCTCGACCCGCACCGTGACGTCACGGCACACGAAGGAAAGCGAGGCGTTCGATCGCAGCACGCCGGGCAGCACACCGGCCTCGGTCAGGATCTGGAAGCCGTTGCAGATCCCGAGCACGTGCCCCCCGTCTGCGGCGAAGCCGGCGACCGCCTTGAGCACGGGCGAGAACCGCGCGATCGCACCGCAACGCAGGTAGTCGCCGTACGAGAACCCGCCGGGGAGGACGACTCCTGCCGTGCCGGCCGGAAGGTCGACCTCCGTATGCCAGACACGGCGCGCATCGGCGCCGAGTCGCGCGAGCGCGAGCTCGGTGTCCCGGTCGTCGTTCGACCCGGGGAAGACCACGACCGCGACGAGCGGCCGGGGCTCAGCGCTGCTCATTCGCCCCCCAGTTCGATCGCGTAGCTCTCGATCAGCGGATTCGCCAGCAGCTTCGCGCACATCGCCTCGAGCTGTGCGCGCGCCTCCGCTGGGTCGTCGGTCGCCAGCTCGACGTCGACCACCTTCCCGACGCGCGCGTCGCCGACGTCGAACCCGAGGTGGCGCAGCGAGCTCGAGACCGCCTGGCCTTGCGGATCGAGGATGCCGGGCTTGGGCCTCACCAGCACGGTCGCCCTCACCGGAGCACGACTCCGGGTTCGCCGAGATAGGTGTCGAAGTCGATGCCGGTCAGCCGCTCGAACGCTTCCACATACCGGAGGCGCGTTCCCTCGACGACGTCGCCGGGCAGCGACGGGCCTGGATCTGTCTTGTCCCAACCGAGCGACTCGCAGTAGTCGCGGACGAACTGCTTGTCGAACGACGGCTGGGCTCCGCCGGGCCGATAGCCGTCGGCCGGCCAGAAGCGCGAGGAATCCGGGGTGAACGCCTCGTCCGCCAGCACCAGCGCCCCCTCTTCGTCGACGCCGAATTCCAGCTTCGTGTCGGCGAGGATGATCCCGCGCTCCAGGGCATGCGCCGAGGCAAAGCGATAGAGCTCGAGGGCCGCCGCCTCGACCTCGTCGAACCGCTCCGAGCCGACGAGCCCGGCCGCAGTCTCGCGGTCGATGTTCTCGTCGTGACCGGTCGTCGCTTTCGTCGCCGGCGTGACGATCGGTGCGGGCAACTCTTCGCTCTCCGAGAGGCCTTCGGGCAACCGGTGACCGCACACCTCTCCGCGTGTCCGGTAGTCGGCCCAGCCCGAGCCGGCCAGGTAGCCGCGCACGACGGATTCGATCGGGAGCATCTCGAGCCGCCGGCACTCGGTCGAGCGGCCGTCGTCGCCGAGCGCCAGCAGGTGGTTCGCGACGATCCCGTTCGTGCGGGCGAACCAGAAACCAGACAGGCCGGTGAGCACGCGTCCCTTGTCGGGGATCGGCGTCGGCAGGACGACGTCGAACGTCGAGATCCGGTCGCTCGCGACGAGCAGCAGCCGCTCGTCGTCGAGGGCGTAGAGCTCCCGGACCTTGCCGCTCCCGACGTGCAGCGCTTCAGACATGAATCGGTTCCTCCTTGGGGATCAGGCGGCGCACGCGGTCGAAAGCGCCGTCGAGATGGGCGATCGTGGCATCGAGGTCGAAGACGCCGTCGAGCTCGGCGTCCGTGAGCCGGTCGGTGATCTCCGCGTCGGAGCGGACGAGCTGCTCGAAGTCGCGTTCCTCGTCCCACGCCTGCATGGCGCTCCGCTGGACCAGGCGATAGGCGTCGCCGCGGTCGAGGCCGTGCTCGACCAGCGCGAGCAGCAGACGGTGGGAGAAGAAGAGCCCGTGGGAGGCCCAGATGTTCCGCTCCATGCGCTCGGGATAGACGACGAGCCCGTCGACGATCCAGGTGAAGCGGTCGAGCATGTAGTCGAGCGCGAGGAATGCATCGGGGACGACGACACGCTCCGCCGACGAGTGCGAGATGTCGCGCTCGTGCCAGAGCACGACGTTCTCGAGGCCTACCGATGCGGCGGCGCGAACGATGCGCGCGAGACCCGAGATCCGCTCCGCCACCTTCGGATTGCGCTTATGAGGCATCGCCGACGACCCCTTCATCCCGGCTGCGAACGGCTCTTCGACCTCGCGCACCTCGGTGCGTGCGAGATGCCGGATCTCGGTCGCGAAGCGGTCGAGTGACGCGGCGCACACGGCGAGCGCGTTCAGCAGCTCGGCGTGACGGTCGCGCGCGATCACCTGCGTCGAAACAGGGTCGGGCTCGAGGCCGAGCCGCTCGCACGCGACCTGCTCGACCCGCGGATCGATCGCCCCGTACGTCCCGACCGTCCCGGAGAGCTGGCCGACCCGGCAGTTCTCGAGCGCGCGCTCGAGGCGCGTTCGCGCGCGGTCGAGCTCGAACGCCCAGCCGGCGAGCTTCCAGCCGAACGTCGTCGGCTCGGCGTGGATGCCGTGCGACCGGCCGATGCAGATCGACCGGCGGTGCTCGTCGGCCCGGCGGACGACGGCTGCGAGTGCTCGGTCGAGGCCCTCGAGCAGGAGCCTCCCGGCGTCGCGCAGCTGTAGCGCGAGCGCCGTGTCGAGGACATCCGACGACGTCAAGCCGTAGTGGACCCAGCGACCCTCGGGCCCGAGCCGTTCAGCGACCGCGTCGACGAAGGCAGCGAGGTCGTGGTCGGTCGTCTGCTCGAGCTCGGCGACGCGCGCGGGAGACGGCGGCACTGCGTGCTCGCGGATCGCCGCGACGTCTTCCACCGGGATCGCTCGGATCTCGGCCCAGCCGTCGAGTGCTGCGAGCTCGACGTCGAGCCAGCGGGCCAGCTTGCCCTCCTCCGACCAGATCCGGGACATCTCCGGACGGGAGTAGCGGGCGATCACCCCGGTCAGTGTAGAGCGGCCGCTGGCCGCCATCGGTCACGTCGTTCGGGTGAGCGCGAGGATTCGCGCTGCGAGCACGGCCGCGTTCTTGGCGTTGTCGACGCCGACCGTCGCGACCGGGACGCCGGGTGGCATCTGGACGATCGACAACAACGCGTCCAGCCCGTCGAGCACCGAGAGGGACGAGCGGAGTGGCACGCCGATCACCGGCAGGTCGGTGTGGGCGGCGACCACCCCGGGCAGCGCCGCGGCGAGGCCGGCGCCGCAGATCAGCACCTTCAGCCCACGACCGGCGGCGGCGCGAGCGTACTCGGCAACGGCATCGGGTGTGCGATGCGCCGAGCGGACCTCGAGCTCCCAGCCGATGCCCCGGGCCTCGAGCTCGTCGACCGCGGCCTGCATCCGCGCACGGTCGGACTCCGATCCGACGAGGATCCCGACCGCCGGCTCAGCCATCGACGGCCGCCGCGATGTCGCTACGGAAGCGGGCTCCCTCGAAGGAGACAAGCTCGACCGCCCGGTACGCCGCCTCGCGTGCTGCTGCCACGGAGTCGCCGGTCCCGGTCACGGACAGGATTCTGCCGCCGATCGTGACCACGCGGCCGTCGCGAACCGCCGTGCCGCCCTGGAACACGAGAGCGCCGCCGGCTGCGGCGGCTTCGAGCCCGTCGACCTGGACGCCGGCGTAGTCGCTCGACTCCGGATAGCGCGGCGAGGCGACGACGACCGTGACCGCCGCCGAGCCTTCCGTGTTCACGGACGCCCGCGAGAGGTCTCCGTGGGCCGCCTGGGCCAGCACGTCCAGCAGATCGCCCTCCAGCCGGGGCATCAGCACCTGGGCTTCGGGATCGCCGAACCGTGCGTTGAACTCCAGCACTTTCGGACCGTCGCCGGTGAACATCAGGCCTGCGAAGAGGCACCCGACGAACGGCGTCCCGCGACGGGCGAGCTCGTCGATCACCGGCCGGTGCACGGCGTCGACGAGCGCGTCGAGGTCGCCGAGCCACGGCACGGGCGAGTAAGCACCCATGCCGCCCGTGTTCGGTCCGGTGTCGCCGTCGCCGATCCGCTTGAAGTCCTGCGCGGCGCCGAGGGGCACGACCCGCCGTCCGTCCGAGAGCGCGAACACGGACACCTCTGGGCCCTCCAGCAGTTCCTCGATCACCACGCCCCCGCCGATCGCCTGCACCGCGTGGAGCGCGGCCTCGAGCTCGGCTGCCGTGTGGCACACGAACACGCCTTTGCCTGCCGCGAGGCCGTCCGCCTTGACGACGCACGGCGGTCTCGCCACCGACAGCGTCTCCGCCGTCGCGACGCCGGCGGCGCGCAGCACGTCTTTCGCAAACGCCTTCGAGCCCTCGATCCGGGCTGCCGCGGCGCTCGGCCCGAACACGGCGATGCCGTTTCGCCTCAGCTCGTCCGCGACCCCGGCGACGAGCGGTCCTTCCGGCCCGATCACGGCGAGCTCGGTGCCGAGCGTCACCGCGAGCCCGAGCAGGCCGTCGCCGTCGTCGGCGCGCACCGGATGGCACACGCCGAGTGTCGCGATGCCGGGGTTGCCGGGTGCCGCGTGGAGCTCGCCCAGACTCGGACTGCGCGCAAGTCGCCACGCGAGCGCATGCTCGCGCGCCCCCGCCCCGACGAGCAGCACGTTCACCAGCCGATCCTACTCGGGCGGTGTCTGGCGTTCTCTCGCCCGACGACGCGCCGCATCCTGCAGCCGCCAGAGCTTCTCGTCCGGGTCGTCGCGCTTGCCGCGGAGCACGTACCACGCGATGGCGACGGTCACGATCACGGGTATGAAGATCGACACTGCGATCACGACCTCCACCGCCGTCGAGCCGCTGGCTGCGAGCACGGGCGTCAGGCGAGCACGCGCTCGCGAGCCGCGCCGACGCCGACGAGCTCGACCGGAATGCCGAGGTCCGATGCGACGAAGTCGACGTAGTCGCCCGCCGCCGTGGGCAGCTCCCGCACCGTCGTCGCCTCGTCGAGCGGTTCGCGCCAGCCGGGGAGCACCTGCCACACGGGCTCGGCGTGGTGGAAGTCGGACTGGTGCGCGGGGAAGTCGCGCGTCTCGCTCCCGTCGGGCAGGGTGTAGGCGACGCAGACCGGGAGCTCGTCGAAGTCGGAGAGGACGTCGAGCTTGGTGAGCGCGAGCGACGTCATGCCGTTCACGCGGACGGCGTAGCGAAGCGCCACGAGGTCGAGCCACCCGCACCGGCGCTCGCGTCCTGTCACGGTGCCATACTCGCCGCCGAGCTCGCGCAGGCGTTGCTGGTCGGGGCCTGCGATCTCCGACGGGAACGGCCCCTCGCCGACCCGGGTCACATACGCCTTCGACACGCCCAGGACGCGGTCGATCCGAGTCGGCCCGATCCCGACGCCGGTCGGTGCGCCGGACGCGATCGGGTTCGACGACGTGACGAACGGATACGTGCCATGGTCGAGGTCGAGCAGCGTCGCCTGTGCGCCCTCGAAGAGCACGTTCGCGCCCTCCCGGAGCGCGCGGTCGACGAGCAGCGACACGTCGCCGACGTACGGGGCGAGGCGCTCGGCGAGCGCCGAGGTGTGCTCCCAGACCTGCTCGAGGTCGAACGGCGGCACCTCGTAGACCTTCGCGAGCCAGACGTTCTTCTCGGCGAGTGCGACCTCGAGCTTCTGGCGCAGGATTTTCGGGTCGAGCACGTCCTGGACGCGGATGCCGATCCGCGACGCCTTGTCAGCGTACGCCGGACCGATCCCGCGCCTCGTGGTGCCGATCTGCAGGGAGCCGAGCCGCCGCTCCGACGCCTGGTCGATCGCGACGTGCCACGGCATGATCAGGTGCGCGTTCCCCGACACGACGACGACCGACGTGTCGATCCCGCGCGCCGCCAGCTCGTCCAGCTCGTCGAGCAGCACCTGCGGGTCGACGACACAGCCGGCGCCGATCACGGACGTCTTCCCCGAGATGACGCCGCTCGGCGTCTGCCGGATCTTGAACGTCTCCCCGCCGGCGACGATCGTGTGGCCCGCGTTCGGGCCACCCTGGTAGCGGCAGACGATCTGCGACTCCTGCGCGAGCAGGTCGACGATCTTGCCCTTTCCCTCGTCGCCCCACTGTGCGCCTACGACGACGGTCGACGGCACGACCGGAGTCTAGGTCAGCTGCAGCTGGCGGTCGTCGCGCTTAGCCAGCGCGGGCGGCTGCTCGCCGCGCCGCAGGACGATCTCGTGCCCTGCGGCGCAGCGAACCACGCCGAGCGCGGTGTCCCGGCCGACGGTGCCGCGAACGGTCGCGGCTTGGAGGGCGTCGGTGAACAACGCGCCACTACGCCGCGCCGCCTCGAGGCAGGGTTCGCACAGGCATGAGAACGACGTCGCAGAGGGGGAGAGCCAGACGGTCGTCGTCATGCTGCTGCTGCCAGGTCGGCGAACTTGGCGTAGCGTTTCTGGAAAGCGAGCTTCTCGATTCCGGTCGCACCGTTTCGGTGCTTGGCGAGGATCAGCTCGGCGACTCCGGCCGAGTCGGTCTCCTCGGGGTTGTAGTACTCGTCGCGGTACACGAACATCACGAGATCGGCGTCCTGCTCGATGGAGCCGGACTCGCGGAGATCCGACAGGATCGGGCGCTTGTCATGTCGCTGCTCGACTGCGCGCGAAAGCTGGGAGAGGGCGACGATCGGCACCTCGAGGTCGCGCGCGAGCACCTTGAGGGACCGCGAGATCTGCGACACCTCCTGCACGCGGTTCTCAGCCGTCGTGCCGCTCGTCATCAGCTGCAGGTAGTCGACGATCACGAGCGAGAGGTCGGACTCCCGCATCTTGAGGCGTCGCAGCTTCGAGCGGATCTCCATCATCGTGATCGAGCCCGTGTCGTCGACGTAGATCGGCGCCTTCGCGAGCTTGTCGCAGGCGGTCGTGAGCCGCGGCCAGTCGTCCACCGCGAGCTTGCCGGTGCGCAGCCGCTGTGACTCGACCTTGCCCTCCGAGCACATCAGCCGCTGTGTCACCTCGGCCTTCGACATCTCGAGCGTGAACAGGGCCACCGGCTTGCCATGGCGAACGGCGACGTTGGCCGCCATGCACAAGGCAAGTGCCGACTTTCCCATCGACGGCCGGGCCGCGACGATCACGAGGTTGCCCGGCTGGAAGCCGGAGGTGAGCCGGTCGACGTCGCGGAAGCCGGAAGGCGTGCCCGTGATGTCGGTGCCGGCCTCGTAGAGCTTGGTGATCGTCTCGAACGAGTCCTTGAGCAGCTCGTCGATGTGCGCGAATTCGCTCGAGACGCGCTGCTGCGAGAGGTCGAAGACGATCTGCTCGGCGCGGTCGACCAGCTCGATCGTCTCGCCGGGCCGATCGAACCCGAGTCGAGCGATGTCGTTGCCGGCGCGGATCAGGCCGCGGAGCGTCGACATCTCGCTGACGATGCGCGCGTAGTGCGCGGCATTCGAGGCGGCGGGCACGAGCGCCGCGAGCTCGTGGACGCGCTCCTGGCCGCCGGCGCCCTCGAGCGTGCTCGTGCGATCGAGCTCGTCGACGACGGTGATCGCGTCGACCGGCTCGCCCTTGGCGTAGAGGGCGATGATCGCCTTGTAGATCAGCCCGTGGCTCTCGCGGTAGAAGTCCGCCGCAGACAGGGTGGTCACCTCGGTGACCGCCCCGATCGCGAGCGGCGAGAGCATCATCGCGCCGAGGACGGACTCCTCGGCATCCAGGTTCTGCGGCGGGATCGGGGCGATCGCGAGCGCCTGGGCAGGCATAGCCATGTGGCGCGTAGTGAAGCCGTCTCCCGGCCGTTCCTCAACCGTGTGCAAAACGCCGTTCACACTCCTCTAACAACATCACTTGCAGGGATATCAGAACAGGTGTTCGGAATGCAAGGTGGACGAAAAGGTCGCTCTGAGCGCGGACTTTCGCGTGCGTTCCACAGCCCGTGGACGGGCCTGTGGACGAGCAACGTTGTTGCGATTCCGCGAAGATCTGTCCACAGGCCGGTGGAGAGCCTGTGGAAAACCGTTACTCGGCCGGCTCGGGCTCCGCCTCGGCGGGCGCCCGCTCGGGCTCGGAGGACCACGGGTCGGAGGACCACTGCTCGGCTGCGGCCAGCTCCTCCGGCGGCTCCGGCGGAAGCTCCTCGACCACCGTCTCCCGCTCGGCCGCGGCGGCTGCTGCCGCCTCGGCCGCCGCCGCTGCCTGTTCGGCAGCCTCGAGCGCGGCCAGCTCCTCCTCGCTCGGAAGCTCCTGGCCCTCCGGGGCGACCGCGAGGTGCAGCTCGGCCGTCACGTCGGCGAACAACTCGATGGCCACCGTGTAGCGCCCGATGCGCTTGATCGTGTCCATCTGCAGCTTGCGCCGGTCGATGCGGATCTTCTCCTGTTCCCAGACGCGGTCGGCGACGTTGGTCGCGGTCACGGAGCCGAAGAGGGAGCCCGTCGGGCCGGCGTTGACGTCGAACCGAAGCTCGAGCGACCCGAGGCGGTCGGCGATCGCCTGGGCCTCGTCGGTCGTCTTCGCCTCATGCCGCGCCCGCTGGGCATCGCGCTTCTGCAGCTCGCGGATCAGTGCCGGCGTCGCGCTCTGGGCCAGCCCGCGTGGCAGCAGGAAGTTGCGCGCGTAGCCGCGCGCGACGTTCACGACATCGCCGCGCAGGCCGAGCGAGTCGACGTCCTGCCTGAGGATCACCTCCATCGCGGCCCTTACCGATCCCCGACGTACGGGAGCAGGGCGATCTCGCGCGCGCGCTTCACCGCGACTGCGACCTGGCGCTGGTGCCGGCGGCACGCACCGCTGATCCGGCGCGAACGGATCTTGCCGCGCTCCGACACGTAGCGGCGAAGCTCGTTGACGTTCTTGTAGTCGATCTCGTCGACCTTGGACTTGCAGAAGAAGCAGGACTTGCGCCGGCCGCCCCCGGTGGGGGCGCCGCGCTTCGGCCTGCTCGTGCGGTCTGACTTCGGTGCAGCCAAATCCTTCTCCTTAGAACGGGATGTCGTCGTCGGCGGACTGGAAGTCGGCGTCGCCCGCCGTCTGCGCACCGGCCGGGACGAACTGGTTTCCACCTTCGCCGGCGTTCTCGCCGCGGCCGCCGAGGAACTGGACGCTGTCGGCGATCACCTCGACCGCCTGGCGCTTCGTACCGTCCTGCGCATCCCACTCGCGCCATTCGAGGCGCCCGTCGATCGCGACCGGCCGGCCCTTCGCGAGGTACTGCGCGCAGTTCTCGCCCTGCTGGCCCCAGACGGTGATGTCGAAGTAGTTCGGCTTCTCGGTCCACTGGCCGGTCGCGCCGTCCTTGCGGCGCGTGTTCACGGCGATCCGCAGGCCGCAGACGGCCATGCCGGACGGCGTGTGCCGGAGCTCCGGGTCGCGGGTGAGGTTGCCGACGAGCACGACGCGGTTGATGCTGGCCATGGTTCCTTCGCTCCTCTCCTAGACGCCGATCAGGCTACTCCGACGCCTCGTCGCTGTCACCGGCGGAGTGGGACGAGGCCCGCGCGGCCGGCGCCGGCGGCGGCGCCGACGGCGGCTTCGTGTGGCCGCCCTTCACGCGGCGAACGGCGAGGTGGCGGACGACGCCGTCGGTGATCTTCAGCACGCGCGTGATCTCGGCGAGCGCCTCCGGCGTCGCCGTGAACAGGAGCAGGTGGTAGATCGCCTCGTTCTTGTGGTCGATCTCGTACGCGAGGTGGCGGCGACCCCACGGCTCGTGGCCGTCCCAGGAGCCCTTGGCGCCTTCGACGGCGTCGCGGATGCGCTGGATGATCTCGTTGCCGCGCTCCTCCGGGAGCTCCGGGTCCAGCAGCAGCATGATCTCGTATTCGTTCAAGCCGAATTCCTCCTTCTCATGGTCTGAGTCGGCCCCGCCTCCTGGGCACCGCTTCGGCGAACGGCGCGACGGGCGTGGCGAGAAGCGGGCGGCAGTGTAGCATCGGCGCCGTGAAGCGCCTGCTCGCGCTGATCGCCGGTGGCCTCGGGTTGCGGGCGTTGCTGCTGCGCCGGAGACACGCTCCGGTCGAAGCTCCGTCGCCCGCGGACGACCTCAAGGCGAAGCTGGCGGCGACCCGCGCGGACGACGAGCCGGCCGTCGCCGAGGATCCCGAGCCCGACCTCGACGCCCGGCGCGCGGATGTCCATGCGCGCGCCCGCCAGGCGATGGACGACCTCTCCGAGTAGCTCCTAGGAGGGTTTGGCGAAATACAGGTTGTGCCGTCGGGCCGCGCTGGCCGCCCCGATCCTGCGTCTTCAGTTGCACCGATAGCTTCGGCTATCGGTGCGCCCTGCGTCCTTGGCTCGGAACGTCCAGCGCACCCCGACGACGAACGGCATTCCGCCAAACCCTCCTAGACCGGGACCGACGCGAGCAGCTCGCGGCGCTCCAGGTCGGTGAGCGTCCTGAGCGGAGGCCGGACGGCTTCGCCGATCGGGACGCCGCGCGCGGCCGCGACCGCTTTGAGCGCCGCGATCCGCGGGTACCGCTCGATCGTCGCGCGGAGCCTGCCGGCCGCGGAGGAGTTGCCGCTCCGCACGGCCTCGACCACCACCTCCGGAAACGCCGACGCGAGCCCCGACACCGCGCCGGCCGCACCTGCGTTCAGGCCCTCGCCGATCAACGCCTCGGCGCCGATCAGCACCTCGAGGCCGTCGAGCAGGTACGGCTCCACCTTCGCGAACGGCGAGTCGCTCACCTTCATGCCGACGACGTTGTCGACCGTCTCGCGTAGCCGCTCGACGACCTCGAGCGGGATCGCATAGCCGGACGCCTTCTCCAGCTCGTAGACGAAGAAGGGCGTGGGCGCGCAGGCGCGGGCGGCGGCAGCGAAATGAGCGAGCAGCTCGTGCTCATCGAAGAGGAAGTACGGTGGCGCGATCACCGCCACGCCTGCAACGCCGGCCGAGGCGGCGTGCTCGGCGAGCGCAACGGTCTCGGCCGTCGTCTGCGCGCCGCAATGCGCGATCACCGGGAGCGGGCCGGCGACAGCAAGCTCGAGCAGGCGCTCGCGCTCCGCCTGCGACAGGAGGATCCCTTCGCCGGTCGTCCCACACGCGAGGATGCCGTCGATTCCGGCGGCCGCGAGGAATTCGAGATACGGCTCGACCGCCGCTTCGTCGACGGCTGCGCCGGCCCCGGTGAGCGGCGTCAGGGCCGCTGCGAGTGTCCGGGTCACGCGTCGGTCAATATCAGAACCCAATCGCCGTCGCCGTCCCTGTTGTGGTCCGGCGGCCGGTACGTGACCGTCGTGCCGTTTCGCGACAGCGGAGGCACGACCGCCGAGAAGGTGCCAGCAGTCGGGTCGTACCAGCGTGCCTGGATGTTCGCGGCGAGCCTCGAGGTGTCGATGGCAATGTCGCGCACAGTCGGGAGGTACGCGAGTGCGAGCTTGCCGTCCGGGGTGCTCGCGAGCGTTGCATAGTCGCTTGCGTTCACATTTCCGGTACTGGCAAAGGTCCCGTACCCGGCGGTGAGGATCGCGTGGCTCGAGTCTGGGACGAGCCGATACCAGGGGCGTCCGGCGAACAGCTTCACCACGTATCCCATCTGCCTGCTGCCGGCGGTATTCAGCTGTTGCTTCCAGCCGGGGAGGAACTGCCAGGTGTACTTGTTCCCATAAAATTGCCCTGATGCGCCGCTGAGGAGAGCCCAGTATTCCTGGCGCCTCAATGTCTCCGGTCCTGTGTAGTCGTGCTCGTATTCATAGTTCGCCTCGACCATGAAGACGGGAAGATGATTGGCTCTTTGATACGCCTGCAGCACCTCGGCGTAGGTCGGGTAGTAGGTGTACGCGGCATCGAGTCCGATCAGAGAGCGCCACCGAGGGTCGTCTGAGGATTTGCTCACGACGTAGTTGAGTTCGACCGTCTGCACATGGCGAGGATCGGTGCTCTTGATTCCCTTGGCGACGGCGAGTGAAAGCACGTCGAGCGACGGATCGGCCCAGTGCTGAAAATCGTTGCCGCTCATCCAGACGATATTCGGAAACGCTGCATAACGCCTTCCCAGATACTGGCCATAACTGAAATCCTTTACGGGTCCATTCGCTTGCAAGACGCTGAGCCAGCCGCCGGTTTCAATCGGATCGAGAAAGACCGTCATCCCGTATTCACCGGCAAGACGAATGACCGCGTCGACGCGCTTGAAGTAGGTCTCGTTGGGAGTCGAGAGGTCATCCGGCTTGGTGAAGGGCTTGATGTGGTCGTAGGTACTGCCGTCGGGTCGCCCGGCCGTGTAGGTCTGGCAGAGAACGTTGATCCAGAGGGCGTCGAAGCCGGCGGCCTTTCGATCGGCAATGAACCTCTTGGCGTCCCTGAGCGAAAGATTCACGATCATCGACTGGGGCGAGTCGCCGACGATCAGAAACGGATGGCCGTGTTGATCGACCAGGTATCGCTTTGACGGCGCCACCTTCAACGGATACGACACGGCCTGCGAGCGCACAGTCGAGCGTGCCTCGGCAGAGAAGACCGACCCGAAGAGGGCGATCAGGACCACGACGAGCCCGAACACGATTGGCTGCCGCATTGCCACTCCCCTCCCGGCCTTCTTCACAGTGTGCGTCGCTCGAACACGTCGGTCAATAGGCTCTGCCTGCCGACGGTCGGTAGCTCGGCGACGGACTATGGCAAGAGGCCGTAGACGGTCAGCTGGCTCATCGAGCCGACGTAGACCCGGCCGTTCGCGACCGTCGGGACGTTGAACTTCGCCGCCAGATCGAGTGTGTCGCGCGCGCCTGCCTGATTGGAGTTGTAGAGCTCGTTGAACGTGCTTCCGCTGAGGTTGTTCGCGTCGTACGCGTAGAGCGTCCCTGGGCTGGTCGAGAGCCCGCCGCTGCCGACGCCGAACGCCCGCACGGCCCAGAGGATGCCGTTCGTGTTCCCGCTCGCCGACACGGCGAGCGTGCCGCCGGGCTCGTCGTAGGTCTCGGAGGACCGGAGCTTCGGCGAACTGGGGAGCAGTCCGTTCGTAAGCGGGAATGCCATCACGTTGTCGGTCACCGGGGCGAAGAACACGGTGCCGTTGTAGTAGACGGGCTGGCTGTAGTTTCCGGGGCGCGACAGGCCCAGGTTTCCGCCGTTCGGGAAGATGTTCGGCAGCGACTGCACGATTTGGTTGTCGTTCGAGGAGTTGAAGTGGCCCATGTTGTCGCGGTCGACGAGGTAGAGCGATGCCGTTCTTGCCGGCTGCGATCAGCTCGTGCGGATGCGCGCCGGGCTGGTCCGGCAACAGGAGCACGCCGCCGGACGCCGAGGTCGAGGTCCTGTGAGTCGAGCGTGGACTGGTCATGACGGTGTGAAGTAGTCGGCGACCGCCCCGGCGGGAGTGAGCCTGAGGACGCTGTCGCCGTAGTCGACGCCGCCCGTGTTCGCGTCGAACGTTCCGTCGCCGGTCGATGAAGTAGAGGTTCCCGGTCGAGTCGGTCGCGAAGCCGCTTCCGCTCATCCAGATGCCTCCGCCTGTGGCTGTTCGGCGTGGCGCAGTACGCCAGCGTCTGCTGCAGGGTCGTCGCGTTGTATGCCGAGGACCCAGCCGTGGAAGGGCTGGAAGTCGCCGTGGCTCGAGAAGCCGAAGTAGATGATGCCGTTCTGCAGAAGCAGCGCCGTGCGCTGGTTCTCGCGCAGCGAGTTGAACGCGAGCTGACCTCCGACGAGCCGTCGCCCGTGCCGGAACGGTCGCCTGAATGACGACGGGGCCACCGAACTTCTCGGCGCCGGTCGTGAGGTCGAGAGCGTGGAGGCGCTGCACGTAAGTTCGTCGTTGCCGCCGACGACCTCCTTCGTCTTCGCGACGACGTACATCGTGTTCGTCGACGGGTCGATCACCGGCGTGCCGGTGATGCCGATCTCGGTGGGCGATGTCGCATCGCGTCTCGCCCGTGTCGGCGGCAGGCACCGGTCGTGACGCCCGCTCCCGGGTTGATGAAGCTTCGCTGCCAGAGCGGCGTGTTGCTTCTGCCGTCGGCGTCGAAGGCGTAGACGCTGTCGTGCTCCGTCGCGACGTACACGACGTTGTGGAAGCCCTGGCCCGGAATGTTCACGTTCTGCGACGTAGAGCGGCGAGGCGTACGTCGATTCCGTCGAGCGGATAGGAGAAGAGCTTCCCGAAGCGTCGCTCGAGTTCACGTTGGACGGCGTCAAGCACGGTCTCGTTGGAGATTCGCACCGTTGCGCATGTTGTCGTTGTGGTACGTGAACGTGCCTGCGTAGTTCGTCGACGTAGACCGTCGCGTTCGCAGTCACGATCCCTGTCGTCGCCGTGACCGTGTGCGTGCCGACGCTGTTGGGCGGCGTGTAGAGGCCGCCTGCGCTGGTGATCGTGCCCGAGCTCGAGCGTTGCCGCCGGCGACGCCGTCGACCGACCAGGTGACGTTCCCGCCACCGGGCCCTGAGCGGTGAACTGCTGGGTTCGCGTGAATGTCAGACTCGGCGATGCGCGGGCGTCACGGTCAGCCCGGTGAACGCGGTCGCGACGTTCGAGTACGGGCCGACGCTTGCCGGCGGCGTCGACGGCGCGAACCCGGTAGCTGTAGCTGTTGTTGGCGGTGACGCCGGTGTCGTTGTAGGTCGTGCCGGTCGGGGTGGCGATCTGGGCGAAGTTGCTGCAGCCGGCGCCCTGGCAGCGCTCGACCTGGTAGCCGGTGACGCCGGCGCTGTCGGTCGATGCGCTCCAGCTCAGGTCGACCTCGGTGGCTGCCGACCGCATTCGCGGTCAGCGATCCCGGCGCGAGTCGGGACGGCCGACCGGGGTTGCCATGTCGGTCTGGATCTGGGCGGCGGTGAGCGCGACGTTGTAGACGCGCACCTCGTCGATCAGCCCCTGGAAGTACTGGCCGTAGAGGCTGTCGCCGCCGATCTGCAAGCGGGTTGGTCGACGAGGCGATCGATACCGCCGTGGCGCGGTCGACGCCACCTGCGTCGCCGTTGACGTACAGGCGCAGCGTGGCGCCGTCGTAGGTCTCGGCCAGGTACGTCCAGGTGTTGGCGGGCAGCGCGAGTCGTGCCGTAGGCGTCGCCGTATGCTGCCGCCGGCGATCATCCCCGCGTCCGGGCTTCGAGGCGTTGGTCGAGCGTCGCCTCGAGGTAGTAGTTGTCGTTGCCCTTGTAGATCACGTCGCGCCAGATCCGCGCTGACGGTCGACGGGTTGACCCAGGCCTCCAGCGTCATCCCGGTCGACAGGTGCAGCGACGCCGCGTCCGGGATCGTGACCAGCGCGTTGGTGCCGTTGAACTGACAACGCCTTGCCGTACTTGCCCGTCGCCGTCCAGGTCGCGTTCGCGACCGTCCCGTTGTTGCCGTTCCCCGACGCGTCCGCGACCGTCGTCCCCGACCCCTCGTCGAACGCGTACGCCGCCACCAGACCCGGACGGGGGCGGCGCGGGGTGGTCGCGTTGGCGGTGTTCGAGTAGGGGCCGAGGTTGCCGGCGGCGTCGGTGGCGCGGACCCGGTAGCTGTAGCTGGTGCCGGCGGTGACGCCGGTGTCGTTGTAGCTGGTCGCCGGTCGGCGGTCGCGATCTGGGCGAAGTTGGTGCAGCCGGCGCCCTGGCAGCGCTCGACCTGGTAGCCGGTGACGCCGACGTTGTCGGTCGCGGCGCCCCAGGAGAGATCGATCTCGCCGCCGCTGATCGCGGTCGCGGTCAGCGTCGCCGGCGCCGACGGCGGCGTCGTGTCGGGGGCCGGGGTGGTGGCGCTGGCGGTGGTGTGAGTAGGGGCCGAGGTTGCCGGCGGCGTCGGTGGCGCGGACGCGGTAGCTGTAGCTGGTGCCGGCGGTGACGCCGGTGTCGTTGTAGCTGGTCGCCGCGTCGGGGTCGCGATCTGGGCGAAGGTGCTGCAGCCGGCGCCCTGGCAGCGCTCGACCTGGTAGCCGGTGACGCCGACGTTGTCGGTCGCGGCCGCCAGGAGAGATCGATCTCGCCGCCGTTGATCGCGGTCGCGGTCAGCGTCGCCGGCGCCGACGGCGGCGTCGTGTCGGGGGCCGGGGTGGTGGCGTTGGCGGTGTTTGAGTAGGGGCCGAGGTTGCCGGCGGCGTCGGTGGCGCGGACGCGGTAGCTGTAGGTGTTGCCGGCGGTGAGGCCGGTGTCGTTGTAGCTGGTGCGCGCTCGGGGTCGCGATCTGGGCGAAGTTGCTGCAGCCGGCGCCCTGGCAGCGCTCGACCCGGTAGCCGGTGACGCCGACGTTGTCGGTCGCGGCGCGCCAGGAGAGATCGATCTCGCCGCCGCTGACCGGCGGTCGCGGTCAGCGTCCCCGGCGCCGACGGCGGCGTCGTGTCCGGCCGGTCGGGGTCGACCGGCGTCGTCATGTCGGTCTGGATCTGGGCGGCGGTCAGCGCGATGTTGTAGACGCGGACCTCGTCGATCAGCCCGCTGAAGTACTGGCCGTAGATGCTGTCGCCGCCGATCTGCAGCGGGTTCGTCGAGGACGCGATCGTCGCCGGTCTGCGCCGTCGACGCGACCTGCGTTCCGTTGACGTACAGCCGCACCGTCGACCCGTCGTAGGTCGCGGCCAGATACGCCCAGGTCGCCGTCGGCAGGGTCGCGGTGCCGAACGCCTCGCCGTACGCTGCCGCCGATGATCCCGCCGCCCGCCGGCCTGCGACCGCAGTCGACGAGGTCGCCTCGAGGTAGTAGTTGTCGTTGCCCTTGTAGATCACGTCGCGCCAGATCGCCGCTGACGGTCGGCGGGTTGACCCAGGCCTCCAGCGTCATCGCGGTCGACAGATGCAGCGACGCCGCGTCCGGGATCGTGACCAGCGCGTTCGTGCCGTTGAACGACAAGCGCCTTGCCGTACTTGCCCGTCGCCGCCCAGGTCGTGTTCGCGACCGTGCCCGTTGTTGCCGTTCCCCGACGCATCCGCCACCGTCGTCCCCGACCCCTCATCAAACGCATACGCCGCCACCAGCCCGGACGGGGGCGGCGTCGAGGGGGTGGTCGCGTTGGCGGTGGGTGAGTAGTTGCCGAGGTTGCCGGCGGCGTCGGTGGCGCGGACGCGGTAGCTGTAGGTCGTTGCCGGCGGTGACGCCGGTGTCCTTGTAGCTGGTCGCGCTCGGGGTCGCGATCTGGGCGAAGGTGCTGCAGCTGGCGCCCTGGCAGCGCTCGACCTGGTAGCCGGTGACGCCGACGTTGTCGGTCGCGGCCGGCCAGGAGAGATCGATCTCGCCGCCGTTGATCGCGGTCGCGGTCAGCGACGCCGGCGCCGACGGCGGCGTCGTGTCGGGGGCCGGGGTGGTGGCGTTGGCGGTGGGTGAGTAGTTGCCGAGGTTGCCGGCGGCGTCGGTGGCGCGGACGCGGTAGTTGTAGGTGTTGCCGGCGGTGACGCCGGTGTCCTTGTAGCTGGTCGCGCTCGGGGTCGCGATCTGGGCGAAGGTGCTGCAGCTGGCGCCCTGGCAGCGCTCGACCTGGTAGCCGGTGACGCCGACGTTGTCGGTCGCGGCCGGCCAGGAGAGATCGATCTCGCCGCCGTTGATCGCGGTCGCGGTCAGCGACGCCGGCGCCGACGGCGGCGTCGTGTCGGGGGCCGGGGTGGTGGCGTTGGCGGTGGGTGAGTAGTTGCCGAGGTTGCCGGCGGCGTCGGTGGCGCGGACGCGGTAGTTGTAGGTGTTGCCGGCGGTGACGCCGGTGTCCTTGTAGCTGGTCGCGCTCGGGGTCGCGATCTGGGCGAAGGTGCTGCAGCTGGCGCCCTGGCAGCGCTCGACCTGGTAGCCGGTGACGCCGACGTTGTCGGTCGCGGCCGGCCAGGAGAGATCGATCTCGCCGCCGTTGATCGCGGTCGCGGTCAGCGACGCCGGCGCCGACGGCGGCGTCGTGTCCGGTCCGGTCGGGGTGATCGGCGTCGTCTGATCCGTCTGGATCTGGGCGGCGGTGAGCGCGACGTTGTAGACGCGTACCTCGTCGATCAGCCCCGCGGAAGTACTGGCCGTAGAGCGTGTCGCCGCCGATCTGCAGCGGGTTCGTCGACGACGCGATCGTCCCCGTATGCGCCGCCGAAGCGACCTGCGTTCCGTTGACGTACAGCCGCACCGTCGACCCGTCATAGGTCACCGCCAGATACGCCCAGGTCGCCGTCGCCAGGTTCGGCGGTCCCGAACGCCTCCCCGTACGTGCCGCCGATGATCCCGCCACCCGCCGGCCTGCCGCCACAGCACGACGTCGCCGAGAGGTAGTAGTTGTCGTTGCCCTTGTAGACCACGTCGCGCCAGATCGCCGCTGACGGTGGTCGGGTTGACCCAGGCCTCCAGGGTCATCGCGGTCGACAGATGCAGCGTCGCGGCGTCCGGGATCGTGACCAGCGCGTTGGTGCCGTTGAACGACAACGCCTTGCCGTACTTGCCCGTCGCCGCCCAGGTCGTGTTCGCGACCGTCCCGTTGTTGCCGTTCCCCGACGTATCCGCAACCGTCGTCCCCGACCCCTCATCAAACCCATACGCCGCCACCAGCCCGGACGGCGCCGCGGACGCGGGGCCCGACGGAGCGAGCGAGACCAACGCAGCCAGCAGCAGGACGAGCGCGAGAGTTGGCCCGACGCGCCGTCCCCTAGCCTTCCGCCAGAGCGAGTCTCGACCCTGCCCGCCGAACATCACCCTCCGAATTGCCCTGCGCCTCCCTCCGAGACCCCCGCCTCGCCGGGAGGCTTGTCGCGCTCGCCGCATGCCCTCTTCCCCGACACCGTACGGCCGCGTCCGCCGCTCCGTGGCGCCGGGCTGGCTCCACCATAGGAGTGGGGGCGATTACTGACAACTGTCCGGAAGGCCAGGTTGAGCTCATGCCTCGCGGCCAGGTCGTGCCAGGTATGAGTCCGCCTGAAGGGTGTAGAGCTCGGCATAGAGCCCCCCGGCTCTCATCAGCGAGTTGTGGTCGCCACTCTCGACCATTCGTCCCTTGTCCAGCACGTAGATGCGGTCTGCGCTGCGGACGCTCGAGAATCTGTGCGAGACGAGAAGCACGGATTGGCCGCTCGCAAGGTCGCGCATCTTGGCGAAGAGGTCTGCTTCCGCCCTCGGATCGAGCGACGCGGTCGGTTCGTCGAGAACCAGGAAGCTCCCTTCCCGAAAGAACGCCCGCGCGAGCGCCAGGCGCTGCCACTGCCCGACGGAGAGCTCATGACCGCCGTAGAACTGGCGTCCCAACCTGGTTTCGTAGCCGCGAGGCAGCGACGAGAGAAACGGGTCTGCCCCCGCGGCGGCCGCGGCAGCATGGATCGCCTCATCGGTCGGAGCTTGGTCGGGTCGCCCGAGGACGATGTTGTCGCGCACCGAGAGGTGGTACTGGACGTAGTCCTGGAAGAGCACGGTCATTTCACTGCGCACCTCGTCGGGGGAGAGGTCGCTTGTGTCCATGCCATTCCAGAGGATGCGACCGGCGTCCGGGCGATACAACTGGCAGATCAGCTTTACGAGAGTCGTCTTTCCCGAGCCGTTCTCGCCGACGAGAGCGACGACGTCCCCGGGGCGGACTTCCAGGGAGACGTCGTCGAGGACGACCGCTTCGGTGTCCGGATAGGTGAACGAGACACTTTGCATTTCGAGGCTCCGCAAGCGTGATGGCGGCGCCAAGCTGCCGTTTGCACTCGGCGTCGCCACCGCGGTGTGCTCCGCGAGCGCGAGGAACGCCTGGAAGTCGTCGATGAACATGCCAGACTCGATCAACCGTCCTGCGCTCGCGGTCAAACCGGTCAGGCGTGAACCGAGCTGCTGCATGGCGAGCGCGGCGGTGAGGGCAGTCGCGGCAGTCAGCCGACCCGAGCTCAGCAGCACGATCAGCGCTCCGAGAGCAACTGCGGTTCCGAGCAACGCGCCGGCGTTACCCAGAATCGCAACCTTCAGTCGGCCTGCGAGGAAGGAACGGAGCAGCCGGAGTCGCTCGTCCGTCAACGCGTCGTAGCGGCGGTGCAGGAACGGGCCCGCTCCGAACGTCCGGATCTCCTTCGCCGGCTCGTGTTCCGTCAATAGTTCCAACAGGTACTGGCGTTCGCGACCGGCGGCTGTCAGCGCGTGCTCGAATGCGTAGGCCTCGCGGCTGTTCAGGACCGTTGCGGCCAGAGGGAAGACGGCGGCGAGCGCGACGAAGGCGAGCAGCACTGGCTGGAGCAGGAAGAGGACGACGGCGATGCCGATGCTGGTCAGGATTCCGGTCGTGAGCGCCGTGACGCTGTTGACCAGATCGATCTGCCGGTAGAGCCCGGAGTTGCGCGCGCGCTGGAGTTTGTCGTGGAATTCGGCGTTCTCGAGCGCTTCGAGGTCGACGGCGACGGAGACGTCGATGATCCGGTCGAAGGCGTGACGGGAAGCGAGCTCGACAAGAAGCTTCTGCTCGTAGGCGGTGAAGGCCGCGATCAGGCCGAGGGCCGCCGTGCAGAGCGCGAGGGCGGCGAGCCAAGGGTAGAGGGCGTGGACCGACCCGCTGTTTCCGAGCTTGATCAGCGTGCGCAGAAGCTCCCGGGTGATCAGCAGTTGGACGGCCAAGACCGCTGCCGAACCGATCTGGAGCAAGATGGTCGCGACGAGATGCCTGCGGTCCGCGGCCCAGACAAGGCGGAGTGCCAACCACGTCAGGGTGGGAACCCGGCGCACTTGCACCAGGCGATCCGGCGGCGGCCGGAAGTCGAAGACCGTCGTCGGGCCCTTCGCGGCTGAGCGAACCTGTGGCTCCGGGCGCCCGTAGGGCCTACTCCCGAAACGCGTCCGCCGGATCACTCGACCAGTAGCCGCTGCGCAGCCAGGGCTTCGACGAACGCATCCGTGTCGGCCGCGGCGCGTCGTTCGTCGATGCCATACTCGTGGACTACGAGTGCAATGAGCTCCTCGCGGGAGGCGCCCTCAGCGAGCGACTTCCAGAGAAGCGCCCCCGCGGCGCTGGTCGAGAGGTATTCGGACGATTCATGCTGGAGGGCGAGGATCTCGCCCTCGACCTCGAGCCAAGAGACGGCAGCTGGATTCAGTCGGAGCAGTGTCACTGTTCGATGTCGGACGAGCTGGCCTTTTTTTGGACCCGTTTGGTCGAGCATTCGCAGCGTAGTTCAGGTTCGGAGCGGCGAAAAGCCCCAGGCGCTCGGCAGCGTCGAACTAGACCGATGGCTAGGACGGCCCAGTGTGCGCTGCTGTCATGGTGCGCGAAGATGAGGCGCTCGCTCCGGTGATCCCTGTAACGCCTACGAGCCGCGCGCGCCTGAGTCCTGTCGACCGGGTGCGCCTCGCCGCGGAGATCGTCGTGACCTACTGGTCCGCGCGGTGGTGGCTCTTGCGCTTGAGCTTCCCGGAGGCTGTCGCCGCCGCCCGGGACGTGAGACCCGTTGCGCCGCCCGTCATTTCGGATCCTGAGTTGCACTCGGAAGCTTGTCTTCGCCTCGGAACGGCGGTCCAGCGGACGCTTCGCGCGCTCCCAGTGGATTCGCGCTGCCTCGTCACCGCGCTCGTCCTGACGCGCATGCTCGCGCGGCGCGGGATCGACAGCTCGTTCGTTCTCGGCGTTCGCGCCCAGCCGAGTTTTGCGGCTCACGCGTGGGTGGAGCGTGGCGGAGTCGCTCTCTTGTCGACGGCACCCGAGTTCCAGCGGCTTGCAGAGATCTGACCGAACCGAAACCGCGGATAGGGTGACCGGCATGCTCACTGCCGCAACCCCCGGTGGCACGCATTGCCGCTTCTGCGAGGCGCCGCTCGAGCTGACCATGGTCGATCTCGGCAAGTCACCGCTCTGCGAGAGCTTCCTCACCGCCGAACGGCTCGAGACGGTCGAGCCGTTCTATCCGCTCCACGTTCGCGTCTGCACGCGATGCTGGCTCGCGCAGCTTCCGTCCTTCGTCCCGCCGGACGAGATCTTCGAGGAGTACGCCTACTTCTCGGCGTACTCGGACTCGTGGGTCGAGCACGCGCGCGTCTACGTCGACATGATCAGTGAGCGCCTCGAGCTCAGCTCCGACAGCCTCGTCGTCGAGCTCGCCTCGAACGACGGCTACCTGCTGCAGCACTTCGTGCCGAAGGGCGTTCCCGTGCTCGGGATCGACCCGGCGGCGAACGTCGCGCGTGCCGCCGAGGAGCGCGGCGTCCCGACGCTCGTCGAGTTCTTCGGAGTCGAGCTCGCCGAGCGGCTGGCTCGCGAGGGGCGGCGGGCCGACCTCGTGCTCGGCAACAACGTGCTCGCCCAGGTCCCGGATCTCAACGACTTCGTCGCGTGGCGTCGCGATCCTGCTCGCCCCGGGCGGCACCGCGACGTTCGAGTTCCCACACCTCGCCCGGCTGCTCGACGGCTTGCAGTACGACACGATCTACCACGAGCACTTCTCGTACTTCTCGCTGACGTCGATCCGCGAGATCTTCGCAGCGCACGGCCTGGCCGTCGTCGACGTCGAGGAGCTGGCGAAGCCACGGCGGGTCGCTCCGGGTCTACGCGGCGCACGCCTCGAAGATCGAGTGCCGGCGCCCGCCGTCGCAGAGCTCGTGACGCGTGAGGAGGCCGAGGGGCTGCGCGACCCCGAGCGCTATCGGCGCTTCGCGTCCGACGTCGAGGAATCGAAGCGCGCGCTCCTCGAGCTGCTGATCGAGTTGCGCCGCGCCGGCAAGCAGGTCGTCGGGTACGGCGCGCCGGGCAAGGGCAACACCCTGCTCAACTACTGCGGCATCCGCACTGACTTCCTCGACTACACGGTCGACCGCAACCCGTACAAGCACGGCCGGTTCACCCCGGGCACGCACATTCCGATCCTGCCGCCCGAGCGGATCGCCGAGACCCGGCCCGACGCGATCGTCATCCTTCCCTGGAACCTCGCGAGAGAGATCGCCGACCAGCTCGCCTACACGAACGAGCTGGGGCGCGAAGCTCATCGTCCCGATCCCGACGCCGACCGTCCTCGAGCCCGCCCGAAGTGCCGGTTGACGGCCTCCAGATGCAGGCCTTTACTCCTTTGCAGAATGTCGATCCGGACCAGCGAATGAGCGACCGCGCAGGAGTTGCGGCGTGAAGGTCGTGATCTTCTGCGGCGGCCTCGGCGTGCGCATGGGCGAGGAGACGCAGCGCATCCCGAAGCCGATGATCGAGATCGGCGGCAAGCCGATCCTCTGGCACATCATGCGGTACTACTCGATGTGGGGTCACAAGGAGTTCATCCTCTGCCTCGGCTACAAGGCCGAGGTCGTCAAGCAGTACTTCCTCTCCTACAACGGGGCGCTCTTCAACGACTTCGTCCTCGGGCACAGCGGCGGACAGACGACAGCTCGAGCTGCTCTCACGCGACCTCGACGAGTGGCAGATCACCTTCGTCGACACCGGCCTGACGACGACGATCGGCGGCCGGCTGCGCGCGGTCGAGCCGTACCTCGGCGACGACGAGACGTTCCTCGCGACCTACGGCGACGGGCTCACCGACGCGCCGCTCGACCACATGATCCGAACCTTCGACGAGTCGGGGAAGACTGCGATGTTCCTGTCGGTGCACGCACCGTTCAACGCCCATCTCGTCTACGCGGACGACGATGGCATCGTCACCGGGGTACACGAGATGGCGACCGCCGACATCCGGATGAACGGCGGCTTCTTCGTCTTCAAGCGCGACGTGATCGACGCGATCGAGCCCGGAGAGGAACTCGTCGACGAGCCGTTCGCGCGGCTGATCGCGCGGCGGGAGCTCCTCGCCTATCCGCTACGACGGATTCTTCGTGCCGATGGACACGATCAAGGATCGCCAGCGCCTCGAGTCGCTGCACGACTCCGGAGACGCGCCCTGGCGGCGCTCTGCCGTCGCGGAGTCGAGGCGCAGATGCTGGGCCTTGTCGCCGGCTGAACCGCCGCGTCGCGTCCTCGCGATCGGCTGTCACGCCGACGACATCGAGATCGGGTGCGGCGGGCACGCTGCTCACGCTCCTGCGATCGACACCCGACGCTCGAGGTCGACTGGGTCGTGCTCGCGGCGACAGGCGAGCGGGGCGACGAGGCGCGGCCGAGCGCGGCAGCGTTCCTCGCCGGCGCCGGCGAGGCGCGGGTCGAGGTGCACGAGTTCAGGGACGGTTTCCTCCCGTACGTGGGCGGCGAGGTGAAGGAGGTGTTCGAGGACCTGAAGGAGCCGCGTCGATCCGCAGCTCGTCCTCACGCATGCGCGGATACGACTTCCATCAGGATCATCGGCTCGCCTGTGAGCTGACCTGGAACACGTTCCGCCGACCACCTGATCCTCGAGTACGAGATCCCGAAGTTCGACGGCGACCTCGGCCGGCCGAACGTCTTCGTGCCGCTCGACCGACGACGTCGTCGAGGAGAAGCTGGCGCTGATCGAGCGAGCACTTCCCGAGCCAGGCCGACAAGCACTGGTTCGACCGCGAGACGTTCCTCGGGCTGATGCGACTCCGCGGGATGGAGGCCGTCGCGCCCGGCAGCGCTTCGCCGAGGCGTTCACGTGTCGCAAGGTCGTGCTCGCGCCGTGAGGTTCGTCCCGACAGAGCTCGACGGCGCCTACGTCGTCGAGCCGGAACGCCACGAGGACGAGCGCGGCTTCTTCGCGCGGACGTGGTGCCGGAGACGAGTTCGCCGAGCACGGGCTCGCTGCCGAGCTCGCTCAGTGCAGCATCTCGCGCAACACCATCGCCGGAACGCTGCGCGGGCATGCACTTCCAGACGGCGCCGCACGAGGAGGCGAAGCTCGTCCGCTGCACGCGCGGGCGCGATCTTCGACGTGATCGTCGACCTCCGGCCGGGCTCCGCGACGCACGCAGCAGTGGATCGGCGTCGAGCTCGATGCAGAGACCGGCACAGCGCTCTACATCCCGAAGGGCTTCGCGCACGGGTTCCAGACGCTGGTCGACGGCGCCGAGGTGCTTCTACATGATCTCCGAACCCTACGTCCCCGAGGCCGCGTCGGCGTCTCGCTGGGACGATCCCGCGTTCGGGATCGAGTGGCCGCTGCCGGTACGCTCGATCAGCGAGCGCGACCGCGCCTGGCCGGATCTACCGAGGCTGATTCACCGGCCGGTCGGCGGCGACGTGTTACCGAGCGGGGTTGAGCATCGGCCGGATCCGAATGTCCGTGACCTCGGTCGTGCGAGGGAGCGCGAGCGCGTCGACGACGACCGAGGCGATATCTCCCGGTTGAAGCAGCTGATTCGGCCGGTACGGCTTCCCTTCCTCGCGGAAGATGCGCTCCTGCCGCTTGGTCGCCGTCCTGCCGGGGTACACATTGAGCACCCTTACGCCGGCCGGGTTCACCTCCGCGCGGAGCGTCTCGGCCAGTGCTCGAAGGGCATGCTGCGTCGCCGAGAACTGCCCGACTCCCGGACGTGTGTCGAGGCCGATGCTCGAATTGACGAAGACGATCTGTCCCCATGCGGCGCGTAACGACGGCAGCAGCGCTTGCGTGAGGAGGAACGGAGCACGGACGTTTGCCGCCCACAGGCGATCGAAGTCGGCGACCTTGGCCTGTTCCAGCGGTGATGAGAGGTGGATGCCGTTGCTGTGGACCAGAACGTCGATCCTGCCGTGCCGGCGGAGAAAGCTCCTGGCGACTGCCCGCAGTTGGCCGTCCATGGTCAGGTCGGCGACGAAGACGCCTCCGTCGGAGGTCGAGAGCCGACGCGCGACGCGTCGCAACGCGGGTGCGCGGCGGCCGACGAGGCCGACGGCAGCGCCGCTTCCGGCCAACGCTTCCGCGATCGCCGCACCGATGTCTCCACCGGCGCCGGTGACGAGGGCGGTCTGCCCCGCCAGCGGAAGCGGTGAACGGGTCACTGAACGACCTGCGGACTAGGAGACAGCTTCGGCCGCGGCAGGTGGCCTGTTGTACATCTCGATGATCTCATCGGGAAGCGCTGCGAGATCGCTTGCCCGCAAGAAATCTCCGAGCGTCGTCCCGGTGCAACTGGAGTCGACGTTCGCTGCTCCGACCCCGGCTTCCAAGTCGCCGAGGCTCACGGTTCGAAAGTCGATGCTGAAGCGCGTGCGCTGGGTGGTGTTCGGAACAGTTGAGTGCAGGTGTGCTGCAGAGAAGATCAGCGGCCCGCCGACCGCGGCGACCACCCGCACTTGCGGTTCGAGCTCGAGCGGCTCCTCCGCCGTGGGTTGCTTGCGAGTCTCCTTCTTGACCTGCGTCGCAGCTTGCTGGCGGCCGGTTCGGTTCCATTCCGTCGTAGTCGTAGTCGCCGGAGCTGTTCTTGATCGCCTCGGCGAAATACCGGGGATGGAAGGCCATCGAGTTATCGGACTCGATCGCGTAGACCGGAAGCCACCAGTTCAACTGTGCCTGTGGGGCCGAGAACCAGGTGTCGCGGTGCGCATGGAACTGGTACGCGAGGCCGGCGTTCAGGTATTCGCCGTGGGCCATCGTGCGCAGGCGAGGGACGTCGAAGTACGTCTTGCTCGACGTCGCAGCCGAGCTCTTGCAGGATGCCGGCGATCAGTTCCTTGCAGCGTGGATGATGGATGAACCGCGGCTTCAGGTCAGCCAGGACCTCGACATAGCGTTCGGCCGGCATGCTTTCCTGTGCGACCTCCGGGTCATGCGGCGCGAATGCCTCCTCGCTCAGCTCCCGCGCCAGCTGGCAGAGAGCCGCAGAGCTCTTACTGGGTGAGAACACGAAGAGATCGCCTTCATACAGGCGGTTTCGCCGTTCATTCTCGCTGAGCGTCGAATCGACGTAGACCGCTGCCATCGTGACCTGGTCCCTCCTCTGCAGGACGCATACTCCGCCGTCTTAAGCGAGGCTCAGCCTACTTCAAAGGCCTCGCCGTCACCCTGCCCGAATTACCTGCACATGCCGTAAGAACGTTCAGGATTCCCGCATCGGTACCGGCACAAGCAGGCGGGATTCCTCGAGTGTCTATGCCGCCGCTCGGATCCGCTCGAACGGCAGATCCGAGCGTTCGGCGATCGCGAACAGGTCGTTGTGCCCGTCGGAGAGGTTGAGCACCCAGAGGTACGCGAGCTCCGGGTTCGTGCCGTCGGGGACGCTCTGGTACAGACCGCGCCTGCCGAGCTGCGGCTCGCCGTACGGCGACGCGTTGCGGTAGCGCTTGTTCGTCTCGACGACGTCGATGATCTCGAGCGCGGCCTGGTAGGACGCGGCGAGGGACTCGGGCGTCACGAGTTCGAGGTCGTCCGCCGAGGAGTGGTACTCGCGGGAAGAGGCCGTGCGGCGTGCGCGTGAGCGTCGCCGACGGGCAGGTCGAAGCCCGGTGAGCAGAACTGGCGCTCGTCGCCGCCCGTCGGCTGCCAGTCGGTGACGATCGTCCCCGGCGTCGCGGGCGAGGACGTGCGTCGGCGGCGCGGTCGATCGAGCGCGGCACCGCGCCGGCTCCGCTTGTAGCGGAGCGGGCCCGGGTCGCCGACGCACGACACGACGAGACCGTGCTTCACGCGGTCGAGCGTCTTGAGGTTGCGGTCGAGCCAGCAGAGGGGCCCGAGCGTGCCGGGGCTCCAGAGCAGTCGGATACGTGTGTCTGAGCTGCTGCTGCGCCAGAGTCCGCGCGAGTGCCCAGAGCAGCACGACGCCGGAGAGGTTGTCGTTGGCGAGCGCCGGGTGGCACACGTGCGTGGTCAGGAGGAACTCGGCGTCGGTCGCGCCGGGAAGGTTGACCTCGCCCGACGTGAGCGAGCCGTTCTCGAGACTGGCGTCGATGACGACGTGGTAGTCGCCGTCCTCGAGGGACTCGAGCTGCCGTCGGCTCATGCAGAAACCCCACTGCTCCTTCCAGTACGACGTCCGGTACGGGATCAGGTCAGGGTCGTCCGCATGCGTGAAGACGTGCTCGCGGAGCTCGTCGAGGTCGACCACGGCATCGACCGGGATGCTGTACCCGAGCACGTGGAGCGGCGAGTCGGCTGCGTCGACGACACGTTTGCCGTCCGGCCCCTCGATCCACGCGCCGCGGAGATTCCACTCCCGCGGGCACCGTCCAGTCGAAGACCGGCGTGCCGGACGGCGTCTCGACGACCTCGAGCGGGATCTCGCGCCCGAGCACCGCGAGCGTCTCGCGGACGCCGTCGCCCGTGAGGCTCCGCGGGATCGGGAACAGCTCTCCCATGAGCGCCAGGAGCTCCTCGCCGACCTCGTCGGGTCGGGGACGGTGTTCCAGTCGATCGGCATCGCAGCTTCAGGACGATAGTTGGTCGTTCTCAGGCCTTGTGGATCGGCTCCGACCGACTACCGTGTGAGGGCGGCGAACGATGAAGGTTCTCGTCACAGGTCACCACGGCTACATCGGCTCGGTCCTCGCGCCCTACCTCGCCGATGCCGGACACGACGTCACCGGGCTCGACACGGGGTTCTACCGCGGGTGCGACTTCGGCCCGGACACGGCGACCGTCGAGGGGCTGACCGCCGACGTGCGCGACGTCACGCCGGCAGAGCTCGAAGGCTTCGACGCGATCGTCCACCTGGCGGCGCTCTCGAACGACCCGCTCGGCGACCTCGACCCCGGCCTGACGAAGGACATCAACGGCGACGGGACCCTGCAGCTCGCGCGTACAGCCCGCGAGGCCGGAGTGCGGCGCTTCGTCTTCGCCTCGTCCTGCTCGATGTACGGCGCGTCGGGCACCGACGACGCTCTGGACGAGAACGCGCCGCTGCGGCCGCTCACGCCGTATGCCGAGTCGAAGGTGCGCGCGGAGGAGGGCCTCGTCGAGCTCGCGGGACCGGACTTCGCCCCGGTCTCGATGCGCAACGCGACCGTGTTCGGGGTCTCGCCGCGGCTGCGGCTCGACATCGTGCTCAACAACCTCGCCGCCTGGGCACACACGACCGGCCGCATCCGGCTGCTGAGCGACGGGACCGCGTGGCGGCCGCTCGTGCACGTCCGCGACGTCGCGAAGGCTGCCGCTGGCGCTTGCTCGAGGCGCCGGAGGATCAGATCCGCGGCGAGGCGTTCAACGTCGGAACCGACGAGCAGAACTACCGTCGTCCGCGAGCTCGCGGAGGTCCTCGCCTCCGGTCACCGGCTGCGAGATCGAGATCGCGGAGGGCTCGTCGGCCGACTCGCGGTCGTACCGCGTCGACTTCTCGAAGCTCGCCGCGCGCCTTCCCGGACCTCGCGCTCGAGTGGAACGCCGAACGCGGCGCGCGAGAGCTCGTCGAGGCCTACCGCGAGGTCGGTCTCACGACGGAGGACTTCGACGGCAACCGCTACATCCGGCTGCGCCGGCTGCTCGCGCTGCTCGACGAGGGAGAGCTCGACGACGACCTTCGCTGGCGCTCGCCGGTCGCTGCGTGACACGGCTCGCGCCGGGGAGTCGCTCGACCTGCAGTCGACACGCAAGCCGATGAAGGTCAGCTTCTTCGGCCACTTCGGGTCGTCGAACTCCGGGAACGAGAGCACGCTGCTCGCGATCCTTTCGCGCCTGCGCGCGCTCTCCCCGGAGAGCGAGTTCCGCTGCATCTGCACTCAACCCGGAGTCGTCGTCGCGAGAGACGGGATCGAAGCGATTCCGATCACGACCAGGGCTCGCGAGGATCTGGGATCGCGACGTTCCCTTGGCCAGACGGGTGCCGATGGCTTTCGTCGGGGTGGGCGCAGAGCTTCGGCAGTACGTCCGTGCGTTCAGGAAGCTCAAGGGAACCGACATGCTGATCGTTCCGGGGACGGGGCTGCTGACCGACGCCTACGGCCTTTCCAACTGGGGTCCGTACAGCCTGTTCAAGTGGGTCGCTGATGGCGAAGCTGCGTCGCTGCAGAGTGCTGTTCGTCAGCGTCGGGGCAGGCCCGATCGACCGTCCGCTCGGGCGAGCGCTGGTCAAGGCGGCCTTGTCCCTGGCCGACTACAGGTCATACCGGGACGACTCGAGCAGGGACTACCTGAGAGGAATCGGGTTTCGGGCGACGCGCGACCGGGTCTATCCCGACCTGGTCTTCGGCTTGCCGGAAGCGTTGCTGTCGCGCGACCACGCTCGACCGGAAGGCACGAGGCGCGTCGTCGGTCTCGGGCTGATGGTGTATGCCGGGAAGTACAGCGCGGCCGATCCACGTCCCGAGACGTACACGGCCTATCTGGAGTCGCTCGCCGTCTTCGCGACATGGCTCCTCGAGCACGACTACGACATCCGGCTCTTGCTCGGCGATGCCGACACGATCGTGATCGAGGAGTTCAGGTCCGCTCTCCAGGCGCGGCTGGGCGCCTATGACGAGGAGCGCATCATCGAGCAGCCGATCGCGTCGGTCCAGGACGTGCTTGCCGAGCTCGCCGCGACCGACGTCGTCGTCGCGACCCGCTTCCACAATGTTCTTCTGGCCTTGCTCCTCAACAAGCCCGTGATCGCGATCTCGTTTCATCACAAGTGCTCGTCCTTGATGCGCACAGATGAAGCTGTCCGACTACTGCCATGAGATCGATCAGCATGGACGCCGACAGGCTGATCGGGCAATTCCAGAAGCTCGAGCAGAACCGAGAAGCGGTGAAGCGCACGATCGGTCAGGGCGTGGACGAGGCGCGCGCGGCACTCGACGAGCAGTACGACCTCCTCTTCGCGAGCCCGTGAGCGCTGCGACCACAGATGCCGCTCCACTCGCGCCCAGATCTGCGCCAGCGGTTGCGAGACGATGTTCCTCGGCCTGAACGAGCGGGTCTGGCGGCGCCTTCCCGTTCGCGTGCGCGACCTGAGGCCCGTTCGAGCCTACGGCGCGTGGTTGCACGCGCTGGTCTGTCGGCGCGCCGACCGGGAGATGTACCTGGGCACCTCCTTTCTCCGGAATCGTCCGGCGCTCGAATTGATGCGCCGCCTCGTCGAGGAGAAGGACCCGCGGCGCCCGGCTCAAGATCGCGGTCCTGGGCTGCAGCATCGGCGTCGAGGTCTACTCGATCCTCTGGACGCTGCGTTCGAGCCGGCCGGATCTCGAGCTGGTCGTGCACGCGCGTCGACATCTCGCCGGAAGTCCTGCGCGTCGCCGAGCGAGGCGTCTACAGCCCGCAGGCGTCGGAGATGGTCCACTCCTCGATCTTCGACGGCTTGACCGAGGCTGAACGCGAGGAGATGTTCGACTGGGACGGTGACGAGGCCCGAATCAAGCCCTGGCTGCGCGACGGAGTCACGTGGCAGGTCGGCGACGCATCCGATCCGGACCTGATCACGAGCCTCGGGCCGCAGGATCTGGTGGTCGCCAACAACTTCCTCTGCCACATGGCGGCGCCGAGCGCGGAGCCGTGCCTGCGCAATCTGGCCCAGCTGGTGAGCCCCGGTGGATACCTGTTCGTCACCGGCGTCGATCTGGATGTTCGGACGAAGGTCGCGCTCGACCTCGGCTGGGAGCCGATCCCGGAGCTGAGGGCCGAGATCCACGACGGCGACCCGCTGGTGCGATCCGACTGGCCGTGGCAGTGGTGGGGCCTCGAGCCGCTCGACCGGCGGCGGCCCGACTGGGAAACGCGCTACAGCGCCGTCTTCCGTGTCGGCACGGATCCGCAGGCCGCCTCCAGCGCTTGACGCGCCCGCTGTGCAACCGCCGCCCAGGTGTGCCGCTCGCGGACGCGCCGTCGACCCTCGGCTCCCAGCCGTCCTGCCTCGTCCGGGTGCTCAAGCAGCCGCGTCACGCTGTCCGCCAGCCCCGGTGCGTCTCCCGGCGGGACGAGAAGGCCGGTGACACCGTCCTCGACCACGTCGGGGACAGCGCCGGCCCGACATCCGACGACCGGCAGGCCGAACGCCCAGGCCTCGAGAAAGACGATCCCGAAGGACTCGGCGCGCGACGGATACAGCACCATGGAGGCCGACGCCAGCAGCGCCGCCTTCTCGGCCTCGGTGACGTCGGGTAGCCACCGCAGGTCATAGCCGTGCGAAGCCTGCAGCGCTGCCTTTCGCAAGGTGTCGGCCTCGGCGGTCGTCTTGCCGCCAACGACGACCTCTGCCGCTGGATGCCGCGACCAGATCGTGGGCAGTGCCTCGATTACGGTGTCGAGGCCCTTCCGCGCACTCAGATGCCCGAGGTAGAGGATGCGCGGCCGCTCGTCGCCGGGCGGCGCCGCTGACCGCTCTGCTCCCGCCGCAATGAGGGCGTCGACATCGACGCCGGCGCCGACCACGGTGACCCGGTTGCGCGGGACGCCCAGGCCTTCGACGTAGCGAGCCTCAAACGCGGTGTTGGCTGCGTAGCCCGCAGCCCGTAAGCATGACCTTCTGATGCTCGCACGATCGAACGCCCATCTCTCGTCGGGATGAATTGCGCCGTGCAGTACGACGGGCACGTGACGACTCTCGCCCCACCTGACGAGTTGATGCATGTGCAGGTACGGGAACGCAGAGGCATAGACGGCGCTTGGGTCGAGGTCGTTCAGGGTCTCGTGGAATCCGCGCATCACCGGACCGAGGTACACGTCCCCGACACGCTCGGCGCCGGGAAGTCGGAGCGCGCCCTGCCACTGCCTGCACGGGCCGGCTCAGGGCGCTCAGCCACCAGTACGTCGCGAGCCGATGCACGTGGACGCCGCGCAGTACCTCGAGCGCCGGGGCCTTCGCGCGCTCGCCGCTCCGGGTCCGAAAGCCGGCGCGGGTCGAGCGCGTCTGCCGTGATCACGTGCACCTCGCTTCCCTCGGCTGCGAACTGCTCGGCGAGGTGTCGGATCAGAACCGCGGTGCCGTCGATCGCCGGGGGGTAGGTCTGCGCGACGAAGACGAGCCGGCCGCTGTCAACCAGGTCGTTCGTCACGCCGTCTGCTCTTCACGCGCCTGACGATTTTCTCTGTGGTTGCTTTCGGGTTCAACGTCAGATCGAGGAACTTCGAGGCGATGGCCTTCGCGAACCGCAGGTTGTAGATCGAGTATCCGAGCTCATCGAGACCCTTCTTGTGCACGCTCCAGAACTCCCGCTCACGGAAGTTGAAGCATCCGACTGCGAGCACGCCGTAATAGACGGAAAGCTGCTCGTCCAGCCTCCGGTCGCGCTCGTCGTGAGTGAGAAAATCCGGGCCGAACTCGATCAGAATTCTCAAGCGGTCGAGGAGCTGGCTGTTCAGCTCACGAACCTTTGCCGTCGTCGCCTCATCGTGGATTCGCTCGAACGTGAGAATCTGATGCACGAACCCGAGATCGCTCTCTCTCAGGCAGTTGAGGCAGGCTTCGAGGTCGGCGCTCGGCGCAGAGCCGGGATAAAACGGAACGTGGGATCGGACCAGCGAAGCCCGATAGAGGACGGTCGACGGCGTCCAGAAGAAGTCGCTCGCACCGAGGAGATATGAGCGCACGGCCTCCCGGCCGGGAAAAATCTCCTCCTCGAGCGGGAGCTTGACCGAGCGAACGCCGTTGATGTTCGCGGCGTAACAGCTGACGATCCCGACCGAGGGATGGCGCTCGGCGACCTCGACCAGCTTGAAGATGAAGTCGGGATAGATCCAGTCGTCCGCGGGCAGGAGCTTGCAGTACCTGGCCTGGGGTGAGGTCGAGCGGAACGCTCGGTTGTGGTTCTCGACCGGTCCGACGAGTTGCGCGTTCCTCGTGACCCTGATCCGTGGGTCTCCTTCGGCGTACTCCCGCGCAATCTCCAGCGAGCCGTCCGTGCTGCAATTGTCGACGATCGTGTAGTCCCAATTGTTGTAAGTCTGAGCCAGCACGCTCTCGATGCAGGCGCGCAGGTATTTCGCCCCGTTGAAGACGGGCGTGACCACGCTGACGAGCGGCGGCGAGGTGTCCGCAGAACCACTGCTCGTTTCGGAAGAGGTCAAGGTGTTAGGTCCTACGTTTTTTCGATCGTGCTTTACGTCTCGAATCGTAGGTCGCGCGCCGCGATCCGACCTAGCCGCGCGGCTAGGAAGATCCGCCATCTACGAGGAGTCGTCGGTCGTGGCGACCTCGTCGTCCCGTCGCCGGTTGCGGGTGCGCCCGCGGGTCGCGGCCTCCCCCAGTTGGCGATGGTGGTCGGACAGCGGTCTGGTGGCGTTCCTCGACGCCGCGAGCACGCGGGCGAGCTTGTCCGGCCAGCCTTCCTCGGGAGCGCGGACGACGTCGTCCCGGATCGCGCGCGCCGTCGTCATGAGTGCTGGGCCGATCGGCAGCGCCCAGTACCCAGCCAGCCATGCCCGCAGATGGTTCTCGAGCACGGTTCGTTCTCGTTGTGCGGAGAGGTGCCTCGCCCAGAGCCCGACGAGGAGTGGCATCCGGCGCCCGTCGAGCACGGCGTCGGTCGCTCGATCGGTCGTCCGCCAGAGGTGCCTCACGTCCCACGCGCTCGCCGTGAGCTCGATCTCCGCACGCGCGTCCGGCGTTGCGAGCGCGCGCACGTCGACCAGATCACGGAGGAGATGAAGCGGTTCGTGCGACCACGCGTGCGCCGCGACGAGCAGGGAGTGCTGCGCCGGCGCGGGCGCGAGGATCCCCTCGATCTGCAGATCCGACGCCACGGCTGACCGGATGATCGACGCGGTGTGCGGTGCATGGAGGCCCGCGGGCCAATGCGGGCGGTCGTGTATCTCGACCGGCAGCGGCAGGCCCGGCCATTTCAGCGGCCGGAGGTGGTGGTGGCGGTGGAATGGCTCGTCGCCGTCGTCGAACTCGGCGAACCCGGCCTTTCGGAGCTGGTGATGCGTCCGGTCCGCGTCTCCCACGAGGAGGTCGATGTCGATGAACGACCGCGCCGATCCCGGATAGCGGATCGCGATCTCGGGCCCTTTCATCAGGACGAGCGGTCCATCACAGCTGGTGCGGACGCGTTCGAGGAGCGGTCGCACGGAGAGCATGGCGAACCTGGCCATTCGCGCCTCCAACTCCAACGCCTCGGGGATCGCTTGGCCGAGCCGCTTGAGGCGCAAAGCCTCGAGTGGTCCGAGCCCGTGCCTACGCACGCGCTCCGGCGAGGACGCCGCCGACAACATCTCGACGGCGGGCCAGAGGTCGCGGCGGTCGCCGCGGACCGAGTGGGTGCTATGGCTCCCGATCATGTCGAAAGCGCGACCGACCCACGAAGGCCGCGGGCGACGAGCGTCATCGCGTCGAGGAGGTCGGCTCGATGAACGGCAGCCAGACCGGCGAGGTAGACCGTAACTGCGACCGCGGAGCTCGCGAGCGCGCCGGCCAGGTTTGGGCCCACCCATCGTGCGACCAGCCAACCGCACGCGGCGGCCACGACGGCCACTCCCACCGGCGTCGCAAGCCGACGGCCGATGCGGAAGGATGTCGTCCGTCTGGCTCCGTAGACGAAGAACACGGACTCGATGAACGCGCTCGCCACGTAGGCAAGCCCTGCGGCGGCGACGCCGATGAATGGGAGCAACGGGAGGAGGATGACGGCCATCGCAGGGAGTCCGACGATTGTTGCGCGCAACGGTACTGATGCCGATCCGATCGCCCAGAGGTATCCAGCGAGTGCCACGGAGATCGGTACACCGAACATCATCGCGAAGCACGAGGGCGGGATCGCCGGTGCGGCCTTAGCCCATTTGGCGCCGATGAGTACGTGGATCCACGGGTTTGCAGACGCCGCAAGTGGGGCGACCAGGACGCCGGTTCCAACGGCGACAACCGCGATAACGCGCTCGATCGTGCCGCCGACGTCCTCGCCGGCTGCGACGAGTCTCGACATCCCCGGAAACGAGACGCGCCAGAGCGCCACGAAGAACGAGTACGGGATCTGAAGAATCCGCCAGGCGACACTCCAGAGCCCGAGCACCGCGACGCCGCCGAAAGTCACCACTGCGAAGTTGACGCCCTGGTCACGCAGCATCTGTAAGAAGCCGACGGCCTGATAGCGAAAGCCGAAGCCGAGCAGGCTTCGCACCTTCGTCCAGGATGGAACCGGCGCGAGTCTCCCCTCTGGGAGCAAGGTCCAGACCAACCCCGATCCCACGACTCCGCGAACGATGGCGGCGGTTGCAAGGCCCCACACTCCCCAGCCGATGCTGATCGTGGCGATCGCCCAGATGTAGTACGAACTCGTCTCGACGACCTCGACGATTGCCATCGGCCGATAGTTCAGCCGGCGCTCGTAGATGATGTAGGCGGGCGCGCGAAACGCGCCGAATGGAAGCGCGCTGACGATGACTGCAGTGACCTGACCGAGTAGACCGAACGGAAGCATCACCAGAGTGACGCCGACGACCACGACCACGTCGAGGCCGAACTGGAATGCAACCAGCGCCTGCAGCTCGGATTTCGTCGGCGGCTCCGGGCGCCGAATGAGCGCCGTTCCCACGCCACCGTCCGAGAGGAAGCTTCCGAAGACGACCACCGTTGCGCCGAAGGCGACGAGGCCGAAGTCGTACGGCGTCAGCAGCCGCGCAGTCACGGCGGTGCCGACGAGCCCGACGAAGCGGATGCCGATGCCTCGCATCGCATCGACCACAGCGCCGACGACCGCCCGACGGCGGACGTCTGGGGTGCTCAGTTGGTCTTCAGTCGCGCTCAAGCGTGCGGACGCCCCTGGTCGCGACCGCCTGGCGGGGCGGTGTGCCGAACGGCGGTCCGTCGATCTTCAGCAGAACACGAAGTGCAGCGCGAGCGGCAGCCCGACGGCCGACGCGGGCCTGGTCTCGCTCCGGAGCGACCGCCCGTACGAGATACCCGACGCCGAGGGCCGCCCGGTAGGCCACCCGATGGGCAGGCGAAAAATGCTTGCGTGCGAGCTGCATCCTCGTGTAGGCGTCCTGTGCCTCCATGCGCGGGCGGATTCCTGCTTTCCCGGCGTGATGGACGATCTTCATCTGTGGGAGATGTCGAATTGTCCAGCCGGCCTTCTTCAGTCGAAGGCACAGATCCGGTTCCTCGCTGTAGATGAAGAAGCGCTCGTCCATGAATCCTGCGCTCTCGAGCGCCTCGCGCCGGGCGATCATGAACGACCCCGACGTCCAGTCGCACTTCGTCTCGCGCTCGTACCTTGCGAGATCGAGCTCCCGCTCGGACAGCCAGCCGACGGAGACGGGCAAGCGTTCGGCGCTGAAGGCTTTGCCGAGTGCACGCAACGCGTTCGGAAACCGCCGGATCGTCGGGTAGATCTCGCCTTCCGGCGTCAGCTGAATGACTCCAGCGAGTCCGACGTCGGGTCGTTCGTCCAGTAGATCAATGAGCTGTTCGAAGGTTCCCGACTCGATCTCGGTATCCGGATTGAGAAATAGCGCGTAGCGGGCATCGGTCGTCATCAGGCCGCGGTTGTTCGCATGGGCGAAGCCGTGATTCTTCGAGGGCACGACTCGAGCCGCGGAAAACTCGGCTACCACGGCGCGCGTGTCGTCGGTGCTCTCGTTGTCGACGACGACGAGGTCGAGCCGACAGTCGCCCTGGTGAGAGAGGACGGTGCTCAGGCACGGGCGAAGCCACCGTGCCTCGTTCGTCGAGACCACGATCACGGCGAGGTCATCCATGGCAGACGTTCGCTCTAACGGGCGAGGCCGCGCACGCTCAGCTCCGCCGCCGCCACGTCGACCCGGTCGCTGGCGGTCTGGCTCCGAACCCACTCGACGAGGTCGCTGACGCCGTCCTCGAGTTTCACCTTCGCCTCGAACCCGAGCAGATCACGCGCGAGCGCCGTGTCCGCAAAGCAATGCCGGATGTCGCCGGCGCGATAGCTGCCCGGATGCTCGACGCCGACGTTCTTCCCGAGACCGAGCTCGAGCAGCTCGGCGACCTCATTCACGGACACCGCCCGGCCGGTGCCGAGGTTGACCGAATGTCCGACGGCTGCGTCTGAGTGAAGCGCGCGGACGATCCCTTCGACGATGTCGCTGACGTGGATGAAGTCGCGAGATTGCTTCCCGTCCTCGAAGATGAGCGGGGGGCGATCGTTGAGGAGCCGCGACGAGAAGATCGCCGCCACGCCTGTATACGGATTCGAAAGAGCCTGGCCGGGGCCGTAGACGTTGAAGAACCGGAGCGCGACGGTGGGGATCCCGTACGCCGCGCCGACGACATGACAGAGCTCTTCATGGTCGCGTTTCGTGATCGCGTACACCGAGGTCGGGATCAGCGGCTTGGTCTCCCGCGTCGGGATCGGCCTGAGCTCGGATCCGCACTGCGGGCACGCGCACTCCCACCGGCGCTCGTCGAGCTGCAGGTCCGGCCGCAGGCGAGGGGCGACCGCCCCGTGCGTGTCGCAGAGGTATTCGCCCTCCCCGTAGATCGACATCGACGAGGCGACGACGAGGCGGGACGGCCGCGGTGAGGCGTTCACGAGGCGCTCCAGGAAGCCGGCAGTCGCCGCTGTGTTCACGTCGACATAGCGCTCGATCTCATACATCGACTGACCTACTCCGACCGCGGCGGCGAGGTGAACGACCGAATCGACGCCCGCCAGCGCCTGCTCGACGAGGTCGGGATCGCCGACGTTGCCTTCGACGAAGGCGACGCCGTCGGGCAGGTCGGGGCGCGTTTCCCCGTGAACCTGCGGCTCCAAGCTGTCGATGACGACGACTTGCGCGCCCTCGTCGGCGAGGCGCGAGACCAGGTGTGAGCCGATGAAGCCCGCACCTCCGGTGACCAAGATCCGCCCAGCCATCCCGTTCAGCATCGTGGTGAGCCCGGAACCCCAACCTAGATCAAAGCACAGGCTTGGCCCGTCGTTCGGCTAACTGCTCTGATCCTGCCGCTCGTGCTTGGCCGTCAGCGAGGGATGCGTCGGGAGAGGGCCGGGGTCTCCCGCGAGCGCACGCCAGAGGTCGCCTCCTCGAAGAGACTCACGACCTCCCGCCCAGAGGACGAGATTCTGCGAAAAGACCACCGCCCGGTATGTCCAAACCTTGAGCGGGGATTCCGTCTCTTCAAGCATGCGAACGATCGAGGCAAGGTACTGACGCCGCAGGGCCGCACCAAGCTGGCGAGCAGATGAGTGCGCCTCGTGTACGACGACGGCGTCGGGTGTCACCCACAGTTGGAGGCCGCGCTCGAACAGTCTCCGTGCGAGCATGACGTCGTTGAAGAAGATTGGATATCGCTCGTCGAGAACAAAAGCGTCGGTCAAGCACGATCGTCTCAGTAGGAGACAGCTTGCCGAAGGTTGCGGGACTCGTGAGCGGCGCGGAAAAGTCATCATCGAGCATCCTGTACTCGCGCAGGATCCGCGCGCTTCCGGGCATGAACCGACGGAAGAGCAAGCTGCCGTTCGCGAGGAGAGCGGCGAAGGTGGGAAGACGAAAGTGGAACGGCTGCGGCGAGCCATCCGGATTCAAGTAGAGAGGGCCGACGCCAGCCACGTCTGGGTGTTCCTCCAAGAACTGAACAAGCGCGCTCAATGAACCAGCGGCGAGATCGACATCTGAGTTGAGCAGCAGCACGAACTCACCTGAAGAACGAGCGTACGCTTGGTTCACAGCGGCTGCGAATCCGCGGTTTCCCTGATTCGTGATGAGGCTGATGTCCCTCCGCTCTTGGAGCGCCTTCGCTGAGCCGTCTACCGACCCGTTGTCGACGACGATGACCTCGTAGCTCAACTCGCTGTCGATGCTCGCTGGGAGCGCATCGAGGCAGCGCAGAACGGCCTCACGCGTGTTCCAGTTGACGATGAGGATCGAAACGAGGCTGCGCTGCGCTATCGGCTCTTCTCCCGCGGGCACAACGTTTACCGGAAGATGTCCAGGCGGCCCGGCTTGCGCAACGAGACGCTTAGAGACACGACCAGGGGAGAGTGGGGCAGCATCGCGGCCGGAACGTACCGCACCGTCACCCTTCTAGAGCGAGCCTACCCACGCGCTGTGCTTGAATCCGGACGCCGTGCCTGGGTGGAGGCCGAACTCCGGGGCGCCTTGACGAGCGTCGAAGCATCGCCGCCGGCTGCCATGAGCGCCGACGAGTACGCGGCACTCCAGATCGCCATGGGAGCAAAGCTCGTCAGCAGCAGCGGTGTGTGGTGGCGTGCCGCGCGCCCGTTCTTCTATCGCCCGCTCCTGCCGTTCCGGGAACTGGCGCCGGATCCGGCGGCATATCCGGCGCTCGCGCGACTCGGTGGTGCCCAGCATCTCGTCCCGGGAGGTGTTCCCTCGAATTCGTCGATGAGCCTGCTCGTGTTCGACGACCCTCAGTCTTATTCGCTCGAGTCGTTGGACAAGAGCCGTCGCCGCGATCTCCGGCGGTCGATGGAGCGCTTCGTCGTCAAGCGGCTCACCGATGTCGACGACTTCGCGTCGTCCGCGCACCCGGTCTATCTGTCGTTCTACGAGCGGACGAAGTACGCCTACAAGAGCGATCGAACCGACCCTCGCCGATTCGCCGAGTGGGCCCGCACTCTTATGGGATTCCCCAAGGTGCGCATCCTCGGCGCATACCGAGGCGACGAGCTCGTCGCCGTCGGCGTGTCCTTTCTCGTCGAGGACACTCTCTTCATTTCGTCAATCTTCGCTGAGAGCAAGGCGCTCACCGACTTGGTGTCCGAGTCGGTGCTCCACACGATGCGAGCACAGGTCGCCGGCGCTCGCGACGTGAACCTCATCTTCGCCGCGATGGCCGGCATGGAGCGCGGCCTCGACAACTTCTACCTACTCCGCGGCGCTAGATCGGAAAGCAGGCCCGCGTGGCTGAGTCTCAACCCTTTGATGTCCATCGCGCTCAGGAAGTTGCGCCCGGACTCGTATCGAAGATTGCGGACATCCGGCTAGCTCCTCGGAGGTCTCACTGCCGCAATGTTCAGGAGGCTGTGCAACTGGTTGCCGGGGGTAGAATCCGCCTGCTCGTGGCGATCCCGGCGCACCGCGCCCGATGGCGCCTCCGCGGGCTCGACTGCGGAGTCGTGTCGGTCTCCGAGCTCGGCCTCGACCCGCAGGTCGGCCGCCCGCCGGACCTGGCGCGACTTAGAACGCGCAGCCTCGCCTTGTCGCTGTGACAGAGCCCTCGACCGGCTCGGACCCCATACCTCTGTACTTGAGTCAGCTAGACGAACGACTCTCGTCTGACGCAGAAAAGTGGGTACTCTCAGGGCGTGCAGGCCCCTTGCAACCGACTGACATGCGTCTGACCGGCCGCTACCTGTGAATCTGCCTCTCTACGGTCGCGTGTTGTGGCGGTTCCGCGGGCTCGTCGCGACCGGCGTCATCCTCGCGATCCTGCTCTCAGTCCTTTCGGTGGCCAAGATCTCGAGCCACGGCCTCGCGTATCGGAAGCACGAGCTCTGGCAGAGCTCCTCCACGGTCCTGCTCACCGAGAGGGGCTTTCCGTGGGGACGCGCCTCGATTCCTTTGACGCAGACGTCGAGCGGCTTCGCCGGTCCGAGCTGGTTCGCAGGTCTGACCGACCTCTATTCCCAGTTCGCGAACAGCGATCAAGTACGTCTGCTCATGCTTCGCGAGGGTGCGCCGAAGACCTGGCAGCTGACCGCTGCACCGGTGACGGCGACGAACTCATCTTCGGCCCTGCCGGTGATCCAGCTCGTCGGGCTGGCGTATTCGCCCAGGGGCGCGGTTCAGGCCACGCTCGTCGGCCGCGCCGCTTTCCTGCGGTACGTGACGAGCCAGCAGGTTCGTGCGGCGATTCCGCCGAACGAGCGCGTCGACCTGCAGGTGTTGCAGAACGCGACGCCTCCGCTCCTGCTGCAGCCGAGGAAGAAGACCCTTCCGATCGTCGTCTTTATCGCGGTGCTGAGCGCAACGGTAGGGTTGGCGTTCATTCTCGAGAATGCCCGACCGAGGGTGACGCCGGTGACGACGCTGGCGGCGCCCGAGCCGGTCGAGCACGGTCTCGTCCGCTCTCGAGCCGAGGGCTAATCCGTGCAGACACTCGTCGGAGTCAGGCGGGATCCGGCCGCGCTCCTCGTCGTCGGTTCACTCGGCATCCTTGCGTTCGCCGTCGCGACCGGGAGCGGCGTCCGGGTCGTCGGGCCGACCGTCGTGCTGATCGCAGTTCTCGCGACCGCACACCGCGCGCTGTTCCGCTGGCACAGCCTCGTGGGACTCATCCTGGCTGTCGTCCTGTTCGTGCCGATCGGGCGCTACCAGCTTCCCGGCAGCCTGCCGTTCAACCTCGAGCTCTATCGGGTCGTCGTCGCGCTTGTCGTCGCGGTGTGGCTCGCGTCCCTGCTGGTGGATCCAAGGGTCAGGTGGCGCTCGACGCCCTTCGATCGCCCGGTGCTCCTGCTCTTGGCCTGCATCCTCCTGTCCGACGTGACCAACCCGGGCCGAGTCGAGCTCTACGGCTCGTTCGTGGCGAAGACCCTCACGTTTTTCCTGAGCTTCGTCCTCGTGTACTACGTCATCGCCACCCAGTTGCGCCGACGAGAGTCGATCGACCTCCTGCTGCGATTCCTGACGGTCGGCGGAGCTGTCATCGGCGCGCTCGGGCTCGTCGAACGGCGGACGCATTTCAACGTGTTCAACCACCTTCACGGTGCCTTGCCGTTCCTTCGCTACGAACCACAGATCGGCACCTCGATAGCGAGTTTGACGCGCTCAGGCAATTTGCGTGTTCTCGGACCTGCAGAGCATCCGATTGCTTTGGGCGCGCTGCTGGTGATGATCGTGCCGATCTCTGTCTATCTCACGCGTACCCAGGGTCGGCGCTGGCTTATCGCGTGCGTACTCTTGCTCGTCGGGGCGTTGGCGACTGGGTCGAGGACGGCGCTGTCGATGATCCTTGCCGAGTTCATCCTCTTTCTGATCATCAAGCCACGGGAGACGAAGCGGCTCCTTCCTCTGGCCGTTCCCGCGATCGTCGTCGTCCATGTACTCGCACCGGGCGCGATCGGAGGCTTCCGGGCAGCACTCTTCCCGAAGGGAGGCCTGATCGCAGAACAGACGCGACTCGCGGCCAATGCCAATCCGCAGCTCGCCGGCGGTCGCATCCGCCAGATCAGCCCGATGGTTAGCGAGGCCAGCCATCACCCCTTTTTCGGCGAGGGCTTGGGGACACGAATAACGGGGTTCGACGTCAAGGAACGGAACGCGCCGATCCTCGACGACCAGTGGCTCAACAACTTGCTCGATGTCGGCTTCATCGGCTTTGGTCTGTGGCTCTGGTTGTTCATCAGGCCCATCCGGATGCTGTTTCGCAGCGCTCGGGAGTCGACTGACGATGGCGACGAGTGGCTTTACCTTGGACTCGGTGCGTCGATTCTTTCGTTCGCGATCGGGATGCTCACCTTCGACGCGTTCAGCTTCACACAGGTGTACTTCGTCTTCTGGATCCTTCTCGGGCTTTCCTCGGCGCTCCTTTCCGCACCCGCTACGACGGCGATCAGGAGCCCGACTCGGCTGCGCCCCGCGATCGAGTGAGCGTCGGACTTCCGCTGCAGACGCTCGTGATCGACGATCCGCGCTGGACGACGTTCGTCGAGTCGCACCCGGATGCCTCGCCCTTTCATCATCCGTCCTGGGCCCGGCTCCTCGAAGAGTGTTACGGCTTCAAGTCGTTCGCCGTCGCCGCGCTCGACGGTGATGTCGTCCTCGCGGGCGTCCCGATGCTCGAGGTCTCCGGCCACCGGCGCCGGCGACGCCGCTGGGTCTCGCTGCCCTTCACCGACTACTGCCCGCCGCTTCGTGGTGCCCCCGGCTCCTGCGAGTTGGCAGGCGCGCTCGAACGGCTACGCACGCGCGCCGGTGTCGCGCGGCTCGAGCTCAGAGGTCCGCTTGAAGGCCCGGGGATTCGCGCCGAGACGGTTGCGTATCGCCACGTCCTGCCGCTCGACCGCGATAGCGACCGCCTGTTCGCCACGTTCAAAAAGTCGCGCGTCCAGCGGGGCGTCCGGCAGGCCGAGGGGTTCGTCGCGAGCGGTCTCCTCGCAGTCACGCGCGCCGAGTGCGAGTCGGACCTGTCCGAGGTCTTCTACGACCTCCACGTTTCGACGCGGCGTCGCCTCGGCGTCCCGGTTCAGCCGCGCCGCTTCTTCCGGCTGCTCTGGAGGCGGATGCTCGAGTCCGGCCGCGGGTTCGCCTTGCTCGCACGGTCCGAAGGACGGAGCGTTGCGGGAGCCGTGTTCCTCTTCGACGGCCGAACGATGGTCTACAAATTCGGCGCCTCGGAGCGTGATGCTCAACGACTGCGCCCGAATCACCTCCTGATGTGGTCGGCGATCCGCGAAGCGTCCGAGCGCGGGCTCGACGTCTTCGACTTCGGCCGCACCGACCTGAACGGTGAGAGCTTGCGTGAGTTCAAGCTCGGGTGGGGCACGAGCGAAGGGCCGATCGTCTACTCGTACCTCGGCTCGGAGAGCGGCCACCGAGGCCGGGGACGCGCCGCCGCCGCGCTTGCACCATTGATCCGGCACTCGCCGCCGTTGGTCTGTCGGACGATCGGCGATCTCTTCTACAAGCGTGCCGCGTAAGCCCGAGTTCGCCTCGCTCGGTTCCCCTCGTCAGGCGCTCGGCGGGAAGAGCTCGATCCGCCCGTCTTCTGCTGCCGGACCCACGATCTCCCAACCCGTGCCCCTCGGCACCAGCCGGGAGACCGCCCGCCTCCGCCACCACGAGGCGACGTCACGAGGGTTCGCCTTCCAGGCAGTCGGATCCTTGGCGTAACGCGCCAGGAAACGACGGTAGAGATCGATCAGTTCCGGCTCGGTCATGTAGTCCGGGTGTGTGAGCAGGAGCGCCATCCCGCCGCGATCGCGCAACAAATCGACCTTCTCGCGCCAGAGAGTATCGTCGCGTCGTTCGAGGATGACGAACACCGTGTGATCCTGCGTCAGGGTGATCGGCAATTCCACCAGCTCGCGATTCAAGAACGGCCACCACGTGCAACAGCCGCCGGACTTCGGCTCGAAGGGATCGGTGTCGGGCGAGGACGAGTCGTATTCCATGCCGAGCAACGGCATGAGCTCCCAGTCCCGGTGGGTGGCCGGCGACCGGAAGCCCACGGCGCCCCATTGTTGGGCATAGGCCCTCATCGTGGGAAGCCGCCGCTCGAGGGTCGCTTGAGACTCGAGGTCTCTGCCGTCGTGACGGAGCCCGTGGAGTCCGATCTCGAAGCCGTCGGCGCGCAGCTGGTCGAGCCGTTCCGGGTCGACCTCGTAATCGCGCTCCGGGACGAAATTCCAGGACGATGTGTACCCGAGCCCGAGCTCGACGTCGGCGAGGAGGTGGAGGTTCTCGTATCCGAGCTGGTGCTCGACGTCGTGTGACAGCACCATCGCCCACCGATACGGCTCAGGCCAAGGCGCGATCCACGGAACGGACGCCTCGGCCACGACTGCGAGGCGGGCGAGGAGGAGATCGTAGAGATCGTGCAACGCCGGCTCGACGGGCCAGCGCGGGAAGCGCGCGCGAGCCTGAACCGAGCTGAAACGGCGCCGAAGCCAGATCTGAAGGCCGCGCGGCATCGCCGGGCGCAGACCGTAGTAGCCGCGAACGGCAGTCCCTTTCGCGCGCGCCCGCAAGCTGTTCTGCTGCGGCAAGTACGCCTCGCTCCAGAGCGAGAGCATCACTTCGCCGGGGTCGAACGGCAGGACGAGCTCGGCGCCGTCGACGCAGTCGGCGAGTGCAACGGCTCGACGCTCGCCGGCAACCAGTTCCGGGTCGACGCGGCCGAAGAGCGGAATGTTCTCGAAGAGGAACTGCCCTGGTTCGAGCCCGTCCTCGTCGAACGTGCGCCAGAGAACGGACCGGGACGAGCTCCCGGCTGCCTGGAGCCGGGCGAAACCCGGCGGCGCAGACACGTCCGCGACGCAGTACGGAATCCCGAGGTAGTCGAGGAAGAGTGAAGGGTGCGATGACTCGAACAAGCTGCCCGCCGCGCTCTGCGCGTCCATGCTTGGAGCCCACGAGCCTACCCATATCGCGATGAACCACTCGATCGGCGATGGTTCGGCCGTCGTCGGAAACGCCGACTACCATGCCGCGAGCGATGAGACGGCGGTCGACAGGAGCCGGCGCGTTCCCGTTCCGCCGTCGTTCGCGGCGAAATCACGCGGAGCGTGCGCTTGTGCTCGCATTGCTCGCGTGTTGCCTCGGGGCTGTCGGCAGTTCGGCGGCAACGGCGGCCAGGCGCCCGGCGCCGCCCCGTAGCCTCCAGGTGCGGTCGGTCTCGAGCACGTCGGTTCAGCTCTCGTGGGCCGTCTCGCGAGGTGCCCGTCCGGCCGGCTTCCGGGTCTATGTCAACGGTGCTCTGCGTGTCTCGGTCCGCGCGACTTCCTACCGGGTGGCGGCACTCAAATGCGGCACGCGTTACGTCCTCGCGGTCGGCGCCTACGACGCCCACGGGCGCCGCTCGGATCTGCGGTCGCGCAGAGTCAGCACGACGCCGTGTGGCGGAAAGTGCTTCGCGAGTCCTGGGGCATGCGGCTATCCGGATCCGGCGTTCAAGAACGTGGGTGTGCCCGCCGGGATGACCCTGAAGCCGTCGGGTTCGATCACCGTCTCGACCAACGGCGCGGTCATCAAGGGGATGGACGTCAAGGGCACGATCTCCGTTCGCGCCGACAACGTCACGATCGAAAACAGCCGTATCACCTGCAAGACCTGTGCAGGGTCATTCGTGATCTACGAGCCGAACGGCTATTCAGGGCTGACGATCAAGGACTCGGAGATCAGCGGTGGCAACACATACGTCGGCGGCGGCGCGGGAGGCATCAACTCGCTTCAGCGCGTCTACATGTGGAACTGCGACGAGTGCGTCCAGTACGACGTGAACGTCTCGGACAGCTACTTCTACATCGGCCAGGCCGTCAGCGGCGCCCACTACGAGGCGTTCTACAACGGAGACGGCACCACCAACATCCAGCACTCGACCATCCTCAACCCGCACACACAAACCGCTGCCGTATTCATGAACACGGCAGGCGGCGCCGGAGGTGCCTGCCAAAACCACCTCACGATCAACAACAGCCTGCTGGCCGGCGGTGGGTACCTGGTCTACCCGTGCGGGAACGCCGATTCGGCCGGGTCGAGCGCGACCGTGATCACGAACAACCGGTTCGCCCGCTGCACCTCCCGGCCTGTTGTGCAGGCCGCAAGCGGGAGAATCTGTCAGGGCTTCGGCAGCCCATCCGGCGACGGTGACGCGGTCGGTAACGCTGACGGCCACGGGTACTACCCGCGCGGCGGATTCTTCGGCGTCGACTCCTACATCTTCTGCGGCTCGACGACCTGGTCGAACAATGTCTGGGACGACAACGGTACGGCGGTTCCATGCTAGATCGCAACTTCGCTCCGTTCATCGTCGAACAACTCGGCGACAACTGCCTGAACGGGCGTCGCGAGGCGGACAAGTGTGGCCTACCCTGAAGACATGACTCGTACAGGCGTCGTCAGAGCTGCCCCGTCTCCCCGCGGTGCTCCGTACAACGTCGTGAGCGAGAGGCCTGCTTGCTAAGACGGCGCCGCCGGATGCCACGCGCGGGCAGGCGAGTCCTCATCATCGTCGAGAACGAGCCCGTTCCATACGACCGGCGAGTCTGGTTGGAGGCGTGTGCGTTGCGAGACTCCGGCTTCCGCGTGTCGGTCGTGTGCCCGAAAGGACCCGGCGATCCGTCCTTCCAGGAGATCGAAGGCATCCGGCTTTGGAAGTACCCACCACCGCCACCGACGGCGAGCCACCTCTCGTTCGTCTGGGAGTTCGCGTATTGCTGGGCTCGAACCCTGGCCCTGGTGCTCCGGCGCGCCGCCGCGGAGGGTTTCGACGTCATCCAGGCCTGCAATCCGCCCGATACCTACTGGGCACTGGCCGCACCGTTCAAGCTCTTCGGCAAGCGTTTCGTCTTCGACCAGCACGACCTCTCCCCTGAGGTCTACGCCTCGCGGTTCGATAGCCCCTCACCCATCCTCCATCGGGTGTTGCTCCTGCTGGAACGGGCGACGTATGCGGTCGCAGATCATGTGATCGTCACGAACGAGTCCTACCGCGAGGTCGCGATGAAACGCGGCAGCGTGCCGCCGGAGCGCGTAACGACGGTGCGCAATGGACCAGACGGCGACCGGTTCAGGCGCGGGTCACCGGTTCCTGATTGGCGACGGGGCAAACGCCACCTCTGCGCCTACCTGGGAGTGATGGGGCCGCAGGACGGAGTCGACCTCGCAGTTCGCGCCGCGGCGGCCATCCAACGCGCCGGGCGTGACGACGTGCAGTTCGTGTTCATGGGCGGCGGGGACAGCTTCGACGCTGTCGTCGCCCTCGCGGACGAGCTCGAGGTCACCGAGTCGGTTACGTTCACGGGTCGCGTCGGCGACGACACGATCATCGATGTCCTTTCGACAGCCGATGTCGGCCTTTGCCCGGACCCGCTCAACGCGTTGAACGACGTCTCAACGATGATGAAGACGATGGAGTACATGGCTTTCGGCCTGCCCGTGGTCGCCTTCGACTTGAAGGAGACGAAGGTCTCCGCCGGGCCGGCAGCCGTCTACGTGCGGCCGAACGACGTCGACGAGTTTGCCCACGCCGTTCTGCACCTGCTTGACGATCCGGAGCGCAGGGGATCCATGGGCAGGGTCGGCCGGGAGAAGGTAGAGAATTCGCTCGCGTGGAACCACCAGGCATCAGAGTACGTCGGCGTCTACGAGTCTCTTACTTCCGGCAAGAGGTGAGGCCGCGGGCTCGGAGGCGATGTCTCGACACCGCGTGGCCGCGCCGCCGGAAAGCATGACCACGATCGACAACAGCACTTACGGCTCGATCTCGAGCCATCTGATCGTCACGCCCGCCCGGAACGAGGCGGAAAACCTCCGGCGGCTCGGCGGGTGCCTGATCGAGCAGACGTGGCGCCCGGAAGCATGGATCGTCGTCGACAACGGGTCGACGGACGGTACAGCGGCCGTCGTGCGCGAGCTTGCGCGCGCTCACGTTTGGATCCACCTCGTCTCGATCGCAAGCGACGCTGAGCCGGTACGTGGGCGCTCGAGCGTCCGTGCGTTGAACGCAGGGCTCATGCACGTTCCGAAGCATCCCGACCTCATCACGGGCCTCGACGCGGACGTGTCCTTCGGGCCTGGCTACTTCGACGCACTCCGCCGCGAGTTCAGGAGGAATGCGCGGCTCGGCATCGCGACGGGCGTGTGCTATGAGCAGACCGGCGACGACTGGGAGCCGGTTCACGTGACCCATCCGAATCTGCGCGGAGCCTCGCTGACGTACCGCAGGGAATGTCTGGCGGAGCTGCTGCCGCTCGAGGGGCGTCACGGTTGGGACGGGATTGCGGTCGTCAGGGCCAACATCCGCGGGTGGGAAACAGCGATCGTCCCCGATGTCAGCTACTTTCACCATCGTCCGACCGGTGCTCGAGACGCCAACCGGTTCTCGAGTTTCGCGGAGGAAGGCGACAGCGCGTACTACATGTGGTACCGGCCCTCCTACCTGCTCCTGCGGACGCTGTACCGCGCGGTTGGACAGCGCGATCCCGCGGCCACGGGACTTGCCTGGGGCTATGGCCGATCTGCTCTGCGCCGGAGGTCGAGGCATCCGGAGCCCGGCTTTCGGGAATTCGTCCGTTCGAATCAGTCGCTAATGAACTGGCTGTCGCGAGTCCGCACGATTGCTGGGAAGCCGTAGCGGCGGCAACCCGCGCGTCGCGTGGGCTTCGACCTCCGCGGCCGCAGCTGCGAGGGCCCGCGTCTCGACGATGCAACGCTGAAGGCCCGCAAACGCGGGCCTTCACGCCGTGCCGACTCGTTGCTCTGCCTAGCAGGGAACGGCAGCGCCGTTGTCGTCCCAGACGTTGCTCGACCAGGTCGTCGAACCGCAGAAGATGTACGAGGTAACACCGAAGAATCCGCCGCGCGGGTAGTACCCGTGGCCGTCAGAGTTGCCGACCGTGTCACCGTTGCCGGTCGGGCTGCCGAAGCCCTGACAGATCAGTCCGCTCGCAGCGTTGACAACAGGCTGGGAGGTGCAGCGGGCGAACCGGTTGCTCGTGATCACGGTCGCACTCGATCCGGCCGAGTCGGCGTTCCCGCACGGGTAGACCAGGAACCCGCCCCCGGCCAGCAGGCTGTTGTTGATCGTGAGGTGATTCTGGCAGGCCCCCCCGGCACCGCCCGCCGTGTTCATGAACACGTCGGCCGTCTGCTCGTGCGGGTTGAGGATGGTCGAGTGCTGGATGTTGGTGCTGCCGTCTCCGTTGTAGAACGCCTCGTAGTGGGCGCCGCTGACTGCCTGGCCGACGTAGAAGTAGCTGTCGGAGGCGTTCACGTCGTACTGGACGCACTCGTCGCAGTTCCACATGTAGACCCGCTGCAGGTAGTTGGTTCCACCCTGGCCACCACCGGCATAGATGTTGCCGCCGTTGATCTCTGAGTCCTTGATCGTGAGGCCGGAGTAGCCGTTCGGTTCTCGGATGGCGAAGCCGCCGGCGCAGTTGCAGCTGATCCGACTGTTCTGGACCGTCACGTTGTTCGCCGAAATGTTGATCGAGCCGGTCACGTTGACCGCGTTGATAACGGTGCCGTCTTTGGTGACGTTGATGGTTCCCGAGCTGGTAAGCGAGGTTCCTTGCGGGACCCCGACGTTGTGGAAGGCCGGGTCGGGGTAGCCGCACGAGCCCGGCGAGGCAAAGCAACTTCCGCTGCTTGGAGTGGTCGTCGTCGTCGGTGTCGTGGTGGTGGTCGGAGTTGTCGTGGTCGTGACCACTGTGTTGTTCACGATCACCGTCTCCGAGCTATCCGCGACCTTCGTCCCGGAAGCGTCATACGCCGACGCCTTCAGCACATGGCTTCCAGTCGACAGCGTCGTCGTATCGAGCCGCCCGTTGGGATCGCCGTTGAAGTAACACGGGCAAGTTTGCTCCGTCCAAGCCACCACGCCGTCGATCAGGAAGTCCACATGGTCGAACGCGACGGTCGGCTGGACATTCCAGATGATCGATCCGGAGACGGTCGCACCAGCGGCAGGCGAGTTGAACGTCACCGTCGCGGGGGGGCAGGGTGCCGTCGACGTCGTCAGCGTGGCTTTGCCCGACTTGTTTCCGGACGGATCGTAGGCGTCAACAGCGACCGTGTAGCTCGTCCCGCACGTGAGGCCGGTGAAGGTGTAGCTCGTGAACGCCGTGGTGGTACCTGCGAGCGTCGAGTTCAGGTACGCGTCGTAGCCGGCAACGGCGACGTTGTCGAACGACGGATTCCAGGAGAGCGAGACGCTGGTGGTCGTGGAGCCCGTGACGAAGAGGCCCGTCGGGGTGAGCGGCGCCTGCGTGTCCGGGCAGGCGGACGTCGACGCGGCGAGGTTTGCCGCTGTCGACTTGTTGCCGGCCGCGTCGTAGGCATCGACAGACAGGGTGTAGCTCGTCCCGCAGGTGAGTCCCGAGAACGTCCGACTCGTGGCGGTGGTCGTTCCGACCTGACTCCCGTTGCGGTACAGGTGGTAACCGGCCACGCCGACGTTGTCGTTCGACGCGTTCCACGCGATCGTGATGCTCGTCTGCGTCGCCCCCGTGACGGAGAGGCCTCCCGGTGTGGTCGGCGCTTGTGTGTCACCCGGGGTTGTCGTGGTGGTCGGCGTCGTGGTGGTGGTCGGCGTCGTGGTGGTGGTCGGCGTCGTGGTGGTGGTCGGCGTCGTGGTGGTGGTCGGGGTCGTGGTGGTGGTCGGCGTCGTGGTGGTGGTCGGGGTCGTGGTGGTGGTCGGCGTCGTGGTGGTGGTCGGGGTCGTGGTGGTGGTCGGGGTCGTGGTGGTGGTCGGCGTCGTGGTGGTGGTCGGGGTCGTGGTCGTCGCCGCCGCCGTCGTCGTCGTGGTAGTGGTCGTCGTGGGCGTCTTGGGCTTCGGGAGGGGCGGCCAGGGGTGGCGCCTGGGCGGCCACCACTTGAACAGGCTCATGACCCGCTCCGAGCGCAAAGCCGTGCCTCTGACGACGAGATCGAGGGCTCCGTCGCGCCTCGTGGAGTCCACGGCAGCGCGCAGCCCGTTCGTGTTGGCGGGCCGAGACCGGACGACCGCGAGGACCTCGGTGTGGTCCGTCTTCAGTCCGCGGAGATAGCTGATCTGTCGCAGATTCCGCGCGTAGAAGACCACGTAGTCGAACGAGTCCGTCTCAGCGAGAGCGGCCGCTTCCTGAGGCGTTTGCGCAATGACCGCGCAGGTGCTCAGCGTGCCGTTCGCGCTCGGACACGCCCCGGGCCGGAGCGAGCCGCGGGCAGCGATCACGCGCAGGCCCGCGTGGGCTGCGCGGTCGGCGAGCCGGCTGAGCGCGTCGGGAGACAGGGCGGCGGCATTCACGACGAGCGCCTCGACACCGCGGCGCCGGAGCGACTGCAACTGCGAGATGCTCTTGGTCGGCGCCTTCGTCGCGCTTACGCTCATCGCCCAGAGCTTGGGCTTGGCGGCTTCCGGCTTCTGTGCGGCGGGGCTGGGCGTGACGACGAAGGCTGCGAGCAGTCCCGCAAGGCAAGGGACTACCAGCAAGCCCCGGCGGCGACGGCTGCAAGGGAGCGCGGCGGCTCTCCACATTGCATGCTCTCCTGTTCGTTTGCTGGGCCGTGTATCGGTACCTGGCACGTCTTGGCTTCATCACCCATGTGGGGGATGGGGGTGGGGTGATGAGCACGGAGTCAGCCCTCCCGTAGGAGACTCCGGCTGGGCGTCAGTATCCGGCTCGCCGAAAAGCAAAACCTCGGCTTCCGATCAATCTTCAGCCGCTTCCGTGCACCCTCGGCAATGCCCGCCCTATCCGAAGGAGTAGGCCCACTCGGTTGGTGGGTCTTTGGAAATCTGGCCTGGCTTCAGCCATCCGCGCCTCCTACGCTCCTCAGCGGGAGGGGAATCCTGAAGTACGAGAGGAGTGGCGAGCGGCACGTGAGTCGGGCGCAATCGCGCCTGAACGCACACGCGTTCGGGCAGCAGCATGCGTATGCGGGGTGGGCTCAGAGGCGATGACCGGCCTCGAGCTCGACACGTCCGTGGCCGAGGTTCCTGCCCTGATCGCGCCCGCACGCGCGGGGCGGGCAGCCGAGCTGGCGCCTACTCGCCGGCGCGGGTGGCTCGTTCGGCGTGCGCTTCTCGTCGCCGACGTCAGCGCTCTCATCCTTGCGTTTCTGCTCGCCAAGCTCGTCGTGAGCGGCAGCGGAGACTCTCGTCCGGTCGTCGAGGTCGGCGTCCTCTTCCTGATGATTCCGCTCTGGATCGTGGCGGCCAAGTTCTACGGCCTGTACGAACGCGACGAGGAGCAGGTCGATCATTCGACGGTCGACGAGGTCGTCGGCGTCTTCCACCTGGTGACGCTCGGAGCGTGGTTCTACTTCGTCGTCTCGTGGGCGGCAGGAGTACGCAATCCCCACGTCGCGCGACTCGTGTTCTTCTGGCTGTTGGCCGCGATCTTCGTCACCGTCGCCCGTGGGTTCGCACGCGGAGCGGCCCGCCGAAGCCCCATGTATCTCCAGAACACGCTCATCCTTGGCGCCGGCCACATCGGTCAGCTGGCGGCCCGGAAGCTGCTCCAGCATCCCGAGTACGGCATCAATCTCGTTGGCTTCGTCGATGCGCATCCCCGCGAGCGTCGGCCCGAGCTCGAGCACCTGGCGGTCGTCGGCGGACCTGAGAATCTCCGCGAGGTCATCGACTTGCTCGACGTCGAACGCGTCATCATCGCGTTCTCGGACTCGACCCACGACGATCTGTTGCACACGATTCGCGAGCTGCGGAAGCTCGGGGTGCACATCGACGTCGTGCCGCGGCTGTTCGAGATCGTCGGCCCCCGAGCGGGCATTCACTCGTTGGAGGGACTCGCGCTGGTCGGACTGCCGCCGGTGAGCATCTCGCCGTCGTCGCGGCTGATGAAGCGCGGGTTCGACTACATCGTGGCGCTCGTGATGCTCCTGATCCTCGCTCCGTTGATGGCAGTCATCGCGATCTGCATCCGCCTCGATTCGCCCGGGCCGGTGCTCTTCCGGCAGCGACGGCTGGGCCACCAGATGCAGCCCTTCACGGTGCTCAAGTTTCGGACGATGCGCGTCGAGACCGATCAGGATGAGCACCGGCGCTACATCGAGAGCACTTCGACCCACGAGGCGTCTCCGAATGCCAACGGCCTCTACAAGCTCGATCGGTCGGATGCAGTGACTCGGGTCGGGCGCCTGTTGCGGAAGACGAGCCTCGACGAGCTGCCTCAGCTTTTCAACATCCTGAGCGGCGAGATGTCGCTTGTCGGGCCCCGGCCTTGCCTCGAGTACGAGACGGCCGGTTTCGCCGAGCACCATTTCGAGCGTTTCCTCCTGCCGCCCGGGCTGACCGGCCTTTGGCAGGTGACGGCACGCGCCCGCTCGACCTTCGGCGAGGCCGTCGACATGGACGTCGCCTACGTCCGCGGCTGGTCGTTCAGCCTCGACCTGCGCCTGCTCCTGAAGACACCCCTGTCACTCATCCGTGGACGGGTCACGGCATGAAGCCGGCGATCTTCTCGCCCGAGCTCGCGGCGGCTCCGGTACGGACGGCGGTCGTCGGGCTCGGCTACTGGGGCCCGAACCTGATCCGCAACTTGAACGAGCTCGAGACCGCGGAGTTGAGCTGGATCTGCGACCTCGACCAGGCCCGGCTCGACGCGTTCGGGCGGCGGTATCCGGGCGTTCGCGCGACTCGGAGCTTCGACGAGATTCTGCACGATCCCGAGCTCGAGGCGGTCGTGATCTCCACACCGGTCTCGACGCATTACGCGCTCGGTCTGGCGGCACTCCAGGCGGGAAAGCACGTATTCATCGAAAAGCCACTCGCCGCATCCGTCGCCGAGGCGCAAGAGCTCTCGACCGTTGCCGCCGCCCGCGGGCTGATGCTGATGCCGGGTCATACCTTTCTGTACAGCCCTCCGGTGAACGCGATCAAGGACTTGATCAGCTCGGGTGAGATCGGCGACCTCTACTTCATCTCGACGAGTCGAGTCAACCTCGGCCTCCACCAGGCAGACGTCAGCGTCGCCTGGGATCTAGGCCCTCACGACTTCTCGATCCTCTGCTACTGGCTCGGCGAGTCGCCGACGTACGTGTCGGCGCTGAGTCGCAGCTGCATCTTCCCGACCGTTCCCGACATCGCCTTCATCAACCTCGAGTACGAGCGGGGAACGATCGCGCATGTCGAGCTTTCCTGGCTGGCGCCGAGCAAGCTGCGTCGGACGACAATCGTCGGCTCGGAGAAGATGATCGTCTACGACGACACCAGCAACGAGCCGGTTCGGATCTTCGACTCGGGCGTGCTGCTCGACGACCCACAGTCGTTCGGAGAGTTTCGGCTCTCCTATCGCACGGGCGAGATCGTCTCCCCGGCTGTGCACGCGGCCGAGCCCCTCCAGATCGAGCTTGCCGATTTCTGTGACGCGGTGCGGACCGGGCGCGTTCCACGTTCGTCGGCCGAGCTGGGGATCGAGGTCGTCAGGATGATCGAGGCGGTTGACGCTTCACTCGCATCGGGAGGAGGCCGGGTCCCGCTCGGCGAAGGTACGACTCTCACCGTCTGACATACGGTGAGTGCTGCATGCTGAGCCCGCTCGAGATAGCAGCCGGCTTCCCTGTTCGTCTGGCGGAACGAGCTTCGAGGCTTCCACTCTCTCGTTTCGAGCCGCGTGTGGCGCTCGAGCAAAGCGTGCTGCCGGCGTTGTTCCGAGCACCTGCCGTCGTCAGCTTCTCCGGCGGCCGGGACTCGTCACTCGTTCTCGCGATCGCGGTCGAGGTGGCGCGGCGGGAGGGGTTGCCGTTGCCCGTGCCGGTCACAGTGCGGTTCGCCGCCGATCCTGATCCAGTGGAGTCGGGATGGCAGGAGGCCGTTGTCAAGCATCTTCGTCTCGACGACTGGGTTCGGGTCGACATCTCGGAGGAGCTCGATTGCATCGGTCCGACCGCGCAGGAGATCCTCCTTCGCCACGGCGTTCTGTGGCCGGCGAACGTTCACTTCCACGTTCCTCAGTTCGAGGCGGCGCGAGGCGGCTCGGTGCTGACCGGTGTCGGCGGAGACGAGATCCTCTCGACCTCCGGGTGGGAGCGAGTGCGGTCGGTGCTCGCAGGCCGGTCGTTTCCGGAGCCACGAGACGTGCTGCGCCTCGGTGCCGCGATCGCTCCACGACCGGTCCGACGATTGGTGACGATCGCGCGGAGCGACGTTTCGCTGGAATGGCTCCAGCCGGCCGCCCAGCGCGAGGTTGTCGCTGCGCTCGCCGACGAAGCCGCAGCGGAGCCGCTTCGTTGGGGGCCCCGCTTTGCGTGGGTGCTGGGATTCGGATACCTTCGCCTCGGGGCGCAGAGCCTCGATTTGCTGGCCGGCGACTGGGACGTCGAGATTCGCCATCCGCTCCTCTCTCCGGACTTCGCAGCGGCGCTGGCCTCCCTTCCGCGGGGTCGTCGGTTCGCGAATCGAACCGAGGCGCTGACCACCCTCTTCGCTGATCTCCTGCCGCCTGGGCTCGCGTCTCGCAGCTCGAAGGCGATGTTCGTCGGCGCATTGTGGGGGAAGAAGAGCCGCACCTTCGCCGCCCAGTGGGACGGCTCCGGGCTCGACCCAGAAGTCGTCGACGCGAATGCGCTGAGACGCCGCTGGCACGTGGAACAGACCCCGGGCCCGCATTCGCTGCTTCAGGCGATCTGGCTCGCCGACGAGCTCGCACGTCAACCTTCCCGGAGCACTCCGAGCATGAGTTCGAGCGCCTCCGGCATCGCCTCCCAGGACCGCGGGCGGCGGAGCTCCCACGCCGGAAGTGCGCTCAAGCCGAGGAACATCGCCGGGTCCTGAGGCGGCAGGCGGGTGCTGCGGTTCCGTAGCAGCCGGGCCAGCGTCTCGGCGACCGGCACCCGCTGGATGCGGCACTCGTCGGACCAGGCGGTGAAGATCCACCCGCTCACGACCAGGCGGCGATCGAGCTGGCGGAGGCCGATGCGCCAGCGCCGGCGCGCGCCGGCAACACCGATCTCCCGTCCGACGCCGAACGCGTCGGCGGCGTCCTCTCGCAGGTCGATCGTTCTCGGGCCGACGAAGGCTTCGCGCCCGTCAACGACGAGAACGTCGTCGCACACGATGTCGAACTCGCTCAGCGCGAGCGCGGCCAGGAGGGAGCTCTTTCCGCCCAGACGCTCTCCCACCAGGCCCCATGCCCTGTCTGCGAGCGCGACGCCGCCGGCGTGGAGCGACTCGCGACGATTCCAGTATGCGAAGACGGAGGCGGTCGGCGCGAGGAACGGATGGACCAGCTCGTCCGCCGAGAGCGGGGCCGGGACGGTGTACCGGGCGCGTCCCGCCTTCCGGTCGAGCTCCACCGAGCCGCCGGTTCGCAATCTGATCGTCGCCCGATCGCCGTCGATGTACTCCTCGGTCGCCGGGTGATCGCCCACTGTGACTCGAAGGGCGACGGCGGGCCAATCGGGCGCAGCTGGGCTCAGAATCGAGGCTGCCTCGTCGACCCCGGAGAGTCGGAGCCCGTAGGCGCCGACCGGTGAAGTGGTGGAACGGGCGGAATGGGGGGGTGAACTAGCCATAAGGAGGGTTAACGCGCGGGACAGGCGACTGTACGCTGAGGGACATGGATGCACACGCGTCACCGAACGCGGGGGGACACTCCGTTCGCACTCCGTACGAGGCGCCGCAGCTGCGGCTTCTCGGCACGGTCGGCGAGCTGACAGAGGCGTGTTTCCTCGGCAAGGCATGGGGGAACCCGGACTACACGTTCCACATCCCTGTGCCGATCACCCGCTGCTCCGCGTAGGGGCTTTTCGATAACGATCACGGCCGGCGTCGCCCAGCGGGCGAGGCCGGCGTTTGCCCTTGGAGGCTCTTGTCCGCGGCGTGCTCAGTGCCGGGGTCCGTAGCCGCAAATTCCCCGGTAGTCGTCGAAAACCCCCCCTTGAAAACGGTTGTCTCGCCACCCGAGGAGCGCGATCATGTGGGTATGCGGCCGGACTCGCGCCAGCAGTTGCCCCTGCCCGTCGGAGCGCGTCCCGGGCTGGACTTCACGAGGGAAACGACGGGCCGAATTGCGGCGGAAGCGAGCATCGTTTCGCGACTTGTGTTTCCGGTGACCCAGGCCCGCCACGCGCCGCGCGTGAGTGGGGCGACATGACGAGGGTGCGCTCCCAGGATTCGAAGCCGAAGCCCAGCTCGTTGGCTCTGAGGCTGATCCTGTGTGCTGTTCTGATCCCGCTCCTGGTCTTTGTCACAACGGCGGCGTCGGCGGCTCTGTCGGTGGCGGGGTCGGATGATTTCAATCGGGCGGATGGTGGGTTGGGCGCGGGTTGGGCTGCGGTGAGTGATGGGGGGTTGGTGATTTCGTCGCAGGCGGTGCGGGGTTCGAGTGCGACGGCTGGTGATATCCGGACGGCTGAGTCGTATGCGGGTGATCAGTCGTCGCAGGTTGAGGTGACCTCGACGCAGTTGTCGGGTGGTCAGTGGATCGGGCCGGCGGTGCGGATGCAGGGCGGCGGCCAGAACATGTATCTGGGCATCTATTTCTGGAATAGCGGTAGTCAGCAGTTGCGGTTGTACAAGCGCAGCGCCGGCAGCTGGATCCAGCTTGGCAGCTCCTACAGCTGTGGGCCGTTGGCTGCTGGCACGCAGTTGAAGCTGACGGCGGTCGGTTCGACGATCTCGTTCCTGCAGAACGGTGTGGCGCGGATCAGCGTCACCGACGGCAGCGTGAGCGGCGGCGCGCCCGGGATCATGACCTTCGGCACCGCCAAGGCCGACAACTGGGTCGGCACCACCGCCTCCTCGTCGCCGACGTATTCGGTTGGGGGGAGCGTGTCGGGGTTGTCGGGGACGGTGGTGTTGCGCGACAACGGTGGTGATGATCTGAGTGTGGCCGCGAATGGCCCGTTTACGTTTGGCACGCGGTTGGCGGATGGTGCGGCCTACAGCGTGACGGTGAAGAGCGCTCCGGCGGGCCAGTCCTGTGTGGTTTCGAACGGGTCGGGGACGGTCTCCTCGGCCGACGTGACCGGTGTGGCGGTTGCCTGCTCGACGTCGCCGACCTATTCGGTTGGGGGGAGCGTGTCGGGGTTGTCGGGGACGGTGGTGTTGCGCGACAACGGTGGTGATGATCTGAGTGTGGCCGCGAATGGCCCGTTTACGTTTGCGACGCGGTTGGCGGATGGTGCGGCCTACAGCGTGACGGTGAAGAGCAATCCGGCGGGCCAGTCCTGTGTGGTTTCGAACGGGTCGGGGACGGTCTCCTCGGCGGACGTGACCGGTGTGGCGGTTGCCTGCTCGGCGACGCCGACCTATTCGGTTGGCGGGAGCGTGTCGGGGTTGTCGGGGACGGTGGTGTTGCGCGACAACGGTGGTGATGATCTGAGTGTGGCCGCGAATGGCCCGTTCACGTTTGCGACGCGGTTGGCGGATGGTGCGGCCTACAGCGTGACGGTGAAGAGCGAATCCGGCGGGCCAGTCCTGTGTCGGTTTCGAACGGGTCGGGGACGGTCTCCTCGGCGAACGTGACCAGTGTCGCGGTCGCCTGCTCGGCTGGGTCGGTGGCGGGGTCGGATGATTTCAATCGGGCGGATGGTGGGTTGGGCGCGGGTTGGGCTGCGGTGAGTGATGGGGGGTTGGTGATTTCGTCGCAGGCGGTGCGGGGTTCGAGTGCGACGGCTGGTGATATCCGGACGGCTGAGTCGTATGCGGGTGATCAGTCGTCGCAGGTTGAGGTGACCTCGACGCAGTTGTCGGGTGGTCAGTGGATCGGGCCGGCGGTGCGGATGCAGGGCGGCGGCCAGAACATGTATCTGGGCATCTATTTCTGGAATAGCGGCAGCCAGCAGTTGCGGTTGTACAAGCGCAGCGCCGGCAGCTGGATCCAGCTTGGCAGCTCCTACAGCTGTGGGCCGTTGGCTGCTGGCACGCAGTTGAAGCTGACGGCGGTCGGTTCGACGATCTCGTTCCTGCAGAACGGTGTGGCGCGGATCAGCGTCACCGACGGCAGCGTGAGCGGCGGCGCGCCCGGGATCATGACCTTCGGCACCGCCAAGGCCGACAACTGGGTCGGCACCACCGCCTCCTCGTCGCCGACGTATTCGGTTGGCGGGAGCGTGTCGGGGTTGTCGGGGACGGTGGTGTTGCGCGATAACGGTGGTGATGATCTGAGTGTGGCCGCGAATGGCCCGTTCACGTTTGCGACGCGGTTGGCGGATGGTGCGGCCTACAGCGTGACGGTGAAGAGCGACTCCGGCGGGGCAGTCCTGTGTGGTTTCGAACGGGTCGGGGACGGTCGCCTCGGCCAACGTGACCGGTGTGGCGGTTGCCTGCTCGACGTCGCCGACGTATTCGGTCGGCGGGAGCGTGTCGGGGTTGTCGGGGACGGTGGTGTTGCGGACAACGGTGGTGATGATCTGAGTGTGGCCGCGAATGGCCCGTTCACGTTTGCGACGCGGTTGGCGGATGGTGCGGCGTACAGCGTGACGGTGAAGAGCGCTCCGGCGGGGCAGTCCTGTGTGGTTTCGAACGGGTCGGGGACGGTCGCTTCGGCGAACGTGACCAGTGTCGCGGTTGCCTGCTCGGCTGGGTCGGTGGCGGGGTCGGATGATTTCAATCGGGCGGATGGTGGGTTGGGCGCGGGTTGGGCTGCGGTGAGTGATGGGGGGTTGGTGATTTCGTCGCAGGCGGTGCGGGGTTCGAGTGCGACGGCTGGTGATATCCGGACGGCTGAGTCGTATGCGGGTGATCAGTCGTCGCAGGTTGAGGTGACCTCGACGCAGTTGTCGGGTGGTCAGTGGATCGGGCCGGCGGTGCGGATGCAGGGCGGCGGCCAGAACATGTATCTGGGCATCTATTTCTGGAATAGCGGCAGTCAGCAGTTGCGGTTGTACAAGCGCAGCGCCGGCAGCTGGATCCAGCTTGGCAGCTCCTACAGTTGTGGGCCGTTGGCTGCTGGCACGCAGTTGAAGCTGACGGCGGTCGGTTCGACGATCTCGTTCCTGCAGAACGGTGTGGCGCGGATCAGCGTCACCGACGGCAGCGTGAGCGGCGGCGCGCCCGGGATCATGACCTTCGGCACCGCCAAAGCCGACAACTGGGTCGGCGCGACCGCCAGCTCCTCGGGAGTTCCGAGGTTCCAGGCTCAGTACACGGGAACAGACGCCAACGGCGTCGCGTCCTACGACGTCGTCTCGTCCGACAACGGATACGGCACTCAGGCGCTGCGAATCCTGGCTCCCACCAATCCTGCCGCCGGTGTGGCCCACAACTTCCTCTTCGTGCTTCCGGTTGAGAGCGGCCTGGGAAGCAACTACGGAGACGGGTTGGACACGCTGCGCCTCCTCGACGCACAGAATCAGTACAACCTCACGATCATCGAGCCGTCGTTCGGGATCGAACCGTGGTATGCGGACAATCCCACCGATCCGAATCTCGAGTATGAAACGTTCATGACCCAGGATCTGCTGCCCTGGGTCACGCAAAACCTCTCGCTAACCGGTCAGGAGCAGAACTGGCTGATCGGCTTCTCGAAGTCCGGCATCGGGGGAGAAGATCTCATCCTGAAGCATCCCGACCTCTTCGCGGTGGCGGCATCCTGGGACTTCCCAGCGGACATGTCGGCATACGACCAATATGGTTCCAGCTCTGCAGCCTCTTACGGAACGGATGCCAACTTCCAGGCCAACTACCGCTTGACGCCCGCCTTTCTGGAGGCGCACAAAGCACCCTTCGTGGCTCATGACCGAATCTGGATCGGCGGATATTCGGCGTTCCAAACCGACATTGCGGACTACGACGCACTCCTGACGTCAGAGGGCATTGCCCACGACACCGAACAGCCAGAACTCGTGGTTCACCGCTGGGACAGCGGCTGGGTGTCCATCGCTCTGGCTGCATTGCGTCAGGACAGCATCAACCTGGGAGTTTGAAGCTCGTTTCCCGACTCCGGCTCGGCGAGCCTGATCTGTCCCTCGACCCTAGCCCGCGCCTGCGGCTCCACCTACGATCCCACCGTGGACAGCCATACAGGCCTGGCGGATCATCGCGAGGCGCGGGAGTGGCTTGATGGACGCCTTCGCGAAGCCGACCTGCGCGGGGACCCCCTCTCCATTGCGCTCGTCGACATCGACCGGATGAGGTCGGTCAACGGCGTGTTCGGCGTCGAGGTCGGAGACGCGATGATCTGCCGCGTCGCCGATCTGCTGCGGAGAGCGACCGGGGCGAACGATCTCGCGGCTCGGGTCGGCGGCGACGAGTTCCTGCTGGCCTGGGTCGGCGACGACGCCGACGAGGCAGCCGCCGAGACGGACGACCTTCGCCGGCGCTTCCAGGCGATGGAGACGGAGCTCGTGATCGGCGCCCGGATCAGCGGGCTGACGCTGAGCGCAGGAATCGCTCAGCTGCCGACCCCGATCGCGCCGGAGCTCGTCCAGCCCGCCGAGATCCTGCTCGTCCAGGCGGAACTCGCGCTCGACGCGGCGAAGAGCGCCGGCGGCAACTGCGTTCGGATCGCGTGACAGCCGGGCAAGGCTGACAGGAGCAAACCACCCCTCACGGCCTTTCGTAGGGTTTCCGTGGGGTCAACCGCCCGACCAGGGAGGGGAGAATGCACCTGTCCAGACGATCGCGGCTCGCGATCTCGATTGCAGTAGTGGTCGTGGGCGTCGTCGCCGCCGGCGCTGCGGCGCAGAGCTCGAGCATTCCGAACGGCAAGTACGAGCTTCGACCGGAAGCCGGCCAGGAGGTCGACCGCGACATTCCAAGCTCGCACAGCAAGTCGAATGCGCCGCGGATCGTGCCCGGGCAAGCGTCGGCGATCGCCGGCTCGAATCCCGGCGCCTTCGGCTTCACCGGGGTCACCTTCAAGGATCACCGAGACGCCGACAACGGCAATCAGACGAGCGACACGCCGCCCGACCAGGGCCTCTGCGAAGGCAATGGCGAGGTGATCGAACCCGTCAACACGACGTTCTCGACGTATTCGACCTCGGGGCACCTCACGAGCGGCCCCACGTCGCTGACCTTGTTCTACACCGGCAAGCACGAGATCGACCGCACCGTCGATCCGCCGACGTTCGGGCCGTTCCTGAGCGACCCGAAGTGCTATTACGACCCGGCCGCGAAGCGGTTCGTGATGACGATCCTCCAGCTGCCGTTCTCGCCGGACGGCAATTTCTTCAACGGCCGGTCGAACGTGCTGATCGCAGTCTCGAACGGCTCAGCCCCGACGACGAGCGCCGGGGACTGGACGATCTTCCAGCTGAACACGACCGACGACGGCACCCCGTCCGACGACGGTTCGGGCAACACGATGCCGAACCAGCCCGGCTGTCCGTGCTTCGGCGACCAGCCGCTGCTCGGGGCGGACAAATACGGCATCTACATCACGACGAACGAGTTCTCGATTCTGGGAGACGAATTCAACGGCGCGCAGGTCTACGCGATCAGCAAGAGCGCACTCTTCAGGGGGACGCTGAAGTACCAGGCGTTCCACGGTGCGCCGATTCACCTCGCCGAAGGTCCCGCGTACTCGCTCCAGCCCGCGACGTCACCGACGGCTGCCGGTTGGAACACCGACAACAAGGGCACCGAGTACCTGCTGTCGGCTCTCGACTTCGATGCGACGACCGACAACCGGATCGCCGTGTGGGGGCTGACGAACACGCAATCGCTCGACACCGCGACGCCCGCCGTGACACTGACGGCGCCGTCGATCATCTCCAGCGAAACGTACGGCCAGCCGCCGAACGCCGAGCAGAAGAAGGGGCCGACGCCGTTCGGCGACGCGCTCGGCGAGCACGAGGAGCAGGTGGCGACGAACGACGACCGTATGAACCAGGTCGTCTACGCCGCGGGCAATCTCTTCGGTGCCGTGAACACGGTGATCCGAACGTCGAACGGCGCCAGTTCGCAGACGGATCGCAGTGGGATCGCCTACTTCGTCGTCACGCCGTCGACGCCGTCGGCGACGACGGTCGCAGGCACGATCGCAAAGCAGGGCTACGTCGCCCTCGGGAACAACGACAACGTGTTCTTCCCGTCGATCGGCGTCAACGCGTCCGGCAAGGGCGTGATGACCTTCTCGATCGCCGGCCATCACTACTTCCCGTCCGCAGGCTACGTGACGTTCGACGCGGTGAACGGGGCTGGGCCGATCCACATCGCGGCAGCCGGCGTCGCTCCGACCGACGACATCTCCGGATACGCGGCGTTCGGCGGTAACGGCGTCGCCCGGTGGGGCGACTACTCCGCCGCTGTCGCCGGCGACGACGGCTCGATCTGGATCGCCACCGAGTACATCCCCGGCGGCTTCGGGTTTCCGCCCTACCTGAACAACTGGGGAACGTTCGTTGGCCGGGTCTCGCCTTAGGCGCGAGGCGCACGATCGGCATGTGACGGGGCCGCCTTCGGGCGGCCCCGTCCAGTCAGCGGAGCGGCCCGCGCGACGGCGGATCCCTACAGCAGCGAGTCGAAGAGTTCGGCGAGCTCGCGCACCGTGGGCCGCTGTCCCGGATCGGGCTCGAGACACGCGTCGATCCCGTCGGCGAGCGCGGCCGGCAGTCGACGTTGGTCGCGGATCGACGTCGCTCGTCTTGTGAGCTGGTCGTAGGCATCGCTGTCGTCGGGGTAGTCGAAAGGAGGCTGCCCGGCGGCCGCTTCCCACATCACGACTCCGATCCCCCAGACGTCCGCCTCCACGCCGAGCATCCGACCCAGTGCCTGCTCCGGGGCGAGATAGATGTGCGTCCCCATTCCTCGACGTCCGCGCCCGGGGGCTCGCGCCAGGCTGAAATCGATCAGCCGGATGAGCCCGCCCGAGACGAGGAGGTTCCCGGGCTTGAGATCGAGATGAAGAATTCGTTGTCTGTGGAGGTACGTGACAGCCGACGCGAGCTGCACGCCGAGCTGCACCAGGTTCGGTGTCGTCAGGCGCCCTTGCTCCTCTAGCCAGTACTGCAGCGTCATGCCCGGAAGGGCCTCCATGATCAGGACGGGATCCGGACGTTGGCGAAGCTCGTACGCGCGGGCGATGTTGGGATGGCTCAGGCTCAGGAGAACACGCCCTTCCCTGAACAGGCGGCGGCGCCCCTTCGGCTCTTCGCGCCGGTGCGGCCGCAGCACCTTCGCGGCGCAACGGCAGTGGCGATCAACGCTCCAGACCTCGTAGACGTCGAACAGGCTGCCTCGGCTGCCGAGCCGCAGGACGGTGTAGCCAGGTGCAAGCTCGCTCCCGACCGGGAGGACGATGTCTTCTGCGACGATCATGTGCGGACGCTCGACCGGCGCTCGCGCTCCCCGGCGCGTAGCTGGTAGAGCCGGCGGTAGAGGCCGTCGTGCCCGAGCAACGCCGCGTGGGTTCCCGCTTCCACGATCTCGCCACCGTCGAGGACGAGGATTCGGTCGGCTTCCCGCGTCAGCGTCAGGTCGTGCGAGATCATGATCGTCGTCCGTCCGGCTGCGAGGCGATTCAGCGGGTCGATGACCTGAGCGACCGCGTCGGCGTCGAGACCGGTGGTCGGCTCGTCGAGCAGCAGCACCGGTGCATCGCGCAGGAACGCGCGCGCGATCGCCACGCGTTGACGCTGACCGCCGGACAGCCTGCGCCCCTTCTGTCCGACGACCGTGTCGAGGCCCTCGGGCAACCTGTCCAGGAACGGCGACAGGGCTGCCGCGTCGGCCGCAAGCGCGATCTCCTCGCGTGTTGCCCCCGGCCGGCCGTACGCGATGTTCTCGGCGATCGTCGCGTCGAAGACGAGCGTCTCCTGGAACACGACGGCGATCCGTTCGCGGAGCGACACGAGTGTGAGCGTGCGCAGGTCGTTGTCGTCGAGGAGCACGGCGCCCTGCGAGGGGTCGTAGAAACGCAGCAGCAGCTTCGTCAGGGTCGACTTCCCGGCGCCGCTTGGTCCGACGATCGCGACGTACTCACCCGGAGCGACCGCGAACGACACGTCGTGCAGTGCGTACGACTCCTCGTCGGGATAGCGGAAGCTGACCCCGTCGACCTCGACTGCGCCGCCGAGGCCTGCCAACGTGCGCGCGCCGGCGGCATCGGTCACGCGAGGCTTTTCGGCAAGCAGCTCGATGATCCGTTCGGCGCTCGCTGCGGCGCTCGAGAAGCTGCTGTCGAGCCGGCCCAGCCCTCGGATCGGGCTGTAGAGCTGGGTCAGGAGGGCGAGGAAGGCGAGCAGTCCTCCGAGCGAGATCCAACCGCGCGAGAGCTCCCACGTGCCGATGCCGATGATCAACAGGGCACCCGCGATCTCGACGAGCTCGACGATCGGGCCGTAGATCGCTCGCAGGCGGGTCGACGCGAGCTGCGCAGCGAGGCTTCCCTGTGACTCCACGCGGAACCGCTCGGTCTCGGTCGACTGCCGGTTGTAGGCCTGCACGAGCTGGATGTTCGAGAAGCTCTCTTCGGCGACTGCGCTCATCGCACCGCTGCGACGGCGAACTTCGCGCGCCGCTGCGCGCCGGAGCCGGGCGAAGCGACGTCCCGTGACCAGGAAGATCGGCGCAGCCGCGAGCGAGATGACCGCCAGATCCCAGCGGAGGTAGAAGAGCAACCCGGCGAAGAACGCGATGCGGAGCAGGTAGCCGAGGATCGAGGTGACCCCCGAGAGCATGATGTTCTCGATCGCTGCCACGTCTCCGGTCAGCCGGGAAATCAGGTCGCCGAGCCTCCGGCGCTCGAAGAAGTCGAGCGACAGGTTCTGGACATGTCTGAACAGGTGCGTTCTCAGGTCGAGCACGAACCGCTCGCCGATCAGCGTCGACAGGTAGCTGTCGAAGAACGAGGCGGTGCCGCCAAGCAGCGTCAGGCCGACGTAGGCCGCAGCGAGCATGGGGAACTGGCCGAAGCTGTGGGGGACGAGAACCTGGTTGACCAGGCGCTTGAACAGCAGGATGGCGACCGCGGCGACACCGGGGCCAATCGGAATCAGAGCCAGCATGACGACGAGCCAGCCGCGATACGGTCGGGCGAAGGGCCAGAACCAGCGGAAGATCGTGCGGATGCTGAGAGACGGGCTGGCGGCGACGATCGTGTCGCGCTCGGCGGCCGGTGCGAACTTCCGGAGAATCTTGCGCCGCACGCTCGGCGGAGCGGCGACGGCGGCGAACAACGCGATCACAGCTCCGAGCAGCGCATAGAGGAACGGCCGCAGCCACGCGGGCGCGTTGCGCGGATTGAGCTCGCTCAGGCCTGGGATCCCCGGGTCGTGCGGGGACGGCGACGTCGCCCGGGCACTCGTCGCGTTGGGGCGGCTGTGAGGCGCGACGATTGTCGACGCAGCCACCTGGACGAGGGGCACATACGCGCCGCTGACGAGGGTGCGCGCCTTGCGTCGACCCGGCGCGGATGTGCGGGAGTGAGTGGTGGGGACCGACCGTGCGTGGAGGCGAGTCCCGGACGGCCGCCTAGCGTGAGAGGGCCTCGCCGCACGAGCTGCCGGCGCGGCAGAAGTTGCCGGCATGGCCGGAACGGCAGAGGTGGGGGTCGCGGGAGCCGACGCGGCAACCGGGGATCCCGCGGCAGCATGGGTCGCGGAGGGGGCGGCGTGTGCCTGGTGCACTCCGGGGGTTGCGGCAGCCGACGGCGGCGTACTGACCTTCGCGCTCGACGGCGAGGTCGACGAGACGGTTACGCCTTTCGTCGACGCGGAGGCGGACGGTGTCGAGACGGTCGCCACCGGTGTCTGGGCCGTCGCGCTCGAGACGGTTACGCCTTTCGTCGACGCGGAGGCCGACGGTGTCGAGACGGTGGCCACCGGTGTCTGAGCCGTCGCGCTCGAGACGGTTACGCCTTTCGTCGACGCGGAGGCCGACGGTGTCGAGACGGTCGCCACCGGTGTCTGAGCCGTCGCGCTCGAGACGGTTACGCCTTTCGTCGACGCGGAGGCCGACGGTGTCGAGACGGTCGCCACCGGTGTCTGAGCCGTCGCGCTCGAGACGGTTACGCCTTTCGTCGACGCGGAGGCCGACGGTGTCGAGACGGTCGCCACCGGTGTCTGGACCGTCGCGCTCGAGACGGTTACGCCTTTCGTCGACGCGGAGGCCGACGGTGTCGAGACGGTCGCCACCGGTGTCTGGACCGTCGCGCTCGAGACGGTTACGCCTTTCGTCGACGCGGAGGCCGACGGTGTCGAGACGGTCGCCACCGGTGTCTGGACCGTCGCGCTCGAGACGGTTACGCCCGTCGTCGACGCGGAGGCGGACGGTGTCGAAACAGTCGCCACCGGTGTCTGAACCGAACCGCTCGAAACAGCGACACCGCTCGAAACAGACACGGACGGTGTCGACACCGTCGCGACGGGCGTCGCAACTGACGCGCTCGGGATCGCGACCGGCGGTGTCGACGTCGAGGCGCTCGACGACGCCGGCGTCAGAAGAGCGCTTGTCGCGCTCGACACCGCGGACACGGGGTTCGTCGCTCCCAGGCTGCTTGCGGCCGCGACACCGGCCGCAGCGAGGATCGCCGCTGCGATGATCGTTGCCGCAGACCGGAAACGCCGCACTGTCTTACGTGAGGCTCACGGTCGAAAGCCGATCAACGAACCGCGATGCCTCGCCCGAAGGCGAGGCATCGCAAGAGTTCGCCAGTACTACCGGCGACACGAACGACGTCCTCAGTGGCAGGAAGTCGTCCGATGGGTGCTGGTGCGCGTCGTGCGATGCGTCGACGACGACCGACCACCACCACAGGAACCGAGCTGGATAGGGAGCAAACTGCCCATCCGATCCTCCTAAGCTCGAGGTAGGCCTGTACCGACTCATATACCGGCTCCAACAAATTTGAAACATCTCGAACGCGAGACGCAGATGGACCGGAGCGTGAACATCTCGAACGCGAGACGCAGATGGACCGGAGCGTGGGCGTGCCATGGTTTGGACTTTCGTATGGAGTGGGAATGGAATGGCCAATCGAGGTCTCACGGCCTGTGGCCTCGTACCTGCGGCGACGGAGGTCGCCTATCCACTTCGGTTGGCGACCTCCCGAGCAGGCCAGGGCGGGCGGTGGAGGTGTCACTGTGAGAGGTCCGCTGCGGGTCGTGATTCTGTCGCTTGCGGCCGTTCTCTTGTCAGCGATGGTGGCGCCCCTCGCGGGCGGCATCCGGCGCCTGTCCGGCCGGGTCCCCACGATCCGGCACGTCGTCGTGGTGGTATTCGAAAACCACGAGGCGGGCCAAGTCGCGGGCAGCCCGTCCGCTCTGCACTTCAACCTCTACGCGCACGCCTACGCTCAGCTGACCAACTACACGGCCGTCGCGCACCCGAGCCTGCCGAATTACTTGGCGCTCGTTTCCGGATCCACGCACGGGATCCAGAGCGACTGCACGACCTGTATCGCAAGGGGTCCGTCGATCGGCTCTGTCCTCTCAGGCGGAGGCCGCTCGTGGGGCGGCTATGCGCAAGGTTTCCCCTCCTCGCCTCTGTTCGCGAAGAAGCACATGCCGTTCCTCTACTTCCCCGGGCAGTCCTCCCACGTTCACCCACTGTCGGCGCTTTCGCCGCAGCGGTTGCCCGCATTCGCGTTCGTCGCGCCTGACCTGTGCCAGGACGCCCACGACTGCTCGCTTCAGACGGCGGATCGATTCCTCGCCCGCTTCCTGCCTCCCCTCCTGCGCATTCCGAGCACCGCGGTCTACGTCGTCTTCGACGAGGGAACGACCGACATCGGCGGCGGTGGCCACGTCTTCGCGTTCGTCGCCGGCACTGCTGTCCGCCGACACGTCCGGTTCACGCGCGCCACAGACCACTACGGCCTGCTCCGAACGATCGAGGACCAACTCAGCGTGGCGCCCCTCGCACAATCTGCAAGACACCCGCCCATCACTGACATCTGGAAGTAGCCGCGTCCGCTGAGCATGCCGCTTACCGCGACGGTCGCGGATCGCGGGTGTGCATGCAGTGGATCCTCTGCGGACTTGGACGGAAAGCGCGGATCGAGGCCGAGGAACTGACAAGCGGTGCAAACTTCCTGCAAAGGCGATATTTGACTGAACGGAGCGGCCCCGGAGTCGAACCGAGCCAGCCGTGGGCTACACGACCTCACCGGTTTTGAAGACCGGCTGGGGCACCGGCCCCTGCCGCTCCACGCTTGCGAAAAGTAGCCTGCTACGCCGGCGGGCAGCGTTATCGATCACCGAAACGGCTAGCATGCGGTCATGGCGAGGAAGCTGCTCGCTGGCGTTGTGGTGGCGGTTGCATTGGGGGGCGTCGCCTCGGCTGCGGCTGATCAGTCGCCGATCCTTCGGTCTGCAACGGTTCTTGATCGCCGCGTGGTACTCGTGGTTGCGGTCGGTGACTTGCGACCCGTGCAGTTGACGGTTGCGACGAAGCGCGCTCTCGATGCGGATGGCGCCTTCATCCGGAGGAATGTGCGTCTGCGAGAGACGATCCAAGTCGGTCCGATCGCAACTGGAATCGCGCGCTGGCAGAGCCGAACGAAGCTCCTGCCTGGGATCTACTTCGTGCAGGTGATGGCGGTCGAGACCGGCGGCGTGACCGATTGTCCCCCCAAACTCCAGCGCACTTGCCTCGAGCATTGGTCGAACGTGCGACGGGTCATCGTCACAGCGTCGGGCTGACGACGATTGGAAAAGAGCGGGGCCGCCATATGGGCGGCCCCGCCGGTCGAATGGTCAGCTAGCTGCTGGCCAGCCGGTCATGCTGGACAGGGATTCGACCCGAGAACGTTCCGGAAGTTGTTGTAGCGCTGGGAGACCGTGAACCCGGCCACCGGGTAGTTCGACAACAGGAGGCCACCGAACTCGGCGGTGGAGGTTCCCCCGAACGTGTTGGTCGAACCTGCGATGCCGGCGCCGCCTTCTTGCCAGATGCACGACCCGTCGGAAGCGGTGGTCGTACTGAAGATCGGATAGAAGGTCGACACGCCGCCCGGGCCCAGCGGCGGATTCACGCAGCCCGACCCGGGGTTCGGATCGGCCGGATTGCTCACGTGCCGCTGGCAGGTGTTGGTGGTCGAGGAATCCGTCCCTTCGATGCGCGGGAGGTCGGTCTCGAACGCCACCTGCTTGTAATTGCGCAGGCCGCTGTTACCTGGTCCGGTGAAGAGCGGACTGCTGAACTGGATGGGCGTCGAGACCTTGCTTGCGACCGCGCCCGTGGTCCCCGGCCAGGTGCCGTTGTGGTACTCGGGCCCGTCGAAGTCGACGTCCGTTGCAAGGCACCCGGTCAACGAGCTGATCGTCACCCCCGAGGGGTTGACCACCGGGTAGGGGAAGCAGCCTCGGTCGTCGCTGTCACGGGCGGGATCGGTGGGATCGGGGTAGCTCGCCGCGTTGCAGCTCCCGCCAAAGGGGGCCGAGTTGCAGTACTCGAAGTGGCCGATCTCGTCCGAGAAGGCGACGTTGTACGAGTGCGCCGCCCACAGCACGCGCGTATCCGGACCAGACGTGCTGTACTCGGGGTGGAACGCGTAGGGGACGACGCTGCACGACGAAGCGGTCGGCTGGAAGAGCGCATGCCCGAAGCCGTTGGCAACGCTGGCGGTCATCGAGCCGCTCTCCCCGGTCGTCAGGTCATGAATGACGACCTGGAAGCCGGCGGCGGTGTCGTGTAGGTCCACGACCAGCTTGTCGCCGTTGGCGAACTCGAGCGTGTCGGGGGTCACCACCGCCTGATTCCCGAAGCCGGTGTCCGGCCGGGCGGGCGCTTCCGAGACGCCGCTCTTCGTGATGATCGCGAAGTTGACCGGCTCGGGCCCAAGGAGGGCGTTACACGCAGCGTTGTTCGCGACGCCGGTGTTCGAGTTGGACTGGACGCTGTCGATATTCAACGCTGCGCACCACTTGCCATCCTGGTTCCCAGAGGCGTCGGTGCAGCTGACCGGACCCCAGCCAGGCGGATAGAACTGCATCTCCATGAAGGCGCTGCCCGGCGTCAGGCCGAGGTAATCGGCCGAGTGCGGATTCGTGCTCTTGAAGATGTTCTTGTCGCTGTCGGCAGGGCAGGCCACACCCGGATTGGGCGCGTCCTGGTCGTCGCACATGGCCATGCCGAACCAGAAGGCCGGGTGGAGCTGGAAGTTCCACGTGCTGCCGGTCCCGTCTTGCAGAGGCGCGGCAACTGGATCGGTCGGCAGGGTCAGCCGGTACTGACTTGAATTGCCCGAGCCCGGCACCGTCGAGTAGAACAGGGCCGACGGCTCGTCGTGGCCGGACGTGTACGTGTATCCGTTCCACGTCCACGGGTCGGCCAGCTCTGTGCACATCTGCGGACGCTGCACACACAGCGGCAGATTCGAGGCGGCTTGCGCCGTTGGCACATTGACGGTGGCGCTGCCCCCCATACTCACGACCGCGGCGATCGCCAGGACGATCGCTCCGGTAAGGCTCAGACGCCTTGGGACGCTCATCTGCATACCTCCCCGTTATCGGACGCGAGGGAGCCGGTCGCCGGCCGCCGCCTCCGCGCCTCGTTGCGAAACGCCGGAGTATTCCAAATCTGTCGATCGTTCGGTCGAGCTCTACAGCACGCGCGATCGCGAGGTACTTCGTGGCGTTCCTGGTGTCGCATCTGGTCGCTCGACGCAGGGCTCGGCGACCGGCCTGGGCGTCACGGTAGGACCGGCGGAAGCGGGACGCCCGGCAGCGGCGGGACCGTCACCTGCAGAGTGGTCGCCGGGACCGTGGCCTGGATCGCGGGCGTCTGCACGGTCAGCGGCGGGACGCTCGGCAACGGTTGCGGCAACTGCACCGCGGGAGTCTGGAGCGTGATCGGCGGGACCTGCGCCTCCACGGGCGGAACTTGTGCCTCCACCGGCGGCACCGCGGCCGAGGCAACCGGCTGGGTCACGGACGGCGGCAGCGGAGACGGCTCGGCGGCGACGGGTGTGTTGGCCGGGCCGCCGCCGGCGGACTGCGGACTCGTGTCCACAGGTTTCGGGGTGGATGCAGCCGCCGGCAGTGCAACCGGCTCGGCGGGAGTCGGGCGCGTCGGGGCGGCGACACGAGCCACGTGGACGGCGGCAGGGACGTGCACCGCGCTGCGCGGGCGCCGTTCGAGTGCGAGCCTCCATCGGTGCTCCGTCGCGGGCGTCGCGAGGACGGCCTCTACGGGCGAGCCCGCGACGGCTCGTTTCACCGGCGCCGGCGCCGTCGCAGACGGGGGCGCTGTGCCGGCGGCGATCACCGCGACCGAGACGGCAGCCGTCCCCGCCGCGAGCTTGCCGCCGGCACCGACCCGCCAGAGCCACTGCAGCGGGGTGAGGAGCGGACGCAGGCGCCGGCGCAGCCCGCGCTCGCGCGGCCCATGCTCGAGCTCCGTTGCGAGTGCGCGGCGCGCACGGAAGAGCACCGTCTCGACGGCGGCCTCGGACAGCTCGAGCTGCTCTGCGATCTCGGTGTAGGTCAGGCCGCGCCAGTCGCGCAGCAGCACGGCTCGACGCTGCTGATCGGTCAGGTGAGAGAGGGCGTCGTCGAGGCCGAAGAGCTCCTCGCGCCGCGTCGCGGATGACGACTGCACGTCGGTGAGCTCCTCGAAGTCGCGCGCCACCTCGAACGAGCGGCGGCGGTAGGTCGTCCGCCACCGCTCGCGACACACGTTGCGTGCGATCGCGAGCAGCCAGGGAACCTCGAGCTGCGGGCGGACGCCGTTCCGCAGGCTTCGCAGCGCATGGATGAACGTCGTCTGCACCGCGTCGTCAGCGTCCTCGTCGGATCCGAGGTGACGACGGCAGTACGCGAACACCCCGCTTCGATAACGGTCGAAGAGGAGCGTCAGCTCGGCATCACGGTCCCACGCAACTGGCCCGGCGGCCGACCCTTGTACCTGGACGGCGGATCGCGCGATGTCTGAAGTCTCGTCGCGCTCGAGACAGGCGACAAGTCCCTCGTTCGAGTGACTTTTGGGTGCTCCGCGCAAGTTTCGGCCGCGACCGGCCATCTCCCTGGTGCACACCAACACCATCACGCGCATGGAGGTGATGCACCCGCCTAGGCCAACGTGCCGAAGCTTCCCCCAAAGCTCGGGGGCGAACCGGCGGCTTCGCCCCTGAGCTTCCTTTACTCGAGGTCGTCGCGTGCCGCGTCGAGTGCTTCTGAGCCCGCGTAGTCCCGGGTGACCTGGACGTCGTCCTTCCGTGCTTCGAAGTCCTCCTGGTCGACGTCGCGCTCGTAGGCCGTCATGCGGGTCTCCTCCTTGGCCCGCTCGACCGCGCGCCGATCGCCACCTCGTGTCCACCGGCTCCAGATGTCTCTGAGTCCCATCGCGCGATTATCCCTCACGCCGCCGGCGGAGGACGCGGATGTCCCCACGCCGACGGGTGATGCCGTCTGCGTCATAGCGTTCGAGGAGGAGCTGAGCCGTCCGTCGCCCGACGTCGAGACGGTCGCGAAAGGACGGCAGCGTGACCGGGTCGAGCGTCGAGACCAGCGCGAGGCCCCGGTCATACAGGGCAGTCGCAACCGCCAGACCGTCACCGACGCGGCGCAGGACGCCCTGCTCCTCCAGGAATGCCGCCAGCTCGCGATCGTCGACGCGGACGAGCTCTTCCGTCCCGAGCTTCGCTTCCACGGCAGCAGCTGCGTCGGCGCGTGCACCGAGCGACGCGGTGGCTCCCGGCAGGTATGCCTTGATCCCGCGGCGTTCGATCTCGAGGAGGTTGAGCACCGGCGCCGCCCATGGCTCCGGCGGCAACAGCTCCGCGAGCGCGACGCCGGGGTCGAGCGGATGGGATGCCGCGCGCGCCGCGAGGCGCTCGTGCACTCCCGCTCGGAGCTCGCGAAGCCAGTCCTCTGAGAAGTAGTGCTCGCCTGCCGACGGCAGCGGTGCGAGTCCTCGCGCCAGCTCGCCGGGCGCGAGCAGTCCGCGCGCCTGCAATGCGCGGCCGGTCACCGGAGCGTGCACGAGCGTACGCACGATCTCGACCGGATCGCCGCGCTCGAGCGCTGCGAGCCGATCGACGTCGAGCCGGCGGGGCGGTGACGGATCGAGGACGACGCCGCCTCCGACCGTCGTGTCGGTGCGGAGGATGACGCGATCGCCGCGCGCGGCTGCGACCGCTTCCGCCAGGCGGAGCTGGACGTAACGCCCGGCGCGCACGACACGGGCCGGCGTCGCCTTCGTGCCGATGTGCACCGTCACAGCCGTCGGCACCTCGGCCAGCTCCTCGAGCCGCACGTCGAGGCGATACGAGACGGGGAACGCGTTCGGCTCGATGAGGGCGTCGCCACGCGTGAGCTCGCTGCGGCGGAGCGACGGCAGGTTCACCGCGACCCGCTGGCCCGCCGCTGCCTCTGGGACCTCGGCGTCGTGAACGTGCACGGTGCGAACTCGGGTGGTGCGACCCGTCGGCTCGATGCGCAACAGGTCACCCGGCGCGATCGTTCCCGACCAGAGCGTTCCGGTTGCGACCGTGCCGGCTCCCGCCAGCGAGAACACGCGGTCGACCCACAGCCGGGTCGGGGTCGTCGCATCGCGCTCGTCGACGGGAACGCGGGCGAGCGCTGCGCGGAGCTCGTCCAGCCCCGCACCCGTCTTTGCCGACACCCGTACGACCTCCGCCTCCGGGACGAGCTCCCGCGCCTCGTCGACCGCAAGCTCGACCGTCTCCGGGTCGACCGAGTCGATCTTGGTGATTGCGACCACGCCACGCGCGACGCCGAGCAGCCGCAGGACGGCGAGGTGCTCGAGCGTCTGCGGCCGTGCGCCTTCGCGCGCGTCCACGACGAGCAGGAAGAGGTCGATGCCCGACGCTCCCGCCACCATGGCGCGGACGAAGCGTTCGTGGCCGGGCACGTCGATGAGCGACAGGCGCCGGCCGTCCGGGAGCTCGACCGGCGCATAGCCGAGGTCGATCGAGATCCCGCGCGCCCGTTCCTCCGGCAGCCGGTCGGTGTCCTTGCCCGTGAGCGCACGCACGAGCCAGGTCTTGCCGTGGTCGATGTGGCCGGCGGTGCCGACCGTCAGCGGCAACGCGCCTCGATCACACCGCCGCCGATTCGCTCGATCGCGAACCCGCCTTCGTCGAGGAGCGCACGCCACTGCGCCTCGGTGCGTTCGCGTCCTTCGAACAGCGTCAGCATCAGCAGGTCGAGCCACTTCGCCCCCTGCGGATCGTTGCCGTCCTCGACCGTGCTCTCGAGCAGCACGAGTCGTGCGTGTGTGTCTGCCGCTGCGCGGATGGTGCGCAGGATCCGGACGGCCGACGCGTCGTCCCAGTCGTGGAGGATCGTCGAGAGCAGATAGACGTCGCCGTCCGCCGGCACGCTCTCGAAGAAGCTGCCGGCGACGAACACGCAGCGCTCACCGAACGCCGACTCGTCGCGCACCGTCTCGGGCAGGTCGAACACGACTCCGCGCAGCCCAGGATGCCGGGCGAGCAGTTCGAGCAGGAGGGATCCATTCCCGCCGCCAAGGTCGACGACGGTCTCGTCGCCTCGCCAGTCGAGCGACTCGAGCCGGCGCAGGCGACCCTCCCAGCCCTGCTCCATCGCGCGGTCGAACTCGGCTCGCTCGTCCTGGTTCGCGGCCAGCCACTCCCAGAAGCCGGCGCCGTTCAGCTGTGGGAACGTCGCGCGGCCGGATGCGTCGAGCGCGGCGACGGCAGGCATCCAGATGCCGCCGAAGAGATGCGCGAACGACCGCCACCCGCCGTCGCGCAGCAAGTCCGAGCTCGGCGTGTTGCGGAAGACACCGGGCTCGGTCTCGGCGAAGAGCCCGTCGCTTGCCAGGGCGCGCAGGATGCGATGCAGCGCGTCGGCATCGGCGCCGACCTCCGTCGCGAGCTCGCGGACCGGCCGCTCTGCGTCCGCCAGCACGTCAGCGACGCCGAGGTCGGCGACAATCGCGAGGGCGCGGGTGACGAGCACGCCGCGCAGTGCGTTCCAGACGGCTTCTTCGGGCGACTGCTCGCTCACCGGCGGATCGCGCGGACCGCGGCAACGACCTCGTCGAGCTCGTCGTCGGCGAGCGTGCGGCAATCGAGTAGCAGGCGCCCGTCGCGCACGATCCCGACGACAGCAGGCTCGTGAAGCCGAAGCGGCGCGGCAAGGCTCTCCTCGAGCGCGCAGGCGAAGGACGGCAGCTCGGCGAGCGGCAGCGCGCCTCCCCCGACGCGCGCGACCGTCTGCTCCAGCTCGCCACCGGTCGCGGCGGCCAGGCGCGCCGCTCGGTTGCGAACCGACGCGACGTCCTCCTGGAGCATGCGCAACACGGGGATCTCCCGTTGCGCCCGTTCTGGCTCGAGGTAGAGCAGCAGCGTCCCCTCGAGTGCGGCGAGGCTGAGCTTGTCGACGCGGAGCGCCCGCTGGAGCGGGTGCCGCCGCAGTCGCTCGACGAGATCCGCGCTTCCCAGCACGATCCCCGCCTGCGGCCCTCCCAGCAGCTTGTCGCCGCTGAAGCACACGAGGTCAGCTCCTCCCGCGAGCGAGGCGCGCGCGGTCGGCTCGTCACCGAGGTCGACCAGCGCGCCCGACCCGAGATCGTCGACGAGCGGCAACCGGTGCCGGTGCGCGACGTCGGCGAGCTCGTGGAGCGACGGGCGCTCCGTGAAGCCGACGAGCCGGAAGTTCGACTGGTGGACGCGAAGCACGAGTGCCGTGTCGCCGCCGACGGCGCGCTCGTAGTCCGCGGCCCGCGTGCGATTCGTGCTGCCGACCTCGACCAGGCGTGCGCCCGACCGATCGAGCACCTCTGGGATGCGGAAGCCGTCGCCGATCTCGATCAGCTCGCCGCGGGAGACCAGCACCTCCCGGCCCTCTGCGAGCGCCGCGAGTGCGAGCAGCACTGCAGCGGCGTTGTTGTTCACGACCAAAGCGGCCTCGGCACCCGTCAGCTTGCGCAGGATCGCGGCGACGTGGTCCTGCCGGGAGCCGCGCTCGCCGCTCCCGAGCTCGAGCTCGAGGTTCGAGTAGCCGCGCGCGGCCTCGCTCGCATGTGCGAGGGCGGTGGGGGCCAGCGGCGCGCGGCCCAGGTTCGTGTGCACGAGCACGCCCGTCGCGTTGAGGACCCGCCGGAGCGACGGGCGTCGTGCAACCTCGAGCTCGGCACGTAAGCGCGTTTCGAGGTCACCGGGATCGGCGCCGGCCCTGATCTCCTCGCGGGCCCGTTCCAGCACGGACCGGGCCGCGTCGACAGCCAGCGGATCGCTCACGGAATTCGCCAGCTCGTCGACCGACGGCAGATCGCGCAGCTCCACGGTCTGCCCAGGGTAATCCAGACGGCCGGGTTGCTTGCTTCACTGTCAGCGTGAGGGGGGTCGTCTGGATCGGCGCTGTCGGGGCGGTCGTCGCCGCTGCCGTTGCGCTCGTCGCCGTGCGCGCCGTCGAGTACCGGAGCGCCGCGCGCCCGGGCGTCCACGTGCTCGGAACCGACGTGGGCGGCCGCGACCGCGGTCAGATCGAGCGGTTCATCACGCACTGGGGTTCGGTCCAGGTGACGATCAGCGCCGGCGGCCGTACGTACCACGTGCCGCGGAGCTGGCTGGTCGCCCTCGATGCGACCGCGACCGCGAAGCGTGCGCTCGACGCAGGGTCCGTGTTCTCCCTCGCGGTCCCCCGTCGGGTCGACGTCGCGCCGGTGGTCGCGCCGGCGGGCGGCGCACAGAACGTGCTCGACGAGATTGCCCGCGCCGGCCGGCCGCCGGTGTCCGCGTCCGTCGTCGTGCACGGACCGAACGTCGAGACGACTGCGGCGGAGGACGGGCTCGAGCTCGATCGTGTCGCGCTGCTTCGCCGCCTCTCCGCCGGAACGACCACGTTCGCGGCGCCGTTCCGGACGGTGCATCCGGCGCGCCGCGATCCGGCTGCGCGCTCGGCGGCCTCGACGGCCGCCGCGCTGCTCGCGCATCCGATCGCCGTCGACTATCACGGTGCCCGGCTCGGCGCGCTCTCGACCCTGCAGCTCGGGCACGCGTTGCGCGTCGTGCCGCGGGACCACCGCTTCACCGTTCGCTTCGACGGCGAGTCACTCGCGCATGCCATCAGGCCGCGGCTCGGCCGCTGGGTCGTGCGAGCCCACAATGCGCAGTTCGCGGTGGCGGGGGACTCGGTGCGTGTCGTCCCCTCACGGCCGGGACGTGACGTCGACCCGACGCAGGTCGCTGTCGCTGTCACGGCCGCCGCGCACGGCGATCACGTCGCCCGCATCGATTTCGGCGACCGGCAACCCGACCTGACGACCGATGATGCGCGCTCGCTCGGCATTCACCGGAAGCTCGCTTCCTTCACGACGGAAATGGGGGACTCGTCGTCGAACCGCATCCACAACGTCCACTTGATGGCGGACTTCATCGACGGCACGGTGATCAAGCCCGGCGAGACGTTCTCCTACAACAAGGTCGTCGGCCCGCGCACGGCCGAGCGCGGTTTCCTCGAAGGGCAGATGATCATCGGGTCGCTCGTGCTTCCGTCGATCGGCGGTGGTGTCTGCCAGACCGCGACGACGCTGTTCAACGATGCGTTCGAGCTCGGCTTGCCGATTCTCGAGCGAACGAACCACAACCTCTACATCTCGCACTATCCGCTCGGGCGCGACGCGACCGTCTCGTGGGGCGGCCCGGATCTCGTGTTCCGGAACGACCTCGGGCACGGCTTGCTGATCAAGTCGTCGTACACGGATCAGACGCTGACGTTCACGTTCTACGGGACGCCCTCGGGTCGGCGCATCGTCTCGAGCACCGGCCCACAGGTGAACTGGAAGCGGCCGTCGCTCGCGTATGCGGTCGACCCCAACGCGCCGCGCAACTCGGTGAAGGTCGTCCCCGGGACCGGTGAGCTCGGCTTCGACGTCTCGGTGACCCGTGAGGTGTACGCGACGTCGGGCAAGGAGATCCGTCACGACGTGTTCAAGTCGCACTACATCCCGGACAGTTCGACGGCGGTCTACGGCCCGGGCCGAACACCCCCGGGCCCCTACTTCGTGCTGCCGAGCAGTGTCTAGCCCGCGGGGTCGTCGACCGGTGGCGCGCGGTCGTTCGCCCGCGCGGCTGAGCAGGTCTGACCGCTAGGTCTCGGCCTGCCGTCGGGCGTAGCAGTCGAGGACGTGCCGCACCCCCTCGGCCGGGTCGTCCGTCAGGTGCAGGAGGTCGATGTCGCCCTTCGAGATCATCCCGTCGGCCAGCAGCTCGCCGCGGATCCAGTCGACCATCTCGCCCCAGTAGTCCGTGTCGAAGAGCACGACCGGGAAGTAGCTGATGGTCCGCGTCTGGATCAGCGTCAGCGATTCGAAGAGCTCGTCGAGCGTGCCGAAGCCGCCCGGGAAGATCACGAACCCCTGCGAGGGCCGGACGAAGCACACCTTGCGCGCGTAGAAGTGGTCGAACGTGTGCGCGATGTCGCAGTACGGATTGCCGCCCTGTTCGTGCGGCAGCTTGATGTTGAACCCGACCGAGAGCCCGCCGCCCTCGCGCGCGCCGCGGTTGCCGCCCTCCATCACCCCCGGGCCGCCGCCCGTGATCACGGCCCAGCCGGCCTCGGCGAAGCGCCGCCCGACCACGCGTGCCTGTTCGTACGGACCGCTTCCCTCCTCGACCCGCGCCGACCCGAACAGCGCGACCGCCGGACGATCGATCAGCGCGACCAGCTCGAAGCCTGCCCGGAACTCGGCGGCGATCTTCTCGACCGATGCCTCGATCTCCGAATCGTCCGGCCGGTCGAGGATTCGGCGGTCGTCCATCTCCCTAGAGGCGATGCTGGGGCACGTGGGCGACGACCATGCCGACCACGAGCGCGAGCGCCGTGGCGCCGTAGAGCCCATAGATGAAGAACGCCTTCATGCGGCCGCCGCCCAGGCGAAGGAGCTTCGCTGACCGCCACACCGCGCCGCCGTCGAAGATCCCGAACGGCAGGAGGTTGATCAGGTTGAGGAAGAAGCCGATGTAGGCGAGCGCCTCGAACAGGTTCGAATCCTGCGAAAGGCCGTAGAGGAGACAGGCGAGGCTCGCGACGCCTCCGAGGATCGGCCCGGCGATTGCGATGCGCGCGGTCTGCCACGGGTTGCCGCGCGTGTACCGCACGTACGCACCGAGGAACGGAATGAAGACCGGAAGCTTCGGGTCGAGGCCCTCGCGCTTGGCCTCGATGTAGTGGCCGAGCTCGTGCACGAGGATCAGCAGCACGAACCCGACGCCGAACTTCCACCCCCAGATCAGCGCGTAGCCGCCGACCGCGATGAAAATGCTGCCGAACTTGAGCAGCAGGAACGAGAACTTGGCGAGCGCGATCCCGACCGCGATCACCGGCCCGAAGATCTTTCGCGCGATGCCACGCCAGTCCGTCCCCCGCGGGTGGATGGGGTCGTAGTCGCGGTAGCCGTCTGGGTAGCTCATGAGCCTCGGCCGATCCACTCCTCGCCGCCGTCGTAGACCTCTTTCTTCCAGAGCGGTACTCGTTCCTTCAAGGCGTCGATCGCGTCCCGGCACGCAGCGAGCGCATCTGCGCGGTGGGGCGCCGAGACGGCGATGACGACGGACGTCTCGCCTACGCCGACTCGTCCGATGCGATGGTGGATCGCCACGTCCGTCACGTTGTAGCGCGCGCGGAGCTCCTCGGCGATCCCCCGCATCGTCGACTCGGCCATACCCTCGTACGCCTCGTACTCGAGATGGGTGACGGTCCGCCCGCGCGACGTGAGGCGTGTCGTGCCGGTGAACGTCGCGATCGCACCGGCCCGTTCGTCGCGCACCTCGTCCACGGCCCGGTCGAGCGACAGCGGCTCGTCCGAGAGCAGGTAGGCACCGCCGGACACCGGCGGAATCACCGCGACCTCGTCGCCGTCCGCCAGTGCGCGATCACGGGTGGCGTACTCCCTATTGACCGCATACAGCAGCCCTTCGGGCTCGGTCCCGAGGTCGAGCGCGCGCCAGACGTCCGCGACGGTTGCTGCGTCGAGCTCGCGCTCGGACCAGCCGGCCCGCTCACGCAGGCCCGCGAAGAGTCGGACTCGCACCCTCATGTCGGACAGGCTACGTCGCCCAGCCGACCGGCCACCGGTGGTGGCCGTAGAACCCGAGGCTGTAGCCGAGCTCGGCGAGCGGCCCGAAGACGGTTCCGTCGTGGAGCACCATCAGCCGTCCGTGGCCGTCGTGCTCGCGGACGAAGAGCAGGGAGCGCTCCGTCCGGCGACCAGGCCGGCGACTCGTCGGCGTAGTCGGCGGGCGGCCGGTCGAGCAGCCGCGGGGTCCCGTCGAGCGACACCTGCCAGAGCTGCCAACGCGTGTCGAAGAACCGTGCGTCGACGCTGTCCCGCTGCGAGAGCACCGCGACGCTCTTGCCGCCGGGCGCGCAGGCGACCGATCCGAATGAGCGGCCCGGCGCGTGCCACAGGACGCGCTCCCGCCAGCGCGGCGCCTGCAGCGCGACGAGGCGCTTGTGATGGGTCGCGATCCGGTCGCCGCCCGCCGTGAGGACGAGCGTCGAGCCGCACCAGCTCAGGTAGTCGTCGTTCATGAGCAGCCGCGGCAGCTGCACCGCTCGGCCGGTCCTCGACGTCGAGCGCCTGGAGCGCGAGCCCGTCCGCCATGATCGACCCCGAGCTCATCGGGTCGATGAAGAAGAGCAGGTAGCGGCTGTCGGGCGACCAGCCGACCAGGCCGAGCGGGCCGGGGACGCCGTTGACCTCGCGCACCCGATACACCGGCTTCCGCCGTCGACACGAATCGTCATCGAGCCGACGCCGACGTGGGGGCTGAGCCCGGTGATCGTCGCGACCTTTCCCTGGGCGGAGCGCACCTGCCCCGCCGACCTCTGCCTGGGGACGATGCGAGCCGTGCAGGTGCCGAGGGAGAGGCGATGACTCGTGACCCCCGCTGACGTAGGTGACAGCTCCGAGCGACGCGTCGCCCGGACAGCGTGCGGTGCGGGCCGCACGTCCCGAGCCGCTCGCGCAGAGGGCGGCGACGACCAGCGCGGCTGCCAAGGCGCGCACGACGCGAGCATACTCTCGGGCGTGGCGACGACCGATCACCGCGAGACCGAGTCCGGCATCGAGGTGAAATCGGTCTACACCGCCGAGGACGCCGGCTCGCCTCTCGAGGCGCCGGGTGAGTTTCCCTACACCCGCGGCCCGTACCGCGACATGTACCGGGGCCGGCCCTGGACGATGCGCCAGTACGCCGGCTTCGCCTCGGCGGAGGAGTCGAACGAGCGTTACCGCTATCTGCTCGCGCACGGCCAGACGGGCCTCTCGATCGCATTCGACCTGCCGACGCAGCTCGGCTACGACTCCGACGACCCGCGCGCACTCGGCGAGGTCGGACGGACGGGTGTGGCGATCGACTCGATCGCCGACATGCGGGTGCTGCTCGACGGCATCCCGCTAGCCGAGGTGTCGACGTCGATGACGATCAACGCGCCGGCGTCGCTGCTGCTCCTTCTCTACGAGCTCGTCGCGGAGGAGCGGGGGATCCGTGGGGATGCACTGCGCGGAACGGTGCAGAACGACATCCTCAAGGAGTACATCGCCCGCGGGAACTACATCTTCCCGCCGCGGCCGTCGATGCGGCTCACCACCGACCTGTTCGCGTACTGCGCCGAGCACATCCCGTCGTGGAACACGATCTCGATCTCCGGCTACCACATCCGCGAGGCCGGCTCGACCGCGGTGCAGGAGCTCGCGTTCACGCTCGCGAACGGCATCGCGTACTGCGACGCCGCCGTCGCCGCAGGCCTTTCGCCCGACGAGTTCGCCGAGCGGCTCTCCTTCTTCTTCAACGCGCACAACGACTTCTTCCAGGAAGTCGCGAAGTTCCGAGCGGCGCGGCGGTTGTGGGCGCGGATCATGCGCGAGCGGTTCCACGCGACCAATCCGAAGGCGCTGGCGCTGCGCTTCCATGCGCAGACCGGCGGCTCGACGCTCACGGCGCAGCAACCCGAGAACAACATCGTGCGTGTGGCCGTGCAAGCGCTGTCGGCGATCTGCGGCGGCGCGCAGTCGCTGCACACGAACTCGTTCGACGAGGCGCTCGCGCTGCCGACAGAGCGCGCCGCGACGATTGCGCTTCGCACACAGCAGATCCTGCAGTCGGAAGGCGGGACCACGGCCACTGCCGACCCGCTCGGCGGCTCCTACTACATCGAGGCGCTCACCGACGAGCTCGAGGCGCGGGCGGCGCAGCTGATCGAGCGGGTCGACGCCGTCGGGGGCGCTGTGTCCGCGATCGAGCAGGGATTCGTCCAGGGCGAGATCGAGACGGCGGCGTTCACGCTGGCAGCAGCAGGTCGAGTCGGGCGAACGTCCGATCGTCGGCGTGAACGTGTACGCCGTTCCCGAGGAAGAGGCGATCGAGCTCCACCGGATCGACCCGATCGCCGAGCGCCGGCAGGTCGAGCGCACGGTGCAGCTTCGCTCGGAGCGGAACGCAGCCGAGGCGGCGGCAGCGATCGAAGCCGTGCGCACGGTCGCGCGCGGCGACGGGAACCTGCTGGTGCCGATGCGCGAGGCGCTGCGCGCGCGCTGCACGATCGGCGAGATCTGCGGCGCTCTGCGCGAGGAGTGGGGCGAGTACGACCGCGAGCGCCCGATCCGCTGAGCGCGGCGGCCTCCACCGGACCCTTGCGCATCCTCGTCGTCTCGCAGATGTATCCGGGACCGGACGATCCCGATCTCGGCACGTTCGTCGCGCAGGGGGTGCACGAGCTGCGTGCGCGAGGGCACGACGTCGAGCTGGCGGTGCTCGACCGGCGGACAGGAGGCAAGCGTCGCTTCCTCGAGCTGCGACGCAGCGTCCGGCGGGCTGCGCGGCCCGACGTCGTGTGGGCGCACTTCCTCGTCCCCGCCGGGTTGTTCGCGACCGAGGTCGACGCCCCGCTCGTCGTCACAGCGCACGGCCGCGACGTGCGCAACATCGGAGCGGTGCCGGGCGTCGCGGCGCTCACGCGACGGGTGATTCGCCGCGCGACGACAGTGGTGTGCGTGTCCCGCTACCTCGAGCGCGAGCTGTGCGAACAGCTTTCCGAGGCCCGCGGGAAGACAGACGTGATCGACTCAGGCGTCGACCTCGAGCGCTTCGACGACGTCGCGCCGGCGGCGTCGCTCGTCTCTCCCGCGTTCGTGCACGTCGGCTCGCTGACGGATCGCAAGAACGTCGTTCGCCTCGCAGACGCGTTCGCGACGCTGGGCGAGGGGTCCTTGACGTTCGTCGGCGACGGCCCGCTGCGGGCAGCGGTCGACGGCCGCGACGGCGTGCGCGTGGTCGGTCGCGTGCCGCACGATGCCGTCCCGGCGTGGCTTGCCGCGGCCGACGTCGTCTGCGGGCCTGCGCTGCTCGAACCGTTCGGGCAGGCGCTGCTCGAGGCGATGGCCTGCCGACGCTCGGTCGTCGCGACGCGGTTCGGTGGGCCGCCCGAGTTCGTCACGCCGGCGGCGGGCGTGCTCGTCGATCCGCGGGACGTCGGCGCGCTCGCGCGCGCGCTCGAGAGCGCAACCTCGCTCCCGCGTCCCAACGATGCCGCCCGGGAGGCGGCATCGACGCACGACGTCAGGATCCAGGCTGGTCGGATCGAGGCGATTCTCGAGCGAGCCGCTCGAGATCGGCCAGCCTGATCTCGACGAGCGGGCGCACGCCGTCTTCGAGCCCGTTCTCGGTCGCGACCGCCAGCGCCTGCTCGTAGCTCTGGCGCACCTTTTCGACCGCCACGCCCTGTTTGAGCCGGTTGTCGCCCGTCAGCAGCAGGTCGTGAACCTTCTGTCTTGCCTCGGCTTCGTCCACGGCGACAACCGTACTCCGGCGCTACAGTTCCGTGCAGATGCTGGCGTTTTTCTCGGTCATCCACGTGCTGCTCTCCGCTGCTCTCGTGGGCCTTGTGCTGATGCACTCCGGCCGCGACGCAGGCATGGGCGGCATGGGCTTTACGCCGGCGTCCCAGGGCGGAACGCACATCGTCGAGCGCAACCTCACGCGCCTGACGATCCTGATCGCGGTGCTCTTCTTCGCGAACACCGTGCTGCTCTTCCGCCTGCTGCAGTAACGCGACCGTAGACTCCGCGTCGATGCAATTGACGGGGTTGCACCACGTCACGTGCGTCTGCTCCGACGCGCAGCAGACGCTCGACTTCTATCGCGATCGGCTCGGGTTCACGCTCGTGAAGAAGACGGTCAACTTCGACGACCCCCACAGCTATCACCTCTACTTCGGCGACGAGTTCGGCGCTCCCGGTTCGTTGATCACGTTCTTCGAGTGGCCGCGCGCCGACCGTGGTCGCCCCGGTCGGGGGACGCTCGAGTCGATCGGTCTCGAGACGCCCGCCGTCGACGAGGAGACCGAGGTCGAGGATCCGGACGGATTGCGACTTCGGTTGTACCCGGGCGCGGAGCCGAGGCTGCACGACGTCCTCGCAATCGGCAATTCCGATCTCTACGTGGGGTTGTTCGACGAGTCGGCTCCGCTGCAGTTCGCCGACCCGGTCGAGGAGGCAGCGCTGATCGGCGCCGGGACGACGCACCACATCGCCTGGCGTACCGCCGACGATGCCGAGCAGCAGGCTTGGCACGCGCAGCTCGAAGGCTTGGGCCTGCGGCCGACACCGATCCAGGACCGCAAGTACTTCCAGTCGATCTACTTCCGCATGCCCGACGGGATCCTGATCGAGATCGCGACCGACGGCCCCGGCTTCCTCGTCGACGAGCCGCGCGAGTCGATCGGCCGGTCGTTGTCGCTGCCGCCGTGGCTGGAGGCGGAGCGCGAGACGCTCGAACGCGAGCTCACGCCCATCTCGTAGAGCTCGCCGCGGCGCGGCTACACTACGCCCGCCTTCAGGCGCTGGTGGCGGAATTGGTAGACGCGCTAGGTTGAGGGCCTAGTGGCCGCATAGGCCGTGGAGGTTCAAGTCCTCTCCAGCGCATCGAAGCCGTCCGGTCACGGGCGGCTTTTCGTCGGGCGGCTCACCAGACGCGCCAGGACTCGCGCGAGATGAAGAGCCCGTGCCCGGTTCTGCTCCGGCACGTGACCCCAGTGCGGGCCGAAGCGCACGTGAACGCTCCGTGGCGCCAGCTCGCACCGTAGGGGAGGTCGGCGAACGTCGGCACCTGCGTCTCGGGCGAGTAGAGCACGCCGCCGGTGCACGTGACGGCGCCCTTGCGCGTCGGCGTCAGCTCGAAGCCGCCCCAGTCGACGCCGATCGGCGGCGCGGCGCAGTAGGCGGTCAGCCGCTTGGCGAAGTCGGCGTGCGCGATCTGGCAGCGGAGGACCGCCGTCGCTCCGGGGGCGTAGTAGCAGCGGATGTTGCCGGTGGGGGAGTGGAAGCCGGGCAGCCGCGTCTGCGCGCTCGCGGCGGCCGCAGCCGCCAGGCCGACGGCGGCGAGCAGGAGCAGCACGGATGCGACACGGCGCAGCAAGCCGCCGAGAGGCTACTGCGACCGCCGGCTCGCAGCGAGGGCCGGAAACAGACAATTGACGCCGTCCGCAGGAGGCTCTACCCTTCCGTCGAACACACGTTCGGATCGAGTCAGCGACCCCGGAGGCGACGAAACCCGTGCTCACGGCCCGTCAACAGGAAATCTGGAACTTCCTCGTCGAGTATGTCGACCGGCACGGCTACCCGCCGACCGTCCGCGAGATCGGCGAGCAGGTCGGGCTCGCGTCCCCGTCGACCGTCCACGCGCACCTCGCGAACCTCGAGCGGGCTGGGCTGCTGCGGCGGGATCCGACGAAGCCGCGTGCCCTCGAGCTGATCGGCCGCGAGCGCCGCGAGCCGCGGGCGGAGCCGTCGGCCGGCGAGGGCCGGGCAGACGTCGCGCGCCTGCCCCTGGTCGGCGAGATCGCGGCCGGTGGGCCGCTGCTCGCCGAGCAGACGATCGAAGAGTACGTACCGATGCCTGCCTCGATGAAGGGCGACTTCCTGGTGCGCGTCAAGGGCGAGTCGATGCTCGGCGCGGGCATCCTCGACGGTGACCTGGTGATCGTGCAGCGGACGCAGGACGCGCGGAACGGCGAGATCGTCGTCGCGCTCGCCGGTGAGGACGAGACCGCGGACGAGGCGACGGTCAAGACGTTCTACCGCGAGCGCGGTCGGATCCGGCTGCAGCCGGAGAACGCGTCCATGGAGCCGATCTACGCCGAGCACGTCCAGATCCTCGGCCGCGTCGTCGGGGTGTTCCGGGAGCTCTGATGGCGGCACCGGAGGTCACGGCGTTCGCGCGCACGCTCGACCAGGAGCTGGTTGCGCTGCTCCGCGGCGCGTCGCTCGAATGTCTCACGTGCGGCGAGTTCGTGATGCACGCACGGGCGGATGTCGTCTTCTGCCCGGAGTGCGGCAGCCAGGTCGGCGACGAGGAAGCCGTCGCGGGAGGGCTACAATCCGTCTCGCAGGCCGGGTGACCGCGGTGCCTCTGCTTCGGCGGCGGGCATCGAGGAAAGTCCGGACACCGTAGGGCAGGACGCTGGCGCAAGGCCAGGCGGCGAAAGCCGACGGAAAGTGGAACAGAGAGGAGACCGCCTCCGGCGACAGATCTCTCCGGAGACGCCGGCGGTAAGGGTGAAACGGTGGGGTAAGAGCCCACCAGCGTCGCGGTGACGCGGCGGCTTGCCAAACCCCGTCCGGTGCAAGGCGAACAGGGCCCGCTCGAGGTTGCCCGCCGAGGGCCCGGGTAGCTGCCCAGAGGGATGGTCACCCTCGACAGAATCCGGCTTACAGGCCTGCTAAGGAAACCCCTGCAAATGCAGGGGTTTCTATTTGAGCGTGCATCACCCGTGCATCACGAGATTTGGGAAGCGGCTCGATCGAAGCTCGGAGAGCGACAGCTTGATCGACTTGAACCGCATGGTTGAGCCGAACCCGGAGCAAGCATGCCTCGAAGGCGGCAAGCTCAGACAGGCGTTCGCTTTCTGAGGAGCTGGGACCTCTGGGAGTAGTGGCGCAGCGCCTACCGCTGTCGCCGGAGGTAGGCGAGTACCGCGAGCACGCGGCGATTGTCCTCAGGCGCCTCTCGGATCCCGAGCTTCGCGAATGCACCTCTGATGTGCGTCTCGACCGTCTTCGGGCTGAGCCAGAGTGTGCGGCAGATGCCTTGGTTCGAGCGGCCCTCGGCGATGAGCGCGAGGATCTCTCGCTCACGCGGCGTGAGCTCCTCGATCGGATCGATGCGGCGCCGTCGTGCGAGCAGTTCGTCGACGACGGCCCGGTCGACGACGCACTCGCCTGCCGCGACGCGTTGCACTGCGTCGAGCAGTTGTTCGATGCGGCCGACGCGTTCTTTCATCAGATAGCCGACCCGTTCCGGCTTCTCTTCGACGAGCTTGCAGCGCGTAGTCGGGCTCGAGGTGTTGCGAGAGGACGAGCACCGCGGTTTCCGGGTAGCGCGAACGGATTTCGCGCGCGGCGCGCAAACCTTCGTCCGTATGCGTGGGGGGCATGCGGATGTCGACGAGGGCGACGTCGGGGCGCAGGTCGCCGACGCTTATCAGCAGCGCATCTGCGTCGCCGACTTGATCGACGACCTCGACGTCGTTCTCGGTGAGCAGGCGGGCGACTCCCTCGCGGATCAGCGGTGCGTCGTCTGCGATTACGACGCGCATGGGAAGAGGGCGCAAACGGTTGTGCCGTCGGCCCGCTTCGCTCTCGATCGACGAGCGTCGCATCGAGCGCTTCGAGCCGGTCGCGCAGACCGGCCAGTCCCGAGTCGGGGGCTGATGCGCGCGCCGCCGACACCGTCGTCTGTCACCGTGACGCGGAGCGTCCCCGGCTCGCGCTCGAGCAGAACCGATGCCTCGCTCGCCGACGCGTGTTTGACGACGTTCGTGAGCGCTTCGGAGACGACGAAGTAGGCGGCGAGCTCGACCGGATCCGGCAGCCGGTCTTGCGAGGGTGCCCTGGACGTCACCGGCAGCGGCGCCCGTCGTGCGAGCGCCTCGACGGCGGCCTTGAGGCCCTCGTCGCGGAGCAGCGTCGGATGGATGCCCCTGGCGAGCTCGCGGAGCTCGCCGATCGCCTGCTCGACCTCGTCCTGGGCGCGCGAGAGGACGCCGGCTGCCGCCGGGTCGGCGCGTGAAGCCTCGAGGCCGAGCGCGACGGAAAGCGTCACGAGCCGCTGCTGTGCGCCGTCGTGGAGGTTGCGCTCGATCCGGCGCCGCTCGGCGTCGGCTGCAGCGACGATCCGGCCGCGCGATGCCCGCACCTCCGCGAGCTGCGAGCGCACCTCTGCCGCGAGCCGCTCGTTCTCGAGCACGAGCCCTGCGGTCGCCCGAACAGATTCGACGAGCGCCGGCTCGTCGAGCAACGCCGGATCGTGAACGAGCGCGGCGATCTCTTCGCCGCCGACCGTCACCGCCGTGACGGCACGGTCGCGCTCCCTCGGCCGGCTCGACCGGCCGACCGGCGGCGTCGACGTAGCGACCGTCGCCGAGCCGGTACGCGACCTCGAGCGTGGGGTCGCCGAGTGCACGCGCGAGCCGCTCGCGCATGCTGGCCGCCGCCTCGCTTCGCAGCTCGACGACGAGCTCGGACGCCTGCGGTCGACGGAGCCACGACCAGCCGATTCCGGCGACGACGCCCACCGGAATCGTCACCGCGATCGCCCGAGCGATCGTCTCGAGCGTCGGCACGGCTCGTCGGTGGCGATCACCCAACCCAGCCAGACGAGAGCTGCGAGAGACGTGGTTGCCGCCGCGAGAAGAAGCGGCGCCTGCGCGCGTCGCGCCGGTCGCGCGCACGGCGTGCGACCGTAGCAGGACGAGGAAGAGCACAAGGAGAGCGACGACAATGCCCCCGATCTCCTGCGCGTCGATCGATTGCATGGGCGACATTCGGATGCGACGCGAACGACAGCACGTCGCGTGTCGTCCGGAGCAGCCAGCGCGCCGACGAGCTGCCCGCCCAACGTGAGTGTGTAGGCGGCGACGATCGCGATACGGGCCAGTCGCGACCAGGGACGTCCTTCCGGGAACGTCAGGACGAGCTGAACCAGGAGCGCCGCCCACAACCCCTCGAGCAGGAATCCGAGCGTCCACAGCGCGTGCGAGCTCGCCCACTCGAGGTCCGCGCCCAAAAGGGCGAAGGGCGCCGCGGCGAGCAGCCACCTCGCGCGGCGCCAGCGCGGCCGCTCCAACACGACGAGCGACGCCGCCATCAGAGCCCCACGAGAGCGCGAGGTCGGCGGCGACGCGGGTCCCCGGCGACCTGCTCGTCGCACGCCGAGCCAGCCGACCGCCAAGCCGGCGGCGACCACCAGCGGCAAGAGCAGCACCGGGTCACGGACGCGTCTCCGCTCGGCAAGGCCGTGACGGCGCTCGACGCCATCACTCGAGCAGGGCGGCGACCGTCGCCGCGGAGAGCTTCGACTTCGGGATGAACCCGCGCGCCCCGCAGGCCTCGACCCGCCGACCGTAGTCGTCCGCGTCGCGTGACGAGATGAGCACGACGGCAGGCCCGTCTGCGGCCGCGAGCGCCGTCGCGACCGCGAACCCGTCGCGGTCCGGCAGCTGCACGTCGAGGAGCACCGCGTCGGGGGCGTCGGCGGCAACCGCGGCCAGCGCTTCCGCCGCGTCCGCGGCTTCGCCGGAGACGACGTAGCCGGCGCGCTCCAGCAGCTCTCGCGCGACGGCCCGAAACGGCTGGTGATCGTCGACGATCAACACGCGCTTCTGCACACCTCGAATCGTCGCACACCCCTCCCGCAGCGGCTCAGGGTTTTCCCTGGAATCGAGCGAGCTCGGTGGAATCCCCGAGCCGTGCGATGGATCATGAACGCGTGACCGCCCCCATGGCGCCCGCCGTCGAACCGGTGCATCGGCGATTCCGGCTCGCGGTCGTCGTCGGCGTCCGTGCTCGCCGCGATCGCCGGCTCCGTGTTGCTCATCACGCACCGACTCGGAGCGAGAAGGTGACGACGCGCGGGCGTGACGGCGACACTGCGCATTCCCGGTCATCCGGGCTCGGTGGCCGCGGGTGGCGATGCGCTCTGGCTCGCGCTCACCGACACCCGCCTTCCAGTGCGTGATCGACCGCTGCTTCGTCTCGACCTCGCTTCCGGCACGATCGAGCGGCGGATCCTCGTCGGCGGGCAAGCTGTCCTACCTGGTGCACGTCGGCAACCGGCTTCTCGCGTCCGTCGAGCACGTCGGCGGTAGCGGCTCCGGCCCGAGCCTCATCGTCGCGCTCGACTGGCGCAGCGGCCGTGTCATCGCGCGCAGACAGTTTCCGACGGCGGTGGGACCGCTCGCAGAAGACGGAACAGATCTGTGGGTGCTGCAGGTCACGCCGGCGGCGCTCCTTCGCCTCGACCCGCTCACGCTCGAAGCCGAAGGCATCTCCGCTTCCGCTCTCGCGGGGACGAGCGCTCGGACTCGCAGTCGGCGGCGGATACGTTTGGACGACTGCCTCGGACGCAGGCGAGATTCTTCGCACTCGATCCGGTGACCGACGCGATCACGCGGGTCGACGTCGGTGGCTTCCCGGTCGGGATCACGGTCGTCGCGGGAAACGTCTGGTTCGTCGACCGCGACCGAGCAGAGCTCGGCCGCCTCGACCCGCGAACGCTTCGCCGAGATCGGTAAGCCGACTCGAGTCGGCGGTGCACCGGCTTGGCTGGCACGGGTCGCCGACTACCTGTTCGTCGGCGATCCTGTTCGCGGCACTCGTCAGCCGGATCGACGTGCGCACCGGGCAAGGCGGCATGGACCGGCCGATCCGCGTCGCCGCGCCCGCCGAGGCTGTGCCCGGTCTCGTGGTCGCACCCGCAGGAGATTCCGTTTGGGTCAGCAGCTTCGCTTCGAGCACGCTCGACGCGAGTCAGCGCGTCCTCGACGACCTCGGCGCCACGAGCCGTCATCGCGAGCAGTGGCCGGACAGCGGCGGCGACTGCGCGGGCGCTGCCCCGCGGCGGCCAGGTCGTCGCGCGCATTCCGCTCGGACGCGGCGCGCCGGCTCCGTTCGGCGGCGGCGCCCTGACGGTCGGCGAGGGCGCGGTGTGGGCGATCAGCGCCGCCGAGGCGACGCTGATGCCGGATCGACCCGGCGCGAGAATGCCGATCGTCGCACGGATCAAGGTCTCCTCCACCCGAAGCGACGGCCGCCGGCGACGGCGCAGTCTGGCTCTCCTATCCGTACGAACGACACGGTCTCGCGCATCGACCCGGCCACGAACAAAGTGACGGCGAGCATCCATGTCGGTCCGCAACCGAGCGGAATCGCCGTCTCGCCCGGCGCCGTCTGGGTCGCCGAATGCGGGCGGCCCGAGCGTCTCGCGCATCGACCCGGCCACGAACCGCGTTGTGGCGACGATCCGCGTCGGTCCGAAGCGTGCGTGCTGCGCTGAGCATATGAGCCTGACCGCGACCGGCGGCACAGCTCTGGGTCGCTGTCCCGAACGCGAACGAGATCGTTCGCATCGATCCGACGACGAACGACCTCGTCGCAACCGTCAAGCTCCCGTACTCGCCGTGCGCCTACCTCGTCGCTGATCGAGAGTGGTGTCTGGTCGGCCGGCGGCGGATGCGCCGACACTGTTGGTCGGATCGACGCCCGCACGAAGCCGCTCACAGTCGCCTGTGACGAGCCGCATCCGGTCGGGCTCGCGCTCGCATTCGGCTCCGTTTGGGCCGCCGTCATCGACTCGGCCAACGTCGACCGGATCGACCCGCGCACCGGCCGGCTGATCGCGAGGCTCCATGTCGGCGGGACGCCCGTCCGCCTCGGCGTCGGTTTCGGCTCGGTCTGGGTCAACGACGACAACGGGCGCGTGCTGCGGATCCAGCCGACGAGCTGACTCTCCTCCGCAGGCTCAGGGTTTTCCCTCGACCTGCGCCGATCCCAGGGTGATCCCCGAAGGCACGAGCTCCGGCGGGTGCTTCGATCGCCTGCGCAGACGCAACCCGCGACGACGGAGGAAGCATGAAGACAACGAGGCGCGTTCGCATCACTGCGCTGGTGGCGTTGCGTACTGGCCAGTGCGTCGGCGTAGTCGTAGCGCACGGCTCTGCGGCCGCGAGATGCGGCGCGTCCGGGTCGGCACGGTCGTGGCGAAGATCCCGATCCCCCCGAACTCGGGGGCTCTCGCCGTGGGGGAGGGAGCCGTCTGGGTCGACGAGCGATGCGGTGCCGATGCTTGACGCGGATCGACCCGGCGACGAACACCGTCGTCGCCCGCACGACGCTTCCGCTCGCACAATCCCTGCACGGACCTGCCGGGGAGCTGCGGCGAGGCCGCGGCCGGCAACGGCGCGCTCTGGATCGCACGCGTGTCCGACGACAGCGTCCTGCGCATCGATCCCGCAACGACTCGCTGGCGTCGACCCGTTCCGGTCGGCTCCGAACCGGAGGGGATTGCGACGACGCCGGGTGCGGTCTGGGTCGCGAACAAAGGCGGTCCCAGCGTCTCCAGGATCGACCCGGCGACGAACAAGGTCGTGGCGACGGTCCCGATCGGACCCGTGGGTGCGTGCTGTTCCGACCACATGGCGGTGGCGGCAGGCGCCGGGGCGGTTTGGGTGAGCCTGCCGGACCAACCGGTCGTCCGGATCGACCCCGGCGACCAACCGTGCGGCGAGAATTCCGCTTCGGCACAGCCGTGTGCGTTCCTGGCGGCCGACGAGCGAGCGGTCTGCGCGGCGGGCGGTCACTGCGCTGGCTCGGTCCTGCGCATCAACGGCCGGACGAACAGACCTGGTCGATCCGTCACCGGGACGTACGGCGCCGATCGGTGTCGCCGTCGGCTTCGGTTCGGTGTGGGTGGCTGACCTCGACGCGAAGGCAATCGTCCGGATCAACCGAGCGTACGGACCGGATCGTCGGCAGGCTTCGCGTTGCGCGGTTCTCCCGTGCGGCTGGCCGTCGGCTTTGGATCGCTCTGGGTGCGCGACGACACCGGCCGAGTGCTGCGCATCAACCCGCATCGGTGAGCCACGGTCCCGAACCGAAAGGAGGAACATGAGAGCCACGATCACGAGGCTCCGCTACATCGCGATTGTCCGTAACGGCAGCTGTGCTCGCGTGGCGCAACGGCCATCACCGCAAAGGCCGACGGCCTGACGCCGGATCAGCTATCGGCGGCCGGCTGGACCTGCATCCAGCCGCGCATCGACCCGACACTGATGCTGTGCGCGCCGCCGGGCGTCGGCCTGCCGCCGCTACCCGGCACGCCTGGTTTCGACGACAGAGCACCGTCGTACGAGTTCCTGGTCTTCGAGTTCGCGACCGGCGCCTTCATCGGCACCCAGCACCTGCTCAGGCCCGACATCTACGAACACGGAAAGCCGCCGTGCCCGCAGCAACCGGGCGGCCACTACATCTACAACCCGCGAAACGACCTCTGGTCCTGCCTCCGCACATGATCGAAGTCATGTCGACGTTGCTGGTACCCGCAACTCAGGCCGTGCATCACCGGTGCATCACCGCCACGGCATTAGGCGCGGTTTGGCGGAAACGGTGGCCGGAGCCAAACTGCGTGGTTGAGCCAAGAACGGTGGCGTGAGGCCCGTTGGGGCGTAGAATCCGGCTTATATGGCCTGCTAAGGGAAAAACCTTGTGATTTGCAGGGTTTTTCCTATTCTTGGGCGTCTGCCTGAACAGATCTCGCCAGGGCGGCGTGCATCACTGGTGCATCACGCGCGTCGCGAACGGGAGTGCGCGTCGCGACGCAAGCTGGCCGGTTTGTTCCCGGGACGACTTTTGCGGAAAAGCCCGCGAGCGACCGCGGGCTTTTCGTTTGGTAGGGGCCGCGCCTTTCAGCGGACTGCAGAGCGGTTGAAGACGCGGATGGAGATGGTGGTGAGCGCGGCGGCGAAGACGGCGACGACGGCGAGGCTGAGGGTGGCCATCAGGGTGGTGTTGTGCATGTTCCAGATGTCGTGGAGCCCGGTGCTGTCGCCGAGCAGCCCGTAGCGGATGAGCGCGAGCCCGTGGGTGAGCGGGAGGACCTTCGCGAACCAGGTGAGGAAGCCGGGCAGGGCGCTGATCGGGAAGAGCGAGCCGGCGAGGAACCAGGGCACGATCGCGATCGCGGGGACGCGGGCGATGTACTCCTCCGATTTGGGAACGCGGCTGGCGAGGGTCTCGGCCACCCCGTACATGCCGACGGTGAAGAGGGCCGTCGCGGCGACGAACCAGACGATGCCCGTGCCGGTCGCGTTGAAGTGAATGCCCCGCGCGAGCGCGACCGCGATCAGCACTGCGACCTGGAGGGCGGTGATCGCGAACGCGACGGCGAGGTTGCCGAGCACGAGCAGTCGCCGCGGGATCGGGGCGGCGAGCAGCTCGCGCTGGGCGCCGCTCTCGCGGTCGACGATCACGCCGAGCCCGGCGAACATGGTGTTCAGCGGGATCAGCAGGCCGATCGTGCCGATGGCGACGAAGGCCTCGTAGGCGGTGCTGGTGTGGAGCGCCTGCTTGAGCGCGGGTGCGATCACGAGCGCGAACAGGATCGGCGTGAGCAGGGGCACGACGAGCTCGCGGGGCGTGCGGGCGCTGAGCTGGAATCGTCGCGCCGCCAGCGTCGCGAGCGGCGCGAGCGGGTTGTGGGTGACCTGGCGGCGGGGCAGGATCGCTTCGGGGCTGATGGCGGTCATGTCTGTGTGTTCCTTTCGGTTTGCGGTTCAGGCGGCGTCGGCGAGGCGTGCACCGGTGAGCTGGAGGTAGACGTCGTCGAGTGTTGGTTGGCGGGTGCTGATCGAGCTGGCGGCGAGATCGGCGTCGTGGATGGCGGCGATCGCGTCCGGAGCGGTGTGCTCGTGCAGCGGCACCGTGAGCGTGGAGCCGACGGTGAACGCGTCGTCGCCGGCGATGCCACGCGTCGCGCAGCGAGGCAAGCGCGGTCGCGGCGTCGCCGTTCACGCGCAGCTCGACGAGCTCGTGGCCGAGGCCGGCCAGCAGAGCGCGCCGGCGTGTCGAGCGCGACGATCTGCCCGGCGTGGATGATCGCGATCCGGTCGCAGAGCCGCTCGGCCTCGTCGAGGTAGTGCGTGGTGAGCAGGATCGTCATCTCGGCTGCGGTCGCGCAGGCCGTCCGATCACGTCGAGCAGCTCGTGGCGGATGCGCGGGTCGAGGCCGACCGTCGGCTCGTCGAGGAACAGCACCTCGGGCTCGGAGACGAGCGCGCGGGCGATCTCGAGCCGGCGGCGCTCGCCGCCGCTGTAGCTCGCGACGGGCCGGTCGAGGAGCTCGGCGAGGCCGAGCGTCTGGGCGAGCTCGCTGATGCGGCTCCTGGCTGCGCCGGGATCGACGCCCCAGAGGCGGGCGTGGATGTCGAGGTTGCGCCGGCCGGTGAGCGCGCGGTCGACGACCGGGTCCTGGAAGACGACGCTGCTGACGCGGCGAGCGGCGAGCGGCTCGCTCGCAACGTCGAAGCCGGCGACGCGCGCGCTGCCGCTGGTCGGGGCGATCGTGGTCGTGAGCATGCCGATCGTGGTCGACTTGCCGGCGCCGTTCGGGCCGAGCAGGCCGAACACCTCGCCGGCGGCGACCTGGAAGTCGATGCCCTTCACGGCCTCGACGCCGCCCGGGTAGGTCTTGCGCAGCTGGCGCACGTCGATCGCCGGCTGCTCGAGTCGCGGGACGAGTTCGGATCTGGGTTGCATGAGCTCTCTCCTGTTTCGGATGGGTAGGCGAAGCTGCTTGTCACGGTCGGCGGCGTCACATTGGCCGCCGTTGGTTCGTCACTGCTATGACGGATCCCGACGGAAGGATGTGACGGTGAACGAGCAGGCCTGGCAGCTAGAGCAGTTCGAGCGCTACCGGCCGCACCTGCAGGCGGTCGCCTACCGGATGCTCGGCTCGCTCAGCGAGGCCGACGACGCCGTCCAGGAGGCGTGGCTGCGGCTGAGCCGTGCCGACACCGACGCCGTCGCCAACCTCGGCGGCTGGCTCACCACCGTCGTCGGCCGCGTCTGCCTCGACATGCTGCGCTCGCGCCGGTCGCGCCAAGAGGACTACGTCGGCAGCTGGCTGCCGGAGCCGATCGTCAGCCTCGACGACGAAACGAATCCGGAGCAGGAGGCGATCCTCGCCGACTCCGTCGGCCTCGCGCTGCTCGTCGTGCTCGACACGCTCACGCCCGCGGAGCGGCTCGCGTTCGTGCTGCACGACATGTTCGGCGTGCCGTTCGAGGAGATCGCCCCGATCGTCGACCGCACGCCGGCGGCCGCGCGTCAGCTCGCGAGTCGCGCCCGCCGGCGCGTGCGCGGCGCCGCGCCGAAGCCGGATCCCGACCTTGCGCAGCAGCGCGAGGTCGTCGACGCCTTCCTCGCCGCGTCGCGGTCTGGCGACTTCGACGCGCTGCTCGCGGTGCTCGACCCCGACGTCGTCTTCCGGATCGACGGCGGCGGCGTCCCGCCGCATGCGCGGCCACCGGTCATCGGCGCCCAAGCGGTTGCGCGTCAGCTCCTCGAGCGGGCTCCGACGTTCGCGCGGTTCGCGCGGCCGGCGCTCGTCAACGGCGCTGCCGGGCTGGTCGTCGCTCCCGGCGCGCAGGCCGATCGCGGTCGTCGGCTTCACCGTGGTAGGCGGCCGCATCGTCGCAATCGACATCATCGCGGATCCGCACAAGCTGGACGGATTGGTCATCGACGCCTGAGCGGCCAGTCACCCGTGCATCTCGGCGGTTCGAAGGCCGGACAGTCGATTGCTTCCTGACGGGAACTCGTGAGAAAGGTCCTGGACGTAGACGATACGCCGCCGCATGATTCTGAGCCGTCGATGCGTGATCTCCCTGCCGGCACCGTCACCTTCCTCTTCACGGACATCGAGGGTTCGACGACGCTGCTGCACGACCTGGGCGCCGAGGAGTACTCGCGGGTGCTGGCGGAGCATCGCCGCGTCCTGCGTGCGGCGTTCGCGGCCAACCAGGGGGTCGAGGTCGACACGCAGGGCGACGCCTTCTTCGTCGCCTTCCCGACTGCGCCGGGAGCCTTGCAGGCGGCCGCTCGAGCACTCGACGGATTAGAGCTGGGTCCGATTCGAGTGCGCATGGGCATCCATACGGGGACGCCGCACCTGGGCGAGGAAGGCTACGTCGGCGTCGACGTCCACCGGGCCGCCCGCATTGCCGCCTGCGGCCACGGCGGTCAGGTGCTGGTCTCGGCCTCGACCGCTGCGCTTGTGGCCACTGACCGACTGCGTGACCTGGGCGAGCACCGGCTGAAGGACCTCTCGGCGCCCGAGCGCATCTATCAACTCGGGGATGGCGACTTTGCGCCGCTCAAGAGCCTCCATCGAACGAACCTGCCGGTTCCCGCCACGCCTTTCCTGGGCCGCGAACGGGAGCTGTATGACGTCCACGAGCTCGCGTCTCGACCAGACGTCCGCCTCCTCACACTGACGGGGCCTGGCGGTACCGGCAAGACGCGGCTCGCCCTCCAGGCAGCAGGGGCGGTGTCGGAGCACCATCCCGGCGGTGTCTTCTGGGTGCCACTGGCTCCACTCCGCGACCCTGGGCTCGTCCTGGAGACGGCGCGGCAGTCAGTCGGGGCGAGCAACGGGCTGGCAGAGCACATCGGCGAGACGGCGACGCTGTTGCTCTTCGACAACTTCGAGCATGTGGTGGAGGCGGCGGACGACCTCGCCGGCCTGCTCGCCGCGTGCCCGGGGGTCACCCTGCTCGTGACCAGCCGGGAGCCCCTCCACGTCGGGGGAGAGCAGGAGTACCCGGTGCCCTCGCTGACTTCCGAGGAGGGTGTCGGGTTCTTCGTGGCGCGGGCCAAGGCGATCAAGCCGGACTTCAGCGGGAACGGCGCTGTCGCGGAGATCTGCCGGCGCCTGGACGACTTGCCGCTCGCTCTCGAGCTGGCGGCAGCACGTGTGAAGGCGCTCTCGCCGGCCCAGATTCTCGAGCGGCTCGAGCAGCGGCTGCCGCTGTTGACCGGCGGGGCTCGCGACGCACCTGAGCGCCAGCGGACGCTCCGCGCGACGATCGAGTGGTCGTACGAGCTGCTGACCGACGAGGAGAGGTCCCTCTTCGCGAGGCTCGCGGTCTTCCGCGGCGGCTGCACCCTCGGGGCGGCCGAGGAGATCGCGGACGCGAGCCTCGACGCCCTCCAGTCGCTCGTCGACAAGAGCCTGCTCCGCCACTCGAACGAGCGCTTCTGGATGCTGGAGACGATCCGCGAGTACGCCGTCGATCGGCTCGAGCACCTCGAGGGCGGTGAAGCCGTTCGCCGCCGCCACGCCGAGTATTTCCTGCGCCTGGCCGAGGAAGCCGAGTCCCACCTGACCGGGCCACAGCAAGCGCCCTGGCTGGAACTGCTCGACGCAGAGCATGACAACTTGCGCCTCTCACTCGATTCGCTGCGGCGCGCCGGCCTCGGCGACGAAGAGCTCAGGCTCGCCGGCGCGCTGATGCGTTTCTGGTATGTGCGCGGTCATCTGCGCGAGGGGAGCACCCGCTGCGAGGAGGCACTCGTAGCGCACGACAACCAGTCGCTGCCTCGCCTGAAGGCACTCTTCGGGGCCGGCCTCCTCGCCCACCGGCTCGGCGACTACCAGCGGCAAGGCGCGCTCATGCGCGAGCGACTCATGCTCGCTCGCCGCCTAGAGGACGCAGAAGGTGTCGCGAGCTCGCTGATCGGCTTAGGGCTGGCGGCTCAGGGGCTCGGTGACTACGAGCGGGCAGCCGCCGCGTTCACCGAGGGCGCCGAGCTTGCGCGCGCGGGCGGCTACAGCTGGTTTCTCGCGGTGGCCACTAACAACCTGGCGGAGCTCGCACTGGAACAGGGCGATTATGCGCTGGCAAGGGCTCGCATCGAGGAAGGCATCGGACTCTTCCGCGAGCTCGGCGACGAGAGAAAAGTCGTGGAAAGCCTCGTCGGCCTCGGCACCGTCGCGGCTCGCGAGGGCCGGCGCGACGAGGCCCAGGCACTCCTGCGTGAGAGCCTCGAGTACGCCGGGGCGCTGGTCGACAAGGAACTCGCGATCTGGTGCCTGGGAGAGCTGGCCGCGCTCGCCGCCACCGAGGGCGAGGCGGAGCGGGCGGTCAGGCTCCTGGGCGCAATCGAAACGCTGCGTGAGGAAACGGGACACGCCCCGACACCCGGGGAAGAACGGCGCTTGAACGAGCTGACGAGCAACGCCTTCGCGTCCGAGCTCGGCGAGGAGCGCTACGCCGCCGCCCTCGTGATCGGCCGCGAGATGACGTTCGAACAGGCCGTGGCCTACGCGCTCCACTCCTGAAGCCGCAGCCGATTCGCCGACCTCGTGGCCTTGAGCGGATCCTTGGCAGTGCGGCAACCACGACGATCGTGTCGTGCATCACCGGTGCATCGCGACCCGAGCGGTGTTACTGGTGACGGCGCCGGCGTCGGAGCCGGCCAAGCGTCGTCCGACCGGCGATCGCGACGGCGGTCACGAGCGCTGCGCTGACGGGCGCGAGCTGGAGCACGCTTTCCTCGACCGGTACCCCCATGATGTGCGCGAGCATCATTGGAAGATCTCCGTGGTGCAGTCGCCGTTCTGGAGGCGCACCTCGTGTGCCCGCGCTGGGCCGTGAGGACGGTCACGGAAATCGACAAAGAAGTCCGAGTCGATCTCCATGCCGCCGTTCGGGTGCGCAGTCGATCCGCAGGAGCCACGAGCGCAGCTCCGGGTAGAACTGGTTGTCCCAGGTCGAGTAGAGCGAGTTCGACACGTACAGGCGGCGCCCGTCATAGGAGAGTTGGAGCATGTTCGGACCGCCGCTCAGCTCGCGCGTCGCCGTCGCTCGGCTTGCCGAGCACGCCGCCGAGCCAGAGCTGGCCGGTCAGCCTCGGCTTCGCCGGGTTGGAGACGTCGTACTGGCGCACATCGCCGTGCAGCCAGTTGGCGAAGTAGAGGAAGCGGTCGTCCATCGAGAGGACGAGGTCGGTGATCAGCCCGGGGACGGGGAACGGCCAACCCTCTTGCTCGACGCCCTCGACCGTGATTACGCGGTCGGCGCCCCAGCCGCCGTTGTCGCGGCGGAAGCGCCACATTGTGCTTGAGAGCGCCGCGCCCGCGAAGCCCTGCTCCGCTTCGGGATCGTGGAGCCAGCGCACCTCGAGCGGGATCAGTCCCGTCTCCCCGAGGTCGACCGTCTGTTCGAGCTTCCGCTCGCTCAGGTTCCAGAAATGGAGCCGGCTGCCGTAGCGGCCTGCGGTGACGTCGGCGAGGTCGAATCCCTTCTCATAGGCGTTCGGCTCGCCGAACTCCGACGACACGAGCGCGTTCTTGCGCGGCTGGTACCAGAAGTCGTAGTTGAAGGGAGGCGTCTCGCCGTCCTTCTCCCAGCGGCCCTTGACCTCGAACGTTTTGGCGTCGAGCACCGCGAAGCCGCCCGCGCCGTTCCCGTCCGCGTCGCCGAGCATCGAGATGACGATGTTGTCGCCCGGCATGCAATGGACGGTGTGCGGTCGCGTGTAGCCGGTCTCGCGCACGACCTCCTCCGGCTCGATCACCTTCTCGATCCGCGGCGCGCGCGGGTCGTCGGCGACGTTCACGATGTGGATGCGCGAGGAGCGGAAGCCCGGCACGATCAGGTGCGAGCGGTCGGGGCCGTGGCAGGCCGACGAGCAGCGGTTCCAGCCGAAGTGGTGGAGCTCGTCGCCGACGTTCGGCATCGGCAGCTCGTGCACGATGCGGCCCTTCTCGGCGTCGACGACGGCCAGGAAGTCGGGCGCCTCCACACCGGTGCCCTCGTGCAAACACGCGAGGTAGAGGAACTCCTCCACCGGTGCCTCCATCGCCTCCTGCGGCGACCTGTGGAAGGAAGCGGGCTTGTCGTGTCCCGTGTGCATGTGAGCTCCTTTCAAGAAGTGGCTGTCGGGCGGCACGGGCGCGGCACGCGAGGCCTTCGTCCCTTGCCCTCTTCGAGCAGCGGGGCGATCAGTGCCGCCGCCCGCGCGGCGCCGTCCGACTCGACCGGCCGATAGTCGACCTCGCGGCCGATCTCCGCGGCGATCGCTGCTGCGATCTCGTCGGGGCCGTCGTTCTCGAAGTCCATGCAGCGTCCGGCGCCGTAGCGCTCCAGCCGGTGGCGTACGTGGAAGTTCTGCTCGAAGTGGTGGCGGAGCGGGAAGTACAAGAACGGCCGTCGGTTTGCCGTCAACTCCATCGACGTCGTCAGTCCGCCCTGGACGACGGCGAGATCGCAGGCGGCCAGGTGCCGGTAGAGCTGGTGGACGTAGGCGCGCACCTCGAGCCCGTCATGCGCCGGCAGCGTTTCCGGGTCGATCCGCGGCCCGGCGACGACGATCATCCGCAGCGCCGGCACCCGTTCCTTCGCCTCCGGGAAGGCGGCGATCACCCGTCGCAACAGGTCGCCGCCGACGCCCGAGCCGCCGACGGTGACGATGCAGACCTGCTCGTCCTCGCGGTAGCCGAGCTCGGCCCTGAGCGGCTGCCCGATCGGCGAACTCGGCGGGATCGAAGCCGGTGACGTAACCCGCGAACGCGTAGTGCTCCTGCGTCCACTCGCGGATCCAGGGCAGGTCGGGATGCGAATCGCTCGGGGACGATGTCCTCCGGATTGCCGACGAAGACGGCCTGATCGCGCACGCGCGGGAAGCGCGCGATGTGCTCGATCATCTCCTCGTTGTAGTCGCCGGTCAGGAACGCCTCGTCGTCGCCGCCGTCCGGCATCGGCAGCCAGCCGACGAAGTCCGTGAGCCAGACGTAGGGCGTCCTCTTCTGCTCAGGGTTCTCGTGCAGGTAGTAATCGAGCTCCCAGGCCTCGTCGCCGATCCAGAGGTCGTACTGCTCCTCGCCCACGAGGTCGTGGAAGACCATGAAGTTCGAGAGCAGGATCTCGTCCATCCGTCTGATCGCCTGGAAGCAGTGCAGATCGTGCTCGGCCGACTCGCTCTCGACGTGGCGGGACTCGTTGGCGAGGAAGGCGCTCGCCGGGTGGATCCGCTCCCCGCGTGCTTCGAGCACCGCCGTGACCGGGTGCTGGGCCAGCCAGTCGATCTCGAGGTCGGGGTGGAGCGTGCGCAGCTCGTCGGCGATCGCGACGTCGCGCTGTGCGTGGCCGAGCCCGATCGGCGAGGAGATGTAGAGGGCGCGCTTGCGGCGGGACCTGCCGCGGACCCAGCTCCGCGGCGGTGGCGCGGGTACGGCGAAGTCCCGCAGCAGCAGGTTCACCTTCACCGGGTCGCGCGCGTGGGGGAAATGGCCCGATCCCTCGAGGACGACGAGCTCGCCGGCCGCCAGCTCCGCGAGCCGTGCACCGGAGCCGCAGGGGCGCACGGCGTCGTCGCTCCCGTGGATGACGAGCACCGGGCAGTCGATGCGCGACAGCAGGTCGCGCACGCTCTCCTCGTCCGGGAGCCGCGGTGCGAGCTGGGTCGCGATCAGCGTCTCGGGGTCGTCTCGAGGCCCCAGCCGACCGCGTCCTCGCGCTGCTTCGTCGAGTGCGGCTCGGTGAAGACCTGCGAGAAGAAGAACTCGAGGAAGTCCTCGTAGTGCTCAAGCCAGTAGTGGCAGTTCCATTTCCCCCAGCCGACGTACTCGTCGCGCCGCTCGCCGAACTCCTGAATCGCCTTCAGGCGCGGCGTCGCCGGCGGCAGCGGCAGGGCCGGCGCGATGAAGACCAGCTTCTCGACCCGCTCCGGGTGGCTTGCGGCGAGCAGCAGCGACCGTTCCGCGCCTCGCGACACCGACACCAACACCGCGCGCTCCGTGCCGGTCGCGTCCATCACTGCGAGCGCGTCCTCGGCGAACTCCTCCTCGCGGTACGCGTCGGGCCCGGGCGGGCGGTCCGAACGTCCGTTACCGCGACCGTCGAATGTGAGCACGCGGCAATGCCGCGCGAGGTACGGGATCTGCATCTTCCAGTGACGCGAGTGGATGATCGACCAGGTCGGCACGAGGAAGACCGTCGGCTCTCCCTCGCCGTAGATCTCGTAGTAGAGCTTCACCCCTTCGCGCTCGACGTGGCCCTCCTCGTCGGGATAGCGCGCCCGAGTCTGCTCGCGCGTGATCGAGCGCCCCAGTTCGATCGTCATCTGATCCTCCCCTCGAGCCAGCCGTCGATCCAGTCGAGGAGCCCCCGGTGTCCGGTCTCGATCCCCGAGAGCCGCTCGAACATGATCCCCTCGTTGAACGTGTACACGAGCGTGACCAGCGCCTCGAGCGGCAGCTCGAGCCCGAGTTGCTCGCGTACGGGAGCGAAGGCCTCGGTGAGGACGGCGCGCCACTCGGCATGCACCCGTGCGAGCTGCTCTTGGAGCTCGGGCCGATTCCAGGCAAGTGCCTGTAACTCGAACCAGAGCTTCTGGTACGGCAGATCCTGCTCGAGGTAGGCCATCGCCGTGCGCCACTTCTCGAGAAACGGCGCCTCCTCCGCGTACATCTGCCGCTGCCGTTCGATCAGCCGCTCGGTGAAGCGCTCGAGCACGCGCACGAGCAGCTGCTCCACGGACCCGAAGTAGTAGTGGACCAGGCCGTGGTTCACCCCGGCCGCCTTTCCCACTTGCCGCGTCGTGATCCCGGCTGCGCCGACCTCGACGAGCAGCCGCTCGGCGGCGTCGAGGAGCGCCTGCTCGGTCTCGTATCCGGGACGACTGGCAGTCTTAGCCATCTGACTTATGCATTTGACTAAATCCCACCGGAAATGTCAAGGCGGAGGGTTCTCGCAAACTGGGCGGTCGAGTTCGGCACGGTCTCGGCAGAGACAGCAGCGCGGGAGAACCTCCGTGATAGCCTCGTCGTCTCGCGGTGCCATAAGGATCGGTACCTGCGGAGTGAACGTCGGGCCTCATGCCACGTGGCCCGGCGAAATGTCCTCCCACAGCCGCGCGGGTAGGAGCAGTGCGGCCGGCCGAATCAGTATCGCCGGCGATTCGTTTCCATCACCGGAGGGGACCGTGGCTGAAGCACCCGTAGTGGCATTGCCGACGCGAAGGGGCGCATATCCGACCGTCCCGGGCGTGCCACCGGCGTCACCAGGCTCGACCCTGTGGGCACGTCAGCGGACTCGGCCGCGTCAGGCAGTCGCCTTGAGCGAGGCGCGGCGGGCTTCGAACCGCGACCGTGTCGGTCTCGTCCCCGAGCTTCGTTGCGAGTGCACCCGGCCGAACTGCAGGCACACGCTGCCCACCGTGGCCGAGGCCCACCGGGGCATCGCCGATCGGTTTGTCGTCGCACCGGTCCACTTCGAAGGCGGCGTGGTCGTGCGTGCCGCCGATCGGTTCTTCGTCGTCGAGTCGGTCCGTCAGCGGTTGCGGCACACCGGAAGCGCAGGGCGATGAGACACGTTCCGCTAACCATGTCTGAGCTCGAGGCACAGCATCTGCGCGTTCTGATCGCCAACGAGAAGCGCGAACGATTGGAGCTCCTGGCCCAGGTCGTCATCGGGCTGGGACACGACGTGATTGCGCGCGAGATCTATGTCAAGGAGGTCGGCGCCGTCACCGCCAGGGAGCATCCGGACGTCGCGCTGGTCGGCCTCGGGGAAAGCTCGGTGCACGCGCTGGAGCTGATCTCCGAGATCGTCCGCGAGGCGAGCTGCCCCGTGATCGCGATTCTCCACGCAGGCGATCCCGAATACATCCACGAGGCCGCAAGACGAGGCGTGTTCGCCTACATCATCGACGGCACTCCCGACGAATTGCAGAGCGCCATCGACATCACCCTCCAGCGCTTCAGCGAGTACCAGAGCCTGCAAGGGGCATTCGGCCGCCGCGCGCTGATCGAGCAGGCCAAAGGCATCCTGATGGCCCGCCACTCGACCAACGCCGACCGAGCCTTCGAGATGCTGCGCGACCATTCGCAGCACAACGGCCGCAAGCTCAGCGACGTCGCCGCCGCCGTCGTTGAAAGCCACCTCCTGCTTCTTCCGCCGGCGCCGCAGTCGATCGTCGTCGTCGACGGCAACAGGCCCGCGGCGCCACTGGCTGGGACGTCTTAGAGCGGATTGCCTTGGGGGACCGCGTCGACGCCGACTGAGGGATCGGCGTCGACGCGGGAGGGCGCCACCACGAAAAGAGTTGAGGCGTCGCCGCTAGCCTGACCGACGCCATGACCGACTTCCTGTTCCACGGCGACACGGAGCGTTCGGGGGCGATGCGCCACGAGCTTCCGGTATCGATCGGCGACGCGTTTTTGCTCGGTGTCGTAGGCGAGCAGATGCACGTTCTCGCGAGCCCGCTCGAGCGCGCCCGGATTGCGGCGGCGGCGCCCGAGGCGGTTCTGCACGACATGGCCGATCTCGGCCTCTACGAGTTGCTGGACAGCGGCCTCAGCTTCTACGAGGTCGACGTCGAGCTGGCGTCTCGCGCTGCTGCGGCGATGGGTGTGCGAGAGGCGGTCGTCGATCCGGAGATGCCGGTGGCGGTCGCCGACCGGCTGCGCTCCGACGGGCTCGTCCTGCGTCCCGATCACGCTGCCGTCGCGGCCAGGCGACGCGTCAAGTCGGAGGCGGAGCTCGCCGGCATCCGCAGGGCGCAGACCGCAGCGGATGCGGCGATGGCGGCCGCCGCGACCGTGCTCCACGAAGCCGTGCCCGACGGCGACCGCCTCGTGCATCGCGGTGAGCCGTTGACTGCGGAGAACGTCCGGGCCGTGCTCCGCGAGGTCTGCCGGCTGCACGGTGCCCCGGCCCCGCCCGATGTGATCGTCTCGTCCGTGTGGCAGGGATCCGGCCACGATCCCGGGTCGGGGCCGCTGCCGGCGAACCTGCCGATCGTGATCGACCTCTGGCCGCGCGACGAGCAGTCCGGCTGCTGGGCGGACATGACCAGGACGTTCGTCGTCGGTGAGGTCCCGGACGAGGTCCGGGCGCTCGAGACGCTCGTCCGCGAGGGACTCGAACGCGCGCGTGAGGCGGTTCGGCCGGGGATCACGGGGCGCGAGCTCCACGCCCTCGTCTGCGACGTGTTCGAGTCGGCAGGACACCGAACGCAGCGAACCGGCCGGGGGGAGGATCCGGACGACGGCTTCCAGTTCTCACTCGGCCACGGCGTCGGCCTCGACGTGCACGAGTCTCCGTCCCTCGGCTTGACGGGCCATGCTCCGCTGGTCGCCGGCGACGTGATCGCGCTCGAGCCGGGCCTGACGGTCGGCGGTATCGGCGAGGTGCGGTTCGAGGACCTCCTGCTCGTCACGGACGACGGCAGCGAGACCCTGACGCGCTTTCCGTACGAGCTGACGCCGTAGCGGGCGCTGCCCTCCCCGACGCCGAGCTTCTGGACATCTTTCGGTAGCGGTGCCGCGGCTGCGGCGAAAGCGCGCGACGCTTTTCGATTCGCTTATCGCTGGGCGCGCGACCGACCACATGTCAGATATTCGTATGGAAGCCTTGCGAACGTCTGAGCTTTCGTCTATCGTGCGCGCCGGGAGACCGATCCAGACGATGCACAGGAATACGGACATCCAGTTGAAGCTTGCCGAAACGGTGCCAGCCGTTTGGGCCAAGCCGTGCCGGCAGCTCGGCGACGAGACCCGCCGGTCCGGCTTCATGTCAGCCCTCGCTGCGAGGTGCGCGCTCTAGTTTCGATGCGCATTCCCGAGCAGTCGAGGGCGACCCAGCTGGGTCGCCTTTTTTGTGCCCGTTCCTGAACGACCACACGAACCAACGGTGATGCTCAACGTGAATACGCGCTAGACCGAATCGAGGCCCCGCCTGAGAGAGAAAGACATCTCTGCGCCGTGCGCTGCAAAAGGACGCTGGACAATAGCGTCGGCTTTAGCCTGCAGTTTTTCAAGCACGGCGACCGAGAGCTCGGGCTCCAAAGCCCCTCCACGTAGGACGGCGATCACTGAAGGACGTGCGCAGAACGAGTGAATCGCCGATCCAGGGTCGAAGGGTAGGCGAGAGGCATGGAAAACATCGTTCGACCGACGGTCGAACGAGACATGAGGATGCGACTGTGGCTCATTGAGCGGCACTCGCCTGCTGCGTCGATCGCTCCGCGACCGGAGAGATGGACGGAGAGGCGACGACCGCCGGGCCTCTTGCTGCTCGCGCGTGACGACAGCAGACAAGAACAACGTTCCGGGATCGTCTAACGGTAGGACGCCACGCTCTGAACGTGGAGATCGAGGTTCGATCCCTTGTCCCGGATCTCGCACGGGCGAGTAGCTCAACGGGAGAGCGCTTGTCTCACAAACAAGAGGCTGCTGGTTCGAGCCCAGCCTCGCCCACTTGGCGGATAGCTCAGATGGCAGAGCGCCTCTCTGATACAGGAGGAGGTCGCCGGTTCGAGCTCCGGCTCCGCCGACTTCGTGTGACCGTAGCTCAGCTCGGTAGAGCGCCCGTCTGAAACGCGGGGCGTCGCAGGTTCGATCCCTGCCGGTCACACCTCACGGCTCCGTAGCTCAACGGGCAGAGCTCCCGGTTCTTACCCGGGGCGGTGCAGGTTCGACGCCTGCCGGGGCCACTCTCGGAAGGACTGCCATCGGTGCGGTATCCCGTCTCGAAAACGGGTGGGCCTGCGGGCCTTGGGGGTTCGACTCCCTCTCCTTCCGCCTTCGTTCCGGCGTGGTCGAGTCGGTAAGACGCGCGACTGTTAATCGCGAGAGCGCAGGTTCGAGCCCTGCCGCCGGAGCTCGTCACGCCCCCGTGGTCGAAACGGGCGATGACGCCGGGCCCTCAACCCGGAAGCTGCGGGTTCGAGTCCCGCCGGGGGTGCTTCGATCCATCTGGTCGTGGGGGAGCTGGCCACCCCGCCGGCTTCGGGCGCCGGAGATCGCAGGTTCGACTCCTGCCGGCCAGACTGCGCGGTAGAGGAGGGGCTGTCCTCGCGAGCCTCATGAGCTCGAGACCGTGGGTTCGAATCCCACCCGCGCTATCTCCTTCGGGGGCGTAGCTCAGAAGAGCGAGAGCGCTCGCTTGTCAGGCGAGAGGCCGCCGGTTCGAGTCCGGTCGTCCCCGCTTCGTGGTGGCCGTGGTGTAGACGGAAGCACCCGGGGTTGTGAGCCCCGTCGGCGCCGGTTCGAACCCGGCCGGCCGCCCTTCGTACGTCTTGCGGACGCTGAGCAGGTTGGTGAGCTCAGCGCGCTGTAACCGCGTCGCCTCGTGCTGTGGTGGTTCGACTCCACCCGTCCGCATCGATTTCCCGGGGATGTAGCTCAATCGGCAGAGCGCCTCGCTTGCAACGAGGAGGATGTCGGGTTCGACTCCCGCCGTCTCCACTGGTCACAGGCCTCCGTAGTGTCAACGGCAAGCACGCGCCCTTTGTACGGTCGAAGTGTGGGTTCAACTCCTGCCGGAGGCTCCTGTACGCCCATAGCTCAGAGGAAGAGCACTGCCCTGCGACGGCAGCGGCCGCTGGTTCGACTCCAGCCGGGCGTGTCACTTGGCGGACGTAGCTCAGCGGGAAGAGCGCCGGGGCGCCACCCCGGGGAGGCCCGTTCGACCCGGGTCGTCCGCTTCGAAGGCCCGTGGTGTAACGGCGAAGCATGGCGAGCTCCAACCTCGCCGGTCCGGGTTCGATCCCTGGCGGGCCTGTCTGCACGATCGTCGCGGGCCGGAGTGGCTCGGTTATCTGGTGAGCGCCTTCGGGTTCGCTGCGCCGAGCAATCGGCGAGTGGTACGCGTCGCAGCCCGTCGAGGCACTCGCGTACCAGGCGGTCAAGTACCGCCGCCGAAACGGTGTGACGCACCGTGATCTGCTGCGCCTGGCGCACCCGGCGGGCCGCGTCGGCGCCGGCAACCCGACGCTCGACGTCTCGGACGAGCACGCTCGCCTGTTCGAGTGGATCGTCCGCGGCGGCGAGACCGGTGGCCTGCCGCGTCTGGTCGAGGGCTTCGCCCGTGCCCAGGAGGCGGCAACCGCACGGGAGGCGGCGGCACTGGTGACCGAGTACGGCCTGCCGCGCGAGGCGCTGCAGCCCGAGCACCTGACCTCCGCCGATGTCTGGGAGGCGCTGCTGGCCGACATGCCGATGACGGCGCTGATCCGCAACCTGGCCACGATGACCCGCGTCGGCGTCATCGCACCGGGCTCGGACGGCGCCGCGCGGGCCGTCGCCCAGCTGGGTGACGGCGACCGCATCCGCAAGGCACGCATCCACCCGATCGCCGTGCTCGCTGCGCTTCGGACGTACGCGTCCGGCCGCGGTGCTCGCGGCCGCGGTGAGTGGGCGCCGGTGCGCGAGATCGTCGACGTGCTCGACGCTTCGTTCTACGCGGCGTTCGGGAACGTCGAGGCCACCGGCAACCGCGTGCTGCTCGCGCTCGACGTGTCGGGCTCGATGGGCGGCGGCTTCGTCGCAGGCGTGCCGGGTCTCACCCCGCGCGACGCCTCTGCCGCGCTGGCGCTCGTGACGGCGGCGACGGAGTCGCGCTACGAGGTGGTCGGCTTCCACGCCGGCCGGCGCGGCTGGACGGTCGGCACGCGTCGTGCGTCCTTCGGCGCAACGGGCCTCACGCCGCTTCCGATCTCACCGCGGCAGCGGCTCGACGACGCGGTGAACGCCGTGTCCGGCCTGCCGTTCGGCGCGACGGACTGCGCGCTGCCGATGCTGTACGCGCAGGCGCGCAAGCGGCAGATCGACACGTTCGTGATCTACACCGACTCCGAGACCTGGGCGGGTGACATCCACCCGGCTCAGGCACTCCGCGACTATCGCCACGCGTCCGGCATCGACGCGCGGCTGGTCGTGGTCGGCCTGGTCTCGAACGGCTTCTCGATCGCCGACCCGAACGATCCGGGGATGCTCGACGTCGTGGGCTTCGACACCGCGACGCCGCAGCTGATCTCGGACTTCGCTCGCGGCGCCCTCTGAGAGAGCGGGGGGCGCTGCGAGCGCCCTACGACGACAGAGAGGAGCCGAGATGCATCTCCAGCTCGTACGTCTTGCGGCGCGTCCTGCTGCGGTGCAGCGCCCCGCCAAGGTCGTGCAGCTCGAAGCGCGCCGCAAGGCGCGCCTGGAAGCGGCACGCCGCGAGCTTCAGCGCCCGCGGCCGGCCGCATGACGCGGGACGGCGAGCCGCACGCTCCGAACGACGAGCCTGCGGCTCGCCGGTTCGCTCCACACGACGCGGATGTGGCGGAACCTGGGATACGCACCGGCCTCAGAAGCCGGCGGCCGAGAGGTCATGAGGGTTCGACCCCCTCCATCCGCACTTCCCGCCTCCGTAGCTCAGTGGCAGAGCAGCGGGCTTCGACCCCGCGCGCAGAGGTTCAAGTCCTCTCGGGGGCCCTGGCACCGTGGCCGAGCATGGCGAGGCGCGCGCCTGCAAAGCGCGACACGGCGGTTCGAATCCGCCCGGTGTCTTCGACGACTGCAGCCCACGACAGGTAGAGAGGAGGTCGACGTTGAGCACGATCAAGATGTTCGGAACCGTCGACGAGCGGAGCCTCGCTCAGCTCGAGCGGTGCATGGAGGCGGGCGACGCCGCGTTCGGCGTGCTCTGCGCGGACCACCACCCCGGCTACAGCCAGCCGATCGGCGGCGGCATCGCCTACGAGGGCTACGTGTCGCCGTCGGGTGTCGGCTACGACATCGGCTGCGGCAACAAGGCTGCGCAGACGCAGCTGACCCGCCGCGACCTGGACGCCCTCGGAGGCGTCGAGATCGTCATGCGCGAGATCACGCGCCGAATCTCGTTCGGCATGGGCGTGCCTGCGCAGGAGCGCGTCGAGCATCCGGTGCTCGACAAGATCCAGCGGGCGGAGTTCGCCCCGCAGCGGACGCTCGCGCAGCTGGCTGCGTCGCAGCTCGGCACGGTCGGCTCGGGCAACCACTACGTCAACCTGATGGAGGACAACGAGGGCAACGTGTGGGTCGGCGTGCATTTCGGCTCGCGCGGCTTCGGGCACAAGACCGCGTCCGGCTTCCTCGCGCTCGCCGAGGGAAAGAAGTTCGGCGATCGGGCGGTCGAGGGAGAGATGGATTCACGGCCGGTCCTCTTCGAGGTCGGATCGGAGCTCGGTGCCGCCTACGTCGCCGCGATGGAGCTCGCCGGCGAGTACGCGTACGCCGGCCGCGACGTCGTCGTGGCAAAGGTGCTCGAGATCCTGGGCGCCGAGGCCGTCCACGAGGTGCACAACCATCACAACTTCGCGTGGCGGGAGGAGCACTTCGGCCGCACGTACTGGGTGATCCGCAAGGGCTGCACGCCTGCGCGGCCGGGCCAGGAGGGCTTCGTCGGCGGTTCGATGGGAGACGAGTCGGTCGTGCTCGAGGGCGTCGAGTCGGACGACAACGCCGACGCGCTCTACTCCACCGTGCACGGCGCCGGTCGCGTGATGAGCCGGACGCAGGCGGCGGGCCGGGTGCGCCGCCGCAAGCGATGGGCGTGCACGTGGCGCGACTGCCCTGTCGTCTCGGACCGCGAGGGCACGTGCCCGGAGCACGGCTCCAAGCTCCGCAAGACGTGGCTGGAGGAGCAGGTCGCGCCGGGCCGCGTCGACTGGCCGGGCGTCCAGTCCCGCCTGCGCGAGCAGGGCATCGTCCTGATTGGTGGTGGGGCCGACGAGGCGCCGGAGGTGTACAAGCGCCTCCCCGAGGTGCTCGCCGCCCATGGCAAGACGATCCGGGTGACGCGGACGCTCCGCCCGCTCGGTGTCGCAATGGCCGGTCGCGACGTTCGCGATCCGTACAAGGACTGACGAACCGAGGGCCGCGCGAGCGGCCCTCGGTCGTCTCGAGGGCAGCGCGCATACTGGAGAGATGTCCGGCCAGATCGTCACCTCGTCCACCCGCGAGCTGCTCTCGTGGCTCGCGGTTCGGCCGCGCACCTACGGCGAGGCGATCGAGGCGTGGCACAGCCACTGCCCGCGTCTGACCGTGTGGGAGGACGCGCTGATCGACGGGCTGATCCGGATCGATCGTTCGAACGGTGAGGCGGTCGTTCTCGTGACTCCACGCGGCGAGGCCGCGCTCGCAGCCTGACGGGCGGCAGAGGCGAAAATGCGCTCCGCCGCCCGTCTCTCGCTCGACCTCAGGCGGCCGCCGGCTCGATGTTCTGGTTCAGCTGGAACAGGTTCGTCGGGTCATACGTCGCCTTGAGCGACGCAAGCCGCTCGTAGGTGGCAGGGTCGTATGACGCGCGAGCCGCGTCACGATCGGTGATGAAGTTCGTGTACGCGCGTCCCGTCGATGCGGCGGCTGCAGCCGCGATCACGCTGCGAGACCAGCCGACGTGCGCCTCGGCGTCGCCGTCGTCGTGCCACCCGGTGACGGCGTTGAGCACATACGGCATCGACCGCTCGCCGAACGACGACGCATCGTCGGCGATCCGCGCCATCGCTCCGCCCATCTGGTGGACATGGATCTCGCACTGCGCGCCGGGTGCCTCGAGGTGCTTCCGGCAGAGCTCGTCGATCAGGGCGTCATCGAGCTTCGCCAGATTCGTCGCCTTGAAGTACGCCTGGATCCCCTTCGGCCACAGCGGGTCGATCAGCGACTGCATCACCGTGTACGGGATCGGTCCGAAGAGGTCCGCGATCGGCTCGGCGACCTCACGGAACGGCGCGATCAGCGCGGCTCCGGACTCGGTCGCGCCCGCCGACATTCCGATGAACGCCGAGACCTTGCGACCGTGCCATTCCTCCGGAATCACCGGCAGCGGCGGCGCGGTGGTCAAGTTGACGAGGGCCGTGATCTCGTCCGGTGCTCCGGGCGCCCACTCGCGGAACGTACGCAGCAGGTCGGAGGCGGCGTCGGCCGGGTAGAAGATCGGGCCCGCGTAGACGATCGGGCCGACCGGGTGCACCGCCAGCTCGAGCTCGGTCACGATCCCGAAGTTCCCGCCGCCGCCGCGCAGGCCGCGCAGCAGCTCGGGCCGCTCCGTCTCGCTCGTGTGCACGAGCCGGCCGTCGGCGGTGACGACGTCCGCGCCGACGAGGTTGTCGCACGCGAGGCCGTGCTTGCGCATCAACCAGCCGATCCCACCGCCGAGGGTGAGGCCGCCGACGCCCGTGGTCGAGATCAGCCCGCCCGTCGTCGCGAGGCCGTGCGCGGTCGTCTCGTGGTCGACGTCAGCCCACGTGGCGCCGCCGCCCACGAACGCGCGCCGCGTCGACGGATCGACACGAACACCCCGTAGCTCGCCGAGGTCGATCACGATGCCTCCATCGCAAGTCGAGAAGCCGGCGATGCTGTGCCCGCCGCCCCGCACCGCGACCGGGAGGTCGTGGCTGCGGGCGAAGCCGACGGCGGCGATCACGTCGGCCGCGCCGCTGCAGCGCACGACGAGCGCCGGCCGGCGGTCGTCGTGAACGCCGTTCCAGATCCCGCACGCTTCCTCGTAGCCCTCGTCGACCACTGTGAGCACGGCGCCGCGCGTCGCATCGCGCAACTCCTGAACCGTCGCCTCGCCGAGGATCGGCGCCAATGTGTCTGTCATCTCGGTCGTCCTTTCGCTGGTCGCTTTCGACCATTGGTACCGCTGCTCCCTTTGCGCGCTCTTTGCGTCGTCTTGGCGGTCTCGGAGAGGCGGTGCTCGACGACCGCGACACCGTGCTCGTCCTTCGCCGCCGCGTACTCGTCGCGGGCAGTTGCGAGCAGCGACAGTGCGAGCTCGCGGTCGCCTTTGAGCAGCGCGATCTCGGCCAGCGCGGCGTCCGTGTGGCCGAGCCACCGATGCCGCCCCGTCTCGGAGACCACCCGGCGCGCGTCTTCCAGCGCAGCCCACGCGTCGTCGAGGCGCCCGCGGACGCGGGCGAGGTCGGCCACGCGCCACAACGAGCTCGAGAGGCCCCAGCGGTCGCCGGCACGCCGGAACAACTCGCAGGCCTCGGTCAGCTCACGTTCGGCCCGCTCGAAGTCGCCGGCCACCGTGTCGACGAGGCCGAGACCGGTCAGTGCGAGTCCGACGCCGCGGCGGTCGTTCAGGTTGCTGCGGATGCCGAGTGCGTGCTCGAGACAGCTTCGGGCCCCCTCGACGTCGCCCTCCTCGAGTTGCAGGAACGCACGTCGTGCGAGAACCGATGCCTCACCGCGTTGGTCGCCGAGGTCGGCGAATCGCGCCGCGCTCGCGTCGAGCAGAGCTCGCGCTCGGTCCACGTCCCCGCGGAGGCGTGCGATCGTCGCTTGGTTGGCGAGGACGTAGCCCGTCGCTCCGGAGGACGACAGCTCGACGAACGGCTGCAGCGTGTCCTCGAACACGACTCGACGCGAAGACACGTCGGCAGGATCGTCGGTTCGGACCTCCGCGATGTTGAGAAGCGACGGAATCGGCTCCTCGCCGGACTCGAGCTCGCGGAACCTCACCAGGCTCTCAGCGAGGAGCACGTCGGCACCTTCGAGGTCGCCCGAGAGCCAGCGGGCGACGCCCAGCGTGTAGATGCTGACTGCCTCGCCCGCGGCGTAGCCCTCGCGGCGCGCGAGCACGAGGCCGCGCTCCACCCACTCCGCCGCTTTGTCGGGGTCATCGATCGCGACTGCGAGCTCGACGAGGAACTGCAGCGCCCGCCATTCCTCCCGCGCGTCGCCCAGCCCGGCGGCGATCTCGTACGCCTCCTCGGCTCGCTCGCTGCCGCTCCGCAGCGTGCCTGCACGAAAGTCGATCGCGGCTGCCGCACGAAGTGCCTCGATGCGCAGAGCCGAGCGCTCGGGCGCTGCGTCGAGCGCCGCCGCGAACCGTCGTTGTGCTTCGCCCAGATCGATCCGCCGAAGCCAGAACGGCCATACCGCAACACAGAGCCGGAGCGCGGCGTGAGGGTCGCTGGCGAGCGAGTTCGAGAGCGCGCGGCGCAGATTCGCCGCCTCCGGATCGAGACGTCGCGACGTTCCTTCGCGCCTCGCGAGCCCGGTCGCCCACGCGATGTGCCGTCGCGCGACCTCGTGCGTCTCGCCCGCATCGGAGAGCCGCTCCCCCGCGTAGGCCGCCATCGTGTCGAGCAGGTCGTACCGCCATTCGCCGTCGACCTCGCCCGCTGCGACGAGCGATTTGGCGACGAGGCGGGCAAGCACGTCGGCGACGGCGACTCGGGGGAGGCCGTCGTCGCTGCACACGACCTCGGCGGCGTCGAGGCTGAAGCCACCCGAGAACGCGGAGAGGCGCCGGAACAGGCGCTGCTCGTCCTCCTCGAGCAGGTCGTGGCTCCATTTCAGCGTGGCCAGCAGTGTCTGCTGCCGCGTCGGCGCGGTGCGGCTGCCGGACTGCAGCAGGCGAAAGCGGTCGTCGAGGCGCTCGGCGATCGCCGACGGGCTCAGCCCGCCGAGCCGGCCCGAGGCGAGCTCGAGCGCGAGTGGGAGCCCGTCGAGTCGGAAGCAGATTCGCGCGACGTCGCTCGCGTTGCGCTCGTCGAGCCGGAAGCCCGGAAGCGCCGACTCGGCACGGTCGACGAAGAGCTCGACCGCCTCGTAGCGGAGGAGCTCGGCCGGGGAGAGCGAGCCGGCCGGGTCCGGGATCGACAGGGACGGCACACGGAACACGACCTCTCCGGGAACGCGAAGCGGCTCGCGGCTCGTGGCGAGCACCGTCACGTTCGGGGACGTGCGCAGCACGGCGCCGACCAGTTCGGCGCTCGCACCGATCAGGTGCTCGCAGTTGTCGAGCACGAGGAGGAGGATCCGCTCGGCGAGGAAGTCGCAGATCGTGTCGAGCAGCGTCTGCTCGGGGAGGCCACGGACGTCGAGGGCGGCGGCGACGGCCACCGGCACCGTGGCCGGATCGCTCACCCCAGCCAGTTCGACGAGCACCGCGCCGCCGGCGAACGCCCCCTGGGCGCCGCGAGCCAGCTCGAGCCCGAGCCGGGTCTTGCCTGCTCCACCGGTGCCCGCGAGGGTCAGGAGCCGTGTGCGCGCGAGCTGTGCACGCAGCTCGCCGAGCTCGTGTGCGCGTCCGATGAACGAGCTCGCGTCGGTCGGCAAACGCCTCGACCCGATGCCCGCCCCGAGCTCGGCGAGCTGCTCGCCCAGACGGGCGTGCAGGCCTGCAAGCCGGTCGCGGGCGTCGATCGCCCAGTCGTCGTAGCGGTTCTCCGGCAGCAGCTCGCCGGCATAGAGGTCGAGCGCTGCTCGGACGGTAGCCACGGTCCGTGCGTGCTCCGCCTCGCGCGCGGCACGCTCGAACTCGTCGACGTCGACCTCGACGTCTGCCGCGAGCGACACCATCTCGTCTCGCACCTCGAGAACTTCGGCGCCGAGCGCGCGGCGGGCGGCGTGAACGGCCTGGTAGAGGTTGTTCGCCGCAGCGGCCGGCGCCTGTTCGCGCCAGAGGACGTCCATCGCCTGTTCGCGATGAAGGCTGCGTCCCGGCGCGAGAGCGAGCAGCTTGACCAGCTCGCGCGCCTTCCGCAGCCGCCACGCGCCGGCGCCGACGGGGGTACCGTCGACGGCGGCGTCGAACCCGCCGAGCAGGCGAATGGTCACGTGCGGCACGTGAAGAGGATGTCTGACGCGGGCCGAGTCAGGCGCGGAGGACGACTTCGACGGACGTCCCGCCCCGCGGCGCGGAGCGAAGCGACAGACTGCCGCCGATCGACGCGGCGCGCTCGCGCATGTTCGCGAGCCCCTGCCCGGCTCCGCCTTCGCTCGGCTCGAAGCCTTCGCCATCGTCGCGTACGGCGACGAACCGAGACCCGCCGCGGCGACCGATCTCGACGCGGGCGGTGCTGGCCCCTGCGTGCTTGCGCGCGTTCGCGAGGCCTTCCTGGACGATCCGGAAGATCTCGATCTGCTCGTCCGGCCGCAGCATGATCTTCGGGTCGATCGCGAGCTCGACGTCGAGCTCGCCGTCGGCGGTCAGGAACTCGACGTAGCGGCGAAGCGCGGCGTCGAAGGGCGATCGTCCCGCTGCGGACGAGAGCGCGAGGAACGCGTAGCGCGCCTCTTGCTGGGCGGCCTGCGCGGCCTCCTTGAGCCGTCGCACGGTGGTGCTCGGATCGGCGCCGGACTCGAGCATCGTCGCGTGGGTGGCGACCGCGAAGAGGTACTGCGCGAGCCCATCGTGGATCTCGCGTGCGAGGCGGGCGCGCTCCTCGGCGACCGCGCGGCCGAACTCCGCGGCTCGAATCGCGTGCCAGGCACCGACGAGCAAGACGCCGTAGGCGAGCAATTGGAGGTAGTCGCCGAGCGAGACCGAGCCGCTGCGCGCGGGCGGCATCAGCATGAAGTCGAGGGTTGCGTAGAACGTCAGCGTCCCACCGAGCGCGAGCCAGCGCTCGAGCTCGTCGTTCGTCTGTCGGTAGCGGTTCATGAAGCCGACGACCGCGACGAGCAGGACGAACGCCAGCGTCATCAGGCTCAGGGTCAAAGGCGTCGGCCAGGACGAAGGCTCGTCGAGGGAGGGCAGCGAGCTGCCGATCAGATGAAACGTCAGCCAGACGAGCCCGAGAACTGCGGCCCCCGCTGTCAGCATCGGCACGATCAGCGCACCGCGACGCGCGACGTGGCCGCGAACGAGCGGCGCGAGCGCGACCAGGGCCCAGCCGACCGTGCTGCCCACGATGCTGGCCCACCGCTCGTTCGGCCGGCCGGTGAAGCCGGCGACGGCGGGGACGATCGAGAACGCGAGCAACGAACTCGACGTGATGAAGAAGCCGGCCGAGATCAGGAGGTCGAAGCGGCGACCCTCGACGGTGAAGCGCGTGGCACTGAGCACGGCGATGAGGACGCCCGTGAGCGCGAAGACGGTCTCGAGCGTCAGCTTCAACTCGGGCACGTACAGCGGCACGCGGAGCTGCGGGTAGACGAGGAACAGCCCCAGCGAGGCGTCGAACAACGCGAACAGGACCACCTGCCCCCAGAGCAGGCCGATGAAGCGATCGTCGTGCACGGTTCGGGTATCGGCAGAATCGGGGTCAGCGATGACCGCTTCCCGCATCCTCGTCGTCGACGACCATCCGCTCACCCGCGAGGCGCTGGCGGCGTTGTTGAGCCACAACGGCTTCGACGTGTGCGGTCAGGCGTCGAGCGGCGAGGAGGCGATCCGCCTGGCCGGAGAGCTGCGGCCGGATCTCGTGCTGCTCGACCTGACGATGCCCGGCATCGACGGTCTGCACGCGCTGCCGAGCGTGCGCGAAGCGTCCCCTGACTCGGCCGTGGTCGTGCTCACCGCCGCCGAGGACGAGGACAACCTGCTCGGCGCCATCCGCGGCGGCGCGGCCGGCTACCTCCTGAAGAGCGAGCCGCCCGAGCGCATCGTCTCCTTCCTGCGCGGGGTCTTGCAGGGTGAGCCGGCTCTGTCCGGCTCGGTCGCGCGCCGGCTCCTCGAGCAGGTGCGCGAGGGGGGCGGCTTTCGGACGTCGGTGCCGGACACGATCGCGGCGATTCTGTCGGCCCGTGAAGTGGAGGTGCTGCTCCTGCTCGAGCGTCATCTCGCGACGGACGAGATCGCCGGCGAGCTCGCCATCTCGGAGCACACGGTGCGCTCGCACGTGAAGAGCCTGCTCGGCAAGCTCGGCGTGTCGTCTCGGCGCGAGGCGCTCGAGGCGCTGAGCGCGGCGCGCGGCTGACTGCAGTCAGGCTGCGAAGCCCTCCAGCGCCGCCTCGACCAGCATCGGCAGCGTGCGCAGGTTGTAGCCGCCCTCGAGCACGGCGGCGACACGTGGGGCAAGCTGCATCGTGCGGGTCGCGAGCTCGCGGAAGCAGCCTGTCGACAACTCGAGGTCGGCCAGGGGGTCCTCGATGTGGGCGTCGAAGCCGCACGAGACGAGCAGCAGGTCGGGCTCGAAGCGCGCGATCGCCCGTTCGACGGTCTGCCAGGCCTCGAGGTAGGCAGCGTCGCCGGTCCCGGCGGGCAGCGGGATGTTCACGACGGTCTCCTGCTGATCGTAGGGGCCGCCGGTGCCGGGGTAGAGCGGCCACTGGTGCAGCGACGCGAACAGGATCGTCGGGTCGTCGCCGACGAGGTCCTGGGTCCCGTTGCCGTGATGCACGTCCCAGTCGACGATCGCGACGCGCTCGACGGCGAGATTCTGCTGCGCCCAGCGCGCCGCGATCGCCGCCGAGCCGAACAGGCAGAACCCCATCGCGCGATCGTGCTCGGCGTGGTGGCCGGGCGGGCGCGCGAGGGCGAAGCCTCCGCGGCGCGCCGCTTCGATCGCGGCACCGGCGGCCAGGAGCGCCGCGTCGAACGTGGTCTCGGTGCAGACCGTGTCGGGGTCGAGGAGCCCCTCGGTCGACCGGACCAGCTCCACGAGCTCCGCGTCGTGGCAGCGAAGCACGTCCTCGACCGAGGCGGGAACGCACTCCGTGAATGAGAAGTACTGCTGCAGCACCGCGAGCCGTTGTTGCGACTCGGGGTGCGCGCCGGTGGGGTGGAGGAGCGGGAGCGCGCTGTTGCTGACGAGCTCGATGGCGCGGGAGCATAGACGGTGGGACTCGGGGCGCTAAGGTCGGACCTCCAGCGATCGAAGGGGGTCTTCAGGTGAAGCGCAACCTCGGTGGACCGGCATTCGTGCTCGCGGCGATCGCGCTCTTCGTGGCGCTCGGCGAGGGAGCGGTCGCGGCCGGCATCGTTCCGCTGGCCCGACATGCGATCACGGCGGGCACCGCCACGAACGCGCTCAAGCTCGGCGGCAAGACGCCAACGCAGATCAAGTCGTCGCTGCGCGGGGTACAGGGGTCACAGGGCCAGCAGGGGCCCCAGGGCCCGGCCGGGCCCTCCGGCAGCACCGCCGTCTCCGTGCATCCGCAGACGTTCACGCTTAACGCGAGCGGAACCGACGGCGACACCGCCACGATCACCGCGAGCTGCGGCTCGGGCCAGAAGGCCGTCGGCGGCGGTTACGCACCGGACGGCACGCAGGGGCTGGCCAGCGGCGTGATCGGCTCGACCAGCAAGCCGACCGCGGCCGACGACGGCTGGTCGGTATTCGTCGAGAACATCGACGGGTCTGCCTCCCACACGGGGACGGTCTACGCGGTCTGTCTGGGCTGAGAAGCTCTCACACAATGAGCGATGGTGTCGCCCGGCCGCGCTCGGCAGCGCACTCGCCGATCGCACCCGGATCGCCGAACGTCATTGTGTGTGAGAGCTTCTACGCCACCGCGCGCTCTGTCAGCCTGCGGGAGAGCGCGCCCAGCCCCGCCGCGGTTGCGTAGCGCGCGGCCCCGGCCCAGTCGGGCGGCGTCGGTCGCAGCTTCGGCAGCGGCGCGGCAGCGTCCATGCGCGCGACCTCGAGGTACAGGCGCAAGTCGTCCGCGATCGTCGGGAAGCGGCCGTCGGCGAGCGCCTGCTCGAGCGACCCGTACTGGCGGAGGATGTCAGCAGCCTTCTTCGGTCCGACGCCGGGCGCGCCCGGGATCCGGTCCGATGAGTCGCCGCGCAGGGCGATGAAGTCCGGCACCTGCACCGGCTCGACGCCGTAGCGCTCGCGTACCTCGTCCGGGCCGATTCGCGCCAGCTCGCTCACGCCCTTCACCGGCTGGAGGAGCGACACGCGGTCCGAGACCAGCTGAAAGGCGTCGCGATCGGACGTCGCCACGATCACCGGGCCGGGCCAGTGGGCCGCCGCCGCCGCGAGAAAGTCGTCGGCCTCGTACCCGGACGCCTTGCCGACCAGGAATCCGAACGATTCGACGAGCCCCGGCAGCCGTCCGAGCTGCTCGAGGATCCCGGCCTCGAACTCACGTCCCGACTGGTAGACGGGCAGCGCCTCGTGGCGATAGGTCGGCACCTCCAGGGTGTCCCAGCCGACGAGGACCGCATCGGGCTGCACGGCATCCCAGAGGCGCTGGAGGAAGTTCGCGAAGCCGATCAGGGCGTTCGCGGGCCGCCCGCCGCCGTCCTTCAAGTGCTTCGGCAACCCGTGGTACGCGCGGTGCGCAAGCGAGTCGCCGTCGACCGCGAGCAGCGTCGCCGCGCTCACAGGCTCGCCTCCAGCTCGCGGATCGCCGTCATCAGTCGCTCGGTGGCGATGAGCGAGCCTTCGCGGACGTCGCCGTTCCGGAGATCCTCCAGCGGGACCGGCGCGCCGTAGCGCACGCGCAGCGGCCGCAGCCGCGCCAGGCCGTCGGTGCCCTTGATCCCGGCAGGCACGAGCGGCACGCCGGCCTCGAGCGCGATGCGCGCGGCACCGGTGTGCGCCTGAGCCTCGTACTTCTTGCGCAGCCCTTTCCGCCGCCGCGTGCCCTCCGGGAACATCGCGATCACGTGCCCGGCACGGGCGAGCTCAACGGCCGTCTCGATCGCCTCGGCGTCCGCGGTACCTCGGTAGACCTTGAATGCGCCGCCTGCCCGGAGCAGCGCCGAGAGCGGGAACCAGAAGAGCTCGGACTTGGCCATGAAGCGGAGAAAGCGTCGCGGCCAGATCGCCAGCCCGAGCGCCCACGGGTCGAAGTTGGACACGTGGCCGGCGGCCAGGACATAGCCTCCCTCGGCCGGAAGCTGATCCTGCCCGGAGGCGCGATAGCGGTACGCAAACCGCACGATCGGCCAGGAAAGGAGGGCGACCAGCGAGTACAAGATGCTCGGGCGTGGGGGACGTGCCACCGGCGGCGAGTATCGCGGACCCCGGCACGGCGCTATCGTGGCCGCGCGAAATGGCAGCTAACGGCAAGAAGCTGGTGATCGTCGAATCGCCTGCGAAGGCCAAGACGATCGCGGGCTATCTGGGCAAGGACTACGTGGTCGAGTCCTCGATCGGGCACATCCGCGACCTGCCGACGAGCGCTTCGGAGATTCCGGCCAAGGTCAAGGACAAGCCCTGGGCGCGGCTCGGCGTCAACGTCGACGACGACTTCACGCCCATCTACGTCGTCGATGCGCGCAAGAAGAAGGTCGTCGCCGACCTCAAGGCGAAGCTCAAGTCGGCCGACGAGCTGTTGCTCGCGACGGACGAGGATCGCGAGGGCGAGGCGATCGCCTGGCACCTCGTTCAGGAACTGCGGCCGAAGGTCCCCGTCCGGCGAATGGTGTTCCACGAGATCACGCGTCCGGCGATCGAGCGTGCGCTCACCGAGACGCGGGACATCAACGAGTCGCTGGTCGACGCGCAGGAGGCGCGGCGGATCCTCGACCGTCTGTACGGCTACGAGGTCTCGCCGGTCCTCTGGCGCAAGGTCATGCAGGGGCTCTCGGCCGGGCGCGTCCAGTCGGTCGCGACGCGGCTCGTCGTCGAGCGCGAGCGCGAGCGGATCGCGTTCGTGCCGGCCGGTTACTGGGACATCGTCGGCACGTTCGATCCGGGAGCATTCACCGCGCGGCTCGCCGCGGTCGACGGCCATCGCGTCGCCCAGGGGCGCGACTTCGGCTCCGACGGCGCGCTGCGCGTCGAGGACGCGGTCCAGCTCGGCGAGGACGACGCGCGCGGCCTCGCGGCTGCGCTCGAAGGAGCTGCGTATGCCGTCACGTCCGTCGAGGAGAAGCCGTACCGCCGCCGGCCTGCCGCGCCGTTCATGACGTCGACCCTGCAGCAGGAGGCGAGTCGCAAGCTCAGGCTCTCGTCGCAACAGACGATGCGGGTCGCCCAGCGTCTCTACGAGAACGGCTACATCACCTACATGCGCACCGACTCGACGACGCTGTCGGAAGCGGCGTTGACGGCCGCCCGCGAGCAAGCGCGCCAGCTGTACGGCGCCGACGCAGTGCCGGACGCTCCGCGTCGCTACGAGCGCCGGGTCAAGAACGCACAGGAGGCGCACGAGGCGATTCGCCCGGCCGGAGACAGCTTCAGGACACCGGACGACGTGCGCCGCGAGCTTTCCGGCGACGAGCGGAATCTCTACGACCTGATCTGGAAGAGGACCGTCGCGTCGCAGATGGAGGACGCCCGCGGCCAGACGGTCTCGGTGCGAATCGGCGCGGATGCCTCGGACGGCCGGCGCGCCGAGTTCGCGACGGCCGGCACGACAATCACGTTCCGCGGCTTCCTGCTGGCCTACGAGGAAGGCCGGGACGAGCCGGCCGTCGACGACTCCGAGGAGAAGCGCCTGCCGCCGCTCGCCGAGGGGGACACGCTCACCGCGACCGAGCTCGACCCGGAGGGCCACTCGACGTCGCCGCCCGCCCGCTACACGGAGGCGACGCTGGTCAAGGCGCTCGAGGACCGCGGCATCGGACGCCCGTCGACCTACGCCGCGATCATGGGGACGATCCTCGACCGCGGCTACGTCCGCCGGCAGGGCCAGGCGCTCGTCCCGGAGTTCCTCGCGTTCGCGGTGGTCAACCTGCTCGAGCAGCACTTCGCCCAGCTCGTCGACTACGAGTTCACCGCCCGCATGGAGGACGACCTCGACGAGATCGCGGCCGGCGACGCTGCGAGGACCGACTGGCTGCGGCGCTTCTACTTCGGCAGCGACGGTGACGCCGGGCTCAAGGAGCTCGTCGAGCAGCACCTCGGCGACATCGATGCGCGCGAGATCAACACGATCCCGATCGCCGGAAGCGACATCGTCGTGCGCGTAGGCCGCTACGGGCCGTACCTCGAGCGGGACGGGCAGCGCGAGACGCTGCCGCCCGAGCTCGCTCCGGACGAGCTCACGCCGGCGCGCGCCGAGGAGCTGCTCGCCCAGGGCCGGCAGGAGCGCGAGCTCGGCGTCGACCCGGAGTCGGGCAGCCAGATCGTCGTCCGTGCCGGCCGGTACGGGCCGTACGTGACCGAGACGGTCGACGGCGACGCCAAGCCGCGGACCGCCTCCCTGTTCCGCTCGATGAGCCCGGAGACCGTCACGCTCGAGGAGGCGCTGAAGCTGCTGACGCTGCCGCGCACGCTCGGCGAGTCCGACGGCGACCCTGTGATCGCAGCCAACGGCCGCTACGGGCCGTACGTCAAGAAGGGCTCGGAGACCCGGTCGCTCGAGTCCGAGGAGCAGCTGTTCACCGCCACCCTCGAGGACGCGCTCACCCTGCTGGCCACACCGAAGCAGCGTGGCCGGCGCGCCGCGGCCCCGCCGCTCAAGGAGCTCGGCGACGATCCCGTCAGCGGCAAGCCGATCGTGCTCAAGGAGGGCCGTTTCGGCCCCTACGTGACCGACGGCGAGACGAACGCCAGCCTGAAGGCCGGCGACTCGATCGACACGATCGCCCCGGAGCGGGCCCGCGAGCTCCTTCAGGACCGCCGCGACCGCGGCCCGGTCAAGCGGCGCCGGCGCTCGTAGCGGGATTCACCGATCCGCAACGGTTCCGACCAACATTCGAGACGCGCTACCGTCCATACTGAGCAGGACGGGAGCGGAATGCCTGGGCCGCCGCACGCGTTTCCAGCCACAGGTGCCCTCGCGGTCGCAGTACCGGTGGAAACGGGCGATCGAGGCCCGTATGGTGGGAAGGTTTGGGGAGCCGGGAGCAGAAACGAAAGGACATCGAGTACTTGACTCAGAACCAGCTGACGGAACTGCTTGAGACCGAGAGCGCGCGCGCGCTGATCGAGGCGGGGGAGGAGCGGGGCTGGATCGAGCCCGCCGAACTCGAGGCGTTCGCGGTCGAGAACGACCTGGGTGAGCCGGAGGTCGAAGAGGTCATGCGCGAGCTCGAACGCGTGGGCCTCGAGGTGCGCGAGCCGGTCGTCGAGGAGAAGAACACGAAGGCACAGCCGGAGCCGGTCGTCTACGAGGCCGACTCGCCGTCGGGGGCGGGCGACAGCCTGCAGCTCTTCCTGGCGGACGTCGGCAAGCACAAGCTGCTGACCGCCCACGAGGAGGTCGTCCTCGCGAAGGCGATCGAGCGCGGCGACGGCCGGGCGAAGCGCCGCATGATCGAGTCGAACCTGAGGCTGGTCGTCTCGATCGCCAAGGGCTATCGCGGGCTCGGCGTGCCGTTCCTGGATCTGATCCAGGAGGGGACGCTCGGTCTGAACCGCGCGGTCGAGAAGTTCGACTGGCGCCGCGGGTACAAGTTCTCGACCTACGCGACCTGGTGGATCCGCCAGAGCGTGCAGCGGGCGGTGGCGAACCACGCGCGCACGATTCGCGTGCCGGTCCACGTGGTCGAGCGCCAGCAGAAGCTGTCGCGCGCCGCGCGCCGGCTCGAGGTCGAGCTGGGCCGCGAGGCGACGAAGGAGGAGCTCGCCGAGGCGACCGGCCTCCCGATCCAGCACGTCGAGGAGGCGCTCTCGGCGGCGTCCGCGTCGGTGTCGCTCAACCAGACGGTAGGCGCCGACGACGAGGGCGAGCTCGGCGATCTGTTCGCCGACCGCGAGGCGGCTGATCCGTTCGACGAGGCCGAGGAGTCGCTCCGCCGGCAGAACATCCGCAAGGCGCTGGACGCGCTGCCCGAGCGCGAGCGGCGGATCCTCGAGCTGCGGTTCGGCTTCGACGGCGAGCCGTGGACGCTCGAGGCGATCGGCCACGAGCTCGATCTGACGCGCGAGCGCGTTCGTCAGCTCGAGGGCCAGGCCCTCTCGCGGCTCGCTGCGCTGCGCGAGCTCGCCGGGCTCGCGGCCTAGGAGACGTCGCGCGGGTGCCTGGCACTTCGGTGCCAGGCACCATGTGTGCGCCGATGGACGAGCACGTTTACGTCGCACGGGAGTACGCGACGCTCGACCGCCTGGAGCTGCGGCGGCTCGACCGCACAGGCTGGCTTCGCTTCGACGACCTGGACGAGGAGCAAACGCTGCTCGCCTCGCTCGCCGCCGTCCGGCCACAACGCGTGCTCGACGTGGGCTGCGGCGGCGCCCGCATCCCCAGCCTGTACGCCGCGCCGGAGGTGGTCTGCGTCGACAGCTCGCCGGCCGCGGTCGACGCGGCGCGCAAGCGCGGTCTCGAGGCGCAGCTCGCCGATGCCTGCGAGCTGCCGTTCGCGGACGCCTCGTTCGATGCCGTGACGTGCAGCCACACCCTCTACCACGTCGCCGACCGCGACGGTGCGGTCGCCGAGTTCGTTCGCGTCCTGCGAGCGGGCGGCCGTTTCGTGGGCATCTACAACGCGCCGAAGCACCTCCACGAGGTGTGGAGCCGCGTCGCTCCGGACTGGCTCCGGGACACGCGTGGAACGCGCAACCTGTTCGACTCGGAGAGCGGCCTGGAGGTGCTCGAGCGCCACTTCCCGCGGGTCGAGCGGATCTTCCGCGGCGGGGCCGTGGTCTGGCTCGCCCGAGAGGATCTCCAGACGTATCTCGACGCCTACGCGGAGATGATCGGCCCGCTCGATGCGCCGGACGGCCCGTACCCATTCGTCGCGACGCGCGCGAAGTGCGTGTTCGTCGCGGACCGGTTCGCGGGCTAGCGGCAGGGCAGCGACCGGACGCCGGTCCGCGCCGAGCCGACGGGCTTGGCGAGCAGGTAGCGCCACGACATCCGTGTGAACTCGCGCGTGCCGTTCGTGCACGTCTTCGGCAGCGTCAGGGTGATCACGACCTTGTAGGTGTGGAAGTGCCCTGCGGCGCAGTAGGGCTTGCAGTCGTTCAGGTGCGCGATTCCGCCGGCGACGGCGTGCTTTGCGTTCCAGGCCGACCACGCGAGGTTGCTGAAGTAGAAGTTCGCGTCGCCGCAGGCGACGATGATCTGCCGCGGACGGACCGATGGGGTCGATCCGGGCACGCAGCCGGCGAGCTTCGGGACGATCGGTGCCGCGGAGGCGGGCACGGCGAAGGCGACCGCGGCGAGAGCGGCGCCGAGCAGCACGGCGCGTCTCATCGTTCCCTCGTTTTGGAGATCGTCATGTGCGCGCCCGGCCCAGTCGGGTCATCTGGAGACTGCCACCGAAGCGTACGCGGGGCCGCCGGAGAATTGATCGTAGTTCCAGTGCGTGACGTTCGGGCCGACGATAAACACGTTGTTCGTCCAGAGGTATGGCACCAACGGAACGATCTGGGTCATCAGCTTCCTGTCGAGGTCCTCCCAACAGGTCGTACGGGCCTGGGCCAGCTTGACCTGGCACGCGTGGATGTCGGGGTCGACACTCGGAACGTTGGCGATCGCTCCGGTCGACTTCACCTTGGCGGCGATTGCCGGCGTCAAGCCGACCAGCGAGTAGTTCGTATTGCCGGACGGGATGATCGCGGCTGAGTCGAACAGTTCGCCGAAGAACGTGTACGGGTCGCTGTAGTCCTTACCCCAGCTCGTTCGTGTCGAGAACGCCACGTTTTGCGAGGGATCCTGAATCATCGAATAGGCGCCTTCGATCGAGCGCACCTTGAACGTGATGCCGAGCTTTGCAGCGTCCGCCTTCACGATGGGAAGCATTCGTGTGTCGACTGCCCGGGTGTCCGAGACCAGCGAGACGTTCTTGCACCCCGACGCTGTGCACTTCCCGGACTTGCCCGGGTCGTACTTCGACAACCTCATCTGGGCTCGCGCTTGCGCCAGATCGCCGGCCTGGTCGGAGGTCGGGTAGGGGTCGTACTTGGCGAGGGCCCCGTTGTAGAGGTTCGGCGGGACGATGTGCGTAGCGATCGACCCCGCGATGCCGCCTCCCCAAGCCTCCTGGAGCGCCGCCTTGTCGGTGATCCAGTTCATCGCCTTCCGCACGTGAACGTCGTCGAACGGAGGCTGCGTGAGGTTCATCGTCAAGTAGTTCGTCTGGTCGCCTGCGTTCGGAATGAGCCGCGGCTTCAGCGTCGCGTCGCTTTCGTACTGTCGGATCGTCTCGGGCGACGGGCTTGCGACTTCGTCGTCGAGCGCTCCCGACTGCACCTTTGCGTAGATGTCGTCTGCGTTCGAGACGACCGTGAACGTGAACTTGTCCGGATAGTTCTTGCGGTACGGATCACTCGACTGCCTGTAGTCCGGGTTGCGCACCAGGACGATGTGGTTGCCGTTCGCCCCGTCGTAGCCGCTCATCGGTTGCAGCGATGCGCAAGGAAGCGAAACGTCACTCGCTCCCTGCAGCATGTACGGCCCGGTTGAAACGATGTCGCGCCCGTAGTCGCCGGGCTTGCCCTCGAAGCACGCTCCGATCTCCGGCGGAATCGGTGCGGTCGCGGGCATCGACATGCGGAGGTTGAAGTCGCCGGTCGCCTTCGTCAGGTGAATCACGAGTTTCGACGGGCTCGATGCATCGATGCCCGAGATCGTCCTCGCCTTCCCGGTGGCGTAGGCGTCCCAGCCTCTGATGACCGTGTAGTAGAACGAGTACTGTCCGCCGTCGTTCGGGTTTGCGAGCCGCGTCAGAGCGTACGCGACGTCCTTGGACGTGATGACGCGGCCGATCGGTGGGCCGAACTTGACGCCTTTTCGCAGCGTGTACGTATAGGTCAAGCCATCGTCGGTCGGCTTCGGGACACCGGTCGCGAGATCGCCTACGGGCGTGTCGCCCGCCGTTCCCGGAAGGTGCTTGTAGCCGATCAGTGGGCGGAGCATGAGGTTCGTGTAGATACCCCAGGCGCTGCCGAGGAGGTACTCGCCTGTCGGGTCGAAGTTGTCCGTGAAACCGAAGGAGCCCTCCCAGCCGACGCGGTAGACACCGCCGCTCGCAGGAGCGCCGTTGTCGTACGTGCCGGAACCGACCACGGAGCCTGAGCCCGTTGTCGTCGGGCTGGGGCTCGTTGCCTTGCTGCCGCCGCAGCCGGCGACCAGCGCGACCAGCGCGCTGACCACGGCTCCGAGCTGAGCGAACCGGGTGTAGGTGCTTCTTGGATTCTTCGGGATCTGCACGTCGGTAACGGCGGAACTGGTGTGCGGCGATACTGAAGCAGTGGGCGAGCTAAAGGGTCTCCGAGCTAAGACGTGATGGATGCGTCTGAGTTGCGCCCGACCGAGCCGCTCGTCGGGCGTATTGTCCGGGTCGAGCCGATCTCGGAGGCTCACCGCGAGGGGTTGCGGGCGGCGGCGGAGCGTGATCCGCAGATCCATCGCTACACCAACCTGTACACGTTCGGGTTCGACCGCTGGTTCGATCTGGCGCTAACGGCCGGCACCGAGATCCCCTTCGTGGTCCTGGTCAGCGGCCGGCCCGCCGGCTCGACCCGCTACCTGAACATCGAGCCGTTCCACCGCCGCACGGAGATCGGGTGGACGTGGCTCGAGCGGGCCTACTGGGGCACGGGCGCGAACATCGAGACGAAGTACCTCCTGCTGAAGAACGCCTTCGACGGCTGCGGCCTGCAGCGGGTCGAGTTCAAGACCGACGCCCGGAATCTGCGCGTCCGGGGCGCGCTCCTCGGCATCGGCTGCACGTTCGAGGGGATCTTCCGCAAGCACATGGTGCTCCCCGACTCGATCCGCGACTCGGCGTGGTACGCGATCGTCGACGACGACTGGCCGCGGGTGCGGACGATGCTCGAGGCCAAGATCGCCAGGCACGCGGCGTGAGGTGCGCGCTTGCCGTCGTGCCGATGCGGTCGGAGCCGCGCGACGACGCCGAGCAGGTGACGCAGGTTCTCGCGGGCGAGCCGCTCGAGGTGGACGAGCGCAGAGGCGACTGGGTGCGGGTTCGCACCGCTTACGACTACCCAGGCTGGATCCGGGCCGACGCGCTCGAGGACGGAGAGGGCCGGCTCGAGGCCGACGCGACGGGCACGCCTGTCGACGTCGCCCGTAGTTACCTCGGCTCGCCGTATCTCTGGGGTGGGATGACGGCGGCCGGCATCGACTGCTCCGGCCTCGTCCATATGGCGCACCGGCGGGTTGGGCGGATCGTCCCCCGTGACGCCGACCGGCAGGAGGAGGCGGGCGAACCGGTCGTCGACCCGCGGCCGGGCGACCTCGTCACCTACGGCGGCGGGACCGCCGATCACGTGGCCTTCTGGCTCGGCGATGGGCGGATTCTCCACTCCACCGGCCGGGACGGTGGGATCGGGGTGGTCGAGGAGCCGGAACCGGCAGCTCTGGCCGCCCGCAGGCGGCATTTCGTGCGGTTTTCGGCGGGCCCCTCCACCGGTTGACTGGGCGGTCACCCCTTTGGGGCCAGTTCGCCCTCAAGAAGCCAGTTGTCAAGGCCGATAGGGCTGATGTGGACGCTGCCCAGCGCAACGAGATCTTGTCGCGCTACGAAGAGCATCGCGCGCGCTTCGACTCCGTTGCGGCGAGGCGCGATGCGAACGTGGCCGAGGTAATCCCCTTCCAGCCGCCGCTGCCCGAGCTGGAACAGGAGCCGACGGCCCGGGAGATCGAGGTCCTGCAGCTCATCTCTGACGGCCTGGTGAACCGCGAGATCGGCGTGCGGCTCTACCTCTCAGAGGAGACGGTGAAGAGCCACGTCAGGCATCTGCTGGCGAAGCTTCAAGCGCGCAGCAGAGCCCACGCCGTAGCCGTCGGCTTCCGGCGTGGGCTCATTAACTGACAACCGGGCAGGTTTTCCACTACCTGTGGACAATCCCCTAAACGGGTGACGCCCAGGTATGGGAGACCCAGTTAACTACGCGAGCCTTACCAGGAGGCCGCGCCACCAGCAATGGTGCCGCGGCGGACGTACGCAACCAACTTGCGCATTTCTTCCCCCGTAGGTTGGGAACTGACGGCAGACGGAAGCTTATAACCCAAATGGGGGACATGCAAGCACTCCCGCGGATTAGGCGTCTAGTCCAAGATCTGACGCCGCTTTTGGCTGCATACGTCAGCTTGGTCTTGCTTGCGGCCATAGGCGTTGCGGTGGTCCTGGTCGCGGCCGGCTATGACCTTGGGAACCCTGCGGCTGTGATCGGCCTTGCGGCCGTAGCGGCGTACGGCGAACGCGGTCACATCACGCTTCGCGGGAATCTGACCGTCTCGATCTCTCTTCTGCCGGCGGTCTTTGCGGCCGTGCTCTTCGGGCCCCTCGCGGCGATGATCGTGTTCGGAGCTTCAGCGGCCGGCCTGTCGTTCCCGTTGTTCGGGCGCGTTGCCTACCTCGGAAGTCGGGCGCTAACCGGCGCTGCAGCAGCCGGCAGCAGCGCTGTCGTTGCAGATCTGATGGCCCGGGGGACGGGCGAAATCGTTATCGCAGCCACGGTGACAGCGCTGACGGCCCAGGTCGCTGACGTCGCTTTCGCATCGCTGACCTTCCGGCTGAGGGGCCACGGTCGGTTCTTTGATGCGGCGTTCGATCTGCTCCCAGTGATCGTCGCGTCAGTCCCTCTCTACAGCCCTGCTGTTGCAATCCTCGCTCTTGCGTACCGAGATATCTCTCCTTGGACTCTGCCTCTGTTCTTCGCACCGGCGCTCGCAGCTCAGCGTTGGTTCTTGCTCTACCAAGCCCAGAGGTTCCTTGCCAGGGACCTTCAGTCGCTCAACGCTCAGCTCACGGCGGCGAACTTGTCATTTGCCAAGGGTCTCATTGCGACTCTCGACGCCCGAGACCGCTACACGGCGGGTCATTCGGCCGCGGTCGCGATCTACGCGCGCGACATCGCGACTCGCATGGCGCTCGGAGACGGATCAGCGAGGAGCTCGCCCACCTCTGCGGACTCGTCCACGACATCGGCAAGATCGGTCTGCCGGCCGGCCTGCTCGAGAAGCCCGGGGCGCTGACGCTCGAGGAGCGCGGAGATGCAGCGTCACTCCGAGATCGGCGAGAGGATCCTCGCGAACGTCGAGACCTACGCCGAGATCGCGGCGGTCGTCCGCGCACCATCACGAGCGTATGGACGGGGAGGGGTATCCCGACGGACTCACCGGCGAGGACATCCCGCTTCTGTCGCGGATCATCGCGGTCGCCGATGCCTACAACGCGATGACCTCGGATCGCCCGTATCGCGATGCGATGCCGAGTCGAGTCGCGCGCCTGCGGCTGGCACAGGCCGTCGAGACGCAGTTCGACACGTCGATCGTTGCGGCCTTCGAGGCCGTCCTGGCCGGCGCGAACGAGGACTACCGGCTGGCGCGAGGGCGCGAGTTCCGTTCGACGCTTCGCTTCACCGAGCGGACCGAGGACTTCGCCCCGCTCAAGCTCGTCGTCTCTTGAACATCTGGTAGCGCGCGACCGCCTCCGTGCGGGTGCGCACGCCGAGCTTCTCGAAGACGTGCCGCGCGTGGACCTTCGTCGTCGACTCGGCGATCACGAGCGCGCGGCGATCTCCTTGTTCCTCAGGCCGCGGCCATCAGGCCGAGAACCTCCAGCTCGCGCGCCGACAGGATCTCCGACGGCATGCGGCCGATCGCGTGCGAATCCCGGCGCGGCGTGAGAGGGCGAGGTCGTTCGACGACACGTAGAGGTGCTCCAGGACCGGCCGAATGGCTCCTGGGCGCGAGGAGGTCCGCCAGCAACGGCTCGGACCTGAGCGCGGCGACGAGTGGATCCCAGACCTAGAGACGTCGGCGAGCTCGACGACGGCATCCGCCCCCGACGGTCCCCCGCCTGCGCCGCCAGGATCGACACGCGCGGCCGCGAAGCACTCGGACCTCGCCAGGCATCGACCTCGCCTCCGGCGCCGCTGCGGCAGCAGCGCGGCGCTTCGTCCTCCAGCACGGCGAGCGCGAGGGCCCGGGTCGCGAGGTACTCGGCGTGCATCGACGGCATGCGGCGTCGTGGGTGTCGAACGAACGTGCTCGAGGGCCTCGAGCGGCTGCGCCAGCTGCAGCAGGAAGCGGGCGCGGAGGACCCGGGCGTTGAACGTATGGTGCACGCTCTGCCTGCCGCGACCGAGTCCTCGACGAGCTGCAGGTGCCGTTCGGTGTCTCGCGAATCGCCGCAGGCCGAGGCGGCGAACGCAGGTCCAGTGCGCGTGTGGGCGTGCGAATTCGAGATCGAAGGCCTCGACGTCGGCGAGAAACGCTTGCCACGTCGCGCATCGCGATACTTCGCCTTGTGCCCGAGCGCGTAGGAGTAGCTCAGTGAAGCCCGTCCGGACCAGCGGATCCTCGACTCTCGCAGCAGGTGCATCGGCTCGTCGAAGCCTCGAGGCGCGAGGATCCCGGCCCGATCCGGCTCGTGCGAGTTCAGCCGTGGCTGCCGGAACAGATGAGTGGCGATCGCTCGCGCGGCCGACGAGCGCGGAGACGACTCCATCAGGGTTCGGCCGCTCGTCGAAGATCCTTGCGAGCGCGAGGCCGAAGAGCGCGTCCGCCTCGTCGCGCTCGTCGAGCGCATGTCTCGCGAGCGTCGCGAAGGCGTCTTCGCGACCGGGAAGGAGGCGCCGAGAGAAGCTGCAGTTGCCGACGATCGCGCTGGCGCGGGAGCGCAAGGGTCGTCGTCCGGCAGCTTGCGCCGCACCCTCAGGGCGAGGTCGCTCGCCAGCGCGTACGCGCCGTCGCGGAGCGCGACCTCGGCGTCGATCAGCTCGACGCCGGGCGCCGAGAACGACGGGCGCGCCGAGGCGGCTCGCGAAATGCGAGAGCGTCCCGAGGCGGCCCGCCGCGCAGCGGCTTGTACGCCGTCTCGAGGATCGGCTCGACGAGGTCGACCAGGTCGAAGCGCAGACCAGCTCGAGCGCCCGGTCCCAGCTCTCGACGGCCATGCAGTCGGCGACGGAGTCCCTACCCTCGTCTCGGCGCGAGGGTCCTCGAGCAGCTTGCGCAGGAGGAACTCGCGCAGGAGCGGATGCAGCTCCAGCTCGTCGCCGGTCGAGACGAAGCCGAGGTCTCCCGCGCCGCGGCCGAGCACGCTCGGGCTGCGCCGAAGTGCGCGTCGAAGGCCTCTCGCGTCAGTGTGCGGGAGCAGGGCGAGCTCCACCAGCTGCGCGCGGAGCTGGCGTCGCGCCGCATGATAGAGCTCCTCGGCCAGGTACCGGTGCAACTCGGCCGGGACTACGCCCGGTCGGGGCGGAGCGCGAGCGGCGGCGGCCAGCGCGAGCACCGCCGGCCATCCCCGGGCCTGTGCGAGGAACGGCGCGAGGCGCGGTCGCCGCGCCGCCCGACCAGCTCGACCGATTCCGCGCTCGTCCATCGCGAGCGTGTCGCGGTCGATCTCCAGCACGTCGCCGTACACTGAGCTGGCGCGTTCGCCCAGCGCGGCCGCGCCGCGACGACACGAGGAACCGGGCCTGGTCTGCTCGCGCAGGACCTCGACCATCTCCTCGGTCTCGGGCGAATCGGACACCTCGTGGTAGTCGTCGAGCGCGATCCAGCGGACGCGGCGGCCTCGATCTCACGGCGAGCGCCTGCGCGACCTCGCGCGCTGCGCGCTGCGGGTTGCTCCGAGCCCTCAGGTACTCGTCGATGAACGACTCGTTGCCTCCGAGCGCGCGAGCCGATCGGCGAGGTCGTGGGCGACGGCGGCCACGTCGCGGTGCGCCGGCGTCAGGCGAGAGCCAGATCGCGCTCGACAGAGTGTTCGCCCACTGGCGCGCGAGCGTCGTCTTGCCGTAGCCTGCCGGCGCGTGCAGCAAGATCGTCCGCTCGCTCGGACGCGTCGAGGATCTGCGTCAGACGCGGCCGCTCGATGAGCCGCCCGCGCGGACCGCTTGGTTGTTCGTCGTCCCGGTCAATGCTTGCCTGCCTTGCCCGCCGTGCCTTGCGGTAACCGACGCTAGTCCTTGCGCCCGTCGGCGATAGGGGGCCGGCGCCCGCGGCCGGAGGGCTCGGCCGCGGGCGCCTGTTTGCCGTCAGCCCCCGTTGTCGGCTCTCGCCAACGCGAGCCGGCTCGCCAGCGGGTCCTCACCGGTCAAGGAGCCGGAACGCGACCGGGATCTGCCGCCGTCGCGGGACGCCGAGCTTCTGCCGCAGTGCGTCGCAGTGGGCCTTCGCCGTGCGAGGCGAGATGCCGAGCTCGACGCCGACCTCGTCGTTCGAGAGACCCTGGGCGATCAGCTCGATCACCTGTCGCTGACGCGAGGTGATCACGTCGTGGATCATCGAAGTGCCTGCATGCAGCGAGCGCTACGAGAGCCGCACCGCGCCGACTCCATTCGCCGAAGGGCGTATCTCGTCGGCGGTCGCCTAGGCACCGCCAGTGGCACGGGCTCGGCCTACGAGCGCGCTGCGCGCCGACGAACGACGCCTCGTGGCCGCGCTCGTTCGCCGCCGTCAGCTCGTCCTCGTCGAGCGCGCCGATCCGCAGCAGCAGCTCGAACTCGTCGCGCAGGTGCGTGCGCATCATCTCGGGGCCGTCCGTGGCGATCGTGAACGGCACGCCGTGCTCGACGAACGCGCGGAACGTGTCGCGCACGGCCGTCCTCGTCCGCGAGCGCCTTCGTCAGCAGATTCGACGTCGGGCAGATCTCGAGCGTCACGCCGGCGTCGCGCAGCGCCGCCATCAGCTCCGGGTCGCGCGCGGCGAGGATCCCGTGCCCGATCCGGTCCGGCTGCAGCGACTCGACCACCTCCGCCAGTCTCCTCGACGCCCGAGGTCGCCGCCCTCCTCGCCGACGTGGATCGTCACGCCGAGGCCGCCGCTCGCGCGCAGGCTCGACGTGCTCGCGGATCTGCGTGTAGTCGTACCGCGCGCCGCCCGGGCCGCGGGCCGGCGATGTCGATGCCGACGACGCCGCGCGCGGCGTAGCGCAGCGCCTTCTCGACGATCACCAGGTTCTGCTCGGCGGTGAACGTCCGGTCCATCATCAGGATCAGCCCGGCCCGGACCTGCGGGTACTCGAGCGACGCGAGGTCGAGGCCGCGGATCGCGGCGAGGATGATGTGGTCGAGGTCGCGCTCGCCGCCGCGATTCCGCTTCATCGGGTTGAAGCGCAGCTCGAGCGTCGTGATCCGCTGCGACCGGTAGGCGCCGCCGATCGCCGCGTGCACCGACCGCTCGACCGCGAGCGGCGACGACTGGATCAGCTCGGTCAGGTGGTAGATCCGGTCGAGCGCGTCGAGGTCCGGCACGCCGCGCGGGTCGGAGACGGTCACCAGGCGGTCGAACTCCCAGTAAGTCGCGCGTCGGGCAGGGCGATCCCCTGCTCGTGGGCGAGGCTCCACATGATGTCCGAGGCGACCGAGCCGCCCAGGTGGGTGTGCAGCTCGGCGAGGCCGTCCTCGAACATGCCTCGACTCGTAACCAGGCCTCACGGGTCGACCGCGACCGCCGGCGACTACGAGTCCGGCGACGGTGGGCGACCGTCCCCAACGCCTCGAGCGGCTGCCGCAGCAGTACTTCGTGGGACTGCTCGCGCGCGTCGCCGCGGCCGCGGCCGCCGACGGGCCGCCGCTCGTCGACCTCGGGCGCGGGCAACCCGGAGGTCGGGCCGCCGCCGCACGTCGTCGAGGCGCTCGCGCGAGGCCGGCTGCAGGCCCGACGGTCCACGGGTACGCGCCGATCCGCGGCCTCCGTCGGCTCCGAGAGGCGATCGCCGCGCGCTACCGCGACGTCTACGGCGTCGAGCTCGACCCCGAGCGCGAGGTCGCCGTCGTCCCGGGGACGAAGACGGCGATCGTCGAGCTGCGCGCATGGCACTCGCCGACGAGGGCGACACGATCCTCCTGCCCGACCCGTACTACCCCGACTATCCGTCCGGGGTCGCGCTCGCCGGTGCGCACGCTGCGGACGGTGCCGCTCGACCCGGCGCGGGCTGGGCGCCCGACCTCGCCGACGCTCCGCCCGCGGCGGCCGCTCTATCTCAACTACCCGTCGAACCCGTGCGCGGTCTGCGCGCCGCCGGGCACGTTCGACGACGCGGTCGCTGGGCGAGGCGCACGGGGGCGCGGTCGTCCACGACGCGGCGTACATCGACCTCGTCTTCGACGGCCGCCGCCCGCGAGAGCTTCCTCGCGACGCCCGGCGCGAAGGACGTCGGCGTCGAGATGTGGTCGATGTCGAAGACCTACGGCATGGCCGGCTGGCGCATCGGCTTCGTCGTCGGCAACGCGGAGATCGTCGAGCGCATCAACCTGTTCAACGACCACGCGCGCGTGGGCATCTTCTCGCCGCTGCAGGAGGCCGCGATCGCAGCGCTCGAAGGGCCGCAGGACTCGGTCGGCGAGCGCGTCGCCGACCTACGAGCGCCGGCGCGACGCGCTCGCGGCCGCGCTGCCCGAGCCGCCCGTCTGCGAAGGGCACGTTCTACGTCTGGCTCCGCCTGCCCGGAGGGTCTGACCGCCGAGCGGCTGCTCGTCGAGGAGCGCGTCGCGGTCGCGCCGGGCGAGGGGTTCGGGCCGAGCGGCGCCGGCTGGGCGCGCCTGTCGCTCGCCGTCTCCGACGACGCTGCGATCGAGCTCGGGGCCGGAGCGCCTCGCGACGCGCGTCTCGCGGCGGCGCTACGCATGAAGATCGGGATCGTCGTTCCGTTCTCGTGGTCGTACTGGGGCGGCGTCGTCGAGCACTGCCGAGCACCAGGCAGCAGCGCTGCGGCGGCGCGGTCACGACGTGAAGATCGTGATGGGCCACGACCCGCCGGGAAGGTTCACGCGCTTTCTGCACCCGCGAACCGGTCGCCACGGGAACCTACCGGCCGAGATCATCCCGGTCGGCCGCTCGGTCGTCGTGCCGGCCAACGGCTCGCTGCCGAACATCGTCCTCTCGCCACGTTCGATCGGTCGCATCCGCACGGCGCTCGCCGAGGAACAGTTCGACGTCGTCCATCTGCACGAGCCGATGACCCCGGCGATCTGCGTCGCGACGCTGGCGCTCGCCAAGCTGCCCGATCGTCGCCACGTGGCACGCGCACGGCGATCTCGCTGGATGCGCTATGGCCTTCACTTCTGGGGTTTCCTGATGGACCGCATCGACGCGCGCGATCGCGGTCTCGCCGATGGCCGCCGAGTCGGCCTCGCGCTGGCTCCCGGGTGACTATCGCGTCATCCCGAACGGAGTGCTCATTCCGCCCGACGCCGACGCGGAGCATCGAGACGATCACGTCGTCTTCATCGGCCGGCACGACCCGCGCAAGGGCCTGCCGACGTTGCTGCGGGCCTGGCCGCGAATCCACGCTGAGACCGGGGCGCGCCTGCGGCTGATCGGCACCGATCCGCTGCAGTACCGTTTGCTGCACACGCGGCTTCGCGTCGACGAGGCTGGGATCGACGTGCTCGGGATCGTGACGAACGAGGTGCGGACGGAAGAGCTCAAGCGCGCCAAGGTGTCGGTGACGCCCGCGCTCGGCGGTGAGAGCTTCGGCCTCGTGCTCGTCGAGGCATTCGCGTGTGCGACGCCGGCCGTCGCGTCCGACATCCCCGGGTACGCGGCCGTCGCGACGCCCGAGTCCGCGGTGCTCGTGCCGCCGAACGACCCGGATGCGCTCGGCGATGCCGTGATCGATGTGCTCTCCGACGAGGAGCGGCGCGTCGAGATGGGCCGCGCAGGCCGTGCCCACGCGCTCGCGAACTACTGCCTGGGACGACATCGCCCGCCGCCTCGAGGAGACCTACGAAGAGGTCGCCGCGTGAGCCTTCGCCACGGCTGGTGGCGCGTCCTGCTCGTCCTCCCGATCCTTGCCGTCGCGGTGCTGCTGATCTGCTGGCGCGGGCCCGACTGGCGACTGGTTCACGACGCGTTCACGGTCGTCAGCTGGGAGTGGGTGATCGTCGCGATCGCTCTCAACCTGCTCTCCGTGATCACGCGTTCGCTTGCGTGGGAGACGGCGATCAAGGAGTCGATGCCGCCGCCCCATCCGCGCTTCCGGCTGATCTTCTCGGCATTCTGCGTCGGGCTGTTCGCGAACGCCGTGCTGCCCGGACGCGTCGGCGAGCTCGCGCGCGTCGCCGTGCTGCGTCGTCGCATGCCCGGGCCTGCAGGCACAGGCACGACGGCGCGTCTGGTCGGATCGGTGTTCGCACATCGCATGTTCGACCTGTTCCCGACGGGCGTGCTCGTGGTGTGGGTGCTGCTGACGGCGAAGATCCCGAAGTGGGCGTACCTCTCGATCGAGGTCGCGCTCGGCGTCGGGCTCCTTCTGTTCCTGGTCGCGGTGATGCTCGCCCGCATGAATCAGAGCGGGGCAGTCGACGGGGTCGGGCGCGTCAGGCTGCTTGTCGCACGGGCCCGCCAGGGGCTTGGTGTGATGCGCCGTCCGGCCGCCGCCGCGCGGGCTGCCGGCTTCCAGTTCTCGGGGTGGGCGTGTCAGCTGCTGGCGGTGTTCTCGGCGATGTACGCCTTCCACATCCACCAGCCGCTGGCGGCGGCCGGTCTCGTGCTCGTGTTGATGAACGTCGCCACGATCTTCCCGCTCTGGCCGGGCAACGTCGGCCTCACGCAGGCGGCGATCGCGCTGCCGCTCGTCAACTACGGCGTCGACTACGCGAGGGGCTTTGCCTTCGGGATCGGCCTGCAGCTGATCGAGGCGTCCGTCGGGATCGGCATCGGGCTGATCTTCCTCGCACGCGAGGGTCTGTCGTACGCGACGCTCAAGCAGATGGACGACGACGGCGGCCAGAAGCGCGACGAGGCCGAGCCCGAGTCGGCGGACGTGCCCGAGCGTGCTCGCGCTCGCGTCTCCGGCTAGCCTCAAGGGCGTCCTCACGCCCGTTGCAGCTGCGGCTGCGCTCGCGGCGGGCATGCGCCGCGTGCCGGGTGTCACGGCGGTCGAAGCGCCGGTCGCGGACGGCGGCGAAGGTACGGCGCTCGTCCTGCACCGGGCGCTGGGCGGAGAGTGGCGGCGCGCCACGGTCACGGGGCCGCTCGGGCGGGCTGTCGACGCGGATTGGCTGCTCCTGCCGGACGGCGCCGCGGTCGTCGAGGCGGCTGCCGCCGTCGGGCTGACACTGCTCGCTCCCGAGGAGCGCGATCCGCTCCGTGCCTCGAGCCTCGGATTCGGAGAGCTGATCGCCGCCGCGCTCGCCGACGGTCCGAGCTCGCTCGTCGTGTGCCTCGGCGGGACCGCGACAGTCGACGGCGGTGCCGGGCTCAGGTCGGCGCTCGGCGACAGCCTGCGCCGCCTTCCGGTTCACGTCGCCTGCGACGTCCGGAACCCCCTGCTCGGCGAGCGGGGCGCCGCGCGTGTGTTCGGGCCGCAGAAGGGCGCCGATGAGGCAGCCGTCGCCGAGCTCGAGCGGCGGCTGGCCGCGATGTCGGAGCTCGCTCCCTACCGGGATGTGCGCGGCGCGGGTGCCGGAGGCGGCCTGGGCGCCGCCCTGGCCGCCCTCGGAGCGACCCTCGTCGAGGGCGCCGAGCTCGTGCTCGACCGGATCGGATTCGACGAACGGGCGCGAACGGCCGCGCTCGTCGTCACCGGCGAGGGGAGAGTTGACGCGACGACCTTCGAGGGAAAGGCGCCCGGTGCCGTCGTCGGCCGCTGCCGGGCGCTCGGGGTGCGCTGCGAGCTGTTCGGGGGCGTCGTCGAGAGCGGGCTCGCTGCGCACGCGTTGTCCGGGCTGCCCGAGCGAGCCGCCGACGACCTCACCTCCCTCGGAGAGCGGCTCGCGGCCGCGCTCCCGACCTGACGCCGAGAGCGCGGCCGCGCGGCTCAGCCGGCGGTGCTCCAGTCGAGCTCGGCGACCTGGCCTCCGGCGACCACGACATCTCTCGCGCGGGCGGTGTCGTCCAGCCAGAGCGTGTACGCGCCCTCCTTAAGCCGGTCGAATACCACGGCGAACGAGGACCGGCCGCCCTGCAGCCGCTCGAGGACGTCCTTGTGCTCCCGATGTTCGTCATCGCCCTGTCGGCTGATCTCGATCTCGGCCCCGTGCAGGGCCGGCTCGGTGTAGACGATCAGCGCGCCGAGCTCGCCGCCGATCTCGAGCACGACGTGCTCCGGGTGGGGACGGGCTGCGTGGTTCTCGCCCATTGTCAGCTCGGCGTCGAGAAGCCGTCGTGCGGCGACCCGAGGTAGGGGAAGGTGGACTGGTAGCGTCCGGCTCCGGGTGCGAGACCCTCGGTCACGACCCCGGCCGCCCCGTCGGCCGTATACGCAGGGTTCACCAGCGGATACGTGACGCCGGCGATCGCACGAAGCTCGATCGTCACGACGTCGTCGAACACCCGGCGACCGTTCGGGAAGCCCGCGACGTCGCCGCCCAGCAGGCCCAGCGAGTTCGGGCTGGCTGCGGGCTTGATCGCCACGTTCAGGCGCAGCATGTCCGCCAGCGTGTTCCCCGTGAAGTTCTGGAAGCCGGGGACGATGCCGGGCGGAATGCCCGTGAGCAGGATCGCGACAAGGTCGGCGCGATCGGCGGTCAGGCCCGCGAGGTTCGGGAAGACGCCCGGGTAGAGGACCGGAAGCAGCTTCGCCAGCTCCGGCTGCCGGACGTACTGCGCGAATTGCGCATCGGCGGACGGCGGCGTGGCGTTCCACTGGTCCTTCTTCCCCAGCGGGACGATCACCTCGTTGAACAGCGGATTCGCCAGTCGTGAGACCTGGACCCACGGCCCGATTCCTCGCCGGCCGTTGTCGGAGCCGTTCGGGGCGAACCCGTCGATCAGCTGGACCGAACGACGGCTGGCCGAGCCCCAGATGCCGAGCACCGACTTCGAGCTCGACGTGTCGCCAGGCTTCGATCCGTCCTTCGTCAGGTTCTTGATCGGGATCTGGATCGCGATCGTGTGGACGTTGAGCGTCGCCAGCGGGTCGACGCTGACCGCGTCCGCCGACGGGATCAGGTGCAGATGTTGGAACGGCCTCAGGTCGCCGAGATCGAAGATCGCTCCCAGGTCGACGAAGAAGCCGTCGTTGCGCTGTCCGGCGAAGACGACCTCGCCGGTCGGCAGTGTGTGCACTGCCGCCTTCGCGAGATCGTCGTAGTTCGGCGTCGACCGCGGCCCGATGTTGCACGGCGGCGACGAGAGCTGGCTGCCGATCACCGAGGCACCCCGGCCGAACGAGCCGTTCTGCCGAGTGACGTCGTAGAACTGGCGCTTGTTCCAGTTCGGATCGTCGAGCGACTTGATCGGCCCGGTGTTGTAGAGGAAGGTGTTCGGGTTGCGCAGCTCCGTTCGGAAGCTGAACTGGTAGATGACGTCCGGCCGGGCGTCGCCGTCGTTGTCGATGTAGATCGAGTAGAGGACGTCGTCGCCGAACTCGAAGAAGTTCGGGCCTCCAGCCGGATTCTCGAGCGGGATGTAGTTGGTGATGATCGTGACGGTGTCCGGCTTGTCCGGGCTCACGAACGCATAGACGTCGGTGTTGTCGGCGACCGGGTCCTTGCTGATCTCGGGAGCTTCGCGATGTGAGGACATCTAGGCCACCCCTCAGCTCTCCGAGCCGGTCACGCGCGCTGCCTTCAGCAGCCGCTTGACCAGCCCACGGTCGCGGTACGTCGTCGCCCTCGTCCCGTGCAGAACGGTGACCTCGCCCCGGGTCGCGTCGCGTACGTAGACGACAACGGGCTCCTTTCCCACCGCGCCTGGGACGTCGACGACCTCTGCCTGTCCGTCCGTTGCGGCTCGGGCGAGACCAGGCCCACCGATTACTGCCGCGACCCCAGCCGCGGCGCCGGCCGATTTCAGGAATCGCCGGCGATTGACACGCTCCATCTCGGTCCCTTTCCTCGAACTCGACCCCCCGACGGTTCCGATTCGCGGGAGGCGGTCTTTCGGTTCGGGCCGAGGGGTTAGATGATTAGCCGTCGGTGGTGCGGGCCAGCTCCTCGATGCGGCCGCGCACATTGTCCAGCTTCGCGACGCAGAGGCGGTACAGCTCTTCGCCGCGCTCCCACAGCTTCGTCAGCTCGTCGACGTCGGCGTCGCCTCGTTCGAGCCGCTCGACGATCGCGTCGAGCTCGCGCTGCGCCTCCTCGAACGTCGGCTCGCTCATTCGACGGTCGCCCCGAAGGTGCCGTCGGCGACGAGGACGTCGATCCGGTCGCCGCTGTCGACGTCAGCGGGCGAGCGGACGACCTGCTCGCCGCGCCGTACCACCGCATAGCCGCGCTCGAGCGTCGCTCGCGGCCCCAGCGCAACCAGCCGAGCATGGGCCGTCTGGAGCGCGCCCCGCCGCCGCTCGAGGGCGAGCAGCGGTGCCCTGCGCAGCCGGTCGTGCGCGGCCGTCAGTCGCTGCGCATGTCGCTCGGCGGCCACCGAGGCGCCGCGGTGCAACGCGGCACGCGACCGGTTCAACGCCGCGCGGAGCTCCGCCGCGTCCGGCACGACGAGCCGGGCCGCCGCGGTCGGCGTCGATGCCCGGACATCCGCTGCCAGATCGCAGAGCGGCGTGTCCTGCTCGTGACCGACGGCCGAGACCACCGGCACGCGGCACCCCGCGACGGCCCGCACCACACGCTCGTCTGAGAACGGCAAGAGATCCTCGAGGCTGCCGCCGCCTCGCGCGAGCACGAGGACGTCGACACCTCGCCGGCAGAGGTCGTCGATTGCGCCCACGATCGCAGCCGGCGCCCGCGGCCCCTGGACATACGTCTCGGCAACGAGCACGTTCGCGGGTGGGAAGCGCTGCGTGACCTGGGCGAGCACGTCACGCTTTGCCGCCGCGTCGTTCCCGGTGACGAGTCCGATCAGGCGTGGGAAGCGGGGGAGCGGGCGCTTGCGCGCAGACTCGAACAACCCTTCGGCAGCGAGCGAGCGCTTCAAGCGCTCGAGCGAAGCGAGATGTGCACCGAGGCCGTAGCGCTCGATCGTCAGCGCCTTGAGCCTCAGCTCGCCGCGCTGCTCATAGAGCTCCGGGCGACCGAAGACATGCACGCGTTCGCCGTCCACGAGCCCTAGATCGAGCGCGTCGAAGCGTCCCCGCTGCATCTGAACCGAGACGCAGGCGCCGTCCTCGGGATCCTTGAGCGTGAAGAACACCGACGCCCAGCGCTGTTGCCGCCGCAACTCGGTGACCTCGCCCTCCACCCACACGGTCGGCAGCCGGCTCAGCCAGGAGCCGACGCCCTGCGAGAACGCGCGGACCGAGTAGACCTTCCGCCCATCGACTTCGGTCGCCTCCACCTTCACGGAGGCGATCGTAGCGAGCGGTTAGAGGAGGATCTCGGCCGCGGTCATGTACGTGCAGCCGGCCAGGACGAGCTCGACGGCGCGATGCAGATCGGCCTCAGAGTGGGCCAGCTTCTCGGCGATCGGGAGCGGATATCCCGCCTCGATCAGCACGTGGAGCCGCCAGGACTCGACCTTCTCGCGTTCCGTCTGGGCGTGTTCGATCGTCTGGGCCATGATGTGGCGCCTTTTCGCCTTCCTCTAGACGAACCCTGCCTTTGAAAGTTGGAGCCAACGGCCTCGGACCGCGCTGTCGATTGGTCTAGGTGCGCGCAGCCAATTCGTCGAGTCGGCGCTGCAACTCGTGGAGGCGCGACTCGAGCACCGAGCGTTCCGTCTCTGCTTCCTGTGCAATTTCCTGGAGGCGCTCCCGTAGGCCGGCCTGCACTGAGTGGGCGCCGTCCTGGAGGAGCCGCAGCGCCTCGTCGCGCTGGCGGTCGAGTGCGCCGCGAGTGCGGCCGAGTCGTTCCTCGATGCGCTTCGCGGCCGCGTCGGTCACGGCGTTGAGGCGCTCGCTCAGCGAGCCTTCCGCCTGGCGCGCGAATCGCTCGACCGCGAGATCGAGCTCGCGGCTGAGCCGCCGTGCCGACTCCTCGCGGGCGCTCCTGATCGTCGTGTCGAAGGTCTGCGAGGCCGCCTCGGTGTAGCGCTGCGTCTCGCGCGCGATGACTCGGCGCAGCTGGTCGATCTGGCGGCGCTCGACGTCGCCGAGTGCAGCCTGGACGCGAACCGCCGCCTCGTTGCCCTCGCGGTCGATCACCTCTTTCAACTCGCTCTCGCGCCGCCGCAGCCGGTCGGCCACTTCCTGCAGCGCCCGCCGCCGCTCGGCGGCGTGCTGCTCCAGATCCGCGGTCGCCTGCTCGACGACCCCCTGGGTCGCACGCGCGAGCTCTTCCCGCTGCCGAGCGATCACCTGCCGCTGCTCCTCGATCTGGCTCTGCAGCCCTTCGGCGTCCTTGCCGATTCGCGACTCGATCTCGGCCGTCAGCTGTCCCTGCCGGACGTCGAGTCGACGGAGCTCCTCCGCGAGCCCCTCCTGCAGCTTCTCGATGTCCGAGGTCCAGCCGGAGAGCCGTTGTTCCATCGCCTTCTGTGCCGCGACGAGCTGGGCGGAGAGCTGCTCGCCGCTCGTCCGTTCGCGTTCCGCGACGTCGAGCCGTCGCTCCGAGGCGATGCGCCGCTCCTCTTCTGCGAGCTGCGACAGCGATTCGGCGCGCTCACGCGCGAGTGTGAGCTCGAGCTCGTGTCGGCGCAGCTCGATCTCGGCGGCGATGACGGCGTCGAATTCGGCGCGCCCGCGTGCAAGCTCGCGGTCGAGCACGCCCTCCTGGCCGCGAATCCTGCGGTAGACGAGCCAGGACGCGATCAGGGCGGCGACGGCGATTCCGGCGGCCACGAGGGCCACGATGGCTGCTGAGCTCACGCCGTCATCGTAGGCGGGCGGCGACCGCGGCGACCGCGACGCTGACCGCCGCCAGCGTGCCGAGCCGCAGCGCCCGTTCCGCGGCGGCCGTTCCCTCCAACGTTCCGCGTTCCCGCCGCGCCTGCCGAGCCGTCGTCGAGAGCGTGCGCTGAGCGAGGCTGAAGAACGTCGCGTAGGCGGCAACGGCCAGTGCCTCGACGCGAATCGTCTGTGCCTCGACGAAATAGCCGGTCAACGCGGGGAAGGCGCCCCACGCCAGCGCGAACCCCCAGTCCGTGTGGATCACGCCGCCGAACCACTCGAGGTTGTACGCGGGGACGAGCACGGCTCCGACCGCCACGAACGCGAGCAGGCCGAGCCCCCAGGTCGTGGAGGCGGCGATCCCGATCGCGACGGCGCCGGCCAGTGTGACCACCGCGACCGCGACGAGCACGACGCTCGACACCTGTGTGCCGAGTGGTCGGCCGCGCAGTTCGTCGAGCGCGTGCGCGGCGAGTCCGAGTGCCAGGAAGAACGCGGCGAGTGCGGCCAAGAGCCGGTCAGTGTGGAAGTGCGGCGCGAGCGCGGCGCCGAGCGCGACGTAGGACAGGTGCCACAACGTGTACGGCGGATGCAGCAGCGTTACCCAGTCGCGCGCGCGGCCGCCGCGCAGCGCGTACCAGGCGGGTTTCAGCTCCTGCGTCCCCACGTCACGATTCCCCCGCCGAGGCTGAGCCGTCGGGCGGAGAGCTCGTCGATTCCCGCCTCCCGCCAGAGCTGGTGGAGCGTGCGGAGCGGCCACCGCGTGTAGTGATCCTTGATCGACGGCCCGAGGAACGTTCCCACCTCGTGCCAGCCGCCGCCGATCACCCGGCCGGCGCCGGGCAGGCCGACGCGAACCCAAGCCTCCCAGAGCGGCCGCCAGACGCCGCGGGGAACTCCGAACTCGAGACCTGCGATGACACCGCCGGGCCTGACCACGCGGGCGAGCTCCTTCAGCGTCGCCGCAGGATCGTCGACGTAGCGCAGCAGGTAGGTGAACGTGAGGCCGTCGAAGGTGCCGTCCTCGAAGGGAAGGTCGCGGGCGTCCCCTTCGACGAGCCGGATCTTCCCCGACGCGGCAGAGAGCGCGACGCGGCGGCGTCCCTCCTCGAGCATCTCCGGCGTCCGGTCGATGCCGACGACGAAGCAGTCCTTCTGCCGCACCAGCTCGAGCGCGACGGCCGCCGTCCCGGTCGCGACGTCGAGCACGGTGTCGGTGGGGCCCGCGTCGATGCGGGAGACGAGAAAGCGCCGCCAGCGCGGGTCCTGGCCGAACGAGAGGATCGACGCCCAGCGATCGTACGTCGGGCCGATCGGCGCGAACAGTGCCGGTGCATCCACGACGCGACTGTAAGCGAGCGTCAGGCGCTCGCTGCGAGCAGCGACTCGCCGCGCCGGGTGAAAGCCGTGGCCCGCACGCTGCGGAAGTAGAGGAGCGCCGGCTTGAGCTCGGCGTCTGCCTCCCCACGGCGCCCGCCGCCGGCGAGCGCCTCCGCGTGCAACAGGCGGGCCTGTGCCTCCGGAGCGCGCGCCCCGATCTCCGCGTAGACCGCGGCGGCTTGGGCGAAATCGCCGGCCGCCGCCGCGCGGCCTGCCTCGAGCCACGGCGTCTCCGGAGCGTCGCCGAGCGCCGCGAGGAACTCGGGGCCGCGGTCGAGCTCCGCGAGCAGCAGCGGCAGCTGGTGGAGCCAGGGGCCGGCGAGATCGTGCTCCTCGAGCAGGTCGGTGAGCAGTCGATCGCCCTCCTGCCTGCGCCCCGTTGCGATCAGAACTCGCGCTCGAGTGAGGAGGGCGGGACCGACGACCTGGTTGTCTCCGGCCTCTCTGGCCAGTTCGAGCCCGCGCTCGGTGTCCGTGAGCGCACCGTCCAAATCGCCGCGGCCGAGCAGGATCTCCGCCCGCAAGAGGCGGGCCGGGCACTGGTGGTAGTGCGGAGACTCGGCCGCGGCGGCGATGATCTCGCCGGCGATCGCAAACGACTTCTCCCACTCGCCGCGCAGGTGGTGGTCGAGCATCGATTCGCCGACCAGCCAGTACAGGCCGCCGGCATAGCCGAATCGCTCGTTGGAGGCTCGGGCTCTCCCGAGTGCGTCGGATGCTTCCTCGAGCTGACCCAGCCGCCAATGCATGTTCGCGAGGTTGTTGTAGGCGTTGTGGACGCTCTCGGGCGAGTTCGACGTTTCGGCGAGAGCGGCGCTGCGGCGCAGATCGTCGAGCCCGGACCGCTCACCGAGGCTCACGCGAGCCATCCCGATCGTGTTGAGTAGGTGCGCGACGAGCTCGTCCTCGCCGATCTGCTCGACCAGCGGGAGGGCAGGCTCCGCCAGCTCGAGCCCACGACGGGCGTCGCCTGCGATGTAGGCCGCGCGTGCCTGTTGTGCGAAGACCTGCGCTTTCGTCCGTGAGAGCGGCCGGGACTCGACCAGGGTGGCCGCGCGGGCGACGTGCCGGTCCGAGCGTTCCCGCTCGCCACGGGCCCAGAAGGCGCGCGACGCCATGGTCTCCGCCTCGGCCGCCGCCTCGGCGTTCCCCTGAGCCTGGAAACCTTCGCTCGCTTCGAGGAGCGGCGCGGCGTCGAAGGTCCCGAGCATCCAGCTCGCGCGTCCGACGGAGAACAGGAGCCCGGGGCGGCGGGAATCAGACTCCTGGAGCAGCTCGAGCGCTCTGCGGGCCGACTCGGCGGCGGCCGACCACGCGTTGAGGGCAGTCGCCCGCTCGGTCGCCTCGGTCAGTGCGCCGACCGCTGGCTCGCGCAGGGGCTCGGTGTCGATGCCCGCCGCGTGACCGATCGCGATCGCCTCGAGGTAGTGGTGCGCGAGCATCTCTGCCCGGTCCTCGCTGCGATCGGACGCGAGCGACTCGATCCACGCCGCGGCGAGGCGATGCTTGTCGACGCGGCCGGCGCGTGGAATCTGGCCGTAGGCGACGTCGCGCACGAGCGCGTGCAGGAACGCGTACTGCGACTCGCCCCCGACGGCGGACCTGCGCTCGCGGCGGATGAACTCCTTGCGTTCGAGCGCGTGCAGCATGTCGTCGAGCGCCGACGGCGTGCCGACCGCGGCCAGCGCACCCGGCCAGAACACCTTGCCGATCACCGACGCGTTCTGGATCAGCTCCTTCTCGGCGGGCGCCAACGCATCGAGACGCGCCGCGATCATCCCCTGCACCGTCTCGGGCAACGGCAGGTCGCGCGCATCGTTGAGCCGCCACCCGCGCGCGTCGCGTACGAGGAAGCCGCGGTCCTGCAGCATCCGCACGTACTCCTCGGCGTACAGCGGGTTCCCCTCTGCGAGCGCGAGCACCCGCGCCTGCAGTTCTGCCGGGAGCAGGAGTTGCTCGAGCAGCGAACCGAGGAGCTGCGCCGTCTCGTCCTGCGAGAGCGGCGAGATCGAAACCGTCGCCGCGTTGCGCTTGCCGCCGCCCCAGTCGGGACGTCGATCGAGCAACTCCGGGCGGGCCGTGCCTACGATCAGCAGCCGGACGCCGGTCGCCCAGTCGGCGAGATGATCGACGAACTCGAGCAGGCCGTCGTCGGCCCAATGTAGGTCTTCGAACACGAGGACCAGCGGGCGCTGCTCGGCCAGCGCCTCCAGGAACCTGCGCCACGCCGCAAACGCCTCGCCGCGACGGTCGCCGCCGCCGGCAGCCTCGACGCTCAGCCCGACGAGTGGGCGCAGATGCTCTTCGACCCAGCGGGGCTCGTCGGCGTCGGCGACGGTGGCGGCAACCATCTCGTGGAGCTTTCTCTCGGCGGCCTCGGTCTGGTCGGTCTCGAGGATGCCCGCCTGTGCTTTCACGATCTCGCCGAGCGCCCAGTAGGAGAGACCCTCGCCGTAGGGGAGGGAGCGGCCTTGCCGCCACCAGATCAGATCGGGGTCACGGTCGACGACTTGAAACAGCTCCGTGACGAGCCGGCTCTTGCCGATCCCGGGGACGCCCACGAGCGTCAGCAGCTGGGGCGCGAGCTCGCGCCGACAGCGTGCGAGGGCGTCGACGAGCATGCCGAGCTCCCGCTCACGACCGACGAGCGCCGACCGCTGCCGCTGCTCGATGTCGTCGCCGAAGCGCGAGCGCGCCGCCACCGCCTCCCACACGCGGATCGGTTCGGCCTTGCCCTTCGCCTCGACGGAAGGCGCCTCGCGGTATTCGATTCTGTCGCGGGTGGCCCGGTACGTCGCCTCGCCGACGAGGATCCCGTTCACCGGTGCTGCGGTCTGCAGGCGCGCGGCCGTGTTGACGACGTCGCCGGAGGCCATCCCTTCGCCCTCCAGCGGTCGCGCGTCGAGCGCGATCAGCGCCTCGCCTGTCGTGACCGCGATCCGCAGCTGGAGCTCGAGCCCCGGCTCGTGACGCGGCGCATGGACCGCGTCTCGAATCGCGAGCGCGGCGCGCACGGCGCGCTCGGGATCGTCCTCGTGCCCGACCGGCGCGCCGAAGAGCGCCATCACCGCATCGCCGATGAACTTCTCGACGGTGCCGCCGTGTCGCTCGATCTCCGCGCGCAGACTTGCGTAGTACGGCGAGAGTGTCGCGCGGACGTCCTCCGGGTCGAGCTGTTCCGCCCGGCTCGTGAACCCGACGAGGTCGGCGAAGAGAACGGTGACGATCTTCCGCTCCTCCCGCGTCGCAGCGACCTCGAGCGGCGACCCGCAGCCGCCGCAGAACCGGAAGCCGTCAGGATTCTCCTGGCCGCAGTTTGCGCACGTCGGCACGGCCCTACGTTACGCCCTTACGGCCGGCGCCTCGCAGCGGTTCCGGCCCGTTCCGCCACAATCCGAGAAGATGGGCTTGGACGACGACCTGGCACAGGCGGCGCAGTCCGCCGGCGCCCATGGAACCGTCACCGGCGTGCTGGCCGCAGAGCCCACGGCGGGGCGCAGGCTGTACCTCGTCGCGCTCGACGGCGCGGGTGACACGCGCTGGCTCGTTCTCGACGCCGGCGGCAGCGTCGTCGAGCGTCGGGACGACGTCCGCGGGACGGCGTCGATCGTCGCGCTCTGCGAGCTGGCCGGCGACGTTGCAGGCGGCGGCAGCCTGGCATCGCTCCGGCAGCAGCTCGCGCAGGTGCGGATCGTCGAGAATCCGCCCGGCATCGCCGAGGCCGAGCAGGCTGCAGACGAGCTCGAGCGGGCGATCGGCGTGGCGCCCCACGTAGCCTCGCCCGAGTACCTCGACGACGTCGGGGCGGCCACCGCCACGCTGGAGCGCGCGCTCGGCGAGGTCTCATCGCCGTTCACCGCAGCCCTCCGATCCGGGACGGGAGCGGTCGACGAGTTCGTCCGCGACGTCGAGCGCGGCTACGCCGTCCCGCTGCGCTAACTTGGAGTCATGGAAGGCGGAGGTTTCGGGCTTCCCTTCGGGGGCGATCCTGAGGATCTGCTGCGCGGGCTGCGTGAGTTCGCCGAGCAGCAGGCCGAATCGGTGCAGGAGGCGCAGCGCGAGCAGTTCGCCACGCTGACCCTGAACACCGCGGTCGAGCTGACCGCTGCGGCGCTCTCGCAGATCGCCGTCGACGGCCCGGCCGACCAGCAGTCAGTCGCCCTGCGGGACGCGATGCGGGTGCTCTTCCCCGAGGCGGTTGCGCTGGTGAGCGCGGCCCGCCAGGGGTTCATGCGCGAGGGGTAGGGAGGCTCGACCCCGGCCCGGCCGGCCTACCCGAACGGGGTGGGCGGCCTAGACGAACGCCCGTCCCGAAAACGCCTGCTGCGAGCGAGGATTGTCGCCATGGGGGGCCACGCCGGCATGTTTGCACCTGCCCAATCGGAGCTCGACCTCGAGGCCAGAGACCTTACGGTCGTCATCGCCTCGGGCCATCCGCTGCTCATGCTCGGCGTAAAAGGCAGGCTCGAGGGCCACGGCTTCCGCGTCGTCGGCGAGGCATCCTCGGCGGAGGAGCTCGTCGCGGCGGTCAGGCGGCACGGGCCGGACATCTGCCTGGTGGACGCGGCGTTGCCGGGCGGCGGCGTGGCCGCCGCCCGGCGCGCACGCTCCCGGCGCTCGAAGCCGGCCGTCGTCTTCCTGATGTCGACCGACGACTCGAACGACGGCGCGCTTGCAGTCGAGGCGGTCCGCTCGGGTGCCACCGGCGTCCTCTTCGAGGACATGGACCCGAGCCGGCTCGTCTACGCGCTGCGCGACGTCGCAGCCGGAGGCTCGGCGCTGCCGCGGATGCTCGTCTCGCGGCTGCTCGACGAGCTCCGCCCGCCGGCCGCGCCCGCCTAGCTATCGCCTAGCTACTTACTGGCCCTCGTACAGCGGGTTCTCGATCAGGCCGTGCTGGTAGGCGAGCCGAACCGCCTCGGTGCGGTTGCCGACCCCGAGCTTGCGGTAGATGTTGGTCAGGTGGAACTTCACCGTCTGCTCGGCCAGCCACAGCTCCTTTGCGATCGCCTGGTTGGCGAGCCCGCGTGACAACGCGCGCAGGATCGTCAACTCGCGCTCGGTGAGCCCGAACTCGCGGATCGCCTCCGCCTCGGCCGCGGCGTCCTGGCCGATCGCAGAGAACACCGTTCCCTCGATCGCTTGTCGCAGCGCCGACGGGAGGTCGACCGGGTTCACGCTCTTGACCACGAACGCGGACGCGCCGCGCTTGAGCGCCGTCTGAATCAGGTTCGGGTCGGTCGACGCTGACAGGATCACGACCTTGATCTCTGGGTGCTGGTCGCGGATCTGCTCGAGACACGCCAGCCCATCCATGCCGGGCATGCGCAGGTCGAGCAGGACGAGGTCGGGCGTCGTGCGACGGACGAGCGGCATCACCTGGCTGCCGGTGTTGGCCTCGCCGACGACTTCGAAGTCGGCGGTCTCGTCGAGCGCACGTCTGATGCCCTCGGCAATCAGCCGGTGATCGTCGGCAATCAGGACGCGCATATCGACATCAATAGCAACATCGCGTGACAGTGCGTGGCCGGCCCGCGGTGTCGATGCGCCGGCAGCCGCCTCTCCGAGCCGTCGAAGTCAAGAACAGCCGCCGGCGCGACAATCGCTTCTGGCCGACCGCAAGCTCTCCTGCTGCGTCATGCGGAGGACGCATCGGAAGGGGGCCGCCAGCGCGGCAGCGTCGCGCGTACGATCGTCGGCCCGCCGGTGCGGCTGTCGATCGAGAAGATGCCGCCCAGCATCCGCACCCGCTCGCCGATGCCCACGACACCCATGCGGCCGCGGAGCCGCGCCGACTCGAGCGAGTTTGCGACGTCGAAGCCGACGCCGTCGTCCTCGACGCGCACGGCGATCGACCGCTCGTCTACGGTGACCGTAACGATCGCACTGGTCGCGCAGCTGTGCTCGCGCACGTTCGTGAGTGCTTCCTGCACGGTGCGGAAGATCGTGATGCGCTGTGTTGCGGTCAGGTCGTCGAGGTCGCCGTCGACCTGCAGCGTGCCGTCGATCGAGTAGCGCTCGCGGAGGCGGTCGAGCTCACGTCCGAGCAAGCTGTCGAGCGGGCGCTCGACGATCGTCTGCGGCTGCAGCGAATGCGCCAGCTCGCGGAGCGACTCGTCGGTTGCCTCGATGCGGCGGTGGAGCTCTGCGAACGCCGCGTCGATCCGAGAGTCGACCAGGCCGTGCTCGGACACCTGGCGGCGGAGCCGCTCCAGGTCGCCCGCGAGGACGATCAGGTCCTGCGTCGGGCCGTCGTGCAGGTCGAAGCCGAGGCGCGCGAGCCGGCGATCGGCCGTCGCGGTGAGGATCTCGTCGTGAGCCGCGTTGCGCTCGAGGAGCATCTCCCGCTCGAGCACCTGGGCAAGCCGGGTCGCCGTCGCCCGCAGGATCGCCGCGGCCGTACGCGCGTTGCCCAGGCGAGGCGTGTGCGGCAGCCGGGCCACGAGCGCGGCAACAGGCTGCTGCCAGCGTGAGATCGGAATCCCCGCCACGAGCTCGTCTCCCGGGAGCCACTGCTCCTCGGCGTGCGCGATCGCTGCGGCCGCGACGACGACGGGCACCTCGTGGTCGGTCGCAGCGGCGTGCTGCGCGACGCGCTCGACGGCACCGCTGGCGCCGATACGCCAGATCGTGATCTCCCCGGAGTCGACGAACGCGCCGGCAAGGGTGAGCTGGCGTGCGACCGACGCGGCCGGGGGCAGCTCTGTGAAGCGCGGGTCGGCGGCGGCGTAGGCGTGAATCTCGACGAGCAGGGTGTCGGCTCCCAGCGAGAGGTAGTTCCCGACAGCCTCGGCAAGCCGGTCGAGGAGCGGCTGCATCGGAAGCCCTTCGACGGCGGCGGTCGCCACGACCCACGCCGTGAACGCGATCGAACGCAGGCGGGCGTCGGCGGGGAGCTGCGCCGCGGCATGGGCCGCGTCGGTGAGCGTCGTCGCCGGCAACGTCGTTCCGGGCCCGACCGCCGCGAGCGCGAGCAACTCCAGCCCCTCGTCCACCGCGGGGCGGTTCAGGTGTGCCTGATTTGCCGCTTCGTCCGGCAACTCGCTCACCCCTCCGTTCGCCACAGTCCTTGGGAAGACTTCTTCGGCTACGGGTCCGCCCGCGTACGCGACCGAGTTTCCGTCAGTCGGGCTGCCCTCGCAACCGTCGACCCCGATCTCACTTTCCCGATTCGAGCCGATCTGCAACGTCGGTCGGCCTACGCCCGTTGCCGCCGCGCCCGCGGGGCGTCGGATCTCGCCCGCTTGGCGCGATACATCTGGGCGTCTGCCTCGACGAGCAAGGCGTCGAGAGACGATTCATCGCTAACGGCCGCGATCGCGAAACCGACGCTCGCAAGGACCTGCAGCCGCCCATGCGCCCCGATGTACGGCGCCTGGTCGAGCGCTCCGTAGATCCGCGCCGCCACGCTGCGGGCGACCTCCGGTGGTGTGTTCGGGAGCAGGACGGCGAACTCGTCGCCGCCGAGGCGCGCGACGATGTCCTCGGCGCGTACCACCGAGCACAGCTGCCGGGCCACGTGCTGCAGCAGGCCGTCGCCGACGTCGTGCCCGCATTCGTCGTTCACCGACTTGAACTCGTCGAGATCGACGAGGAGGAGCGCAGACGGCTCCGGCCCAGCCTCTGCGAGGGCCCGGGGCGCCGTCGAGAAGAAGCCGCGCCGGTTCGGGATCTGGGTGAGATCGTCCGTGCAGGCCTGCTGCTCCAGGTCACTCCGGGTCTTCACGTTGACCAGTGCGAGCGTCACTGCGTCGCCGAAGCGCTGCGCGAGCTCGAACTCCTCGTCGCTGAAGACGTTCCCGTGGCCCTCGCGATACATGCTGAACGCGCCGAGGACCGCGCCACGGGCCACGAGTGGCACTGAGATGATCGCCTCGGGCTCGGAATCCGGCGTGCCTTCGACGTGGCCTGCGCGGGGGTCGACGTTCGCGTTGTTGGCGAGCACGGGTCGCGCGTTCGCAGCGACCCAGCCGATCAGACCCTCGCCGAGCCGCGGCCGCAGCTGCATCGTCGACTCCGACCAGCTCCCGCGCGCGACGAGCGGCACGAGCACTCCTTCGGCCTGATCGAGCTCGGCGACGAAAAGGGAGTCGCACGGCACCAGGTGCACGATGCTGTCGGCGATGCGGTCGAGCAGGTCCTCGAGGTCGCCGTGCGACAGCAGATCGTGGTAGATCGCCGTCAAACGGCGGTATGAGTCGACCAGGTCGAGCCGGTCGCGCGTCTCGGGCCGCATCGTGGTCGCTCCTACGCCGTCGAAGGCCTTCCGGGTCCAGTGTTCCTGCGCCGCCGCGCGAGTGCCTCCCCCGGACGGGGTATGGGGGTGGATCGACTCCATCTGAGATGTGACATCGGTGTCTCGCGGGCGACCCAAGACCCCCGGAAGGGGCGTTTGGCCGGGGCTACGCGAGCAGCGAGAAGCCGCCGTCGACGATCAAGGTTTGACCCCTGATCATCTCGGCGTCGGGCGAGCACAGGAACGCGACAGCGCCGGCGATGTCGTCGGGCTCGACCAGCCGGCCGACCGGGTTCGCGGCTCCGGCGGCCAGCATCCGCTCCCGGTTCGGGAAGTGCTCGAGGGCGCCTGTGTCGACGACGCCGCCCGACACGGCGTTGACCCGCACCCCGCGCGGGGCGAGCTCGACGGCCAGGTACCGGACGAGCGCCTCGAGTGCGGCCTTCGACGTCCCGATGAGCACATAGTTCTCGAGCACGCGCTGAGCACCCAGCGACGAGATCGCGATCACCGACGAGCCGGCGCCGAGATTGGGCGCCGTCGCCCGGGTGAGCTGGAGCAAGGCCCGCGCGTTCGCGTTCAGCGTCCAGTCCCAGTGCTTGTCCTCGGTCTCGAGCGCCGGCCGGATCACGCCGGTCGCGGCGTTGTGCACGAGGGCCTCGAGCGGCCCGAGCGCCGCCACCTGCTCGAGGACGCGCGCCGACGTGACGTTGCCGCGCACGAGCACCGGCTCGGCGCCCGCCGCCTCGATCTCGGCGGCCGTGGCCTCTGCCGCCCGGTCGTTCCGCAGGTAGCCGATGGCCACGCGCTGGGCGCCGTCGCGCGCAAAGCGAAGCGCGATGGCGCGGCCAATGCCCCGCGAGCCGCCGGTGACGAGAACCGTCAAGCGCGGCGTGGCAGCGGGTCGTCGGCCGGTGCCGACGACGGAATCTCCGCCCAGCCGGGCCCGACCCGGGTGAGCCGTGGGCCTTCGTCCGCCTTCGAGGACGCGTGACCGAGTCGATCGAGGCGCTCCATCTGCTCTGTGGCGTACCGGTGGACGGGATGGTTCTCCGCCAGCTCGCTCACGAGCTCGTGGACCCTGGCGCGCAGCTGATAGGCGAACTGCGGTGTCGCGGGACCAACGAGGGCGTCGACGTCGTCCCGGGTCGGCTCGTGCTCCATGGCGGCCGAAGCCTATCGATAGGGTCGTGACGTGAGGCGCCCGAGCGCAGTCGACGCGATGCTGCTCGGAACCGTTCTCCTCTGGGCGCTCAACATCACGATCACCAAGTACGTCCTCGAGCACGGGTTCAAGCCGCTCGCGTACGCGACCATTCGCTACTTCGCCGCGACCGCGCTGTTCTGGGGCTTCACCTACCGGCGCGAGCGGTCGTTCCGCATCGCCCGCCGGGACGTGTGGCTGGTCGTCCTCGCATCGTTCCTGATCTTTGTCAACCAGCTCGGGTTCGTGTACGGCGTCGACAAGACGCACGCATCGACGGTCGCCCTGATGCTCGGGACGACCCCGATCTTCATCGGGATCATCACCACCGTCGCCAAGATCGAGCGACTCCAGCGCTCGTTCTGGGCGGCCGCGGCGATCTCGTTCGCCGGCGTCGGTCTCGTCGCGTGGGGGAGTGGCGGGTTCTCCGGCAACGTCGGCGGCGACCTGCTCGCTCTCTTCACCGCCGCGTCGTGGGGCGCGTACTCCGTGACGATCGCTCCGCTGATGCGCCGCTACTCGCCGTTCCGCATCAGCGCGCTCGTGCTCGCCGCCGGGTGGGTACCGCTTGCGCTCGCTGGGCTCCGCCAGACAGCCGACCAGAGTTACCACTTCGGTGCGGCGACCTGGCTCGGATTCGCCTATGCCGTGATCGGGCCGCTGTTCCTGACGAACATCCTCTGGTTCACGGCGATCTCGCGGGTCGGGGCGTCCCGTGCGTCGCTCTTCGCCAACGTGCAGCCCTTCTTCGCCGTGATCTTTGCGCTGATCATCCTCGGCGAGCATCTGAATCGCTACGAGCTGATCGGTGCTGCGGCGATCTTCGGGGGCATCGCGCTCGAGCGTGTCCGCCGCCGCCCGCGGGTCTTGTCCTCGGTCGAGCCGACCGCAGCTGACTGATTAACGAGATTAACCTTTAGGGCATGCAGGCGCCCGAGCTCTTGCGGCGGCAGCCGCCCGGCTACACGCTGACGATCGGCCGGATCCTCGCGATCTACTCGGGGTTGATGGTCACGCTGATGCTCGCGGCGCTCGACCAGACGATCGTCGCGACGGCGCTGCCGCGGATCGTCGGAGACCTCGGCGGCCTGACGCAGTACTCGTGGGTCTTCACCGCGTACATGCTCACGTCGACGGTCACGGTGCCGCTCTACGGAAAGCTCGGCGACGCGTACGGGCGCAAGAACCTCTTCCTCTTCGCAATCGTCGTGTTCCTGCTCGGCTCGGCGCTCTGCGGCGCGGCGCAGTCGATGACGCAGCTCGTCATCTTCCGCGCCGTTCAGGGAATCGGCGCCGGAGGCCTGTTCCCGCTCTCGCTGGCCGTGATCGGGAACATCGTCCCGCCGCGCGACCGCGGTCGCTGGCAGGGGCTGATCGGCGCCGTCTTCGCCGCGTCGTCGATCATCGGGCCGGCGCTGGGGGGATTCATCGTCGACAACACGACGTGGCGCTGGGTCTTCTTCGTGAACCTGCCGGTCGGCGGGCTCGCGCTCGTCGTCGTCTCGCTGACGATGCCGCGGCGCGCGATCACGCACGAGCACGTCGTCGACTGGCTCGGCGCGGGCGTGCTGGCCGCCGGGACGGCTTCGCTGCTGACGGGGCTCGTCTGGGGAGGGCAGCAGTACGGCTGGACGAGCGGTCACGTGCTCGGCGCCTTGGCCGCCGCGCTCGTGCTGTTGCTCGTGTTCTGGCGCGTCGAGCGCCGTGCGCCCGAGCCCATCCTGCCGTTCGACGTCCTCCGCAAGCCCGTCGTGGGCGCGAGCGTCGCGTGCATGGCGCTCGTCGGGATGGCGATGTTCGGGACGATCTCCTACGTCCCGCTGTTCGTCCAAGGCGTGATCGGTACGTCCGCCACGTCGTCGGGCGTCGTGTTGACACCGCTCATGTTGGGCGCCGTCACGACGTCGGTGCTCACCGGGCAGCTCGTTTCGCGCACCGGTCGCTACCGGTGGAACGCCGTGCTCGGGCCGCTCGTGCTCACGGGCGGGATGGTGCTGCTGTGGCGAATGGGTGTCGGAACCACGAACGGCGAAGCGGCGCGCAACATGGTCATCGCCGGCATCGGGATCGGATCGATGATGCAGGTGTTCGTCCTGTCCGTGCAGAACGCCGTGCCTCGTTCGATCATCGGGTCGGCGACTGCGCTGACGCAGTTCTCCCGGCAGATGGGGGCGACCCTCGGCGTCACCGTGATGGGCGCGATCGTCAACCACGGACTGCCGCCCGGAGTCGATGCGGCCGGCGAGGGGGCGTCGCTCCACCGCTTGCCGGAGAAGGTGCGGCACGGATTGGCCGACGCAATCCACCCGGCGTTCTTCGCGGCAGCGTGTGTGGCTGCCCTGACGTGGTTGATCGCCGTGCGCTGGGTGCGGGAGGTGCCGCTCCGCCGAACTCTCGACGAAGTATCGGCCGTGGAGGCTGCCGCAGGGACGCCGGCCGCCGCCCCACTAGAATCCACTTCGTGACGCAGGACTTCATGCCGCTCGACGGGTGGGACCACGTCGAGCTCTGGGTCGGCAACGCGAAGCAGGCCGCGTACTACTACGAGCACGCGTTCGGCTTCCATCGCACCGCGTACGCGGGCCCCGAGACAGGTGTTCGCGATCGTGCGAGCTACGTGCTCCAGCAGGCAGACATCCGCCTGGTCGTCACGAGCGCCCTGCGGCGCGACCACGAGATCGGCGACTTCGCGCGCGTGCACGGTGACGGTGTGAAGGACATCGCGCTGCGCGTACCCGATGCGAACGAGGCGTACCGGCAGGCTGTGCAGCGTGGAGCTCGCGGCGTGCGCGAGCCCGCCTGGGTCGAGGACGACTACGGCAAGGTCGAGCTCGCATCGATCGCGACGTACGGCGACGTGGTTCACACGTTCGTGAACCGCGCCGGCTACGAAGGCGCGTATCTCCCCGGCTACGTCGCGCAGGACGCTCCCGTTCCACTCTCCGACGTCGGGCTGCTGGCCATCGACCACATCGTCGGGAACGTCGAGCTCGGCCGCATGGACCACTGGGTCTCGTTCTACGAGCGCGCCTTCGGGATGACCGAGATGATCCACTTCTCCGACGACGACATCTCGACCGAGTACTCGGCGCTGATGAGCAAGGTCATGACGGACGGCCAGGGGAAGATCAAGTTTCCGATCAACGAGCCCGCCGAGGGCAAGCGCAAGAGCCAGATCGAGGAGTACCTCGACTTCAACCACGGCCCGGGCTCGCAGCACATCGCGCTGCAGTCGGCGAACATCGTCGAGACCGTCGAGGCGCTGCAGCGCCGCGGCGTGCTGTTCCTGTCGACGCCCGACTCGTACTACGACGAGACGCCCGAGCGCGTCGGCACGATCGACGAGAGCTGGGACGACCTTCGCCGGCTGCGCATCCTCGCCGACCGCGACGACGACGGGTACCTGCTGCAGATCTTCTCCAAGACCGCCCAGGACCGGCCGACGCTGTTCTTCGAGGTGATCGAGCGCCACGGTGCGCGCGGCTTCGGAGACGGCAACTTCAAGGCGCTCTTCGAGGCGATCGAGCGCGAGCAGGCGCTCCGCGGCAACCTCTAGGAACAACAAGATGACCCCGCAGCGGCGCACTGCGCTCGTGTCCGTGGCGGCTGCCGCCAGCCTGCTCGTGCTGAAGCTCGCGGTCGGTCTCGCGACGCACAGCCTCGGGCTCATCTCGGAGGCGATCCACTCGGGGACGGATCTCGTCGCGGCCCTGCTCACGTTCTTCGCCGTCGGGGTCGCGGGGCGGCCGGCCGACCGTTCCCACCAGTACGGGCACGGCAAGGCCGAGCATCTGACGGCTCTCGCGGAGGCGTCGCTGCTCACACTCGTCGCGCTCTTGATCGCGGCCCGCGCCCTCGAGCGGCTGATCGGCTCGGGCGGCGGCAAGGTTCATGCGACCTGGTACGCGCTTGCAGTCGTCGCCGCCGTGATCGTGATCGACCTCGGCCGCACGATCGTCTCCTGGCGGGCCTCACAGCGGTACGGCAGCGCGGCGTTGGCGGCCAACGCCCTGCATTTCGGCAGCGACCTCGCCGGTTCGCTCGCCGTGCTCGGCGGGCTGCTCGCGGCCCGCGCCGGGTATGCCAATGGCGACTCGATCGCGGCACTGTTCGTCGGGCTGCTCGTGATCGCAGCGGCCGCAAGGCTGATGCGCGGAAACGTGGACGTGCTGATGGACCGCGCCCCTGCCGACGCCGAGCACGCGGCACGCGCAGCCATCCGCGCAATGCAGCCGTCGGTGGAGCTGCGCCGGCTGCGGATGCGTCAGGCGGCCGGGCGCCAGTTTGCGGACGTCGTGATCGGCGTATCGCCGACGGCCGCGGTCGGTCAGGGGCATGCCGCAGCCGACGCGGTCGAAGCCGCCGTCGCACGCGCGTTGCCGAACGCAGACGTCGTCGTGCACGTCGAGCCGATCGAGGACGTGAGCGTGCACGAGCGTGCGCATGCGGCGGCTTTCGCCGTCCCCAATGTGCGCGAGGTGCACAACATCACGCTCGTCGACGTCGACGGACACACCGAGCTGTCGCTGCACGTCAAGCTGCCGGGGGATCTTTCGCTGGACGAGGCGCACGCGATCGCCGAGCAGCTCGAGTCGTCGATCTGCGCGGCGGTGCCGGAGATCGCCGGTGTGCAGACGCATCTGGAGCCGCTGACCGAGAGCACCGCCGCCCACGAGGTGGCAGCCGCCGGAGAGGAGGTCGTTCGCCAGATCGTCAGAGCAGTGACGGGTGCAGAGCCGCGCGAACTGCGCTTCCTCCGGACCGACGGCGGCCTCGTCGCATTCCTCACGCTCGGCCTGGACGGTCGGAGCCGTCTCGACGAGGCACACGCCCGCGCGAGCAAGATCGAGGAGCGGATCCGCCTCGCTCGGCCGGACATCGCCGACGTGATAGTTCATACCGAGCCGTGAAGCTCTGCATGTTCACGCCCAGGGAGCTCGCGCTCGAACGCGGCTGGCCCGGCCGCGTCGAGGGTGACCGGGTGATCCAGCTGGCCGCTCAGACGCTGCAGTCGTTCTTCACCGGCGGTGGGACCGCCCGAGAGCACGCCGAGTATGCGCTCGCCGACGTCGACCTCCGGCCGCCGGTGATCCGGCCGCCGAGCGTGCGCGACTTCATGGCATTCGAAGACCACGTCGCGAACGCGCGACGCGCGCGCGGCCGGGAGGTGCCCCCGGCGTGGTACGAGGTGCCCGTCTTCTACTTCTCCAACCCGAACTCCATCTATGGGCCGGGGGAGGACGTGCCGTACCCGGAGGGAACGGCCGAGCTCGACTACGAGCTCGAGTGTGCGGCGATCGTCGGTGCCGAGGGAGCGATCGGAGGCTTCACCGCGCTCAACGACTGGTCGGCTCGCGACCTGCAACGTCTCGAGATGCAGGTCGGCCTCGGGCCTGCGAAGGGCAAGGACTTCGCCACGTCCCTCGGCCCGGTCGTCGTCACGCCCGACGAGTTCGACGGCAGCTCGGGCGAGATGATCGCCCGCGTGAACGGAGAGGAGCGGTCGCGCGGCAATCTGCGCGACCTTCACTATTCCTGGGCGACTCTGCTCGAGCAGGCCGCGCGCAACACCAGGCTGCTTCCAGGCGACGTGATCGGGTCCGGGACGGTCGGCGGCGGCTGCATCCTCGAGCACGGAGACGGCCGCTGGTTGCAGCGTGGCGACCTCGTCGAGCTCGAGATCGAGGGGATCGGCGTGCTCTCGAATCGCATCGCATGATCGGTCCCACTGACGTCCGGGCGGCTGCGCGGGTGCTCGACGGCGTCGCGCATCGCACGCCTCCGATCACCTCGCGCACGCTCGGTGAGCACGTGGTGCTCAAGCCCGAGTGCCTCCAGCGCGCCGGCGCGTTCAAGTTCCGCGGCGCCTACACGAAGATCGCGTCCCTCGCTCCAGGCACGCCGGTGCTCGCGTTCTCGTCGGGCAACCACGCCCAGGCCGTTGCACTCGCTGCGCGCCTGCTCGGCACGGAGGCGACGATCCTGATGCCCACCGACGCGCCCGCCGCGAAGCTCGACGCCACCCGCGGCTACGGAGCCGAGGTCATCGCGTACGACCGGTATGCCGACGACCGGGAAGCGCTCGGCGTCGCACTCGCTGCCGAGCGCGGCCTCGAGCTCGTACGGCCCTACGACGATCCGCTGGTGATGGCGGGCCAGGGCACCGCGGCGCTCGAGCTGATCGAGGACGCCGGGCCGCTCGACACCCTCGTCGTCCCGCTGGGGGGCGGGGGCCTGCTCTCCGGGTGCGCAACGATCGCCCGCGAGCTCGGTGTCGGCCGTGTCGTCGGCGTCGAGCCCGAGGCCGGCGACGACTGGCGGCGCTCGCTCGCGGCGGGGACGCCGGTTCGGATCGAGGTGCCGCGGACGATCGCCGACGGGCTGCAGACGAACTCGCCCGGGACGCTTACCTGGGAGGTCGTATCACGCCTGGTCGACGAGGTCGTCACCGTCACCGATGCGCAGATCATCGAGGCGATGCGATTCGCGTTCGAGCGCCTCAAGCTCGTCGTCGAGCCGAGCGGGGCGGTGGGGATCGCCGCGGTGCTGAACGACGCGGTGGGCGCGGTCGGCCGCATCGGCGTGATCGTGTCGGGCGGGAACGTCGGCGCCGACCGTTTCGCGGAGCTCCTCCAGGGCGTCTAGCCGGCGCTCGCAGCCGGCGGCTGCTGACGCGACTGCCGGACCGCGTGGGCGACCTGGGCTCGCTCGTACGACAGCCGGAACAGCTCGATCACCTCGACTGCGTCCTCGTCCGTCGTGATCTGCCGCGACACCCAGCCGGTGTGCGGCAGCACGTGATGCGGGTGGGCGCGGCCGGTCTCGACGAGCATGTCGCGGATCCGCCGCGGGAACGGGAGGTCAGCCCAGCGCTCCCCGTGCAGGTGCCCGAGCTCCCGGTTGCCGAGCCGGAACTCGATGCCGCCGAAGCGATGAGCGTGCACCGACACGCCGTCCCACGAGCCGACCTCCGAGCGAATCCGGGCGACGATATTCTCCACGCATGCCGTTCTACCAGCGACTCGGCGACGTGCCGAAGAAGCGTCACGTCGTCTTCCGCGAGAACGGCACCCTCCTCACCGAGGAGGTGATGGGCTTCGAGGGCTTCTCGGGCCTCGAGTCGATCCTCTACCACCTCCATTCGCCGTGCCGGGTGATCGAGCTCGGCGAGTTCGAGCCGATCGTGCGCGAGGAGTGGGTCCCGGACGCGCATGCTCATCGGCACTTCACGACGTGGGACGTTCCGGAGGGCGGCGACGCCGTCGGCGGCCGTCGGCTGCTGATGTGGAACAACGACGTCGAGATCTCGCTCTGCCGGCCGAGCGAGCTGATGGACTACTTCTTCCGGAACGGCGAGGGCGACGAGGTGATCTTCGTCCACCGCGGGTCGGGCACGCTCGAGACGATCTTCGGCGACTTGCCGTACTCGCCGGGCGACTACATCGTCGTGCCGCGCGGCACGACGTACAGGTTCGTTCCCGAAGGGGAGCAGCGCTATCTCGTGTTCGAGACGCCCGGCCTGATCACGATCCCGAAGCGCTACCGCAACGAGCACGGGCAGCTGATGGAGCACGCGCCCTTCTACCATCGAGACCTGCACGCGCCGACCGAGCTGCGGACGCACCGCGACCGCGGCGAGCACGTCGTCAAGGTGCGCGTGCGCGACGGCTACCAGACCTACGTCCTCGACTACCACCCGTTCGACGTGGTCGGGTGGGACGGCTACGTGTACCCGTGGACGTTCTCGATCCACGACTTCGAGCCGATCACCGGGCGCATCCACATGCCGCCGCCGTCGCATCAGACGTTCCAGGGGCCGAACTTCGTGATCTGCTCGTTCTGCCCGCGCAAGCTCGACTTCGACCCGAACGCGGTGCCGATCCCGTACCACCACTCGAACCTCCAGAGCGAGGAGATGATCTATTACGTCGACGGCAACTTCTCGTCGCGCAAGGCGATCGAGGTCGGCTCGATCACGCTGCACCCCTCGGGCCTGCCGCACGGCCCGCAGCCGGGGCTGGCCGAGAAGTCGCTGGGCATGACCGAGACGCACGAGCTTGCGGTGATGTGCGACACGTTCAATCCGCTGCGGCTGACGGCGCTCGCGGGCGACCTCGACGACGGCCGCTACGCCTACTCGTGGGCCGAGGACCCGTCGAGCGACGACCGCACGCCCGACGACGACCCAGCCGGCGTCACTTCGCACCAGTAGAAGGTGCTCGTCCTCGACTGGGACGGGACGTGCACCGTCCGTCGACTCGCTCGTCGAGGCTGTGCATGCGCTCGGCGACCCGCGCGTGTTCGACGCGCGAGTTCGGCTCCTACGGCGAGTGCGCTCGCAGCCGAGATCGGCACGATCCGCGCGACGGCCGCGGAGGTGGCCGCGTGGGCTGCCGAGAACGTCGACGTCCGGCCCGGCTTCCACGAGCTCGTCGAGCGGCACGCGCCGTGATCGTCTCGAGCGGGCTGCCGCAGCTGATCCGGCCCGTGCTCGAGCGCGAGGGCGTCGAGCTCGAGGTCCGCTGCAACGACGCCGAGTCCCGTCGACCGGCGGGCTGGCGGCTCGTCTTCCGCGACGAGGGCCTCTGCCCCGTCTGCGGGGACAGGTGCAAGCGGCGCTCGCTGCCGGACGAGCGCCCGCTCGTCTACGTCGGCGACGGGCTCTCCGACCGGTGCGCCGCGCTCGCGTGCGACCGCGTCTTCGCGCGCGACGGCCTGGCACGTACCTCGGCGAGCGAGGCGTCGCGTACGAGCCGTTCGAGACTCTCGCACGACGTTGCTGCTGCGCTTTCCTGAGCCGTACGACTTCGCGCTCTCGACCGAGCGCTTCCGCGTTTCGGCGTCGACCTCGCGAACCTCTGGCACGACGGCGCGCTGCACCGCGTGGTCGGCGGGCGCGAGGTGCGGATCGCGGCGGCGCCGGGCGGGGTCGACGTCGAGCCGCTCGACGACGCGACCGCGCCCGACGTGCTCGACGCTGCTCGGCGCGCGACTTCGAGCTCGAGCCGTTCTACGCCTGGGCGGCAGAGCGACCCGGTTCTCGGCCCGCTCGCCGAGCGCTCGCGGGCTTCCGCCCGCCGCTCGCACCGGACCCGTTCGAGAGCGCTCGTCACCTCGATCACGGCGCAGCAGGTGTCGCTCTTCGCGGCGTTCGCGATCCGCACCCGCCTGATCGAGCGCTTCGGCGTGCGCGCCGGCGACGCCTATGCCTTCCCGACGCGCGAGCGGCTCGCCGGCCGCCGCCGAGGAGGAGCTGGTCGCGCGTCGGCTTCTCGCGGCGCAAGGCCGAGTACGTGATCGGCCTCGCCCGCAGCGATCTCGACCTCGACGGGCTCGGCGTGCTGGACGACGACGAGGTGCGCGCGCGGCTCGTCGCACTGCGCGGGCTCGGCCCGTGGACCGCCGAATGGTTCCTCGCCCGTCACCTCGCGCGACCGCGCGCGTGGCCGGTCGGCGACCTCGCGCTGCGCAAGGCGGTCGAGGTTCTCTACGGTGTCGATGTGCACGAGATCGGCCCGCGGCTCGATCCGTTCCAGAACCTGTCGGCGCACTACCTGCTCACGGGAGCGCGAACGCCGTGACCGTCCGCCCCGCGACGGCCGCCGACGAGGCGGTGCTGCGCGAGCTCTGGGAGGAGTTCGAGGCCGGAGGTGCCGGAGCCGCCCGGGTTCGACGCCGGAGAGCTGGGAGGAGGAGTGGCGCGACACGCTCCGCCAGATCGCGGCGGCGGCGTGTTCCTCGCCGAGGACGGCTCCGGCCCGGTCGGCGTTGCGAGGATCGACGACGCCGATCACGGCGCGATGCACGTCCAGCCTCGTCCACGTGCGACCGCACGCGCGGCGCCAGGGCGTCGCGAAGGCGCTCCTGCGGGCGTGCGCCGCGCATGCCCGCGCCTCGGGGGCGCAGACGGTCTCGCTCGACGTGCCTCGTGAACAACGAGTCCGCACACGCCGTCTGGCGCCGGTTCGGCTTCGACGGACGTGTCGAGGCTGATGGCGGCTCCGCTGGACGACTGCGACCTGAGCCTCGCCGAGCACGAGGCCCGGTCGAGCGCCGCGGCGACGACGCACGTCCAGACCGACGACGAGCTCTCGGTCGAGCGTGCGATCGCGCACTTCGTGCCGCGGCTCGCGAATCCCGACGTCCGCGACACCGACAGCTGGATCCGGATCGCCGACCCGGTCCTCGACGACGACCGCGACGCGCACGGCCGCTTCGCGCACGAGCTGTCGGAGCGGCTCGGCGCCGTGACGATCGCACTCGCGCTCGAGACGGCGAGGTCGTTCGCTTCCGCCTCTACGAGCGCGGCCGGATGGTCGACGAGTACCTGTCGGTGCCCGGCTTCTACGGCGGCGCTGCCGACGGGCGACGAGCTCGCGCTCGCCGCCAACCCGACGCTCGTCGTCACGGCTGACCGGCGCCGACCGGGACGACGTGCGGCGGGTCGCGCGGATCGGCCGAGACGCCCGGCGAGCTGCCGCCGGCGCCGGAGCTGTACGAGCGACCTCGCCCGGCTGATGGGGCTCGAGCCGTGAAGCTCTACGACGCAGCCCGCTGTCCGTACTGCGCGCGCGTTCGCATCGCGATCGCCGAGAAGGGCATCGACCTCGAGCGGGTCGAGATCGACCTCTCCGATCGCCCCGCGTGGCTGCTCGAGCTGAACCCGCTCGGCGGGTCGTGTCCCCGTCCTCGAGAACGGCTTCGTGCTGCCGGAGTCCGAGGTGATCATGGCGTACCTCGAGGAGCTTCACCCGTCGCCGCCCCTGCTCGGTGACGACCTCGCCGAGCGTGCCCAGGCGCGGCTCGCTCGTGTACCGCTTCGACGACCTGCTCGGCGACGACTACTACGCCTTCCGCCGCGGCGACGACGAACGAGCTCACGGCGAAGCTGGAGAAGCTGCCGGTCGGCCGGAGTCTGTACAGCGACATCGCGTTCGTGCCGTGGGTGATTCGGGCGCGCGACATGCTCGAGATCGAGCTGCCTGTGCGCCTCGAGGACTGGCTGGAGTCACTGACCGCCCGCCCGTCGGTCGCAGCCGAGATCGAGGTGGTGCGGTCGCTGTGACCGAGATCACGATCGACGAGCTGGTGACACGCCTCCGCGACGTCGCCGTCGTCGACGTCCGCACGAACCACGAGTACGACGGCTCGCTCGGCAACGCCTGCGATCCGCGCCAGGGCCATATCCCGGGCGCCCGCAATCTCGACGTCCACCGGCTCGCGGCGCTGCGGCCGGACGAGGTCGCCGCCGAGCTCGAGCTCGAGCCAGGTACCGAGGTGATCGTCTACTGCCACGCAGGCACGCGCTCGGCGTTCGCTGCGCAGGTGCTGCGGTCGCTCGGCTACGAGGCCCGCAACTATGTCGGCTCGTGGCACGAGTGGTCCCGGCGCGACGACCTGCCGATCGAGTCCTAGAACGACGCCAACAGCTTTCGGCCCTCGGCGAGCTTCACGACGTCCTGCTTCTTCTCGAACTCCGCGATGCCGGCGAGCGCCTCGACGTGCGCCTGCTCGCCGCGACCGGCGCGGGCGAGGACCCGGGCGAGGTCGAAGTGCGCTTCGCCACGGATCCACGGGAAGTCGGTCTCGAGCGCGAACGAGAGGCCCTCGCGCGCGAGCTGCTCGGCCTCCGCATTGTCGCCGGCATCCGAACGGATGCGCGCACGAAGGCACCGCGTCAGTGCAAAGTTGATCACGTCCTCGTCGGCGGTGATCGTGTCGACCTCCTCCAGCAGTCGGAGAGCGTCGCCGGCGCGGCCGTCGTCGTAGTACATCCACGCGAGCTCGGCGAGCTGCGTCGACAGGTAGGCCGTCAGCCCAAGCGCACGGAACCCGTCGATGCACGTCTCCTGCCCCGCAATCGCATCCCGCAGCCGCCCGCCGCGCACCAACGCCCGGACTCGCTCGCCGGCGAGGAAGAGCTGTCCGGCGTCGTCGCCCAGTTCGCGGAACTCCTCGATCAGGCCGTCGATCAGCTCGAGCGAGCGGTCGGTATCCCCGGCAAGATCGGCGATCGCTGCCCGGATCGACCCGGCCGCACGGCGGGCGGACGGGATCGCCTCGCTGCGGGCCTCGAGCGCCGTTGCGATCCGATCCATCTCGGCCGGGGACGACGGCCCGAAGCAGGCAGTTCCGATCAGGAACGGGAACACGCCCCGCTCGAGGCGGCGATCGCCGAGCAGCCTCGCTCTCTCTGAGGCCTCCTCTAGAGACTGTTGCGCGGGCTCGGAGCGGCTGCTCAGCCAGTCGACGAAGAAGTTCGTCAAGGCAACCCGGTAGTGGCTCTCGTGGTCGTCGTCGGCCAGCAGCGGCTCGATCTCCGCGATCGTCGCGAGAGCCCGGGGGACGGCGTCACGCGGACTGCGCATGACCTCGGCACGGGCGCTGATCAGACGAGCACGGTGCCGGATCCGCGAATCGCCGCTCGCCGTGGCACGTGAGATCGTCCGATCGAAGGCGGCGAAGTCGCTCCGTTCCTCAGCCAGCTCGGCGAGGTCGAGCACGACCGCATCGCCCTCGACCGTCTCGCCCAGGAGCGCGACCGCGCGGTCGAACAGGTTCACGGCGGCTCCGAGGTCATCGCGCGTGTGCGCCTTCCGCCCCGCCTCGGCGAGGTGGCCGCCGGCACGCACGGCGAGGTCGGCGCTCTCGAGGCCGAGCTCCGTGCGGTAGCGCACCGCCTGTTCGAGGTGGTGCCCGACGATCTCGTCCAGCTCGATCAGGCCGCCGCGCCGCTCGAGCCACGTGGCGAAGCGTTCGTGGAGGTCGGCGCGCGTCGACTTCGGCAGCGCGTCATACGCGGCGTCCCTGATCAGCAGATGCCGGAACCGGTAGGCGTCGTCCCCTGCCAGCGTCGCGGGCTCGGGCCGGATCAGCTCCTTGCGCACGAGGCCGACGAGGTTCTCCTCCACGTCGTTGCGCTTCGGTGCGAGCTCGCGCACGGCGCCGCTGTGGAATACCTCGCCCTCGACCGCGCCGCGCTCGATCACCGCACGCTCGTCGTTGCCGAGCCGGTCGAGCCGCGCCTGCAGCAGCGCCTGGATCGAGGACGGCACCTCCACGCGTCCGCTCTCGCGCGCGAGCGCGACCATCTCCTCGACGAACAGCGGGTTGCCGCCGGACGTGATCAGGACACGCTCGCGCGTCTCCGCCGTGAAGCCGTCGCCGAGGGAGTCGAGCAGCGTCTCGGACTCGGCGTTCGACAGCGGCTCGAGCAGTACCGTGGACGCGTTCAGCTTCCCGCCGCCCCAGGCCGGGCGCACCTCGAGCAGCTCCGGCCGCGCGAGGCAGAGGAGCAGGATCGGTGCGCCGCGTGACAGGTCCGCCATGTGGTCGACCAGGTCGAGGAACGTTCCTTCGCCCCAGTGGATGTCGTCGAAGACGACGATCAGGGGGCGTTCGCGCGCGGCGTCCTCCAGCACGTGGCGGACGGTGCGCTGGAACTCCCGCGGCGTCGCCGCGCCCTCAGCGATCTCGTCCACGGCGGCGTCCGCGGTCGGGCCGAGCTGCTTCAGCACCTCGATCACGGGCCAGTAGGTGATCCCCTCTCCGTAGTCGAGGCACCGTCCGCGGACGACGGCTGCATCCGACCCTGCGAGGAACTCGGCGACGAGCCGCGACTTGCCGACGCCGGCCGGGCCGAGCAGCGTGAACAGGTGGCACGCCCGCTCTTCGACGGCACGGGAGAGCGCGTCGCGGAGGACGGCGAGCTCGCGGCCGCGCCCGATCAACGGCGTGTCGAATCGCCGGGCGATCGCAGCTGCGCCCGGGTCGACCTCGACCAGGCGGAAGGCGGCGACGGGATCGGGCTTTCCCTTCGCCACGACGTCGACGGCCTGGACGACGACCGCGTCGCGGACCAGCCGCTGCGTCTCGGCTCCCACGAGGACCTCTCCGGGCTCGGCTGCCTGCTCGAGCCGCGCCGCCACGTTGACCGCGTCACCGGTAACGAGTGAGTCGCCGCTCCCGGCGACCACCTCGCCGGTGTTCACGCCGATGCGCGCGCTGAGTCCGAGCGCGGGAACGGCGGTCCGCATCTCCCAGGCGGCGCGCACGGCGCGGAGCGCGTCGTCCTCGTGGGAGACCGGCACGCCGAAGACGGCCATCACCGCGTCGCCGACGAACTTCTCGACTGTGCCGCCGTGGCGCTCGAGGATCGAGCGCACCTCGTCGTAGTAGCCGCGCATCGTCGTGCGCAGCGTCTCCGGGTCGCTCGCGTGGCCGAGCGCGGTCGACCCTGTCAGGTCGCAGAACACGACGGTGACGACCTTGCGCACCTCCGTGGGGGCGCTCGCGGATGCGAGCTCGTTCCCGCAGCGGCCGCAGAAGCGGAACCCGTCCGGATTCTCCTGGCCGCAGCTCGGGCAGGTGATCACGGTGTCGAATCTACGACAAGGCGGCCCGGAGAAACGCACGGGCGAGCCGGCGGCCCAGCTCCTGCCAGGCCGGCAGCTTCTCGTCGAGCTCCGCGGCGAGCTCGTCGAGGGGCCGCGGCAGCATCGGCTCGTCGCGGAACCACTCGAGGACCTGGTCGCGACGCACCTCGGGATGGAACTGCACCGCCCAGGCCCGCTCCCCGAGCCGAAACGCCTGCGGCACCGGGCCGTGCGCGAGCTCGATTGCGCCTGGGGGCCACGCAAACGCGTAGCCGTTTGCGTTCAACGCCTCGAATTGCCGCGGCAGTACGCCGAGCACCGGGTCGGCGACGCCTGCTTCGGTGAGGGCCGTCTCGTAGAAACCGGCCAGCTGCTCCTGGACGGGGCTCACCTCTGCCCCGAACGCACGGGCGAGCGTCTGCGCACCGAGGCACACCCCGAAGAGCGGCGTCTCCGAATCGACGTAGCGCCGCAACGCGACGTACTCCTCGTGCAGCCACGGATGCTCGAGCTCCTCGCCGACGTTCTGGTCGCCGCCGAACACGAGGACGGCGTCGACGTCCGGCGGCGGCGAGCCCTGCGTTCGCATGTCCCACAGGAGCAGCTCGTGTCCTTCGTCGACCACGACCTCGCCGAACAGCTCCGGCTGGACGGCCGGCCCGTGGGTGACGGCGAGCACGCGCATCACGCGTTCGGCACTCCTTCGTCCTCGAGCAGCTTGCGCAGGAGGAACGCGCCGGCGGGTGCCTGAGCGACACCGTCGGTCTGGTTGTTGTTGTTGAAGAACGCGTAGGCCTGCTCGGTCTCGCCGGCGAGCTCGCGCAACGGCTCGACCCACTCGCGCAGCTCGTCCTCTGAGTAGAGATAGTCGAAGCGCTCTGCCGCGGATCCACCGCGCGCATTCCAGGTCCCGGCGTTTCTCCCGTGGAAGCGAACGTAGGCGAGCGGTGACGTCGCGGCGACGAGCGTGGCCGGGACGTTGCCGGCGTCCACCTTCGGTGCGTCCACCGTCACCCAGCTCATCTTGCGCTGCTCGAGCCAGCGCAGGAGCTCGCTGCGGATGTCGTCTGCGAACCAGGACCGGTGGCGCGGCTCGACCAGCATGTCGTCGGAGCCGAGCTGCTCGCGTGCCCACTCGAGGTAGTCGAGCGACGACGTCTTCCAGACGACGTAGGGCGGCAGTTGGAAGAGGATGCCGCCGAGCTTGCCGGCGTCGCGCAACGGCTGCAGCGCGTCGAGGAACGCGCGAAAGACACGCCCGCGCGCCTCGCGCGACGGTCGGTCGACACGGCCGCGCTCGTCGACCGGCAGGCCTTCGCGAAGTTCGGGCGGCACCTGCTCGAGCCGGACCGGGTGCCGGGTCAGCAGGCCGAACGCCTTGACGTGCATCACGAATCCGTCGGGCGACCGCTCGGCCCAGCCGCGCACCATTTCCTCGGTCGGGACGCGGTAGTAGGTCGAATCGACCTCGACCGTCGAGAACGACTCCGCGTAGTGCGCGAGCCGCGCGCGGGGCGGCGTCCCGGGCGGGTACCAGTGCTTCGAGAGGGCGTCGTCGGCCCAGGAGCACGTGCCGATCCGGATTGTCGCCGCCACTCAGCGGAACGATACGAGAGCGGAGGCGGCTCGCTGCGCGGGGCCGCCTCCGCTCTCGAGAGCTACTTCTTGTAGCCGGTGACGGCCACGGTCGCCTTCACCGTTGCCGCGCCAACGGTCGCGTCGAGACACGGCAGCCCCTGGAAGATCGCGCTCGGGACGCAGCCGTTGCCGCCGAGATCGGTGTAGAACAGATCGGTGGCGGCAGCAGCCTGACCCGACGGGATCGATCCCTGCTTGTCGACCGTCGATGTCGACACGACGGTCGCCTTGGCGCCGCCGGCGAGCACGAACGAGCCGGACGAACCGCCGACCTTCTTGCCGTTGGCGGTCGTTGTCGTGGAGACGCTGGTCGGAGCGGCGCCGTTCTCGGTCACCGTGGTCAGGAAGGTGACGCGCGTCCGGATGACCGTGAGCTTGCGCACCTTGCCCTTCACGCGAACCCGCTTGATCGTCTTCAGCTTCGCCTTCTTGACGGTCAGCTTGGCAGTGATCGGGATGTGCCGCAGCGCCTGGACCTCGACCGAGCCCGCCGGGTTCGGCGTGCCCTTGCCGGGGTTGTACGGCGTCCACACCGACGTCCAGCGGTAGTCGGCGGCAGCCGTCGGCTCGGTGATCGCCGAGACGTCGAACGTCGCCGAGAGCAGCTTCGCCCCGAACGTCGCGCGACCCGGTGTGCCGACGGGCACGTCGGGCGGCGGCAGGCAGACGACGAGCTTGGCCTGGCCGGCGGTCGCCTCCGGGCCGGCCGTCGGGACGACGTACAGCGGGACGTCGAGCGTCTGGCCGGCTGCGGTCAGGTGCAGGTCCCACGTCTGCGTCGCGTTCGACGTCCCGCACTGCGCAGCGGCTGCAGCGTTCGGCGCGATCGCGTCGAGCTCACCGGTCAACGGAAGCACGGCGCCGCCGAGGTCGGCTGCCGCGGCGGTCGCCGTCACGCTGCCGAGCTTCGTCCCGGGAGACGCGGTCGCGATCTGGTAGCCCGACGGGACGTAGATCTGCACCTTGGCCGTCGGGTCGTCGTTCGCACCGACGACCACGCCGATGCGGGCTGCGTTGGCACCGCTGACGCTGGACGCGACCAGCTTCGGCGCGAATGACGCAAGCGCGGAGCCGGCGAATGCGAGCGCGGCGATCGCTGCGGTCGCTCCGGTTGCCGCGCGCAGGCTTTTCCTCATCAGGTAGATCCCCTTCCTTGGGTCCAGGAACGCGCGGAGGGTAGCCGATCAGGGCCTGGTGGAGACCAGCGGCCCGGCGGCGACCCAGTGGATCCGGTCGTACCGCATCAGCTGCGCCTTCGAGATCGGGTAGTAGTCGGTCGGCGTCGTCACGATCTTCACGCCGGGCCGCATGAACGGGTTGACCTCGCTCAGATGCTGTGCCGCCTTGAGCACCGACTGGCGCGTCGGGTTACGGCCGGCGTGCTGGAGCACGTCGACCATCGTGTATCCGACTGCCATCCCGTAGAAGTTGTAGACGTCCTCGGCCTTCGCGCCGCGGCCGTAGCCCGCCAGGATCTTGCGGTAGAGGGCGACGACCGGATCCTTCGACCAGACCTTGTCGGTCGGATCCTTGACGAACGCGATCGACAGCGAACCGTTGGCGAGCTCCGGCGCGTTCACGCGGATGATGTCCATCACGTTCGGCGAGATGTCGATCGAGCTGACGTAGATCTTCGGATGCCAACCGAACTTGTGGGCGGCCAGGTAGGCGAGGATCGCGTACTGCGGGGTCGAGTTGAGCACGAGCGTGTTCGCGCCGGACGCGTGCAACGTCGCCATCTGCGAGTCGATCGATGCGTCGGTCGGCTCGTATGCCTGCTCCGCGATCAGCGCGGATGCACGCGGGCCGAGCCCGATCTTCAGCCCGTTCGTCATGTCCTTGCCGAAGTTCGAGTCCTCGTAGAGCACGGCGACCTTGGCGCCGGCAGTGTTCCGGATCGCGCGGCCGTAGATCTCTCCCTCGGCCTGGAAGCTGGGGAGGTAGCCCATCGTCCACGGTGTCGAGCGGAACCCGTCGCCGATCGCCGCAGTTCCCGTGCCTCCGAAGAGCTGGGGCACCTTCGCTGCGTTGAGGTAGTCGCGCACAGCGAGGTTGTTGTCGGTGCCCACGCTGTTGAAGATCGCGAGCACGTGATCCTGCTCGACGAGTTGACGCGTCAGCTGCACCGTCTTCGCAGGGTCGTACGCGTCGTCGAGGTACAGGTACTTGATCTTCCGGCCGTTCACGCCGCCGTGCGCGTTGACGTAGCGGAAGTACGCGTCGGCGCCTCGTCCGACCGACCCGAAGAGCGCCGCCGGTCCGGTGATCGGGACGGTGCCTCCGAGCGTGATCGTGGTGGCGGTCACACCGGGCGTGCTGCCGGCGAGCGCGACCGGGACGAGCAAGTAACAGACTGTTACAAGCGCCGTCCCGAGGAAGCGCTTCACGGACCGCTCACCGGCTTGGCGAGAGTCTGCAGCGTCAGGCTCTGCAGACCCGAGCGAGATCGACGTCTGGTCGGCGAAGCCGAGGTACGCGATGTCGGCGCCGCCGGAGTCGGGGCCGAGTCGAAGGGTCAGGCGCGTGCCCTTCGGGAGGTACTGCACGTAGTTCGCGAAGCGAATCGTGTTCAGCCCCAGCTTCGGGACGACCGCACCGTGCGTGATCGGCCGCGCACCGGCGTAGAGCGCGGCGACGAGTCGCGGATAGCTCACGACCTTGCGCACCTGGATCCGCAGCACCGAGGCGCCGAAGGTCTCGAGTGGCGCGGCGAAGCGTGGGCCGAGCCGCGAGGTGGACGTGCCGCGGAAGCCGACACTGATGTTCTTCGTCGCCGGCAGGCCGGCGTACGAGGCGCGGTTCGTCCCGGTTGCGGCGGCGATGGTCACGGGCTTCGTCTTGTCGATGCCGTTCGCGGTGCCCTTCACGTAGTGGTCGAGCCACGCGACGCCCTGCGACATCACGTAGTTGAAGTCGGGGCCGGGGAACGTCGACGGTGTATGCCCGAACTGCCCGACGTAGAGGTGCCGCGGCCCGGCGGCGCCTGCGAACGCGTTCTCGGCCTGCGTGACGTCGAACGCGTAGTCCACGCGACCCTGGAACATGTAGACGGGGGTCTTGATCGTCCGCGCGGCGCCCAGCGCCGAGCGCGCGTCGACGAGCGACTTCACGGCGCCGAGGTTGGTCGAGTGGACCGCGTCGGCTTCGTACTGGGAGATCAGCGGCGAGCGCGCGTCGACCGCCTTCGCGAAGCCGAGCACGATTCCCGACTTTGCGACGTTCTGCGGCCAGAGCGCCTGGTACAAGTTCGTCCACGTCTCGACGACGTCCGCAGCCTTGTACGGGATGCCGGCGGCCAGCCCGTTCCACACCTGCCCGCCGCCGTACGAGATGCCCCACGCGCCCACCGCGGTGTCGCTCACCTCGGGCAACCCTTCGAAGAAGGAGAGCATCTCCCGCTCGTCGCCCACCTCCTGCGGGCCGGCGAGCCCGATGTCGCCCGTCGAGGCGCCGTGGCCGCGAGCGCTGTACGCGAGTGCCGCATACCCCTTGGCGGCGAAGTACTGCGCGATCGGGGCGACCGAGTCCTTCGTGCCGCCGAGCCCGTGGAAGACGATCACGCCCGGCCAGCCGCCGGCCGGAGGGGTGCCGCTCGGCTCGTAGAGGTCGTAGGCGAGCTGCGTCCCGTCGGCCATCGTCCGGAACCCGCTCTGCGACGAGGATGCGTGGGCAGGAGCCGCGCACAGCACGAGCAGCGCGACGAGGGCGGCGGGGACACGTCTCACGCGGGGCCAGCGTAGATGATCGGTCTCGAGCCGGTGCTCGTCGGCCCGCCTCGTAGAATCGCTGCCTGTGGACACGCGCCCGATCGGCGTCTTCGACTCTGGAGTCGGCGGCCTCACCGTCCTGCACGAGTGCCTCGTCACCATGCCGCACGAGGACTTCGTGTACCTCGGCGACCACGCGCGGCTTCCGTACGGTCCGCGTCCGGCCGACGAGGTGCGGCGCTTCGCGCACGAGATCGGCGTCTACCTCGAGCGGCTCGGCGTGAAGATGGTCGTCGTCGCGTGCAACACCGCGACGTCGGTCGCGCTTCCCGACCTTCAGGAGGAGCTGCAGGTGCCGGTCGTCTCGGTGATCGTCCCCGAAGCGCACGCGGCGGTGCAGGCGACGCGGAACCGCCAGGTCGGCCTGCTCGCCACCGAGCTCACGGTCGCGAGCAGACGGTACGAGCTCCTCGTCCACGCGCTCGACGCGGGCGTGCGCATGACCGCTGTCGCCTGTCCCAAGCTCGTCCCGTTGATCGAGGCCGGCGACACCTTCAGCGAGGACGTCGGCGCAGCCGTTCGCGAGTACGCCGAGCCGCTCAAAGGGGCAGGCTGCGACACCGTGATCCTCGGCTGCACGCACTACCCCCTTTTACGCCCGGTGTTCCAGCGGGCGTTCGGCCGCGACGTGACGCTGATCTTCTCGGCCGACGAGACGGCACGCGAGGTCGCCGAGACACTCGCGCGGAAAGGCTTCGAGAACGAGGCCGAGCGCGAGGGGCACTACCGGTTCCTGACCACCGGCGACCCGGAGGTGTTCCGGGCGCTCGGCGAGCGGTTCCTCCAACTTCCGATCACCGAGGTCGACCAGGTCGCGGTGGCCGAGCTCGAGGCGGCGGCATGAGCTGGAGGCTCGACGGAGGCTCACAAAGAGCGGAGGTGCCGGCTTGGCCGGCGCCGGAGCGGGTATGAGGGCGGACGGCCGTCGTCCGGACGAGCTCCGCGCCGTTCACGCGGATCCGACGTTCCTCGAGCAGCCGCACGGCGTCGTCCTCTGGTCGCAGGGGAAGACGAAGGTGCTCTGCACGGCGTCGGTGTCCGAGGGCGTTCCGCGCTGGCTGTCCCGGTCTGGCCGCGGCTGGATGACGGCGGAGTACTCGCTCCTGCCGGCGTCGACCGGCGACCGCTCCGAGCGCGAGGCGGCGCGCGGCAAGCAGGGCGGCCGGACGGTCGAGATCCAGCGCCTGATCGGACGCGCGCTGCGCGGCGTCGTCGACTTCGAGGCGCTCGGCGAGCGGACCGTCTGGCTCGACTGCGATGTCCTGCAGGCAGACGGTGGGACGAGGTGCGCGGCGATCTGCGGCGCCTACGTCGCCGCCCGCCGGGCGCTCGACCGCTTCGGGCTCGCCAAGGCCCTCACCGGGAGCATCGCCGCCGTCTCCGTCGGCGTCGTCGGCGGCGAGCCGCTCCTCGACCTCGACTACTCGGAGGACTCGACCGCGGACGCCGACGTCAACGTCGTCATGACCGGCGACGGCCTTCTGGTGGAGGTGCAGGCCACCGCAGAGCGCGTGCCGTTCGACCGCGAACGGCTCGACCTGCTGCTCGACCTCGCAGCCGGGGGCATCGAGCAGCTTCAGCAGTTCCAGGACGATGCTGTTGCGGTTCCTCGCGAGTAGCATCCCGAGCCTCTCGGACTGGGAGGTGCTCGGCCGGCTCGCGCTCGCGGCGGGCCTCGGCGGCGCTCTCGGCGTCGAGCGCGAGTGGCGCGACCACGAGGCGGGCTTCCGCACGCATCTGCTCGTCTGCCTCGGCTCCGCGATCTTCACGGTCGTGTCGGCCTACGGGTTCGAGGCGTTCCTGCACAGCGGTGCGTCGGTCGTGCGGGCCGACCCGACGCGGATCGCCGCACAGATCGTGACGGGCATCGGCTTCCTTGGAGCGGGGGCGATCATCCGCGAGGGGATGAACGTGCGCGGTCTGACGACCGCGGCGAACCTCTGGGTCGTCGCGGCGATCGGGATCGCAAGCGGCGCCGGCTACTACAGCGTCGCGCTGATCGGCACCGCCGTCGCACTCGCTGCACTCTGGCCGCTGCGGGTCGCCGCCGACTACACGATCGACCGCTGGCGCCGCGACGACTCGCGCATCGTGCTCGAGCTGGAGCCCGAAGCGGTCGCCGCGGTGCTCGAGGAGCTCGCGAGGCGCCGTCTCCGCCTCAAGCGCTTCGAGATCGAGCACGAGGGCGAACGGCGGCGCCTGATCCTGCAGCTCGAGCGCGCCAATCCCGCGCTCGCGGCGAGCCTGAGCTCGATGGACGGCGTGCACGACGTAGCGTGGGGCACCTGAAGCTCTCGCTCTGCTCGGCGAACCCGCACAAGCTGGCGGAGATGCGCGCGCTGCTTCCGGGTGTCGACCTCGAGCTGCTCGCCGCCGACTATCCACCGGAGAACGGCCTCACGTACCTCGACAACGCGCGCATCAAGGCGCAGCACGGCCGCGAGTTCGGGCCGGCCGACCGCTGGATGCTGGCCGACGACTCCGGCATCGAGGTGGCGGCGCTCGGGGGCGAACCGGGAGTGCATACGGCCCGCTGGGCCGACGGTCGCCACGTGGAGCGTCTGCTCGCGGCGCTCGACGGAGCAGGCGACCGGCGAGCGCGCTACGTCTGCGAGCTCGTCTGCTTCGCGCCGGACGGCAACGAGCTCCGCGGCACCGGCGTGCTCGACGGGACGATCGCCGCGGCCCCGGCCGGTGACGAGGGGTTCGGGTTCGATCCGCTGTTCGTACCGGACGGCGAGACGCAGACCGTGGCCGAGCTCGGTGATGCGTGGAAAGCCCTCCACTCGCACCGCGCACGTGCCGCGCAGGCGCTCAGGCGGGAGCTGGCAGGTCTCTCGACCGCGCCGCCGACCGCCGGGCCCACCACCAGTTGACCTCGGCGCCGAGCACGATCACGTTCGCCATCACGTAGAGCCAGACGAGCAGCACCGCCGGCCCGGACAGCGCCTGCAGCACCGGGTTGTGCTTCGAGACCTGCACGTACTGGGGGAGCACCTGGAACGTCGCTTCCAGCAGCACTGCCGCGGTGATCGCCCCGGGCAGCACCTCCCGCCAGGTGAGGTCGGCGTTCGTGAGCACGTAGTACGCGGATGCGAGGAAGACGAACACGCCCAGCCCGGACAGCGTGATCGCCGTGACCCGCGCGATCAAGTCGTTGCCGGAGAAGCCCGCGTACCGCTTCAGGATCTCCTGGCCGACCGACCCGATCACGAGGGACGCGAACAGGGCCACGAGCGACCCGACCATCATCAGCGTCGCGAGCGCCTTGCCGTGCAGCCAGCCCCGGTTCGGACGCCCGTACACGATGTTGAACGCGCTCTCGAGCACGCTGAAGAGTGACAGCGACGACCAGAGCAGGAAGAAGCCGCCGACGAGGCCGAGGGCGGTGGCGTTCTGCTGGATGGCGCGAACGGCGCGCAGGATCGAGTCGACCGACGTGCTCGGGAACACCTTGGAGAGCTCGCGAACGAAGAACGATCCCTGGTCGGCCTGGTGCACGAGGCCGAGCAACGCGAGCGCGAGAAAGAGGAGCGGCACGAACGACAGGAGCGCGAAGTAGGCGATCATCGCGGCAAGGTGGGTGCCGCGGTCAGCGAAGAACTTCGAGATCACCGTCCTCACTTCCGCGCCAGTATGCTCGGCTCGATGGACGCGACCCGCGCGATCGGCGATCTCACGGAGATCTCGCCGCAGGTCCAGGACGTCGTCATCCTCGCTGCCGACGACAGCGTGCTCGGGACGAACGCCACTGCTGAGCGTGCCGAGAGGCTCGCCGCGGGTGCACGGCGTCTCCTGGCAGCAGCCGACGCGATCCGTCCCGAGCCGGTGACGCAGCTCGAAGCGGCGACGACGACGGGAAGCGTCTTCGTCGTGCGCGACGGGGAGCGCACGATCGCGGCGACGACGGCGCCCGAGCCCACGGTCGGCCTCGTCTTCTACGACCTCAAGTCATGTGTGCGCTCGCTTGCGCACGACTCGACGCACGATGCCGCGGCGTAAGGTCGTCACCGGCCTGCTGCTCGCCGCCGGCTCCCTCGCCGGGTCAGTGCTCGTGCGGCGTCGCGCCGCGCGGCTCATCGACCACGTCGATCTGTACGCCGACGACGGCTCGATGGTCTCGCACGCGGCGGGCACGGCGGAGGCCGACGCGCTGCTCGCGATCGCCCGCGAGCTCCTGCCGTCGTGACCCGCGAACAGCTCGGCCGGGCGCTGCGCGAGGCCGCGTATCTGGAGGGCGACTTCGTCCTGCGGTCGGGAAGGCGGTCGAAGTACTACCTCGACAAGTACCGCTTCGAGACGCGCCCGGACCTGCTCCGCGCGTTGGGCGAGCAGATCGCCGCCGCCGTGCACGAGTTCGAGCCGACTGCGGTGCGCCTCGCCGGGCCGGAGCTCGGCGCCGTCGCGCTCGCCGCCGCCGGCTCGCTGGCCGCCGATCTGCCTTTTCTGATCGTCCGCTCCGCCGCGAAGGAGTACGGAACCGCGAACCGGATCGAGGGCGTGTTCGAGCCGGGTGAGCTCGTCTGCCTCGTCGAGGACGTCGTGACGGCCGGCGGAGCGGCGCTCGAGGCGGTGTCGGCGCTGCGCGAGGCGGGGCTCGAGGTGCGAACGGCGGTCTGCGTCGTCGATCGCGAAGAAGGGGGTCACGACGCCCTCGCGCGCCAGGCGGTGCGGCTTCGGCCCCTCTTTCGGGCTTCCGAGCTCCTAGAGCCCGCGCCGGGATGAACCTTGAGCCGTCTGAACGCGTCAGGGACCGCGATCCTGCGTCCTCGGTCGCGTCCATACGAGGTGTATGAACGCTCCCTGCGTCCTTGTCTCACGGCCCCTGACGCGCCCAGCCGGCGAAGAACATCCCGGCGCGGGCTCTCGAAAGCGCCGCAAATCCGCATGGTTGAGCGATATCCGACTTCCTTGTTAGCGTTTTCCCGGAGGTCTCCATCTCCAGCGTCCCCGATTAGTAGGAGGATTTCTTGACCAAGCAGGAGTTCATCCAGAAGGTCGCCAACAAGAGCGGTCTGTCGGCTCGCGATGCCGGGAAGGCGGTCGAGGCCTTCATGGATTCGGTGACCGAGACGCTGAAGGCGGGCGACTCGGTCAACTTCACCGGTTTCGGGAAGTTCTCGCCGTCGGCGCGGGCGGCGCGCGCAGGGCGTGAACCCGCGGACGGGCGAGCGCGTGCAGATCGCGGCGACGACCGTGCCGAAGTTCTCGGCCGGCAGCCAGCTCAAGGCTGCGCTCAAGAGCTAGCGCGCCGCACGGCGCGACAGCTTCGGGCAGGACCGGCGGAAGGCGGCCAATCGGCCGCCTTCCGCGTTACTTTGTCGTCGATGGCTGTCGCCGTGACGACCTTTGCCGACCGCCTGGCCGCCGAGGTCGAGCGTAAGCGCTCCCAGCTGGTGGTCGGGCTCGATCCGAGATCCGATCTGATGCCGGTCGAGCTGCGCGGCGACGTCGCGCGGTTCTGCTGCGGCATCGTCGACGCGGTGGCGCCGCACACCGTTGCAGTCAAGCCGCAGCTTGCGTTCTTCGAAGCGCTCGGCGCAGCCGGGATCGCGGCCTTCGAGCAGGTCTGCGCCTATGCGCGGCGCGCCGGGCTGCTCGTGATCGCGGACGGCAAGCGCGGCGACATCGGCTCGACCGCCCGCGCCTACGCCGATGCCTACCTCGAGGGCAGCCCGCCGCGCGCGGACGCGCTCACCGTCAACCCGTGGCTCGGACGCGAATCCGTCGAGCCGTACCTTGCGGCCGCGCGCCGTGGCGGTGCCGGCGTGTTCGTGATCGTGAAGACGTCGAATGCCGGCGGCGACATCCAGGACGTCGAGCTGTCGAACGGCCGGCCCGTGTGGCATCACGTCGCGACGCAGGTCGCCGAGTGGGGAGCCGACCTCATCGGCGAAGTCGGGCTGTCGCAGGTGGGTGCCGTGGTCGGAGCGACGCATCCACGCGCAATCGCCGATGCGCGGCGCCTCATGCCGCAGAGCATCCTGCTTCTGCCGGGGCTGGGAGCGCAGGGCGCCGTCCCGGGCGATCTCTCGCGCGCCTTCCAGAGCGGTCCCGCAAGTGCGCTCGCGAATGCCTCGCGCTCCGTGATCTACGCGTTTCGAAGCACGGGTGAGGACTTCCGCAAGGCTGCGGGCGCCGAGGCTGCGCGCCTCCAGCGCGAGCTCTGGGCTGCCTCCGGCTGGTAGTGCGGCGCAGCTGGCAGCACTACGCGGCGCCGGTGGCGTTCCTGCTGGCCGTGACGATCGCCGTCGTCCTCGTGCGCTCCGGCTTCGAGTCCGGTGGCTCGGGCTCGAGCTCGACGAGCGCGCCTCCGCTTCCCCATACCCGGGTCTCGACGACGCCCGGCTCGACCACGAAGGCCCGGTCCTCCTCGAGGTTCTGGACGGTTCGCGCGGGTGACACGTTCGCTGTGATCGCGGCTGCGACCGGCGTCCCGGCCAAGCGGATCCAGAAGCTGAACCCGCGCGCGAGCTCGACGTCGCTGTTCATCGGGCAGAAGATCCGGATTCGATGAGGCGCGCGGTCTTCGCGGTTGGGCTGTTGAGCCTGTCGGTTGCCTCGCCTGCGCTCGCGGGCGGGCCGCCGCCGGTGCATGCAAGCGCCTTCGTCGTCGAGAGCGCGACCACGAACGAGGTTCTGGCGTCGTCCAAGGCGCACGCGCGGTTGCCGATCGCGTCGATCACCAAGCTGATGACCGTCCTGATCGCGCTCGACCGACACAAGCTCAGCGACGTCGTCACGGTCGACCCGCGTGCGGCTGCAGTCGGCGAATCGTCGGCGGGGCTCGATCCGGGTGACCGTCTGACCGTGTCGGATCTCATCAAGGGAGCGCTGATCCAGTCGGCGAACGATGCCGCCGACGCGCTCGCGCTCTCGGTGTCGCCGAGCTTTCCGGCCTTCGCTGCGCTGATGAACGCCGAGGCCGCGAAGCTCGGCCTCGCCGACACCCACTTCGTCCGCCCGGACGGGCTCGACGCCTCGGGCGAGTACTCGAGCGCCGCGGATGTCACGAAGCTCGCGCGCCGGCTGATGCAGATCCCGTTCGTCCGCAAGACGGTGGGTGAGGAGACCGACACGATCGCCGGCGGCCGCGTGCTGCACACGTGGGACGACCTGCTCTCCGAGCTGCCGCACGTAATCGGCGTGAAGACGGGTCACACGAGCGCTGCGGGATGGTGCCAGGTCGCGGCCGTCCGCGACCCGGGCGGCGCGATCATCTACGCGACGCTTCTCGGCGGGCCGTCGCGGGCGGTGCGCAACACCGACCTCGGCGCCCTGCTCGTGTGGGGCGAAGCGCAGTTCCGCGTCGTGCCGGTCGTGCAGGCCGGCCGCGTGTATGCGCATGCCGAGCTGCCCTACGGCGAGAAGCCGCTGGCGCTCGTCGCAGCGCGGCCGCTGCTCGCCGTCGCCCGCATCGGCCGTCCACTCACGGAGCGCGTGATCGCCGACACGACGGTCGGGCTTCCCGTGCGCCGGGGCGCCGTGCTCGGCCAGGTCGAGGTGTGGGCCGGGCGCCGGCTCGTCGGCCGCCGCGACCTGGTCGCGGCCCGAGCCGTGCCGCGGCCGACTGCCATGCGGCGACTAGGGTGGTACGCGGGGCGCACCGCGAGTCACCTCGTGCACGTCCTGTCGCCATGATCGTCACCGTTACCCTCAATGCGGCCGTCGACCGGACGCTGACCGTGCCCAACTTCCAGCGCGGCCAGCGCCATCGCGCCAGCGCCGGGCTGACGATGGCCGGCGGCAAGGGCATCAACGTCGCCCGTGCGCTGAAGCAGCTCGGGGTCCCCGTCGTCGCGACGGGCTTCGTCGGAGGTGCGGCCGGCACGCGCATCGTCGAGGAGCTGACGCGCGAGGCCGTGCTCAACGATTTCGTGCGCATCGACGACGAGTCGCGGACCTCGACCGCCGTCGTCGACCCGGCCGACGGCACGTATACGGAGATCAACGAGTGGGGCCCGTCGGTGTCGAAGGACGAGCTCGAGACCCTGCACGGAAAGCTTCTCTACCTGACGCAGGGCGCCGAGCTGGTCGTGTTCGCCGGCTCGCTCCCGCGCAACGTCGAGGACGACTTCTACGCCGACGCGACGCGGGAACTGGCGCGCCGCCACGTCCCGGCGGTGCTCGACACGGAGGGCGAGCCGCTCCGCTTCGGCGTCGAGGCCGAGCCGTACCTCGTCAGCCCCAACCAGCGCGAGGCAGAGGCGCTGGTCGGCCAGGAATTCCATGACGAGGAGGACTTCCTGCTCGCCCTCGAGCGGATCGCCGAGTTGGGCGCGCGCAACGTCCTGATCACAACGGAGGCGGGATGCATGGCGCGGCTGCGCGAGGAGCGCGAGCCGCGGCTGTTCCGCGCCGCGGCCCCGCGCGTCGAGGTCGTCTCGAGGGTCGGCGCGGGCGACGTGCTCCTCGCCGGCTTCCTGGCGGCGCGCCACGTCGGGCGGAGCCCGGAGGAGGCACTGCGCGCTGCGGTCGCCGCGGGGGCGGCCTCGACCCTCGAAGTCGGTGCCGGGCGCTTCGACCCGCGGCAAGCCGGCAGGCTCCAGGTCGGTGTGCAGGTGTCGGAGCTCGCCCGCGTCGAGGCTTGAGCCGGGCTCCGTCGCGTCGGCCCGGTACCCTTCCCCGATGGACGCCCCGAAGCTCGAGCTCGACGGCACGCACAGCCCGCTGCCCGAGAAGTTCGCCAGAGAGGGGCTCACGTTCGACGACGTGCTGCTGGTGCCCGCGGCGTCGTCCGTTCTCCCCAACGACGTCTCCACCGCGGCGCGTCTGACGCGCACGATCGTGCTCGAGATTCCCATCGTCTCTGCGGCGATGGACACGGTCACCGAGGCACGGCTCGCGATCGCGCTCGCGCGCGAGGGCGGTCTCGGGATCGTGCACCGCAACCTGTCGATCGAGGCGCAGGCGGCGGAGATCGACCGCGTCAAGCGCTCCGAGGCCGGGATGATCGGCGAGCCCGTCACGCTGCCGCCGGATGCCCGCGTCTCGGACGCGCTCGAGTTGATGGCGCGCTACCACATCTCGGGCGTGCCGATCACCGACGGCGACGACCGCCTCGTCGGCATCCTCACCAACCGTGACCTGCGCTTCGAGCGCGATCACACGCAACCGGTCTCGGCGCTGATGACCGCCCGCGATCTCGTCACCGCGCCCGTCGGCACGACGCTGCGCGAAGCCGAGTCGCTGCTGCACCGCCACCGGATCGAGAAGCTGCCGATCGTCGACGAGGACGGCCGTCTGCGCGGCCTGATCACCGTCAAGGACATCTCGAAGCGAGTCGAGTTCCCGCGGGCCACGAAGGATCCCGCCGGAAGGCTTCGCGTCGGCGCCGCGGTCGGCGTCGGACCGGATGCGCTCGAGCGCGCGCAGGCTCTCGTCGCGGCGGGGGCAGACGTGCTTGTCGTCGACACCGCCCACGGCCACTCGAGCGGTGTGATCGAGATGGTCGGCCGCATCCGCGGGCTCGCGGGTGAGTTCGAGCTGGTCGCCGGCAACATCGCAACCGGCGAGGCTGCCGAGGCGCTGATCGACGCGGGCGCCGATGCAGTGAAAGTCGGGATCGGGCCCTCCGGCATCTGCACCACGCGCGTCGTCGCCGGCGTCGGCGTCCCGCAGGTCAGCGCGATCTACGACGTCGCCGAGATCGCGTCTCGACACGGTGTGCCCGTGATCGGCGACGGCGGCATCACGTCGTCGGGCGACGTCGCAAAAGCGATCGCGGCGGGGGCGGATACCGTCATGCTCGGCGGGCTGCTCGCGGGGACCGAGGAGACGCCGGGTGACGTCGTCTTCCAGCAGGGCGAGCGCTTCAAGGAGTACCGGGGCATGGGCTCGCTCGGTGCGATGAAGGCGCGGGGCTTCTCGAAGGATCGCTACTTCCAGGGTGACGTCGAGGACGTCGACAAGCTGGTGCCCGAGGGCATCGAGGGCCGCGTGCCGTTCAAGGGCCCGCTCGCGGGCGTGCTGCACCAGATCGTCGGGGGGTTGCGCCAGGCGATGGGCTACTGCGGCGCTCCGACGATCGAGGCGATGCAACAGGCGAGCTTCGTCCGCATCACGGGCGCCGGGCTCCATGAGTCGCATCCGCACGATGTCACCATCACGAAGGACGCGCCCAATTACCGGCGCGGTTGAGCCGCAGCTCGTCGAGCGGTCGCCGGAGGGCACAGGAGAAGACCGGCCTGTGCTGGTCGTCGACCTCGGCGGCCAGTACTCGCAGCTGATCGCGCGCCGGGTGCGCGAGGCGCGCGTGTACTCCGAGCTCGTCTCGCACCGCTCGACGGTCGACGAGATCAAGAGGCGGAACCCGGCGGCCCTGATCCTGTCCGGCGGGCCTGCGTCCGTGTATGCCGACGGTGCGCCGCGCGTCGATCCCGCCCTCTTCGAGCTGGGCGTCCCGACGCTCGGCATCTGTTACGGCGCGCAGCTGCTCGCGCTCGAGCTCGGCGGGCGCGTCGACCGGACCGGTGCATCCGAGTACGGCCGCACCGAGCTGACGGCGTCGGGTGGCGAGCTGTTCACCGGCCTCGAGGCCTCGCAGACGGTCTGGATGTCGCACCGCGACACGGTCGTCGAGCCGCCGACGGGCGCGCGTATCGTCGCGGCTTCGCCGGCGACGCCGGTCGCAGCATTCGAGGACGACAGGCGGCAGGTCTACGGCGTGCAGTTCCATCCCGAGGTCGTGCACACGCCGCACGGGCAGAACGTGCTCGAGAACTTCCTCTACGAGGTCGCCGGCGCAGCGCCGGTGTGGACTCCCGCCGCGGTGATCGAGGAGCAGATCGAGCGGATTCGCGCACAGGTCGGCACCGAGCGCGTGCTCTGCGCGCTCTCGGGCGGGGTCGACTCCGCCGTCGCCGCGCTGCTCGTCTACCGCGCGATCGGCGAACGCCTGACGTGCGTCTTCGTCGATCACGGGCTCCTGCGCAAGGGCGAGGCCGAGCAGGTGGTCGAGACGTTCGGCGGGCACTTCCATGTTCCGCTCGTGCACGTCGACGCCCGCGAACGCTTTCTCGCGCGGCTCGAGGGCGTCGTCGACCCGGAGGAGAAGCGCAAGCGGATCGGCGAGGAGTTCATCCGCGTGTTCGAGCAGGAGGCACGCACGCTCGGCGACATCCGGTGGCTCGTCCAGGGAACGCTCTACTCCGACGTGATCGAGTCTGGCGGCACCGACGGCGTCGCCGAGACGATCAAGTCGCACCACAACGTCGGCGGCCTCCCCGAGGACATGGACATGCAGCTGGTCGAGCCGTTGCGGCTGCTCTTCAAGGACGAGGTACGGCGGGTCGGCGAGGAACTCGGTCTCCCCGAGCGGATGGTCTGGCGCCAGCCGTTCCCGGGCCCGGGCCTCGCGATCCGCATCATCGGCGAGGTCACGGACGAGCGGCTCGAGGCGTTGCGCGAGGCCGACGCGATCCTGCAGGAGGAGGTCCGGCGGGCCGGTCTCTATCGCGAGCTCTGGCAGTCGTTCTGCATCCTTCCGGCGATCCGCTCCGTCGGCGTGCAGGGCGATTCGCGCACGTACGGCTACCCGATCGCGCTGCGTGCGGTCACGTCGGAGGATGCGATGACCGCCGACTGGGCCCGGCTCCCGTACGACCTCGTCGAGCTCGTCGCCTCGCGGCTCGTCAACGAGATCCCGGCGGTGAACCGGGTCGTGCTCGACGTGACGTCCAAGCCGCCCGCGACGATCGAATGGGAGTGATGGGTGACCGCTTCTCCACGCCGCCCTACCGGATCGAGACAGAGCGCCTCGTCATCCGCTGCTACGAGCCTGACGACGCGCCGCTGCTCAAGGAGGCAGTCGACGTAAGTCTCGAGCACCTGCGACCGTGGATGCCGTGGGTCCGCTTCGAACCACAGTCGCTGGATCAAAAGGTCGAGCTTCTGCGGATGTTCCGCGGTCAGTTCGACCGCGACGAGAACTACGTGTACGGCGTGTTCGATCCCGACGAGTCTCGCCTGCTCGGGGGGAGCGGGCTGCATCCGCGCGGCGGGGACGAGTCGCTCGAGATCGGCTACTGGATGCGCGTGGACGCCACGGGCCAGGGGATCGCCACCGAGGTGACCGCCGTGCTCACGCGCGTCGGGATCGAGTGGTGCCGCCTCGCGCGGGTCGACGTCCAAGTCGATCCGGCGAACGAGCGCAGCGTGCGGATCCCCCGCAAGCTCGGCTTCACCGAGGAGGGTCTCTTGCGTCGCCGCCTGGAGCCGAAGGAGGAGGGCGGCGAGCGCCGCGACTCCATGCTCTTCACGATGCTCGACCGCGAGCTCGCCGGCTCACCGTGCGCCTCGTACGCCTACGAGGCGTTCGACGTGATCGGGCGCCCGCAGTAGCCGAAGGTCGCACCGGTTCTCAGGTGCGCGGCCCGCCCGCCACGTAGATCACCTGGCCGGAGACGTAGGCGGCGTCCTCCGAGCAGAGGAACGCGATCGTCCCCGCGACGTCCTCGGGCTCGCCGACGCGGCGGAGCGGCGTCTGTGCCGCGACCGCCTCCTCGAACTGGTCGAACGGCACGCCCATGCGCTCCGCGGTCTCGCGCGTCATCGCCGTCCTGATGAAGCCCGGGGCGACGCAGTTGACGTTGACGTTGAACGGTCCGAGCTCGATCGCCAGCGTCTTCGTCATGCCCTGCAGCCCGGCCTTCGCCGTCGAGTAGTTGGTCTGGCCTCGGTTCCCGAGCGCGGACGTCGACGAGATGAACACGATCTTGCCGCTCTTCTGCCCGACCATGTGCTGCTGCGCGGCGCGTGCCGCGTAGAACGAGCCCTTCAGATGCGTGTCGACGACGGCATCCCAGTCGTCATCGGTCATCTTGAAGAGCAGGTTGTCGCGGATGATCCCCGCGCACGTGACGAGGATGTCGAGCGTCCCGCCGAGCTCCACCGCAGCCGCGACCGCTGCCTCGACCTCGGGAAGAGACGTCACGTCGCAGCGGACGGCACGCGCCCCGATCGCAGCCGCCGTCGCGCCCGCGGCCGCCTCGTCGAAGTCGGCGACCATGACGTGCGCGCCCTCGCCCGCAAGGCGAGCCGCAGTCGCTGCGCCGATCCCGCGGGCCCCGCCCGTGACGAGCGCGGTCTTTCCCTCGAATCTCATGCGCGCGAGGTTATACGGTGATCGCCGTGGAGTTCCGCGACGTTCTTGCCCGCCGCCGGATGCACCGCGCCTTCGAGCCGACGCCGTTGCCTCGCGAGCAGATCGAGCGCGTCGTCGGCGTGATCAGGCGCGCACCATCCGGCGGCTTCAGCCAGGGCGGGAGCATCGTCGTCGTCACGAACGACGCGACGCGCCGCGAGATCGCCGACGCGTTCGCCGACCACGAGCCGACCCGTGAGTTCGTCGCCAGGGCTCCGGTCCACCTGGTCCTCTCCGCGAACGAGGCGCTCTACCACGCGCGCTACAACGAGCCGGACAAGCTCGCGATCACAGGCGGTGCCGAGGTGACCTGGCCGGTGCCGTACTGGTACGTCGACGCCGGCGCGCTGATGATGCTCGTGCTGGCCGCTGCGATCGACGAGGGCCTGGCGAGCGCGTTCATCGGCCATCCCGATCAGAAGCGCATCTTCGGCGAGTTGCTCGGACTCCCGGACGACGTGACGCCGATCGGTCTCGCCCTGATCGGCAAGCCTGCGCCGGACCCGACGGCGGAGCAGGGAACGTCGCGGATGCGAGCGCGCCGACGGCCGAAGGGCGAGCTCGTGCACTGGGAGCGCTGGTGACGGGTAGGGGCTTTAGAGGTGCGGGAGCTCGACCGGCCCGTACTTCGCGCGCACCTCGTCGACGTACGCGGCGAGCCGGTCCGCGATCTGCGCGTCCGCGATCTCGAGCACGTTCTCGGCGTTCTTCTCACCGCTTCGCGACAGGTTGAACGAGCCCACGAACGTCGTGTCGTCGCACACGCAGATCTTCGCGTGCATGAAGTCGTGCACGGTGCCGTCGCCGTACGGCGTCGAGTTCTTCCCCGTGAAAGGGCCGGCCATGACGTGTTCGAGCAGGGGCAACTTCCAGGAGATGTTCTGGTTCTCTTTCCACTGATGGACGACCTCGCGGATCTGAGTGGCATCGACGCACCCCGCGAGGTCGACCGACTTGTCGGCGATCACCTGTGCGAGCGTCCCGAGGACGGGGCCGGTCGTGATCACCGGCGAACAGATCCTGACGCGTCTCCGGGAACGGCGAATCAGCTTCGAGATGCGCGCAGATAGGTCCTCGCCGTGCCCGGGCGTGAACCAGGCGCGCACGCCGTCCTCGTCGCGCGGGTCGACGAACCCGCTCTTCATCACGTCGGCGGTCACCCAGAGCTGCTCGAAGTCGAGCTCGAACGCCTTCGCGATCGCGGGGTCTGCGACGACGGCGATCACGTTCTCCTGCCTCGACCACGAGTCGTCGGTCCAGTTCAGCGAGCCGGTCCACACGTCGGTGCCGTCGCGGACGACGTACTTGTGGTGCATGAGATCGGGGACCCCCGCGATCGGCTTGCCGTCGACGGGCAGCGCGGCGATCAGCTCGACGTCCGGCTCCGAGGGCGGCGGCACGGGCATCGGCGCCGGGTGGTCGACGTTGTAGGCGAAGCGCATGCGCACGCCGCGCGCCGCGGCCTGCGTCACCGCATCCGCCACGATCGCCCGCGTCGTGTCTCCGAGATGGAAGTCGTACTGCGCCAGGTCGAGCGTACGGCTCGCCCCGCCGATGAAAGCCGCCACCTGCTTCGCGACGTCCGCCGGCTGCTGCCCGCCATCCGTCAGAGTCGTGATCTGAATGCGCTCGTTCATCGATCGCCTGGTGGCCGCCCGGATCGGGGACACGTGGAACTTCTACCGCGACGGCGACGGCGCCGAGACCCGCACCCGCCGGCTCGCCGAGTATCTCGAATCGCATGCCGGAGCACCGATCCTGCTCGTCGGAGAGGCGCCCGGGTACCGCGGGGCGCGCGTCTCCGGGATCCCGTTCACGTCGGAGCGCCAGCTCACCGGCGTCGGGCCGGCCGAGGCGACGGCAACGATCGTCCACGCAGTGCTGGCCGAGCTCGGCCTCGTCGGCCGCGTGCTCCTCTGGAACGTCGTCCCCACGCACCCGGGCACCGAGACGACGAACCGCCGGCCGACCGTGGGTGAGGTTCACGCCGGCAGCAGGTTCGCCGTCGAGCTCGCCCCGGGCCGCCTCGTGTTGGGCGTCGGCCGGCTCGCCGCCGAGGCGCTCGGAGCCCCATATCTGCGCCATCCGAGCCGGGGCGGGGTGGCGGATTTCCGGCGAGGGCTGCTACAGTTCGCGCCCGGCGGACGCCTGGTCCGCCGTTTCTCCGCATGAAGACCTACAACGCCAAACCGGGCGAGATTCAGCGCGACTGGTTCCTCGTGGACGCCGACGGGAAGACCCTCGGCCGTCTTGCGACCCAGATCGCCGAGCGCCTGCGCGGTAAGGGGAAGCCGCAGTACACGCCTCACGTCGACACCGGCGACTTCGTCGTCGTCGTGAACGCCGAGAAGATCGCCGTGACCGGCAAGAAGCTCGACGAGAAGATGTACTACAGGCACTCCGGCTATCCGGGCGGCCTGCGCGAGCGCACGCTTCGCGAGCAGCTCGACCGGCAGCCCACCGAGGTGCTGCGGAAGGCGGTCAAGGGGATGTTGCCCCGCAACCGCCTCGCCCGCGCCCAGCTGACGAAGCTCAAGATCTACGCCGGCCCCGAGCATCCGCACGAGGCGCAGGCTCCGACCAGGATCGAGGTGTAGATGTCGACTCCGGCTCAATATCGCGGCACCGGCAAGCGCAAGACGTCGGTCGCGCGCGTGATCCTTCGCCCCGGCGACGGCGCGACCTGGATCAACGGCAAGCCGCTCGAGGAGTACTTCCCTCGGCTCTGGCACCGCTTCCTCGCGACCGCGCCGCTCAAGACGGCCGACGTCGAGGGGCAGTACGACCTGCGCGTTCGCGTGCACGGCGGCGGCCCGTCCGGCCAAGCCGGCGCGATCCGCCACGGTGTCGCGCGTGCCCTCGTCGAGGTCAACCCCGAGCTTCGCGTTCCACTCAAGCGAGCGGGGTTCCTGACGCGCGACGCGCGGATCGTCGAGCGGAAGAAGGCCGGCCTCCACAAGGCCCGCAAGGCACCGCAGTTCAGCAAGCGGTAACAGCGCCACCCGTGGCGCGCAGGTACTTCGGCACCGACGGTGTCCGCGGCATCGTGGGCGAGTTCCTGACTCCGGAGCTCGTTGAGCGGCTGGGGCGCGCAGCCGCCTTGTGGACGGGAGCCGCCAAGGTCTTCGTCGGGCGCGACACGCGTGCTTCGGGCATCGAGCTCGAAGAGGCGTTTGCGCGCGGAGTGATCTCCGCGGGCGGCGACTGCATCCTCGGCGGCGTTCTACCGACGCCGGCCGTCGCGCTGCTGGCCCTCGACCTCGGGGTGGTCATCTCCGCTTCCCACAACCCGCCGGAGTACAACGGCGTGAAGTTCTTCGACTCGAAGGGCCGCAAGCTCACCGACCAGTCGGAGGAGCAGATCGAAGCGCTGCTCGCGGCTGCCCCAGCGACCGACGAGGGTGCGATCGAGCGCGTCGAGGTCGCGACCGATTCGTACCGCCAACATGTGCTCGACCGCTTCGGTGCCGACCTGTCCGGGTTGCGGATCGTCGTCGACTGCGCGAACGGTGCGTACACCGGTCTCGCGCCGGCGGCGTTCGAGCAGTGTGGAGCCGAGGTGGTTGCCATCGGCGACGCGCCCAACGGCACCAACATCAATGTCGGCTGCGGCGCCACCGACACCGAGCTGCTCCAGCGCACCGTGGTCGAGCACGGATTCGATCTCGGGATCGCGTTCGACGGCGACGGCGATCGCATGCTGGCGGTCGATGAACGGGGCGCGCTCGTCGACGGCGACCAGATCGTCGCCGTGCTCGCGCTCGACCTCGATGTCGACCTTGTCGCGGTGACGGTGATGGCGAACCTGGGCCTGCACGAGCTGATGCGCGATCACGGGATCCGCGTCGTCACCACCGACGTCGGAGACCGGTACGTCCTCGAAGCGCTCGAGCGTGAGGGAGGCGTGCTCGGCGGCGAGCAGTCCGGCCACGTGATCTACCTGCGCGACCACGTCACGGGTGACGGGCTCGCCGCCGGCCTCCTCCTGTGCGGAGCCCTCAAGGGACGTCGGCTCAGTGAGGTCGCGTCCGCAATGCAGGTATTTCCGCAGGTGAAGGAGAACGTGCGCGTCGACTCGAAGGAGCTGACGCCCGAGGTGATCGCAGAGGTCGAGCGCGTGAATCGGGCCTGGGACGGGTCGGGCCGCGTGCTCGTGCGCCCGTCGGGCACCGAGCCGGTGATTCGGGTGCTGGCCGAGGCCCGCGACGCGAAAGCCGCGGCGGACGCCTGTGCTAGCATCGCGGCTCTCGTTCGTCGAGAGCTCGGCTGAGCCGTTCCGATGCGGGAACGGGCCCGCGGCCGGGCTTTTCCGTTTCCAGAGGACCTGTCCCGGCAACGAAGTGAGCGTGTCGGCGTGAGGAGGCGACGAAATGTGCGGAATCATCGGATACGTCGGGCCTCGCGCCTCTCAGCCGCTTCTTCTCCGCGGGCTCGAGCGTCTCGAGTACCGCGGCTACGACTCGGCCGGGCTGGCGCTGCTCGAGACCGACGGGATCGACTACGTCCGCGCGGTCGGAAACCTCCAGAATCTGAAAGAGGCGGCGGCGGGCGTCGGGTCGAGTGCGACCACCGGTCTCGGCCACACGCGCTGGGCGACGCACGGCGCGGTCACCGAGCAGAACGCACATCCGCTCACGGCCTGCGACGCGCGCCGACTCGCGATCGTCCTGAACGGGATCGTCGAGAACTATCGGGAGCTGCGCGAGGAGCTGATCGCGGCCGGTCATCAGTTCACGTCGGAGACCGACGCCGAGGTCGTGGTCCACCTGATCGAGAGCGCCTACACGGGCGACCTGGTCGGCGCGGTTCGCGACGCGTACCTCCGGCTCGAGGGACACTTCACGTTCGTCGTCATCCATCACGATCACCCGGACGAGCTCGTCGGCGTTCGCAACCAGACGCCGATGGTCGTCGGTCTCGGCGACCAGGAGCACTTCCTCGCCTCGAACCTCGCCGCGTTCCTCACCGAGACGCGGCGTGTCCAGTTCCCGGACGACGGCCACATCGCTCAGATCACCCCCGGCGGGGTTGTCTACGTCGACGCGGCGAGCGGCGAGCGCGTCGAGCACGACACGATCGAGGTCGACTGGGACGACGCTGCCGCCGAGCGGTCTGGGTACGAGACCTTCATGCTGAAGGAGATCTACGAGCAGCCCGAGGGCGTCGCCGAGACGATCGGCGACCGCGTGCGGCACGGGCACCTGGTTCTCGAGGGCCTCGGGATGACGGAGGACGAGCTGAAGGGCCTTCGCCGGATCGTGATCGTGGCGTGCGGCACCGCCTACCACGCGGGCGTCGTCGGCCGCTACGCGATCGAGGAGTGGGCGCGCGTGCCCGTCGAGCCCGATGTCGCGAGCGAGTGGATCTACCGAAACCCGGTGCTCGATCCCGGGACGCTGGTGATCGGCATCTCGCAGTCCGGCGAGACGCGCGACACGATCCAGGCGATGAACCTTGCGCGTGAGAAGGGCGCGCGGACGGTGGCGATCACGAACATGATGGGCTCGCAGATCACGCGCGAGGTCGACTCCGTGCTGTTCACGCGCACGGGGCTCGAGGTCGGCGTCGCCGCGTCGAAGACGTTCACCGCGCAGATCGCACTGCTGTTCCTGATCGGCCTGAAGCTCGCGCAGGTGCGCGAGACCCTCCCGCCGAACGAGGTCGAGTTCATCCTCGACGAGCTCTACGACCTGCCGAGCAAGATGCAGCGGTTCCTCGACGGCGACCATCCGATCGAGGAGATCGCGCAGCGCTTCCACGACCGTCCGTTCTTCCTCTACCTGGGCAGGAACGTCGGTCTGCCGGTGGCGCTCGAAGGAGCACTCAAGCTGAAGGAGATCTCGTACATCCCGACCGAGGCGTACTCGGCGGGCGAGATGAAGCACGGTCCGATCGCGCTGCTCGAGGAGGGGACTCCGGTGGTCGTCGTGGCGACCCGAATTCACGTCTACGACAAGATCGTGTCGAACATCCAGGAGACGCGCGCCCGCGGCGCTCACGTGATCGCCATCGCCACCGATGGGAACGAGGACATCCAGCATCACGCCGACGACGTGATCTACGTCCCGATGTCTCCAGCGTTTCTGCAGGCCGCGCTCGCGGTGATCCCCCTGCAGCTGCTGGCGTACCGGATCGCGCGGCTGCGCGGTCTCAACGTCGACCAGCCGCGGAACCTCGCGAAGACGGTCACGGTCGAGTAGCGACCGCCTCGCGGGCGGTCTGCACGAACGCGCGCACGGCTGGGGAGCTGTAGCGGTCTCGGTGCTGTGCGATCGCGATGATCCGCGGCGCGACAGCGCCGTCGAGGTCGACGACCGCGATGCGCGGGTCGGCCGAGTCGATCGTCAGCCGTGGCATCACCGCCACGCCGACGCCCGCCGCGACCAGGCCCTGGATCGTGGGGTTGTCGTTCGAGCGGAACGTCCAGTGCGGCTCGATGCCGACGGCGCGGAAGCCGGCGTGGAGCGGCGCCATCGCCGGTCCGTCGGGAAAGCCCACGAGGGGCTGGGCCGCCACCTCCTCGAGCGTGGCGCGCCGCTTGGCGAGGCGCGAGCCGGCCGCGACGATCAGCACATACGGATCGAGCAACAGCTCGACCGTCTCGAGCGGCGCATCGCCGGCGGGCAGGAGGACGAAGCCGACGTCGATCTCACCGCGTTCGATCGCCCCGACGATCTCGTCGTCCTCGAGCTCGTCGAGCCGGACGTCGATCTTCGGCCACTGCTCGACGAACGTGCGCATGATCTCGGGGAGCACACGCGCGCCGACCGACTGGAACGTGCCGACGCGAAGGGTTCCCGCCTCGCCCGCGCGCAGGGCGTTCAGGTCGGCTTGCGCTGCCTGGAGCCGACCGACGATCGAGTCGGCGTGCCGCAGCAGCAGCTCGCCCGCCTCGGTCAGCGAGACGGGGCGGGGGCCGCCCGGACGCTCGACGAGGCGCTCGCCGACGATGCGCTCCGAGCGTCGCGATCTGCTGGCTGACCGCCGACTGCGTGTACCCGAGGTGCTCGGCTGCACGGCCGAACGTTCCTTCGTCCGCGAGCGCGCGCAGGGCGGCGAAATGGCGCAGCTCGACCCCGAGCCATTGATCGTGTTTCATAATGGATAGTAGCAATATGTCCATTTGTGCTGATAGTCCCTGCTGAGGCACTATCACGACATGGCAGCAATCCTCTTTCTGATCGCCGTGATCGGCATCTGTGCGCTCGCCACGCGCTTCGGCGCGGACTCGCGCCCGGACGAGCGCGGCCACCACCGCCCGAACCTCTAGGCCTCGCCGGCGGCAGGGACCGCAGCGGCGGTCCTGGACGTATTCCCTCCGTGCACCGGAGCTGGATCGTCCTCGTCGCGCTCGCCTCGTTCCTCGTCGCGGCGCCCGCTGCGTCCGCCGACGGGTTGCCGGTGCTCGGGGTCGACGTCGGCTCGAGCGGGATCGCGGCACCGGGCGGTGCGTCGCGCTACGTGACGATCGCGACTCGCGGCGGGACGCTCGTCGAGCGCATTCGCCGGGACGGCGGCCAGGTGCTCGCGGTAAGCCTCTTCTCGGGGACGTTCACGATTCCCGCGGTCGCCTACGACGGCTCGGCCGGCGGGCTCTCCGGCGATCGCCACACGCTCGTCCTGATCGAGCCGCGCCGCAGCTTCCCACGCGCGAGGACCGCGCTGCTCGTGCTGCGGGTGCCGTCCCTGCAGGTACGCGCGCGCATCGAGCTCAGAGGAGACTTCAGCTTCGACGCGGTGTCCCCGGGCGGTTCGCGGATCTATCTCGTCAACTACGTCACGCCGAACGACCCGACCCGGTATGCGGTCCGCAGCTACTCGCTCGAGGCGATGCAGCTCGATCCGAAGGCGATCGTCGACCCGCGCGAGCCCGGTGACAAGATGCGCGGCAATCCGGTCAGCCGCGCAGCCGGGCCGGGAGGTCGCTGGGCGTACACGCTCTACGACGGAGCCGGCGGGACGCCTTTCGTGCATGCCCTGGACACGGCAGACGCCACTGCACGGTGCATCGACCTCGCAGGGCTCGACCCGTCGATCGTCGGTCGCCTCCGGCTCGGGATGCGTGACGGTGGTCGAACGGTCGCGGTGCTGGACGGAACGCGCGAGCTGCTCCGCCTCGACACGACCACGTTCACGGTCGGACAGCCTCACGCCACGAGTGCGTGGCGGCTGCCGGCACTGGCCGCGGCAGGGCTGGCCGCCGCGCTGCTGGCGCTCGCGGTCTGGCTGCGCCGGCGGCGCGGGGGACGGCTAGTCCCCGATCTCGCGGCGTAGCCGCTTCGTCGCACCGCGGCGGCGCTTGCCCTCGAGCCGGCGTTCCGTCGCCGCCTTCGTCGGAGAGGTCGGCCTGCGCGGGCGGCGAACGCGCGTCGCCTCGCGCAGCTGCTCGACGATCCGGTCGGTGGCGAGTTCGCGGTTCCGGAGCTGCGACCGCTCGTCCTGTGCAACGGCGCGGACCACCGGTCCGAGGCGCTCGAGCACGAGCGCGCGCTCCCGGGCGGTCAGGCCGGTCGACTCCTCGACGTCGAACAGCGCCTCGACCCGCGTCGAGCTCTTCTGCGCGTGCTGCCCTCCCGGGCCGCTCGAGCGCGAGAAGCGGAACGCGATCTCCGACCGAATAGACTCGGCGTCCATGGCGGCGATTCTCCTCGACGTGGACGGGGTGCTGCACGTCTCTGGTGAGCCGATCGCCGGCGGGGCGGCTGCGGTGAAGCGACTTCGGGACGACGGCCATCGCCTTCGCTTCGTGACGAACTCGACGACGAAGCCACGTGTCCAGCTGGTCGAGCAGCTCCGCGCGCTCGGGATCGAGCTTGACGACGACGAGCTGCAGACGACCGGGGGCGTCGCCGCCCGTGTGCTTGCGGGCAAGCGGGTGCTGGCGCTGACGATGCCCGGTCTCCTCGACGACCTCAACGGCCTCCAGCTCGTCGGCATGAACGTCGACGCCGTGCTGCTCGGCGGCGCCGACGAGGGTGAGGAGACGGGCCGCGTCTTCTCGTACCTCAACCTCAACCGGGCGTTCCACGAGCTCGAGGCGGGCGCCGACCTCTACTGCCTGCACAAGAACCGCTGGTGGCAGACCGCGGACGGGGCGCGGCTCGACGCCGGCGCGTTCGTGGCAGGCCTCGAGTACGCCGCCGACACCGAGGCGACCGTCCTCGGCAAGCCGAGCCCAGCGTATTTCGCGGCGGCGCTCGAGGCGATCGACGCCGAGCCGTCGCTGACCTGGATGGTCGGCGACGACATCGAGGGGGACATCCTCGGCGGCCACAACCACGGGTTGCGAACCGTGCTCGTGCGCACTGGGAAGTTCCGTCCCGACGACGTCGAGCGCTCGCGCGTGCAGCCGGACGGCATCGTCTCGTCGATCGCACAGCTTCCCGACTGGCTCGAGCGGAACCTCTGACGACCGTGCGCGTCGGCGTCGACCTGATCGAGATCGAGCGGATCCGCCGCGCACTCGAACGCCACGGCGACGATTTCAAGGAACGCTGTTTCACGAGCGACGAACGGGCGTACTGCGACTCCAAGCCGAACCCGCCGCAGCACTACGCGGGGCGCTTCGCGGCCAAGGAGGCGGTCGGCAAGGCGCTCGGCTCGGGCGTCTACTTCACCTGGAAGGAGATCGAGATCCGCGGCCGGCCGAAGCCAGGTGTCCACCTCGCGGGACGGACGGCCGCCTGGGCCGAGCGGGTCGGCGCGGGCCGGATCGAGCTGTCGATGACGCATTCGCGTGAGCTCGCCGCCGCGGTCGCCGTGGTCGTCGACGCATGAGACTGCTGCCGCTGCTCACCGCCGACGAGACGAGAGTCGCGGAGCAGGCGCATCCGGGCTCGCTGGACGAACTGATGGAGCGCGCAGGAGCGGCGGTCGCCGAGCTCGTGCTGCGCTCGTTCCCAGGGCGCGTCACGGTCGTGTGCGGCAAGGGCAAGAACGGCGGTGACGGCAAGATCTGCGCGCGCGTCCTGCGGGAGGCCGGCCGCGAGGTGCTGGTCGTCGAGGGCGTCGGCGATCTCGGCAACCCGGACGTGATCGTCGACGGCCTGCTCGGCATCGGGCTCGAGGGCCCGTCGCGCGAGGACGCCGCGCGGATGATCGGGCTGATCAACGCTGCCGGCCGTCCGGTCGTCGCGATCGACGTCCCGTCCGGCGTCAACGCGTCGACGGGCGAGGTCGCAGGCGCGGCCGTGCGCGCAGCCTCGACGGTGACGTTTGGCGCCGCGAAGGTCGGCCTCGCGATCTCGCCCGGCCGCCTGCACGCCGGAGCGGTGACGGTCGCGCCGTTGGGGCTGCGCCCGCGCGAGCACGAGCACTCGCTCGTGCCCGCGTCGGTGGTGCTCGAGGTGCCGCGCAAGCAGACCGAGTCGACCAAGTACACGGCCGGCTCCGTGCTCGTGGTCGGCGGCTCGCGCGGGCTGACCGGAGCGCCGATGCTGGCGTCGCTCGGCGCGTTCCGCGCCGACGCCGGTTACGTCGCGGTCGCGGCGCCGGAGTCGGTGCTCCCGGTGCTCGAGACGAGGCTGCTCGAGGTCGTCAAGCATCCGCTGCCCGAGGACTCGGCGGGACGGCTGCTGCCGCGCTCGGCGGACGGCGTGCTCGCAGCCGCCGAGAAGGCCGACGCGGTCGCGATCGGCCCGGGCCTCGGGCGGACTGACGGCACGGTCGAGCTCGTGCGCGTCCTGCTGGAACGCCTCGACCTGCCGATCGTTCTCGATGCCGACGCGCTCTGGGAGCTCGAACCGTTCGCGCGGACCGCGCCGACAGTCCTCACGCCGCATGCCGGCGAGCTCGCGCGCCTGCTCGGGACAACGAGCTCCGAGGTCGACGCCCACCGCCTCGACGCCGTGCGGAGGGCGGCGTCCCGATTCGGGTCGATCGTCCTGCTCAAGGGCCACGACACCCTGATCGCTGCGCCGCGGGCCGGAGTGCTGGTCGCGACCTACGGCACGCCGGCGCTCGCGACCGCCGGCACGGGCGACGTGCTCACCGGCATCGTGGCCGCCTTCCTCGCCAAGGGCCTCGAGCCGCAGCTGGCTGCCGCTGCGGCGGCGGTCGCCCACGGCATCGCGGCCGAGCTGCTCGAGCCGCAGCGCGGCGCGATCGCCTCCGATCTGCTGCCGGGCCTGCGACTCGCGCTCGCAGGGCACGGGCTCCAGCGCGCACCGCTCGCGGCGGGGTAGACGGGTTGGGTCGCAGCGAGCTCACGATCGACCTTGGTGCCTTGCGGCAGAACGTCCGCACGCTCGTGCGCGTCCTCGACGGCGCCGAGCTCTGGGCGGTCGTCAAGGCCGATGGATACGGCCACGGCGCCCTCGACTGCGGTCGCGCCGCGCTCGAGGCGGGCGCGACCTCGCTGTGCGTCGCAACCGTCGCCGAGGGGCTCGAGCTGCGGAAAGGTCTGCGCGGGCCGCGGATCCTGGTGCTCGGGCCTGCCTCGGCGACAGAGGTGTCGGAAGCCCGCCACGCTCGCCTTGCGCTGACGATCCGCGACGGCCGCATCCCCGAGGACGTCGAGGTCCACGTGAAGCTCGACACGGGGATGGGGCGCTGGGGCGTCTCCGAGCTGCCGGCGGCGGCGCGCGACGTCGCCGGGGTGATGACCCACCTCGCAACGGCCGACAGCGACGCCGACTACGCGCACCTTCAGCTCGACCGCTTTCGAGTCGCCACCGCTGCGCTGCCGCCGACCGTGCTCCGCCACGCCGCGAACAGCGCGGCCGCTCTACGGCTGCCCGAATCCCGGTTCGACGCTGCGCGCTGTGGCATCGCGCTCTACGGTCTCTCGCCCTTTGGCGGCGATCCCGCCGCGGACGACCTCGTCCCGGTCCTCACCTGGCGCAGCGAGGTCGCGCAGGCGCGGCTGCTCAGGGCGGGAGAATCCACGGGCTACGGCAGGCGGTTCGTCGCCGAGCGCGAGACGTGGATCGGCATCGTCCCGGTCGGGTACGGCGACGGCTTCCGGCGCGACTTGACGGGGACCGAGGTGCTCGTCGGCGGCGAGCCCCGAAGGGTGGTCGGCGCCGTGTCGATGGACGCCCTGGCGGTCGAGCTCGGCCCCGAGGTCACGGTTGGGACGCCCGTCACGCTCGTCGGGCCGGGCGTTCCTCTCGAGTCACATGCGCGCGTCGCCGGGACGATCAGCTACGAGCTCGCCTGTGGCATCGGCGCGTCTCCGACCCGTACCGTTCGCGTTGTGGTGGACCGATGAGCACGCTCGACCGGCGGGCGGCGCTGCAGGCCGAGCGTGCGGCCGAGCTCGAGGCACGACTGAACGCTCTGCTTCCGTTCCTGACGGGCACGGAGCGCGCAGTCGACGTCGGCGCCGGGCTCGGCGCGCTCGCCTACGCGCTTGCGCCGCGTGTGAGCGAGGTCGTCGCGGTCGAGCGGAGCGAAGCCGCGGTCGAGCGCATGCGCGAGAACGCGCCGGACAACGTCTTGCCGCTCGTCGGCGACGGGGAGCATCTCGAGCTTCCGTCGTACAGCTTCGACCTCGCCGGGACGTTGCGCACGTTGCATCACACCCCGAGGCCCGAGTTGCTCGTGTCGGAGCTCGCGCGCGTGACACGACCGGGCGGCACGCTCCTCGTGGTCGACCAGCTGGCGCCTGTCGACCCGCTCGCCGCGGGCGAGCTGAACGCCTTCGAGCGAGCACGCGACGCGACGACGAGCCGCCTGCTCTCGGACCAGGACCTGCGCGGTCTGTTCGACGCGAACAGCCTCGTCCTGCGGCGCGCCGACATCGTCGCCGAGACGCGGGATCTCGAGACGTACCTCGACCTGGCCGGCTGCTCCGGCCCGGAACGAGCTGCCGCGAAGGCGCTGGCGCCGCGCCGCTACGAGCCGGCAGTCGGCTGGTACGTCCTCGGGAGGTAAGAGCAAGTAACAGTCTGTTACTTGCGCCGGGCCTGGAGGCGCTTCCGGGCGCGCGCGACCGTACCGGGCAGCAACGCCTGCACCCACGCGGCCGGGCGATACCAGCGCGGCACGAAGATTTCGGTCCGGTCCCGCTCGACAGCGTCAAGCAGGCGCTGCGCCACGAGCGGCGGCTCCACCACGAGCCGACGCCCCCACGGACCGAAGCGCTCGAACTGAGGGAAGCCGGGTGTCTCGACGAAGCCCGGGTTGACGGTGTGCACGCCGATGCCGCGCGGCGCGAGCTCGACGGCGAGCGATCGCGAGAACGCGAGCTGCGCATGCTTCGAGGCCGAGTACGGGCCGCCCGCGACGGTGCCGGCGACGGAGACGACGTTGACGACGTGCGAGCCGGGGCCGAGGCCGGGGAGGAAGGCGAGCACCGTCCACACCGCTCCGAGGTAGTTCGTGCGGATCGTGCTCTCGATTCGCTCCGGTGGCGCCGTCAGGAAGCTGCCGCGCCCGCTCACGCCCGCGTTGCAGACGAGCAGGTCGATGCGTGGATGTCGCGAGAGCACGCGCGCGGCAGCGGCCCCGACCGCGTCGCGGTCCGCGACGTCGCACGTCTCGTGCTCGTGTGCAGCGGACTCGCGCCGCGAGAGCCCGATCGTGTGCCAGCCCCGGCCGCCCAGCTCGCGCACGAGCTCGGCCCCGATCCCGGACGACGCGCCCGAGATCAGCGCTACTTGCAAACGCGGAGCTTGAGCGCGGCGACGGCCTTGCGGCCGGAGTGGTCGATGGCCGTGGCCGTCAGGTGGTGCGCGCCCTTTGCCAGTCGGGCAGTCGACCAGGCGACCGAGAAGATCCCGCCCGGCCCCGACTTGTCGGTGCCGACGAGCGTCGCGCCGTCGCGGAACTCGACCTCCTCGACCTTCGTCGTCGAGCCGGCGACGACCACCAGCCGATCGTTCTTCAGCGCGCACACGTTCGCCGGCGGCTCGACCCACGTGACTGCCGGGCCGTTCACGACCTTGATGTTCGTCGAGCGGAAGGTCGTGTTCGGATAGAGCTGGGAGCCGACCGTGTCGATGTTCTTCGCCTCCTGGTAGTCCGAGGCGACGACCAGCGACTTGGTGGTTCCCGCCGTCAGCTTCGGCGCCTGACTCGGCAGGCCGAAGACGGCGATGCCGCTGAGCGGGTCGTACGCCGACGCGCCGATCAGCACACCCTTGTAGTTGAAGACGAGCGACAGCGGATCGACGCCCGCTCCGGCGTCGTCGACCTGCGCGACCATCAGCGGCCGGCCGGCGTTGACGCGCTTCGTCAGCAGCCGTACGCTCGGCGGCGTCACGTCGTTGATCCACGCGTTCAGGAGATACGAGCCCTTGAGCGGGCGGTCAGTGAACGGATCGGCGCGTGAGTCGACCGAGATGTAGAAGCGTTGGAGGCGCGGGAACTGCGCGCCGGCCGCCCCGATGTCGAGCTGGGCATCGAACGTGAGGTCGTTCACGTCGGTCGGGATCCCCGCGTACCCCTGAACGTCGTTCTCGTCCTTCGAGCCGAGCACGAACGGATCGATCAGCGAGCCCGGCGTCGCGGCGAGCACGGAGACGCCGAAGTTGACGACAGGCTCGTCGATCGACGTCCAGTACAGGTGCTCGGCGCCGTCCTCGTTCATCGACGGGCCGCTGAACGTGGGGGGCGGGCCGAACGGAGCCGACGGGCAGCAATACGAGGAGACGTGATTGACGCCGACATTCGTGCTGCCGGTCTGGAGCTTCTGCAGCTTGACCGCCGGCATCGATTCGAGTGCGGGACGCTCGACGAGGAACGAGTACGGGATCCGCCGGTTCACACCCGCGCCGCTCAGGACGACGAAGCCCGAGTTCTGTCCGATCGTCGCGTTGCCCGCGACGTGGACGACCACCGGGATCGCCGTGTCCCCGCCCGGCGCGATCGACACCTGCTGCGGCACGTCGATCTCGACTCCGTTCGTCTGCGATTGCGGCGCGACGGAGATCGACCACGCGCCGGCGCCGTCGCCTGCGTCGCTCGCGAGCACCAGTGCCGACTTGATCTGGTCGCCGGTCGTCACGTCGATGCGCTCGAACGAGAGCGACTGGGGTGCGGTGAAGATCTTCGGGTCGTCGGAGGCCTCCACGTCGGCGAGCCCGGCGCCTTCGAGCAGCACCGACGCTTCCTGGGTCCGCGCCGTGTCGGCCCACGCCGGCCCGGCCGCGGACATCAGCGCCGACTTCACCTGCCACGGCGCCCAGTTCGGGTGGCGTTCGAGCAGGAGCGCCGCTGCGCCGGCGACGTGCGGTGTCGCCATCGAGGTGCCGGCGAACACGGAGAACGTCGAACCGGTGGTGCGCGGAGGCGTCGACGAGAGCACGTCGAGCCCGGGCGCTGAGATGTCGGGCTTGAGCTCGTAGCCGAAAGCGGTCGGCCCCGCGGACGAGAAGCTCGTGATGACCCCTGCGCGCCCGGTCTGGATCTCCTGGATCGTGCTCGACACGCGAATCGTCGCCTGACCGCCGTTCTCCCCCATGTAGGCGCGCAGGGTCTTCCCGTCGAGGTCGGAGATCATCCCGGCGGGCACGGGCAGCGCGATCGGAATCGAGTTCGCCTCACCGGGACGGTTGTCGACGAGGATCATCCCGATCGCGCCCGCACGCACCGCGCGCTCGGCCTTCGAGATGAAGGTGCAGTTGCCGCGCAGGAGCAGCACGATCTTGTCCTTCAGCGAGCCCGCCGGCAGGGTGCCGGCGCTCGTGTTCGGCGCGGCCGCCGTTCCGCACAGATACGGGTCGACGGGTTTGCCGTCGGTGCCCACCACCGACCCTGCGTCGATCACGGTCTGGTCGAGCGTCGACCAGCCTGCGGGGAACTTGACGCCGGAGCCCTGGATCGGCACCGCGCCGAGGCTCGGCGGGCCGCCCTTGACGGCGAGCGCGGGCGCGAACACGTGCGAGTTCGAGACGGCGGCGACGGTGACCGCGTCCGGCGCGCTGCCGGGCGAGCCGGCGGTGCCGTAGCCGAAGTCCTCACGGTCGTTGCCCGCTGCGATCACCGGCACGACGCCCGCGAGCACGGTGTTGTGCACCGCCTCGTACATCGCGTCGTTCGCAGGATCGGTCTGCGGGCCACCGCCCGAGAAGTTGATGACGTTCATCCCGTCCGTGACCGCCGACTCGAACGCCGCCACGATCTCCGGCGTGTTGGCCTCGTGGCCGAGCGGGGTCGGGACCGTGAACACGCGGTAGTTCCCGATCCAGGCCTTCGGGGCGACGCCGGAGAGTCCCGTGGTGACGGGATGGTCGGGGCCGGCCGGAGCGGTGGTGCCCGCGTCGCCGGCCGCGATTCCGGAGACGTGCGTGCCGTGCGGCTCGGTGTTGTCGAACGCCTTGTCGCTGAGCGCATCCCGGATCGGCCCGGGGAACACGCGCGCGACGATCACCTTCGGCGTCGTCAACTTGGTGTCGCCCTTCGGGAAGCCGTCGGGGTACGAGAAGCCGGCCGGCGAGAGGAACGGGTTGGTCGGATCGACGCCGGTGTCGACGACGCCGATCTTGATGCCCTGGCCGCCGTCGCCCGTCGCATCCTCGAGCTGGGTCGCGTCGATCACCTGCGGCCCGCGATCCATCGTCGCGAAGTACCCGAGGCTCGGGTAGACCTTGTTCACGACCTTCAGCCGAAGGAGCGCGGGCAGCTTGCGCTGCGGCAGCGACAGCGCGAACCCGTCGAGGATCACGCGGTAATGCTCTTGCACTTGCGCGCTCGGGATCGCCGTCTTGACCTGTGCGACGGCTGCCGCCTGCAGGCGAGCGAGCTGGGCGAGGTAGGCGCGCGAGGATGCGCTCGAGACGTTCAGCCGGTGCGACCGTGCGGCGGAGGAGAGCGCTCGATCCGAGCTCCAGGCAGCGAGCGGAGGCGCCTGGAGCCGGACGATCACCCGCGTGACGCCCTTCAGGTGGGCCGCCGGCACATGGATCGTGCCGGCGCGGATGCGCGGCTGCGCTGCCTCGCGAAGGTCGGGGCGAAGGGGCTGGAGGGCGGCGGTGGCCGACGTCGCCGCCGCGAGGGCGAGGACCGCCGAAACGAGAAGGAGGCGGCGCAAGGAGCAGCCACAGTAGCCGAAGCGTCGTTCGATTAGAGTCGCGCCGTGTTTCAAGGCAAACGTGCGCTCATCCTCGGCGTGGCGAACAAGCGGTCGATCGCGTGGGCGATCGCGAAGAGGCTCGCCGACGGCGGCGCGACCCTCGCATTCACGTTCCAGGGCGAGCGAATCGAGAAGGGCGTGCGCGAGCTCGCGGCCGGCGTCGACAGCCCGCTCGTCACGGAACTCGACGTGCGCGACGACGCGGCGGTGTCCCGCGTCTTCGACGAAGTCGGAAGCGCGTTCGGCGGCGAGCTCGACATCCTCGTGCACTCGGTTGCGTTCGCCGCGGCCGAGGACCTCGAGGGCCGGTTCACCGATACTCCTCGAGACCGTTTCTGGATGGCCGTCGACGTGAGCGCGTACTCGCTCGTCGCGACCGCCCGGGCGGCCGAGCCGCTGATGGAGGCAGCAGGCGGCGGCTCGGTCGTGACGATGACGTACCTCGGTGGTCAGCGCGCTGTTCCACACTACAACGTGATGGGCGTCGCCAAGGCCACACTCGACGCCTCGGTGCGCTATCTCGCGTGGGACCTCGGCCAGAAGAACATCCGCGTGAACGCCGTCTCGGCCGGGCCCGTTCGTACGCTCTCCGCGCGCTCGATCGCCGGCTTCCCGACGATGGAGTCGATCGTCGAGGAGCGCGCTCCGCTGCACCGGCACATCGACGCGGACGACGTCGGCGCTGCCGCCGCCTACCTGCTCTCCGACGAAGCGCGGAACGTGACCGGGACGACGTTGTACGTCGACTCTGGCTACCACGCGATGGGTATGTAAGCGCGTCGGACTGACGGTCGCGCCGCTGCCAACGAACGGTTCTCGCTAATCAGGTTGCCAGGAGGGATCGATGTCGCTCGCGGCTGTGTGTGTGAGTCGGACTCTGTTGTGGCCGTCGGCAGCGCCACTTCGGCTCCCTCGGTCGAGCACGACTACAGGCCGAGCTTCGCGACCTCGTTCGAGAAGACGTTGTAGCTCGGCTTCTTGGCGCCGTTCCGCTTCTCGATGCCGCTCGACCAGGTGGCGCTGGTGCTGTCGCGGAAGATGAACCAGACGAACATCTGGACGTACGGGTTCTGGTGGGCGAGCTGTAGTGCCTTCCTCAGATCTGCGGCCTGCTTCGCGTAGCTGATCCCACCGAAGGTGTTCTCCGGCTTCGTCTGCTCGCCGTACTCGGTGATCCAGATCGGTACGCGCCGGTGGAACCACTTCTTCAGGTCGGCGCCGAACCTCGACATCGTCGACAGGGCGACGTTCGGATACGCAACGCGCTGGCCGGGGCCGAGTGCATAGACCGTCGGATAGGGGTGGGTCGCCCAGGCGGCGAACGTGAGATGCGGACTGGCCTTCGCGACCAGCCGGGCGAACGTCGCCGGTGCCACCGTGTCGTTGCCGACCGAGCCAGTCGGCTGGTTGCGGCCGCGGTTCGACGTCTCGCCGGCGGCGACCTGGGCAGTCGGATTCCCCGCCTTGATGCCCCGGTAGCCCGCGAGAAAGAGCTTGGCGTAGGTCGCACCGCTCACGATCGTCTTGCCGCGGAACTGCGGCGCGAGGAAACGGCCGAGGTTCGGCTCGTTCCAGATCGACCAGCGCGTGACGAGGCCCTGATCCGCACTCGTCCCGTCGTACCGCGCAGCCAACATGTGCGCGAACTGGGTGAGCGTGGCGAGGCTCTTCGGCGGGTAGTTCTGGGTGCGGCCGCCGTTCGCCCACTTTGGTGTTCCGGTGATCGTCACCAGTAGCTGCAGACCGCGATTCGTCGCGTCTGCGACGAGCTTGTCGAGGTCGCTGAGCTTGTAGGCCGGGTCGTTGCCGTCGAGAGCGTTTGCCGGCTTGGTGGGTGCGATCTGCGACCAGTTCGCGAGGGTGTGCACGATCGTCGCGCCGGCGGTCTGCGCCGAGTCGAGGTTCGCGCTTGCGTCGGGAGACCAGCGGAAGCTGGGGTCGTCGTAGAAGCCGACCTGCATCTGCGCCTTCGTCCGCGCTTCGGCCGTGCCGGGCAGTGCTGCGACGAGCAACGTCGCCAACGCGACGAGGATCAGTTTTCTCTGAGCTGTGATCGAGGACATGCGTACAGCGTTGCCCCGACCGTTCGGCTTTCAGTCGCGAAGTGATGGGCAGGCCGTAAAACTCTCGTCAGGACTGCGTAAAGCCCCGGGGAGTTCGCCCGCGAGCCCGCCTACGAGAACGGCTTCGTGACCATGTCGAGCACGACGATCAGCAGGACCGTCACGTCGACGCGCGCGATCAGCAGGATCTTGCGAATCAGCGCGGTGGTTTCGGGGTGCGACGGACCGTGCTTCTCGGTCGCGGCGGTGATCTGCTTGGCGAGCGGCGCCAGGACGGCGATGCCGGTCACGAACGTGAGCGCGTAGCCGATCAGCCCGACCACGACCCAGAACTTCCCCCAGCCGAAGCTCGTGTTGATCATCATCGAGATCCCCATCAGGAGGACGATCAGGCCGGCCGGGGCGAACAGCTTCTCGCCGACCATCGCAGCCTGCCGCGCGACCGTTGCGATCTCGGCGGGGTCGCCGCTCCGTTCGGCGATCAGCGCGAGGATCGTGAGCAGCAGCCCGCCGCCGACCCAGAGCACCGCGAACGTGACGTGCACCGCCTTGAACAGCGCGAACCAGTCGTTCGGGACGAAGGTCGACGAGAAGGCGAAGACGACCGCGACCACGCCGACGACGCCGAGCAGGCCGAGCGTGAGCAGCTGCGAGCTCGATGCCGCGCCGCCCTGCTGTGCTCCTTCTGCCGCCGTCGCGTCTTCCACGAGCCGGATCTAGTCAGGTTTCTCGCCCGAGCGCAAGGCCCGGCAGGCCGCGAGCAGCTCGTCGACGTCGGGTAGCTCGCTGTTCTCGTAGCTCCAGGCAGCACGGACGATGCCCCCGTCGTCGATCAGGAAGGTGCACCGCCTGGCGACGTCCCGGAAGCCGCGGAACTCCTGCGCGATCCCGAACGCCCGGATGGCGTCGCCGTTGAAGTCCGAGAGCAGTCCGAAGTTCAGATCGAGCGCCTGCGTCCACGCGATGTGCGTCCACGGCGAGTCCCGCGAGATTCCGACCGGCTGGACGCCGACCGCATCGAACTCCTCTCTCCTGTCACGCAGGAGCTCGAGCTCGTTCGTTCAGGTCGAGGACCAGTCGAAGAGGTAGAAGAAGAGAAGCTTCGGGCCGTCCTCGACGAGCTCGCTCATGGTGACGGGCTCCCTGGGACCGAGGAAGACGGTGGCCTCTGGGATCCGGTCGCCGACGCGCAGCACGCGGCGACCCTATCGCGGACAACACCAGCGGCCGTCGATCTCGAGCTGCGAGCCGACCCGGTCGGCGCGCGGGAACTGCTGCTCGATGTTCGAGACGGCACGTACCTGGCCGCCGCGCAGGAACAGCCATTGGTTCGCGGTCGGCCAGTCGAGCAGGAGCCAGCTGCCGTCCGGGGCCCACACGAAGTCGCCGAAGGTGCCGGGGCCGGCGAAGAGCACGCGCTCTGCGCTCGGCCGGTCGGCGTGGAGAAGCGAGATCTGACTTCCCTCGGGCCGGCGTGTCGACAGGGCGAAGTCGTGCGTGCCGGGACGGAACGACGCATCGAGGACGCGTGCCGTGAGCACCTGAACGGTGCGCCGCCTGCTTCCGTCGGCGCGGAGCACGACGACGCGGTGTGGCGAGACGACGGCCAGGAAGCGGCCGTCGGACGACCAGGTCAGCGACGTCGGCGTGCCCGCGATCCGGGAACGCCACACGACCTTTCGCGTGTCGACGTTGCGCAACACGATCGCGTGCCCCGCGAAGTACGCGATCGTATGCAGGCGCGAGGGATCCCACGCCGGCGGGACCGCGACCGCATGCCGGTCGAGCAGCCGGTCGTCCGTGCCGTCCCCGGCGACGACGTGCAGGCCCGTTCGCGTCATGTAGGCGATGCGGGTGTCGGTGAGGGTTCCCTCCCAGCGCGGCCAGTACGCGCCGGCGCGCGGCAGCGACCAGTGGACGCCCTTCCGGACGTCGAGCGTGACCAGTGCGGTTCGGGTCGTCGCGACCACGTAGAGGCCGTGCGGCGACCACATCGCGTCGTCGTAACCCCCGAGCCGGCGTCGTAGGCCGTTCGCGCTCACGACCCACACGCCGCGTCCTCCGGGGGAGACGACAAGCAGGCGCCCCCGGGCCGGAAGCGCCACGAGCTGGGGCGCTGCGTGGTCGATGCCGACCGCCCGGCGGACCCGTTCGAGCACCGCGTGCCCCGGCGGCGTGATCACGGCCACCGCCAGCACGGCCGCACCGGCGATCGCCACCGCCGCTAGTAACAGTCTGTTACTAAGTCTGCGCGCGGTGCGGCTCGGAGTGCGCTCCTCGAACGCGCGGCGGACGACCTCCCAGGCGCGGTCCTCGGGTGTCAATCCGTGCCCTTCATCCGGTCGAGCCCGCGGCGGAGGCGGGAGTTGACGGTGCCGCGCGGCAGCCCCAGCAGCTCGGCGATCTCACCCGGTGTGTACTCGAGCACGTACCGGAGGACGACGACCGCACGATGCTCCGGCGACAGCTCCGCGATCCGGTCGAGCGTCCCGTCGTCCGGCTCCGGGGCGGGAGCCGCCGCGTGGCTGTCGCCGAGCTCGACCTCTGCCCGGAGGCGGCGCGAGCGGGTGAAGTCGATCGCCCGGTTGACGACGATCCGATGCAACCATGGCCCGAACGGGCGGCGGCGGTCGAAGCGATCGAGGTTGCGGATGGCTGCGAGGAACGCTTCCTGGGCGATGTCCTCGGCGGCGGCGGCGTCGCCGGTGACGAGGTACGCGGCGCGATGCGCCCGCGGCCAGTGCTCGCGAAAGAGCCGCTCGAGGTCCGCGACCGAGCCGCGCTTGGCACCCCGGATCCAGGCGCGCTCAGCCACCCGCCGACTCTACGACGGAGATCGTCCACGAGGTCCATACGCGCGAGGGACCCTGTCGGGTCCGTCGAGCGTAGAAGGGGTATGAAGCGACTCGCGCTGGTCCTCGCCGCCGCCGCGCTCACGCCCGCGGTCGCGCACGGCGCGGCTTGCTCCCCGCTCAACTGCTCGCCGAGCCAGTTCGTCCTCGGTCACGGGACGCTGCTTGCCGCGCGCGGAGCCCCCGACAAGCCCCTACGGGTGATCGACCTGCGGTCGGGCCGGACGAAGTGGTGGCTGCCGGCCGGGATCGTGACCGGGAACATGCTCGTCCACCAGGACGGGTCGCTCGTCACGTGGCTGAACGCGGCCCGTGGGACGCGCGTCGCCGACGCGGTACTTCAGCAACGCGGCACGTTCACGCTCGTCGGGACGTCGCAGGATGCCGCGCGCGCTGTGCTCGCACGCACGCAGCGCCGCTCGACGACGTTTGCGATCGTGTCGCGGACCGCGCAGCGCATCGTGAGGCTCGGTGGGAACAACTGGCAGTTCGACGCACTCAACGGCCGCTACCTGTTCCTGATCCAGCAGCTCCAGAACGGCTACAAGGTGCTGCTGTACGACCTCGCGACGAACACATTGCAGCGGCAGTCGCTCAAGGACCCCCACGAGAACGCACTCATCCAGGGCATTCCTTTCGCTCGCGCGTCGTCAGCGAACGGGCGCTATCTGTTCACGCTGTACATCGGCAGCAACGGCAACGCGATGATCCACGAGCTCGACACCGCAGCCGGGTACGCATACTGCATCGACCTGCCCGGAAACGACGACTTCAACGCGGCGATCACGTGGGCGATCGTGCCCTCACGGGACAACGCGACGCTCTGGGCGGTGAGCGTCGGCTACGGCCGCGTCGTGGCGATCGACGTCGCCGCGCACGTCGTTCGCGAACATGCGAGCTTCGACCGCCTCGTCTGGACGTCGAACGCCGGGGTGGCGGCCATGGCGCCGGACGGGAAGCGACTGGTCGTCTCCGACGCGCAGCACACCTGGCTCGTGTCGCTCGGCACGTTCGCCGTGACGCGTGGACCAAGCCATGCGGCGATCGCACTCGCGTTCTCCACGGACGGCCGACGGGTCTGGGGCGTCGGTCAACGCAGTCGCGTGTTCTCGTTACCTCTGAAGCGCTAGGCCGCTGCTCTGGTCGCGGCCGCCTCGGTCGCGACCGAGATCTCGCGCACGACCTCGACGATGTCGCGGTTCGCGTTCCAGACGCGGAGCTGCCGGTCGGCGCCGTTGCCGCGTGCCAGGATCTCGCGGACGCCCTCGAGCTCTCGCTCCGATCCGAGCTCGCGAGCGTGTGGCTCGACGTCTCGCAGGGTGCGGCGGATCAGCTGGGCCACGGGAACGCGGTTCCGCCGCCCGGTCGCGAGGTCCATCACGGGCGCCTCGAGCCCATAGCGCGCGGCGAGCCACTTGTTCTCGGTCGTCAGCATGCGATGCCAGCTGGGGATCTCTTTGCCGGCCTCGAACTGCTCGCAGTACATCTTCACGATCGCCTGGTAGAAGGCCGTGATCGCGACTACGTCCTCGAGCCTGGTGACCGCGTCGCAGACGCGCATCTCGATCGTGCCGAGCCGCGGGTGGGGCCTGATGTCCCACCAGATGTGCGTGTAGTCGGCGATGCAGCCCGTGCGCTCGAGTTGGCCGACCAGCGCCGCGTAGTCCTCGTAGTCGCGGAAGCGCGGAGGCGGCCCCGAGCGCGGGAACGCGGCGAAGACCATCTGCCGGCTCGACGACAGGCCGGTGGGCTCGCCACGCCAGAACGGCGACGACGAGGAGAGCGCGAGCATCTGGGGCAGCTGCAGGAGCAGCCCGTTCATCACCTGGATCGCCTTCTCCGGGTGGTCGACGGCGACGTGCATATGCATGCCGAAGATCAGCTCGCGGCGCGCCACGTACTGCAGCTGGTCGACGAGCTGCCGGTACCGGTCGCGCGCCGTGATCCGCTGCCGCTCGAACAGGCTGAACGGGTGCGTGCCCGCCGAGCCGACCCGGCAGCCCTGTTCGCGCGCGATGTCGGCGACGTACGCGCGAAGCTGCGTGAGCGCGCCTGCCACGTCCGCGGCGGTGCGGCAGACCGGCGTGGTCACCTCGAGCACCGATTGCATCAGCTCGGCGTGGATGCGCGCTTCGTGCTCGCCGTCTGCGACGGCCGAGAGCACGGAGTCGATGTGCTGCACCAGGTCCCACGTCTCCGGGTCGAGGAGCATGTACTCCTCCTCGACGCCGAGGGTGTACTGGTCGCCCTTGCCGAACGCGTGGTCGAGGACGCTCGCGCCGGAACCGGCGGCGACTGAGCCCTTCCCGGTGATCGACGAGGGAAAGATCTGCTTCACGAGGGGAGTATCACCGCTTCCACCTCGATCTCCACCAGCCACCGCGCGTCGAGCAGCTCCGTCACGACGCCGGTGCACGCGGGCCTGGCGCGCCCGAACGCCTCTGCGTGCGCCCGGCCGACACCGTCGATGTGCGCTCGATCGGTCACGTAGATACGCGTCCGCACGACGTCGTCGAGCGTCGCGCCGGCCTCCTCGAGCGCGCGCTCGATGATCCCGAGGCAGACCTGTGCCTGGTCATAGGCGCCGGCCGGCGGATCGGCGTCGTCGGGCATGATCGGCGCCGTCCCGGAGACGAGCACGCGATCGCCGACGCGGACCGCGCGCGAGTAGCCGACGCGCTCCTCGAACGCGGCGCCCGACGAGATGCGGCGGCGCTCCACGGGGATAGCCTGCGCCGATGCAGGCCCTGAAGCAAGTGGACACCTGGCAGTGCCGGCACGCGGCCGCCGCCGTGGTCGGTCGGGTCACGGCAGTCCACGGGCCGAGCGAGCATCGCTTCGCGTGGGCCTCGGTGACGAAGCTCGCCACTGCGGTCGCCGTGCTGGTCGCTGCGGAGGAGGGCCTGGTCGACCTCGACGAGCCTGCCGGCCCGCCGGGGGCCACGCTGCGCCAGCTCCTGGCGCACGCCTCGGGCGCCGCGCCGGAGGCCGGGCCGCCGATCGCACCGCCGGGCCGTCGGCGCATCTACTCCAACTACGGGTTCGAGCTGGCCGCGGAGCTCGTCGGCGAGCGCGCGGAGATGCCGTTCGCGGAGTACTTCGGCGCCGTCTGGGCGGGGACCGGGATCGCGCTCGCCGGCTCACCGGCGTCGGGCGCCACCGGGACGATCGAGGACCTCGCAGCGCTCGCGCGCGAGCTGCTCGAACCGGTTCGCATCGCCGCCGAGACGCGGGACGAAGCCGCGGCGGTGCAGTTTCCCGGGCTCGCCGGTGTGCTTCCGGGCTTCGGCCGCCAGGAGCCGAACGACTGGGGCCTCGGCTTCGAGTTGCGCGACGCCAAGGCGCCACACTGGACGGGCTCGCGCAACTCTCCGCGTACGTTCGGGCACTTCGGGCGCAGCGGGACGTTCTTGTGGATCGATCCGGCCGTCGGGCTCGGGCTCGCCTGCCTGACCGACCGCGACTTCGGCCCGTGGGCCGCCGAGGCGTGGCCGCGGATCTCCGACTCAGTCCTCGAGGAACTCGAGTAGCAGGCGGTTGAGCTCCTCCGGCCGGTCGACCCCGACGAGATGCCCGGCACCTTCGATCACCTCGAGCCGCGCGCCGGGGACGGCCGACGCGATCTGCTCGGCGATCGTGCGGAAGTCCGGCTGGTCGCGGTCCCCGACGACCACGAGGGTCGGCACGGCCAGCGTCTCGAGGGGCGGCAGCTCGGGCCAGACGACCTCCGGCTCGTCGTGCGCGGACTGCAGCTCCATCGCCCGCCGCTGCTGCGGCCGAAGCTCGTCCCGGTGCTCCGGGGCGACCCAGAACTCCATGTTCACCTCGGTCGCCGCGTCGAGATCCCCGCGCTCGAACGCCTCGGCCTCGCGCTGCCAGTAGGCACGCAGCTCCGGCGACCAGTCCCAGTCCGGCAAGCCCGCCGCGACCAGCACGAGGCGATCGACGAGCTCCGGGCGTGTGAGCGCGAGCCGAAGCGCAATCCCGCCGCCCGTCGAGTTCCCGACGAGCGCGGCCGGCAGCACGCTGCCGAGGAAGTCGACGAACGAGAACGGCTCGCTCGGCATCGGCTCGGTCCCAAAACCGGGGAGGTCCGGGGCGACGACGTCGAAGCGGTGGTCGAGCGCGTCGACCTGGCGCCGCCACTGGCGCGCGTCGCCAACGCCGGAATGGAGGAGAACGACGCGCTGCGGCACGGCCGTAGCATGCACGGCCGTGGGGATCCTCGACGGCTGGCGGTTCTGTCCTCGCTGCAGCGGCACGCTCCGCGCTGAGGAGAACCATCTTCGCTGCGAGTCGTGCGGCGAGCGGTACTGGGCGAACTCGCTGCCCGCGGTGCAGGGCCTGTTCGAGCGGGACGGCCGCGTTCTGCTCGCGCGCCGGGCGATCGAGCCGCGCCTCGGCTACTGGGACCTGCCGGGCGGCTTCGCCGAGGAAGGCGAAGCTCCCGAGGATGCGGTGCGGCGCGAGCTGCGCGAGGAGACGGGCCTCGACGTCGAGCCTCTCGAGCTGATGCGCATCGACATCGAGCCCTATGGAGACAGGTTCGTGTTCTCCGTGACGTATCGCGTCACCGGCGACGGCGACCCGGTCGCGGCCGACGACGTCGCGGAGCTCCGCTGGTTCTCCGCCGGCGAGCTGCCGGACGAGCTGGCCTTCCCGGGGCAAGTCGGCGTGCTCAGCGACTGGTCTCGGAGCTGATTTCACTCGGATGAGGGACGTCTCCTGGGCGTCAGGTCCAGGAAAAATGGGCCGAACGGCTCATGCGGTCATCCGGGCAAGCGTCGATGATCGGGGCATGGACGACTGCGGCATGTTCCACCAGATCGAGGACGACCTCTCGGGCGACTGGGTGGCCGACTGGGCGCAGCACGGTGTCGAGGCGATCGAGGAGTACCTCGTCAAGCACCTCGCGTTCCAGACCTTCCTCGAGGACTAATCAGCGACGAAGCTTTGGGCGGAGGCTTCGCGCCTCCGCCCCGCTACGTCCTCGGCTTGAGTCCTAGGCTGCGGCTTCGAGCCCGAGAGCGCGCTCGAGCGAGCCCTTCGGCATCGCTCCCACCGCAGAGGCCTGCGGCTCGCCGCCCTCGAACAGCACCATGAACGGGATCGACGCGACGCCGTAGCGCAGCGCCAGGTCCTGGTGCTCGTCGATGTTGACCTTGACGATCTTCAGCTGATGCTCGTCGGCAATCCGGTCGAGCACGGGTGCCACTGCGTGGCACGGCCCGCACCACTCGGCCCAGAAGTCGACGATCACCTTGCCGTCGGACTGCAGGACCTCTGCTTCGAACGTGGCGCTGGTTGCTTCGGTGGCCATGAGTGTCAATCCGTTCCTTTCGTGGGGCTTTCATGTGTTCAAACGCGGGTGGGGTGCCGTTTCTTCCCCTCGGTACGATCGCTACATGCTCGCCCCTCTACCGGACAAACCCGATCATCCCGCTCTGGAGCTCGAGCTGCTCGAGCTGTGGGAGCGGGAGGGTACCTTCGACGCCCTCCGTGCCGGCAACGCCGGCGGGCCGATCTGGTCGTTCATCGACGGGCCGGTCACCGCCAACAAGTCGCTCGCCGTGCACACCGCCTGGGGTCGCACACTGAAGGACGTCTTCCAGCGCTACAAGGCGCTGCGCGGGTTCGACCAGCGCTACCAGAACGGGTTCGACTGCCAGGGGCTCTGGATCGAGGTCGGAGTCGAGCGTGCACTCGGGCTCAACTCGAAACGGGAGATCGAGGAGTACGGGCTCGAGGAGTTCGCGCGCAAGTGCCGCGAGGTGGTCGTTCGCTCCTCGAGCGAGCTGACCCGGGGCTGCATCCGCCTCGGGCAGTGGATGGACTGGGGCAGCGACTACTTCACGTTCAGCGACACGAACATCGATTACATCTGGAGGTTCCTGCAGCACGTGCACGCGAACAACTGGCTGTATCTCGGCCACCGTTCGACCGAGTGGTGCCCTCGTTGCGGGACGTCGCTGTCGCAGCACGAGCTGACACAGGCCGGCGTCTATCAGGACCGCACCGACCCGTCGCTGTACGTGCGCTTCCCGCTGCTCGATCGTGAGCACGAGTCGCTGGTCGTGTGGACGACGACGCCGTGGACGCTGCCGGCCAACGTCGCCGCGGCGGTCAAGCCCGACGCCGAGTACGGCCGGCGCGAGAACGGCGAGTGGGTCCTCGCCTCGCGTTACCCCGAGGAGCAGTTGGCCGACCGCCGGCTGGGGACCGAGCTCGTCGGCTGGCGCTACCGCGGCCCGTTCGACGACCTCGGCCCCGGTGGCACGGTCGAGCACGTCGTGATCCCGTGGGACGACGTGTCCCTCGACGAGGGCACGGGCATCGTCCACATCGCGACCGGGTGCGGCCCCGAGGACTTCGAGCTCTCGCGCGTGCACGACCTGCCGGTGCTCACGCCCGTCGACGAGGCGGGCCGCTTCTACGACGAGTACGGATGGCTGCACGGCCTGACGACGATCGAGGCCGCCGACCAGATCGTCCAGCGGCTCGGCGAGACCGGCTTCCTCGTGTCCGTCGGCACCTACGAGCACCGCTACCCGCATTGCTGGCGCTGCGACACGCCGCTGATCTGGCGGATCTCCGACGACTGGTTCATCGCCGTCGACGAGCTGCGTCCGAAGCTGCTGGCTGCGAACGCTACGGTCCAGTGGGTGCCCGAGTACATGGGCAAGCGCATGGACGACTGGCTCCACAACATGGGCGACTGGAACATCTCGCGCCGGCGTTACTACGGCCTGCCGCTCCCGTTCTACCCCTGCTCGTGCGGGCATCTCAACGTGATCGGCTCCAAGGCCGAGCTCGAGTCGCGTGCGCTCGAGGGCTTCGAGCAGCTCGAGGAGCTTCGCCGTCCCTGGGTCGACCGTGTCCCGATCAGCTGCGAGCAGTGCGGCGAACGCGTCACGCGCATCCCGGAGGTGGGTGACGTCTGGCTCGACGCGGGCATCGTCCCGTTCTCGACGCTCGGCTGGCAGAACCCGACGCGAATCCCAGAGGGCTACGCAACCGGCGCGTCGCGCGGGCTCTCGCACGCCGATCTCCCGGATCACGCGTACTGGGAACGCTGGTTCCCGGCCGACTGGGTGTCCGAGATGCGCGAGCAGATCCGCCTGTGGTTCTACTCGCAGCTCTTCATGTCGGTTGCGCTGATCGGCGAGGCGCCGTTCCGCCGCGTGCTCGGCTACGAGAAGATGCTCGACGAGCGCGGCCGCGAGATGCACGGGTCGTGGGGGAACATGATCGACGCGGAGGAAGCGTTCGCGCGCATGGGCGCCGATGTGATGCGCTGGCAGTACTGCGCCCAGCCTCCGAACCAGGATCTGTGGTTCGGCTTCGGGCCCGCCCACGAGATCAGACGCAAGCTGCTCACGTACTGGCACTCGGTCAAGTTCTTCGTCGACTACGCGAACATCGAGGCCTACACGCCGTCGTGGTCGACGTTCGGCTCGGTCGAGAACGCGCAGCCGCTCGACCGCTGGCTGATCGAGCGCACGCGGCTCCTCGTCAGCGAAGCGACCGACGCCTACGAGGCGACGCTGACCGTGAACGCGATCCGGTCGTTCGAGACGTTCGTCGACGATCTCTCGAACTGGTACATCCGGCGTTCGCGGCGCCGCTTCTACCGTCTCGACGAGGCGGCCTTTTCGACGCTGTGGTTCGCGATCGTGCAGTCGCTGCGCGTGATCGCGCCGATGCTGCCGTTCCTCGCCGATCACCTGTGGCGGACGCTCGTGCCGGACGGGCCCGCATCGGTGCATCTCGCGGGCTGGCCCGAGCTCGATCCTCCCGACCAGGGGCTGCTCGGCGAGATGGCGCAGGCGCGCCGCGTCGTCGAGCTCGGACGGCAGGCGCGCTCGACGTCGCAGCTCAAGCTGCGCCAGCCGCTCCGGCGCCTCGTCGTTGCAGGCGCCGCCGCGGGAGCCGAGCGGCACAGCGACGAGATCGCCGACGAGCTGCGCGTCAAGGAGGTCACGTTCGGCGACGTCGAGTCCTCGGGCGTACGCGTGAAGCCGAACCTGCCCGTGCTCGGCCCAAAGCTCGGAGCCGGCCTGCGTGAGATCCGCGAGCTGCTTGCGAACGGCGAGTTCGAGGAGCTCGACGGCGGCCGCTTCCGCGTCGACGGGCACGTCCTCGAGCCGCACGAGGTGCTCGTCGAGCGTGTCGGCCTGGAAGGCTGGGCGGTCGCGAGCGAGGACGGCGTGACGGTCGCGCTCGACACGGTGCTCGACGACGAGCTGCGGCGTGAGGGCCGACTGCTCGACTGGATCCACGAGGTGAACAGCCTCCGCAAGGAGTCCGGCCTGGCGGTCACCGACCGCGTCAGGCTGTGGCTCCCCGACGAGGAGATCGTCACGACCTACGGCGAGCGGCTGCAAGCCGAGACGCTCGCGGTGTCGGTCGAGGTCGGGCCGCTCCGCGTGGAGCGTTCGTGATCCGCGGCACGGCCCGCGGCCGGTCTAGGCGTCCTGCGTGCGGGCGAGCGCGAGCTCGCGCCGCAGCTCGATCGGAAGGCGGAACTCGACGTCCTCCTCCACGAGCCGGTACGGCTCGATCTCCTCGACGCCGCGCTCGCGGAACCAGTCGCACACCTGCGTCACGAGCTTCTCGGGCGCCGATGCCCCGGACGTGACACCGACGACCGCCGCGGCCTCGAGCCACTGCTCGTCGATCTCCCCTGCGTCGTCGATCAGGTGCGCGGCAACGCCACCGGCTCGCGCCGTCTCGACGAGCCGGTTCGAGTTCGACGAGTTGCGCGATCCGATCACGAGCAGCAGGTCGATCTCCCCGAGCATCTCCTTGACTGCCCACTGCCGGTTGGAGGTGGCGTAACAGATGTCCTCCTTCTTCGGCGCGTGGATCGACGGGTAACGGCGGCGGAGCGCTGCGATCACCTCGCCCGTCTCGTCCACCGAGAGCGTCGTCTGCGTCACGTAGGCGAGCTTTGCGTCCGGTGCGAAGTCGAGCGCGTCGACGTCGGCGACCGACTCGACGAGGACGATCGAGCCCGGCGCCTCGCCCATCGTGCCCACGACTTCCTCGTGCCCGGCGTGACCGATCAACACCACCGTGTACCCGGACGCCGCATACCGGCGCGCCTGCACGTGCACCTTCGTCACGAGCGGGCACGTCGCGTCGAGCGTCTGGAGCCGGCGGGCGGCCGCGGTCGCGTGCACCGCAGGCGCGACGCCGTGCGCGGAGAAGACGACGGTCTCGCCCTCGGGGACGTCGGCTTCGTCCTCGACGAACACGGCGCCCCGCGCCTCCAGGTCGCGCACGACATGCAGGTTGTGAACGATCTGCTTGCGGACGTAGACCGGCGGGCCGTAGAGGTCGAGCGCCTTCTCGACCGTCTCGACCGCGCGCTCGACGCCGGCGCAGTAGCCGCGCGGCGAGGCCAGGAGCACCTTTGTCACCACGCTGCGGATCGTAGCCCCCGGCCCGTGCGTTCCCGTTTACAAAGATGGGCCGCTCGGCCTATTCCTCTGACCGCGGGTCCTGGGATAGCTTCATTGCACTGGGCGATGCGAGCCGCGGCGAGGCCTCCGGGTCACGCCTGCGGTGAGCGATCACGAGGAGCCCGCTGCCTCGTCCCCCCGAGCAGCGGGCTCCATCGTTTCCGGGGCGTACGATCACCCCGAAACCGGTGACCGACGCGACCCAGGCGGTGCTCTTCAACGCCGTCCCCCTGTTCCTGCTCGCGGCCGCGTATGCCGCCGTGGCAGGCGCCGCCCTGCCGACGTTCTGGCGCCTGCGCGGACGGGCGCAGCTGGTCGACTGGGCCGTGCTGCTCGTCTTCCCGGCCGTCGCGGGTACGGCGGCGATCTTCGGCGTGCTCGTGGTGCGCGAGGAACGGGCCGTCGGGGGCCACACCTGGCTGGCGCTCGCTGCAATCGCGCTCGCGCTGGTTCCCGCAGCGCTGCTGCTCGCGCGCTGGCGCGAGCGCGGCCTGGTCGTCGGCGGTCTCGGGCGCACGCTCGCGGCGGAGGCCCGCGTCTCGATGCGCGATCGGGAGCTGGAGGCCGTCACGGCGATCTCCGAGCAGCTCGTTCGCGCGGACGAGGAGGTCGAGGTCGCGCGCCCGCTGGTGCGCCAGGTCGCGGAGCTGCTCGACGTCGGGTTCGCCGCCGTGACGCTCGTCGACGAGGGTGCTGCGACCGCGAACGGCCTCTACGCAGAGCTCGAAGGACGCGCAGCCGACTGGTGGAACGCGATCAGGATCGACCTCCAGCACGAGCCGTCGGGGATCGCGAATGCCGTCTCCGACGCGGCGCCGGTGAACGTCTACGACGTCCCGCGTTCGCCGCTCGTCAGCCGTCGGCTCGCCTCGCGCGTCGGCGCAAAGAGCGCCGTGTTCGTCCCGATGCTCGCGGAGTCGCGCGTGATCGGCGTCCTGACCGCGGCGACGACGAACGAACGTCGCGCGTTCACGCCGGACGAGCTCGCGCTGCTCCAGGCGGTCGCGGGCGAGGCGGCGCTGGGGCTCGCACGGCTGCGGTCCGCGGCGGCACTCGCGGTGGCGCTCGAGCAACAGCAGGCCCTGCTGCACGCCGCGCAGGTCGTGGCCGGAGAGCTGGATCTCGACGCGGTGCTGCGCCTGCTCGTCGAGGAGGTGACGACGCTCCTCCGCGCCGATGCCGCCGACTGCTACCTCGAAGACTCCGAGCGGGGGGTGCTCCGGTGCGTGGCGGTGCACGGGTTCGACCCGAGCCTCGTCGGGTTCGAGTTCGTGCCGGGGCCCGGAGGCACCGGTGCGATTCCACATCCCGCCTACGACGGGTTCTCGCGCTCGCTGGTCGCGCCGATGGTCTGGGCGGGCGAGACGCTCGGAGTCCTCGGCGTGGGGCTGCGAGACGGCGAGAGGCGTTTCGGGGACGACGATGCCGAGCTGCTCGAGACGTTCGCGTCGCTGGCGGCGCTCGGGATCCGGAACGCAGAGAGCTTCGAGGCGAGCCTGCGCCAGACGCGGATCCAGCGGGGCTTCTATCGAATCGCCTCTCTCCTGGGAGAGCCGCTGTCGCTGTCCGAGTCCTACGACGCCGCCGCTCAGGCGGCGGCCGAGGCGCTCGGCGGGGACTTCGCCGCCGTGCTCGCCCGGCGCGGGTCGCGGCTGACGGTCGCCGGAGGCTTCGAGGTGCCGGACGAGGTGCGCGACCTCGAGGTGCCCCCGGCGCTCGAGGAAGCCGCGGCCGCAGGACACGTGCTCGCGGCGTCGTCGGTGCGCGGCGACGACCGGTTCGGCGCCGCGTGGCAGGTCTCGCCGGTCGAGTCGCTGCTCGCGATCCCGGTCTCGGCCGAGGTGGGCGGGCTCGTGCTCGTCTGCTTCCGCGAGCCGCGCGCCTTCACACGCGACGACCTCGAGCTCGCACAGCAGGTCGCAGCAGCCGCGCATGGCGCGCTCGAGCGGAGCCGGCTCTTCGAGGCGGAGCGCGCTGCCCGCTCGCTCTCGCAGCAGCTCGCCCGCGCCGGGGCGGCGCTCGCGACCGAGCTCGACCCGGCGGCCGTGCTCGACGCCACCGCCCAGGAGGCTGCGAGCCTGCTCGGCGCCGAGGCGGCGCTCGTGTCGATGCTCGTCGGCGACGAGTTCGTCGTGGTCGCGGCGGCCGGTCCGCCGGCCGGCCAGGCCGTGGGCGACCGCTCGCCGTCGACCGACGGGGTGGCCGGCGACGTGCTCTCCTCCCGTTCCGCGGTGGTGATCGAGGACGTCTCGGCCGACGAGGGTCACGCGCTCGCGGATTCGCTGCTTGCGTCGGGCCTCAAGGCGTACCTCGGTGTGCTGCTCGTCGGCCCTGACGACGAGGCGCGCGGCGTGCTGTCGGCCTACTCGCGCGAGCCACGGGCCTGGCGCCCCGAGGAGGTCGAGGCGTTCACGACGCTGGCCGCGAACGCGGGCGTCGCGCTCGTGAACGCCGAGCAGTACCGGCAGGTCGCCGTCGAGCGCGAGCAAAGCGTCGCGATCCTCGCGAACATCGCCGACGGGATCGTCGTGGTCGACCGCAACGGCGTCGTCGTGCTCTGGAACCGCGCCGCCGAGCTGATCACCGGCGTTCCCGCGTCCGAGGCGATCGGCCGCACACCCACGCAGGTCCTCCAGCGCGACCTCGAATCGGATCGGGGAGCGGCGACGAGGCTCGTCTCGATCTCGCGCTCCGGCGCCGAGGTCTGGCTCGCGCTGTCGGAGGCGGTGATGCGCGATCCCGCGGACAGCCCGGCCGGGCGCATCTTCGCGTTCCGGGACATCTCGGCCGAGTACGCGGTCGAGCAGATGAAGTCGGACTTCGTCTCGAGCGTGTCGCTCGAGCTGCGCGCGCCGCTCACCTCGATCTACGGGTTCGCACAGACGCTTCTGCGCGAGGATGTCACCTTCGGCGAGGACGAGCAGCGGACGTTCCTCGACTTCATCGCACGTGAGGCGGAGCGGCTCACCGCGACGGTGGACGCGCTCCTCAACGTCGCGCGGCTCGAGACCGGCGACCTCGCTGTGTCGCTCGAGCCGACGGACGTCGCCGCCGTCGTCACGGAGCTCGTCGCCGCCTCCGGCGGCTCGAGCGCGAACGGCCACCGGATCGTCGCCGACGTCGACAGGGGCATTCCGCCCGCGCGCGCCGACCCGGTCAAGCTGCGCGACGTGCTCGATCAGCTCGTGTCGAATGCCGTGAAGTTCTCACCCGGCGGAGGCACGGTGACGGTGTCGGCCCGCGGGTCGGAGGATGCCGTCGAGCTGGCGGTGACCGACGAGGGCGTCGGCATCGCTCCGTCCGAGCAGGAGCGCATCTTCGAGAAGTTCGCAAAAGCCGGATCGGGACACGGACGCGGCACCGGTGTCGGCCTTTTCATCGCGCAGGGACTCGTCCGCGAGATGGGAAGTCGTATTTACGTTCACTCGTCCGAGGGAATCGGCTCGCGATTCGCGTTCGAGCTGCCGGTCGTGAGGGAATAGGGCGAGACACAATGGCGACGCGCGTTCTGGTGATCGACGACGAAGCACCGATCCGGCTCCTCTGCAGGGTCAACCTCGAGGCGGCCGGAATGCAGGTGATCGAGGCGGCCGACGGCGCCAGCGGCATCGAGCAGGCGCAGAACGGCGAGCCCGACGTGATCCTGCTCGACGTGATGATGCCGGGCCTCGACGGCTGGCACGTCGCCGAGGCGCTGCTCGACGATCCGAGCACCGACGAGATCCCGATCGTCTTTCTCACCGCCCGGGCGGAGCTGCGCGACCGGGCACGCGGCATCAACCTCGGTGGCGTCGACTACGTGACGAAGCCGTTCAACCCCGTCGACCTCGCGCCGCTCGTCCGCGGCCTGCTCGAGCGCGTTGGCCGAGGCCAGCGCGACGAGCTGCGCCGGGAGAAGCTGAACGAGCTGCGGTCCCTGCTCGCGCGGCTTTGAGTCCGTAGAACGCGCCTGCCCCGAACGTCGGTGCCAGGCACATGTGCCCGGCACCGTTCGTCGCCGAGCAAGCGGGTGGCGGGAATCGAACCCGCATGGCCAGCTTGGAAGGCTGGAGCTCTACCATTGAGCTACACCCGCGCGCGGGTCAGGGTACCGCCGGCCGGCGTCAGCGAACGGATGGGAGCAGCTGCGAGTCGTGGTGCGTCCGCAGCACCGTCACCTCCCGCGTGAACGCGAAGAAGTCGACGCGCGCGCGCGCCTCGGCGCCCGTGATCACGACGACGAGGCGCCCCGACCGCTGCTCATAGGCTCCGTCGCCGCGGACGCGCGTGCCGGAGTAGCGGAACGTCCAGCGGTCGCCGGCGTGGGTCGGCGCGGGGCGGACCGTTGCGTGCTGGCGCTTCCAGAGCGCGGCCGACGCGCGAACGACCCCGTCGAGCGCGCCGTCCTGTGGGTTCGCGAGCAACGCGAGCGCCTTGATCGCGTCGCCGTGCAGGACTGCGCGTGCGAACTGTCCGGCGACCGCGCGTTCGGCCGCAGGAGACGGAGGCGCCGGCGCTGCCGACTTGGCCCCGCAGCCGGCCAGCGCTCCCGCTAGGCAGCAGATCGCAAGCGCGCCCCTTCTAGTGTGGGGCTGGTGCTGCTCGCGCACGTCCATTCGCCCTACGCCTGGCAGGCGGACGTCGACACGACGGTCGTCATCCCGGTGCTCTCGCTGCTCTACCTGTTCGCCGTCGGCCGAGTGGGGGCACCCCGCTGGCGGATCGCCTGTTACGCCGCGGCGATGGCGCTCCTCGCGATCGCGTTCTGGACGCCGCTCCACCATCTCGGGCTCCACTATCTCCTGACCGCGCACCTCCTTCAGAACGTGATCCTCGCCGAATGGGCGCCCCTGCTCGCCGTTCTCGGGATCTCGCGGCCGATGGCGGCGGCGCTCGGGCGCTTCCGGGTGTGGGGCTGGCTGACGCATCCCGCAGTCGCGCTGCCGCTGTGGCTCGGCGACTACTTCGCCTGGCACGCCCCGCTCGTGTACCAGGCGGCGCTTCACCACCAGTCGTGGCTGATCCACATCGAGCACGCGTGCTATTTCGCGACCGGCGTCCTTTTCTGGTGGCCGCTCTTCCAGGACGCACCGCGCCGGTTCGCGCCGGGCTTCCGCGCCGCGTATGCCTTTGCCGCCTTCGTGTTCGCCGCGCCGCTCGGGCTTCTGCTCGCCCTCTTGCCCAAGCCCGCCTATTCCTTCTATGTCGCCGCGCGGCCACGCGTCTTCGGGCTAAGCCCGCTCACGGATCAGGAGATCGCCGGCGTGACGATGGCAAGCGAGCAGGCGCTCGTCCTGTTCGCCGTGGTCGCCTACTGGTTCCGGCAGTTTCTCTGGGAGGAAGGCGCTACTTGAGGCAGCCGGTGACGAGCGCCAGATCCGGGTCGCTCGGGTGTCCCCGCCACAGCATCACCGCGTTGCCCTGACGGCGCAGGACGTCGTCGATGCCGACGTTGCTCGAGTGGAACCGGCGGTAGGCGGCGTCGATGTTGTCGGAGTCGCCGACGGTCTCTCCGAATACCACCGTCACGCCGTTGTCGCGGAGCTGGGCGCGGACGGCACCGCCGGTCGCCGTGGTCGCGACGAAGTCGAGCTGCCCGCCCAGGATCACACCGCTGCTGCGCAGGCACGCCGAGGTCTTCGCCAGCGAGTAGGTCGGCATGCTCTTGCCGCAGCCGGCGAGCACGACGGCAGCGACAACCGCGGCGATGGCGAATCGTCCCACGGCGCGTCAGTCTAGGGCGAGCGACCGCTCGCGGCCTGGAGACGCGACGTGGCTACTCTGCCCGCCGTGCCGGAACGTCCAGACAGGGTCGACGCGCTCGCGCGCCTCGCCGTCCAGGTCGGGTTGAACCTCCAGAAGGGCCAAACCCTCGGGATCAATGCCCTGCTGGAGCACGCGCCGCTGGTGCGCGCGGTTGCGCGCGAGGCCTACGCCGCGGGCGCTCGGTATGTGGACGTCCTCTACACCGACCAGCACGTCCGGCGCGCTCACATCGAGCATGCCGCCGAGGACGATCTCGGCTTCTCGCCGCCCTGGCTCGTCCGGCGGACGCGGGCACTCGGCGAGAACGGCGGCGCGATCATGGCGATCTCCGGGAACCCGGAGCCGGAGCTGTTCGCAGACCTCGACGGCGGGCGAGTCGGCAAGGCGCGCATGCGCGAGCTCGCCGAGGCGTCGTTGGAGCTGACCGACGGGCTCTGCAACTGGACGATCGTCGCCTACCCGAACGAGGGCTGGGCCGAGACCGTCTTCGGTGAGCCCGACATTGAACGCCTGTGGCAGGCGGTCGAAACGGCTGTGCGGCTCGACGAGCCCGACCCGGTCGTCGCGTGGCGCGAGCACATCGCCAAGCTGCAGCGGCGCGCCGACCTGACGAACGAGCGGCGCTTCGATCACCTGCGCTATCGCGGCCCTGGCACCGACCTCACGATCGGCCTTCATCCCGAGTCGACCTGGCAGGCGGCCCTCGACGTGTCGCGTGGCATCGAGCACGTCGCGAACATGCCGACCGAGGAGATCTTCACGACGCCGGACGCGCGCCGCGTCGACGGCGTCGTGCGTTCGACGCTGCCGCTGCAGATCCAGGGCACGATCGTGCGCGACCTGACGATCCGTTTCGAAGGGGGTCGCGCCGTCGACGTCCGGGCATCGTCGGGCGAGGACGTCATGCAGACCCATGTTGCGACCGACGACGGCGCCGCTCGCCTCGGCGAGGTCGCGCTCGTCGACGCCGACTCTCGTGTCGGCAAGACCGGCCTGGTCTTCTACGACACGCTCTTCGACGAGAACGCCTCGTCGCATATCGCGCTCGGCGCCTCGATCATCGACGCAGTCGCCTGGGCGCGCGAGCTCTCGCCGGAGGAGCGGAGCGCGCGCGGCGTCAACCACTCATCGATCCACACGGACTTCATGATCGGCTCGACCGAGCTCGAGATCGACGGCGTCTCCGCAAGCGGCGAAGCCGTCCCGCTGTTGCGAAACGGCGACTGGCAGCTGGCGTAGGCCGGCTGCCGGCGGTCGCGGCGCCTACACTCCGGTTCAGCGGGACGTAGCTCAGCCTGGTAGAGCGCCGCCTTTGGGAGGCGGAAGCCGTCGGTTCAAATCCGACCGTCCCGACTCGCCGGCCGCGTCGATCGGGTTCAGCTCGGCCGCGGCCAGCTCGTAGCCGCGCCGGATCAGCAGCTGCTTGTCCTCGGTCGTCCAGCGGGGACTCGACCGGAATCCGGGATCGAGGCCGACACCCTCGATGCTCCCGCGCACGGTGATCCGCGGCACGATCCGGTCGCCGCGAAACGGAAAGGTCGCCGTCGCGAAGCGACGCTCGACGGCGTCGCGCAGCTTCTCGTCGCCGGCCACAAGGGTGAGCACGTCCTCGCGGAGCGCGCGCAGCTCGCGGAGGGACTCGTCCCGCTGCTCGGCGCCGCGCTCCTCGAGCTCGGTGTTGCGAACGATCGCGACCCGCGCGAGCCGCACGATCATGTCGGCGAGGTGCGCAGGCTCTCCGCGCTCGGCGCGGGCGGCTGCCTCCTCGAGCTCGCTGATGAGCGCGCGGATCGGCGGGATTCGGCCAAAGCGGCGCAACCGCCGCTCGAACTGCTCGAGCGCGCCCACGCCCATGCGTGGGTACTGCGGCACGTAGCGGAAGGCTACGATCAGCTCGACCTCGGCGCGGTCGTAGGCGTGACCGAGCGGGAAGTTGCGGACCCACGATCCGTCCGTCGCGATGCGGTCGCCGACGCGCAGAGGAAGGACGAGCGCGGGGACGGCAGCCGACGCGAGTACCGCGCGTGCGAGCAGCTCAGGAGGCGTCGACCGGGCCGGGTAGACGAGCTCGTAGCCGGACTCGGGCCGCTCGTGGTCGTCGGTCAGGTCGGTCGCGAGTACGACTAGCTCGACTGGAGCGACGCGGAGCGCCTCCGCAACGTCGTGCAGATCGCCGAACCACGACTCGATCGTGCGCGGCAGGGCGTACTCGTGCAGGCCGAGGAACGGCAGACGCCAGAGCCGGTTCGGCCGAAACGTCTGCTCGGGCTGCAGCGCCAGCATGAACTCCTCGAGGTCGTCCAACCGGTCGAGGGCGGCCAGCGCCCCCGACAGCGCGCCCGACGACGTGCCGAAGATCGCCCCGACGCGCGGCCACAGCACGCTCTCGCGCAGGCGCTTGAGGAACCCGAGCTCCATCAGCACACCGTTGATGCCGCCGCCCGACAGGACGACGCCCACGTCCCGCTGCCGGTCCATGCGCACAGGGTAGGTTCGGCGGCCATGACCGAAGCGCCGTTCCCGGTCCCGAGCGCACCGCAGCGCCATGCGCGGCTTGGCTACGCGATGGCCGCAGCCGCGGCGATCCTCTGGGGCGTCAACGGCGCGGTCTCGAAGACCATCCTCGCCACCGGGCTGTCGTCGGAGCGCCTCGCCCAGCTCCGCTCGCTCGGGACGGCGGTGGGCCTGGCCGCGGTCGTCGCGCTGACCGCGCCGGGCAAGCTCCGGCTGACGCGCCGCGAATTGCCGTACCTGCTCGTCTTCGGCGTCGCCGGGCTTGCGTTCGTGCAGTGGTTCTACTTCCTCGCGATCCACCGGCTCGCGATCGGCATCGCGCTGCTGATCGAATACCTCGCGCCGCTGCTGGTGGCGCTCTGGGCGCGCTTCGCGTACCACGAACCGGTGCGACGGAGGATCTGGGTCGCGCTCGCGCTGTCGCTGTCCGGGCTGTCGCTGATCGTCAACCTGTTCGGCGGCGGTGTCAGCCTCTCGACTGCCGGGGTGCTGTTCGCTCTGGCCGGGTCGGTCGCCTACGCGCTGTACGTGCTGCTCGCCGAGCACGTCGTCGGCGGGCGTGATCCGGTTTCGCTGCTCGCGTACGGCTTCGGATTCGCCTCGGTGTTCTGGGCGGTGCTGGCGCCGTGGTGGTCGTTCCCCGGGCACGCGCTGTCGCGGAGCACGTCGCTCGGCGGCCATCTCCAGTCCCTGCACCTGCCGGTGTGGGCGCTTGCGGCCTGGATGATCGTGCTCGGGACGATGATCCCGTTCTTCCTGCTCGTCAGCGCGCTGCGACACATCTCCGCGACGCGCGCCGGCATCGTCGCGATGCTCGAGCCCGTCGTCGGCGCGCTCGTCGGCTGGGCGTGGCTGTCGGAGTCACTCAGCGGTGTGCAGCTGCTCGGCGCGGCCGTCGTTCTCGCGGCGATCGTGCTCGCGCAGACCTCGCGCTGACGCCGGCTCCGCCGGCCGGACGAGGCGCCGCAGCGCCAGCGAGGCGACGGCGGCCGCGACTGGGACTGCGAGGTACCAGGACGAGAAGACGCCGAGCACGAGCGTCGCCCCCAGCGCGACGACGGCCGCAGCGCGCACACGCCCGTCGAGGATCCGCACCGCCGAGACGAGCGCGAGCACGTACACCGCGATGAACAACGCCGAGGTCGCGCGCACGAGCGCCTCCGTGCTCGCCAGTCCGGCAGCGAGAGCGGCCAGCACCGTGAATACGACGATCGAGATCACCGCGAGCGGCCGTCGCGGGACGCTGCGGTGGACGTCGCCCGCGAGCCACCGCGGTAACGCACCCTCGGTCGCGAGCGAGGCTGCGAGCTTCGCCGCGCCGCCGAGGTACACGTTCATCGTCCCCATCGTCAGCGCCACCGCCAGCACGGCGGTCGCATCGCGTCCGGCACGACCGAAACCGACGGAGATCAGGTCGGCCAGCGGCACCCGGGAACCTGTTCCGCTTGTTACGCCGATCGACGCGATGGCCAGCCCGATGTACAGGACGGTGACGACGGCGAAGGCGACGGCGATCGCGCGCGGCAGCTCCCGCTCCGGCTGCCGGAAGTCGCCTGCGAGTTGCGCGACGCCCTCCCAGCCGATGAACAGCCAGACGAGGATGTTCCCCGCGGTCCCGACGGCCCACCAGCCGTGCGGCGCGAACGGTGCCCAGTTGTCGCCCCCGCGCGAGGGCAGCGCGACGGCGACCGCGATCGCCACGACCACGATCAACACGGTCGAGAGCGCGAGCTGGAACGCCGCCGAGACGCGCAGCCCGAGAACGTTCGCGCTCAACACCGCCAGGTACATGGCGAAGCCGACGGCGGTGGCGACGACCGTCCCGGATCCGGTCAGCGCGGCGACGTAGTAGCCCCCGATCAGCGATACCGCCGGCGCGCCGAGCAGGACCGCCGTCAGGAACCAGCCGCCTGTCATCGCAGCGGCGTCCTCGCCGAGACCCTCGCGCACGTAGGCGGAGACGCCGCCCGCGACCGGATGGCGCACGCCGAGCGCGGCGAAGGTCAGGGCGAGCGGGGCTGAGAGGACGAGCAGGCCGGCCCACGCCACGATCGAGGCCGCACCCGCCCGCTGGGCCGCGAGCGCGGGGACGAGCAGCAGGCCGGGGCCGATCAGGGCGCCGAGATAGAGCGCGCTCCCGTGGAGTACCCCGAGCTTCCGCCCGCCGTCCATGGTCGGGTCAACGCGCCGCGCGGGCCCGAACGTCCCGCCTAGAAGCTCCCACACAACGAAATTGTGTCGCCCGGCCGCGCTCGGCGGCGCGCTGCCGCGTCCTCGGTCGGCCCGATAGCGGAACTATCGGGCCTCCCTGCGTCCTTGCATCGCACTCGCCGATCGCACCCGGATCGACGAACGTCGTCATGAGGGAGCTTCTTAGCGATACCGATCTGCGAACGGCTCGAGATCGTGGGCGTGCAGTCCGATCTCGCCGGCCTCGAGCGCCGCGCCCACCTCGCGGGCGAGCGCCTCGCCCTGCGACACATCGTCGGGCTCGAGGACGGTCGACACGCTCGCGAGCACGGAGCGCCCTTCGCGAAGCTGCACGTCGACCGTCGTCAGCTGCGTCTTGTCGTCGATGTACGGATCGTCGGGAACGCCGACCCACACCGTGACCGTGCCGCCGCTCGGGAGGGCGACGTGCTCGACGGCTGGGGAGGTGCGAAGGCTCACAGGGAGACCGTAACAACGTCCGCCCCTCGCGGGATGCTGAAGACATGGCACCCACGCCCGAGCGTGTCGTCGACCTGCGCCCGCGCACCGTCCTGCGGACGATCCTGATCGCGCTCGGCGTCGCTCTGGTGCTGATCATGGTCTGGACGGCGCGTCATGTGGTCGCCTGGATCGTCATCGCGCTCTTCCTTGCGCTCGCCCTCGACCCGCTCGTGTCGACGATCGAGCGCCGCACGCGCCTCGGCCGCGGGCTCGCCATCGCGGTCACGTACCTGATCGTGCTGATCGCGATCGTCGGCATCGGCGCAAGCTTCATCCCGAAGCTCGTGGACGAGGTGAACGGCTTCGTCCAGGCGCTGCCCAACTATGTCCACGACCTGACGCACGGGCGGGGCCGGCTCGGCTTCCTCGAGACCAAGTACCACGTCGTCGAGAAGGTGCGCGAGCAGGTCGACCAGGGAGGCGCGAAGCGCGTGCTCGGACTGTCCGGCGTCGCGCTGTCGATCACCAAGAGCATCATCACGATCGTCGCCGCGACGGTCACGATCGTCTTCCTGACGTTCTTCATGCTCCTCGAAGGGCGCTCGTGGGCGGACCGCTTCTACTCGCTGCTCCCCGAGGAGTCGCAGCCGCGGTGGCGCAAGGTCGGGCACGACATCTACCGCACTGTCGGCGGCTACGTCACCGGCAACATCCTGATCAGCGTGATCGCGGGCGCGTCGATCACGATCGTGCTGTTGATCATGGGCGTGCCGTATGCGGTCGCGCTCGGGCTGCTCGTCGCCGTGCTCGATCTGATCCCGCTCGCCGGTGCGACGATCGCCGGCGTGATCGTCGCGATCGTTGCCATCCTCCACTCCGTGCCTGCGGGCATCGTTGCCATCGCGTTCTTCATCGTCTACCAGCAACTCGAGAACCACTTCCTGCAGCCGGTCATCTACGGCCGCACCGTCGAGCTCTCACCGCTCGTCGTGCTGGTGTCGGTGCTCGTCGGCGCCGAGCTCGGCGGCATCCTCGGTGCCTTGGCTGCGATCCCGGTCGCGGGTGCGATCCAGGTGATCGTCCGCGACCAGCTCGCCCATCGCCGGGCAAGACGGACGCCGGCGCCTGCGTCCGCCGCGGCCGAGCCCTGACGCGTTCCCCCGTTCGGGCGATGCGCCCGGCCGCTCGAAGCCGATCCTGAGAGCGGTGATTGTGCGGGTGCTCAGGCTTGCCTTGCTTGTCTCTCTCGTGGGCGTCTTGTTCGTCCCCGCGGCGCTGCCTGCACCCGTCAAGCACGATCAGGGAGTCGCGGTTCTCGATGAGGGCGTGCTCGGCGGCCTGAACGCGATTCGCTCCGCGCACGGGCTCAAGCCGCTCCATCTGAACGCGAGCCTGTCGGCCGCTGCGGCGTTTCACTCGCGTGAGCTGGCGGGAGGCGGCTACTTCTCCCACGACTCGGTCGGCGGCGGAGCGTTCTGGAAGCGGATCGAGCGCTGGTACGCACCGAGCGCCCAGGGCACCTGGACGGTCGGCGAGAACCTGCTCTGGGAGTCCCCGGATGTTGATGCAGCGCAGGCGCTCGACGCGTGGATGAAGTCACCGGAGCACAAGGCGAACATCCTGAGCCCGGACTGGCGGGAGATCGGCATCGCAGCAGTGCATGTCGACCGTGCCGGCGGCGTCTATCACGGGCGCCCGGTCACGGTCATCACCACCGACTTCGGCGCGAGATCGTAGGCTCCGCTCTGCGCGGGGCTACGCTTCAATCGACGCGCCCGTAGCTCAGTGGAAGAGCAGCGGCCTTCTAAGCCGCGGGTCGGGGGTTCGAATCCTCCCGGGCGCACTTCGTGAGCCAAAACGAAGGCGTGTCGTGAATTCGGGTCTGGCCTGGCGTTTGACCCTTGTTGCCGTCTATCTCGCGTGGGCGCTGATCTGGAGCTTCGCGCTCGGCGGCGGCCTGGTCGTGCTCGCCTTCTTCGGCGCCTGGGGAGCGGTTTGGCTCGGCTTCTCGCTCTTCTGGAGATGGGCTGACCGGACGAGGCGCGTGCTGCTACGACAGCGGGGCTACTACTGACACCGCAGCACGTTGTTCTCGCCTGCTGAGCTTCAGTCGATGCTCGGCTCGGTTTCGAATCCCCTGCTCGCATCGCTGCTATCGTGTTTCCAATAGTTGAGCGAGTACCGGTTGCGCACCGTGCGCCACCCTTGCCCGTTCTTTTACGTGGCAGAGGAGGTGTTATCGAATATGGCAACCGGAACCGTGAAGTGGTTCAACGAGTCGAAGGGGTACGGCTTCATCACCCCCGACGAGGGCAGCAAGGATCTCTTTGTGCACCACAGCGCGATTGTGGGCGAGGGCTTCAAGTCGCTCGCCGAAGGCGCGAAGGTCCAGTACGACGCGGCTGAGGGGCAGAAGGGCCCCGAGGCGAAGAGCGTCACCCTGGTATCCGCATAACCGATGAGGTCCGCGCAGGCGCCGAGCGCTTGCGCGGACACCAATTTCCGACAGAGGAGCTTCGATCCGTAGCACCGACGCGAACGGCATGTTCGATGGGTGAGCCGAGTGCCTGGGCGGAGCTCGTCACCTGCGCGCGGTGTGCACGGCCTCCCCGCGACCCGGACGACCGGAGCGCGTGGGCGATGGTCGACGAGGGCGAAGTGTGCCCCGGCTGTCTCACCTTGACCGAGGTCGAGGCCCGCAAGGGGCTCGAGACCTGATGTCCGACTCGTTTGTCCGCCAGATGCCGAACGACACCACGATGCGCGGTGCGCTCATCTGGTTCAACCCGGACAAGCGTCACGGCTTCATCCGCACCGAGGACGGCGAGCGGCTGCTCGTCGAGGAGTCCGGCTTCGAGCCGGGCCACGTGCCGGGTGAGCGCTGCCGTGGTACCCAGGTCAGGTTCAGCCGCGAGGCCGCGGCCGAGCCCGACGGTGCCGCGCGTGCGATCCGCGTGACCCAGGAGCCGGACAGCGCCCCGCGCAGGGCGCGTCTACGTCACCGCTAGGAAAGGACGGCGAATGCCTTCGAGAAGACCGGAGACGATGGCAAAGCGTGCACGAGAGCTCGCGGCCAAGGAGAAGCGCGAGCGCAAGCTGGCGAAGAAGGCGGCGCGCGCGGCGGGCCGCGAGGCAGGGCCGGTCTTGGAGGCCGACGGCCTCGAGGTGACCGACGAGTCGCCGGACGGCTCGCCGGAAGCACCGCCCGAGCCGTAAAAGCGGCCCGTTAAGGGCCTTTCCGGGATCCAGGCGGCCGCCTCGCCGGGCGCACGCTCCGAGTCGCGGGCTTCAGATTCGACCCTGGATGTCGATATCAGAAGGGACTCGTGAGTCCCTGGCTTTCCTCGTACACGGTCGCCCTCGGCGCTCTCGTCCTCCTCTGGGTGGGCGTCTCGGCGTACGTCGTCGTCACCCGGGCCCTGTTCGACCTCGCCGGCCTCTCGTTCCACACCGCGCGCCGGGTGCTCGACCGCCGCCTCGCACGCGGAGTTCCGGCCGACGAGGCGCTGGCGCGGCTGCCGCGGCGCACGGTGGCCGGGATCGCCGCGGACGCTTCGACACCGCTGCCGATCGCGCAGGCTGCGGCTCGGCGGCTGCTGGCCAGACGGCGTGGGCGCATCGTCAACCAGGCGCGGTCGCACCGCAGCGACACCGACAAGTGGCGGCGGTTGTCCGCGCTACGGATCCTCTCGCTGGGCGACTCGAAGATCGCCAAGCCGGCGCTGGCCCGCGCGCTGCGCGATCGCGACCTCGACGTCGTCGGCGGTGCCGTCACGATTCTCGGCGGGCGCTCGGATCTCGAAAGCGCGACCATGCTCGTGAAGGCGCTCTGCGAGGGACGCTACTCGCGGTCGCGCGTCGCTGCGCAGCTCGACGCCTACCCGATTCCGCTCAGCGAGCTGCTGCGGCCCCTGCTCGAGAGTCCCGACCCGGCGATCCGCCAGTGGGGCGCGACGCTGCTCGCCCGCTATCCAGAGCCCGCGATCGAGCTCGAGCTCGCCACGCTGATCGTCGACGACGATCCGCAGGTTCGCGCCGCCGTGCTGAAGAGCCTGGCCCGCAACAAGAGCCGGTTCGCAGCGCCCGCGGCGCTGACTGCTCTGGCGGATCCCGTGTGGTTCGTGCGTGTCCACGCGGCCCGCGCGCTCGGGCGGCTCGGTGAGGTCGACCTCGCGCCGGAGATCGTCTCGCTGCTCGCTGACCCGAAATGGTGGGTCCGCACGGCCGCCAAGGAATCGCTCCAGGAGCTCGGCAGCGACGCCGCGCCTGCCGTCATGCAGTCGCTCAAGAGCGACGACGCCTTCGTTCGCGACGGTGCGGCCGAGGTGCTGCAGAACATCGGCGTCGTCGACGAGCTCGTGAAACGGCTGGAGCAGTCGCCGCACGACGAGCTGGCGCTGCGGACGCTCCGGGCGATCTTCCAGGGCGGCGGCGCCACGATCGCCGGCGCGGCCGTCAACCGGGCGACTGCAGCGGGATCGAGCAAGGCGGCCGAGCTCCTGGACGAGCTCGCGCAGTAGGGCGACGTGTACAGCCTCGTCTACTGGGGGACGCTCGTCTGTCTCGCCTACATGCTCGCGCTGTACGGGCTCTACGCGGTCGTCTTGATCTTCTCGGCCCTCGACAACGCGATCCGCAGCCGCGAGACGCTCGCCGAGGACTTCGACGTGCTCGTGCATTCGCGCTTCACCCCGCCCGTGAGCGTCATCGTCCCGGCCTACAACGAACAGGAGATGGTCGCGATCACGCTGCAGTCGGTGCTCGCCTTCGAGTATCCCGAGCTCGAGGTGATCATCGTCGACGACGGGTCGACCGACGGGACACTCGAGGTCCTCGACCGCGAGCTCGATCTCGAGCCGTTCGGCTACTACGAGCGCCGGATCGTCGAGTGTGCTCCGGTCAAGGCCGTCTATCGCAGCCGGAAGCACGAGCACGTGAAGGTCATCCACAAGGAAAACCAGGGCACGAAGGCCGATGCGTGCAACTGCGGCCTGAACTACGCGCGCTACCGCTACATCCTGCTGCTCGACGGCGACACGCTCTACGAGCCGGACGCCCTACTGAACGCGATGCGGCTCGCGGCCAGCGACCCCGCGCGGGTCGTCGGGATCACCGGGCACATCTCGGTCGCATCGCACCCGGAGAGCACGGTCGGAGCCCGGATCGAGGACCGGGAGCTGATCGACGCGACACTGCTCAGCAACTTCCAGCACCTCGAATATCTTCGGTCGTTCCTCAACACGCGGCTGGGTTGGAGCCGCCTCGGCTTCATGATGTGCGTCAGCGGTGCGTTCGGGCTCTGGCGACGCGATGTCGTCGAGGAGGTCGGCGGCTGGTCGACCGAGTTCAGCTGCGAGGACATCGAGCTGACGTTCCGCGTCCACGAGCACATGCAGCGAACCGGCACCCCGTACCGGATCCTCTCGATCCCCGAGATGGTCGCCCGGACGGAGGCCCCGGGGCGCATCGGTGCGCTCGTCTCGCAGCGCGCGCGCTGGCAGCGCGTCACGCTCGAGACGCTGTGGAGCTATCGCCGGATGTGCGGCAATCCGCGGTACGGCGCCGTGGGGCTCGTCGGCGTGCCGATCCTCGTGGTCAGCGAGGGGCTCGGGCCGATCATCGAGCTCCTGGGCGTCGCGACGCTCGTGGCCGGGGTCGCCATGGGCGTCTTCTCCTGGCAGGTGTATCTCCTCTTCCTCGGCTCGATGATGTTCGCGCTCGCGGTGCTGACGAGCGCATCCGTGCTGATGGAGGACATCTCGACGCGCGCGTACCGGCTGCGCCACCTCGTTCGTCTGGTCGCGCTGGGCCCGCTCGAGCTCGTCTTCTATCGCCCGATCCTGATGTGGGCCCGCTATCGCGGCACCGTCGGCTTCCTGCGCAGCGAGAAGGGCTGGGACAAGTTCGACCGCAACCCGCGGGCCCAGCCCAGCGGCAACGAGACGATCGACCTCGACCGCCACCGCGAGACGTCGCGCGCCAGCCTCGCCGGCTAGTGCACGAGCTGGTACGCCGAGAACTGCAACTGCCCGTGCTCGCACACCGGCGTTGCCGGAACCACGGGCACGACGGCCTTGCCGCCGCCCGGCGCGTGAACCGTGACCTTGTAGGCCTTTGGCTCGCACGGGCCGCTCATCTGCTCGCCGGTCCCGGGAACGTCGGGTGAGAACCGTGCGGTCGCCCTGGCCGAGTGGCCGGGTGCGAGCCTGACGAGCACCGCCGTCAGCCCGTTCGGGAAGGCGGCGCGGACGTGCGTCGGCAGGGCGCGGCCGGTGCGCCCGAGCAGCGTCACCGACGGCAGGCCGGTCACCTGGCACATCCTCGTGGACCGGTTGCGCAGCACCAGGGCGTAGACGATGTTGCCGGCGCCCGCGCTGCCGGGAATGACCGCGAACCGCCCGGTCAGCGCCGCTCCGGTGCAGGACGGCGACGCATGCCGGGCGCCGGCCGTCGCGGACGTTTCCAGGACGACGAGGGCGAGCAGGACTGCCGCGAGCAGCGGGCGACGCATGCGCCGCCATCGTAGATCGTCTCGACGCCCGATACGATGCGCGCGCACGGTGGCAGTAGCTCAGTTGGTAGAGCCCCGGGTTGTGGTCCCGGTGGTCGGGGGTTCGAGTCCCGTCTGCCACCCTCGTTCGCGCGAGTCGCGCCATCTCGAGGGAGATCCGTCGCCTCGATCCCGAGCGCGACGCCGACCGCATCGTCTTCATCGACGCGTCGTTCGAGTTTCCCTGGGACACGCAACGCTCGCTCGAGCTCGCGTTCTACCGCACGTATGCCGTCCCGTCGATCGCGCGTCTGCTCGCCTCGACCGGCGAATTCACCGGCGCGGCGCAGAAGCGGTACGACGACACGCAGATCCTGATCTCGGCATTCTGCGAGTTCGGTCTTCGACAGCGACCTCGGCCGGCGGGCGATCCGGCGCATGAACCGGATTCACGGGCGCTTCGAGATCGCGAACGACGACTACCTCTACGTCCTCTCGACGATGGTGTTCGAGCCGATCCGCTGGAACGCCCGCTTCGGCTGGCGGCCGCTGCTCGACGCCGAACGGCTCGCGACCTTCTCACTTCTGGCGGGAGGTCGGAGGGCAGATGGGCGATCCGGGACATCCCGGCGGACTACGACGAGCTCGAGCGGTTCAACGTCGAGTTCGAGCGCGACGACTTCGGCTACACCGACGAGGGCCACCGGGTCGGCCGTTGCGACGCGCGACATGTTCCTCGACTGGTTCCCGGGCCTGCCGAAGCGTGTCGGCCGGCCGCTGGTGCACGCGCTGCTCGACCGAAGCTGCTCGAGGCGCTCGGCCTGCCGGCTCCGCCGCCACGGCTTCGCGCAGCGGCCGAGGCGTCGCTGCGCGCACGTTCGCGCGCACTCCGTCTCCTGCCGCCGCGGCGCCGGCCGCGGCTCCGGACGCTCGAGCGCCACCGCAGCTACCCCGACGGCTACCAGCTCGAGCGCTGGTCTCGCCGCCCGGCGCCGAACCGTCGCTACGCTGACGACGGCCCGGCCCCGTAGCTCAGAGGACAGAGCGGGAGCCTTCGAAGCTCCGTGCGCAGGTTCGATTCCTGCCGGGGCCACTCACCGCCGGCGCAGAGCGCCCGGCGCCCGTCTCGCGGCGCGGCGAACTGGCCGGGTTTACAGCGGATCCCGGTGAAATTGGCGGCGGGTTCAGCGGCTGGCGAAGCGGAAGAGCAGCCAGAGCAGCACGCTGAAGACGCCGATCAGCACAGCGATGTCGCGGATGAAGTGAGCACCGGTGTGCACGTCGACGGGAAGGTCCACGGAACCCTTCATCGGCACGCGGCCCCGGTCGCTTGAGCATACGATCGCCCGGATGAGCAGCCACACCTCGTTCACCGGCTCCGTTCCGGTCAACTACGACCGCTACCTGGGCCCGGCGCTGTTCGAGCCGTACGCGGCCGACCTGACCGCGCGGATCCCGAAGCACGAGGGTGTGCGGGTGCTCGAGCTGGCCTGCGGCACCGGCGTGGCGACCCGGCGCCTGCGCGAGGCGCTGCCCGACTCGGCGACCCTCGTTGCCACCGATCTGAACGAGCCGATGCTGGAGTACGCGAGCTCGGCCGTGCCCGCCGGCGGGATCAGCTGGCAGCAAGCCGACGCTCAGCAGCTCTCCTTTGCGGACGGGAGCTTCGACGTCGTCGCCTGCCAGTTCGGCCTGATGTTCCTGCCGGACAAGGTGCAGGGACTGCGTGAGGCACGCCGGGTGCTGTCGCCCGGTGGGCTCTTCGTGGCGAGCGTCTGGCAGTCGATCGACGACAGCTCGTATACGCGGCCGATGCAGACGGTGCTCGAGGCGCTCTTTCCCGACTCGCCGCCCCGCTTTCTCGACGTTCCGTACGGGTACAACGATCCGCGGCGGATTCAGGCGGACCTCGCTGCCGCCGGCTGGCGGGACGCGCAGGTCGAGGCGGTCCGGTTGCGCGGTGAGAGCCCCTCGGCACTCGAGTTCGCGACCGGCTTTGCCGCGGGCTCGCCGCTGACCCACGAGCTCGTCGAGCGGGGCGCCGATCTCGACGCCGTCGCCGCGGCGATTGCCCAGGCGCTGTCGCCCGGTGGCGAGACACCGTTCGCGGTCGACCTCGCCGCCTTCGTGATCAGCGCTGTTCGCGACTGACCCACGCGGCGAGGAACGGCTCGACGATCGCGATCGTCCCGTCGTCCAGGCGTCCGACGAGCTCCTTGCGGATCAGCGCGGTGAGCGCCGACTGCAACGTGGGGGCGGGGGGCAGGTCGTAGGCGAGGCGATAGTCCTCGGCGTACGGCGACTGGGTCGGCTCGGCGGCGAGTGCGGTCAGCAGCCGGCGCTGCGTCCGCGGCGCGTCGGCCCACAGCTGCTCGAGGTGGTTGTGCTCCGCGCGCAGCACGTTCTCGAGCCCGGCATCGACATCCGAGTCGTAGGCGAACGCACCGGACGGCGTGCGTTCCCACACCTCGTGCGCGAGCTCCTGCGTCGCATACGGATGTCCTGCGGTCAGCTCGAGTAGGCGGGCGGCGGCGCTCTCGGTGATGCCCTTGTCCGTTCGTTCGAAGCGGGCGCGGACGAACCGGGCGAACAGCTCCTGGCCGATCAATCCGATCTCGAGCTTCTTCGCGCTTCGCCAGAACGGCTCGTTGCGGTCGCCGAAGATCTGGTCGAGCACGTGTCGCTTGCTCCCGAGGTACACGTGCGCGACCTCCGGCTGCGTCTGGAAGACGGCGCGCAGCAGGTTGGGATACCGGCGGTCGAGCTCGACGATCTCCTGGAACTCGTCGAAGATCATCACGACGCGCCTCCCCCGCTCGTCTGCGAGGTGGCCGAGGAGCTCGAGCAGCGACTCGATCGTGTCGTCGATGTCAGTGCGGCGCCGTGTCGCCCGGAAGCTGAAGCTCAGCGAGCCGTCCTGCGGATCGACCTCCATCGACGGCACGATCCGCAAGCCGCGGAAGAGATCTGCTGCGCGCTCGTGAGCCCGGCCGGACGGCGTGTCGATGTCGCGGTGGATCGTCCGTGCGAGCGCGGCGGCGAATCGTTCCTTGCTGGTGACCTTGAGGAGGTCGACATACCCGACCAGCGCACCGTCGCGCGCGGCGCGCCGTGCGGCGCGGAGGACGAGCGAGGACTTGCCGTACCGGCGAGGTGCATACACCAGCACGTCCTGGCCGTTCCGCAGCTCTGCGACGAGCTCGCGGAGCTCGGACTGGCGATCGGTGAAGGCGTCGCCGAGCGCGAGCGCTCCGAAGCGAAACGGGTTGGTCGGCTCTTTAGCCACAACTCCATTACGTTACCGAACATAAGGCGTCGCGAGCAGCCGTCTGCGTGGCTACGCTCCGGCCGTGCCACGCGGGCGTGGCGGAACTGGCAGACGCGCCGGGTTTAGGTCCCGGTGGGCCGAACGGCCCTTGGAGGTTCGAATCCTCTCGCCCGCACCTGCGGCGTCATGCTTCCCCCGTGGCCGAGGATCCTCCGGAGCTGCTCGTCGACGACGTCGCCGCCTGGCACGAGTGGCTTCGCGGCCACCACGACGAGCAGGGCGGTGTCTGGCTCGTCCTGGCGAAGAAGGGAACGACAGAGCCGACGACCCTGACGTACGACGAGGCGCTGCTCGAGGCGCTCGCGCACGGCTGGATCGACGGGCAGGTTCGTCGCCGAGACGTCGTCACGTACAAGCAGCGCTTCACACCGCGCCGCGCGCGCAGCCTCTGGTCGCGCCGGAACGTCTCGCTGGTCGAGCGACTGACCGCAGAAGGTCGGATGCACGCGGCGGGGCTCGCGGCGGTCGAGCGTGCCAGGGCCGACGGGCGCTGGGAGGCCGCCTACGCCGGCGCCTCGACGATCGAGATTCCTGCCGAGCTCGCCGACGCGCTGGCCGCCGATCCGCGTGCGCAGGCGACCTTCGCGACGCTCAACCGGCAGAACCGCTACGCGGTCCTCTACCGCGTCGCGACGGCGCGGCGCCCCGAGACCCGCGCGCGGCGGATCGAGCAGCTCGTCGCGATGCTTGCGCGGGGCGACACGCCGTATCCGCAGCAGCACTGATCTACGGGAGGGTCTGCACGATCTCGGCGAGCGGCGAGCGCTCCTTCGCGGGCGGCTCGCTCACCGGACGCCCGAGGTGGACGAGACCGACGACGCGTTCCGCTGCATCGAGGCCGAGCAGCTCGCGCACGGCAGGAGCGTCGAGCGCCTCGGGCGTGCGCCAGTACGACGCGAGGCCGCGGGCCGTCGCCCCGAGCAGGATCGCGTAGACGGCGCAGGCGGTCGAATGAAGATCCTCTTCGTCGGTGCGCGCGTCGCCCGCGAGCAGCGCCGTAGCGAGCACCAGCGTCGGCGCGCGCCGCAGCTTCGCCGCCTCCTTCTCCCCGCACGCACGTTCGAGCCTCTCTCGGGTCTCCGGCCCGAGCACGCGAAAACGTGACGGCTGCGTGAGGTGATGATTGGGTGCCCAGCGGGCAAGCTCGAGGAGTTCCGCGAGCGTGTCCGGGTCGACGGGCGCGGGATCGTACTGTTTGTGCGTTCTGCGCAGGCGAATCGCCGTTTCGACGTCCATCGGCCAGACGCTACCCGCATGATTCAATGGCCGAGCCCGATGCCGACGCAGATCGAACAGCTCGCGGACGACAAGGTCAAGTTGACCGTCGACGTCCCGGCAGGGGAGGTCCATCACGCAGTCGAGCACGCGGCGGCCGATCTTGCGGCGAGCGTTCGCGTGCCCGGCTTCCGTCGTGGCAAGGTGCCGATGCCGATCCTCGTGCAGCGCATCGGCCGCGACCGGATCTACTCCGAGGCGGTCGAGAGTCACATCGGCGGCTGGTTCTGGAGCGCTGCCACACGCGCGCGCCTCAATCCGTCGGCGCAGCCGGAGTACGAGTACAGCCTGCCGAGGTCCGATTCCGAAGGCTGGAGCTTCTCCGCCACCGTTGCGGTCCATCCGAAGCCCGAGCCGGCCGACTGGACGCAGCTCGAGGTGCCGAAGCAGGAGGCGGTCGTTCCCGAGGAGGCGGTCCAGGCAGAGCTCGAAGCGCTGCAGCGCACGGTCGCGGAGCTCGTGCCCGTCGACGGGCGCGCTGCGCAGGAGGGAGACACCGTCGTCGTCGACCTCGACGCAGAGGACGGCTCGGCGCAGCGCGACTACGTGGTCGAGCTCGGCTCCGATCGCCTCGTCGAGGAGCTCGACAACGGCATCCGCGGCCTTCAGGCCGGAGAAAGCCGCGACGTCGCCTACGAGCTCGCCGACGGCAGCAGCCGGCGTGCCACCGTGTCGGTGAAGTCGATCTACGAACGCGTCTTACCGCCGCTCGACGACGAGCTCGCGCGCGCCGCCTCGGAATTCGACACCTACGGCGAGCTTCGCGGCGAGGTCGAGGACCGGCTGCGCGGGCAGGTCGCCGACGAGCTCGACGGCATCTTTCGCGCGGCGGCCGTCGACGAGCTTGTGAAGGCGTCGAATGTGAACGCATCGGGCCCGCTCGTCGAGCTGCGAACGCGCGAGCTGCTGACCGGCCTCGCGCGCAGCCTGCAGGCGCGGGGAATCGACGCCGAGTCGTACCTGCAGCTCACCGGCCAGTCGCCGGAGGTGCTCGAGCAGCGGCTGCGCGCCGAGGCGACGATCTCGGTCGCACGCGAGCTCGTGCTCGAAGCGGTTGCCGACCGGCTCGGGCTCGAGGTGACCGACGACGAGATCCGCGAAGAGCTTCGCGAGGCGGGAGAGTCGGAGGAGGACATCGAGGCGTTCGTGGCCGAAGGCGGCGCCGACCGGGTTCGAGACGATCTGCGCTTGAAGAAGGCCGTCGACCGCATCGCGGCCGACGTGAAGCCGATCGCGCCCGAGCTGCACGAGGCGCGCGAGAGCATCTGGACACCGGGGCAGGAGCAGCAGGCCGACGCCCCGAAGCTATGGACCCCAGGCACCAAGGAGTGACACCGACATGCCACTGATTCCGATGGTCGTAGAACAGACGTCGCGCGGCGAGCGCGCATTCGATATCTATTCGCGCCTCCTCGCCGAGCGCATCGTCTTCCTCGGTACGCCGGTCGACGACCAGATCGCCAACCTGATCATCGCCCAGCTCCTCCACCTCGAGTCGGAGGATCCCGAGAAGGACATCAACCTCTACATCAACTCCCCGGGCGGTTCGGTCTACTCCGGGCTCGCGATCTACGACACGATGCAGTTCATCAAGCCGGACGTGCAGACGATCTGCGTCGGCATCGCGATGAGCATGGGCTCGCTGCTTCTGGCCGGCGGCGCGAAAGGGAAGCGGATGTCGCTGCCGAACTCACGGATCCTGATCCACCAGGTCTCCGGCGGGTTCCAGGGCCAGGGCACCGATATCGAGATCCAGGCCCGCGAGGTGATCGGCCTGAAGCGCCGTCTGGAGGAGATTTACACCTACCACACCGGCAAGACCCAGGAGGAGATTTCGCGCGATATGGAACGGGATTTCTTCCTCAGCCCTACCGAAGCCAAGGACTACGGGATCATCGACTCCGTCATCACCCACCGCGAGACGGGCTCTGCCGCCGCCGCTGCCTAGCGGTCGGCGTCAAACTGGGGTAAAAGGAGATAGGGATGGCGCGGGCGAGCGAAGGAAACGAACAGCTTCTCTGCAGCTTCTGCGGGAAGTCGCAGCGCCAGGTCAAGAAGCTGATCGCGGGCCCGGGCGTCTACATCTGCGACGAGTGCATCGATCTCTGCAACGAGATCATCGACGAGGAGCTGACGACCCCGAGCTCGCTCGACCTCGACAACCTGCCGCGCCCGAAGGAGATCTACGCCTCCCTGAACGACTACGTCGTCTCGCAGGAAGAGGCGAAGCGCACCCTCTCGGTCGCCGTCTACAACCACTACAAGCGCGTCCAGATGGGCGCCGAGGACGGCGACGTCGAGCTGCAGAAGTCGAACATCCTGCTGCTCGGCCCGACTGGTTGCGGCAAGACGCACCTCGCGCAGACGCTCGCGCGGATCCTGAACGTCCCGTTTGCGATCGCCGATGCGACGGCGCTCACCGAGGCGGGGTATGTCGGCGAGGACGTCGAGAACATCCTGCTCAAGCTGATCCAGGCCGCCGACTTCGACATCAAGAAGGCCGAGACCGGGATCATCTACATCGACGAGGTCGACAAGATCGCGCGCAAGGCGGACAACCCGTCGATCACGCGCGACGTGTCGGGCGAGGGGGTGCAGCAGGCGCTGCTGAAGATCCTCGAGGGCACCGTCGCGTCGGTGCCGCCGCAGGGTGGCCGCAAGCATCCGCACCAGGAGTTCCTCTCGATCGACACGACGAACATCCTGTTCATCTGCGGCGGCGCGTTCGCCGGGCTCGACAAGATCATCGCGAAGCGCATCGGCAAGAACGCGGTCGGGTTCGGGCGCCAGATCTCGTCGAAGCGCGACAGCGAGAGCGCCGAGCTGCTCGGCGGTGTGATGCCGGAGGATCTCCTCAACTTCGGGCTGATCCCCGAGTTCATCGGACGGTTGCCCGTCGTGTCGGCGGTGCACCAGCTGAAGCGCGAGGACCTCGTTCAGATCCTCACCGAGCCGAAGAACGCGCTCGTCAAGCAGTACCAGCGCTTCTTCAACTACGACACGATCGATCTCGTATTCACGGACGACGCGCTGTGGTCGATCGCCGACCGTGCGCTCGACCGTGAGACCGGTGCGCGCGGCCTCCGCTCGATCATCGAGAACGCGCTGCTCGACGTGATGTTCGAGCTGCCCTCGCGCAAGGACGTCTCCAAGTGCGTGATCACCAAGGAGACGATCGAGAAGGGCCTCAAGCCGACGCTCGTGACGAGCGCCGGCGGCGATCTCGCCGAGCCGCACGAGCTCGCCGAAGAGTCCGCGTAGGGCTCCGGCGTGCAGGTCGGCGACGTCTTCGGACCGTCGAGCTGGATCGCGGTCACCCAGGAGAAGATCGACGGGTTCGCCGAGGCGACCGGCGACCACCAGTGGATCCACGTCGATCCCGAGCGGGCGCGTGAGGGGCCGTTCGGCACGACGATCGCGCACGGCTACCTGACCCTGTCGCTGCTGCCGGTCGCCTCGTACGAGGTGATCCCGAGCGAGGGCCGCATGGGCATCAACTACGGCGTGAACCGCGTGCGCTTCCCCGCTCCTGTTCCCGTCGGTTCGCGGGTTCGCGTCACCTTCGAGGCGAAGGACGTCGAAGCGGTGCCGGGTGGCCGCCAGTCGACGCTGCTCGCGACCGTCGAGCGCGAGGGCGGCGAGAAGCCGGTCTGCGTCGCGGAAGTCGTCTTCCGCAGCTACGACTGATGAGCGACGTAGGCTCGACGGAGTCGCCCGGTAGCGGAGGCGCCGGCTTTGCCGGCGCCGGAGCGGGATGAGCGACGTAGGCTTGACGGAGTCGCCCGGTAGCGGAGGCGCCGGCTTTGCCGGCGCCGGAGCGGGATGAGCGACGTAGGCTCGACGGAGTCGCCCGGTAGCGGAGGCGCCGGCTTGGCCGGCGCCGGAGCGGAATGAGCGACGTGTTGACGGGCGAGTCGCTCGCGTTCGTCGACCGCCTGCACCGCGAGCTCGAGCCGGAACGGCAGCGGCTGCTCGCGGCCCGCGAGGCGCGGAAGGGCGAGCGGCCGGTGTTCGTCGCTGCCCCCGCGGACTTCACGGTCGCGCCGGCCCCGCCCGACCTCCAGGATCGCCGGGTCGAGATCACCGGCCCGGTCGACCGGAAGATGATGATCAACGCGCTCAACTCGGGCGCGCGCGTCTTCATGGCCGACTTCGAGGACGCCAACTCGCCGACGTGGGACAACGTCCGGGCGGGGCAGCAGAACGTCCACGACGCCGTCCGCGGCACGATCGAGCTCGAGACGCCGGAGAAGCGGTATCGCCTGAACGACGAGACGGCCACACTCGTCGTCCGAAACCGCGGCTGGCATCTCGTCGAGCGCCACCATCTGGTCGACGGCGAGCCGGTGAGCGCGTCGCTGTTCGACTTCGGGCTGACAGTGCATACGAACGCTCGCGAGCAGCTCGAGCGCGGCACCGGGCCGTACTTCTACCTCCCCAAGCTCGAGTCGCACGAGGAAGCACGCCTCTGGGCGCAGGCGTTCGCGCTCGCCGAGGAGGAGCTCGGGCTGCCGCACGGGTCGATCAAGTGCACCGTCCTGATCGAGACGATTCTCGCCGCCTTCGAGATGGACGCGATCCTCTACGAGCTGCGCGACCATTCGTGCGCGCTCAACGCCGGCCGCTGGGACTACATCTTCAGCTGCATCAAGCGGATGGGCGCCCTGCTTCCCGACCGAGCGCAGGTGACGATGACCGTTCCCTTCATGCGCGCGTACACCGAGCTGCTCGTGCGGACGTGTCACGGACGCGGAGCGCACGCGATCGGCGGCATGGCCGCATTCATCCCGTCGCGGCGCGACCCCGCGGTCAACGAGCTGGCGCTGGCGAAGGTGGGCGAGGACAAGCGGCGCGAGGCGGGCGACGGGTTCGACGGGACGTGGGTTGCTCATCCCGATCTCGTCGCGACTGCGCAGGTCGAGTTCGACGCTGTGCTCGGCACCCGCGCCAATCAGCTCGAGCGGAGGCGCGACGACGTCCAGGTCACGGAGGAGCAGCTGCTCGACTTCGACGTTCCGGGCAGTGAGATCACCGACGAGGGACTGCGCGTGAACGTGAGCGTCGGTGTGCGCTACGTCGATGCGTGGCTGCAGGGCGTCGGCGCCGCCGCGCTCGACAATCTGATGGAGGATGCCGCGACCGCGGAGATCTCGCGCGCGCAGGTGTGGTCGTGGGTGCAGGCGGGTCGCTTCGACGAGGCGCGCGTGCGCGAAGAGATCGCCGCCGTGGACGCCTCTGCCGCGGCGAAGGACGTGTTCGCCGACGTCGCCCTCTCGGTACCGCTCAAGGACTTCCTGACGACGACCGCGTACGACCGGCTGCCCTAGTTAGCGCTCGAGCAGGCGCGCGACGAGCTCGCCCGCGGACCGCACGTGGTCCGCCATCGCGGCCCGTGCAGCCTTGGGGTCACGTTGTTCGATCATCGCCAGGATCCGGTGGTGCTCCTGGACGTTCTCGGCGAGCAGATGGGAGCTGTGGCTGAGCGCGGTCCATGTCAGGTGGCGCGGAAAGCTGCGGTGAAGGTTTGCGATCGACGCGAGGAGCAGCGCATTGCCTGCAGCGTTCTGGATCACCTGGTGGAAGAGGTTGTTCGCCTGCTCCCACTCGCTCTCGGACGACCAGGCGTGGTCGCGCTCACCGCGGTTTCGTCCCTCGATCACGCCCTCGACCGAGTGACGGAACTGCGCATCGGCCGCACGGAGGCGATCGAGATCGTCGTCGCCGATTCGGGTGGTCGCGATCTCTGCGGCCAGCCCCTCGAGCTCGGCTCGCACGAGGTAGGCCTCACGAACCTCGCGCGCCGTCGGGCCGCGGACGAGCGCGCCGCGGCGGGGCTCGACCGCGACGATCCCGGTCGACTGGAGCTTGCGCAGCGCCTCGCGCACCGGGGTGCGGCTGACGCCGAACTCGGTCGCGAGCGTCTCCTGCCGGAGCCGCGTTCCGGAGCTGATCTCGCCGCTCAGGATGCGCGACTGGATCGCGGCCGCCAGGCGATCGACCAGCCCGTCTCCCTCCAGCACTGTCACTTCGAGACGAGACTGTCGCGGACAAGGCGGACGGCGACGAGGGCGAGGAAGCCCGCGAAGACGAACCGGAGCACGTGCGCCGGGAGTGCGAGCGCGAGCAACGCGCCGAGCACCCCGCCGGCCGCGCCGAGCACGCCGAAGCGGAGCGCGACCCCGAGGTCGCCGACGCCGCGCCGCCGTAGGACGATGCTCGCGACCATGGCCGTCGGCAGCACGACGAGCAGCGACGTCGCCTCGGCTTCGTGCTGGGACATCCCGACTGCGAGCGTCAGGAACGGCACGAGCAGGGTGCCGCCGCCGACGCCGAGCAGGCCGGCGGCCCCGCCGGCGACGACGCCGAACCCGGCCAGGGCGAGATAGAGCGCGGCGCCGCTCATCGCACGAACATCGCCACCGACACGGCTGCCAGGAACAGTCCGAAGACGAGCTTCAGCCGGCGCTCGGGGATCCGGGACAAGGCGCCCGCTCCGATCCGCGCGCCGATGATCGATCCCAGTGCCAGCACCGCTGCGTCGGCGGGGCGCACCTTGCCGGCGATGCCGTAGGTGAGGACGCTCGCGAGGCTGATCGGGATGATCGCGCCCAGCGACGCGGCGTGGGCGTCCCGCTGGCCGTAGCCCGCCCAGAGCACGAGCAGCGGGACCATGACGACGCCGCCCCCGACGCCGAGCAGCCCGGAGAGGACGCCGCCGAGGGCGCCGATCGCGACGAGTCGGGCGTCGAGCCCGTGCCTGCGCACGGCCTCGCCGCCGGCGCCCGGCGCGGCGTGCGACGGGGTGGTGCCGAGCGGTGCGCCGATGCGCGCAGGATACCCGGTTTGGATCCAGTTGACAAGAGAACGGATCCAAACTACCCTTGCTGGTCCCTCACCTCAGGAGGGGCACCCGCACCCGTTCCTCGACGCCGACCTGTCGGCGAACCCAGGGGGATTGCACATGAGAGGCTCACTGAGGCGCTTCGCACTGCTGGCCGTGGGGCTGGCCGTGGTCGGAGCGCTCACGGCTGCCGTCGCCGGCGCCGGCCGCACGCAGACCGCCGGCATCAAGGACGGCGGCACGCTCACGATCGGACTGGCCGAGGAGCCCGATGCCCTCGACCCGACAGTCGCTCGCACGTTCGTCGGCCGCATGGTCTTCCTGTCGATGTGCGAGAAGCTCTTCGACCTCGACAAGAACCTGAACATCGTCCCGCAGCTCGCTGCGGCGTTGCCTCAGGTCTCGAAGGACAAGCTCACCTACACGATCACGCTCCGCTCCGGCGTGAAGTTCAACGACGGCACGTCGATGGACGCAGCCGCGGTCAAGGAGTCGCTCGACCGGCACCTGACGCTGAAGGGCTCGGTCCGGGCCAGCGAGATCTCGCCGATCAACTCGGTGTCGACGTCGGGGACGAACACCGTCGTCCTGCATCTCTCGACGCCGTACTCGCCGTTGACGGCGCAGCTCGCCGACCGCGCCGGGATGATCATGTCGCCGAAGGCGCTCGATGCGCTCGGCGCCAACTTTGCGCAAGGCCCGGTCTGCGTCGGTCCGTTCATGTACAAGGACCGCGTCGCCGGCGACCACATCACGCTCGTCAAATCGCCGTACTACTACGACAAGAGCAAGGTCCACTTCGCGTCGATCGTCTACAAGATCATGACCGACCCGAGCTCTCGAACCCAGGCGCTCCGCGCCGGCGACATCCAGATCGAGGACCGGGTCCAGTCGACCGACGTGCCGACGCTGCAGAAGGACAAGAACGTGACGGTGCCGAAGGTGGTGACGATCGGCTACCAGGGGCTGACGTTCAACATCGGCAACAGGTCCGGTGTCAACAAGCCCTACGGAAACGTCGGCACTCCGCTCGCCAAGTCGGAGTTCATCCGCACGGCGTTCGACCTCGCGCTCGACCGCACGACCATCAACAAGGTCGTGTTCGGCGGCCTGAACCAGCCGGACTGCTACCCGCTTGCGCCGGTGAGCCCGTGGTACAAGCCGACGACGGCAGGACTCCAGTGCGACCTGCACGCGAACACCGCGCTCGCGTCGAAGCTGGTCAAGGCATCGGGGATCGACTCGCCGACCGTGCACCTGATGCTCGGCGGAACCGATCCGGTCAACGTTCGACTCGGCCAGGTGATCCAGTCGATGGAGAAGGCGGTCGGGATCAACGTCGACGTGCAGCCGACCGAATTCACGACGTCTCTCAACAAGGCGACGGCCGGCTCCTTCGACGCGTACGCGATCGGCTGGTCGGGCCGCGTCGATCCCGACGGCAACATCTACAGCTTCGTCGCGTCGCCCGGCACGCAGAACTACTCGGGCTACACGAACGCGAAGCTCGACTACATCCTGAACGGCGCCCGGAAGTCGCTGACGACCAAGGCTCGCGACACGCTGTACCGCGCCGCGATGCAGATCATCCACCGCGACCGGCCGCTGATCTACCTCTACCACCCGATCAATTACTACGGCATCTCGAAGAAGGTGACGGGCATCCAGATCTACGGGGACGGGCTGATCCGAGCGCAATTCGGCGGCTTCGTCCAGTAGGTCCGCAGGCGGACGGACGACCATGGGCGGCTTCCTCCTTCGGAAGGTGGGAGCCGCCCTCGTCGTCGTGATGCTGTCGAGCATCGTCGTGTTCGTCGGCGTCAGGGCGCTGCCGGGCGACCCGGCTGTCGCGCTCAGCGGGGAGAACAACGACCCTGCCGTGCTCGCGGCGGTCCGGCAGAAGTACGGCCTCGATCGGCCGTTGCCGATCCAGTACGTGAAGTGGGTCTGGCGGGCAGTGCAGGGAGACCTGGGAGTCGATTCGCGCGACCTGTCCGTCGCTCATACGATCGTGACGAGGATCCCGATCACGCTCGAGCTCGCGCTGCTCGCCGTCCTGCTCGGCTCGACGATCGGCATCGGGGCCGGGGTGATCGCCGCGGTCCGGCGCGGCAAGCCGTCCGACCACGTCGCCACGACCTTCGCGCTCGTCGGGCTGTCGATGCCCCACTTCTGGCTCGGTCTCCTTCTGATCATCCTCTTCGCCGTCGACCTGCGGCTGGCTGCCCGCGGGCGGTTACGTCTCCTTCGGCGCCCACCCTGTTCAGAATCTCGAGCACATGCTGCTGCCTGCCGTCGTGCTCGGCACGGGCCTGTCGGCGGTGCTGATGCGCCAGATGCGCTCGTCGATGCTCGCGTCGCTCGGCGCCGACTACGTCCGGACGGCGCGGGCCAAGGGCTTGTCGGAATGGTCGGTGGTCGGGAAGCATGCGCTGCGCAACAGCCTGATCACCGTGACGACGGTGATCGGCCTCCAGCTGGGCGCGCTGATCTCGGGCGCCGTGATCACCGAGCAGATCTTCGTGATCCCCGGCTTCGGCCGGCTCACGATCGAAGCGATCAACCAGCGCGACTACACGCTGCTGCAGGGTGTCGTGCTCGTCGCCGCGACGGGGTACGTCGTCGTGAACCTGCTCGTCGACGTCGTCTACTCGCTGTTGAATCCACGGATCCGCGTCTCCGGGGCCTCGCCGTGAGCTTCGCCGACACCCCCGTCGCGACGCTCAACCCGCGCGCCCGGCAGACGGCGACTGATCAGGCGTCGCTTCCTGCGTCGGCCGCTCGCGGTCGTGGGGCTCATCGTCGCGCTCGTCTTCGTCGTCTCGGCGATCCTGGCGCCGGTGATCGCGCCGTATTCGGCCGGTACGACAGACTTCAACGCCATCCTCGCCCATCCGTCCGGGCATCACCTGCTCGGTACCGACGAGCTCGGCCGGGACGTGTTCTCGCGAATCGTCTGGGGCTCACGGGCGTCGATCGAGGCCGGCGTCTTCGCGACGCTGCTCGCGCTCGTCGTCGCAGTTCCGATCGGCGTCGTCGCCGGCTTCTACCGCGGCTGGGTCGACACCGTGATCGCCCGGTTGACGGATGTTCTGCTCGCCTTTCCGTTCCTGATCGTCGCCGTCGGCCTCGCAGCGATCCTCGGCCCCTCGTTGACGAACGCCACGATCGCACTGGGCATCGGCGCGGCGCCCGGGTTGATCCGGATCGCGCGCGGCGAGGCGCTTTCCCTGCGCGAGGAGGACTACGTTCGCGCGGCGGTCGCCAACGGTGCGAGCGACGTCCGCATTCTCGCGCGGCACGTTCTCCCGAACATGCTCTCGACATTGATCGTCCAGGCGACGGTCGCGATTCCCGCTGCAATCATCGGCGAAGCCGTCTTGTCGTTCCTCGGCCTCGGCGTGCAGCCGCCGACGCCGTCGTGGGGCGTGATGCTTTCCGACGCGCAGTCGTACCTCTCGCAGGCGCCCAGTCTCGCTATCTATCCGGGCATCGCGATTTTCGTGTGCTCGCTCTCGTTCAACCTGCTCGGCGATGGCCTGCGCGACGTCCTCGACCCGCGAACGACGCGATGAGCCTGCTCACGGTCGACGACTTGTCGGTGCGCTTCGACACCGACGACGGTTACGTTCATGCTGTCGATCGCCTCTCGTTCACGCTCGACGAGCGGGAGGTGCTCGGAGTCGTCGGCGAATCCGGTTGCGGCAAGAGCGTCAGCTTCATGGCTCTTCTTCGCCTGTTGCCCGAGACGGCAGTGGTGAGCGGACGGGCGGAGTTCTCTGGTGCCGATCTGCTGACGATGCCGGCGGCGAGGCTTCGCCGCGTCCGCGGCCGGCAGATCGCATTCGTCTTCCAGGAGCCGATGACATCGTTGAATCCCGCGTTCAAGGTCGGACGGCAGATCCGCGAGGTGCTCCGGCGCCACCTCGGCCTCGGTCGCGGCGAGGCCGATCGACGGACGATCGAGCTTCTCGACCTCGTCCGGATCCCGGCACCTGATCGGCGGGCGCGCGAGTATCCGCACCAGCTCTCAGGGGGAATGCGACAGCGCGTGATGATCGCGATGGCCCTGGCCTGCGACCCGAAGATCCTGATCGCGGACGAGCCGACCACCGCGCTCGACGTCACCATCCAGGCCGGCATCCTCGATCTGATGCGCGACATCCGCGAACGCCTGGGCACCTCGATCGTCCTGATCACGCATAACCTCGGAGTGGTGGCAGACGTCGCCGACCGAGTGATCGTGATGTACGCGGGGCGGAAGGCCGAGGAGGCACCGGTGCGGGACCTCTTCGCCCGGCCGCAGCATCCCTACACGATCGGCCTGCTCGGCGCCGTCCCGCGGCCCGTCGTCGACGGCGGCCGGCGGCGGCTCCAGGAGATTCCGGGCCGGGTGCCGTCGCTCGCCGAGCTGCCGGTCGCGTGCGCATTTGCACCGCGCTGTCCGCGTGCCGACGAACGTTCGCGCACGCAGATCCCCGAGCTGCGCGAGATCGAGCGCGGCCACCTCGTCGCGTGCTTCCACCCGGGTCCGGACGTGGCGGCTCCGTGAGCGCACAGCCGACGCTCGAGGTCGTCGACCTCGTCAAGCACTTCCCCGTGCGCGGGCTCGGCGCCCACGGCGTCGTGCACGCGGTCGACGGCGTGTCGTTCTCGATCGCGCCGGGCGAGCTCCTCGGCCTCGTCGGCGAGTCAGGGAGCGGCAAGAGCACCGTCGCGAACTGCGTGATCCGACTCCTCGAGCCGACGAGCGGGACGGTCTCGCTCAAGGGTCGCGACATCACGCACCTGGGGCGGCGCGAACTGCGGCCGCTGCGGCGCGAGATGCACATGGTCTTCCAGGATCCGTACTCGTCGCTCGATCCGCGAATGACGTGCGGCCAGATCGTCGGCGAGCCGCTCGAGGTGCAGGGCCTGATGCACGGACCCGAGCTCCAGCGCCGGATCGAGTGGCTCTTCGACCGGGTCGGCCTGCGCTCCGAGCTGCGCTTCCGCTATCCGCACGAGCTGTCCGGCGGGCAGCGTCAGCGCGTCGGGCTCGCACGGGCACTCTCGGTGTCGCCGCAGCTGCTCGTCGCCGACGAACCGGTCTCGGCGCTCGACGTGTCCGTGCAGGCATCGATCCTCAACCTGCTCAGCGACCTGCAGGAGGATCTCGGCTTCTCGTGCCTGTTCATCACACACGATCTCGCGACAGTCGAGTACCTCTGCGACCGCGTCGCGGTGATGTACCTCGGCAAGATCGTCGAGATCGCACCGACCCGGGAGCTGTTCACCTCGCCGACGCATCCGTACACCCAGGCGCTGCTCTCGGCGGCAGTCGTTCCCGATCCGGAGATTCAGCGGACCCGCACGCGCGTCGTGCTCGAGGGAGACATCCCGAGCCCGATCGACCCGCCGTCAGGTTGCCGTTTCCGCACGCGGTGCCCGCTCGAGCCTCGCTCGGCGCCCGCCTCGCATGAGCTCGAGCCCGAGCTCGTCCAGGTCGCGCCCGGGCATCACGTCGCCTGCCACCTGGTCGGCAGGGCCGGCTTCACGCCCGCCCTGATCGACACGGCGGAGCTGACGGCATGACCTTCACGACGCGGCCCGAGCTTCGTGGGACGTTCGGCGCGGTCGCCTCGACGCACTGGCTCGCGTCGGCGGCCGGGATGGCGGTGCTCGAGCGCGGCGGCAACGCGTTCGACGCGGTGTGTGCGACGGGTTTCGTCCTGCAGGTCGTCGAGCCGCACCTCAACGGCCCCGGCGGCGATCTGCCGGCCGTGTTCTGGGCCGCCGACGAAGGGAAGCCGCTCGTCCTCTGCGGGCAGGGAACCGCACCGGCCGCCGCGACGATCGCTGCGTTCCGCGAGCGTGGCTACGACCTCGTGCCCGGGCACCGGCCTGCTCGCCGCCTGCGTACCCGGCGCGTTCGGCGGCTGGTTGCTCCTGCTCGAGCGCTACGGGACCTGGCGGCTCGAGGACGTCCTCTCGTTCGCGATCGGCTATGCCGGCCGACGGGTACCCGGTGATCCCGGGGATGACCGCGACGATCGAGCGTGCCGCGCCGCTGCTGCGCGAGTGGCCGGGCTCGGCGGCGCTCTACCTGCCGCCGCCGCAGCCTCGCACGTCCTTTCGCAATGCGGCGCTTGCCGCCACGTGGCGCCGTCTTCTCGACGAGGCCCGCGGCGGCTCGCGGGAGTCGGAGATCGAGCGTGCCTGCCGCGTGTTCTACGAGGGCTTCGTCGCCGAGGAGATCGACCGACTCTCCCGCGAGCAGGAGGGACTCCTGACCCGCGGCGACCTGGCCGAGTGGCGGGCGACCCTGGAGCCGCCCGCGACGGTCGACTACCGCGGTATCACGGTGTGCAAGACGGGGCCGTGGGGCCAGGGGCCGGTCGCGCTGCAGCAGCTGCGCCTGCTCGAGGCCTTCGACGTCGCCGGCCTCGACGAGGCCGAGCTCGTCCACATCGTCACCGAGGCGGCCAAGCTCGCGTTCGCAGATCGCGACGCGTGCTACGGCGACGGCGACGTCCCGCTCGAGACGCTGCTCTCGCGGGAGTACGCGGACGAGCGCCGGGCCCTGATCGGCGACGAGGCGAGCGGCGAGCTGCGGCCGGGCCTCGGCCGGCTGCCGGCGCTCCGCGCAAGTAACAGTCTGTTACTTGGGACGGGGGAGCCGACCCGAGGCGACACGGTGCACGTCGACGTCGCAGACCGCTTCGGCAATCTCGTCTCGGCGACGCCCAGCGGCGGCTGGCTGCAGAGCTCGCCCACGATCCCCGCGCTCGGCTGGCCACTCGGGACGCGCCTGCAGATGACGTGGCTCGAGGAGGGGCTCGCGTCGTCGCTCCGGCCGCGCACCCGTCCGCGGACGACCCTCTCGCCGGGGCTCGCGCTGCGGGGCGGCGAGCCGTGGCTCGCCTGGGGGACGCCCGGCGGCGACCAGCAGGAGCAGTGGGCGCTGCACGTCTTCCTCCGTCATGTCGACCGGGGGCGGAACCTGCAGCAGGCGATCGACGAGCCCGAGTGGCACACCGGCCATCTGATCGACTCCTTCCACCCGCGGGGCTTCGCGCCGCGCTCGCTCGCGATCGAGTCGCGCGCCGGCGAGGCCGTGGTCGACCAGCTCAGCGGCCGTGGCCACGACGTCACCGTCGAGGGAGCGTGGTCGCTCGGCCGCGTCAGCGCCGTAGCCCTGGAGGACGGGCAGATCGTCGCCGCCGCGAACCCGCGCGGCATCCAGGGCTACGCGATCTGCCGCTAAGCTGGACCGCATAGTCGCTGGCTAGCCCCCATCCGCCCGTCACTAGGATGGCGCTCCGATGAGCGCAGGGATGGAGCCGCGGTACGACCCGCACGGCGTCGAAGAGCGCTGGCAGCAGACGTGGGAGGAGGAGGGCCTCTACTCGGCCGATCCGGATCCTGCGCGCACGCCGTACGTCGACGCGCATCCGCCGCCGAACGTCACCGGTGAGCTGCACACCGGCCACGCGCTCCAGCTCGCGCTCGGCGACACGGTCGATCCGCCTGAAGCGGATGCAGGGCTTCAACGTGCTCTTCCAGCCCGGCTACGACCACGCGGGGATCTCGACGCAGAACGTCGTCGAGAAGCGTGCTGCTCGCGGAGGGCACGTCGCGGCAGGAGCTCGGCCGCGAGCGCTTCGAGGAGCGCGTGTGGGAGTGGCTCCACGAGTACGGCGGCAAGATCCTCTTCCAGTTCCGCCGCATGGGCGCGTCGCTCGACTACCGGCGGACGCGGTTCACCATGGACGACGACTACATCCGCGCCGTGATGCGCTTCTTCGTGCATCTCTATCGCCGCGGCTGGATCTATCGGGCGAACCGGATCATCAACTGGTGCCCGTACCACCAGACGTCGCTGTCCGATCTCGAGCTGGCCCACGTCGACGTCGACGACACGCTCTCGACGATCCGCTATCCGCTCGCCGACGGTGACGGGTACATCGCGATCGCAACGGTGCGGCCCGCGACGATCCCGGCCGACGTCGCCGTCGCCGTGCATCCCGACGACGACCGCTATCGCCATCTGGTCGGGCGCGAGGTGATCGTCCCGTGGGTCGAGCGGCGGGTGCCCGTGATCGCCGACGAGCGCGTCGAGCGCGAGTTCGGCACCGGTGCGCTCAAGATCACGCCGGGCCACGACCCCACTCGACTTCGAGATCGGGCGCGACCACGGCCTGCCCGAGCCGATGTGCATCGGGCCGGACGGGCGTCGTCACGGGCGTCGAGGGTCTCGACGGGCTGACGCAGGCCGAGGCAGAGGCGAAGATCCTCGACTGGCTGAAGGAGCGCGGACAGCTCGACGAGCGCGAGCACTACCGCCACAGCGTCGCGCTCTGCGAGCGCTGCGAGAGCCGGATCGAGCCGCTGATCTCGCTGCAATGGTGGTGCTCGATGGACGAGCTCAAGCAGCCGGCGCTCGAGGCGCTACGCGACCGCGAGATCGTCTACCACCCCGAGAGCCAGCACCGCTTCGCGATCGACTCGCTCGAGAACGCGCCCGACTGGAACATCTCGCGGCAGATCTGGTGGGGCCATCAGATCCCGGTGTGGTACTGCCCGGACGGGCACATCACGGTGGAGGAGACGGAGCCGTCGGCGTGTGCCGACTGCGGCTCGACCGAGCTGCGCCGCGAGACGGACGTGCTCGACACGTGGTTCTCGTCGGCGCTCTGGCCGTTCGCCACGCTCGGCTGGCCGGACGACACCGAAGACCTCCGCTACTTCTATCCCGGCAACCTGCAGACGACCGCGCGCGAGATCATCCGGCTCTGGGAGAACCGGATGATCTTCTCCGGGCTCGAGCTGCTCGGCGAGATTCCGTTCACCGACGTCGATCATCCACTCGACCGTGCTCGCACCGGACGGCCGGCGGATGTCGAAGTCGCTCGGCACCGGGATCGACCCGCTCGAGATCATCGACCGCTACGGCACCGACGCGACCCGCTACGGGCTGCTCAAGAACTCGCTGACGCAGGACGTGCGCTTCTCGTACTCCGCGATCGAGGAGGGCGGGAAGCTCGCGAACAAGCTCTGGAACGCGGCGCGGCTGATCGTGACCGCGTGCGACGGCGTCGCTGCCCGAGGAGCGGCCCTCGTCGCTCGAGGAACGCTGGATCCTGGCGCGGCTCTCGCAGACGCAGCGCGCGGTCGAGGCGCTGATCGGCGAGTTCGACTTCGCGCACACGACGGACGAGCTGTACCACCTCACGTTCGACGACTTCTGCGACTGGTACCTCGAGGCCGTGAAGGTGCGGCTGTACGACGGCGACGCCGACGCGAGGGCGACCGCGACCGCGGCGCTCGAGCGTCTCCTCAAGCTCTTGCATCCGCTGATGCCGCACGTGACGGAGGAGATCTGGTCGCACCTGCCGGCGCGGGCGTCGCGGCTGATCGTCGCGGCGTGGCCCGAGGCGGGGGACGACGGCGAGGCGGCGGCGCTGCAGCGCGTGCAGGAGGCGGCGCAGGTGTTCCGGCGCTCCGGCGTCGTGCCCGTGCTCGAGGGCGACGAGCAGCGGATCTTCGCGGCCGTGGTCAAGCCGGACCGCGCACCGCCGCCCGTCGACGGCAAGGTCGACGCCGAGCGGGCCCGGCTGCAGCAGGAGATCGCCCGCTGCCGAGCAGATGCTCGCGAACGAGCGCTTCGTCCAGAACGCCCCGGCGCACGTCGTCGACGGCGAGCGAGAGAAGCTCGAGCGCTATCGCCGCGAGCTCGATGCGCTCGCGGGGGCGTAGCGCTGCCGTGACGGTGCCCGGCACCTCGGCCCGGCCCGCCGACGCGGTCGGCTGGCTCGAGTCGCTGTCGCCCTGGCCGGCCGACGGCTTCGGGCTGGAGCGGATCCGGGCGCTGCTCGACCTGCTTGGGCACCCCGAGCGCGCGTTCGCGTCCGTGCACGTCGTCGGGACGAAGGGCAAGTCGACCGCGGCGCGGACGATCGCCGAGACCCTGCGCGCCGAAGGGGTCGGGGCTGCCGCGTACACCTCGCCGCACGTGTCCGGCTGGCACGAGCGGTTCGAGACCGACGAAGCCGGGTTCGCACGCGCGATCGAGCGCGTCCGGGGCGCCGGCGCAGGCAGTGGGCGCGACACAGTTCGAGCTGCTCACGGCCGCGGCGTTCGCCGACTTCGCGGCTCGCGGTGTCGAGGCGGTCGCGGTCGAGGCCGGTCTCGGCGGCCGCCACGATGCGACCAACGTCGTCGGCGCCCGCGTCGTGCTGCTCACGAACGTCGGGCTCGAGCACACCGACGTGCTCGGCGAGACGCGCGTCGCGATTGCGGCGGAGAAGCTCGCCGTGGCCGCCTCCGCGGAGACGGTGGTGCTTCCGGACGACGAGTTCGCAGACCTTGTTCCCGCCGGTGAGATCCGTCTCGGCGGTGCGCGCGAGGCGGTCGAGGCGTTCCTCGGCCGGCCCATCGAGCAGCGTCGTCCCGGCGCGGCTGCCGGGACGGCTCGAGGTGCGCCCGGACGGTGAAGTTCGCGACGGCGCCCACACGCCCGACGCCGTCGACTGGCTCCTCGCGCGCCTGCCCGGGCCCGCGCCCGTACATCGTCCTCGCCTCGATTCTCGGCGACAAGGACGTCGACGGGATCCTGCGAGCGCCTGGCGCGTGCCGGCGACACGCTGGTGGCGACACGCTCCTCGAACGACCGGTCGCTGCCCGCGGACGAGCTCGCCGCGCGAGCACGGTCGTGGTTCGGCCGGGTCGAGGTCGCCGACGATCCGGCGTCCGCCCTGGCCCTCGCGCGCTCGCTCGGCAGGCCCGTGCTCGCGACCGGGTCCCTCTACCTCCTTGCCGATCTGTCGCAGGGAGGATGAAATGCATACGATGTCGCGGCGCGGTGAGCGGATCAGCGTCTTTCTCTTTGCCCTCGCAATGCTTGCCGTGTTCGTGGGGGTAGCGTTTGCGGCCGGGTATGCCCTAGGAAGGATTCTGCTGTGATCGGATCAGCGTTCGGCAGCGTCCACGACTTCTTCCATTCCTCGACGTGGTACGTCATCCGCAACCTCGCGATCTTCTTCGTGCTCGTCTTCTGGGTGGCGACGATCTACTGGGTGTTCAAGGACGCCCGGCGCCGGATCGACGACAAGCTCCTTGTCGGTGTGGCGACGGCGCTCGGGGTCGTCCCGTTCATCGGGCCGTTGATCTACATGCTGTTCCGGCCGCCCGAGTACCTCGAGGACGTTCGTGAGCGTGAGCTCGAGATCAAGGCGATGGAGAAGCGCCTCGGTGCGCGCGACCTGCGCTGCCCGGTCTGTCGCGCCGACGTCGACGAGGACTTCCTCGTCTGCCCCGTCTGCACGACGAAGCTGCGGCAGGCCTGCACGACCTGCAACCGCGCGCTCGAGCCGCTCTGGCAGGTCTGTCCGTACTGTCAGACGCCGATCGAGCACGACGAGGCCTCGACGAAGGTCGTCGAGGCCAAGCGGCCGGCGCGCCAGTCGCGCGGCTCGCGCCGCGCGACCAGCTAGCATCGTCCGCCCGATGGCGGTCGAGCGCACTCTCATTCTGGCGAAGCCCGACGCGGTCGCGCGCGATCTCGCAGGCGAGATCCTCGCGCGGTTCGAGCGGCGCGGCCTCAAGCTCCGGGCGGCGCGGCTACTGGTCGCGAGCCGCGAGCTCGGCGAGAAGCACTACGCGGAGCACAAGGCGAAGCCGTTCTTCGGAGAGCTCGTCGACTTCATCACGTCGGGCCCCACGCTCGCGTTCGTGGTCGAGGGTGAAGGTGCGATCGCGACGAGCCGCGTCACGATCGGCGCGACGAACCCGGCCGAGGCGGCTCCGGGCTCTATCCGCGGCTACTACGCCCTCGCGATGCCGAACAACCTCGTCCACGGGTCCGACTCGCCCGAGTCGGCCGAGCGCGAGATCGGCCTGTGGTTCCCCGATGGGCTGGCGTGACGACGCGGCGAAGAACCGCGCGCTCTGGACCGAGACCAACCTCGAGCACACGAACGACAGCGCGAGTGCCAACTGGGCGCTCGACGAGGTCAGCTGGGGCATCTGGGGGGTCGACGAGTCCGAGCTGAACGTGCTCGGCGACGTCGCAGGCCTCGACGTCTGCGAGCTCGGCTGCGGGACGGCGTACTTCTCGGCGTGGCTCGCCAAGCTCGGCGGACGCCCGGTCGGCGTGGACGTCACGCCGGCGCAGCTCGAGACCGCGCGCAGGATGATGCGCGAGACCGGGATCGAGTTCCCACTCGTCGAGGCGGACGCTGCGGAGACCGGTCTTCCCGGCGAGTCGTTCGACCTCGTCGTCTCCGAGTACGGCGCGTCGATCTGGGTCGATCCGGAGCGCTGGATCCCGGAGGCGGCCCGACTGCTTCGTGCCGGCGGGCGTCTCGTGTTCCTGCGCAACTCGACGCTCGTCATCCTCTGCTCGTCTGACGAGGAGCCGGCGGGTGAGTGCCTCGTCAATACGCAGTTCGGGATGCGGCGCTTCGAGTGGCCCGAGGGCGGCGTCGAGTTCCACCTGCCGCACGGCGAATGGATCGACCTGCTGCGCGCGAACGGTTTCGACGTCGAGCGGCTCATCGAGGTTCAGGCGCCGGCCGATGCCGAGACGCATCCCTACTACGCGTTCGTCACCGCCGAGTGGGCGAAGCGCTGGCCGTCGGAGGAGATCTGGGTCGCACGGAAGCGGTCGTGAGCGCACCGCCGCTCGTGCTCGCATCGACGTCGCCGCAGCGGCGTGCGCTCCTGGAGCAGCTTCGGGTGCCGTTCGAGGTGGTCGCACCCTCGTACGAGGAGGAGCCCGGCGGCGATCCGGTCGCGCACGCCGCGGGGAAAGCACGTTCGGTCGACGGCGGCGACCGCCCGGTGCTCGGCGTCGACACGGTCGTCGTGTGCGACGGGGCGGTGATCGGCAAGGCGGCCGACGCGGTGGAGGCGGAGCGCATGCTCGAGCTGCTCGCCGGGCGGACACACGACGTCGTCTCCGGCCTGTGCCTGCGCACGCACGAGTGGGAGGAACTGCACGCGGAGACGACGCGCGTAACGTTCCGCCCGCTCGCCGGCGGTGAGCGGCGCCGCTACCTGGCGTCCGGCGAGTGGCAGGGACGCGCCGGCGCGTATGCGATCCAGGGTCTCGGCGCCGGCCTGGTCGAGCGCGTGGACGGCGACTATCCGAATGTCGTCGGCCTGCCCGTCTCGCTGCTCGTGCGCCTCCTCGCGCAGCGTCTGCCCGGCGTCTATGGGTTTGGCTAAAGCGGCGGCCCGAGGTTGACCTGGCCGTGCGCGGCGAAGATCCGGGCGAGCTCGTCGGGCGAGGGCCGCTGCGCGTCGGGCGGCGGCAGCGTTGCCGTCTCCGCCGGGATCGATGCGTCGCGGATCATCCGCTCGAGGCCCGCCGGCGTGCTGAGCACGAGCACGCGCGCGGTCTGGCTGTCGACTCGGAACGTGTGCGCCACCCCGGCCGGGACGGCGGCCGCGCCCCCGGGCCCGAGCTCGAACCGCTCGTCGGCCGCGACGATCGTCAACGAGCCCTCCAACAGCACGTAGCTCTCGTCCTGTGGATGCGTGTGCAGCGGTGGCGACGACCCGCCGGGAAAGACGAACTCGATCAGCGCGTACCGGTCGTCGACCGCCTCACCGGAGATCTTGATCGTGGCGAGCGTCCCGAGAAACCAGCGGTGCTCGCCGGCACCGGCCTCGCTCCACGTCGCGCCGGAGGGCATGGGGCGAGCGTAGTACTACGCCGCCAGCAGCGCGATCCCGACGAAGACGAGCATCGACCCCGCCAGGCGGAGCCGCGACACCCGTTCGGCGAGCAGGCGTCCGGCGAGGGCGGTCGTGATCACGACCGACGACGAGCGGACGGCGAGCACCGCGGCTGCGCTCGCGTGACGCAGCGCAAGCAGCCCGAGCGAGAACGAGCCGAGGTTCGCGGCCGCCGCGAGCACGACGGCGGGCCCGATCTCGCGGCGCATCGCCCGTGCTCCCACGAGCGGGGGGTAGACGAGGCTCGGGCCGGCAATCGTCAGGACGAAGTACGTCAACGCGCCGGCCCGATCGATGCCGACGCGGTCGACGAGCGTGTAGGCGGCGATCGTCACCGCGATCGTCGCCGAGAGCAGCAAGGCGGCGGCGTCGCCGCCGGCGGGCCGTCCGCGCACCCCGACGACGCCGGCGGCCACGCAGGCGACACCGGCGACTTCGAGCGCGGAGACGCCGTGACCCAGCGCGACGACCGCGAAACCGAGCGCGAACAGGGGCGCGAGGCCCCGGGTCACCGGGTAGACGAAGGAGACTTCGGAGCTCCGGTACGCCAGCGCGAGCGCGACCACGTAGACGACCTCGAGGAGGCTCGAAGCCAGTGCCCAGGGCCAAACCGAGGTGTCCGCGTGCCACCAGACGATCGCGAACGGCAGCGCCAGCGCCACCGAGAGCAGAAAGGTCGCAGCGGCCGCAGCCTGCACGTCCCGTGCACGTCCGAGCAGCAGGTTCCAAGCGGCGTGGAGCACCGCGCTGCCGAGCGCCAGGAATAATGCTGAGAGCGGCAAGCTAGAGTGGCGCGGGCCTCACCATGAGCATCTTCAACTACCTCACCGGCTTCGGTGGTCGCGACATGGCCGTCGACCTCGGCACGGCGAACACGCTCGTGTACGTCCGCGGGCGCGGAATCGTGCTCTCGGAGCCGTCGGTGGTGGCGATCGACCAGCGGTCGGGCGAGGTGCACGCCGTCGGGCTCGAGGCGAAGCGGATGCTCGGGCGCACGCCGGGAACGATCAGCGCGATCCGCCCGCTCAAGGACGGCGTGATCGCCGACTTCGACGTCACCGAGCAGATGCTCCGCCACTTCATCCAGAAGGTGCACCAGCACCGGTTCGCGCACCCGCGCGTCGTCGTCTGCGTGCCCTCGGGTGTGACCGGCGTCGAGAAGCGCGCCGTCGAGGAGGCGACGCTCTCGCGCAGGTGCGCGCAAGGCGTACCTGATCGAGGAGCCGATGGCCGCCGCGATCGGAGCCGGCCTGCCGGTGGCCGAGCCGACCGGGAACATGATCGTCGACATCGGTGGCGGCACGACCGAGGTCGCAGTGATCTCGCTGGGCGGGATCGTCGTCTCGCAGTCGCTGCGGGTCGGCGGCGACGAGATGGACGAGGCGATCATCAACCACATCAAGCGCGAGTACAAGCTGCTGATCGGACAGCAGACGGCGGAAGAGATCAAGCTCGAGGTCGGCTCGGCGCATCCGCTCAAGGAAGAGGTGCAGGCGGAGGTGCGCGGCCGCGACATGCTCACCGGGCTGCCGAAGACCGTGATCCTCTCGAGCGACGAGGTGCGCCACGCGCTCGAGGAGCCGGTCACGCAGATCGTCGACGCGATCAAGTCGACGCTCGACAAGACGCCGCCCGAGCTTGCCGCCGACATCATGGATCGCGGCATCGTGCTGGCCGGGGGCGGGGCGCTCCTGCAGGGCCTCGACGAGCGCCTGCGGCACGAGACGCACATGCCCGTGCATCTCGCCGAGTCTCCGCTCACCTGCGTCGCCGTGGGCTCCGGCCGCAGCCTCGAGGAGTTCGACGCGATCCACCGCAGCTCGCGCGCACGGTCCCGCTCGCGCAACGGCCGCAGTGGAGGCTTCGGCCCGGTGATCGCTCGCGACGGAGCGGCTCCTGCTCCGTCGCTTTCGTGAGGACGATCGTGCGACGGTCGCCCGCTGGAACGCCGACCCCGCGTTCACGCGGCATCTGGCGGGCGTGCAGACCGCGCCCAGAGCGACGAGGGCTTCGACCGCTGGCAGCGCCACTGGGCGGAGCACGGCTTCGGGCTGCTGGCCGTCGAGTGGGCTGCGACCGGTGAGCTGATCGGACGGACAGGCCCTGCGTTCCACCGCACGTGGCCCAACGACCCCGAGGTCGGCTGGGCGCTCGACCCCGCGTGGTGGGGACGCGGGGTCGCGAGCGAGGCGGGAGCGGCGGCGATCGCCTGGGCCTTCGGCGAGCTCGGCTATGAGCGCGTGGTCTCGATCACCACCGATGTCAACACGGCGTCGCGGCGGGTGATGGAGAAGCTCGGGTTCGCACTGCACGCGCGGGTCCCGAGCGAGTGGGGCGAGCTGCTCGTGCATGCGCTCGACCGCGGAGCCCAGCCGGTGGCTTGACTTCCAGCCGAGGGTAAGTCTAGACTTACCGTAAGTGGTGACTTACGGAAAGGCGATGGACGCGCTCGGCGATCCGACCCGGCGGTCGGTCTTCGAGCAGCTGCGCACCGGGCCGAAGTCGGTCGGGGAGCTGGCCGAGGGGCTCCCGGTCAGCCGCCCGGCCGTTTCGCAGCACCTGCGCGTCCTCAAGGACGCGCACCTGGTCTCGGAGCGGCGCGAGGGCACGCGCCACATCTACGAGCTCGCCCCCGGCGGGCTCGTCGAGCTCCGCGCCTACTTCGACCAGTTCTGGTCACACGCGCTCGACGCCTACAAGGAGGCGGCCGAGAGAAAAGGAGGACGACGACGATGATGGTCGACGCCGAGGACCTGGTGATCCGCAAGACGCTGCACGTCGACGCCCCGCTCGAGCAGGCATTCGACACCTTCACACGCGGCTGGCACGCATGGTGGCCGATGGCGACCCACTCGATCGGCAACGGGCAGGGACAGATCGACTGGCGTGTCGGTGGGCTCGCGACGGAGCTCGTCGACGGGACGGTGCACGAGTGGGGCGACATCGTCGAGTACGACCCGCCGCACGGCTTCCTGATGCGGTGGCGGGTCACCCCTGCTCATCCGCCGACCGAGCTTCGGCTCCGCTTCGCGGCCGATGGCGACGGGACCCGCGTCGAGCTGACGCACGCAGGCTGGGAGGCCTACCCGGACGGCGGCGCCGTCTCGTTCGCCGGTTACACCAGCGGCTGGGACGTGGTGCTCGCCCACTACGTCTCCCATGTGAACGACTGACCTGAAAAAGGCCTGGGTTCGAACCAGGTTCCGCGGATCGAGCGGCTACACTCACCGGCCAGGTGCCACGCAACCGGACCGTCCGTCTCGCGGTCCTGGGCTCGTCCGTCCAGCGCACTGCGACTTCCGGCTATCCCTCGAACCGCTCCAGCGCCGTCAAGCGCCGGATTGTCGTGGGCGTCCTCGTCCTGCTCTCGTTCGTCCTGATCACGTTGTCGTTCCGCTCATCAGCGCTCGACGGCGCGCAGGGCGAAGCCGCGGCCATCCTGCGCCCCTTCGAGATCGGCGCCGACCGGGTCGCGCGCCCCTTCAGCGACACAGCAGGCTGGCTCGCACGGGCTCGTCAACGCGAAGTCCCAGAACGCCAAGCTGCGCAAGCAGAACGAGGAGCTGCAGCAGCAGTTGATCCAGTACGAGTCGGCCGTGAAGGAGAACACCTACCTCAAGCAGCAGCTCGACTACCACGCGGCCCCGAGCGAAGCCGACTTCGACAAGGTCAACGCCGAGGTTCTCGCCAACCCGCAGAGCGCGCTCGACCAGAGCCTGGTGATCGCGGCCGGTTCGAAGGACGGCGTCGCGCCCGGCGACGTGGTGCGCACATCGCAGGGGCTGGTCGGTGTCGTCGACCGCGCCTTTCGGAGCGTCGCCCGTGTCCGCCTCCTCACCGACGGCGACAGCTTCGTCAACGCCACCGACGTCGAGCATCCGAAGTCGGTCGGGATCGTGGGGCGCGGAAATGGCAGCAGCACGCTGATCCTCGACCACGTCCAGAAGTCGAGCTTCGTCGGCGTCGGCGACTGGGTGATGACCGCCGGGTCGCTCGGCACGGGCACGCTGCCGTCGATGTTCCCGCGCGGCATCCCGATCGGAATCGTCACGAGCGAGACCGACAACGACATCAATCCGTTCCACAACATCCAGGTGCAGCCGTTCGTCAACTTCTCGTCCGTCCAGTCGGTGATCGTGCTGGTGCAGAAGCATTGATGGACGGCCCGAAGGCTGCAGCGGTGCTGTTCCTCGCCGCGATGCTCCAGGTTGCGGTGCTCACGGAGTACCGGGCGTTCCGGAGTGCGAGCATCGTGCTCGTCGCGCTGCTGTCGATCGCGCTGCTGCGCGGGTCGATCTTCGGCGCCGTGGCCGGCTTCGGCACGGGCCTCCTCTTGGACACTGCCACTCTGGGCACGCTCGGCGTCACGTCGCTCCTGCTGACCGTCGCCGGGTTCTGGATCGGCCGCTACGGCGAGACGACGGCGCGCGACCGCTTCCACGCTCCGTTTCTCTCGGTCGCGGTCGTGACCGTGCTGTTCGCGTTCGGCCAGCTGCTGCTGCAGTTCATGCTCGGTGAACCGGCCCCGGCCGGCCTGGTCGCCGACGGCGTGCCGCTGGCGCTGCTCCTCAACCTGATCCTGACGCTGCCCGTGTACGCGCTCGTGCGCCGGCTGCACCCGCCCCGCCAGCTCGGCGACCGGATCAGCGAGGTGCGGCTGCTTGGCTAGCACCAACGTCCCCGGCGGCCGCTTCCTGCCCGGCGATCCGCGCGTCGAAGAGCCGTACCGGCTGACGCCGCAGCTCGCGTTCCGGATCGCAGTGCTCGGGTTCCTCGCCCTTGCCGTCTTCGCCGCGCTGTTCGTGCGCCTCTGGGCGCTGCAGGTCCTGTCGGGCGACCGTTACCTGGCCCAGGCCAACGACAACCGTGTTCGCACGCTCAGTCTCGAAGCGCCGCGCGGGCCGATCGTCGACCGAAACGGGCGCGCCCTCGTCGTGAACGTGCCCGGCACGCGGGTCGAGCTTTGGCCGGCGGACCTGCCGAAGAGCTGGCCCGCGGAACGGAGGGAGCTGCGAGCGCTCTCGATGGTGACGGGGGTTCCCGTGGCCGACATGCTCGCGCAGCTTCGGCAGCACGCCGGAGATCCGCTGACGCCGCTGATCGTGCAGTCCGGACTGCACTACGATCAGGTCGCCTACCTCAAGGAGCACGCGTACGTCTTTCCCGGGGTCCAGCCTCGCCGAGAGCTCGCTGCGCAAGTACCCGTTCCAGTCGCTCGCCGCGCAGGTGCTCGGTTACGTCGGGCAGATCTCGCCGCAGGAGTACAAACAGCTGAAGCGGAGCGGCTACCAGCCGACCGACTCGATCGGACAGGCCGGCATCGAGTCGACCTACGACACGTACCTGCGCGGAAAGGACGGCAAGGCCGACCTGACGGTCGATTCGCGCGGCCGGCCGAAGTCGGCGCCGCGCGTCCAGGTCACGCCGCAGCCCGGCCAGACGCTTCGCCTGACCCTGGACATCCAGCTGCAGCGGGCCGCCGAGCGCGCATTGACGTACGGCATCCACCTCGCGCACTCGAACCTCGACGGGCAGCATGCGGACGGCGGCGCGATCGTCGCGCTCGATCCGCGGGACGGCGCCGTCCTCGCGATGGCGTCGAACCCGACCTACAAGCCGTCGGTGTTCTCGGGCCGCAAGGATCCCGCGAAGCTCGACAAGGTGCTGGGAAAGCAGGCCGAGCTGGCGAACTTCCCGGCGCTGAACCGCGCGATCGACGTGGGCTATCCGCCGGGCTCGACGTTCAAGCCGGTGACCGCCCTCGCCGCGATGCAGGAGCGGCTGATGAAGCCGTACGACCAGATCGCGTGCACGCCCACCTACACCGCCTACCAGCAGGTGTTCAACAACTGGACGCCGCTGATCGACCAGCCGATGGACCTGATCACCGCACTCGCCGAGTCGTGCGACACGTACTTCTACGAGCTCGGCCGGCGCTTCTACGTGCTGCCGCCCGATCGCGGCCATCCGCTGCAGGGCTGGGCGAACCGCTTCGGGCTCGGCGAGCCGACCGGCCTCGACCTCGGTCCGCAGACCGCCGGCCTGATGCCGACGCCCGAGTGGCGGCGCAAGCAGTACGCCGGGAAGCAGTACACCGAGATCGACCGCACCTGGAAGCCGGGCTACTCGATCCAGCTCGCGATCGGGCAGGGCCAGTTGCTCGTGACGCCGCTGCAGATGGCGCGGGTCTACGCGATGATCGCGAACGGCGGCAAGCTCGTGACGCCGCACCTCGCCGACGATGTCGAGGTGAGCGGCCCAGGCGGCCAGCCGCAGCGTGTGCTGCGCCGCTTCGGCGCGCAGCCGCCGCAGCCGACGGACATCGACCCGAGCTCGCTCGGCTACGTGCAGCGCGGGCTCGAGGAGGCGACCCATTCCCCGCTCGGCACCTCGTACGGGGTGTTCGGCCACTTCAAGTACGACGTCGCCGGCAAGACGGGCTCCGCAGAGAAGGTCGTCAGCCTGCCCGGCTATCCGACGCCCCAGAACCTGACGCAGTCGTGGTGGTGCGGGTACGGCCCGTACGACAGCCCGACGATCGTCGTCTGCGCCGTGATCGAGAACGGCGGCCACGGCGGCGAGGCTGCCGCTCCGGCTGCGTTGCGAGTCTTCGAGCAGTACTTCCACACCACGTCCATCCCGACCGCGCACCCCTCCGACTGATGGCGATCGAAGTCGTCGACCCTGCAGCACGCGGGCTCCGGCCTCGTCGCCACGCTCCCACGATCACCGCGGGCGGCGTCGTCCGGCGCCTCGACTGGCCGCTCTTCGGCGCCCTGGTCGCGCTTGCCGCGTACGGCCTCTGGGCGATCGACGGGATCACCAAGCACGATCCGGGCGGCTCGTCGCTCCAGCGCCAGGGCCTCTATGCGGTCGGCGGCGCGCTGCTCTTCGTGGCTGCGATCTTCGTCGACCCGTCGTACTACCGCCGGCTCTCGCGCCCGATCTACTTCGGCACGCTCGGCTTGATGCTGCTCGTGCTCGCCGCGGGCGCAGCGACCCGCGGTTCGAAGCGCTGGCTGGACGTCGGCTTCTTCCGGTTCCAGCCGTCCGAGTTCGGGAAGGTGCTGTTCGTGCTCGCCCTGGCGGCGTTCCTCGCCGACCGGGCCAAGTCGATCTCCGGAGCAACCGCGCCGCTCGCGGCGATCGGCTACGGCGTCGTGCCGATCCTGCTCGTCTTCGTGCAGCCGGACATCGGCACCGCGCTGGTCTACACGGCCGCGCTGGCCGCCGTGCTCTTCGTCGCAGGCGTGCGCTGGTCGCATCTCGGCGTGCTCACGGCGATCGCGGTCGCTGGGGCGCTCGCCGTGCTCTGGCTGCTCCCGGCTGCCGGCGTGAACGTGCTCAAGCCGTACCAGGCGGCGCGCCTGACCGGCTTCACGCATCCCGACAACGACCCGCGCGGCGCGACCTACAACCTGCGCCAGTCGATCACCGCGGTCGGCGCCGGCGGTCTGCGCGGCCGTGGCGTGCTCGGCGCCACCCAGACGAGGCTCAACTACCTGCCGGAGCATTCGACCGACTTCGCGTTCGCGTCGCTCGCCGAGGAGCACGGGTTCTTCGGCACCTCGATCCTGTTGCTGCTCTATCTGCTCGTGGTCTGGCGCGCACTGAAGGTCGTCGCCGGCGCCCGCGACCTCTACTGCGCCATCGTCGCCGGCGGCATCGCCGCCATCTTCCTGTTTCAGGTGTTCGTGAACTGCGCGATGGCGATGGGGATCGCTCCGATCACCGGCATCCCTTTGCCGTTCGTCTCCGTCGGCGGCTCGTCGATGCTCACGAACTTCCTGGCGATCGGGATCCTGCAGGCGATCCACGCGCGCCGGAACGTCCGCCGCCGCTGATGGCCAAACTCAAGAACAAGGTCGGCCCGCTGGCCGTCATGGCGCTGCTGCGCGACGTGCGGCGCGGAGTGGACGACCCGCGGCCGTTGGCCGTCGCCGGTGCACGCGAGCTCGTGCCGCTGCTCGCGCGGGAGTTGCGCGCAGGCGGCGACGAGGCGGCCGTGGTGGAGCAGGTCGTCGAGGGCGCGGCGGCGCTGATCTGGATCGGCGCCTCCGACGAGAAGACGCTGGAAGCAGCCGCCAGGGCGAAGGTGCCGACCGTCGCGGTGACCGATGCGGAATCGCTGCCGTTCGCCGACGAAGTCGTGCGCGTCCCTCCGGGCCAGGGGTTTCCCGTGGAGCAGATCACCGCGGCCGTCGCCCGCCTGCTCGACGAGGGCGGCATCGCGCTCGCTGCGCGGCTGCCGGCGCTCCGCGGCGCCGTCTGCGCTCACCTGATCGACAAGGCGTCGAAGCGCAACGCCTTGGTCGGCGCCGCCGTGTTCGTCCCGGGTGTCGACATGCCGATCCTCACGCTCAACCAGGTGCGTCTCGTCCTGCGAATCGCGTTGGCGCACGGCGAGCACGTCGACCGTTCGCGGGCGATCGAGCTGGCCGGCGTGGTCGGCGCAGGCTTCGGGTTTCGTGCGGTCGCGCGTGAGCTGGTCGACCTGGTGCCGGTCGCGGGATGGGCCGTGAAGGGCGCGATCGCCTACACGGGGACCCGCGCAATCGGCGAAGCCGCCGTGCGCTATTTCGAGGCCCGAGGCTAAGAAGCCGCGGTCCGTCCGGTCCCGGTCCTACGCTCTTGCAAACGGACGGGAGGTGACGCTCGAATGGGTCTGACCGGCAACCAGGAAGCACACGAGCTGCTCCTGATCGAAGAGGCCGACGCGTGGTTCGAGTACCTGGAGTCGACGCGCGGTCAGGCGGCGACGCGCTACGGCGAGGTCGAGCCGTGGGCCTGGTCGCGGCTGGCGCAGCGGCTGCGGGCGATCCGCGCCCGGCGCGCCCGCCTCGCGCCGATCCTCGAGGCGGCCTAGCGCACAACCGCGCCTGGTACCCTGCGGTCCAGGCCATGCCACGGCTTTTCCAGCACACCAGCGTGACGCTCGCCGATTCAGGCTCGAGCGCGCGCACGATTCGGGAGACATTCTTTGCCACTACCCTGGTTCCGGCGCAGGAAGCCGGAAGGACCGGCGGCGGACGCCGCTCAAGCAGCACCACCCAGCCCCAGCCCTGAACTGATCATCGCGGAGGCGCCGGCGCGGCCGGGCGACTCCGACTCCGACGAGGCGGCGCAGAAGAAGCGTCGCCGCGGCACGCGCGGAGGCCGTAACCGCAAGCGGAAGACGGCCGCCACCGACGGCGCCGCCGCGCCGGCGAAGACCGCGACCGCCGAGAAGAAGAAGACCGCGGAGCGCAAGCCGCGGACGCAGGCGCCCCGCCGCAGGCAAGCGCCCAGACGTGCGCCCTTGCCGAAGGCGAAGCGCGAGTTGCTCATCTCGGTCGACGCCGGCGAGAAGCGCGTCGCGGTGCTCGAGGACGAGAAAGTCGCCGAGGTCTACCTCGAGCGGCCGGAACGCCGCTCGATCGCAGGCGCCGTCTACCTCGGCGTCGTCGACAACGTGCTTCCCGGCATGGAGGCCGCGTTCATCGAGATCGGGCTCGAGAAGAACGGCTTCCTCTACGTCGACGAGATCATCGCTCCGGAGCTCGAAGGACGTCGCGGCGCGCGCAAGATCCAGGACCTGATCCAGCGCGGGCAGACCGTGCTCGTCCAGGCTGTCAAGGATCCGATGAAGACCAAGGGCGCGCGGCTGACCACCGAGATCTCGCTGCCCGGACGCTTCGTCGTCTACGTGCCGCACGGCGAGGGTCTCGGCGTCTCGCGCCGGCTCGACGACGACGAGCGGACGCGTCTGAAGGGGATCCTCAAGGAGTGCGCCCCCAAGAAGGGGGGCGTGATCGTGCGCACGGCGGCCGAGGGAGCGTCTGCGGAGGACATCGAGCGCGACCTCGACTTCCTGCAGCGTCTCTGGAAGTCGATCGAGGCACGCGCGAAGGAGGCTTCCGCGCCGTCGCTCATCTACCAGGAGGCGGAGCTGCCGCTCCGCGTCGTCCGAGATCTGTTCACGGGCGACTTCGAACGGCTGCTCGTTGACCACGACCGCACGTACAAGCGCATCGTCGGCTACCTGAAGAAGACGTCGCCCCACATGGCGGAGCGCGTCGTCCGCTACAAGGAGCGCGAGCCGTTGCTGGAGGCGTTCGGTGTCGAGCAGGAGATTCGCTCGACGCTGAGCCGGCGCGTCGACCTGCCCTCGGGCGGCTACCTCGTCTTCGACTATGCCGAGGCGTTCACGGTGATCGATGTGAACACGGGCCGGTTCGTCGGCTCGCGGTCGAAGTCGTCGGGAGCGCGGCTCGAGGACACGATCACGAAGAACAACCTCGAGGCGGTCAAGGAGGTCGTGCGCCAGTTGCGGCTGCGCGACATCGGCGGGATCATCGTGATCGACTTCATCGACATGGCGAACCCGAAGAACCGGGCCGCCGTCGAGGAAGCGCTCCGCACCGAGCTCGAGCGCGACCGGACGAAGACGTACGTCGTCGAGATCTCGCCGCTCGGCCTCGTCGAGATGACGCGACAGAACGTGACCGATGGCCCCCGCGAGGTGATGACGAAGAAGTGCCCGACGTGCGGCGGCGACGGCATCGTCATCTCGGAGTACACGGCCGCCGTCGACGTCGAGCGCAGGCTGCGTTCGCTCGTGACGCCGGGCTCGCGGTCGAAGGCATTCAAGGTCGAGGTCAGCGCACGCATCGCGGCGATCGTCGCCGGCCCGGCGGGCTCTCGACTGCGAGAGATCGAGGAGACGACGAAGCGGCAGTTCTTCCTCGTCGGCAAGGAGGACGAGCATCTCGACCACTTCCGCGTGCTCGCGCAGGGAACGCTCGACAAGGTTGCGCCGGCCGTCCCGGTCGAGGTCGACCAGGAGATCGAGCTGAATCTGGGCGAGGTCGGCCTGTACGACGCCCGAGCCGGTGTCGCGAAGCTCGACGGCATCGACGTGTACGTCGCCGACGCCGCGAAGCTGGTCGGGAAGAAGGTCAAGGCGCGGATCACGCTCGTCACCGAAGGGATGGCGTGGGCGGAGCTGCTGAAGCCGCTCGAGCCGGGTAGCGAGCCGCTCACCGCCGAGGCGGAGGCCGAGAAGCCGACCCGGACGCGCGCGCGCCGCCTGACGAAGGCCAAGGAATCGGTCGAGGCCGCCGACGCGGACGCCGCGGAGGACGAAGAGGACGAGGACGAGATCGACGCCGACGCAGACGCCGACGCCGAGGCTCTGGACGACACGGACGTCGTCGAGGGCCCGGCGGTGGAGACGGACGGCTCGACCCCGACGCCGAAGAAGCGCACGCGCCGCGGCACGCGGGGCGGCCGGAACCGCAAGAAGAAGACGGCGGCGGCGCCTGGGGCGGCTCCGGCCGTCGAAGCGGAACCGGTCGAGCCCGCCGCGCCTGCCGCCGAGCCGGCGGTCGAGCCGGAGCCGGAGGCGGCGCGGCCCGATGGCGACGGCGACGCGGGAGCGGGCCCGGTGATCCATCTGCCGGACCGCGACCTCGGCACCGAGGAGGAGGGGGAATCGACGACCCCGCGCAAGCGCACGCGCCGCGGTACCCGGGGCGGCCGGAACCGCAAGAAGAAGACTGCTGCGGCGCCCGGCACCCGGGCCGACGCGCCCGCCGTCGCAGCCGAGCCGCAGCCGGCACAGGCGAAGCCGCAGGCGGCACAGGCGAAGCCGCAGCCGGCACAGGCGAAGCCGCAGGCGGCACAGGCGAACGGCGACGGGGACTGGGGCTACACGCCGATGTCGGAGTGGGGCATCGACGGCGAGTAGCGGCGCTCGCTACACTTGACCGGCTTCGCGGGCCCGCGCCCGCGATTTCTCGCGCTATGGACTACGCAATCATCCGTGTCGGCGGCAAGCAGTACCGCGTCCGCGAGGGCGAGACGCTGCTGGTCGACCGCGTTCGCACCGACGAGGGGAAGACGTTCTCCCCGGACGTCCTGCTCGGCGACGGCGCTGCGGTGACGGCGAAGGTGCTGGCGCACGAGCGCGGCCCGAAGATCCGCATCGGCAAGTACAAGCGCCGCACCGGCTACAAGCGCCACGCGGGTTTCCGTGCCGCGCTGACGCGCATCGAGATCTCGCTCGGCTCGGGACGTGCGCCGGCGAAGAAGGCGACGGCTCCCAAACAGGCTCCGGCTCCAGTTCCGGCTCCGGCCGCGCCCGAAGCGCTCGAGCATGAGCACGTGAAGGGCATGCCGAAGGGCTACGAGGAGATGACCGTCGCGCAGGTCTCGGAAGGTGCGAAGTCCTGGAACCGGCCGATGCTCGAGGCGGCCATCGCCTACGAGGAGGCCAACGCGGCGCGCAAGGGCGCCCTGGCGGCGCTGAACTCCGCGCTCAAGGCAAAGGAGGAGGACGCCTGATGGCACACAAGAAGGGACTCGGCTCCTCGAAGAACGGTCGCGACTCGAACCCGCAGTACCTCGGGGTGAAGATGTTCGACGGCCAGGCTGCGGAGCCCGGAAACATCATCGTTCGGCAGCGCGGCACCCGGTTCCGTCCGGGCCCGGGCACCGAGATCGGCCGCGACGACACGATCTTCGCCGTGCGCGCCGGCACCGTCGCCTTCCGCAAGAGCGGCGAGCGGCGCACGGTCACGGTCGAGCCGCAGCCCTAGCCGCAGGTGCCTGGCACCGAAGTGCCAGGCACCGATCTCTCGTCCCCCTGCTAGCCGGTCGGGTTCGGCGCGGCTTCGTCGTTCTGCCAGAGCCCGAATTCGTTGCCGTGCGGGTCCTTGCAGGTCGCGAACCAGCCCATCGCGGGAACCGGCATCGGCTGGTCGGCCTCACCGCCGAGCTCCTTCACCTTCGCTGCGCCGGCGTTGATGTCGTCGACGGCGAAGTAGGCGCGCGTCCCGCGCTTGCCGGGCTCCATGTTCGTGATCGCGGCGCCGCCCTGCTCGCTGATGCGCGTCATGTGGTACTCGGACGGCCCGGGGTAGGACTCGAACTGCCATCCGAAGAGCGAGCCCCAGAACGCCCGACTCTTCTCGGTGTCGTCCGCCGGGATCTCGATGTGCACGATCTGACCGGGCATTCGCCCCTCCTTGTCGTATCTCGTCATTCAACCCCTAGACGGCCGGGCGGCGCGGAACTCATCGGCGGGGCGGCTACCGTTCGGGCGTGTTCTCCGACCGCGCACGGTTCCATGTCGTCGCGGGCAAGGGCGGGGACGGCGGCCTCAGCTTCCGGCGCGAGAAGTACGTCCCGAAGGGCGGCCCGGACGGCGGCGACGGCGGCGACGGCGGCGACGTCGTGATCGCCGCCGACTCTTCGCTGCGCGACCTCGCGGCGCTGCAGCGCCGCCGTTCGATCAAGGCTGGGCGCGGCGAGAACGGCCGCGGAGCCCGGAAGCACGGCGCGCGCGGCGTCGACGCCGAGCTTCGCGTCCCGGTGGGCACCCAGGTGCTCGCCGCCGACGGCAGCGTGATCGCCGATCTCGCGCACGAAGGGGCGCGGCTGGTGCTCGCCAGCGGCGGCCGCGGCGGTCGTGGCAACGCGCGGTTCGTGTCCTCGACGCGCCAGGTCCCGCGGTTCGCGGAGGTCGGCCCACCGGGCGACGAGCTCGACGTCGAGCTCCACCTGAAGCTGCTCGCTGACGTCGCCCTCGTCGGTCTGCCGAACGCAGGCAAGTCCTCGCTGCTGCGTCGCATCTCGAACGCGCGGCCGAAGGTGGCCGACTATCCGTTCACGACGCTGCAGCCGGTCCTCGGAACCGTCGAGTCGCCGGACGGACGGCAACTCGTCGTCGCCGACGTTCCCGGCCTCATCGAAGGCGCGAGCGAAGGTGTCGGGCTCGGACACGAGTTCCTCGCGCACCTCGAGCGCGCGCGCACGCTCGTCCACGTGATCGATGCGTCGCACGACGCCGACGAGCAGTGGCGCACGATCGACGCCGAGCTGGGCGCCTACGGCGCGGGCCTCGACGAACGACCGCAGATCGTGGTGCTCAACAAGATCGACCTGATGCCGGATCCTCCGTTCGGCATCGAGGACCTGCGGATCGTCTCCGTGCAGCGCGTCTCGTGCGCGACCGGTGCGGGCCTCGAGGACTTCCGGCGCGGCCTGTTCACACTCGTGCCCGAGCCCGAGGCAGTCGAGCATGCCGCCGACGAGCTCGTCGACTTCCTCGTCTATCGACCGCAGCCGAAGACGCGTTCCTGGCGGTTGCTGCGGATCGACGGCGGCTTCCGCGTCGTCGGAGCACCGCCGTCCGAGGAGGAGCTCGAGCGCGCGCTCAAGGCGGCCGGTGCGAAGCGGGGGACGACCGTCGAGCTCGGCGGCGAGGAGCTCGAGCTTGTCTGAGGTCGGGCTGTTCGGCGGCGCGTTCGATCCACCGCATCGCGGTCATGTCGAGCTGTTGCGACAGGCGCGCGAGCAGCTCGACCTCGGACGCGTGATCGTCCTCGTCGCCGCCGCGCCCGGACACAAGCACGTCGACACGGCCGCCGGCGTGCGATTGCGTCTCGCGGTCGCCGCGTTCCCGGACGACGAGGTCGTGCTCGACCTGCACGCGCGCACGGTGGACACGCTGCGTGCGCATCCCGAGTGGCGCGATCCGGTCTTCCTGATCGGCGCCGACGAGTTCTGCGACTTCCCCGCCTGGAAGGAGCCCGATCAGGTGCTGCAGCTCGCATCCCTCGGCGTTGCGACCAGGCCGGGTTTTCCGCAGGAGCGGCTCGACGCGGTGCTGCGCGAGCTCGACCGCCCCGAGCGCGTGCGGTTCTTCGAGCTCGCGCCGACGCCGGTCGCCTCCCGCGAGCTCCGGCACCGGCTGGAAAGTGGGGCGGACGTCGACGGGGACGTTCCGCCCGCAGTGCTCTCGATCATCCAGGCTGAGCACCTCTACGCGCGGTAGCCGCCGGTACACTGCAGGCGCTTGAGCCCACTCGAACAGGCACGCCGGATCGCGGCGCTCGTCCAGGACAAGCTCGCGCACGACGTTGTGATCCTCGATATGCGCCCCGTCTGCGCGTACACCGATTACTTCGTCGTCTGCACGGGCGGAAACTCCCGGCAGACGAAAGGCATCTGGGACGAGGTGCACGGACGCCTCAAGCACGAGAACGATCTGCTCCCGAAGTCGGTCGAAGGGGGCCTCGAGGCGACGTGGATCATCGCCGACTACGTCGACGTCGTCCTGCACGTCTTCACCCCCGAGGCACGCCAGTATTACCGGCTCGAAGAGCTGTGGGACGACGTCCCGCACGAGGCGCTCGAAGCCTCGGCCTGAGCTCTCGTCCGGGGCGTGCCGTCCGGCAGTGCTGGCAATATCGTTGTCGGTGCTGACAACGAACCAAAAGGGCGCGATCGCCGAGGCGGCGATCATGAACGCCGCGTTCGAGGCCGGCTACGACGTCTACCGGCCCGCGATCGAGGGAGGACGCTACGACCTGATCTTCGACACCGGCGACGAGCTCTTGCGCGTGCAGTGCAAATGGGCTCCGCTGCAGCGTGACGTTGTCGTCATTCGCCTGTACAGCAATCGGCGAACCCGCTCAGGCTTGTTGAGGCGGCCCTATCTCCCCGGCGAAATCGACGCCGTCGCTGCATATTGTCCGGCGCTTGGGCAGTGCTACCTGGTCCCGTATGCCTCGATCGACTGCATTCAACAGCTCAGCCTGCGCGTCGCACCGACACTCAACAATCAGCGGCTCGGCATTCATACGGCGAGCCTCTACGAGTTCGGCGGTACACTCGGGCCAAGCGGGCCCATAGCTCAGTTGGGAGAGCGTCTGGATGGCATCCAGAAGGTCGCCGGTTCGAGCCCGGCTGGGTCCATTCTCGCGGAGGTCAGCTCGTCTCGCGAAGATGCGGCAGCGACTCGAGCTCCGGCAGCTCGGTGACGTCCTCTTGCTCGTTCGGGTCGGTGCGCGCGAGCACGGCGAGTGCCGAGGTGGTGTCGCTCGCGTTGAGCACGAGGTGGGGCACGCCGCTCGGGATGTAGACGAAGTCGCCGGGGCCTACCACTAGCTTTTCCTCGAGCTGCTGAACCGACCACATGACCAGCTCGCCCTCGAGCACGTAGGCGGCCGACTCGTGGCGGCTGTGCTGGTGTGCGCGGGCCCGCGTTCCCGGAGGAAGGCTCACGAGTTGCAGGCTCAGTCCGCGCGAGCCCGCCGACGTCGCCGAGATCCCGGTTGCGTAGCTGAGCCCCGTCCTGCCCTCCGCCGTCTCGCCGAGGCGAACGAGAATGCATCCGGTCGGCTTGCCTGCCATCACGGTTGCTTGACGGTGGCGCCGGCGGCGGCAGCGGCCGTCTTCAGCGAGTCGAAGGCCGTGGCGGCTGTTCCGATCGATCCGATCCCACCGCCCGTCGCGAGGGCTTGCAGTGATGTGACCGCGGCGAGCAGCGACGAGATCGGGCTCGCCAGCGTCTTCAGCGCCGGCCCGTCACAGCGCGCGTCGCGTGCTGCGACGCGCAGCTCGTGGACGACGACGAGTCCGCTTGCGGCGGCCTTTGCGAGCGCGCGCTTACGTCCCGGCGCGCCCTGTTTGAACGTCCCCGCGCGCCAGGGGTTGTAGATGTAGCGGTAGAACGCACCCGCGGCGACGCCGGCGTGAACGGCGAACTTCGCCTTGGCAAAGGGGATCGCGCAGTTAACCACCGTCGAACCCTGCGCGGTCGTGGTGGTCGTCGACGTTCCGCTCCCGCAGCCGCCCGCGGCGACCGCCAGGACGACGAGCGTGGCGGCGAGCGCCACGAGGCGAGGAGCACGAGGGGCCTGCACGCGGCGGAGCTTAACGGCCGCAAACAGCAGGGATCTTCCCGCGCCGATCGTGTTAAGGATGTGTTAGGCGCCCCGGCCGAGGCCGACGAACCTGGCCTGCCGGCGTCACACCGTTCATGGCGGGCGAGTGGTGGTCTGGGGTCGAGCTGCGCCATCTGATCGCGCTCGAGTCCGTCGCGCGCGAGGGCTCGTTCCGTCGTGCCGCGTCACGGCTCGGCTACGTGCAGTCCGCGATCAGCCACCAGATCGCCGCGCTCGAGGGCCTGACCGGCCGGCGGCTGATCGAGCGCTCGCGCGGCACCCGTCCACTGTCGCTGACACCCGCCGGCGAGATCATGCTCGCCCACGCGGAGGCGGTGATCGCGCGCGTTCGCGCCGCGCAGGCGGATCTCGCAGAGCTCGACGGCAGCGGCCTCGGCGCCCTGCGGGTCGGCGCGGCACCCGACCTGCAGACGCGGCTCGTCCCGGCGCTCCTGCGCGTGTTCGCGGCACCCGTCGTGCTGCACGAGACCGCCGATCCGCGCGCGCTCGTCGCCGCGCTCGCGCGCGGCGACCTCGATCTCGCGCTCACCGACATCTCGCTCCCCGCGGGGCCGTTCGACGGCGTGCCGCTGTGCGAGGACCCCTATGTCGTGCTCCTCCAGGAAGGGGCGCCGCTCGCGCGCCGCCGCAGGACGATCTCGTGCGTCGAGCTGGGGCGTCTGCCGCTGATCGCCCATGCTCCGACCCGGACGCACGTCGAAGCCGAGCTCCGTACGAACGGCGTGGAGCCGCGCTTCGTCCTGCAGGCAGAGACGGGCGCCGCTGTGCACGGGCTCGTCTCGGCCGGGCTCGGCGCCGCCGTCGTGCCGGAGCTCGCCACGGACGCGAGGCGCGCCGGCACGGTCGTGCTCGCCCTCGACGGCGGGGTGATCGCCCCACGCACGATCGCCGTCGTATGGAGCCGCGCGCAACCACCGCGTGCCGACGCCGCGGCGTTCGTCGAAGCTGCGCGCTCGGCGTGCGCGGGCGAGCGCCTGCGCGAACCGGCGCTCGCAGGCTGACGATTTTCGATCGGGGGTTCGACGCCGTCGATCAACCGCGCGCCGTCTACCGACGTCGCAGTGGTCGGAGAACCTCTCCCCAGTGGGCGCCGGAGCTGCGCGTGCCGCACGCGGCTCCGGCGCTCATGTTCGGTCTGCCCGTAGGTCGAGCTCGAGAAAGCGCGTGCCCGCGATCGGGTTGTCGGTGTAGGGCGCGACGTCCTGGAACCCGAGCCGTTCGTAGAGCGCCTGGGCGCGCTCCATCCCGGGGAGGGTGTCGAGGCGAATCCGCCCGTAGCCGAGCCGCCGCGCCTCGCGGAGCGCTGCTTCGGCGAGCAATCGACCGGTCCCCGTGCCGCGGGCGCCCGGCCGGACGTACAGGCGCTTCAGTTCGCACGTCGCGCCGTCGAGCGGGCGAAGGGCGACGCAGCCGATCGTCCCGCCGCCCAGGCGGGCGACGAGCAGCGCCCCGCGCGGCGGCGAGTAGACGCCCGGGAGCTCGGCGAGCTCACGCTCGAACTGCTGGAAGCCGAGGTCGACGTCGAGCGACGCCGCGTACTCGGCGAACAGCCGGCGCACGTCGTCGATGTCGCGGTCGGCGAACCCAGCGATGTCCGGTTCGGGCAGTGGTGCGGCTGACGGGGTCCTTGTCACGCTCTTGGCACGAATTCTGCACAGACATGGAGCAGTCGTGGCCGTATCGTTGTCGAAAAAGACAACAAGGAGGATTCGATGCGACAGGGTTTGCGACAGAGTTCGATGCGACGCCGTTCGATGCGACGGCTTGCCCTACGCTTGCTCCCGACCGCTTCGCTGCTCGCCGCCGTGCTGGCGGCCCTTGCTCCGGCCTCGAGCGCCGAACGCCTACCGGACTGCGTCACCGGCGCGATCACGCTGCAGAGCCCGCCGGCGATCGGCGGCGCCGCTTCCGTCGGCGGGACGCTGACGGTGTCGACGGGCACGTGGTACTCCTGCGGCGAGACGGTCACCGGCTACACCTATGCGTGGTCGGGCGCGGGAGCGAGCTCGACGAACAGCTATGTCGTCCAGTCGGCCGACGCGGGCGCCACGGTCTCCGTCGCAGTCGCGGCCTGCAATGCCGACGGCTGCGCTGCGCCGTACGCCGCGTCGATCGCGATCCCGGCGGGAACCGGCGGCGGTGGCGGCGGTGGAGGCGGCGGTGGTGGTGGTGGTGGTGGTGGTGGTGGTGGCTGCACGGCGCAGACCTGTCCGCCGCCAAAGCCCTCAGACCGCGACGGCGACGGCGTGGCCGACTCGGCTGACAACTGCCCCGACGTCTGGAACGCCAATCAGGCCGATGCCGACGGCGACCGGGTCGGCGATGCCTGCGACGCGACGGTGCCGCCCGACTTCGTCAACGGCACGCTCTCGGGTGAGCTCGGGTCCGACCGGTCGTACCTCTCGGTCGACCCCGGAACGCTCGCGCTCGTTCCGTGCCGGAACGCATGGGCCCGCTACACCTACAAGAACCTGGTGCGCCTCTACGTGCTCTGGCGCTATCAGCTGTCGTTCGACTTCTGTTACGTCCCCGGCTCGAGGGTCCTCCGGGCCACGGGGCTCAACGCCCACGGCACGTACGCCGCGTGGCCGTGGTCGTTCCAGGGGAATGCGATCGAGCCGCGCTGGCTTGTCGCACCGCCCGCCACCGCCGTGCACGCCTTCGCGCAGGGCAAGTTCGCAGCGTGTGTCGGGATCTCGGCGATCGGGGTCTGCGGCTCCGCTAGGTCGCCTTACCTCGACCTGTATGCGAACGCGGCCCCCTCGACGTGGTTCACGGGAGGAATGTCGTGAGGCGGTTTCATGCCAGGCATCGCCTGGCCTTCTGGCTGATCGTGGTCACCCTGCTCGCCGCTCTGTGGGTGGTGCTGTTCTACGCCGGTCACGGAAGCGTCTCCGGCGGGTCGAGTTGAGTGTTCTCGGTCACCGGCTTCCCGCGGCGGCGTTGCGGCGGATTGCCTCGAAGGTGCGCTCGAGCTCAGCCGTCGGCGTGAACTCCAGGGCGTCGCTGTCCTCCGGGAACGTGATGCGGTGGCCCGGCTCGATGTAGTACGCGTCGCCGGCCTCGATCGTCTCGGTGCGGTCGCCGTAGTCGACGATCACCCGCCCGGAGAAGAGATAGCCCCAGTGCGGGGCCTGACAGCGGTCGTCCGGGAGGCCCTTGACCATCGCCGACGCGTCCTGGCCGGCGACCGCATGTTCGAAGGCCACGGTGATGCCGCCCCAGTCCGCGAACCGGCTCGGATAGCCGGGGGCGATTTCCTGTTCTGGCAGATCTCCACGTCCTGCCGCGGGCATCTCTGCTCCTCTCGTCAGATCACCTGAGTATCCCGATCGTCCACCTGCGTGAAGCGTCCGAGGCGCAGTGACTCGTGCCACGGCGGAAGCTCGCCGCCGGCGAACGCGGCGGCGACGAGCCCGCCCACGCTCGGCGCGACCATGAACCCGTGCCCGCTGAACCCGGCAGCGACCCACAGCCCGGTGGCGACCTCGTCGACGATTGGCTGCGCGTCGGGCGTCACGTCGTAGAAGCCCTCGACGACCGTCGGAAGGGGCAGCTCGGCGAGTCTCGGCAGCAGCCTGCTGAGCCCGTCGCGCACGTTGGCGCGCCAGCGCGGAGCCTCCACCGCCGGGTCGCCCGCGGCACGGAGGTCACTGGCGAGCAGCCGCCCGTCGGCGAGCTGCTTCGCGGCGAGCGCCCGGTCGACCGCGATCACGAGCGGCTCGAGCAACCGCTCGCGTCTCGGCATGCCCAGCAGTAGGAAGCGCGGCTCGCGGACGATCGGCAGGTCCGCACCGAGTGGCGCGACGAGCATGCACGTGTCGGTCGACGCGGCCAGGACGACGTGCTCGGCCGTCACGTCGCCGGTCGACGTACGCAGCGTCCACGCTTCCCCGTTTCGCTCGAGCGAATGCACGTCGGCCAGCTCGATGCGGGCTCCGCGCCTCTGCGCGGCCTCTGCGAACGCCGCGACGACCGCGCGCGGGCGGTCGAAGTAGCCGTCCTCCGCGCAGAACGCGGCGCCGGCGACGCCGTCTGCGCGCAGGCCTGGGACGAGTCGCTCGATCTCCTGTGCCGCGAGCATTTGCGAGGGCACGCCGACCTGTCGCTGCAGCGCGACATTCGCCTCGAGCTGCGCGAGCGTCTCAGGGTGGTCGGCGACGAAGAGGTAGCCGCAGCGGTCGAAGCGGGCGTCGACGTCGACTCCGAGCCGTTCTGACAGCGACTCGTAGAACCCGAGCGAGTCACGGGCCATCGCGCAGTTCGCCGCAGTTCCCCACTGCTGGCGAATGCCGCCCGGCTGCACGCCCGACGCTCCGGCGCCGATACCGGTGCGGTCGTACACCGTCACGGGCCCGAAACCGGCGGCCGACAGGTGAAAAGCGATCGAGAGGCCGGTGACCCCAGCGCCGACCACGGCTACGCCCACGCACCGACGATACGCGACCGGGCGACCTGGCCGGAAAACGGCCCAGGTACGATCGCAGCCAATTGGCCGTCATGCCGACCGGGATCGCCGATCGCGCCCCCAGGCGCCGGTACCGCCCGTCCGCCGGCCTCCTTCGGTTCGTGCTCCGCCGCCTCGTCGCGTTCGTGCTCCTGTCGATCGGGATCACGCTCGTCGCGTTCGTGCTCACGCAGATCGTCCCCAGCAACGCGGCAGCGACCGCCCTCGGGGAGCAGGCGGCAGGCGACCCCGCCGCCGTCGCGGCGTTCAAGCAGCACTACGGGCTCGACAAGCCGCTTCCCCTTCGCTACGCGATCTACCTCGGTCACGTGCTGCACGGCGATCTCGGCCAGTCGTCGCTGACGCACGACGCGGTCAGCCACGACCTCGGTCAGTTCATCCCGGCGACGGCGGAGCTCGCGCTCTACTCGATCATCATCGCCGCGATCGTCGGGATCGCGTTCGGCGTTGTTGCGGCGCTGCGTCGCAACCGGCCGACCGATCACGTGCTCCGCGTCGCGTCGCTCGCAGGGATCTCGATGCCGACGTTCTGGATCGCACTCGTGCTGCTCTACGTCGGCTTCTACCGGCTCGGCTGGTTCCCCGGCGCCGAACGACTCGACCCCGGCACCCTGCCGCCGCCGTCGGTGACCGGGCTGTACACGATCGACGCACTGCTCGCCGGCAAATGGTCGCTCTTCGTCCAGGCGCTGCATCACCTCGTGCTGCCGGCGCTCGTGCTCGCCGCGTTCAACGTGAGCCTGCTGACGCGCTTCACGCGCTCGGCGGTGCTCGAGGTGATCGGGAACGACTACGTCCGCGCGGCTCGGGCCAAGGGCATGCCAGAGCGAATCGTCGTCGTCCGTTACATCCTGCGCGGCGCGCTGCCGTCCGTCGTGACGGTCCTCGGGCTCGTGTTCGCGAACGTGCTCACCGGGGCCGTGCTGATCGAGAAGATCTTCTCCTGGCCCGGCATCGGCCAGTACGCGTACCTGGCTGCGGTGAACCTCGACGTCCCGGCGATCGCCGGCGTGAGCCTGTTCGTCGCCGCCGTCTACATCACGGTGAACTTCATCGTCGACATCCTCTACGGGGTCATCGACCCGCGTATTCGAATCACGTGAGCGCGCTCGCGATCAGACTGCGTGCGCCGAGCGGGCGTGGCCTGCTGCGGTCGGCGCGGCGCCAGCCGCTCGCGGCGATCGGCGTCGTGGTCGCGGTCGCCTGGCTGCTCGTGGCAGTGTTCGCGCCCCTCGTCGCTCCCGACGATCCGCTGGCGCAGACGTTCACGCCCTCGCAGTCGCCGACGCTTCACCATCTCTTCGGCACAGACGAGCTGGGGCGCGACGTGCTCAGCCGCGTCGTCTACGGGTCGCGTGTATCGATTCCGACTGCGCTCCTCCTCGTTGCGCTCGCCGCGACGATCGGAGGGACAGTCGGTGCGATCGCCGGGTATTTCCGCGGCTTCGCCGACGGACTGCTGATGCGCGCCGCGGATCTCGTGTTCGCGTTCCCGCCGATCATCCTGGCGATGGTGGTCGCGGCGGTGCTCGGCCGGGGCCTTCAGAACGCCGCGCTCGCGATCGTTGTGGTCGCGTGGCCTTCTTACGCGCGCGTCGTCCGCGGGCTCGTGATGTCGGTCGGCGAGTCGGAGTACGTGCAGTCGGCGCGGCTCCTCGGTGCGCCTGCGCGGCGCGCGTTGTTCCGCGACGTGCTGCCGAACGTCGCGGGGCCGGTGTTCGTGCTCGCGACCCTCGACCTTGCCAACGCGATCCTGCTGCTCTCGGGGCTGTCCTTCCTCGGTCTCGGAGCGCAGCCGCCGCAGGCGGAGTGGGGCTCGATGGTCGCCGACGGCACGCAGTACTTCCAGTGGTGGTGGATGGGCACGTTCCCGGGGCTCGCGATCTTCACCGTCGTGCTCGCGTTCAACTTCCTCGGCGACAGCCTCCGCGACATCTTCGACCCGCGCACGGCCTGGCGGACGCAGGAGGAGCAATGAGTCGTAGGCTCGACGGAGACTCACCAGGAGCGGAGGTGCCGGCGTGGCCGGCGCCGGAGCGGGGAATGAGTCGTAGGCTCGACGGAGACTCACCAGGAGCGGAGGTGCCGGCGTGGCCGGCGCCGGAGCGGGGAATGAGTCGTAGGCTCGACGGAGACTCACCAGGAGCGGAGGTGCCGGCTTGGCCGGCGCCGGAGCCGGAGCGGGGATGAGCCTCCTCGAGGTCGAGGGACTGCGCGTCCGGCTCGCGACGGGGCGCGGGCCGGTGACGGTGGTCGACGGGGTCGACTATGCGGTCGAGAGCGGCGAGGTGTTCGGCATCGCCGGCGAGAGCGGCAGCGGCAAGACGCTGTCGATGCTCGCCCTGCTCGGGCTGCTCCCGGACGGCGCGGTCGTCGACGGCAGCGCGCGCTTCGAGGGCCGCGACCTCCTGCGGATTCCGCGCCGCCAGCTGCGGGCGCTCTCCGGCCGCGAGCTCGCGATGGTGTTCCAGGACCCGCTCACGTCGCTGCACCCGATGCTCTCGATCGGACGCCAGCTGACCGAGCACGTGCGCCGACACCTGGGAGTGCGGCAGCAGGCCGCCGAACGGCGCGCGACCGAGATCCTCGAGGAGGTGCGCATCCCCGATCCGGAAGCGTCGCTGCGCGCCTTCCCCCACCAGTTCTCCGGCGGCATGCGCCAGCGGATCGCGATCGCGATCGCGCTTGCCTGCCGGCCGCGGCTCCTGATCGCAGACGAGCCGACGACGGCCCTGGACGTCACCGTGCAGGCGGGCATCCTGCGTCTCCTGGACCGGCTCCGCCGTGAGAACGACCTGGCGGTGATCCTGATCACGCACGACCTCGGCGTGATGTCGTCGATCGCCGATCGCGTCTCGATCTTCTATGCCGGCCGCGTCGTCGAGTCCGGGGCCCGGCAAGGCGTCCTGCAGCAGCCGCGCCATCCGTACACCCGCGCTCTGCTCGACGCACTGCCGCATCCGGAGGCCGCGCACGAGCGGGCACTGGTGGCGATCGCCGGTGCGCCGCCGACGCCGGGTTTCATCCCGGCCGGCTGCGCCTTTCACCCGCGCTGCGGCTACGTGCGCGACTCGTGCCGGGTCGAGATCCCGCCGCTCGTCGACGCGGGCGGTCGCCTCCTCGCCTGTCCTGTCGATCCGTTCGCGGCCGCATGAGCACCCTCGAGCTCACGGACGTCGTCGTCGACTACGAACGGCGGGGCGGCGGACGCGTCCGCGCTGTCGCCGGTGCGAGCCTCGCGGTCGACACCGGCCAGATCGTGGGCCTGGTCGGCGAGTCGGGCTGCGGCAAGTCGACCCTGGCCCGCGCCGCCGTCGGTCTCGTCCAGACAGCTAGCGGCACCGTCCGCTTCGAAGGCCGCGACGTGACGCCGCTCACGCGGCGCGCTCGTCCCTCCGAGCTGGTGCGGCTGCAGCTCGTCTTCCAGAACCCCTACTCGTCGCTGAACCCTCGCCGCAAGGTCGGTTCGCAGATCGCCGACGGTTTGCAGGGGCCGTCGCGGGGACGCGTCGCCGAGCTGTGCGCACAGGTCGGCTTGCCTGCGAATGCCCCCGGCCGGTTCCCGCACGAGTTCTCGGGCGGGCAGCGGCAGCGGATCGCGATCGCGCGGGCGCTCGCGGCGAGCCCGTCGGTGATCGTGCTCGACGAGCCGCTCGCCTCGCTCGACGCGTCCGCGCAGGCGCAGCTCGCGAACCTGCTCGTCGAGCTGGCGCGCGAGCTCGGCCTCGGGCTCCTGCTGATCTCGCACGACCTCGCGATCGTGCGGCACGTCGCCGACGCCGTCTCGGTGATGTACCTCGGCGTCATGGTCGAGACGGGCGCGACGGAGCCGCTCTGGAACCTGCCGCTGCATCCCTACAGCGAGGCGTTGATCGGAGCGGTTCCGCACCCCGACGGCACCGGCTTCCTGCCGGAGTCCCTCCCCGGTGAGGTGCCGGACCCGGCCCGGCCGCCGGCCGGTTGCCGGTTCCATCCACGCTGCCCGTACGCGTTCGACCGCTGCAGCGCCCAGGAGCCGCCGCTCGTGCCGCTCGCCGGCGGTCGTGAGGCCGCCTGCTGGCTCCAGCCCAAGGGCGCGACGCCGGCACCGCCGCGGGAACGGGCGGCAAACCTCCCCGTGTCGAGCGTCGTCGAATAGGGTCAGAAGCCCCCCGAAACGGATTGGAGGCGAGTGTGAGGAAGATTCCCGCCAGGCGCGTCGCCTGGCTCGTGCCGCTCGCCGCGGCTGTCGCGCTCGTCTGCGCGGTCGCGGCGTACGGCGTCAACCGTCATGCCGCGTCGACGACGCTCGTGATCGACAACTCGTTCACCATCAAGACGTCGGACCCGCAGCGGGCGTTCGATCCGACGGCGTCGATCGTCGATCGCGCGCTCTACGACACCCTCTTCACCTACAAGGGGAACGATCTGGCCCATCCGATTCCGCTGCTCGTGCAGTCGTGGAAGACGACGCCGGATGCGAAGACCTTCACGTTCCAGCTGAAGCGGAACGTGCACTTCGCAGACGGCACACCGTTGACGTCTGCGGACGTCGTCTTCTCGGTCCGGCGGCTCGTCAACCTCAAGGGCAACCCGTCGTCCCTGCTCGCGGGCGTGACGGCGAGGGCGGCCGGGGCCTACTCGGTCGTCATGCACTCGGCGACCCCGAACACGGCGCTGCCGGCCATCCTCGCGAACCCGTCGACGGGCGTCGTCAACTCGAAGCTCGTCAAGGCGCACGGCGGCACCGACGCCGCGAACGCGGCGAAGGCCGACAAGGCCGAGACGTGGCTGAACTCGTCCGCGTCGGTCGGTTCGGGCAGTGGGCCGTACGTCCTCAGCTCGTTCTCGACGACGTCGCAGGTCACGCTGACGCCGAACGCGAAGTACTGGGGCGCACGGAAGCCGGCGTTCTCGAGCGTGGTCGTCCGGAACATGATCGCGCCGACGCAGCTGATCAACATCCAGCGTGGCTCGCACGAGATCGCGATCGACCTCTCGGCCGATCAGGCGAAGTCGTTGCAGGGCAAGTCGAAGCTGAAGGTCTCGCTACAGCCGTCGACCTGGGTGTTCTGGCTGTTTGCCAACGACAACCCGAGCATCTCCTCGCTCACGTCGAACAAGCAGTTCCAGGCGGGGGTTCGCTACGCGCTCGACTACAAGTCGATCGTGGCTCTCGGCGGGTCGGGGACGATCCAGACGCCGGGGATCATCCCGTCGATGTTCCTGGGCTCACTGCCGCAGGCCGCGAAGGTCAAGCAGGACCTGACGAAGGCGAAGGCGGCCCTGACGGCGTCTGGCGCTCAGGGTCAGTCGATCGCTCTCGAGTACCCGAGCGACCTGACGATCAACGGCGTTCCGTTCACGACGCTCGCGCAGAAGGTGCAGGCGAACCTGAACGCCGCGGGCTTCGACATCACGTTGGCGGGCGCACCGACCTCGACCTGGCTGACGAAGTACCGCGACGGGAAGATGGCGTTCGGGCTCTCGCTGTGGGGCCCGGACTACCCGGATCCCGCGGACTACCTGGCCTTCGCCCCCGGCCAGCTGGTCGGCCTGCGGGTGGGGTGGCCGAAGGGATCGGATCCGGCGATCGAGAAGCTGGCGGCGAAGCTGCTCGTGACGACGTCGCCGACCGTTCGCAAGAGCCTCTACCAGCAGTTCCAGCGCGAGCTCAACGAGCGGGGCCCGTACTTCCCGCTGATCCAGCCGACGCAGGTGTTCGTCTCGACGACCGACCTGCGGAACGCGGTCTACAACGCGACCTACAGCGTCGACGTGACGCAGCTCTCGCCGAAGTAGGCCTACGACGTCGCGACGAGGGCGGACGGGTAGCTGCCGAAGCAGCCGCCCGCCGCCCTCCTCGCACACCACGATGTCCTCGATCCGGACGCTGAAGCGCCCGGGGATGATGATCGACGGCTCGTCGGTGAACGTCATCCCGGGCTCGAGCGGCGTGTCGTCCTCGTCGGAGATGAACGGCCGTTCGTGGACGTCGAGCCCGATGCCGTGGCCCATCCGATGGCGGAAGTGCTCTCCGAGGCCGGCCTCCTCGATCGGGCCGCGGCAGGCAGCGTTCACCTCGCGCGCCGGCGTCCCGGCGGACGCAGCGGCGCGTCCCGCCTCCTGGGCGGCGAGCATGATCTCGTAGACCTCGCGGTACTCGGCGCTCGGCTCGCCGCAGTAGACCGTGCGGCCGAAGTCCGAGCAATAGCCGTCGACGACGCCGCCGAAGTCGAACATCACCGAGGTGCCGGAGGGGATGCCGCCGCGTGCGGTCCCCGTGCCCGAGTCGAAGTCGTCGTCGTCGAGGCCCGTGAAGATGTGCGTGGCGAACGACGGACAGCGCGAGCCCGCGGCGCGCAGCTCGTGCTCGACGGCCTCGACGAGGTCGAGCATCGAGACGCCGGGAACCACAAGCGGTGTCACCCGCTCCATCGTCCGCTCGACGGTCGTGATCGCGCGACCCATCGCCTTGAGCTCCTCGTCCGTCTTCACCCGGCGGAGCTCGTTGACGATGCGCGACCCGGTGCGCAGGCCGTCGAAGCCGACGATCCGGCCGAGGTTGAGCGCCGTCTCCGTCCAGACGCGGTCGCCGATCGCCACGCGCGGGCCCAGGTCGCGCGCGATGCGCTCGAAGGCGGCAAAGCCGTCGTCGGTCTCCGCGACGACGACCACCTCGCCCGCCGGCTGCTCGCGCAGGTGGAAGAGCGCGAACATGCGCGGCAGGACGAACACCGTGTGCTCGCCGGGCCGGAAGAATGCGCCGGTCACCCAGCCGTGGGCGTAGGCCGCCTCGCCGAAGTTCGGGATGTCGCGCTCGACGCCGGTCAGGTACTCGAGGTCGGCGGACGGCGCGAGGAACAGCGCGTCGACGCCCTCGGCCTCGAGCCGCTCCGACAGCCTGCGGCGGCGCTCTGCGTAGTCGAACACCGCGCGAAAGCCTAGAGGCGGGGGAGCACCTGCCGGCACAGGAGCTCGACCCCGTGCCGCTCGTCGATGCCGTGCGGCGTGCCGAAGTCGACACGGTGCGCGCCGGCGGCGAACAAGCCCTCGGCCTGTTCGGCGACCTGCGCCGGCGTGCCGCTGAACGCGAAGCGCCGCAGCACATCGTCCGGGATCAGCGCGCCGGCAGCGTCGTGGTCGCCGGCGCCGACCAGGGCACCGAGGCGCTCGAGCAGGTCCGGGTCGAGCTCGGTCGTCGGATCGAGCGCGCCGACGACGTCGACGTACATCGCGACCTCGCGCCGCGCGAGCGCCTGCGCGCGGTCGCCGTCCTCGTCGACGACGGTGACCGCGCCGAGGACGATGCCGACGTCGTCGTTGCCGATGCGCTTGCGCATCACTCCGATCACGGCGGGATTGGCGCTGCCGCCGACCTTCACCTCGGACGCGGCCCGTCCCGCGAAGGCGGCGACGCGCGGCGACCAGGTGCCGACCAGCAGCGGCACCTCGGGTCGCGTCGGCTCGTAGCGGAGACCGTCGCCCGGCACGAAGCGAGAAGCGCTCGCCGGTGAAGCCGCTGCGGTCGCCGGCGAGCAGCCGCCGCACGACCTCCCACGCCTCCGCGAGCGCGTTCGCGGGCGCCGCGCCGTCGACACCGAGCGACTCGAGCCAGGCGCCGGCTGCGAGCCCGAGGAAGGCCCGGCCCTCGGACACGCGGTCGAGCGCCGCGACCTGCCCCGCAATCTCGACCGGGTGCAGCGTGAACGGGTTCAGGCAGGACGGACCGACCCGCACGCGCCTCGTCGCCGAGGCGATCTCGAGCAGGGCGGGCAATGAGGGCTGGAACCAGAGGTCGTTGAAGACGGTGACCACGTCGAAGCCGGCGTCATCCGCGAGCCGCGCCAGCGCCGCGTACTCGTCGGTGGCCTTGTTGGCCTGCAGCCCGAGCCCGACCTCGCGCCCGCGGGTCACGTCAGGTCGTCGGTCTGCATCGTCCGCCGGGCGATCCGCTCGATCCGCATGATCACGCGTTCGTCGGGATCCGGGCAGGCGACGAGCGAGTCCTGCTCGAGCCAGTCTGAGGCGGGCAGCTGGCGTTGCTTCGCCGCCAGGAACGGCAGCACGCTTTGCAGGGCGTAGATGCAGAAATGGCGACCGGCCGGGATGCGCAGGCGGCTCGATTCGGTCAGCTCGAAGGAGTCGCCGACCCTGAGGCCGCAGACGGAGCGGCCGTCGATCTGCTCCACCGTCACCCGGAGGTCGTACAGGGTCATCTCACCCCCGCCGTCGACGCCTGGAGTCTCGGCCGCCATGCGGCGACTCTACTGGCCGGAAATCCGACCGGGGCCGACCTGCCGTAGACTTCATGAGATGTCCGGCCAGGCTTGGGCACTGGTCTTCATGATGCTGATCCTGAAGATCCCGATCGTCTATCTCGGGATCGTGGTCTGGTACGCGATCAAGGCCGAGCCGGAACCGGGAGTCGATCCGGGCGAGTACTCGGTCTGGCGGCCGTGGCGGCGTCCCGAGGGACCGCGCCCGCGACGTGGGGGACCGCACGGGCGCCGCGACGACGTCGTGCGCGCCCGCACCGAGCGGAAGGATCCGGAGCGCAAAGATAGAGTTGTTCCGTGAGCACCGAGCAGCGCGACTCCGCCCGGACCGTCGAGGTCGTGGCGGGCTTCCTCGCGGCCGCGGCGCTGTTCCTCGGAGCCCTCGAGCTCGTCTACCGGCCGTTTCGGCTCGCGCCCGCGGCGCTGCTGCTCGCGCTGGTCGCGACCGTGATGAGCCGTGAGCAGCAGCGCTTGATCGCCGTCGCCGTCGCCGTGATCGGCGTGTGCTTCGTCGTCGGCGCCTCGCTGCAGGTGATCACGCACCATCCGCTCTACTGAGCCGCTCCTCCCGCTGGGGAGGACAACCGGGGTTCCCTTGGTACAACACCAGAGTGACCGTGCACGGCGTCGATGGGCTGAATACGGGCTACGCCCATGCTCTGCTCGACGAGTATCTCGAGAATCCGGAAGGCGTCCCGCCCGCGTGGCGCGAGCTCTTCGAGAGCGGCGACACGCAGCTGATCGCGGCCCATCCCGGGCTCGCCCGCCTGCTCGAGCGGCTGTCGCACGAGCCCTCCGGCAACGGTGAAGCACCCGTGGCGACCGCCGTCGCGGTCGCCGACGAGCCGCAACGGGCCGAGCCTGCGCCGGCAGCGGCACCGGCGCCGGCAGCGGTGGCGCCGGCGCCGGCCGAGACCGACCAGCAGCTGCTCGGTGCGATCGCCGCGGCGATGGCCCTGATCAAGGCGCACCGGACGCACGGCCATCTCGGTGCGCGTCTCGACCCACTCGGGTCGGAGCCCGTCGGGGACCCGTCGCTCGAGCCGCTTCGGCTCGAGCCTCGCCTCACGCCCGAGCTGCAGGCCCGTGTGCCGGCGTCCGTGCTCCGCGTGCACGTTCCCGGCGATACGCTCGCCGATGTCCTGCCGAAGCTCGTCGAGACGTACTGCGGCACGATCGCGTACGAGCTCGAGCATCTCTCCGACCACGAGCAGCGCGTGTGGTTGCGACGCGCGATCGAGTCCGGCGCCTATCGGCAGCCGCTCGAGGCCGACGAGCAGCGCGCGCTCTTCCGCCGGCTCTGCGAGGTCGAGGGCATGGAGCGGTTCCTGCGGAAGCGCTTCCTCGGACAGAAGCAGTTCTCGCTCGAAGGCCTCGACGTGATGATCCCGATGCTGGACGAGACGATCGAGCTCGCCGCACAGGACGGTGCGCACGAGATCGTGATGGGCATGGCTCACCGCGGGCGCCTCAACGTCCTGGCGCACACGATCGGGCTGCCGTACGAGCAGATCCTGCGCGAGTTCGAGGGCGAGCGCACGCTCGACGCCGTCGCAGCCGATCCCGAGGGCGGGACCGGCGACGTGAAGTACCACCTCGGCGCGCACGGTACTCGAGCGACGTCGAACGGCAGCGTCGGCGTCCGCATCGTCTCCAACCCAAGCCACCTGGAAGCGGTGGACCCCGTGGTCGAGGGACGCACGCGAGCCGAGCAGACCGACCGCTCGACGCCGCACGGCGCCCACGACCCGTCGGTTGCGCTCGCGCTGCTGCTGCACGGTGACGCCGCGTTCGCCGGGCAGGGCGTCGTCGCGGAGACGCTCAACCTGCAGAGCCTCGCCGGCTACTCCACCGGCGGCACGCTCCACCTGATCACGAACAACCAAATCGGCTTCACGACGGATCCGAGCGAGGGCCGCTCGACGCGCTACTCGTCCGACCTGGCGAAGGGCTTCGACGTGCCGATCATCCATGTCAATGCCGACGACGCCGAAGCCGCGCTCGCTGCGGTCCGGCTCGCGATGGCGTACCGGCGCCGGTTCGGAGACGACGTCGTGATCGACCTCGTCGGCTACCGCCGCTTCGGGCACAACGAGCAGGACGAGGCTGCCTACACGCAGCCGCTGATGGTCGAGCAGATCAACGGCCATTCCAGCGTGCGCGAGCTCTACCAGCAGCAGCTCATCGACGCGGGCGTCCTGACCGAGGAACAGGCGGAGCAGTTCGTCGCCGAGGTGGAAGCGCAGCTACGCGAGGCTCACGATCGGCTGAAGGCGTCGTTCTCGGACAGCGCGAAGGTGGAGCACGACGGGGCGATCCCCTTCTCGTCGGGCGGCGAGGTGACGACGGCCGTCTCGGCGGACAGGTTGCGCGAGCTCACCGAGGAGCTGCTGCGCACGCCGGAAACGTTCACCGTCCATCCGAAGCTCGCCCGGCAGCTCGAGCGCCGCCGTACGGCGCTCGACGAGGGCGGGATCGACTGGGGCCAGGCCGAGTCCCTCGCGTTCGCGACGCTGCTGGTCGACGGCATCCCAGTGCGCCTGACCGGGCAGGACACGCAGCGAGGGACGTTCGCCCAGCGCCACCTCGTGCTGCACGACGCGCACACCGGCGAGACCTACACGCCGATGCAGAATCTCCCGCACGGAGCCGCGTCGTTCGAGGTGTTCAACTCGCCGCTGTCCGAGTACGCGTGCATGGGCTTCGAGTACGGCTATTCGACGGCCGCCCCTGAGGCGCTCGTCCTGTGGGAGGCGCAGTACGGCGACTTCGCGAACGGCGCGCAGACCGTGATCGACCAGTTCGTCTCGTCGGGCCTGTCGAAGTGGCGCGAGACGTCGCGGCTCACGTTGCTCCTGCCCCACGGGTACGAAGGGAACGGGCCTGAGCACTCGAGCGCGCGGCTCGAGCGGTTCCTGCAGCTCGGGGCGCAGGAGAACCTGCGGGTCGTGAACTGCACGACGTCCGCGCAGTACTTCCACCTGCTTCGCCGGCAGGCGCTCGGCGCGACCGCGCGTCCGCTCGTCGTGATGACGCCGAAGGGGCTGCTGCGACTGAAGGATGCGTCGTCGATGCTCGACGACCTCGCGAGCGGAGGCTTCAGGCCGATGCTCGACGACGTCACCGTCGACAAGGAAGCCGTTCGCCGGCTGGTGCTCTGCGCAGGCAAGGTCTACTTCGACATCGTCGCTCACGAGGCCCGTGGTCACGCGACTGGGGTCGCCGTCGCGCGGCTCGAGCAGCTCTATCCGTTCCCGACCGACGCCGCGCGCGCGTTGATCTCCTCTTACCCGTATCTCCGCGAGGTCGTGTGGGCCCAGGAGGAGCCTCAGAACATGGGGCCGTGGCGCTCGATCCGCCACCGCCTCGAGGAGGCGGCCTCAGGAGTCCCGCTGCGCTATGTCGGCCGCCCCTGGCGCGCGAGCCCGTCCGAGGGCTATCCGACCGCGCACCTGCTCGAGCAGGACCGGATCGCCCGCGCGGCGCTGACGTAGGCCCCGTCCGGCTAGCGGCCGCGGCGCGCCTGCTGGGCCGCCCAGGCCTGCTTGGCGAGGCGAGGCCCATGCTTGCGGGCCTGCTTGGCCACCCAGCGCCGCTGGCGCGGCGAGAGCCGCCGCCAGACATCCCAGGCAGTCAGGGCGATGCCGACGGGGCCGACGGTCTTGGTGAGCGGTGTGCGGGGCACGGCGGGCATTGTGCCCTGCCTCCGTCACCTGACGGCGCCCGAACCGCTCCCGTGGCTGTCCGGATCGAGGTACGGGTCGAGCAGCCGCCCGGTCAGCTGGTCCTTCGTCGGGTTCGCCGTCACTTCGACGCGGCCGGGGTTGACGACCGGGGTGGTGGCGGTCGGCGTCGAGGCCGGTGGGGTGGCCGCGGGAGGCGCGGCCGCCGCAGGGGGCGGCTCGGCGGGTGCTGGAGCAGGTTCGGAGGGCGGCGTCGGAGCAGGCGCAGGGGCAGGGGCAGGGACGGGAGCGGGGGCGGGCGACGGCGCCGGAGTCGGGGTCGGAGTCGGGGTCGGGGCAGGCGTGGGGGCCGGCCCTGGTGCGGGCAGGACCGGATGGACCTCGTCGGTCAGGTGCGGGATCGCGTGGGCACGCGGCACGGCCGGCCGCGAGACCGGGTGGGTGAGCGGCGGCGGCGGCGTGACCACCGGGGGCGGCGGAACGTAGACGGCGAGCTGGGCGTGCGGATGGGGCGCCGGCCGGTGCCGGGCCGGCGGCGCGGGCAGGATCTCGACGGCAGCCGGGCCGTGGACGGCCGTCCTGGGCAGCGCGGGCAGGGCGCTCGGCAGCGAGTCCGGGGCGAGGACGTGCTTGGGCAGCACCCAGAGGGCGCCGGCGACGGAAACCGTCAGTCCGCCGGCCGCGAGCTGCAACCAGACACCTCTCATGCTTCCCCCTGGATCTGCCGAAACTGTCCGAGGGAGGTATCGGCAACGGATGGAGACGGCTTGAGGGGAAGGATTCGCCTGCAGGGCGGCCGCGGCGTGGGCAGCTTCAGGTTCAAGCTCGTCGCCTGGTTCGCGTTGCTGGCGCTGCTGCCCCTCGCGATCGCCTTCTACGGGTACGACAGTCTGGCCGGGCGCAGCGAGAGCCGCCGCGCCGACGCGTCGCTCGAGGCCGCCTTGCGGGTCGCCGTCTGGGGGTACTCGCAGCAACTGGATGCGGCGGCCGCCTCCGCGCAGCGCCTCGCCGTCGACCCCGCTCTCCAGCGGGCGCTTCGGACGAAGGACCGTGCCGAGTTGGCGGCGATCGCCGCCGCTCATCCGCTGACGACCATCCGGGCAGGCGCCTTCACGTTCGGCACGGCGCCCGCCTATGCCGGTCGGCGCTCGGTGCGGGTGCTCGACGACGGCCGGGTGCTCGGCAGCGTCACGGTGGCGTCCCCACTCGACGACGAGCTGCTCACGGCGATCGGCGTCGGGCTCGGCGGCCAGAGCCGGCTGGTGGCAGTGCGCGACGGAAGCGTGATCGCAGGCGGTCCGGCCGGAGCTCCGCTCGTGCTCGCGCCGGGCAAGGCCCGTCGCGTCGAGCTCGGCGGGCCCGCGAGCAGGGCGCTCGCGACGGCGCCGCTGGCCAATCCACCCGGCCTCCAGTTTGCCGCGCTCACGTCTCAGGCGGCGATCGACCGGGCCGCCCGGTCGACAGAGCTGCGGCTGGCCGCCGCGCTGATCGCCTCGCTGATGGTGTTCGCGCTGGTCGTCTTCCTGCTCGGTCGCTCGGTCGTCACGACCCTCCGTCGACTGGCAGGCGCGGCCGACGCGCTCGCCGACGGCCGGCTCGACGAACGCGTGGACGTGCGGGGCCAGGACGAGTTCGCCCAGCTCGGCGGCGCCTTCAACCGGATGGCGGCGCAGCTGCAGCATCAGCTGTCCGAGCTCCGCACCGAGCGGCGGCGCGCCCGCGACGCGACGATGCGGTTCGGGAAGGCGCTCGAGGCGACCCACGACCCGACCCAGTTGCTGCGGGTGGTCGCTGACACGGTGATGGAGGCGACCGGTGCCACCGGCGCCCTCGTCCGCACGCTCGACGGCGACCTCTTCGAGGCCGGCGAATCGTCAGGGTCGGAGGAGGTGACGTTCGTGCTCCGCGTCGGCGCCTCCGACTTCGGCTCGCTCGTAATCCGCGGTTCGGAGCTCGACGCCGATCAGGTCGAGACGGCGCGCGCACTCGTCGCCCAGGCGGCAGTTGCCCTCGAGAATGCCCGGCTCCACCGGCTCGTCGAGCAGCAGGCGCTGGTCGACTCGCTGACCGGGCTCGCGAACCGCCGGAGCCTGGAGGAGACCCTCGCCTCCGAGCTAGCGCGCGCCGGCCGCCTCGGCCACGAGCTCTGCCTCGTGCTCGCCGACCTCGACCGGTTCAAGCTCGTGAACGACCGCTACGGTCATCCGGCAGGCGACGACGTCCTCCGGGCCTTCGGCCGGTCGCTCGCGGGGACGATCCGCGAGGGCGACGTGGCCGGGCGCTGGGGCGGCGAGGAGTTCGCCCTGATCCTCGTCGGCGTCGGTGTCGCCGGCGGGGTCGAGCTCGCCGAACGCGCCCGTCGAGCGACTGCCGCGCACCCGGTCACCACCGGGATCGGCGAGCTCGTGACGGTCACTGCAAGCTTCGGGGTCGCTTCGTGCTTCGGCACTGCGAGCGCCGACGAGCTGATCGCGGCCGCCGACGAAGCGCTCTACCAGGCCAAGCGCGAGGGTCGGGACCGGGTCGTCGGCGGCGCCACTGTGGAGCAGCGGCTGATCGACTAGACTCCCGCGCCGGGAGAAGAAAAGGCGTACCAGCAGGAGGAATCTATGGCCGTCGAGTCTCCGTCCCTGTTCACGCAGGTGATCCAGGAGCACCTCGAGTTGAAGCGTCGGAACGCGGCACTCGAGCACGAGATGCCGATCGAGAAGTACATGACCGACGATCCGTTCGAAAACCATCCGCTCTTCAAGACCGAGGAGCAGGCGCGGATCGAGGACACGATGGACGGTGTCCAGCCGATCGTCGAGCACGAGACCACCCTTGATTGGCCGTCGGTGGAGGACACCTTCGCGTCCCCGCCGGTCGAGCCGTCCGAGGTCACCGTCGAGACGTCGAGCGAGCCGGTCGAGCAGACCGACGAGACCCTCTGGTCCCGCTCGCGCGACTTCGATTGGGGCGACTGACAAGCGTGGTGTTGGTGCCTGGCACCGCGGTGCCAGGCACCGGGCGGCGCCGCCCCGTCAAGGCTGGGACAACCGCGCCCAAAGGTTGTCGAGGATGCGCTTGACCGGCCAGAAGGTCGCCGAGCCGCCGAAGTCGAGCGTGCCGGCGGCGAAGACTTTCGCTCCCGCCGGCGTCTCGTAGTAGCTCATCTGCGCCGTGATCCCCGGGCCGAGCAGGTCCGGGATCTGCGCGACCACGACCGTTCCCGGCGGCGACTCCGGCGCGGTGGCGTCGATCTCGATCCCGTAGCCGCCGACGTACGACCCGAACGACGAGCCGTCGGTGAGGCCGGTGCCGTCCCAGAGCCACGGCACCGCGGCGGCGTTCTCGACGACGAAGTTGCCCTGGTGCTGACCGTCGTCGTTGGCCCGGTACTGCACGCCGATCAGCCGCGCCTCGGGCCGGCCGGCGTCGCGCCAGCGGCCGATCTTCTGCAGCACGCCCTTCGTCTCGGTCACCTTCCAGAAGAAGTTGTTCGCGGAGAGGAACATCAGGTTGCCGCCGAGGTCGCGGAAGCGCTGGATCACGTCGTACTCGTGCGCCTTCACGTACTCCTCGTGTCCTTCGAACACGACCAGGTCGTACGCGCGCGCGAGCTCGTCTCCCGATCCGATCAGGTCGAAGTCGGAGTCCGAGATGAACTCGGCGCTCTTTCCCGACCAGTAGAACCAGTGCAGAAAGGGAAGGTCGTAACGGTAGAACCGCGGCGGCTGCCCGCGCGCGGTATAGGTGCGGCCGAGGTCGACCTTCCGGTTCGGCGGGCCTGCGTACCACGTGTCGCCGTACCCGTTCCCGTCGACGTCCTGGAAGTTGTAGGCCTGCCACGTGTTCGTCGGCAGGATCACGAGCACGCGGCTCGTCGCACCGAGCAGGACGGGCCGAACGACGAACGTGGCGTAGCCGACGCGGTTGTCTGGCCCGCCGAACTGCACGTAGTAGAGCCCGCTCGCTACGTTCGGGATCGGGAACGTGATCGTGTGCTCCCGGCTGCGCCATTGCGACCAATCGATCGTCTCCGGTCCTTCGTCGATCTCGACGCCGGCCATCTGATTGTCGGCGTACGTGACGACCTTCTCCGGCCCGGCCTGGAAGACGCGCATCGTCAGCGACGGCTCGTCGGTCGCGATATGGATCCGCGCAAGCTCCCCGGGTGCGTAGCTCGGCTGCGTGAACCCGGCGTCGATGCCCTGCAGACGCACGGCCGGGCCGCGGGGATGCCTGCCCGTGAACGCGTTCGGCGCGCCGTAGACGATCGCGTTTCCGACCGCGTCGACCGCAGTCAGGCGGATCAGGTAAGTGCGCGGGTTGAGGTTCGCCGGCGGTTGCCACGTGAGCGTGTGCGCGCCGCGCCCGAGCCGCGTAGTGGTCGTCACGAAGGGATGCGGGATCTTGACGGTGCGCGTCACCTCCATCGTCACGGTCGCCGCCTCCCGCAGCACGAAGTGGATGTCGGCGGCGTCGCGGAACCCGTCGCCGTTCGGACTGACGGTGGTGAGCAGCGGCCCGTCGCCGGCGAACGGGATCGTGCCGTCGTCGACGTGCAGGTCGTGCAGCACCGGCGGATGCGTGTCGATCCGTAGCGGAGCGGTCGCGAGCACGGCCGAGCGGTAGAGCAGTCGCACCTGGTAGCGGCCGTCCTTCACGCGGCGGCCCCCGATCCGCCCGTCCCAGCCGATCGCGAGCGCCCGCCGCCGCGACGGCCGCACGATCCAGCCCACCCGGCGACCGGAAAGCGTCGCCAGCTGCACGCCCACCTGCCGGCGCAGCGACAGCTTCACCTGGACCTGGAGGACCGCCCGGTGGGGGTTCAACACGGACGGCGAGACCGTCAGCGTCGCAGCACGAGCTGGCGCAGCGACCGCGAGTGCCGCGAGCGCGGCGAGTCCCAGTCGGCGCACGCCCTGAAGGTAGCCGGGCACTCGGCCGTTGGCTTCATGCTCGCCGTCCTCAGTACCCTGTCCGTTCATGCCACCGCTCCGGACAGCCGCGTCCTACAGGCCGACGGGCGACCAGCCCGACGCGATCGAGAAGCTCTCGGCCGGGCTCCGGGCCGGCGAGCGCTACCAGACGCTCCTGGGGGCGACGGGCACCGGCAAGACCGCGACGATGGCCTGGATCATCGAGCAGGTCCAGAAGCCCGCGCTTGTGATCGCCCACAACAAGACGCTGGCTGCCCAGCTCTGCAACGAGTTCCGCGAGTTCTTCCCGTCGAACGCGGTCGAGTACTTCGTCTCGTACTACGACTACTACCAGCCCGAGGCCTACGTGCCTCAGGCCGACCTCTACATCGAGAAGGACTCCTCGCAGAACGACGACATCGCGCGGCTCCGGCTCGCCGCGACATCCGCGCTCTTCACGCGGCGGGACGTGGTCGTGGTGGCCTCGGTCTCGTGCATCTACGGCCTCGGCTCGCCGGAGGAGTGGCGCGACCGCCTTCTCTACCTCGAGCTCGGCGCCGAGCAGGACCGCGACGCGGTGCTGCGGAAGCTGATCGACTCGCAGTACGTCCGGAACGACGCGGTGCTCGGGCGCGGTCGCTTCCGCGTGAAGGGCGACGTCCTCGAAGTGCAGCCGGCGAATGCCGAGACTGCGTACCGCGTCTCCTTCTTCGGCGACGAGGTGGAGCAGATCACGCACTTCGACCCGCTCACGGGCGAGGTCTACTCGAAGCTCGACAACCTCGCGATCTGGCCGGCGACCGAGTACGTCACCTCGAAGCCGACGATCGAGCGCGCAGTCTCGGAGATCAAGGACGAGCTCGAGCAGCAGGTCGCCAAGTTCGAGCAGGACGGCCGCATGCTCGAGGCGCACCGCATCCGCCAGCGCACCGAGTACGACCTGGAGCTGCTGCAGGAGCTCGGCTTCTGCTCCGGCATCGAGAACTACTCGCGGATCCTCGAAGGAAGGCCGGCGGGCTCGCACCCGTTCACGCTGCTCGACTACTTCCCGGACGACTTCGTGATCTTTGTCGACGAGTCGCACCAGACGGTCCCGCAGATCGGCGGCATGTACGAGGGCGACCGTTCGCGCAAGCAGACGCTGGTCGACTACGGGTTCCGGCTGCCGTCGGCGCTCGACAACCGTCCGCTGCGCTTCGACGAGTTCCTGCAGAAGGTGCCGCAGCTGGTGTTCGTGTCCGCGACGCCCGGCGCGTGGGAGCTGCGGCAGAGCGCGCGCGTCGCCGAGCAGCTGATCCGCCCGACGTACCTCGTCGATCCCGAGGTCGAGCTCCGGCCGACGAGGAACCAGATCGACGACCTGCTCAACGAGATCCGGCGCCGCGAAGAGGTCGGCGAACGGGTGCTCGTGACGACGCTGACGAAGAAGATGTCCGAGGACCTCACCGACTACCTGCTCGAGGCCGGCGTCAAGGCGCGGTACCTCCACTCGGAGATCGACACGCTCGAACGGATCCAGATCATCCGCGAGCTGCGGCTCGGCGAGTACGACGTGCTGGTCGGCGTGAACCTGCTGCGCGAGGGGCTCGACCTTCCGGAGGTGTCGCTCGTCGCGATCCTCGACGCCGACAAGGAGGGCTTCCTGCGCGGCCGCACGGCACTCGTGCAGACGATCGGACGCGCCGCGCGGCACGTCAACGGGCGGGTGCTCATGTACGCCGACAAGCTGACCGAGGCGATCAAGGGCGCGCTCGAGGAGACCAACCGCCGGCGGAGCGTCCAGCTCGCCTACAACGAGGAGCACGGCACGAAGCCGCTCTCGGTCGTCAAGGGCGTCTCCGACATCGCCGAGTTCCTGGCGCTCGAGCAGCCGCACGTCCCGTCGTCGCGGCGCCGCCGCGGGGACAAGATCGAGGGCATGTCGCGCGACGAGCTCGAGAAGCTCGTGATCACGCTCGAGGAAGAGATGTTCCAGGCGGCCGAGGAGCTGCGGTTCGAGTACGCGGCGAAGCTGCGCGACGAGATCAAGGAGCTGCGCCGCGACCTCGGCGCGCTCGCCGAGGCGACGGCATGAGCCGTAGGCTCGACGGACGCGACCTCCGGGGCGGCACATGAGCCTGGGGCTGGTCCTCGCGATCCTGTTCTCCGGGTTCTTCACGGGCGCGCTCGCGCGGCTGGCCATTCCGGGGCCGGACCCGATGCCGGTCTGGCTGACCCTGGCGATCGGGCTCACCGGCTCGATCGTGGGCGCCGTGATCGGCAAGGCCATCTCCGACGACAACGGTTACGTGATCTCGTTCCTCTCGTTCGGGATCGCGATCGCCCTGGTCGCCTCCTACCGGCGGTTCGTGCAGCGGCGCCCGATCTTCGGCCCCGGCGCGCTCGTCTTCCCCAAGACCGGGTTGGGCGTCGAGCAGCAGCGCGAGCGCATCCGCAAGCTCGGCCTCGACCCCGACCGGCTCACGCCCGACCCGCGGCGGATCCAGCAGGCACGCCTGGTCGCGGCGCTCGAGGAGCTCCATCGCGCCGGTGTGATCGACGACGACGAGCTCGCCGAGAAGCGGGCGCAGCTCGAGCAGGAGTCAACAGCAGGCTGAGCGGGTAAGGGCCGCCCATGACATGGGTATGGCTGATCATCGTGGGCGCGGTCGTCGGAGCGCTCGGACGGCTCTTCCATCCAGGGGCCGATCCGATGGGATGGATCGTGACGACCGTGCTCGGCATCGTCTCGCTGGTCATCGGCGGTCTCGTCGCGCACGGGTTCTGGCGCTTCGTGATCGGCGTGATCATCGCGATCGTCCTCACGGCGGTCTACGGCCGCATGATGGCCTCGCGTTCGCCACGGACGGTCTAGCTCGAAGTGGCGAGGGGCTCGCGGCCGCGGGGGAACGTCCTCGTCGCCGTGAGCCCCCAGCCGCCACCGCGCCAGATGTAGGTGTCGACGGCGATCGTCGACGAGTCGATGCGGTAGACGAGACAGCCGCGCGCTTCGCCGTGCCGGTGCGGCCGCGGCTGGCCCAGACCGGGGGACGTGGTCACGACGGCTCCGGCGCTGTCCTCGCTCGTCACCTCGAACTCGTGCCGCTCCGCGACCGCGCCCTGGTGGACGTGCCCGCCGACGAGCAGCTCCGCTCCTGCGGCGACGAGTCGCGCGAGCACGGTTCCGCGGTCTGCGAGCGGGCGCTTGCGCGTTCGCCAGGGGGCATTCACGAGCTGGTGGTGGAGCACGACCATCCGCAGCGCTCCGTCGGCCGCGTCGCGCAGCCGCACCTCGGCTCGGTCGAGCTGCGACGCCGAGAGCCCACCCGACTGATGGCGCCACGGCCGCACAGAGTTCAGCCCGACGACGAGTGCGCCGGCGTCCTCATGGACGGGCTCGGTCGTCTCCCACTGCCGGTCAAACTCGCGCCACGGCTGGGTGAAGCGCGCCGGAAACGAGTACGGGATGTCGTGATTGCCCGGGACCGCGAGCACCGGCCGGTCGAGCGACCGCAGCAGCTCGGCAGCGCCCTCGTGCTGGTCGCGGCGTCCGCGATGGGTGAGATCGCCGCTCGCGACCACGAGGTCGGGCGCGGTCTGCTCGGCCAGCGCCTGCAATGCCTGCTCGACGACCGGGTCGTGACGCGCCCCGACGTGGAGGTCGGACACGTGCAGGATGCGTGTAGCCACCGGCGAAGCAGGCTATACAGTGAGTGCGATGGCCGACGATCAGTCGGAGATCTTCGACGACCTGTACCTCGGGCTCCGGGCAGGCGGCGCGCTGCGCAAGCAGAGGCGTGGCGAACCGCTGACCGCGGAGGAGCGCGAGGCGCTCGGTCGCTGGCAGCGCCTCTCGCCGTGGCGGAAGGCGATCGCGATCGGAGGCTTCTCGGTCGGGACGTTCGGCCTGGGCTTCACCCTCGGCGGCCTCGTGTTCGGCCGCTGGCGCAAGGCTTGATCGAGGTCGTCCGCGGTGACATCACCGCCCAGCGCGTCGACGCGGTCGTCAACGCTGCGAACAGCTCGTTGCTCGGCGGCGGCGGCGTGGACGGCGCGATCCACCGTGCTGGTGGGCCGCAGATCCTCGCCGAGTGCAGCCTGCTCGGCGGCTGCGAGACCGGCGATGCGAAGGCGACGACGGCGGGCGACCTGCCCGCCCGCTGGGTGATCCACACCGTCGGTCCCGTCTGGCATGGCGGCAGTGCGGGCGAGGCCGAGCTGCTCGCGTCCTGCCACCGGCGGTCGCTCGAGGTCGCCGCCGACCTCGGCGCGAGCACGGTCGCCTTCCCGGCGATCTCGTGCGGCCTGTACGGCTACCCGGCCGAGCTTGCCGCGCAGGTGGCCGTCGCCGCCGTGCGCGGGCACGGTCTCGAGCTCGTCCGGTTCGTGCTGTTCGGCGACGACACCTACGACGCGTTCGCGCGGGCAGCCTCCGTCTGAGGCCTGCGCCGTGACGAAAGCACGAGCACGCCGAGCAGGCCCGTGACGCCTGCTGCACCACCGGCTGCCCACAGCGTCCCGGCGCCGCCGATCCCCGCGACGAGCGCGCCGCCGGCCGCGAGAGCGATCAGCTCGGCGCCGTTTCGTAGCCCGTTGTAGGCCGCAAAGGCCTGCCCGTGTCGCGCCGGCTCGATGCGCTGGTGGATCAGCGTCCGGAAGAGCGTGTTCTTGACGCCGTGGCTGAGCCCGCCGAAGAGGTAGCAGGCGCACATGAACGGGAAGACCATCCAGAACGGGGCGAGGAACTTCGAGAAGCCCTGGGTCGCGGCCGCGAGCAACGCGACCACGACGACCGCCTCGACAGGCACGCGCGGCGCGAGCAGGGTGGACGCGAGGATCATCGCCGACGCCCAGACCGTGATCACGAGCCCGAGGGCGAGCGCCGACCGGTGGAGGTCGTCCGTCACGTAGACGAAGTCTCCCGGGATCGTCGCCGACATGAAGACGAGGGTGAGCGCTCCCGCGGTCATCGCCGCGGCGAGCGAGCGCTCGGAGAAGAGAATCGTCAAGCCGTCGCGGGCACGGACTGCAGCCCCGGTGACGCGCGCCGCCCGGCGCCGAACACCGACCGAGGCGAGAGCTGCTCCGATCCCGAGGAACGACGCCGCGTCGGCCAGCAGCGCCCACTTCGTGCCCGCGCTCGCGGCGAGCGCACCACCCGCGAGCGGCCCGAACGCGAAGCCGAGGCTGCGGGCGGACTCGACGACGCCGTTGGCGCGGGCCAGCGAGCGCGGCCCTGCGAGCAGCGGCACGAGCGCGAACTCGGCCGACTGGCCGATCGCCGCCCCGACGCCGAGCAGGAACGTCAACGCGAGGATCGCCGCGATCGATCCGGTCGCGAACGCGAGCGCGGCCGCGACGGCGCACTGGAACAGCGCAGCGGCGATCGCCACCGCGCGGGTCTCGAACCGGTCGACGATCAGGCCGACGTGGCCGGCGAGGATCGCGATCGGCGACCAGAGCGCGATGAAGATCACCGACACGCCGATGCCCTTCCACTGCTCGTTGGTGCGCAGCGCGAGCGCGATCACGGCCACGAAGTCGCCCAGGCCCGACACGGCGATCGCCGCGGCGACGAGGCGCAGGTCGCGGACGGAGGTCTCCACGCGCTGAGTGTCGCCTCTCGGTCGACTCACGCCTAGACGAACGTACGTTCGGTAGATACAATGACCGTCCCATGGCAGCCGACGAACTCGTCGTCCACGGCGCCCGGGAGCACAACCTGAAGGACGTCACGGTCCGGCTCCCGCGGAACGCCCTCATCTGCATCACCGGGCTCTCCGGCTCCGGCAAGTCGAGCCTCGCCTTCGACACGATCTACGCCGAGGGCCAGCGCCGCTACGTCGAGAGCCTGAGCGCGTACGCGCGCCAGTTCCTCCAGATGATGGAGAAGCCCGACGTCGACTCGATCGACGGGCTCAGCCCGGCGATCTCGATCGACCAGAAGACGACGTCGCGGAACCCGCGCTCGACGGTCGGCACCGTCACCGAGATCTACGACTACCTGCGGCTGCTGTACGCGCGGGTGGGGCGGCCGCACTGCCCGATCTGCGGCAGGCCGATCGCAGGCCAGTCGGTCGACTCGATCGTCGAGCAGATCCTCGCGCTCCCGGCCGGTACCCGGTTCACGGTCAACGCGCCGGTCGTCCGCGACCGCAAGGGCGAGTACCGCGACCTGTTCGAGGAGCTCCGCAACGAGGGCTTCTCGCGGGTCAAGGTCGACGGCGAGCAGCACACGCTCGAAGAGCCGCCGACGCTCGACAAGAAGTTCAAGCACACGATCGAGGTCGTGGTCGACCGGCTCGTGCTGAAGGAGGACCTGCGCACGCGGCTGGCACAGTCGGTCGAGACCGCGGTCGCGCTCGCCGAAGGGCTCGTCGCGATCGACCTCGTCGAGGTTCCCGACGGCGCAGGCCGCCGAGGCGGCCCGCGCAGCGGTGAGACGCGGACGTACAGCGAGAAGTTCGCGTGTCCCGAGCACGGCGTGTCGCTGCCCGAGCTGCAGCCGCGCATCTTCTCGTTCAACTCACCACACGGAGCCTGCCCGCGCTGCACGGGGCTCGGAGCGCAGCAGGAGATCGACCCGGACCTGCTCGTGCCCGACCCGACCCTCTCGATCGACGACGGCGCGCTCGTGCCGTGGGCGGTCGGCGGCTCCGGGTTCTACGAGGCCGTGATCCAGGCGATCGCCGATCGCTACGAGATCCCGACGGACGTCCCGTGGCAGGAGCTGACGAACGAGCAGCAGGCGTACTTCCTGTCGGGCACCGACGGCGACAAGGTGTACGTGCAGTACCGCAACCGGATGGGCCGCCGGCGCTCGTACATGATCGCGTTCGAGGGCATCGTGACCTCGCTCGAGCGGCGCTACCGCGAGACCGACTCGAGCTCGCAGCGCGAGCGGATCGAGGAGTACATGTCGTTCCGCCCGTGCCCCGTGTGCAAGGGCGCGCGGCTCAAGCCCGAGGTGCTCGCCGTGCTCGTCGGCGGGAAGAACATCCACGAGTTCACGCGCCAGTCGGTGTCGCGGGCGCTCGAGTTCCTGGACTCCCTCGAGCTGACCGACACCGAACAGCTGATCGGCCACCGGGTCGTCAAGGAGATCCGCGAGCGGCTGACCTTCCTCGACGACGTCGGTGTCGGTTACCTGCAGCTCGACCGCGCGTCGGCCACACTGTCGGGAGGCGAGGCTCAGCGGCTGCGCCTGGCGACGCAGATCGGCAGCCAGCTCGTCGGCGTCCTCTACATCCTCGACGAACCGTCGATCGGCCTGCACCAGCGCGACAACGACAAGCTGATCGGCACGCTCGAGCGGCTCCGCGATCTCGGCAACACGGTGATCGTCGTCGAGCACGACGAGCAGATGATGCGAAGCGCCGACTGGCTCGTCGACATGGGGCCCGGTGCAGGGGAGCACGGCGGGCACGTCGTCGCGGAGGGGACCGCTGCGAAGGTGCAGCGCACCAAGAAATCGGTGACCGGGCAGTTCCTGTCGGGCACGCGTGCGATCGAGGTGCCGGAGCGGCGAGAGATCGACAACGGCTGGTTCGTCGTCCGCGGTGCGGCCGAGCACAACCTCAAGTCGATCGACGTCGAGTTCCCGATCGGCAAGTTCATCGCGGTCACCGGCGTCTCCGGCTCCGGGAAGTCGACGCTCGTGAACGAGATCGTCTACAAGGCGCTCGCGAACCGGCTGAACCGCATGCGCATCAAGCCGGGGAAGCACGCCGACGTCGAGGGGATCGAGGCGTTCGACAAGGTGATCGAGATCGACCAGCGTCCGATCGGCCGCACGCCCCGCTCGAACCCGGCGACGTACACGGATCTCTTCACGCACATCCGCGAGCTGTACTCGCTGACGCCCGACGCGAAGGTGCGCGGCTACAAGCCCGGGCGGTTCTCGTTCAACGTGAAGGGCGGCCGCTGCGAGACGTGCAAGGGCGACGGGCAGATCAAGATCGAGATGCACTTCCTGCCCGACGTCTACGTGCCGTGCGAGACGTGCAAAGGTAAGCGCTACAACCGCGAGACGCTCGAGGTGCGGTTCAAGGGCAAGACGATCTCCGACGTGCTCGAGATGTCCGTCGAGGAGGCGCTGCGCTTCTTCGCGAAGATCCCCAAGATCCGCCGCCGTCTGCAGACGTTGCACGACGTCGGGCTCGACTACATGACGCTCGGACAACCGGCGACGACGCTGTCAGGCGGTGAGGCGCAGCGAGTCAAGCTTGCCGCCGAGTTGTCGAAGGTGGCCACCGGCAAGACGCTCTACATCCTCGACGAGCCGACGACCGGCTTGCATTTCGCCGACATCGAGAAGCTGCTCGTCGTGCTGCAGCGGCTCGCCGACAGCGGCAACACCGTGCTCGTGATCGAGCACAACCTCGACGTGATCAAGCAGGCTGACTGGATCGTCGACCTCGGTCCGCACGGCGGCGAGGCCGGCGGCGAGGTGATCGCGACGGGCACGCCCGAGGACGTCGCGCTCGTCGAGGAGTCGTATACCGGGCAGTTCCTCCGGCGGCTGCTCGCGCGCGACGCCGTCGCTGCATGAGGCTCAACGTCAAGAGCCGGCGGACGGTGCTGCTTCTGCTGGGCGGGGCCTGCGCCGTCGTCTTCGCTGCGGGCGTGCTCGCCGGGTGGGTGAATCGGCACCACACGATCTGCCGCGACGGCAAGCCGCCCGTGGCCCAGCGCGGCGGCATCCTCGGGCAGACCGAGTTCCGCTGCCACGACGGGCAGACGGTCACCCTCAGCTCCTAGAGGCTTGAGCCTCTAGCTAGGCTCGGTTTCGTGGCGACGACTGCGCCGGTAGAGATCGAACGCGGCATGCGCGACTGGTGGCTCCGCGCCGTGCTCGTCCTGCAGCGGCCGCGCCCGGTGTTCGCGGCGTTGCGCGATGAAGGCCCCGAGTCGGCTTCGGACCGCGCCGAGCCGGTGCTCGGGATCGTGCTGCTCGCCGGCATCGCGCTCGTGCTCTCGACCGGCACGGCCGGACATCTGATGGACGACTCCTCCTACGACGGCCTGCTCGTGGCCGTTTGGGCGTTCATCGCTGGTGGCCTCTACGCCACGTTCGCCTATTTCGCCTTTGGCGCGCTGCTGCACGGCGCCGTGAGGCTGTTCGGCTCGCACGGGAGCTACCGCCGAACGCGGCACGTCATCGCCTTCGCGGCCGTTCCGATCGCGCTCTCGCTCGTTCTCTGGCCGGTTCGCCTGGCGCTCTACGGCGAGGACGTCTTTCGCACCGGCGGGAGCGACGCCGGCACCGGCGCGCGTGTCTTCGAACTGCTCGGCGCAGTGTTCCTCGCCTGGGCGCTCGTCCTCCTCCTCGTCGGAGTCCGCACGGTGCACGGCTGGACGTGGGCACGGGCCAGCGCGGCAGTCGCGCTGACGCTCGGTGTCCCGATCGCGATCGGCCTCGTTCTCGGCGTGACGTGACTTGACTTATCCGCTGTGCGATCCGAGCGCCGACTCGAAGGCGGCCAGTTCCTCCGGCGTGATGCGGTATGTGTGCGTGTCCTCCGGGAACGCGCCCGAGCGCACGTCCGCGGCGTAGCGAGAGATCGCGTCGCCGATCGTCTCGGCCAGGTCCGCGTACTGCTTGACGAAGCGGGGGGTCGGGCCTTCGTACATCCCGAGCATGTCGTGCCACACGAGCACCTGGCCGTCGGTCGCTGCGCCGGCGCCGATGCCGATCGTCGGCACCGCGAGCGCCTCGGTCACGCGTGCGGCGACTGCGGCGGGAACCGCCTCGAGCACGACCGCAAACGCACCCGCCTCCTGGAGCGCGAGCGCGTCGTCGAGCAGGCGCTTCGCGGCGTCCGCCGTTCGGCCCTGCGCCTTGAACCCTCCGAGCTTCGTCGCCGACTGTGGCGTCAGGCCGACGTGCCCCATCACGCCGATGTTCGACTGGGCGATCGCACTCACGCGCGCGAGCATCCGGCCGGCTCCTTCGAGCTTGACGACGTCGGCGCCGCCCTCCTTCACCATCCGGATCGCACTCGCGACTGCCTGCTCGTCGGACACCTCGTACGTCCCGAACGGAAGGTCGCCCACGACGAGCGGGCGGCGGGCGACCCTTGTGACCGCCCGTGTCAGGAAGATCATCTCGTCGAGCGTGACCGGCAGCGTCGACGTATGCCCGAGCATCACCATGGCGGCCGTGTCGCCGACGAGGATCAGCTCGACGCCGGCATCGTCGGCGATGCGCGCAGCCGGCGCGTCGTACGCGGTGATCATCACGATCCGGTCGCCGCGCCGTTTCATCTCGGCGAGCTCCGGCAGCGGCAGCTTCCCCGGGGCCGGGGTCGCGGCGCCCGGCGTGCGTGGGCGGGTGCTCATCGCGGGTCTCCTTCCAGGAGGACGTTGTCGATCAGTCGAGTCGAGCCGATCCGTGCGGCGACCGCGAGCGTGCTGCCGTCCAGGTCGGCGACGGTGAGGTAGTCCGGGGTGATCCCCGCCTCGGCGAGGACGGATCTGGCACGCGCCTCGTCGTGTGTCGCGAGCGCGCGCGGGATCGCCGCGGCGGTCGCGCGTTCGGCAGGTGTGAGCCGGTCGTTGCGCGAGGAGAGCGCCAGCCCGTCGGCGTCTCGCACCGTGTCGACGACCCGGATCGCGACCTCGAGGTCGAGGTCGCGCACGAGCTGCTTGAGCATGGCCACCTGCTGGGCGTCCTTGCGCCCGAACCAAGCGAGCTGTGGGCGGACGATGTTGAACAGCTTGAGGCAGACCGTCGCGACGCCGCGGAAGTGGCCGGGGCGATGGTCGGACTCGAGCCCCTCGGCGGCGCCGGCCGGCTCCACCCACGTCGCGAAGTCGGGCGGGTACATCTCTGCAACGGCCGGCGCGAACAGCAGGTCGACGCCGGCCGCCTCGGCGGCGGCGGCGTCGGCGGTGAGGTCGCGCGGATACGCATCGAGGTCGGCGCGGTCGGAGAACTGCGCCGGGTTGAGAAACAGGCTCGCCACGAGCAGGTCGCACTCCGGGCGCGCCTCGGCGAACAGTGCGACGTGACCCGCGTGCAGGCCGCCCATCGTCGGCACGAGGCCGACGACCGGCTGGGAGTCGCGATGCAGCGCCGCGCGGGTCTCCGCGATCGTCCGCACGACTCTCACGCTCGTGTCGCCTCCGCGAGCGCCGCGTAGAGCGGTTCGAGCTCCGGTTCCTCGGCGCGGATCGCAGCTCGATGCCGTTCGACCGTGCCGTCGTCGCCGCGGGCGATCGGGCCGGTCAGCTCGAAGTCGTTCGCGATCGTCCGCTCCATCAGCGGCCGCAGGGCCTCGGGAGGTGCGCCTGCGTCGACGAGCAGCTGCGACGCGGCGCGATGGAGCGTCACCAGGAAGTTCGACGCCATCGCCGCGCCTGCGTGGTAGAGCGCCCGACGGTCGTCTGCGAGCACGAACGAGCGAAGACCAAGCGCGCCGGCCAATGCCTGGGCGTGGTCGAGCGCCTCGGTGCTCTCTCCGGTGACCGCGGCCCAAGCTCCGTCGAGCTGCTCGGGCCCGCGCGCGCGCGTGAGCGTCTGCAACGGATGCAGCGAGAAGCGCCGGACGTGCGGCGCGAGGTCGCCGAGCGGCGTCGCACCCGATACATGTGCGACCCACGGACCGACCGGAATGGCACGTGCAACCTCGGCGATCGCCCGGTCCGGCACGCACAGCAGCCGCAGCTCGCCCTCGTCGGCCACGCGGACGCCTTGCTCGCGCAGGCGGGCGGCGACTGCCGAGCCGGCGCGGCCGGCGCCGATGACGGTGACGCTCTCGAACATCGATACTGGCTCCAACTCCTCGCGGATGCCGGGCACCGGAAGCGTACCGCGAGCCGTCCGATCGGCGCGCCAAGATGCCGCTGGTAGGGTTGACCCGATGCCGATCTACGACTACGTCTGCATGACCTGTGAGGCTCATTTCGAGGAGCTGGTGGGGATGTCCGATCCCGACCCGGCGTGCCCCGATTGCGGCAAGAGCACGGTCGTCAAGCAGTTCTCGACGTCGTTCGCAGCGCACGGCACCGCCGGACAGCCCAGCTTCGGCGGCGGCTGTTGCGGCGGCGGTTGTGGCTGCTGCTGATCTTTCGCTGATCGCCTACGGCGACGTCGTCGCGGGCTGCGAGCGGTGCGCGCTCGCTGCAGGACGGACCCAGGTCGTCTTCGGGGTGGGGTCGCCGACCGCCGACCTGATGTTCGTCGGCGAAGCGCCGGGGTTCCATGAGGACAAGCAGGGGGTGCCGTTCGTCGGCGCCGCCGGCCAACTGCTCTCGAAGTTGCTCGCCGAGATCGGGCTCGCCCGCGAGGACGTGTACATCGCGAACGTCCTCAAGTGCCGGCCCCCGGGCAACCGCGACCCGCTCCCGGAGGAGATCGAGGCGTGCGAGGGCCATCTCTTCCGGCAGATCGAGCTGATCCAGCCGACCGTCGTGGCGACCCTCGGCAACTTCGCGACGAAGCTGCTCTCCGGCAAGCCCACCGGCATCACGCGCGTGCACGGACAGGAGCAGGAGGTCTGCCTGGGCGGCCGCACCGTGCTCCTCTACCCGCTCTTCCATCCGGCTGCGGCGCTGTACACGCCGCGGACGCTGGACGTGCTGCAGTCCGACTTCGCACGACTGCCCGGGCTGCTCGGGCGCCGGCCCGAGCCGCCTCCCGCGCCGGAGCCGTTCGAGGCGCCGGTCGCCCAGCCGGTCCAGCTCGGCCTCTTCTAGCAGGCACCATTTCCGGTGCATGACCACCGTGACCAGCTCCCCGGAGGAGACTGCGGCGCTCGCCGCGGAGCTCGCAGGGCGGCTTCAGGCCGGCGACGTCGTCGCCGTGTCGGGTGAGCTGGGCACCGGCAAGACCACCTTCGTCCGCGGCGCCGCCCGGGCGCTCGGCGTCACCGAGCCGATCTCGAGCCCGACCTTCACGCTCGGCCACCGGTATGCAGCGCAGACTCCCGTCGCCCACCTCGACCTCTACCGGCTCGCCGGCCTCTCGCCGGAGGAATGGGGCGACCTCGAGCCGTACTTCGACGGTGCAGTCGTGTTTGTCGAGTGGCCGGAGCATGCGGGAGACTGGCTTCCGGCGCCGCGCGCCGTCGTTACCCTCGGACACGTCGACCGCTCGCATCGCAGCGTCAGCATCGTGGAGCAATGACGATCCTCGCCTTCGACACCGCCACCTCCTTCGGCGCCGTCTGCGCCTTGTCCCCCGGCGGCCGGCGCCTCGCGACGCCGCGCGCCGGCGACGTGCTCGAGCTCGTCGACCGCCTCGTCGACGACCCGAGTGCGCTCGAGGGTGTCGTCGTCGGCTGCGGCCCGGGGAGCTTCACGAGCATTCGCATCGGGCTCGCGATCGCGCGCTCGCTGTCATTTGCGCTCGACGTGCCCGTTGCAGGCGTCTCGACACTTGACGCGTTCTCGGGCGGGCTGCCGGTGATCGACGCTCGCCGCGGTGAGGTCTTCGCGCCTGGGCCGCGCGTTTGCGCGCCCGACGAGCTTGCGGTCGACGGGATGCGGCTCGTCGGTGACGGTGCGATTCGCTACCGCGCGATCTTCGAAGCTCGCGGCGCGACCGTTCCCCCGGACGTCGACCGCGTGCACCGTCCCGATCCGCTCCTGCTCGCGGCGCGCGCCGGCGCCTTCGGCGACGCGGCGCTCGTCGAGCCACTCTACGTCCGCGAGCCCGACGCGAAGGCCGTTTCATGACGGCGGTGATGATCGAGATCCGCGCGCTCGGCCTCGGCGACCTCGATGGGATCGACTCGATCGAGCAGCGCGCGTACCCGACGCCCTGGTCGCGCGCGATGTTCGCGTCTGAGCTCGCCAAGCCGACCTCGATCTGCCTCGGCGCGTTCGAGGGTGAGGAGCTCGTGGGCTACATCGTCAATTCGCGGTACGTGGATGCCTGGCATGTGATGAACGTCGCAGTCGACCCGGATCGCCAGCGGCGCGGAATCGCGACGCGCCTGCTCGAGCGGCTGTTCGAGGTGACGCGTGACGACGAGCGGCGCGGGTACACGCTCGAGGTGCGCGTCTCGAACGAGGGCGCGATCAGCCTGTACGAGACGCTCGGCTTCGAGGCGCGCGGCTTGCGGCGCGGGTACTACACGGACAATCGGGAGGACGCCCTCATCATGTGGAGGGACGCGCGCGTGTGATTCTCGGGATCGAGACCTCCTGCGACGAGACTGCCGCCGCGGTGATCACCGGCGACGGCGAGATCGTCGCGAACGTCGTCGCGTCTCAGGCCGAGCTGCACGCTCGTTTCGGCGGCGTCGTCCCGGAGGTCGCGAGCCGCCGGCATCTCGAGCTGGTGACGCCGGTGGTGGACGAGGCGCTGCGCACGGCCGGAGTGTCGCTCCCCGAGCTCGACGCGGTGGCGGTGACGACGCGGCCGGGCTTGATCGGGGCGCTGCTCGTGGGCGTGTCGGCCGCCAAGGCCCTCGCATGGGCCCATCGGCGTCCGCTCGTCCCCGTCAACCATCTGCACGGCCACGTCGCGTCGCTCTACCTGCGGCCGCTCGACCTGCAGCCTCCGTTCACCTGCCTGCTCGCGAGCGGCGGCCACACGATGCTGCTCGACGTGACCGAGCGCTCGGCGTATCGCGTGCTCGGCACGACGCTCGACGACGCCGCAGGCGAGGCTTTCGACAAGGGCGCGCGGCTGCTCGGCCTCGGCTATCCCGGCGGGGCCGAGCTCGACGCACTTGCACGAGACGGCGACCCGACGTCGTTCGACTTCCCCGTCGCGCGTGTTGGCGGCCTCGACTTCTCGTTCTCGGGCGTCAAGACGGCGCTGCTGTACACCGTGCGTGAGCTGGCTGCTCAGGAGCTCGAGCTGCGGCGCGCCGATCTCGCCGCCTCGTATCAGCGGGCGATCGTGACGGCGCTCGTCGAACGCGCGCGCGCGACTCGTGCCGAGACCATCGCCGTCGTGGGCGGCGTGGCCGCGAACAGCGAGCTGCGGGCTGCCCTCCCCGACGCCGCGTTCGCGCCGCTGCTGCTCTGCACCGACAACGCAGCGATGATCGCATCGGCAGCGCGCTACAGCCGAGCCGTCCCGTACCCCGACTACCTTTCACTCGATGCGCAACCTTCCGCGTAGTGTCGCGCTCCTGTTCGCCGGCGCAGCCGCCACGGTCGCGCTGGTGCTCGCCGTCTCGGCCGGCGGCCGCGTGAGCGGCTCGACGACGCGCCCCGCCAGCTGGCTCGGACTCGTCGGCGGCCCGCGCGCGGCGACGCCGACGGGACAGCGGATGATCGTGCTGCTCAAGACGCCGTCGGTGGCCGATCGGCTCGCGAAGCTCCGGTTCGCGACGGAGAGCCAGGAGCGCGCGTGGAGCACGCAGGCGATCGCCGCCCAGAAGGAGGTCCTGCTGTCGCTCGCGGCGCACGGCCTGCAGGTCCGGCCGGACTTCAGCTACACACGCGTCATCGACGGCTTCGCGGCGGCACTCGACCCGCGGGCCGTGCCGTTGCTCGAGAACAACCCCGAGGTGCGCGGCGTCTACCCGGTGAGAGCCGCGTACCCCGCGGCGACGTCGAACTCGGTGCTGTCGTCGAAGGCGTTCTCGGCGACGAGCGGGCACTGGCCCGGCGCGGAGCTCCCGGGCTCGACCGGTCGCGGCGTCACGATCGCGCTGCTCGACACCGGGGTCGACCTCAACCAGGCGTACCTGCGGGGACGGTTGCTCTCCGGCTTCGACATCGTCGACGGCGGCGCCGACGCATCCGCCCGTTCGAATCTGCGTGATCCCTCCCAGGTCGAGCGTCACGGGACCGAGCTGGCCGGCATCCTCGCCGGATCCGACGGCCCCGGCGGGCTGCACGGCGTCGCGCCCGACGCGACGATTCTGCCGATTCGCGTCGCCGGCTGGCAGCCGACGAGCAGCGGGCGAGAGCTCGTGTTCAGCCGCACCGATCAGCTGATCGCCGGCCTCGAGCGCGCCGTCGACCCGAACGGCGACGGCGACTGTCATGACGCCGTGCGCGTCGCGCTGGTCGGCGTCGCCGAGCCGTACGCGGCCTTCACCGACGGCCCGGAGGCTGCTGCGGTCGCGGGCGCGCTCGCGCTCAACACGATGGTCGTCGCGCCCGCCGGGAACGACGGCGTCGCCGGTCCTGGCTTCGGCTCGGTCGCGGCCCCGGCCGCGGCGCCCGGGGCGCTGGCGGTCGCTGCCACCGATACGCGGACGTCGCTTCCCGAGGCTCGAGTCGTGCTGCGGCGCGGGCTGGACGTGATCTTCGACGGCGACGTTCCGCTCCTCGGCTCGAACGGCCCGTCGCACTCGCTCACGCTGGCCCTGGCGCGGGTCGACGCCGACGGTGGAGCGGCGAGCTTCGACTCGAAAGGCTTCAGCCTGGTCGCCGGGCGCGCGGTCGTCGCACCGGCCGGTGGTGACCCGGAGACCCAGGCTCTGTCGGCGTCGCACGCGGGAGCAGCCGCGCTGGTGCTGTACGGCGACGCGCTTCCGGCCGGGTCGCTCCGCGTCTCTCCTCAGGAGAGCGCCCCGGTCGTCGTCGTTCCGACGGCGCCTGCGCTGGAGTTGCTCGCGGCCCAGCGGGCTGGGCTCGATGTGGGGATCGCGATCGGCCCTGCCCGCACGAACTCGAACGTCGCCCGTGGCGAAGTCGCCGATTTCTCCTCGCGCGGGCTCGCGTTCGACGGCAGCGTCAAGCCGGACATCGCTGCGCCCGGTGTCGCGATCGCCACCTCCGAACCATCCGTCTCCGACGGGTCGCCCGTGTTCGGGACCGTCAACGGCACGAGCGCCGCGGCCGCGACCGTCGCCGGCGGCGCGGCGCTGCTTGCGCAGATGCGTCCCGATCTCGACGGGGCGTCGCTGCAGAGCCTGCTGGTGGGCTACGCCGAGGCAGGCGGCGCCTCCGCGACCGAGGCCGGTGCCGGCACGTTCCGGCTCGGCGCCTCCGCGGTCGGAGAGGTCGCGGCGCAGCCGTCGACACTCGGCTTCGGCATCTGGGAGGGGCCGAAGTGGCACGGCACCCGCACGCTCGTCGTCCGGAACGTCTCGTCGCGGCCGCTCCAGCTGTCGATCAGCGTCGTCAGCAACGCCGAGTCCGAGGCGCTCGGCTTCAAGGTGGGGCCGGACCACCTGGTGCTCGGCATCGGCGCGGCCGCGCGCGTCAAGATCCGCGTGGTCGCTCCCGCCGCACCGCGGCCGCACACGGTTACCGGAGTGATCCGGATCGCCCCGGCGGGCAGCGAGCCGCTGCGGGTCCCGTGGGCGCTCGGCTTCCAGCGGCCGGCGGCGACCCTGCTCGCGCACGTCTCGTTGAGCGCGCGGGCGTTCAAGCAGTCCGACACCAAGCCGGCGGTGCTGACCGTGCAGGCAGGCAATCTCCTCCGGGCCGACGGCGCGCTGCAGGTGCAGCCGGTCGCCCGGCTCGACGTCCTGCTCTATACGGCGGGCGGTCGCTACGTCGGCCTGCTCGCTCGGTTGCGGGATTTGCTGCCCGGGTCGTACAGCTTCGGCATCACCGGGCGAGGCCCGACGAGTGCACCGCTCGCGCCCGGCGGCTACGAGCTGCGGCTGGCGGCCTGGCCGACCTTGCCGCGAGACGCTCAGCCGAGCCGGGCGAAGGTCCGCTTCCGGGTCACCTGAGCGCGCCGCGCGTCACCTTGTTCCACGCCGCCGGGTGCCACCTGTGCGAGCGGGCTCGCGATGTGCTCCTGCGGGTGCGGGCCGACCTTCCCTTCGAGCTCGAGGAGATCGACATCGGCGGTGTGCCGGAGCTCGAGGAGCACTACCGCGAATGGCTGCCGGTCGTCGAGGTCGACGGCCGTCGCGCCTTCGTCTACTTCGTCGACGAGGCCGCGTTCAGGCGGAAGCTGGCGCGGTAGCGCTCAGAGGCGCGTGAGGGTTCTCAGACGCGCGTGATGTTGTGGACGGGCCAGGACTCGATCTTCGGCGGGTCGCCGCTGGCGAGTGCCTCCTCGCCGACGACGTCGACGAGTGCGGGCTGGACGTGCGAGGCGAAGAAGCGGTCGAACGTCTCGCGCGAGTCCCAGACATCGATGATGCGCCAGTTGCCGTTCGGAGACGGTCCAGCGTGGTGGAACAACAGGCCCGCCGGCGGACTACCGGGCTCCTCCTGCTGTTGAGAGTTGGGTCGACCCTATGCCTCGACCGCTCGGGCGCGCAACGGCCGCCGTTCGGACCACCCTGCCACGGTGCCAGGCACCTCGGTGCCTGGCACCTGGTTCAGGCGACGGGCTGGAAGCGCTTCACCGCGCGGGCGTGGCGACGTTCCGCCTCGACCTCGCGGTCCCGAGGCGCCGCCGACGTGACGAGCGACTGCAGCAGCTCCTCGGTGACCGCTGCCACCTGGTCGACCGCCCGGCTGAAGGCAGCCTCGTTCGCCTGCGACGGCCTGGTCATGCCGCTCACCTTGCGAACGTACTGCTCGGCGGCAGCGTGGACCTCGGTCGCCGTCGTCGGCGGCTCGAAGTTGTAGAGGGTGCGGATGTTCCGGCACATGGACGGCAGTCTACGTCTGCCGCTGCCGCCCACGAGACAACCGTCCGGCCCAGCAAGGGGCTTTCGGCACAATGCCCGGCGATGTTGCAAGCGGCTCCCACCGGCGGCCCGCCGGATCGCCTCACCGTCGGCGTCGCGGCGCGCCTCTCGCGCTACCTCCAGGTGCTGACTCAGGCGAAGAAGATGGGCAAGGAACGCATCTCCTCCCAGGAGATCGCGGACTACACGAACATCAACGCAACGCAGATCCGGCGCGACCTCTCGAACTTCGGGAAGTTCGGCAAGCGCGGCGTCGGCTACTCGATCGACTCGCTCCTCTCCGAGATCCGGAAGATCCTCCGCACGCAGGGGCAGCACAACATCGCGCTCGTCGGAGCGGGACGGCTCGGGCAGGCGATCGCGAGCTCGCAGATCTTCGCAGAGCACGGCATCAACATCGCTGCGGTCTTCGACACCGATCCCGCCAAGTTCGGTCACGATCTCGGTGCCGCGCCCGTCGAGGACGAACGGCGCTTGAAGGACGTCGTCCGCGAGAAGAACATCGTTGTCGGAGTGCTCGCAGTCCCGGCGATGGCGGCCCAGAAGGTCGCCGACGATCTCGTCGACGCCGGCGTACGGATCATCTTCAACTACTCGGAAGCGCTGCTCGACGTCCCCGGCGACGTGACCGTGCACACCTCGAACCCAGCGGTCGAGCTGCTGCACGCCCTCTACTTCCACCTCACGTAGACAAGCCGGCGTTGCGGATCCTGCTGTGGCACGGGTACCTGCTCGGCGGGACCGGTTCGAACGTCTACACACGGGCGCTCGCCCGCGAGTGGAGCGCGGCGGGCCACGACGTGACCGTGGTCTGTCAGGAGCGCACGCCGGAGCAGTACGACATCGGCGGTGCACGGGTGGTCGTGCCGGACCTGCCGGACGGGCTCTTGCCGGTGTTCGTGCTCGATCGCTACGAAGGGCTCGCGCCGCGGCTGCTCCAGGATCTGTCACCCGGCGAGCGCACGGCCTACGTCGAAGCCAACGCTGCAGCGCTGCGCGCCCTGCTCCCGGCCGACCTGGTCTTCGCCAATCACGTGCTGCTCGGCGGCGCCGTCGGGCTCGCGACCGGCGTGCCGTTCCGTGTGAAGGCGCACGGCTCCGAGCTCGAGTATTCGATGCGCGGGCGTTCCGACCTCGAGCGGTGGGGAGCCGAGTCGCTCGCCGCCGGCCGACGCGACGTACGTCGGGTCCGAGCACATCCGGCGTGTGCTCGAGGACGTGGTCGGCCATGTCGACCGCGTGCACACCGTGCCACCGGGCGTCGACGTCGACGAGTTCGTGCTGCAGGATCGCCACGAAGCGCTCGCAGAGCTGCTCGCTGAAGCGCGGGCGGACCCGCCCAACCCGGGAAACGGGGAGGAGCGTTTGCCCGACGACGAGAACGCCGAGCGGCTCGCCGCGTTTCTCGCCGGCCCCGAGCCGACCGTCGTCTACTTCGGCAAGCTGATCGAGCAGAAAGGCGTGCAGCTGCTGCTCGAGGCGATGCGCCATGTCGATGCGCGACTCGTCGTCGTCGGCTTTGGGCCGTATCGTCCGACGCTCGAGGCGGCCGCACCGCGCCGCACGCTCTTCACCGGACCGCTCGAGCATCGGCATCTCGTCCATCTGCTGCCGCTGGCCGACGTCACGGTCGTCCCGTCGGTGTTCCCGGAGGCGTTCGGGATGGTCGCGGCCGAGGCCGCCGCTGCAGGCTCGCCGCCCCTCGTCGCACGGCACTCGGGGCTCGCGGAGGTGGCCGCCGGCCTCGAGCAGGCGTACCCCGCCCGATACCGGCATCTCGCGTCGTTCGAGCCCGGTGACGTCCCCGACCTCACCGCGAAGCTCCGCGAGCTGCTCGCGCTCAGCCCGGCGGAGCGCGCCCGGCTCGGCCGGGCCGCCCGTCGTGCCGTCGTCGAGCGGTGGTCGTGGGCGAGCGTGGCCGCGCAGCTCCTCGAGCCCGTGGCCAACATCTGAGATGGTCGATCGGGAACTGTTCGCGGCGCCCGGCGGCTGCAAGCCTGCGCGCTGCCGCGTCCTCGGTCGCCCCGATAGCTTCGGCTATCGAGGCTCCCTGCGTCCTTGCATCCCTTGGCTTTCGCGCGCCGGGCATCCACGCCAGTCCCGATCGACCATCTACGCTTCCCGCGCGATGGGCGAGGAACAGCGCATCTCCTGGCAGGAGCTCCTGCGGACCGCTCGCGAGGCGTTCGAGGGCGGCACCGATCTCACCGTCGCGGTCGAGGAGGAGTTCGCGCTGCTCGACCCCGAGACGCTCGAGCTCACGAACAGGTTCGAGGAGCTCTATGCGACGGCGAAGGAGAATCCCGAGCTCGGGCCGCACGTGGTCGGCGAGCTGATCGCGTCCGAGATCGAGGTGCGAACCGGGCGCTGCGAGAACTTCGCCCAGGCCGCGTCGACGATGCGCGACCGCCGTGCGCAGCTCCGCGTCCCCGCGCGCGAGCTCGGCATCTCGCTCGGGGCGACGGGGACACACCCCTGGAGCCGCTGGCAGGACCAGCGGATCATCGACACCCCTCACTACCGGCGCAACGACAAGCTCCTCCGCTATGTCGTGTGGCGCAACAACAGCTTCGGGCTGCACGTCCACGTCGGCATCGCCGGCGCCGACCGCGCGATCGCGGTGCACGACGGCTTGCGGAACTTCCTGCCCGAGTTGCTTGCCCTCTCCGTGAGCTCCCCGCTCGTCGAGGGCGTCAACTCCGGTCTGCACTCCGCGCGGACGGAGATCTTCACACGGATGTTTCCCCGCTGCGGCATCCCGGATGCGTACGGCAGCTGGCAAGGGTTCTCGGACTACGTCGCGTTTCTCTATCGCACGAGCTCGATCACCGAGCACACGCAGATCTGGTGGAGTGTCCGGCCGCATCTCGCCTATCCGACGATCGAGATCCGGATCTGCGACGCGCAGCCCGACCTCGCCGATGCGCAGGCAGTCGCCGCCCTCAGTCATGCGCTCGCAGCCCGCTGCGCGCGTGCCTTCGACGAGGGCGAGCGGCTCCCCGACCTGCCGCACCGGCTGCTCGAGGAAAACCTGTGGCGGGCGATTCGCTACGGCCTGTCCGGCGAGCTGCTGGACTTCGAGCGCGGCGAGCCGATCCCGGCGCGCGCGCGGATCGAGCAGCTGGTCGAGTGGGTACAGCCGGTCGCCGAAGAGATCGGCGCGGCGCCGTTCCTCGCCGTCCCGGCCCTGACGGCGGCCGATCGCCAGATCGCCAGGTTCGAGGAAGGCGCGACGCTCGAGGAGATCTACGCCGAGCAGGTCCGGGCGGGTGAGCCGGTTGAAGGCTGAAGGCCCGCAGGAGGACTTCGCGGAGCAGCTGGCCGGGCTCGATCTCGGGCTCCTGCTCACGTCGACCGCGTCGACGATCGCCAGCCTGGCGTACACCAAGCTCGATCGGGGCGACCTCGCCCAGGCCAAGCTCGGGATCGACGCGCTGGGTGCACTCCTCCCGGTGCTCGACGACGATGCGAAACGAGACCTCGGCGCGGCTCTCGCGAACCTGCAGGTGGCCTACGCCAGCCGAGTTTCGACGCCTCCCGCAGACTCCGAAGCGGGAGGGGCCGACGGCCCCGTGTGATACATAACTGCCGCGCCGGAGCCCTTCGGCGCTTGACTTTGTGAGGGAGCGAAAACACCGATGGACTGGTTCATGCATCACCCCGTGCTGCTCGGCCTGGTCGGCGCCGGCGTGGCCGTCGCGTACGGGCTGTACCTGACGCAGTGGCTGCTCAAGCAGCCGGCCGGGAACGAGCGCATGCGCGAGATCTCGGCCGCCGTACAGGAGGGCGCCGCTGCCTACCTGAAGAAGCAGTACACGACGATTGCGATCGTCGCAGTCGTCCCGTTCATCCTGCTCGGCGTCTACGACAAGCTGGGCTGGGGAACGGCCTTCGGCTTCCTCGTCGGTGCGACGCTGTCGGCGGCAGCCGGCTTCATCGGCATGAACGTCGCGGTTCGCTCGAATGCCCGCACGGCCGAGGCGGCCCGCCACGGCCTCAAGCCGGCGCTCAACGTCGCTTTCCGTGCCGGCTCGGTCACCGGTCTGCTCGTCGTCGGCCTGGGCCTGCTCGGGGTCACCGGGTACTACTGGTTCCTGACGGGCGCACTCCACAACTCGCCGACGTCGGCGATCGACGACCTCGTCGGTCTGGCCTTCGGCGGCTCCCTCATCTCCGTCTTCGCGCGTCTCGGCGGCGGCATCTTCACCAAGGCCGCCGACGTCGGCGCCGACCTCGTCGGGAAGATCGAGGCGGGCATCCCGGAGGACGACCCGCGCAACGCGGCGGTGATCGCGGACAACGTCGGCGACAATGTCGGCGACTGCGCCGGGATGGCCGCCGACCTGTTCGAGACGTACGCGGTCACGGCGGTCGCCGTGATGCTGCTCGGCACGGCGTTTCCGGACGCAAAGCTCTACCTGTTCCCGCTCGCGATCGGCGGCGTCTCGGCCGTGTCGTCCGTGATCGGCACGTTCTTCGCGCGGCTCGGCCGCGGCCCGAACGCAGTCATCAACGCGCTGTACAAGGCAGTGCTCGTCGCCACCGTCCTGTCGGCACTCGGGTTCATCCCGATCACGCTCGCATTCGACAACGGTAAGTACGGGTTCGGCGACCTCTATATCTCCGCACTGGTCGGCCTGATCGTCACCTTCCTGCTCGTCGCGATCACCGAGTACTACACCGGTACGCGCTGGAACCCGGTGAAGGCGATCGCCCGGTCGTCGCAGACCGGTCATGCCACGAACATCATCGAAGGGCTCGCCGTCGGGATGCAGGCGACGGCTGCGCCGGTGCTCGTGATCGTCGCCGGCATCCTCGTCGCACACCACTTCGCCGGTCTGTTCGGCATCGGCGTTGCGGTGATGGCGCAGCTGTCGATGACCGGCTTGATCGTCGCTCTCGATGCGTACGGCCCCGTCACCGACAACGCGGGCGGCATCGCTGAGATGGCCGACCTGCCGGAGGGCGTTCGGGCGATCACAGACCCGCTCGACGCGGTCGGCAACACCACCAAGGCGGTCACGAAGGGCTACGCGATCGGCTCGGCTGCGCTCGCCGCACTCGTCCTCTTCGACTCGTACACGACCGGCCTCTCCAACCAGGGATTGCCGACCACGTTCTCGCTCTCGGATGCGTGGGTGATCGCCGGTCTCTTCGTCGGTGGCCTGATGCCGTTCCTGTTCGCGTCGCTCGCGATGCAGGCGGTCGGCCGCGTCGGCGGCGAGGTCGTGCAGGAGGTACGCCGCCAGTTCCGCGAGCACCCGGGGATCATGGAGGGAACCGAGCGGCCCGACTACAGCCGCGCCGTCACCATCGTTACAGGGTCGGCGATCAAGTCGATGCTCGCGCCGGCGCTGATCCCGATCGCGTTCCCGATCATCGTCGGGATCATCAACGCCCGGATGCTCGGCGGGCTGCTGATCGGAACGATCGTCACCGGTCTGTTCCTGGCGATTGCCATGACCTCGGGCGGCGGCGCCTGGGACAACGCCAAGAAGTCGATCGAGGACGGCGCCTACGGCGGCAAGGGCTCCGAGGCCCACGCTGCAGCGGTGACCGGCGACACGGTCGGCGACCCGTACAAGGACACGGCGGGACCGGCGATCAACCCGATGATCAAGATCGCGAACATCGTCGCCATCCTCATCATCCCGCTGATCGTCTCGATCCACGGTTAATCGGAGCTGAACGCCGCGCGAGGGCCGTCCGGCCTTCGCGCGGCGTACCCTTGCCCGGTGGCTCGGACGGATCAGCGGGTTCTCCATCTGTCGCTCGTGATCGGCGGCGACCTCGTCGGCGGTTCGGGCGGGCACCTCGGGCGCGTCGAGGACCTGCTCGTCCGGCTCGGGTCGGACGACTACCCGCCCGTCACCGCGGTGCTCGCGAAGGTCGCCGGGCACGACGTCGTCGTGCCGGGTGACGCCGTCGCCGATCTCGACCACGGCCGGGTGACCCTTGCGACAGACCGGCTCGACCTGAGCCCCTTCGAGCGACGCCCCGACGAGGTGCTGCTCCGCGAGGACGTGCTCGACCGCCAGCTGATCGACGTCGACGGCGCGCGGCTGCGACGGGCGAACGACATCGAGCTCGCGCGCAGCGACGGATGGTGGCGGGTGATCGGAGTCGACGTCGGGCCCCGCGGGATCATTCGCCGCCTCCTGCCCCGTCGCTTTGCGCGCGGCGTCGGCGAGAGCGTCGTCCTGGACTGGGCGCACCTGGAGCCCTTCACTGGTCACGTTCCCACGGTCCGGCTGCGGGCGCCTCATCCGAAGCTCGCGCGGCTCCATCCGGCGCAGCTCGCCGACCTCGTCGAAGCCGCAGGGCACCGCGAGGGCGAAGAGATCATCGCTGCGGTGCACGAGGACCCCGAGCTCGAAGCCGACGTGTTCGAGGAGCTCGAGGCGGCACACCAGCGTGAGTTCCTCGAGGAGCGCGACGACGCGGAGATCGCGAACGTGCTCGCGCGCATGGAGACGGACGACGCCGTCGATCTGCTGTTGCAGCTCGACGAGGAGCGTCGCGAGCCGATCGCCGCGCTGCTCCCGCCGGTGCAGCAGCGCCGCGTGCGCGCCTTGCTCGGTCACGACCCGGCGACTGCGGGCGGCTTGATGAGCCCGGACTTCATCTGCGTCTACGTCCAGGCGACAGTCCAGGAGGCGCTCGAGCGCGTGCGCCAGTCGGCCGCGCCTCCGGAGACGCTCGAGGTCGTGTTCGTGATGAACACGACGCAGCGGGTGCGCGGCGCGATCGCTCTCGCCGACCTCGTGCGCGCAGAGCCCGAGGCGGTGCTGGGAGAGATCGCGCCGATCCCGCGTGTCGTCCGGCTCGACGCGGATCTCGAAGAGGTCGCACGGACGATGACCGACTTCGATCTCACCGTCGTCGGCGTCGTCGACGACGACCAGAGGTTGCACGGCGTGGTCACCGTCGACGACGTGCTCGAGCTCGTCCTGCCGCGCGGCTGGCGGCGCACCTTCAACCTGGAGGACGGATGACATGCGTCGCGTCTCGATCCCCTCGCTGTCGCTGCGGCGGCGGCGCGGCCGCCTGGTCGCGCTCCTCGCCGTTCTCGGCCCCGGGCTGATCGCCGCCAACGCCGGCAACGACGCCGGCGGCATCGCCACGTACTCGTCGGTCGGCGCCCGGTACGGCTACGACCTGCTCTGGATGATGGTCGTGATCACCATCTCGCTGGTCGTCGTCCAGGAGATGGCGGCGCGGATGGGGATCGTCACCGGCAAGGGGCTCGCCGACCTGATCCGCGAGGAGTACGGCATCCGCTGGTCGCTGTTCGCGACCGCGAGCGTGCTGGTCGCCAATCTCGGCATCTGCATCTCCGAGTTCGTCGGCATCGGCGCAGCCCTCGGTCTCGCGCACGTGCCCCCGCAGGTGTCGGTTCCCGTCGCGGCGCTCGGCGTCTGGCTGCTGCTCGTGCGAGGCACCTACAAGGTCGCCGAGCGGATCTTCGTCGCGATGACGATCCCGTTCTTCGCCTATCCGATCGCCGCGATCCTCGCGCACCCGCACTGGGGGCAGGTCGGTCGCTCGGTCGTCGCGCCGCACGTGCAGACGTCGCCGTCGTACATCCTGTTGTTCGTCGCGACCGCCGGCACGACGATCACGCCGTTCATGCAGCTCTACCTCCAGTCCGCCGTGGTCGAACGCGGTCTCGGTCCGGACGATCTCACGAAGGAGCGGATCGAGGTTGTGTCCGGCTCGATCTTCGCGAACCTCGTGGCGAGCTTCATCATCATCGCGACCGCGGCGACGCTGTATCTCCACGGTCATCGTCACATCGACACCGCCGCCCAGGCGGCCAAGGCGCTCGCGCCCTTCGCCGGCCGGTTCGCCGAGGTGCTGTTCGCCGTTGGCCTCCTCGGGGCGAGCCTGCTCGCGGCGGCGATCCTGCCGGTGACGGCCGCGTACGTGATCTCGGAGACCTTCGGCTTCGAGCGTGGAATGTCGCGGTCGCCGCGCGAAGCGCCGGTGTTCGTCGGCGTCGTCACGGCGCTTGTCGTCGTCGGCGCGATCGTCGCGATGATCCCCGGCGTGCCCGTGTTCCGACTGCTCGTCGGGGTGCAGGCCGTGAACGGGGTGCTCCTGCCGGTCACGCTGTTCTTCGTCTGGCGGCTCGCCGCCAGCGCCGACGTGATGGGGCGGTACCGGAACGGGCGCATCTTCAACCTCGTCGCCGGCGCGACGGTGATCGCCACCTCCGGCCTGTCGCTCCTGCTGCTTGCGGTCACGCTCGGCGGCCTCTGACGGCGCTACCGTCCCCCTCGATGCGTCTCCGCGCACTGATTCCGACCGCGGGCACGTTGCTGTTGCTCGTGGCGGCGCACGGGCATCGTCTACGCCCTGCGGCCGGTCGCGCCGACGCTGAGTCTCGGCGTCGTCTACACGCCGGCGGTGCTCGTCGCCGCGGCGTTGTACGGCCTGCGCTACGGGCTCGGAGCGGCGGTGGCGGCGATGCTCGCGTTCAACTTCCTCTTCCTGCCGCCGGTGCACACGCTGACGCTTGCCGACGGCCGCAACTGGGCTGCGCTCGCGGTCTACGCGGTGACCGGTGCGATCGCCAGCGAGCTCGCCGCGCGGGAGCGGCGCCGCGCCGCCGAATCCGAGCAGCGCGAGCGGGAGGCGGCCCTCCTCGCCGACACCGCAGCCGAGTTCCTGCACCGCGACGCGGCCGTGGACGAGATCCGGGCGCGGGCGAGCCAGGTCCTGGGCGCGGCCGACCCGCGCGCTCGGACTCGCTTCGACGCCGCGTTCGGTGCCCTGCTCCGGGTCGTCGAGGAACGCGAGCAACTCGAGCGACAGGCCAGGGAGGCCGAGGCGCTGCGACGGTCGGACGCAGTCAAGACGACGATCATCCAATCGGTCTCGCACGACTTCCGGACGCCGCTCGCCACGATGAGCGCCGCGCTCGGCGGCCTGCAGAGCAGCGAGATCGAGCTCTCCGCGGCAGACCGGACCGACTTGCTCGACGCGCTCGGCGATGAGCTGGCTCGTCTCACGCGGCTCGTCGAGAACCTGCTCGACCTGTCGCGGCTCCAGGCCGACGCGGCTGCCCCGCACCGCGAGCTCTGGGAGGTCTCCGAGCTCGTCACGCTCGCCGTCGACGAGATCGGTCGCGGTGCGGTCACGGTGAACGTCTCCGGCGATCTTCCTGCCGCGCGCGTCGATGCGACACAGGTGCAGCGGATCCTCGTCAACGTGCTCGAGAACGCTCTGAAGTTCTCCCCGGCCGGCAGTCCCGTCTCGGTCTCGGCGCACGAGCTCGGCGAGACGGTCGTGATCGACGTCGACGACCGTGGGACGGGCATCGGCGCGGGAGACGCCGAGACCCTGCTCGAGCCGTTCGCCCGCGGCCGTACCGGCGTCGGCGGCGCCGGCCTCGGGCTGGCGATCGCGCACGGGTTCGCCGCTGCGAACGGCGGGTCGCTCGTCCTGCTCTCGCGCGACGCCGGCGGCACGCGCGCGCGCCTGACGCTTCCGGCGGAGCACGTGGCCGTCGGGATGCGCCCGTGAGCGCCGGGAAGCGCGTGCTCGTCGTCGACGACGAGCCGCAGTTCCTGCGGGCGCTCGCCACGAACCTGCGCGGGGCGGGTTACGTCGTCGAGACGGCGACCGGCGCCGCCGAGGCCCTCGCGGCGGCCGGCCTGGCGCCCCCTGACGCGGTGATCCTCGATCTCGTCCTGCCGGACGGAACGGGCACCGACGTCTGCCGGGAGCTCCGGCAGTGGACCGAGGCGCCGATCATCGTCGTCTCGGCCGTCGGCGACGAGGAGGAGAAGATCGCGGCGCTCGACGCGGGTGCCGACGACTACGTGACGAAGCCGTTCGCGATCGGCGAGCTGCTCGCCCGGCTCCGGGCGGCGTTGCGGCGCTCGTCGTCCGGCGGCGACCCGGTGATCACGTTCGGCGACGTCCGCGTCGACCTGGAGAAGCAGTCGGTCGAGCTCGCAGGCGAACAGGTTCACTTGACGCCGCACGAGTTCGCGATCCTGCGCCTGCTCGCGCAGAACCCGGGCAAGCTCTTGACACACCGGACGATCCTGCGGGAGGTCTGGGGCCCGGCGTACGGGGCGGAGTCGAACTATCTGCACGTGTACGTCTCGCAGCTCCGCCGCAAGCTCGAGCCGGACCCGTCGTCGCCGCGCCATCTCTTGACCGAGCCCGGTGCCGGGTACCGGCTCGTCACGTCTTGAGAAAACGTTGAGAGGAGGACGGCGAATCCTCAGGCGGCGCTGAGAGGACGGCTTCTAGCCTGGAACCGTGACGGCGATACGCGTCCCCCGTGCGGTTCGTGACCTGAAGCAGCGCCGCGCGCTCCGGGCCGAGCGTCACGCAGCCGACGCCGAGCTGATCGCCTCGGCGCTGCCCACGCCTCGGCTCGCCTGGCGCGTGCACGAGATCGTCTCGGACGAGTTCCGGCTCGCCGTCTCCCGGGACATCACCAACGTCGTCCACGATGCAGACGGCGGCCGCCTTCCCGGTGCGTCGCCGTTGAACCGCGGAGCGGTCCGTTCCGCGAGACCGCAGCTGCTCGCTCTGGCCAGCCGGCTGTCGGATCTGGAGACACGCGTCCTGCCCCGTGGCGTGCTGCTGGCCGAGCAACTCGTTAGCGACTCCGGCAGCCCGCTCTACGACCGTGCGCAGGCAGACCGCGCACGGCGGGAAGCCGAGCGGGCGCTGAACGCACTCGAGCACCGGGCGACGTGACCGTTCAGCACGAACGGCCGCGCCTGCGGCGCTACGTCGTCGGACGGGCGATGTCGTCCGACCAGATGGAGGAGACGCTGCTCCCGAAGTGGCTCGCGCTTCCGATCTTCGCGTCCGACCCGCTGTCGTCTGTTGCCTACGCCACGGAGGCAGCGCTCGTCGTCCTGGTCGGAGCGTCGGTCGGCGCCGCGCATCTGGCGTTCCCGATCTCGCTGGCGATCGCCGGACTGCTGGCGATCGTCGTCGCCTCCTACCGCCAGACCGTGCTGGTCTACGAGACGTCGGGCGGCGCGTACGTGGTGGCGAAGGAGAACCTCGGCAAGATCCCGAGCCTGGTCGCGGCCGCCGCGCTGCTGACCGACTACATCCTGACCGTCGCCGTGTCGGTCGCCGCCGGAGTGCTTGCCCTCACGTCGGCGGTGACCAGCCTGCGCGGGCACGAACTGGGCCTGTCGCTCGGCTTCGTCGGCCTGATCACGCTTGCGAACCTCCGCGGCGTACGGGAGGCCGGCATTCTCTTCGCGCTGCCGACGTACGCATTCGTGACGTCGATCTTCCTGCTCGTCGGCACCGGCGTCGCGCGCTGTGCCTCGTCAGGGTGCCCACAGGCGGTGGTGCCGCACCCGCTTGCGGCCGGCACCGGCGTCGTCACTGCGTTCGTCGTGCTGCGCGCTTTCGCATCCGGGTCGACCGCATTGACCGGCGTCGAGGCGATCGCGAATGGTGTGAACGCCTTCCGGCGTCCGCATGGGCGCAACGCCGCCACCACGCTTGCCGTCCTGGGGGCGATCGCGATCGCGATGTTCGTCGGCGTGTCCTGGCTCGCCGTGCACATGCACGCTCTGCCGACCGACTCGGGCACCCCGTCGGTGCTGTCGCAGCTCGCGCGCGGTGTCTTCCCACCCGGCACGTGGGGCTTCATGTACTGGGCCGTCCAGGTGCTGACACTGGCCGTGCTCGTGCTCGCAGCGAACACGTCGTTCCAGGGATTCCCGCGCCTTGCAGCGCTGCTCGCACGCGACCGCTTCTTCGCGCGTCAGTTCACCAACCTCGGCGACCGCCTCGTCTTCTCGAACGGGATCATCGTGCTCGCCGCGATCGCGGCGGGGCTGCTCGTCGTCTACAACGCGAGCGTCGACTCGCTGATCCACCTGTACGTGATCGGCGTGTTCACTGCGTTCACGCTCTCACAGGCGGGAATGGTGCGGTACTGGCTGCGCACCCACGACACCGGCTGGCGGTACCGCGCGCTCCTGAACGGGGTCGGCGCGACGGCAACCGGGCTCGTGACGCTGATCGTGATCTGGACGAAGTTCACCGAGGGTGCCTGGCTGGTGATCGTCGCGATCCCGCTGTTCGTGCTCGCGTTCCTCGGCATCAACCGCCACTACCGGCGGTTCGCGCGGCGCCTCGCAGCCGGCGTCGGCGCGATCCGGGCAGCGGGTGAGGCGACGAACCAGGTGCTGCTCTGGGTCGAGTCGCTGAACGTCGCGACCGAAGGGGGCCTCTGGTACGCGAAGCAGATCGCCGGGGGCCGCCCGGTCCGTGCCCTGCTCGCGCCCGGCAGGCACACCGATCCGGCGATTCGGCCGCGCTGGTTCGACTTCGCGCCGGGCGGCCCGAAGCTCGAGAAGCTTCCGATCGACGAGGGCCGGACACACGCGGTGCTCGAGGAAGTGTGGCGCCTGCCTCGCGGCGAGTCGGACTTCGTCACCGTCGTCGTGCCGGAGCAGTTCCGCGGCCGGTCGCTTCTGTCCGCTGCCGCCCGGACGTCCTTCCGGCTCAAGCTGCGGCTCCTCTCCGAGCCCGGGACGGTCGTCACCGACGTGCCGGTGGTCTCGAACCGGAACGGGCCCGAGGGCACCACGCCGAAGCGCCTCGTCGTTCGCGTGCTGCTCGCAGACGTCCACGCCGGATCGATGCGCGCGCTCACCTACGCGAGGTCGCTCGGGATCGAGGACACGCGCGCCGTCTCGTTCGCGTTCGACCCGGCGGAGGCGCACCAGCTGCGTCAGAGCTGGAGCGAAGCCGGTCTCGGGATGCCCCTCGAGCTGAGCGAGGCCCCGTACCGGGACGTCGGGACGCCGCTCCTTGCGTACGTCCGAGAGCTGACCGCCGATCCGGACACGGTCGTCAACATCGTGATGCCCGAGGTGGTCGTCCGCGGCTGGTCGCGGCTTCTCCACAACCAGCGCGCGCTCTACGTCAAGCGGCTCCTCCTCTTCGAGCCGCACGTGATTCTCTCGAGCGTCCCCTACCAGCTCTTCGGCTAGCGCCGCTCGCCACCCGGTGCCAGGCACTTTGGTGCCTGGCACCGATTGCCGCCGCGGCACCGCGTAGCATCCGGCCGTGCCGCGGCGCCGCCGACAAACGCACGGGCTCGAGCGTGTACTGGGCGCACCGGCGCTCTTCTCGACCGCCTACGGGAACGTCGGCTCGTCGATCTACTACGCGCTCGGCCTGACCGCCGGGATCGCGCTCGGCCTCACGCCGGTCGTCTTCATCATCAGCGGCCTGATCTTCGCGGCGACCGCCGCCACCTACGCCGAGGGCACCGTCAAGTTCCCCGAGGCCGGCGGCTCGTCGAGCTTCGCCCGCCACGCTTTCAACGAGCTCGTCTCGTTCGGGGCGGCCTGGGCGCAGATGCTCAATTACGTGATCACCGTCGCGATCTCGGTGATCTTCGTGCCGCACTACCTGTCGATCTTCTGGGAACCGCTGCGCACGAACCCGTGGGACATCGTCGTCGGCATCGGCGCCACCTGGGTGCTCGTCGGCATCAACGTCATCGGGATCAAGGAGGCTGCGGGACTGAACATCTTTCTCGCCGTCGTCGACTTCGCGACGCAGCTCCTGCTCGTCGCGCTCGGGTTCTTCCTGATCTTCAGTCCGCATGTGCTGCTGAACAACGTTCACCTCGGACGGGCACCGACGTGGAGCGCGTTCCTGCTCGCGATCCCGGTGGCGATGATCGCGTACACCGGCATCGAGACTGTCTCCAATCTCGCCGAGGAAGCGCGCGATCCCGTGCGCTCGATTCCGCGCGCGATCTCGTGGGTGGCGATCGCCGTCTTCGCGATCTACTTCACCTTGCCCTTCATCGCTCTGTCGGCGATGCCGGTCGTGCACGAGGGTGGGCGCTACTTCACGAAGCTCGGCGAGAGCCCGCCGACCGGATTCAAGAACGACCCCGTGCTCGGTCTGGTCGAGAACCTCGGCCTGCACGGTTTCTTGCTCTCGGCGGCGAAGGTCTACGTCGGGATCCTCGCGGCGACCATCCTGTTCATCGCAACGAATGCCGGCGTGATCGGCGCGTCGCGCATCACCTACGCGATGGCGAGCCACCGCCAGCTCCCGGAGGTGTTCCGGCGGCTGCATCCGAAGCTGAAGACGCCGTGGCTGGCGCTGCTGGTCTTCGGTGCGCTCGGCCCGACGATCTTCCTGCTCTCCGGCAAGGTCGATTTCCTCGGGCGGATGTACGCCTTCGGCGCGATGCTCTCGTTCACGATCGCGCACGTGTCCGTGATCGCGTTGCGCGTACGGTCACGTGAGGCGGAGAGCGAGTGGCGGGCATTCCCGAACCTCACCGTCCGCGGCGTGTCGTGGCCGCTCTTCGCGATCTTCGGGGCATTCGGCACCGGCGCCGCCTGGCTCGTCGTCGTGATCCAGGATGCACCGACGCGTTACGCAGGCCTGGCGTGGCTCATCGCCGGGTTCGTCTTCTACGCGATCTATCGCCGCACGGCGCAGCTGCCGCTGACCGAGACCGCACGCGCGCCGCTGCCGCTCGGGCCGGCGCTCGCGCTCGAGTACCGGTCGATCCTCGTCCCGATCGTCACCGGCCCCGAGTCGCACGAGGCCGTCGAGGTGGCGGCCCGGTTGGCCACGGAGCGCGCGGGCAGGATCGTGCTGCTCCGCGTGATCGTCGTGCCGCTCGAGCTGCCGCTCGACGCCGACCTCGCCGCCGAGCTTGCCGAGGCCGACCGCGTGCTCGACGAGGCCCGCGTGATCGCGGCTCCGTACGGCGTCCGCGTCGTCGAGCGCGTTGTGCGCGCGCGTCACGCCGGCCGCGCGATCGTCGAGGAGGCGGAGCGCCGTGTCTCCGAGATCATCGTGCTCGGCGCACCCCGTGGCCGCCACCGCGCGATCTTCGGCCACACGGTCGACTACGTGCTCAAGCACGCACCATGCCGCGTGATGGTCGCGGCCGGCAGGAAGGCGGCGTAGATCTACAAGAACCTCACCCAGCTGACCGCGCTGCTGATGGTGGCGCTCGGCGTCGCGATGCTCGCCTTCACGCTCGCGCACGGCGGCGGTGTCGGCATCCTGCTCGGCCTGTTGTTCGTCGCCGCGGGCGCGGGCCGCATCTACCTCCTGCGGAGAAAGGGCGTGGGGGATGGCTCGTAAGCTGCCCGGGTTCAAGCGCGAGCTTGACGCGCGCGCCCTCTTCTCGGTCGCCTACGGCGAGATCGCGTCCTCGATCTACTTCGCGCTGGGAGTGGTGGCGGCGAACGCGCTCGGCTTCACGCCGTTCGTGCTGCTCGGTGTCGGCGTGCTCTTCCTGATCGTCTCGTTCTCCTACGCCGAGGGGACAGCTGCGCTGCCGGAGACCGGAGGCGCCGCGACCTTCGTCCGTCGCGCGCTCAACGACTTCGCCGGCTTCGCGACCGGCTGGGTGCTCTTCCTCGACTACCTGATCGTGATCGCGCTGTCGGCGCTGTTCATGCCGCACTACCTCGCCGGCGCGCTGCGCATCGGCGCGTTCGACCACAACCCGTGGGACGTCATCATCGCCGTCTGCGTGATCGTCGGCGTAGCGACGGTCCGGCTCGTTCGTCGCCCGTCGCTGTACGGCGTCGGCATCGTGATCCCCGCCCTCGACCTGCTGACCCAGTTGCTCCTGGTCGTGCTCGGGTTCGCACTTGTCTTCTCGCCGCACGCTCTCACGCACGGAACGTCGCTCGGGAGTCATCCGTCGTGGCATGCGATCGCGTTCGCGATCCCGCTGGCAATGCTCGCGTTCACCGGCCTCGAGACGGTTGCCAACCTCGCCCAGGAGGCGAAGCGCCCGAGCGTCGACCTCCCGCGATCCGTCTTCGGCGCGATTGCGACGGTGATCACGCTGTACGTCGCGATCGCGGTCGTCGCGCTCTCAGCGTTTCCTGGGCCGAAGTCCGAGCTCGGCACCCGCTGGGTGCACGCACCGCTGCTCGGCCTCGCGGATCGGATCCGCGGCGAGCTTCCGACGGTCCTCGGGGACGCGCTTCGCTTCTACGTCGGCGTCACGGGAGCGCTGATCCTCCTCGCGGCGGTCGTGACGTCGATCTCCGGGTTCTCGCGGCTCGCGTACTCGTTGGGCGAGCATGGGCAGCTGCCGAGCGGCTTCGGCCGCCTCAGTCGGCGCGCGCACGTCTCACCGCTCGCGATCGTGTCGGTGACCGTGGTCGCGTCGGCGTTCGTGATCGGCACCTCCTTCGTGAAGAACGACGTCGCCGGGCTCGCCAGCCTCTTCTCGTTCGGCGTGTTGCTCGCGTTCACTGCGGCTCAGCTCGCCGTGATCAAGCTGCGGGTCGACGAGCCCGATCTCGCCCGTCCGTACCGCGCGCCCTTCAACGTCGCGTTCCGCGGAGCCGACATCCCGCTGCCGGCGGTCGTCGGCGCGGTCGCGACGTTCTCGATCTGGATCATCGCGCTCGCGACGCATCCCGCCGCGCGTTATGCCGGCCCGGCGTGGCTGGCGGCCGGGATCGCGATCTTCGTCGCGGTGCGCGTCTCGCACGGCGAAGGACTGTTCGAACGCGTCCGGTCGCCGGGCGAGATGCCGGTCTCGACGGCCCTCGAGGTGCGGCGCATCCTGGTGCCGATGAAGCTCGGCGTCATCGGCGAGGAGATGCTCGCGACCGCCGTCAAGCTGGCCGCCGACCACGGCGCGGAGGTCCAGGCACTCCACGTGATCCGCGTCCCGCTGTCCGTGCCGCTCGACGCGTCGCTCGCCGAGGAGGAGGAACGGGCAACCGGGTCGCTCGAGGAGGCGAAGGCGCTGGGGGCCGACTACGGGGTCACCGTCGAGGGCGCGACGGTGCGGGCGCGCGCGATCGGATCGGCGATCGTCGACCGCGCCCGCGAGGTGGACGCCGACCTGATCGTCCTCGGGTCGTCCCCGCGCTGGCGCCGCCAGTCGCGGTTCTTCTCCCCGACCGTCGACTACGTGCTCCGGAATGCGCCGTGCGAGGTGCTGATCGTCGCCTTCCCGCAGTCGGTCATGGACGAGGAGCTCGCGGCGACCTGAGTCGCCGGGGTACCCTCCCGAATCGTGAAGGCACTGGTGATCGGCTGCGGCCGGGTCGGCTCGGCCGTCGCGCTCCAACTCTCGGGCTCGGGCTGGGACGTGACCGTCCTGGACGAGAACGAGGACGCCCTCGCCCGACTCGGCGAGCACTGGACCGGCGGGTTCGTCGTCGGCCACGGCATGGATCTCCACCTCCTCCGGGAGGCCGGGGTCGAGGAAGCCGACGCGGTCGTCGTCTGCACGGACGGCGACAACACGAACATCGTGATCGCGCAGGCGGCCCAGAAGCACTTCGAGGTGCCGACCGTGGTCGTGCGCATCCTCGATCCGGCGCGGGCGCAGTTCTACGCCGAGCGGGGGCTGCGGATCGTGTGCCCGACGTCGGCCGCGATCGAGACGCTGGTCGAGACCGTTCGCGCCACCGAGGTCCTTGCCTAGGGATGTATGTCCTGATCGCAGGCGGCGGCAAGGTGGGCTCCAACGTGGCCCGGACCCTGCTGCGCGCGGGGCACGAGGTGACGCTGATCGAGCAGCGGCCGTCGCGCTTCGACCGGCTCGAGGCGGAGTTCGAGCACCAGGTCGTGCGCGGCGACGCGACCGAGCTGCACACGCTCGAGCGGGCGGGCATCAAGCGTCCGCCGGACCTGCTCGTCGCGGCCACGGGTGACGACGAGGACAACATCGTCATCTGCCAGCTCGCCCGCGAGCGCTACGGGGTCGCGAAGGTGATCGCGCGGATCAACGATCCGCGCAACCAGCCGTACTTCGACCTCCTCGGAATCTCGCCGACGGTTTCGGCGACGGGCGCGATCATGGCGCTCGTCGAGCACGAGGTGCCCGAGCACGGGCTCATCCAGCTGATCGAGCTGCGGCAGGAGAACCTCGAGATCGTCGAGGTGACGATCAACCGTGGTGCGGCCTGCGAGGGCAAGCGCATCCGCGCGGTCAAGCTCCCCGAGGGAGCGCGGCTGATCTCGGTGGTTCGCGACGGGAAGGCGGAGGTGCCCGACTCGGACACCCAGCTGGAGGCGGGCGACCAGGTGCTGGCGATCCTGGAGCCCGGCAAGGAGGACGAGCTGCGGCGCGTCCTGCTTCGCGACTGAATTTCACTGCAATTCGGCCCATTCGTCTGCAAGGGCGGCTACCGTGAGAGACGTGCGCCGCCCGGCGACTCCGACCTTGCTCGCCTGGTTCGCCGCCGGGGCGGGCGTCCTCTCGATCGTCTCCGCGCTCACGCCCGAGATGGCGGACCGCGTCGATCTGGTCCAGGGCGTGCTGCCGCCCGGTGTCCCCGCCGCGGCGCGCACGCTGGTGCTGGCGCTCGGCGTCGGCGCGATCTGGCTCGCGCGCGGGCTCGCGCGACGCAAGCGCCGCGCCTGGGTGCTCGCGGCCCTCGTCGTCTCGGCGTCGGCGATCGCGCACCTCGCGCAGGGACTCGACGTCGAGGAGGCCATCGTCCACTTGGTGCTGCTGGTCGCCCTGTTCCGGGCACGGCGCCAGTTCGTCGCCCCCGGCGATCCCGCGACCGTCCGCCCGCTCGTCCAGGTCGTGTTGGCGATGTCGGTGGGCGTGGGGCTGCTGCTCGTCGAGCTGTATGCGACCGACGGCACGTCGATCCGCATCGAACGCGCGCTTGCGCTCGTCGTCGGCGCGCTCGCGTTCAGGGCGCTCTGGCTCTGGCTGCGGCCGCCGGGCGCCGCCCCGTGCACCGCGGCCGCCCATGAGCGGGCGACGGCGCTCGTGCAGTCGCGCGGCGAGGACAGCCTCGCGTACTTCGCGCTGCGCCGCGACAAGGCGTACGTATTCTCGCCGAGCGGCCGCTCGTTCCTCGCCTACCGTGTCGTCGGCGGCACCGCACTGGTCGCCGGCGATCCGATCGGCGACGTCACCGAGCGACGCGAGCTGGTCGCGGAGTTCGTTCGCATGGCCCGGGCGAAGGGATGGCGAGTCGCCGTCGCAGGCGCTTCGACCGAGGCGCTCGAGGACTACGCGGCGCTCGGCTTCAAGTCGATCTACCTCGGCGACGAGGCCGTGATCCGCCCCTCCGAGTTCACCCTCGACGGCCGCGCGATCCGCAAGGTACGCCAGTCCGTGTCGAGGCTCGAGAAGAACGGCTACACGGTTCGCATCCTCTCTGTCCCCGACGCCGACGAGACGCTCAGGCACGAGCTCGAGGCCGTGTCGCGGGAATGGCGGGGTAACTGGCCCGAGCGCGGGTTCACGATGGCGATGGACGCGGTCTTCGCGTATCGCGACACCGTGCTGGCCGTGGCGGTCGGTCCGGACGGCGCGGTCGGCGGGTTCCTGCAGCTCGTTCCCTCGCCGGCGAGCGAGGGCTATTCGCTCGCCTCGATGCGCCGGCGCCGCGACACGCCGAACGGGCTGATGGAGTACCTGATCACCGAGACGATCGCGTGGGCGCGCGCGCACGCCGTCGCGGAGGTGTCGCTCAACTTCGCGGTGTTCGCCGACTTCATGCGCACCGACGAAGAGGCGTCGCGGCTCGTACGGCTGCTGCGGTTCGCCCTGCTCAAGGCCGACCGCCTCTTCCAGCTCGAGCGTCTACACAGCTTCAACCGCAAGTTCTTCCCGCGTTGGCGCCGCAGGTACTTCTGCTTCGAGCGCTGGGCAGACCTGCCGCTCGCCGGCTTCGCCTACCTTCATGCGGAATCGCTGCTGACACCGCCCGGCCCCTGGGTGTCCTCGTCCGACCTCGCCGCCCGGTGAAAACCGTCCTGCTGGCGCTCGCGGCCCTGCTGGTCGCGGCGCTCCCGGCAGCGGCACGAACCAGCAGCTCCGGCGCCGACTGGGCGCGTTTCGGCTACGACGAGGCGCGGCACGGCGTCGCGCCAACCGGCGCGCTCGCCGCGGCGAGCGTCGGCGCCTTGAAGGGGCAGCAGGTGCAACTCGACGGCACCGTCGACTCCTCGCCCATCTATCTCCACGAAGTTCGCGTCCTCGGTGTCGTGCACGACGTGTTCTTCGTGACGACCACCTACGGGAAGACGGAAGCGATCGACGCCGCCGACGGGGCGGTGCTCTGGCGCTTCACGCCCCCGACCTACGGCTCTCTCGCCGGCACGGCGCAGATCACGAACGCAACACCGGCGGCGTCGACGGATCGCACAGCCGTCTACGCCGCGGCGCCGGATGGGCGCATCCGCAAGCTGCGCGTCTCCGACGGCAAGGTGCTGTGGACGACCGTGATCACGCGCGATCCGACGCACGAGAAGATGACGTCGTCGCTGAACGTCTCGCGCGGCCTTGTCGTCATGACCACCGGCGGCTACATCGGCGACGCGCCGCCCTACCAGGGCCACGTCGTCACCCTTTCCGAGCGCACCGGAGCGATCCAGCACGTCTGGAACTCGCTCTGCTCCGACCGTCATGGGCTGATCACTCCGAGCACGTGCCCTTCGAGCGACTCGGCGATCTGGTCACGAAACGGCGCCGCGGTCGATCCCGCCACCGGAGACCTGGTCGTGGCCACCGGCAACGCGCCGTGGAACGGCAGCACCGACTGGGGCGACAGCGTGCTCGTGGTCTCACCCGACGCGTCGCGGCTGCTTCGCCACTGGACGCCGGCCGACCAGCAACATCTGAACGAGACCGACCTCGACCTCGGCTCGACGAGCCCGGCGCTGCTCGCCGGCGGGTACGCCGTCCAGGGCGGCAAGGACGGGAAGCTCCGGCTCCTGCAGCTGCACACCCTCCCGGGCGTGAACTCGAAGCTCGGCGGCGAGCTGCAGACCGTGCAGACGCCGGGCGGAGCCGCGCTCTTCAGCGAGCCGGCCGTCTGGCAGGGGACGTGGGTGTTCGTCGCCGACGACGCGGGCACGCAGGCGTGGCGCCTTCGTGGCGGCCGTCTGCGGTCGGCTTGGGCGAGCTCGAACGGCGGGACCTCGCCGGTCGTCGCCGGCAATCTGCTCCTCGTCGCGTCGAGCGGGGCGATCCGCGTCTACGGCGCGGCGAACGGGCACCTCGTGACCTCGCTGCCGATCGGCGAGACCCACTGGCAGAGCCCGGTCGTCGCCGACGGACGGATCGCGATCGGCGAGGGGAACGCGAACGAGCACGCGACGTCCGGCGTGCTCGACATCTTTCGGCGATGAGGAGACTGCTGCTCGCGCTCGCGGCGCTCGCTCTGCCGGGAGCCGCCGCCGGGCACACGTCGGCGCTCGGCCTGGTCCAGGTCGCGAAGGTCGCCGCGCCGGTCTACGCGACGGCGGCGCCCGGTGAGCCCGGCAGGCTCTACGTGGTCGAGCAGGCCGGCCGGATCGTCGTGCTCGAGAACGGGCGCATTCGCGCGAGGCCGTTCCTGGACCTGCGATCGCAGATCTCGAGCGGCGGCGAGCGGGGTTTGCTCTCCGTCGCGTTCGACCCGCACTACCGGACGAACCACCGCCTCTACGTCGACTACACCGATCTGAACGGCGACACGCGGGTCGTGCGGTTCCGGTCGAACGGGTCGGTCGCGATCCCGTCCTCCGCGACGCAGCTGGTGTTCGTCAAGGACTTCGCGGCGAATCACAACGGCGGTCAACTCGAGTTCGGGCCCGACGGGCGCCTCTACTGGGGCAACGGCGACGGCGGCGGAGGCGGCGACCCCGAGCACAACGGACAGAGCCTCGCGCGGCCGTTCGCGAAGATCATGCGCCTGAACGTCGACGCGCCGAAGGCACGCTGGCAGCTCGTCGCGTACGGACTGCGCAACCCCTGGCGGTTCTCGTTCGACCGGACGAACGGCGACCTCTACATCGGCGACGTCGGCCAGGGCGAGTTCGAGGAGATCGACTACCTCCGGCAAGGCGCCGGCACGATCGCCAACTTCGGCTGGAGCCGCTTCGAGGGAAACCACGTGTACGACTCCTCGACCGCGCTCCTCACCCGCGGTCGCTACGTCCCGCCGGTTGCCGAGTACCCGCATTCCGACGGCTGCTCGGTCTCGGGCGGCTACGTGTATCGGGGAAAGGCGATCGCCTCCGCCGTCGGCCGCTACTTCTACGGCGACTACTGCAGCGGCACGATCTGGAGCCTGCGCATCGTCGGCGGCAAGGCCACCGGCATCCGGCGCGAGCCGTTCACGGTCAAGGGCCTCTCGTCGTTCGGCCAGGACTCGGCCGGCGAGCTGTACGCGATGTCGGTCGACTCGGGCGCTGTCTACCGGCTCGCGGGCTAGGCCCGACTCAGCCGGTGCGCCGGCGGCGGACCTGCGGGCCCTGCTGTCCGAGCGCCGCGTAGGCCAGTGCCTGCAGCGACTCGTTCAGGTTGCGCAGCTCGTGCGCGATCACGGTCAGTTCCTCGCGCCGCTCGTCGCGCGCGTTCATCCGTCCCAGCTCCTCGACGATGCGATCGAGCCGCTGCAGCATCGCCTCGAGCTGCCGGTCGGTGAGCTCTCCGTGCTCCATCGCCATCAGTCTACGGCGCGCAGCCGGTGGATCGCCGCGAGCCCGGCGAGCACGCCGACGGCGTCGATCGCGACGTCGAGTGGCGCGCCGTGCCTTCCGCGTACGAACGTCTGGTGGATCTCGTCGGACCCTGCGTAGGCGACCGCGAGCGCGAACGCCCACGCCATCGAGCCCGTCGCCCGCACGAGCAGGACGGCGAGAATCGCGTACTCGGTCATGTGTGCGCCCTTGCGCAGCACGTAGTCCCACGTGCCGAGGCCGGTGCCGAGGCTCGGCACCGACGAGAGCGCGAAGATCACGCCCGCCCAGACCAGCACCGGGAGCCACCGCGAAGCCATTCGGGCGGCCATGGTAGATTCGCCGCACCAACGGGCGAGCGGTGAGGGAACCCGGTGCAAGTCCGGGACGGTCCCGCCGCTGTGAGGGGAGATGCCCTCCACCAAGAGGCCACTGGGCGAACGGCCCGGGAAGGCGGTGGAGGGGGAGCCCCGAGTCAGAAGACCTGCCGGTCGCCCTCCATAACCCGAGCCCCTCGTGGAAGGAGGATTCGTGGCTGAGAAGCTCTCACACGATGACGTTCGTCGATCCGGGTGCGATCGGCGAGTGCGATGCAAGGACGCAGGGAGTGGCCATATGCAGGCATATGGCCGCGACCGAGGACGTGGCAGCGCGCCGCCGGGCGCGGCCGGGCGACACATCGGTCGTCGCGTGAGAGCTTCTCGGAGCGTCATTGTGCTCGCCGTTCTCTCGCTGGTGCTGCCCGCGACCGCCCTCTCGGCGACCGTGAAGGTGCGGGTCGAGGGCAAGACGAAGACCCTGTTCGCTCCGACCGAGATCACGGTCAACGCCAACAACGCCCTCGACGCACTCGAACAGGCGTCGATCCTGGGTGAGCTCTACTACCACGTCACCGTCACCGGCTTCGGTCCGTACGTCGACCAGGTCGGCCGCTACGGCGGCTCCGGCTCGAGCGGCTGGGTGTTCAAGGTCGACGACATCTCGCCGCCCGTCGGCGCCGACCAGGTCGCCCTGAAGGACGGCGATCGCGTGCTCTGGTACTACGCCGACTTCGGGCCGAACGGCGGGCCGCCGACCCTCCGCCTGACCGCAGCCGCCGGCGGGTGCTACGTGGCGCAGGCCTTCGACGACAACGGCAAGACGACGACCGTCCCGAACCTCGTGCTGCACATCGGCCTCAAGGCCACCGCGCCGGCGAAAGCGGGCCAGAAGGTCTGTCTCGAGCCGCACAAGGGTCTGCTCGTACGCGCGACGGCGGACGGCGCCGTCCGCTCGAACGCGCTCAAGTGAGAATCGCTGCCGTCCTGCTGCTCGCGTTCGTCCTCGCCGGCTGCGGGGGCGCGCGCGAGCACGGTACGGCGACGCTGTGGGTGACACGCGACCGCGGTGCGCAGGTGCTCTACGCCGGGAGCGTGCCCGCGGGGCTGACCGCGATCCAGGCGCTCGAGCGCAGGCTGAAGGTGACGACGCGGTACGGCGGCCGGTTCGTCCAGTCGATTGCCGGCGTCAGCGGCTCCGCGTCGGCGCAGCGTGACTGGCTGTACTTCGTCAACGGCGTCGAGGCCGAGCGCGGCGCCGCCGAGGTGCAGCTTCGTCCGGGCGACGTCGAATGGTGGGACTTCCGGTCGTGGTCGGGAGGCGGCTTCAGTGTCCCGGTCGTCGTCGGCGCGTTCCCCGAGCCGTTCCGGCACGGGTTCGAGTGGGCGAAGCCCGGCGCCCGCGTCGTCGGGCCCGGGCCTGCCGTGGCGAAGCTCCAGGCGCTCGTCGGGCGAGGCCCGAACGTGATCGTCATCGATCCCCACGCCCCGGCCGGGAGCGCACATGCGACTCGCAGCGGCGGCGTCGTCAGGCTCGTGCTCGGTTCAGCGGCTGCGAACGGCCTCGCGGCCGACCCCGCCGCGTTCCGCTACCGCTACGAGGTCGGCCCGTGAGCGCGGCGCCCGCGACGGCGTTGCTTGCAGCGGCGGTCGTCGCGGCGCTGCTCGCGACGCACACGGTCTCGGTCGCGGTGCTCGGCGCCGTCCTGCTCGTCGTCGCCCTTCGCGCCCCGGCCGACCGGCGCTGGCCGTATCTCGTCGGGACGTTGGTGAGTGCACTCCTCGTCGTGGTCGTCACGCCGTTCGTCGAGACGCTCGGCTCGCATCCGCTCTGGGTCGGTCCGACGATTCCGGTCCTCGGACAGCTCGACGTCACTCGCGAAGAGCTCGCGGGCGGGCTGTACCAGGGGCTGCGCCTCGCCGCGGTCGGGCTCGCGTTCGCCGTGTATGCGCTGCGCGTCGACCACGACCGGCTGCTCGCGGCGGCCGGTTGGGCGCGGCGCTCGACGCTCGCCGCCGCACTCGCGACGCGGCTCGTGCCGCTGCTCGAGCGCGACGCGCGCGACCTGCGAGTTGCATTGCGCGGGCGCCGGGTCGAGCTGGGGCCGGTGCGGCTCCTCTCCCCGCTGCTCGCCGGCTCGCTGGAGCGCGGGCTCGACCTGGCCGAGGCGATGGAGGCGCGGGGCTACGGGCGGAGCGGCCGCACCCGCGCTCCGCGCCCACCGTGGCGCGGCCGCGACCGCGGTGCGATGGCGGCCGCGGTGGCTCTCGTCGTGATCGGTGCGTTGTGGCTGTAGCGGTCGTCGAGCACCTCCGCTTTGCCTATGCCCCCGGTGCTCCCGCAGCGCTGGACGACGTCACGCTCGAGCTTCGGGACGGCGAGCAGGTCCTCCTGCTCGGGCCGTCGGGGTCGGGCAAGTCGACGCTGATCCGGGCGCTGGCCGGGCTCGTGCCGCACTTCCACGGCGGCGTCTTTGCCGGTCGCGTCGTGGTCGGCGGCACCGACACCCGCGAAGCGCGCCCCGCGGAGCTGGCCGGGACAGTTGCCTCGGTCTTCCAGGATCCCGAGGACCAGGTCGTCATGTCGCGGGTCGCGAACGAGGTCGCCTTCGGGCTCGAGAACGTCGGCACGGATCCGACGACGATCTGGGCGCGGGTCGAGGAGGCACTCGCGCTCGTGGGCGCCGAGGAGCTCGCCGGGCGGTCGGTCCACGAGCTCTCGGGCGGTGAGCTGCAGCGCGTCGCGCTCGCGGCCGCGCTTGCGCTCCGGCCGCGCCTGCTGCTGCTCGACGAGCCGACCTCGCAGCTCGATCCGGACGGCGCCGATGCGTTCCTCGACGCTGTGCGCCGGCTCGACTGCGCAGTGCTCCTCTCCGAGCAGCGACCTGCACGGCCGCTCGCCCGAGCCGATCGTGTCCTCTTCATGGACGGCGGCCGCATCGTCCTCGACGCGCCGCGCGACGACGCCCTGGCCTGGCTGCAGGAGCACCGGCCGCTGTACCTGCCGCACGCCGCCGACGTCGCCTGCAGCGTCAGCGGTGTCCGCTTCTTCTACGGAGACCGGCTCGTGCTCTCCGGGGCATCGCTCGAGGTCCGGCGCGGTGAGATCGTTGCGCTCACAGGACCGAACGGCGCCGGCAAGACGACACTGGCGAAGATCGCGACCGGGTTGCTGCGGCCCGAGGAGGGGCGCGTCGAGCACGCGCCCGCCGCGTACCTCGCACAGGATCCCGGGCGCCATCTCGTAACCGAGCGCGTCCTCGACGAGGTGGCGCTCGGCTCCGACCTCCCGCGCGCACGCCGGGCGCTCGAGCAACTCGGCCTGTCCGGGTACGAGGATCGCCACCCCCGCGACCTGTCGTCCGGCGAACGCGAGCGGCTCGCGCTGGCAGCGGTGCTCGCGACGCAGCCGGGCCTGCTCGTGCTCGACGAGCCGACGCGCGGCGTCGACCCGGAGCGCAAGGACGAGCTCTGCCGCCTGTTGCGCGCCGGCGCGCCCGAACGGGGGACGCTCGTCGTCACCCACGACCTGCCGTGGGCCGCGCAGGTCGCAGACCGGATCGTCTCGCTCGACGTGAGGGAGCGCATCCGTGCGTAGGCTCGTCGTCGTCGCGTGTGTGCTGTTCGCCGCGGCGCTCGGCGTGTCAGACGGCGCCCTCGCGACGCTGCTCGGCGCAGCGGCGCTCGTCGCGGCCGGCATCGCCTGGTTCGAGTCGGGACAGGATTCGACGCGGGAGCTGGCCGTCGTCGCGACGCTCGCCGCGGCGGCCGCGGCTGGGCGGGTGCTGTTTGCGGCGATCCCCGGCGTGCAGCCGGTGACGGTGATCGCGATTGTCGCCGGCGCGGCCCTCGGCGCGCGCGCAGGCGCCGCCACCGGCGCGCTCGCGGCGTTCGCGTCGAACTTCTTCCTCGGCCAGGGAATCTGGACGCCGCAGCAGATGCTCGGCTGGGGAGCGTGCGGCATCGTCGGCGCCCTGCTGGCACCGCTCGTCCGGAACCGGTTTGCGCTGGCCGCGGTGGCGGCTGTCCTCGGGCTCGCGTTCAGCGCGAGCATGGACGTGTGGCTGTGGTGGGGCTTCTTCCCGCATACCCCGGGCGCCCTCGCCGCCGTCCTCGCCCGTGGGCTGTGGTTCGACGTCGCGCATGCGGTCGGGAACGTCGTGATCGCGCTCGCCGCCGGGCCCGAGTTGCGCCGGCTGCTCGATCGGTATCGCGTGCGGCTGCGGACTGAGGTCGTGTGGGCTTAGAAGCCTTAGCCGCCGCCGCGTCTGCGGTCCTGCTGGCCGTCTCGCCCGCCCAGTTCCTGCACGCGCACGCGGCAAACGGGGCGTTCGCCGAGCCCGGTGGGACGGCCGACGCGGCCCTGACGGCGTGGGCGGTCCTCGGACTGCGCGCAACGGGCGACGATGCGCCCGGCTCCCTCGCCTACCTCCAGTCGCGGGAGGCCTCGCTGCAGTCGACGACCGACGTCGCGCTCGTCGCCCTCGCCGAGCAGGCCCTCGGCGCCGTGCCGGGCGCGCTCCTCGCCCGGCTCGGAGCCGCTGCGCGGCCGAGCGGGCAGATCGGCGAGACGCTCAACTCGACGATCTGGGCGGTCCTCGCTCTCGGCCGCGCGCCGGCGGCGACGACGCGCTTCGTGCTCGCGCACCAGACGCGCAGCGGCGGCTTCGGCTGGTACGTCGGCGGGCCGGCCGACTCGAACGACACCGCGGCCGCGCTGGAGATGCTGCGCGTCGCCCACGTGACCGGCCGCTCCGTCGCCAGGGCAGTCGCCTTCCTGTTGACGTTCGAGCGGAGTGACGGCGGGTTCGAGCTGACGCGCGGACGCGGTTCCGACGCCCAGTCGACCGCGTGGGCGATCCAAGGGCTCGTCGCCGCCGGTCGCAGGCCGCCGAGGAGCGCCTTCGCGTACCTCGCGCGGCTGAAGCGTGCCGACGGGAGCTACCGCTATTCGACGCGGTACGTCACGACGCCCGTGTGGGTGACGGCGCAGGTGCTCGCAGCGCTCGCCAAGCGCCCGTTCCCGCTCTGACGTCGATTGTTGGATCCGTCCGGCCATACTCCGCTCGTGCCTGCGGCCATCCTCACGATCGGCAACGAGCTCGTCTCGGGCGACGTGCCCGACACGAACGCCGACTGGCTGGCGCAGCGGCTCGAGCTGCTCGGCGTCAAGGTCGCCCTCCGCGCCTCGGTTCCGGACGAGCTCGAGCCGATCGTCGACTTCGTCCGCCGTGAGCGGGCCCGCGTCGACCACGTGCTCGTCACGGGCGGGCTCGGCGGGACGCCGGACGACATCACCCGCGAGGCCCTCGCAGCCGCCTTCGGCGTCGCCCAGCGGGTCGTCGATGCCCTGGCGGACGACCTGCGCACGCGGTTCACCGGCGCCCCGGAGTACGCGGCGCGCTGGGCGGCCCTTCCCGACGGTGCCGAGCCGCTCGAGAACCCGCTCGGCGGCGCCCCCGGCTTCCGGATCGAGAACGTCTGGGTGCTGCCCGGGTTGCCACGCGAGATGGAGGCGATGTTCGAGCGGTACGCCGAGGCGTTTCGCGCCGGCGAGCCGATCGGCGTCTGGCGCCGGTCGTACGCGACGGGCGAGTCGACAATCGTCTCGGCGCTGGTCACGGCGACCGAACGGTGGCCCTCCGTCAGCGTCGGCTCCTACCCGAGCTTCGAGCCGGGCGGCCGGCGCGTCGAGGTCGTGCTCAAGTCGGCCGACGGCGAGGCGCTCGCAGCGGCAAAAAGCTGGCTCGAGGCCGAGGTGGCGCGGCTTACCTGACCGCTAACGTGGCCGACGATGCCGGTCACCCAGCCCGAGACCTACCTCGCCGACCTGAACCCTGCCCAGCGCCAGGCGGTCTTGACGACGGAAGGGCCGCTGCTCGTGATCGCGGGTGCCGGCTCTGGCAAGACGCGCGTCCTCACCTATCGCATCGCCCACCTGCTCGCAGCGGTCGGCGCGCAGCCGAACGAGATCCTCGCGATCACCTTCACGAACAAGGCGGCGCAGGAGATGAAGGAGCGGGTCGAGCGCTCGCTCGGCCCGGTCGCCCGCGCGATCTGGATCATGACCTTCCACTCTGCGTGCGGCCGCATCCTTCGCCGCGAGGCCGAGCGCCTCGGGTATCGCTCGAATTTCACGATCTACGACCAGGCCGACCAGGTGCGTGTCGTGAAGGCGTGCCTGGAGGAACTCGACCGCGACCCGAAGCGCTTCGTGCCCCGCGGCATCCACTCGCAGATCTCGCGCGCGAAGAACCAGCTGATCTCGGCCGACGAGTACGCCTCGCGGGTCGCGAGCTTCTACGACCAGACGGTCGCGGATGTCTACGGGCTGTACCAGCGCCGGCTCTTCGCATCCAACGCGGTCGACTTCGACGACCTGCTGATGCTCACGGTCGACGTGCTGCAGCGCTTTCCGGAGGCGCAGCAGCGCTGGGCGAAGGCGTTTCGGTACGTCCTCGTCGACGAGTATCAGGACACGAACCACGCGCAGTACGTCCTGCTGAAGCTGCTCGCGGGCGGCCACCAGAACCTGATGGCGGTCGGAGACCCGGACCAGTCGATCTACGCCTTCCGCGGCGCCGACATCCGCAACATCATGGAGTTCGAGCGCGACTTCCCGAACACACGGGTGATTCCGCTCGAGCAGAACTACCGCTCGACCAACACGATCCTCGGCGCCGCGAACGCGGTGATCTCGCACAACCGCGAGCGCAAGGAGAAGAACCTCTGGTCGGAGCTCGGCGAGGGCGAACTCGTCCACGTCGTCGAGACCGAGGACGAGCACGCCGAGGCTCGCTTCGTCGCATCCGAGATCGCGGCGCTGATCGGGAGCGGTTACAGCGCCACCGAGATCGCGGTCGTCTACCGGACGAACGCGCAGAGCCGCGTGCTCGAGGACGTGCTCGTACGGCAGGGGATCGACTACCAGGTGATCGGCGGTCCGAAGTTCTACGAGCGTGCCGAGGTCAAGGATGCGATCGCCTATCTGCAGGTGCTCGATAATCCGTTCGACGCCGTCAGCGTGTTGCGGATCGCGAACCGCCCGCGGCGCGGCATCGGCGACACGTCGCTCTCGCGCCTGGTGGGCTACGCCGACGGGCTCGGGATCTCGCTCTGGGAGGCGACCGCGCATCCCGCGGAGGCGGGGCTCGCTCCGGCGTCGGCGCGCGCGGTCACCGGCTTGCGCACTGCGATGGAGTCGCTGCTCGCGACCGCGAGCGACTCGAGCGTCGCCGGCATCGTCGAGGCGGTGCTCGACCGCAGCGGCTACCTGGATGCTCTCGAGGCCGAGCGGACGATCGAGGCGCGCGGGCGCATCGAGAACCTCGAGGAGCTGGTCGGCGTGGCGCGCGAGTACGACGCAGCAGCGCAGGAACCGTCGCTCTCGGGATTCCTGCAGGAGATCTCGCTCTACTCCGACCAGGATGCGCTGCGCGGCGAGGAGGACGAGCCGGCAGGTCAGGTCACGCTGTTGACGCTTCACAACGCCAAAGGGCTCGAGTTCCGCGCTGTGTTCATGCTCGGGATGGAGGAGGGCATCTTCCCGCACGTGCGCGCACTCGAGGAGAACTCACTCGAGGAGGAGCGCCGCCTCTGTTACGTCGGCATGACGCGCGCCAAGGAGCGCCTGACGCTCACGCACTCGATGCGGCGCAGCCTCTTCGGCCGGAGCGAGGCGAACCTCCCGTCCCGGTTCCTCGACGAGCTGCCCGCGCTCGGCGTCGAGCGGGAGCGGCTGCGGCCGGCGTCGTGGTCCGACTACGGAAACGCAGTGCAACGCGAGTTCGTCCCGCGCGAGGTGTTGCCCGACATCGGCACGGGCGACGCCGTGAGGCACGCGTCCCTCGGCAGCGGGATCGTCCTGGCGATCGAATCTGGCGGCGTCGTGACCGTGCGCTTCGAGGATGGCACGGAGCGCAGGCTGATGCTCGACTACGCGCCGCTGGAGAAGATCGGGTGACGATTGCCGTCCGTCCGTGCGAGTCGCTCGACGAGCTACAGGAGGCGCTTCGACCGATCAGCCACTACTTCGGCTCGGAGGCGACGCCGGAAGGAACCGAGCGCCTGGCGCAGTGGCTCGAGCTCGATCGGATGCACGCTGCTGTGGTCGGCCACCGGATCGTCGGCGGTGCCGGCGCCTTCACGTTCGACGTCTCCGTGCCCGGGGGCGGGCTCGTCCCGACCGCGGGGGTATCGGTCGTCGGCGTGCTACCGACACACCGCCGCCGCGGCGTCCTCACCGCGATGATGCGCGCGCAGCTTGCCGACGCCAGCGAGCGCGGTGACGTGCTCGCGTACCTCTGGGCGTCCGAGTCGACGATCTACGGGCGGTACGGCTATGGGCTCGCATCGCGGATCGGAGAGATGACGCTCGCGCACGAGCGCACCGCCTTCGCCTCGCCTTTCGAGCAACGTGCCGAGGTACGGCTGGTCGCCGCCGGCGAGGCGGCGAGCGTGTTCCCGCCGCTCTACGAGGCGGCGCGGCAGCGCCGGGCAGGGATGATCTCGCGCAGCGACACGTGGTGGCGCACACGCCGGCTCGAGGACGACCCGGCAAGGCGCAACGGTGGGCCGCTGACGTGCGCGCTGCTCAGCCTCGACGGCGAGCCCGCGGCCTACGCGCTCTATCGCGTCAACCAGGACTGGGCCGCCGGCTCGAGCAAGGGCTCGGTGCGGATCCCCGAGGCGATCGCGACGTCGTCCGAGGCCGAGCGTGAGCTGTGGCGCTGGCTGCTCGACTTCGACTGGACGTCGCAATTCGTTGCCGGGCTGCTGCCCGTCGACCATCCGCTCTTTCTGTTGCTCGCCGAGCCGCGGCGCATGAAGTTCGTGCTCAACGACGGCGTCTGGGTGCGACTGCTCGATCTCGAGGCGGCTCTCGCCGCGCGGAGCTACGCCGGTGCCGACGAGGTGGTGCTGGAGGTCGTGGACGAGCTGTGCCCCTGGAACGAGGGTCGCTGGCGCGTCGGCCCCGGCGGCGCGCAGCGCACCGAGGCCGACGCCGACCTGCGGCTCGGGATCACCGAGGTCGGCTCGGTCTACCTCGGCGGGTTCGGCTTCGCCGACCTGGGGCGGGCACTGCGGTTGGAGGAGCTCCGGCCGGGAGCCGTCGCACGCGCCGACGCGCTCTTCCGCACCGACGCGGAGCCGTGGTGCGCGGAGATCTTCTAGCTCGGCTTGGTGCGGAACGTCGCGGTCGCGGCATGGCCGCCGCTCGAGACGACGATCGAGGCGGAGACGAGCTGGAGGCTCGGGACGCGCCACGTGCACGCCGCGACGCCGCCGCGGAACGCATGCGAAACCACCCGCAGGGCCTGTCCGCCTGAGAAACCTCGGCAGGTGACCGTCGCGTGGGCGAGCGGCTTCAACGAGGGGGCGCCGAGCACACCGACGCGTGCGACCAGCCGGCCGCCCACATGCGGGCGGTGCGGTGCGAGCCGCAGGTTGCGCAGCACGATCGCCTGCGCGACCGTGCCCGAGCCCGCGCCGGCGGGAGTCGAGCCGCTGTCGGCGCTCATGCCGAAGTCCTGGGCCCAGAGCGTGATGCCGCCGTTCGCGATCGCAGCGCCGGCTCCCGTGACGACGTAGGAGGGGTTCTCGATGTTCGCCTTGTGTCCGGGTGATGCGAGCCAGCCGGCGACGACGGCGGCCGCGGTCGGATAGCCCTCGGCGATGTTCTCGCCCCAGCCGCTCGAGTAGCCGCAGGCGGCGAGGCGCTCCCCGACCGACCGTGCCACCGGCGGCGCCGGGTCGTTGTGGCCCATGTAACGGTACGTCGCCATGTGACGCGCCTTCCAGACCGCCGAGCGCGTGAGGGCGGGGGAGACGGCGAGCGTGCGCAGGCCGAGCGAGGCGCGGTGCTGGTTGATCAGCTTGATCACCCCGTCGGCGAGGTCGGTGCGCGCCGCGATCCACGACGCACCGGGGGTGCAGTCGCCGACGAGCGACGTGGCGGGCGCCGGGGAGGGTGCTGCGGCAAGCGCTGCCGCGAACGCGGCGGCGACTGCGGCGAGCGTGGTGGGGCGAACGAGCAGGCGAAGCACGAGCGAAGCGGGCACCGTAGACGATCTTTCGGCTGAAGCGCTCTGGTTCTTGAGCGTTTCGGCACATGACGCCGTGACTTCGTCATGGCTCTGATCAGGCGATCGCGAGCCACATGGCGACCAGGTAGGCGATCGCAGCGGCGGGGACGCACAGCAGCCCACCCAGCCACGCCACCTCGCCAAGCTTCGGCCAGTCTGCGAGCGCCGCCGGAAGGGGCGCGTTGGCGGCGGCGCCGTCCTCGATGGCGCGGCTCAGCTCGGTGGCCGCCCAGTCGAACTGGATCCGGGCCGTCGCCAGTGACCCGCCGCCCACGACGATCAGGCTCGCGACCGCACCGAGGATCGCCCTCGGCGCCCCGTCGGCAAGACTGGTCGAGAGGAGCCCGATCAAAGCGGCCAGACCCGCTAGGACCCAGAGGATCGTGCTCAGGCGGCGCTGGTACTGGCGCAGGCGCTTCGCGTAGGTCGACGCCGCGTCCGCCGGTGCGATCGGCACGCGGTCAGGCGTGCCTGAAGCTGTTGAAGATCGAGAGCGAGTGCTGGAAATACTCGTCGAGCTGCTGTTCGGTCAGCGCCTCGTCGCCGTACGTGTGGCGGGCCGCGACGGCGACCGTCACCATCTCCGCGAAGAGCTCGGTGAAGCGGCCGCTCACGTCGGCTTGGCTCGTCAGCTCGTGAGCTGCGGCGAGCGCCGGCGGCAGGTCGCCGGGGCCTTGCTGATCGTCGATCGCAAGGGCCGTCTTCGGAGCCTCCGGCAGCTGCAGCCCGGACCGCTCCGCGCGCGCGAGCCCGGCCTGGATGCCGGCCAGGAACTGGTCGCTCACCGGTGGCTCGAGCACGTCGTGACACTCGCAGCGGGTTGCTGCGAGGTCAAGCCGTCAGCCGCCGCTGATCGCGGCGATCACCTCGACCCGCGACGTCGGCGCGAGCGGCGTGTCGAGCGTCGCCCGGGCCTGGTCGACGTAGACGTGGATGTGCGCGCGGATCAGCGGCCCCGGCTCGCACAGCCGGTCGCGCAGGCCGGGCCACCGCTCGTCGAGCCGGTCGAGCGCGGCGCCGACGGTGTCCGCCTCGACCTCGACATGTCGCGGCAGGCCGGCGAACAGCGGCGTCAGCGTGCCCGGAAGGTGGACGTCGACCATCAGTCGAGGGTCACGACCTCGACGGACGAGATCGCCGGCAGGTAGCTCGCGATCTCCGTCCAGTTGTCGCCTTCATCCGAGCTTGCGAAGAGCTGGCCGGTGCTCGTGCCGAAGTACAGCCCGGGCGTGTCCTGGCTGTCGATCGCCATCGCCTCGCGCAGCACGCCGAGGTATGCGTCGGACTGCGGCAGCCCGTTGTCGAGCCGCTGCCAGCTCGACCCTGCGTCACGCGTGCGCCAGACCGCCGCGGCTCCGTCGGGCATGAAGCGGCCGTGGCCCGGATCGAGCGGGACCACGTAGAAGGTGTCGCGGTCGTGGGGGTGGGCGGCGGCTGCGAAACCGAAGTCGGTCGGAAGCCCTTCGGTGATCTCGGTCCACGATCCGCCGGCATCGTCGCTGCGGTGCATGCCGCAGTGGTTCTGCTGATACATGCGGTTTGGGTCGGCCGGCGACCGCGTGAGCTTGTGGACACAGAACCCGACCTCCTCGTGCTCCAGCGGCCAATCCGCACGGAGGCCGCGGTTGCGCGGTGTCCACGTCGCCGCGTCGTCGGTGGTCTCGAACAGGCCGATGCCCTGCACGATCGCCCAGAAGCGCGCGTCGCCCTCGCCGTCGAACATCAGCGCGGACACCCCGAGATGCCCCGGCGGCTGGTTGGCCGGGTCGTCCCAGACTTCGCTGCCCGGCTGCCCGGCCAGCGTCGACTTGAGCGACCAGGTCGCGCCGTCGTCGCGGCTCTCGAAGATCCCCGGCGCCTCGACGCCCACGAGGATCCGGTCCGGGGAGGCCGCGAGCGTCGAGACCTTCGACATCGTCTTGCTCCCGTCGGCGTAGCCGAGCCCCTCGCTCGAATGCGTCCAGGTCTCGCCGAGGTCGCCGCTCCGCCACACCGCCGACCCGTGCCATTCGCTCGCCGCGGCCGCGTAGATCGCGCCCGAGCTCGCCTCCAGCACGGCGTGATAGATGGGCCACTCTTCGCAGTACGGGCCTCGGATCGACCAGTCGCGGCGATCGCCGCTTTCCAGGACGAAGCACCCCTTACGAGTTCCGACGAGTAGTAGCGTGCGCAACGTCTCACCTCCGGTTCGAACCAGGACGGATGTGAATGTAGACGCTCCGCCGGCGCGAAAGTCATCGGTGCCCTCGAAGAAATCTGCCGCCGGCTAGCGGCCCTGGCGGCGAGGCCTGGCCGGCACGGTGAGGGCTGCTGTCCGAGCGTCCCGCACGGGGGCGCGGTCGATCGTTCAGCCGACCGCGAACAAGCAGAACGCCGACATTAGCGCGAACGAGTGCCGAAGACGGCGGGCGATAGCGAGTGGCCCCATCGGCACACAGAGCGATGGCGGTCGCATCTGTTACAGGTGCGGCCGTATCCGACCCTGAGTAGAGTCGATGCGGGGCGCACGTCTCGCCTCAGGAGCCCTGGATGATCCGCTTGCTTGCCGAAGCGCTGCCGCCCGCCCAGCAGCGATACCTCCTCCAGGCGCGGCAGATGCAGGCGCTCTCGTTCGCGGCGCACATCCCGCTCGTAGCGTTCGGCATCTCGTTCCCGGCACTCGTCCTCTTCGCCGAGGCGCGCTGGCTGCGCACCGGCGACCGGCTCTATCGCACGCTGGCGCGGCGCTGGGCGCGGATCATGGGGGCGCTGTTCGCGGTCGGCGTGATCACCGGCACGATCCTCAGCTTCGAGATGGGTCTCCTGTGGCCCGACTTCACGGCGACGTTCGGCAGCGTCTTCGGACTGGGCTTCGCGATCGAGGGCATCTCATTCTTCGTCGAGGCGATCTTCATCGGAATCTACGTGTACGGCTGGGACCGGCTCTCGCCGCGCGCACACTTCATCAGCGGCATCCCGATCGTGATCAGCGGGCTCACCGGCTCGCTGATGGTGATCTCCGTGAACGCCTGGATGAATCATCCGAGCGGCTTCACGCTTCGCGACGGCAAGGTGGTCGACGTGCACCCGTGGCATGCGCTGTTCGCGAATACCTACCTCTGGCACGAGTTCGTCCACATGTACATCGCGGGCTACATCGTCGCCGGCTTCCTGCTCGCGAGCGTGTACGCCTTCGGGCGGATGCGCGGGCGCTGGGGCCGCTACGAGCGTGCAGCCCTCGCGATCCCGCTCACCGCGGCCGCACTCGCGTCGCCGGTGCAGGTGCTCGTCGGCGACTGGGCTGCGCGCGACGTCGCCCGCAGCCAGCCGGTCAAGCTGGCAGCGATCGAAGGCCTCGCGCACACGACCCGGGGCGCCCCGGCGCACGTCCTCGGCGTCTACGAGAACGGCCAGATCCGCTTCGGCATCGCGATCCCGCACGCGCTGTCGCTGCTCGCCTTCCACAGCTGGAACGCAAAGGTGCAGGGTCTCGACGCCGTGCCGCCTGCCGATCGCCCGCCGGTCAACGTCGTGCGCTTTGCCTTCCAGACGATGGTCGGGATCGGATCTCTGCTCGCGCTCCTCGGCCTCTTCTTCGTCGCTGTCCGGCTCCGGCGAGGCCGTCTGCCCGACTCGCGCTGGTTCTACCGAGCCGTGGTCGTCGCCGGGCCGCTGTCGGTGGTCGCGCTGATCGCCGGCTGGGTGACCACCGAGGTCGGTCGCCAGCCGTGGGTGGTCTACCGGGTGATGACGACAGCCGACGCCGTCACCGGAGCGGGGGGCGTCCCCGTCGGCTACGCGGTGCTCGCGCTCCTCTATCTCCTGGTCGCCGCGGGAGTGGTGTGGGTGCTGCGCCGGCTCGCCGGCATGCCTGTGGAGCTCGAGGAGACGGTCCGGTGAGCTCGACGTTCCTCTCCGCGCTGCCGCTCGTCTTCGTCCTGGTGGGCGTCGCGCTGTACGCGGTCCTCGCCGGCGCCGACCTCGGCGCAGGCTTCTGGCAGCTCACGGCCCTCCGCGGCCCTCAGAGCGAGGAGATCCGCGAGCACGCGCACCACTCGATGGCGCCTGTCTGGGAGGCCAACCACGTCTGGCTGATCTTCGTGCTCACCGTCTTCTGGACGGCGTACCCGACGGTCTTCGGCTCGATCGCGTCAACGCTCGCGATCCCGCTCTTCCTGGCAGGCGTCGGCATCGTCCTTCGCGGCGCCGCCTACGCGCTGCGGGTCGGCGCCTCCTCGCCGCGGGAGCTCGCAGCGATCGACACCCTCTTCTCGCTGTCGTCGATCCTTACGCCCTTCGCGCTCGGCGCGATGGTCGGCGCGATCGCGGCCGGGCGAGTGCCCGTCGGCAACGCCGCCGGCCAGCGGTTCTCGAGCTGGCTCAACACCACATCGCTCTTCATCGGCGTCCTCGCAGTCGCAACCTGTGCCTATCTCGCGGCCGTGTATCTCGCAGCGGATGCGGCACGGCACGGCGACTCCAGGCTCGTGCGGGCGTTCCGCATGCGGGCGCTCGGCGCGGGCGTCGTCGCGGGTGCGCTGTCGCTCGCCGGCATCGTCGCGATCCGCAGCAGCGCTCGGCCGTTGTACGACGAGTTGGCCTCCGGGCGCGCGCTCCCGGCGGTGATCGTGTCGGTGGCGGCGGGGCTGGGGACGCTGGCCCTCGTCTACCGCGGCCGCTTCGAGGCCGCGCGGTACAGCGCCGCCGTCGCCGTCGCGGCGGTCGTGGCCGGCTGGGGGCTCGGCCAGTGGCCGCGCGTGCTGCCTGGGCTCGACATTCGCCACGCGGCCGCGCCGCACGACGCGCTCGTCGGAGTCGTCGTCGCCGTGCTCGGCGGCGGTGCGATCGTCTTTCCGTCGCTCGCCCTGCTCTTTCGGCTCACGCTCGCCGGCCGGTTCGACGAGGGCCCGCCGCGCGCGGACGTGCGGCCCGCCGCCCCGGGTCGGCCGGGGCCGACCCGGGGCTTGCCCGTCCGCGCGGCGGTCGCGTTCCTGATCGTCGGCTTCGGGCTGCTGACTCTCGCCGATGCGAGCTGGGCGCACGCGGTCGGCGTGACTGCGCTCTTCGCATTCATGGTCGCCGGCTTCCTGGCGCTCGCGCCGATCGAATAACTCGGCAATTGCTCGGCGATGACTTTGTCGTTCGGGGTAGGTCTAAGAGAATCGAGAGCGGACGCACTGTCTCAAGCGGGCAAGGAGCTGATCATGGGCAAGATCGCGGTACACGAGTTCATCACCCTGGACGGCGTGATCGAGGAGCCGACCTGGACGCGGGACTTCCCGTTCGATCCGAAGATGGGCGAGGCCATCGGCGCGATCATGGGATCGACCGCGGGGCTGCTCCTCGGGCGGCGTACGTTCGAGATGTTCGCGCCGGCGTGGTCGAGTCGGACCGCCGAGGAGGATCCCGGCGCGCCGTTCATGAACGACTCGCCCAAGTACGTCGTCTCGGCGACGCTCCAGAGCGCCGACTGGAACAACTCGACGATCGTCGGCCCCTATTCGGCGGAAGCGATCCGGGATCTGAAGGAGCGCGTGGACGGCGGCCTCTACGTGAGCGGCAGCGGCACGTTGGTTCGAGCCCTCCTCGACGACGGTCTTGCCGACGAGCTCCATCTGTTCGTCTATCCGGTGGCTCTGGGCGCCGGCCGGCGGCTGTTCGCCGACGGCGCGTCGGCAGCGAAGTTCGCTCTCTCCGGCTGCGAGGCGTATGAAAGCGGCGTCCTGCATCTGACCTATCGGCCGGCCGAGTAGCGATGGACGTCCAGCTGCTCAGGAGCAAGGACCTGCCGCTCGACAACATCGCCCGCGAGCTCATCGGCGCGGATCACGGTGGAGTCGGAGTCTGCATCATCTTCGTCGACGCACAGCCGGGCGAGGGGCCGAGGCTGCACCGGCATCCCTACGAGGAGATCTTCATCACGCTCGACGGCGAGGCCGTCTTCGTTGCGAACGAGCAAGAGCTTCGTACGAGACCCGGTGACGTCGTGATCGTGCCGCCTCACACGCCGCATGCGTTCACGAGCTCCGGCACGGTGCCGCTGCGTCAGATCGACATCCACGTCAGCCCGACCTTCGACACCGAGTGGTTGTGACGCATCGCGCACTGCGACGGCGAGGCTAGATGGGGTCGGCGAAGGCGCGCTCGAGGAAGTCGAGGATTGCGCTGTAGGCGCTGCGGAGCGAGTCGTCGCGACGGAAGCCAATGCTTCGGCTGGTGAGCTGGACCGGATGACCGACTCGGCAAAGAGTCCCTGGCGGGGGAGGGTGCGTCCCTCCCCCGCCACCTCGCTAGGTGGGGTCAGCGCCCGTGCCGGTCGTGACCGCCGGGGCCGTCCGGGCCGCCGGGGCCGCCCGGGCCCGGAGTTTCGACCGTCAGGACCGCGAAGCTCTTGTCGAGGATCACGACGGGGTGCGAACCGTCGCTCTTGGTCACGTGCACCTCGTACGCGGCTGCTGCATTGCTGTTGTCGTTCTCGGTCGTCGCCCGGTCGGCTGTGCCGCCGGTGGTCGCGACGGCGGCAGCCTTGGCCTGCGTCGCGGTGTCGCCGGTGAGGTCCGTTTCGCCGTTGCCGCCGTGCCCGCGATGGTGGCCGAAGCCGCCCGCATGGCCCGACTCGACGGTGAGGACGGAGTAGGAGCTGTCGAGGATGACGGTCACGTGCGTGCCGTCAGCCTTCGTGACGTGCGCCTCATAGGCCGCGGCGGCGTTGCTGCTGTCGTTCTCGCTCGTCGCAGAGTCAACGGTGCCGCCGACCTTTGCGATCGCCGCTGCCTTCACCTTGGCGAGCGTGTCACCCGTCAACGCCGTCTCGGGGGCGTGGGCAGACTTGCCTGCGGGCGCCGTGCCGCTGCTCGTGGTGGTGGTCGTGGTCGTCTTCGCGGTCGAGCCGGCGCCGAATGCGACGGTCGCCCCGGCGAGAGCACAGGCAACGAGCACTGCGCCCCCTGCTGTCGTCCTCCAGGCGTTCCGAGTCATGAAGTCCTTCCTGGTCGAGAGTGATCCGCTCTTAAGCACACGTCATCGACCTGGGAAAACGATCAGGAAGCACTGAGAGTGTTCTGAGGACGCCGGGTACGAGGCTCACGGCCCTCTCTCAGGAACGCCTCAAGTCATTCCAAGACGGCGGCGGCAGTGTGCATCGAAAGCGTTCATCGGGAGCGCCCCAGCAAAGGAGAACCACCATGTCAGCACGCACTCGCCCATCGCTCAACAAGACCGCAACCCTCGTCGCACTCGTCGTCGGAGTCGGCGCAGGCAGCTACGGGATCGCGAATGCCGCCTCGGGCTCTTCGTCGTCGTCCACGACGACCGCAGCCGCCGCGGCGACGACGCCGTCTGCACCGCCCGGCGCGACGGCTCAGAACCCGTGGGGCCATCAGCGCAGCGACGAGACGCTGCTCACCGGTGACGCGCTCTCGAAGGTGAAGGCGATCGCCGAGGCGAAGGTGCCCGGAGGCACGATCGTGCGCGTCGAGACCGACGCCGACGGTGTCTCCACCTACGAGGCGCACATGACGAGGGCCGACGGCACGCCGGTGACGGTGTACGTCGACAGCAACTTCGCGTTCGTCAGCCTCCAGTAGAGATAGTGCGGCAGGTGCGCGTGGGGTGGCCGCCCTGGCTGGGCGGCCATCCGCTTGCGCACGTCGCGATTCTTCGGTCGCTCTCATGCCGCTTTCACGTTGCGGTGCCTAGCGTTGTCGGTCCTGGAAGCGTTCGGTTCCACCGGAGATGGGACTCGTCTCGCTCGGCGCCGTCGGCGCCTGAGACGTCAGAGGGTGCGCCGGGTGGTGTTGCTCGCGATCCTCGTCTTGCTCGCGCCCGTCGTCTACTCGTACGTGACGACGATGATGCAGCCGTCGAGTTTGCCGCTTTGGCCCCGTAGCGTGGAGTGGCTGAGAGCGCACCACGGCAACTGGCTGGTCGACGAAGTCGAGCACTACTACTACACCTGGAAAACGCCTAAGAAGGGCGGGCCTCAGCTGAAAAGCCTCCCGAAGGTCGGTGTACGGGCAGGCCGTGGCGTGAACGCAACATCGCGGCAAGGTGTCGCCGACTGGTCGCCCCCGCGGATCAGGCCGGTCTTCGAGCACCCTCTGCCCGGCGAAGGCGTGTGGGTGGGCACGGGGCCGCTCGTCCGCGGACGTCCACCGGTTCTCGTGACGACGTTCCGCTCCGAGGTCGACTACCCGCGGATTGTCGCGTACGTCGCGTGGTTCGACCATACGCGGAGCACCGTGGCGTTCTATCCCGGCCGGTATGAGCCGCCGAGCGCTCCCGTGCGCGGGCCGATGTCGGTGCCCTCCGGCGAGCGTTGGCGCCTGCTCGCGACCTTCAACGGTGGCTTCATCTTCCGCGACGGCCACAACGGCTCGTCCATCAACGGAACGATGTATGAGCCGCTCAAGCCCGGCCTCGCCACGCTGATCGCCTACCGCGACGGCCGCGTCGACGTGAAGGCGTGGACCGGCGGGCGAGTGGCGGGCCGGCGGATCGCATTCGCCCGGCAGAGCCTGCCGCTGATCATCGACAAGGGACGGCTCAACCCGGCCCTGAACGACAGCTCGCAGTGGGGGTTCACGCTCGGCAACGCGGTGCGAGTGTGGCGCACCGGCGCGGGGATCGATCGTCGGGGGAACTTGATCTACGCCGCAGGGGACTATCAGACGGTTGTGACGCTTGCGAAGATTTTGCGCCGCGCGGGAGCCGTGCGCGCGATGGAGCTCGACATCAACCCGGAGTGGCCGACCTTGATCACATACACGCACCATGGTGGGCTGGACCCGACGAAGGTGGTGCCCAACTATCAGCAGCCGGCGACTCGGTACCTCGTCCCCGACGACCGCGACTTCTTCGCCGTCTACCGACGTGTACCAGGCCCCAGCGGCGTCCCGTTCAAGTGACGCGTGATGGGGCGTGACACCGCCGCGCGTGCGGCCCGGCATCCGTCGCCGACCGGTGCTCTGGCTCGTCGTCGCATTGGTGGCCTGGCCCGCTTCGACGACGGGCGCGGCTCCGTCGCCCTCGCTCCAGCTTCGTGTGCTGCGGTTCGTCGACCACTCACGCCGGGCACTCTTTCGCGACGGTCGGTCCGGGCCTCGCGTCCTCGTGACCTCCGTGCGCTACCCGCGACGCGATCACGCGCTCCCACTCGTCGTCTTCGCACACGGATTCGCCCTGACACCGACCGTCTACGCGCGGCTGCTCGACACGTGGGCGCGCGCCGGGTACGTCGTCGCCGCCCCGGTCTTCCCCGTCGAGAACACGAACGCCCCCGGGGGACCCGACCGGAGCGACCTTGCCAACGAACCCGGCGACCTGAGGTACGTCATCTCCCGCCTGACCGGGCCGACGAGCCCACTGCGTCGCCTCATCGACCCGACGAAGATCGCGGTCGCGGGGCAGTCCGATGGCGCGGAGGCCGCCCTGTCGGTCGCGTACGACCGGCGATTCGTCGACCGGCGGGTCGATGCCGCACTCATCCTGTCCGGGGGGCCCTTTCCTGGTTTCGTGCAGGGGCCGATCGGGTCACCGCCGCTTCTGGCGGTTCAGGGTACGCGCGACCCGTTCAACGAGCCGAGTGTGACCACCGACTACTACCGCCTCATGCAGCGACCGAAATTCCTCCTCTCGCTTCTCGGCGCGGGGCACCTTCCGCCGTACACGACCGATGACCGATGGGCCCGCGCCGTCGACCGCGTCACGACAGCGTTCCTCGACCGCTACCTCCGGGGAGCCTCGCTTGGTCCGCTCATTTCCGCGGGCGCGGAGTTCGGTGTCGCCCGCCTCACCTCGAACCCCTGAAGCTGTGATGCCGCTCGGCGGAGCGCGCCGATCACTCTGTGTTCGCGAACGCTGCCGGCCAGGTGCGCTCGAACGTGTAGTCGAGGAACTCGAGGAGTGTCTGCCGCGGGTCGCGGCTCTCGCGCACGTCGTCGTAGGGAAGGATGAACTCGCCGAGCTCGCCGTTCCACCAGCGCCCCTGCTCCACGCCGTCCGGCTTCGGGTACATGTAGGCGAAGAACGCCGGGTAGGGCGTCTGTGCGTCGCCGGGCCAGAAACCGCCGCAGTACTGCTCTTCGTCACCGCCAATCCGCGTGATCAGGTCGGCGCCCGGCGGAGGGGCGACGGAACGACCGGTGAAGCGCGTCGTGGTGAGGTCGAGCGTGCCCCACCAGAGCTGCACCGGCGGCGCCTTTCCTGGGAAGCGCGCCCGATGCTCGCGCAGCACTGCTTCGACGCTGAGCAGCACGCGCCAGAACCGGGTCACCGCCCCGCCGTCGTAGGTTGCGTGAACCGTGTCGTCCGGGAACCGGATCGGATCGGGCACTTCCGATGGCAGGGTCGAGATCTCGACCGGCACGTCGCACCGGTCGAGCGCCGCCATCAGCTCTGCATAGAAGCTCGCGACCGGCGCGTGCAGCGGCACCACCTCGACGCGGCCCGAGCCGGTGCGAACGGCGACTCGATGCTCGACCAAGTCGGCGTCGATGTCGAACACCTCACCGCTCGGGTGAGGAAGCGTCGATGTCCAGAGGCCGCGGCCGGTGAGATAGAGCGGGACGTTCGCCCACTCCGGTTCTCTGGGCGAAAGCGCGAGCCGTACCTTGCCGATCACTTGCAGCTGCATGTGCAGCGTGTCGCGGCTGTCCCTCCACTCCTCATAGGGGAGCGGCAGCCACGCCATTAGCTGAGCTCGAACGCGACTTCGTCGACGTAGCACCACGACCAGTCCTCGCCGGGCTCGGCCGAGCGCATGATCGGGTGTGTGGTCTCGTCGAAGTGCGCGGTCGCGTGCTTGCTGGGCGAGTTGTCGCAGCAGCCGATGTGCCCGCAGATCTCACACATGCGGAGGTGCACCCACCAGCCACCGGTCTTCAAGCACTCCTCGCAGCCCGCGATCTCGGCCGGCAGGACGGTCAGCTGGATCTGCTCGAGATGTGTGCAGCTCATTCGCCCAGTATGGCCGCCCGGCCTCGCGCGCCGTCGCTTCTGTTCGTGCGATCGAGGGCGTCGAGGATTCGCATGTCGGCCTCGTCGAGCTCGAAGTCGAAGATCTCGGCGTTCGAGCGGATGCGGTCGTTACGACTCGACTTGGGGATCACGATCGTCTCGTGCTGGACCGCCCAGCGGAGCATGATCTGCGCCGGCGTGCGGTCGAGGCGCTGGGCGATCTCGACGATCGTCGGATCGCCGGGGCCTTGACCTTGCTCGAGCGGGCTGTACGCCTCGAATGCGATCTTCCGTTCGAGGCAGTAGTCGAGCAAACGCCGTCGATAGTGGAACGGATTGAAGTGCACCTGGTTGACCGCCGGCGGCTTCGACGCGGTCTGCATCAGCTTCTGGAGCTGGTCGCGGCTGTAGTTGCTGACGCCGATCTCTCGGGCCATGCCCTGCTCCTGGAGCTCCTCGAGCTGCGGCCAGTGACGCGCCGCCAGGAGCGGGACCGGCCAGTGGATCAGGTACAGGTCGACGTAGTCGAGCTGTAGCCGCCTGAGGCTCTTCGTCAGCTCACGCGCGGCGCTCGGGTACGTCGGCAGCAGCTTGGTCGTGACGAAGACCTGGTCGCGCGGCAGTCCGCTTCGCCTGAGGGCGACTCCGACGCTCTGCTCGTTGCGGTACATCGACGCGGTGTCGATGTGGCGATAACCCGCCTCGAGCGCCCACTCCACCGCCTGCTCGGTCTCCTGTCCGGCGGCCATTTGCCACACGCCCAGGCCGAGCACCGGCATGCTGGTCCCGCCGGTCAGCTCACGAACCGGTTGATCGTGCGGTGAGGTCAGTGTCAACGCGACCCAGGCTAGTCGGGCCGGCCAGGCCTGCGCGCGCCCGGCTGCGGCGCCGGTCGATCGTCACAGAACCTTTACGCCATCGCAATGGCTCCGGTGCGTACCGTGGAGGTGAACCGCGAAGCGGAGAGGAGGCCCATGTCAGTGAAGAGAGAGGAAGCACAGGAGCAGCACATGCTCCTGCTCGTCGAGTCGGCGCAGCGCGCCGGCCGTTCGGAACGCGAGATCAGCAAGATCGTCGACGACGCCGTTCAGGCGGACGCCGACACCGAACGCGCGGCGTAGTAGCCGCTCCCCGCGCGCGCAGCTAGGGCAACTGCCAGAACGGGCCGGCGAGGCCCAGACGATCGAGGATCGCCTGGTTCTGGTCGCGGCTCCGCGGTCGCCAGTCCGGACAGAGACGGGTGTCCCACCACGCGTGTGCGAGGTCGCACACTGTCTGAGCCGGGATCGTCGCGCCGGGCTCCCGTTCTCCGACCCAGCGGGCGGCGTGCTCTTCCGACCGGAAGAGATTCATCGCGCTTCACGTGAAGACGATGTCGTCCCACCAGTGCGCTGCTGGGACAAGACAGTGAAAGACGAGATCCGGGCGGTCGATCAGGCCCTCGGTGACCTGCACGGCGTACGCCTCGCCGCAGTCGGGACAGGACGACTCGACGCGGCCGTCGACCCCGAGCGCGCCGAGCACCCCGAACGCGTCCCAGGCGCAGTTCGCATACCACCACCGCTCCTGTGCGTGCACCCGGTAGGCCGTCGGGACTGCCGAAAATGGGTTGGCCATCCGAATTTCTTCACCGGTCGAGTTGAGAACGAGGGCGTGTGCGTCGTGGAGCTGACGCCACCCCTTCCGTACATCTGACTCGTCTCCGAGCTCCTTCGCGCCCGGCGCGCGACCGAGCTTCACGAATGCCGCGTACGTTCGATTGCGGAGCTCGAGGAGATCCCTATCGATTCGGCGACGCTACCACCCGACGCGGTGACACGGGTTGAAGGGCCGTGAGCCCGCAGTGCTCCTACCGTGTGGTCTGACGGAGCGGAGTGGTGCTGAGCTCGGCACCGGTTCGCGAGCCGCGAGCCGCCCTGAACCCGACGAGCTTCCCTCGCTGTTCGTCCCACAGCTTCAAGCGGGTCGCCCGAAGGCCCTCGCGCAGAGAGATCGTGGGAACGGTGTGGAGAGCGGCGTTCTCGTCGTGTGCCGCCTGCAGGTTGTAGTTGGGAATGCGTGCGCTCAGGTGGTGGACATGGTGCAGGCCGATGTTGCCGGTGAGGAACTGCAGGATCCTCGGCAGCCGTAGGTACGAGCTGCCCTTGAGCGCCGCGTCGTCGTAGCTCCACGTGTCGTTCGACTGCCAGTAGGTGTCCTCGAACTGGTGCTGGACATAGAAGAGCCAGATGCCGACACTGCCCGTCACCAGGAGCGCGGGTAGCTGCACGATCAGGAATCCCTCCCAGCCGAGCAGCCAGCAGAGCGCGGCGACGAGGCCTACGAGGGCGAGATCCGTCCCGAACACGCTTCGCCGTAGCCGCCGTGGGGCCGACCAGGAGACGATCCGTGGCCCGAGCAGGACGACCCACAGCGGGCCGAGCCCGAACATCACGAGCGGGTTTCGAAAGAGCCGGTAGGCGAGCCGGCCCCACCACGGCGTTGCTCGGTACTCGCCGATCGTCAAGGTGCGGATGTCCCCGACGCCCCGACGGTCGAGATCCCCGGCAGTCGCGTGATGAACGGCGTGCTCGCGCCGCCACACTGCGAACGGCGTGTAGACGAGCAAGCCCAACGCCGCCCCGAGGATGGCGTTGGTGCGCTTCGACGGCAGGAACGAACCGTGAGCGCAGTCGTGGAAGACGATGAACGTGCGAACGAGGAAACCGGCCGAGAGCAGCGAGAGGGCGAATGCGAGCGCCCCGGAGATCCTGAGCGCGAAGCACGCCGCCGCCATGAGCCCGAGGTACGGGACGACCGACGTGAGGAGGTTCGAGATTCCGCGGCTCACCCGCGGAACCGCGTAGGGCGCGAGGGCTGCGCGCAGTGACAGCTCGCCGGCGAGCGCCGGAGTCGCGGTCATCCGCTCGCAGAGCAGTGATGTTGGAGAGCGCCGGAGATCCCTCCGAGGGTAGCCGGTCTGCTCGTTGAAGCCCGGCGCTGATGGCTCCGTCCGTCCCGGTCGCTTCAATTTGGGCGCCTCCAACCTCCGAAGGAGATCCATGCCTCTGACTCAGACTCAACTCGCAGATGCTGTCGCTGAGCGCTCCGGCCTCTCGCGGGTCCAAGCGAAGAATGCGATTCAGGCCCTCGAAGAGGTCGTCCTCGACGAGATCGGAAATGCCGAGAAGGTGAAGATCGGGAACCTCGTGCAGTTGACGGTTCGGGTCAAGCCACCGAGCAAGGCGCGTGACGGGCGGAATCCGGCGACCGGTGAGGCGATCACGATCGCCGCGAAGCCGGCATCGGTCGATGTCCGGGCGCGAGTGCTCGCGAAGGCCAAGGCGGCATTGCCGTCGGTGCAGAAGGCGAAGCGGCGGCTCACGGCCTAGCCTCGACGACCAATCGGCGAACCTTCGCCCGCGCGACGCGTCTACGGAGCGGCCGGTGCGCCCGCGGACACCGAGGCCGCGGCGAAGCGTGCCCTCGCCCTGTACGAGCGCAACCCGCGCGACCGCCCGCGCGGCCGAGTTCCGGTGGTCAGGGATCTTGACATGTGACTAAACGGTCACATAAGCTCTCGGCGATGGACGATGACCGAGTGTTCAAGGCGCTGGCCGATCCGACCCGGCGGCATCTGCTCGACCGGCTCTTCGAGCTGGACGGCCGGACGCTCGGCCAGCTGGAGCAGGGCCTCGAGATGACCCGCTTCGGCGTGATGAAGCACCTCCGGGTGCTCGAGGAGGCGGGGCTCGTCGTCACGCGTCGCGCCGGTCGAGAGAAGCACCACTTCCTGAATCCGGTCCCGATCCGCGAGCTCCACGACCGCTGGATCGACAAGTACACCGAGCGTCGCGTCAGCGCGCTGCTCGATCTCAAGGCCCAACTGGAGGAGATCGCATGAGCACGTCCCTCGCGACCGAGGTGCAGACCACGCAGGTCTACCAGCTCTTCATCAAGGCCTCCCCGGAACGCGTCTGGGAGGCGATCACGAAGCCGGAGCAGATCGCGCGCTACTTCTACGGCGCGCTGTTCGACGGTCCGCCTGTCGCGGGCGGTCGCTGGCGCGCCTGGACGCTCGATCACTCGCAGCTCCTGAACGACGGCGAGATCTACGAAGTCGACCCGCCGCGCCGATTCGTGCATGGATGGAAGGCCCTTTACGACCCCGAGATGGCGGTCGAGGAGGAGAGCCGGATCACCTGGGAGATCGAGCCGCAGGAGGGCGGCTACTCGAAGCTCACCGTCGTCCACGATCGTCTCGAGGCTTCGCCGAAGACCGCTGCAGGCGTGGCGGGCGGCTGGATGATGATCCTCAGCGGCCTGAAGACTCTCGTCGAGACCGGCGAGCCAATCGTTGACTTCGCGAAGGACGATGCTTCAGCTTGAGCGACTCCCCCGAGTTGGGAGGGGCTCGTGGACACCTATCGCATCGTGTTGTTCCTGCATCTGCTCGCGCTGCTCCTACTGACCGGTGCGATCTCGGTCTTCGGCGTGAGCTACTTCCGGCTGCGTGCCGCGCAGTCGCTTCAGGACGCCGCGCCGTGGGCGGCGCTCGCCGGTCGGACCGGCTGGCTGTTTCCGGTCTCGATCATCGGGCTCTTCGCGAGCGGCGCGTATCTGACCAGCGATCGATGGACGTGGAGCACGCCCTGGATCGACGTTTCGATCGCCGGGGTCGTGTTGGTCGCGGTGCAAGCTCCCTCTGTCGCCGGCCCAGCCGCCAAGCACCTCGAGCGCGCGCTACGCGAGCACGAGCCCGGCCCACTCGACGAGCGTGCTTTGCGGCTCGCCCGCGCACCGGCACTCTGGTTCATCGTCCTCACGAATCCGGCGATCGTGCTCGCGATCGTCTGGGTGATGACCGTCAAACCGGGCGCCGCCGGGGCGATCGCCGCCATCGTCGTCGGTTATGCCGTCGGCGCAGGCGCAACGATGCTGCTATCGGCGCCGCGCTCGTTCGCGGACGACGATCAGGCCGCCGAGGGCGGCGACGATCGTGCCGGCTAGGCCGCCGTGCGCCACGATGATGACACCGCCGAGGATGAGGAGGAAGGCGCCCGCAACAGTCGCGGGCGGACCGGTCTCGAGACGGTCGAACACGGCAGGAGCGACTCTAGTTGTGGTGGATCAGGTTCGGAGCGGCGCGGCGGGGAGGACGATCGATGGAGCGTTGGCGTTGCCGAGCAGTCGCTCGACCTCGAACGTGCTGACGTCCGGTCGCTCGACGGGTGCGGCGACTGCTTCGACGAACGCGTCGGGTGGTTCGAGGAAGTTGACGGCGTCGGTTCGGTAGTGCATCGGCACGACGAGTCGCGGGTGCAGTTCGCGCACGATTGTCGCTGCGGACTCACCGCCGACCGTTGGGGGCCGCCGCCGACGGGCAGGAAGAGCACGTCGATCTCGGCAATTGCCGCGCGTTGCTCGGCTCGCAGTCGAGTCTGCCCGAAGTCGCCGAAGTGGCAAAGCCGGAGCCCGTCGAGCGTGAAGCAGAAGATCGTGTTCGGGCCGCGCTGCGTGCCCGCGACATCGTCGTGCTCGGAGGCGATCGCGCGGATCTGGCCGATTGGTGATTCGAATGTTCCCGCTGTCGACCGGATGATGTGCGGGCTGCCGCCGACTACCCCGACGCCATTGTGGTCGCGGTGTTCGTGCGTGACCAGGAGCTGGTCCGCGCTCACGCCCTCGATCGGCGGATAGTCGAACTGCATCCCGCGTTCCTCGAGTCCTTCCATCACACCGAACGGATCGATCAAGACCGTGTGCTCGCCCTGGATCAGGAACGCGGACTGGCCGTACCAGCTGATGCGCATGGATCACCTCTGGGTTGTGGTTGTCGACAACAGGTTGGCGGCGGGTTGCGGGGTTGCCTCGGGTGAGCGATGAACGCCGGCGGCGGCGAGCAGCATGTCGACGAGCCGTTGCGATGGGAAGCGGCTCACGTCGACGACGACAGAGAAGTACCTGGCGTCGTCGATGTCGACCCCGTAGAGCGATCGCACCCAGGCCCGGGTGCCGTGATCCGCGTGCTTGACGCACTTCGCGGCCCGACGGCGGTCGAGGAGATGCTCGCGTTGGTAACTCACGATGCGGGAAGGGAGCGGCGCCTGCAGCCGTGTGTGAACGACGCCGGGATGATCCCCCAGCGCAGCGAAGGCGGCCGGCGCGTAGATCACACAGGGGTTGCGGGCGGCTTCGGCGAGAACAGCGCGTCCGACCGCAGGGAGCGCGCGGCGAAGTCGCAGCTCGAGTGCGGCGTCGACCGAGCCGGTGCTGATCGCCGTGCTGAGCGCGAGCGCATTCAGTCTGCCGCCGAGGCGCGCTTCGAGCTCGTCGTCGAGTGGGAAGGCCGGGTCGAGCTCGTGGGCGATGAGCGCGAGCGCGTGCCGATCGAGCAGCCGCACGTCTGCCTGGGCCGCGAGCTCGACAGCGAGCCCTTCGCCCCCGGTGCCTTCCTGTGCCGCAATCGTCCAGACGCCCATCCTCTGAGCGCCTCCTTCCGGTAAGTTGACGTTAACGTCAATTGTAGACTCTTGGAGGCGCGTTGCAGAAGCTCGAGTACAAGTGGATCGCTCTCTCGAACACGACGCTGGGAATGCTGTTGGCCACGATCAATGCGTCGATTCTGCTGATCGCGCTGCCGGACATCTTCCGGGGCATCCACATCGATCCGCTCGCGCCCGGGAACACCAGCTATCTGCTCTGGCTGATCCTCGGCTTCCTCGTCGTGATGGCGGTCCTGGTGGTCAGCCTCGGCCGCCTGGGCGACATGTACGGCCGCGTCCGGATGTTCAACCTCGGGTTCGCCGTCTTCACGCTCTTCTCGATCCTGCTGTCCGTTACCTGGCTGCAGGGGAGCGCCGGCGCGCTCTGGCTGATCCTGATGCGGGTCGGACAAGGGGTCGGCGGCGCGCTGCTCTTCGCGAACTCGAGCGCGATTCTCACCGACGCGTTTCCCCAGAACCAGCGCGGCCTCGCACTCGGGGTGAACAGCATCGCGGCGATCGCCGGGTCATTCCTCGGCCTCGTGCTCGGAGGCGTGCTTGCACCGTTGCACTGGCGACTCGTCTTCCTCGTCTCGGTCCCGATCGGCGTGCTCGCGACCGCTTGGGCCTATCGCTCGCTGCGGGAGCTCGTTCAGCGGCGGCCCGCGCGCATCGACTGGTGGGGCAATGCGACCTTCGCGCTCGGGCTCGTCGGCGTGATGGTCGGGATCACGTACGGCATCCAGCCGTACGGCGGCCACACGATGGGTTGGACGTCACCACTCGTCGTCGCGTCACTCGGCGTCGGCCTCGTGCTGCTCGTCCTCTTCTGCGTGATCGAGACGCATGTCGACGAGCCGATGTTCCACCTCGACCTCTTTCGGATTCGGGCGTTTGCAGCCGGCAACCTGGCTGCGCTGCTCGCGGCGATGGGACGGGGCGGGCTCCAGTTCATCCTGATCATCTGGCTGCAGGGAATCTGGCTGCCGGAGCACGGCTACGCGTTCGCGCAGACGCCGCTCTGGGCCGGCATCTACATGCTGCCGTTGATCGCCGGCTTCCTCGTCGCAGGTCCCGCGTCCGGCTATCTCTCCGACCACTTCGGCGCGCGCCCGTTCGCTACCGGCGGAATGCTCCTCGCCGCCACGAGCTTCCTGCTCCTGATCGTGCTCCCCGTCGACTTCTCGTACGTCTGGTTCGCGCTGATCCTGGTGCTGAACGGCGTCGGGATGGGTCTCTTCTCCTCGCCGAACAGTGCCGGCGTCATGAACTCGTTGCCTCCCTCCCAGCGCGGCGCCGGCGCGGGCATGCTCGCGACCTTCATGAACACGGCGAGCGTTCTCTCGATCGGCGTCTTCTTCACGCTGATGATCGTCGGGCTCTCGTCCGGCCTACCGCGCACACTCCAGAGCGGCTTGCTTGCGCACGGTGTCCCAGCGACCGACGCGGCGCGGATCTCCCACCTGCCGCCGGTCGCGACGCTGTTCTCCTCCTTCCTCGGCTACAACCCGATGGCGACCCTGCTCGGACCGCACGTCCTCGGCAGCCTGCCTCCCACCCAAGCCCAGGCACTCACCGGCCGCAGCTTCTTTCCACACCTGATCTCCGGCCCGTTCCACACGGCGCTCGTCTACGCCTTCGTCTTCGCGATCGTCGCCTGCCTCGTCGCCGCCGTCGCATCGTTGCTCCGCGGCAGCAAGTACCACTACGCCGAGGCAACGTCGCCCGGGGTTCCGCTCGGGCTCGGTCCGGTCGAGTCGGTTGTGCCCGAGCGGCCGGACGCTCGCCCAACGCGGCCCGCGGAGGAGCCGGCATGACCACGCAGGCCAGTGAGCGCACCTACCGAATCGGCGAAGTCGCCGAGCGCGTCGGCGTCACGACACGGACGATCCGCTACTACGAAGAGCTCGGACTGCTCGGCGCCGCGGCCGCCCGCACGAAGGGCGCCCACCGTCTCTACACCGAAGCCGACATCTCGCGCCTCGAGGAGCTGATCAGGCTCCGCGACCTGCTCGGACTCACGCTCGAGGAGCTCGTCGCGCTCACCGAGGCAGAGGAAGCACGCGCAGCCCTCCGCAACCAGTGGGCGGAGAGCGCAAGCGACAGTGAGCGCGCCCGCATTGTCGAGGCCGCCATTCCGCTCGTCGAGCGTCAGCTCGACCTCGTCCGCACACGCCAGCAGAAGCTCGCCGACTTCGCCGACGAGTTGTCCGAGAAGCTTCGGTCGCTACGGCGGCGCCAGACGGAGCTCCGCCGAAAGCAACCCCGCACCGGGAGTACTCGCTAGAGGTAAGGACGCTCGCCCAGCCGAAGGTCGTGTCTCGAGGCGTGGCGACTGGACTTGGCCGCTGGGGCTGGACGAGACCTGGGCGTGGAGCACGACCCGCCGAGTACGCAGAGCCGCTTTCATCGACCGTTTATCCCGGCTTCCTTCGGCTGTTATCGGGGTCGAGCGATCATCGAGAGCGTGAACCCGTCGCCCGCATCGGTACGGCGGCGATGGCCGCCCAGAGGACGAGCCGCGGCCGCGATCATCGCAACGGCCGGCCTCGCCCTGCTTGCGGCGGCATGCGGCGGCTCGTCGGGCAGTCACGTCGCGCAGCTCGACTCGACCACCACCCAGCCTGCTTCGTCGTCGGGCTCATCGAATACGGGAGGGTCAACGAACTCCCACTCACCGATCTCCCAGCCGCTCGCCTTCTCCCACTGCATGCGCTCGCACGGCGTGACGAACTTCCCCGACCCCAACAACAGCGGAGTGCTCCCCAAGATCCAAGTCGCTCAGCTCGCAGCCAGCGATCCCGAGTTCGTGCCCGCCCACAGAGCCTGCGAGCACCTGCTCCCCAACGGCGGCCAGCCGACCCCGGCCCAGGTCGAGCAGGCATGGAATGACATGCGGGACTTCTCCCGCTGCATGCGCTCCCACGGCGTGCCGACCTGGCCCGAGCCGACCGTCACGTCCCGGCAGGACAACCGACCGTTCTTCAATGTGCCAGTCAGCATCGACCCGAATTCGCCGCAGATCACTACCAAGATCAACGCGTGCCAGCACGTCCTTCACGCGAATAACCCGCTTGTGACGACGCAGTGACCTTCATTCAGCGAACGACTCTCGACAGTGACTTGCAGCAAAGTCATCAGGGTTGGCTAACCGGCTGCCTGATGCTGGGCAACTGTCCGCCGGCCGAGGTGCAGCAGCTGCTGGCCGCCGAGCGAGAATACGCCCGGTGCATGCGCTCCCGCGCGGTGCGCAACTGGCCCGACCCACCCTCAATTCCCAGGGAATGCCTGCTGGCGATCCGCCGGTTCCCCGCGCGGGGCTACTCCACGCGGTGGGCGGCAGCCGTCGCTGGGGTGTCAAATAGATCTGGAGTCGGGCGATCTTCCCATCCCGGAGCGTCCACACGTGTGCCTCATGATTGACAAAAGCGCGGCCGGTGTTCCGAGCCGTTGCTTCGGCGTACACCAGGGACACCACCTTGTCGTTCTGGGCGATGAACTCTCGTGGCTCGAACGTCGTGAAGTCGAGAGTCGATGCAAAACCACCAAACCAGGCCAGGACAGCTTCCTTGCCTTTGAACGTTCCGGCGTTCGGGTCGACGGCAGGATCGCCGGGATTCACCCACTCGATGTCGTCCGCCATCACCTCGGCAAGCGCCGCCATGTCGCCCCGACCGAAAGCCTCACATGCACTCTGGCCGAGGTGGGTGTTCTCATCTGCTGACACTGGAACTCCTTGTCGAGGGTGAGCGAGGAGGATCACTCGTGGAGAGACTCCGTTCACAGTGGCACGGTCTGGTCGAGGAGCATGCTCCCTCATCTGGCATTCCCGAACTGTTGAGTATCTGCCGGTCCCGTCTGGGTTGTCGTCAGGGTGGTGCCGACGCTTTTTGCTTCATAGAAGCGTCACTCGCGCAGGCGAGGTTGACTCCACAGACCACGTCGCTACCGTGACACGCTCAGCGAAGGGAGTCGTCGGTGGAGACGCAGACCGATCTTGGTCTTGAGGTCAGCTCGCTTGCCCTTGTAGACACGCACGAGCATCTACTTCCCGAGGATGAGTGGGCGGGCGACAACGCGAGGCTGATCGAGGGAATGCGGGAGGCTGGCCAGCCGGGATGGGGCGACGCCGGGCCCGACATCCTCCAGGATCTCTTCCTGAACTACGTGCCAAGTGATCTTGAGGTTGCCGGCGCTACGGACGAGGCGATTCAGCGTCTTTTCGATCCGGCCGCCGGCGACATCGAGTTTCGCTTTGCGGGGATCCGTGACGCGTGGCAGGCAACGCAACACACGGGCTACGGTGAGGCGGTTCGGCTGATCGCCAGCGAGGTGTACGGCCTCGACTCGCTCACAGCGGAGGGCCTTGAGGCTGCGCAACGGAAGCTGGAGAAGCTGCGACGGCCGGGCGAACGGCTCCGGCTGCTGAGCGAGGTCGCCGGTCTTGATCACGTCCAGATTGACGACTTCCAGTGGGCGTGCAAGCCCGATGAGTCCGGTCCGGACTTTTTTCTCTACGACCTTGCCTGGGCGAACTTCGCGAGGGGCGATCTAAAAGCGGAAGAGATCTTGCAGGAGACCGGCATCGAGGTTTCCACCCTTGAAGACTTGCGCGAGGCGATGGCGGCGCTCTTCCAGCGCTACGCGGCCTGCGCGATCGCCGTCAAAGCGCAGCACGCGTACACGCGCACCCTGCGTTGGGAGGAGCGGTCGGACGAGGAGGCGGCACGCGCGCTGGCTGTCGTGCTGGCCGGCGGCGAGGTGGAGAAGGCGACCCGTCTTGCCCTGGGCGACTGGTGCTGGGCGCGCGGGGTTGAGCTTGCGATCGAGCACAACCTGCCTTTCAAGCTCCACACCGGCCACCACGCCGGCACTGGAAACATGCCGATCAACTGGGTCAGGGCCGGCAATCTCTGCCCGTTGCTCGCCCGCTACCCCGAGGCGCGGTTCGTGCTGATGCACACCGCGTATCCGTACAGCGATGAACTCGTATCGATCGCCAAGCACTACCCGAACGTCTGGGTAGATCTCTGCTGGGCGTGGTCGATCGACCCCTACAGTTCGACCGACTTCGTGCGCCGCTTCCTGCATGCCGTCCCGAGCAACAAGCTGTTCGGATTCGGCGGCGACACCTTCTGGCCAACATCCGCTGTCGCCTATTCCATCCAAGCCCGACGCGGTCTACGGCGCGCACTCGAAGCCGAAATCGCCGCAGGCGACCTGACCGAGCAGGAAGCCATCAACCTTGCTCGGCGGTTGATGCACGACAACCAATACGCCTGCTTCGACATCGAGGGCACCCGCTCGGCTATTCGAGCGCAGCGTGCGCCCGGCGAGGTCGCCTAGCTGGCCTGTTGGCGTGAGCGCGACCCCGAGCTCACCCCCACGTAGTCTCGCAAGGCAGCGACGACAAGAGGTCTGCCAGTCCGGATTGCCGCATCCAGTGGCACAGACACAGGGCATCGCCGCCCCAGACCAGCAGGGCGTCCCTGCCCGCATCCGTTACTGCGCGATCTCCCAGATGTGGCCGCCAGGATCGCGGAAGCTCGCGGTGCGGATTCCCCACGGCCGATCCATTGGGCCGTTGAGGAGTTCAACACCTCGTCCCCTCAGTTCCTCGCACATCGCGTCGACATCCTCAACGCCAAGCGTGAACTGGAACCGGACGCCGCTGGTCGGAGGACGCCACGATCGCCGGCTCGACCAGGCCGGGGCCTCCGTTGCTTCAGCAAGTTGACGAACGTTTCGAGCCACGCATCGCCTTCGGTCGATTTCCTCTCAGTCGATTCGTCCACCGGCTACCCCCTCTCGATTCCGCGAACACTCGCGCAGGCGAGGTCATGGCTTCGATGTCGAGCGCCTGGATTGCGCTGCGACCGAGACGATCAAACGTCCGGCAACTCCGCTAGTCAGCCCACCAGTGGCGTTGACCATCGACGTCTTCGCGCGGATCCTCGCCGAGGTTGGGCGCGCCGACGACGAGGATCTCGAGGCCCTCTGGCCCGGCCTCGTAGCCTCGCCACGTGCCGGGCGGGACCCGCACCGCGTCCCATTCTTTGAGCTCGACGATCTCGTCGTCGACTTTCATCCGCCCGCTCCCGCGCAGGACCACGTACACCTCCTCTTGCTTCATGTGCGTGTGGCCGTACGGAAAGCGGTAACCGGGCGGGACGCGCTGGTAGCTCAGGGCGGCTTTCTCGAGCTCGAGCGCCTTGGTCGCCGCACGGAACTCCAGGTCCGGCGCGCCGTCGAACCTTGGGCCGATGTCCTCCAGATCATCCTTGATGTTGCTGAGCGTGAACGGCACGACGTAATCCTATGGCCTCCTTCCCCTTCTTCTCAGACCGGTCGTGAGTACCCGAGAGCGTCGAACGCGGCCGGATAGACGATCCGACCGGCGAGGTCGGGGCTGTATCCCGGGAGCCGCTTGACCATGAAAGCGTCGTCGGGGATCTTCGGATGCGGGGAGATGAAGCCGAGCGCGCTCGCCTGCTCGAAGCCGAAGCGAGGATAGTAGGCGGGAATGCCCTCGACCATGACGGCAGGCTCGCCTGCTTCTTCGGCGCGGCCGAGCGCGTCCCGGATCAGCCGTGTCCCCACACCGATGCGCTGGCGGTCAGGCCGAACCGACATCGGCGTGAGATTGAGGATCCTTGTACGGGATCCGCCTTCAACGCCGACCCAGCTCAGCATCACGTGAGCAATCACACCGGAGGAGTCCTCGGCGACCAACGCCAGCTTCGGAATGAACTGTTCCGACGCCCGAATGCGCTCGACGAACGACGCGACCTCGTCGGGGTGTCCGACGAATGCCGCGCGGACCACCTCTGCGATCACGGGATGGTCCGCGTCGCGCTCGGGACGGATCACGACGCCCTCGGCCACGGGTGGCGATGGTAATCGGGGCACGCCGTTCGCGCCTCCGGCGACGCGCCCGCACCGGAACGCTAGGAACGGTGCTGGGTCGCGGTGATGCGCCGGGCGCGACCATCGCAGCGCGATCAGGGGTCATCCCCATGTACCAACACTGGCCCAGGCGAGATGTCTCGTCGACAGCCTGATCTACGTCGAGGAGCGCGGGAGGAACTGTTCGTTCGTGCGGAACGTTCAGCACCGCCCTTGCGCCGCTCACAGACTGGAGCCGGTTAGTCTGGCGCCCGGTTCATCCGAGGGCGCGATAAATCTCTACGAGAGGGTCATGCTGATAGAGACGACACATCCGTTTTCCTTTCGCGGGCGCGAAGGAACCGCAACCGTCAGGTACCGACAAAACGAGGATCCAGATCGGTGGGGATACGGGCTGCTAGAGCTTCCCTGGCCGTCGAGCCTCGCCACGGGACTGCCCGTGCTTGAGATCAACGTCTCGACTGCACTTGAAGGCTATGGCGCAGTGATGGGATGGATCCAGGTCGTCCGCATTCAGGTGGCGCAGTCGAGCACTTCACTGGTGCGCGGGAACGAGAAGGCGCCTCCGGGAGATCACACCTGGGTCGACGTACCGCCCCAGCTCAAAGAGCTAGGCGTGCCGTATGTGTCATTTGGATGCTGCCCGACCCTGTTCGACGCTCCTGCATCGACGGAGAGCGACATCCACTTCGTCGCCGACTCCTTTCTAACGGCCAGCCCAGATGCATTGATCAGTCGGCGTTTGCACGCTTGCTTCGGCGTGCGTTGGGGCTATTCGACGAAGCTGGGACAGAAGCCCGAGCTTCTTCTGCCAACTCTGCTTGGCCGCAGCGACTGGGAGCAGGCCATACCCGTCCTCCAAGAACACTTCCCCGACTGGAGCTTCGAGCCCGACTGGCTTTCGTGAGCTTTCCTCGAGCAACGCTGGCGCAGGCGATGCAGCGCTGCGACGATCGACCGGGTGGAAGACTAAAACGATCTCGCGGGTGGAAGACTAAGGGTCGTTTTGACCGAGGCAGTGAGAGTGGGGCTGGTCGCGGGGGCGACGCGCGGCGCCGGTCGTGCGATCGCGGTCGAGCTTGCCCGTGCGGGCTTTTATGTCTACGCGACCGGTCGCAGTAGTCGGAAGACCGGGCCCTCTGAGATTGGCAGGCCCGAGACGATCGAGGAGACCGGGGACCTGATCGCGGCGGCGGGAGGCGTGGGGTCGGCGCTGGTGGTCGATCACGAGGACCCCGCCTCGGTTGCCAAGCTCGTGTCGGCGATCGAGGGCACCCATGGGCGGCTCGACGTGCTCGTCAACGACATCTTCGGTGGCGACAGGTACATGGAGTGGGACAAGCCGCTCTGGGAGCACGACTGGACCGGCGGGCTCCGGATGCTGCAGATGGGCGTGCACACGCACTTGATCACCTGTCGTGCCGCCATCCCGCTCATGCTGCGCACGGCCGAAGCCCTCGGCACGCGCGGCCTCGTCGTGGAGATGACGGACGGCACCTCGCAGGCGAACGCCGAGTTCAGGCGGAATGTCGGCTTCTACTACGACCTCGTCAAGGCCAACGTCGAGCGGATCGTCAAGGGCCTGAGCGCCGAGCTCGAGGACAGTCCCGTGACGGCCGTCGGCGTGACTCCCGGCTGGCTGCGCTCGGAGAAGATGCTGGAGAACTTCGGCGTCACCGAGGCGAACTGGCGGGACGCCTGCCGCGAGCGTCCCGGCTTCGGGATCTCCGAGTCGCCTGCCTATGTGGCCAGAGGCGTTGCTGCACTCGCCAGGGCCGCGGACGCCGAGCGATGGGCAGGCACGATCCTCAGCGCTCGCCACCTCGCCGACGCCTACGGCATCACAGACACCGACGGAAGCCGGCCGGACTGCTGGGGCTATCACGCCACCTACGGGTGGGAGCAGGAAGAGGGCCGCGGCATCGACGAGTTCCGGTAAATCACAGCAGAACAACGGCCAGCAGCCCGAAAGCCCTCCACGAATCCCTTGGGAGACAGCCCGTTCGCCCGGCACATTTCCGGTCCCGATCCCGGTCCCGAGCTCCTCGCCTACTGGAAGTATGAGTCATGGTGAGAGCGGTCGAGCTCGTCTTCGCCGTCGGATGGGCGGCGTTCTGGCTGTACTGGCTCGTGGCAGCCTTTTCTATGAAAAGGGGTCGCGTTCCGTGGTCGCGGGAGCTGCGTATCAGGGCGGTCATCGCCGTCGTCGTGATCCTCTTGATTCGCCTGGGAGCGTTTCGGGGCCACGGCCTCAACACCGATCCGTGGCGCGCTGGCATCGGGCTCGTCCTCTTCGCTCTGGGCTTGGGGTTCGCGATCTGGGCGCGCATGCACATCGGGCGCAACTGGGGCACCCCGATGACGCAGAAGGACGAGCCGGAGCTGGTGACGAGCGGCCCCTACCACCTGGTCCGTCACCCGATCTACTCGGGCATCCTCGCCGCGGGCGTCGGCACCGCGGTGGCGTTGAGCTGGCTGTGGCTGACTGCCGTTGCCCTGGCTGGCGTCTACTTCCTCTACAGCGCGATGGTCGAGGAGCGCTACATGGCCGACCAATTCCCAGACAACTATCCGGTCTACAAGCGCTCGACCAAGATGCTCGTGCCGTTCATCCTCTGATCGAAGGCTCTTCAGTGGTCATTACGCATCACTGGCGCAGGCGAGACCGTGCCGACTCACGCAGCGATCGCTCGTAGCTCGAGCGAGCCGTGCTTGGCCATCGGATGCCGCGCCGAGACCTCGAGAGCCTCTTCAAGCGTCTCGCACTCAAGCAGGTTGAAACCCGCGATCGGTTCCTGTGTCCTGGCCACCGGGCCATCGGTGACCTGCAGGTCGTCATTGCGCCGACGGATCGTCTTCGCGTCCTTGATCGGTTCGAAGACGTGTCCCATAAGCCGTATCCCGCGGTTGGCGAGATCAGTGGCCCACGCCTCAACCGCGCCTGGTAGCGCTTCTTTGTCTTCGGGCGAGAGCTGCACATCGGGTTCTGCACAGATAACCACTTCGACGGATCCAGTTCGCAACGCTCGCGCAGCCCAGTGCGCTGGCCGGTCCCGCTCACGGAGAAGGCAGTGTCGGCGCGAGACGGCTCTGTAACAAACCCCGACGTGCGCGCTAGCTGCAGCGGCGAGGCAGAAATGGCTGAGCCGGCGGCTGTTCGCACGGCGTAATTCGGAACGGAGCGCGACGTCCCCGCGTCGCGCTCCTTGTCTCCAACAGGCCGGGTCGCGGACGCTACGAATTCTTGCGCGCGGTCGCTTTGCCGCCCTTGCGACCGGCGGCTTTCTTCTGGGCGGTCGTGCCGCCTTGCGAGGAACTGGAGCGGGATGAGACCGAGTGCGCCTTCTTGCCGCCGCGGCTTGACGCTCCGGGCGAGTTGGCAATCCGCGCGGCGCGCTCCTTGGACATCCCTTTGTCCTTCAGCGCTTCGTACTGCGCCTCGTTCTTGACGTTGGCTCTCTTGCCAGGCATCGGGTGCCTCCTCTCGTTCGTTCCGGCATGACGATTTCCGAAGTGAGTCCGGTTAAACGAGGCTGAAATCGAGGTGGCCCGCTCGGAGTCGACTCGACCGCGGCACTGAAACCGTGCAATCCTTCGCCCCGTGCTGCTGTCGGGAGGTTGTTGGTGCGGCGCTGTTCGCTACCGGGTTCCGGATGAGTTTCTGTACGCGTGGAACTGCCACTGCTCGCGCTGCCGCGCTTCGACGGGCTCGGCGTTCAAGTCGCTGGCTGGGATCGAACGGGACAAGCTCGAGATCGTCGAGGGCGCCGACGAGCTCCTCGTCGTTGGCGACGATGTTCTCAACGACACGCGCTGCGCGTCGTGCGGCTCGTTCCTGTTTTCGGTCGTTCGCGGCGGCGCCTACGTGCACGTCGGGATGGGGTCACTGCGCGACGTTCCGGCCGTTCGGCCGACCGCGCACATCTTCGTCGGCTCGAAGGCTCCATGGTTCGCGATCACCGACGATCTTCCGCAGTTCGACGAGTACGCCTCTTAGGCCAGGCTGGCGACGGCGTAGAGCGGCCATTCGCCGAGGCCCTTCAGTTCGTTTACACCGCGGGTGTCGAAGACGATGCCGGAGCCGGCGACGAGATCCCTCACCGTGCCGGAGACGAGCACCTCGCCGACGCTCGCGAGGCCGGCGACGCGGGCGCCGACGGCCACCGCCAGTCCGGCGAGCTTGCCGTCGACGACGTCGCACTCGCCGGTGTGCACGCCGACACGGATCCCGAAGCCGAGCGAACCGACGGCGTCGCGGATGGCGCACGCGCAGCGGATGGCGCGCGCGGGGCCGTCGAAGCCGGATGCGAAGAATCCGTCACCGGCTGTGTCGATCGTCTCGCCGCGGAACCGTGCGAGCTCGCGCCGGATGACCGCATTGTGCTCGGCCAGCAGGGCGGGCCAGGCACCGCCCGACTCCAGAGCCTTCGCTGTCGAATCGACAAGGTCGGTGAACAGCACCGTCGCGAGAACCCGGTGGCGCTCGACCGCCTGCTGCTCCCACGCATCGATGACGAAGTCGCCGATCTCCCGGTACGGCAGCCAGTCGAAGCGCCCGACTTCCAGCACCCGGCTTCCGACGATCTGGGACGCCATGTACCGCGCAATCTCTGTGGCCGACGTGTCCGATTCGTTGTCGAGGTCGGCGGTTCGATGGACGATCAGCGTCGGCGCCTGGATGGTCGCGAGCGCGCTGCGCACGTCGACGTCCATGTTCATTCGCCGCAGTGCGAGCAACCCACCGGGGCTCACCGTCAGGCGTGTAGCGCGCGCCCGCTCGCGGACGACCGGGTCGGACGGCGACTTGCCGAGACGGCCTGCAAACGCCCGCTCGAGATCGGCGCTGCTCTGCAGCTGGGCGAGCCACTCCTGGGTGTCGACCTCGTACTGATCGCGGGACGGAACCCACGGGAAGTCGGGCGCGCGAACGAACCGCGGCTTGCCCTGGAAGAGCACGAGTGCAAAGACCCGCTCCGGGTACGTCGCCGCAAAGAGGATGGCAAGCGCAGCGCCGTCCACGTGCCCCAGCAGCGCGGCGCGCTCGGTTCCGACCGCATCCATCACCGCACGCACGTCGTCCATCCGCTCCTCGAGCGAGGGCACGCCGCTGACGCGATCGGACACGCCGGTGCCGCGCTTGTCGAACCGGACAACGCGCAAGCGATCCGTCAGCTCGTCGAATCCTGCACCGATCGACTGGTCGTGAAACTCCACGGACGGGAAGTCGAGCCCGCTCGCGAACACGAGGTCGAATCGGCCCTCGCCGAAGACGCGGTAGGCAATGTGGACGTCGCCACTCTGTGCGTAGCGGGTGTCCGAGCTCTCCACCGTCGAAGTCGTAGCAGGTCGGCGCTGAACGGCAGAGCGTCTGGGTTGCGGCGGGAGTGCGCTGTTCCCCGTCGCGTCAACGAAGCCCGAGGGCCATCCGCAGCTCCGGGCGCGAATCAAGGAGTCGGCGGCGAGTTCGTTCTGCTTGCGCCTCGCCGCCATTCATCCACTGCGGACTAAAGACGGGATGGCCCTGGGCGGCGGCGTCAGCGACGACCTCATAACACCATCTGTGGCACTCGACGATCGCCTCGACGAGGCCGGCGCGCTGGTCTTTGCTGGCGCCGTAGGCGTCGGCGAAGAGCGCGAGCCGAGCTAGCGAGCGGTCGGGGCCGGCCGGCGCGTCGCGCTGGTCACGGAGTGGCACCCAAAGCCGGGCTGCGCAAGCGAGATCCCAGGCGGCAGAGCCAGGGCTTGCCAGGTCGAAGTCGATCAAGGCGACTGCACAGCCGCCATCGAACACGACGTTGTCGAGGTTCGGATCGTTGTGTGAAACGAGTTCCTGTCTGAACCGCTCGGGGAGCGGATGCGGCCAGTTGTAGTCGCTCGGGTCGAAGCTTGAGACGGCATCGTGATAGCGGCGTAGAAGTTCGGCGACGCTGACGAGCGTCGCGTCGGTGAAGGCCCACTCCGGGTAGGGAATGATTGGCGCTTCGCCGGGGATGTACGACAGTACTTCCCGGCCGCGCTCGTCGGAGCCCAAATAGCGTGGCGCGCCGCTGAAGCCGACCTGTTCGAGATGATCGAGTAGCGCTTCGGTTGCTTCACTGGTTGGGCGCCGCGGGCGACGGACGGTGTCCCCGACGCGCGTCACCCGTCCGACATTTGTCGTCCCGCCGGCGAGCACTACCTCGTCCTCGTGCGGCGGCTCGATCCTCACGACAACTCGAGCAGGCCTTCGGCGAGGGATGTGTGGGTGATCAAGTCCGTTACGAAGCCGCCGCGTGCTGCCGCGCGTACCGCGGCCGCCTTTGAGCTGCCGTACGCGACGGCGATGATTTCATCGACCTCCCGCAACTGCTCGGCCGGGATGCCGATGATCCGTTCACTCAAGGCGGTCGTCACCGGTTCTCCGTCCTCGTCGAGTTGAATTCCGCACAGCTCGGCGCAGACGCCAAGACGCTTGTCCGCCTTGAACTCGGCGGGGGTTATCGCGTCGACGACGGTTGAGTCGCCGGGGTGCCAGGCGCCGATCGTGACGACCGCCTTTGTAACTTCAGAGAACCGCTCCATCGCCCGCGCAACCTCGGAGTGGGCACGCAGAGATTCTGCCGTGCCGGCGGCAGGCACGATCATTGGCGCGTAGAAGCAGAAGGCCGGGCCGCCGGCGATGCGCGCGACCTCGCGCACCAGTTCGATTGAACCCTCGTCGACGTCTGGCAGTGACAAAGCACCACTCAATTGCACGACGGCGCAGGGCTCAAGCCCGACCAGCGACGAGGCCATCGCTCGGAGTGTGCGCGACCAGGCCATCCCGAGGACGTCGTGGCGGTTGACGATCTCGCTGAGGAGCCCGGCGGCGACGCGGCCAAGCGCAGTGCGCAACTGCTCGACGTCTTCCTCGGGCGCGTCGACGACAAGGCAACGACGAAGCTTGAGGTGGGAGGCCAGTCGGACGGAGAGGTCGAGATCTATCTCACCCTCGTAGTGCAGCTCTATCCGCACCAAGCCGCTGCTGCGCGCGTGGTCGAGGACACGCGCCACCTTGAAGCGACTGAGTCCGAGCTCCTGGGCTATCTCGCTCTTCGAGGCACCCTCGAGGTAGTAGCGGCGAGCGACGGTCGCGGCCAAGACCGAGGCCGCGGGCCCAGTGGCGACGGCGGCCGCAGGCGCGCCAACTCTCCGGGAACGAGCGCTCATTTGAGCGACTATAGCCAGCACACGCTCATTTGACTAATCCCGTTGCAGCAATTTAGACTCGGCCGCACGGTCGAGCACATCAACGCTCAAATGAGCGGAGAGGTGGGGCAAAGCCGGCTCTCGCGCCCCACGAGCCGGTGCAGAGGCCCCGAGACGAGAGGAGAGAGTTGTTCACACGGGTCTGGTCGTCGATCGATTGGCCGGTCTCCCAGGCGACAGTCACTCTCCCGGTCCGGGAAGAGCTGGCACGGATCACGAGCGTGTTTGTGACGACACCGAGCGCGACGAGTGATCACTCGATGCGTGTCGGCGCCGCCGTCGCTCGCGGCGCTGCCGTACGACAGGCGGGGCGAAGGGAGGTCGCGAGGCCGTTTCGCCGCCGTGACCTTGAAACAGCCGGCGAGCTAGCCGACGTCCATCGTAGGAGGAGGATTTAGTCATGCATGAAGCACGGAGACGGTCTGTGCGGAACCGTGCGACGCTCGTGGGTTCGTCGTTGGTCGCGCTGGTTATCCTCGCTGCCGCGCTCGCCGCGGCGGCATCCGGCCACACGGCCGGCAAGACAATCAGCGTGGCCATCGTCGCCAACCCACAGATGCAAGACATCGCGTCGCTCACCCCGTCGCTCTTCACGAAGAAGACGGGGATCAAAGTCAAGTACACGATCCTTGACGAAGGCAAGCTCCGTCAGGTGACGACGCGCGACGTCGGTTCCGGCGGGAAGGCGTTCGACGCGGTGATGATCGGCATGTACGAGACACCGCAGTTTGGCGCGGCGGGGCTGATCGAGAACTTGAGCCCGATGGCCAAAGCCGACAAGTCGTACAACTACAACGACCTGATCCCTGCCGTGCGTAACGGTTTGTCGGCGAAGGGCAACCTCTACGCCTCACCGTTCTACGCCGAGTCGTCGTTTGTGATGTATCGCAAGGACGTGTTGGCGAAGGCTGGGGTGACGATGCCGCTCCATCCGACCTGGACCGAGGTGGCGACCATCGCCAAGAAGGTGAACACGGCTGACATGGCCGGGATCTGTCTGCGCGGGAAGCCCGGTTGGGGCGATCTCGGAGCGTCGTTCACGACCGTGTTGAACACGTTTGGCGGAACCTGGTGGTCAGCCAAGCCCGACGGCACGCCGGACAAGGCCCAGATCGATCAGCCGGCGTTCAAAACCGCACTCGACTTCTACGCGGGCCTCGTGCAGGCGGCCGGTGAGAAGGACGCGGCCAACTCGAGCTTCAACGAGTGCTTGGCTCAGTACCAGGCCGGCAAGGTCGCGATGTGGTACGACGCGACCGTCGCCGCCGGGCTCCTCGAGGCCGCCAACAGCCCGGTCAAGGGCAAGAACGGCTTCGCGTTTGCGCCGACCGACAAGACGAAGTCGTCGGGCTGGCTGTGGAGTTGGGCGCTTGCCATCCCGAAGAGCTCGCCGGATCCCACTGACGCCTGGAAGTACATCTCGTGGGCTACCAGTGCGCAGTACATCAAGGCAGCGGGCACGCACACGAAGGGCGGCTGGGCGGCTATTCCGCCCGGTACCCGCCTTTCGACCTACCGCCTGCCGCAATACCAGAAGGCAGCCAAGGCATTCGCCGCGACCACATTGGCGGCGATGAAGGCGGCCCCGATCAACAACCCCGGCACGACCAAGCGCCCGGGTCTACCCGGTGTGCAATACGTCGGCATCCCGCAGTTCCAGGACGTCGGCAATCGCTGCACGCAGCTCTTCTCGAGCGTCATTGCCGGCTCGTTGAAGGACACCGACGCGCTGTCGCAGTGTCAGGACATTGCGTCGAAAGCGATCAAGTAGCACCGGATGGAAGCCGCCGACGCCACGCTGATGGGGGCAGGCGCGAAGGGTCGGGTTGGTGACCCGTTCTCCTCGCCCTGGCGTCGGCGGCTTCCGCTTCTACCGGCGCTCGTCGTCATCATCGCGATCACGCAGCTGCCGTTCCTCGTCAGCATCTACTACAGCTTCACCAACCTCAAAGACAAGACGCAGTCGCTGATCCCCGAGCCGACGAAGTTCGTCGGCTTCGACAACTACAAACAGATCTTCAGCGACCCGTTCTTCCGGCAAGCGATGTGGACGAGCGTCAAGATGACCGTGCTCGCGGTCGTCCTGTCGCTTGTCTTCGGGACGCTGTTCGCGATGTTGCTCGACCGCAAGTTCTTCGGTCAGGGCCTCATACGCACGTTGCTGATCACGCCGTTCTTGCTCATGCCCGTGGTCGCGGCGCTGATCTGGAAGCAGCAGATGTTCTCGTCGCTGTTCGGGATCTTGAACAAGGTCCTGACCTTCCTCGGCTTGAGCTCGGTCGCGTTCATCTCCGACCACCCGCTCGGCTCGATCGTCACCGTCCTGGTCTGGCAATGGACGCCGTTCATGATGCTGATCATGCTCGCCGGCTTGCAAAGCCAGCCGGCCGACATCCTGGAAGCGGCAGAGGTTGACGGGGCCAGCGCGTTCGGCGTCTTTCGTCAACTGACGCTGCCGCATCTGCGCCGCTATCTCGAGCTTGGAGCATTGCTCGGCTCGATCTACATCATCCAGGCCTTCGACGCCGTCGACGTCATGACCGGCGGTGGGCCCGGCTCGACGAACGTGCCCGTACTTCGTCTACGACGAGTCGATCGGCGGCGGCTTCCGCTACGGCTCGGCCTCGGCCTACGCGATCGTCGTCGTGATCGCCTCGATCATCATCGCCACCTTCTCCTTGCGTGTGCTTTCCGGCTTGCTGAAAGACGAGGACCGCGCATGAGCGTAGGCTCGACGGAGCTCATCAAGGAGCTGAGGCGCCGGCTTGGCCGGCGCCGGTGCGGAAATGACATAGGGCAACCGAAGGTTGTCCTATGAGCGAGCGCGGCACACAGCTCGCCGTCGGCGAGCGCCGCGGGATGAGGTATGGCCTTGGCCTGTTGGCCTGGATCGTCGGCGCGCTCTGGATCTTCCCGTTTGCCTGGACCGTGTTCACAAGCTTCAAGAACGAACAGGACGCGCAAGCGCAGACGCTGCATCACGGCCTTTCCTTCGGCCGCTACTCCGACGTCAGCCATTCGACGACGGGGACGCTGTCGCTGGCGACCGCGTTCACCAACTCGCTGGTGATCGTTCTGGTCTCGACCCTGATCGTGCTGGCGCTGGCAGTGCCCGCTGCCTACGCCCTCGCTATCCGGCCGGTGCCGAAGTGGCGCGATGTCCTCTTCTTCTTCATCTCGACGAAGTTCCTGCCCGTCGTCGCCTCGATCTTTCCGATCTATGTCTACGCCGAGAAGTGGAACCTGATCGGTACGCGGCAAGTCCTGATCATCCTCTACATCGGTATGAACCTGCCGCTCGCCATCTGGATGACGCGCTCGTTCTTCATGGAGGTGCCGCGCGAGCTCATCGAGGCCGCCGAGATAGACGGCACGAGTCTGATCAACCAGCTGCGGCAGGTGATCTTGCCGATCGCCGCGCCTGGTATCGCCGCGACCGCTCTGCTTTGCCTGATCTTCGCTTGGAACGAGTACTTCTACGCCATCCAGCTGAACTTCGCCAACGCCTCGACGATGCCGCAGTGGGTGCTCGGGAACGTCTCAACGCGAGGCAACTTCTTGGCCAAGCTGTCTGCGGCATCGACGATCGCCTGCCTTCCGGTCATCCTCGCCGGCTGGGCGGCGCAGAAGCGGATGATCCGCGGTCTGTCGATGGGCGCGATCAAGTGAGCAGCGAGGGAAGGGACTGAGCCTTGGCTACGGTCGAATACGACGCAGCGACGCGCCTTTATCCGGGCACAAGTACGCCCGCCGTCAACCAACTGAATCTGGTGATCGCCGACGGCGAGCTCCTCGTTCTCGTCGGGCCGTCGGGGTCGGGAAAGTCGACGGCGCTGCGGATGCTGGCCGGCCTCGAGCCCCTCGACGCCGGCCGCATCCTGATCGGTGCCCAAGACGTCTCCGGCGTGCGACCGAGAAACCGCGACGTGGCGATGGTCTTCCAAAACTACGCCCTCTACCCGAACCTCGATGTCGCCCAAAACATGGGCTTCGCGCTCAGGCAACAGGGCGTCGCCAAGGAGGAGCGCAACCAACGAGTTCGCGACGTAGCGAAGCTCCTCGACCTCGAGCCCTATCTCGACCGCAAGCCGCGCAACCTCTCCGGCGGCCAGCGACAGCGCGTCGCGATGGGCCGGGCGATCGTCCGTCATCCGCAGGTGTTCTTGATGGACGAGCCGCTCTCGAACCTCGACGCGAAGCTGCGAGTCCAGACGCGAACTGAGCTTGTTGAGCTGCAGCACCGCCTCGCCGTGACGACCGTCTACGTCACCCATGACCAAGTCGAAGCCATGACGATGGGCGACCGGGTCGCGGTGTTGCGTGACGGCTACCTGCAGCAGTGCGACACGCCGGCGACTCTCTACCACGCACCGGCGAACCTGTTCGTCGCCGGCTTCATCGGCTCCCCGGCCATGAACACGCTGCCCGTCGCGCGAACCGGGCCGGTCGAGATCGCCGGCGTCCGGATCGGCGTCGACGACGACCTCGGCGGCGACCGGACGGTAATTGGCTTTCGTCCTGAAGCAGTCGTTGTCGGCAGCGGCTCGATCCCGGCGCGCATCCGCGTCGTCGAGGACCTCGGATCAGAAGTATTCGTCCACGTCCTCATCGATCATCTGGGCGAAGAACGACGCCTGGTCGCTCGCGCTGAGGCGCCGTTTGGTGGCCAGGCGGGCGACAACGTCCAGCTCGGCCTACGCGGCGCCGTCCACCTTTTCGACGAGGCTGATGCGCGGCGAGCCACCGTGACCCTGTGACGAGCGGTGCAACACGCCGTGGCGGCAGTAGGAGTCAAGTCATGAGTGTCGCGACTCCGGTCGCTCTGTCCGCAGCCACTCTCGCCGCCTGTTCGGAGCGAGTAGCCGTTCCGAGCTACGACCGTTCACGTCTCAGCGCCGGCATCGTTCATTTCGGCGTCGGCGGCTTTCACCGCGCACATCAAGCGATGTACCTCGACCGACTCATGAATGCCGGGTTGGCCTACGACTGGGGGATCTGCGGCGTCGGCGTCCTCGAGGCCGATCGCGAGATGAAGCGAGCTCTCGACACGCAGGACTGCCTGTACACGCTGGTCGAGAAGCACGCGAGTGGGGAGTTCGTGGCGCGCGTCGTCGGTTCGATCGTCGAGTATTTGTTTGCCCCCGACGATCCGGAGGCCGTCGTCGCTCGCCTTGCTGACCCGGCGATCAGGATTGTCTCCCTCACCATCACCGAGGGCGGGTACAGCGTCGACGACATCACCGGCAGGTTCAACCCGACGACGACTGCCGTCGCCCGCGACCTCGAGCGCGGCGCATCGCCACGGGGCGTTTTCGGGTTGATCACGGCAGGACTTGCCCGCCGCCGCGCCAGCGGGTTGCCACCGTTCGCGATCGTCTCTTGCGACAACCTGCAAGGGAACGGGGAGTTGTCGCGTCGGGTCTTCTCGGAGTTCGCGCGCTTGCTCGACCCTGAGTTCGCCGAATGGATTGAGCGCGAGGTCGACTTCCCGAGTTCGATGGTCGACCGGATAACACCGGCGACAACAGATCAGGACCGGGCCAGCGTTATTCAACGCTTCGGAATCGTCGATGCGTGGCCGGTTGTCTGTGAGCCGTTCACGCAATGGGTGCTCGAAGACTCGTTTGCTTCAGGTCGCCCGGCGCTCGAGAAGGCCGGAGTGCAAGTTGTCGACGACGTCACACCCTACGAGCTGATGAAGCTGCGGCTCTTGAACGCGAGCCACCAGGGCCTCTGCTACTTCGGTCGCCTCTGTGACTACACCTACGTACACGAGGCGGCCCAGGACCCGCTCTTCCGACGCTTCCTGCGCGGCTATATGGACCACGAGGCGACCCCGACGCTTGCGCCAGTTCCCGGCGTCGACCTCGAGCTCTACAAGGGGACGCTACTCGAGCGCTTTGCGAACTCCGAGATCCGCGACACGATTGCCAGGCTGTGCGCCGAGAGCTCCGACCGAATCCCCAAGTGGCTGGTACCGGTGATCAGGGAGCAGGTCGCTCGCGACGGCGCGATTGCTCGCTCGGCCGCAATCGTCTCCAGTTGGGCGCGCTACGCCGAAGGCGTTGATGAGCACGGAGCACCGATCGAAATCGTCGACCGTCGGCGCGAAGAGGTCATGGCCCTCGCTGGTGCTGATGACCCCCTCGCCTTCATCGCGAGCCGCGACTTGTTCGGCGACCTCGCCGAGAGCGAGCGCTTCAAGGATGCGTACTTGGACGCGTTGCGCTCCCTTCACGAGCTCGGGGCGCGCGCGACGCTCGCCGTGTTCGCGAATGGCCCGTGACGGCTCGAGAACAGACAGAGCGGTGATCCTCGGGGGAGTCGAAGCGGGCGGGACGAAGTGGATTCTCGCCGTCGGCTCGTCTCCAGACGATCTCGACGACGTCACGACGATTCCGACGACGAGTCCGCGCGAGACCCTCGAGCGGGTTGGCCAGTTCTTCGACCGACATTCGGAAGTCACGGCTGTTGGGATTGGCTCGTTCGGGCCCATCGACCTCCGCGAAGGCTCGCCTCGTTACGGGACGATCACGACGACTCCGAAGCCGGGCTGGTCGAATACGAGCGTCGCCGGGTTCCTACGTTCTCGTCTGGACGTCCCGGTGGTCATCGACACCGACGTCAACGCCGCGGCGCTCGCGGAACGGCGTTGGGGCGCGGCGCGAGACGTCGACAGCTTCTGTTACATCACCGTCGGAACTGGGATCGGGGGCGGGGTAGTCGTTCATGGCGAGCCGCTGCACGGACTTCTGCATCCGGAGATCGGCCACATGCGGATCCCGCACGATGTGGTTCGCGATCCATTCGCCGGGAGCTGCCCCTACCACCACGACTGCCTTGAAGGCCTGGCCTCGGGTGAGGCTCTGCGCGCCCGTTTCGGTCGCGAGGCCGAAGGGGTGCGGGACGAGGTGGCCTGGCGCCTCGAGGCGGAGTACATCGCGCTCGGCCTGATGAATGTCGTCTCTACGCTCTCACCGCAACGGATCATCCTCGGCGGCGGCGTCATGAACGAGCCGACGCTGCTGCCGCTTGTGCGGCGGCGACTATCTGAGCTCGCCGCCGGCTACTTCGACGTATCCGAGCTGTCGCCGCCGGGCATCGACCGCTTCGTAGTTGCACCGGGGCTCGCCGGTCGGTCAGGTGTGTGCGGCGCGCTCGAGCTCGCCAGACGAGCGAGCTGATCGACCTGGCCTCGACTCGGGCCTGCTCGTTGGTTAGGCGACGTGTGCGAGCGAAGGGTCGGTCTCGGGCGCGAGGACCCGGTGCTGATCGAGGGCGTTGAATGCGGCGACGACGAGGGGGTCTAGTTGGGTGCCGCTCAGCCGATTGATTTCGGCGCTGGCATCGTCGATCGGCCAGGCGTCTTTGTAGGGCCGGGTTTGGGTGAGGGCGTCGAAGACGTCGGCGAGCGCGACGATTCGTCCGGCCATGGGTATCTCTTCGCCTTGGAGCCCGGCGGGGTAGCCGTTTCCGTCCCAGTGTTCGTGGTGGGTGCGGGCGATCTCTTCGGCGAGTTGGAGGAGTCTTGAATCGCTGCCGGAGAGGATCTCGGCTCCGATCGCCGCATGGGTTTTCATCGTCTCGAACTCGTCTGCCGTGAGCCTTCCCGGTTTGAGAAGGATCGCGTCGGCGATCGCGATCTTGCCGACATCGTGGAGGGGTGCGGCGGAACGTATTCGCTGGACCTCGATTGCCGGCATTCCCAGTTCTCGGGCGAGCAGGGCTGCGAGTGCGCCAACGCGGCGGATGTGTTCGCCGGTGTCGTCGTCGCGGTATTCGGCGGCGTGGGCGAGGCGTTCGATCGCCTCGAGCCGAGCTTGATCGAGTTCCTGTGTTCGTTCGTGGACGCGGCGCTCGAGCATCGCGTTGTGCGTGTCGAGGGTGAGTTGGAGGATCCGTGTCGCGAGTTGGTTCTTGATGCGCAGGATCACTTCGACGGTGTCGAAGGGTTTGTTCAGGAAGTCGCTTGCGCCGCTGGCCAACGCATGGCGCTTGGTATCGACGCTGTTGTCGGCGGTGAGCACGAGAATCGGCATCGGTGCAGCCACGCTCGGTCCTGTACGGAGGCGACGCATGATCTCGAACCCGTCCGGATAGGGCATCTGCAGGTCGAGTAGGAGCAGATCGGGGTCTAGCTCGGCGCAGAGCGCTTCGGCGCGATCCGAGTGGGTTGTGCCGGTGACGTTCTTGAAGCCGTTGGCGGCGAGCAGCCGTTCGAGCAACAGGACGTTCGCCTGTTGATCGTCGACGATCAGGATCCGCGCCTGGGTAAGCGTTGCGTCGTCCATCAGTCGGGAGGTCAATCCCCTGATGCCTATCGTCAACGGATCCGGCGCTCTTGAACGTGCAGCGCGCCGAATGAGGGATGCCTACAGCCGCGAGAGACTTCAGCCGCGGCGACTTGCTGCCGATGTGCGAACGATGGCGACGATGAAGGCGCATGTCCTGCCCGTCAAACGGCTTGTTGCCTTGTTTGTCGTCTTGAGCGTCGTTCCGCTCGCACTGCTGACGTTCCTCAGCGTGCACTTGGCCAAGAACGCAGTTGACAGTGAAGCCAAGGCGCGTTTGTCCGCCTACGCGGGTCAGACGGTCACGGCGATGCAATCGGGCATGTCGAACCTGAGCTCGCTGCTGAACTCGTACGCCCAACGAAACGCCCTCGAAAACGCGCTCGTCGACCCGAGCCATCCCAATCGTGCGGAAGCGCTACGGCAGCTTCGCGAGCTGACGCACACGCAGGCCAGCGAATCGACGTTCGTTCTCGTGACCAGCGCCGGTCGCGTTGTCGCCTCCGACCCAGCGTCCGCCGCTGGAGCTGGCGACAACTTCAGGCTTCGCGGTTGGTTCGCGCGAACGGTCCGTACTGGGAAACCGTTGATCTCACCGGCCTATCGCAGCGCGGGAGCCGGCCATCCCCTCCTCGTCGCGATCACGGCACCCGTTCGAGATGCGAACGGTACGACCAAGGGCGTTCTGGTCGAAATCGCCAACACCGGCACGCTCCAGACCTACGTCAAATACTTCGCCTCAACGCTCGGGGTCGGACTGACGATCACCGACCAGACCGGCCTGGTACTGGCGAGCCCCAGCAAGCTCGCGTCGGCCTCGCTCGGACACGACCCGCTCGTCTCCGCTGCCCTCCGCGGCAAGTCTGGAGTCGGACACCAATCAACTGCCGGGGGCCCTGCTGCGACCGCCTATGCGCCGATCCCGGGCCTCGGCTGGGCCGTCACCGCCAGCCTCCCCGAGCTCGTCGATCTACTCGCACATCGACTCACTCCGCTCAACGGTCTACACCGTCGCCGGCGTCCTCGGCCTCGTGCTGCTCGCCGGGCTGACGCTGCTCGTTCGGACTCTGCGCCAACGTCAGCGCGCGGAGCTTCAGGCGTCGACATCCCGACTTGCACTCGAACAGGCGCGTGCGCAAGCAGAAGAGGCGCAACGGCAGGCCGAACAGGCAAACAACGCCAAGAGCGAATTCCTCTCGCGCATGAGCCACGAACTCACGGACACCGCTCAACGCCGATCCTCGGCTTCGGGCAACTGCTCGAGATGGACGACCTCAGCGAGGAGCAAGACGAAAGCGTCGAACAGATTCTCAAGGCCGGTCAACACCTGCTCGGCCTGATCAACGAAGTGCTCGACATCTCCCGGATCGAGGCCGGCGCGCTCTCACTCTCACTCGAACCCGTTGCCCTGTGCGAAACGCTCGACGAAGCACTCGCCCTGATCCGGCCGCTGGCAGACCAGCAGCAGATCAGCGTGACAACCAACCGCGTCGACGGCAACCCACACGTCTATGCCGATCGCCAACGCCTGAAGCAGGTGCTGCTGAACCTCCTCTCGAACGCCGTCAAATACAACCGCACCGGAGGCACCGTCGAGGTCTCTGTTCGAGACAGCGATGAGACGATCCGGCTCGAGATCACCGACAGCGGCGACGGGATTCCCGACAACAAACTCGCCCAGCTCTTCCGTCCCTTCGAACGGCTCGGCGCCGACCTGAAACAGATCGAAGGCACCGGCCTCGGCCTCGTCCTCTCCAAAGGCCTAATCGAAACGATGGGCGGCCACATCGGCGCCGAAAGCAGCCCCGCCGGCAGCACATTCTGGATCGAACTCCAACCCGCCCAGGCACCGATCGAAACAGCCGACAGCGACCTCCACGAGCTCGCCGCCCTCCAAGCCGCGTCAGCCCTGCCGGCGGCAACCGTCCTCTACATCGAAGACAACCTCTCCAACCTCAAGCTGATCGAACGCATTCTCGAAGAGCGACCCGAGGTCAATCTCATCTCGGCGATGCAAGGAAGCCTCGGCCTCGACCTCGCCCAGCAGCACCGACCCGACCTCATCCTCCTCGACCTCCACCTTCCCGACCTTCAAGGCGACCTCGTCCTCGCCCAGCTCCGCAGCAATCCGGCCACCCGCACCACCCCAGTCGTCGTCCTCAGCGCCGACGCCACCCAAGGGCGCATCGAGCGCCTCCTCGCACAAGGCGCCAACGACTACCTCTCGAAGCCGATCGACGTTCACCGATTCCTGGCTGTGCTCGAGACGTACATCCGTCAGCCAGTGAACATCTAGCCGGCCGATATCTCTACTCGCGGTGCGCGCGAGCGTGGTCGCTCCTTAGCGACCCTCCTCGTGGCCGGACGCGAGCGTCGGTCGGCCCCACCGACCTTCCACCGATGCGAGACTGAGCGCTGATGAGAACGCCCCAGACCGGCATCTTCGCGCTCGGTACGGCCTCGCATGCCTACCTCGAGTTCGACGCAGTTTCCGACCGCGCGGCGGGTGAAGTCGTCGCTTCGATCGCGGCGCTGCGCGAGCCACGGACAACGATGGGCGGATTGAATCTCGTCGCAGGTTTCCGGCCGAGGCTCTGGGCCGACGTCGTACCCGGCGACCTGCCGAGGGAGGCGCATGACTTCGAACATGACATCGTCGGCGCCGATGGGTACGTCATGCCGGCGACCCAGCACGACGCGGTGCTCTGGCTCTCCGGCAGCGCCTACGACGTCGTGTTCGAAGTCGCGCGAAAGGCGATCGCGGAACTTCGTCACCTGGCGACCGTCGTGGAGGAGACGTCGAGCTGGCCGTACATGCACGATCGCGACCTGACGGGCTTCATCGACGGCACCGAGAACCCAAACCTGATCGATGCGCCGGAGTTCGCGCTCATTCCGGAGAGCGAGCCAGGTGGTGCAGGATCGATCCTGCTGCTGCAAAAGTGGGAGCACGACGCGACTCTCTGGGAGCCGCTGTCCGTCGCCGAGCAGGAGCAGGTGATCGGCCGGCTGAAGTCGGACAGCACCGAGCTTGAGGACAAGCCCGACGACTCGCACGTTGCGAGCACCGATCAGGACCGGTTCGGCAAGATCTTCCGCCGGAACATGCCGTACGGCACAGTGACGAACCACGGCACGATGTTCGTCGGCTTCAGCGCCGACCAGAGACGGCTCTCCGACATGCTCGAGAGCATGGCTGGGCGTTCAAGGGGAACGCGCGATGCACTGACTCGCTATACCCGCCCGCTGACCGGCGCCTACTACTTCGTCCCGGCTTCGGATTCGCTGCGCAGGTTCATCCCGAACGGGGCTGACACCGAGTAGAGCTGGTCCCACAGGTCGATCTGCGAGCAGATGCTCATTCCGGCACCGCCGGGTCGGCGACGACGAGGTCGGCCTGCTCCGGGTGGCGGCGGAGCCACGCGCGCACGTACGGACACACAGGGATCACGCCGAGGCCGCGTTCGCGCAGGTCGCGCAGTGCCTCCTCGACGAGCATGGCCGCGGCGCCTTTCCCTTCGTAGCTCGGGTCGACCTCTGTGTGCACCAGCGCAACGGCGCCCGGCTCGCGCCTGTAGCGGATCTCGCCGACGACCTCGCTGCCGTCGAGCAGCTCGTACCGGAGCTCGGCCTGGTTGTCACGGACCGTCATGCCGGAGCCAACGCCTGAGGCACCGGGATATTCCATCGTACGATCGTTCGCATGGCAGTGGCCGACTACACGGGCCGCACGGCGTGGAGCCGTACCGTCCCGACCCCGCTGCGAGAGTTCCTGCGAACGGAGACGGGAAGCGCGGTGCTCCTGCTCGCGGCGACCGTGGCCGCGCTCCTCTGGGTAAACGTCGACTCGCATTCGTATTCGTCCCTCTGGACGACGCGCGTTTCGATCGAGGTCGGCGACTCCGCGATCGCGCTCGATCTTCGTGGTTGGATCAACAGCGGCCTGATGACGTTCTTCTTCTTCGTCATCGGCCTGGAGGCGCGGCGCGAGTTCGACCTCGGCGAGCTCCGCGATCGCCGCCGTCTCGCGCTGCCCACGGTGGCGGCGCCTCGGGGGCGCATTCGGCGCTGTCGCGATCTACCTCGCGATCAATGCCGGCCGTCCGTCGGCGCACGGCTGGGGAGTCGCGATGTCGACCGACACCGCCTTCACCCTGGGGCTGCTCGCGCTCGTCGGCCCGCGGTTCCCCGACCGACTGCGTGCGTTCTTACTCACGGTCGCCGTGGTCGACGACCTCGTCGCGCTCGCCGTGATCGTGCTCTTCTACTCGTCGTCGATCGACGTGACGCCGCTCGTCATCGCGGTCGCGTTCTACGCGGCGGCGCTGGTGCTGCACCGCGCGCGAGTGCGGGTCGGCGCTCGCGTATCTCCTTCTCGGCGCGGGCGCCTGGGTCGGGTTGTTCGAGGCGGGCGTCGAGCCGATCGTCGTCGGGCTCGCGCTCGGTGTGCTCCCGTACGCGTACCCGCCTCGCCGCTCGGCGCTCGAGCTGGCGACCGAGCGCTTCCGCGAGTTTCGGGAACAGCCGACGGCCGGCCTCGCCCGGACCGCGGTCGCCGAGCTCCGCGCAGCGACGCCGCCGAATGAGCGGCTGCAGCAGCTCTACCACCCGTGGACGAGCTACGTCGTCGTGCCGTTGTTCGCGCTCGCGAACGCCGGCATCGTGGTCGACGGCGACCTGCTGGGGCGGGCCGTGCGCTCCCCGATCACGCTGGGAATCCTGTTCGGCTACCTGTTCGGCAAGCCGGTCGGCATCGTCGGGGCGTCCTGGCTCGTCACGCGCGCCAGCCGTGGGCGGCTGCGGCCGCCGGTCGGCTGGGCCGCGGTGCTCGGCGGCGGCACCATCGCCGGCATCGGGTTCACCGTTTCGCTGCTCGTCGCGACGATCGCCTTCGACGGTGCCCGGCTCGACGAGGCAAAGGCCGGGGTGCTCGCTTCCGGGCTCGTCGCCGCCTCGGTCACGTGGATCCTGTTCCGGACGACGTCGCGCCTGCCGCTGCCGTTGCGCGCGCGGGCATTGCTCGGCTCCGCCCAGACCACGAGCGACCTCTATCTCGACGTCGACCCGGAGCGCGACCACATTCGCGGGCCGGTCGACGCTCCGGTCACGCTCGTGGAGTACGGCGACTTCGAGTGCCCGTTCTGCGGTCGCGCCGAGCCCGCCGTGCGTGACCTGTTGCGGGAGTTCGGCGACGTCGGCTACGTGTGGCGCAACCTGCCGCTCAGCGATGTGCACCCGCACGCCCAGCTGGCCGCCGAGGCGGCTGAAGCTGCCGCGACGCAGGGACGGTTCTGGGAGATGCACGATCTGCTCCTCGCGCATCAGGAGGCGCTCGATCCCGACGACCTCGTTCGGTATGCGCAGCAGATCGGCCTCGACGTCGAGCAGTTCGCGAGCGACCTGAGGACACACGCCGGTGCTGCGCGCGTCGCCGACGACGTCGACAGCGCCGACCTGAGCGGTGTGTCCGGCACGCCGACGTTCTTCGTCAACGGCCGGCGTCACTACGGCGCCTACGACCTGGAGACGCTGTCGAACGCGGTGCGGCTCGCAGGCGCCCGTGCCGTCTTCACGGGGTCGTGACCGCCGAGGCGGCGCTCGCGGTCGCCCAGTTGACACGACGTCCGCGTTCTTGAAAGGATGGGAGCGTCGGAGCCCGTAGCCCAGCAGCTCTTCGGAGCCAAGGGTCGCGGGCTTCGGCATTTCTTGGGAGAGCCCAAACTCGCTCAGCCCTCAACGAGGCTCTCAACGGGCTCAAGGGCCTGCGGGGAGCTTCGCCGCCACCCGCACTTTTAGTTAGCGAAAAGCGCGTCCTATACTCGTGGAGTCGTGACCGACGGTCAGACCGGAGTCCGTACGTTCCTCATCGCCGACGTCCGCGGCTACTCCCGCTTCACCGAGGAATACGGAGACGAAGCAGCTGCCCGACTCGCAGCCAAGTTTGCCGACGTAGCCGCCGACGAGATCGAAGTCCACGGCGGCCGGATCGTCGAGATCCGAGGCGACGAGGCTCTCGCCGTGTTCAACTCGGCGCGGCAGGCGATCCGTGCAGGCGTCGCCCTGCAGCACCAGTTCGACTTGGAGACCGAGGCCGACTCGGATCTTCCGCTGCGGGTTGGCGTCGGCATCGATTCCGGAGAAGCGGTCGCGCTCGAAAACGGCAGCTTCCGCGGCGCGGCTCTCAACGTCGCCGCCCGCCTCTGCGGGCGAGCACATGGAGGCGAGGTGCTTCTCAGCGAGAGCACGTCACGGCTGGCCGGCCGGCTGTCCGGACTCCAGTACGTCGATCAGGGGCGAGTTCGGCTCAAGAACATTCCTGACCCGATCCACATCTTCAAGGTGTTTTCCGAGCTCGACGCGGCCCCCACGAATCGCTGGGTGGTGATGTTCTTCGGAAGGGAGCCTGGTCGAACTCTCGGCTGGAAGCTCGGCGCGGTCGTCGCTCTGATCGCCGTGGGCGCGGCGCTCGCCGTCGTCTACCTGACCACGAATGACCACGGCGAAGGAAGCACCGCGTCGCCAGTGACGACCGGAGGCGGGTCGACGACCAGCCCCATCGCCTCGACCGTAGTGAGCGTCAATGCCACGCTGAAGGACCTCGTTCCGGCGCCGCTGTGGAAGGACTGCAAACTCCAGACGGTCGCGGATCCGAACGCGCTCGAGACGGCAGTGTGCGTGCCCCCGAGCGGCGCACCCGATCGTTGGCAGATCTCGAGCTATCCGAACGGATCTCAGTTGACCGCCGCGTATTCAGCGGAACTGCGCCGTCATCCTGCGATCGAGCGCGATACCGGCAAATGCAACGCGTTCTCCTGGGGAGGCGAGCGCCCGTGGCTGCATGGCCCTAACAAGCCGGGAGGTCGAGTGTTCTGCTACTTCGACGGCGACGACGCCGTCATCGTCTGGACGCACGCGCGCCTGGGGCAGTCGACCCACCGCGACGTCCTGGCGATAGCCAGCGAAGGCGGTAGCGACCACGCGAGCCTCACCCGCTGGTGGCGGCCCTGGCACCACCGAATCGGAAAGGCGGGTTGACGGTTCGACGGCGACCGGATCGAGATCGGGTCCCTGCTCAAGCTGAAGAATGCGGCATCGCCGGCGCAATCCTCTGTCTCACCATCATCGGCAAGCCGCGCGCCGTCTCCTCGGACGTAGGGGTGGCGCGGGTGGCGTTGCGGTAACGCTTTACGACCGCCAGAACCTTCAGCACGCGATCGATCAGGGGTCGAGTTCCCCCGGTTCGGCGGCTGGCAGACTTGTTTATGCCTGCAAAATGCGGTAAGAAGGACCTCGGCGTCAGGTTTCGGGACAGGGGAGAATATGCGGCCCGCCTCATCCGAGGCTTCGGAGTGTCTGCGCGTTCCGGTTAAGCGTGTTGCGTCCCGGGGCGGTCTCTTGGCGGCCGGTGCCGGTCTCGGCCTGTCGGCGCTTGCGGCGGCGCCGCTCGTGGGCCGGCTCGTGCGGGTCGATGAGGCGATCGCCGCCCCGTCGAAGGCGCAGGACTTGAAGATCTTGCAGCTGGTGCTGCAGCTCGAGTACACGCAGGTCGCCTTTTACGGGCAGGCGCTGCGCGATGGAGGACTGACAGGTGAGTTGCACGACTTCGCGCAGACCGTACTCGAGCACGAGCGCGCTCACCTGGCTGCGATCCAGAAGGCACTCGGCACGCAGGCAGGTCCCAAGCCGACGTTCCGATTCGGGGCGAAGACCAAGAGCGTGGACGCGTTCGTCCGGACGACGATCGATCTCGAGGACATCGCGGTCGCCGGCTACAACGGCCAGGCGACGAACTTGACGAGACCGACACTGGCGGCCGCAGCCGAGATCGTCTCGGTCGAAGCTCGTCACGCGGCCTGGATTCGCGCACTGGCCGGAGAGGTGGCGGCTCCTGATCCGGTCGACAAGCCGATGACGGCGCAGCGGGTCGCTCAGGGTCTGCGTGAGATCGGGATGAGGGCGTAGATGGACAACCCCGATTTCGATCGGTTCTTGACCGAAATTGACTGCGACGGCGCGCTCGTCGAAACACGGGCAGCTGCGGAAACAACGCTCTCGAGGCGGAGTCTTGTTGGCGCGTCGCTGGCCGGCGCCACAGCGATTCTGCTTGGACGTGCGAGTGGCGCAGCGGCCGCAGGCGGCTTGTCGGCTTCCGACATCGACATCTTGAATTACGCGCTCGTGCTCGAATATTTGCAGGCGGCTTTTTACACGGAGGCGGAACGGAACGGCGCCCTGAAAGGGAAGGCGGCGCAGGCTGCGACCGTGGTCGGTGCGACCGAGCGGGCGCACGTGAAGGCGTTTCGGAAGCTGCTCGGGTCGCAGGCGGTGAAGCGGCCGCTGTTTGACTTCCGGGGAACGACCGAGCAGCAACAGGCCTTCCTGAAGACAGCGGTCGCGTTCGAAGATCTCGCCGTTGCTGCTTACAAGGGGCAGGCGCCCAAGCTGCAGTCGAACGCGGTGTTGGCGGCCGCTGTAGGCATCCACTCGGTCGAGGCGCGGCACGCGGCGTGGATGCGCGAGCTCTTTGGGATCACTCCGGCCGTGCACGCTTTCGACCAACCGGCGTCACGGGCGCAGGTCACCCGGCTTGTCGCGTCGACCAAGTTCATCGTCTCCAAACCGCGGGTGCAGGGGAGGGGCAACCCGAAGTTCACGGGCTGACATGAGATGAGACGCTGTACTCGTCTGGCTGTGGCGGTTGGCGCCGCGACGGTCGTAGGTCTGCTCTGGGTAGGCCTCGGCCCGAGCCATGACGAGAAGCAGTCCGCATCCGCCTTTGCGTCGGCGTCAGTGTTTGCGTCACTTCCCGCGTCGCCGTTGCCGGCGCTCAAGATCGGGAAGCCCGACCAGCTTTCCTCGGCGCGCTACCTGTCCCGGTGGAGCGTTGTTCGTGTGCCGGCCGCTGCGCACGCAGCACCGAGCGCCGACTCACCGGTCGTGGCTCGGCTCGCGACAAGGACTCCGGAAGGTACCGCAGACGTGGTGACCGTGCTACGCGCGCGAACAGGACCGGACAGCGGTGTCTGGGTCGAAGTCCGTTTGCCGGTGCTGCCGAACGGCAGCGTCGGCTGGGTGAGCCGGAGTTCGCTCGGCGGCTACCAGGCGGTGAGCACGCACCTGATCATCGATCGTGAACGTCTGCAGGCAACGCTCCTCCGGGCCGGCGTGCGCATCTTCAGCGAGCCTGTGGGGATCGGCGCTCCGGGGTCGCCGACCCCGGAAGGGGAGTTCACCGTCCGCAGCCGGCTGACCCGCTACGCGAGTCCCTTCTACGGACCGGTCGCGTTCGGCACGACCGCGCGCTCGGCGGTGCTGACCGACTGGCCAGACGGCGGCTACATCGGAATCCATGGGACAAACGCACCCCAGCTTCTTCCCGGCCGTGTCTCGCACGGCTGCATCCGTCTTCGAAACAGCGACATCGTGCGTCTCGCCGCGCTCATGCCGGTCGGGACGCCGGTGACGATCAGATGAGCGGCACGAGATCACTTCGGCTGCTACTCCTGGCCTCAGTCTTCTGCGCGGGACTCGCGCTCGCTGCATCGACCACCGGGATCAGCGCGCTGGCAACCCGGACGCAGCAGAAACTCAACTCGCCCACCGTGCTCTGGCACGCGTACCCACTCCGACAGGCGCACAGCAGCACTACCCAGCCGGCGTCCAACAACAAGCCGATCAGCACCGGGACGAGCAAGGTGAGTACGACCCCGCCGACTCGCACCAGGACGGATCGAACAGAGACCCGGCCCACGGTGGTGCACGGCAATGGAACCGCAAGTGGGCCGACCTCCGAAACGGGCGGCTTCCCGACCGTTTTCGTGACGGCCGGCGTGATCGGCGCAGTGCTCGCCTCAACACTTCTGTTGCTGAGCCACGCGGCGCCGGCTCTCGCCGGCGGGTACCGACGAGATCGAGGACCGATCAAAGCCAAGCCACCGTCCCGTACGGGGAGAACCGGCAGACCCTCTCCAGCGCGAGGCACGGACAGGAAGCCGTCTCGTGCGAAGCATTCGCCGACGGCCGCGCCAGCGGAGGTCAAACACCTGTCTCGTGCGAAGCCGCCGATGATGCACCCGGACACGCCCAAGCAACCGATTCCCACTGGGCGTCTGTCACGGGTGAAGTCGGCTGCACCTCGCGCCAAACCCGTGTCGCTCCCGAAGTCGCCCAGCGTCGAACAGCCGTTGAGCACGAACCCCGCGTCGTCGCCGCCGGAGCCGAAACCGGTCGACGAGAACTCCGCCGCGCCCTCTCCCCCGGACCAGCGTGAGACAACAGACGACCTCCTTGAAGCGCTGCGGCCGAACATCAAACCGGTCGAAGACCCTGAACCGGTGTCCGCGCCCGAAAGCGAATTGCGCCCGGTGAAGCCGGTCGAAGCTGACCTGCACCTCTCGGGCGTAGTCCGGCAGGCGCCGCCGCAGCGTCGCGAGGTTGCGGGTGATCAGTTCTGCGAGCTCAGGCTCTGGCGCGGGTACGTCAAGTGTCAGCTCTATGTCGAGGTTGAAGGATCGCCGGGAGCATTAGTCGAATCGCCGCTCTTCCGTCTTGGCAATCCGATGGTGGCCGACGATCGCGCACAGAAGGTTCTCGCAGATCTGCTTGCCGACCTGGAGCGCTCCGGTTGGTTGGTCGTGGAGACAGGACCGGTCTGGTACCGCCGCCGGCTCCAACGACCCACGCCGACGCCCTGAGCACGACTACCCGCGGCGACTACCGCGCGCGTCGTTCCATCCACCCCCGATTCGCGGACCGTGCTCAGACGATGGCGCAGTGGCGAGCTTCCCGGTTTCCGGCTCGCCTCGAACTGTCTCCGGTTCAGCAGCGACGAACTCGAGGCGTTGCTATCACGTTCAACGGACCAAGACGGTTCGTCGTCAACTGCGCCTCGAACTGATCCGGCGACAGCTCCTCAAAGAAACCGGCGAAGAAGTTGCCCGCGTTGGTTGAGCAGCACATCAATCCGGCCGAACCGGTCGGAAGCGGCCTGCACCGCTGCTCTTGCCGAGGCCGGGCTCGTGATGTCAAGTTCGACGACGAGTAGGTCGTCGGTCTCTCCGACCGCGTTGGCCACGACGTCGGGGTTGCGGCGCCTGGTCAAGACGGTATCGATCGACGCGCTGCGTACGGCTTGAACGGCGGCGTGGCGCACGTATGCGAGCGTCTGGTTAGGTCGGGATCACGCCGAGCTGCTGCATGAAGCTCAGCTGATCCATGCTCAGCCAGTGCTCGAGGATTCGGCCGTCGCGGACTCGCATGATGTCGACGAACTGGAGCGTGACACGCTTGCCGGTAGGGGGGATCCCCGCGAAATCGCCTTCATGCGTCCCGGTGAACGTCTTCTTTGTGACTACCTGATCCCCCTCAGCGATCATGTCGTCGATCGTGAACTGGCAGTCCGGGAATCCATTCAGAAAGCCGCCGAGGTACTGCTTACTGCCCTCGCGGTCGGTCATCCCTGGCGGCGCGCTGTGGTTGAAGAACTCAGGATCGTTCAGCTCGTCGTAGACGTCCCAATCCTTCTTGTTCTGAACTTCGTCGACAAAGCGGCGAATGACTGACTTGTTCCGCTCAGTCTCGCTCTCCACGGTTCACCCCCGGCTCTGGTTGAGGTCAGCGAACGGCGATCGTGACACACCTTGGTCGGTGTCGGACACTGTGCGCTAGGGAAGCGTGGGCGGTCCTCATCCGACGCGCCGCCGTTTCCCTGGCGTCATGGAGGTCAGTTTCATGGGTTTGTCCTTCTCTCCTGGTGGTCTGTCCCGTTATGACCGCACCGAGGCGCGGATCTCGCGTCCACAGGTGCCTGACGGATTCCGGCGGAACAGCGCACGAGTTGGCACGCGGCTCGGCGCGGCCCGCACGGGACTCAGCGTCTATGAGCTACCTCCCGGTCAAGCTGTCGGCCCGTACCACTACGAAGATCCTCAAGAAGAGTGGCTCTTGGTCGCGCCCTGAACGTAGTAGCGCCGTGGACTAACGGGCAACGCCAAGCCGAAGCCAAGCCATATGCGCTCGCCTGGGCCAGCGTTCGGAATCACGCCTGAGGGGCTCTCCCGTCGCGAAAGTTCAACCCGCTAGCCGATCTGCTCGGCGAGCCCGATGAGGATCCCCTCAGGGCCTCGGACGTAACAGAGCCGATACTTATCCTCGTACTGCACCAGTTCACCGACCAACTCGGCTCCGTGCGAGCGGAGCCGGGCGAGCGTATCGTCGATGTCCTCCACGGCGAACATGATGCGTAGGTAGCCGAGAGCGTTCACCGGGGCGTTCCGGTGATCGGCGACCGCAGGCGGCGCGAGAAATCGCGAGATCTCGAGCCGGCTGTGGCCGTCCGGCGTGCGCATCATGGCGATCTCGACGCGCATGTGGCGCAGTCCAGTGACGCGCTCTGCCCAGTCTCCTTCGATTGTGGCTCGCCCTTCGAGCTCGAGGCCGAGCTCGGCGAAAAAAGAGATAGCGGCATCGAGGGATTCCACCACGATGCCGACGTTGTCCATCCGTTGAAGCGTCACGCGGCCCACTCTAGTCCTGTTGTCGCTTCAGTCCTGTTGTCGCTTCGACACGCCCACCTGCGAGTCGAGCGAGCGCCGGTGCGTCTCAGTGGTTCTAGACGGTGACGTTTGCGATCGCTTTGACGGCCCGTATTGCGCCGATCAGGGCAAGTGCAGTTGCGCAGAGCATGAGTGTTGTTGGTACGGCGATGTTCAGGGTGAGGGCTGAGGCGTTGGAGCCGACCGGCTGTCCGTCGAAGAACCAGGGGGCAGCACTGGCCAGTGTCGCCCACCAGATGGCGGTTGCGATCGTCATGACGGCCATCGTTGCGCTGACGGCGACACCGAGCCAGACTTCTAGGCGGAGGAGCCGGCCCGGCCAGGAGAGTTGGCGGGCGGTTGCTCCGGCGGCGGTTGTCCAGGCAACAAGGCAGGCCGCGACGAGCAGAATCCAGCTGACGAATACTCCGCTGTAGAAGGTGTCGTGTCCGTTGCGCGCGGCGGCGGTGAGTGAATGAGCCCAACTGGCGAGGCCGATCGTTGCTGCAACTGCGAGCAGGCTGAGCAGCGATGCGCGGATGATCGGCCGGCGGATCTTCGTCCAGCCGCCTTTACGGATCAGGTCTGCGAACCCGGGAAACGACAGGGCGACGCCGAGCAGGACGAGCGCCGACGCGATCCCGGCGGTCCAGAACAGGACGTCGAAGGCGACGGCGGGCAGTCCTTGTTTGCTGGGCGGGGTGACGGCTTGCCAATGCTCGGATGCCTTCTGCACCCCGAACCCGCCCAGCACAAACAACGTCCAGGCGAAGAGCACAAGCAGCGAGCCCTCGCGGGCCTGCTCGCGCGGCGGCAAACCACCCGCCGTCAGGACGCGCAACCGTTCACTGACGCCCGCGCGGACGACGTCGAAACGTTCATGCCATGCCATACGTGCGTCCTGGCTGAGTTCTTCGACAAGCGCCGCAAGCTCGTCGCCGTAGCGTGCCCTCCACGCGGCCGGGTAGACCCGCAGAAGCCTCACGCGAGCTCCCGCACGGCGGCCGCTCCGGGCCACACCCGTGTACGCAACCTGGCCGTGCCTTCCTCGACGATCGTCTGCAACCCGGCCAATGTCGCTTCGAGCGCTGCCGCTCCCTGCGCGGTCAGGCGGTAGGGCCTCTTCCTTCCTTCCGATGCGAGCGGTTCGATCAGACCCCGCTCTTCCAATCGGCTAATCGCGCCGTACAACGTTCCCGGCCCGAGCCGCACACCAGCGAACGCCTCGATGTCCAGGAGCAACCCGTAGCCGTGGTTCGGACCCGACGCGAGACTCGTCAAGATCAAAACAGGCGGATCATTCTCATTCCCACTCACAACTGTTCTGCTGTTCGCGCGGCCGGCCATCACGACAGATACTACTACGCAACACGTACTAACGCAAGACGTAGTAGATCAATGCGACCAGACCCAGGCTCACTGGCTTGTGGCCAAACCCATGGCATGAGCCAGCGTTCGCAAAGACACCCCGACGCCGCCTCACAGACGCCTGAGCGACGCTCCGCGGGTAACGGTGGACAACGAAACGGTCGACTAGGATCGCCCCGGTCGGGCGAACGAGAAAGGGGGTTGCGAGCAGTTGGACACCAAGCGCGGCCGCTCGGTCGTTGGAACAGTCAGTTCCTACGCAAGGGACCGCGGATGGTTCTTCGGGCACTTCATGGACGAGCCGCTGCTTCAATCCGAGCTGGTCGAGGTCGCATGGCAGAAAGTGCCCAACGTGACGCCTTCGCCCGACCAGCAGCATCTACACCGGCGAACCGTCGAGATCAACGTTGTCCTGAGCGGCTCGGTGCGCCTGAAGATCGACGACGTGACGCACGATCTCGGTAAAGGTGACTTCTACGTCGTCTGGCCAGAGTCCGTCGTCAGCGACGTCGAGACCGACGCCGACGCAGAAGTGCTCGTCGTCCGGGCACCGAGCGTAAGCAACGATAAGTTCACTCTCCCGCTGTAGCAGCGAGATCACTCTCGGCTGCGCGAGTGATGCTGGAATGTCACCCGAGTTTGTGGCAGGTAGCGTTAACGGCCGTGCCTGAGGGCTCGGGACAGCTTGTCCTTCGCGAGATCGAAGATCGCGATCTCGGTGTGCTGTTCGAGCACTGGACGGATCCCGACGCGATACAGATGGCCGCGTTCACTTCGCCGGATCAGAATGATCGAATCGCCTTCGAGCGACGGTGGGCGCGGCTGCGGAGCGACGTGTCTAAGACGAACAGGGTCGTCGAGATCGACGGTCGAGTTGTGGGTCACATTGCGAGCTTCGACTTGGAGGGGCACCGCGAGGTCACATATTGGATAGGCCGTGAAGATTGGGGCCGCGGCATTGCCACGCGTGCCCTACAGGAGTTCTTGGAGCTGGAGGCAACCCGTCCTCTGTACGCTGGCGCTGCGAGCGACAACGCCGCGTCGATTCGCGTGTTGACGAAGTGCGGCTTTCGTATCGTGGGCGAGGGGCGCGGGTTCGCTCATGGGCGCGACGAGGAAACGGACGAGGTCGTCCTCCGACTCGATGCATGACCAACTTCCCTCGGCTGCGCGAGTGTTCGCGAATGACCCCTGACGAGTGAGTGGCCGCGTCTTCGCTACTAGAGACGCCCGACCGGGAACGTCGTTGCGAGCCTCCGCCGGTCTTATGCTGGCAGCCGTGGTCCAGAGATCTCGTCAACGGCTTCGGGCGTATTGGTGGATGTGGGGCTTGATCGTCGTCGTCGTGGTGGCGCTAAACGAAGTGTTCGATCGCATCGTCGCGGGCGATAAGAACGGACATCCGGGTGGAGATGTCTTGGTCGCGATCGTGGTCGTGCTGATCGTCCTCGCCGTCTGGGACTTCGTCACCCGCAAGTCGCGCCTCTCGGAGCCAGGGAGCTAGCAAGCTGTCAAAACGCCTCGGATCGACGCGCTTGGCTGCGCCAGCGTGCGGGAATGTCCCCTGACGAGCTAAGTATTCTGCGGCGATATCGGTCGCCCAGTTGTAGCGTGGCCAGCCTGTGACTGTCGGGCGCGATCGGCCGATTCGGCTCAAGCCGGTCGTTCGTGCTGAGGTCACGATCGTCATCGACAACTTCGTCGACGTGTTGATGGCCGGCGCCGAGGGCGTGCGCAGGTACCTCGCCACCGATTTCGGAGACCGCGACCAGCTCGTCGCAGAGCACGGCTTCTCCGCGCTGATCACGGTCGAATCGGACGGCCGCCGGAGTTCGGTCCTCTACGACGGCGGTCTGACGCCGGCGGCGCTTGGCCGCAACCTGGACGTCCTGCAGGTTCCGGTCAGAGAGCTGCGCGCGGTCGTCATCTCGCATGGGCACGCTGACCATCACGGTGGGCTTGAAGCGCTTTTCCGGCGGCATGGTCGGCGGCGCCTCCCGCTTGTCATCCACCCTGAGGCGTGGAAGGAACGCAAGATCGTGTTTCCGACTGGGGCCGAGCTGCAGCTTCCGCCGCCGAGCCGGCGCGACCTCGAAGCCGAGGGCGTCGAGGTGATCGAGGAGTCTGGACAAACGCTGCTTCTCGACTCGACCATCCTCGTCTCCGGGCAGGTCGAGCGGCTGAGCGCGTTCGAGCAGGGCTTCCCGATCCACTACGCGCACGCGGAGGCCGGTTGGGAACGCGATCCGATGATCTGGGACGACCAGAACCTGATCGTCGACGTCAAGGGCAAGGGCCTCGTCATCGTCTCCGGTTGCTCGCATGCAGGAGCCGTGAACGTGCTGCGCAACGCGCAACGGCTTACCGGCGAGAAGCGCGTCGCCGGCTTCGTCGGCGGCCTTCACCTTACGGGTGGGATCTTCGAGCCGATCATCGCGCCGACAGTCGACGCCTTCGCCGCCGCCGGTATAGGCCGACTCCTACCGGCGCACTGCACCGGCTGGAAAGCCGTTCATCAGCTCGCGCGCGCGCTCCCTGACGCCTTCGTACAGCCCGCGGTCGGAACCGTCGTTACGTTCTAACGCGACCATCATCACGACAACAGCCCTCGCGATCCAAGACGCTCACGGGTAGCCGCACTCTGACGGCAGCCCCTTCGGCTGCGCCAGCGTTCGGAATGTCACCCGACAAAGCGACTAACGGAGGACGCGCTTCACCCACGCCAGCACCCCGGCTGCCGTCCTTCCCACGGAGCCAACCCTAGATGCCGGCCGTAGGCTTCGCTGGTGGCTGCATTCAGCGCGCTGATCAGGCCCGATCGCTATCCGCTGTCCTCGCGATACGACCCGCGGTGGGTCATTGCGCTCGAAATGGGACCGCATCCGCTCTGGCAGCTTGAAGACATTCTCCCGGCGCTCGCGCTCGAGCCGGGAAGTCGGGTTCTCGATCTCGGCTGCGGGCGCGGCGCAACCTCCGTCTTCCTCGCCCGCGAGTGTGGGGTGTCGGTTACGGCGTGCGACCTATGGGTGAGTGTGGAAGAGCTGGCTGGCGTGTTCCGCGAGGCCGGTGTCGAGCGTTCTGTCACAGCGGTGAATGCGGACGTACGCCAACTCCCGTTTGCGGATGACGAGTTCGACGCGATCGTGAGCATCGATGCGTTCGAATACTTCGGAACCGATGTTCATCTCTTACCCGCGCTGCTGCGTGTCCTGAAATCGGGTGGGACAATTGGGATGACCACGCCCGGCCTCGATCCGGATCCGTACGAGGCTTACGTCCCGGACGCGGTCTGGTCGCTGTGGGCGCACGAGGTCGCGGCGTGGCACACGCCGGCGTGGTGGCGCCGACACTGGGAGTTGAGCGGGCTCCTCGAAGAGATCGAGTCAGCCTGGCTCCCCGACGGACGTGAGAACTGGATTCGATGGGTCCAAGCCGTTCAGAGCGTGAGCGGGGAAGGCGAAGCGGCAGTGCTCGACCTACTTGAGGGTGAAACCGGAGCACAGCTGGGGCTTGTCTCGGTTACCGCGCGCACGCGATAGCGGTCTGCGCCTGAGCTCGACGACCTGGACTCGACGAGCGTGGTCGGTCTCGTCTGCGCCAGACCGTATGGATTGCCCGGCGCCTCGCTCGTAAGTTAGGCGCGGGTTGCCGTCGGGATGGGCCCGGCGGTAGAGCCGCAATTACGGGAGGCGCCGGTTATGGGCGAAGGTAGCTGTGTCGGGCTTGATGTGCACGCGCGGTCGGTCGTCGCAGGTGTGATCGACATGGGGAGCGGTGAGGTGCGGTCGCTGAGGGTGCCGCCTGGGGCTGAGGCCACGGTGGCGTGGTTGAAAACGTTGCCGGCGCCGGTTCGGGTCGTCTACGAGGCCGGACCGACTGGGTATCGGCTTGCGCGCTCGTGTGCCGAGGAAGGGATCAGCTGCGTCGTCGCGGCGCCGTCGAAGATCAGGCCGGCGGCCGATCGAGTCAAGACTGACCGGCGGGATGCCGAGCGGCTGGCGAGGCTGCTGCGGCTCGGTGAGATCACCCCCGTGCGGGTGCCTGGTCCGGCAGAGGAGGCCGCGCGCGATCTCGTCCGTGCGCGCGAGGACGCTCGCGGCGATCTGATGCGTGCTCGGCACCGGCTCTCGAAGCTCCTTCTGCGTTACGGGGCGGTCTACGACGCGACCGCGTGGACGCGGGCCCACGACGCGTGGCTTCGCAAGCAGCGGTTCCAAGACGGGCCGCTCGCGATCGTGTTTGACGAGTGCTACAGCCGGATGATCGACGCGAAGACCAGGAGGGACACGCTCGACAAAGCGATCGCCGAGCTGGCCGCCAGCGAGCCGTACGTCGCTGTCGTCGAGCGGCTCGTCTGTCTCCGGGGTGTCTCCACGCTCACCGCGTTCGCGTTGACCGTCGAGCTCGGCGACTGGAACAGGTTCCGGCCCGAATCACTCGCGCCGTTCCTCGGGCTCACCCCGAGCGAGAGCTCCAGCGGAGAGCGTCGGCGTCAAGGCGGGATCACCAAGACCGGCAACTCGCACGCACGCCGGCTTCTGATCGAAGCTGCCTGGCACCAACGCAGCGCTCCGCGCTTGAGCATCACGCTCGAACGCAGACGCACAGGCAAGTCGCTCGCCGTGCGAGCCCAAGCGGACTCGAGCGCCCGCAGGCTGCACGGACGCTGGAACGCGCTCGAGGCTCGAGGCAAGCCGCGCTTGATCGTCGTGGTCGCCGTCGCGCGCGAGCTCGCCGGACACTGCTGGGCGCTCGCGACGATGGAGTAGCCGCACCAGCAACGACTCGGCGAGGAGAGCGCACCGGCGCACCGACGCGAGGAGCGACCCGAGGGAACACTGTGAGCAGCCCTAACCGGCCACGCTCGCCGCCAGACAAACGGCCCCGCTCCTCATCTCGCACACCCGGTCATGCGGCACCAACCCGCGCATATGAGTCGCGACACAGCCGTCGACGACAGCCTGGTGCGCTCCCCCCGCCGAACCGACCCCGCAAACCAGCGGGGCCATCTACCCCCGCGCCGTTGACAGCCCGCACTCCATATGAGTGATCCGGAATGACCCCTGAGCGGCGCGTGACGCATCGGGTATCCGCTTAGCCCTACCGAGGTTCGGGGCCGAGCGGCAGCATGAGTGAGCAATAGCCCTTGATCAGGGTGTAGTCGCTGTCGGCGTAGAGACGAAGGGCCGGGTCGTTGTCATCCTCAGTCTGCGAGACCAACCGCAGTGCGCCCGACGCGATTGCAGCCGCTCGGACGGCAGCGAGGAGGGCGCGACCAACTCCGAGCCGTCGGTGTGTCGGCAGGACGAACAGGTCTCGGATCTGCCAGAAGTGGGCGAGCCGCAACGAAGCCGGAACTTCAATCGTGATCGCAAAACCGACGAACCTCCCATTGTCTTCAGCGACGAACGCGCGGAGGCGGCTCGTACTGAGGTTCTCGTCCAGCCAACACGCTGATCGGGAGGTATCGGAGTCCTCGCCGTAGTGAGCGCGATACTGATCGAAGATCTCGGCAAGTGCTTCGATTTCTCTGCGCGTCGGGGCACCGAGAGTCCGAACAGAAACACGATCGTTGGCGGCTGTAGAACTAGGACGGGTGTTCCGACTCACGGCTCTCTCCACGACAACGGTATCGCCCGGCGGCACTAACCTTGCCTGCGCCAGCGTTCAGCAGTGTTCCCTGGCAGAAGAGGCGTTACGAAGTCGAGATCGCTTCAGCGCGTCGCGACGATGAACGTGACCAGGGTTCGGGGCGTCACGAGAGTCCCCGGCGCAGGACTCTCGGACACGACCTGGCCGGACGGCGCGCCGGTCGAGCGTTTCGCGGAAGCCTGGGTCGCAAACCCGTGCTCGTGAAGCACGCGAATCGCATTCTCTGACTTCAGGTTTCTCACGTCGAGTACCGGGACGCGTGTGCTGACCGCGCTTGCGCGGAAAGTACGCGAGAGCCCCACCCCAAGGAGGAGACCTGCCACGACGGCAACCACCGCGACGAAAACGATCTTTGTGGTCATCTCAGACACCGGATTGTTGCAAACGAGAACGATCCCCGCTGGCCTGGGCAAGCATCCTCACGCCTGAAGCGGTCGGTAGAGCAAAGACTCTGTGAAGAGGCCGGGGCTCGTTCGCACGTGATTCGTCGTTCACGCACACCACTCGGCGGCGACGCGCCGGACGACCTCGCGGACGCGTTCGAGCGAGCTGAGGCTGACCCACTCGACGGCAGCGTGCGCTCCCTCGCCTGCTGGCCCGAACAAGACAGTCGGGATGCCGGCGCCGGCAATCAGCGCCGCGTCTGTCCAGAACAGCGCGCCTACGCAGTCGCCCGCGTCAGCGACGCCGCCGACCAGTTCTACGAACGGATGGTCGGGCTGGACGGTGAGTGGATCCCTGCTGGCGATGATCCGCAAGGCGGCGTCTCCGGCGATCGCGCCCAGCTCGTGTTCGACCTGCTCGACGGTCTCGCCGGGGATCGTGCGCCGCTCGCCTGTGACGACGCACCTTGCGGGGAAGCTCGACAGCTCCTGGCCCCCTTCGATCAGCGACGTGTGAAGCGACGCCGGTCCGACGAGCGGGTGACGTGGTCCTGTCTGAAGCCGCTGATCGAGCTCCGCAAGCGCCACCAGGATCGGACCCATCTTTGCGATCGCGTCAACACCGAGATCCGGTCGCGACCCGTGCGCGGCGATACCCGCAGTCTCGAACTCGAACCCGACGAACCCGCGATGCGCGATTGCCACGCGTAGGTCGGTCGGCTCGACAACGATCGCAGCGTCCGCATGCACCCGCTCGACGACCGCCTCGGTGCCGATCGACGCGAGCTCCTCGTCGGCGACCAGGGTTACGATCACGTCACCGCGCAACCCTGCTACCTCGGTCGCGGCGAGCATGATCGCGGCGAGCGCGCCCTTCATGTCATACGCCCCTCGTCCGTAGAGTCGGTCGCCCTCGACGCGCGGCTCAAACGGCGCCTTCATCCCTGCGACGCCGACGGTGTCAAGATGCCCGTTCAGGAGCAGCGACCGACCGCCGCCCGATCCGCGCTTCGCGGCGACAACGCTCGGGCGCTCCTCGCCGAGAACCTCGACCTCGAACCCCTGTTCCACGCACCAGTCTGCGACGAAGGACGCGATCTCGCCCTCGCCGGCGCCACCCGGCACGAGCGCCGGATTGACAGAATCGATCGCGACGAGCGACGCCGCGAGCTCACCCAGAGAGGACGGCACGAGTTGGATTCTCCCTCCTAGCGTGAGGATCGTTCACTAGCGGTCGTTCTTCCGCGGCGCGGCACTCGGCGGCGCGGTCAAGCGCTGAAGCAAGAGCTACTGCGCTTATGCGCCGGCGAGGCCTCGAGCGCTCGTCAGGCTGGTGCGAGCGCGGTCTTCAAGCCAGCGAGGTCGGGGCCGCCAAAGACCAGGCGGTCGCGTGTTGCCACGTACACGAGATCGAGATCGACGCCGGCTTGTGAGACCTTTCGAGTCAGGTCAGCGAGCACACCCGGCCGATCCTCGACCTCCACAACCACGACTTCGCGCTCGCGGCTTACGCCGACGTGCGAGAGCGCCAACGCGTGCTTGGCCGCTTCAGCGTGCGGAACGAGGATGTGCAGCTCGACCTGATCCGCCGCCCCGATGCATGTCGCTGCCGCCAGGTTCACACCGGCGTCGCTGATCGCGGCCGCGACGCGGGCCAGAGCCCCGGGCTCGTTCTTGATCTCGATGACGAGGTCGAACGGAATCGACGTGCTCCTTCGGGCGATTTATGCGGTGCACTCTGTCAGATCGACGTCCTTACCGCGTTCCTAGTCTGCGAGATTTTTCGCTCGCAGTTCCTCGAGCGCCTGCTCGGACTTCGAGAGCTCTAAGCCCATGCCCTCGAGGATCCGTTCGGTCTTCGTGAACTGAATCTGGTCGTACTGAACGACCTGCACGCGGTTCCCGCTTGGGTCGTGAAAGTCGAGCCGGTGGCCGGGAAGGATCTCCACACCTGCGTGCTCGAGCGCGCGCCGGGCGGCCTGTTTGTCTTCGACGACGAGTCCGAAGTGTGGTTCCTCCTCCCGTGAACCGCGCTCGAACAAGGCCACGAACTGGTCGCCCACCTCGAGGAAGGCGGCATCCGGTTCGCTGCGGTCGACCGCCGTCGGTTGGAAGAGCGCCGTGTAGAACGCCACGGCCTCTTCAAGATCGTCGACCTGTAGAGCAACGTGGTTGATGCCAACGAGACGAGTGTTCATGTAGGCGATAAACGACAGGGACCGGCGTCTCATGCCCTCGGCATGAGTGAGTCTCTGTGCGGGTCCGCCGAGGGAAGCCAGATCTGCTCGGTCGTACCGGTGGGCGGAGCCACTGGTTGCATGATGCTGACGGCGTGCTCGCGCAGGGCGGCGATGCTGTCGCGCTCATCGTTTCCGCGAGTGACGAGCGACCAGCACCAGAGCGGACACGGGTCGACGACCGGGCGCGTGCGTAGGCCTGCAGGCAGCCTGTCGAAGTGCCGCTTCGGCGACATCAGGACCGGTGCGTTCAGACGAAGGGCGCGGTCGTGGAACGCCGCGCCGGCAATGCCGCCGTCGTCGATGTGCACGAGCCGTGCACCGGTGGCTTCGGCAAACTCCGTCGCAAAGTCGTTCCATGCCCGCCAAGACGTGAGGTCTGCGTCGACGAGCACGCGGAGTTTCCGCGCCGGAACTGTCTTTTCGGATCGCCCGGCGGGGGTGACGGCGAGCAGTGGCTCGGGCCAGAGCAGCCGGCAGTCCAGCCGCTCGTCGTGCGGTCCGGCCCACGCGACCGCTGCGTCGAGGCCGCCGTCGAGGACGCGCGCGATCTGAACGTGACTAGGCATGATCCATTCGTCGACGCGGATGTCCAGTCCCGCCGAACCGGTGAGCTGCTCGGGAAGCCAGCTGACGTAGCCGACACGGAGAGGGCCTGTTGCTCCGGCGACCCGCCGTTGCGCGCGTGCAGCGAGCTCGAGAATCTCGCGTGCGTCGGGCAGCAGCATCCTCCCGGCCGGGGTCAACTCGACATGGCGGCGGTCACGGACAAACAACGGTGTGCCCAGCTGCGTCTCGAGCGACTTGATCTGCTGCGAGAGCGACGGTGCCGCGATGCGCAGTCGCTCGGCCGCTCGTGCGAAATGGAGCTCCTCGGCAACGGCGACGAAGTAGCGAAGTAGCCTCAACTCCACGGGTTGAACGATACGCCCGGTGTTAGCCGGCGCCTACTAGCGTGAGCCAACCGGTCGTGGCGCAGCGCCACCCGCCACCTGCACCCTGTTCCGTATGGACGGGACACGGATCACCAAGGCACCGCCGACCATCACCACCTCGGACGCGACCGTCATCTACTACAAGGACTGGGGCTCCGGGCAACCCGTCGTCTTCAGCCACGGCTGGCCGCTCAGCGCCGACGCGTGGGACGACCAGCTGTTCCACGTCGCGTCGGCCAGATCGTCCCGATCGACGACTCCGCGATGCTCGCCGCGAAGCTCATCCCGGACGCGGAGCTGAAGGTCTACCCGGGCGCGCCGCACGGGCTCATGACCACGCACAAAGACCAGTTCAACGCAGACCTGCTGGCGTTCATCGACTGCTGAGCAGATGTCTGCTCACCACGACCTGCTTGAGAGGAAAAGGATCATGGGAAAGACGAAGTTGGCTGTCCTCGCGACACTCGTAACCGCCGGCGCGCTGGCGGCGACGGCCGCGCTCGCGTCGACGGACAAGTCGTCGAGCATCTCGCTCCGGACGACGAAGGTGGGGAAGGTGCTCGTCGCGGCGAACGGCCGGACGCTGTACCTGTTCACTGCCGAAAAGGGCAAGACGAGCAAGTGCTACGGCCAGTGCGCGGCGTACTGGCCGCCGCTGATCGCCCGGACGCCGACCGCCGGCGCGGGCCTGAAGGCGTCGCTTGTCGGCACGACGAAGCGCAAGGACGGCAAGCTGCAGGTCACCTACGGCGGCCACCCGCTCTACTTCTTCGCCAACGACAAGAAGGCCGGCGACGTGAACGGGCAGGGCTTCGTCCACTTCGGCGGAGCCTGGTGGGTCGTTTCTGCCTCCGGCAAGAAGATCACGGTCAAGCCGTGAAGCAGGACGCGATGGAGTATCTGGTCGAGTTCGTCGTCGCGGTTCCGGACGGGGCGTCCGAATCCGAGGTCGAGCAGCGCACGCGCGGGGAGGCGGTCGCGGCTGCCGAGCTCGCCGCCAAGGGCCACCTCCTTCGCCTCTGGCGTCCGACCGAGGCCGCGGGCGACCCGACGACGGCGGTCGGCCTCTACGCCGCCGACAGCCGAGCCGAACTCGATGCACTGCTCCGCGCGCTGCCGCTTGCGGACTGGATGCAGATGACGGTGGTCCCGCTCTCGCCGCATTCCAACGATCCCGGGCGGGATGTCCGATGACCATCCGGTTGCCCGAGCCACAGCTGACACGGATCTACCGGCTCGAAGCGACGCTCGGAGAGCCGGTCGAGGTCGGCGACGTGAGCGCCGGCCGGCGGCGGATCGTGCCCTTGACCGGGGGCACGTTCTCGGGCCCCGAGCTGAACGGCAAGCTCGTGCCGGGGGCGAGCGCGGACTGGCAGATCGTCCTGCGGGACGGCGCCGCCCTCGGCGACATCCGCTACACGCTGCAGACCGACGGCGGCGCGCTCCTCTACGTGCAGTCGCGAGGCGTGCGCCACGGCAGCCCCGAAGTGCTCGAGCGACTCGGCCGCGGCGAGGACGTCGACGCGAGCGAGTACACCTTCCGCACCTGGACCCAGATCGAGACCGCGTCCGGTGAGCTCGACTGGCTCAACAGGGGCGTCTTCGTCGGGGTGGGCGGTCGTCGACCGGGCGTCGTGATCTACGAGACGTACCTGGTCGCATGAGGACACCGCAGCCGCAGAAGGTTGCGATCGTCACCGGTGCCTCGCAGGGGATCGGCGCGGGGATCACGGCGGCCTTCGGCCGCGACGGATACGCCGTCGTCGCCAACTCGCGGTCGATCCGGCCCTCCGGCGAGCCCGACGTAGTCACTGTGGAAGGCGACATCGCCGACGCGGACACCGCCGAGCGCGTGGTGGCGACGGCGCTCGACCGGTTCGGACGCGTCGACACGTTGATCAACAACGCCGGGATCTTCATCGGCAAAACGTTCACCGACTACCGGCGAGACCCTCACATCGACGGCGGCCAGGCCGCCGTTCATTGAACACCACATCAACCAGAAAGGAATTCCCATGTCAAAGCCAACCATCGTTCTCGCCCACGGCGCGTTCGGAGACGCCTCGAGCTGGCGCTCCGTGTTCGACCGCCTCGACGGCGACGACTACACGATTGTCGCGCCGGCGATTCCCCTTCGCGGCGTCGCAAGTGACGCGTCCTATCTCGGCGCGGTCATCGACCAGATCGACGGGCCCGTCGTGCTCGTGGGCCATTCATACAGCGGGTGCGTGATCACCGTCGCCGGCGCAACGGACAAGGTCGCCGGGCTCGTGTACGTGGCCGGGTTCGCGCCTGACGAGGGCGAATCGATCACCGACCTGCAGACGCGCTTTCCGTCGAACATCATGGGTGGTGGCGACTTCCTCCAACCGAGGTCGTTGCCTGATGGCGGTGTCGAAGTGTCGGTCGACCCACAGCGCTTCCACGACATCTTCTGCGCAGACGTGCCCGAAGCCGACGCGGCGTTCATGGCGCACGCCCAGCGTCCGCTCCTGACCTCGGCGTTCGAGGATCCGGCCGCCGCTGCTGCCTGGCGTGTGAAGCCGTCCTGGGCCGTGTTCGGGACCGGAGATCATCCGATCGCTGTCGAGCTGCACCGCTTTTCGTACGGCCGCGCCGGTTCGACGGTGACGGAGGTCGAAGGCGCCTCGCACTTCGTGATGCTGTCGAATCCGGACGTCGTCGCAGGCGTGATTCGCGAGGCCGTGACGGCTAGCGCGGCAAGAAAGGTCGCGTGACCGCGCCGATCTCACGCGGGTTCCGCGGCCGTCGCGGCGACGCGTCCGTACTGGCCGGGCTGGTGCCGCCCGGCCAGTACGTCGCGCACGACTTTCCGGTGCTGTCGGCCGGACCGACGCCCCACGATCCGATCGACTAGTGGAGCTTCGAGATCCGCGGCGAGGTCGACGAGCCGAAGTCCTGGACCTGGGAGCAGTTCATCGCGCTCCCGAGTGAGCGGATCACTGTCGACATCCACTGCGTCACGAAGTGGTCGAAGTTGGACACCTCGTGGCGAGGCGTGTCGCTCGACACGCTGCTCGACGGCGTCGAGGCGAGCTATGTCGTCGCGTTCTGCGACGGCGGCTACACGACGAAACTGGCGCTCGAGGACGTCCGCGACAGGAAAGCGTGGATCGCTTACGAGTACGAGGGGAGCCGCTCGGCCCAGAGCACGGCGGGCCGGCGCGGCTGCTCGTCCCCCATCCTCTACTTCTGGAAGAGCGCGAAGTGGGTGCGTGGCATCGAGCTGCGGGGGGACGACAGGCCTGGATTCTGGGAGGGCTACGGCTACCACAACTACGGCGACCTGTGGAACGAACAACGGTACGCCGGCGACTGAATCGCCCGCGCCTCGCGTGGCAGCTCGCACGCGTGGTCGAGGTCGTCCCGGAGAACGCCAGGACGCTCGGCCTGGGTCGCCGCTACGTCAAGTGCCACGGGGCGATCCCGGCAGAGCGAGAGTTGGAAATCCTCGGGCTCAAATACAGCGTCGGAGCTCGAGCACGGTCTGGCTAAGCCGCGTGCGCGATCTGGTCTCGGCCGCGCCGCTTTGCCTGGTACATGGCATTGTCTGCTGCGACCAGTAGGTCGTCGGCGCTCGTGGCCGTGTCTTTGTCGAGTGTTGCGATGCCGATGCTTGCCGTGACACGCGTCGCGGTACCGCTTGAGACAACCGTTTGGCTGCGGATCGCTTTGGCGAGGTCGCGTGCGAGCCGCGCCGACTGAGCTTCGTCACCGCTTTCGAGGGCGATGACAGCGAACTCGTCGCCGCCGATCCGAGAGACAACGTCGCTTCCGCGCAGGCGACTCTCGAGCGTGTGGGCAACTGCGCAGAGCACGTCGTCGCCCGCGCGATGGCCGAGTGAGTCGTTGATCAGTTTGAACCGGTCGAGGTCGACGACGAGCACGGCCGCTCGGCCGCCGTGGCGGCGTGTCCTGATGACTTCGCGCTCGAGGTCCTCGTTGAAGCGGCGGCGGTTGAGCAGGCCGGTTAGCGGGTCGTGGTCGGCGAGTTGCTGCAGCTTCTGCTCGGCCTCCTTCCGCTCGGTGATGTCTTCGATCTGAGAGACGAAGTAGTGAGGTTGCTGCGCACGGTCACGGACGAGCGAGACTGAGAGCATCACCCAGACGATGCGGCCGTCGCGATGCCGGTAGCGCTTTTCCATCTGGTAGGTACGCATTTCTCCGGCGAGTACGCGGCGAACGTGGTCGAGGTCCGCACCGAGATCATCGGGGTGTGTGATCTCTTGGAAGCTGAGTCCGAGCAATGTCGCCTCGTCGTAGCCAGTGATCTCGCAGACTGTCCGGTTGACGCGGATGAACTTACCGTTCGGTGCGACCAGCGCCATCCCGATCGGAGCATCTTCGAACGCCGTTCGGAAGCGCTCGCTCTCTTGCAGCAGCGCTTCTTCCGCCTCGACGCGAGCTGTCAGGTCGAGACAGGTGCCGACCCAGCCGACGACGTTTCCATCTTTGCCGTGTAAGGCCGTGGCGAAGCCTTGGATCCACGACACGGTGTTGTCCGGCCGCTGGAACCGATATTCAACGATCGAGTCGCGACCGTGCGCCGCCGCCTCAGACCACTCGCCAAGGACGCGATCGAGATCATCTGGGTGTAGGGCAGCGCTCCAGCCCTGCCCGAGTGCGCGCTCTTGGGTCATCCCGGCGAGTTCGGACCAGCGATCGTTGACGTAGACGCATTCGCCATCCGCGTTCGAGGCGAATACCCCAACCGGAGTGTGTGAGGAGAGGGCCCGGAACAGCTCTTCGCTCGAGCCGAGGCCTTCGATCGAGGCCAACGCGCGACCGTGATCCTCGGACGCAGCGGCGAGGCGACGAGCATCCATTCAACGGTTATCGGCAGCCGGAGGCCGTTTCCTGACCGCCAGGAGCCTTCTTCTGGCGCATGGGCGGTGAGATAGTCGTCCGGATCCGGTCGCGGCGCGGCTGCTCCGGATCGTCCAGCGGGCTGAGCGGCGTCGAAAGGACGGACGATGTTCAACGGAGCAAACACCGGATTCATGCTTCTCGCGGCGAGCCTCGTGATGCTGATGACGCCCGGTCTCGCGTTCTTTTACGGCGGGCTCGTCGGCCGTTCGAACACGTTGACGATCATGATTCAGAGCTTCGCCTCGATGGGGATCACGACAATGCTCTGGTGGGCGGTCGGCTACTCGCTCTGCTTCAACGGCGGCGCGGACGGGATCTACGGCAACTTCCATTTGGCGTTTCTGCGCCACGTGGGCGTCCACACGCTGTATAAGCCGTCGGGGATCCCACTCGTCGTGCTGATCGCCTACCAGATGATGTTCGCGATCATCACGCCCGCACTGATCACAGGCGCGTTCACGAACCGCGTGACGTTCAAGGCGTACCTGCTGTTCCTCGTCGTCTGGCAGCTCGCCGTCTACTACCCGTTCGTGCACATGTTCTGGGGCGGTGGCCTGCTTGCGCACTGGGGCGCCCGCGATTTCGCGGGCGGCATCGTTGTCCACGCGAGCGCCGGCTGGGCCGCGCTTGCGTCGGTGCTGTACGTGGGCAAGCGCAAGTTCGTCGACTCGCCGCACAACATCCCGTTCATCGCGCTCGGCACGGGCCTGCTCTGGTTCGGCTGGTACGGCTTCAATGCCGGCAGCGAGCTCAAGGTCGACGACATCACTGCGACCGCCTTCCTCAACACTGACATTGCGGCCTCGTTCGCGGCCACGACGTGGCTGTTCGTCGAGTGGTGGTACGCGAAGAAGCCGCACTTCGTCGGCCTGCTCACCGGTGCTGTCGCCGGGCTCGCGACGATCACCCCGGCTGCCGGGTACGTGCCGATCTACGCGTCGGTGGTGATCGGCATTGCCGCCGGGGTCGTCTGCTACTACGCGATCCAGCTGAAGAACCGGCTGCGCTGGGACGACGCGCTCGACGTCTGGGGCGTGCACGGAATGGGCGGGCTCCTCGGGATCGTTCTGCTCGGCGTCTTCGCCGGCACGGCGATCAACCCCAACGGAGCCCAGGGACTGGTTCACGGCTCGGCGACCTTCTTCGGCAAGCAGGTCGCCGCCGGCGTCGGCTGCTCGGCCTACGCGTTCGTCTTCACCTACGTGATGCTGAAGGTGATCGACCTGATAACTCCGGTGCGCGTCGGAGCCGAGGCCGAGGAGGGGCTCGACGCGGCAATGCACGGCGAGTCCGCGTACGCGCTGGGAGTCTGAGGTGGTCATTCGGGCGCCAGCACGCTGGCGCTCTTGACGAAACGAGGGCGAACTCGACCTGCGCATCCCGCCGTGAGCGTGTACTCGCTGACGAACGAAACCTTCGCTGCGGTCGTTGACGCGAGCTTCGGGCGGACTGAGAGACCGTCGCAGATCAAAGGAACCGCGGTCGTACAGAACATCTCGAAGTTCCGGGTATGAAGTCCGCGCTGAGGTCGGGCGGCGCTCAGTTCTTTCCGTTTCGTTGCTCGACGGCTCCGCGGAGACCGAGGCTGGCTTCGCTCGTATTACAAACCCGCACAGCTAGAATTTCCAGGGAAGTTCGATCCGCTGCAGTCGGAGCGAGGAGGTGGAGCAGGACGGCGACCGTGACGACGAAGCAGGCGTAGGCCGAGACGCTCGGCGGCGGCGTGCCTACGTCAGGGCTACCTGCGCCGGGGTCCCAGGTTCGTATCAGCCTGTTCTCGCTCCGAGCCCGAAGAATCAGATCACGTGCCCTGTGCAGGATGTCCACCATCGTCGCTCAGGTCGTCGCCGCGCTGTCGGCCTTCACGGCTGTCGCAAGTGTTTTTCTCTACCTGTACTTCGGTCGGCGCTCGGAGCTTTCTACAGCCCGGGAAGAGGCACTCGCGCTCGCCGAGACTCGACGCCAGGCGATGGCGGATCTGCAGAGACGCCTGGATTCGCTCGAGCAGCAGCACGAGCGTGCCAAAGCGCATTGTCAGCGACGTGTCAGTGAGTTGCAGACCGCGCTCGACAAGTCGCAGACGCAGTCCCGCGACGAGGCGTACCGGGCGCAGCACTTCTTCTCCGCAGCCCTCTCCGACCTCCTGAACGACCTGCGCAACGATCTCGAGCCGGTGCCGCCCGATGTGGAGGCCGCGCTCGCACGTATCCGAAAGCTGCTCGCTGACAAACGCCCGGCTGCTTAGCCTTCTCCCGGGCCCGCCTCCGCGAAAGGTTCATTCCCTACCCCCGGGGTTGTGCTCGAAGAACCTCGGGCTCGAAGGAGAATCCTTCACGTGAAAGGGCTGTTTTCGTCCTGGCTCTAACACCTTGCTGCCTCCGTCAACGGCAAGGGGCTCTACGAGGCAGCCGTCCTGTGCGGCTAGGGGTGTAGCGTGGTCAGCGATGACTGATCCTGTCTCGTGGTTGCAGATCGGCCAGGGGTGGAACGTTGTCAGTTCGGATGGCGTCATCGTCGGCACCGTGGCGCAGGTCGAGGGTGACAAGAACAGCGACATCTTCGATGGCTTGGCCGTCGAGTCCAAGCAACCCACGCAGATCCGCTATGTGCCTGGTGAGAAAGTCGGTGCGATCTATCCCGGCGAGGTGACCCTAACCCTGGCATCTGCCGACCTCGACACGCTCGAGCCGTTTCAGGCGCCGCCTCCGCAGACGACGTGGTTGCCGGGAAAGCCACCGTTTACGACTCGGATCTCAAGCTGGCTCCGCGGACGACGCTAGAGCCCGCCCCCGCGTGTGGTGTCTGACATCTAGAAGGTCAGTCAAGGGAGGCCGCCCTGCGCCAGGCGTTAGTCAATCTCGACGCAGTGGTGGACAAGCCGCTCGACGAAGAGAAGAGTGTTGCCGAGAGTCGTGTGTCAGCCGGCTACCTATGGCGTGACGTCGAACGCGGCGACGACATCTCGACCTTTGAACCGGCCCGCGGCGCAGTTGAGTTGATGAACGAGCAGGACAGCAACCCGGCTCGACGAGGTCGGAGAGGCTCGACCGTGCCGTGAGGGTTAGGCCCGGGCGTGGCGATCTGAATGCCGCGGCACCGGCCCGACCACGCTCCCCGTTTTACGCAGTAGCGAGTCGGGCAGCAGGTGAGACGTGGAAACCGTTAGCGACACCCTCATCGAGCGGATACACGAGCTCCGGACGAGGGAACCGATTCTGTCCACGACGCCGAAGGAAGTTGCTATCGCGTCGCTCCTAGCGCGCATGGAGACCCTCGAGGACGCAGTTCTGACGCTGAACGAAGCCGTCCGCCAGCTCGCGAAGCTGCAACAGCCGGACACTTTGAAGTCTTAGCCGCCGGGTTGTTGCCCCGGGAAGGGCCGTCTCAGTCGTGATGTGCCCGGCTTGATCGACCTTCAGACCAATGGGAGAGAACCAGTCGCGTTCGTCGACGAGGTTGCGTGCGCGTTCGAGTGTCGCTCCGAGGAGGGCGGCAATCTCCTCTTGAGCCGCGGAGGCTGTCTCGGCCACAGAACAAGGTTACTGAGTGCTCACGGGACATTCCGCATCGCTGGCGCAGGCGAGTTCCGACCGCCAACGGGGCGGCAAGGTCAGATCGTTGGGAACGCGCTCCGGACGCGGCCGCTGAACGACTAGAACCGGCCGGTCAGCGAAACGTCCCTTGACCCGTGCGATCCCCAGCCACACCATGCGGTCATGGCGATCCGCTCGCGTTCCGTCTACGACGAGGTGGGTCGCACCGCATCCGGTCGGATCGCACTCAACCTCGTCGTCTTCGTATGGGGTTGCGTTCTCGCTCCACTCATCGCCTTCGTGGTGCTGCCTGACGCGGGGTGGGACCCACACGCGAGCATCGCAACTCGATTCGCCCTCGACTTCGTTCTTGTCCCGGCAGGACTCGGGTTCGCGGGCGCGTACCCGGTTACTCAGCGCCGGTGGCTATCGCTCCTTGCCGCCGTGCTCGCAGCGGCTGCCTCGTCGGCGGTCATGGTCATGCTCATCTGGGCGCTCAACACGAGCGCGCCGTAACTGTCAGGTGACATTGCCGAGCGCTCGCGCAACCGGAAGTTCTAGCGCCTGACTCTCAGGCACCGCAGGGGGCGAAGCCCTTTGCGTGTGGCCCGCAGTAGTTCTCGCCGGTCATGCTGTCGAGGATCTGGCCATCGCGGACTCGGATCGGCCCACGCTGGCCGACGTGAGGCAACGGACGACGTACGGCATACGTCCCGCGCGGGGCGTGAATCGCGATCACCGTCGCCGTTGCGGTCGCGGCCAACGATGTCCCGCGAGGCTGCGTGAGTTGAAACACGAGCTCGAAGCAAGGGCAGCAGCAGCCGCTGTTTACTTGCTCGACCCCTCGGCCCCGGCGCGTGATCGAAAGGCTCCGGTCATGCCCGCCCCAACCACCAGCGAAGGTCGCCAGAGTCGCCCTGTTCGGCGCGTCCCGCAGAGACGTGGCCCCAGTCGCTGCTGCATCCGAGGCTGTCGTCCGGTCGGCCACCCCAGATCCGAACGCCACTACCACGATCGCTACTCGAAGGAAGTACACCGATCGAACGATATTCCTCGCTCAGCAGGGGTCATTGGCGAACGCTGGCCCAGCCGAGGGCTAACGCTGGCGTTGCTTACAGCGGCGGATCGAGGACGGCGCTACCCGCGCCCGAACTTGGCCGAGGGCGCCTTGGTTCACGCACGCCGATGTCCGGCGGCGGCTCCTGCCAGTCCCCATAATCGAACAACTTCGGTGAGCGCGGCAGGACGGCTGCGAGGAAACGCCTCCACCACGCCGGTCGTCCACACGTCGGCCTGCCCATGCGACCAGACCACTCAGGAAGCATGGCGACGACCCAACCTCGGCGCGACCGCAACGACAGACCCGACGACGATCATCGCCACGGGGATGGGACACCACCAATGCTCGTAGAAAGCGGAAAGCCCGTGCGTGCTCTCGCGGCCCGCCCAGAAGACGCCCAACACGACAAGGACGGATCCCACCGAGAGTCCGACGCGACTCACGCCGAAAGAATAGTCGGACCAATGACATCCGGCCGTTCGCGCATACGACGCTCCGGCGCGGGGACTCTGGGCGTCATTCCGGAGCGCTGGCGCAGGCAACATCCCTCTCGCTTAGGGCGCGAGCCGAAAACGAACGGCCGATCGCAAGAGCTTCCGCGATCTTTACCGCGGATGTGGAATTGCCGACCATCACGCGAGGCAACACTTGGAAGTCGATCCTGCTGTGGTCGTATCTGGATGGCGGTGATGTCGCGGTGCAGCTGGGCTCGATGAGCCTCGGATCTCAACGTCGTTGTAAGGCGGTGAGCTGGATGCGGTAGACGTGCACCTGCCACCGCCGGAAGTTGTCGCCGAGGGTTCCGTCGGAGACACGGACCGTACGGTGCTCGCCGTAGACGGCCGCCGACTTGACCGAAGCCGGCAGCCCCGAGATGGTGACATGCTCCACGCCGGTAGTGCTGCGGGCGGCGATCACCCAGAGCTGCGTCCCGGACGGCGTCACGGCGACTCGGCTGATTGCCTCCGTGCCGGGATCGTTCGTCTCGAGGACGTCGTTCGAGGCAGCGTTGTCGAGGGCGGGCCCCAGCGCCGAGCGTGCGTCGATCTGCTCGATCAACCGGTCGAGCGCCCTGTTCCAGAACGTCCAGTTCCACCCGTAGCGGCGGTCGATCCGGTTCCAGCAGTGGGGGTTTCCGCCCCCGAAGAAGGAGACGCCGCGCGCGCCGTTGATGATCGCGTCGTAGACCATGTAGCGCTCCTGGTACGCGCTGGGCAAGACGTACGCCCCGGTGTGCTTGTCGTACGCGTGTTTGGAGCAGATCTGCAGCGTCGTCCACACGGACTGATCCCGGCTGATGCCGGCGATCGTCCGCGTCCAGACCCCGACCTCGTGCAGGTCCGGGGAGTCGCGGTTGTCGAGGGTGACTGGGTAGACGTCAACGCCAAGGCTGTCGGTCACGTCGCCGTAGGGCGCGAGGTCGGCTCGGGTTCCACTCGGCGCCAGGATGGTCACGAGGAGATGGTGGCGGTCGAGCGGCGGCTCGCCGGCGCAGTCGCCCCGGTCGCCGCGGGACGTGACCCGGCAATAGACGAAGGCGAGCGAGCGGGCGGGGATGCCGCGCGACCAGGGCTCGTCCGCGCCCTGCCAGAGTCCGATCCCCGCCGCAAAACGGCTCCTCGTCAACGCGTGGACGATCGCCGCCAAGGCGCGCATCGCCGCGCCAGCGCGGCTGCGTGGCGGCGAACGCATTCAGCCTCACCCACGTGTGCACTCCGAGGGCCACCGCGGTGCGTTCCCACGCCAGTACATGCTCGAGCTCCCGGCGCGTCCACCCCGTCCACGTCGGGCCGACGCGCACGAGGTTCACGCCAGTGCGGACGATCTCGACCGGCCCGGGCAGGCCCGCCGGCGTTCTTCCCGAAAGCGGCGGCGGGTTCGAGAGCGCGATCAGGAACGTCGGCCTTCCCCCGACGACGAAGCCGCCGCTCTCGTCGAGACTGATCAGCGGCCGGCTCGGCCTACGGCCACGCGCACGCTCACCCCCGCCTCGAGCCCGTCGGCGCCGAACACGCCTGCCGCCAGGCACGCGCAGGCAGACAACAACGCCAAGCGCACCGACCTTGCGAAGGACCCGGAGGTCGTCGTTTTCCTCGTCACCGCGCCGCTGCCGTTGAGCGCTCGCAGCGTGACGATCCGCGCCAAGGCGAGTGCGCAGACGATCAGTATTAGAACGACCCGCGGGATCGATCGAGCGTACCCACAGACCTTGCCGGGGAACAGGGCGTCGACCTACCGCGAACCTCATCGATGACGACGGCGGTCAGCGAGTATTTGTCACGCACCACGTCGCCTTCCCGTGAGCTTGCGGGTGCGGATTGCCGGCTGATCGATTGACCCGCGAGCTGGCCGAGTGCCCCCGGCAAGAATCGAACTTGCGCACGCGGTTTAGGAAACAGCGTGACATTGTGTCTACCCCGTTGTCGACCCTGATAACCCGTGCGGGGCGAGGTGGCAAGAAACCCCAGACGAGGCACGATGGTGAGCGCGCCAGCCGCAATCAGCCACGGTCGCTGATCGGGAGCGCCTCCATGCCTTATGCACGTTCGCAGATGCCATCCACCGACGGAGGCGAAGAGCGCTAGTGAGGAGGAGAGACCGCGGAAACTGTCGGAACTGAGGTAATCGAGTCGGCAAAAGTAGACGAGGTCGTAGTCGCAATCGGCAAAGGCGATCTCCCACGCTGTACAACATTCGCGGCGCAATCAGAGTCGGACTCGTTTTGTCGACTCTGCCCAACTCGATCGTTAGGCGCGATGACAAGGCTCGTGCTCGCGCCAGTTGACTATCAATCTGTCGTTCTGAAGCTGCACGAGCTCCACTTCGTCGTCCGTCACGAACCAAAACCGAGGTGCAGGCCCACGCTTGGCATCGCCGGCTGCATAGCCTCGACCTGTGCAGGAAGAGGTGGCTGCTCCTGCACGAGCGGATACCTCGACCGCCACTTCTCACGTAACGCGCTGAGCTCGATCGGTCGTATCACGGTCGGGATTGAACTGGACTCCAAGCGCGACCTCGACGAGCGGAGGCCCCTCGAACTCCGGACGAGAGTCACTCACAGGGTTGGCGATCGACTGCGGTCTGCGCGCGTGCGGGCTCCGTTTCTGGGAAGCGCATCAGGGAGGAATCTACGCGGGCCGACTTTCAACCCGACTGGCACTCGACGCTAGCCGCGGCCGTGCTGCTTCCGCTTGCGCTCGGGTAGAGCACGCCGAACCAACGCGCCCTCTTCTGATCCAGAGACACTAAAACCCCTTTTCCGGCCAAGTGACGCGGCCCGCCCGCACCACGCCAACCGGCTGAGCGCGAACCCACGCCCAGACGAAGAAGATCGCTAGGGGTCAACGGACCTGACCACGAGCTCCACCGGATCGCCGCCCGGCCCACACAACGACCATCGGAGGCTTCATGGAACACGGATTGACCGAGGCTGAGCAGGCTGTCCTGAAGATGCCTGGCGAGTTCTACCGGGCACTCGCGGCGCTGCCGCAGCTCCATCCGGCCGACCTCGAGGAAGCAGCCTTCCATGTTCACGCGCTCGGCAGGATCGTGGCTATGCGCGCCGCGCACCGTTCGCATCCCGACCTTGTGCCGAACAAGACAGGAACGCCGATCTAGGGCCTCTCGGGCGGGCTTAGGCTTGGCCACTTCCGGTGCGTTTCGTGTCGCTGGAAGGGCCGGGACGGGCACCGGTGGACATGCTGGTCGCGGCTCGATTTCGCCGCGGGAGCTGCGCGGGCTGCCGTTGTGAATCAGCCCGGTAAGGCGAGAGCGTCGAGATGGCGTTCGGTCGCCGAGATCATCGACCGGAGTTCGGCGGGGAAGCTGCTGCTGACGAGAGCTTTGCGGCGGTGTCGATGTCGTGCTCGCGGTGGTGTAAGCGGGCTACGCCGTCTCGGCGAGCAGCGCCTCGCCCTCTCGCACGTACCGCGTGGCGCCGACCGCGCGCCAGAACGCGAGGGCCCGCCTGAGCTGCTCGTCTGCCTCGGCTCGCCGTCCTTGGGCAACGAACGACTCTGCCGCGCGCAGCGCGGCGAGGGCGGCGTAAGGGCGCGCGCCCATCTCGTCGTAGACGTCGGCTGCCACTGCCCACCGCCCCTCAAGCACGGCGTCCGCGGCGGTGTCGAACGGCGTGCCGCGCGTAAAGGGGCGCGTGCGCTCCCGCCAATGGTCGTTCTCGCCGAGCCATGCCGCGGCGAAGAATGCGTCGGGAACCGAAGCGATGAACGGCCCCGGCTGGATCTCGGCCAGCAACGAGCGGCCCTGCTCCATGTTGCCGAGCTCCGCGTACACGAACGACGCGAGAGCTAGCGCCGGCACGAGCGCCTGGGGGTCACCGACGCGGCGGCCGTGGTCGAGCGTCTCGGACGCGGCCGCCGCGGCGGCATCGATCTCTCCGCGCGCGAGCCTGATCGTGGCGAGGGCGCCCGTCGCGAGTCCGTCGAGATAGTGCAGCGTCTGCTCGGGCTCCTGGATGAACGCGAGCGCGCGTCGCTCGAGGTCGTTCCAGTCACCACGGAGTAGGCCGGCGCTGATCGCGTTGCCTTCTGAGAATCGCAGCGAGGCTGTGTGTCCGCGGCGGAGTGCGAGCCGATGGACCTCATCGAGCGCAGCTCGAGCTTCCGACAGCTGCCCCGCGAGCTCGTACACAGCTCCGAGGTTCGTGTACGCCCGAGCGAGCTGGCTGAGGTCGCCGGAGGCGGCGGCGACGTCGACACTCTCCCGTAGGTCGGCGATGGCCGCAGAGAGGTCGGGATCGCGGAGGAAACCACGAGCCGTTCCGAGTGTCGTCAGGTTCTTCGCCCGGAGGTCTTGGCGCCCGAGTGACTCAGATAGCCGCAGACTCTCCAGCGCGTTCTCGACCGATGCTTCATTGTCGCCGAACGCATGTTGAAAGCGTGCGAGCTGGCTCAGCACTGATGCACGCGTCTCGGTCACACCGTCGTCGCGCACGAGTTCCTCCGCACGCGAGAGCGACGCCAGGCATCCATCGCGATCGCCGTGCCACCATCGTGCCTCGGCGAGGATGAGATCAGCCTCAGCGGCCCCTGCGTTGTCGCCTGCGGCGGCGAGCGCGGCGCGAGCCGCGTCGAGCAGGTCGAACCGTCTCGGGTCGAGCAGTGCATGCAGTGCCATGCCCTGCTGGAGCAAGGCGCGCGGGCGCCCTGGGTCGGGCTCGCCGGCGAGCCCCTGGGCCGCCTCGAAGAAGCTCGCAGCGGCCGGAAACACATTCAGCGCGAGCGCGCGCGCGCCAGCCGCGCGGAGCGCTGCCCGAGTGCGAAGCGGGAGGTCGCCGACGTCTCGGCCCGAGGCGCGCAGAAGCTCGAGCGCGCTGCCGTAGTGGTGCGCGAGCAGCTCGGCCTGATCCTCGCCCCGCCCGAGCGCCTCGATCCACTCTGCCGCGCGAACGTGCTTGTCCGCGCGCTCCGACCGTGGGATCTGCCCGTACGCGACGTCTCGGACGATGATGTGGCCGAAGGCGTACTCCGTCTCGCCCTCGACGGAGGCGCGGCGCTCGCGCCGGACGAACTCCTTCCGTGCCAGCGCGCGCAGGCTCTGCTCCAACGCACCAGGGTCGGACCCGCCGATCGCGGCAAGCGAACCTGTCCAGAACACCTTCCCGACAACCGCAGCGTCCTGAAGCAGCCGCTTCTGATCGCCCGGCAGCGAGTCGAGCCGTGCGGCGATGATTCCCTGCACCGTCTCCGGCACTTCGGCCGACAGCTCACCGCGCTCGGCGTACATGCGCGCGAACTGCTCCGCGTAGAGCGGATTGCCGCCGGCGCGATTCAGCAGCTCCGACTGCGTGTCGGCGGGAAGCACGGCGCGGTCGAGCAGCACGGCGACCAGCCTCGCGGTGTCATCCCCGTCGAGCGCAGACAGCGAGATCGTCAACGCGTTGCGCTTGCCGCCCCCCCAGTCCGGACGACGGTCGAGCAGCTCGGGCCGCGCAGTGCAGAGGACGAGCAGCGGAACGTCCTCGCTCCAGTCCGGAAGCGCGTCCACGAAGTCGAGCAGCTCGTCACCGGACCAGTGCAGGTCCTCGAACACCATCACGAGCGGCCCCTGCTCCGCGAGTCCCTCGAAGAACACCCGCCACGCGGCGAACGACTCCTCCCGCTCCCCTGCCTCGCCGCCGAGCCCAACGAGCGGACGCAACTTGCCCTCAACCCAGCGGCGGTCCGACTCTGGAACGCACTCCGCGACTGCGAGCGCAAGCTTCCGCGCCGTCTCCTCCGTCGAGTCGTTCTCGACGATCCCGGCCTGCGCCTTCACCATCTCGGCGAGCGCCCAGAACGCGACGCCCTCGCCGTACGGGAGCGAACGCCCGTGTCGCCAGAAGACGAAGTCCGACAGCGCCTCGACATGCTCGAGCAGCTCCCCAACGAGCCGGCTCTTGCCGATTCCGGGAACGCCGACAAGCGTTACCAGCTGCGCCGCGCGCTCCTCGCGAACGCGTTCGAACGCATCGATGAGCTGGTCGAGCTCGCGCTGCCGGCCGACGAGCGGAACATGTGTCGACACTGCCTCGCTGCCGACACGGGCCCGCGGCTCGAGCGCCTCCCAGACCGACACGGGTTCTGCCTTCCCCTTCGCCTGGACGGGGGCGGCCTCGCGAAAGAAGATCGCATCGAGCGTCGCGCGGTACGTCGTCTCGCCGACGAGGACACCGTTTACGGGCGCCGCGCTCTGCAGCCGCGCTGTCGTGTTCACGACGTCGCCGGCCGCCATACCCTCCCCCGCGTTCGGACGCGCGGCGAGGTTGATCAACGCCTCGCCGGTGTTCACGGCGACGCGTACCTGGATCTCGCCGGCCTCGCAGGCCCAATCGCGGATCGCGAGCGCCGCGCGAACCGCACGCTCCGGGTCGTCCTCGTGCGCCACCGGCGCGCCGAACAGCGCCATCACCGCGTCGCCGATGAACTTCTCGACGGTGCCGCCGAACCGCTCGAGCTCGGCGCGCAGCCGCTCGTGGTAAGGGCGGAGGATCGCCTCGACGTCCTCCGGGTCGAGCTCCTCGGCGCGGGCCGTGAAGCCGACGAGATCGGCGAAGAGGACGGTAACGACCTTCCGCTCCCGGCGCGGCTCGGTCATGCGTCGAGTCTAGGACGACGTCGCCGAGTGCTCCAGTCCTCAGCGAACTTGCGGTTCAAGGAGAATCAGCGCGCCCTGAATGGCTCGTGGGCGTCACGTTGCCAACCTTGGTCGCCTTCGAGGCAATCGAGTGCCGGATCCGCAGCTCTGGGTCACTCTCGTCCACGTGGGAGCTGTTCCTCGGCGTCTACTGCACGATCTGGGGTTTCAGGGGCGATGCCCCGATCCTTTCCGGGAGCGCCCGATGACGACTCAAACCCGCCGACTCCGCACATCCCAGATGCCGCGACGGACGCTCTCCCACCGCCGTGGCGGGCCTAGATCGGCGCTCCTGCCTTGTTCGGCACGAGATCAGGGTGTGACCGGTGCGCGGCGCGCATCGCGACGATCCTGCCGAGCGCGTGAACATGGAAGGCGGCTTCCTCGAGGTCAGACGGATGCAAATGACGGTCAAACAGCAGCTCGAACCAGCGATTGTCCACCAACGAGCGCGCGATCAACTCAGCATCGTCCAAGCCGTCAAGTCTGATCGTCCGGCTCACCAAGAACCAGTTGTCGCGAGTAACCAGAAAAGTTCCATCCCAACGACCCGTGGCAGATGGTCACCGAGCAGGCTCCCCTGCCAGGGATAGACGACCCCTGCCTCGTGACGGATTACGGCCGCAGAATCGTCGCGCAGGCGTTTCCTGAGCTCGACGAGTCGGGCACCCCGAAGAAGATGGCTGCACGGACGCCAACGTGGGCGTTTCTCGTGTCCCAAGCCATCCAGCCGCCCGGGGTTTGGCCGAGGTGGATTGGCCGGAGACATTCTCTGTCGAACTTCTCGAGCGTCTGAACTCGAGCCTGAAGCGCGTTGAACTGAGCGGGCGTCACGACCTCGATGTAGGCGCCAGCTCCGCTTGCAACTATGAGTGCGGTCAAAAGGCAGGCGATGACAGTCTTCACGGTCTTCCTCCTCAACGCGGTAACGACGAAGATACGAACGTACGCCGCTGCCGCCGCGACTGCGGTCCGATGGCTAGCCGTACCGTTACGGATACGGGCAGACAGCACAACGTCGGCGTGCTGCTTCCCGTTCGCGGCGGCAGTGCGCTTCCAACCGCCCGTTCCGTTCAGGCTCCGGCAGTGAAGGAAAGGCTTAGGCTGGCGGCATGAGCGACGAGACCGCACGGCAGGCGCTCAAGAACGCGCTCGACAACGCGGCAGTGGGCAACGAACAGGCCGGCGTCTCTCCGACCGCCCACCAGCTGACGACGATGCAGCTGCGCGACCTCGCACACGAGGTGCTCGCGCAGCGCGACATCCACGACCGCTGGACTCCGGTTACGCGCGACCATGGGCTCCTGTTCTTCGAGCCGCTCCCTCACCTTGCCTAGCGCGCGCGATTTGATTCGGTGGGCCGCGATGTTCTAGGCTCGCGGCGCGGCTCAACCGAGCCGTCTTGCATCGAAGCCGACGCCAGGTCGAAGTGCAAAGGATTCGAGAGGGGCCGCCGGAAGGCGGCGTTCTCGTGTGTCACTCCTCACCGAGGAAAGTCGCCCCCCGGATCGCCGTTGACGCATCGTGTCCGACGAGGTGGTGGTTCGCGAGGTCTCGAGCGATGAACATGACAACGAAGGCGACAACCGCTCCACCCCAGGTAGCCGATCGTCAAAACCTTCGACGGTCCCGGCGCGGAAACGCAGGGGGTCAGTAGGCAAGCCGTATTCGCTCAACCATGCGGTTGCCAGCGTCGTATGGGTCGCCAATGCGCTCTTGGTGTGGTCCCGGTGTGTCTCGGGAGTAGGGGCCGGCTCCCATGCCGGCTTGTCAGCCGATCCCGAGCGGCCCTAGACTCTCGCGTCCCCTTAAACCCGTGAGGTGTATGTCGTGAGGGCTGTCTATCGCTACTGGATGACGCTTCTCTTTCTGGCTGTCGTCGTCCAGATCGCCGCTGCGGCTTACGGTGCCTTCTACACGGCGCAGAAGCTCGGCGATCAGAAGGGATCCGATGAGCACAAGCTGATCAGCGAAAAGGTGTTCGACCACGGTTTCGGGTTCCACATCGCCTTTGGCTACCTCATCTTCCTCGGCGCAGTCGTTCTCCTGCTGCTCGCTCTCGCCGCCCGGCTTGGCAAGCGGGGCGCCCTCTTCGCGCTCGCCGTCCCCGTTGCAGTCGCGGTTCAAATCGTTCTCGCCTGGATCAGCGAGGCACACCACGCCGTGGGCCCCCTTCACGGGCTCAACGCACTCGTGATCTTCAGCCTCACCGGGTACATGACCGGACAGGCTTGGCGTACCCGAGCCGCCGCGACACGCACGTCACAGGCGATGCCCGTGGCATAGAACGGTTTTGGGGGTACGGAGCCGTTTGCCTAGCCTTACGCGCCTACTGTTCCGCGCCGCCCGTCTGAGCGCAACCGGCCGGGCGATCAGACGCGGACCGAACGCAACGGCGAAGCGGATGGTGCGGATCCCGATCGGCCGCGCGTGGGGGCGGTCCGGCATTCCCCGCTGGCCGAAATAGGACTCGTCCGCTTAACTGAGGGCGCGTTGTGCTTCTGACGGGGCCTCAAAACAGGCGCAAGGTCTGCCGATAAGAGGGCAAAACGCCATCCGACGAACGGAGGAGTCCATAATGGCGAACACCTTGAAGAAGCGGGTGGACAGGCTTGTCCACCCCAGCAAGCGGCCGCTTGAATGGGGAAACCCGCTTCTGTCAACGACACCGACGTCCCTCGCGATCCAGGAACTCGCCCTACGGATTGAGGCGCTTGAGAGGGCCGTGCGGGAAATCGCACTCGAAGTTCAGATTCTCCGCGACGAGGACCCGATCGACTTCATTAGCCCTCGCGTTGAGCCGTCACAGTTCTTCCCGTCGGGACCATAGGACGACGACGAGAACGACGAGGTGGGCCCCGATCAGCCGAGCACGAACCCTGACGACGGGCGGGATGGAGTGCCCCCGGCAAGAATCGAACTTGCGCACGCGGTTTAGGAAACCGCTGGCGAGAACCGACTCTTCTCTGGGTCATTCATCTGGCATTTGTTAGGGCGTACACCCGGCCGAGACCGACGAGGTAGAGGTGGCTGTGGTCGGCGACGGCGGGAGAGTATTTGCCGTCGAGCCACTCACGGATTGGTTTGCCTGTCGTGGCTGTGAGGGCGTAGGTGCGCTCGTTGAGGGTGGAGAAGTAGACGAGGCCGTCGATGACGCTGGCTGATCCGGAGATCGGGCCGTTGGCGTTGAAGTGCCAGCGGATGGTGCCGGTGCCGGCGTCGAAGGCGTAGAAGCGGTGGTCGTAGGAGCCGACGAGGACGCGGTGCTGCCAAATTGCTGGTGATGCGTAGACATAGGCGCCCGTCGCTCGTGCCCAGAGGAGATGGCCGGTTGTTGCGCCGAACGCGTAGACGCCGCCGTCGAGCGAGCCGATGTAGACCCGTCCGTAGGCGACGGCCGGGGATGAGTAGATCGCGCCGTGCCCTCCTGAGCGCCAGAGGACGCGGCCGGTGTGGGCGTCGATGCAGACAACGTCGCCGGCGTAGGTGCCGATGAAGAGGCGGTGTCCCGCGGTAGCGAGTGAGCCTTTGATTGCGCCGTGAAGCTGTGTGATCCAGCGTGTGTGTCCGTTGGCGGCGTCGAGCGCCCAGACGTGGCCGTTCCAATCGCCGATGTAGACGGTCTTGTGGACGACGAGCGGCGAGGACTCGGTCGGGCCGACGTGTCGGAGCCAGCGCAGGCGACCGTGCTTGGCGGTGAACGCGGCGATCACGCCGTCGTGATCGCTGGAGTGGCATTCGCTATTGCCGATGAAGGTCTCGTAGACGAGGTGTTCGCTGAGCGCAGGTGACGCCCACCCGCAGCGATGTGACCGATATGTCCAAGCGGGCGTACCTGTTTTGGCGTCGAGCGCGAACAGGCGGCCGTCGAAGTTGGTGATGTAGACCTTGCCGTAGCCGGTTACCGGCGGGAACTCGAGCAGCGCTCGGCCGTGGAAGGTCCAGACCTTTCGGAATGGCGGCCGAAGACGCAAGACAGCAGGAGCTCGCCCGCGTGCCGCGTCGTAGCCGTATGTTGGCCAGGCGACGCCTGGTTCGGTCGGTGGTGTGGGAACCGCTTTGGGGACGTATTCGGTCGTGCTCGACCCGCGGATGGTCGGAACTGTGTGCCTGAAGAAGGCGAAGTAGGCGGCGGCGAGTCCGCCGGCGACGAGGATCGACCCGAGTGCGAGCTTCGTCTTCATGGGCGGCTGAGTTGGCCCCAGAGGTTCGTCATCATCGTTGAGACGACCGGCCAGAGTGCGGAGCCGCCGAAGTTCATCACTCCGGCGGAGAAGACTTTCGCACCGGCGCGGGTCGTGTAGTAGGTCATTTCCGCGGTCTTCCCCGGTCCGAAGATGTCGTGAATCTGGGCGAGCACGCGCGTCGCTGGCGGAGACGCTCCGTCCTTGGCGTCGACTTCGATCCCGTAGTTGCCGAAGGTGTCGCCGTTGTGCAGGCGGGTGCCGTGGAAGAGCCAGGGAGCGTTCTCGACGCTCGTGACGGTGAAGGGTTTGTTCGGGTACTCGGCGTGGTTCCAGTCGATGTACTGAGCCCCGACGAGCGCTGCTTCCGGACGTCCGAGGTCGCGCCAGCGCCAGCGGCCGTCCATCTGGTCGCCGTGTTTGACGACCTTGTAGAAGAAGTCGTTGGCAGAGAGGAAGGCGAGGTTTCCGCCGAGGTTGCGGTAGCGGTCGATGACATCGAATTCGTGCTGGGTGACGTATTCCTCGTGGCCGGAGAAGACGATCAGGTCGTACGCGCGTGCGAGCGCGTCGCCGCTTGCGACGCGGTCGAGGTCGTCGTCGGAGAGGAAGTCCGGCTGCTCGCTGTGGACCGTCAGCCAGCGGACGAAGCCGCGGTCGTAGCCGTGGTAGTGAGGCGGAACGCCGCCGTCGATGAAGGGCCGCGTCAGATCGATCGTGTGCACCGTGGAGTTCTCGTACCACGAGTCGCCGTCTTCGAAGTTGTAGGCCTGCCAGGTATTGGTCGGCAGCACCACGAGGACCCTGTGCTGCCCGAGGTGACGTGGTCTGACGACGAACGGCGCGTACCAGTTGCCGCGTCCGGGCGTCGTCACTTGTGCGTAGTACAGGCCGGACGGCCAGGCGCCGATTCGAAGAGCGACGCTCTTCACGTCCGCCTGGCGCGTTTGTGACGTACTGACCGGGGCACCTTGCAGCGGTCCAAGGCGTCCGGCTCCTGCCTGGTAGAAGCGAATCGCGACGGTGCTTGAGCTGCCGCGCAGGTCGAGGTTCGCAATCGATCCGGGCGCGTAGCTGCGCTTGGCGAAGGCGGCTTGGACCGCCGAGTTCGGCGCGGAGTTGACGAGGCCGGAGGACGCGTCGCCGTCGAGGTCCGCCGCGACCGGGTCGGTGTGACCGGAGGCGCCCGGCAGTGTGAGAGCGAGGGTTGCTGCGAGCAGGCAGCTGAGGTTTTGGCCGGTGGCATTCATGCCGCCACCGTCCGGGCGACCGCCAATCCGCCTCTAACGGGCCGCTAACGAGACCGAGAAACGGCGCGGCCGCCTGTTACAACCTGGCCGTGATCGAGTTTCGGATCCTCGGACCGCTTGAGGCGGTCGCTGACGGTCGCCTGCTGCCGCTCGGCGGTGTCAAACAGCGCGCCGTGCTCGCTCTCCTCTTGCTCGACGCCGGCCGCGTCGTGCCGACTGACCGGCTGATCGACGCGCTCTGGTCGGGTTCACCGCCCGCGACCGCAAACGCGTCGTTGCAGAATTTCATCTCGCAGCTGCGTAAGGCTCTCGGCCCTGAGGCGATCGAGACGCGTCCGCCCGGCTACCGGGTCCAGATCGGCAACGGCCAGCTTGACCTTGCCCGGGTGCGGCGGCTCGTCGACGACGCACGAACGAGCGACCTGCCGAGGCGGGCGCGGCTGCTCCGCGAGGCGCTTGAGCTGTGGCGGGGCGACCCCCTTGCCGAGCTCGCCTTCGAGTCGTTCGCCCAGCCGGAGATCGCCCGCTTGTCCGAGCTCCAGATTTCGCTCCTGGAGGAGCGGCTCGAGGCGGACCTCGCGATCGGGCGTCATGCGGAAGTGGTCAGCGAGCTGGACGAGCTTGTGCGGCGGCACCCGCTGCGGGAGCGGCTGCGGGCGCAGCTCATGCTCGCGCTGTACCGATCAGGGCGGCAAGCCGACGCGCTCGAGGTCTACCGGCAAGGCCGCGAGGCGCTCGTCGAGGGACTCGGGTTGGAGCCGAGCCCGCTGCTGCGACGCATCCACGCGTCGATCCTTCGCCAGGAGACGGCGCCGGCAACTGAGGGGGCAACGCCGGTTCGCGACCACTTCGAGGAGGTGGCGGAGGCGCTGCTCGGCGGCCGACTGACGGTCGTGGTTGGCGCGGAGGCAGAGCCGCTCGCTGTCGAGCTCGCCCGGAGGTTCGGTTTTGAGGCCGAGCACGTAGAGCTGCCGCGTATCTCACAGGCAATCGCGACGCTCAACGGCTCCGGCCCGCTCTACGACAGCCTGCACGCACTCGTCGACTCCAACGGTGAGCCGACGGGCCTGCACCGGTTCCTCGCGAGTTTGCCGGCTTTGTTGCGCGATCGCGGCGCGGGCAACCCGCTGCTTGTGACGACGAGCTACGACGTGGCGCTCGAGCGCGCACTCGATGACGTCGGCGAGCAGTACGACACCGTTTGCTACGTGGCGACCGGGCCGCACCGCGGCAGCTTCTGCCACATCTCCGCAGGCGGTGTGACGACGCCGATCGAGCGCCCTAACCGATACGCGACGCAGCTCTCGCTCGAGAAGCGAACCGTTGTCTTGCATCTACAGGGACGCCTCGACGTCACGCCGGAACGGGCGTGGGAGAGCTTCGCGGTCACCGAGGACGACTTCATCCACTACGGCCAGATCGCGGGCAGGCTCCCGGTCGCGCTCGCCGCACGACTGCGGCGAACGCACCTGCTCATGCTCGGCTACACACTCTCGGACTGGACGCTCCGCGTTGTGCTCGACCGCCTGTGGGGCGAGGAACCGCTCGGCTACCGCTCCTGGTCGGTCCATCCAGGCCCGCGTCCACTCGAGCGGGAGTTTTGGCGTAGCCGGGGCGTCGAGGTCATCGACATGGCACCGGTGGCGTACGTCGGCGAACTGGCGGCCCTGGTCGAGTCGAGGGGCGATGAGCAAACCGCCCGATAGTCCGTATAAGGGTCTCGACGCGTTCGCCGACTCCGAGCGGGATGCGTTGCTCTTCTTCGGCCGCGAGCGCGAGCGCGAAGCGATCGTGGCCAACCTCCTGGCGAACAAGCTCACGATCCTCTACGGCCAGAGTGGGGTAGGGAAGAGCTCGCTGCTCCGTGCGGGCGTCGCGCAGGCGCTTCGTCGCCTCGACAGCGGAGCAGTCGTCATCCACGACTCGTGGGCAGACGATCCCGTAGCCGCCCTGACCGCCTCGATCGCCGAAGCGACACCGTCTCTCGGACCGACCGCCGGACTGGCCGATACCGCAGCCGCGGCCGCGCAGGCCAGCGGGGAGCTCTTCCTGCTGCTCGACCAATTCGAGGAGTACTTCCTCTATCACGGCACCGCAGGACCGTTAAGCAGCGAGCTACCCGACCTCCTCCAACGTCCGGGCCTGCGCGCTTCTGTCCTGGTCGCATTACGCGACGACGCGCTGTTCGAGCTGGACGCGTTCACCGGTCGCATCCCTGGCCTGTTCGCGAACATGCTCGGGCTCGACCGCCTCGATCGAGGGTCCGCCCGCGACGCGATCATCGGACCGCTCAGTCGCTACAACGAGCTCGCGGGCAGCGAGTACCGAGCAGAGCCGGAGCTCGTAGAGGCCGTGCTCGACGAAGTGGCTGCGGGACGTGTCGACTTCAGCGGCACAAGCGAAACCGAGCACTCCGACGAGCACGTCGAGGCACCGTTTCTGCAGCTCGTGCTCGAACGCCTCTGGCTGGAAGAACAGGCGGAAGGCTCGCATGATCTTCGGCTCGCCACGTTGCGGCGCCTCGGCGGTGCAGAGCCGATCGTCCGAGAACACGTGCAGGGTGCCCTCGAGCGTCTCACGGCACCGGCGCAGGCAGGCGCGGCACGAGTCGTGCGACAGCTCGTCACCTCGTCGGGCACAAAGATCGCCCACACCGCTGCCGACCTGGCCGAGTACGCGGAGATCGATCCCGTCGAACTTCAGCTCCTGCTCGAGAGATTGGTACGTGAGCGGATCGTCCGGGGCGTCGACGGCGCCGGCGACCGTACAACCCGTTACGAGATCTTCCACGACGTCCTCGCCGCCCCGGTCCTCGGCTGGAGAGTCGGCTACGAGCTCGAGCGTGAGCGAAGGGCAGCACGACAACAGCGACGACGGCTTCGCGCGATCATCGCTGCGTCACTCGTCGCGCTCGCCGTTGTCGCGGCAATCGCCCTGTTCGCGCTGATCCAGCGGAGCGACGCTCGCACCCAAGCTCGCAATGCACACGCACGCGAGCTTGCAGCCGACGCGCTTGCCGGCATCACAACCGATCCCGCCTCGAGTCTGGGTCTCGCTCTCCACGCCGCAAAGCTCGCACCCGGCTCCCAGACCGAGAATGTCCTGCGGTCAAGCCTGCTTGCGCTGCGCGAGGAGCATCGGATCTCACTCGGTGGGAACGTGGTCGCGGCGAGCTTCTCCCGCCGGCGCGACCATCTGCTGGTCGCAAGCAGCGACGGCCGGCTCGGCCTCTACAACGCGGACGGAACGCGCCTCCGCGCATTGCCGAGGCAGCCAGCATTGACCCGAGTGGCGTGGAGCCCTGACGGCCAACTATTCGCCACGGGCGACACGGAGGGAACCGTGACGATATGGCGTGCAGTGGATGGGCGACCGCTCAGGGTCATACGCACCCCCGCCCCGATCACGGCACTCGCTTTCGCACAGAGGACTCTTCTGTTCGGAAGCGGCGGACACCTTCGCCTACTGCCCGACGTGCACGCACCGGTTCGGACGATCCGCATCGAAGGCGCCGTCGTGACCGCCGCGATCAGCGCAAACGCAATGCGGATCGCCTTCGCCGCCGAACGCAACGGAACGATCAGCACAAAGCTCTTCGACACCAAAACCCGGCGTGTGCGCTTCACCTTGCCCGAGCGCGGCATCGACTCTCTCACCTTCAACGCAGACGGGCGCCTGCTCGTCACGGGAAGCAGCGACAAAACGGCTCGGCTGTGGAACACCGCGACCGGGCACCTCGTTCACGTTCTGCCGATGCGCGGCAAAGTGCTCTCCGAGAAGTTCTCGGCCGACCAAGCCTCGCTCGTCACCGCGAGCACCGACGGGACCGCAGCGATCTGGAATGTGCGCACCGGCGAGCGCGACCTGCTTCTCGTCGGCGCAACCGGTGCTGCCGAAGACGCCGCCTTCAGCCCGGATGGGACGGAGGTCGCAGTCGCCTTCGCCGACCGCAGCGCTCGCCTTTACAGCACCCAGGACGGCAGGCTGCTCACCCCGCTCGCCGGCCACCGCGACGCGGTCACGAGCGTCGACTTCGACCCCGAGGGAATCGTCCTCGCGACCGGCAGCGCCGATGGGACCGCCCGACTCTGGCAGGCAGAGCCAACCGGCCAACTGACGACAATCGATCAACAGCGAGAGCCGGTCGAGGCAACCTTCGCGAATACGCAGGTTCTCAGCGTCTCAGGGCGAATCGCCCGGATCCTCTCGACCAGCGGACAGCTCATCGACCAACTCCAGATGCGCAATCCGATCAGGGCCGTCGCGACGCACCAGCGCTCAGTCGCGCTCGCAGACGCTCGCGGCAACCTCGAACTCGCTGCCGCGGGGAGCCGCACGAGAATCATCGCCGGCCTACACACCACGACCCTCGCGTACGCGGCCAACGGCGATCTGATCGCCGGATCGAGCAACGGAACGATTCGCATTTGGTCACCAGGCAGCTCGACACCCACGCTCATTCCGACGAAGGAGCCCGTAGCGGAAATCGCCGCCGGCTCCGACCTGTTCGCCGCTCGCGACGCCCGCGGAACCGTGCGCCTTTACTCCCTCGACGGCCGCGAAGTCGTCTCGATCGCGGCTCACGCCCAGCACGTCGCGATCACACAGAACGGACGCGCGATCGCCACCACCCAAGCGCGCGAGGCGGACATCTGGGACGCGCAGACCGGCAAGCTTCAGCACCGCCTCACCGGTCATCGCTCGCTCGTCACCGACGCCGAGTTCTCACCGGACGGGCGTCTGCTCGTGACGGCGAGCGACGACCACGACGGGCGCATTTGGAACACCGACACCGGCCAGCTCCTCCACGTCCTCCGCGGTCACTTTTTCCCCGTCCACTCCGCCTCTTTCAGCCCCAACGGCCGGTGGATCGTTACTGCCAGCCAGTTCAGCGGCGGGCTTTGGGACGCCGACAGCGGCCAGCTCATCCTCTTCCTCCAAGGGCACACGAAGCCGCTGACGAGCGCAAGCTTCAGCGCCGACGGCGAATGGATCATCACCGGTAGCGATGACGGAACGGCAGGGATCTTCCGCTGCGACGTGTGTCGCGACCTGCCCGGTCTTGAGGCGACCGCAAGCGCTCGTTTACAAAGCATCCGCTAAGCCGACCGGCTCCTGTGCATCGTCAACATCCCGAGCTGAGGTGGCCTTCTCGGAGACTCCCGATGCGGTTGTAATCGAGGTGGGCCGTGGTGATCCATCAGGAGTCCGCGCACCAGCGGCTCGAACCGTCTGCGCTCTGGCCAGCTCTTCATCCGTCTGCACGCGTTTCGTAAGGACACGGGGAGTGTCTCTCAGGCCGATATCGACGTCGCGAAACGCGTTGGGCGGACTTCAAAGAACGGATGGACGGGCCTCGGCGGAGGCCGCCGAGAGCCGCGGGCCACGATGCCCCTTGCGGACTTGCCTTGGTTTACCGAAAATGATAAAGTCAGCCTCGGACGCAACAGTGGAGGCGAGGAGGTAAAGGTGCCCACGAGAACAAACGCGATTGGCAGGACGGTGGCCGGGGCGCGCGCCGAGCGTTCGCGCCGCAGTCCTGCCTACCAACGCGAGCAGGCACGGCTTGAGCCGTTTGAGGAGCTCGCTCGGATTGTCATTCAACATCGGATGAGCGCCGGACTGTCCCAGGGAGAGCTCGCAGAGCGCATGGGGACGAGTCACTCCGCGATCTCTCGTATCGAGAGCGGGCAGCACAAGACGAGTGTCGAGACGCTGCGACGCCTGGCGGAGGCCCTCGGCATCAGGCTCGTCGTGGGCTTCGAATCGGGCTCGGTCGAGAACCCGGTTCGCGAACTGGTCCGCACGTAGTGGTGCAGGAGGTGAGACGTGGAAACCGTTAGCGACACCCTCTTCGAGCGGATACACGAGCTCCGGACGCGGGAGCCGATTCTGTCCACGACGCCGAAGGAAGTTGCTATCGCGTCGCTCCTAGCGCGCATGGAGACCCTCGAGGACGCAGTTCTGATGCTGAACGACGCCGTCCGCGAGCTCGCGAAGCAGCAACCGCCGGACACCTTGGAGTCTTAGCCACCGGGGTTGTTGCCGGTCCCGGCGTGATTCATCCGAAGTGCTGCTTCGTCGGCCATGTCCCGAAGCCTCCACGCCGTACTCCGCCTGAAGGGTGCGCAAAGCTGCAGACGGTCGCGGATCCGAACGCGCTCGAGACGGCAGTGTGCGTGCCCTCGAGCGGCGTACCCGATCGTTGGCAGATCTCGAGCTATCCGAACGGATCTCAGTTGACCGCCGCGTATTCAGCGGAACTGCGCCGTCATCCTGGCGATAGCCAGCGAAGGCGGTAGCGACCACGCGAGCCTCACCCGCTGGTGGCGGCCCTGGCACCACCGAATCGGAAGGGCAGGTTGACGGTTCGGGGCGAGCGGCCAAGTACGGCCACTGATCTCTAACGCTCCAGTCCGGCGACCTGCCAGACGAGCCCGTGGTGGTCGAAGGTCAGGTGAAGTCCGCGGGCCGTCAGCACCCCGAGCATTGCGGCCGGCGGATGCGTGAACGTCCGGAACTCTTTTCGTAGCAACTTGAAGACGACGTTCTGCGAGGCGACGACGAGACGCGAGATCGGGTTGCGGCGTGGGTAGCTGAAGACGAGGAGTCGCCGAGCGTGCTCGGCTGCGGCTGTCAGGAGCCGCTCGTAGTCGGGGTAGCAACAGACGACCCGATGCAAGACGACTACGTCGGCCGGCTCGATGTTTTCGCCATCGACGGCGATGTCGCGGAGGCGTCGCTCCGCCTTGTCAGCGAGTCCGGCGTCGTGAAGAAGGCTGCGGGCTTCTTCGTCGTATGCCGGCGAGAGTTCGAGGTTCACTGCGCGCGCCGCACCGCGCTTGAGCAGTTCGATCTCGATCTCACCAATCCCGCCGCCGACCTCGAGCACGGTCGCGCCCTCGATGCCGCGCTGCTCGAGGAACCCGATCATCTGCCGCGCGGTCTTGTCAGCGCCGCGTTTGCGGTATCGCTTGGCGACGCGGCGGGCGAAGCGGGGGCTGAAGAACTGGTCGCAGCCCCGCGGGTTGCAGCAGCTCGTCACGCGAATGAGCGTACCCTCGACCGACAGCCATTCGGTCGCGGCGGCGGGCGCACCGGTCGTCCTATCCTCCCGCGATGGACGTCGACGAACTGCTCGGGATCCAGCGATCGAGCTTCCAGCGCGCCACGCCTGCGTTTCTCAGTGGGTGGCCCGAGTCCGAGGCGCTTACGAGCGACGAGCTTTCAGCCCTCCTCGAACGGCATCGCTATTGCGTGCTCGCGACCTCGCGCGCGGACGGTCGCGCACACGCCGCACCAGTCGCGTACGTCGTCCATGACAGCGCGTTCTGGTTCGCCACCGTGGCCGGTCTCAGGCTTCGGAATCTCGCAGCTCATCCTTGGGCTGCGCTGGCCGTGATGGAGGGGGACGCCGACGTCGGCGAGGTCGGCCAGCCACATATTGCCTTGACCGCCGAGGGGCCAGCCACGCTCCACGAGATCGGCGATTGGCGGCTGTTCGAGACCGAGTGGCTTCGCCGACATGCCGACCCGCCGATTTGGGCGGTCGCCCTCGTCGAGTTGCGACCAGAGCGACTGTTCAGCCACGCCGCAAGGCGCTGAAGGTCGCTGCGCGCTCATCGAGTCCGGTAGACGGCTTCGACCTTGTGGCCGTCCGGATCGACGATACGGGCGCTGTAGTAGCCGGGTTGGTACTGCGGGCGCTCGCTCGGAGAGCCAGTATCGGCGTGGCCTGCGGCGATCGCCGCTGCGTGGAACTCGTCGACGGCTGATTGACTGCCCGCGGGTGTTGCTGCTGGTGGTCGCCGTTCACCAGTGGCGGGCCGGCCATGCTCAGGACGACGTCGCGTCATTCCCCAAGTGGATGGGGGCACTGGACAGCTTCACGCCGCTCAAGGCGGCCGGAATGGGCACTGCGCTCGTCGCGGTCAATCTGAAGAACCTGTTCTTGATGATCGGCGCGGCAGCGGCCATCGTGCAGACCGGCATTCCGGCCGGACAGCAGGCTTTGGCCTGGACGGTGTTCACGCTTGTCGTGTCGATCGGCGTTGCGGCGCCGATCGTCGTCTACTTCGCAATGGGCGCGCGCGCTCCGAGCCTGCTCGAAGGATCGAGGAACTGGATGGCCCGTAACAACTCCGTCATCATGGCCGTCGTCGGCCTGATCTTCGGCGTCAAGATGATCGGCGATGCGATCACCGGCTTCTCCAGTTGAGTTGTCCGCGCGGGGCCGCGAGTCTCCACCGATTAGCACTGGAGATGTCGAGCAGCGAAAGGAGGAGATGCCCTCCGGCAAGAATCGAACTTGCGCTCCTTGGGAGCCACGAGCGAGCCGGCGGACGGCTGACTGTATTCTTAGGGCCGCTCCGCAACTATTGGGAGAGCAGGACCTTTGGGCGGTTAGCTCAGTTGGGAGAGCACCAGCTCGACAAGCTGGGGGTCACTGGTTCGAGCCCAGTACCGCCCATTCGCTGAGGGCCGCGGAAGCGGCCCTCACAATTGCTCTCATGGGCGGTCGAGCACGCCCGTGAGCCATGCCAGTGTGTCTTGGAAGCTTTCAAGTCTGCGCCCGCCGTGGTTGCCCGGGTTCTCGCGGTGCTCGTGGGCGATGCCCGCAGCGGTGAGCTGGTGACTGAGCAGGCGGTGTCCCCACTGCAGGCTGTCTTGACGACGGGGTCGAAGCTCAGCCACCGGTCCCAGACTGGGCAGCTCTCAAAGCTTCTTGAGCCGCTTCGCCAGCCTGCTTGCGAGGCCTCGACCCGCGAAATTAGGCACGCGCCCGGCGAAGAGGAGCAAGTCCGAACTCCGCCGAGCCTCTCAGCCTCGCGCAGCCCCGCCTCAACTCAGGCACGCCGACATAGAACAGAACGCTGCCGGCGTAACCGGCGCCGCCGCCGACGCCACCCGGGATGCCGGCGCGATCGGGGTTCTGGACGAATCCGTAGTTGCCCGCCTCCGAGACGGACTTGCAGCATTAATTCTCGTAAGGCTTGCAGCTGCTCGGGATGAACGCCCATGCTCAGGTTTACCGAGTCGCTCCCGCGACGGCCTACGGAGAGATACGTAGCCCGGGCGGCCACAGCCGGCGGCGGAGCGGTGACGTTGGGCTCGGTGCGGACCGAGGTTGAACGAGATAGGTTCGAGCTGGGCTAGTTCTCGATCGTGACCAGCGTGCCGATTGGCGTGTAGGGCCACAGCTTCGCGGCCTGGTCGAGTGGCAGCTCGACGCAGCCGAGGCTTTGCGGCGTCCCGAACGACGCGCGGTTGAACGCGTGCAGCGCCTCGCCCTCGTGGAAGTAGCTGATCCAGCGGATCCCCGGGTCGTGGTAGTGCGTGCCGTTCGGGTTCGTGCCGCTCATCGTTCCAACCGGGATGTGCTCGAAGACCGGGAACGTCCCCAGCGCCGTCGGTGCCTGCGGCACGCCGGTGTTGCCCGGCGACGTGAGCACCACGTGGCCGTTGTGCCACAGCGTCAGCAGTTGCGGGATGCTGCGGTGCACGTAGACGTAGCTGTAGCCGTCCGTCTTGCGCTTGCCAGCGACGGTGGCCGCGATCAGCGCGCTCCACACCAGCTTGCCGGCGAACCCGTCGACCGCGAGATCGTAGTCGTGCTCGAACATCATCACAGCGGCGCGCGTGATCTGGTTCGGCTGGCCGGGCCGCCAGAGCGCCTGCAACTCCGGTGGCGTGTGCGGATACCGCCAGGCAAAGTGGCCTTGCGGTGGCGCGACGGCGGCTGACAGCTCAGCCCGCTCCGTGGGTGCGACGCTCGCGCCGCGCCAGGTCACCGGCAGGTAGCCGGCCTTCGCGAGCAGCTGCTGTAGGCGCAGGAATGACGCCGGCGGCACCGTCCACGAGATCCCGGCCGCGCGCACCGTCTTGTTGAACAGCAGCGGCTTGCTCGGCGTGAACACGAGCGTGTGCGCGTCCGGCCGGCTCCAGTGGCCAGCGACGCGCGGCGAGAGCGTCGGCTGCTTCGCTGCCCTCTGCGCGAAGGTGAGCCGGATCGGCTCGAGCGGCATCAGCCGCCCGGCCGGCGGCTCCGCGAGCACGGAGTGCGCCCTCGGGAACCACGTCAGGCGCTGCGGCGCGCCCAGCGACTCCCAGCTCCGCGGCGCCACCCGCAACACGACGGACCCTGTAGCCGACCTGCGGCCCAGCGAGACCGTGCTCAGATCACCGCCGCGCTGCTGGTGCGTCCCAACCTGCACGACGTTCACCGGCTGGTCAAAGGTCACGCGCACAGCTGAGCCCTTCGGCACGACCAGCCAGCGATTCGTCACCCTCGCGACCGGCGCCCGCAGGCGCAGCTGCACCAGCCGTCTGCTGCCGAGCGCCCAGCCGAGCCACCTCGGTCGGCGCACGACCACGTCGACCCTCAGGCGCTCGCCAGGGACGACGCGCCCGTCGGGCGTGAGTTCGTCGCCGTTGACCCGAAGCGGGATCTCCGTGCCGTCCGCCGCGAAGGCCTTCGCGCTCTCGAGCGTGCCGCCGAGCGGCTGGACGTGGACGCGGGCGAGCGCGACCGGGTCGCCGGCCAGGCGTGCGCCTGACCAGGCGACCACGGCCGCGGCGAGCACGGCGACGACGACCGTGAGCGCGCCGAGCACCGAAAGGAGCGCGACTTTTCCCACTCGCGAAGCTTAGGGGCGACGATCAGGCGCGGTACACGCCGGAGGAGCTCTTCACTACGGCGCACGTCTGCGAGGCGACCTTGCCTGCCTGGTGCGCGCGGACCAGGCCAGACTCGCAGTGGGTTAGCAGCGGAGGCGCTCTTCGTGCGGCATCTGCTCGCGAGGCGCAACTGCACTTGGCGTTGCGGCTGTATCTGCGGCAAGCAACGGATGAGCTCCGCCGACAGGCGTTTTTCAGGCAAAACGGGCTAGGCTCGACGAACGTGTTGAAACATCACGCCCTGGCCCGCTTCGCCTCGCTTACGCGTTATGTGCGGATCCTCTGGATCGTGGCGGCGTTCGAGGCGCTGACGTTCGCGATGCGAGCCCTCGGATCGTGAGTCTCGATTCCGCGATACAGAATGGCTTCCGCGCGGCGCCATCACTGCGATCACTGTCATGACTGACGGGAGCACGACTGTCCTGCTCCCGGAAGATGATCCGAGAGCAGTGGACTTGCGTAACGCCGTCCCCGCCGGTGACGTTGACCTGGTTCGACGCCTCCTCTCTGATAGCCCTGAGCTGGCCACGGCGAGGTTCGGAGGCAGAAGAGGCGGTACAAGCACCGCCCTCCACTTCGTTGCCGACTGGCCGGGCTACTTCCCAAATGGGCCGGAGATCGCGAAGGTTCTGATCGACGCCGGCGCAGACCCGAATGCGCCCACAACGGGACTCAGCGAGAAAACGTGATCGAGTGGTTGCGATCCATCGGCGCTCGCTCGGCCCAAACGCCGCAGTAAACCGCAGCCACGGCAAGTCGTCCGCGCGTCCCGTCCCACGTGCCGTTCACCGGCTTGCCGTTGCGCTTCTTGCTCTCATCGAAGGTTCGTGAGACTCTGGAGGAGGGCCGAGAACTTGTGGTTTGAAGAGCTGCCCAGTTAGGCCCATTCGCTCGATGTCGAAGTACCGACGAAGTGCCCTGCAAACGGGAACTTTGTGCTATTCCGATCGGTTGCAGAGCAACTGGTCGTTCAACCACTGACTCGCGAGTGGATGAGGCGTTTGCCTGTTTTGCTCGACGAGGCGCCGGTTCGGCACTCAGCGCAGAGGCCTTCGACTTCGAGTCGATGTTGCGCGGCGGTAAAGCCGTGTGCTGCCGCGACGTTATCGATCCATTCCCCGAGCTCGCATTGGTCGATCTCGACGACTCGGTGACAGTCTCGGCAGACGAGGTGGTGGTGATGAGCGTCGCCGCACAACCGGTAGCAGAGTTCGCTGCCGTGGTGAGCAAGCGCGTCGACGACGTCGTGCTCCCGGAGAACGGCGAGGGTGCGGTAGACGGTCGCTAGCCCGAGGCTCGATCCTCTTTCGTCCCGCAGTCGGCGCCAGAGCGCTTGCGCGGTCGCATCGTTCGGCTCGTTCGCGAGCTCCGTCAGGAGCTCGACCCGCTGCCGAGTCGGTCGGACGCCTTTGACTCGAAGGAGCTCCGTCAGCTCGTCTTGCGTCCGGGCCGCCATCGGGCTAGTGTAGCTCGTGGTGAGTATGAGAACCGTTCTCATTATCAGTTTATCTGTAGTCGCCGCCTGCTCGGCTCCTCGCTCGAGTGCGCGGCCGGCGTCGGGTCCCGTCCCGGTTGTCGCCGCCGAGAACGTCTACGGCGACATCGCCGCACAGATCGGCGGTTCGCGGATCAACGTCACGTCGATCCTGAGCAACCCGAACGCCGACCCTCACCTCTATGAGCCCGGAACACGCAACGGTCTCGCGGTCGCGCAAGCGCGGTTGGTGATCCAGAACGGTCTTGGCTACGACGCCTTCATGACTCGTCTCGAGAGCGCGTCTCCCTCGAAGAGTCGGGTTGTCGTGACGATCGCCGATGCGCTCGCCATTAGTGGCCGAGAGGCAAACCCGCATCTCTGGTACGACGTGCCCAAGCTGAACGCGATCGCAGGGGCGATCGCGGATGGGCTCTCAGCTGTCGATCCGGCCGGCCGGTCCGCGTATTCGGCGGGCTTGCGCCGATTTCTCGCGAGCTGCTCTGCCTTGCGCGACGAGGTTCGCTCGATCCGCACCCGGTTCCGCGGAACAGCCGTCGCGTTCACCGAACCGGTTCCCGGTTACCTGCTCGTAGCCGCGGGCCTTCGCAACCTTGCGCCGGCGTCGTTCACGCGAGCGATCGAGGACGGGACCGAGCCCTCTCCTTCAGCCGTCGCGAGCATGAACGGTCTCGTCGACGGCAGGAAGATCAAAGTCCTGCTCTACAACAACCAGGCCGTCTCGGCGATCACCGCTCAGGTTCGCGCCTCGGCGATAGCGCACCGGATCCCGGTCGTCGGCGTGAGCGAGACGCTCCCTCCGCACCTCACATTCCAGCAGTGGCAACTGCGACAGACCAAGGCACTCGCCGCCGCGCTCGCGCACTGAGCGCGGCGGTCGTCGAGCTCGACGGTCTCACGCAGATCGCGGGCTCCAGGCGACTCTGGCAAGCGTTGTCACTCAAGGTCGATGACGGTGAGTGGGTCGCGGTCCTCGGCCCGAACGGGGCCGGAAAGACAACGCTCCTGCGGCTGATCCTCGGTCTGGCGACGCCGGCCGCCGGTCGCGTGCTGGTCGGTGGAAGGCCTGCGGGGACAGCGAGAAGCCGAATCGGCTACGTGCCCCAGCAGCGAGCCTTCGATCCCGATCTAGCCCTCCGCGGCCGCGACCTGGTCAGCCTCGGCCTCGACGGACACCGCTTCGGCTTCGGAGCGTCAAAGCACGGCCGAGCCCGAATCGAGCAGGCAATCACAGCCGTCGGGGCGACCGCGTTCGCGGACAGACCGGTCGGGCGCCTCTCAGGCGGGGAGCAGCAGCGGCTGCGGATCGCCCAGACGCTGGTCGGTGAACCGGAGCTGATCCTCGCGGACGAGCCACTGCTCTCACTGGATCTCGCCCAGCAGCGCACCGTCGTCGACCTGCTCGAAGAGCGCCGGCAGGACCACAGAACACCGATCATCTTCGTCACCCACGACATCAACCCCGTGCTTCCGTACGTCGACCGCGTCCTCTATCTGAGTGGGGGCGATTGGGCGACCGGCACCGTCGACGAAGTGCTGACCAGCGAGACGCTCTCACGCCTCTATCAGGCGCCAATCGACGTGCTGCGCGTGCGCGGACGCGTCGTCGTTGTCGGGACACCGGACACGAACGGACACCACATCTGATGTTTGTCCAACTGCTCGGGCAGCACTTCGTTCACAACGCCCTGATCGCGGGCGCGGTCGTCGCGATCGTCAGCGGTGCGATCGGCACATTCGTGGTCGCACGCGGGCTCAGCTTTGCAGTGCACGCGATCTCCGAGCTCGGTTTCACCGGCGCCGCAGCCGCTCTGGTGATCGGCGCCGACCCGGTCTTCGGAATGATCGGCGGCTCACTGCTGGTCGGCCTCGCGCTCGGCTTCGCGTCGCTGCGCGGCGGCGAGCGAGACAGCTCGATCGGCGCCGTCCTCGCGTTCGGCCTCGGCGTCGGCGTGCTTCTACTCTCGCTCTACCAAGGGTACGCAACCGAAGCGACCAATCTGCTCTTCGGCAGCATCGTCGGCGTCGACGACACCCAACTCAGAACACTTATCGCCGTGTCCGCGTTGGTGCTGAGCGCGTTAGCGGTCACCTACCGGCCGCTCCTCTTCTCGAGCGTCGACCCCGACGTTGCCGAGGCGCGCGGCGTCCCGACGCGCGTCCTCAACGTCGCCCTCTTTCTCCTGCTCGCCCTCACGACCGCCGAGGCGATCCAGGTCGTCGGCGTCCTGCTCGTTCTGACCCTTGTGATCACGCCGGCTGCGGCTGCGCAGCGATTCACCGCGCGACCGGCAGTCGCTGTTCTGGTTTCAGTCGTCGTCGCGGTGATCGCCACCGAGGGCGGCATTCTGCTTTCGCTCGAGAAGGCCTGGCCGACCAGCTTCTTCATCAGCTCGATCTCGTTCGCGATCTATCTCGTCGCGCGCATCCGTCACAGGCTCGGAGCATGAACGGCTCGCACAACCGGCTCGATGCGCACCAGCAGAGCGTGCTGATCGTGCTCACAACCCTGACTCTCTTCGCAATCTTGGCCGGAACGACCATTCTCGGCGTCGTCGTCAATTGGCCACGCCACAGCCACGTGCCGGTTCCGGCAACGCTGCGCTCACCGAAGACCTACGAGTCGACAGTCGTCGGACTTCGGGCCGTTCGCTGTCTCGCTCCGGGCCTGGACAACTGCCGCATCGTCACGGTTCACCTGAACAACGGGCCCGACAAGGGCAAGCAGACGTCGTTCCGCTTTGGCGACAGCGGCGGCGCTGCTACCCCGAGCCTCGGCGACAAGCTCCTCGTCAACCGAAGCCCGCTGCCCGCGAACGCCCGGGTCCTCGGCGCCCGCGTCTCCCCGTACTCCTTCGCAGACTTCGAACGACGACAGCCGCTTCTCTGGCTCGCCATCGCCTTTGCCCTGGTCGCAGTCGTCGCGGGACGCTGGCACGGCCTCCGTGCTCTCGTCGGCCTCGCTGCGAGCCTCGCCACCATCATCTTCTTCATCGTCCCCGCGATCGACGGCGGCCGCCCGCCGCTCCAGGTCGCAGCCTTCGGCGCGCTCGGAGTGATGCTTCTCACTATCCCACTCGTCCACGGAGGCGGGGCCAAATCCCTCGCAGCCTGCCTCGGCACCGCCGTCGCCCTGCTGATCACGCTTGGCCTTGCCGACGCCTTCACGGCCCTCACCCATCTCAGCGGCCTCACCAGCGAACAGGCGGTCTACCTCCAGGCAACGACACACGTCTCGATCAAGGGATTGCTACTCGCTGGAATGGTGATCGGATCGCTCGGGGTGCTCGGCGACACCACCGTCACCCAAGCCTCCACCGTGATCGCCCTACGCCGCGCCAACCCTAGCCTGACCTGGACCGAGCTCACCCGTCACGCCACCAGCGTCGGTCGCGACCACATCGCGGCGACGATCAACACGCTCGTACTCGCCTACACCGGCGCAGCCCTCCCGATCCTCGTCATCTTCGGGCTCGCCGGCACCAGCCTCACCGGAGCCTTGAACAACGAAGCAGTCGCGACACCAGTCATCGCCACACTGGTCGGTTCAATCGGCCTGATCACGGCCGTTCCACTCACCACTGCAGTCGCCGCCCTGCTCGCCCTCCATCTACCCGAACGCCAACTCCAAGCAGAGGCACGCACGCGCTAGGCTCGGGAGGGACGAGGACACAGACTTCTCTACGGGCCGAAGGACCAGGGCGACGAGGATACGTACGTGCTCTGCGAGATCAACGCGAGCTCGACCTTCGCGTTCCCCGAGTTCGCGAGGCCGACTGTCGCGCAGGCTGCGGTCAGCCGGATCCGAGAGCGCACGAATCGCACCTAGTCAAGCGCTCGAGTTCTCAACGGTTCCATTTCACCCACCTAGCCGTCGGTCTTACTTGGCGTCCGGCCAGTCGACGCGACGCGGAGTCAGCGGGGGGCCATGATCAAGAGCTCCGGACGTCCCTGGCTTCCGCTCTGGAGCGGGAAGTAGACGAGGTGCGTGCGCGGATCGACGGCGACGGTGTGCGCGTGGGGAGCGAGAAATGCCTGGCCGAGCTTGCGGATGCTGTGTCCCCGCTCGGCAAAGACCGCGACCGTTCCACTCTCAGCGGAGACGTAGAGGCGACGGAGTGACTTGTCGAACGCGAGGACGTCGGGCGACTGTCCAACGCTCGCATTCTGGGTCACCTGCATCGTGCGCAGGTCGAGTGTGAGCAGCCGCGCGTTCGCGTCGCACGCGACGAATGCCAGCCGCCTCGCATTATCGACGAGCAGGCCGTGGTCGTTTGCGCAGCCGAACAACGGGATCTGCCGGACGATCCGATTCGAGCGCGGATCGATGATCGCGATCTCATTCCGGGTCTGCACGTCGACCAGGATCCGGCCGGAACCGGCGTCGTACTGCACGTTCCCTGCCTCGCCGCCGAGCGAGATCGTCGCGATTCGATGCCCTCCCGCGTCGAGCACCGTCTCGACGCCACCTCCCTCGTCGGAGACGAAGACGTGGCGTTCGACAGGGTCGTAGGCGAGCCCGTCGGGATACTCGCCGGCCGGGGCCTTCGCCAGCACCGCCCCCGACCTCGCGTCGATCGTGAGCACCTCGCGCGCATTCGTCGCGGAGGCGAACACCCGTCCGAGCTGCGGCACTGCGATCACTCCATGGACGCCCGGGGCGGGAATCGTCTCCACGATCTTGCGGGTGCGGAGGTCGAGAGCGAGGAGCTGACTCGCATCCATGTGAGAGATCCACAGACGGTTCGTGACGGGATCGATGCTCGTGTAGTCGAAGCGGACGGACGGCCCCGAGAGCGGGACGCGGGCGACCGTCTTCAGCGGCAGCACCGACGCGGCCTGCGCTGTAACCGCCGCCGCCAGCACCGCGAGAGCCGTCGCCGCTACACGCACGACGCGCGCGGGCGTCGTGCTAGACGATGCTGAACTGACCGCCTTCACCGTAGTCTCCTCCGAATTCCGGCTCTGCAGGCGGGTAGTTCCCATGAGGCGCGGGCCAGGACGCAGGTGGGTTGGCGAGACTGTCAGGTCGCGTTGCGGAAGGCGCGTCTGCGGTGAACGGATGGCGGGTCGAGTAGCGGCGGTTCGCCTCCCGACCCACCAGGCACTCGCTCGCTAGACGCTAGTTGCGATCCGTGCCGACCACGGTCAACGCCGCTCGCCGCTGCACGTCGGCGGCCCGGCTCGAGCGCATCCCGTCCACCATGATCCGGATCTCCGCGAGGTTCTCCTGGATGAGGTCGAGTGTTGCTTCGATCCGATTGAGCCGTTCGTCGATCAACGCTTCGGTAGCCATTGCTGGCTCCTTCCGTTTGGCGCCCCCCGAGAGGACCACTGTACGCCTACCTGGTAGGTGCCCCGAGGCTGACGGCTCCGACCAGACGCAAGAGCGCGGCCGTCCCGATCGCCGCTGCGGTCTCTCTTGCTCTGAGGCGCCACACGCGGGGAGGGTCGTCGACCGGGCCGCAGGCGACGACCCTCCCTTTGCGGCTCAGGGCGCCACTGCCCTCCCCTGGATGGCGCCCGCCTCCTGCATGCCGCAGAGGTACGGCAGAGACGAGTAAATACCAGCCTCGAGAGCAACGCCGGGTAGGTTTTTCGCCCGCTCCGGCCCCGGACTGGAAACTGAATCACTGCCCAGGGGCATCCGCGAGCGATCTACAACGGTTGGCGACGCTCCGGAATATGGCCGAAACCGCGACTAGGAGGGTTTGACGAACCTGATTGGCGAACCGGCTTCCGTGGAAGCCGCTTTCCGAAGGGTGCTCAGACCGACGTCCGGAGCGCGTTTGCCGCAGCCTGCAGGCGATCACTGACCTCGGTCAGTTCTCGCGCCGCTAGCTCAATGCGCTCCTGCTGGGTCTCCGTTCGCTCATGCTGGCTGTCAGAGCGCTGTTCCTGGCTGTCAGCGCGCTCGCGAAGCACCGTGAGCTGGTTCGCCATTCGCTCGACGGTCCGAGTGAGGTCAGCCAACTGGCCGGCAACGCTCGCGATGTCTTCTTTGGCTGTCACGTTCTTTGGCTTTGGCCGCCGATTCTACGCCCGGACGTCAAGCTGATCTATCTCTTTGTCCGGTCGGCTGTGTTGGTGCCGCGGCGTTCGGATCGCCGCCCGGCCCGAGGGCGATTGTCCCGCGGGGACACGTTCCCCCCTCACCGTCCACTTCAAGGAAGGGGGCGACGTTGCGGCGGCCTCCTGCTAAGAGGTTGACCACTGCGGCGCGAACGGATAGCACTGCAAGGGATGGAGCTTCCCGAAGAGATTCGCGAACTCGTGGATGTCACGATCCGAGTCCGCGAGACTTCCCCCGGCTCGTTCGAGGCGAACTTCAGCCCGACCTCCCCGACACACATGGCCCGGCAAGGCTTCACCGTCGATACCCGGAGAGGAGCGAAAGGGAAGAGCGTGGCCCAAGTCCTCGATTGGGCCGAGGGGTATTGGCGGCAGAACTACCCCGCTTCCTGAGCGACGCGTTGCAAGAGATTTCGAACCGCTGCGGCGGGACACGCTGCCACCGTGCGAGTCTACGGTCGCCGCTCGAAGCGGGGCTCTTCTCGGTGACTAGGCGCTCACCGTGCGACACCATCAGATAACTCAAGCAAGCGGAATGCGTCTCCGCATCAGCGAGATCGCGGTACGCCGGTCTCGCCCGCCCGGATTGCGGAGGCCGGCGCACACCATCGCATGCGCAGCTCGAAGTGGTCCACGGCGAGATTGCGTTATCGTTCGAGGGAGCTCGCGTTTTCCACAATGGAGCGAGGTGATCGAGTGTACGGAGTGACTCGCGCTTCGACCACGCTGATCGCGGCGGCCGTCGTCGGTCTGCTGATCTGGCTCGCGACGGGGATCAACGATCACTCCACCGGCGGGTACTGGGCCGTCAACGGGCTGCTCGCGGCTGCGGGCCTCGTGATGGCTCTGTCGCAGCTGCTGGGTGGATGGACGAAGTGGGGCGTGCCGCGCATTTCCGCGACGGTCTTCCTCGGGGCGTTCATCCCGGTGCTGATTGCAGCGGGCTGGGTCGTCGTCGCGCACCAGCCGCACGGAAACTGGGCTCGCCATCACGCGGTGTCGTGGTCGAGCGGCATCCACATCCTCGGCTTCGTGAACGAGCTGACAACCTACGTCAGCGTCCTCGCCTTCGGGATCGGCCTTGTGTTCGGCTACTCGCTTGATACCACCGGCCCACGGCGACGCGCCGCCACCGTCGACCGGCGCCAGGACGTCGTCGCGCCTGCAGATCACCGCGCCTCGGACGAGCCGCTCCCGGCGGAAGAGCCCGCTAGCGGACCCGGTACAGACCCGGTCGCTGCCGAGGGCAGCCCCGTCGACGAGGCCCCACCGACCCAGACGACCGACCGCAGCTGACGACGCAGAACCCGAGGCCCCGGGCGGGTTCCGGTCGGGCGAGCAGCCACGAAATCACTCACTCGAGTGAGCGTCGGGCCGCTAGTCTGGTTGTGTTGGGAGCCGTAGCGATTGGCTCCGCGACGCGTTCCAGCGGTTCCACATCGATCGGATCCGCGACGCTCCATCCTCAGCGACTGGGTGGTACGGCTTCTCGCCGGCCTAGACCTCGGGGCGGCGACGACGAGAGCCAACTCGAGCGAAGGGAAAGATATGTCTCGTTCTGTGAAGAAACGCTGGACGCTCATTGGGGCGGCCGTTAGTGGCGGCACGACACTCGCGCTGGTTGTCAGCCTCGCGCGTGCGGCGCTGGGTCGGCGGCCGCGCGGCGGCGCCGACGAACACGTCGCCGCCGACGATCACGGGCACGCCGCAGGAGGGTCAGAAGCTCGTCGGCCACCGGGGTCAGTGGAGTGGCAGCCCGACCGACTACAACGACTTCTGGGTGCGCTGCGACAAGGACGGCGGTAGCTGCGCGAACATCAGCGGCGCCAACGACAAGAACGGCTACCTGCTCAAGAGCGTCGACGTCGGCAACACGATCCGCTTCAAGGTGCAGGCGAAGAACGCGGACGGCAGCGCGACCGAGTCGTCGGTGCCGACCGCCGTCGTCACCGCGGCCACGAAGCCGCCGCCGCCGCCGGTGTCGAACGGCTGCGCCAAGACGGGCGGGACGATCCCGGTGGCGAGCGTCTCGCCGCCCGCGCGTCTGACGATCGACCAGACGCAGATCAGCCCGAGCACGATCGCCTACAGCACCCGCTCGGTGACCGCCCGCTTCCACGTCTCCGCCTGCAGCGGCTCGGTCGAAGGCGCGCTCGTCTACGTGACGGCCGTCCCCTACGGCCAGTTCGCGATCCCGAACGAGCAGCCCACCGGCTCCGACGGCTGGGCGACCCTGCAGTTCACGGCGCTCGCCGGCTACCCGGTCAGCAACAAGCAGCAGCTGCTCGTGATGTTCGTCCGCGCCCGCAAGTCCGGAGAGAACCTGCTCGGCGGCATCTCCACCCGCCGGCTCGTCTCGTTCCACGTCACACACGGGTGAGCTGAACACCAACGGGCGCCGGAGCTACGTGCCCCGGCGCCCACAATGCGCCCAGTCGGTGCGCGCATGGCGATCGGCCGCGAGGTCTGGGGCTCGTTCGTTGTGCTAGAGTAAGCTTGTAGCGTTTATCACAAAGCGCTTGCGGTTTGGAGTCCGAGCAGCGCGACTCCCGCAGTCCGTCCGTTAGCCCTCATCGGTCGGAGCCGGTCGGCAGATCTCCGCCGACGTCTAGTTGACCCGGAAACACGGATTAGAGGTGGCTTGAAAATGGGCACAGCAGTCAGTCTTCTGATGATCGCCGCCGGTGCGATCATGGCATGGGCGGTCAGCACGACCGCGACGGGTTTCAGTATCCACACTGTCGGGATCATCCTGATGGTGGTTGGGGCAGTCGGACTGGTGCTCTCGATCGTCTTCTGGTCGAGCTGGGGCGGCTTCGGTGGCGTCAGCGCCCGGCGCGACGGCAGTACAACCGTTGTCGAACGCTGATCGTCCAGCGATCCCGACACAGTGAGTAATGGAGGCCACATGTCGTTCTGGCTACTGATCTTGATCGCCGTGCTGATCGTCTTCGCGTTCGGCGGATTCCGCCGCTTCGGCCGGCGGTAGAAAGAACTCCGCTCGCGCGTCGGGCGACAAAGGAATCGCTTCAACGGAGATCGGGGCCGCGAGGCTCCGATCTCCGTTGGCTGCCGTCGCAACCTCGCGGCCGTCCAGCATGACGCAGCCGGTGGCATCACATGCAAGGCGCTCAGCCTGTGCGGAGCGACCACGGAAATCGGAGATTTGCTGTCGGCCAACGTATTGTCCAAATCGAAGGCGACCGCGCGTCTGATCATCGTCCGCTGCCTCCTCTCTCGAACAGTCAGTCACAGCGGCGCCGGACGGCTCCGTTGGCGTCGGTTGACGATGCCCGTGTTGGTGTCCTTGTTCAAAGGCTGCCAGAGGGGGCGCCAGCCCCGGGGCTCTTCGACAAGCGTGTCGGCAGCTACCGGTCCCCAGCTTCCTCGACGGTAGGGGTGGGTTCGACGGTTGCTGTCGAGGAGCGGCTGGATAATGCGCCACGCTTCTTCGATTGTCCGCTGCTGGACGAAGTATTCGTGGTCGCCGCGTAGTGCAGCTTCGAAAAGAGTTTCGTATGGAGTTGGTCCTTCCCCGCCTTGTTCGGCGAACTCCATGTCGAGGGTGATCGGCTCGGGGCCTGGCGCGTCTGCGCGATGCGCTTCGAGGATGATGCGGATGCCGGTGCCGGGGTCGATCCTGACCACGAGCTCATTGACGTTCGGTTGCTTGCGTTGGGTGAGGAAGGTGAGCGGGGATGCGTCGCGGAAGATGAGGCGCACCTCTGTCTGCGTGATCGGTAGCTGTTTTCCGGTCCTGATGTGGAACGGCACGCCTCGCCAGCGCTCGTTCTCGATCCTCAGCTCGAGAGCCGCGTACGTTTCGGTCGTCGAACGTGACGCGACGCCAACTGTTCCCCGGTAGCCGGAATATTGGCCGCGAACATAGCGGGCGGGGTCGGCGTCGACGACCTCTCGAAGGAGTCGGCGACGTGCGCTGTCGAGGGTTTCGGTTCTGCGGGGCGCATCCATCGTTGCGGCGGCCGTGAGCTGAAGGAGGTGGTTGACGACTACGTCTCGAAGCGCGCCGACAGCGTCGTAAAACCGACCTCGATCTCCGACACCGAAGCGTTCGGCCATCGTGATCTGGACGCTCGCGATGTGGTCGCGGTTCCAGACAGAGTCGAACATTGTGTTTGCGTAGCGGAGGTACAACAGCTCCTCGAGGCCGAGCTTCCCGAGGAAGTGATCGACGCGGAAGAGCTGCTGTTCGCTGACCGATCGATGCAGCTCGACGGCGAGCGCCTTCGCCGACGCGAGATCGTGCCCAAACGGTTTCTCGATCAGGACACGGGCGTTCTTGGTCAGACCGGCACGGGCAAGACCGTTGACGACGGTGCCGAAGAACGACGGCGGCGTCTCGAGATAGAAGAGCGGACGGGTTGCGCTCTTGATCGCCTTCGCGAGCTGGTCATAGGTGGCAGCGTCCCCAAAATCGCCCTGGATGTAAGAGATGCGCGCCGCCAGACGGTCGAATACCGTTCGCTCGAGTTTCTCGCCACCGGCGTTGATCGAAACGCGCATGTGCCGGCGGAGCCGAGCGACCGTCCAGTCGTCGACCGCGACGCCCACGATCGCGCAGTTCAGGAGTCTTCGACGCTCGAGTCGATAAAGCGAGCGGAACGTCATCTCCTTCGCAAGGTCACCGGTGATCCCAAATACGACGAACACATCCGCCCTGGCCACCGGCATGCGACTCACTTTGCCACGGGGGCCGCACGACGAGGCAACCAGATTGCGCTATCAGAGGGTCTTCGCGTGTACTCGACCGATGGTGACGAATCCTGAATACCCCCGGTGACGGTCGACGGTTTAGATCGAGCACTGGGAATGTCTGCAAGGTCGAAACTGACTTCCACTGCTGCAATCGCGTGGGCGACGAGGTAGGTCGGCTAGCAATCGATGAGTTCCGATGAGCCGGCCCGTCTATGAATCGAGGGCAGGATTAGATCCGGTCGAGAGGAGTGCTATGAGTCTTCCGCAGGTCGTGTCACGCGACGAGTGGCTTGTTGCGCGCAAGAAGCTGCTGGTCAACGAGAAGGAACTGACTCGGCAACGAGATGCGTTGAACGTGGACCGCCGGAACCTGCCGATGGTCAAGATCGAGAAGGACTACGTGTTTCAGGGCCCGGTTGGCGGTGTGTCCCTGCTCGGCTTGTTTGAGGGCCGGCGCCAGCTGATCGTCCGGCATTTCATGTTCGATCCAAACTGGGACGACGGCTGCCCAAGCTGCTCAGCCGGAGCTGATGAGATCTCGGACGGGCTCCTCGAGCACCTGCGCGCGCGGGACACCACGTTCGTCGTCGTCTCCCGCGCGCCACTCGCAAAGATCGAGAGTTTCAAGGCGCGCAAGGGCTGGACGTTTGCTTGGTACTCGTCCTACGGAAGTGACTTCAACTACGACTTCCACGTGACATTGGACGAGTCCGTCGCCCCAGTCGAGTACAACTACCGCACCAGGGCCGAGCATGAGCGGGCCGGCACTGCCGTGTACGTCGAGGGTGAGCAGCCAATTGAGAATCCTGGCCAGAGCTGCTTTCTACGTGACGGCGACAACGTCTTCCACACGTACTCCAGTTACGCACGCGGCGCGGAGATGACCGGCGGCTCTTACTACTACCTCGACCTCACCGCACTCGGCCGACAGGAAGACTGGGAAGAACCGAAAGGACGCGCGGCGGACGCACGCGGCGCTGTCCCCGATTTCTCGCCAGAATGAAAGGCGTGGCCTCGTACTCGGTCAACGCGCACGCTGTTGCGCAGGCGAGACGGCTCATCGACGCGCACCTAGGAACCTTCAGAGGCATCGCGCTCGTCGTATACTCGACCCGGCCGACGATGAACCGCATCGAGAAGATCAGGCGATGGTTGAGTCGGGAGGTAGAGGCAGAGGCCGAAGGGACGGAGCCTGTCGCGACTCCACCCGCAGGAAGTTTCGGAGAGCCCGAGCGAGAGACGTCGACGAACGCCCAGGTGCAAGGCGCGCGCGACGAGCCTTACCCGGGCAACCACTGATCCGTTAGCTCACGTCGACGAGGGCAGTCGGTGGCGTCTTTGCCGTCGCAGCCCTTCCCGCGATGCACGACCTGGCAGTTCGTCACGTCACTGGGTCGTTGACGAGATGTTCTGGTTGAGCCGGAACAGGTTCCCGGGGCGTAGCGACGCTTGACTGCCGCGAGCCGCTCCCGCGTGGCGCGGACGGTCAGCCCGAGCGTGAGCACGGCGACGTGCGAGAGTGCGACCTTCCATGAGGACGACCGGGGGCCGGGTGGGGCTGTTCGTGGCGCTATTTGCCGTTGCGGCCTGTGTCGCCACGAGCTCCGTTCAGGCTTCGAGGGGGGTTCGGTACGGGATCCAGGACGACGCGTGGTTGGAGTTCGGCCCGGGAACGCTCGGCCAACGGCTGGCGACGGTCAAGCGTCTCGGCGTACCGCTCGTCCGCTTCACGCTCCACTGGAACGAGATCGCCCTGCGTCGGCCGAGGGATCCGACCTCGCCGCGCGATCGCGCCTACGACTGGCGTCGTCCCGACAGGGTTCTACGCGGCCTTCGCCGCTACGGCCTGACGCCCGTGCTCACGCTGGTCGGCACGCCGGCCTGGGCGAACGGCGGGCGCGCACCGAACTTCGCCCCACCGCACGTCCGAGACTTCGGCGCCTTCGCGCGCGCCGCCGCCAGGCGCTACCCCTGGGTTCGCTACTGGCTGATCTGGAACGAGCCGAACCACCGTCTCTGGCTCAGGCCGACGAGGGCGGCGATCTATGTCCAGCATCTGCTCAACCCCGCATACGAGGGCATTCACGCCGTGTTGCCGCACGCCCAGGTCGGTGGCGGCGTGACGGCGCCTCGTGGGGGCTTAGGCGGCGTCGCGCCCGTCGTCTGGGTTCGCGGGATGGCCGCCGCCCACGCGAAGCTCGACGCCTACGCCCACCACCCGTACCCCTCTTCGCCCGCCGAGACGCCGTCCAGCGGCGGCTGCCGCAACTGCCCTTCGATCACGCTGGCAACGCTCCCGAAGCTCCTCATCCTCGTCAGGCGCGCCTTCGGACCGAAGCCGGTCTGGCTCACCGAGTACGGCTACCAGACGAATCCGCCCGATACGTTCCTGGGCGTGCCGCCCAAGAGGCAGGCGACGCTGCTCAGCCTGGCGGCGATGCGCGTGTGGAGGCTGCCGCGGGTCACGATGCTGATCCAGTACCTCTACCGCGACGAGGTCCAGCTGGGGCGCTTCCAGACCGGGCTCGTCTACGCGGACAACCGGCCGAAGCCCTCGCTGCAGGGATTCATGCTGCCGTTCGCGGAGATGCGGCGACAAGGGTTCCAAACAGTGGTCTGGGGCCAGATCCGCGGCGGACGTCCCGGACGGAAGCCCTACCAGCTGGAGGTGCTCCACAAGAACGTGTGGGAGGCAGTCGGGCGAGACCGGCTCACGAACGATGACGGCTTCTTCATTCGCACGATTCGCCTCAAGCGCGGCGCGCTTCTCCGGATCTGGTCGCCGCGCCGGCAGCGCTTCAGCCTCCAGCTCCGGATCAGGTGAGTCACCAGGCGGTGAGATTTCTGCCGCAGTCGCGCGGGTCCGACGTTCCGGACCTGAACCCGGATCTAGATCCTCGGGGGCCGGGACGATTGACAAGGACCGTGCTCGCCTGCTAGATCCTTGACTGGCAACGGGGAGGAGCCGAGTTCGTGCAGTCGGTGGCGCCATCGATGTTGCTGCGGCGACCACACCGTCCCTCCGCGCGGACTTTCTTGTTGTGATCCGGGTCCTGCTCGTCGGTGACCTGTCGCTCAGTCGAGAGGCGTTGGCGTCACTCATCGGCAGCGACGGCAGGCTCGAGGTGACGTCGCACGGCAGTGCGTCCGACGTGACGTTCTTGCAGGGCGTCCCGGCAGACGTAATCGTGGTCGACACGGCAGGCCGCGACGGCTCGGAGCTTGTTCGCCAGATCGGTGCGAAGGCAGACACCCCGCTCGTCGTCCTCGGCGCGCCGGACGACGACGAGCAGGTGATCGCGCTTGCCGAGTTGGGCGTGATGGGCTTCGTCGAGTGCGACGCTGGTCTCGACGACTTGGTTGCCGCGGTGGTCAGCGCCTCACGAGGAGAAGCCGGTTTCCCGCCGCGTATCGCGACGATGCTGCTCCGGCGTGTCAGCGCGCTGGGCGCCCGGCGCAGCACCGTCGACGTGGCCGAGCTGACCGTGCGCGAGGGCCAAGTGGCCGAGTTGATCGCAGAGGGGCTGTCGAACAAGGAGATCGCGGCCCGCCTGTGCATCGAGGTCCCGACGGTGAAGAACCACGTCCACAACATTCTCGAGAAGCTCGGCGTGAGCCGGCGCTTCGACGCGGTCGAGCGGCTGCGGCTCGTTCAGGCCGACGAGCCGGGCGAGATCCCGATCCTCTACGGCGTGCGGTCCACCGCCCGGTTCAGGGCCGGGTAGTTCCGAGGGACGACGGGCTGGGGCGCCCGCCGGCTGGTTCGAAGTTCGACCCTTCGATCCATTTCCACGGAGGACGTCGAGGCGGACAATCGCACCTCTCGCGCGACCGAAGGAGGACCGATGTCGACGACGGAGACCGAGAGCGCGACCTCGCAGTACGTGCCCTTCACGCCGTTCCAGGAGAGTTATGCCTTCGAGGCCGAGCCGGCGACTTCACGCCTGCTCGAGCGTGCAGACACTGGACCGATCGCGTCGCCGTTCGTCTCCGAGTACGGCGGTGTGGTCACAGAGACGCCCGAGGCGTCTGAGCTGCAGGAGCTCCTGTCGGAGCTCTACGACCAGGAGTTCGACGAGACCCTCTCCGATCTCGCCCACGAAGCGTGGGAAGCGGTGACGCAGCGGACGGAGCCGTTCGGCGAGGCCGGCATGGGGGAGTCGGAGGAGCAGTTTCTCCAGGAGTGGAGCCGGCCCGCCCGCCAGGCGGCGGAGGCAATGCTCGAGAACATCTCGCAGGCGGCGGCCGAGCACGACCTCGCCTCGATGAACGAAGCTGAGATCGACCGGTTCTTCGAGACGTTCGAGCCTCGCGAGACTGGGCTCGAGCAGCACTTCGAGAACTTCCTCGGCGGGCTCTGGAACAAGGTCAAGTCGATCGCGAAGAAGGCGGTCTCGGTCGTCGGGAAGGGCTTGACGATGATTCCGGGGATCAGCGGCCTGATCGGGAAGCTGAAGGCACTCGTCAAGCCGCTTCTCGACCGTGTCCTGCGGACGGCGATCGACAAGCTGCCTCCGACGCTGCAGCCCTACGCGCGCCAGCTCGCGCAGCGCGTGCTCGGCACGAGCGGCGAGTCGGAGGACGAGCAGTTCGCCGCTGCGCCGTCGGCGCCGGACATCTCGGCGGTTCAGCAGCAGTTCGATCTCGAGGCCGCGACGATGATGTTCGCGCCGGACGAGCTGGAGCAGGAGCTCGTCGTCGGCGAGGCGACCGCAGAGAGCGAACGCGATCCCGGCCCTGCCGTCGCGCAGCTGCACGAGGCGCGCGCACGCTTCGTCGACCAGCTCGAGTCGGGCGCCGACCCGGAGCAGGCGATGGAGCAGTTCCTCCCCGCGATCATGGCGGTGCTGCCGATCGCGCGGACGGTGATCGGCCTCATCGGCCGCGGCCGCGTGATCGAGACGCTGGCGGGGTTCCTGACGTCGTTCGTGTCGCAGTACGTGCCGAGAGAGGCGGCGACCAAGCTGTCCTCGGCGATCGTCGACGCGGGCATGCGGATGCTGTCGCTCGAGACGCCGGGCGAGGTCGAGGAGCCCGGCTCGCGCGTCGCCTACGAGGCGATCGCGCAGAGTGTCGAGGACACCGTTCGGCGTGTGAGTGAGTTGGACGAGGCCGTCTTCGAGGAGCCGGAACTGTTCGAGGCGGCGGTGACGGAGGCGTTCCACGAGGCGGCTGCCGAGAACTTTCCGCCGCAGGTGATCGTGCCCGAGCTGCACGAGGCGTCGCTCCATGCGACCTGGGTCGCGATGCCGCGCCGCGGGCCGCGCAAGTACTACAAGAAGTACACGCACGTCTTCGACGTCGAGATCACGCCGCAGATCGCAGACACGCTGACGACGTTTCGCGGCGCGAAGCTCGGGGCGTTCCTCAAGGATCAGCTCGGCGTGACGCCGCCCGTGCGGGCGCGTGTCCACCTTTATCAGGCGATCGCCGGCACGACGCTGCGCCGCATCGCGCGGTTCGAGCGCGGGGTGCCGGGACTGGGCTCGGGCCCGCACCGCGGCGTGTTGTTCCAGCCGCTGACGGTGCAGGCGGCGGGAACGCTGCTCCAGCATCCGAAGCTCGGCCGCGATGTCGCCGGAGCGTTCCGGTCGACGCGGCACGTCGTGTCGATCGGCCAGCGCTTCTACTACCTCGAGATCGCAGGGGCGCATCCCGTCACCGTTGCGGCTGCCCGCGGTGCACAAGGCGCCGTACGCCGGACGAGCGACGTGAACGTCGCCCTCGACTTCCGCAAGGACGAGTTCCGGGTGTGCGTCTACCTGAGTGAGGCCGACGCCCAGGAGATCGCTGCGAAGATCCGGAGCCGCGACCTGACGTCGGTGCTCGTGCTCGCAAAGAAGGTGTACGAGGCGGGTGTGCAGGTAGCCCTCGGCGGCGACATTCGGCGACACGTGAAGGTCCTGAGCGAGCTTCCGACGCAGGAGCAGCTCTTCGGCGTCGGGCTCAAGCAGCTGACCGCGGAGGTGAGGGACCGCGTGACCAAGGCCGTGGCCGCGTGGGTCGGCCAGGCGCTCGCCGAGTACCTCAAGGCCGGAGCCGGCGAGTTCGTCACCGCGACGGAGGACCCCGCCGACGGCGTGACGATGGTCGTGCACATCGTCAACCCGCCCGGCGCGCCTCTGGTGCGGCGGCTGCTGAAGGGCGAAGGTATCGACGCCGGCGCCCTCAAGGACGTTGGCTCGCTCTTCAAGGGCAAGCCGCAGCTCAGCGTGAACACGGTGCCGGGGTTCCGGTTTGAATGACGCGACCGAAGCCCTGCGCGTCCAGGTCGCGCGCCAGGTGTGGCACTGGCGTTCGGCCACGGTCGCCCTCCAGGACCCGGAGAACTTCGCCGCGGCGGCGGCGTGGAAGTCGGTCGAGCGCTATCTCGACGTCGCCCTGCGCCGGCATCTCGGCGAGGCGGCTTCACGGCTCGAGCGCGAGGCAGACGCACTCGTTGCCGAGCTGCGCGCCGCCTCGACCGCACACGAGCTCGACGAGCTACGCGTGCGCGTGATCAGGTTCCGCCGCCGGTACCTCCAGGTCGAGACGGCGCTCGAGTTCTTCGGTCACGCGGTGAACACGCGAACGAGCCCGCAGATCGCGGGGCTTCTCCGCGCCTGCGACACGATGGCGGAGATGAGCATCCGGAAGGTGCTCGAGCCTCTGCGCCGACCGGTGCCGCCGATCCTCACGTACATCGACAAGGGTCTCGGTGCGTCGATCCTGCGAGCTGGGCTGCGGTTGTGGGACGGAGGCTCGGTGAGCCCCGCGGCTGCGCTCAAGTTGACGCGGCAGAACATCTACCAGCCCACGGCACTCACCCACGAGGCCGGCCACCAGGTCGCCCACATCGTCGGGTGGAACGAAGAGCTTGCCGCCCTGCTGCAAAGGGAGCTCGCGCCCGCGTCGAGTGAGGTTGCCGCGACGTGGGCGGGCTGGGCATCCGAGATCGCTGCGGATACGCACGCGTTCGCACATACCGGTTACGGCTCCGTCGCCGCTCTGCACGATGTCGTCTCCGGCGGGCCGACGGTGTTCCGGCTGATTCCCGGCGATCCGCACCCGGTCGCGTACCTGCGCGTGCTGCTCGGCGTACAGATGTGCATCCGCTTCTTCGGTGCCGGGCCCTGGGACGACCTCGGCCGTGCGTGGGTGGAGGCGTACCGGCTGGCGTCGGCGCCGCCCGACGCGCGCGAGCTCGCCGAGCGCTCCGTCCCGTTGCTGCCGCGGATCGCCGAGCTGTGTCTGCTCGCGCCGATGCGAGCATTCGGCGGTCGGCCGCTCGTCGCCCTCGTCGACCCGTTGCGTGTGCGGCCGGATGTACTGGGACGGCTCGCGCACGATGCCGGCCGGTCGCTGACGACGTCGTCCTACTGGCTGCGCGAGGAGGCGCTGCGCCTGCTCGCGTTGACGAGTTACCGGATGGCGACCGAGCCCGAGCGCTCGGTCGAGATCACCCGGCAATACGAGGACTGGATGCTCCGTCTCGGAGCGCCGCTCGCGGCGGCGGCCTGAGTCGGAGAGAGCGAGAGGAGGTACGACATGGCGGAAGACGATCCGGGCCCGCTCGAGCTAGAGGCGCTGAAGCGCGCTCTCGGCGAGATGGCCGACAGCCTTCACAACTTGAGCGTCAAGAAGGCGACCGACGCGAGTCCGAAGAACGAGGCGAAGCAGTTGGAGGGGCTCGCCGCGCTGGCCGAGCAACTCGGTGACGCGATCGCCGGCTACGAGCGACATCAGGCCGAAGAGCGCAGGCTCAGCATGTGGCTGGACGCGATGCATGCGAGGAACGCGCCGCTGCTCGAGGCGATCAGCGAGAACATGAGGACGACGAATGTGCTGCTGGAATCGTCCCTGGCGCGACTCGACGCGGTCGAGAGCTCCATCGTCACGAAAGGCCGAAGCGCCTTCGAAGCCCGTGCCGAAGTGATCGCCGAAGGCGAGTTCCTCGCTCAGCAGCTGGTCGGCAATCTGGGCACCGAGGCAGGAAGCCCGCTGTTCATCGAGGCCACACCGGTGTCGATTCCCTCGAGCATCGACGTTCTCGCCGATGCGCTTCAGGGCGTGCTCGAGACCAGTTCGGCCGCCATGGCACGTGAAGGGAAGGAGTGGTGACGCCATGTTCGTCCAGCTTGCAGCGCTGATGTCTCCGCCCAGCACGCCGCCGACGGTGACGCAGGCCAATGCGGAGAAGCTCTTCGGCCTGCACCCCATCCAGCTGTCGCGGTTCCTCGAGGAAGCGTGGATCGCGCGGAGCGCCAACTTCCAGATCCTCACGCCGACCGACCTCGAGATTCCGTCTCTCCCATCCCTGGTGTTCGAGCGGGACTCCGGGATCAGGGACACGATCATCGATACCGCGAACCTCCCGAACTATCCGCCGCCGCTGTGGGATCACCTGATCTACGCCTACATGATCGAGAACACGCGCGTGTACGAGATCTTCCGGCGCGTCCTCGAGGAATATGCGTTCGGAGAGCGGATCGGCTTCCCGTCCGACGCGAGCCAATGGTGGCTGCGGACGACCGAGCAGCTGTTCTACCGCGACAATCCGCCGTTCCAGATCTACACGCTCGCGAGCTGGGTCAGGCCCGACATCCGCGCCGTCCGGCGCAACGCCTACCAGCGCATGTTCGGCCTCGACCTGAACCACGGGACCGACGACAACCGCCCGTATCCCTATCCGCGCGCAGCGGCGGCGAACGTCGAGTTCACATCCTCATGGGAGGAGCTGATGCGCCAGGTATGGCGTGCGGTCGTGAACATCCAGAACCAGGTCGGGCCGAACGAAACCGACATCACGACGATTGCGAACCTTGCGCGTGCGCTGTACGACATGCTCCGGGTCCGCCGTCAGGACCACGTCGGGAACCTCGCACGCGACGAGTTGTTCCACGTCGCGACGATGAGCTGGTTCCATCTGACGCTCAGCTTCAACACGCCGATCGTGCACGACCTGAAGGCAGACGCGACCTCGGCGGCCGAGCGCCTGCAGAAGATCGGTGAGCGTGTCGGCCTGCCTGCGCACAGCCGGGCGGACAGCTACCTCCACCTCGCCACCAGCATGTCGCTCGTTCTCCGCGAGATGGAGCTCGGCACCTTCAACGACCCGGTCGGCGGCGCGCCCGCGCTGTTCCAGGCCGGCAGCAAGTTCCAGGCTGCGATGCAGGAGGCGATGACCCACTGGTCGATCGCTACGGGCAGGGACATCAAGTCGAGGCCGCTGACGGTCGCGGCCGCGCCCCCGCCGCCGATCCGGCCCACGCCGGTCGCGATGGGTGGGGTGTCGAGGAACGGGCACCGGCCCGGCGCGCACGTGCCGGCTCCCAAGGACGTGGTGCCGACCTGATGAGCCCGCTCAGTCCCTTCCGCGATGTGCTCGAGCTCGAGCGGCCGGAGTCGAAGGCCCCGACTCCGGCCAAGACGCCGGGCACCGGTTCGCCGAAGCCGACGTACGACCGGGCCGCAGCGCTCGACTACGCCCGCAAGTTCTGGCTGCGTCCCTGCGACGACCAGTTCATCGCCCTTGGTGCGAGCGCCGGGAAGGACTTCGTCAAGGTTCCCGACGGCACGACCTTCGTCCACGAGTCTCCGACCGCGACGTTGTCGGCGCGAGAGCATGCGCTGCTGCCGGACGGCACGCGAATCGAGTGGCGGGACCTCGACGACTGCACGCATTTCATCTCGTGCTGTATCGGCACGCGGCCGGGAGAACCGTGCGGCGGCCTGCCGATCACGTACAAGCAGCTCGGCGAGCCGCCGACGGCGCCGTACGGGATCGTCCGCGTCGGCACGATGGTCGACTTCCTCGTGCGGAAGGGCTTGGCGGAGATCGTCGCGGAGAAGTCGACCGACGACACGAAGATCGACGCGCTCGCGTTCGGCGACCTCGTGGCGTACTTCAACACCGCGCACGGGTTCTACTCGCACCTGGCGATCTTCCTCGGGCTGGGGAAGATCGCGTCGCACACGTACGGCAGGTCGGACCAGCCGGAGTGCACGTGGGACAACGACTGGGATCTTGGACGCGGGTCGCACACATGGACGTTCATCCGCATCGTTGTCTGAGGAGGCGGCTGTGACGACACCGGCGAGCCCATTTCGCGAGGAGCTCGAGGACCTCTCGCCCGAGGAGCTCGAGCTCTTCGGCGCCGAGCCCAGGGAGGAGGACGAGACGTGGCTGAGCGGCATCGCGGAACCGCCGACGCCTGCCGAGGCCGCGCCGGCGGAGGCGGCACTCGAGGCCGACGCGTTCGACTTCGGCGAGTCCGAGGCCGAGTTCGAAGCCGACCACCCGGTGACTGCGTACCTGCCGCTCCCCGCCGGGGTGCTCGAGGCGCTGTCGCACGGTCTGTCGTCGGTCGCGATCGGCCTGGCCGCGGCGGCCGGATACACGGACGTCGACCAGCTCACGAACGTCCTCTTCTACTTCCGGCATCCGGGCATGGTCGGCCGGAAGATCCGGCCGGACGAGCAGGCGCTCGCCAAGGAGTGGATCGCGATCCGCGACCGAATCGTCAAGCCGGCGCTGCACTCGGCGCCGACTGCGACCGTCTCGGCGCCGCCGCCGGTGAGCGGCACCGCGCTCTCCTCGGCGATGCTCCAGTGGCCGGGCGCGACAACCGACGAGCTCGCATTCATGCGCGCGGTGTACGACGCGCACGCCGCTCATTCGAAGGCCTCCGGGCGGCCGTTCGTCGCCGACCTGCCGAAGAGCATGCTCGACACGGTCGACGGGTTCGAGGCCCGGAAGGACGCGGCGGCGGCCGCGAGCCGGCTGCTCGAGGAAGCGCGTGTCGCGCTCGCGGCTGACGGCCTCGCAGGCAAGGCGCAGATCGGGATCGTCAGCGCGTATCGCCCTGCGACGCTGCAATTCCAGATCTGGCAGGGCCGGATGTTCGACGGTACGCCGCGGCGCGGCGGCTTCCCCTACTACTACAAGGAGGCGATCGACAAAGGCGTGATCCACGCCGGCGACTTCAGCCCGGCCGCCGTGGAGGCCGTCGCGCGCTATCTCGGCAACTACATCGCGTCGCCCGGCTACAGCAACCACCAGGACGGCCGAGCGTTCGACTTCGGGACCGGTGAGGTGGGGAAGCACCTCGGCGCGCTCGGCTGGAAGTCGTGGTTCCGCCACTGGCTCGAGCAGAACGGTGCACGTCTCCAGTTCGTGCCGCTCGCCTCCGAGGCGTGGCATTGGACCTACACGCCGCCGGGGCAACACGAGCTCGAGGCCGAGCTGTACGACATCCCGACGACGAAGGGGATCAAGACGGGCCGGGTCGTGGTGGCCCATGCGCCGCTCCTTGCCCGGCACCGTGGCGTCGGCCCAGACATGGTGCTGCGCTGGAACGACATGGCGAGCGTGCCGCAGGAGCTCGACGTCGTCGTGCACCTGCACGGCTTCTGGTACCCCCGCCTCAACCTCGAGCGCGACATCGAGCCGGTCAGTGGGCTCGACCTCGGCCCGATCGAGGGCGACAGCGGCGCTGGAAGGTCGCGCCCGACGCTGACGGTGCTTCCGCGCGGCAACGACACGGGCGTCAAGCAGCCTCATGGCCCGTACAACGCGTACACGTTCCCTGCGCTGGTCGCGCACAACGGCCTGACGGAGCTCGTCGACTACGCCCTCGGGCAGTTCGCGGTCGCGACCGGCGGGCAGACACCTCGAGTCGCCCGCCTGATCCTCACCGCTCATTCCGGCGGCGGACTGGCGCTCGTCGAGATCCTCCGGCACCACGATCCGCACCAGGTTCACGTCTTCGATGCGCTCTACTGGTCGCCGAGCTCGCTGATCGAGTGGGCGCGGCGCCGGATCCGCCAGGATCGAGCCGCGGGTGCGTCGCGCGAGTACATGACGACGCGCGGCGGTGCGCTCCGTGTCTTCTATCAGGGTGGGTTTCGCGGCGGTACGAGGCCGAACAGCCTCGCCGTGCTGCGCTCGATCGCCCCGGAGCTCGGGGACGGACTCGACGCCTGGTACCGGGTCGAAGCGAGTGGCTACGGCCACTTCCAGATCCCGCGCCGGTACGGCTGGCGCGTCCTCGCCGACGCGTCGGCAGACGTGCCCGAAGGGCACAGAGAAACCGCAAGCGCGCACGAGGCCGAAGAGGAGGAGACATGGCAGCCGGAGGCGCCGGGCGCTGCGGAGGACGAGGAACGATGGACACCGGAAACGTGGCTCGAAGCGGAGGACGAAGACGTCGAGTACGGGCTCGTCGACGTTGCGCCCGAGTACGACACACCACGCGTCACCGGGACCGCCACCACGGTCGTCGAGCCGTTTCCGAGCGCGCCCTTCCAGGTGACGTTTGGCGCCACGATCGGCATGGGGGCGATCACGGGCGACCCCGAGCTGAGCCTCAAATGCGCGGCGCTCGCCGATCTGACCGACGACCCCGCGAAGCCGGCGTTCGGGGGCGTCAACGACGACGAGGTGCTGTATCCAGGAAGCCTGCAGAAGATCTCTGCGATGTACGCGGCATTCCAACTGCGTTCCCAGGTCCAGGCACAGGTGCGTGGCGCGATCGCGGACGGTCTCTCGACGAGCAAGCCGGGGTGGGAGAAGATCGTCACCGACAGCCTCAAGCGCGACTGGCTGCCGAAGCTCCGCGCCGAGTTCCCCAAGCTGCCGGGAAGCTTCCCGCAGCTTGCGGCGATCTTCGAGCTCAGCGCCACGGGAGATGTCACCTTCCGGAGGAAGCTCACCGACGACGAGATCAATCAGCTCGGCACGGAGGGGTCGACCGCGAGCGGCCTGTTCGGAGACTGGCTGGCCTTGACGATCCGCTGGTCGAACAACGTCGCCGCGAGCAGATGCATCCGTGCGCTCGGCTACCCGTACCTGAACGGCGTCCTGAAGGCGGCCGGGTTCTTCGGAGGCTCGCCGGCGCACGGCCTTTGGCTCTCAGGCGACTACGAGGGCCACGACTGGATCCCCAACTCGCCGGGGAGCCCGCAGGCGAACAGAGCGGGCCGGGCGCTTGCGAAGCGCTGGGCGACTGCGCAAGGCAGGACGCTGAGCAACATGACGGCGACGGCCGCACAGGTGTCGAGGCTCCTGACGCTGATCGCGCAACAGCAGTTGGTGGATGCCGGGTCCAGCAGCGAGATGCTGCAACTGCTGGACCAGACGGGCCCTGGGATCGGCAGCTACGTGAACACGGCGCTCACCGCAGCCGGGAGGCCGCCCGACAAGCTGTTCGCGAAGATCGGCTGGGGCGACGACACCCGCTTTCACGACTGTGCGATCGTCGAGCGCACGCTCGAGGCCGGCAAGAAGATTCGCTATGTCGTCGTCGGGCTCGGCTCGAAGCCGAACAGCAAGCCCGACCTCTACCGGCTCTTCGTCGCACTCGACGACGTGATCGTCGCCAGGCATCCGTAGGTAGGGAACCCACCGACTTCGCACGCGGCCCGCTTGCCATACTGCCCGAGCCCGGAACGACTGAAGGGGGAGACTCATGAGACGCAGGTTGGTTCTCGCCGCATCGGTGCTCGCCGCATTCGCCGCGGCGTTCCTGACGGGTCCGGCCACAGCCGCGACGCCGAACCTCGGCGCGAACGTGGTCATCTTCGACCCGTCGATGTCACAGGCGTCGATTCAGGCGACGCTGGATTCGATCTCGACGCAGCAGGTCCCGAACCAGTTCGGCTCGCAGCGCTATGCGATCTTCTTCGAGCCCGGCACCTACGGTTCGGCCGACAATCCGCTCGACTTCCAGGTCGGCTACTACACGCAGGTCGCGGGCCTCGGAGCGCAACCCGGCGCGGTTGTGATCAACGGCGCGATCAACGTCTTCAACCAGTGTGACGCGCAGGGCAACTGCAACGGACTCAATAACTTCTGGCGGTCGCTGTCGAACCTGACGCTCAACGTTCACCTGCCGAGCTCGCCACCGGCGTACGCGCCGTACTCAGGCGACCCGTTCACACCGGGCTGCGACAACTCCGCTGAGATGTGGGCGGTGTCACAGGCCGCGCCGATGCGCCGCGTGATCATGAACGGCTCGGTGGTGCTGCAGGACTACTGCGCCAACTTCGCGTTCGTCAGCGGTGGGTATTTCGCGGACAACGAGTTCAACGGCGGCCAGATCGGAAGCTTCGGCCAGCAGCAGTTCTTCACGCGCAACAGCAACATCGACAGCTGGAGCAACGGCGTCTGGAATCAGGTGTTCCTCGGTGACAACGGCGCGCCGGCCACCAGCTTCGGTCCCGGCACGAACGGCTACACGACGCTGCCGACGACCCCCGTGTCTCAGGAGGCGCCGTTCCTCTACACCGATTCGAACGGGAACCTCGCGGTGTTCGAGCCGGCAGTTCGACACGACTCCGTCGGGCCCGACTATGCGAACGGCCCTGCCGCAGGCAGGTCGATTCCGATCGGCCAGTTCTTCATCGCCAACCCGGACACGCCCGTGAGCGCGATCAACAGGGCGCTCGGGAGGGGGCTGAATCTCATCCTGACGCCGGGTGTCTACAACCTCGATCAGACGATCCAGGTCGGGCACCCGCACACCGTGGTGCTCGGCCTCGGCTTCGCGACGCTGATCCCACAGAACGGAAACGTCGCGATGCAGACGGCGAGCGTCCCGGGGATCAAGGTCTCGGGGTTGATCTTCGATGCAGGCCCGGTCAACTCGCCGGTGCTGCTGCAGGTCGGCGACAAGAACGCGGGCGGAACGCACGACGCGAACGACCCGACGCTCCTGCAGGACCTCTTCTTCCGCATCGGCGGCGCCGAGCCGGGGCAGGCGACCACCAGCCTCGTCGTGAACGCCGACAACGCGATCCTCGACGACATCTGGGCCTGGCGTGCCGACCACGGCGCCGGAGTCGGCTGGACAAGCAACCGCGCCGACACCGGCGTGGTCGTCAACGGCGACAACGTGACCGCGTACGGCCTGTTCGTCGAGCACTACCAGAAGTCCGAAGTGATCTGGAACGGCCAGAACGGCGAGGTCGTGTTCTTCCAGAACGAGATGCCGTACGACCCGCCGAGTCAGTCGGCGTGGATGTCGAGCCCGACGACGAACGGCTACGCCGCCTTCGTCGTCTCGCCCAACGTGACGCGGTTCCAGGGCTACGGGATGGGCAGCTACTCGTTCTTCAACCAGGGCGTGCAGATCTTCGCGACGCAGGCATTCCAGTCGCCGACCACGCCCGGCGTCCAGTTCCACGACATCTTCACCATCTTCCTCGACGCGACGCACGGAAGCGGCGGGATCAGCTCGGTGATCAACGGCGTCGGCGGATCGTCGACGGCTGCCAATCCCGACGTACCGGTCGCGGTCTTCAGTTATCCATGAGCTCACGAGAGCCGAGGGCGGCCGCCTTCGCGGCCGCCCTCCGACTTTCAGACGCCGTCCGCGATCTCGGCGTGACGCTCCGACACGCAGAGGTGCGCCCAGTACTCGGCCCGGTCGCGGATCCGCTGCGCGAGCTCGTCGTCCCCGCACGCGAGCAGGATTCGCACCTGATGCACCGATGCCTCGGCGTTCCCGTCCGTCTCGCGGCGCTCCTCGGAGACGATCGAGACCTCACCGACCTCGTCGAGCAGCCACGCGGCCAGGCGGTCGAGCTCGGCGGGGGTCGCCTCTCGTCCGGCGAAGACGCCGAAGTTGACGCACACCTCGATCGACGGGTGCTCATGCTCTTCGACGATGAATGCCATCGATGGTTCCATGCGTCTGACATAGCCCGAATTGCGCCTGATGTAACCCAGCATCCGAGCGATCACTCGATCGAGTGACGACGGCGAAGGTCAATCGTCGCCCCGTGCCTGGTACGCGTCGACGACCGACTGTGCGAGGAGCTCTGCGCCGGACTGGGTCGGGTGGACGTCGCAGGTCGTCTGATTACCCGGCGTCGTGTTCAACAGACCGGCCTCACACGTCTTTCCCGCTGCGGAGGCAGCTGCCTGCTCGAACGCCGTGAAGGCGTCGGCGACGACTGCCCCGTCGGCTTTGGCGTGGCTCGTGATTGCCTGGTTCAACAGGCTCGTCAGTGCCGTACCGGACGGGTCGCTGTAGTCGAGCGAGTAGTAGTTGACGATGATGAGCCGGCCGTGGAAGCGGGTCGCATCGATCGCCTTGAGGATCGTGTCCATGTTGCCGCCGACGGTTGCGAGCAGTGTCGGAATGCCCGCGGCGATGCAGCTCGGGTTGCCGCCGCACTGTTTCTCGAGGATGAACGCATCGTTGGCGCCGAGCTGGATCGTGACGAGCTTCGTGTTCGGGTGCGCATTCAGGAACGCGGTCGCGAAGTCGAGCTGCGTTCCGGTGTACGCGGTATGGAGCGGATAGTTCGCCTTGTACGGACGGCAGCCGTTGTCGGCGCCGGTCGCCGAGATGAAGCCCGCTGTGGTTTCGCCAGGGCATGCGGCGTTCGTCGGCGTCTTCCCGAGTGCGAGCCCGACGTAGCTCGGGAAGCCGACGAAGTTGTCGGCGTTGCGGTACTCGAATCCGGCTTGCGTGATGTAGCCGAAGGAGACGCTGTCGCCGAGCGCGAGGTAGGGATGACCCGGGTCCGCCTGCGACGCGCCGCCGCCGAGCAAGAGCGCGGCGGTTGCAGCGAGCGGTAGGACAACCGCGCCGAGGACTCGCTTGCGCCAGATGTGAACGCTCATGGTTCTCCCCTCAGTGGTCGTTGGTTTCGCCCACCCAGGCCTCGAAGCGAGGCCGTCGAGCAGTCTGCTACGCGGGGAGCGCCGAGGCAAGCGCGAAGCGCAGTTCGCCGGCTAGCGCTCCGACGGTCCCGCACGGAGCGTCGCGTAGAGCCCGTCGAAGAGCGTCCGTGTGACCGCGAACAGCTCGTCGTCGCTCCTGCCGACGGCGAGTGCCCGAATCGCCAGATCGATTCCCGACGCTTCGGGCGTGTCGAACCGCCCGTCGCCGACATCCGCCTCGTGGACGATCCTCGCGATGCGTCCGAGTGCGGGGTCGTCGAGCTCGTAGTCGGCGAGGATCGTCTCGAAGCTGCAGTCGCCGTCGTGATGTGAGAGGCGCGCACCGCGCATGTCGAACGGCGTTGCGTCGTCGGGAACGTCGATCAGCTCCTCCGCGAAGACGAACTCGGCCTCCGGATCGACGAAGCGCTCGATCAGCCACGCGCACGCGGTGCGGTCGACGTGGCAACGGGGACGCGTGGCCCACTTCACGTCTTCGTCTTCGCGATCTCCGTGAGTCGCTCACGGCGGCGACGCTCCAGCAACCGTTGTTCGGCCTTGGTCGAGGGTGTTGCCAGCCACACGATCGCCTCGCCGCCGGCGTCCTCGACATCCGCTGCGATCCAGTCCACGTGCTCTCGCGTGGCGTCGTCGAGCGGTAGTGCGGCGACGCCGTCGCCGATCTGCAAGGCGCCAAGCCGGCGCAGACGGCGCCAGATCGCGATCCGCCGGGTCGAGGGCTCACGTGGCACGCGGTAGGAGATGAGGATCCAGCTCACCCTGGCAGTGTAGACCAACCATGGTTACATTTGTAACCATGGTTGCACCACTCGTCGAGCGACTCGAGTCGCGGCTGCCGCGATCCGTCTACATGCTCCAGTCGGGGCTCGTGCTGAACGCGTTCGGGAACGGCGCGGCCAATCCGTTCGTGCTGCTCTATCTGCACGACGTCCGTGGGATCCCGCTGGCTGCAGCGGGGCTTGCGACCGCGGCGAACGCTGCCTGCGGTCTCGGTGCGTCGGCTGTCGGCGGGTCGATCGCGGATCGATTCGGAGCGCGGGTCACGATTCTCGGCGGGCTCGCCCTCGCGAGCGGGACCTTCCTCGCGTATCCGTTCGTGGCGACGGCCTGGGAGGCAATCCTTGCAGGGGCGTTGCTCGGGACCGCCGCCGGTGGGTGGCTCACCGGCCAGAGCGTCCTGCTCGCGGCGCTCGTCCCGCCGGACCGGCGGCACCTCGCCTTCGCGCAGCAGCGGGTCGCCGCAAATCTCGGGCTCGGGCTGGGCGGTGTCGTCGGCGGGCTGATCGCGTCGACGACGCGGGCGAGCACGTTCACGACCCTGTTCGTGCTGAACGCTCTCACCTTTGCCGCGTATGCAGTGTTCGTTGCACGCCTTCCGTCCGGACAATCGGCTGCGGCCAGGCCGCATCCCGGCGGGTATGGGAGCCTGCTGCGCGACCGAGCCTTGCGACGCGTGCTCGCGATCGACGTTGCGTTCGTTGCAGGGGCCGTTGCGCTGCTGGGCGGCGTCTTCCCGGTGTACGCGCGAAACACCGTCGGCGTACGCGAGCACACCATCGGCCTGCTCTTCCTCTGCAACTCCCTTCTGATCATCGGAGGCCAGCTGCGAATCGCTCGCCTCACGGAGGGCCGGCGCCGCGGCCGCGCGCTCGCGCTGATGGGCGTGCTCTTCGCGACGTGCTGGCTGCTGGTCCTCGCGGCCGTCATCTCGGCGGTGGGCGGCGTCGTGCTGCTGTTCGTCGCGATTGCGGTGTTGAGCGTCGGCGAGTGCATCTACGACTCGGTCCGCTCGCCGCTGGTCGCCGACCTCGCGCCGGAGGGCCTCTCGGGACGCTATCTGGCCGCGGCCGGGATCTCCTGGCAGCTGGGCTTCGTCGTCGGGCCGGCGGCGGGCGCAGCCTTGCTCGGGCTTGCTCCGAGCGCTGTCTGGGGCGGTGCGGCGGCGGTGTGCCTGACGGCTTCGCTTGCCGCGCTGCGCCTCGACGCGACACTCCCCGAGCACGCGCGCGTCACCGCGACGACCCAGGTGCGTCGCCCGGCCGAGGCTCGCCGCGCCCCGGACTAGAGTCGTGCACGATGCGGATCTGCTCGCTTCTCCCGAGCGCAACCGAGATCGTCGCCGCGCTCGGGCTGGCCGATCAGCTGGTCGGCGTCTCCGAGGAGTGCCGCTGGCCGCCGGAGGTCGTCGGCAAACCGGTCGTGACTGCGGCGAGGATCGACCCGGCGCGCCTGTCGAGCCGCGAGATCGACGCTGCCGTCCGCGACGCGGTTCGCGACGGGCGCTCGCTGTATGCCGTCGACGCCGAGCTGATCGCCACACTGGCCCCCGACGTGATCGTCACCCAGGACCTGTGCACGGTCTGCGCGGTCTCGAGCGGCGAGCTGGCGTCGGCCTGCCCGCTGCCCGCCGAGATCGTGTCGCTCGATCCTCGAAACCTGTTGGGCGTGGCCGATTCGATCCGCCGGCTCGCCGAACGGCTCGGCGTCCCTCGACGAGGCGACGAGCTCGCGGCCGGCCTGGAGGAGACGATCGACGGGGTGGCGGCGCTCGTCCGGGGATTGCCTCCGGTGCGCGTGTTCTTCGCCGAATGGCTCGAGCCGCCGTTCTGCGCCGGCCACTGGCTGCCGGAGATGATCGCGCTCGCCGGCGGCGACGACGTGCTCGGCCGGGCCGGGGCGCCGTCCCATCCGGTCGTCTGGGACGACGTCTGGGCGTGCGACCCGGAGCTCGTGGTGCTCGGCCCGTGCGGCTTCGACGCGGTCGCAGCAGCCGAGCGTGCCGCGGGCCTCGAGCTGCGGTGCCCGGCTGTCGCGGTCGACGGCGACGCGTACTACTCACGTCCCGGACCGCGCCTCGCCGAAGGCGTTCGCCAGCTCGCTCATCTCTTCCATCCCGACGCGGTGCCCGACCCGGGTGCGCCGACGATCTGGCTCGCGAACCGCGACCGGATCCAGACGACCGCGACGACCTGAGCCCGCAGAGCGCGCGCGTCTCGCTAGGGAACGTCGGTCGCGTACCCCTGCGCGCGACACGCGTTCGCGACGATCTGGTCCTTTGCACCCTGCGTGCGGCAGAAGTCGTGCGCGGCGCTTCCGCACTGCCTGAGCCGCGCGCCGCCCATCGTGGACGGGACGTCGACGACGACGCAGTTCTCGGTCCCGCCGCCCGTACTGCCGCGGCCGGCGAGCGCGATCGCGACCACGAGGACGACCGCACCGACAACCGCCACGGCGACCAGCAGGAGCTTGTCGCGCCGGTTGAGCGGCGTTCGCGCGCGCCTCCAGTGGCCTTCGACGGGCATGCTCGCAACTGTAGAGGCAGTCGTTTGACGGTATCCGGCGCCGTCGCTAAGGTGCCTGCTCCGCCGACGCTGGCGGGCCAGGGTGGTGCCCGGCCCGGATCAGCGTCTCGGCCGCAACTACTCGGAACGGATCGTGTCACCGACGCAGGTGGCAGCCCGGCGACGCCGCCGCGACCTTCTTCCTTCCGATCGACCGAAGCAGAGGAGAGAGGCATGACTGTGCTGGCGGCGGCGTGGGCGCCGTATCCAAACTGGCTCAACCCCGGCGACAACGCGTGGCAGCTGACGGCTGCGACGCTCGTCGGGCTGATGAGCGTCCCGGGTCTCGTCGTGCTCTACGGCGGCGTGATGCAGAAGCGCTGGTCGGTGAACAGCATGATGCTCGCGTTCTCGGCATTCGCGCTCGTCCTGATCGTGTGGGTGCTGTGGGGCTTCAAGATGGGCTTCGGGCACGCCGTGGCACGGCCTCTCGGAGGCCACGGGTTCTTCGGGCAACTTCATCGGCAAGCCCGGGTGCGGTACTCGACCACACCGCCGAACAGGGGCAGGCGGCGATCCCGCTCGTCACGACGGGGCCGCCGTTCCATTTCCCGCACGTCGACGCTCGTCTACTTCCAGTTCGTCTTCGCCGCGATCACGCCGATCCTGATGCTCGGCTCGGTGCTCGGCCGCGTCAACTTCAAGGCGTGGCTCGTCTTCGTCCCGCTGTGGATGACCTTCGTCTACACGATCAACGCCTTCCTGATCTGGGGCGGCGGCTTCTGGGCGCAGAAGGGCGCGGTCGACTACTCGGGCGGCTACGTGATCCACCTCTCGGCCGGCGTCTCCGGCTTCGTCGCAGCGGCGGTGATCGGCCCGCGGCTCGCGCGCGACCGTGAGATCGACGCGCCGAACAACCTGCTGATGGTCGCCGCCGGTGCGGGCCTGCTCTGGCTCGGCTGGAACGGCTTCAACGGCGGCGACCCGTACTACGCCGGTGCCGACGCAGCGGCGTGCGATCCTGAACACGAACCTGGCGACGGCGGTGGCGTTCCTCGTCTGGGTCGTGCTGGGACTACCTGACGGGCCGCAAGCCGTCGCTGATCGGCAGCGTCAACGGCATGATCGTCGGGCTCGTGGCGATCACGCCTGCCGCCGGTTTCGTGAACGGCTACGGCGCGATCGCGATCGGCGCCATCGGATCGTCGATCGTCTACCTCGCCTACAACTACCTGAGCCGCCTCTGGCCGTTCCGGATCGTCGACGACACGCTCGGCGTCGTCTACACGCACGGGATCGCCGGGCTCGCCGGCGGGCTGCTCATCGGCCTGCTCGCCGACTCGAACATGACCGTCTACCTCGGCCTCGGCAAGGACGCCGGGCTTCTCGGCGACCGGGAGCCTGCACCTGTTCAAGATGCAGCTGTACGCGGGCCTCTGGGTGATCCTGCTTCTCCGGCGATCGGCACGTTCGTCCTGCTCAAGCTGGTCGGGCTCGTGATCCCGCTCCGCATGAGCGAGAAGGACATGGAGACAGGCGACATCGCGGTCCACGGTCACGAGGTGTATCCGTCCGACGTGCCGTCGCTCGGCTATCACGGGGCGCCGCCGGTGCGGCCGGTCCTGCCGACTCCGGAGCCGGCGGGCGGCTAGGTACGCATGGCACGTCCGATCATCGTCTCGTACGACGGCACCGAGAACGACACCGACGCGCTCGCGCTCGGGCGGGATGCTCGCCCGCGCGGGCGCGTCGCTGTCGCTCGCCTACGTCCGTCACGCTCGCCGAGCCCGACCCGAGGCGTGAGCTGCAGGCGCGGCGCGACGCCGAGGAGCTGCTCGCGGCCGGTGCCCGGCTGGCTCGGCGATGTCGACCTCGCTCAGCACGTCGTGCTGAGCGGCTCGACGCCGCGACGGGCTGCGCGACCTCGCGGAGCGCGAGCACGCAGACGTGATCGTGTTCGGCTCCGAGTACCGGACGTCCCCGGGGCACGTCCAGCCCGGGACGTCCGCCCAGCAGCTCCTCGACGGCGGCCCGCTCGCCGTCGCGCTCGCACCGGCCGGCCTCGAAGGACGTCACCGACCCGGCGATCAGCTCGATCGCCGTGGTCGGCGAGGAGGGCGATCCTGGTCCGCGCGAGACTGCGGAGTCGCTCGCCGCAGCGTTCGGTGCCGAGCTCGTCCCGCGCGCCGACGACGGGGCCGGCCTCGTCGTGATCGGGTCGAAGCCGGGCTCTCCCGCCGGCCGGGTTGCGCTCAGCGCCGCCGCGCAGTACCTGATCGAGATGCTGCACTGCCCGGTGCTCGCGCTTCCGCACGGGACGGCGCTGCGGTTCTAGCGTCCCTTCTCGTCGAGCCTGACAGGATGCGGGCGATGTCGAAGCACCGGGAGATCCGCTCGTGGCTGATGGACATGGACGGCGTGCTCGTGCGCGAGAACCATGCGATTCCGGGCGCCGATCGGTTCCTGGGGCGTCTGGGCGAGCGGAAGCTGCCGTTTCTCGTGCTCACGAACAACTCGATCTACACGCAGCGCGATCTCTCCGCGCGGCTGTCGCAGATCGGGCTCGATGTTCCCGAGGACGCGATCTGGACGTCGGCGCTCGCGACCGCCGACTTCCTCGACAGCCAGCGTCCCGGCGGCACGGCGTTCGCGATCGGCGAGGCGGGGCTGACGACCGCCTTGCACGATGCCGGGTACACGCTCACGGAACGCGCCCCCGACTACGTCGTGCTCGGTGAGACGCGGACGTACAGCTTCGAGCGCATCGCCCAGGCGATTCGGCTGATCGCGGCCGGCGCGCGCTTCATCGCCACGAACCCCGACCCGACCGGCCCGACGCCCGACGGCCCGCTGCCCGCGACGGGCTCGGTCGCGGCGCTGATCAGCCGGGCGACGAGCGTCGATCCGTACTTCGTCGGCAAGCCGAACCCGCTGATGATGCGCTCGGCGCTGAATGCGATCGACGCCCACTCGGAGACGACGGCAATGGTCGGAGACCGGATGGACACCGACATCGTCGCAGGGCTCGAGGCCGGCATGCACACGACGCTTGTGCTCACGGGCTCGACGGCTCGGGAGGAGGCGGAGCGCTTTCCCTACCGTCCGTCCCGCATCGTCGACTCGATCGCCGACCTCGTCGCCGAGCTCGGGTAGCAGAGCGTCTCCGGCTCAGCGGCGGCCGGTCAGGGCGATCGCGATCGGCGTCAGCACGATCGCGCACACCTCGGCGACGACGAGCGACGGGCGGTCGCCGATCCCGCGGGCGGCCAGGTCGACGCCGGCGACCACCCACGCGATCCCGGCGCCGAGCACCGACAGCCAGGCGACTGCATGCTGCGAGAGGGTCGTTCCCGGGGCGGGGGGCTGCGCTGGCAGCGGCACCGCGAGCAGGGGGCGGAGCCGCGCGAACACTTCGCTCTCGGGCAGCGTCGGTGGTTTCCACTCCGCCACCTCGAACCGAAGCTGGTCGATCGTCTTTCGGAGCTCGACGACCTCGCGCCTCGCGCGGCGTGCGCGCAGGCGATGGCCGGCGTTCACCTCGGCCATCAGCCGGGTCTGGGCCGCCTCGAGCAGGTTCAGGTCGACGAGCAGGCGGAACTGGGCGCGGAACAGCCGGGCGGAGCGGTGGGCCATGCCCAGGCATTCTCGCGCGACCGCGCTCCTCCTGGTCTCGTAGGCTCCCGCCGTGCGCCGGTTCCTGCTCGTTCGCCACGGCCAGTCGCTGTTCAACGTCGACGGAATCGTGAACGGCGACCCCGCACTCGACCGCGGTCTGTCGGCGCAAGGAATCCAGGAGGCGACGCGTCTCGCCGGACAGATCGCCAACGTGTCGATCGACCTCGTCGTCGTCTCCCCGTTTCCGCGCGCGCTGCAGACCGCCGAGATCGCGCTCGCTGGGCGTTCAGTGCCGCGCGAGATCGACCCGGATCTGGGCGACGTGCGGATCGGGGATCTGGAGGGCCGCACCCTCGCCGACTACCGGGCCTCGAATCCGCACGTCGATCGCAACGTTCCCTTCGCGGGCGGCGAGAGCCTGAACGATGCCGCGCGCCGTTACGCGCGAGCCTTCGAGCGCCTCTGTGCACGGGACGAGCAGTTGACGCTCGTCGCGTGCCACGAGATTCCGGTTCGCTACGCGGTCAATGCGGCCGCGGGCAGCTCCAAGTTCGACGCGCCGGTCCACGACGTGGCCAACGCGACGCCGTATCTGTTCGACGAGCCCTCGCTGCGCCGGGCCGCCGTTCGGCTCCTCGAGCTCGCAGGTCCCTAGGTCTTCGCCGGAGCGGCGAGCACGACGATCCGGTAGGCCGCGCTGCCGGGCGGTGTGCAGGCCGAGAGCACGAGGCCCTTGTAGCGCAGCACCCAGACCTGCCACGGGCGAACGGTGACCGTCTGGCGTACGCGATACAGGTTCCGGCCGACCCAGATCGGGTCGCCACGCCGCAGCAGCTGCAGGTTCCTGAACGGATGGGTGTGCGTCGTCCTGTGACCGGCGATCGCCACGGTCGTCGCGCTGCGGTAGTACAGATGCGGCCCGTAGGACAGGTCGGAGGCGAGCTCGACGTTCAGTCCCAGCCGCGGGATGCGGAGGTGCGGCGCAGCCGCGGTGGCAGAGCTGACGAGAGTCAGCCCCGCCACCGAAGCGGCTACCGCAAGGACGCTAAGGCGTGAACGGAAGAACACCAGGGCTCCGAACCTGCGTCGCCTTCGTGTGCGTCTTGACCTTCTTCTTCACGTGCTTGACCGGCTTCTTGACGATCTTCTTGACGATCTTCTTCTTGGCGTGCTTGACGACCGGCTTCGGCGCCTTCGGCACCACGGTCGTCGGCACCGACGTCGGCGTCGCCGACGGCGGGTTCGGGCCGGGCGGCGGCGGCGGCGTCACGCAGTTGCCGCTCGCATCCTTGACCATCCCGTCCGGGATCACCGACTGCGTTCCGTCGATGTTGGGGCACTGGTCCGGCGGCGGCGAGATGCAGTTGCCGTAGCCGTCCCGTGTCATCCCGTCGGGCACGGTCGCCTGGTTGCCGTCGATGTTGGCGCAGACGTCCGTCGGGGGCGGGGGAGGAGGCGGCGGCGTCACGCAGTTGCCGCTGTCGTCCTTCACCATCCCTTGGGGAATGCTCGCCTGGTTGCCCTCGATGTTCGGGCACTGATCGGGAGGCGGCGGCGTCACGCAGTTGCCGCTGTCGTCCTTGATCATCCCCACGGGCACCGTCGGCTGGTTGCCGTCGATGTTCGGGCACTGGTCCGGCGGCGGAGGCGGCGTACAACCGGTCGTCGCCCGCGTCACCGTCGTCGTGCTCTCAGCGTTGGTCCCGCCGCTCAGGCCGGCACCGTCGCCCCACGTCGCGAACTCCTTGGCGTTCAGCGTGACGCTCGAGATCGAGCTGATCACCGAGAACGACCCGGAGAACGAGTAGTTGTTGCCCGTGTTGAACGCGCCGCTGCCGACCTGAACAGCCGGATTCAGCGCAGTCCCGTTCGTTTTCGTCTCGAAGACCCGGACATCGCTGTCCGTCCTGCTGCCGGGAAGCCCGGAGTTCGTCGACCACGAGGTCGCGGTGTAGCTAACCACCCCGTCGCACGAGAACGACGCCGCGATCACCGGATGGTGAGCGAACGCCGCCGGTGCGAACACGAGCGCCGCCAGCACGACGACGGCCGCGCGAAGACCCTTACCCCTCACATGCCCTCCCAAGTCCGCAGTGCAGTCCCAGCGGCCACATTCCGCAACGCCCCTGGGCACCCTCTCCTGCCGCAGCTAAGCGCCACCGGCGTAGCGTCGATATCCCTCTTCCCAGGGATTCGGCACGTGCGGCAACCTCAGCCTCGTTCGAGGGATCGGTGCTCGGAAAGGAAAAAACCCGCCTGGCGCGGGGGGCGCTTTCGTCCACCCCTCCGACCGGCCCGTTCGCGCTTGCGCGCGCCCGAGTCTCTCGGTGAGGCTTCGACCTACTTGCGCTCCGCGCCCGGCGGGAGCCGCACACTAACCGGCGGCGTCTGGACTGCGCAAGCTCGCCCGGCCACGAAAAACGCGCTCGTTGCGGCTCCCGGCTTGGACGTCGGAACGAGCGGCTACGATCGGCTGCGATGACGCGCGCGCTCGCTCGGGTCGCTGCGGCTGTCGTCTGTGGGGCACTGGCTGTGAGTGCGGCGGCCGGGTCACGCACGCAGGCGAAGGTCCAGCAGGTGACGCTGATCGGTGACTCCGTCGCCGACGCGATCGTCCAGACCAGCACCGCCGTCGCGGAGGCTCGACGCGAGGTCTCGCTGCAGCTCCAGGTGGCGCCGTGCCGGCGTGTCAACGGCGACAGCTGCCCGTACAACGGAGTGCGCCCGCCGAACGTGATCGACCTCGTGCACTCGCTCGGCAGCGCCCTGGGGCCGAACGTGGTCGTCGCAGTGGGCTACAACGACCACGAGGACACCTACCCGCAGGACGTCGAGGATGCGATCGCGGCGCTCGAAAGCGCGGGCGTCACGCACATCTTCTGGCTGACGCTGCGGGCGGCGCGGCATCCCTATCTGACGATGAACGATGCGATCCAGGCGTCGGCGGCTCGTCACCCCGACGTGCGGGCGATCGACTGGAACGTCTACTCCCGCAGCCACCCCGACTGGTTCCAGAGCGACGGCCTCCACCTGACGGACACCGGGGCCGAGGCGATGGCCACGCTCATCCACAAGTCGCTCGTCGCGGCGGGCATCGCCGCGCCCGACGTGCGTGTCCAGACGTCGCGGCTGCCGGCGGCGCGTCGCGGCGCGAGCTACTCGGCGCGACTGGTCGGCGCCGCCGGGATCGCGCCGTACCGGTGGTCGCTGCTCGAGCGTGCGCCCGCTGGGATCCACCTCGAGGCCAACGGGCTGATCGAGGGACGAGCCCGCGGTGCCATCGGTGCGCACACGTTCAACGTGCGCATCACGGACGCCAGCGGCACGTCCTCGACGCGACGGCTGACTCTGCGCGTCACGAGCTAGCGGGCGGCCGGGTCGATGCTGTTCCCGACCGTCACCTTCGCCGTCTTCTTCATGATCGTCCTGCCCGTCTCCTGGGCGCTGCAGCGCCGCCGGTCGGCGTGGATGGCGTGGATCCTGCTCGCGAGCTACGTCTTCTATGCGTGGTGGGACTGGAAGTTCGTCTTCCTGCTCGCCGCCTCGACCGTCGTCAACCACGTGCTCGCGCTCGCGATCTACCGGTCGACGGCGACCGTGGCGCGAAAGTCGTTCCTCGGGCTGGCGGTCGCCTTCGACCTCGGTCTGCTCGCGTACTTCAAGTACGCGGGGTTCCTGGTGAGCTCAGTGGACAACCTCGTCGGCACGTCCTGGCTCGTCAACGTCGTGCTGCCTGTCGGCGTGAGCTTCTACACGTTCATGGCGATCTCGTACGTCGTCGACACCTACCGGGGCGAGCTCGTGCCCGCGTCGTTCGCGCGTTTCGCGGTGTTCCAGGCGTTCTTCCCGCATCTCGTCGCGGGCCCGATCGTGCGTGCCAGCGAGCTCCTGCCGCAGCTCGAGTCCCCGCGCAACCCGCGACGCGTCGACAACTCGCGCGCCTTCTTCCTGATCGTCAGCGGCCTCTTCCTCAAGGTCGTGATCGCGAACCACCTGGCGACGCACATCGTCGACGACGTCTTCGCGGCGCCGGGGCGGCATTCGTCGCTCGAGGTGCTAATCGCGATCTACGGCTACGCCGTCCAGATCTTCGCCGACTTCTGCGGCTACACGAACATCGCGATCGGCGTCGCGCTGCTGCTCGGCTTCGAGTTTCCGCAGAACTTCAATTCGCCGTACAGCGCGGTCTCGCTCCAGGACTTCTGGCGCCGCTGGCACATGACGCTCTCCCGGTGGCTGCGCGACTACCTCTACATCCCGCTCGGCGGCAGCCGCAAGGGCTCGGTGGCCACGTATCGCAACCTGCTCGCGACGATGCTGCTCGGCGGGCTGTGGCACGGGGCCGCCTGGACGTTCGTCGCGTGGGGCGGCATCCACGGGCTCGGGCTCGCCGTGGAGCGGGCGATCGGCTGGCGGCCGACGTCGCGCGCGGCCACGTGGTTCGGCCGAATCCTCACCTTCCACGTCGTGTGCTTCGGCTGGGTGTTCTTTCGCGCCGACTCGTTCGGGCGCGCGGGGCAGGTGCTGCACCGGCTCGTCGACGCGTGGGGGTCGCCGTCGCCGCTCGTCACGACGTCGGTGGTGCTGGCGATCGTCTTCGGGATCGGCGTGCAGTTCGTGCGACCAGGCGCTCTCGCGGCGCTCGAGCGCGGCTTCGACCGCCTGGCCACGGTCCCGCAGGCCGCATGCATCGCCGTGTGCCTGATGGTCATCGACACCCTCGGCCCCCAGGGCGTCGCCCCCTTCATCTACTTCCGCTTCTGATGAGACGGCTCCCTGCACACTCCGCCGCCCGCGGTTTCGTCGTCTGCCTGCTCGGTCTGGCGCTCGCGTCGCTGCTCAACGCGGAAGGGCTGCGCAAGACGGCGCAGATCCAGCCGCAGGGGTTCAGGCGCCACCTCGCGCTCGATGTCGCGAAGCCGCTCGTGAGCGTGAGCCGCTTCCTCCATCTGACAGCGCCTCGCCACGACCTGCAGGTGTCGCTCGGCCGCCAGCATTGGGACGACATCGACACGCAGGTCCACCTGGCGGTCCCGCCGCAACACGTCAAGCCGACCGTGCCGACGCCGCCGACGACGACGTCGCCCCACACGCGTCGCCCGGCGGCGCTCCCCCGGTTCACCGCCGCCAAGCCGCTTCGCGTCTGGGTGGCGGGCGATTCGCTGGCCGAGGTGCCGGGGCAGGGCCTCGAGCGAGTGGCGGGCTCGTCGGTCGACATCGTCGGCGTCGAGAGCCGGCTCTCGACGGGCCTCGCACGCCCGGACCTCTACAACTGGTACACACGGATCCCCGCGGCCGTGAAGCAGCTGAAGGCGCGCGTGGTCGTGTTCTCGTTCGGAGCCGACGACGCGCACGACTACATGGCGGGGGTGCCCAGCGGGGTGACCGTCGGCAACCTCGGCAGCGCGTCGTGGGACACCGAGTACCGCCGGCGTGTCGACGGCGTGACCCGTGAGCTCGCCGCGCGCGGCGTCTATGTCGTGTGGCTCGGGCTGCCGATCCCGGACGGCCCCGGCTTCCGCCACAGCTTCCCGATCGTCAACCGGATCCTGGAGTCGGTCGCCCAGGCGCATCCGAGCACGTCGACGTACGTCGACACGTGGCACCTGTTAGACGATGCGCACGGCCGCTACACCGCCTACCTCCGCGTCCACGGGACGCTGACGCTGATGCGCCTGCCCGACGGCGTGCACTACACGGCCGCTGCCGGCGATCTCATCGCCGGCCAGGTGCTCGAGCAGCTCCGCTCCCAGTTCTCGTTCTAGCTCGCGACCCCCCGAAGGGTTGGGTCGGCCCGGGCTACGGGTGACGCAGTTCGGGCGACGAGGGTCGAGGGACGCCTGCCAGGTGGAAGTTGCCTGCAGACTGCGGAACCGCGCCGACCCGAGGCTGAGAAATGCCGCCGGCGTCTGACCGCTCTCGCTCGACTGTCGCGGCCGCGCGTGACCGTTCCTCGGGCCAGTAGGCGGCGCCGCCCGGATGTGCGAGCGTCGGCACGCGCGCCGGTGCCCGCTGCGCGGGCGGGTGGGAGATGGGCCGCATATCTCTCCTGCCCGCCCGCGTTGGGGCAGTTCCTCAGGCGGCGTTCATCGCGTGGGCCTCCGGCGTCAAGACGCCGTGAACGTGGGCCCACCGACTCGCCTCCGTTCGATTCGAGACATTCAGCTTGCGATAGATGTTGGCAAGGTGGAACTTGACCGTTTGCTCGGTCACCCACAGCATCTTCGCCAGCGCCGAATTCGAATGCCCTTCGGCGACGAGGCGCAAGATCTCGGTCTCACGCCTCGTGAGGACGTCGAGCGTCTCAGGATGCCTCACCGGTCCACTTGCAACGTGCAGTTGATGGAGCGCCTGCGACGAGGCCAGGAAGATCGAGTGATCGAAGGCCTGGCGAACCGCGACTGCGAGATCATCGACGGCTGCTCTCTTGATGCAGTAGACCGACGCACCGGCGGCGAAGGCCGCTTCCATCTGACGCGCGTCGTAGTCCGGCGCGAGCACGACTGACTTGAGCCCGGGACAGCGCTTGTGCGCTCGTGCGATGCACTCGATCGCGCCGTCTTGCTGATCGACCGACTCGGTGCCGGCGATCAGCACGTCAGGCTGCTGCTCGTCGATCAGCGCGAGGGCGTGCTCGACTCGCGTCGCCTTGCCGACGACGCGTACCTTCGCCCGAGCGAGAAGCTGCTCGAGCGCGTCCATCCACAACGGCTGGTCGTCCAAGACGACCGCCTTGCGTTCCTCCCCATTACCCATCGAAAGGGCCGCCTTTCGAATTGGTTAATCTGCGTGTTACCTGGCAATCCGTATGGTTCTACTTGCGTGCTCCGTTGTAAAGGGTAGGAAAGCGGAGATTGTCCTAGACCTTCGTCTGGGGACGCGCGCTAGCGACGCGACTAGGCGAACGCATTCTCGCCGGTCAGGGCCCGCCCGATCAGGAGCTTCTGGATCTGGCTCGTGCCTTCGTAGAGCGTCGTCACTCGCGCATCGCGCAGGTACTTGCCCACCGGGAACTCGTCGACGTAGCCGTAGCCGCCGTGGGCCTGCACCGCCGCGTTGGCGGCGCGCACGGCGACTTCGCTCGCGAAGTACTTCGCCATCGACGCCTCGACCGTGTGCCGCTCGCCGCGATCGGCGGTCGCGGCGGCGCGCCAGACGAGCAGGCGCGCTGCGCCGGTCTCCACGGCGATGTCGGCCAGCAGCTCCTGAACGAGCTGGAAGCTCGCGATCGGCCGGCCGAACTGTCGGCGCGCCTTCGTGTACGCGACCGATGCGTCGAGGCAGCCCTGCGCGATCCCGACGCAGCCGGCGCCGAGCGAGATCCGCCCGTGGTCGAGTGCCGACATCGCGATCTTGAAACCGGCGCCTTCGTCTCCGAGCCGGGCCGCGTCGGGCACACGGACACGATCGAGATAGAGCTCGGCCGTGTCCTGCGCCCGCAGCCCGAGCTTGCCCTTCACCGGCCGCGACTCGAAGCCGGGCGCATCCGTCGGGACGACGAAGCAGGTGATGCCGCGCGGGCCGGCCTCGCCGGTGCGCGCGAACACGAGCGCGCGGCGCGCCCAGGTCCCGAGCGTGATGAAGATCTTCTGTCCGCTGAGCAGCCAGTCGGCCCCGTCCCGCTCCGCCCGCGTCTCGAGGGCGGCCGGGTCGGAGCCCGCGCCGGGCTCGGTGAGGGCGTAGCAGCCGAGCTCGTCGCCGGCGGCGAGCGGCGGCAGCAGCCGCTCCCGCTGCTCGGCGGAGCCGAAGCGCGCGACGGTCTTCCCGTACAGGCCGTTCGAGACGGAGACGATGCCGCGCACGTTCGAATCGGCCCGCCCGAGCTCCTCGACGATCAGGGCGTAGGAGATGTGGTCGAGCCCGAGCCCCCCGTGCTCGGCCGGCAAGGCCGCAGCGAGGAACCCGAGCTCCGCCAACTTGCCGACGATCGCCGGATCGATCGCTTCAGCACGATCCCACGCGGCCGCGTGAGGTGCGATCTCGGCATCGCAGAAATCCCGAGCAGTCGATCGAATCAGCTCCTGCTCCGAACTGAGCGTGAAGTCCACGAGGCGATTGAATCAATGCAGTTCGTGCGGCGTGCAGATGCACGGCGAGTCGGCGCGAGTACGGGCTCCGCCCGTGCTCGCCCGCAGCGAGTGGCCAGGTGTCGGAGAGGGGGGCCTTGGGGGAGAACCGAAGGTGCTCCCCCCAACAAAGGAGGTGCTCCCCCCAAATAAAAACCCGCCGGGCGAGTGTCGCTTTCGTCCACCTCGCCAACCGGCCGTTTCGGGCTTGCGCCTTCGACAGTCGCTCGGCGGGGCTTCGACCTACTCGCGTCACGCACCCGACGGGAGCCGCAATGTACGCGGGCGGCGTCGGCGTTCGCAAGGGTGCGCCGAGACGAAAGGCGCGCTCTTTGCGCGAACTCGCGTTTTTGGTGCCTGGCACTCGCCGCGTGCCAGGCACCGCGCCCTCCGCACGTGCACTCGTATCCGCGACTGCGGCACGATTAACCTGTCTGCTCCGATGAACGTCGTTCTCCCCGACAACTCCGAGCTCTCCCTGCCGGACGGCGCAACCGGGCTCGACGCTGCGCGCGCAATCGGCCCGAAGCTCGCCGAGCAGGCCGTGCTCGTCCGCGCGGACGGCTCGCCGCAGGACCTGCGCGCGCCGCTCGCCGACGGGGCGCACATCCAGATCCTGACCACGAAGAATGCAGACGATCCGGACGCGCTCGCCGTGCTGCGCCACTCGTCCGCGCATCTCCTCGCGGAGGCGGTGCGCCGGTTGTACCCGGGCGTGAAGATCGCGATCGGGCCGCCGATCGAGAACGGCTTCTACTACGACTTCGAGTTTCCAGAGCCGATCTCCGACGGCGACCTGCAGCGGATCGAGGACGAGGTCAGACGCGAGATCGCCGAGGGCCTGGACCTGGAGCCGGCAGGAGATCGGTCGTGACGAGGCGCGGGAGCGCTTCGAGGCCGAGGGCGAGCCGTACAAGGTCGAGCTTGTCGACACGGCGGAGGGCGCGATCTCTCTCTACACGCAGGGCGACTTCACCGACCTGTGCCGCGGCCCGCACCTGCAGAACGCCGAGCCGATCAAGGCGTTCAAGCTGACGGGCCTGGCCGGCGCGTACTGGCGCGGCGACGAGCGGAACACCCAGCTGACCCGGATCTACGGCACCGCCTTCTACTCGCAGGCCGACCTCGATGCGTATCTGGAACGACTGGAAGAGGCGCGCCGGCGCGATCACCGTCGGCTCGGCGTGCAGCTCGACCTGTTCCACCTTGAGGAGATTTCACCGGGCTCGCCGTTCTGGCATCCGAAAGGGATGGTGATCTGGAACGAGCTCGAGGACATGCGCCGCCGCGAGGACGCACGCCGCGGCTACGTCGAGGTGAAGACGCCGCTGATCTACGACAAGGTGCTCTGGGAGCGATCGGGGCACTGGGAGAAGTTCCGGGAGAACATGTTCTTGATTCCCGAGGAGGACCACCTCTTCGCGATCAAGCCCATGAACTGCCCCGGCCACATGGTGCTGTTCGCGGACCGCCTGCGCAGTTATCGGGAGCTGCCGCTCAGGTATGCGGAGGCTGCGCCGCTCCATCGAAACGAACGCGCCGGCACGCTGCATGGGCTGACCCGCGTCCGTCACGTGACCCAGGACGACGCCCATATCTTCTGCACCCGCGAGCAGATCGAGGACGAGATCTTCGGCTGCCTCGACTACGCGAAGTTCATCTACGACCTGTTCGACCTGGAGTCGGACTTCGAGCTCTCGACCAGGCCGGAGAACCGGCTCGGGAGCGATGAGGAGTGGGACTTCACCGAGGGCGCGCTGCGCGCCGCGCTCGAGCGACGTGCGCTTCCCTATTCGGTCAACGAGGGGGAGGGCGCGTTCTACGGGCCGAAGATCGACTTGCACATGCGCGATTCACTCGGTCGCTCGTGGCAGATGGGGACGATCCAGCTCGACAGCCAGCAGCCGGCGCGGCTGGACTGCCGCTACGTCGGCGCTGACAACCAGGAGCACGTGCCCTATGTCGTCCACCGGGCCCTAATGGGGTCGTTCGAGCGCTTCATCGGGATCCTCGTCGAGCACTACGCGGGGGCATTTCCGTTCTGGCTCGCCCCCGTGCAGGTCCGGGTGATCCCGGTCGGCGAGGACCACCGCCGGGCCGCCTGCGAGCTCGCCGCATCGCTCGAGCCCCACCGCGTTGAAGTCGACGCGTCGGACGAGACCGTCGGCAAGCGGATCCGGAACGCCGAGGTCGACAAGATCCCGTTCGTGGTCGTCTACGGCGACAAGGAGTCCGACGACGCCCTCGCGATCCGCGAGCACGGGGGCGGGCAGAGCACCCTGTCGCTGGCCGATTTCCGGGCGAAAGTTGCTAACCTGGAACCCTGGCAAGCAGGGGCGGAACCGTCTCTCACCTCCTAGCTCACGCTTCGGGGGTTCAACCAAGTGCTCACCCGAGCAGGTTGAAGGGACCGTCTGCCGCTGCGTACCAGCGGCTTTTTCATTGACTGAGGAGGACACAACGAGCTTGGTGAAGAGCATTTGAGGCCACTGTCTTGAGGCCCAGAGGTAGGCGTTCGGTCGAGCCGCCTCGCCGTCCTGAGCCGCAGACACGGATCAACGATGCGATCCGCGTCGCGCGCGTCAGGTTGATCGACGAGAACGGCGGCCAGATGGGGATCAAGGCCACGGACGAGGCCCGCGAGTACGCATACGAAAGGAACCTCGACCTGGTGGAGGTCGCGGCGCAGGCGGATCCGCCCGTGGCCCGCGTCATGGACTACGGGAAGTACCGGTACGAGCTGGAGCAGAAGGCGAAGCTCGCCCGCAAGCATCAGACGCAGATTCACGTCAAGGAGATCAAGCTCAGACCCAAGATCGGTCAGCACGACTACGACACCAAGAAGGGCCACGTCGAGCGCTTCCTCAACCAGCGCGCGAAGGTGAAGGTCACGATCATGTTCCGGGGCCGCGAGCGCGAGCATCCGGATCGTGGGCGCGACCTGCTGATGCGGCTGGCGGACGACGTGAAGGAGATCGGCCTGATCGAGACGCAGCCGCTCCTCGAAGGACGGAACATGACGATGGTGCTCGGCCCCACGAAGAACGCAGGAGTCAAACGAGATGCCGAAACAGAAGACACACTCGGGCGCAAAGAAAAAGTTCAAGGTGACGGGGACGGGCAAGCTGCTGCGACGCAGCCAGATGTCGGGCAAGCTGATGAACAAGTCGCCGAAGCAGAAGCGCCAGTTCAGTAAGGACCAGCCGGTCGATCCCGCTAACGAGAAGACCGTCGCACGCATGCTGGGGAGGCGCTGACGATGCCGAGAGTCAAGCGCTCCGTCCATGCGCGCAAGAAGCGGCGCAAGGTCCTCGAAGAGGCCAAGGGCTACTGGGGCCTCAAGAAGTCGAACTACACGTACGCGAAGGAGCAGGTCGAGCGCTCGCTCGCCTACGCGTACCGCGACCGGAAGGTGCGGAAGCGCGAGTTCCGGCGGCTCTGGATCATGCGGATCAACGCGGGCGCCCGTGCCAACGGTCTCTCGTACAACCAGTTCGTCGCCGGGCTCAAGGCGGCGAACGTCGAGCTCGATCGCAAGGTGCTCGCCGACCTGGCCGTCAGCGATCCGGCGACGTTCGGCGAGCTGGCCGAGCAGGCGAAGTCGGCGCTCGCGAAATAGGTCGCCAGGCGGAGATCTTCAACCGGCAGGCGGCCTACTGCGACGGCCGCTCGCCGCTCTACGCGCGGCTCTGCCGTCAGCTCGCGACCGATCCGCGGGTCGGCGCCCTCGAGCCCGAGCTGCGCTGGGACCTGCCGCTGCGGCTGCTCGGCGGCCTGCACTACCTCGTGCTCGCGGGGCGGGCGATCTGGGACGAGGTCGACGCCGTGCTCGACCGCGAAGGCGAGTTCCTGCGCGCGTTCATGCGCGACCAGGCGGTGCAGACGAACGAGGTGCGGCGCGCCTGGGCGCTGCTGCCCGCGTTCCTGTCCCTCGGCGTCGAGCGCGTCGATGCGGTCGAGCTCGGTGCGAGCGGCGGCCTGCTGCTGGCGCTCGACCGCTACGACTACCGCTACCGGGCGGGCGCGTGGGGGAGCGGCCACGACCCGCTCGTGCTGGACGGGGAGGACCGAGGCGGGCCTCCGTCGGAGCTCCTCGCCGGGCCGCTCGAGCTGGCCCGGCGCGTCGGCCTCGACCGAGAGCCGGTCCACGCTCGATGCGCACGGGCAGCGGCTGCTCGAGGCGTTCGTGTGGGCCGACCAGCGCGAGCGGATCGAGCGGCTCCGGCGCGCGATCTCGATCGCACGCGACTGCCAGCTCGACTTGCGGCGCGGCGACTACGTCGACCTGCTGCCGTCGGTGCTGGCCGAGCGGCGAGACGACGTGCTGACCGTCGTCTTCGACTCGGTCTCGACGATCTATCTCGACGACGAGCGCTACGGCGAGCTCGTGTCGATCCTTCGTCGGGCGGGCGACGACGGTCCCTTGGCGTGGATCTCGCTCGAAGGGCCGCGCCACGTCCCCGACTACGGCGGCGTCGCGCTCGAGGTGACGCGTTGGCCCGGCGGCAAGTCGCGGCGGCTGGCGAAGGCCGACTTCCACGCCGCCTGGCTCGAGTGGGGGAACGCGTGATCGTCTCGCGCGACAACGAGCGGCTGCGGCTGGTGCGCAAGCTGCACGAGCGCCGCTGGCGCGACAAGCTCGGTCTCTTCTTCGTCGAGGGCGAGGACGCCGTCGAGGCCGCGACCGCCGAGCCGGCCGACTTGCTGCGCGCGGGCGAGGACGTCGAGCCGCGCTTGCTCGCCGAGGTCGCGACCGCGCCGCACCCGCCACGCGTGATCGGCGTCTACCGGCGCAGCGACCTGCCGGCCTGGGAGGAGCGCCCGGCGACGCTGGCCCTCTGGCGGCTCGCCGACCCCGGCAACGTCGGCACCTTGATCCGCACCGCCGACGCGCTCGGAGCAGCCGTCTGCCTCTCGGAACGGTGTGCCGACCCCACCTCGCCGAAGGCGCTCCGCGCCGGCGCCGGCTCGATCTGGCGCGTGCCGCTCGGCACCTGGGACGCTAGTAACAGTCTGTTCCAAGGAGTGGTCCGGATCGGCCTGGTCGCACACGGTGGGACGCCGCTCGCCTCGCTCGAGCTGGCCGGGCGCGTCGCGTTCCTGCTCGGCGCCGAGCGCGACGGGCTGCCGGCGGAGGTGGAGCGCGACGTGGACGCGACGATCCCACTCGCGGGCGCCGAGTCGCTGAACGTGGCAGCCGCCGGGGCGATCGCGCTCTACGAGTTCGGCCGGCAGATCCAGACCGAGTCCTCGCCGCCCCGCCACGGCGAGCGGTCGAACCAGCCGTAGAGCGCCTCGACGGCGAGCCCGGCGCCGGCGAGCAGCGCCCGCCACTCGCCGACCGACAGCCACGCGAGCGACATCTCCGCCTCGTCCGAGTCGCCCCGCACCCGCAGGATCAGCGTGCGCGTCGCCTGGTCCCAGTCCGCGCGCTCCCAGATCCCGGGCTCGCGCTCGAGCCAGCGGCCGTGGGTGTCGGCGATGTCGTCGGCGCCCGGCGTGAAGACGTCGAAGACGAAGCGCCCGTCCGCAGAGAGCAGCCGCCGGATCGCGGCGAGCGCCGCCTGCCGGTCCTCGTCGGTCTCCATGTGCAGCAGCGAGCGGAACGGGCACACGACGAGCGGGTAGGTGCCCTCCACCGGTGGATCGCGCATGTCGCCGTGCCGCAGGTCGACCAGCTCGGCCACGCCCGCCAGCTGGGCCTGCTCCGCGGCCACGGCGAGCATCCCCCCCGACGTGTCGACCCCGATCACGCGGACGCCGGCGGCTGCGACCGGCACCGCGATCCGGCCGGTTCCGACGCCCAACTCGACGATCGTGCCGCCGGCCCGCACCGCCTCCTCGACGTAGAAGCCGACGTCCTCGACGACGCTTCGCGACCACGGGTCGTACAGACGCGCGATCCGGTCGTAGGCGGACATCGCCGCTATCTTTCCGGAGGCATGCAGACGACGGCGCTCACGCTCTTTACGCGGCCCCGGTGCTCGAACCGGGGTGTCGTCTAGCAGCGACCCTCTTTCGCACCGGGGCCTGACGCGTCCCGACCCTTGCAGCGAGAGGAGGACCCTTGGATAGTGTCGCCGCCGTGGACTGGACGGCGTACGAGGACGAGGCTGCGGCTGCAATCGCTGCGGCCGGCGACGAGACTCAGCTCGACGCCGTGCGCGTTCGTGTCCTCGGCCGCAGGTCGGAGCTCGCGCGGGCGCTGCGCGGCGTGCGCGACCGCGAGACCGGCATCCTGCTGAACGGGGTGCGCGACCGGCTCGAGTCGGCCGTCGCCGCCCGCTCGGAGCTGCTCCAGCGCCAGGAGCTCGACCGCCGCCTGCGCGAAGAGGTCGTCGACGTAACGCTTCCCGGCGAGGCGCTCCCGCTCGGGCACCTGCACCCGATCACGCAGGTGCGGCGGATGGTCGAGGACGCGTTCCTCGGCCTCGGCTACGAGGTGCGCGACGATCGCGAGGTCGAGACCGTCGAATACAACTTCGACAAGCTGGCGTTCGCGCCGACGCACTCCTCCCGCTCGCCGCGCGACACGTTCTTCTTCGACGCGACGCACGTCCTGCGGACCGAGACGTCGCCCAGCCAGATCCACGTGCTCGAGGAGAAGCCACCGCCGATCTACATGGTGTCGATCGGCCGGGTCTACCGCCGCGACGCGATCACCGCGACGCGCTATCCGATCTTCCACCAGTTCGAAGGGCTCGCGGTCGACGAGGGCCTCACGCTGGGCGATCTCAAGGGGACGCTCCTGCACGTGATGCGGCAGCTGTACGGGCCCGACCGGCGCGTCCGCTTCCGCACGCACTACTTCCCGTTCACCGAGCCGTCGATCGAGCCCGACGTCTCGTGCGGGATCTGCGGGGGCAGCGGCTGTCGCACGTGCAAGTTCACGGGGTGGATCGAGATGGGCGGCGCCGGCATGGTCGACCCGCGCGTCTTCCAGAACGTCGGCGTCGACCCCGAGCGGTGGAGCGGCTTCGCGTTCGGCTGCGGGCTCGAGCGCGCCGCGCAGCTGCGCCACGACGTGCCGGACATCCGCGCCCTCTGGGAGGGCGACCTCCGCGTGCTGAGGCAGTTCTAGCCATGCGGGTCCCGATCTCCTGGCTGGCCGAGTACGTCCCGCTCGAGATGCCGCTCGACGAGCTCGCGACGCGGCTGTCGGTCGCGTCGGCCGAGGTCGAGGGCATCGAGACGCGCGGCGTCGTCGACACCGACGGCAACCTCGGGCTCTTCCGCGTCGGGCGGGTCGTCGAGGCGGGCAAGCACCCGAACGCCGACCGGCTCCAGCTGACGAAGGTCGACATCGGCGAGGGAGACGCGCGCTCGATCGTCTGCGGCGCCTGGAACTTCGGCGCCGGCGCGACCGTCGCCGTCGCGCTGCCCGGCGCCGTCCTCCCGACCGGGCTGACAGCTCGAGCGCCGCAAGGTGCGCGGTGAGATCTCGGACGGGATGATCCTGGCCGAGGACGAGGTCGACCTCGGTTCCGATCACACAGGGATCATGCTGCTTCCCGACGGCACCGAGCCGGGAACGCCGCTCGCGGACGTGCTGCCGCTCGCACGAGTCGGTCCTGCTCGTCGAATCGACCGGCAACCGGCCCGATCTGCTCTCCTTCTACGGAATCGCCCGCGAGGTGGCGGCGCTCTACGACCTCGTCGCTCGCGCCGCAGCCCGGGTCGGAGATCGAGCTGCCGGCGGCGGCGGTCGACATCCAGATCGAGGATCCTCGAGGGGTGCCCGCGCTACATCGGGCGACTGTTCGAGCACGTCGCGCGTCGCGCCGTCGCCGGTGTGGCTGAAGGCCCGGCTGCTCGCTGCCGGCATGCGCCCGATCTCGAACGTCGTCGACGTCACCAACTACGTGATGCTCGCGCTCGGCAACCCGCTGCACGCATTCGACTACACGAAGCTCCACGGCGGCCGCATCGTCGTGCGGCGTGCCCGGCCGGGCGAGACGGCTGCGCACGCTGGACGGCGTCGACCGCGAGCTCGACCCAGCCGACCTGATGATCGCCGACGCCGACCGCTCGGTCGCGCTCGCCGGGATCATGGGCGGCGAGGAGACCGAGATCGGCGAGGAGACCGACGACGTGCTGCTCGAGGCCGCGAACTTCGAGCCGCACGGGCTCTTCGCGACCAGCGAGCGGCTGCGCCTGCGCACCGAGGGCTCGAACCGGTGGGAGAAGGGCGTCGACCCGTACCTCGCCGAGCCGGCCGCGAACCTGGCGACCGCAGCTGCTGCTCGAGCTGACCGGCGCGACGTGGACCGCACACTCGGACGCGCACGGCGAGCTGCCCGGCGGCCCGGTGATCGCCTACCGGCCCGAGCGGGCCGACGAGGTGATCGGCATCGTGACGCCGCCGGACGACCAGTACCGGCTGCTCGGGCGGCTCGGCTTCGAGCGCGACGGCGCGAGCGTCGTCGTCCCGACCTGGCGCGCCCGCGACGTGACGCGCGAGATCGACGTGGTCGAGGAGGTCGCCCGCTTCCGGCTCGAGGACGTGCCGTTCACGCTGCCCGCGGCGACGCGCGATGTTCGGGACGCTCACGCCGCGACCAGCAGCTCCGCCGGCGCGTCGAGGACGCGCTGGTCGGGCTCGGGCTTCGCCGAGACCTACACGCCGACGCCTGCGGCCCGACGACGACACGCCCTGGAAGCTGCCCGAGCCGATCTCGGTCGAGCTCACCGCGCTGCGCACGCGGCTTCTGCCGAGCCTCGTCGAGGCGGCCCGGCGGAATCTCGACGCGGGCGCGTCGGAGATCGCGCTGTTCGAGATCGCACGCGTCTACCTGCCAGGTGGCGACCTGCCGGACGAGCGCGTGCACGTGGCCGGGATCGTCGACGGCGGCTTCTTCCACGGCAAGGGCGTCGTCGAGGCGCTCTACGCCGCGCTCAAGGCCGAGCCAGCGTTCGAGCGCGGGCGAGGACCCGCTCTTCCATCCCGGGAAGGCGGCGCGCACCGCGGCCGGCGTCGTCGGCGAGCTCCATCCGACGCTGCTCGACGGCATCTGGTGCGGCGTTCGAGCTCGACCTGCTCGAGCTCTTCGCGGCGAGTCGCGAGCCGGTGACCTACCGCGACGTGATCATCGTATCCCGCGGTGCGCCAGGACCTCGCCGTTCGTCGTGGCGGAGGACGTCGAAGCCGGGCGATCTGTCGCCGCCGCGCGCGAAGCGGCGGGCGCCGAGCTGCGCGAGGCTGCGCGTCTTCGACGTCTACCGCGGCGAGCAGGTCGGCGACGGGCCGGAAGTCGATCGCGTTCTCGGTCGCGTTCCAGTCGCCCGAGCGGACGCTCACCGACGAGGACGCGGCGCGGCTGCGCGAGCGGATCGTCGCCGCGCTCGGCGAGCGTTTCGGCGCAGAGCTCCGCGAGTAGCGCGACGCGCGCAGCTCAGTCGTGCTCGTGGATCGACCAACGGCCGACCCGGAAGCGCTGCGTGCCCGGCTCGTCGTGGCGGCGACCCGTGATCAGCCGAATCGCAGCGCCGAGCCCGAGGCCGGCCGTCGTCACGCCGGCGGCGACCAGCGGCACCTTCGCCCTCACCGCCTTCACCTTCGCGGCGGTCTCGTCGACCGCGACGCGCAGGTCGGCGACCGCGGTGACGAGCTGGCTGCGCTCGCCTTCGAGGTCGCGCCGGATGTCGTCGGGGGTGCGGCCGCCGCCGGGCATCAGCGCTTGAGCGCCTCCGACGTCAGCTTCGCCTCACGGAGCGCCGCCTTCGGCACCGGCGGCGACCCCTTCTTGAAGCGTCGGATCGCGAGCAGGCCGAGCAGGCCGGTGAGCACGAACAGCCCGGCCGTGACGATCAGCAGCGACAGCCAGATCGACAAAAAGGTCGCAAGGGCGGCCGCGATCGTCGCGAACGCGAACAGGAGACCGAAGAGCGCGACGAACGCTGCTCCGAGCGCGAGGCCGATCCCGATGACGAGCGACGTCGTCTTCTTCTTGACCTCCAGCGCGGCCAGCTCGAGCTCGAGCCGGATGACGCGCTGCGCGCGCTCGGCGGCGGCCCGCGCGGCGCCGAACAGGCCTTTCCGCGGCGGCACGATCGTGACCGAGCCGCTGCCGTTCGTCGACCGGGCGCGGCGCCTCGCGTCGGAGGCGTCACCGAGAGTCTTGCCCGCGCGCGCCCGGATGGCCGCAGCGCGCTCCTTCCAGGCCTGAGCCGATTGCGCCATGCTCCCGGCAGTATGCAGGACCGCGGGGAGCGCCAGTCGAGCAAAGGTGAGCGCCAGCGGCTCGTCCTGAGCCTGATCGAGCGGCGCAGGCTCGGCACCCAGCGGGAGCTGCAGGAGGCGCTGGCTGCCGCCGGCTGCCCGGTCACCCAGGCCACCGTGTCCCGCGACCTCCGCGAGCTCGGGATCGAGAAGGAGCCGGACGCGCTCGGGGGCCAGCGGTACGTGGCGCCGGCCCGCCGTCGCCGCACGGATCCGCGGGAGACGCTTCAGGCCCTGCTCGACCAGTTCGGGCGCAGCGCCGTCGCCGCCCGGAACATCGTCGTCGTCCAGTCGGAGATCGGCTCGGCGCCGGCGATCGCGCGGGCGCTCGACCGCGTCGGCCACCCGCTCGTGGTCGGCACGCTCGCCGGCGACGACACGTGCCTGGTCGTCGCACCGGACGAGCGCGGCGCGACGAAGCTCGCGCGCGAGCTCGCGCGGTCGATCGGCTAAAGCGCCCGGAGCCGGTCGGCCCACGGGTGGGCCGCCTCGAGCTGCGCCGCCAGCCGCAGCAGGAGCGCCTCCCCGACCGGCGGCCCGATCAGCTGCACCCCGACCGGCAATCCGTCGACGAGCGCGAAAGGGACGGCGGCCGCCGGCTGGCCGGTGACGTTGACGAGCGGCGTGAACGGCGTGAACTCACCGCCGCGCCTGAACTGCTCCCACGGGTCCTCCGGCTCGAAGACCCACCCGATCGGCACCGGCAGCTTCGCGAGGCCGGGCGTCAGCACCACGTCGACGTCCTGCCAGAACGCGAGCACCCGCCGCGCCGCCGTCTGGAGCGCGCCCGCCGCCCGCGCGAACGCCACGCTCGACGTCGCGTCGGCCGACTCGGCCAAGGCGCGGTTCAGGGGCATCAGCAGGGAGCGGTCGCGGACCGGGTAGAGCGCAGGCGACGTCTGCCACAACACGGCGAAGGTGCTCAGCAGGCTCTCGTCGCTCCACGGCGGCGTGCGCTCGACAACGTCGTGGCCGAGAGCGTCGAGCGCGTCGGCGGCCGCGCGGGCGACTGCGACGACGGCAGGCTCGACCGTATGCGGAATCGGCGGGACGCTGGTGAAGGCGATGCGCAACCGGCCGGGATCGCGGCCGACCTCGTCGAGGAAAGGTCGCTCTGGCGACGGCAGCACGTTCGCGTCGCCCCACTCGTACCCGGCGATCACATCGAGGAACGCTGCAGCGTCGCGCACGGTCACGGACAGCGGGCCGTTCTGGGACAGCTCGAGCGAGCCGCTCACGTACGGCGCCGGGGAGACGCGGCCGCGGGACGGCTTCAACCCGAAGAGCCCGCAGCACGAGGCCGGGATCCGGATCGAGCCGCCGCCGTCGGAGCCGTGCGCCAGCGCGAGCACGCCGGCGGCGACCGCGGCAGCGGCGCCGCCCGACGAGCCTCCCGGTGTCCGCGCCGGGTCCCACGGGTTCCGGCAGGCGCCGTTCAGGTCGGACTCGGTCACGCTCGTGATCCCGAACTCCGGCGTGTTCGACTTCCCGAGCACGACGAAGCCCGCGTGCTTGAGCCGGCGCACGACCGCCGAGTCGTGTTCAGGCGTGTAGTCCGCGAACGCGCGTGACGAGAACGTGGTGCGCAGGCCCCCGGTCTCGGTGAGGTCCTTCACGAGCATCGGTACACCCGTGAACGCCCCGTCGGGAAGAGGTCCCTGCGCGGTCGTCGCGGCCTCGTCGAAGCAGTCGGTGACGAGGAAGTTGAGCTCCGGGTTCGTCGTCTCGATGTGTGCGATCGCCGACTCGACCGCCTCGAACGCCGTCAGCTCGCCGGCGCGGATCGCCGCCGCCTGTGCGAGTGCGTCGATCAGCGACGCCCTGAGAGGCCGAACCAGAGCAGCACGCGGCGCACGAGTGGGACCCGGCGGCCGTGAACATGCGGATCGACCGCGTGCTCCTCCGCGCGCCCGAGGAGCGACGCCTTCTCCGGCTCGATCCGCTCCGACACCGCGGGCTCCTTGCTCTCGGGCAGTCGCCCGAAGGCGTCGGCGTCGATCGTCAGCGAGACCGTGCCTTCGACGATCGTGCCCACCTGCTCGGCCGGGACGTCGCGGGGGCGGCCGAAGACGGTGGAGGCGACGGCGAGCCCGTCGAAGATGTCCTCGTTCTGGTCGCCGAGCACCTCCTCGACGCGGCCGAGCTCGCTCCCGTCGGCGGACTCGACCCGCCAGCCCGGCTCGATCAGGAACCACGAGACCGGGTCGGCGCCCATCAGACGTTCTTGCCCGAGAGCAGCCAGGTCGGGCCCTGCGTCGCGGCCAGGTGCGTGTCGCTGAGGACTCGCAGCACCTCGATCGACCCGTGCACGCCGGCCGCGTCACACCGCTCGAGGCAGCGCGTGACCATCGACGCGGAGGCTCCGTAGCCGGCCAGGCGCGCCGAGCGGAAACGCATCGCGGCACGCTCGCCGTCGCGGCGCGGGTTCATGGGGGCGCACATCACGGCGCCCGGCTCGATGTAGTCGCTCGAGCTGAATCGCACCTCTGCGTAAAGATCGCTCCAGTCGGGCGGCAAGGTGGTGAGCGCGCTCCGCCACGCGTCGGCAAGCGACTGCTCCGGCTCGGGCTCTACGCGTACCGCCACGCGGCTCCCCGAGAGCTCGAGGCGCCCGATCACGCGTGCGTCGTCGACGCGGCGGAGCAGGCGCGTCACGAGGTCGGGGCTGAGCGCGGTACCGTCGAGCGCCACTTCGAACCGGATCTCGGTCGCCGAGGCCCGAAACGGCTGTGCGGGGGCAAGCAGCGAGACTGCACGACCGGCCGGCGCCTCGTCGGCGGTGGTGAGCCGCACCTCGACCCGCTCCCAGCCGTCCGGCAGCGCCGCATGCAGGTCCAGCCAATCGCCCGCGAGGCTCACGGCGCAAAACGTACACTGCGGTCCCGTGGCGAAGGTCGAGAAGAGGCACACCCTCGGGGAGGAGACCCTGCGCGAGTTCCTGCGCGAGATGCTCCTGATCCGCCGTTTCGAGGAGCGGGTCGAGGAGCGGTTCCGTGCGGGCGAGCTCCCCGGCTTCCTCCATGTCGCGATCGGCCAAGAGGCGGTCGCCGTCGGCGTTTGCCAGGCGATGGAGGACGGCGACATCTTCGCCTCGACGCACCGCGCGCACGGCCACACACTTGCCCGCGGCACCCACCCGAACGCCGTGATGGCGGAGCTGTACGGGAAGATGGAGGGCTGCTCGCACGGCTACGGCGGGTCGATGCACCTCTACGACGTCGAGCGCGGCAACTACGGCGCGAACGCGGTCATCGGCGGCGGCCTCCCGGCCGTGACCGGAGCCGGGCTCGCGTTCAAGCTGCGCGACGAGCCGCGAGTCGCGGTCGCCTTCTTCGGCGACGGCACCACCAACATCGGCACGTTCCACGAGTCGCTGAACCTGGCGCAGCTGTGGCAGACGAAGACGGTGTTCGTGTGCGAGAACAACCACTGGGCGGAGTCGACGCCGGGCTGGCAACACTCGCCGGTCTGGGACGACATGAGCAAGCGCGCGCTCTCCTACGACATGCGCTCGCGCAAGGTCGACGGGCAGGACGTCGAGGCGGTCTACGAGGCCGCGCTCGACGCGCTCGAGTACGCGCGCGACGGCCACGGCCCCGTCTTCCTCGACATCCGCACCTACCGGATGCACGGGCACTACATCGGCGACCCGCAGGTCTACCGAAGCAAGGACGATCGCGAGGACGCTGCCGAGCACGACCCGATCCCGCGGCTGCGCGCGCGACTCGGGCTCTCCGACGAGGAGTTCGAGGCGCTCGACACAGAGGCGGTCGGCGTCGTCGACACGGCGCTCGAGTTCGCGAAGAACGGCACCGACCCGCAGCCCGAAGACGCGCTGAAGAACATTTATGCCTGAGATCACCTACCGCGAGGCCGTCCGCGACGCGCTCGGCGCGGCGCTGCGCGCCGACGAGGACGTCTTCGTGATGGGCGAGGACATCGCCGAGATGGGCGGCTCGATGGGCGTGACGCAGGGGCTGCTCGACGAGTTCGGGCCCGAGCGTGTCCGCAACACGCCGATCTCCGAGATGGCGATCGTCGGCGCGGGCATCGGCGCCGCGATGGCCGGGATGCGACCGGTCGTCGAGATCATGTACGAGGACTTCCTGACGCTCTCGCTGGAGCAGATCGTCAACCAGGCCGCCAAGCACCGGTACATGTCGGGCGGCCAGGTGAAGGTTCCGCTGACGATCCGCACGCAGGGCGGGGCCGGCTGGTCGCCGGGCGCGCAGCACGCGCAGCAGCTCGAGGCCTGGCTCGTGCACGTTCCCGGGCTCAAGGTCGCGTTCCCGTCGACGCCGCAAGACGTGCGCGGGATCCTCTGGTCGGCGATCTACGACGACAACCCGGTGATCGTCTTCGAGCACCGGCTCCTCTACCCGGTCAAAGGGGAGGTCTCCGACGAGCTCGAGCCGATCCCGCTCGGCAAGGCGCGCGTCGTCCGCGAGGGCACCGACGTGACCGTGATCGCCACTGGGCCGCTCGTGCACCGCTCGCTCGAGGCGGCGAAGGCCGCAGAGGACGATGGGATCTCGGTCGAGGTCGTCGACCCGCGCACCCTGCAGCCGCTCGACGAAGAGTCGCTCGTCGCGAGCGTCAAGAAGACGAACCGCGCCGTGATCGCGCACGAGGCGGTCACGCGGATGGGTTTCGGCGCCGAGGTTGCGGCCGTGCTGCAGTACCAGGCGTTCGATTGGCTCGACGCGCCGATCGAGCGCGTGGGCTCGAAGTTCGCACCGCTCCCGTTCGCACCCGTGATGGAGCAGTTCGTCGTCCCGAACGCCGAGGACGTGCTCGCCGCGATCAGGCGAACCGTCGGGAAGTAAGCTCGCGGCGTGGCCAACGAGGTCAAGCTCCCGCGGCTCGGTCAGGGCATGGAGGCCGGCACGGTCACACGCTGGCTGAAGTCGGAAGGCGAGCAGGTCGCGAAGGGCGAGCCGCTCTACGAGATCGACACCGACAAGGTCACGCAGGAGGTCGAGTCGGACTTCGCCGGCGTCCTGCTGAAGATCGCGCTGCCCGAGGGCGAGGCGCCCGTCGGCGAGACGATCGCCTGGATCGGCGAGGCGGGCGAGGAGGTCGCCGCGCCCGCGGCGAATGCGCCCGAGGCGCCGGACGAACCCGAGCCCGCCAAGCAGGTGCCAGGCACCAAGGTGCCTGGCACCGGGACACGTCCCGCAGAGCCGGCCGCGGCGAGCAGCTCTGCGAACGGCGGCCGGATCAAGGCCTCGCCGCTCGCCCGGCGGCTCGCGCGCGAGCGCGGGATCGACCTCGCGCAGCTCCGCGGGACCGGTCCCGACGGGCGGATCGTGGCGGAGGACGTCGAGCGCAGCGCCGTCGGCGCGCCAGCCGCAGCGCCAGCGGCGGCCCCGAGCGGGGACGTCGAGTCGGTGCCGCTGACGAACATCCGCAAGACGATCGCGCGCCGCCTGACGGCCGCGTGGCAGGCACCCGTCTTCCAGCTCACGGTGAGCGCCGATATGACCCGCGCGAACGAGGTCGTCGCGCGCCAGCGCGAGGCGAATCCCGACGTGCGGATCACCGTCACCGACCTCCTCGCGAAGCTGTGCGCGCAGGCGCTGATGAAGCATCGCGGCGTCAACGTGCAGTTCACCGACGACGCACTGCTCAAGTTCCCGACGGCGAACATCGGCATCGCGGTCGCTGCGCCGCAGGGGCTCGTCGTGCCGGTCGTGCGCTCGGCCGAGCGTCTGACGCTCGCCGAGCTCGCCGCCACGCGCGGGGACATCGTCGGTCGCGCCCGCGACAGCAAGCTCACCGCGCACGACCTCGAGGACGGCACGTTCACGATCTCGAACCTCGGCATGTTCGGGATCGAGCAGTTCGTCGCCGTCCTCAACCCGCCGCAGGCCGCGATCCTCGCCGTCGGGGCGACCGAGGAGCGTGCTGTGGTGGTCGACGGCAAGATCGTTGCGCGGCCGCTGATGACGATGACGTTGACAGTCGACCACCGCGCCGTCGACGGTGCGGACGGAGCCGACTTCCTGCGTACGGTCAAGCAGTTCCTCGAAGAGCCGGCGCTCGCCTTGTAGGCGGACGATGGTTCGCCGGGCCTCGCACGCCGATGTCACGTTCATGCGGTCGATGCTCGCCCACGCATACCACTGGCGCGTCGCCGGGTTCGAGGCCGACATCCCCCTGGCGCGCTACACGGAGAACTGGGGGAGGCCCGGTGACCTCTCGCTGATTGCGATGGAGGCCGGGCATCCGATCGGCGCAGCCTGGCTACGGCGGTTCTCCGCCGCCTCACCGGGCTACGGTTTCGTCGACGAGACGACGCCCGAGCTGACCATCGCCGTGGTGCCGTCGCGCCGCCGGCACGGCATCGGGCAGGAGCTGCTGGATGCGCTCGTCGAGAAGGCGAAGGCCGAGGGCTACCCCGGCCTGTCGCTGAGCGTCGAGCACGACTCGCCGGCGGTCGGCTTCTACGAGCGCAACGGCTTCGAGCAGGTGGGCGACTACCACGGCGCCTTCACCATGCTCAGGCGCCTCACGCCCTCCTAACCGAGCGCCGCCCAGAGCCGCTCGCGCGCGATCTCGACGGCCCGCGGGTCGATCGTGTGGGGGATCGGCGACTCGGAGTACGTGACGTCGGCGCCCGCCGTGGTGAGCAGGTCGCGCGCGGCGCGGCCGAACTCGACGGAGATCACGGGGTCGAGCGATCCGTGCGCGATCGTCACCGGCGGCAGCGGCGGGTCGAGGTCGAGCTCGAAGCCTTCGACCTGAGGGACGAAGCCGGAGAACGCGAGGATCGCGTCGGGGCGCGGTTGCCCACGGCCCAGGCCGAGCGCGTACGACATCACGGCGCCCTGCGAGAAGCCGCTCAGCACCACGTGCTCGTACGGCAGCGACGCGAGCCACTCCGACACCGCGTCGTAGGTCGGGCTGAACGTCGACGGATCCGGATAGCCGATCTGCCGCACGGCGTACCAGTGGGCGCCGCCGGGCGGCAGGTGCAGCGGCCCGCGCGGCGTGTAGCCGTGCAGGCGCCGCTCCGGATCGAGCGCGTCGAGCAGCGGGAACAGATCGTGCTCGTCGGCGCCGCGACCGTGGAACAGAACGAGCGCGCCCTCGGCAACGTCCGCCGCCGGCCGCTCGCGGACGGTCACACGAGCTCGCGCGGGTTGGGCAGCGGCGTCAGCCTCGGCTCGATCTCCGCGCGCAGGTGCTCGTAGGCGGGCGGCAGGATCAGCTTCTCACCCAGATGCGCCTCGTCCTCGTCGATCCCGAAGCCCGGGCCGAGCGAGGCGATCTCGAAGAGCACGCCACTCGGCTCGCGGAAGTAGATCGAGCGGAACCAGAAGCGGTCGATCACCGGCGTCGGCTGCCCGCCCGCTTCGCGGACGCGGGCGACCCAGGCAGCGTGCTCGTCGGTCGGCGCCGACCACGCGACGTGGTGCACGGTGCCCGCTCCGCGCCGCGGCGTCTCGGCCGGCGGCGCATCGAAGACGTAGGTGCCGTGCCGCCGCTCCCCGTGGGAGCTCCACCCGGGCTCGAAGCCGAGCGCGGCGAGGAACGGCGCGCTTGCCTCGGGGCTCGACGCGTACGCACGGACGCCGTCGAATCCACGGAGCGCGTGCTCCTCGGGAATCTCCGGATGACGCGCCACGAGCGGTTCGTCGCCCGAGTCGTCGACGACCAGTTCCAGCGTCAGCCCTTCCGGATCGTCGAAGACGACCGAGTCGTCGGTGCGCGTACCGCCGACGCGAGTCTCCCAGAAGTCCAGCGCGTCCTCCGAGCCGACGCGGAAGCGCACGCGGTGCACCATGCCGTCGCCCGCACGGCCGCGGGGCAGGCCGGGGTACTCGAAGAAGGTGATGTCGGCGCCGGCCGACCCGTGCTCGTCGGCGTAGAAGAGGTGGTAGACGGTCGGGTCGTCCTGGTTGACGGTCTTCTTGACCATCCGCAGCCCGAGCGTGTGCGCGTAGAACTCGACGTTCTGCGGCGCGTCGCCGGTGATGCACGTGACGTGGTGGATTCCGTCCAGTTTTGAAGCCATTACCGAGCAGTCTACGGACGCGAAGTTGCTCGGCGATATCGAACGATGACCGGTATCGGGAGGGTCGGCTCCGCATCTTCGATGGCGATGCGGTGACTAGATTCGCCGGTTCTTCTGCGAGCCACGCAGCCCGCGTTCACGCGATTCTCAGGCGAGGTGGGCTACGGTGGCGAAGAGGACTTGAAGCACCAGGCACTCGACCGGTTCGCCTCTCTTCCCCGTCATGTGCGGGTTCTCTGGCTCTTGGCGGCGTTCGAGGCACTGGCGCTCGCGATGCGAGCCGTCGGATCGTGATCGTCGATTCCGCGACAGTGAGAGAAGCCGAAGAGCTTCGGGCATCTCCGCCGATCTTCCCTTCGCCGACGCTCGACCGGCTCACTCGTGCGCACCCTGCAACGCCTGCGCTTGTGTTTCTACCCGTGGTCTGCCTCCTCGGCGTGCTCGCCGTCAGCGAGCTAGGCGTGCCCGAAGCATTGCTGGGCGCAGGCGGCGGATACCTGTTCTGGACGCTCTGCGAGTACTGGGGACACCGCAGCGTCTTTCACTTCGAACCCGAAAAAGGCTTCGGCCTACGGCTGCACTGGATGATCCACGGCGTCCACCACGATCATCCCAACGACCCACGCCGCCTGGTGCTGCCACCGGCCTTCTCGATCCCACTCGCACTCCTCTTCCTGGGCTTGTTCCTTGCCGCGCTCGGTCGACCACTCGTATGGCCCGTGACCGCCGGCTTCTACCTCGGCTACGTCATCTACGACACCGTCCACTTCGCCCTTCACCACACGCATCCGAAAGGCCGATTCGGGCATCGTCTTCGCGAGCTACATATGCGCCACCATTTCGAAGACCACGAGCGCGGCTTCGGAGTCAGCGCCCCCTGGTGGGACATCGTTTTCGACACGCGCCCGCGCCGCCGGACAGCCGGTAGATAAGAGTCGCCTGCGCGATCGTCAAGAGTCAGAACGTGATACGGCTGCAGGACAGAGTCGTATACGCCCCCGGTGTGGCAGTACTTGTTGGAGGCGCGTCGCGCCGGCTAGGACTTGGTCTGGGTTCTCGGGGCAGTGATCCTGGCGACGCCAGCAGAAGGCGTGAGGATGCTGGTGTGCCCGTCCTCCCACCGGACGCGGACAAGCGGAGGCGCTTCATGGAGCACCTCCTCGATTACTCCTGCCCGGCCCGGCTGGGAAGCTCTTTCGGATTCGACGACGATCCTGTCTCCAACATTCGCGCTCATCTGCGTCTCGCCCCTCTCTCCGTTCGGGCTTGCGGTGCTGCTGGAGAGGTTAGCGTGACCATCGTCCCCGGTATCGCTGATGCTTCCGTTTAAGGTCGTCTGCTCGACTGACGGGCACGGCGATCGGGTGAGACCACCCCTTCGCGGCCGCGCACCAGCAGGCCCGCGGTCGGTTGGGAACGGCGACAACGACAAGCGACTCTTCCGCGCGTTGCTGTGGCGGCGCCGTAAGAGCGCACCAACCGCCTCCGGCCAGGCCGTGCCAGCCCTCCCGAGAATTCCTCTCGATTTACAGGCTCTTTAGGTTTAGGTGGGGCCTGGATGCGAAAACGTTGCCTGCCCTTTCCGACTGCTGATGCGGTGCGTGAGCACCCGGTCGATGATCCCGTATGCGACGGCTTCTTCTGCGCTCATGAAGTAGTCGCGTTCCATGTCCTTGGACGACCTTCTCGAGCGGCTGCCCGCTGTGCTGCGCGATCAGCTCCTCCATCCGCCGCTTGAGCGCGATCGTCTCCCGCGCCTGGATCTCGATGTCGCTCGCCTCGCCCTCGAAGCCGCCCCAGAGCTGGTGGATCAGGATCTTGGCGTTCGGGAGCGCCATCCGTTTCCCGCGCGCGCCGCCGGCAAGCAGCAGCGCTGCCACCGACATCGCGATTCCGACGGAGATCGTCGCGATCGCGGGCTTGACGAACTGCATCGCGTCGTAAATGGCCAGGGCGGCGTAGACGGAGCCGCCGGGGCAGTTGATGTAGAGGGCGATCTCCTTGTCGGGGTCCTCGGACTCGAGATGCAGCAGCTCGGCGATTGTCAGGTTCGCGATCTCGTCGTCGACGGGGCTGCCGAGGAAGATGATCCGATCGTTGAGGAGACGTGAGTAGATGTCGAAGGCACGCTCGCCGAACGCGGTCTGCTCGACCACCATCGGAATCTGCGGGCTCATGCGGTGTCCTCGGGTTGGTGATCCGGCGCTCCGTTCCTGGGGCCGGACGAGCGGGCGGAATTACGCTTCGCAAGCCGGCTCGGACAGCCTGTGGTGAGCGCGTGGCGAGTCGGCGTCTGATTCGCGCAGGTGGAAGTCAGGCCGCGCTGCAGATTGACGCCTTCCTCACGGCACATGTACGAGATGACCTCACCGGGGAAGAGCATCAGGACTCATCCTACGAGCGCCCGCGCCACCTTTGCTGCCAGCCGTTGACAGTCGGTGGGCCGAATGTGATGCTCGATATGAGCAACGAGATGGAGGCTTGTGCGGCCGCACGGTCAATCGTTGCTGCGGCTTCTTCCAGGTCGGGCGAACCGGCCTAGAGCAAGACGACGCTACTCGCAGGTCGGCGATCTAGGTCGGCTTGTCTACGCGCGAGGTCGCGATCCTGTCGATGCATTGCGTCGACCGGGAGGGTCAGCATGGCTGGCGAGTTTGTGCTCGAGAAGGGCTCATCTGGCAAGTACTACTTCAATCTGCTCGCTGGCAACGGGCAGGTGATTACGACGAGCGAAGCGTACGAGTCGAAGGAAGGGGCGCTGAACGGGAGTGAGTCGGTGAAGACGAACGCCCCAAACGCAACCGTCGAAGATCAGACCTGACTCGAGGAGGGGTGATGACTCAAGAAGCGACTCAACCGCATCGGCCACCCGAGGTCGACGCCGAAGCGATGCTTCAGCGCAAGCAGCTCGAAGCCGAGCTTTTCAGCTTGGATGGGCAGCTGCAAAGGTTCGACCGGATTCGCGACCGCCTCCTCGCCGCCGGCAAGGATCCGTCCGAGTCTTACCGTGAGTTCCAGGAGCGGCGCGGAGGACTCGTCGGAGCGTTGAGGCGATCGCGATCGGAGTTGCCGCCTCCAGAACCTCTCGAGTCAGAGCCGTCGCTGATTCGCGCCACCAAGCCGCTTCTGTCGCGCCGGATCGCGCCCGCCAGATTCGACCCGACGCTTGGCATCTTCGGCTTCGGAACCACAGGCATCGTCCAGGCCGGGCCTGCGAGCGAGAACATCAACGTGGTCGCCCACGGAAAGTACCCCACCTCAGGCGAGATCGTCACGGTTCCAGGCGGTTACCCAGGCGAGGTGTGGTACTCGGGCGACCTCGCTGTCGGCCCGGACGAGATCCCTGTTGATCAATACGACCCAACAATCAATTACTTCTGGATACGCAGCTGGAAGACACTGATTCCGTTCCCGCCGCCGACCGGCCTCTCGCGGTTCACCTATCGCTTCGACGCGTCTGCGTTTCTTAGCGTCTTCGGAGGCGGCGAAGCTTACGTGTGGTGCTTCGTCTCGCTCGGTGAGACATCGAATCTCAGTCAAGGAACAGACGTCACGGTCAACATCGACGGCGGCTGGCCGCTGATGGCCGACCTCTCGCAGCCGGGCCAGACACCAGAACAGCAATACAACGGCGCTTACGGCTCCTTCTACGGCCAAACGACGGTACAACGTTCGTTCATGGTGGGCGCCAGCCACGTCCCGGGGGTCGCCGTAGTGGTGGGCGTGATCGCCGCGATGGCAATGCAGACCGAGATCCGCCTCTTCTTCCCGGGGCTCGGTTACTCGAACCTCGGTATTTCGTCAGACAACTGGTTCGGTCGCGTCGCGTACTCGTACGAGCCACAGTGGGTTCTCGAGCAATAGAGGCGCTCTCAGCTCTCGCCGTAGATCCCTTCGCCGGTTTCGAGATCGAAGAAGTGGAGCAGCCTGGTGTTCACCGGCAATCGGGCCGTCTCGCCTTCCCGCGCAGTCGTGCCCCGCGCTGCTCGCGCGACGAACGGACTGCCATGGTGATGCGTCTGGATGTCGGCTGCCTCGAGCGCTTCATCGCCCACCACCTCGCGAAGCGCGTCGATCTTGACAACGGGTGCATCGACCGCGAAGTGTAGGAAGACCTCCGATCCCAGGTCCTCGCGGATGTCGACCTCGACATCGAGATGGGCATTGGCAAGGCCCGGAGTCTCGTGCCCGATGTCCTCCGGTCTGATCCCGAGCGCGACTCGTCGACGCGCATAGCTGCGGAGTCGCGGCCGCACGGCCGTGAGCTCTCGCGGCACATCGAGCTGGTGAGGACCAAAGCGCGCAACCAGGTCGCCGTTCCTCTCGACGAGCTCGGCCTCGGCGAGGTTCATCGCAGGCGAGCCGATAAAGCCGGCCACGAATAGGTTTGCCGGTCGCTCGTACACCACCTGCGGCCGGTCGACCTGCTGAAGCACCCCGTCACGCAGGACGCAGATGCGGTCGCCGAGCGTCACGGCCTCGCTCTGATCGTGGGTGACGTAGATCGTCGTGACGCGGAGATCGCGCTGGATGCGCGCGATCTCCGCGCGAACCTGGACGCGCAGCTTCGCATCGAGGTTCGAGAGGGGCTCGTCCATCAAGAAGGCTTGGGGCTCCCGCACGATCGCGCGACCCATTGCCACCCGCTGCCGCTGGCCGCCGGAAAGGTGCCTCGGCCGTTTGCCCATCGCCTCTGACAACCCGAGGATGCTCGCGGCTTGCTCGACCCGGCGGCGGATCTCGTCGCGGTCGATGCCGCGCATCTTGAGCCCGAATGCCATGTTGTCGTACACGCTCATGTGCGGATAGAGGGCGTAATTCTGGAAGATCATCGCCATGTCGCGAGCCTTCGGTGGGAGGTCATTGACCACCTCACCATCGACCCGGACGGTCCCGGACGAGATGTGCTCGAGCCCGGCGATCATCCGCAGTGCACTCGTCTTGCCGCATCCGGAGGGGCCGACGAAGACGACGAATTCGCCGTCGCCGATGCCCAGGTCGAGCCCGCGGACGGCCTTCGTTCCGTCGGGATAGGTCTTCGTCAGCTGCTCGAGCTCGATCGCAGCCACGGCGGGCAGACTAACGGGTCGATCGTCCGCCGCAGCCGGCGAGGGACCCTGTTACATTCGCGCCGTCATGGCATCCGCGAGCGGGCGCCGAGCCAGACACCGATACGTGACCGAGCGACGAGGTTTCCTCGCGACGCTCCTGATCTCTCCCGCGACGCTCTTCATCGCCGTGCTGGTCGGCCTGCCGCTGGTGCTCGCCGTCTATCTCAGCTTCACCGATGCGACGGCAGGCTCGCTCAGCGGCAAGTGGGTCGGTCTCGCCAACTTCAGGTCGGAGCTGCACGATCCGATTTTCCGCAGCGCGATCTGGAACACGGTCTTCTTCACGCTCGTCTCGCAGGCCGTGGTGATCGTCTGCGCGGGGCTGCTCGCCCACGCGCTCGTCCGGAACTTCCGTGGACGCTGGTTTCTCCGTTTCCTCGTCCTGTTGCCATGGGCGGCTCCGGTCGCACTGACCTCGATCGGCTTTCTCTGGTTCTTCGATCCGCAGGCGAGCATCTTCAACTGGTTCCTCGTTCACCTACACCTCGTGAAGGCGACGAGTCCGCCGACCTGGCTCGGAACGCCGCACGCGGCGATGGCGGCGATCATCGCGGTTCAGGCCTGGCGGACGATTCCCTTTGCAACCGTGATTTTCATCGCGGGGATCTCATCGATCCCTCAGGAGGTCGACGACGCAGCCGCGATGGACGGCGCGACTGGATTGAAGAAGTTCTGGTACGTGTCGCTGCCGCTCCAGCTGCCGATCGCGATCGTGGCCGTGCTGTTCGGGATCATCTTCACCGCGACCGACATGGTCGTCCCGTACATCCTCACCAACGGAGGTCCGTTCAACTCGACCCAGGTGCTCACCACCTGGGCGTTCCAGACCGGGATCAACTCGGGGAACATCGGCGAGGGAGCCGCGATTGCGCTGTTCATGCTCCCCGTGCTCGCCGTCGTCACGATCGGCATGCTCGTGTTCGCCCGCCGGGTCGAGGTGACGTGAGGTGACGAGCGGCTGGCGTCACAAGGCGTTCGCGTACGGCGTGGCGATCCCCCTGACGATCGTCCTCGCGTTCCCTTTCGCGTGGATGGCGATCACGTCGTTCAAGAACCAGGCGCAGGTCTATGACCCGACCAAGGTGTGGAACTTCCACCCGACGCTCGCGAGCTACGGCTACCTGTTCCACCACACCGGTTACCTGCGTTGGATCCGCAACTCGACCTTCGTCGGGCTCATGGTCGTCTTGATCACCCTCGCCGTGGCGCTGCCGGCGGGCTACGCCCTCGCCCGACTGTCCGGGCGGGCAGGGAGGAGCCTCGGCGTGGCGATCTTCCTCACGTACCTCGTGCCGCCGACCTTGCTCTTCCTGCCGCTCTCGCGCGTGATCTCGAAGGTCCACCTCGAGGACCGGCTCTGGGCCCTGATCCTGGTCTATCCGTCGTTCACGATCCCGTTCGCGATCTGGCTGCTGATGGGCTTCTTCAAGTCGATTCCACGGGAGCTGGAGGACGCGGCTCTGATCGACGGCTGTTCGCGGCTCGGCGCATTCGTTCGGATCGTCATCCCGATCTCGGTCCCCGGGATCCTCACCGTCGTCATCTTCACGTTCTCGCTCGTCGTGAACGAGTTCGTCTATGCGATTACGTTCATCTCGAGCTCGACCAACCGCACGCTCACGGTGGGCGTGCCGACCGATCTCATCCGCGGTGATTTGTACAACTGGCCCGGGATCATGGCCGCCATCCTGATCCCGAGCATCCCGCTGGCCCTCGTCTACAACGCGTTCTTGAACCGCTTCATCACGGGGTTCACCGGCGGCGCATTCCGCTAGGTGCGAAAGGAGAGACGCATGTCGGATAACAGCAACGCCGACGTCGATCAGGCCGGAACGCGCTTGACCAGACGAGAGCTGCTCAGGAAGGCCGGTGCGGGAGCGGTCGCGATCAGCGTCGCGGGTGCGGGCGCGCCGTACGCCTTCGCCGGGCCGTTGAGGTACAAGGGCCGCTGGCTGAAGGGAGATCTCTCGATCATCCAGTGGGTCCACTTCGTGCCCGCCTACGACGACTGGTTCGACAACACCTGGGTCAAGCAGTGGGGGCAGAAGAACGACGTCCAGGTCAACGTCGAGCACATCAACAACACCCTGCTCGACACCCGCGCCGCAGCCGAGGTCGCGGCGCAGAGCGGCCACGACCTCTTCATGAACCTGCACCCGATGGCCTCGTACGAGGACCAGGTGATCAACCACGCCTCGATCGTCCACGAGGTCGAGGGGAAGGTGGGGAAGTACGGCGCACTCGGCAAGTTGTCCACCTACAACCCGAAGACGAAGAAGTACTTCGCGATCTCGGACAACTACGTCCCGGATCCCGTGGTCTGGCGGCACGACCTCTGGAACGGCGTCGGAGAGTCGCCGGCGACCTGGGACCACGTGGCCAAGGCGGCCCCCAAGTTGAAGGCGATCGGCCATCCGATCGGGATCGGCCAGTCGCAGGAGCTCGACTCCAACATGGCGCTGATCGCCTTCCTGATGTGCTTCGGGGGCTTCATCCAGAACGCCGAGAACCAGCCGGCGCTCTACTCCAAGAAGACCATCGAAGCCGTCAGCTTCATGGCGAACCTCTACAAGAACGGCGAGACGTCCGAGATCTTTGGCTGGAACCCGGCCTCGAACAACAACTACCTGTACGCGGGCACCGGATCGATGATCCTGAACGCGATCTCCGCGACCCGGACGCCTGAGGCCCAGAACCTTCCGTTTGCCGACGACCTCTGGATCTGGCCGATCCCCAGCGGTCCGCACGGGCGGCTCGGCCTCGAGCACGTGATGGGGTGCTACTCGATCTGGAAGTTCTCACAGAACAAGGAGAACGCCGAGAGGTTCGTCGCCGACCTGTGCATCAACTACAAGCAGGCGACGCTCGCGTCGCAGCTGTACAACTTCCCGAGCTTCCCGGGCGCATTCCCGTTCGACCAGATCCGCAAGGTCGCGGCCGCTGACCCGCACAAGCCGAAGGGGAAGTACTCGATCCTCACGACGATCGCCGAGAAGTACACGCACAACATCGGCTATCCGGGAACGACGAACGCGGCGATCGACGAGACCTTCTCGAAGTACCTGATCCCGCAGATGTTCGCGCAGGTCTCCCAGGGGAAGCTCAGCGCCGCGGAGTCGGTGCGGGACACGATGAGCACCGTCAAGGACATCTACGCGAAATGGAGGAAGCGCGGGAAGATTTGACCGTTGATGATCGGCGACCCGATCAGCCGACGAGCCTCCCTCCATACGATGCGAAGGCGATGAGGGCGGCGATCGTCAGCGGCGGGCGGCTGCGGGTCGAGGAGCGGCCGGATCCGGCGCCTCTCGACCGAGAGCTCTTGATCCGGGTGCGCGCGTCCGGCATCAACGGCGCCGATCTGGCGCAGCGGGCCGGCGGCTATCCGCCGCCTCCGGGCGCCCCGCCGGACGTGCCGGGCCTGGAGTGCGCCGGCGAGGTCGCCGCCGTAGGGGGGAACGTCTTCGATTTTCGCGTGGGCGACCGAGTGATGGCGCTGCTCGGCGGCGGCGGGCAGGCAGAGCTCGCGGCGGTGCACGAGCGGCACGCCCTGCCCGTGCCCGACGCCCTCTCGGACGAGCAGGCGGGTGGCTTCATGGAGGTCTTCGCGACGGCGCACGACGCGCTGTTCACCCAGGCGGGCCTCGCGGCCGGCGAGCGGCTGCTCGTGACAGGCGCTGCGGGCGGTGTCGGCGTCGCCGCGGTTCAGCTCGGCCTCGCCGCCGGCGCGCGCGTGACCGCCGCGGCGCGCCACAGCGGTGATCGGCTCAGGGGGCTCGGCGCCGAGACCGAGCCCGAGGGCGAATACGACGTGATCCTGGAGCTCGTTGGCGGCGACCTGCTGGCCGGCGAGATCGACCGGCTGGCGGTCGGCGGGCGGCTGGCGGTGATCGGCACCAGCGCGGGCGCAAAGGTGACGCTCGACCTGCACCGGCTGATGGTCAAGCGCGGGCGCATTCACGGCTCGACGCTGCGCTCGCGCCCCCTCGAGGAGAAGGCGCTGGTCGTCCAGCGGCTCCGCCGCCGGGTCCTGCCGCTTGTCGAGTCCGGCCGCCTGACGGTCCCGGTCGAGCGGACGTTCCCGCTCGATGCCGTCGATGCCGCCTACGACGCGTTCGCGGCAGGCGGCAAGTTCGGCAAGCTCGTCGTCGTGATGGAGAGCGGCGCTAGCATCGCACGCTGACCCCGAGAACCGAGGAGAGGCTGAGATGGACGTCGACGTTGCAGTGCTGGGCGGAGGCCCTGGTGGATACACGGCCGCGATCCGCGCCGCGCAGCTCGGCGCGAGCGTCGCGTGCGTCGAGAAGGAGCCCGAGCTCGGCGGCACGTGCCTGCGCGTCGGGTGCATCCCGACGAAGGCGTGGGTGCAGACGGCCCAGTTCCTGCATCAGGCGAACGACGTCTTCGGATCGCTCGGCGTCCGCGTCGACCAGCCGCGCCTCGACTTCGGAGCTGCCAACGAGTGGAAGTCGGGCGTCGTCCGGCAGATGACCTCGGGCGTCGCCAGCCTCTTCAAGGCGAACGGCGTCGAGTGGGTGAAGGGCCACGGCACGTTCAGGGATGCGAACACGATCGCCGTGCAAGGCGAGGACGTCCGCTTCAAGTCCGCGGTGATCGCGACCGGTTCCTTCCCGCTCCGTCCGCCGATCCCGGGCCTCGAGTCCGACCTGTGCGTCGATTCGACCGGCCTGCTCGCCCAGACCGAGGTGCCGCGCCGGCTCGTCATCCTCGGCGGCGGCATCATCGGCTGCGAGTTCGCGTCGATCTTGAACCGGTTCGGCTCCGAGGTCACCGTCATCGAGATGCTCGAGACACTGATCCCGCAGGAGGACGCAGACGCGGCGAAGGAGCTCGCGAAGGCGTTCGGCAAGCGTGACGTCACGCTTCAGCTCGGCAAGCAGTGCACACGCGTCGAGCAGCATGGGAACGCGCTCACCGTGTGGTTCGGCGACGGCGAGAGCGTGGAGTGCGATCTGATGCTCGTCTCGGTCGGGCGCGGTCCGCTCGTCGAGGGAATCGGGCTCGAGGCGGCCGGCGTGCAGTTCGACGCGCGCAAGGGCATCACGACCGACGAAGCCCGCCGCACGTCGGTGAGCCACATCTACGCGGTCGGCGACTGCGCCGGCTACTGGCAGCTCGCGCACACCGCGTTCCGCGAGGGCGAGGTCGCCGCTGAGAACGCGTGCGGGCACGACGCCCTCGTCAACAACAAGGCGGTGCCACGGCCGATCTACACGGATCCGGAGATCGCCGGCGTCGGGCTGACCGAGGCGGAGGCCCGCGAGCAGTACGGCGACGACGTCGCAGTCGGCTCGTTCCCCTGGGTCGCGAATGCGCGCGCCGTGATGCAGGCCGAGACCGTCGGCTGGGTGAAGTCGATCCACGAGACGCGCTACGGCGAGCTGCTCGGCATCGTCATGGTCGGCCCGCACGTCACCGACCTGATCGAGGCAGGCGTCGTCGCGATCGACGCCGAGTCGACGGTCGAGACCGTCGCCGACGGGATGGCGGCGCACCCGACGCTCTCCGAGGCCGTCAAGGAGGCAGGCCTCGTGGCGCTCGGGCGGGCGATCCACCTGCCGAACCGGAAGCGCGCCGCCGTCTAGCGCGTGCATTAGGTCGCGAGGAGTAGAGTCGGGCGATGGGCATCGTCAACCGCCGCAACGCGGTCATGGGCTGGCTTGCCTGGGGCGTGGGGAAGCGGCTGCTGAAGCGCAAGGCGAAGGACGCCGTGCCGGCAGTCGACCCCGAGACGAAGCGGCCGAACAAGAGCGCCGTCGCGCTGCTCCTGGCCGGAGCAGCGGGGACGCTGACGTTCTGGCGCAAGCGCTCCGGTAACAAAGACCCGCTCGACGGCTGACCGAACCTCACCTACGCTCCGTCGGTGAGAAGGCGGCTTCTGCTCGGCCTGGTCCTTTCCGTGGCGCTCGCCGGGGGCAGCTCCGCACGCGGCGGGGCGGCGCAGCCGTCCACGAAGTGCTCCGGCACGAGCACCAGGCTGGCCACCTCGACCCAGACCTACGCCGCGCGCGTCCTCGAGCCGACCAACGTCTACCGGGCCCCCGGGCGCGGCGCCTTCCTGCCGCTGGCCGTCTCGGACCGGTACGGCTTCCCGACGACCGTGTCGATCCTCGACCGGTTCCAGACCTGCGCCCGGGCGACCTGGTATCGCGTGCGCCTGGCGCATTGGCCCAACGGCACCACCGGCTGGGTTCCGGGCGACGCCGTCAAGACGACGCTGCTGCGCGTGAAGATCGTCGTCGACGTGTCTGCGCACCAGCTCACGCTGTATCGCGCCGGCCGGGTCGTGCTGCGCTCACCCGCCGCGATCGGCAAGCCGTCCACGCCGACACCGACCGGCACGTTCTTCGTGACGCAGCGATTCGTCGTCGACCCGCCGACGGGCGCCTACGGCCCGCGGGCGCTCGGCATCTCGGCGTTCTCGAACGTCCTGCGCACCTGGACCGACGGCGGCCCGATCGGCATCCACGGCACCAACGAGACGTTCTCGATCGGCAAGCCCGTCTCGCACGGCTGCATCAGGCTCCCCAACGACCTGGTGATCAAGCTCTTCGCCGTGACGCCGCTCGGCACGCCGGTCGTCATCGAACCCTGACCTTGACTCGGCTCGTGTCGCGCGGCACGATCGTCTCTCCTGCGGTCTTCCCCTGCGCGTGTTTTCCCACAGCGGTTATCCACAGCCGATTTCGCGGCCGGTCGTCGTTTGAGCCTGCCCTGCAGGTTGCCTGTGGATGCCGGTGCCCACGCGGTCGGACCGCCACTGCTAGCGTCGCGTCATGGCGGGCCGGCTCGACTCTGAGCAGATCGAGACGCTGCGCGCCTGGGGCGCGGGTCTCGCGACCGACGAGCGCGAGGAGGTTCGCGCCGCCGGCAAGGCGATCACGCTGCTCGTCGACGAGATCGACCGGCTGAACATCGACCTCTGGAACGTGCGGACGACCGGCGAGACCGACCGGCCGGCTGACGAGCCCGAGCCGTCGCTCGGCACGGCCCTCCGCGACCGGCTGCGCCGGCGCACTCCCCGCTCCGAGCAGGGCCTTTAACGCTGGTTTCCGCAACCGGTTGCACCGGCGGCGGCCGATGTCCAGAATCGATTGCGTGACCGAGACGAGCGTCGATCTGCGGCTCGCCCGCGACGGTGGCACCCCGGCCAGGACGCGCCCGGAGCACCCGATGTTCCCGGGCGGCATGGAGATCGGCGAGGAGGAGGTCGAGGCGGCCGCGCGCGTCCTCCGCAGCCACAACGTCTTCCGGTACTACGGGGTCGGAGACGGCCCGCACGAGGTCGCCGACTTCGAACGTGAGTTCGCAGACACGTTCGGCTCGCGGCATGCGCTCTGCGTCAACGCCGGCTCTTCCGCCCTGATCTGCGGGCTGATCGGCGCCGGAGTGGGGCCGGGCGACGAGGTGATCATCCCGGCCTACACGTGGAACGCCACCGCGAACGCCGTGGTCGCGGCGCGCGCCGTGCCGGTGCTCGCGGAGGTCGACGACTCGCTCACCCTCGATCCCGAGGACGTCGAGCGGAAGCTGACCTCGCGGACGAAGGCGCTGCTGCCCGTGCACATGCGCGGCGCTCCGGCGAACATGGATGCGCTGCAGGCGCTCGTCTCGGCGCACGGGCTCGTGTTGATCGAGGACGTCTGCCAGGCGGCCGGCGCGACCTACCACGGCCAGCGTCTCGGCACCTTCGGGGACGCGGGCGCGTTCAGCCTCCAGTTCAACAAGATCATCACGACCGGCGAGGGCGGCGTGATGCTGACCGACCGGCACGATCTGCTCGACGCTCGCGATCGACGTGCACGACTGCGCCGGTTCGGTGCGGCGCGGGATCGGCCTGCCCCGCTTCGCCGGCTGGAACTTCCGGGCGTCGGAGCTGCAGGGCGCGGTCGCCCGCGTGCAGCTCACGCGGCTCGACGGGCTGCTCGAGCGGATGCGCGGCGAACCATGCGCGGCTCGCCGAGCGGGTCGCCGCGCTGCCGGGCCTGACGCTCCGCCGGGCGAACGACGACGTCTGGCGACGCAGGCATCTGCCTGATCGCGTTCGCGCGCACGCCCGAGCTGGCCGCGTCCGCCGTCGAGGCGCTGAAGGCCGAGGGCGTCGTGGCGATGCGGATCTACGACCCCGAGGTGCCTGACCTGCACGTCTACCCGTTCTGGCAGCCGGTGCTCGATGCGATCGGCGAGGCCGGCCGCCCGGTCGCCCGACTGCCCGCGGACGCTCGAACTGCTCGAACGCTCGATCCACGTCGACGTGTCGCCGCTCAACGACGAGCGCGACCTCGACGAGATCGCGCTTCGCGTTCGAGAAGGTTGCCCTGCGGGATCCTGGCTTGACGGTTCGCGTCGGCGTCGTCGGCGGCGGTCTCGTCGCCCAGGCCGAGCACCTCCCATACCTCTCGGCGCTGCGCGACCGCTTCACGCTCGCCGCGCTCGCCGAGCCGAGCGCGACCGTCCGCGAGGCGCTGCGGCGCGCGCTACGGCATCGCCGGTCTGCACGAGGACTATCGCGCGATGCTCGACGCCGGCGAGCTCGACGCCGTCGTGATCTGCTCCCCTGCGGGCACGCATGCCGAGGTCGTGCTGGCGGCGCTCGACGCGGGCCTGCACGTCTTCGTCGAGAAGCCGATGTGCATCACGCTCGCCGACGCCGACGCGATCGTCGCCGCGCGCGACCGGGCGGGAAAGGTCGTGCAGGTCGGGACGATGAAGCGCTTCGACCCTGCCGTCGAGGCGATGCTCGAGTCGCTGCCCGGATCGGCGGACGACCTCCGCTACGTGAGCGTCGTCGTCAACGACCCTGAGTTCGACCCGTACTTCGAGCCGGGCGAGATCGTGCGCGGCGCCGACGTCCCGCGCGACCTGATCGACGCGACGCGCAAGTCGGAGGCCGAGCAGGTGGACGCAGGCCGTCGGCTCCGGCGACGAGGCGGTCGTTCGCGCCTTCTCGGAGAGCTTCCTCGGCAGCCTCCTCCACGACCTGAACGTCGTGCACGGGATGCTCGAGCGGCTCGGCGAGCCGCTGCCCGCGCAGGTCGTCGGCGGCGACTGGTGGAACGAGGGCCGCGCCGTCTACGGGGCCCTGCGGCTCGCGAACGGCGCCCGGGTCGACGCGCCTGGATCCAGCTGCTCGACACGTTCGAGTACCGCGAGTCGATTCGTTCATGTTCGCGGAGGAGGTGCACTCGCTCGAGTTCCCGTCACCGTGGCTCAAGCAGCACCCGACCGTCTACCGCCGCAGCCGCCGGGACGGCCGCGTCGACGACGTGCACATCGTCAACGCCTACGACGAGTCGTTCTCGCGCGAGCTCCGTCACTTCCACGACTGCATCGTCGACGGGACTCCCTGCCGCACGCCGCCCGAGGGCGCGCGGCTCGACATCGACGTGCTGACGCAGATGTTCCTCGCCTCGCGCTGATGCGCGCGGCGATCGTCGGCACCGGCTTCATCGCCGGCGTGCACGCGCTCGCGCTCCAGTCGCTGGGCATCGAGTTGGTCGCCGTTGCCGGCCGTACGCGTGAGGGCGCGACGTCGTTCGGCGTCGGCGAGCCGTATGACGACCTCGCCGAGCTGCTCGAGCGCGAGCACGTCGACGTCCTCCACGTCTGCACCCCGAACGACGTCCACGCGGTCCAGGCCCTCGCTGCACTCGAGCACGGCATCCACGTCGTCTGCGAGAAGCCGCTCGCGGTCACTCGTCGACGAGAGCCGCGCTCTCTGGTCGAGGCGGCCGAGCAGCGCGGTCTGGTGAACGCGACTTGTTACCACGTGCGCGGCTACCCGCTCGTCGAGCAGATGCGCGTCGAGGTCGCGGACGGCGCGCCTCGGCGACGTGAGCGTTCGTGCACGGCGCTACCTCTGCGACGACGTGCTGTTCCCTGCCTCGGGCTGGCGCGTCGACCCGGCCCGGTCGGGACCGTCCTACGTCGTCGGCGACCTCGGCACGCACTGGCTCGATCTCGCCGAGCACGTGACGGGCAGCCACGTCGCCGAGCTGCAGGCGGAGTTCCGCTCGTTCGCCGGCGGCCCGCTCGAGGACTACGCCGCGCTGCTGCTGCGGTTCGACGGCGGCGCGGTCGGGCTCGCTCGTCCTCTCGGCGGGAGCCGCGGGCCGCAAGAACCAGCTGCTGCTTCGAGTGCGAAGGGACGAAGGCCGGCGTCACCTGGGACCAGGAGCTCCCGACCGAGCTGCTCTTCCGCCCGGCAGACGGCGCCGAAGCAGATCGTCGTCAAGGATCCGGTGACGAACGCCGAGAGCGCGCGGCGCCTGTCGCGCTATCCGGCCGGGCACGGCGAGGGCTACGGCGAGGCGTTTCGCAACCTCTTCGCCGACGTCTACGCCGCGATCGCGGGACAGCCGCACGGGCCGTTCCCGACCTTCCGCGACGGTCTCGCGGCGTCGCAGCCGTCGAGGCGGCGGTGCGGAGCGCCCGCAGCGGCGCCTGGGTCGAGGTCGACAGCTAGGCGCGTCGCGCCTTCAGCGCGAGCCTGGCGCGGCGCAGCGCCAGCGGCAGCGCGAAGGCCAGCGCGATCAGCGTGAGCGACGCGGCGAGCAGCAGCGTCGCGAGCGCGTTCACCTCGGGCGTGATCCCGAACTTCACCTGCGTGTAGATGTAGATCGGCAGCGTGTTGTCGCCGCCGATCAGGAAGAGCGTGATGATGAACTCGTCGAGCGACAGCGTGAACGCGAACAGCGCGCCCGCGAAGATCGCCGGCATGATCAGCGGCAGCACGACGTAGCGCAGGCGCTTGAAGGTGTTCGCGCCGAGGTCGCTCGCCGCGCGCTCGAGCGCCGGGTCGAAGCCCTGCAGCCGCGCTGCGACGAGCAGCAGCACGAACGGCGTGCGTGTAGACGGACTGGCCGATCACCGCCGTCTGCGGCGAGAGCTGCAGGTGGAAGACGCTCGTGAAGCAGCACGAGCAGGCTGACGCCGATCAGCAGTCCCGGGATCATGATCGGCAGCGTCATCGCGATCCGCACGCCGCTGCGGAACGGCAGGCGCGAGCGGACGAGCGGGAATGCAGCCGCCGTGCCGACGATCGTCGAGATCAGCGTCACCTCGATCGCCGACGCGAAGCGTCGTCGTGAGCGCGTCCTTGATCTGGTAGTCGCCGAACACCTGGCCGTACCAGCTGAGTCGTCCAGCCGGTGAACGGGAACGTGCCGTACTGGTTCGCGTTGAAGCTGAACAGCACGAGCAGCGACGATCGGCGCGAACAGGAAGACGTAGATGAGGATCGCCCAGCCGCCGAGCAGCGACGCGCGACGAGCCGGCGCGTGCGGCGAGACGACCTCGAACTCACGCACGGTAGGCGTCCTCCACCTCGAGCGAGCGCCGGAAGATCACGAGCAGCACGACGATCAGCGCCGCGATCAGCAGCGCCGCGGCGGCGCCGCGCGTGTACTGCGCGCCCGTGAAGAAGTTCACGATCAGGTTCCCGATCATCACGCCCTGCGTGCCGCCGACGAGCTGCGGCGTCAGGTACTCGCCGAGGATCGGGATGAAGACGAAGATCACCGCGGTCGTGATGCCCGGCCGGATCTGCGGGAGCAGGATCCGCGTGATCGCGACGCGCGGCGGCGCGCCGAGATCCATCGCCGCCTTGAACTGGTCCCAGTCGAAGCGCTCGAGCGACGCGTAGAGCGTCAGCACCGCGAACGGGAAGTACAGGTAGACGAGCACGAGGATCACCGCCGGGCGGTCGTAGAGGAAGAACGAGACCGGCTGGTGCGTGATGCCGCGTCCACAGCAGGAAGCGGTTGATCGCGCCCGTGTCGCCGAGGATGTTCAGCCACGAGTAGACGCGCAGCAGGTAGCTCGTCCAGAACGGCAGGATCACGAGCACGAGCAGCAGCCGCTGCCGGCTCGCGCGGCACGTAGCGGACGAGCCAGTAGGTGAACGGGAACGCGATCCCGATCGTGATCGCCGTCGCGAGCACGGCGACCCAGAGCGTCGCCCACATCGTCGAGACGTACGTCGAGACGCTGAAGAAGTAGCGGTAGTTGTCGAGCGTCCAGTGGTGGACGACGTTGTAGTCGATGGTCTGCCAGAAGCTGTAGGCGACGATCAGGCCGAGCGGGACGCAGCGAAGAACAGCCCGAACAGGCACGAGCGCCGGGACGAAGCCCGCGTACTGCGCCGAGCGACGCGAGCCGGCGCGGCGACGCCGCCCCCGCACCGCGGCGGCGGGCAGCGTCGGCGCCGCGTCTCGACATCCGGCTAGCCGCCGAACACCTCGTTGAAGGCGTCGACGTACGCCTGCTCGTCGCCTGCCGGGCCCTTGATCGTCATCTTCAGGGCGTTCTCCGGCTTGTTGTAGAGCAGGCGTCGGGCGCGGTCGCCGTGGCCCTGGTTGACGAGGATCTTGTACGCCTTCTCGTTGAACAGCGGCCGGCCGTTCGTGATGAAGTTCTTCGCGATCCACGGTGCCTGCTGCATCGCGTTCTCGAACTTGAAGAACGCGTCGTGGTTCTTCGACGCCTTCACGATCTGCTCGGAGTCGATGAAGCCGATCGTGCCCTTCCTTCGGGTACGCCGTCTTGCACGATCGGGCCGCCGGCGTCCTTGACGCGGTCGTCGGTGCCGAGGTTCGTGATCCCGATCCACGCCGACCCGTCGGCGAGCGCCCGCACGACCTCGTTGTTCTGCGACGCGAGCTTGAGGATGTTCGGCTTGAAGCTCTTCAGGAAGTCCTTCGCCTGCGAGATCTCGCCGTTCGTCATCGTCGTACGGCTTCTTCGCGCCGGTCGCGCGGCCGGCGATCGCCATCACGTCCGTCGGGATGTTCTCGAGCGAGATCTTGCCCTTGTACTTCGGGTCGAGCAGGGCATGCCACGAGTCGGGCTTCGTCTTGACGTACTTCGGGTTGTAGTAGATCTGGACGGTCGACCACGAGAACGGGTAGCCCATGTAGTTCGACCCGTCCTTCCAGAACGGGAAGTTCCGCGCGATCGAGTAGAGCTGCTTCGACGACCGGCAGCTCGACGAGCGGGAACGACGTCGGTCAGCCCGTCCTTGTGGTACTTCGGCACCCAGAGCGCGTCGCCCGAGACGATGTCGAACTGGCTCCCCGTCTGCTTGATCTTCAGGTACGCGTCGGCGTTGTCGCTGAAGAGCGTCGGCCGGCCCTGGATCGCGGTCGACTTCGTCGACGGCCTTCAGCTGGTCGTTCGCGTAGTGGTCGGACCAGGTGAGCATGTTCAGCGTGCGTCGCCTGCCGATCCGCACGCGTCCGCGCGAAGCGCCAGGCCCGGCGAGGGTGAGGCCGAGCGCACCCGCAGCGCCGCGCCTTCAGCAGGTCGGCCCGCGATGAGCCGCCCGTCGGTGATCGTCATCGTACTCCTCCTCCTCACTGTCGATTGCTTCCGGCAAGAGCACGGCGTCGTCGGGTCTCCACCAGAGCGCCACCTCCCTGTCGGGGTCGAGATCGCGAGCCGCGGCCCGCTCGCGACCGAACTGCGACGCCGTGAGCGGCGCCGTCGACTGCGTCGCAGCTCACGGCGACGCGGGTCTGGCTGCCGAGGAACGACGTCTGGACGATCCGCCCGCGCAGGGACGCCTCGCGGCGCGTCCGCCGGATCGCCGACCTGGATCGACTCGGGCCGCACCATCAGCGTGGCCCGGTTGCCGCCCGCCCAGCCGTTCGCCGTGCAGGGCACGACGCGGCCGTCGGCGAGCCGCGCGACGCCCGCTCCAGCTCGACGCGTCGACGTCGAGGAAGTTCGACTCGCCGATGAAGTCGGCGACGAAGCGCGAGCGCGGCTGGTAGTAGATCTCGCTCGGCGTGCCGACCTGCTCGATCGCGCCCGTCGTTCATGACGGCGATGCGGGTCGACCATCGACATCGCCTCCTCCTGGTCGTGCGTGACGTAGACGAACGTCGTGCCGACGTCGCGATGGATCTGCGCGAGCTCGACCTGGAGCCGCTGGCGGAGCTTGAGGTCGAGCGCGCCGAGCGGCTCGTCGAGCAGCAGCACGGCCGGGCGGTTGACGAGCGCGCGCGCGACCGCGACCCGCTGCTGCTGGCCGCCGGAGAGCTGGCCCGGCAGCCGGTCGCCGAACTCCTCGAGCCCGACGAGCCGCGAGCGCCTCCTCGACGCGCCCGCGCGACTCCGACGTCGGGACGCGTGCCATCTTCAGGCCGAAGCCGACGTTGTCGCGCACGGTCATGTGCGGGAAGAGCGCGTAGCGACTGGAAGACGGTGTTGACGCTGCGCCGGTGCGGCGGCAGCCGGTCGACGCGCTCGGTCGCGGATGTGGATCTCGCCGCTGCGTCGGCGTTGACGAAGCCGCCGATCAGGTTCAGCGTCGTCGTCTTGCCGCAGCCCGACGGCCCGAGCAGGCAGAAGAACTCGCCCTCGGCGATCTCGAGGTCGGTCGGCTGCAGCGCCAGCTGGCTCGCCGTAGCGCTTCGAGACGCCGGCCAGGCGGATCGCCGGTGCCGGCGCCGCGCTCATGCTCGCGCACCCGCAGGACCGGCGCGCGCACGAGCTCGACCGGGACGCGCACGTCGATGCGGCTCGGCGTGCTCGTCGCTCGATCGCGGCCACGAGCATCGCGGCGGCCCGGCGCCCGACCTCGGCGCGAGTCGTAGGCGACCGCGGTGAGCGGCGGATCGAGCAGCTCGCGCGAAATAGGCGTCGTCGAACGTGACGAGGGCGACGTCGGCCGGGATGTCGAGCGACGAGCTCGCGGCAGCGAGCAGCGCCCCGAGCGCGAGCTCGACGCTCGAGGCGATCGAGCGCGGTCGGTCGCGGTGCCGCGGTCGAGCAGCCGAAGCGACGCCTCGTGGCCCTCGTCGCGGCTCCAGCGCGAGCCGTCGATCAGCGACTCGTCGAAGGCCAGGCCGTGGCGCGCGACGCGCCGCCTCGAATGCAGTGCGCCGCTCGATGCCGCTCGTCTCTCGCAGCGAGCCGGTGAGCAGGCCGATCCGCCGGTGGCCGTGATCCGACGAGGTGGTCGACGAGCAGCTCGATCCCGGCGGCGTTGTCGAGGATCACCGTTCCGGCGCCCGGCGTCGGGGAGTGCGCTGTCGAAGAAGATGCACGGGATCGCCGCGGCGACCGACGACCTCGTCGAACAGCGCGCTGGTCGATCCCGACGGTCGCGAGCAGCAGCCCGTCGACGCGGTGGGCGATCAGCGTCTGCAGCGCCGCGACCTCGCCGTCGTCGGCCTGGCTCGAGTCCATCAGCATCACCCGGTAGCCGGCCTGCTCGAGCGCGCCCTGGGCGCCCTTGCAGCGCCGCTGGCGTAGAACGGGCTCGAGACGTCCGGCACGACGAAGCCGACCGTGATGCGTCCGCCGCGATCCGGAGCGAGCGGGCGAGGTGCGAGGGCTGGAAGTTCGAGCTCGTCCGCGGCCTCGCAGGACGGCGGCCCGCGTCCGGTCGGACAGCTCGCCGCGCCCGTTCAGGGCGCGCGACGCCGTCGACGCGGAGACGCCGGCATGCTCGGCGACGTCGGCGAGCGTGACTTCCCTGCCCGTTCCTCAACCGGTTGCGCAAGCGATTGCGACGCTGTCATAGTCGGCCCGGCTGTGTCAAGCGCGATCAAGGCTCGGAGTGGCCGGTCTCGGCGGGATGGGGACGCTGCACGCGCGGAACGCCCGGGGCCTCGAGGGGGCGCGAGCTCGTCGCCGTCGCGTCGACCCGCGCCGAGCGAACGCGGCCGAGGTCGGCGCCGACCTCGGCGTCCGCGCCTGCACCTACGAGGAGCTGCTCGCCGCCGACGACGTCGACGCGGTCGTCCTCGCCGCCCGGTCGATCGACCACGCGGCCTGGGCGGTCGCGGGTGCTCGAGGCGGGCAAGCACCTGTTCCTCGAGAAGCCGGGCGCGACGACGGTCGCCGGGCAGGAGGCGGTGCGGGCCGCGGCGGCGGATCGCCCGGAGCAGGTCGTCCAGGTCGGCTACCACCGCCGCTTCGACGCGCGCTGGGTGGATGCGCGCGCGGCGGGTGCGGGAGGGTGCGATCGGGCGGCCGCTGCTCGTGCTCGGGGTGGCGCGCGACGTGCGCACGCCCGAGCCGGAGGACCCGGCGCCGGCGGGCGGGTTCCTCGTCGACATGGCGTCGCACGACTACGACGCCGCCTGCTGGTTCCTCGGCCAGGAGCCGGTCGAGGTGTTCGCCGCGCGGCAGTCGTCCGTCTACCCGGAGCTCGAGGCGCTCGGCGACCTCGACAACGCGGCGGTGACCGTGCGCTTCGACGGCGGCGGGATCGCCGCGCTCCACATCTCGCGGACGTGCCCGTGGGGCCACGACGTGCGCGTCGAGATCGTCGGCGACGAGGGCTCGGTGCTGGTCGGGAACGCCGCGTCGCGGCCCGGGCGTGACGGTGATGACGCGCGCCGACGGCGAGGCGTTCCCGCAGGACTACCGCGAGCTCTTCGCCGACGCGTACGTCGCCGAGCTCGCAGGCGTTCGTCGCCGCCTGCCGGGCGAGCGGCCGCAGGCGGGCGCCGACGCTCGAGGACGACCGGCGCGCGGTCGCGGTCGGCGTCGCGGCGCGCGCGAGCGCCGTCGCCGGCGGCCCGCTCGCAGGTCGGCCCCGACTGGCCGTGGCCGTAGGGCGGCCCTCGGTGCCAGGCACCGGTGTCAAAAGTGCGCCGAGAGCGTGACGTTTTCTCCACAGACCCTGGACAGGCGCGGTCCGGCGAGTGACGATTTCCCTGCAGATCGACCGGGACGGTCGACAACGGGGACGCGGAAGATCGTTCGGCCGCCGCGTGTCCGCGTGAGCCGTCGCGCGGTGCCAGGCACCGTTACGGCTCTGTCGCGCGCGCGAGCACGGCGAGGTTCCGCGCCTCGACGGCTCGCACCTCCGCGACGTCGTCGACGCCGACGGCGACGCGGTCCTGCTCGACCACCGCCCAGCCGGCGAAGTCCGGCAGCTCGGCGAGGACGGCGGCGAAGTCGACCGCCCCCTCGCCGAAGGCGCAGAAGAGCCCTTGCTCCCACGCCTCCTCGACCGTCAGCTCCTGCGACCGGACGCGCGCGAGCACGCGATGCGTCGACGTCCTTGAGATGCAGGTGCGCGATGCGGTCGCGCGTGCTCCGCGCGAACTCGACCGGGTCGCCGCCGCCGACGACCGTGTGGCCGGTGTCGAAGGCGATCTTCACGACGTCCGGGTCGGTGGCCTCGAGCAGCGCTGCGACCTCCTCCGGCCTCTCGATGTACGTCGCGGTGTGCGGGTGGAAGGCGGCCGCGACGCCGCGCGTCGAGCGCCCGCTGCGCCGCGCGCTCGCACCCGCTCGGCGGCGCGCAGCGACGTCGTCGCCGCGGAGCGATGTGGCCGCGCGTCGCGTCGGGCCGTCCCGCGACCGCGAGTCGCATCTCGTTCTCGTCGCCCGCGAGCACGACCGGCCCGCGCGCCCGGTGGCGGCGAGCGATCGCGATCGTGCGCGTCGAGGAACGTCGAGGTCCTCCTGGAAGCCGTCGCTCGTCCGCGATCCGGATCGGCGCGAACGCGCCGACGAGCTCGAGCCCGTACGGGCGCCAGCGCTGCCACGACCGCGGCCGGGTTCGTCGCCGAAGTAGCCCGGCGGCCCGAGCTCGATGCCGGTGTAGCCGAGCCGACTGCACGGTCTCGAGCATCCGTGCCGGCGGGATCAGGTCGTCGCGGTCGACCGTCCGCTCCCACACGCCCCACGTGCACGGCGCGCTCGCGAGCCGCAGCGTCACAGGAAGCCTCCGTTCTGCGCGCCCGCGCCGCCTCGTAGTCCGACGCGCGCCGCCCGCACCGACGGCGCGCTCCGACACCTCCGCGACGGGAACGTCCCACCAGCTCTCGTAGCCGGGGACGCCCTCGTAGCGGTCGACCTCGACGACGATCACCGTCGTCTCCTCGTCGCTGCTTCGCCTGCTCGAGTGCGTCGCGCAGCTCGGCGATCGGTCTCGACCCGGATCGCGTCCGCGCCGAGCGACGCCGCGTTCGCCGCGAGGTCGAGCGGCAGGTGCGCCGGCGGGTCGTCGTCGCCGTCGAGCACGGGCGCGCCGTCCCGCGCGAACCGGTACTGCGTGCCGAAGCCGTCGAGCCCGAGCGAGCGCGAGAGCGCGCCGATCGAGTTGAAGCCGTGGTTGTCGACGAGCACGACCGTCAGCTTCACGCCCTCCTGCACGGCGGTGACGAGCTCGCTCGGGAGCATCAGGTACGAGCCGTCGCCGACGAGCACGTACACCTCGCGCTCGGGCGCGGCCATCTTCACGCCGAGCCCGCCGGCGATCTCGTAGCCCATGCACGAGTAGCCGTACTCGACGTGGTAGCCCTTCGGGTCGCGCGTGCGCCAGAGCTTGTGCAGGTCGCCCGGCATCGCCCCGGCCGCGCAGACGACGACGTCCTGCGGCGCCGCTGCGTCGTTGACCGCGCCGATCACCTCGCTCTGCGCCGGCAGCGGCCCGTGGCCGAGCGAGTAGAGGCGTGCGACCTCGTCGTCCCACTCCCGGTTCAGCTCGCGCCGCGTCGCGCGCGGTAGTCGTCGTCGACGCTCCAGCCCTGGAGCGCGCTCTGCAGCTGCTCGAGCGCGGCGCGCGCGTCGGCGACGACGCGAACACCGCTCGTGCTTGGCAGCGTCGAAGTCGGCGACGTTGACGTTGACGAACCGGACGCCGCGATCGGCGAACGCCGTCTTCGACGCGGTCGTGAAGTCGCTGTAGCGCGTGCCGATGCCGATCACGAGGTCGGCTTCGGCGGCGAAGCGGTTGGCGGCGAACGTCCCCGTCGCCCCGATCGCGCCGAGGCAGGAGGGATGGTCGTACGGCAGCGAGCCCTTGCCCGCCTGCGTCTCGCCGACCGGGATCCCGGTCGCCTCGCAGAACGCGCGCAGCGCGCCGTCGCCTCGGAGTAGATGACGCCGCCGCCCGCGACGACGAGCGGTCGCTGCGAGCTCCGGATCGCCGCGACGGCCCGCGCGAGCGACTCGGCGGTCGGCCGGCGCGCGGGGCACGTGCCAGACGCGCTCGGCGAGGAACTCCTCCGGACAGTCGAACGCCTCGGCCTGCACGTCCTGCGGGAACGCGAGCGTCACGGCGCCGGTCTCGGCCGGGCTCGTGAGCACGCGCATCGCCTTGAGCGCAGCCGGAATCACCTGCTCCGGCCGCCAGATCCGGTCGAAGTACCGCGAGACGGGGCGGAAGCAGTCGTTCACCGACACGTCGCCGGCCGGACGTCCTCGAGCTGCTGCAGCACCGGGTCCGGCCGGTGCGAGCGAACACGTCGCCGGGAAGCAGCAGCACCGGCAGCCGGTTGACCGTCGCGAGCGCAGCGCCCGTGACCATGTTCGTCGCACCCGGCCCGATCGAGGTCGTGCAGACGAGCGTCGCCGAGCCGGTTGCGCATCCGCGCGTAGCCGACGGCCGCGTGCACCATCCCCTGCTCGTTGCGTCCCTGGTGGTACGGGAGGACGTCGGGATGGGCGAGCAGCGCCTCCCCGATGCCTGCCACGTTGCCGTGGCCGAAGATGCCGAAGCAGCCGCCGAAGAAGCGGTGCGCGCACGCCGTCGCGCTCGACGTACTGGGCCGCCGAGGAAGCGGACGAGCGCCTGCGCGGCCGTCAGCCGCACGGTGGCCACGTCGCGACTTTACGATCTGCGGCACCGTGACGAAGCTTGTGGTGCATCGGCACGAGCGCGACGACGACGGCTGCGTCGTGAGCGTGACGCCGGAGTCCGCCGGCTGGAGCTACGTCGGCTTCGACGTCTACCAGGACGCTGCGGTCGCGCAGCGCTACGACGACCGCGAGACGTGCGTCGTCGTGCTCTCCGGCCGCGCGAACCTGTCGGCGGGAGACCGCGAGTGGCGCGACGTCGGCGTTCGCGACTCGGCGTTCGACGGGCCGCCGACGGCGCTCTACGTGCCGCCGGGCGTCGAGTGGGCCGAGGGCGGCGCCGAGCTTCGCCGTCTGCACGGCGCCCGCGACCGGCGGCGCGGAGCTCCGCCTGCTCGAGCCCGAGGCGATGCGCTACGAGTCGCGCGGCTCCGGCGGCGAGGCGCGCTACATCGTCCACATCCTGATGGAGGACGAGCCGGCCGAGCCTCGCTGCTCGTGACCGAGGTGTCACTCCCCGCCCGGCCACTGGTCGAGCTTCCCGCCGCACAAGCACGACGTCGACGATCCGCCGCGGGAGACGCTGCTCGAGGAGACCTACTACCACCGTGTGCGCCCGCACGGCGGCTTCGCCTTCCAGCGCGTCTACACGGACGACGGCGAGCTCGACGAGTCGATCGCGGTCGGCGACGGCGACGTCGTCCTCGTCCCGCGCGGCTATCACCCGGTCGCCGCCGGGGCGCGGCACGACCTCTACTACCTGAACGTGATGGCCGGCCCGGTGCGCGAGTGGCGCGTCACCGTCGACCCGGCCTTCAGCTCGGGCTGATCGCCGCGAGCTCGTGCTCGAGCTCGGCGAGCTCGCGGCCGCCGGCCATCAGGCGGACGAGCTCCTGCTGGTCGATCTCGTCCTTCGCGAAGGTGCCGAGGCTCTGGCCGCGGTTCAGGATCACGAAGCGGTCGCCGACCGGGTACGCGTGGTGCGGGTTGTGCGTGATGAAGATGACGGCGACGCCGCGCTCGCGCGCCTGGAGGATGTACTTCAGCACGACGCCCGCCTGCTTGACGCCGAGCGCCGACGTCGGCTCGTCGAGGATCAGCACGCGCGCGCCGAAGTAGACCGCGCGCGCGATCGCGACCGACTGCCGCTCGCCGCCCGAGAGCGTGCCGACCGGCTGGTCGGGGTCGCGGATGTCGATTCCCATCGCGTGCAGCTCGCTCGCGCACCGTCTCGCGCGCGGTCTTCGCGTCGAACAGCCGGAACGGCCCGAGCCTGCTTCATCGGCTCGGCGCCGAGGAAGAAGTTCCGCCAGATCGACATCAGCGGCACCATCGCGAGATCCTGGTAGACGGTCGCGATGCCGCGATGCGCGCGCGTCGCGCGGCGAGGTGAACGTCACCTCCTCGCCGTCGACGAGCAGGCGCCCCTCGTCCTGCTGGTGCACGCCGGAGAGGATCTTGATGAAGCTCGACTTGCCGGCGCCGTTGTCGCCGAGGATGCACGTCACCTCGCCGGCGTTCGACGTGCGTCGAGATGTCCTTGCAGCGCGACGATGTTGCCGTAGTACTTCGCAGATCCCGATCGACCTCGAGCAGGTGCGGTCCGGCGCTCATCGGGCCTTCTGCGCTCGGCTGCGGATGACCGTGTTGAGAATCACGGCGGCGAAGAGGATCGCGCCCTGGAAGGTGTACGTCCAGTTGCTGTCCCACTGCGCGTCGATGATCCCGAGCTGCACCATGCCGAGCATCGCCGCGCCGAAGAACGGTGCCGATCACCGAGCCGTAGCCGCCCGTCAGCAGGCAGCCGCCGACGACGGCGCAGATGATGAAGATGAACTCGAGGCCGATGCCCTCCTTCGACTGCATCGAGCGCAGCTCGAGCGCCTCGATGATCCCCATCAGCGAGGCGGTGCCCGAGCGTCATGACGAAGAGCGGATCTTCGTGCGCGCGACCGGCACGCCGACGTTGCGCGCCGCGACCGGCGTCGCCGCCGGCGCTGTAGATCCAGTTGCCGAAGCGCGTCTTCGCGAGCAGCCACGCGCCGACGATCGTCAGGCCGATCCACCAGAGCACCTTCACCTTGAAGGCCTAGCTGCGTGAGGTCGGTGGCGAAGACGTGGTGCGCCGAGTCGAAGCCGCTGCGCGCGAGTCGATGTTCTCGATCGCGGTCGTGCCGGTGAGCTTGAGCGTGCCGGCCGCGTTGACGCCCTGGAGGACGAAGAACGTCGCGAGCGTGACGATGAAGCTCGGCAGCTTGGTCTCGCACCACCGTGAAGCCGTTCAGGAAGCCGACGGCGAGCGCCGAACAGCGAGCACGACCGCCATCGCCGGCCAGATGTTCATGTGCGCGTGCGTCGCGAGGTAGCCGAGCAGCAGGCCCGGAGCTGCCGATCATCACGCCGGCCGAGAGGTCGAACTCGCCGCCGATCATCAGCAGCGCGACCGGCACCGCGACGATCCCGTACTGCGCCGCCTGGTCGGTCCAGCCGGCGGCGATCCCCGGGTCGCCGATCCAGTTGACGCGCGCGCGCGAAGTACGCCGAACGCGAGGAAGACGGCGATGGCGCCGAGCAGCGCGCCGATGTCCGGGCGCGCGAGCAGCCGCGAGAGCGACGCCGACCTGGGACGAGGCGCTCGTCGGTGCGCGCTGGCGGCTGGGCGCTGCGGTCTCGGCCATCGGTGCGCTCGAGACGGGCGGGCGGCCGCTCGCCGCCCGCCCGCGTCGTCGGTTCCTAGCGCGTTCCCTTCGGCGGCGAGCGTGGCGACCTTCGCGGCGTTCGCCTTGTTGATGATCCCGGGCCCGGTGAGCACCGGCTGCGCCGTTCCCGACCGTGTTCAGGTTCGTGACGTAGAGCACCGCGAAGACGACCGGCAGGTAGCCCTGGAGGTACTGCTGCTGGTCGATCGCGAACAGCATCCGGCCCGCCTGGATCTCCTTGATCGAGCCGCCGACGTCGAACGTCCCGGCCTTCGTGCCCTTCGGGAGCACGTCGAGGCACGGGATCGTCACGTCGGGATCGAGGCCGAGGAAGCCGTCGAGCGACTTGTCCGCCTTGAACGCCGCCTGCACCTTCGCCTTCGTGCCCGGGATGTCGGACTTCGCGTTCGGGATCGTCAGCATCTTGACGCCCGCGCCGCCGAGGACCTTCTTCACGCCGTCGGCGCGCTGCGTGAGGCCGGAGTTGCTCGCCTCGTGGATCACGATCAGCACCTTCTTCGCGCCGGCCGTCTTGAACTGCTTGCCGGCGCCCTGACCGGCGACGTCCTCGGTCTGGCCGACGTGCACCTCGTACGTCGGGCAGCGAGTCGAACGCGCCGAGGCCCGGAGTTGACGGTGATGATCTCGATGCCCTTCTTCGAGGCCGTCGTGAGCGGGCCCTTGAGCGCGCTCGCGTCCGGCACGGAGGTCGCGATCACCTTGCGCGCCGGCTGGCGATCGCGGCGTTGATGCCCGGCGACCTGCTTGCGCGACGTCGTTGTTCGCGTAGACCTGCGTGACGCTGACGCCGCGGCCCTTCAGATCGCTCGTGGCCTGGTCGACGCCCTTCTTGAACACCGACCAGAACGAGCCCGTGTCGCCGTGCGTCACGACGGCGACCTTGATCGTGCCGGCGCTTGCCGGTCCGCGCCGAACGCCGCCGCGGGCGACAGCCGAGCGACGGTCAGCCCGGCGGCGGCGAGGCCGCCCTTGACGAGCAGGCCGCGGCGGGAGACCGGTCATCCTCGTCGTCGATGCGAGTTCGTCGTCCGTCAGCGTCTCGTTCTCCTTCCCTGGGGCGACTCGGCCTGCGCGATTCTCGACCGACCTGGTTGCGGCGCATCTCGCCACGTCGCGACCGGGCCGGCGCTCGGCGCGCGAGCGGTCGGCGGCGAGCGCGACCGCGAGCGCGGCGCGCGCGTCCTGCCAGCGTGCAGGGGCTCTCGCCGCCGTTGCGCACGCGTGTCGACGAAGGCCGCGAGCTCGGCCCGGTAGGCGGCTCGAAGCGGTCGATGAAGTCCGCGGTAGCCGCGTCGCGTCGGGCGGACGCCGGGCTCGACGGAGCGGAGCGGGCGTGCGCTCGTCGACGCCGACGGCGATGCTGTCGCCGGTGCCGAAGACCTCGAGCCGGACGTCGTAGCCGAGCGGGTCGTGCCGCGTGCCGGAGACGATCGCGAGCGTGCCGCCGGTCGAGCCGGAGCACGGCGGTCGCGGCGTCGACGTCGTCGTGCTCGGCGAACCACGGCGTCTGCGAGCACCGCGCCGTCCGCGTACACCTCGACGATCTCGCGCCCGGTGACGAAGCGGATCGCGTCGAAGTCGTGGATGTGCAGGTCGCGGAAGATGCCGCCGGAGCGCGGCGATGTACGCCTCGGGCGGCGGGCGCGGGATCGTGGGTCGCCGCGCGGAGCACGAGCAGCGTGCCGAGCGCGCCCGCACGCGACGGCGTCGCGCGCCGCGCGGTAGCCGGCGTCGAAGCGCCGCTGGAAGCCGACCTGGACGAGGATCCCGGCCGCGTCGACGTCGGCGATCGACGTCGTCGAGCGTCGGCGAGCTCGAGCGCGACCGGCTTCTCGCAGAACGCCGGCAGGCCCGCCGCGGCGGCGAGCCGCGGCAGCGTCGCGTGCGCCGGCGTGGGGGCCGCGATCACGAGCGCGTCGACGCCTGCATCGACGAGGGCTTCCGGGGACGGTGCGGACTCGGCGCCGACCTCGGCGGCCACCCGCTCCGCCACGGCCGGATCGGCGTCCGCGATCGTCAGCCGCTCGACGGTGTCCAGGCCGCTGAGCGTCCGCGCGTGGAACGCGCCGATCCGGCCCGCTCCGACGAGCCCGACGTGCACCGTTTTCGTCACCCGGTGCCAGGCACGTTGGTGCCTGGCACCGCTTCGAGCAGCTCCTCCACCTCCGACTCCGTCGGCATGTCGTCGGCGCAGCCGAGCCGGCTCGCGACGAGCGCCCCGGCGGCGTTGGCGAAGCGAATCGTGCGCTCGAGCTCCCAGCCCGAGAGCAGGCCGTGGCAGAGCGCGCCGCCGAAGGCGTCGCCGGCGCCCAGCCCGTTCAGACACCTCCACGTGCACCGGCGGCACGACGACCTGCTCGTGCTGCGTCGCCGCCAGCACGCCCTCGGGCCCGAGCTTCACCACTGCGAGCTCGACGCCGAGGTCGAGCAGCGCCTTCGCCGTGTCCTCGGCGGAGCAGTCGCCGACCAGCGGCACGGCCTCCGTACGGCCTCCGACCGCGACCGTCGCCCGCGACACGGCCTCGCGCCCGAATCGCCCGGCCTCGGTCTCCGACTCCCAGAACAGTCGGCCGGTAGTCGAGGTCGTGGATCGTGATCGCGCGCCGCGCCCGCGCGTCGAGCGCCGCCAGCGTCGCGGTGCGGCTCGGCTCGGCCGAGAGCCCCGTGCCGGTCGTCCAGAACAGCGGCACCGCTGCGATCTCGGCGAGATCGAGCTCGTCCACCGCCAGCGTCATGTCGGGTGCAGTCGGCTGGCGGTAGAAGAGGAGCGGGAAGTCGTCGGGCGGGAAGATCTCGCAGAAGACGACCGGCGTGCGGAGCGTCGGATGCGTGCCGACTCGCGACGGATCGACGCCGAACTCCTCGAGCGCGCGCCGCGCGTATGGCCCGAACGGGTCGTCGCCGACCTTCGTGATCACGCCCGCGCTGCGCCCGTAGCGGGCGGCTGCGACGGCGACGTTCGTCGCGCTGCCGCCGAGCATCTTGCGGAACGTCTGCACGTCGGCGAGGTGAACGCCGATCTGCTCGGGGTAGAGGTCGACCCCGATGCGGCCCATCGTCAGCACCTCAACGGCACTCATCGCCGGTTCACCCTAGAGCGCGAAGCGGTACACGTGAACGTCGTGCAGCGCGAACCAGTCGCGGAACGCACCGTTCGCGACCGCGATCCGCCGCGGCGCCTGGTGGCCGGCGCGGATCGGCGGTGGCAGCGGCGACTGGGCGTACTCGAACAGCACCTCACCGCTCGTCAGCTGCTTCGGCAGGCCCGCGAAGCCGACCTCCGAGACGCCGCCGCTCCGCCGCACCGCGATCACGTGGAGATGCCCGGCCGCGCGTCGAGCCACGAGCTCGACGTCGTTCGTCCGCGGCGACGTGACGATGCGATCCGGCGCGTCGCGGGCAACCAGTGCCGGCCGCAGGTCGGACGACGCAAGCTCAAAGACGACCGGCCGCAGCACCCGCCGCCAGAACGTCCAGTTCCAGCCCGACGCCGCGTCCTCGGGCGTCATCACGTCGGTCAGGTGGCCGCCGAAGAACACGAGCCCGCGCGCGCCGTTCACGATCGCCTCGTAGGCCATGAACCGCTCCTCGTGGAGCGACGGGAAACGCGGGACGACTTGCGGGCGCGGCTGCGTCGGCAGGACACCCGTCCAGGCGACCTGCAGCGTCATCCAGAACGGCTTCGTGCCGGCCGCCTGCTTCGTCTTCCGCGTCAGGTCGCCGACGACGCTCAATTCGCGGTTCTTCGAGTCCGAGTGGATCTGCGGCGGGTACGAGACGGGGTAGATGTCGCAGCCGGTGATGTCGAACGTGGGCCGGTACTTCTCGAGTGCCGCAACCGGGCCGCGCGGCGCCTGGACGACGACCACCGGCTTCTTCGGGTCGAGCTGCTTGAGCTGTTTGTACGCGCGCACCATCCCCGCCGCCGGCACCGGCCCGGGGGAGCGCAGCGGGTTGCCTGGCTCGTCCATCCCCTTGTAGGCGGCGAGCGCGGCATGCCCGCGCAGCGCCTGGACGATCTTGGTGAGCAGCTGCTGATTGCGCGTGCCGGTCGCTCCGCCGGGGAAGTTCGCGAGGTCCCCGAGCCACAGCCAGCAGCCCAGCCCGTGGGCCTGAGCCGCGTCGAGCAGCGCGCGCTCGGCGGCGATCTGGCCGTCCAGCACCTCGGCGTTCCAGTTCGCGATCCCTGTGCGGAGCAGGGTGACGCCGTTCGCCGCGACCTCGGCCAGGCCGTTCCGGCCGCTCGGCGCCTTCGCTCCAGGCGGCGGTCCGTTCGAGAGGACGAGCGGGAATCCGAGCGGCGCGATCGGCCCAGCTTAGTCGCGGCCGACTTGACAGGGACGCGCGGCTCCCGGATCTTTTCCTGGATGACCGCCGTCGCGAAGATCCTGGAGCAGAAGGGCGGCAACGTGATCCGGATCGGCGGCGATGCCACGGTGCTCGAGGCGGTGCAGGCGATGGTCGACGCGAACGTCGGCGCGCTGCTCGTGACGGCGGACGACGACGTGAACGACGTCCACGGGATCTTCACCGAGCGCGACTACCTGCGCCGGGTCGCGGTGCAGGGGCTCGCAGAGCGGGAAACCCCGGTCCGCGACGTGATGACCACCTCGCTCGTCGTGATCACGCCCGAGACGGAGATCGAGGAGGCGATGGCGATGATGACCGACCGGCGCATCCGCCACATCCCGGTGGTCAGCGACGGCACGGTGGTCGGGATGATCTCGATCGGCGACCTCGTGCGGCTGCAGTCCGAGCAGCAGAGCTTCCAGATCCGCTATCTGACCGAGTACATCTCGGCGCGTTAGAACAAATCTTCAGCTGCGACGCGATCGCGTTCGCCCCCGTCGTAGCCGCCCCGAAACGAGGCTCCTAGGGTGCTACTTGCGGGACTGCAGTTCCCAGGCGCCGATAATCGCGTCTTCGACGGCATTTGCGTTCCCGGCCTCGATGTCGGCGACGATCATCATGTGCTTCGCGTGGCGCTTTGGGACGGAGAACGCCTCGGGGAACGACTGCACTAGGGAGGTCTCTCAAGTCGAACGACGCGCGGATTATCCCATTCCATGTACCTGTCACCGCCGAGTCGCCTGAGGACAGGGTGCTCGTCAGCGTTTGGTCTTAGCACGGCGGCCAGCGGGTCGGCACTCGTGCGCGTGAGGTTGGGATCAGCGCGCAGCCCCAGAGCTGGCAGGCAAGTGGTGACCAGCTTCCACCTCCGGTCGACACAACCACCTTGCCGCAGGCGTTCTGGATCTCGAGGTATGACCCGAGGCCGAAGTTGAGCGACGAGCGGAGGCGGTGCCAGCTGGCGATCACCGCACGCGGCTGCCCGCCGCGGAGCACCAGCATTCCGCCAAGTCCATGCCCGAAGCGTCGAAGGGCGAGCACGCGGAAGCCCGCCGCGCGAGCTTGTTTGGTGGCATTTCTGGGCGGGCCTCGGCGCATCTGTGGGACCGGCTGTGTCCACACAAAGCCGGCGTCCACTCGCGAGCCGTCGGGCCGCCGGTACACGAGCTGCACCTGGTTGTCGAGGTGGAAGCGAACTGGGCCGTGGTAGATCGCCTGGGCAGCGAGGGCTGCCTCCCACCGAAGTGGCAGGTCATCATCGACGGTTGAAGCAGTCGCCTTGACGGTCACGAATAGTCGCCGTCCTCGTAGCTCGATCGCCGTGACCGAGCTGCGATCGCTGAGATCGTGAGCGATCGCCCGGAGTTCGCCGTGCTGCGCCGCGGATCCTCCGCGCACCGCAATCGACGAGACGTGCGGTAAGGAGAGCACCGGGGGCACAAGAACTGCGATACCGGATAAGACGCAGGACCCGCGCCTACCGTTAGTCGGACAGTCCCAACGGCGGATCCGTTTCGATCGTCTCCACCGGTGGCTGGACGCAGGGGCCACAAGACTGAGCCGAGCGAGACCTCGCCTGCGCCAGTGCGCCGGGATGACCCCTGAGGGGCGCGCCCAACTCGATGCTGCGTACGTACCTTGACAGTTACGTAACCGTCTTGGTACGTTTGTGGCATGGAAGCTGTTCTGCGGGCGGTCGCCGACGAGAGCCGGAGGACGCTGCTGGAGACGCTGGCCCGCGGCCCGGCGACCGCGGGTGAGCTGGCGGCGTTGCTGCCGATCGCTCGTCCGGGCGTCTCCCGCCACCTGCGAGTGTTGAGGGAAGCGGGGCTGGTCGAGGCCCGCCAGGAGGCGCAGCGGCGGGTCTACAGTCTTCGCCCCGCACCGCTCGCAGAAGTAGATCAGTGGCTTGGCCGCTACCGGTCTCTGTGGGAGCAGCGATTGGACGCCCTGCATACCGAGGTGGCGCGAGGAAAACGCGAACGAAGGAGCGCGACATGACTAGCAACGCGAGTCCGGGCACCCGCATTCTTGGCAGCCTGCGATCAGCAGACGGCGCAGGCGTCGTCCGAATCGAAGACCGCTACGACACCGACATCGACGACCTCTGGTCGGCGATCACCGATCCCGTCCGCCTGGCCCGCTGGCACGGCCAGATCGAGGGCGATCTCCGCCCCGGCGGAGAGTTCCGCCTCTACCTCGAAGCCGATGACATCGACAGCACCGGCCGCATCGACGCGTGCGAACCACCGCGGCGGCTCGTGGTGACAACCAGGGAAACCGATGAGTCCTACCGTAAGGGGCAGGGCGTGCCGCCGTTCGACGCGGTCAAAGAGATCACGCTGACCCCTGATGGCGACCAGACAGTCCTCGTCCTCGAGGTTCGAGGCATGCCCCTAGACGTGATCGCTTTCTTCGGAGCCGGCTGGCAGATCCACGCCGAAAACCTCGCCGCGTACCTCGCCGGCCGTGAACCCGACGACGTCGAGGCACGCTGGGAAGAACTCGTCCCTCCGTATCAGGACTTGGCGGCCAACATCAGCTGAGCCAGCCGACAGTACCCCCGAGCTACAGACCGCTCAGACGCGCTCGCAGTCGCCGGAGGCGGTACGTGGCCGTTACCGCCACTTCGACGCACCGATCTTCTTCCACGGCGCGGTGGTCGACCAGCGTTATGCTCGGCGCTCCAACCAGCGGAAAAGGAGGCGGAGATGCATGCGCTCGTCGTGCGCGTGACCATCCACAATGCAGACCGCACTCGGGAAGTGCTCACCGGCCAGGTCGTGCCGCAGGTCTCGGGCGCGCCCGGTTTCAAGACGGGCTACTGGACGTGGTCGACCGGCGGTGGGGAGTTGAACGGGCTCTCGCTGATCATCTTTGACTCGGAGGAGAACGCACGCGCGGCGGGCGATCGAGTGAGCGCGATCGCGGCTGACGCGCCCGACGACGTCACGCTCGATGGCGTCGAGGTCAGAGAGGTCGTCGCTTCGGCCTGATGATGTAGGCGATACTGGATCGTCTTCGCGGCTGCGGATCGTTTGGCCGGAGGAGGCGGGGATCGGGGCGGAGCCGGCGAGGCGGGCGAAGGCGGCTTCGCTGTGGATGCGTCCGGGGTGTGACCAGGCGAGCACGACTTGGGCGAGACCCGCCCCGTACGATCCAGCGCCCTCGACCGCGAACGAACGCCGCCCAGGCGCGTACCGATCCGCAAGCAGCAGCGTCCCTGGTAGCCGGCGCCGTCAGCCTCAACGCTCGTCTCGAGCAGCACCCCGCCGCTGCGCACCTCGACGATCGCGAGCGCATGCCGGTCGCGGTGCGGATCGACGCCAATCACGTAGTCCAGTTGATCTGCAAGCATCCGATTCACCTCCAGCCGAGCGTTGGGGGAAACGACTCCGGTGTCGGTCTGGGGGATGCAAACCGCGAACGGCAACACTGTGACGGGTCACGCCCCGAAAGGCGGACAGACTTCTGATCAGGCCAGCAAGCGGGCGCCAGGCCGCCACCGGTCTCCTCACCCGGACATATCTGGCGAAAGACATCCGCGACAGCGAAGTCATGTCCGCGATGAGTCACGAACAAAGAGCACCGGCCCACCCTGACGAAAACCCCAGACGGGACCGGCAGATGCTCACAGTTCGGGAATGACCCCTGAGGTGTTACTTGGTCCGCTCGTCGTGATCCGGAATCATGCGGAGTGGGTGGCTGGGTGGTCGTAGACTCGCGGCGTGCGTGAGCTGCCGCGCGGCACGGTCACCTTTCTTTTCACGGACATCGAGGGCTCGACGCGGCTGCTCGCACGAGCTCGGCGCGGAGGAGTACGCGGAACGTGCTCGCCGAGCACCGCCGCGTGCTGCGTGAGGCGTTCGAGCGGCACGGCGGCGTCGAGGTCGACACGCAGGGCGACGCGTTCTTTGTTGCCTTCCCGACCGCCCCCGGGGCGCTCACGGCCGCGCGCGAGGCGCAGCGGGAGCTCGAGCTGCCGGTGCGGATGGGCCTCCACACCGGTACGCCGCTGCTGACGGAGGAGGGCTACGTGGGAGCGGACGTCCACCGCGCCGCGCGGATCGCGGCTGCCGGTCACGGCCGGCAGGTGCTCGTGTCGACGGCGACCGCGGCGCTCGTCGATCGGGACGAGCTGCGCGACCTCGGCGAGCACCGGCTCAAGGACCTGAGCGCGCCGGAGCGGATCTACCAGCTCGGTGACGACGATTTCCCGCCGCTCAAGACGCTCTACCGGACGAACCTTCCCGATCCCGGCGACCCCGTTCCTCGGCCGTGAGCACGAGCTCGCCGATGTGCGGGAGCTGCTCGCGCGCGACGATGCCCGCCTCCTCACGCTCACGGGCGCCGGCGGGTCGGGGAAGACGCGGCTCGCGCTCCATGCGGCCGGCGAGGTGGCGGAGGCGTATCCGGACGGGGTGTGGTGGGTGCCGCTCGCGCCGCTCGCGGATCCCGCCGACGTCGGACCGGCCGCGGCTCGGGCGCTCGGCGGCGGCGGCACGCTGCCGGAGCTCGTCGACGGGCGGCGCCTGCTGCTTGCTGCTCGACAACTTCGAGCACGTCGTCGAGGCCGCGCCGGAGGTGGCGGCCGTCCTCACCGAGTGCCGGCACGCCGACGTGCTCGTGACGAGCCGCGAGCGGCTGCGCGTGCAGGGCGAGCACGTCTACCCCGTGCCGGTGCTCGAACGGCGGGAGGCGCGGCGACTCTTCGTCGCGCGGGCGCGTGCGGCGCAGCCGGACTTCGAGCCGGACGAGCACCTCGACGAGCTCTGCGCACGCCTCGACGACCTGCCGCTCGCGCTCGAGCTCGCCGCCGCCCGCACGTCGCTCCTCTCGACCGAGCAGCTCCTCGAGCGCCTTGGGAACCGGCTCGACCTCCTGCGCGGCGGACGCGACGCGGAGACGCGGCAGCAGACGCTGCGAGCGACGATCGAGTGGTCGTACGAGCTGCTCGAGCCCGAGGAGCGGCGGCTGCTCGCCGCGCTTTCCGTCTTCCGCGGTGGCTGGACGCTCGAAGCGGCAGAGCAGGTCTGCGGGCGCCGACCTCGACCTCCTCCAGTCGCTCCTCGACAAGAGCCTGATCCGGCGCTGGGAGTCCGGCCGGTTCGGGATGCTCGAGACGATCCGTGAGTTCGCCGGCCGAGCAGCTCGTAGAGTCAGGCGAGGAGGAACGGATCCGGCGTCGCCACGCCGAGTTCTTCCTCACGCTCGCGGAGTCGGCGAATCTCTGTTCAGAAGCGACAGCCACGGGTCGCAGCCCCCGCTACGACCTCGTCCTCCCGGAACGGGAGAACATCCGGACCGCCCTCGAATGGTTGCTTGCGGCAGGGGAGATCGAGACGGCCACGCGCCTCGCCGTTTCGCTGGAGGAGCTCTGGATAACGAGCGACCCGACGGAGGGAAGGCGCTGGCTGAGCCAGCTGCTCGAGCACGGATCTGAGATCCCGCCCGAGTTGCACGTACGAGCGGTCAGGTGCCTCGGCGAGTCGATCTACATCGTCGGCGACTACGCCGAGGGCGGGCGACTGATCGAGCAATCGCTAAAGGAGTACCGGCTGCTCGGAGACGACTGGGGAGTGACCCAGATCAAGCTCCGGCAGGCCGTCGACGCCAGCGTCCGCAGAGGAGATCTCGCTGCTGGACGGGCGTTGTGCGAGGAGGCGCTCGAGTCGGATCGAAGCACCTACAACGAGGCGCAGGTCACGAGAACCCTGGGCGGGATCGCGTTTCGAGAAGGCCGGCCCGAGGAGGCGATCGCTCTGCTCGATAAGAGTGCAGACCTGGCCGACCAGGTCAACTTTCGGTGGTGGCAGGCGGGCGCGCTCCAGGAGGCCGGCGAGTACGCACTCATGCTGGATCGGCCCGAGGACGCGCGACCCCGGATTCGCGAGGGCCTGCGGATCAAGTACGAAATCGGCGATCGCCTGGGAACCTGCTACGGCTTGACGCTGCTCGCCTGGACAGAGGCGATCAGCGGGGCCGCGAAAAGGGCCGGGACGCTCTGGGCTGCCGTGGAAGCCGAGGCCGAACGGGGGCGGATCGGGCAGTGGGAGGACGAACGAGACGACTATGAGGGTCGCATCCTCGCGGCGTGGGGACCGGAGCTCGAGGCGGGCCGGAGCGAGGGCCGCCGCATGACGCTCGAGGAGGCCGTTGCCTACGCGCTCGCCAACCAAACGTAGACTCACCGTTCCGGCCGAAGGACTCTCCGCGACTGGACGGCGCTGAACCAACCACACTCGCTTGCGCCGGTCAGGGTGACATTGAGTTCGGGAATGACCCCTGAGCCACTAGCCCTTGGCGGCGTCTTCGCGGGATTACGGCCTCGTTGTCTCCGCGACCGCGTACAGGCGCCACTCTCCCGGCACGCCCTTCAGCTCCGCGACGCCTCGTTCCTCAAAGTCCAGTCCCGATCCGGCGACGAGGTCCTTCACGGTGCTCGACACGAGCACTTCGCCCGGCTGCGCCTCCTTGGCGACCCGCGCACCGATGTGGACGGCGATCCCGCCGACCTTGCCGTCCAGCAGCTCGCACTCGCCGGTGTGGAGGCCCGCGCGCAGCTCGAGACCCAGCTCGCGCACCCCGTCGGTGATCGCGCAGGCGCAGCGGACGGCTCGAGCCGGGCCGTCGAACCGCGCGAAGAAGCCGTCGCCTGCGACGTCGAGCTCGGCGCCGCGGAATCGCACCAGCTCTCGGCGAATCAGCCGATGATGTTGCTCGAGCAGCTCGCGCCACGCCCGGTCTCCGAGCTCGGTCGCCCTCGCTGTCGAGCCGACGATGTCCGTGAAGAGGACGGTGGCGAGGACGCGGTCTGGCTCGGCCTCTTCCCACGCGCCGCCCTCCCACGCCTCGAACAAAAAGCGCTCGGTCTCCGCGACGGCTGCGAGCGCCGGCATGCCGAAGGCGAGATGCCCCGCTCCCGGAACCTCGACGACCCGCGCCGCCGGGATCTTTCGAGCCATGTATTGCGCGACGTCGAGCGGAACGATCGTGTCTTCTGACCCGTGCAGGAGCAGTGTCGGCACGCGCACCGCCGACAGCACGTGGCGGACGTCGATCTCCCTGTTCATCCGGTGCAACGCCTCCAGCGAGCCGGGGCTCGCCCCGTGGCGCATGAGCCGGAGAAACGACTCTGCCTCGTCGTCCTCGAACTGGCCGAGCTTCGCAACCGTCTCCAGCGCCCGCTCGCGCGGACCAAAGATCTCGAGCGCCCCGGCGACCTCACGCTCATACTCCTCCTCCGTCCGGCCCCACGGATAGTCCGGCGCCCACATCCGCCGCGGAAAGGCGCTGCGTAGGACGAGCGCCGCCGTACGGTCCGGATACGTGGCAGCGAACAGGAGTGCCATCGCGGCACCCTCGGACAACCCGTAGAACGCGGCGCGCTGCGACCCGACCGCGTCCATCACCGCGCGGACGTCGTCCATCCGCGCCTCGAGCGTGGGCGCGCCGCTGACGCGGTCGGACATCCCAGTCCCGCGCTTGTCGAAGCGGATCAGCCGCGAGAACGACCCGAGCCTTTCGAGCACCGGCACGAAGCTCGGCATGTCCCAGTGGAGCTCGAGATGCGTGACGTATCCCGGCACGAAGACGAGGTCGAAGGGCCCGCCGCCGCTGACCTGATACGCGATGTTCAGGTCGCCGCTCTTCGCATACCGGGTCTCCGCAGCCGACACCCCAAGAGTCTCCACCGACTCTCCGCCACAAGCAACCGCCACGCCAGAACGCGCAGGTCAAAGCCACCGCCCGGTTAGGTCAGCGCCTTACATCGATGACCAGCCGAGCAGTGATCGGTCGCCTGCGCCACTGTTCACGAATAACCCCGAGCGGGCTACTGCGACGGCATTACCAACGGTAACCCTCTCGATAGGTTCCGATCGTACGAGCGATCGAATATCCGATCAGTGGCCACGCCAGGACGCTCAACCACCAGACCCCGGCGAACGCCAACGCGACAGCGCCGATCGCAAGAGCAAGCGCGCCCAGCCCCCAGGTCATCGAGCTGTAGCCGGTTCGTGCACGGCCGCTGCCATACAGCATCGTGGCGGCGGCGCCTCTCCGCGGCGCATCAACGCGGCGTGGCTGGGCGGCGCGTCTCACCAACCTGAAGTACCAGCCGACCAGCGGAATGGACTGCACGCGACTGAGCGTAAGCTCGACGACGGTCGTATGGGCCAGCGTCCTCTCGCCGGACCCCAGCGAATGGCACGTCGGCTTCGCTCTCCCGTCAAAGCCTCCTACGGCCGGTAGCCGGCCCGCGCAGAGATCTCGGCGGCGGTCTGCAGCAGCGCGGGCGTGAGGCGCGCGACGAGCTCCTGCATCGAGACCATCGAACTGTGCACCGCGAGGTTGACGGCGGCCGAGACGATCCCGTCGTACCCGCGGACCGGCGCCGCGATCGAGCGCAGGCCGTAGGCGAGCTCCTCGTTGTTGATCGCAAAGCCATCGCTCCGTACCCGGTCGAGCTCCGCGCGCAGCGACTTGCGGGTCGTCAGCGTGTTCGGCCCCCGGCGGGCGAGCGTCGAGCGTTCGAGCAGCGCCTCGCGCTCGTCCGGCTCGAGGTACGCGAGCAGCACCTTGCCCATCGAGGTGCAGTAGGCGGGCATCCGCGAACCGACGTGGAGGTTGAGGTCGATCTCCCGCTGCCCGGCGCGCGAGCTGCGGCAACGCTCCACGTAGACGATGTCGACCCCGTCGAGCATCGCCATGTTCACGGTGAACCCGGACTCGTCGCTCAGCTGCTGCAGATGCGGGGCGGCCAGCTCGCGCAGCTCCATCGAGTTGATCGCCGAGAAGCCGAGGTCGAGCACGCGCGGGCCGAGTCGGTACTTCCGGGTCGCCGGATCCTGCTGCAGATAGCCGAGCGCGCTCAGGGTCGCGACGTAGCGGTGCGTGGTCGAGCGGCCGAGCCCGATCTCCCGGGCCAGCTCCGAGATGCCGAGCAGCGGACGGCCGGAGCGGAAGGCCGAAAGGATCGCGAGGCCGCGCTCGAGCGATTGCGAGTACGAGGGCGGGGCAGCCACTGTTCCATCTATTAGAACACTGTGTTGACAATCGGACAACCCCCGTCGTAGCGTCGCGGCAGCGTTCTCGTTTCGCAACCCGGTTTGCCGACCCGAGGAGGTCGTAGATGTCTGACGAGTTCGAAACCCGCCGGATCTCGCGCAAGGAGCTGATCAAGCGGGCGGGGGTCGGCGCCGGCGGCCTGGTCGTCGCCGGGTCGCTCGCCGAGCCGATCTGGGCGCGCCCGCGTTCGGTCGACGCCTCCAACACGATCAAGATCGGCTTCGTGAGCCCGATCACCGGCGCGACGTCGGGCTTCGGCGAGCCGGACGGCTACGTCCTCTCGCTCGCACGGAAGGCGCTTGCCGGCGGGATCACGATCGCTGGCACCCACTATGCGGTGCAGATCCTGAACCGCGACAGCCAGTCGGCTCCTTCGCACGCCGCGCAGGTTGCGGGCTCGTTGATCCACGGCGACAAGATCGACCTGATGCTGGCCACGTCGACGCCGGAGACGGTGAACCCGGTCGCCGACGCCTGCGAGGCGGCCGGCGTGCCCTACATCACCACGGTCGTGCCGTGGGAGGCGTGGTACTTCGGGCGCGGCGCGAAGGACCCGACGAAGTCGCCGTTCCGCTACGGCTACCACTTCTGCTTCGGCGTCAAGAACTTCTTCGACTCGTACACGCACCTCTGGCCGCAGGTCGCAACGAACAAGAAGGTCGGCGTGATGTGGCCGAACGACGCGGACGGCAACGCGATTCGGGCCGCGCTCGGCCCGCTGCTCGAGAAGGCCGGCTACACGATCGTCGATCCCGGCGCCTACCAGGACGGGACGACCGACTACTCCGCGCAGATCACGAAGTTCAAGTCGGAGGGCGTGCAGATCTTCAATACGTTCCCGATCCCGCCGGACTTCGCGACGTTCTGGCGCCAGGCCGCGCAGCAGGGCCTGACGAGCCAGGTGAAGATCGCCCAGATCGCGAAGACCGGGCTGTTCCCGTCGCAGGTGACCGCGCTCGGTGCGATCGGCAACAACCTGGCGAGCGCCTGCTACTGGCATCCGACGTGGCCGTACTCCTCGTCGCTCACGGGGATCTCGTCGAAGCAGCTCGCGGCGGGCTACTCGAAGCGGAGCGGGAAGCAGTGGAACCAGCAGGCGGGGCCGAGCCTCGCGCTGTTCGACGTCGCGGTCGCCGCGCTCAAGAAGAGCGGCAAGCCGAAGGACAAGAACGCCGTCGCGAACGCGATGAAGTCCGTGAAGGTGGAGACGCCGATCGGCGTGCTCGACTGGACGAAGAAGCGCGCCGGCGTGCCGTACAACGTCGTCCCGACGCCGATTCCCGGCGGGCAGTGGCGGAAGGTGGCCGGCAAGTACAAGGTCGACTTCACGATCTGCGAGCACTCCGACGACCCGAAGATCCCGATCGGTGGGAAGCTGAGGCAGTACACCGCCTGAGCCAGCCATCGACATTGGAGCCGATCCTCGCCGCCGTCGGGGTCCACAAGCGCTTCGCGGCGCTCGTGGTCCTCGACGGCGTCGACTTCGCCGTGGCCGGCGGCGAGGCGGTCGGGATCGTCGGCCCGAACGGAGCGGGGAAGACCACGCTTCTGAACGTGCTGGCCGGCTCGCTCCGGCCCGAGGCGGGGCGGGTCGAGCTCGGGGGCGCCGACGTGACGCGGACGGCCGCGGCCCGCCGCTGCCGCCTCGGGATCGGGCGGGTGCACCAGGTCCCACGCCCGTTCGGTGACATGTCCGTCTTCGAGAACGTGTTCGTCGGCGCGGCTGCCGGCGGTGGGGGGCCGCGCTCGGAGGTCTACGACCGCGCGCTCGAGGCGCTCGAGACGTGCGACCTCGCGCACATGGCTAACCGCCGCGCCGAGACGCTTGGCCTCCTGTACCGAAAGCGCCTCGAGCTCGCCCGCGCGCTCGCGACCGCGCCGACGGTGCTGCTGCTCGACGAGATCGGAGGCGGGCTGACCGATGCCGAGGCGGACGAGCTGCTGGCGACGATCACCGGCATCCGGGCGCGCGGCATCGCGATCGTGTGGATCGAGCACATCGTCCATGTCCTCGTGCGCGGGGTCGAGCGGCTCGTCTGCATGGCCGAGGGCCGGGTGATCGCCGACGGCGTGCCCGCCGAGGTGATGCGGGACGCCACCGTGATCGACGCCTACCTGGGGCGGGCAGTCGCATGACCTTGCTCCGCGTCGAGGGCATCGATGCGCGGCACGGACTGTTGCAGGCGGTGCGCGATGTCTCGTTCGACGTCGAGGAGGGCGAGACGCTCGCACTCGTCGGCGCGAACGGCGCAGGCAAGACCACGCTGCTGCGGACGATCGCCGGGGCGCACCGGCCCGCCGCCGGGCGGATCGTGTTCGACGGGGCCGACCTGACGCGCGTCCCGGCTCACCGCCGCGTCCGGCGCGGAATCGCCCTCGTTCCGGAGGGGCGCAGACTGTTCCCGCGCCTCACCGTCGAGGAGAACCTGCTCGTCGCGAGCGCCGCCCGGCGCGACGGCGTGTGGGATGTCGCCGCGGTGCTCGACGTCTTCCCGCTGCTGCGGCCGCTCCTCCGGTCGCCGGCCGCCAGCCTTTCGGGCGGCGAGCAGCAGGCCACCGCGATCGGCCGTGCGCTGATGACCAACCCGCGCCTGCTGCTGCTCGACGAGGTGTCGCTCGGCCTCGCGCCGGTGGTGGTCGAGCGTGTCTACACGTCGCTCGCCGAACTGGCCGGGCGCGGGACGACGCTGGTGCTCGTCGAGCAGGATCTCGGGCGCGCGCTCCAGGTCTCCTCGCGCGTCGTGTGCCTGCTCGAGGGACGACTGGTGCTCGAGGGCGCCGCCGGCGAGGTCACCCGCGAGCAGGTGACCGATGCGTACTTCGGGCTCGCACGGGCCGGGGCGAGCGCATGAACTGGGTCAACGCGGTCATCCACGGGATCCTGCTCGGCGGCGTCTACGCGCTGCTCGCCACCGGCCTGTCGCTGACGTTCGGCGTGATGCGGATCATCAACCTCGCGCACGGCTCGTTCGCGCTGCTCGGTGCGTACTTCGCGTACCTGCTGACCCAGCACCTCGACATCTCGACGTACGTGGCGCTGATCGGCGTGCTGCCGGCCGCGCTCGTCTTCGGCTACGGCATCCAGGTGACGATGCTCGAGCGCAGCCTGCGCGCGGGCGAGCTCGTCCCGCTGCTCACGACGTTCGGGCTGTTGATCGTGATCGCGAACCTGCTCCAGTACACCTTCTCGCCCGACGTGCACTCGCTCGCCCTCGGGCGGGATCGGATCGGCCAGCTGGCGCATCTCGAGCACGATCGAGATCCCGTGGTTCGACGTGCTGATCCTCGCGGTCGCGGTGGTCGTGCTCGGCGGCCTGCAGCTGCTGCTGACCCGTACGCAGCTCGGCCGTGAGCTGCGCGCGACCGCCGCCGACGCCGACACGGCCGAGCTCGTCGGCGTCGACGCGCGCGGCGTCTACGCGCGGGCGACGGCGATCGCGGTGGCGACGGCGGCGCTGGCCGGCGTGTTCTACGCGATGCGCTCGGCGTTCGACCCGTTCAGCGGCCCGTCGCAGTTGATCTTCGCCTTCGAGGCGGTCGTGATCGGCGGGGTCGGCTCGCTCTGGGGAACGCTCGTCGGCGGCATCGTGCTCGGCGTCGCCCAGACCGTCGGCGCACAGATCGACGTGCAGTACTTCGCGCTCGGCGGGCACCTCGTGTTCCTGGCGGTGCTGGTCGTGCGCGCGATCACGCAGGTCGGCGCCGTCCGGCTCGCCCTGCTCCGCGTGAGGGCGGCGTGAGCGCGCAGGCAGTCGAGCAGGTGCAGCGCTGTCCGCGTCCAGCGCTGGTCGCGCGTGTCGGGCTCGTTCACGAGCGGCCTCGGCGGCCTGATCGTGCTGCTCGCGTTCGCGCCGTTCCTGCTCGGCGAGAACTCGCTCAACAACCTGATCCAGCTCTACTTCCTCGTGATGCTCGCGATCATGTGGAACGCGCTCGCGGGCTACGGCGGCCTCGTGTCGGTCGGGCAGCAGGCGTTCATCGGGATCGGCGCCTACGCCGTCGTGTACCTCTCGGTGCAGCACTCGCTCAACCCCTTCCTCGCGATGCTGATCGCCACGCTGTTCGGCGGCGCCATCTCGATTCCGCTGGCGGCGGTCGTGCTCTGGCTGCGCGGCGGCGCGTTCGCGATCGGGATGTGGGTGGTCGCCGAGGTCTTCGCGATCCTGATCACGCTCGACGCCTCGCTCGGCGGCGGCACCGGGACGTCGGCGGTGCTCGCGTTCAACCTGCGGTACACGCCGGAGCAGCGGCTTCGCTACACGTACTGGGCGGCGCTCGCAGCAGCGTGCGGTCCTGCTCGCGATCCTCTTCGTGCTCCTGCGCAGCCGCCTCGGCGCGTCGCTGCAGGCGATCGGCGACGACGAGGAGGCCGCAGCCTCGCTCGGCGTCCGCGTCCTGCTCGGCAAGAGCGTCCTCTTCGTGCTCGCCGGGGCGGGCTGCACCGCGGCAGGCGCGGTGATCCTGGCCTGGCAGCTGTCGATCCTGCCGCAGGGGCCCGACTCGATCTTCGGGGTCAACTGGTCGGCGAAGATGATCTTCATGGTGCTGGTCGGCGGGATCGGGACGTTCGAGGGCCCGATCATCGGCGCCGTCGTCCTCTACCTCCTGCAGACGTACGTGTCGTCGGCGGGGACGTGGTACTACGTGATGCTCGGCGGCATCGCGATCGGGGTCGCACTGTTCGTCCCGCGCGGGATCTGGGGAACGATCCAGGACCGCTTCAACCTGCAGCTGCTGCCTGTCGGCTATCGGATCCGGGCGAACGCGATGAAGCGTCACGGCTGCGGTCGTCGAGTCGAAGGGCGCGCCGTTCGTGCTGCAGCGAGCTCGAGCTCGGCGACGCTGCGCGACGACGAGGTGCTCGTCGAGGTCGCGGCGTCAGGGATCTGCCACACCGACCTGATCTGCCGCGACCAGTGGTATCCCGACGCCGCTGCCCGCCGTTCTCGGGCACGAGGGCGCCGGCGTCGTCGTGCGCGTCGGCGCGGCGGTCACCAAGGTCGTACCGGGCGATCGCGTCGGCATGACCTTCGACTGCGTGCGGCGACTGCCCGAGCTGCCGCGCCGGCAAGTCGTCGTACTGCCATCGCTTCTTCGAGCACAACTTCGCGGCCTCCCGTCCCGCAGACGGGTCGAGCGTCGTCTCGGCGACGTCGGCGCGCACTTCTTCGGCCAGTCGAGCTTCGCGACGCACTCGGTCGCCCCGGAGCGCGGTGTCGTGAAGATCGCCCGACGGGATCGAGCTCGAGGTCGCCGCGCCGTTCGGCTGCGGCATCCAGACCGGCGCCGGCGCGGTGCTGAACAGCTTCGCGGCGCCGCCGGGCAGCACGCTCGCCGTGTTCGGCGCCGGCACGGTCGGCCTCGCCGCGGTCCTCGCCGGCGCGATCGCCGGCTGCTCGACGATCGTCGCCGTCGACGTCGTTCCCGAGCGGCTCGCGCTGGCGCTCGAGCTCGGTGCGACGCACGCGATCGACGCACGGCAGCGGGGACGTGGTCGAGGCGGTCGAAGCGAGGCGACGCGGCGGCGGCGTCGACTTCGCGCTCGAGACGACCGGGCTGCCGCAGGTGCTGCGCCAGTGCGTCGACTCGACGGCCCCGCGCGGCGTGACGGGCGTGATCGGCGCGCCGGCGTTCGGCACGGAGGTGTCGCTCGACGTGAACACGATCCTCACCGGCGGCCGCGTCGTGCGCGGCATCGTCGAGGGCGACAGCGTGCCCGACGAGTTCCTGCCGCGGCTCTACGCGCTCTGCAGATCGAGGGCCGCTTCCCGGTCGAGCGGCTGATGACCTTCTACGACTTCGACCAGATCGAACAGGCGGCGCGACGACGCCGAGTCGGGGCGCGCGATCAAGGCCGTGCTTCGGATGAGCAAGCACTGAAAGGAGCGCAGATGACCACCGTCCAACCAGCGATCCGAGAGGCGAAGCAGTTCATCGGCGGCGACTGGGTCGGCGCCGCGGCAGGCGCGACGTTCGACGACCTCGATCCGTTCACCGGCGACGTCGTCGCGCGTGTGCCCGCGGGAACGCGCGCCGACGCGGCGCGCGCCGTCGAGGCGGCCGCCGACGCCTTTCCCGCGTGGTCGCAGTCGCCGCCCGCCGTGCGCCAGGGCATCTTCCTGAAGGCGGCCGACTGCCCTCGAGAGCCGGCACGAGGAGGTCGTCGGCCTGCTCGCGCGCGAGACCGGCTGCACGTTCGGCTTCGGCATGTTCCAGATGGGCTTCGTCGCCGGGCCTGCTCCGCCAGGCGGCCGCCGCTCGCCTACGCGCCGGTCGGCGCAGGTGATCCCGTCCGACAACCCGGGCACGCTCGCCATGGGCGTCCGCCAGCCGGTCGGCGTCGTCGGCGCGATCGCGCCGTGGAACGCCGCGCTGATCCTGTCGGCGCGCTCGATCGCGGCGCCGCTCGCGCTCGGCAACACGGTCGTGCTCAAGCCGTCCGAGTTGTCGCCGATCGTCGGCGGCGCTGATCTGGGGCGAGATCTTCGCCGAGGCGGGGCTGCCGGCCGGCGTCCTGAACATCGTCACGCACGCGCCCGGCGAGGCGGGCCCGATCGGCGACGAGCTCGTCGAGAACCCGGCCGTGCGCCGGCATCAACTTCACCGGCTCGACCGAGACCGGCCGGAAGCTCGCGGAGGCGGCCGGACGCAACCTGAAGCGCGTCGTGCTCGAGCTCGGCGGCTCACAACCCGCTGATCGTGCTCGCCGACGCCGACCTCGACTACGCGGTCAACGCGTCCGCCTTCGGCGCCTTCCTGCACCAGGGGCAGATCTGCATGTCGGCGCGGCGCATCATCGTCGAGCGGCCGATCGCCGACGAGTTCATCGCGCGGCTCGCCGAGAAGACGAGGGCCCTGAAGACCGGCGACCCGAAGGAGCACGACACGATCATCGGGCCGCTGATCACCGACCAGGCGCTGCAGACCGTGAAGGCGCGCGTCGACGACGCGGTCGCGAAGGGCGCCCGCGTGCTCGCCGGCGGCGAGGTCGACGGGGCCTGCTTCCAGGCGACGCTGCTCGCCGACGTGCCCGGCGGACTCCGACTTCGCGCAGAGTCGAGACGTTCGGTCCGGTCGCCGCGATCGAGGTCGTCGACGAGCGCCGACGAGGCGGTCGCTCGTGCGAACGAGACGACCTACGGGCTCTCGTCCGGCATCCTCACGTCGGACTCCGACCGCGGCTTCGCGCTCGCCCAGCGGCTCGAGGCCGGCATCGTCCACGTCAACGACCAGCCGGTCGGCGACGAGCCGCAGATGCCGTTCGGCGGCGTCAAGGACTCCGGCTTCGGCCGCTTCGGCGGCCAGGCGGCTCTCGACGAGTTCACCGAGCTGCGCTGGGTGACGGTCCAGAGCGGGACGCACCCGTTCCCGTTCTAGACGCCGATGGCCGAGGTCGTGACACTGGCGGAGGCGGTCGCGGAACTCGTGCGCGACGGCGACACCGTCGCGCTCGAGGGGTTCACGCACCTGATCCCGCACGCGGCCGGGCACGAGCTGATCCGCCAGGGGCGGCGCGACCTGACGCTCGTGCGGATGACGCCCGACCTCGTCTACGACCAGCTGATCGGCATGGGCTGCGCGCGCAAGCTCGTGTTCTCGTGGGGCGGCAATCCCGGCGTCGGCTCGCTGCATCGACTGCGCGACGCGGTCGAGCACGAGCTGGCCGGGCCCGCTCGAGCTCGAGGAGCACTCGCACGCGGGCATGGCGGCCGCCTACGCGGCGGGCGCCGCGAACCTGCCGTTCGGCGTCGCTCCGCGGCTACGACGGCACCGATCTGCCGTCGCACACGCGGGTCGGGTGGGTCACGTGCCCGTTCACCGGCGAGGAGCTCGCGGCCGTTCCCGCGCATCGGCCCGACGTCGGGATCATCCACGCGCAGCAGGCCGACCGGCACGGCAACGTCCAGCTCTGGGGGATCGCCGGCGTGCAGAAGGAGACCGTGCTCGCCTCGGCGCGCTCGATCGTGACGGTCGAGGAGATCGTCGACGAGCTCGAGCCGCGCCCGGGCGCCGTCGTCCTCCCGTCGTGGGTGGTCGACGCGGTCGCGTGCGTCCCGGGCGGCGCGCACCCGTCCTACGCGCACGGCTACTACGAGCGCGACAACGCGTTCTACGTCGCCTGGGACCCGATCAGCCGCGACCGCGACGCGTTCACCGCCTGGATGCAGGAGCACGTGCTGGAGGCCGTGGCGGCATGACGTATACGCGCCGACGAGATGATGGCGGTCGAGGCCGCGCGGCGCCTGCGCAACGGCACGGTCTGCTTCGTCGGCATCGGCCTGCCGAGCCTGGCGGCGAACCTCGCCCGGCGCACGCATGCGCCGGAGTGCGTGCTCGTCTACGAGAGCGGCACGATCGGCGCGAAGCCGCAACGGCTGCCGCTCTCGATCGGCGACGGCGAGCTCGCCGAGACCGCCGATCGCGGTCGTCTCGGTGCCGGAGATGTTCGCGCTACTGGCTGCAGGGCGGCCGGATCGACGTCGGCTTCCTCGGCGCCGCGCAGATCGACCGGCACGGCAACCTCAACAGCACCGTGATCGGCGACTACGCGCATCCGACAGGTTCGGCTGCCCGGGCGGTGGCGGCGCTCCCGAGATCGCCACCGGTGTCCGCGACGTCTTCGTGATGCTCCGCCAGTCGCCGCGCACGTTCGTCGAGCGGCTCGACTTCACGACGAGCCTCGGCGACGCGCGTGCGCGTCGTCGTCACCGACCTCGGCGTGCTCGAGCCGCGCGACGGCGAGCTCACGCTCACGTCGCGTGCATCCCGGCGTCGACGGTCGACGAGGCGCGTGGCGGCGACCGGCTGGGCGCTGCGCGTCGCCGACGACGTGCGCGTCACGGGGCCGCCGACGGCGGACGAGCTGGCGGCGCTGCGTGCGCTCGGAGGCGGCGTGACCGACGACGGCGATCGTCCTGCCCGGACGACCCGGACTTCGGCCCGGACGTCCAGCTCGACTACCCCGGCTACCGCTCGACGCCGACTGCGCGCGCCGAAGCGGCCGCTCGTCACGCTGCCCGAGGAGTTCCACGCGCTCGACGGCCCCGTCTTCGGCGAAGACGCGCTCGGCGAGCTCGACTACGACCTGACGCAGCAGCACGAGGGCGAGCCGCTCGGCGAGCGCATCATCGTCTGCGGCCGCGTGCTCGACGACGACGGGCGGCCGATGCCGGGCGCGCTGGTCGAGATCTGGCAGGCGAACGCCGCGGGTCGCTACCGGCACGAGGTCGACCAGCATCCCGGCGCCGCTCGACCCGAACTTCTCCGGCGCCGGCCGCTGCCTGACCGGCGACGACGGCAGCTACCGCTTCGTCACGATCAAGCCCGGCGCGTACCCGTGGGGCAACCACGAGAACGCCTGGCGGCCGGCGCACATCCACTTCTCGGTGTTCGGCCGCGCATTCACGCAGCGGCTCGTGACGCAGATGTACTTCCCCGGCGATCCGCTGTTCCCGTACGACCCGATCTTCAACTCCGTGCGCGATCCGAAGGCCCGTGAGCTGCTGGTCTCGCAGCTTCGACCTCGCGACGACGACGCCCGAGTGGGCGCTCGGCTACACGCTTCGACATCGTCCTCGGCGCGCGACGGCCGACCCCGATGGAGGCACCGTGACGCTCGGGCCGACCCCGTCGCAGACGGTCGGGCCCTTCTACTCGATCGGCCTCTGCCGGCGGCTCGAGCACGAGCTCGCGCCCGGCGGCATCAGCGATCGCGGGACGCCTGCTCGACGGCGACGGCGCCCCGATCCCCGACGGCGTGATCGAGCTCTGGTCGGCGGCTGCGGGCACCTGGGGTCGCTGCGGCACGCACCCGGAGGGCGAATTCTCGTTCGTCGCGGAGAAGCCGCCGGCCGCGCGCGGCGAGGCGCCGCGGTTCGACGTGCTCGTCTTCGCCCGCGGCCTGCTCCGCCACCAGCTGACGCGGCTCTACTTCCCGGACGAGCAGGCCGCGAACGACGCCGATCCGGTGCTCGCGACGCTGGATCCGGCCGATCGCGCGACGCTCGTCGCCGTCGCGGACGGCGCCGCTTGCGATTCGATATCCGGATGCAGGGCGAGTCGCAGACCGTGTTCTTCGCGCTGAGACCGTTCGAAGCGATCTTCGTGCCCGCCGACGCGGCGGACGCGGTCTCCGACCGCGCGTGGCTCGAGGCGATGCTCGACGCCGAGCGGGCGCTCGTGAACGCCGGGTCGCTCGCGGGCCTGGTCCCGGCCGACGGCCGCTGCACTGGTCGCCGCGGCCTGCGTCGTCGACCTGTACGACCCGAATGACGCTGGCGCAGCAGGGTCGCGCCGCCGGCAACCCGGTCGAGCCGCTCGTGCGGGCGATCCGCGAGCGCGTCGGCGAGCACGCCGATTTCGTCCATCGCGGCGCGACGAGCCAGGACATCCTCGACACGGCGGCGATGCTCGTCGCGCAACGCGCCTGCTGCGTGCTCGACGAGGAGCTCGCTGCGGTCGCCGATCTCTGCGCGGAGCTGGCCGACGAGCACCGCGAGACGGTGATGGCCGCGCGCACGCTGCTGCAGCAGGCGGTGCCGACGACGTTCGGTGCGAAGGCCGCGGGCTGGCTCGTCGGTGTCGTCGAGAGCCGGCGCCGGGTCGCGGCGGTGTCCGCGGACTTGCCGGCGCAGCTCGGCGGCGCCGGCGGCACGCTGGCGGCGTTCGGCGACGGCGGACTGGAGCTGCTCCGGCTCTACGCGGCGGAGCTCGACCTGCGCGAGCCGACCGTGCCCTGGCACACCGTGCGCACGCCGGTCGCCGACCTCGCCGGCGCACTCGCCGGAGCCGCGGCGGTGCTCGGCAAGATCGCCGGCGACGTCGTCCTGCTCGCGCAGACCGAGGTCGCCGAGGTCGCCGAGGCCGCGCCGGGCGGATCCTCGACGATGCCGCACAAGCGCAACCCGGTCGCGGCGGTGCTGGCAGCTGCCTGCGTCAGGCACGCACACGCGCAGGCGGCGGTCCTGTTCGCGGCCGGCGTCCAGGAGCACGAGCGGGCCGCCGGTGCCTGGCACGCGGAGTGGTCGGCCTTGAGCGGCGCGCTTACGGCCACGTGCGGGGCGGCTGCCGCCGTTCGGCGTTCGCTCGACGGGCTCGAGGTCGACCGTGCCCGGATGCGCGCCAACGTCGGCGACGAGACGCTCTCCGAGGCGCGGCGGCTCGGCGTCGCCGTCGAAGGACCGGACGACTACCTCGGCTCGACCGGCGTCCTCGTCGACCGGGCGCTCACGCTGTACCGGGAATGAGCCTGCTCGTCCTCTGCGGTTCGCTGGGAGCGACGTCGGCGATCTGGGACGCGCAGGAGCCGGTGCTCGCAGGGCGGCGGGTGCTGCGCGTCGACCATCCCGGACACGGCGATGCGCCGCTCGCGGAGGTGCGCGACGTCGGCGACCTCGCGGCGCGGGTCCTCATCGCCGCGGACGGGGAGCGGTTCTCGTTCGTCGGGCTCTCGCTCGGCGGAGCGGTCGGCCTGCGGATCGCGCTCGACGCACCGGAGCGGCTCGACCGGCTCGTGCTCGCCTGCACCTCGGCGCGCTTCGGTGAGCCGACCCAGTGGGTGCAGCGCGCGGCCACCGTTCGCGCCGACGGCCTGTCTGTGATCGTCGACGCCGTGCTCGCGCGCTGGTTCACGCCGTCCTTCGCCGACGTCGCGACGTTTCGCGAGCTCTTTCTCGCGACCGACACCGAGGGGTACGCCCGCTGCTGCGACGCGCTCGCGCGCTACGACGTCCGTGACGGGCTGTCCGCGATCCGGGCGCCGACGCTCGTCGTCGCCGGAGCCGAGGACCCGTCGACGCCGCCGTCGGAGCTCGAGCTGATCGCCGCGCGGATCACCGGCGCGCGGTTCGAGGTGATCGACGGTGCTGCGCACCTCGCGAGCGTCGAACGTGCAGCCGAGTTCAACCGACTGCTGGAGGAGCACCTGTGAGCAACGACGATGGCATGCGTGTGCGGCGCGAGGTGCTCGGCGACGACTATGTCGACCGCGCCGTCGAACGGGCGACCCCGTTCACTGCCGAGTTCCAGGATCTGATCACGCGCTACGCGTGGGGGGAGATCTGGACGCGTCCCGGCCTCGACCGCCGGACGCGGAGCTGCATCACGATCACCGCGCTCATTGCGCTGGGGCACTTCGACGAGCTCGAGCTGCATGTCCGAGCCGCGCTGCGAAATGGACTCACGGCCGACGAGCTCAAGGAGGTGCTGCTCCAGGCCGCGGTCTACTGCGGCGTGCCGGCCGCGAACCACGCCTTCGCAGTCGCTGCGGCCGTGCTCGCCGGCGAGAGCGAGACGTGACGCGCGACCGCACGCAGGTCGCGATCGTCGGTGCCGGGCCGGCCGGGCTGACGCTTGCGCAACTGCTTCACCGTGGCGGAATCGAGTCGGTCGTGCTCGAGGACCGGAGCCGCGACTACGTCGAGCACCGGATCCGCGCCGGAGTGCTCGAGCAGGCGACGGTCGACGTGCTCGAAGGTGCAGGCGTGGGGGAGCGGCTTGCGCGCGAGGGCATCCCGCACGACGGCATCCACCTGCAGTTCGCCGGCGAGCGCCACCATCTCTCGCTGAGCGAGCTGACCGGGGGGCGGCGAATCGTGATCTACGGGCAGACCGAGGTCGTCAAGGATCTGGTCGCCGCGCGGCTCGACGCACGGCTGCCGCTCCACTTCGAGGTCGACGACGTCGCCGTCCACGACTTCGAGAGCGACGCGCCGTACGTCACGTACCTGCACGAGGGCGACGAGCATCGACTCGACTGCGACGTGATCGCCGGCTGTGACGGCTTTCACGGAGTCTGCCGCCCCGCGATCGAACGAGTGCTGACACAGTTCTCGCGCGAGTACGCCTATCGCGTGGCTGGGGATCCTCGCGGATGCACCGCCGTCGAGCGAGGAGGTCGTGTACACGCACCACGAGCGCGGCTTCGCCCTCCTCAGCCTGCGCTCGCCGACGCTCAGCCGCCTCTACCTGCAGTGCCGTCCCGATGAGGATCTCGGCGAGTGGCCGGACGACCGCATCTGGGAGGAGCTCCGCCGCCGCGTCGAGCTGGACGGCCTGCCGCTCAACGAAGGGCCGGTACTGGAGAAGAGCGTGACTGGAATGCGCAGCTTCGTCGCCCAGCCGATGCAGCACGGGCGCCTGTTCCTCGCCGGGGACGCCGCGCACATCGTCCCGCCGACCGGAGCCAAGGGGCTCAACCTCGCGATCCACGACGTCACGTTTCTCGCCGCCGCGCTCGAGCGGTGGTACGGGAGCGGCGACGAGTCGGCGCTCGCGGCCTACTCCGACCGGTGCCTGGCCCGGGTCTGGCGCGCGGAGCACTTCTCCTGGTGGATGACGTCGATGCTGCACAAGGTCTCCGACGATCCGTTCGACCACCAGCTGCAGCTCTCGCAGCTCCGCTACGTGGTCAGCTCGGAGCCGGCCGCCCGCTCGCTCGCCGAGAACTACGTCGGCCTTGTGCCCCGGGGCTAGCCTCTCGGCATGGCCGGGCCTCCGTTCCGCGCAGACCACGTCGGCAGCCTCCTCCGCCCGCCGCAGGTTTTGCAGGCGCGCGCGGACCTCGCCGCGGGACGGATCGATGCGCCCGCACTGCGCGCGATCGAGGACGACGCGATTCGCGACGTCGTGCGCAAGCAGGAACAGATCGGCCTGCGCTCGGCGACCGACGGCGAGTTCCGCCGCGCGTCGTGGCACATGGACTTCATCTACGCCCTCGACGGGATCACGCAGGAGGCCGGGCACATCGCGGTCAGGTTCCACAACGCCGACGGCGACATCGAGTTCACGCCCGCCGCGCTGCACGTGAACGGCAAGCTCGGCGTGTCGGAGACGATCTTCGGCGACGACTTCGCGTTCCTCCGGGACACCGTCTCGACAAATGTCCCGAAGCTGACGATCCCGTCGCCGAGCATGGTCCACTACCGCGGCGGCCGCGCGGCGATCGACGAGGCCGTGTACCCGGAACTCGACGCGTTCTGGGCCGACCTGACGGCCGCCTACGCCGAGGAGGTGCGCCGGCTCGCCGCGCTCGGCTGCACGTACCTGCAGTTCGACGATACGAGCCTCGCGTACATGAACGATCCGCACCAGCGCGAGTACGTCGCCTCGATCGGCGGCGATCCGGAACGACAGCACGTCGAGTACATCCGCCACATCAACGAGGCGCTACGCGAGCGGCCCGGCCGGCCTGGCGCGTGACGACGCACATGTGCCGCGGCAACTTCCGCTCGTCCTGGGCGGCGAGGGCGGCTACGACTTCGTCGCCGAGGCGCTGCTCAATGAGCTCGAGGTCGACGGCTACTTCATGGAGTGGGACGACGCCCGCTCCGGCGGGTTCGAGCCGCTGCGCTTCCTGCCGAAGGGCGACAAGCGCGTGGTGCTCGGGCTGGTCACGACGAAGAGCGGCCGCCTCGAGTCGAAGGACGAGCTGAAGCGGCGGATCGAAGAAGCCGCGAGGTTCGCCCCGCTCGACCAGCTCTGCCTGTCGCCGCAGTGCGGCTTCTCCTCGACCGTCGAGGGCAACCTGCTCAGCGAGGACGAGCAGTGGGCGAAGCTGCGGCTCGTCGTCGAGGTCGCAGCCGAGGTTTGGGATGACTAACGCGGGAGCTGCTCGAGGATCTCGACGTCGACCGAGACGCCGCCCTCGGCGACCCGGCGGATCGCGCGCGTGAACTCCTCGACGTCGGCGACGCGGTCCTTGAGCAGGTAGCCGACCCCGGTCGCGCCGTCGGCGAGCAGTCCGACTGCGTTCTCGAGCTCTACGTACTGCGAGAGCAAGAGCACGCCGGTCTTCGGATGGCGCTCGCGGATCTCGCGCGCGGCTCGTAGCCCCTCGTCGGTCTTCGTCGGCGGCATCCGGATGTCGACGATCGCGATGTCCGGGAGCGTCTCGTCGACGAGGACGAGCAGGTCCTCGGCGGTGCCCGACTGGCCGACGACGTCGAAGCCCTCCTCCTCGAGTAGGCTGGCGATCCCCTCGCGCAGCAGCACCGAGTCGTCGGCGAGCGCGACGCGGATCACGTCGGCTGCCGGCGCGCCGCCGTCGCCGAGCGCCGGGAAGTCGCCCGGCAGCCCGGGCGCGACGAGTCGGACGAGCTGCGTCCGCCGCGGCACGCCCTTGAGGCAGTGCTCGCCGAGGTCGACGGTGTCGAGCTCGGTCTGCTCGAGCGTCTCCGCCGACGCGAGGATCTCGCCGCCGCGTGCCGTTCCGCTCACCCGCGCCGCGTGGTGCACGGCCAGGCCGACGTAGCCGTCGCCGACCACCTGCGCCCGGCCGCGGTGGAGGCCCATCCGCACCCGCACGGTCGCCTCCTCCGGCCACGGCTCGGTGGTCAGGGCGAGCTGGGCCGCGATCGCGGCCGTCGCCGCCGAGGTGCCGTCGGCGAAGGCGGCGAAGAACTCGTCCCCGCGGCAGTCGACGACCCGTCCGCCGTTCGCCCTCACCGCCGCCCGGATCAGGTCGCGATGCCGCTCCAGCACTGCTGCGTAGGCCGTGCCGAGCTTCTGCAGGAGCCCGGTCGAGCCTTCGATATCCGTGAACAGGAAGGTCACGTCGGCAGCGTGGTGCTCGGGCATCGCGGCAGGCTACCCCGCAGAATCGTCGGTACCGTTTGCCCATGGCCTCGCAGGCGCCGCTGCAAGCGGCCTCGCCGCTTTCGCCGGAGGAGTACGTCGACGTGCTCGCCCGCACGGGCCTCGGCCTGGTCTGCAAGCTCGACCGGTCGGGCCGCATCCTCACCTTCGACGACGCCTGCGAGCGCGCGACGGGCTTCACCGCCGCGGAGGTGATCGGCCGGGACGCGCGCGAGGTCGTGATCCCGCCGGACGAGCGGGACGCCTTCGACGTCTTCCTGGAGCAGTTCGCCGAGGTGACGGTGTCGAGCCCGCAGATCGGGCACTGGCTGACCAAGGACGGCGAGCGCCTGAAGATCGCCTGGTCGAACCGGCCGATCGCCGACGAGGACGGCAACGTCGGCGCACTGCTCACGGTCGGGCTCGATCTGACCGAGCGCGACCGCTCGGCCGCGAAGGTGCGCGCGCTGCGCTCGGAGCTCGAGTGCCGCCTCGAGGAGCTCGAGATCCTCGCGGCCGAGCAGGCCGCACTGAGGCGGGTCGCCACGCTCGTCGCGGGGGAGGCCGACGCCGACCTGCTGTTCGACGCCGTCGCCGTCGAGACCGGCCGCCTCGAGTTCGTGCGCACGGCCGCGGTCGTCCGCTACGGCGACAACGGCTCGGCCACGGTCGTCGGCCGCTGGAGCTGCGCCGCGGACGAGGAGCTGTTCCCCGTCGGCTCGGTCGTGCCGCTCGGCGACGACACTGCGGCCGGGATCGTGCACCGCACCGGCAAGGCAGCGCGCGTCGACGCGTACGGTGAGGGCGCGATGGCAACGCGCATGCGCGAGGCCGGCTACGTCTCCGCTGCCGCAGCCCCGGTGCTGGTCGCCGGCAAGCCCTGGGGCTCGGTGATCGTCGCCTCGGGCGCCGACGAGCCGCTCGGCGAGGACCTGGAAGGACGCCTCGCGCCTTTCGCGGCGCTCCTGGCCCTCGCGGTGGCGAGCGCGCACGCCCGCGAACAGATCAGCGCGTCACGCGCCCGGCTGGTGGCGGCGGCGGACGAGGAACGCCGGCGGCTCGAGCGCGACCTGCACGACGGGGCGCAGCAGCGGCTCGTCACGCTCGTGCTCAACATCGGCGTCGCGCGCCGCAAGGTTGCCGACGACGCCGTCGGCGAGCTGCTCGCGGCCGCCGAGCGCGACGCCCGCGAGGCGATCGCCGAGCTCCGCTTGCTCGCCACGGGCCTGCACCCGCCGATCCTCAGCGAGAGCGGCCTCGCCCCGGCGCTCACCGCGCTCGCACGGCGGACGCCGCTCGAGGTCGAAGTCGTGCACGTGCCGGACCAGCGCTTTCATCAGACGATCGAGGTTGCCGTCTACTACGTCGTCGCCGAGGCGCTCACCAACGTCGTCAAGCACGCGCAGGCGACGAAGGTGCGCCTCGGTGCACGACGCGAGAAGCACGCGCTTGTGGTCTCGGTCGAGGACGACGGCCGCGGCGGCGCGAACCCGGAGGCCGGAACCGGTCTGACCGGCCTGATCGACCGGGTCGAGGCGCTCCGCGGCACGCTCAGCATCACCAGCTCCGGCTCCTCGGGCACCCTGCTGCGCGCCGAATTTCCACTTTCCGGCTGAAAGCGGGAGGTTTGGGTCGGCCGCGACCCCGGAAGGACGCAGGCAGGGGAGGTCGAAGGGTCAACCCTGAACGCTCGGAGGTGGGTCGGATGGCGTGGCAGCTGCTGAGAGAGGGATCGCCGCGCGGCGAACGCGTGCGGCGGCGTGTCGCCGTGCTCACGGGAGCCGCGATCTTCGTGATCGGGCTGCTCGTCGCGCTTGGTCTGACGGTGCTCGTCGTCTTCCTCGCCGCGGTGGTCGTGCTCGCCGGGCTGTTCGCGCTGGTCACGCTGCTCGTCTCCCGGCGCGACCTGAGCGCGCTCGGACGGCAGGCCCACACCGGCTACCGCCACGCCCGTGTCTTCGGACGCCGCGTCGCCCGCGACACGGCGCCTGCCATCGCCGCGGCGCGCCGCCGTGCGCGCGATCTGCAGCCGGCGGTGTCGGGGCTCGTCGAACGGGCCGCGACGCGCACGCGCGCGATCGACTGGAACGGGTGGCCGTACGCCGGCGCCGCTCCGGCGGCGATCGAGGATCGACGCCGTCGTGCGCTGGAGCTCAACGCTCGCGGTGCTCAGTTGCGCAGCGAAGGTCGCCCCGAGGCGGCGGCCGAGCTGCATCGGCGGGCGCTGCAGATCTTCCGCGAGCTCGGCGATCTTCCCGCCGAGGCGCCGACGCTCAACAGCCTCGCGCTTGCGCTCGACGACGCCGGCGACACGGACGCCGCCGTCGAGCAGTTCGAGCAGGCCCTCGCGATCCTGCGCGATCTCGACGACGAGCGGCACGAGGGCAAGGTGATCGCGAACTTCGGCTTCACGATGCTCCGTCACGGCGAGGACGACCGCGCCCGTGGGCTGCTCGAGACGGCGCTCGACAAGCTCGACCCCGAGTCGCGGGCGGCCCAGCGGGTCGTCGAGCAGCTGCAGCGCGTCAGCTGAGAACCTTCCGTCATGCGCGAGATCGACCTCAACGCCGACGTCGGCGAGGGGTTCGACACCGACGAGCAGCTGCTCGCCGTCGTGACGAGCGCGAACGTCGCGTGCGGGCTCCATGCGGGGGACGAGCAGACGATGCGGTCGGTCTGCGCGGTGGCGGCGGAGCACGGCGTCGCCGTGGGCGCGCACGTGAGCTACCGCGACCGGGAGGGGTTCGGCCGTCGCGAGCTCGGCGTCGACGTCGAGACGATCCAGTCCGACACGGTGGAGCAGCTCGAGTTGCTCGCCGCGGTCGCGGGCGACCTGCTCGTGTACGTCAAGCCGCACGGCGCGCTCTACCACCGCGCGACCGTCGACGCCGACTGCGCTGCCGCGATCGTGGCGGCGATCCTCGCGCACGGGCGGCCGCTGGCGGTGCTCGCGTTCCCGGGCTCGCAGCTGTACGAGGTGGCGCAGAACGCCGGCCTTGCGGCGGTGGAGGAGGGCTTCGCCGACCGCGGCTACGCGGCGGACGGGACGCTGCTGCCGCGCGGGCAGGATGGCGCGCTGCTCGACGCGGACGCCGCCGCGCGGCAGGCGGTCTCGCTCGCGGGCGGGGTCGGCTCGATCTGCATCCACGGCGACTCGCCGGGAGCGCCGGAGACGGCGCAGCGCGTCGCGGACGCGCTCCGCGACGCCGGCTTCGAGCTGCGCGCGTTCGCATGATCCGGCCGGCGGGCGATCGGGCGGTGCTGCTCGAGCTGGCCGACAACGCCGAGGCCGTTCGCGTCGCTGCGCGTGTTCGGGCGGAGCTCGACGGCGTCGTCGACGTCGTGCCGGGGCACCGGACGGTGCTCGTGACGTGGGCAGGCCCGGCGCGTGCCGACGACCTGCGGGCGGTCGTCTCCGGCGGCGAGGTTGCGGCGGTCGCGCCGCGCACCCACGAGCTGGCGGTGGCGTACGACGGGCCCGACCTCGCGGAGGTCGCCGAGCTCGCGGGACTGTCGCCGGAGGAGGTGGTCGCGCGCCACGCCGCGGGCGAGCTACGTGGTCGGCTTCCTCGGCTTCGCGCCGGGCTTCGCCTATCTGCTCGGCGGCGACGAGCGGCTGCGCGTGCCGCGGCGCGAGGAGCCGCGCACGCGGGTGCCGGCGGGCAGCGTCGCCGTCGCCGGTGAGTACAGCGGGATCTATCCGCGCGAGTCGCCGGGCGGCTGGCGGCTGCTGGGGCGGACGGACGCGGTGCTCTTCGACGCGACGCGCGCTTCGCCGGCGCTGCTCGCGGCGGGCGACCGGGTGCGGTTCGTCGCCCGATGATCGAGGTTCTCGACCCGGGCCTGCTGCTGACCGTGCAGGACGCCGGCCGGCCCGGCCATGCACAGCTCGGCGTTCCGCCGTCGGGCGCTGCCGACCGGTGCGCCTACGAGCTCGGCAACCGTCTCGTCGGCAACGCAGCGGGGGCTGCGTCGCTGGAGGCGACGCTGGCCGGGCCGCGACTGCGCTTCCGGGAGTCCGCGGTCGTCGCGGTCACCGGCGCGGTCGAGACGCGCGTGGTCGAGCTCGCGGCCGGCGAGGAGCTCGCGGTCGGCCCGTACGCGGGCGCGCGGGCGTACGTCGCGGTGCGGGGCGGCATCGACGTCGAGCCGGTGCTCGGCAGCCGTTCGGCGGATCTCCTGTCCGGCCTCGGCCCGCCGCCGCTGCGGGCGGGCGACCTGCTGCGAGTCGGAGCCGCGGCCTCGGCGGACGGTTCCCCAGAGCAAGTAACAGACTGTTACAAGCTGATCCGCAACCCCGTGTTGCGCGTGGTTCCAGGCCCACGCGCCGACTGGCTCGCGCCGGAGGCGCTCGCGGCCCTGGTGAGCGGAAACTGGCGGATGAGCCCATCGTCGAACCGGGTCGGTATCCGGCTCGAGGGCCCCGTACTCGCCTGGGCAAGCGACGAGGAGCTGCTCTCCGAAGGGGTCGTCACGGGTGCGCTGCAGGTGCCGCGGAGCGGCCAGCCGATCCTGCTCGGCCCCGACCATCCGACCACGGGCGGCTACCCGGTGCTCGCCGTCGTCTGCGCGGACGACCTGTGGCTGACGGGTCAGCTGCGCCCCGGGGACACGGTCGGTTTCGCCTTGGCCTAACCGCGGTGCCAGGCACCCAAGTGCCTGGCACCTGCTCTACGGGAACGTCGACGAGCTCGCGTTGAGGTCGTACTTGCCGCCATTCGTGCAGCCCGCGGGGACGAGGTACTGGGGGTCGGACGCAGAGTCGACGGCGTTGTCCGACAGCTGCTGCCGCATCAGGCTCTGAGCGACGCCGCGCGACAGCCCGATGTCGACACCGAGCGGCACCCCCGACTGGAAGGCGTAGCAGTTGACGACGCCTTCGTTCGCGACACCGCGCAGGTGCCACGACTCGTGTGCGAGCACCGCGATCGCCCGCCCGGTGCCGCGCCCGGGATGCCCGTCGTGGCCGTCGATCACCCGCTCGAGCTGGTAGCAGATGCCCGGGGTGACCCAGGCGTTGCTGCCGCCGACCTCTGCGAGCCCATCGGCCTCCTGCACCGCGCCGACATGCCGACCCGACGTGTCGCAGTGCACCTGCACCGGGTGGCCGGCGATCTTCTGCGCCTCCCCGGTCAGGATGTGCTGGACGCGCGCACGTGTCGCGGAATCGAGTGCGCTCCAGCCGCGGCGCTGGCTGACGCCCCAGACGACGAGCCCGACGACTGCGAGCACGAGCACCGGCCCGACGAGTCGTGCGCTGAGCCGGCGGCGAACCCGGGCGACCGGCGGGGACATCCAGAACGCCGGATCGTCGTCCTCCGGCTCCTCGCCGCCCCAGCCGAAGCGGTGGACGTCCTCCTGGAGCGGGGCGCGGCCGCGCTCTGCCGGCTCCGAGCGGGAGGAGACGAAGCCCGTCACGAAGAACTGCAATTCGAGTCCCGCGGCGAGGACGAACGGCAGCCACAGCGGCACGGCGTACCGCCACGCGGGCGGCGAGAAGAGCCAGGCGACGAGCAGCGCCACGAGGAGCAGGCGTGCCCGCAGCATGACCTGAGGGTACTTCGGCGGCGGGAGGCGGCATACTCCGGGGTGGGACGTGACGACGCGGACCGACGAGGCAATGGCGACGAAGCTGGAGGCGGCGGTGGCGCGCGCCCGCGTCCAGGCCGCTGCCGACGCCGACGACGTCGAGCGCTGGGTGCGGGCCTACTACGCGCACGTCGCCCCCGAGGATCTCGCCGATCGCAGCGATGCCGACCTGGCCGGAGCCGCGGTCGCGCACTGGGGGCTCGCACAGACCCGCCAGCCGCGCGAGATCAAGGTGCGCGTCTACAACCCGACCGCCGAGGAGGACGGCTGGGAGTCCCCGCACACGGTCGTCGAGTTCGTGAACGACGACATGCCGTTCCTCGTCGACTCGATCTCGATGGAGATCACGCGCCACGGAAGCGGCATCCACCTGCTGATCCGCCCGATCGTGCGCGTGGTGCGCGACGGCGACGGTCGCCTCGAGGAGGTCGTCGACGAGGGCGGCATGGCCGAGTCGACGATCCATGTCGAGATCGACCGCCAGACCGACCCGCAGGTGCTGGCCGAGCTGCGCGCAGACCTGGTGCGCGTCCTGCGGGACGTGCAGGCGGCCGTCGAGGACTGGCCGGCGATGCTCGAGCGCGTGCAGGAGATCAGCGAGGAGTTCGTGAACCGCCCGCCGCCGGTCGACCCCGAGGAGCTCGACGAGACGCGCGCACTGCTCGAGTGGCTGCGCGAGAACTTCACGTTCCTCGGCTTCCGCGAGTACGAGATCGCCGAGGAGGACGGGGAAGAGGTTCTGCGCGCCGTGGTCGACTCCGGGCTCGGCATCCTTCGCCAGAAGGGCGAGACGCCGATCTCGGCCAGCTTCGCGCGGCTGCCGCCGGACGTGCGGCGGATGGCGCGGCACAAGCACCTGCTCAACCTGACGAAGGCGAACTCGCGCGCGACCGTCCACCGCCCGGCGTACCTCGACTACATCGGTGTGAAGCGGTTCGACGCGAACGGCGAAGTCGTCGCCGAGCGCCGGTTCCTCGGCCTCTACACGCACACCGCGTACAGCGCGACGCCGTGGGAGATCCCGGTGATCCGCCGCAAGGCGCGGCGTGTGATCGAGCGCTCGGGGCTGCCGAAGGGCGGCCACGACTACAAGGCGCTCGTCGACATCATCGAGACGTACCCGCGCGACGAGCTGCTGCAGATCTCCGAGGACGACCTCTACGACGCGGCCATGGGCATCTTCCACCTCGGCGAGCGGCGGCGCGTGCGCCTGTTCGTGCGGCGCGACACCTTCGGCCGCTTCCTCTCGTGCCTCGTCTACCTGCCGCGCGACCGCTTCAACACGTACAACCGCGAGCGGATCGAGCAGATCCTCGAACACGAGCTGCACGGCGAGACGGTCGACTACGGGACGCGCGTCACCGAGTCGGTGGTCGCGCGCCTGCACTACGTGATCCACGTCGACCCGACCGACGTCCCCGTCTACGACGTCGCGGCGATCGAGGCCCAGCTCGCCGACGCGACACGAGAGTGGGCCGACGACCTGCGCGAGGCACTCGTCGAGCGGCTGGGGGAGGAGAAGGCAAGCGTGCTCGCGCACGGCTATGCGGAAGCGTTCCCCGCCGCGTACCGGGCGGACTTTCCGGCACGCCAGGCCGTGCTCGACATCCAGCGCATCGAGCAGCTCGATCCCGCCGGCGACCTCAGCCTCAGCCTCTACGTCCCGCACGCGTCACCCGGCGACGATCTCGCATTCAAGCTGCTGCGCTCGGGCCAGCCGCTGATGCTCTCCGACGTGCTGCCGCTGCTCGAGAACATGGGGGTCAAGGTCACGAACGAGCGGCCGTACGAGATCCACCGGCGCGACTACCCGCCGGTGTGGATCTACGACTTCGGCCTGCGGCACGAGCAGGGCGCGAGCCTGCAGGCCGACGAGGTGCGCGAGGCGTTCCAGGAGGCGTTTGCCTCCGTCTGGCGAGGCGAGATCGAGAACGACGGCTTCAACAAGCTCGTGCTGTCGGCGTCGCTGCGGGCGCGGGAGATCTCCGTGCTGCGCGCGATCGCGAAGTACCTGCGGCAGACCGGCATGACGTTCAGCCAGACGTACATGGAGGAGACGCTGGCCGACCATCCCGAGATCGCGCGGCAGTTGTTCGAGCTGTTCAAGCTGCGCCTCGATCCGGCGCTGTCCGGCGAGCGCGACACGAAGCAGCTCGACAAGGGGATCGTGAAGGCGATCGATGCGGTCACGAGCCTCGACGAGGACCGCATCCTGCGGAACTTCCTCAAGGTGATCCGCGCGGTGCTGCGCACGAACTGGTTCCAGACCGACGCTCACGGCAACCCGAAGCCGTATCTCTCGCTGAAGCTCGACTCGAAGCTCGTGCCCGACCTGCCCGAGCCGCGGCCGCTTTATGAGGTGTTCGTGTACTCGCCGCGGTTCGAGGCGATCCATCTGCGCGGCGGGCGCGTTGCGCGCGGCGGCATCCGCTGGTCGGACCGGCGCGAGGACTTCCGCACCGAGGTGCTCGGGCTGATGAAGGCGCAGACGGTGAAGAACGCGGTGATCGTGCCGGTCGGCGCCAAGGGCGGCTTCGTCGTGCAGCAGCTGCCCGCCGACCGTGAGCAGCAGCAGGCCGAGGTCGTCGCCTGCTACCGCACGTTCATGTGCGGGCTGTTCGACATCACCGACACGATCGTCGCCGGCGACGTCGTCGCCCCGCCGGACGTCGTGCGCCACGACGGCGACGACCCGTATCTCGTCGTCGCCGCCGACAAGGGCACCGCGAAGTTCTCGGACATCGCCAACGGGATCGCGATGGAGTACGGCTTCTGGCTCGGCGACGCGTTCGCGTCGGGCGGCTCGACCGGCTACGACCACAAGGCGATCGCGATCACGTCCCGCGGCGCCTGGGAGTCGGTGCGCCGGCACTTCCGCGAGCTCGGCGTCGATGCCGACACCGCCGACCTGACCGCCGTCGGCATCGGCGACATGTCGGGCGACGTGTTCGGGAACGGGATGCTCCGCTCGCACCACCTGAAGCTGGTCGGGGCGTTCGACCACCGGCACGTGTTCATCGATCCGGATCCCGACCCGGCGCGGAGCTTCGCGGAGCGCAAGCGGCTGTTCGACGAGCCGCGCTCGTCCTGGGCTGACTACGACGCGTCCCTGATCTCGCAGGGCGGCGGCGTCTTCCCGCGCACGGCGAAGTCGATCGCGCTGACGCCGGAGATCCGCTCGGTGCTCGGCGTCGACGCCGAGGAGCTCACGCCGAACGAGTTGATCCGCGCCGTTCTGCGCGCCCCGGTCGACCTGCTCTGGAACGGCGGCATCGGCACGTACGTGAAGTCGCGCGAGGAACGGAACCTCGAGGTGGGGGACAAGGCGAACGACGCGGTGCGCATCGACGCGAGCGACCTGCGCTGCCGGGTGGTCGGCGAGGGCGGCAACCTCGGCTTCACGCAGCGTGCGCGGGTTGCGTACGCGCTTGGCGGCGGCCGCATCTTCATGGATGCGATCGACAACTCGGCCGGCGTCGACTGCTCCGACCACGAGGTGAACCTGAAGATCCTGCTCAACGGGATCGTCGCGTCCGGCGAGCTCTCGGTGAACCAGCGGAACGCGCTGCTGCAGGAGATGACGGACGAGGTCGCGGCGCTCGTGCTGCGCGACAACTACGACCAGGCCCAGGCGATCTCGACGTCGCTCGCGCAGGCCGGCTCGATGGTCGAGGTGCACGAGCGCTACATCCGCCACCTCGAGCAGCAGGGGCTGAGCCGCGAGCTCGAGGCGCTGCCGACCGACGAGGTGCTGGAGGAGCGGCACGGCGATGCCCGCGGGTTGACCGCGCCGGAGCTGGCGATCCTGCTGTCGTACACGAAGCTGGGTCTGGCGCACGACCTGCTCGAGTCGGGCCTGCCCGACGAGCAGGCGTTCGCGCCGGAGCTCGAGCGGTACTTCCCGACGCTGATCCGCGAGCGGTTCTCGGAGCAGTTGCACGAGCATCGGCTGCGGCGGGAGATCGTGGTCGCACAGGTCGCGAACGAGCTCGTCAACCGCTGCGGCACGACCTTCGTGTTCCGGCTGCGCGACGAGACGGGCGCGTCGGCCGACGACGTGGCGCGCGCGTTTGCCGCTGCGCGTGACCTGTACGGGTTCCGCGCGCTGTGGGCGGAGATCGAGGCGCTCGACGGCACGGTCGACACGCGCACGCAGGTCGCGATGTTCCTGAAGGCGCGGATCCTGATCGAGCGCACGGCCCGGTGGCTGCTGCGCAACCTGCCGCGGCCGCTCGACGTCGACGCCGCGATCGCGCGCTTCGCCGCCGGCACGGCGGAGCTGTCGGAGCTGTTGCCGGAGATGCTCGGCGAAGCGGAAGCCGGGGCGGCGCGCCAGCTCACGAAGGAGCAGCGCAAGGCCGGCGTGCCGGCGCCGCTCGCGACTCGCGTGGCGCATCTGGTCGCGCTGGTGCCGTCGCCGGATCTCGTGCGGATCGCCGAGTCGACCGGGATCCCGGTGGCGGCCGTCGCCCAGGCGCACTCGGCGCTCGGCGCGATGCTCGAGCTGTGGTGGCTCCGCGAGCGGATCGTGGCGCTGCCGCGCGACTCGCGCTGGGAGGCGATGGCGCGGGCAGCCCTCCGCGACGACGTCTACAGCGAGCAGGCGGCGCTCACCGCCGAGGTGATGCGCGGCCCGGCCGACGGTGCTGCGCCGCTCGAGCGGGTCGACGAGTGGGTCGCCGAGAACCGCGACGGCGTCGACCGCTGCCTGCAGGTGCTCGCCGACATCCGGAGCGGCGGCACCGTCGATCTCGCGCGGCTCTCGGTGGCCGTGCGCGAGATCCGCAACCTGATTCAGGCGAGTGCCTAGCGCGCAAGCAGGCGCAGCAGCTCGCGCCACGCCGCGACGCCTTCGTCGAGGCGCGCGAGCCGGAAGAACTCGTTCGGCGCGTGCAGGTTCTCGTCGGCCGTCGAGAACGAGAAGAGCAACGTCTTCAGGCCCAGGTGCCGTTCGAACAGGACTGCTGCGGGCAGGGTGCCGCCGATCCGCACCAGCAACGGTTCCTGCTCGGTGTACACAGTGTGGAGTGCACTGAGTGCAGCCACGACGGCCGGGTGGTCGCTGGCGATCGCGTAGGCCGGCACCGCGCCGGCCTGCTCCTCCACCGAACGCGCACGGCTGCAGGAGCCACGTCCGCGACGTGCGTGGCGATCGCAGGCGAAGACGCGCTCCGGATCCTGCTCCGGGACGAGCCGGCACGTGATGTGCGCGCTCGCGCGGCCCGGGATCACCGTGAACGCGCCGCCGCCGCGCAGCTCGTTGACCTCGAGCGTCGGCCGCGTCCACAGGCGCTCGAGCGTCGAGTACGCCGGCCTCGCCGTGGAAGCGCGGGCGCGCCGGTCTCCCGCCGGTACACGTCTCGTCGTCGAACGGGATCCGCCGCAAGCGCGTCCCGATCGGCCGTGCCGACAGCTCGGCCGACGTCGTCGTAGAAGCCCGGCACCGCGACGCGGCCGTCGGCGTCGTGCAGCGACGCGACGATCTCCGGCCAGCGCGTGGTTCGGATTGAGCACCGCGCCGCCGTGCCGGCCCGAATGCAGGTCGGATGCCGGGCCCGACGACCTCGACGTCGAGCCCGAGCAGCCCCTTCGCGGCGATCGCGATCGACGGCTCGCTCGCGCGCCACATCGCGCCGTCGGCGGACACGACCAGGTCGGCCGCGAGCTCGTCGCGATGCTCGTCGAGGAAGCGCGCCAGGCTCGGGCTGCCGATCTCCTCCTCGCCCTCGAACAGGAAGCGCAGGTTGACGCTGCTCGCTCGCGCGTGCACGCCTCGAGCGCGACCACGACCGGCCCCTTGTCGTCGGTCGCGCCGCGCCCGTAGAGCCGGCCGTCGCGGATGCTCGGCTCGAACGGCGGCGTCTCCCACGCCGTCTCGTCGCCCGGCGGCTGCACGTCGTAGTGCCCGTACACGAGCACGGTCGGCGCGCCGGCGCGCGACGATCCGCTCGCCGAGCACGACCGGATGCCCGTCGGTCTCGACGACGCGGCCGTTCGCGAACGCGAGCTGCGCTGCGACCCAGTCCGCCGCGTCGTCGCATCGTCGCCGTGCTCGCGCCGGATCGAGGCTGACGCTCGGGATCGCCACGAACTCGGCCAGCGCCGAGCGCCGACGCTCAGAAGATCGAGTGTCCACCATCGATCGAGAGCACCTGGCCGGTCACCCACGACGGACTCGTCGGAGACGAAGAAGAGCACGCCGTTCGCGATGTCCTCCGGCGTCCCGAGCCGGCGCGTCGCGATCGCGTCGAGCAGGCGCTGCTGCCCGTCCTCGCCGTAGCTCTCCCACTGCGCGATCGACGTCGGATTCGACAGCACGAAGCCGGGCGCGATCGAGTTGACGGTGATCCCGAACTGCCCGAGCTCGTGCGCGGTCTGCCGCGTGAAGCCGATCTGGCCCGCCTTCGCGCTCGCGTACGCCTGGATGCCGGTCAGGCTGACGCTCCGCCCGGCGCCGGAGGAGATGTTGACGATCCGGCCGTAACCGCGCTCCTTCATGCCGGGCGCGACCGCGCGCGTGCAGACGAACGTGCTCGTCAGGTTCGCGTCGACCACGGCCTGCCAGTCGTCGTCCGAGACCTCCTCGAGCGGCCGGCCGACCTGGCCGACGACGCCGCCTGCGTTGTTGACGAGGATGTCGATCCGGCCGATCTCGGCGACGAGCTTCGTCGACCTGAGCCGTCGTCGCTGACGTCGACGGTGTCGCGGTCGTGCCCGTGGACGACGGCGCCGTGCGCCTGCGAGCGCGGCGGCGATGCCGGCGCCGATCCCGTGCGCGGTGCCGGTGACGAGCGCGACGCGGCCGGTGAGGTCAGGCATCCCAGCCGTCCTCGAGCAGCGTCGCGCACCTCCTCGACGCCCGCCTGCCCAGACGCGCAGGACGTCGTCGTCGGGCCGCTCGTAGACGCCGCCGAGCGAGCCGTCGCCGAGCAGCTCGCGCACGTCGCGCGGATCGAGCTCGCGCATCGTCGAGATGTCCGCCATCGGCTTCGGCTCGTCGGGCAGGTCGACGCCGGGCGAGCCGCGTCCACGGGAAGTTCTCGAACCAGGAGGCGTGCGTGGCGTCGGGATCGATCTCGTTCACGACCGCGCGCACGCGCTCGCCGGCCCACCAGTTGTGCCACTGCACCTGCTGCGTCGGCGTGCGTCTCGGCCCACGTCTCGACCGCGGCGCGGCCGCCGTCGTTGCCGCCGTGCCCGTTCACGAACAGGAAGCGCCTGGAACCCCTGGTCGGCGAGCGAGTCGAGCAGGTCGACGAGCAGCGCCGAGTACGTCTCGACGCGCAACGTCGGGCTGCCCGGGTACGCGGCGAAGTACGGCGTCAGGCCGTACGGCAGCGACGGCATCACGAGCACGCCGAGCGGCTCGGCCGCCTCGACCGAGACGCGCTCGGAGAGGATCCGGTCGACGCCGAGCGACAGGTAGCCGTGCTGCTCGATCGAGCCGAGCGGGATCACGAGCCGGTCCTCGTGCTGCAGGTACTCCTCGACCTGCATCCAGTTGCAGTCCTCGATCCTCACGGCGCGATCCTCCTCGTAGGCCTCGGCGACGGACAGGAGCAGCGCGTCGTTCCCGGCGGCGGCGGCGAGCTGGAGCCCGGCCGGGCAGCGAGCCGTCGGCGAGCCCGCAGGGCAGCGAGATCGCCGGGACGCCGGCGACGTTGTACGGGCCGGTGAACCGTCCCTCGACATCGCCCTCGGGCGTGCCGAACGGGCGGGTCCTCGGGCGGTGCCGGATAGGCGACGGTCGGGCCGGCGAGCACCGGAACGTCGGCGAAGACCCGCGCGAAGGCCGCGGTGATCCGCTCCTTGTCGGCCAGCGCCGCGCGGTAGTCGTCGTCGGAGACCTTGCGCGCCGAGCTCGAGCAGCGCGCGCGTGCCGGGCCCGTAGCCGTCGCCCTCGCGCTCGTAGCGCTCGCGGTGCACGTCCCACGCCTCGCGCAGGACGATCGCGCCGAGCGCGTCGTCGACGAGCTCGAGCTCGGGAACGTCGACGTCGACGATCTCGAAGCCCGGCCGCCGCGAGCGCGTCGATCGCCTCGTGCGTCCGGTCGCGGACGCCGGGCGTCAGATCCGGATCGTCGAGCTGGCGACGCAGCACGCCGATCCGCGTCGGCCGGTGCGGCGTCGAGCGAGACGCCGGCCAGCACCTCGAGCAGGCGGCGCGTCTGGGCGACGGTCGTCGTCAGCGTCCCGACGTGGTCGAGGCTCGGTCGAGAGCGGGAAGACGCCGTCGACCGGCACGAGCCCGTAGGTCGGCTTCAGCCCGACGATGCCGCAGTAGGCGGCGGGGATCCGGATCGAGCCGCCGGTGTCGGTGCCGAGCGCGTAGTCGACGACGCCGGCGGCGACGAGCGCTGCCGAGCCGGAGCTCGAGCCGCCGGAGGTGCGGCTCGGGTCGCGCGGGTTGTACGTCATCCCGTAGGCGGGGTTGACGCTGCCGGCCGCGTACTCGAGCAGGTTCGTCTTGCAGAGCAGGTCGGCGCCGGCGGCGCGGAGGCGGCGTGACGACGGTCGCGTCGCGCGCGGCCGGCGGCGGCACGCCGACGGTCGACGCGTTCGTCGTGACGACGCCGGCGACGTCGATGTTGTCCTTGACCGCCACGGCGACGCCGTGCAGCGGGCCGGTGGCCGCGCGCTCGCCGGGCGGCAGCTCGGTGATCACCGCGTTCAGGGCCGGCGCGCGCTCCTGCAGCCGCTGGTAGGCGGCGAGCAGCTCGAGGTTCGCGACCTCGCAGGTTCGGCGGCCCTCCTCGATCTCGGTGATCAGCTCGAGCGTCCGCGTGAGCAGCGGCCCGTCGATCGCCGTCAAGCATCGACTTCTCGGTCGGTCGCTTGCGCACCATCAGGTCGCGGTAGATGCCGGAGTGCGTCTTCGCCGAGCGGCGGTTGAACTCGACGAGCCGCTCGACCGAGCCGTCGAGGTCGTCGGCGTCGAAGCCGTCGAACGGCTCGACCGGTACCGGCGCCGCGGCGAGCACCTCGCGCGCGAGCTGCACGAAGACGCCGCGGTAGCGCGGCTCGGCCAGCGCATCGGCGATCGAGAGGTCGGAGACCGCCGTCGCGAACAGCATCGCGCCGTAGGCCTCCTTCGCCCAGAGGAAGCCGATGATGTTCGCGGTCTCCTTCGCGTCCGGCAGGTCGCGCAGCAGCTGCTCGAGCCGCTCGCTGCGGCGGCCGTCGAGCTCGCCGACGTAGAGCGCGCCGCGGCCGCCGACGAAGATCCGGCCCGGCTCGAGGTAGTCGGCGCCGAAGTTCACGAACGCGCCGACCGTGCGCTCCGCGCCGACGCGGCCGGCGATCTGCGGCTCGTTGATCCCGTTCTGCAGCGAGACGACGAAGCCGTCGGGCGCGAGCCGCGGCGCGATCGCCGCGAGCGCGGCGTCCGTGTGCTGCGACTTGACCGCGAGCAGCACCGCCTGCAGCCCGTCGGGCAGCTCGTCCGGGCGACACGGCCGGCGCCGTCGACCGTGAACGTCTCGACCGGCCCCTCGATCGCGAGCCCGTTCGCGTTGATCGCGGCGACGTGGTCGGCGTCGGCGTCGCAGAAGAGCACCGAGTGGCCGTCGCGCGCGAGCCGTGCGCCGACGGTGCCGCCGATCGCACCGGCTCCGACGACGACGTAGTCGGTCACGTCAGGTGCTCGAAGGTGGCGACGATCTCGTGCAGCGCGCGCTCGAGGATCAGGCGGTCGGCCTGACCGGCCGCGTCGCCGTCGCCGCGGCGGACGGCCTCGTGCAGCGTGCGGTGCTGCTCGATCGACACGTACGGGTAGCGCGGCAGGCGCGCGAAGATGCTCCAGTAGCGGACGGCCTTCTTCCAGGTCAGCTCGACGAGCTCGCGGAGCGTGTCGTTCGGGCAGTGGAGAACGAGCGTGCGGAAGTAGTTGATGTTCACGCCGAGGAACTGGCCGCGGGTTCGAGACCGCCTGCTCCATCATTCCGCGCAGCTGGTCGAGCTCGGCGATGTCGTCCGGCGTCAGCGCGCCGACCGCGAGCCGGGTGCACGCCGGTTCGAGCAGCATCCGGCAGGCGTAGAGCTCCTCGACGTCGGCGATCCCGATCTGGGCGACCTGGGCGCCGTAGCGCGGGACGATGTCGACGAGCCCCTCGCTCTGCGAGGATCCGCAGCGCCTCGCGCACCGGCGAGCGGCTGACGCCGGCCTGGTGGGCCAGGTTCGTCTCGGTCAGGCGGGCGCCGGGAGCCTCCTCGCCCATGATGATCCGCTCGGCGAGCCAGTCCGCGACCGTCCTCGAGAGCAGCTTGTGCTCGGCCGGATGGGGCGGTTCGTCGTCGAGGGCGAGGGCGGGGGGCTGATCGAGCATGCTTCGCGAGATGTGCTGTGTGTTGTATACAGAACACTCACCCTAGCTTCCCCGTTCGAAGGAGTGACCGTGAAGGCACGCAGCCCTCTCGTCTTGTTCGTGCTCGTCCGTGCTCGTCGCCGCCGCCGGTGCGGCGGCCGCACTCGCCGGCCACACGTCGCACCGCACCGCGGCCGCGACGCCGAAGCGCGGCGGCTCGATCACGATCGCGCGCATCGAGGACTCGCAGTCGTTCGACAAGACGAACGTCTTCCAGAACGAGTCGATCTGGCTCGCCGAGCAGATCATGGAGCCGCTCTACACCGTCACCGCCGACGGCAAGAGCGTGAAGCCGTGGCTCGCGACGAGCTACACGCAGTCGGCGGACGGCAAGACGTACACGTTCAAGCTCCGTCACGGGCGTCAAGTTCTCGAACGGCCAGCCGATGACGTCGGCCGACGTCAAGTTCTCGATCGACGACGCGCGCGCGCAGTCGAAGGGCTGGGGCTACCTCGACGCGGCGATCAAGAACATCACGACGCCGACGCCGAGCACGGTCGTCTTCCACCTGAAGTTCAAGTGGGCGCCGTTCCTCGCCGACATCGCGCTGTTCGCGAACGGGATCATCCCGAACAACTTCGCCGGCCAGACGCGGACGGCGTTCTACAAGCACCCGATCGGCACCGGGCCGTTCATGTGGGACAAGCGCGTCGTCGGCCAGTCGGTCACCTTCAAGCGCAACCCGTTCTACTGGCAGAAGGGCAAGCCGTACCTCGACTCGGTCACGTGGACGTTCGTCACCGACGAGAACACGCGTGAGCTGCAGCTGCGCGGCGGCCAGATCCAGGTCGACGAGTTCCCGCCGTTCAACTCGATCACGAAGCTGCAGCACACGTCGGGCGTGACGATGACGCTGTTCCCGTCGACGCGCACCGACTACCTCGAGATGAACGAGCAGTACGCGCCGCTCGCCGACGTGCACGTGCGCCGCGCGATCTCCTACGCGATCGACCGGCAGGCGATCGTCAAGTCGGTGCTGTTCGGCTACGGCACGCCGGCCAACTCGTTCCTGCCGCCGCAGGTGCCGTTCTACGAGCAAGAGCGCGCGGCGGTCTGCAGTTCAACATGGCGAAGGCGAAGGCCGAGATGGCGAAGTCGAAGTACCCGAAGGGCTTCAAGGTGCACGCTGCTCGTCGGCGCCGGTGCGCAGGTCGAGAGCGCGATGGGCCAGATCCTGCAGAACCAGCTGAAGCAGCTCGGCATCAACGTGACCTTCAAGCAGGAGGACACGTCGACCGAGTTCCACGACATCCAGACGCAGAAGTACCAGCTCGGCTTCAGCTACTGGACGATGGACATCGCCGACCCGGACGAGCTCGTGACGTTCGCGCATCGATCCGAAGCGCGGCGGCGCGCACTCCTTCTACACCGACTACAACAACCCGACGGTGATCAAGCCTCTCGCACCAGGCGGAGCGGGAGACGAACGTCGCGAAGCGGGCGCAGCTCTACACGAAGCTCCAGCAGATCGCGGCGCACGACGCGTTCCTCGGGCTTCCTCTACTACTCGCCGTTCCGCTAGGCGTACACGAGCAAGCTGCACGGCTTCTTCGTGTACCCGCTCGGCAACTACCACCTGGAGGACGCCTGGCTCGGGTAGGGCTCTGAGCTTCGCGAAGCAGGGGGCTGGGAGCGTGAGCCTCGGCGGCTACGTCGTGCGCCGCCTCCTGCAGCTGGTGCCGATCGCGCTCGGCGTCACGATCCTCGTCTTCTTCCTGATCCACCTCGTGCCGGGCGACCCGGCGCGGACGATCCTCGGCAACCAGGCGACGCCCGCGCGCGTCGCGCTGCTCCACCACCAGTGGGGCCTCGACCGGCCGCTGCTGCGTCCAGTACGGGAAGTTCATGGGGCGGGTCGTGCACGGCAACCTCGGCGACGTCGCTCTTCTACGGCGTCTCCGGCCGGCCACCTCGTGCTGCAGCGGCTGCCGGTGACGCTCTGGCTGATCGGCTTCGGGACGCTGCTGTCGGTGCTGATCGCGGTGCCGCTCGCGGCGCTCGCCGCGACGAAGCGCGACCGCGTCCCCGACCACGTCGTGCGCGCGGTGCCGCTCGTCGGGCTCGGCTTCCCGCCGTTCTGGGTCGGGATCGTGCTCCTGCTCGTGTTCGGGCTGCACCTCGGGCGCGCGCTTCCCGGTCGGCGGCTACGGCAACGGCTTCGTCGGCCACCTGCACTCGATGTTCCTGCCGGCGCTGACGGTCGCCTTCGGGATCGCGCCGATCCTGATCCGCAGCCTGCGCGCGAGCCTGCTCGAGGTGCTCGAGTCGGACTACGTGACGACCGCGCGCTCGAAGGGCCTGCCCGAGCGGCGCGTGCTCGTCCGCCACGCGCTCCGCAACGCGGTCATCTCGACCGTCACGGTGCTCGGCGTCAACATCGGCTACCTCGTCGGCGGCACGCTCGTGATCGAGCAGGTCTTCGCGCTGCCGGGCATCGGCCAGCTGATGATCAACTCGATCTTCCAGCGCGACTTCCCGGTCGTGCAGGCGGTGACGCTCGTGTTCTCGATCATGGTCGTGCTCGTCTACCTGCTCTCCGACGTCGCGCACGCCCTGCTCGACCCGCGCGTGAGGTTCGACTGATGGCCGTCGCCGCCGAAGCCGTCGCCGAGGCGGCAGATCGTCGAGCACCGCCGCGGCTTCGCGCGGCGCTGGTACCGCACGCCGAGCTTCGTCGCCGGCGTCTCGATCCTCGGCCTGATCGTGCTCGCCGCGCTGGCGCGCGCCGCTGATCACGCAGCACGGGCCGACCAGCCAGGATCTGCTGCACACGCTGCAGGGCCCGTCGAGCGCGCACTGGCTCGGCACCGACGACCTCGGCCGCGACGTCTGGTCGCGGCTCGTCTACGGCGCGCGCACCGACCTGCGGTCGCGTTCCTCGCCGTGCTCTTCCCGTTCATGATCGGCACGCTGATCGGGCTCGTCGCCGGCTACTACGGCGGCTGGGTCGACACGATCACGAACTGGCTCGTCAACGTCGTCGTCGCGTTCCCGTTCTACGTGCTGATCATCGCGCTCGTCTTCGCGCTCGGCTCGGGCACGCGCAACATCTACATCGCGATCACGATCGTCGGCTGGGTCTCGTACGCGCGGATCGTCCGCGGCGAGGTGCTCGTCGCGAAGCGGCGCGAGTACGTGCTCGCGGCGCAAGGCGGGCGGCCTCTCGGACGCGCGGATCCTCGTTCCGGCACCTGCTGCCGAACGTGATCACGCAGGCGATCGTCTTCGCGATGTCCGACATCGTGCTCGACATCCTCGCGATCGTCACGCTCGGCTACCTCGGCCTCGGCGTGCAGCCGCCGACGCCGGACTGGGGGCAGGATGATCGCCGACGGGCAGACGTACCTGACGACGCACTGGGAGCTCTCGACCGTGCCCGGGCATCGCCGTCGTGATCACCGCGCTCGGGCTGTCGCTGCTCGCCGACGGGCTCGCCGACCTGCTGAGGCCCGAGTGAGCGAGCCGCTGCTCCGCGTCCGCGACCTGCGGGTCGAGTTCCAGCTCGCGCGCGGCACGCTGCGCGCGGTCGACGGCGCGTCGTTCGACGTCTACCCGGGCGAGGCGCTCGGCCTCGTCGGCGAGTCGGGCTCGGGCAAGACGATGGCGCTGCGCGCGCTCGTCGGGCTGCTGCCGCGGGCGGCGCGGATCGCCGGCGGCACGGTCGAGATCGACGGCGTCGACGTCACGCGCGGCGAGCGAGGACCGGCGGCGCGAGCTGCGCGGCACGACCGTCGTCGATGATCTTCCAGGAGCCGATGACGGCGCTCAACCCGGTGATGCGCGTCGGCGAGCAGATCGCCGAGGAGCCGCTCGTGCGGCTCGGGCAGTCGCGGCGCGCAGGCGAAGGCGCGGGCGCTCGAGCTGATGCGGCTGGTCGGCATCCCCGATCCGGTGCGGCGCGCCGAGGCGTACCCGCACGAGCTGTCGGGCGGGATGCGCCAGCGCGTGATGATCGCGATCGCGCTCTCCGGCAGAGCCGAAGCTGATCCTCTGCGACGAGCCGACGACGGCGCTCGACGTGACGATCCAGGATCAGATCCTGAAGCTGCTGCAGCAGCTGCAGCGAGGAGCTCGACGTCGCGCTCGTCTTCGTCTCGCACGACCTCGCCGTGATCGCGCAGACCTGCCGGCGGGTCGCCGTGATGTACGCGGGCCAGATCGTCGAGACCGGCGCGGTCGACGGACGTCTTCCGCGAGCCGCGGCATCCGTACACGCTCGGCCTGCTGCGCTCGGTGCCCGACTTCGACGTCGTGCGCGAGCACGCTCTCGTCGATCCCGGGCGCGCCGCCGGATCTCGCGTCGCCGCCGCCGGGCTGCCGCTTCCATCCGCGCTGCCCGTTCGTGCAGCACGACTGCCTCGAGGGCGCGATCCCGCTGCTCGAGCTCGGCGGCGACCGCGCGGCGCGCTGCCTGCACCACGACCAGGTCGCCGCTCGACGTGCGGCGCGAGCCGGTGATCGCCGAGTGGCTGAGCCGCTGCTCGAGCTGCGAGGGCCTGCACGTGCACTTCGCGCTGCGCGGCGGGCTCGGCCGCCGGCTGCGCGGCCGGCCGAGCCGGAGATCCTGCGGGCGGTCGACGGCGTCGACCTCGACGATCGCGACGCGGCGAGACGCTCGGCCTCGTCGGCGAGTCGGGCTGCGGCAAGTCGACGCTCGGCCGCTGCATCGTCGGGCTCTGCGACCCGACCGGCGGGGACGGTCCGCTACGAGGGCGAGACGCTGGCCGCGAAGCGCGAGCGGCGCGAGCGCCGGCGGATCCAGATGGTGTTCCAGGATCCGTACTCGTCGCTCAACCCGCGGATGACGGTGCGGCAGACGCTGGCGGAGCTGCTGCGCGCGCACGAGATGGTGCCGAAGGCGGCGATCGACGCGCGCTGCCGCGAGCTGCTCGACCTGGTCGGGCTCGGGCCGCGGGCGCTCGACGCGCATCCGCGGCAGTTCTCGGGCGGCCAGCGCCAGCGCGTGGCGATCGCGCGCGCGCTCGCGCTCGAGCCGGAGCTGCTCGATCGCCGACGAGCCGGTCTCGGCGCTCGACGTCTCGGTGCAGGCGACGGTGCTGAACCTGCTCGAGGAGCTGCGCGAGAAGCTCGGCCTGACCGATGCTGCTGATCGCGCACAACATGGCGGTCGTGCGGCACGTCGCCGACCGCGTCGCGGTGATGTACCTCGGCCGGATCGTCGAGGCGGCGCCGACGGACGAGCTGTTCGCGAACGCGCGGCATCCGTACACGCAGGGGCTGCTGCGCGCGGTGCCGCGGCTCGTGCCCGGGCGCGTCTCGGAGGCGGTCGGGCGTCGTCGGCGATCCGCCGAGCCCGATCGACCTGCCGACCGGCTGCCGCTTCCATCCGCGCTGCCCGATCGCGCAGGAGCCGCTCTGCTCGACGGAGGATCCGGCGCTCGCGGCCGGCGTCCGTCGATGCCACGTCGCCGCGTGCCACTTCGCGTGGACGGAGCGGCCGCCGGCGCATGTTCCCGAGGTGATCGAGGAGGCGACATGATCGAGCGACGGCGATCGCGCTTCGAGCACGAGCTGCTCGCGGGGCTCGAGCATCCCGGCGTTCGAGGCGCACGGCGAGGCGAGCGACGGGCCGCGGCTGTCGCTGATCGGCGGCATCCACGGCGTGCGAGTACTCGTCGATCGCGGCGGTGACGCGGTTCATGAACGAGCTCGACACGAGCGAGCTCGCGGGGACGATCACCGCGGTCCCGGTCGTGAGCATGCAGTCGTTCCGGCAGCGCTCGCCGTTCGTCGTGCCGGAGGACGGGAAGAACCTGAACCGCTGCTTCCCGGGCTCGCACGACGGCACGCTACACCGACGTGCTCGCGCGCTCGATCTTCGACGAGCTGATCGCGCCGGCCGACGTGCTGCTCGACCTGCACGGCGGCGACATGGTCGAGGCGCTCGAGCCGTTCGCGCTACGTACGACGGGTCGCCGGTCGCGCGAGCGCGCGCACGAGCATCGCGGTCGCGTTCGGCCTGCCGTACGTCGTCCGCGAGGAGCGGCGCAGGGAGGTGGCCTCGGCGGCATGACGACGAGCGCGGCGGCCGCGGCCGGCGTCCCGGCGCGTCATCGCCGAGGCGGGCGGGCGCGGGCTGCTCGAGGAGGACGCGGTCGCGCTGCTCGTCGACGGGCGTCGCGCAACGCGCTGCGCGCACCTCGAGATGCTGCCCGGGCCGACCGTGACGCCGCCGCCGCGCGAATCAGCGCAGCGTCGGCAGCTTCGTCTGGCTGCGCGCGACGGCAGGAGGGCTGGTGGGACGCGGCGGTGCGAGGCGGGCGACGAGGTCGCGCGGGGCGGGCTGCTCGGCCGCGATCCGCGACCTCTGGGGCGACGTGCTCGAGGAGATCGTCGCGCCGCAGGACGGCGTCGTGCTCTTCATCACGTCGAGCCCGGCGGTCGTCGCCGACGGACTGCTGCTCGGCCTCGGTGCCGACCTGGCGCCGGCCTAGCCGGCGGCGTCGAGAACGACGACACCGTCCTCGACGCTGACGTCGTACCGCGCAACGCGCATGCCCTCCGGATCGTGCAGCGAGCAGCCTGTCTCGAGGTCGAACTCGAACTTGTGCCAGGGACAGCGGATGACTCGCCCGTCCATTCCGTAGACGTACTCGTGCGGTGCCGACGGGAGCATCGTTCCGCCGATCGCGCCTGCACTGAGGCGAGCGCCCTGATGGGGGCAGGTGTCGCGCAGCGCGTAGAAGCGTCCGTCGACGTTGAACACCGCGATGTCGCGGCCGCCCGCGCGCACGACCCGACGTGCTCCCGGCGGGAGCTCTTCCGCGCGGCAGACCTCGACCGCCACGTCAGGCGAGCCGGTCGCCGTAGAGCTCGCGCGCGTTGTCGACGAGGATTCGGTTGCGCGTCTCGGGCGCGAGCGCCGCGAGGGCGCGGTAGGGATCGTCGAAGTCCCAGTGCGGATAGTCGGTGCTGAAGACCAGCGTCCGGTCCGCCTGCACCATCTCGCACAGCGCGCGCAGGTGCGCCGGGTCCGCGGGCTCGGGAAACGGCTGCGTCGTGAAGCGGACGTGGTCGAAGAGGTACTCGCTCGGCTCGCGCTTCACCCAGGGCACCTCGTCGCGCAGGCCCTTCCAGTTCTTGTCGAGACGCCACATCAGGTCGACAGCCCAGGCGAACCCGCCTTCGGCGACGACGAGCATCAGCTCCGGGAAGCGCTCGAAGACGCCGTGGCAGAGCATGCTGAGCACGTTCGACTGGTGCGGCTGCGTGAGCGCGGTGTGCCACTCGACGTAGTACGTCGGCGCCTGCGCCATCTTCGGGCCGAGCGGGTAGATGCTCTCGGTCCCGCTCGGGTGCACGACGATCGGCAGGCCGTGCCGCTGCGCCGCCTCGTAGATCGGGTAGTAGTGCGGCTCGCCCATCGCCGGCGTCGCGAGCGGGAGCAGCACCTGCACGACGCCGGGCCGATCGCCGACGCGGTCGATCTCGGCGGCCGCACGCTCGGGCAGCTGCGGCGCGACGAGGATGCTGCCGCGGAACCGTGCGTCGGCCTGAAGCCAACGTTCGATCATCCAGTCGTTGTAGGCGGTCGCGATGACGGCCGCCATCTCGGCGTTGGGCATCGCACCGAGGCCGAGCACGTGGCCGCCGATGAGGATCGCGCGCTCGATCCCGTACTCGTCGAGCAGGTGCCGCGCGACGAACTCCGGATCGGTCGCCGGCGGCATGTCCTGCGTCATGCTGTCGAGCCGCCAGCCGCCGCCGCTGTTGATGTAGAGCTCGTCCTTGGGCAGCGAGATGCGCGTGTTCGCGAAGTTCGCGCCCCACGAGAGCGACTGGCCGATGCCGAGGCGCCGCCGCCAGGGCTCGGAGACGTACGGGAAGAGATCCTGCATCCCCTCGACGAAGTACTGGTGGACGTCGCAGTCGACGACGGCCAGCGCATCCCGGCGGTTCGGCGACGCTGCGGGTGCGGTGTCGACGCCGCTCATCGCGTGCGTCAGTATCCCACGGGACGATGTCGGTCGATCCCGTCCCGTACCTGCCGTTGAACGCCCGGCCGCGCATCGCCTGGCCGAACGGGGCGCGGGTCGCGCTGTGGGTCGCGCCGAACGTCGAGGTCTACGAGCTCATGCCGCCGCACAATCCGCTCTTCACCGCGTGGGGCCGCGTCCCCGCGCCGCCCGACGTCATGAGCTTCGGCTACCGCGATTTCGGCAACCGCGTCGGCTTCTGGCGCATTCTCGAGGTGCTCGATCGCCACGGCGTTCGCGCGACCGCGTCGCTCAACGTCGCGGTTCTCGACCACTTTCCGGAGATCGGCCGCGCGATGGCCGAGCGCGACTGGGCGTTCATGGGGCACGGTCTCTACAACACGCGCTTCCTCTACGGGATCACGCGAGACGACGAACGCGCGCTCTATCGGGAGATGCGCGAGAAAGTCCGGGCGACGGGCGGCGAGCTGCGCGGCGTGTTCGGTCCGCACGCGAGCCTGAGCCCGCACTCGATGGACGTCCTCGCCGAGGAGGGGTTCCTGTACTCCGCCGACTGGCTCCTCGACGACCAGCCGTTTCCGATCGCGACGGCGGCCGGCCGGCTCGTCGGCGTGCCGTACAGCTTCGAGATCAACGACGGTCCGCTGTTCCTCGGCTCGTACTCCGACGACGAGTTCGTCCGGCGCTGCCGCGATCAGTTCGACGTGCTCTACGCCGAGGGCGCCGAGGACGGACGCGTGATGTGCATCGCCTTCCATCCGTTCCTGCTCGGCCAGCCGCACCGGATCGCGCTGCTCGAAGAGGCGCTCGAGTACGTCCTCGGTCACGACGCCGTCTGGGTGACGACGGCGGACGAGATCGCGGCCTGGTACCTCGAGCACGTCTACGACGACGCCCTCGCGTCAGCAGGTGCCGCGTGATCGAGGACGCCCTCTACGACCGGTCGTCGCTGCCGGCGCGCGAGCCGCTCCGGTGGCCGGGCGGCGGCGCGGCTCGCCGTCGTCGTGCTGCTGTGCCTGGAGGCGGTCGAGTGGCAGCCGCACGAGGCGGTGGCGCCGCCCGCCGCACGCGGCGCCGTGTACCCGCGCGCGTTCGATCCGACGGTCCTCTCGCTGCACGAGTACGGCAACCGCGTGGGCGTCTTCCGCGTGCTCGACGTCCTCGACCGGCTCGGCATCCCGGGCACCGCCGCGGTCGACGCGCTGCTCGCCGAGACACGGCCGGCGGTGGTCCGAGGAGTGCGCCGCACGCGGCTTCGCGTTCGCCGGCCGGGGCGAGAGCGCCAGCCGGATGGTCACGGAGCTCACGACCGCGGACGAGGAGCGCGCCGGGATCGAGCGCTGCCTGACGGCTGTCGCGGGAGTGACGGGAGCGCGGCCGGCCGGCTGGTTCTCGACCGGCTACGGCGAGTCGACGCGCACGCTCGGGCTGCTCGCGGATGCAGGCGTGCGCTACGTCTGCGACTGGCCGAACGACGAGCAGCCCTACGCGATCGGAACACCGCCTCGGACGCCTCGTCTCGCTTCCGGCTGCGGTCGACCTCGACGACGAGGTGGTCCTGCGGCTGCGGTCGATCCCCGTCGACCGCTGGGAGCGGATGGTGACCGGAGCGTGCGCGCGGCTGGTCGCGGACGGAGGCGAGTCGGGCCGGCTGCTCGTCCTGCCGCTGCATCCGTACCTGGTTGGGCAGCCGTTCCGGATCCGCTCTCTCGAGCGGGCTCTCGCCGCGGTCGCCGGCACCAGCGGCGTCTGGCTGACGACGGCGGACGAGGTCGTCGACCACGTCGCCGGCTCCTTGACTACAGACACCGGAACCTCCTAGGGTGCAACACTCGGTGCTGCCTCACCTGTCCATGCAAAGATCGTTGCAGCGCCGCTCCGGCGCATGACGCGGACGGCTGCCGAACCGACCGCCCCTGACGGTCGCACCTGGCTGAACGACCTGATCGAGGGCGTGCAGTTGACGCCGAAGGGCGAGCACGTGGCGCTGCTCCTGACGAAGAACCCGCGGGCGGCGGCGTTCATGCCGGCGTCGCAGCTCGCGAAGGAGATCGGGGTCAACGCCGCGACCGTCGTGCGGTTCGCGCAGCTGCTCGGCTTCACGGGCTGGAAGGACTTCCAGCTCAACTTCCGGCACCGCTACCTCGCGAGCGTGCTGCCGTCGGAGATGGCCGCGGAGCGCCCGCGCGAAGCGTGGGAGTCCCCGTTCGAGGCTGCCGTCCACCGCGACGTCGAGAACGTCCAGACCGCGCTGTCGACCATCGACCGTCAGATCCTCGCCGACGTCGTCCGCGCACTCGGTACGGCACGCAAGACGCTCGTCCTGAGCGCCGGGAGCTACGCCGCCGTCGGTCACATCCTCGTCGACAAGCTCAGGGTGATGGGGTTCGACGCCGATCTCGAGGCGCGCGGTGGGATCCACACGATCACCGCGATGGCGAGTCTCGAGAAGGGTGACTGCCTCGTGGGAATCAGCTTCCTGCGCCTGCTTCGGCACGTCGTCGTCGGGTGCCAGGAGGCCCGCGGACGCGGGATCACGACGGTCGCGATCACGGACTCGGTCTTCTCGCCGCTCGCGCGGGCCGCGACGCACACGCTGATGGTCCCGACGGAGAGCACGTCGTGGTTCCAGTCGCTCACCGCTGCCGTCGCCGTCGTCAACGGCCTCGTCTGCGAGCTGAACGCGTTCGCCGGTGCGCGGGCCGACGACGCCGTCAAGCGCGTCGAGGCGCTGTACGGCGCCTTCGACGTCCTGTACGAGCGCGAACCGCGATGAGCATCCGCGTCGGGCTGGTCGGTGCCGGCCACTGGGCCCGGAACGCGCACCTGCCCGCGCTGCGCGCGCTGCCCGGCGTCGAGATCGTCGCGTGCGCCGGTGCGACGCTCGACGAGGGCCGGACGTTCGCCGCGGAGCAGGGGATACCGGCCGCCTACGCGACGGTGGAAGAGCTCTTGGCGGACGCCCTGCCGGAGCTGCTCGCGATCGTGGCGCCGGACGACGTCCATGCGCCGGCGACGACCGCCGCGCTCGAGCGCGGCGTGGCGGTGTTCTGCGAGAAGCCGCTCGCGAACGACGTGGCGACGGCGTCGGCGCTCGCGCGGTTGCAAGACGACCTCGCCGCGACGGCCACCGTCGGCTTCTCCTTCCGCTTCAGCCCCGCGCTGCAGGCGATGAAGCGCGATCTCGACGAAGGTGTCCTCGGCGAGCCGTGGTTCATCGAGCTGTACGAGCACAACCCGCAGTTCCATCCGCTCCGCGGCCGGTCGATGAACTGGAAGGGCGATCCCGCGCACGCGGCGGCGGGAGCGCTCTTCGAGTACGGGTCGCACGTCGTCGACGTCGCGCGCTGGCTCGTCGGCGACGTCACGAGCGTGTCCACGAGCTTCGGGCGCGTCAGGCCTGACGCGCGCCTCGACGACATCGCGACGCTCCAGCTCCGGTTCGGCGGCGTCGCGACGGGGATCCTCGTCTCGAGCTGGGTCCTCGCTGGAGGCTTCCCGGGGATCCGTGTCAGGCTCCACGGATCGGAGGCGCTCGGCGAGGCGATCCTCGACGAGTCGGTCGACGGCGAGACCTACGTCCGCATCGGAGACGACGCGCGCATCCGCGACCGCGTCGAGCTCGACCGCGTCCCGGGTGGGATCTCCGGGTACACGCGGCGGCACTACGCCGCGCTGCTCGACGCGCTCGCCGGCGGCGACTGCCCCGGGCTTGCCGACGCTGCACGACGGCGCTGCGGCGCAGGCCGTGCTCGAGGCGGCAATCGCCGCCACAGAGCGCTGGGTCGACGTCGCGGCAGCTTGACTTTGCCCTAGCTGCTCCTTAGGCTCGCGCAACGTTTTTCGCACGGGAACGCGCTGTGCAAAAACCCGTGCAGACGGCGAGCGACCGCCGGAAAGGAAGGATCGGGATGGCAGCGGAACACCTGTTGGCTTGGCGCTCGCGGCGGGGACGCGCGCTCTACGTCGCGATCGTTCTCGTCGTGATCGCCCTCGCGGCGACGGCGAGCGCGGTCGGCGGCTCGAACCGGGCGACAACCGCGTCCGCGGGCGGCACGCTCACGATGGCGCGCGTCGCCGACATCTTCACGATGGATCCGTACCAGACGATCGACGACCGCTCCATCTTCACCGACCTGCAGATGTACGACCGGCTCGTCAAGCTCTCGAAGAGCGGCAAGAGCGTCGATCCGGAGCTGGCGACGAGCTGGAAGATCACGAAGGGCGGTCGCGAGGCGGTGTTCACGCTGCGCAAGGGCGTCAAGTTCTCGGACGGCTCGCCGCTCACGTCTGCCGACGTCGTCGCGGCGATCAACCGTGAGCGCAACCCCAAGGCGCCGTGGTCGTTCCTGATCGCGCCGGTCAAGTCGGTCACCGCCGTCGGGTCGGACAAGGTCAAGTTCACGATGGCGACCCCGTTCGCCCCGCTGCTGCCGGCGCTGTCGACGTTCGCGTTCAGCATCTATTCGAAGAAGCAGTTCGACAAGTACGGGAAGGGGCTCGGGACGCACCCGCTCGGAACGGGCGCGTTCATGCTCCAGAGCTGGAACAAGGGAAGCGAGCTCGACCTCGTGCGCAACCCGTACTACTGGCAGAAGGGCAAGCCGACGCTCGACAAGCTCGTCTTCAAGGTCGTCGGAGACGACAACGCGCGCGTGCTGCAGCTGCAGTCCGGCGCCGTCGACGTGATCGACTCGGTGCCGCCGAACCAGGTGCAGTCGATCAAGTCCCACGGCGACAACGTCGAGGCGGTGTACGGCAGCGCCGTGTCGCTGCTCGTCCTGAACACGCAGAAGTCGAAGGGGCCGTTCGCGGACAAGAACGTTCGCTGCGCCATCGCCTGGTCGCTCGATCGCAGCGCGGTCGGGCGCAATGCCTACTTCAACCTGGCTCAGCCTGCGAAGTCGTCGCTCCCGAACGGCACGCTCTACTGGAGCGGCACCCAGAACCCGCCGGGCTACGACATCAACAAGGCGAAGGCGTTCCTCGCGAAGAGCTCGGTGCCGAACGGCTTCTCCTTCAGCGTCGACGTCGACGCCGGCGATTCGCCCGGCGCGACCGCCCTGCAGATCTGGGCGGCCTCGCTGAAGAAGATCGGCATCACGATGAAGCTGAACAAGCTCGAGGCGACCACGGTTGCAGGACCGCTTCAACACGCAGAAGTTCACGCTCGCGGCTCGTTCCGTGGACGAACGACACGCCGGATCCGGACGAGCAGCTCGGCGCCGGGCTCGACTACAAGGGGCCGCAGCACTCGCTCTTCACGAGCTACGTCAACGTGTCGGCGTACAACCTGATGGTGAAGGCGCGCAGCGAGATGAACACGGCGAAGCGGGCCGCGCTCTACGCGCAGGTTCAGCGGCTCGATGAACACCGACTGCTCGGCGTTCATCCCGATCGTCGACCTGCCGCGGCTGTACGCGTCGTCGCCGAAGGTCGTCGGGTTCCAGCCGAACTCGCAGGGCAAGTACAGCTTCGAGAACGTCTCGAAGAAGTAGCCGGATGCCGTACTCCGACCCGGCTGGGTGGGTGAAGCGAGTCGAGACGCTCTACCGCGCAAACGACGCGGAGGGCGTCTCGGCTCTCTATACCGACGACTGCACGACGCGCATGGGGAGCCTCGTCCTCACGCCCGAGCAGGTCCATGCTCATCCGCAGGAGTGGTTCGACTCGCTCGAGGACTACGAGATCACCCGCACGTTCCGCGCCGCGTACGGCGACATCATCATCAGCGAGACGCTCGCCCACTACACGGTGAAGGAAGACGGCAAGCGCTACAGCGAGTTCGGCGTCGACATCTACTGGGTCAACGACGAGGGCAAGATCTACCACAAGCACACGTGTGAGATCGTCGAGCCGTACGGCTCGCGCCCGCTGACGGACCACGACCACTAGTGGCCGGCCGTCTCGCCGGGAAGGTCGGGTCTCGTCACGGGCGGCGCACGCGGCATCGGTCGCGCGTGCGCGCTCCGCTTCGCCGAGGAAGGCGCGGACGTCGCCCTCGTCGACATCGGTCGGCAGGTCGAGACGGTGCCGTATCGCGGGCGCGGAAGCAGGCCAGCTCGACGCGGTCGTGGCGGAGATCGAGGCGCTCGGCCGCCGCGCCGTCGTGCTGCAGGCTGACGTTCGCGACGGCGAGTCGATGCGGCGCGCAGTCGAGACGGCGATCGCCGAGCTCGGCAGCGTCGACGCGCTCGTCGCGGCCGCCGGGATCGACTCGTGGAATCCGGCGTGGGAGCTGACCGACGAGCAGTGGCAGACGATGATCGACGTCAACCTGACCGGCGTCTGGCAGAGCGCGAAGGCCGTCTCGCCGCACATGATCGAGCGCGGATCCGGCTCGATGGTGCTGATCGGCTCGGTGCTGAGCCACAAGCACAACGTGGGGTTCGCCCACTACACCGCGGCGAAGCACGGCGTGCTCGGGCTGACGCGGTCGTTCGCGCTCGAGCTCGCACCGCACATGGTGCGCGTGAACTCGGTCGATCCGACCGCGGTGCGCACCGACATGACGATCAACCCAGACTTCCTCGGTGAGCTGGCCGGCCAGGAGTCGGGCACGGTCGACGACGCGGAGGAGCGCCTGCGCCGCTGGAACGCGATGCCGCTGCTGATGATCGAGCCGGTCGACGTCGCGAACGCCGTCCTTTTCCTCTCGTCCGACGAGGCGCGCTACATCACCGGGGTGGCGCTTCCCGTCGATCTCGGAGCGATGCTGAAGTAACGGGCCATGGGGAGCGCACGATGACCCGCTACGTCCTCGGCCGGCTGCTCCAGATCGTTCCGGTGCTCTTCGGGGTCAGCGTGATCGTCTTCCTGCTGATCCGGCTGATCCCCGGCGACCCGGCCACGGCGGTCCTCGGCAGCCGCGCCACCCCGCAGCTGATCGCGCAGGCACGCGCCCAGCTCCACCTGAACGAGCCGTTCTGGAAGCAGTACATCGATTTCGTCGGCGGCGCGCTGCACGGCGACTTCGGCGTCTCGTACTTCTACGAGTCGAGCGTGTGGTCGATCACCGTGCCGCGGATCCCCGTGACGCTCGAGCTGATCGGGTACTCCTGCGTCCTCGCGCTCCTCATCACCGTTCCGTTCTCGATCGTCGCCGCGTTCCGGCGTGGCCGCATCGAGGACCAGGTGATCCGCGTCGCGTTCACGACGGCGCTCGGCGTGCCGACGTTCTGGCTCGGCCTGCTGCTCGCCCTCTACCTCGGTGTCCGCGTCAAGGCGTTCCCGATCGCGGGCAGCGGCAGCGGCGGGATCGACACGATCTACCACCTGACGCTGCCGGCGCTGACGATCGCGATCTCGATGTCGCCGCTGCTCGTGCGCGCGCTTCGCTCGAGCCTGATCGAGGTGATGGGCTCCGACTTCCTGATGACCGGCCGCGCGACCGGGCTGCGAGCACGATTCCTCGTTCCGAGCTACATGCTCCGCAACAGCGTCCTGCCGCTGATCACGGTCTTCAGCATCAATCTCGGCTACCTGATCGGCGGCACGGTGATCGTCGAGCAGATCTTCGGCATCCCCGGCCTTGGCTCGCTCCTGATCAACTCGATCAGCACGCGCGACTACTCGATCATCCAGCTCGTCACGCTCGTGCTGGCGCTGTTCGTGGTCGTGGCGAACCTGCTCACCGATCTCGCGTACGTCGTGTTCGACCCGCGCGTGGAGCTCCAGTCGTCGTGAGCGACTACGCGGTCAGGCTCCCGGTCACCGGCGCCCGGGCGGCGTGGCGGTTCGCGGCGAGCCCGGGCTGGGCGCGCCGCATCGGCGTCGCAGGCGTCGGCGCTGCTCGCGCTGGTCGCGGTGTTCGCGCCGCTGATCGCGCCGTACGAGCCGGACCAGCAGGACCTCGCGACGGGTCTCCACGGGCCGACGTGGCACCACCTCTTCGGCACCGACCAGCTCGGCCAGGACATCTTCTCGCGCGTCATCTACGCCTCGCGCATCGATCTCCAGATCGGCATCGTCGGCGTCACGATCCCGTTCGTCATCGGCACGATCGTCGGCCTCGTCGCCGGCTACTACGGTGGCTGGCTCGACGCCGTGATCGGCCGGCTGATCGACATCTTCACGGCGTTCCCGTTCCTGGTTCTCGTGATCGCGATCGTCGCGATGCTCGGCCCGGGCCTGCGCAACCTCTACATCGCGATCGCGGTCGTCAGCTGGGTGGCGTACGCGAGGATCGTCCGCGGCGAGACGCTCAGCGCGAAGCGCCGCGAGTACGTCGTCGCGGCGCACGGCCTCGGCTACTCGGGGCTGCGGATCATGTTTCGCCACGTGCTGCCGAACGTGATCGCCCCGGCGATCGTGTTCTCGATGAGCGACTTCGTGCTCGACATCGTGGCCGGTGCCTCGCTCGGGTTCTTCGGCCTCGGCGTCCAGCCGCCGCAGGCGGAGTGGGGCGTGATGATCGCCGACGGGCGCAACTTCATCACGACCGCTCCCTGGCTCGTGTTCTTCCCCGGCCTCGCGATCGTGATCGTCGGGTTCTTCTTCAGCCTCCTCGGCGACGGTCTCGCCGACTACATCCGCCGTGTCGACCGCTAGCGCCGGCCCTCGCAGGTCGAGGACCTGACGATCGCCTTTCACGGTGGCGGGACGCCGGTCGTGCGCGGCGTCTCGTTCGAGATCGCGCCCGGCGAGGCGTTCGGCCTGGTCGGCGAGAGCGGCTCCGGCAAGACGCTGACCTGTCGCTCCGTCCTGGGGCTGCTTCCGCCGACGGCCGAGGTGAGCGGGCACGTTCGTCTCGGCGGCCGCTCGCTCCTCGACCTCTCGCCTCGCGAGCTGCAGCGGGTGCGCGGGTCGCAGGCCAGCATGGTCTTCCAGGATCCGATGACGGCGTTGAACCCGGTTCTTCGCGTCGGCGACTCCGTCGCCCAGGTCATCCAGTCGCACCGCCGGGTCGACCGGCGCGCGGCTCGCCGCGAGGCGGTCGAGATCATGGGACGCGTCGGCATCCGTGATGCGTCGAGGCGGTGGCGGAGCTACCCGCACGAGTTCTCCGGCGGCATGCGGCAGCGGATCCTGATCGCGATGGCGCTGGCGTCGCAGCCGACGCTGCTGCTCGCCGACGAGCCGACGACCGCCCTCGACGTGATCGTGCAGGCGGGCATCCTGCGCCTGATCGACCGGCTCCGGCGCGAGGAGTCGATGAGCCTGCTCCTCGTCTCGCACGACATCAGCATCGTGGCCGGCATGTGCGAGCGCGTCGGCGTGATGTACGCGGGCCAGCTCGTCGAGGAGGGGCCGACCGCGGAGGTGCTGTTCCGGCCGCGCCACCCCTACACGCGCGCGCTGATCGAGAGCCTGCCCGAGACGGGGGAGGGTCTGCTGTCGACGATTCCCGGGCTCGCCGCCGGAGCCTGGGAGCTTCCCCGAGAGCTGCGCCTTCGCTCCGCGCTGCCCGCTCGCGACGGACGAGTGCCGCGCGGCGCCGATCCCGCTGGTGCCGGTCGGAGCACGGCACGTGTCGCGCTGCATCCACGTCGACCGGCTCGACACGATGCAACTCGTCGGAGAGCCCGATGTCGCCTGACGTGCTCCTGTCGGTCGACGACCTCGGGAAGGTGTACAAGGAGCGGCGCGCGGCGGTGAGCCGCCGCCCGCGGCGAACGCTCGACCCGAGCGAGCGCTCGCGGCGACCGGCGCTCGTCGACGTCTCGCTTCGCCTCGAGCGCGGCGAGATCCTCGGCATCGTCGGCGAGAGCGGGTCGGGCAAGAGCACGCTCGCGCGCTGCGTCTCGCTGCTCGAGCGCCCGGACACGGGTCGCGTCGTCTTCGACGGCATCGAGCTGACCGCGCTCGGCAACCGTGCCCTGCGACCGCACCGCCGCCGGGTGCAGATCGTGTTCCAGGATCCGTACGCGTCTCTCAATCCGCGCCTGACGATCAGGAGCATGCTCGCCGAGGTGCTCCGGGTCCACCGGCTCGCGCCGCGGGAGGCGATCCCGGTGCGGATCGAGGAGCTCCTCTCGCTCGTCGGCCTTCCGTCCAGCGCGGCCGACCGGTACCCGTCCGACTTCTCGGGTGGGCAGCGACAGCGCATCTGCATCGCGCGCGCCCTCGCCGCCGAGCCCGACATCCTGATCGCCGACGAAGCGGTGAGCGCGCTCGACGTCTCGATCCAGGCGCAGGTGCTCAACCTCCTGATGCGTCTGCGCGACGAGCTCGGCTTGACGATGATCTTCATCAGCCACGACCTGCACGTCGTCCGCCGGATCGCGCCGCGCATCGCGGTGATGTTCGGAGGCAGGATCGTGGAGCTGCTGCCGCCGGGCGTGCCGCTCGAGGCGGCGCGCCATCCGTACACGCAGGCGCTGCTCGCGGCGGCGCCGCGCCTCGACGCCTCGCGCCTGGACGAGCTCGAGGTGACCGACATGGCGGCCGCGCTGCCGGCCGGCGGCTGTCCGTTCCGCGACCGCTGCCCGCATGCGTTCGAGCCTTGCCCGGTCGAGGATCCGCCCCTGGAGCCGGTCGCCGGCGGACATCTCGTCGCGTGCCACTACGTGCACGGCGAGGCGAAGCCGTGACGGCCGACGGCAGGCTGAACGTCCTGATCGGTTCGTCGCTCGAGGCCGTTCACGTCGAGCGCATCGCAGCGGCCGGCGGCGACCGCGTCCGGGTGCTCTTCGAGCCGGATCTCCTGCCGGTGCCGCGCTACGAGGGCGACCACCACGGAACCCCGCGGCAGCTCGGCGCCGATGAGCTCGCGCGCTGGCAGTCGCTCGTCGCGGATGCGGACGTCATGTTCGACTTCGACTGGCTCGAGCCGTCGACGCTTCCCGCGCGGGCGCCGCGGCTGCGGTGGGTGCAGGCGACGAGCGCCGGCATCGGCGAGTTCCTCGCGCGAACCGGCCTCGCCGAGAGCGACATCCGCTTCACGACTGCGGCCGGCGTGCATGCGGCCGCGCTGGCCGAGTTCGCGCTGCTCGGTCTCCTGTACTTCACGAAGGACCTGCCGTTCCTGCAGCGACGGCAGGCGGAACGGCACTGGGAGCGCTACACGGCCGAGTCGCTCGCCGGCCGGCGGGTTGTGGTCGTCGGGCTGGGGGAGGTGGGGCGCGAGGTCGCGCGTGTGTGCGCGGCGCTGCAGATGGAGGTGTGGGGAATGCGGCGGTCGGCAGACGGCGCGTTGCCGCAGGGCGTGTCGCGCCTGATCGTGCGCGAAGAGCTGCGCGACGCGCTGGCGGGTGCCGACGCGCTCGTGCTCGCGTGTCCGCTGACGCCCGAGACGCATCGGCTGATCGGCGCGGACGAGCTCGCTGCGCTGCCGACGTCCGCGATCCTCGTGAACGTCGCGCGCGGTGCTGTGGTCGACGAGGAGGCGCTGATCGCGGCGCTCGCCGCGAATCGGATCCGCGGCGCGATGCTCGACGTGTTCGAGCACGAGCCGCTGCCGGCCGACAGTCCGCTGTGGGCGATGCCGAACGTCGTCGTGTCGCCGCATTCCGCGAGCACGGTTCCGGACGAGAACGGCCGGATCGTCGAGATCTTCGTCGACAATCTCGGCCGCTTCCTCGAGGGACGGCCGCTCCGGAACGAGTTCGTCGCCGAGCGGGGCTACTAGGCGCGCGTGCTGATCAGGACGCCGGCGAGGATGCAGGGCTCGGTGCCGCGATTCACCCAGTCGTGTGGCGTCGCCTGCTGGACGACGCTGTCGCCGGGCTTGAGCGTCTCCTCGCGGCCGCCGATCGTCAGCGTGATCTCGCCGGAGAGCACGACGACGAAGTCGACGGTCTCCGTTGCGTGCTCGCCGAGGAAGTCCGGCTCGCCCTCCTCGGGCGCGGCCTTCTCTTCCGCTTCGACCGGCATGATCCTGACGATCCGGAACGCGGCGCCGTGCGTGGGCGGGTCGATCTCCCACTCGCGCAGCGACGTGTCGTCGCGGGTGGCGGTGGGCGGCGTGGCGTCGGTGACCCAGAGCTCGGTCGTGACGATCGCGCCGAAATCCATCACGGTCGGCGGTTCGCCGTCGAAGAGGATTCCCGCCTTTCCTTGCTCGTCGTACCCGGTCACGATCCGGCGCATCGAGGCTCCTGTCATCGAGGGAAGAGTTGGAGGAACGTAACCCATGGCTGCGATCACGCGCACGTCGTTTCGCTTCGAGTCGCCGGTGCTCGGCGAGGTGGAGGTGCCGTACTTCGACGTGCGTGGCGAGGAGGACGGTCCGACGCTGGCGGTGACCGCCGGCGTGCACGGCTGCGAGTACTCGTCGATCGCGGCGGTCGGCGACGTCGTGCGCGCGCTCGAAGGGCAGCAGCTGGCGGGGCGCGTCGTCGCGATCCCGGTCGTGAACGGGAGCGCGTTCTTCGAACCGCACGCCGTTCGTGACGCCGGAGGACGGCAAGAACCTGAACCGCTGCTTTCCCGGCCGCGCCGACGGGACGTACAGCGAGGCGCTCGCACACCACGTGTTCGAAGAGGTGATCTCGAAGTGCGACTACCTGATCGATCTGCACGGCGGCGACATGGTCGAGGCGCTCGAGCCGTTCGTGCTCTTCGACGAGTCGCCGGTCGAGGACGCGGCGCGCGCGATGGCGAAGGCGTTCGGTCTCCCGTACGCGATCTGCCAGCCGCGCGCCGACCGGATCGAGGGGACGACGGTGGCTGCGGCGTCCGATGCGGGCATCCCGGCGATGGTCGCCGAAGCCGGCGGTCGGGGGCTACTCGAGGACGACGCGCGGCGGGTGCTCTCCGAGGGCGTCGTGAACGTGATGCGGTCGATCGGGATGCTGCCGGCGGCAGCGTCGGCGCCGATGGAGACGACGGTCTTCCGCCGTTTCCTGTGGCTCTACTCGCCGGAACAGGGGTGGTGGGATCCGGCCGTGCGCGTGGGAGAGTCGGTCGAGGCGGGGCGCGTCCTCGGCACGGTGCGCACGATCCTCGGTGAGGAGATCGAGCAGATCACGGCGCCTGATGGCGGTGTCGTTCTCTTCATGACGTCGGTGCCGGCAGTCGCGCAGAACGGCATCCTGCTCGGCCTTGGGGTAGAAGGGTCGCCGTTGAGGTGACCCTCTCCCGCAGAACATCAGCACTGTGGCCATCCCAGGTGTCGTCAAGACGCTCGGTTTGGTATTCGCTCGGCGACACTGTTTACAGGACTCGGGTGGTCGACCCCCTCCTTACCATGCGCTCCGAAACCGTTGCCGTGGGTTGCGACCGGTTGCCGATCGGCTTGTTTGAGCCGTTTTCGGGGCTCTCTCATTTGCGACCGGTTGCCACCGGTTGCGCCCGCTAGGCTCCATAAATGCTCCATGCAGGTTCCGCAATGCCTGATGGTCAGAGCGTTTTCGAGCGGAACGGCGCGACCGAGTCCGAGATGAGCCCTTCTCTGTAGAGAGGGGGTCATTTGCGACCGAGCCATGCCTGGATGGTGAAACGCGACATGACGAAATCGAACCCGGACCACCTCGTGAACAGAGAGGGGGTCATTCGTTCAAAGACGATGCCTCATCACGACGATGAACTCCTGCCCGTTGATCGTGCGGTGCGGCTGGTGACCCGGGCGGGCTTACGGCAGCGTTCGCGCTTGGTCGTGATACGCGCATCGGCTTGACTGTGGAGGGCGTCGTGTCGGCCGGACCACCGTCCGGCGCCGTGGTGCGCGGCGCTCGCCCACCTCGCAGTCCGACCTCGACTCGGCCAGGATCTGGGGTGGGTCGGGGTTGACCGGGTGCAGCTTCCCGCTGCGCAACCACTGACGCTGCGTTCGCCGAAAGATGAGGCGAATGCCCCAGGCGACCGCGTTCCGCGCGGCGTAGATTCGGAGCGTCGATCGAGGAGGCACCGATGGGTCTTCGCAGCAGGTTCTTCGCGTTCACGTACGACCGCTTCAGCAAAGGCAGCGAGGAGGCCGGCCTCGCCGAGATGAGGAGGAACCTGATCGCCGGCGCGAGCGGCGACGTGCTCGAGATCGGCGGCGGCACGGGCGCGAACCTCGGCTACTACGGCGCGGGCGTGGAGTCGCTCACGGTCACCGAGCCGGAGCCGCCGATGCTGAAGCGGCTGGAGCGGAAAGCCCGCGAGCAGAACTCGCAGGCGACCGTCCTGCGCGCTCCGGCCGAGGATCTTCCGTTCGAGGACGCGAGCTTCGACACGGTCGTCTCGACGCTCGTGCTCTGCGGCGTCGACGACCAGCCGCGCGTGGTGCGCGAGCTCCGCCGTGTGCTCCGGCCCGGCGGCCGGCTCATCTTCATCGAGCACGTTCGCTCGGACGACCCGCGCGTGGCGAAGATGCAGGACCGGATGAACCCGGTCAACCGGTTCATCGTGTGCTGCGACTGCAACCGTCCGACGCTCGACACGATCCGCTCGGCGGGCTTCGAGGTGACGGAGCTCGAGCAGACGGAGCTGCCGAAGGCGCCGCCGTTCGTCCGCCCGCTGATCGTCGGCACCGCGACGGCGCCAGTCGCCTGAGTCAGCGTCTTCACGTGTAGCGCTGACCCGTAGCTGCGGAGAAGGGGTGCTGGCGACGGCGTCTGGTTCGTAGACTCGCGTCGTGGTGGAAGCAACTGGGCTCCCGAAGGTTCGTCTCGCGGAGGTGGTCGCGTTGCTGTCGCTTGGGACGGATCTCGGGTTGGGGCAGCCGATGGAGCACATGATCCGCGCGTGTCTTTTGGCGCTGCGTCTTGCGGACCGGCTCGGGTTCGACGATGGCGAACGCGGGACGCTGTACTACTCGGGTCTGCTCGCGTGGGTTGGCTGTCATACGGATGCGTATGAGCAGGCGAAGTGGTTCGGCGACGACCTGTCGCTGAAGCGGGACGCCCACTATGGCTATGACTTCGGCCGGTCGAGGCAGGCGGCCGCGTTCATGTTGAAGAACGTCGGCGGGCCGGGGCGGCCGTTGGTCGAGCGCGCACGGGTCGGCGTCGCGTTCCTCGGCGACGGACGGCGCGCGATCGAGAGTCTGGCCGAGAACCACTACCGCGCGACGGATGAGCTCGCCGCCCGACTTCGGTTGAGCGACGAGGTACGGGAGAGCTTGCGGCAGAGCTACGAGCGCTGGGATGGGAAGGGCGCGTACAAGCTGAAGGGCGAGGAGATCGCGCTTTCGTCGCGGCTGATGAACCTCGCCGACGTTGTCGAGGTGTTCCAGCGCACTCGCGGTCTGGAGGCGGCCCTCGGTGTGGCGCGTGAGCGCAGCGGCACGCAGTTCGACCCGGCGCTTGTCGAGCTCTTCTGTGAGCGAGCGCCGGAGCTGTTCGAGGAGCTGGACTCGGCGACGAGCTGGGCGGCCGTGATCGACGCAGAGCCGTCGCTGGCCAGGGAGCTGAGCGAGGACGAGGTCGACGAGGCGCTGGCGGCGGTCGGTGAGTTCGCCGAGCTGAAGTCGCCGTGGACGATGGGGCACGCGGCAGGCGTCGCCGCGCTGTGCGCCGCCGTGATCGACGAGGTCGGCCTCCCGGCGCAGGAGGCGGCGCTTCTGCGAAGGGCCTCGTATGTTCACGATCTCGGGCGGCTGGGTGTTTCGAACGCGATCTGGGACAAGCCGGGACCGCTCAGCCCGTCTGAGGTCGAGCGTGTCCGCTTGCACCCCTACCTGAGCGAGCGGATGCTTTCGTTCTCCTCTGCGCTGGCGCCGATTGGCGCGATCGCCGTCCAGCATCACGAGCGGCTGGACGGGTCCGGCTATCCGCGCGGGCTGTCGGGCGGGATGATCACACCCGCCGCGCGACTGCTCGCGGCGGCCGATGTCTACCAGGCGCTGACGGAGCCGCGGCCGCATCGGCCGGCCCGGACGCCGGGAGGAGGCGGCGGACATCGTTCGCGCCGAGGTGAGCGAAGGCCGCCTCGACGGCGACGCCGCGAGCGCGGTGCTGCGTGCCGCCGGGCACCGCGTGCCGCGCCGGCGTGCAGGGGCCGATGCGTCTCACCGCCCGCGAGGTCGAGGTGCTCCGGTTGCTCGCGCGCGGCCTCTCGAACAAGGAGATCGCGCAGCAGCTGGTCATCTCGCCCAAGACCGCGGGCAGCCATGTCGAGAACATCTATGCGAAGACCGGCGCCTCGAACCGGGCGCAGGCAAGCCTGTTCGCCGTCAAGCACGGCCTGCTCGCCGACGCCTACCCGTAGGAGAAAGATCCGGCGAATGCCGGATCGACCGGAGCGAGCTCTGCTCCTACGCTCGGCCCATGGAAACCACGGTTGAGCACGGGCACGTGATCCGTGCAAACGGGATCGACATTCACTACCTCGAGCGGGGAGCTGGCCGGCCGCTTCTGCTCCTGCACGGCGGGCTCGTCTCGAGCAGCCTGCGCTGGGCCGGCGTCCCGGTCTCGTACGCGTCCCACCTCGACACGCTCGCGAGCCGGTTCCGCGTGATCGCGCCCGACACGCGCGGCTGCGCACGCACCGCGCACACCGGCGGCGAGGCGATCTCCTTCGCGCTTCTCGCCGACGACGTCGCCGCGCTGATCGACGCACTCGGGCTCGAGCGGCCGCTCGTCGCCGGCTTCAGCGAAGGCGCGATCACCGCGACGATCCTCGCGATCCGCAAGCCCGAGTCGGTCGCGGCGCTCGTCAACCACGCCGGCCACGACTTCTTCAACCCGCAGGCAAAGAGCTTCCCGATCATGCGGCAACTGTTCGGAGGAAGCGCGGACGCCAGCCAAACCGACCCGGATGCGGTCGAGCGGTTCTTCTCGCAATCGGAGCCGATGCGCGGCATGTTCGAGCTGATGAAGCAAGACCAGGACGAGGCGCGCGGCGCCGGTTACTGGCGCACCTACCTCGAGCTGGCCTTCGACCGCACGACCCGCTGGCCCGGATACGCCTTCGACGACCTGGCGAGAATCGAAGCGCCGACCTTGATTCTCTGCGGCGACCGCGACGAGTTCTGCTCCGTCGAGGAGGCCGCCATCGCCTACCGGGCGCTCCGGGACGGCGAACTGGCGATCCTGCCGAACAGCGGCCATCTGATCACCGAGGCCGGTGTCGCGGCGATGGTCGACTTCCTCGAGCGACACAGCTCAACATGACCGAGATCCGGATCGTCACCGACAGTCCGCTGCCGGCCGAACGCGTGCTCGCGGCCGGCCACGACTTCTCCCCGCGACGTGCCGAGATCTTTCCGGCGGTCAGGACTCGACCACTTCGACGTCCACGAGCTTGGCGACGACTGGGCCGACGTCACCGAAGGCACGCCGGCCGGAATCGGGATCAACTGGGAACGCTGCCGCTACGACTGGTCGCAACCCGGCTCGGTCATCGCGACGGTCACCAGCTCCAACGTCTACGCCGCGCCGGGCAGCAGCTGGGAACTGCGCGCGACGCCCACGGACGCCGGCAGCCGGGTGGAGATGATCTGGCGTACGCGAGTTCACGTCGAGCACGCGCGGGCGCGTCTTCGGAACGCTCTTCCGGCTCATCGGCAAACCCATCTTCCGCCGCTACGTGCGCGACACACTCGAGAACCTCCGCCAACTCGAAAAACCGAGGTGAGCCGGGCCGGGGTTTCGCGGAGTCTTTTGGGCGGAGGTCTGACGGCTATTCAGTCGAAGCCGCTGCGCTCGAACAGCCGGTGTGTGTCTGGATGTCATGAGGGGGGCCTCCACGGGCCGCGTTACGTTCGCGGTCCATCTTCCGAGTGAGAAGGGAGTGCCCGAATGATGTTGTACGCAGCGATTGACATTCATAAGCGGATGTTTCAGGCGGCGGTGTTGGAACGTCGAGTCCGGCGAGACTGTCGAGCGTCGTTTCGGTGCGACGCGGGAGGAGCTGAGCGACTGGGCGATGCCGTTGCAGGGCAAGCTGGCTGCGGTCGCGATCGAAGCGACGAACGGTTGGTGTGGCGGGAGTTGAGCGCCCGCGGTTTCGATGTGCGCCTGGTCGATCCGGCGCAGGCGAAAGCGTTGCGTGGCCGGATCAAGCGCGCGAAGACGGATCGGCTTGATGCGCGCTGGTTGTGTGTGTTGTTGGCGAAGGAGATGCTGCCGGAGTCGTGGCTGCCGCCGGCGGAGATCCAGGCGCTGCGCGACCAGACCAGGTTGCGCAAAGCACTCGCGGAGGACCGCACCCGTTGGGCGCAGCGGCTGCACGCGCTGTTGACGCATGAGGGCTGGCCGTGCCAGCGCGCGCGGTTGTTGACGGTCGAGGGTCGCCGTTGGGTGAACGCGCTGTCGCTGTCGCCGGCGGCGCGCTCGCAGGTCGATCGTCTGCTGCGTCTGATCGAGGCGGTCGAGGATGAGCTGCGCTCACTCGAGACCGAGTTGCGACGCTTCGCCCGCAGCGATCGGCGCTGCATCGCGTTGCAGACGATCTACGGTGTCGGGCCGATCCTCGCCTGTCATCTGCTCGCCGAGCTCGGCGAGGCGTCTCGCTTCCGCCGCGCCCGCCAGGCGGTACGCGCCGCCGGGCTCGATCCGGTCGTCGACGAATCGGGTGAGACAAGACGGCGCGGCCGGCTGGCCAAGCACGGCGCACCTGCTCTGAGGTGGGCGCTGGTCGAAGCGGCGCAGCACGCGCAGCGCGCCAACAGTCCCGACCGTGCTCTGTACACGCAGGCTGCGTCGCGTGTCGGCAGCAAGCGCGCTGTGCTGACTGTTGCGCGCAAGATCGGCCGCCGCGCCTATCACGTCCTCAACGAACTCGAGACGCAGGCAGCAACTTGAACGAATCCCCGTGACGATTGTGCGAGACATCAAGGCCCCACCGCACGGAAACGCCTGCCGCGTGCTCCCACTTTGGACCGACAGCGCGCACGCGCGTGTCCTGGACTGGAATGAGCCGCGGCAGCCCCGATCAGACCTCCCGCGCCGCACCGCGAGCGCCGATATAGGGATGGGCCACCAACCTCGCACACTGTCACCAACACCGCGCGCTCCGCCGACGCCGCGTGACAAGCACGGCCCCTCTCATATAGATCCAAAGTATGTGCGCACGCCTGGCCGCGCGTGGTGCGGCGCGCTCGGCGATCGTTGAGCCAAGACGATCACGTTTTCGTAGCAAAGCGTGACTCCGAGAGGGAGGTTGTTTGGGCCGCCCGTGGGTCCGGTGCAGCCGGTGCTAATCCGATAGTTCGTGCCCTGATACAACGTGGTCTTGGTGGCCGAAACGCGCGAGGTGGAGCTGCGCTCGAGGCCGAACTCTCGCGGGCGGCGGCTTTTCGGACGCAGCTGCGTCGCTTCTTGTCCGTGACCGACGCCGCCGCCGCGGAGGCGGGGCTGACGTCGCAGCGTTACGACCTTTTATTGATGCTCAGGTCGGCGGGCGAGCTGCGAGTGACCGACCTGTGCGAACTGTTGCGGCTGAAGCAGAGCACGGTGACCGAGCTGGCGACACGCAGCGTGGAGGCGGGGCTGATCGAGCGGCGGGTTTCGAGCAAGGACAAGCGTGTTTCGCTGTTGCGGCTGACGCCTGAGGGCGAGCGGCGGCTGCTGCTCGCGTTCACTGTATAACGCGATGATCGGGACGCGCTGGCTGCGGTGTTTCGTGAAGTCGATCGACGCTTTCGCGCCGCAAGTCCGTGACCGGTCACCTGACCCTGATTCTGGTTCAGCTGTTGTGAGAGTCCTTTCGCCCGCGGATTCAGGCGCGGGTAACGGGACAACAAGGTACCGAAATGAGCCAAGCAAGCGCGGCAAAAAAAAAAAACATTGCATCCGATCAGGACGGAGCGACCTCCATGCGTGTCGCCGTGATGGTTGTAACGTTGTTGGTCTACACCTCGCCGTCGCCGGCTTCAAGTCGTGCATGAGCATGGCTGAAGCGCGTCGGCAGTATCCTTCCGTTCACATCTACTGGCATGGCCCAGGTCATTGCTGGGACGGCACGGCGGCGCAACGCCACCGGATCCATCGCGTTCAGCGAGGGGGCCGATCCGCGAAGTTCAGCAAAAAACGGATCAGCCCAACATTGATCAGCCCGCAACTGACCAGCCCACAACGACTGATCAGTCCAAGTGGCGTGATGCGATGTCGGCGATGTTTCCTGATGACGGCATTGCACAGTTGCTCGCGGCGTCACCGGATGCTCGGCGTGACGGGAACGACGATGCGGCCGCCGGCGCGCCATGGAAAGATCGCTGGGTCGATATCGAACAGTCCCCCGTTTTCGCGCGCTGGGTCGATATCCCTCAGGTCGCGGCGCCGCCCATCGTCGAATCGAAGACGGTGCTGTCGATCACGCCGGGCGGCGTGATGTTGGTGTGCATCGTCTTCTGGCTGGCGCTAGGGACGATGATGGTTCTGTTCGGCGGCACGATCCATCAATGGCGATCGCGCCGCCATTAAGCCGTCGCGCGACCGAGCGGGAGAGCCAAATCGGCAGCCAGCCCCGGCAATTTCGACGTGGCGACGCCCCCGCCGTCGTGGTCCAAGCCCGCCCCTGCGGCGGTTGCCTCTCGGCGAACAACGCAAGAGATACGAGGCCAGATATGAGGCTTCGGTCGAGGGGGTGAAAAAGGTGCGCGCTGATTTTGAGACGATCGTGGTTTCCCGCCACGACCATCACATCCTGCTGGTCACGCTCAATCGGCAGGAGGCGTCGAACGCGTTGAACACGCGTATGGGACTGGATCTCATGGAGTTGTTCGAAGGGCTCTCGATCGACCTGGAAGACCTGCGCGCCGTGATCATCACGGGCAGCGGAGCGAAAGCGTTCTGCGCCGGTGGCGATCTCAAGGAGCGCAATGGCATGACCGACGAAAGCTGGCGGTCGCAGCACCTGATCTTCGAACGCATGGTGCGCGCGATGATGGGATGCCCGAACTCCGCTTGTTGCGGCCGTCAACGGCGCTGCCTATGGTGGCGGCTGCGAGATCGCCGCGGCGTCGGATTTCGTCTATGCCGCGAGTACTGCGCGCTTTGCGTTGACCGAGGTCACGCTTGGAATCATGCCGGGGGCGGGCGGTACCCAGAATTTGGCCCGGGCCATCGGCGAGCGTCGCGCCAAGGAGATGATCCTGTCGGGCCTCCCGTTCACCGCGCGCGAGGCGGAAGCATGGGGGCTCGTCAATCGGGTCGTCGAACCTGCAGAGCTTCTGGAGACCACGCTGAGAATGGCGCGCCGCATTGCCGCCAACGGTCCGCTCGCGGTCCGTCAAGCCAAGCAAGCGATTCATCGCGGCCTGCAGATGTCGGTGTGGGACGGCCTCACGTTCGAGATCGAGGCTTACAATCGCCTGGTCCCGACCGACGACCGCCGCGAAGGCGTGCTCGCGTTCAATGAGCGCAGACAGCCGATGTTTCGGGGGCGGTGAGCAACGTCGCATGGCAGGATGGGTTGAGCCGTTCGCGAAGCCCATGATCTTTGCAAACGCGCGAAGGTTTCCTATCCGTGCGAGCGCTTGTCGAGAGCCGCAGCGATCTTCTCCAGCACGGCATTCGCGCGCCGCGTTTCTGCGACCTGTTGCTCGTAGAGCTCGATCATCGTGGTCCCAAACGCTGTGCGCGGGCTACAATTCGTGCCATCACGATCCACGCGCCAATGAGCATTACGAACGGCCACCAAGAGAACAAGGCCGACAGCAACTCCTGCGTCGTCATACCGAACGTCTCCGCCTTCTTTGCGCGTCAATGGCAGGAACCCGCTATCTGACAGGGTGCTGCGCAAATGTTAAGAAACGCGCATTCACGCGATGATAAATTTACACGATCGTTACGCGCGCGCGTTGCCGGCGGCCCGGTAAGGCGCTTCGCGTAGCGCGTCATCATCAAACGCCGCAATTGATCGGTAGCGCTGTTCGCTCGCTTCCCGACCGTGATATCACAACAACCAAAGATTGCATGCCGCCCAAATCGATTTTTTCGAAATCCGGTCTCATGGAAGCGTCAGATTGAACGGGCCCGCACGGGCTTCGCGCCTTGATGCTCCCGACAAATGAGCACGTGCGCGATGGCGACGTGGGCAACGGGGCGCGCATTCCGCCTCCGCTGTTCAAGCTGCCGCGGACTTGTCGCGCGACCGGCTGGGCCAGCCGGGCCGGGATTGCCCGTCAGGGCCAACAAAGCTGTGAGAAAGGCCCTAAAAGCCGGCTCATTGGTCTAATATCCCTTCGTTCCGAATCAGAGGAGACGCAATGGCTACCCAGATGACCAAGTCGCAGTTGCTTGAGAAGCTTGCCACCATCACCGAGCTTTCCAAGCGCGACATCAAGCATGTCATGGATACGTTGACCGATGTCGGTCACAAGGAACTGAAGAAGAACGGGATTTTTCTAGTGCCGGGCTTCGCGAAGTTCGTCGTCGTGAAGAAGCCAGCCACCAAGGCGAGGAAAGGCACCAACCCGTTTACGGGCGAAGAGATGATGTTCAAGGCAAAGCCGGCCCGCAAGATCGTTCGGGCTAGGCCGGTCAAAGCTGCCAAGGACGCCGTCTAAAGAAAAGGCCCCCATACGGGGGCCTTTTGTTCGAGTGCCTTAAGGTCCCTCACGAGGAATCAAACTCGAACAGGCGAAGCATGCGTTGGTCTTCGCGTCTTTGACAAGCGGTAACGTGACCCTCATGAGCCAACGGTTCGGAGCGACCCGTTGGCTCATCCGCTACGCTTCCTTGCGATGGTGGACGCACGACCTGTGCGTGCATTCCGCCTCCGCTCTTCGACGGCCGACTTGTCGCGTCCCCCAGTTGCTTTGCTACGGGCTGGCGCACAGGAATAGCTGAGCCCGAGACAAATCGATCCCATTACAATTATGCCGTGTCCACATTCGAGACGCAGTGTCGGACGCACGCGCAAAAAATGGCCTTGACGCTGTCACCGATCCGTCTTGCTTTCGACAAGGCGCTAAGCAGAGCTATCAAAGACCGAGGAGTTCCCCATCCGCGGCATTGGACCGGACAAGGAGCGCCCATGCAGTCAGCGCAAAAACAGCAAGAAGTCGATCCGGCAGAGGTCGGGATCGGGGCCAAGTACAGAGACTCTCTATTCGGTTACCAACGGATGGCGAAAGAGATCATCGCCAGCATCGAAGAGCGGCTTGAAGAGCTGACAGCGAGGCATTCTCCCGACGCGGACCCCGTGACGCTTCGGACCCCGCTCGGCAGCTGGCTGCTCCGCGGTGTCGTTGGATTGCTGCTGGTGGCCGGCATCCTTGGCGGCGTGCTCGTCTGGCAATGGCCTCGCAACGAGACGGTCAGGTCGATGGTCGCGCGGACGGCGCCGCAGCCCGTGATCGATTTGCTGTCGACAGGCGTCGGATAGGCAGGACGCTCCGGCGGATCAGAGCGCGCCCACGGATTCCGGCCTGCAGGCGGCGTCGCTGTATCGGGCCGCGTCGGACAATGACCGGACGAACGGTGTTGCCCCGTCGATCGAGTCGATCGACCAGTCGCAGTTGGTGCAGAGGATGGCGCGGGATATCGCGACTCTTCAGGAGGGGATCGAGCAGCTCAGGGCAGGCCAGGATCAGCTACTGCGCATGATGATGCGACCGGCCGGGCTGAACGCGCAAGCAAGGACGCCGGCACGGGCAATCGCGACCCAACAGACAACCGGACTGGCACCATCGCCCCTGCTGCCGCCGCGGCGTCCCACAGTGCTGCGGGCTCCACAACAACAATAGCTGACGGCAAGCAAGCCGGTGAGGATGGGTTGAGCCCTTTCGCGAAACCGATGATCTTCGCAAACTGCCATGGATGGGCATCGCTTCGAGGTTGAGCAAGAATACTTTGTCGCAACGCGGTAGAACTTCGGTCGAATTGCTTGAAGCTTCTGCAGCCCGTGGCGCGGTAGCTAACATCACCGGATCCGGAAACCCCGCTCGGCTTCTTCGTCGGCAAGATCGAGCGGCTGCTGATGCCGTGGCGCCGCCAAGTCTCAGCCGCCAAGTCTGAGCTGCCAAGTCTGAGCCACCAAGTCTGAAATGGCGCAATAGCGTCGCGTCCTGGCGCCCGGGCCAGTTACGGCGCAGCCGTGACGATCCGTAGCCTGGCCCATTCGGACGGCGGCAATTCGGTTGGATGGCGGGCTTCCGAATTGCGGTCGACGATGTCGAGCAGCTCGGTTTCGACGCCCATTTCTGTTAAGTAGAGGCGGAACTGCTCGCCAAATCGCGCCGTCAGGGCTTCGCGGTGTTCGTCGGATACATTGGGCGCGAGTCGGTTGCGGATGGCCATGCCGGTCAAGATCATCCGGGTGCCCGGCGGCAGGCTGCGATGCACGCCGCCGGCCAGCATCAGGACGCAGGCGAGATCGCAGCGCGCGTCGGTCAGGTTCATCCTGGCGTCGAGCGGCCCGCCAGGACGCTTGAGTGCGAAACAGTCCGCATCCGACTTTCCATCGCAGGCTTCAACCTCGGTCGACCCCTCCGTGGTGTCGATGCCGCGGTCGCGCAGGATCCGGCCGAGGCTGGTTGCAACATTGAGATTGGATTCGCCCCACGCATGGATGACGAGGGGAAGCCTGCTTCCACCTTGGCGGTCGAGGATCGCGATCAGCCGCTTATGGGTATCCCACTGCACGGTGCCTTCAGCCGCAATCCATTCCGAGCAGCCTTGCCCGCACGCGCCCGCCGCGCCGTGGGCGACATAAAAGATCATGGCGTCGGGCGGCGAACCGAAATCGCCGATCGGCGGCCGTGGCGTCGTCTGCGCCACCGCGAAACCGGCCGCGATAAGACTTATCAGTCCACCGAAAACGACCGCGCGTACGGACCAAGCGCCCATGCCGGCAGCTCCCTGGCAAATCCTTTGCAAGCCATATTCGATCGCGGAGATGCGCTGCGCAAGCGGGGCGCTGGATTGTGCCGACGGCCGATCGATCACGGCCTTAAGGCACGTAAGTTGTATCGGCGCCTCAATGTCACGCGCGCCCACGAAAAACTTGCACCGTTGTTGATTTCGATTATCTCAACCGAACGCCGACGGCGGTCCTGCAGTGGCTCGAATCTGACCGGCCTGATCGTGGGCCTCGCCAATCTCGCGCTGGTGGTGATCGCGGGCCGCGCTCCCGGAAAGGACGAGGCGGCCGAACCCGCCAGATCTCGGGGAAGCCTAGGCCGCGGGGCTCTATGAAAGAGGACCGCCAGTCGCGGCGAACTGGCCCAAAAATCGTAACAACCGCAGGACATGGCCGATAAAAGCACGAATGAACATGCGCGCCTTAGATGGCTCGTGAGCTCTGAGCTTTTCACCAAGCGCGATATGAGGGTGCTGTACCGGGAGGGCAGGTTGGTACATCGGGTTTTCTCCGCGACCAGTCTCATGCGCGTATGACAACGCATCATGTTTGTTCCTGATCAATCTTTCAAGGCGGCTGTTGGGGCTGGTGGCGAATGCCGCGTCGGGAGTTGATGCTTGTTGCGGGGGCACGAGTGCGGCGCAACAGCGGCGGGTCGATGGGATTGAGCCTTTTGCGAAACCTAACATCTTCGCAAACTGCAATTGATTGACAACGCGGAGTATTAGCACCGGGGCCAAGGCCCCGGTGGTTCCTGCGCTCTGGCTTCGCGGGTTTGCAGAGCAGTCAACTCTTGTGGCAGGAGGTCCAATCTAACACGCGCATGAACGGCGCGTAAGTTCGATGCGCGTTCGCCGAAGCCGCCACAGCCGAGTGGGCAGGTCGCGAGTGGGCAGCGGCAAGTCCGCCGTACGAACTGTTCTGGAAGTAGCGCAAGCCTATTGCGCCATCGGCCTGCTCAGTACGGCCGGGCGATGTGCCAGAGGTTGGGCGGATCGTCGGCGCCGTTGGTGTCCGGGGGCCTTGTCCGCGTGCGACCTGTAGAGCGGGCGATACCGATTGGCCCACATCTTGCTGCCATCGCTGCGGGTGATGACGGTGAAATCGCCCGAGGCCTGGGCGTTGGCGGACGCGGCGACCGGAAATCCAGCTCTCGCTGCATTTGCCGTCGCAGGTCGACTTGTCGCCGCTGTCGTCGCGCTCGAAATAATACAGCGTCATGCCCTTGAGATCGACCAGCATCGGACGATTCTTAATGATGATCGCGCGCACCGGCACGGCTGGCGTGTCTTGCTTGGGCGGCGGCGGTTCGGTGGACTCCGACCCATGTGCGTGCGCGAGTATCGTCTGAGCCGAGAGCAATATGGTTGCGGCGATCACCAGGAATTTGAACATCAATGAACCCCAAGTAAATCGAGTCTTGGGCGTCGAATGGGGGCACGATAGCAGCCGCGGCTTAGTTTCGGGTTTCGCAGAACCGCGACGAATGATCGCTAAACTTGACCGAAAATTAGCCATTACGTCTTGCGAAGCGCCCCTTGTGGGATAGGACGGCTGCGAAATAGCCACCGATCGAGGGCGGTTGGAGAGCGAAATATTTTCGCCAGCAGGAGACCGGACAATCCAAATCACGTTGAAAGGCTTACGCAAATTGCTATTTGCGCGCACGCGATTTCCCCGCGCCCGTGTCACACGACAACGATTTGCAATAGTTCACTTGGGTCAGTACAATCTAAAATTGAGGTTGGCTCTATAGAGATCCACATGAAAAGCGCTGCACCGTTCTCGCTACCGCCTCGCTATCCATGTTGCTATTCGTCTCCGCTGCTCGGGCAGTGGATTCCTGCAGCACCGCGCGAAAAAGATGTCCGATCGCGAGCACCATTGCGCTGGACAACGAGATGACCAGGAAGTCTTCTCCTGCGCGTCAAGAGCAACTGGACGCCAAGCGCATGCAGGGGAATGAGCGGAGTCGATTTGCGAAAGTGCAAGTGCGAAGCAGGCGGTACCAGCGAATTCCCATTCGTCTTCGAACCCGCGAACTTCTTCCATCCCGAATCCTGTTCGTGTCGCTGACGGCAGTCGGTTCACGGACTCGCTTCAACGTCGGGCGGCCGATTGTTTGGAGAGACCGGCCCGCACCTCGGGAGCGCCCGCCAAACGGCGCGAAGGGAGTTCTGCATGATCAAGGGCAGGGAGATTGCGACGGCTGCCTTCGCGGCATTGGCCGTGCTCGCGTGTCTGGGCGCGACAGGCGGACGCCGCGCAGTGCGGCAGCGCGGCCGGCCGGTTTCGAGACCTGGAAGCGACGAGTTCGCCGAGGAGGCGAGGGCAAAAGGCATCGGCGCCTCGACCGTCGCAGCCTTGATGGCAGACGAACTATGCGACGCGCGACCATCGCCGCCGATCGCGGCCAGAGAAGTTTTGGTCTGTCGCTCGATCAGTTTCTCGCCAAGCGCGGCGCCTCGGCCATCGTCGCGCGCGGTCGCGCGCTGAAGCAATCCCAGGCGGCGCTGTTCGCATCGATCCAGCAACGCTACGGCGTGCCGCCGGGGCCGCTGATCGCGATCTGGGGAATGGAGACCGGTTTCGGCAGCCAGCGCGGCAATCAGAACATGCTGTCGTCGATCGCCACGCTCGCCTACGACTGCCGGCGGCCGGAATATTTCACCGAGCAGCTCTACGCGGCGCTGCAGCTGATCGATCGCGGCGCGCTGTCGGCCAGCACGCGCGGCTCCATGCACGGCGAAATCGGCCAGACGCAGTTCCTGCCGAAGAACATCCTGGCCTACGGCACCGGCAATCTCGACGTCGCCGCCAACGCGCTGAACTCGACGGCGAATTTCCTGAAGGCCCATGGCTGGCGCGCCGGCGCGGGCTACCAGCCCGGCGAAGCCAATTTCGCAGCCATCCAGGCCTGGAATGCGGCTCCGGTCTATCAGCGCGCCATCGCGCTGATGGGCCGCCAGATCGACGGAGGCGAGGGCACCGCGGCGCGCTGATGCGAGCGTCGTCCAAGCGGGCCTCGGGCGGCACTCCGGGCAGGTGTCGCCGATCGTATCCAGCGAGTAGGACTGGTTGAGCTCTCGCAAAGCCCATCATCTTCGCAAACTGGAATTGATAGCTATCGCTGCGCTCTCAGGGGCTGAGGGATTACCGCGTCTGTGCGCAGATCGCCGCAGGCGGGTTTTCGCCACGAATTCAGCCTTACGTCCGATTTCGGCCATGTCTCGTACCCCAGGAAGTTCTGGTCAGACCCGGCGAGTGTCGTCCACAACTCACCGCGCCGGGCCGTAGACCCGGAAGGATTTCATCGGTCGCTCGGCTCCTGAAGTAGTGCGTAAGTAGTCCATAGCTAAGGGAGTATTGAATAATGGTACAGTCCACTACTAATGGTAAATTTTTGGAGTTGGTCGATGTCGAACATGACATTGCCCAGGCGCTGACAAAAAGCCCGCCGCCGCGGGATCAGCGCTCGCAATTGGTTTTGCGCCGCCCAAAGTCCGAACGCCATCGCCGCCGATGCCTCCCTACGTTGAGCATCACGCCGATGTTGATCAGATCGGCAAACTCAGTGCCGAAGCGGTGATCGCCCAATATGAGGGCGCTGTTAAAGCCCTTGAGGACATGGGTACAACGCTTATCGATTGTGTGAAGCGCGCGGAGAAGATGGCGGCTGGATGCAAGGATGCCATCACCTACGTCCAAGACACCGCACAAAAATACCGCGAAGAGGCGAAGCTGATCTTCGACCGCATCGAACAGGCATCGGTGATGACTGCCGAAGTCAGATCGGTCTGCGACGAGATGCGAAAGAAGATAGAGCACCCAATGCAATCAGCGTGATCGTTGCCCTCAGCAAGTAGATGGGGTAACGGGCCGGCCGGGTCTGAGCAAGCCGCTCGCTCGCTACGGCGCTGGTTGGTGGCGCGCTCGCGAGCGGCTTGCTTGGCAAGGCGGCGGTCGTCCCTCAGACTGATGGTGTCAATTCAACGGAGTCGGGGGATGCCCGCTCCAAGCATCATCGAGGGACGACCATGGAACATTATGCGGGAATAGACGTGTCATTGGAATGCTCGAGTGTGTGCGTGTTGGACGCGAGCGGCAAGATTATTCGGGAAGCGAAGGTGACCAGTGAGCCGGAAGCGTTGATCAACTGGTTCAGGTCGCTGGGCTACGAGCTAAGCCGGATCGGGCTGGAAGCCGGACCTTTGTCGCAGTGGCTTTTTGCGGCGATGCGCAAAGCGGGTCTAGCGGTCGAACTACTGGAGACACGGCACGTGCGCAAGGCGTTCGAGGCGATGCCGGTGAAGTCTGACCGCAACGATGCGCGCGGGATTGCGCAGCTGATGCGACTTGGCTGGTTCCGGCCGGTGCATTGCAAGTCGATGGGTGCGCAGGAAGCGCGATCGCAGCTGACAGCCCGCAAGCTGGTGCAGTCGAAGCTTCGCGACGTGGAGAACAGCCTGCGCGGCATCCTGTGTGGCTTTGGTCTCGGGCGGGCTTCGACACCAGCCTTCCCCGAAACGAAGTCCTGACGCCGGGACGATGGATCAGGTCAGACCGCAACCCATCCGGTGGCATTGCGACCACGCACCCGTAGATTGCCCGGCCTCATCCTCTTCTAACCCCATCAGGTGGCGGCCCTCGCGCCGACCCCGTACAGAAGCAAGACCCCGGCGAACGGACAACGAAAAAGGGATTGACTACGCAAGGCCCGTTACAGAAGAAGGATGGGTTGAGCCCTTCGCGAAACCCATCATCTTCGCAAACTGCGATTGATGGGTTTCGCTTCGCTCGATCCAGTTGCGCTGCCCGCACGGGCGGAGCCATATGCGGGTGTCGTACGCTCAGAGGTCAGCCCCCGGATATCGCTTCGCTCATCCAGGTTACGCTTGCTGCGTGGGCCAAGCCTGCATTTCGATTGTGCTAGGCGGCCTTGGCGGCCAGTTCCGGGCCGGTTGTTTCCATCGCCCGCATGTACATATCAAGCAAAGTGTCGCGTTCGTCGCGCTCGTCCTTGTCCTGCTTCCTCAGCTTGATGATTTCCTTGAGGATTTTCACATCAAATCCCTCGGCCTTGGCTTCTGCAAAGACCTCCTTTTTCGACTCGTTCAACTCCTGCAATTCGCTGTCCAAATGCTCGATCCGCTCTACGAAGGAACGGATCCGTCCGCCGGGAATGCTGATGTCAGTCATGGTGCCTCTCTGTTGAATGAGATGGTGAAAATGACCGCAAAAGAATAACCAATGCGTTAACGCAAATCCGCCGACCCGTTGGTTCAACCCATGCCACGCGCTGCGACCCGCAGGCCGACATATCTTCGCCCGGCTTCGCCGGCATGAGAACGAGATGACGACGCGCCAACGCGTTCCAACGGCAATCATATTGGTCGGCTCGGCATTCGCCGCGATCGGCATCGCCCTCGCCTGTGGTGCGATCTTCGTCCTGCGCTACCGTTCCGGCGCCTTGACCACGCTGATGGTCCTGGTGACCTTCGGCTGGGCCATTCTTGCGATGGTCGGCTCGATGCTGCTGACGCTGCCAGGCAAGGTCGGTTCCGATCGAACGCGCATCGATAAAGGGATCGTTATGGTTGAAACCGGCCGCGACATGAGAGACCGGCCGACGACCATCAGGGGACCCGGGGTCACGGCCGAGGGCGAGGCCGACATCACGGTCACCACCTACCGGCCTTCGATATTCCTGTTCGCCGCCGCGCTCGGCCTTGCGGCGCTGACCGCCTATCTCTATGTGGCCGGCCGCGCCACGCCGGTCGGTGCGTTCGTCAGTCTTGGCATCGCATTCTGCATGGGAAACTGGGCAAGGCTGGCGCGTCCGCCGCGAGGAGAGGCGTAATCCGCTCATCCGCCCTTCGAACTCGCCTTCAGCCGCGGACGTCGATCGCGTCGAAGCGGCGCTTCGGATGAGCGAGTAGCGTTGCGGTCTCGACGATGCGCATTTCCTCGGTGCCGCGGGCCGCGGTACGCTCCAGCACGGCGAAGATGGCCGATGCGGCGTGGCCCAGCGCGTCTGGCGTGTCCGATCCTCGAACGCGCGCGGACACGAGGAGCGAGGTAAAAAGATCGCCGGTTCCGGACGGGCTGATCGGCAGTTTCGGCGTGCGCACGCGCCAGGCTTGAGAGCGTTCGACGGCAACGGTCTCGATCTGGCCGTCCGGCGTGTCGGCGAGCTCGGCGCTGGTGACGACGATCGTCGATGGACCGCGCGAAATCAGAGTTTGCGCCTGCGCGATCACCCCTTCGATCGTGGTGGCCTTCGCCCCGCACAGCCATTCAAATTCGAAATGATTGGGGGTGACGATATGAGCAAGCCGGCACAGCCGGTCGCGCACGAGCCGCGGGATGTCGGCCTGGACGAACAGGCCCCGGTCGCGATCTCCGAGCACGGGATCGCAGCAATATGTCAGCGCGGGGTTGCGGGCCTTGGTGCGCTCGACGAAGTCTGCGACCACGGCGGCGATCTCCGGTGAACCGAGATAGCCCGACAGGATCGCTTCAGCGGTGTCGAGCGCGCCGCGCTCCTCGACGCCGAGCAGGAGATCAGCGACCAGTTGCGCATCGAGCACCCGGCCGCGGATGGTCGGATAACCCGGCCGGTTGCTCAATAGTGTAGTAGGCACTGCGATCACGTCGATGCCGTGCATCTGCATCGGAAAGACGGCGGCGCTGTTGCCGACATGGCCGTAGGCGACCTGCGACTGAATTGAAATCACGCTCATGCTGTGGGCCGAAGCAACATCCGATGCCTTTGCGCTGCCGCCGCGACGACCGGGGGCGAGCCAGCTCCTCAATACCTGCAAACGCGCGGCTGTATAGCCCTGCGCGCTGCCAGGCTCGTCCATCCTTATCGCGCGTAATTCAGCGCTTGCGCAAGCAAGTGCGCGGGTGACGTGCGGGACGTATCCAGGACCAGCCGGGGATCGGTCCATGCTTCGTATTCGGCACGCCGCTGCAGCAGGCTAGCCCAGGTGAGTTCGTGCGTGCCGGCGATGCTGCGCACCCGCCCTTCGATCCGCTGTCGGAGCATCGTTTCGTCGGAGCAGACGCATTCGATGATCTTGAGGCTGACGCGATGTTTCGCCGCCAGATTGCGCCAGGCGGCGCGCGGCGCCTCGACCGGGTTGACCGCATCGACGATGACCGAATGCCGAAGACGGAGATGTTCGTCCGCCAGCGCTTGCGCGACCTCATAGGCCGCGATGCCGGTTTTGGTTTTGGCGAGGCCGGCGCGCCACATTGCCGCCTCGATCGGGTCGATCGAGAAAATCGGGACTGACAGGGCGCGGGAGAGGCTTTCAGCCAGCACAGTCTTTCCCGAACCGGGCAGCCCGGACAAGACGATCAGCGTGGGCGATATCTTTGTGATTTCCGTCATGACGGCTTTCGAAAACTGGAACAGGCGGCCTGCATGAGCCAAGGGTCGCGCGGATGGGGGCCCGATGACTAGCTCCGCGATATGCAGCGAGGGTAGCTGGCCGTCTAGCCATATTCCACCGCGGAGGGGGGCCGCGCAAGCGGCAAGCAAGCTCGTGGGGCGCGCGGTAAGAATAGTCAACGGGTCGCCGCGCGCCCAGCCGGAAGAAGAGATGGCCCCGGATTGCGTTTTGCTCCACTCGGGCTAGGCTTGCTGGATCGAAATGAGCCACCAGTCCGGAGAAGAGGCCATGAACAAGCCCGTGCCCGTCAATCCGCCAAAACTTCGGTCGACCTTCGTCGCCGCGTCGTCGATGCCCTGGCAGCGAACGGACTTCGACGGAATAGAAATGAAGATCCTGTACCAGGACGACGAAGGACGCTCGACCATCCTGTTCAAGATGGCGCCCGGCGCGGTCGTGCCATTGCACGAGCACACGGCGCTCGAACAGACGTTCATGCTGGAAGAGTCGCTGGAAGACGCCGAGGGCCGCGTCGGAGCGGGCGACTTCGTGTGGCGACCGGGCGGCAACATCCATGTCGCACATGCTCCCTATGGAGCGACGTTCATCTCCGTATTCAACCGTCCGAACCGCTTTTTCGATGGTACGAAATTTTTCACTTCCGGCTAAGTTCCCCACCGGGCCTTGCCGGACCTTCAGCGCATGAAACTTCTGCTATTCTGCGGCCGCGTCGTCGGCACCGAGGTCGGTATTCCCTTGGTGCGAATAAGCCCGCTTCTAAGTTGGACCCGGGGTTCCTGGAGCACCTCAAACTGTCGCCACGGGCCGTCATCGGCCCCGGAGCACGCGTGTTAGAGTTCTTATTTACGGGAGCCCCACGCCGACGACGCAACCCAGGAGGAAGACATGGAACTGTTGCATCGACGCTGTTGCGGTCTCGACGTTCACAAAGAGACGGTGGTGGCCTGCCTGCGCCTTGTAGCTGACGGCAAGGTCACGACCGAAGTTCGTACGTTCCAAACGACCACGGCGGATCTGATTGCGCTTGTCGGAGTGGCTGGCAGAAAACGATTGCACGCATGTCGCAATGGAGGCGACCGGCGTCTATTGGAAGCCGGTTTGGCACATCTTGGATGACGGGGAGTTCGTGTTGGTGCTGGCCAACGCCGCGCATGTGAAGAACGTGCCCGGCCGCAAGACCGACGTCAACGATGCGATGTGGTTGGCCGATCTGTTGGCGCACGGTCTGATCCGAGCGAGCTTCGTGCCGGATACGCAGACCCAGGAGATGCGCAGCCTGCTGCGCACGCGCAAGCAACTCGTTCGCGAGCAGTCGAGCCACGTGCTGCGGGTGCAGAAGACGCTCGAGGACGCCAACATCAAATTGGATTCGGTGATCACCGACGTGATGGGCATGAGCGGCCGCGCCATGCTCGAGGCGCTCGATCGCCGGGCGAGAACCAGCCCGCCAATCTGGCCGGCCTTGCCAATCATCGGGTGAAGGCATCACCAGGAGAAGCTGCGCGAGGCCCTTCGCGGCCGCGTCACCAAGCACCATCGCTTCCTGCTTCGCCTTCATCTCAATCAGATCGATGCTCTTGATGCCGCCATCGCCACGCTCGACGCGCAAGTGGAGGCGAGCCTTGGCCCCTTTCGCACCGCAGTCGAGCTCGTAACGTCGGTTCCTGGCGTCAAGAGACCTCGGCGCTCACGTCATCGTCTCCTTACCGCGATCTACCACATGCTCAAAGACGGCACGATGTACAAGGACCTCGGCCGCGACCACCTCGACGTGCACCGATCGACAGAAAAAGCGCTTGATCAAACGTTTGACCGACCTCGGCTCCGCTCGTCCTGATCTGCGATCGCCCCCTAATCCGCATCGCCTGCGAGCTCACCTTCAGACGCATGTAATGCGTAAGGCGGGTCAGCCAAGCACTTGCGGCCTAGCAATAAGAGTGGGTTAGCGGGTTTCCGCTTCGCCTTGTTTCGTGTAGCATTGTCGCATGAATGAAGCAGGGACTTTGTTTGTGGCGCTGCGTCAGTCGGCCGACGATGACGTGGTGGATAGGCTCGAGCGCATGGTGCGGGATGCCCCGGATCATGCCTTGAACAAGATGAACGCGCTTGATCTCGCGGCCAGCGAGGGCCTCGACGAGGAGCGGGTCATCGCGGCGCTCCTCAATGCGGTCGGGCTCGGCATGTTCGAGATGACATGGAACCTGATGTGCCCGAGCTGCGCCGGTGTTCTTTCCGCCAATAAGAGCCTGAAGACGCTGGATCGGGCGCAGTATAACTGCGCTTTCTGCGCCGCAGGCTATGAGACGACGCTCGACAACCTGGTCGAGGTGACGTTCACGGTCAGCCCGCGCGTGCGCAAGATCGCGGCCCACAATCCCGACGAATTGTCCGTAGCCGAATATTATCGCCAGATCTTCTGGAGTTCGGCGATCGATCTTCCGGCCGACATGGAGAAGCTGCTGCGGGAGGTCACGCTCGAAACGGTTGACTTGCCGCCGGGAGAACGGGCCATCCTTTCGTTGCATTTGCCGATGGGCACGTTGATCGTATTCGATCCCGTGACGCATACTGCCCAGTTCCTTGATGTCAGCGGCGAGGAGGCGAGCGAGCGCCAGAACCTGTCGGTGATCTTCAACAAGGTGCAGGTTCCGGTCGACACCGTTGCCTTGCGCCCCGGGCCGCTGCGGCTGGCTTTGGAAAACCGCACCGAGGGCCGCGTGTTGCCAGCGATCTGGGTGGCGAACCAGGCGCTGGACGACCTCCTGAAGCGACGCAAGCCCATTCTCACCGCAAAGCGTCTCCTCACCAATCAGACTTTTCGCGACATCTACCGCACTCAAACACTCGCCATCGGCCAGCGCCTCAAGATCCTGAGCCTCACGTTCCTGTTCAGCGATCTCAAGGATCTTACCGAGCTCTATGACCGCGTCGGCGATCTCGTCGCCTTCGATCTCGTCAACGAGCATTTCAGGCTGTTGCAGGAGATCATCGCGTCAGAGAGGGGGGCCGTCGTGAAGACCATCGGCGATGCCGTGATGGCGACCTTCGAGACGCCTGACCGCGCCATTGCCGCTGCGATCCGCATGCGCCAGGCGATGAGCGATCTTGGCGCCGAGCGTCAGCATCAGAGCCTGCGCCTGAAGATGGGCATCCACGAAGGATCATGCCTCGCGGTCATCCTCAACGATCAGCAGGATTATTTCGGCCAGACGGTGAACATCGCCTCGCGCGTCCAGGGCCTTGCTGCCTCACGCTCGATCGTGGTGACGGAATCGTAGTGGAGAACGCGCATGCCCGGGCGCTGCTCGAGAGCAGCGGGCTGAAGCCAACGCCCAGACGTGTGGCGTTGAGCGGCATCGCGGACAAGGTGTCGATCTACGAGATATATTCGAGTAACGTAGCCCACATGAGCGGAGCGCTATGCAGGTGTTGTACGTTCAGCAACGCGTGGGGCGGATTAGCGAAGCGTGGTCCGCCACCTCAGCTTACGAGCAATCGGAGAACCATGGGACCTGTTGGGAACACCGCCCCGAACGGGAGCTCCCGCGTTAATCGGCCACGCGCCAAATACAGCGCCGGGAAGGTAAGGGGCCATGCCTCACTGATGCGGCCCACTTAACCTTCTCCCGGCGTCCCGTTCGTGTGCTTGGCCGCGTGACGATGATCCGAACGTGTTCCACCGCACTTAGCGGCTTTCTCTGCGGAGGTGGTGTCATCAAAACCTCCTTGGCTCGTGATTTGTCGCCCAATGGCGACAGGCGGCAATGCTCCTCCGCTTGCCCCGCGCTGTCAAGCCGGATCGTGAGGTTCCGATTAGCGAGGAACCGGACGCCGTCTCGGATGACGCCTTGAGACAGCTCCGGTAGACTAACCGTGTAACCAGGATTGCTTAGAACCAGAAGGAGGACAGCTATGACCACATACGTCATGCTTGCAAACTGGACCGAGCAAGGCATCCTGAAGGCAAAGGACTCGCCACGTCGTCTGGACGCCGCGAAGAAGGCGCTCAAGGAGACTGAGCGGCGAGTTCAAATCCTTCTATCTCACCATGGGCGACTATGACATGGTGGCGATCTTCGAAACTCCCGACGACGCCGTGGCGGCACGTTTCAGCCTTCAGCTTGGGATGCAAGGAAGTATCCGGACGCGCACGCTGAAAGCGTTTCCCGAAGCCGCCTATCGGGAGATCATCAACTCGCTGGGCTAGTCGGCTGAACTGTGGCGGTGCGGCGTGGAGGGTTTGCAGATGCAATTTACCGTCGGGTTCAAGTTGAACGGAAGGGCGGACCATGTCGTCGCTCACGCACAAGACGCGCTCGACGCCGCACTGAGGGTCAAGACCGAGCGGCCAGAAGCGGTCATCATGTACGTACGCCCACAGAACCGGCGCGGCGATACACGTCATCCGTCACATGTGCTCGCCGACGCCTCACGGTGATGAGAGAGCACGTAGTAGATGGGGGTAGATGGGGGTTGAGCCCTTAGCCGAAACCCATCATCTTCGCAAAACTGCAATTGATGGGTATCGCTTGGCTCCGGCTATCCCGCGGATTATGACCGAAACAGTGCGAAATAGATCACGTGAAGCCAACCCAGAATGCCGTGGATGATCGCCCAGAGTATCGAATGGTTGGTGGTATAGGAGATCGCGATGGCAAGGGCGGAGCCAAAGCCCACGCCGTATTTTGCGCCCTCGACCCGAAACTCCGTAGTAACGATTGCCGTTCATGTTGACGTCTCAGCCATGCGACCCGCACGAGCATAGCGACGGGAGCCGTGATTTCATAGGATGGCGAACGGATATCGTTTTGCCCATCCGGTCTACGCTTGCTCAACTCTTGTCCGAGAACGGTGATCCGGGCCCGACTTACGATTTCGTGATTGCCCTGAAGCGCTCGGGTCGATCCCGGTCGTGGTACAACAGACACCATTTCAGAGGGAGCCAAGCCATGACGAAGCTTCTTGTTGTCACAA
>CAVPEJ010000001.1:0-2211251 GCA_963703435.1 uncultured Thermoleophilia bacterium | reverse complement strand
CGCCCGCCCGCCCGCCCGCCCGCCCGCCCGCCCCGCCCGCCCGCCCGCCCGCCCGCCCGCCCGCCCCGCCCGCCCGCCCGCCCCCCCCGCCCGCCCGCCCCCCGCCCGCCCCGCCCCGCCCGCCCGCCCGCCCGCCCCGCCCGCCCGCCCGCCCGCCCGCCCGCCCGCCCGCCCGCCCCGCCCCGCCCGCCCGCCCGCCCGCCCGCCCGCCCCGCCCTCCCGCCCGCCCGCCCCGCCCGCCCGCCCGGCCCCGCCGCCCCGCCGCCGCCCCGCCCCTCCCCGCCCCGCCCGCTCCCTCCCTCCCGCCCGCCCGCTCTCTCCCGCCCGCCCGCCGCCCGCCCGCCCGCCCGCCCGCCCGCCCGCCCGCCCCGCCCCGCCCCGCCCCTCCCGCCCGCCCCGCCCGCTCCCGCCCGCCCGCCCGCCCCGCCCCTCCCGCCCGCTCCCCGCCCCGCCCCGCCTCCCCGCCCCCCGCCGCCCCCCCGCCGCCCCGCCCCGCCCGCCCCCCCCTCCCGCCCGCTCTCGCTCCGCCCGCCCGCCCCGCCCGCCCGCCCGCCCGCCCCGCCCGCCCGCCCTCGCCCCGCCCCGCCCGCCCGCCCGCCCGCCCCCCCGCCCGCCCCGTCCGCCGCCCCGCCCCGCCCGTCCGCCTCCCGCCCCGCCCGCCCCGCCCGCCGCCCGCCTCCCCGCCGCCGCTCCCCGCCCCGCCCCGCCCCGCCCCCCTCCCTCCCTCCTCCCTCTCTCTCTCTCTCTCTCCTCCCCTCCCCGCCTGGCCGCCTGGCCGTGTGCGAGCTCGGCTCTCGCAACTGCGACTGCCTCGCGTGTGTCGCGCAGCGTGGTCTCCAGTCCCGTAACGACTTTTTTCGCCGTGTCCGGTGTTCCCGCCTTCGCGGCAGCACGAAGAGCGTCCAGCCGCCCTTTGGCACTCGTCGCGTTGGTGTCCAGCATCGGCCGCGTTTGCAAGAGCTCCGTCTGCTCGCCGGCCAGATTGTCGTACTGCTGTCGGCCTTTCTTCGCCCCGGCAGCGTCGTAGGGGATCTTGGCGAGCGCCGCCTTTGTGGACTCCAGCTCGCCCAAGTCTTCGGCGAGGCTGTCCCACAGGTTGAGCGTCTTCTCTGCGTTCTTCAGCTTTGCAGCTTCTGGGGCGAGCTTTTCCAGGTCCGTCAACCATTGCGTCCGTTCCGCAAGCTTCGCGCTGAGGTTGGCTGCATCCTCTTCGGCGTCATTGACCGCCTTCTGTTCACCCTGCTCCCTCTGCGTGACGAGCTCGAACTGGCGCCGTTTCTCCTGCTCTGTCTCGACCTTCTTCCGGGCCGCATCTCGCGCCGTGGTGACGTCCTCGAGCTTGAGCCGCGCGGCTTCGACTGCTGGGTCGCCCTCGGCCGCATGCTGTTCCGCCTCCTTGAGGAGGCCGCCGATTTCGCCGATATCGGGAGCTGCTTCGCGGAGGGCACCTAGTTCGGCGGAGTGAAGCTTCATGTCGGCTCGCGCCCGCGTCGCCGCTGTCTTGTAGCGCTCGAGGCCGAGTAGACGCTCTACGTGCGACTTCCGTTGATCAGCGCTCGCGCTTGGGTCGAGTGCGGCGACGTCCTTCTGCTGCGCGAAGACTGTGCGTTGGAAGACTTCCCACGTCAGGTCGAGTTCCTGCGCTACTCGGTTATTGGTATCGGTGACCTTCTGCGTCTCGAGCTGTCCGTTGATCCAGAGCTTCGCGTCACCGGCAACCGTGCGCTCGATCCTGTAGTTGCTCGATCCGAGCTGGAATTCAAACTCAACGACGGATTTCGATCCCTTCGGGGCGCCCTGTCGGCGCAGATCACCAACCTTCGCCCGCTGCCGAAGTTTGCCGAAGAGCGCCCATCCGATCGCCTCGGCGATCGTGGACTTGCCGGCGCCGTTCTGCCCTCTAACGCCGATCAGGCCATCTGGAAACTCGATGGCACAGTCCTCGTAGGAGCGCCACTGTCTGAGTCGAAGGGAGATCAGTCTCACGCTTCGGCCTCCGCTTCAACCTCCGCCGCCACCGCATCGTCGAGGTAGCCGAGAGCGAGGCGGACGACAGCCTCGAGGTCGACTCCCTTTGGCATCTCGCGGCGGGCGAAGACGGCGAAAGAGATGTCGGACTCCGCGTCCGCGCCATCCATGACCAAGCCGCCGTAACCTGGGCGGACCACATGGTGAAGGCACGGTTCGAACAGTTCATTGACCGTGGCGAGATCCATCGAGTGCCACACGTCGCGTTGGATGGAGTCGAGTCGGACCTGGATCACAGCCCCATCGAGCGAGAGGTTCTCGACCTCCCTTTCGAGCGCGGCGAGGACCTCAGTCGGGCCGACGCCCTCGCACGGGAGCGCGATGTCGTACATCGGCCGCGTCGGAATCGGATGGCGGGTGATGAACGTGTCCGATCCGGCACCCACTGCGAGGTCAACCTCTATGACGGCTTTCTCGCCATCGATGTCGCCGAAATCGAGCCGCTCGAGAGACCCGGGGTAGACGGCGTTCAGCTGCGGCACCTGGAACTTGTGTAAATGGCCGAGGGCGACATAGGCGTATTCACCTTCGGTGAGCGCCTCGGGCGCGATCGCGATTTCGTTGACCTCGTGGTAGCCCTGGCGAACGCCTTCGAGTCCGGCGTGGAGGACTAGCAGATTCGCGTCTGCGGAGCTGTCGAGGCTGAGACTGCGGATGTCCTAGAGTAGCTGCTCAGCGTCCGGCTCGTGGGGAATGCAGTGGACCGCGAGCCCATCGACTCGGATCAGCTGCGGTTCACCCCACACGGCGGTAATGCCGAAGCGCATCCAGGATCTCGAACACGCTCCCCCCGCTGCGGAATCGCGGCGTGGAATGGTTGCCGGCGATGACGACTGCGGGGATTCCGGCGTCGCGCAGCTTCGCGAAGCCGCTGAGAGCCTCAACGACTGCTCGTGGCGATGGTCGCGAAGAGTCGAACAGATCGCCGGCGTGAATGAAGAGCCCGGGCTGTTGCTCGAGGGCGATATCAACGGCCTGGTGCCATGCGTCGTAGACGTCGCACTCTCGTTGATTGAGGTTGCGAGCCGGGTCGAGCTTCCCGCTGAAACTGCGGTAGCCGAGGTGTGTATCAGCGACGTGGATGATTTTCATTGCATGTAGGAGGGGAGAAGGGAGAGCTGGCTGCAGCCGCACTTTCATCGCCGGGAGCGAGACTCCGAATCGACGGGCCAAGGCGTGGACGTTCAAGCGCAGCGCCTCGGATTCGCGGCGGACCAGAGCCTCGGGCATGAGGAGCTGCGAGGCGAATGCATTTGCCTCGCGCTCACGGGTTCTGCCGATGCCGACGCCGATGTCCTCTGACCGGCAGTACTGCGGCTCGATACGTCCCTGCTCAAAGTGGCAGATCCAGTGGCCGACCTCATGGGCAACCGTGAACCTACGGCGACCGGGGCTCTGTCGAGCTTCACGGCCGTTCAGCCAGATCTGCTGCTCGGCTGGGATGAGCATCCCCGAAACCTCGAGGGAGTCGTTTTCTTCGACGGCGAGCCCGAGCAGGTCGATCGCGATCGAGTCGACCGGGATCGGGAGTTCGTCGGCCCGGAAATGACCGTAGTAGCGCTCGAGCAGCTCCGCCGTCCGAGTGTCAGCCCTCACGTGGACGATTGTCCTCGTCAGACGGGGATCTGCATAGGTCTGCTTTCGGCTCATCGGTAGTGAGTCGAGGCCGGGAGAGGCCGTTCTTACGTCCCGGCGCGCGGGCCGATGAAAAGCTCATCGACCTCGTCCCACTCTTCGGCGGCCGCACGCGGGACAGCCGGAGTGGTCTTCGTTTGCCGCTCGTCCCGGAACGCGGGCGCGGTCTCTAAAAGGCCACGCCCTGGCGCGCTGGCCCAGCCTCGGAGTGCAGATGCTGGGAACTGCAGCGAGCGAGCCAGCGATTCGAACACGCGAGCGTCGACACGGCGAACGTCAAGCGCGCCGCGCTCGAGGCGCTGGAAGTAACGCCGCAGCTTTCCCCGATGCTCTGGTTCGAGGTCCAGGTCTGTCGAGAACTGGTCGACGACCTCGTCCACCCGCATGCCCCGTTGGACACGGAGTTCACGCAACGGCGACTCGTTCTCAAGCCACGCCTGCATCAACGTCACCATCAGTTCGTCTGCCGCTGGAACCGGCGCCCACTGAAGGAACCGATCAAGCATCTCCCCTAGCACCTCGGCCTGGTCGCCGGCTCGATCGAGATAAGGGACAGGGTCTGGCGCTTCGCCGCGGGCATAACGCACGGCGTATTCGTCGAACAGATCGAAGAGGACGTTAGCCAAGGTTCGCCCTCAGTTTCTCGTGTGCTCGAAAGAGTGCTTGGTGGACAGCATTAGGGTTCACGCCGAGAGCCTCCGCGATCTCAGGCACTTCAAGACCGCGTTCCCAGCGCAAGATGACCACCTCGCGTTCGCGCGAAGGAAGTCCGTCGACCAGTCGCGCGAACTCGACCGATCCTTCGACTTGCTCAAGCGCATTCGAATCGGCTGCCTGCTCCTCGGGAAGCTCGTCTGGGCGCCGCCGCTGCTCCCGGTAGTAGTCGAGCAACATCCAGGTCGTGCGCTGATGGACGACAACGCGAAATGGGACGTCGAAGGATTTGCCGGCTTTGAGGTCGCGCAGCAGATACTCCACGACACGCTGTCGAACTTCCTCCGCTTCGTCCAGAGGAAGCCGTCTCGTCCTGAGGCGGAGAAGGATCGTCGGAAAGTAGGCCGCCAATAGGGACGCATGATCGCCGGCGGCAAGTAGACGCGCGTCTTCTTCATCGCGTGCCGTCCGGTCCGGCGCAACGCCGGCAACATCCTCCACGGCTCTGATCGTACGTCTCTCCTTGTTCTGCGGCTCGTCGGCGAGGCGCCCATGAGCAGAAGTCGCGCCTAAGCCCGTGTGCCCTTACGGGCGGGCCTAAGAGCAGGTGGTTTTCGCCTCGACTCCTTTTCGACAACACGGAGCCGAGGCCAGATGCAGAAGAACCGACACTCGAAGAGCCGCAGGCGGGCACCGCTGGGTCATATGACGCCGGAACAGCTCCTCGCACATCGCGAACTCGAGTTCCTTCGCTTAGCCGGGCAGCCGAGGCCGAGGTCGGTTGCGGCTGCGAAGCGCCACCGCCAGCACCTCGATCGGCGTGCTTTCAAGCTCGAGGATGCGAAGCGTCTCGCGGGTGAGTTCGCCCTCTGATTGCGCTCGCGCGCACACGCCGACCGCCTCCTCAACGGAGAAGAGGTCGACTTCCGTGCGCGAAAGCTCCATAAACGGCTCCATACCCACCGCACGTTGGCGAACCGAGCAAGTCGAGCCTGAACGAGAAAGCGCCGACGTGCGGCGCTTTTGCAGAGCCCTCTGACGGACTCGAACCGTCGACCCCCTCCTTACCATGGAGGGGGTCGGGCGGTCTATCCGGCTGCGATGATGCCCTCGATGCAGGCTAGGGAGCGGCTTCCGGGACCCGTCAGGACCGCCCCGTAGACTGACCCTCCGCGATGGCCACTGCCTCTCCGAGCACTGCCGAGTTCGTCCACCTGCACGTCCACTCGGAGTACTCGATCCTCGATGGAGCGTGCCGCATCTCCGACCTCGTCGCACGCGCGACGGAGCTGCAGATGCCGGCCGTCAGCCTCACCGACCACGGCTCGATGGCAGGCGCCGTGCAGCTCTGGAAGGCGACGCGCGGCACCGGCGTCAGGCCCGTCATCGGCTGCGAGGTCTACGTCGCCGACGACCGCCGCGCGCACGAGAAGGGCAACGCGCACCTCACGCTGCTCGCCGCCGACAACGAGGGCTACTCGAACCTGATCAAGCTCTCCTCGCTCGGCTACCTCGAGGGCTACTACTACAAGCCGCGCGTCGACTGGGAGCTGCTCGAGCAGCACAAGCGCGGCGTGATCGCGCTCTCCGGCTGCCTCTCCGGCCGCGTCTGCAAGGCGCTCGAGGAGAACCGCCCCAACGACGCACGCGCCGAGCTCGACCGGCTGCAGCAGGTCTTCGGCACCGAGAACGTCTACGCCGAGCTGCAGAACGCGCACCTGCCCGTGCAGGAGCGCATCCTGCCGCAGCTCGTCGCGCTCGCGACCGAGGCGAAGATGCCGACCGTCGCGACCGGCGACGTCCACTACCTCCGCCACTCCGACGCGCGCGCCCACGAGGCGCTCCTCTGCATCCAGTCCGGCGACTCGCTCAAGAACCCCGACCACTGGAAGTTCGAGACCGACCACTTCTACTTCAAGACGCCCGAGGAGATGGCGCTCGACTTCCCCGACCACTCAGACGCGATGCGCCGCACGCTCGAGGTCGCCGAGCGCTGCAACGTCGAGATCGAGCTCGGCCACTACCACCTGCCGCGCTTCGACGTGCCCGAAGGCCGCGACGCGTTCGACTACCTCGTCGAGCAGTGCGAGAAGGGACTCGCACGCCGCTACGACACCGTCACGCCCGAGCTCACCGACCGCCTCAAGTACGAGCTCAAGACGATCAAGGAGATGGGCTTCACCGACTACTTCCTGATCGTCTGGGACTTCATCCGCTTCGCGAAGACGAACGGCGTCTCCGTCGGCCCCGGCCGCGGCTCCTCCGCCGGCTCGCTCGTCGCCTACTCGCTCGCGATCACCGACATCGACCCGATCCGCTACGACCTGATGTTCGAGCGCTTCCTGAACCCGGGCCGCAAGTCGATGCCCGACATCGACATCGACTTCGCCGTCGAAGGCCGCGAGCGCGTCATCAACTACGTCCGCGAACGCTACGGCGCCGACCGCGTCGCGCAGATCATCACCTTCTCGACGATGGCCGCCCGCGCCGCCGTCCGCGACGCCGGCCGCGTGCTCGAGATCCCCTACGGCGCCGTCGACAAGGTCGCCAAGCTGATCCCCGAAGGCCCCGGCCAGCTGCTCGACGACTGCCTGAAGCCCGGCGGCGAGCTGCGCAAGACGATCGACACCGACCCGGTCGCCAAGGAGATCCTCGACCTCGCGCTCCCGCTCGAAGGCCTGACGCGCGCCGACTCGATCCACGCCGCCGGCGTCGTGATCGGCGCCGAGCCGCTGATCAACGTCGTCCCGCTGCAGCAGAAGGGCTCCGACCAGGAAGTCGTCACCCAGTTCCCGATGAAGGACATCGAGGCGCTCGGCCTGCTCAAGATGGACTTCCTCGGCCTGCGCAACCTCGACGTGATCGACAAGGCCTGCGAGCTGCTCGGCGGCCTCGACATCGCCGCGATCCCGATGGACGACAAGAAGACCTACGCGATGCTCGCGAAGGGCGACGCCGCCGGCGTCTTCCAGTTCGAGTCGTCCGGCATGCGCGAGGCGCTCCGCCAGGTGAAGCCGACCGAGTTCGAAGACCTGATCGCGCTCGTCGCGCTCTACCGCCCGGGCCCGATGGGCTACATCCCCGTCTACGGCAAGCGCAAGGCGAAGCAGGAAGCCGTCACGTATCTCGACCCGCGCCTGAAGCCGATCCTCGGCGACACCTACGGCATCTGCATCTACCAGGAGCAGTACATGCGGATCGCGCAGGAGCTCGCCGGCTTCTCGATCACCGAGGCCGACGACCTGCGCAAGGCGATCGGCAAGAAGATCCGCGCGCTGATGAACTCGCTCAAGGACCAGTTCCTCGAGGGCGCCGCCGAGCAGAACGTCACGCCCGGCGTCGCGAAGCAGCTGTGGGAGGACGTCGAGAAGGCCGCCGACTACTCCTTCCCGAAGGCGCACGCCGCGTGTTACGCGCTGATCGCCTACCGCACCGCCTGGCTGCGCGCGAACCACCCGTGCGAGTACATGGCGGCGCTGATCTCGTCGGTGATGAGCACGAAGGACCGCGTGCCGTTCTACGTCAACGCGTGCCACGAGCTCGGCATCGAGGTGCTGCCGCCCGACGTCAACGTGTCGCAGACCGACTTCGCCGTCGTCGAGGGCAAGATCCGCTTCGGCATGAACGCCGTCAAGGGCGTGGGGGAGGGCGCGTGCCGCGCGATCATCGCCGCGCGCGAGGAAGGCGGCCCGTTCGAGTCGATCTGGGACTTCACGCAGCGCGTCGACCCGACCGTCTCCAACAAGCGCGTCGTCGAGGCGCTCGTCAAGTGCGGCGCGCTGCCCGGCTCGCGCAAGGGCATGCTGCAGGTGCTCGACGCGGCGCTCGCGTGGGGGCAGAAGCAGCAGGCCGACCGGCTCGCCGGCCAGGGCTCGATCTTCGACCTCGGCCCCGTCGACGACAAGCCGAGCCACCACCCGCCGACACCGCTCGACGAGTTCGAGAAGAACGAGCTGCTCGCGATGGAGAAGGAGGTGCTCGGCCTCTACGTCACCGAGCACCCGCTCTCGGCCGTGCGCGACCAGCTGCGCCGCAAGGCCGACACGACGATCGCCGAGCTCGAGCGCCGCCGCGACGGCGAGGTCGTCACCGTCGGCGGCATCGTCACCTCGCTCCGGCAGATGACGACGAAGCGCGGCGAGCCGATGGTGTTCCTCCGCGTCGAGGACGTCACCGGCGGCGTCGACACCGTCGTCTTCAACTCGACGTACGCCGCCTCGCGCGAGCTGTGCACGCTCGACCGCATCCTCGTGATCAAGGGACGCGTCGACCGCAAGGAGGGCGAGACGAAGCTCGTCGCGATGGAGGTCGCCGCGTTCGAGGCGGTGCCCGAGAAGCGCGAGGTGCGGCTGAAGGTCGACGCGACCAAGATCCGCGCCGGGATCATCCAGGAGCTCGCGCAGGTGATCCACGACTTCCCGGGCGAATCGCCGGTGTTCGTCGACTGCGTCACCTCGCAGGGCCGCAAGACCTATGCCTTCGGGCCGCAGCACAAGGTGCGGCCGGCGCCGGACTTCTACGCCGAGGTGAAGATGCTGCTCGGCGAGTCCGCGATCGCGTAGAACACCGGGCATGGCGGGCATCCCGCCCGAGGCATTCGAGTTCTTCGCCCGTGTCGCCGCCGACACGTCGCTCGAGACGGTCGAGGCGAACCGCGCGCTCTGGGAGCGCGCCGTGCACGAGCCCATGGTCGACCTGTGCGCCGAGCTGGCCGACGAGTTCGGGCCGGCGAAGGTCTACAACCTCCACCGCGCCCGCAACCTCTGGACGCACCAGTACGCCTACGTCGACGTCTGCGACACGATCGCCCTCGGCGTCGTCCTCTCCCTGGACGGGCTCGCCGTCGAGGGCGGCTGGCTGCGTTCGGATTCCGTTCAGGTTGCGCGCTACCGCGACGCCGTTCGCTCGCCGGCCGGCGCCGGGCTCGCTCGGACGCTCGACGCGCTCACCAGCCGCGGCTACGAGGTGCTCGGCGAGCGGCTCAAGCGCACGCCCGACCACGAACGCGGCGAACTTCTCCGGCATAAATCCCTGCTCGCGACGCTTTCGCTCGGTCGTGGCGTCTGGCTGCACTCGCCCGCCGCGAGCGAGCGCGTCCGCGCGGAATGGCGCTCCTTGCGAGCGTTGACGGACTGGCTCGCCGAGCACGTCGGGCCGCGCAATGCGTAGGAAGAGTTAGCGGTTCGTAAATCTTGCGAATCCCCCACCGTGGGGAGAACTACTTTCATCGTTTAACCGAAGAGAATGTGCGAGAACGAGAATCACTGATGCCGACCGCAGACCTCACCCGTCCATCCGAACAAGAGCTCGTCGAGCGCTGGCGCGCCGAGGAGCTCGAGCGGGGCGGCTTCAGCCCCGCCGACGCCGTCGCGATCGCGGCGCGGATGGACGTCGACCTGCACCGCGCGGTCGAGCTGATCAAGAACGGCTGCTCGCCCGAGCTCGCCAAGCAGATCCTGCTCTAGCGCGGCTCCCAGCGAGGAACCTGGTTCACTTCGGTGAACCAGGTCTCGATGTCCCCACTGCTCGCGTACATCCCTTCGCCGCACACCGGCGTGGTCCACGTCGGCCCGCTGACGTTGCACATGTACGGGCTGACGCTGCTCGTGGCGATCCTCGCGTGCATCTGGCTGACCGGCCGCCGCTGGGTCGCGATCGGCGGCGACTGGGATCTCGTCACGCGCGTCGCCGTCTGGGGCGTCGGCTTCGGCGTCGTCGGCGCCCGGCTCTACCACGACATCACCTCGTGGAACGAGGTGCCGACCCCGAAGTGGAAGGGCATCTTCGAGGTCTGGCAGGGCGGGCTCGGCGTCTGGGGCGGGATCGCGCTCGGCGCGCTCGTCGGCTCGATCGTCGTGCGCCGCGCGGGCTACGACGTCTCCCGCTTCCTGGACGCCGCCGCGCCCGGACTGCTGCTCGCGCAGGGGATCGGCCGGATCGGCAACTGGTGGAACCAGGAGCTCTACGGCAAGCCGACCACCCTGCCGTGGGGGCTCAAGATCGACGCCGACCACCGCCCGGTGCAGTACTTCGACCGCGCGACCTTCCAGCCGACCTTCCTCTACGAGCTGCTCTGGGACGTCGCGGGCGTGCTGATCCTGCTCTGGGTCGCCAAGCGCTTCCGCATCAGGCCGGGCGGCCTGTTCGCGCTCTACATCTCCTACTACTGCTTCGGGCGCTTCTTCGAGGAGCTGCTGCGCGTCGACCCGGCGCACCACATCGCCGGCCTGCGCCTGAACGCGTGGGTCTCGCTGATCCTCTTCGTCTGCTCGACCCTCTTCTTCATCTGGTGGCAGCGGCGCCCGGAGGGCGGGATCCGCGAGCCCAGGCGCCCGGAACCGAAGCAGGGGCCGGCGATGGCCATCCCCAAGGGCCGCGTCCGCTAGCGCCGTTACGGTTCCGCGAATGGCGGTCTCCGTCCACGAGCTCGAGCTGGACCTGGACGCCTTCCAGGGGCCGTTCGACCTGCTCCTCTCGCTCGTCCTCCGCGAGGAGCTGCCGCTCCGCGAGATCGACCTCGCCGAGGTCGTGATCGCCTTCGTCGAGCACCTCGACCGGCGCGGCCAGCTCGACCTCGACGCCTGCGGCGAGTTCCTGGTGCTGATCTCGGCGCTGCTCGAGCTGAAGGCGCGGGCGATGTTCCCCGACGAGGACGCCGAGCTGTCCGAGCTCGAGCCCGAGGAGGCCGCCGAGGAGCTCGCGCGCCGCCTCGCCGAGTACCGGCGGGCGAAGGAGGCGGCCGAGTTCCTGCGCGAGCGGCTCGACCGGCGCCGCGACCTCTACTTCCGGCTCGGCCCGGCGCCGCTCGCGCCGAAGCCCGAGCGCAAGCTCGCGCCGCAGGATCCGCAGGCGCTCGTCGCCGCGCTGCGCGCGCTCGCCGTCGAGCCGCCGGCGCCGTCGCTCGCGCACATGGCGCTGCGCTTCCCGCCCGTGGCGCAGTTCCTCGAGCGCTGGCGCTCGCTGCTCCGGCGCCGGAGCCGCTTCGACTTCGACCAGGAAGTCGCCGGTCTCTCGCGGGTCGAGGTCGCGGTGGCGTTCCTGGCGCTGCTGGAGCTGCGCAAGCAGGACGAGATCGCGATCGCCCAGGCCTCGCCGTTCGCCCCGATAAGGATTTCCCGTGCCGACGCCGAAAGGAGTCTCTCTTGGACCGTCCGCTCCGCCTGATTCCCACCGAGACCACGGCCACCGCCGAGCTGGCGCGGACGATCGAAGCGCTGCTCGTCGTCGCCGCGCAGCCGCTGTCCGTCGAGGATCTACAGAGCGCCTGCGAGGCCGACGCCGAGGAGATCGGCGACGCGCTCGAGCTGCTCGTGGAAGCGCTTCTCGGAGGAGTCGAGCGGGATCGTGCTGGAGCACGTCGCCGGAGGGTTCGCGTTCCGCGCATCTGCCGCCGCGGCCGACGCCTGCGCCAGGCTCTACGACCGGCCCGCCGAGAAGAGCCTGTCGCAGGCCGCGCTCGAGACGCTCGCGATCATCGCCTACCTCGGGCCGGTGTCGCGGCCGGAGATCGCACGCATCCGCGGCGTCAACGTCGACGGTGTCGTCGCCGGGCTCGCCGAGCGCGGGCTGATCGTCGAAGGCGGCCGCGACCAGACGCTCGGCGCGCTCCGCTACCGCACGACGCCGCTGTTCGAGCGCCTGTTCGGGCTCGAGTCGCTCGCCGCGCTGCCGCGGATCGACGACCTCGGGGCCGACGTCGCCGAGCTGCGCGAGCGGCTCGAGACGGTCGCCGAGAAGCGCACCGCCTAGAAACGCGCGAAACTAGGGGCGTGACGCCCGAGACGCGCTACGCGAAGAGCGGCGACGTCAGCATCGCCTACCAGGTCGTCGGCGACGGGCCGTTCGACCTCGTCTACGTCCCGGGCGCCGTCTCGAACGTCGACCTGGTCTGGGAGGACCCGGCGCGCGGCGCATTCTTCGAGCGGATCGCGTCGTTCTGTCGCCTGATCATCTTCGACAAGCGCGGCACCGGCGCCTCCGATCGCGTCGCGGGGATCGCGAACCTGGAGACGCGGATGGACGACGTGCGCGCGGTGATGGACGCCGCCGGCTCGGAGCGCGCGGCGCTGGTCGGCGTCTCGGAAGGCGGGCCGATGAGCATCCTCTTCGCGGCGACCTACCCGGAGCGGACGCCGGCGCTGGTCGTCTACGGATCGCTGCCGCGCTTCGTCTGGGCGCCCGACTTTCCCGTTCGGCCAGCCGCTGGACGAGTACCTGCGGCGATGCCGAGGAATGGTCGCGGAGCTGGGGCACGGAGGAAGCGCGCCGTGGAGTTCCTCACGAGCCAGGGCCGCGAGGCGACGGAGGAGGCCGTCCGGTTTCAGTCGGCGCGCCAGCGGCTGAGCGCGAGCCCGGGGGCGGTCATCGCGCTCGAGCAGATGAACGCGCAGATCGACGTCCGCCCCGTCCTGTCGACGATCCGCGTGCCCACGCTCGTCCTGCACCGCACCGAGGACGACCTGCCGGTCGACGGCGGCCGCTGGATGGCGGCGCAGATCCCCGGCGCGCGGTTCGTCGAGCTGCCCGGCGGCCCGCACATGCCGTACTACGGCGACACCGACTCGCTGCTGCGCGAGCTCGAGTCGTTCGTGACGGGCGTCCACGACGGCGGCGGCTGGGAGGCGCCCGAGCCGGACCGCGTGCTCGCGACGATCCTGTTCACGGACATCGTCGGCTCGACGGCGAAGGCGGTCGAGCTCGGCGACCGGCGCTGGCGCGAGCTCGTCCAGGAGCACCACGCGCTCGTGCGGCAGCAGCTCGCGCTCTACCGCGGCCGCGAGCTCGACACGGCCGGCGACGGCTTCTTCGCGTCGTTCGACGGGCCGGCGCGCGCGATCCGCTGCGCCCGCGCGATCAGCGACAGCGTCCACGAGCTCGGGATCGACGTGCGCGCCGGCCTGCACACCGGCGAGTGCGAGGCGATCGAGGGCAAGGTCGGCGGGATCGCCGTGCACATCGGTGCGCGCGTCGCCTCCCAGGCCGGTCCCGGCGAGGTGCTCGTCTCGAGCACCGTCAAGGACCTCGTCGCCGGCTCGGGGCTCGCGTTCGAGGACCGCGGTGCCGCCGAGCTGAAGGGCGTCCCCGGGGAGTGGCGCCTGTTCGCCGTGGCATCCTGAACGGAGATGGACGTCACCGACGAGACCTTCGAGGCCGAGGTGATCGAGCGGTCGGCCTCGGAGCCGGTCGTCGTCGACTTCTGGGCCGACTGGTGCGGCCCGTGCAAGCAGCTCGGGCCCATGCTCGAGGAGGCGGCCTTGGAGCGCGGCGTGACGCTTGCGAAGGTCGACGTCGACGCGAACCAGGGCGTCGCCGCCGAGTACGGCATCCGCGGGATCCCCGCGGTGAAGGCGTTTCGGAACGGTCACGTCGTCTCGGAGTTCGTCGGCGCGCAGCTGCGACCGAGCGTCGAGGCGTTCCTCGACGAGCTGACGAAGCCGCCGGTCGCCGACACGGTCGACGATCCGGAGCTGGCGGAAGCGCTGCGGGCGGGCGACTACGAGAGCGCCTTCGCGAAGCTGCTCCAGCGGATCGAGGACGACCCGGCCTCGCGCGACCAGACGCGGGAGCTGATGGTGCTCCTCTTCGGCGAGCTCGGGCACGAGCACCCGCTGACCGTCGCCTACCGGCGCCGGCTCGCGACTGCCCTCTACTAGCGCGCCGGTCGCGCCTGCGTTCAAACTGCGCGCATGCGGCTGAACGCCTGGCTGGCTCGCGCGGGGGTGGCTTCGCGCCGGAACGCCGACACGCTGATCAGGGACGGGCGCGTCACCGTCAACGGGCAGCCCGGGCAGCTGAACACGTTCGTCGCCGAGGGCGACGAGGTGCTGCTCGACGGCCGGCCGCTCGCGCCGCAGTCGCCCGCCTTCGTGCTGCTGCACAAGCCGGACGGCGTGATCACGACCGCCAGCGACCCGCAGGGCCGCCCGACCGTGGTCGGGCTCGTCAACCACCCGCACCGCGTGGTGCCGGTCGGGCGGCTCGACGCCGACACCACCGGCGCCCTGCTGCTGACCAACGACGGGCTGCTCGCGCACCGGCTCGCTCACCCGCGCTACGAGGTCGAGAAGGTCTACGTCGCCGAGGTGACCGGCGCACCCGACAACGCCACGATCGCCTGGCTCGCCGCCGGCGTCGAGCTCGACGACGGCCCGACCGCCCCGGCACGCGTCGTCCGCAACGCGCCGAACATCGTCGAGCTGACGATCCACGAGGGCCGCAACCGGCAGGTGCGGCGGATGCTCGAGCAGGTCGGCCACCCGGTGATCCGCCTCCACCGCAGCCGCTACGGGCCGCTGACCCTGCAGGGTCTCGAGCCCGGCGAATGGCGCGAGCTCACGCCGATGGAGGTGGAGGCGCTGCGGAGGGCCACCCGAGGGCAGCCCTCCGCACCACGCCGTTCCTAGCGGCCGCCGAGGCCGCCGCCGCTGCTCGTCGAGAGCACGCGGGCCAGACCGAGGATCGTCTGCCCCTGGAACTGCCACAGCGCCGCCTGGAACGGGTTGAGCGGCTGACCGCCGAACTCCGCACCCTGCAGCGCGTCGTGGATCCGGCCGGCCAGCGAGTTCCGCAGGCCGGTCAGCACCTGGATGTTCGTCTCGATCCCCTTGTAGACGAGGTCACCGCGGACCGAGCTGACGATCCCGTTCGTCGACGCCTTCAGCGTGTCGCCGGCGAACTGCCCGAACGGCGCGTTCAGCTGCTCGTAGAGCTGGCCGAGCCGCTGGGCGAGCGTCCGCTGCGCGTTCAGCGTCGCGGGCGTGCCCGCAGACGTCAACGCCTGCGAGAGGACGATGCCGTCCTGCGTGTAGTCGTCCTGCAGGCCGGTCAGCGCCATGATCGTCGGGCGGAGGTTCGTGTGATCCGTCCACGTCGTCGAGTCGACGCCGTTCGCGGCGACGCCCGGACCGACGATGCCGGCCCACGTGTTGCCGATCTCCTCCTGGATGTCACCGTGGTTCCAGGCGAAGCCCGGCGCGACGCACGGATTGCTCCCGCACGACGGTCCGGTCGCGGCCGCCGTGAAGAAGATGTCCGGGTTGCCGAACATCGTGAACGACGGCGTCCGGTTCGGATCCGTGTTCACCATGTGCAGCGTCTTCTCCTCGACCGGGTCGGCAAAGTTGACCGCGATCGGGGCAAGCGCCCCATTGTTCACGTACGGGTCCGACAGCTTCATCCCCGCGAGCGTGTGCTCGAGGCTCCGCACCTGGTCGCTGCCCGGCGCGGGGTTGCCCGTCAGGTAGAAGGTCGGCGCGTCGTCCGAATGCACCGCGAAGTCCGTGCGGCCGGTCAGCGGCTGCAGGTTCGCGTTGACCTCGCCGATCTGGTTCGACGGGCAGTTGAGGATGCCCTGTGCGTTCGCGACGCAGTTCGCGTGCGTGTACGTCAGCGCACCCGGATGAACGAGGTCCGTGCCGCCGACGCCGCCGGCGAAGTGGTCGCCCTCGTCGACGGTGATCACGAAGAGCGTGTTCGACTTGTCGATGCCGTGCGCGGCGAGGTTCGTGAAGAACGCGTTGAACGCGTCGTCGTAGCTCTTCAGCTGCTGCTGGTAGTTGAACTCGCCGGGACCCTGCGCGCTCGAGAAGTACGAGTCGGTCGGCGGATTCGGCGTATGGAAGTCGTGCGCGTCCGAGATGTAGCCGTACGTCACGGGCACGCCGTTCTCCTGCATCTGCTGCACGTAGCCGAGCGTGTTCGCTGCCAGCATCCCGTCGAAGCCCGGGAAGCCGCAGTTGCCGAGCGGATCCTGGATCGGGAGGCCGGCCGTGCTGTTCACGCACGGGCTCTTCGGGTTGGTGATCGCCGGATCGACGTACTTGGTGCCGTAGAGCGCGTTGAACCCGGTGTAGCCGCCCGGCTCGTCGCCGAGCACGTCCGGCTTCGCATCCGTGTTGTTCGCGCACCGGCTGGTCGCCGACTGCGAGCAATGGATCGCGATCCCGACGAAGTCGGTCTGCGCGAGCTGCGGGTTGTTCTTCGCCTCGGTCCACTCCGGCGAGTTGACGCCGAACACCTTCGTCATGTCGCCGCTCGCGCTCGTGTTCGTGTTCTCGAGCTCGATGTTCGCGGTACCGACGCCGCCGACGTCACAGCCGGCGCGCGTGAACGGCACCCACGGCGCGGGCGTGTTCTTTTGCCCGTCGCTGATCATGTTCGGCAGCGGATCGAGGACGGCGTCGACCTGGTCGGTCCAGTACTTGAAAGAGCTGGAGAAGCCGACCGTCCCGTCGGACTTGAAGAACCCGTAGGAGTTCGACACCGTCTGCCCCGCGCGGTCCGGATAGAGGCCGGTGAGGCTGGACAGGATCCCGCCTGCGGTGTGCGAGATCAGAATCGTATGGTCGTTCGTGAAGAGCGTGCCGTTCGACTGCAGGAAGTTCAGCAGGTGCGGCATCTGCTCCAGATCCGACATCACGTTCGGGTTGTCACGGCGGAAGTGCGTGTTGTCGAACTGCAGGTAGATCACGTGCTTGACCTGGCCCGCGCCGTTCGACAGCTGGCACGACGGTGTCACGAGCGTCGCGCCGCGGGCGGTCTGGTGGGCGGACGCGGCGACGAGGCCGAAGACCGCGCAGACTGCGACGAGGACGGCGGCAAACGTCCTCGACCGGTGCTTGTGCATCTAGCTCCCCCTTCTCTGAAGTAGCCCGTAGTCAGGCAGGCGACGGCGAGACTATGACGCACCGGCCCGCGCGGTGTCGCGGTCCGGTGACGGGGTGGCTACAGCCGGATGAAGCCCATGCGCTCGTACATCTGCTCGAGCAGCGGGGCGGAGGCGGCGCGGGCCTTCTCGGCACCGTGCGCGAGCAGGCGGCGGAGCTCGCTCTCGTCGGCGCGGAGCTCGCGGAAGCGCTCCTGGATCGGCGCGAGCACGGCGATCACCGCCTCGCCGACGTCCTCCTTGAACTGCCCGTAGCCGGCGCCGTCGTAGCGGCTCTCGACCTGCTCCGGCGTCTCGCCGGTCGCGACCGAGAAGATGTCGATCAGGTTCGTGATGCCCGGCTTGTCGTCGGCCGCGGCGCACCTCCGAGCCGGAGTCGGTGACCGCCGTCTTCAGCTTGCGGCGGATCACGTCGGGCTCGTCGAGCATGCGGATCGTGCCGTGCTCGCTCGAGCCCGTCTTGCCCATCTTCCCGAGCGGGTCCTGCAGGTCCATGATCCGCGCCCCGATCGTCGGGTAGATCCCCTCGGGGACGACGAACGTCTGGCCGAAGCGCGTGTTGAAGCGCTCGGCGATGTCGCGCGCGAGCTCGAGATGCTGCCGCTGGTCGTCGCCGATCGGCACCGAGTCGGCGCTGTACAGCAGGATGTCGCCCGCCATCAGGATCGGGTAGTTGAAGAGCGCCGCCGAGACGAAGCCCTTCGCGTCGCTCTTCTCCTTGAACTGGGTCATCCGCCCGAGCTGGCCGTAGCTCGTCACGGCCCCCAGCAGCCAGGCCGCCTCGGGATGGGCCGTGACGTGGCTCTGGGCGAAGATCGTCGAGCGGTCGGGGTCGAGCCCGGTGGCGATCAGCCACGAGAACAGGTCGTAGCTGAGGTTGCGCAGGTCGACCGGGTCGTAGTCGACGGTGATCGCGTGGAGGTCGACGATGCAGAAGAACGCGTCGCCCTGCTCCTGGGTCGCGACGTACTGGCGGAAGCCTCCGCTGTAGTTGCCGAAGGTGGCATCGCCGGTCGGCTTGATCCCCGAGAAGACGCGCACAGGGCATCATTGTGCCGATGGCCGTCACCGGATCCCCCGAGCTACTGATCGTGATGGGTGCCTCGGCGACCGCCGACCAGACCGAGCACGTCCTCTCGCGGCTGGCCGAGCACGGGGTCGAGGCGCGCGTCCAGCGCGGCCGCGAGGCCACCGTGATCGGCGCGATCGGCGACCGGGAGCAGCTCGCGCTGCTGCCGCTCGAGGGCTACCCCGGCGTCGAGCAGGTGCTGCCGATCCTCAAGCCGTACAAGCTCGTCGGCCGCGAGATCGCCCCCGACCCGACGGTGATCGACGTCGAGGGGCGGAAGATCGGCGACGGCTTCTTCGGCCTGATCGCCGGCCCGTGCACGGTCGAGTACCGCGAGCAGACGCTCGAGACGGCACGCGCGGTCGCCGCCGCCGGCGCGACCTGGCTGCGCGGCGGCGCCTTCAAGCCGCGCACCTCGCCGTACACCTTCCAGGGCATCGGCTTCGACGCGCTCGAGATCCTGCGCGAGGCCAAGGAGGAGACGGGCCTGCCGATCGTGACCGAGCTGATGGACCCGCGCCACGTCGAGGCGGTGCTCGAAACCGCGGACGTGATCCAGATCGGCGCGCGCAACATGCAGAACTTCGTGCTGCTCGCCGAGGTCGGCCGAGCCGAGAAGCCGGTGCTGATCAAGCGCGGCCCGTCGGCGTCGGTCGAGGAGCTCCTGATGGCGGCCGAGTACATCGCCAAGGAGGGAAACCACCAGATCGTTCTCTGCGAGCGCGGGATCACGACCTTCGAGCGCTCGACCCGGTACACGCTCGACCTCGGCTCGGTGGCGGTGCTGAAGAAGGAGACGCACCTGCCGGTGATCGTCGACCCGTCGCACGCGGCCGGCCGGCGCGACCTGGTGCTGCCGCTCGCGCGGGCCGCGGTCGCCGTGGGGGCGGACGGGATCATCGTCGAGTCGCACCCGCGGCCCGAGGAAGCGCTCTGCGACGGGCCGCAGCAGATCCCGTCGAGCGAGTTCGGCGCGTTCGCCGCCGAGGTCATCTCGTTCGTCACGCTCATGGGCAAGCAAGTCGGGTAGCGACTCCTATGAGGATCGCGCCGGCCTCGGCATTCGTCGGCGCCGCGGCGGTTCCAGGCGTCAAGGGCATCTCGCAGCGCGCCGTCCTGCTCGCGGCCGTCGCCGACGGCGAGAGTCGAATCCGCGGCTTCGGGCGCGCGGCCGACACGCTGTCGGCGATCGACGTCGTCCGCGCCTGCGGCGTCGAGGTGACGGACGGCGGCGACGACGACCTCCGCGTCCAGGGCGTCGGGTTGCGCGGACTGAAGGCGCCGGAGGGGCCGATCGACTGCGGCAACGCCGGCACGGTGCTGCGGCTGACCTGCGGCCTGCTCGCCGGCCAGCGCGGCACCTTCGAGCTCGTCGGCGACGAGTCGCTGACGCTGCGCCCGCACGAGCGGGTCGCCGAGCCGCTTCGCCGCATGGGCGCCGACGTGACGACGACCGACGGCCACGCGCCGGTGCGGATCGTCGGCAGCGAGCTGCATCCGATCTCGTACGAGCTGCCGGTCGCGAGCGCCCAGGTCAAGTCGGCGATCCTGCTCGCGGCGCTGTACGCCACCGACGGCCCGACCACCGTGATCGAGCCGCAGCCGACGCGCGACCACACCGAGCGGCTCCTGACGGAGCTCGGCGTCCGCGTCCGGCGCACGGCCAGATCCGTGTCCGTCTGGCCGGTCGACCGGCTGCCCGCGCTCGACCTCGAGATCGCCGGGGAGATCTCCTCCGCCGCGCCGCTGATCACGGCTGCCGTCCTGCTGAACGGCTCCGAGCTGATCCTGCGCGGCGTCAACGTGAACCCGCTCCGCACGGGGCTGCTCGACGTGCTCGACCGGATGGGCGCGAGGATCGCGATCTTCAACCGCCGCACCGTCGGCGGCGAGCCGGTTGCCGACCTCGAGGTGCGCTCGTCGCCGCTCGTCGCCACGACCGTCGAGGCGGAGGAGGTGCCGCGGCTGGTCGACGAGCTGCCGCTGGTCGCGCTGCTCGGCGCGGTCGCGCGCGGCCGCACGATCGTGCGCGGCGCCCAGGAGCTGCGCGCCAAGGAGAGCGACCGCATCGACACCGTCACCGAGGGCCTGCGCGCCGCGGGCGTGCGCATCGAGGCGCGGCCGGACGGCTTCGAGGTGCGCGGCACGCCGACGCGGCCCAAGGGCGGCCGCATCGACGCCTACGGGGACCATCGGATCGCGATGCTGGGCGCGATCGCCGGGCTCGTCTCCCGCGACGGCGTCGAGGTCGAGGGCGCCGACAGCGTGGCTATAAGCTTCCCCGGCTTCTTCGAGCTACTCGACCAACTCGCGCAACGATGATCGTGGCAATCGACGGACCGGCAGGCGCCGGCAAGAGCACTGTCGCCCGCCGTCTGGCGGAGCGGCTGGGCTTCCGCTACCTCGACACCGGCGCGATGTACCGGGCGCTGACGTGGCTCGCGCTGCGGGAGGGCCTGCCGCTCGGCGACGCCGAGCCGCTCGGCGAGCTGGCGCGCCGCAGCCCGGTGACGTTCGACGACGAGCGCCGGGTCTTCATCGCCGGCGTCGACGTCACGTCCGGCATCCGCCAGTCCCGGATCGACCGGATGGTTCCGGTCGTCGCGCGCCACCAGCCGGTGCGCGAGGTGATGCGCGAGCGGCAGCGCGAGCTCGCCTCGCACGGCGACGTCGTGATCGAGGGCCGCGACATCGGCACCGTCGTCGCGCCCCAGGCCGAGGTGAAGGTCTACCTCAAGGCCGACGCGGACATCCGCACGCGCCGGCGCCAGGCCGAGCGGCCCGACATCGGCCCGGATGCGCTCGCCACGGATCTGCGCAGCCGCGACGCGTCCGACAAGGCGCGCATGCAGCCGGCCGAGGACGCGACGCTGATCGACACGACCGCCCTGCAGGTCGAGGACGTCGTGGAGCAGATCGAGAAGATCGTGCGCGCGCGGCTCGTCGCCTCGCCGTGAAGTCGGACACCGCCTGGGTGCTCGGGCGTCCCACGATGGGGACGCTCACGCGGCTCGCGACGCGCCTGCGCGCCTACGGCACCGACCGCGTCCCGCGCACGGGCGGTCTGGTGCTCGCGATCAACCACCTTCACTGGATCGACATCCCCGTCGTCGGCCAGTCGTCGCCGCGCAACGTCGACTTCGTCGCGAAGTTCGAGGCGATGCGCATACCGGCGGCTGGAGACTTCATCCGCCTGTTCGGCACGATCGCGGTGCGGCGCGGCGAGTCGGACCGCGACGCCGTGCGGATGATGCGGCAGGCGGCGCGCGACGGGCACACGATCGGGCTGTTCGTCGAGGGGACGCGGCAGCGGAGCGGCCGGCCCGGGCACGCGCAGCCCGGCGCGGCGATGGTCGCGTTGCAGGAGGACGTTCCCGTCGTTCCCGTCGGCATCTACGGGACGCAGTTCTGGAAGCTCGGCAACTTCGCGCCGTGCTCGATCGCCTACGGCGAGCCGCTCCGCTTCGAGGGGCTGCCGAAGAACGGGCGCGGCTACAAGGAGGCGACCGTCGAGATCGAGCGGCGGATCCACGGCCTCTACGACTGGCTGGCCGACGTGCACCTGCGCGGCCGCCCGCCCGGGCTCGTCCCGCCGCTGTGAGCGAGCTAAAAGGAACGGTGGCGATCGTCGGCTTCCCGAACGTCGGCAAGTCGACGCTGATCAACCGGCTGACCTCGTCGCGCGCGGCGGTCGTCCACGCGACGCAGGGGACGACGCGCGACCGCAAGGAGCTGATCTGCGAATGGAACGGCAAGCGAGTTCATGCTGATCGACACCGGCGGCGTCGACCTCGCCGACCGCGACCACATCACCTCGCAGATCGCCGTGCAGGCGCAGGCGGCGATCGACGACGCCGATCTCGTGCTCTTCGTCGTCGACGCGCGCGCCGGCATCACGCCCGGCGACGAGGAGCTGGCCGAGCTCCTGCGGCGGTCGAAGAAGCCCGTGCTGCTGCTCGCCAACAAGATCGACGACCCGGCGCAGGAGAGCCTGGCGCTCGACCTGCACCGGCTCGGCCTCGGCGACCCGATCCCGATCTCCGGCCTCCACGGCACACAACATCGGCGACCTGCTCGACGAGATCGTCGACCTGCTCCCCGGCAGCTCGCGGCAGCAGGTCGGCGACGAGGCGATTCGCGTCGCGATCCTCGGCCGGCCGAACGTCGGCAAGTCCTCGCTCTTCAACCGGCTCGTCGGCGAGGAGCGGACGATCGTCTGCGAGATCCCGGGGACGACCCGCGACTCGATCGACACGGTGATCGAGCGCGACGGCCGCACCTTCGTGCTCGTCGACACGGCCGGGCTGCGCCGCAAGCGCCGGCAGCGGCAGGGCATCGAGTACTACTCGGAGCTGCGCGCGCTCGAGGCGGCCGAGCGCGCCGACGTGGCGCTCGTCCTGATCGACGCCAGCGAGGGCATCGTCGAGGGCGACATCACCGCGGTCGAGGTGGCGCGCAAGGCGCACTGCTCGACGCTGATCGTGCTCTCGAAGTGGGACGTCGGCACGATCACGATCGAGGAGGTGCGGCCGGAGCTCGCAGCGGCGGCTGCGCCAGCGGCCGCCGTTCATCACCGTCTCGTCGCACAGCGGCCGCGGCGTCTCGCGCCTGCTCGACCGCGTCGCCGAGCTGTTCGACAAGCACGTGAGCCGGGTCCCGACGCCGGAGCTGAACCGCTTCCTCGGCGAGCTCCGCGAGGCGCGCCAGGCGCCGTCGAAGGGCAACCGCCGCCTGAACCTGCTCTACGGCGCGCAGGTCGAGACGCGGCCGCCGCGCTTCCGCTTCACCGTCAACGATCCGGGGCTGATCACGCGCGACTACGGCTACTGGGTGGAGAATCGCCTGCGGGAACGGTTCGAGCTGGAGGGTGTGCCCGTGGCGATCGACTTTCGCAAGCGCCCGTGAAGGCCGTCGTCGTCGGCGGCGGGGCGTGGGGGACGGCGTTCGCGAGCCTGCTCCGCGACCGCGGCCACGACGTCACGCTCGCGCCTCCGGGCGACGATCGACGACGCGCCGTACGAGGACGCCGAGCTCGTCGTGCTCGCGGTGCCGAGCACCGCGTTCCGGGAGGTGCTCGGCCACGTGCGCGGCACGGCGCCGATCCTCAGCCTCGTCAAGGGCCTCGACCCGGAGACCGGCGACCGCCTCTCGACGCTCGTCCGGGACCGGCCGGTGGCGGTCCTGTCCGGCCCGAACATGGCGGAGGAGGTCGGCGCCGGCCTGCCCGGCGCGACCGTGATCGCCACCGAGGACGAGGAGCTCGCGCGCCTGCTGCAGGACGCGATCAACTCGCTCGCCTTCCGCGTCTACGTGAACACCGACCTGACCGGCGTCGAGCTCTGCGGCGCCGCCAAGAACGTGATCGCGCTTGCCGCGGGCGGCGTCGACGGCCTCGGGCTCGGCGACAACGCGAAGGCGGCGCTGATCACGCGCGGGCTCGTCGAGATGGCGCGGCTCGGCGAAGCGGCCGGCGGTGAGACGGAGACGTTCTTCGGGCTCGCCGGGATGGGCGACCTGATCGTGCACCTGCTGGCACCCCTCGGGCCGCAACCGCCGCGCCGGCGAGCTGATCGCGCGCGGTCTCTCGGCCGACCTCGCCCGCGCCGAGATCGGCCAGGTGGTCGAGGGGCTGACGACGGCGCCCGTCCTCCGCGACCTCTCGCGCCGGCTCGGGATCGAGCTGCCGATCACCGAGGGCGTCTGTGCCGTGCTCGAGGGGCTGCCGCTGAACGAGCTCGCTGGCCTCGCTGATGGGCCGCCGCCCGACGGACGAGTAGCTACCCGAGTAGCTACCCTCCCCCGAATGGCGGCGGCGCGCAGCTTCCTCTTTACCTCCGAGTCGGTCACCGAGGGGCACCCGGACAAGATCGCCGACCAGATCTCGGACGCCGTGCTCGACGCCGTGCTCGCCGAACGACGCGAACAGCCGCGTCGCCTGCGAGACGCTGATCACCACCGGGCTCGTCGTCGTGGCGGGCGAGATGACGACGGACACGTACGTCGACATCCGCCAGCTCGTGCGCGCGACGATCAAGAGCATCGGCTACACCCGTGCGAAGTACGGCTTCGACGCGGAGACGTGCGGCGTCGATCGTCGCGATCGACGAGCAGTCGCCCGACATCGCGCAGGGTGTCGACAACGCGTACGAGGTGCAGCACGACCCCGGCGACGACGACCCGCTCGACCGGATCGGCGCCGGCGACCAGGGGATGATGTTCGGCTACGCGTCGAACGAGACGCGCGAGCTGATGCCGCTGCCGATCATGCTCGCGCACCGCATCTCCAAGCGGCTGGCGGAGGTGCGGAAGGCCGACGTGCTGCCGTACCTGCGGCCGGACGGCAAGGCGCAGGTGTCGGTGCGCTACGAGGTCGACGAGCACGGTCGCCAGCGGCCGGTCGAGATCGAGCGCGTGCTCGTCTCGACGCAGCACCGCGAAGGGCTCGACGCCGACTCGCTGATCAAGCCGGACATCGATCGAGCACGTGCTGCGGCCGATCCTCCCGAAGGAGCTCTACGACGAGAAGCAGCTCGAGGATCGCGACTTCGTCTACGTCAACCCGACCGGGCAAGTTCGTGATCGGCGGCCCGATGGGCGACACCGGCCTGACCGGGCGCAAGATCATCGTCGACACCTACGGCGGCGCGGCCCCGCACGGCGGCGGCGCGTTCTCCGGCAAGGACCCGACGAAGGTCGACCGCTCGGCCGCCTACGCGGCGCGCTACGTCGCGAAGAACGTCGTCGCGGCCGGCCTCGCCGACCGCTGCCAGATGCAGGTCGCCTACGCGATCGGCGTCGCGCACCCGTTCTCGATCCTGGTCGAGACGCTTCGGCACCGAGGCGAAGGGCGTCACGCGGCAGCGCATCGAGGAGCTCGTCGCGCGAGCACTTCGACCTCCGGCCGGCCGCGATCCTGCGCGACCTCGACCTGCGCCGCCCGATCTACGCGAAGACCGCCGCGTACGGGCACTTCGGCCGCGACGACCACGACTTCACGTGGGAGCGCACCGACAAGGCGGCCGTGCTCCGCGAGGCCGCCGGCCTCGGCGAGCGCGAAGCGGCACCGCCTAGGCCGCGCCGGACAGCACCTAGTACAGACTGTTACTAGTTCGACTCCGGGCGCACGAAGAGGCCGGCGGCCGCCTTCTCGCCGATCGCCTGCTCGCCGCCGCGACGCCGACGCGGAACTGTCCGGCCGCGCTCTCGACCGCGCGCAACTCGACTGAGGCGCCCGGCACGAGGCCCTGGTCGTAGAACCAGTGCAGGAGGTCGCCGTCGTGCTCGGCGAGCCGGACGATCGTCGCCGGTCCGGCCGGGCGCGAGCTCGGACAGCGGCTGCGAGCTCGCGGTTCTCGGCCTGCTCGACGTCGGTGTCGACCGGCCAGCCGTGCGGGCAGCGGTCGGGGTGGCCGAGCCGCTCGTCGATCCGCTCGACCATGTCGTCCGTGAACGTGTCGCCGAGCTCGTCGGCGTGCACGTGCGCCTCGGCGGCCGTGTAGCCCATGAAGTCGGTGAGGAGCCGCTCGATGATCCGGTGCTTGCGCACGACCTGCTCCGCGCGCTCGCGGCCGATCGCCGTCAGGATCGCCTCCTTGTGCTCGCCGCGCTCGACGAGCCCGTCGGCCTCGAGCCGCTTCAGCATCTCGCCGGCCGAGGCGCGCGAGACGCCGAGCATCTCCGCGACGCGCGACGGCGAGCGTGGGCGAGCCGGTCGCTCCGACCGGCCGGTACTCGCCGATCGGGAAGGCGAGGAAGTAGATCGTCTCGAGGTAGTCGTCGACCGAGTGCCCCGCCATCTGCGGAGCTCGAGTCGTAGCTGCAGCATTGCTCGTTGTAAGGTGAGCCTTACAACGATGAGCACCACCCAGACCCTCCTCCTCGGCGCGATCGCCGGCTTGACGATCTTCGTCGGCCTGCCGATGGGCCGCTTCCCGAGCACGCGACGCCGGCCGTCCGGGCGGCGCTCAGCCCGGTCGCGACCGGGATCCTGCTCTTCCTGCTCTGGGACGTGCTCGCGCACGGCGTCGCGCCGGTCGCAGACGCGTCTCGAGGCGCACTCGCTGGGGCGCCTTCGCCGGCTACGCGGCGCTGCTCGCCGTCGGCTTCGCCGTCGGCCTGCATGAGCCTCGTCTACTACGACGCGTGGATGAAGCGCCGCCGCGCGACGCCGCTCGTCGGCCCGGGCGCAGCGGCGGTCGACGAGTTCGAGCCCGCACCTGGCTCGAGACGCTCACGCCCGGCCGCCGGCTGGCGCTCCTGATCGCGACCGGGATCGGCCTGCACAACTTCGGCGAGGGCCTCGCGATCGGCCAGTCGGCGGCGGCCGACGAGCTCGCGCTCGCGCTCGTCCTGATCATCGGCTTCGGCCTCCACAACGCCACCGAGGGCTTCGGCGATCGTCGGCCCGCTCGCCGGCGACGCCGAGCGGCCGAGCTGGCGCTTCCTCGGGCTGCTCGGGCTGATCGGCGGCGGCCCGACCTTCCTCGGCACGGTGATCGGCCAGGCGTGGGTGAGCCCGGCGCTCGCAGACGCTCTTCTTCGCGCTCGCCGCCGGCTCGATCCTCTACGTCGTGATCCAGCTCGTTCGAGGTCTGCCGGCGCTTCGCGATGCCGAAGCTGATCGTCGCCTGGATGATCCTCGCCGGGATCGTCGCTCGGCTTCGCCACCGACTGCGTGCTCGATGGCCGCCGGGCGCCTGACAGACCGGCTGATCGTACGCTTAGCGGCGCCCTGGGCGCCTTCTTCCACGCCGTCCGCGTCTTCTTGCGACCATCTCGCCGCCGTCGGGTGGTCGCGACCCTCGCGGCTCGCGCTCCTCTGCCACGTGATCAAGCTGCTGCTGCGCGCGCCGCGCCTGGCAGACGATCCTGCGCGCCGCCTATCCCGGCGAAGCGCGTGCGCTTCCGCAGCGCGTTCGGCGCGTATGTCGCGGGCGTCGGCGTCAACTCGGTCGCGCCGGCGCGCGGCGGCGACGTGGTCAAGCTCTACCTGATCAAGCAGCGCATCGGAAGCTCGAGCTACGCGACGCTCGCACCGACCCTGGTCGTCGAGACGCTGTTCGACTTCTTCGTCGCCGGCGCGCTGATGATCTGGGCGCTCTCGATCGGCGTGCTGCCGACGCACCAGGTCTACTCGCGCATCCCGAGCGTCGACTGGAAGTTCTTCGTCGCAGCACGAGCGGTTCACCGATCGGCCTCGTGCTCGCGTTGCTCGTGGGCGGCGGTCGATCGCGTTCGTGGTCGTCCCGAGCAGCGCTGCACGCGCTTTCGCGCGCCGCGTCGCGCAGGGCTTCGCGATCCTGCGCGACCGGCGGCGCTTCCTGCTGCGGCGTGATCGTCCCGCAGGCGATCTCGTGGGTGCTTCCGGATCGCGTCGGTGTACTTCTTCCTGCGCGCGTTCGCACGTGCACCGCGACCGTGCACAACGCGCTGCTCGCGCAGGTCGTCGACTCGCTCGCGACGCTGTTCCCGGCGACGCCGGGCGGCGCCGGCACGAAGCAGGGGCTGATCGTCGTACCTGTTCCGCGGCAAGGCGATCTCGCGCAGCGCTGCTGCTCGCGTTCAGCGTCGGCATGAACATCGCGATCGTCGTCTTCAACCTCGTGCTCGGGCTGATCTGCGCTCGTTCCTGATGGCCCGCACGCTCTCGTGGAAGCGGCTGCGCGTCGCCGAGGCGGCCGACCGCAAGAAGGCCGCAGAGCCGGCGTAGCGCTTGCGGTACGCGTCGGTCTATCCGCTCGTCTCCGCGCGCGCGGTCGCGCGTGAGTTCACCTACGAGGTCGACGACGGCGTCGACGCGGCGCGATCGTCCGCGTGCCGTTCGGGCGCTCGCGAACCCGCGGCATCGTCGTCGGGCTGCGAGGGCTCGCCGCCGGACGGCGTCGAGATCCGCGCGGCCGAGGCGGTCGTCGGGTCGGTGCCGCCGGCGCTCGTCGACCTCGCGCTCTGGCTCGCCGACTACTACGGCTCGACGCCCGCGCGGGCGCTGGCGCTCGTCGCGCCCGAGCTGCCGAAGCGCCGCAAGGAGCAGGCGCCGCCGGCCGAGCGGCAGTCGCTCGCCGGCGAGAGCGTGCCGCCGCCGCGCTCACCGGAGCAGCGGCGGCGGTCGAGCGGATCGTCGCGGCGATCGACGCGGGCGGCGGCCATCTCCTCCTCTACGGCGCGACCGGCTCCGGCAAGACCGAGGTCTACCTCCAGGCCTGCGCCGCGGCGCTCGAGCGCGGGCTCGGCGCGATCGTGCTCGTGCCCGAGATCGCGCTCGCGCCGCAGACGGTCGGGCGCGTTCAGCGCGCGCTTCGGCGATCGCGTCGCCGATCCTCCATTCGGGCCTCACCGACGCCGAGCGGCGCGACGAGCGCGAGCGGATCGCGAGCCGGCGAGGCGCGCGATCGTCGTCGGCGCGCGCTCGGCGATCTTCGCTCCGGTGCGCGGCCTCGGGCTGATCGTCGTCGACGAGGAGCACGACCCGTCCTACAAGCAGGACTCCGATCCGCGCTACGACGCGCGCACCGTCGCGGCGAAGCGCGCGGCGCTCGAGGGCGCGGTCGCGGTCTTCGGCTCGGCGACGCCGCGGCCGGAGAGCTGGGCGGCGCTCGAGCGGCTCGAGCTCGGCGGCCGGCTCGGCGCCGACCTGCCGCCGGTGCAGCATCGTCGACCTGCGCCGCGAGGCCGGCTATCCGCTGTCGGCGCCGCTGCTCGCCGAGCTGCGCGCGGTCGCGGAGCGGCGGCGGCAAGGCGATCCTGCTCCTCAACCGCCGCGGCGTCGCGCCCGCGCTCCACTGCCGCGCCTGCGGCACGACGATTCGCTGCCCGAACTGCGACGTCGCGCTCGTCCTGCACGGCGACCGCAGCTCCGCTGCCACCACTGCGGCTACGAGTCGGCTCGCCGGAGCTGTGCCCGGCGTGCGGCTCGCCCGAGCTCGCGCGCCTCGGCGCCGGCACGCAGCGGCTCGAGCGCGAGCTCGCGAGGCGAGTTCCCGGGGCTCGAGCTGATCCGGCTCGACGCCGACACGGTCGCGAAGCCGGAGCAGCTCGCCGCCGCGCTGCGGCGCTTCGCCGCAGCCGGACCGCGCCGTGCTGCTCGGCACGCAGATGGTCGCGAAGGGCCACCACTTCGCCGGCGTCGAGCTGGCCGCCGTCGTCGACGCCGACACGGGCCTCGCGATGCCCGACTTCCGCGCCGAGGAGCGCACGTTCCAGCTGATCACGCAGCTCGCCGGCCGCAGCGGGCGCGACGCGCCCGGCCGCGTGCTCGTGCAGACGTTCCAGCCGGACGCGCGGCCGATCGCCTACGCCGCGCGTCACGACGTCACCGCGCTTCCTCGACGAGGAGCTCGAGCGCCGCCGCGAGCTCGGCTACCCGCCGTTCCGCCACCTCGTCCGCATCGTCGTCGCCGGGCCCGCACCTCGAGCCGGTGCTGCGCGCGCTCGAGGAGCTGCGCGCCGGCATCGACGGCGCCGAGCTGCTCGGGCCGGCGCCGCTCCTGCGCCTGCGCGGCAAGCACCGCGCGCAGCTCGTCGCGAAGACCGAGCAGCCCGCGCGCGCTCGCGGCGCAGGCGGCGCGGCTGCTCGCGGCCGCCGCGCCGGCGATGCGGCGCGCCGGCCTGACGGCGGTCGTCGACGTCGATCCTCAGCGTTGTAGCGCTGGCACCATGGGGGGCCGTGAAGCCCAGCGTCCGCCCGAGGAGATCCTCGGCGAGTGGGGGATCCGCGACGTGACCCCGCCCTCGCAGGCCGAACGCGAGCGGCTCGTCGCCGACCGCGAGCTGAACGCGCTCGCCGGCGGGCCGCTCCCGCGGCGCCTGCGCAACTTCCGCGCCGAGCCCGACAACTACGTCGCGTCGGCTCGGCGGCCCGCTGCCGTACATGCAGCCGGCTGCGCGAGATCGAGGACGCCACCGACGAAGCACCTCGAGCGGCTCGAGCGAGGCCTACGCCGAGCGCCGAGGCGGCCGACCTGGCGCGCCGCGTCGCCGAGCGCTGGGACTTCACCGAGGTCAACGACCTGATCGACCGCCACAACCGCTGGTACCCGGCTCGAGGCGCGGCTCGCGATGGACCCGCGCTCGCGCGACTTCGTCCGCGTCGGCGGGCGCGACTACCGCCGTGAGCCGCTCGACGCCGCCTGGGTGCTCGAGCGCTTTCCTGCCGTCCGTAGACTGCCGGGCCGATGTCGGACACACGATCACGACCACGAGCACGACCACGACCACGACCACGACCACGACGCACGAGCACGAGCACGAGCACGACGAGGACGCCGCGGTCGACGCCGAGGCCGAGGCACGGCGCCAGCTCGCGCTCGCGCAGATCCGCCAGTACCCGCGACCCCGTGCTGCGGATGAAGGCGCGCGAGGTCGCGGAGTTCGACGACGACCTGCGCCGCCTCGTCGAGCGGATGACGCTGCTGATGCAGGACGCGCAGGGCGTCGGCCTGGCCGCGACGCAGGTCGGCGTGCTGCGCCGCATGTTCGTCTTCAGTCGACGGCGAGGACGGGCCGCAGGCCGTCGTCAATCCGCGCATCGTCGAGCAGGCGGACGAGACGCGAGTCCGACGAGGAGGGCTGCCTCTCGCTGCAGGGCGTGCGTGTGCCCGGTCGAGCGCTCGGTCACGCGTCGTCGCTCGAGGGCGTCGATGCGGACGGCGAGCCGGTTCGGCTTCGAGCTCGAGGGGCTGGCGCGCGCGTCGTCCAGCACGAGCTCGACCACCTCGACGGCGTGCTGATCATCGACCGCACCGACGACGAGCACCGCAAGGAGGCGCTCGGAATCCTGCGGCCGCGCGTCGTCGCTCCGGTGAAGGTCGCCGTCGCCGCGACGGCGCCGCTCGGCGCCGACGTGCTCGAGCGGCTCGCCGCGACGCACGAGATCGCCTACCTGCTCACGCGGCCCGACGCGCCGCAGCGGCCGCGGGCGCAAGCATCGGCGCCGCCGCCGGCGAAGGTCACCGCCGAGCGGCTCGGCATCCCGGTGCATCAGCCCGAGCGGCCCGAGCTGCCGAGCCGGTCGACGCGCGTGATCGTCTGCGCGTACGGCCTCTACATCCCGCCGCGCGCTGCTCGAGCAGTCGCTCTGGCTGAACGTGCACCCGTCGCTGCTGCCGCGCTGGCGCGGCGCCGCGCCGGTCGAGCGCGCGATCCTCGCGGGCGACGAGGAGACCGGCGTGACGATCCATCGCACGGTCGAGGAGCTCGACGCAGGGCCGATCGCCGCGCAGGAGGCGTTCCCGATCGGCGAGCACGACGCGGGTGGCGTCTTCGCAGCGCTCGGCCGAGGTCGCGGCGACGGCTGCTCGACGACGTGCTGCCGGAGCCCGAGCTTCGCGCCGCAGGCCGAGGAGGGCGTGACGTACGCCGAGAAGATCGCCCCCGCCGACCGCGAGCTCGATCTCGACGATCCCGTCGATGCCTGGCGGCGCGTGCGCGCGCTGTCGCCGCACATCGGCGCGTGGGCGACGCTGCACGGCCGGCGCGTGACCGTGTGGCGCGCCCGGCTCGACGACGGCGTCTTCGTCCCGTCGAGGTCGCAGCCGGAAGGGCGCAGGCGGATGAGCTACGACGAGTTCCTGCGCGGCGTGCGGTGATCGCGCCGGCGCGTCGCGCCGCGTTCGAGGTCGTCCGGCGCGTCGTTCGACGAGGACGCGTACGCCGACCGTGCGCTCGCGTCGGCGGCGTCGACGCTCGACGCGCGCGACCGTGCGCTCGCGCAGCGGATCGCCTTCGGCACGGTGCAGCGGGCGCGCACGCTCGACCTCGGCATCGAGCAGCTCGGCAAGCGGCCGGTGCGCAAGCTCGACCCGCCCGTGGAGGCGGCGCTCCGGCTCGGCGGCGTACCAGCTCGCCTTCACCGACCTGGCGCAGCATGCGGTCGTCGACGACGCCGTCGAGCTCGTTCGCGCGGCGGGCCTCGAGCGCGCCGTCGCCGTTCACGAACGCCGTGATGCGGCGGCTCGCGCAGGGGTTCCGCGGCCTCGTCGCGTCGCTGCCCGACGGGCCCGCTCAAGGAGTCGTATCCCGACTGGATCGCGGAGATCTGGACGCGCGATCTCGGCGAGGATGACGGCGCTTGCGCTGATGCGGGCGCAGAACGAGCCGCCCGCGCTCGAGGTGCGCGCCGCCGGCCGGTGGGCGCGGCCGACCGACGTGCCCGGGGCGTACGTCGTCGACCGCGTCGACCTGTTGAACATGCGCCCGCAGAGCCGGGCCTCGCAGCTGGCAGCGCTCGCGGTCGGGCGCGTGCGAAGGTGAGCGCATCCTCGATGCGTGCGCGGCGCCTGGCGGGAAGTCCGCGATCCTGGCCGAGAGGCGCAGGTGACCGCCGTCGAGATGCACCCGGGCCGCGCGGCCGCGCTGCGCGAAGCAGCACCTGCCGCGGCGTCGACGTCGTCAACGCCGACGTGCGCGAGCTCGAGTGCGTACGGCTTCGACCGCGCGCTCGTCGACGCGCCGTGCTCGGGCCTCGGCGTGCTCGCGCGCCGGCCCGACCTGCGCTGGCGTTCGCAGCCGCTGCCGGAGCTGCAGCGCGGAGCTGCTCGCTGCCGCGGCGGAGCGGGTGCGGCCCGGCGGCGTCGATCGTGTACGCGGTGTGCACGCTGAACGCCGACGAGAACGAGGCGATCGTCGACGAGTCCGGCCTCGAGATCGAGCGGCTGGGCGCCGAGTGGCCGCAGTACGCGCACCCGAAACGGCCCGAGTTCCTGCTGACGCTGCCGCACCGCGACCGTACGTCGGGCTTCTTCATCGCCCGCCTACGACGCCCGCTCTAGGATCGCCGGATGGGCTGGTCGGAGTGGGTGCGCGAGCGCGAAGTCGAGCCGTCGCTGTACGGCGCCGACTTCGCCCGGCTGGGCGCCGAGGTCGACGCGCTGCTCGCAGCCGGCGTGCGCGTCTTCCACTACGACGTCGGCGACGGTCACTTCGTCGAGCCGATCACGACTGGCCCGATCGTCCTGCAGGCGATCTCCGAGCGAATCCATGCGGCCGGCGCCGCGGTCGACGTGCATCTGATGGTCGAGAGCCCGGCGAAGTACTTCGAAGCCTTTGCGGCCGCCGGCGGCGACAGCGTCACGTTCCACTTCGAGGCGGTCGCGGACGTCCCGGCGACGATCGCCGCCGCGCGCGGCCACGACCTGCAGGCCGGCGTGGCGTTCAATCCGGAGACGGAGCCGGCAGACGTCGCCGCGGCGGCGGACGGCGCCGACCTCGTCCTCTGCATGGCGATCCATCCCGGGTACTCGGGGCAGCCGTTCCAGGAGCGGACCTTCGAGCGCGTTCGCGAGCTGCGCTCGCTGCTGCCTGCCGGCATGCACATCCAGGTGGACGGCGGCGTCGGCGAGGCGAACGTCGAGCGTCTGCGCGAGGAGGGCGTCACGCTGTTCGTCGCGGCGTCGTCGATTTTCGGGCACGACGACCCGCCGGCCGCCTACCGGCGCCTCGACCAGGCGATCCGGTGAGCCTCGAGCGCGCGGTCGCGATCGCGCGCGCCGCCGGACAGCGGGCGCATCCCGAAGCCGACCGTCGGCGCCGTGCTCGTGCGCGACGGCGAGACCGTCGCCGAAGGAGTGACCGAGGCCGGCGGCCGGCACGCGGAGGCGGTCGCGCTCGCAGCGGCGGGCGATCGTGCGCGCGGCGCGACGATGTACGTCACGCTCGAGCCGTGCGCGCATCACGGCTCGACGCCGCCGTGCGCGGACGCGATCGTCGCAGCCGGTGTCGCGCGCGTCGTGGTCGGCGTCCGCGACCCGAATCCGGAGGCCGCGGGCGGCGACGACACGCTGCGCCGCGGGCGGCGTCGAGGTCGTCGAGGCGGACGACTGGGGCTCGCGCGTGCTGCACGAGGCGTGGCGGACGTGGGTGACGCGATCGCGGCCCTTCGTCGTCTACAAGGCGGCGATGACGCTCGACGCGCGGCTGACGGTTCCGGGCCGGCGATGGGTGACGGGTGAGGCGAGCCGGCGGCTCGTGCACGAGCTGCGGGCGCAGGTCGACGCGGTCGCGGTCGGCGGCGGGACGGTGCGGGCGGATCTGCCACGGCTCGACGCGCGCGACGTGCCGACGCCGCGGGGGCAGCCGCGGCGGCTCGCCTTCTCCCGGGGCCCGCTGCCGCACGGGGTCGACCTCGAGCTGCGCTCGGGGCCGGTCGGCGACGAGCTGCGCGCGCTGGCCGACGAGGGCGTCCAGTCGCTGCTCCTCGAGGGCGGCCCGACGCTGGCGGCCTCCTTCCTCGCCGAAGGCCTCGTCGACAAGCTGCTCGTGTTCGTGGCGCCGGTGCTGGCGGGCGAGGGGCCCGGTCTGGTCGCTCCGCTACCCTCCGCCCGTACGCTCTCGCACCTGACGGCACGGCCGGTGGGCGAGGACGTACTCCTCGAAGCGTATGTCCATGAACCCTGAGCCCCAGCGCCGTGCCGACGACGAGCTCGTCACGCATCTCTCGCACTGGCTGACCCGCCAGCTCGGGAACGACGAGCTGCGCCGCAAGGTGACGGAGATCGGGACGGACGAGCTGGCTCCCGCGCCAGCGGGACGCCGTCGTCGAGCTGCTGGACGAGCTGAGCACCGCCGCCCCCGGCGAGCGCGGCCGCCTCGAGGTGATCGTCCGCGAGACGGTCGAGACGCTCGTCTACGGCGACTAGCGCGCGCCTTTCGTAACGGTGCCTGGCACCGCGGGCCGTTCGCCGGCACGCAGCGGCCGGACGACCCGCCGCGCCCCCGTTGTCGACCCTCCCGGTCGATCTGCAGGGAAATCGTCGCCGATTGGGTGACCCGCCGCCAGGTCCTGTGGACGAGTTGTTGCACTCTCGGCGCCCTTTCACAACGGTGCCTGGCACCGTCTTCGACGCGTAGCCTTGAACCGTGTTCACGGGACTGATTCGCGAGGTGGGGCGCGTGGCCGCGATCGAGGGCGGGGCGGACGGCGTCCGGCTCGACGATCGAGGCGCCTGCGACCGCCCGCGACGCGCAGCTCGGCGACTCCGTCGCGCTCAGCGGCGTCTGCCTGACCGTCGTCGAGCGGCTCGACGGCAGGCTCGCGTTCGACGCCGTGCCCGAGACGCTCGCGCGCACGTCGCTGCAGACCCTCGAGCCGGGGTCGAGGGTCAACGTCGAGCCCGCCCTGCGCGCCGGCGAGCCGCTCGGCGGCCACTACGTGCAGGGCCACGTCGACGGCGTCGGCGCCGTCCGCTCCGTCGAGCCCGAGGGCGACGGCCGGCGCATCTGGGTCGACGCGCCCGCCGAGCTGCTGCGCTACGTGGTCGAGAAGGGCTCCGTCGCCGTCGAAGGGACGAGCCTCACCGTCGCCGACCTCGACGGAGCCGGCTTCGCGATCGCGCTGATCCCGCACACGCTCGAGGCAGACGACGCTCGGCGGCCTCGCGCCGGGCGACCGGGTGAACCTCGAGGTCGACGTCCTCGCCAAGTACGTCGAGAAGCTGCTGCCGGCGCGGACGTAGCCTTCCGGATGGCCGTCACGACCCCCTTCGCGACCGTCGAGGACGCGATCGAGGACATCCGCGAAGGGCGGATCGTGGTCGTCGTCGACGACCCGGACCGCGAGAACGAGGGCGATCTGGTCGTCGCCGCGCAGTTCGCGACGCCCGAGACGATCAACTTCATGGCGACGCACGCGCGCGGCCTGATCTGCCTCTGCCTGACCGAGGAGCGCGCCGACCACCTCGGGCTCCGGCCGATGACCGACCACAACGAAGCGCCGCTCGGCACCGCGTTCACCGTCTCGGTCGAGGCCCGCGAGGGCGTCACCACCGGGATCTCCGCCGCCGACCGCAGCCACACGATCCAGGTCGCGATCCATCCCGACTCGACGCACCACGACCTCGTGCAGCCCGGCCACGTCTTCCCGTTGCGCGCGAGGCCCGGCGGCGTGCTCGAGCGGATCGGCCAGACCGAGGCCGCCGTCGACCTCGCCCGCCTCGCCGGCCTCACCGCGGCCGGCGTCGTCTGCGAGATGATGAACGACGACGGGACGATGGCGCGCGTGCCCGACCTGGTGCCGTACTGCGAGCGCCACGGCCTGAAGATGATCACCGTCGCCGACCTGGTCGAGTACCGCCGCCGCCACGAGCGGCTGGTCGAGCGAGGCGCGTCCGTCCGCCTGCCGACCGAGTACGGCGAGTTCACCGCGGTCGCATTCCGCGAGAAGCTGACCGGGAAGACGCACGTCGCCCTCGTCCGCGGCGAGGTCGACGGGGTCGAGAACGTCCTCGTCCGCGTCCATTCGGAGTGCCTGACCGGAGACGTCTTCCACTCGCTTCGCTGCGACTGCGGCGAGCAACTCGAGCAGGCCCTCGCGCAGATCGACGGCGAAGGCGTCGGCGTGCTGCTCTACATGGCGCAGGAAGGCCGCGGCATCGGCCTGCTGAACAAGCTGCGCGCCTACGAGCTGCAGGAGCAGGGCTTCGACACGGTCGAGGCGAACCTCGAGCTCGGCTTCCCCGCCGACGCCCGCGACTACGGCATCGGCAACCAGATCCTCGCCGACCTCGGCCTGACGACGATCCGCATCCTCACGAACAACCCGAAGAAGCTCACGGGCATCGACGGCTTCGGGCTCACCGTCGTCGAGCAGGTGCCGATCGAAGTGCCGCCGAACTCGGAGAACCGGGGGTATCTGGCCGCCAAGCGGACTAAGCTCGGACACCGTCTGCACCACCAGGATCTGAAGAACCTCGACTACGAAGGGGACGGCGAGTGAGCGAACGCATCGACGAAGAGGCTGCCGCGACGGAGATCCACTCCGAGGCCGACGTCGCATCCGAGGAGGACGCTGCCCCGGCCGACGAGATCGAGGCTGCAGCGGTCGAGACGCCTCCCGCCGAGACGAGCGCCGACGAGGACGCCTTCGAGGGCTGGCCGTCCGCCGAGTCGTCGACCGTGATCGAGGATTCGCCGGCCGAGGGCATCAGCGTCGAGCACGTCCGGGGCGAGATCGACGTTCCCGACGGCTACACGGTGCTCGAGGGCACGCCGCTCGGCAAGCGCCGCTCGGTCGGCATCGTCGTCTCCCGCTTCAACGGCGGCGTGACCACCCAGATGCTGGAGAACGCGCTCGAGGCGCTGGACAACGCGGGCGTCGCGCACGATTCGGTCACGATCCTGCCGGTGCCCGGCGCGTTCGAGCTGCCGCTGGCGGCGATGGCGCTTGCGAAGACCCGCCGCTACGCCTGCATCGTGGCGCTCGGGGCGATCGTGCGCGGCGAGACGCCGCACTTCGAGTACGTCTCGTCGGAGTGCGCGTCGGGCCTGCAGCTGGCGGCGATCGAGACCGGGATCCCGGTGTCGTTCGGGGTGCTCACGGTCGACACCGTCGCGCAGGCCGAGGCGCGGATCTACAAGGCCGCCGAGGCCGTCCGCTCGGCGCTCGAGATGGCGGATCTGTTCGCCCGGCTTCGAGCCAGCGCCCGCCAATAGCTACACTGCCGCCCGCGATGTCGAAGGTCTGCGCAGTCTGCGGCAAGAAGCCGGCGTTCGGGAACCACCGGTCGCACTCGATGGTGGCGACGAAGCGCCGCTTCGATCCGAACCTCCAGCGCGTTCGCGTGCTGCTGAACGGCTCGCCGAAGCGCGCCTACGTCTGCACGCGCTGCCTCAAGGGCGGCAAGGTCACCAAGGCCGTCTAGCGCTTCGGGGTGATCCCCGAGGCGTTGGTCAGCAGCGACGTGCCGAAGAAGCCGCTGTTGACGGTCAGCCCGACTGGCCCGAAGACGCCGAACCCGACGTAGAACTGCTTGCCGGCCGGGACGACCTCGACGCCGGCGAATGTCCCGTTCCAGCTGTCACCCGGGTTGAAGACGGTCGGCAGCGGCGGCCGGAAATCGGACGCGTTCGCGACGACGAGCGAATTGAAGCCCTGCGACCGCACGGAATAGACGAGCGAGAAGCCGTTCGACCGCGTCGTGTTGCTGCCTGCGTAGACCTGCAACGGCATCGCCGCGTGACTCGTGATGCCGCCGGTGACGCGCCAGCCCTGGCGGCCGAGCTCGACCTTGCGCACGCGGAGCTCGAGCGATCCGGAGGTGGGGCCGGTGTTCAGCGTGTGACTCTCCATCCAGTGGACGCGCAGCGTCCGCGCCGGGCCGACGAACGGCGACGCCTTGCCGGCCGAGCCGCTCGTGTAGATCGCAAACCCACCGGCGACCACGCCCGCGGCCGCGGCTACGGCGAGGGCACGCTTGGCCGCGACCGGCAGCGGATGCCGTGCGAGCACGCGCGGCAGCCGGACGAGCCCCGTCGAGCTGCGCAGGCGCACGCGCGGGTCGAGCCAGGCGGTGCCGATGTCGGAGGCGACGCTGAGCAGGACGACGAAGGTGGCAACCGTGCAGACGATCCCGACGACGAGCGGCCGGTCATAGCCGCCGCTCGCGCCGCCGAGCGCGGTGACTGCGAGACGCCCGAGCCCGGGCATCGCGAACACCACCTCGATGTAGATCGCTGCAGTGAGCGCCGTGCCCGCGTCGGCGGCGGCCATCGGCAGCACCGGTCCGATCGCGTTGCGCAACACATGCCCGAGCACCACTCGCCGCTCCGTCGCTCCCTTCGCGCGCGCGGTCACCACGTACGGCTCGGCGAGCGTCTCGAGCAGGCGCACGCGGATCATGCGGACGTAGAGCGGCATGAAGAACAACGCGAAGCAGATCCACGGCAGCAGCAGATGCTCGGCCCAGTCGACCGGCCCGCCGCAGCCCGCCGCCGACGATGTCAAGGCGCAGTAGCCGCCGCTCGGAAGCCCGATGTCGGGGGCGAAGATGCGTCCGAGCACATAGGCGAGCACGAACGGGTGGATTGCCACGCCCACGACCCCGAATGCGAGCAGCCCGCGGTCCGCGAGCGAGCGGGGCCGCAACGCTGCGAAGCAGCCGAGCGGGACTGCCAGGAACAGCAGCACGAGCACGCCGCCGGCGACGATCGAGGCCGTGATCGGCAGCGCGGCGCCGATCGTGTGGTTGACCGACGACTCGCCGATCCAGGTCGTCCCGAGGCTCCCGTGGCGCAGGAACCGCCAGAGGAAGCGCGCGTACTGGAAGACGAGCGGCCGGTCGACGCCGAGCGTGTGATCGGCGGCGCGCAGATCGGCGTCGGTCGAGTGCGTGTTCGGGCCGCAGGCGACGCGCAGGCACGCCGGGTCGACCGGGATCACCTCGAAGACGAGGTACGTCAGGAACGTCAGGAGCAGGATCAGCCCGAGGCCCGAGAGCACTCGGCGGGTAACGAAGGCCGCCATCTACGAATCCCGCCCGGGGCTGAGCGCGCTGCGCAGCCCGTCGCTGATCAGCGCCAGGCAGAGCACGGTGATAAACAGCGCGGCGCTGGGCCAGAAGAGCGTCCAGTTGGAGGTCTGGATGAACGACGCGCCGCCGAACGGGTTGAAGTTGAAGAGGTTCCCGAAGGTCGAGGAGAGGAGGCTGCCCCAACTTGCGGTCGGCAGCCGGATTCCGAAGTTGAGCGACGAGAGCGCCGCTTCGAGCACGATCACGCTCGCGGCGAGCAGTCCGGCCCACACCGTGACCGGCCCGACGAGGTGGGGGAGGATGTGCTTCCGGAGGATGCGGAGGTCGCGCTGGCCGATCATGCGTGCCGCCTCGACGAACTCGCGCTCGCGGAGCTCCTGGACGAGGACGCGGCAGACGCGGGCGGGGTAGAACCAGGAGAAGAGCCCGATCACGACACCCAGCGAGAGCACTCCCGGCTCGAAGGTTCCGTGGAGCGTGATCTTGTCGAAGCGGTCTGCGATCGACTGCCCGATCGCGATCACGAGCAGGAGCAGCGGAAACGCCATCACGAGCTCGGTCAGGCGGCTCACCACCGCGTCCACGAGCCCGCCGAACCAGCCGGCGATCGTCCCCAGCAGAACGCCGATCGCGATCCCGATCACGGTCGCGAAGAACGCGATCTCGAGCGAGACCTGTCCGCCGGCGAGCACGCGCAGGAGCTCGTCGCGGCCGAGTGCCCCGTCGGCGCCGAGCACGAACAGTGTCTTCCCCTTGTGCGGCGTCGAGTCGAGCGGCTGGTTCGCGACCCACGTCCAGGGCCCGACCGGCTTGTGCGTGAAGGGGTCGGCGGCCGTGAGGTACGGCGTGTCCGGGGTCCGGCCGAGCACGTGCTCGAGGATGGGCTCGCCCACGAAGCAGGCCAGCACCATCAGCACGAGGACGCCCAGCGCCGCCACTGCCAGCCTTTCGCGCAGGAAGCGTCGCCAGACGAGAACGCGCCCCGCGGTCACGGGCAGAGCGAGCGCGGCCCCGCCGGCGCCTTCAGTGACCGACGCGCTCGATCCGCCCACCGCGGCCCAAGCGTACGTGCACGTCTGGTAACCGGTCGCGCTTGAGTAGGGTCTAAGAGCAAGCCGTGGCGGACGACCTCACGCTGGAGCTCGAGCACGGGCGCCTCACGATCTCCCGCGACGCTGTCGCCGAGATCGTCGGCGAGACCACCCTCGCCTGCTACGGGGTCGTCGGCCTGTCCGCCGGCACGCGGATCGGCAGGGTGCTGCGCCGGGACGGCGTGACCGTCGACGGCGACGCCAAGGCGCTGCGGATCGCGCTGCACGTCGTGATCGAGCACGGGCTCAACCTGGCCGAGGTGGCCGCCACGATCCGCTCGCAGGTCGCGTACGAGGTCGAGCGGCTCACCGGTCTCGGCGTGGCCGCGGTGGAGGTCGTCATCCAACGGGTCAGGCAGAGCGCATGAGCCGTAGCTCGACGGAGGCTCCAAGAGCGGAGGCGCCGTTCCCCGGCGCCGGGAGCGGGAATGAGGGAGCGCGTGCGCGAGCTGGTGGCGCGGCGCGCTCGCCGCGATCGAGGCGAGCCGGACGCGGATCGACGACCTGAACGTGTACCCGGTGCCGGACGGCGACACCGGCACGAACCTGACGCTGACGGTCCGGGCGATCGCCGAAGCGCTCGCGGGCGACGGGCCGGACGACCGGCCAGGCCTCGCGAAGGAGGTGGCGCGGGCCGCGCTGATGGGCGCCCGCGGCAACTCGGGCGTGATCCTCTCGCAGGTCGTGCGCGGCGCCACCGACGCGCTCGCGGAGTCCGACGAGCTCACGCGGGTCTTCCGCTCGGCGTCGGATGCCGCCTACCGCGCGGTCAAGAAGCCGGTCGAGGGGACGATGCTCACCGCGATCGCCGCGATGGCGGACACCGCGGAGCACGGGGGAGACCTGCAGACGATCATCGCGCGCGGGGACGACACGGTCGAGCGGACGCGCGACATGCTGCCGGTGCTCCGCGAGGCAGGAGTCGTCGATGCGGGCGCCGCCGGCCTGGTCGAGATCGTCCGCGGCATTGCGGCGGCGCTCGACGGCACGCCGCTGCCGGAGGCGCCGGTGCACGATCGCGAGCTCGGCGTCGAGGCGGTCCACCAGGAGCTCTCGCAGTACCGCTACTGCACCGTCTTCGTGGTGGAGGGCGACGGGCTCGACGCCGACGGTCTCGAGAGCGAGCTGGAGCGGATCGGCGACTCGCTGCTCGTCGTCGGCGACCCGAGCGCGCTCAAGGTGCACGTGCACACCGACGATCCCGGCCGCGCGCTGTCGCTCGGGGTCGCGCGCGGCGTGATCGGCGGCGTCGAGATCGCGAACATGCACGAGCAGACGCACCGGCGGGAGGAGCGGCTGTTGCACGCCGTTCCCGGCGAGCAGCAGGCGAGCGCGGTCGTCGCCGTCGCCGCGGGCGCGGGGAACCGCAGGCTCGCCGAGAGCTTCGGCGCGCGACGTGGTCGACGGCGGCATCACCATGAACCCGTCGACCGCGGACCTGCTGGCAGCAATCGAACGCGCCCACGCCGCAGAGGTGATCGTGCTCCCGAACAACGCGAACGTGATCATGAGCTCGGAGCAGGCGGCTCAGAACGCCTCGAAGACCGTGCGCGTCGTTCCGACGCGCTCGCTGCAGGCAGGACTGGCGGCGCTCGTCGCGTTCGACCCGACAGTGGGCGCCGACGAGAACGCCGAGGCGATGGCGGAGGCAGTCGACGCGGTCGCAACGGGCGCGGTCACGATCGCATCGCGCGACGTCGTGCTTGACGGTGTCGACGTGCGCAAGGGGCAGTGGCTCGGGCTCGAGGGCGACACCCCGGTCGTCGGCGGAGACACGTTCGACGAAGTCGCACGCGCCGTGCTCGCGCGCCTCCTCGACGAGCCGCGTGGGGTCGTGACGCTGCTGACGGGCGAGGAGCCGCCGCCGCTGAACGGGTTCCTCGACGAGCTGCGGGCAGAGCACCCCGAGCTCGAGGTCGAGGTCCACGAGGGGGGCCAGCCGCACTACCCGTTGCTGCTGTCCGCCGAGTGACGGCGACCTCCCCGGCCCGCGTCGTCCTCGTCGAGGACAACGACCTCTTCCGCGAAACGCTCGAGATGCTGCTCGGGCTGCGCCCCGAGGTGCAGGTGATCGGGAGTGCGCGCAGCGGCGACGAGGCCGTCGAGCTGTGCGCCCGGCTGGAGCCGGACGTGGTGCTCGTCGACTACCGGATGCCGGGGATGAACGGCGCCGAGACCACACGCGCCCTGCTCGCTGCCGCTCCCGCGATGCGGGTGATCTGCCTCACCGCCTCGGTCGCCGAGGATGAGATCGCAGAGCTGTACGCGGCCGGGGCGGTCGCATGCATCACGAAGGACGAAGAGCTGGACCACCTCGTGCGTGCTGTATGCGAGGCTGCTGCGTCGTGAAGCTGACCGTCGACAACACTGCGATCGTCCTCGACTCCACCGCCGACTTCCCCGACGCGCCGGACCGGTTCCCGAACTTCCGTGTCGTGCCGCTCTACGTCCGGTTCGGCGACGAGAGCTTCCGGGACTACGTCGACATCACGCCCGAGCAGTTCTACGAGCGGCTGCCGTCGGCCGCGACCCTCCCGACGACCTCGCAGCCCACTCCGGCCGACTTCCTCGCTGTCTACGAGGAGCTGGCTCCAACGTACGAGCGCATCCTCTCCGTGCAGATCTCCTCGACCCTCTCCGGGACGTTCACCAGCGCCGAGGCGGGGGCCGGTCTACTCGGCGGCGATGCGGTGCGCGTGATCGACAGCCGCACCGTCTCGGCCTCCACCGCACTGCTCGCGATCGGGCTGCAACACCGGCTCGAGCGCGGGACGACCGACAAGGAGGTCGACGCGTTCGTCGCCCGCTACCAGGCCGAGCACAAGCTGCTGTTCACCGTCAACACGCTCGAGTACCTGGCGAAGGGCGGACGCATCGGCCGTGCCGCCGCGCTCGCGGGCAACCTCCTCAACGTCAAGCCGATCCTCACGATCCGCGACGGCGAGGTCGTTCCGCTCAAGCGCGTGCGCGGCAACGCCAAGGCGTTCGCCGAGTTCCGCAGCCTCTTCGAGTCGACGACGACCGACTCGCCGAGGCTGAAGATCGGGATCGCGGACGCGCTGGCGCCGGACCGGGTCGCGGCGCTGCAGGAGCTCGTCGCGCACGTTCGCTCCCAGGCGACACTCGAGATCGTGACCACCCTGGGCGCAGTCGTCGGGACGCACGCCGGGCCTGGCACGATCGGGTTCTTCTGGTTCGAGGACGCGGACTAACTCGCAGCAATCACGCGTTCGTACAGCGCGACCGTGCGCTCGGCGATGGCGGGCCAGCTGAACTCCTCGACGGCGCGCTGGCGGCCGGCCTCGCCCATACGCTTCGCGCGCGCCGGGTCGGCCAGCAGCTCGTTCACGCGCGCGGCGAAGTCGCCCGCGAAGCGTGCCGGGTCGACCGGGTTTCCGTCGGGGCCGAGCTCGACCGGCACGAGCAGACCGGTCTCTCCCTCGACGACCACCTCGGGAATGCCGCCGACCGCCGAGGCGACGACCGGTGCCTCGCAAGCCATTGCCTCGAGGTTGACGATGCCGAGCGGCTCGTAGATCGACGGGACGCAGAAGACGCTCGCGTGCGAGAGCAGCTGGATCACGTCCGGCTTTGGGAGCATTTCCTCGATCCAGACGACGCCGTCCCGCTGGGCGCGCAACCGTTCGACGCGCTCCCGCGTCGCGCGCTCGATCTCAGGTTCGTCCGGTGCGCCGGCGCAGAACACGAGCTGCGCGCCGGCGCTGATCTCGAGTGCCGCGTCGAGCAGGTGGATGATCCCCTTCTGGCGCGTGATCCGTCCCACGAACAGCACCATCGGGACGTCGCGGGCAACACCGTGCCGTTCGAGTGCGTCCGTGCGCGGGTCGGGCCGGTACTGCTCGGTGTCGATCCCGTTGTAGACCACCTCGATCCGCTCGGGCGCGACCTGTGGATACGCAGTGCGGACGTCTTCCCGCATCGCGCTGGACACGGCGACGACCGCGTCGGCCGCCTCGATCCCGGTGCGCTCGCAGAAGGAGGAGAGTGCATACCCGCCGGCGCCGAGCTGCTCCGCCTTCCACGGCCGCATCGGCTCGAGACTGTGCGTCGTGACGACGTGCGGCACGCCGTGGAGGAGCTTGGCGACATGACCACCGAAGATCGCATACCACGTGTGCGAGTGAACGACGTCGGCGGCGCCGAGGTCGGCTGCCATCGCAAGGTCGACCGACATCGTCTGCAGAGCCGGGCTCGCAGCGGCGAGCGCCGGCCACGGCGTGAACGCGAGCGCTCCGTCGCGCGGCGCGCCGAAGCAGCGCACCTCGAGGTCGATCAGCTTCGCGAGCTCGCGCGCGAGGTACTCGACGTGCACGCCCGCCCCGCCGTAGACGTCGGGCGGGAACTCGCGCGTCAGGATGATCGCCTTCACGGACTCGGAACCGTAGCGACCGGTGCGGGTCCTATACTCGGGAACGGGTGTTGACGTTGACCCGAGTGCACGCGGGTTTTGCAGGTGTGGTCCAGGACCGCTTCGAGCGGCCGCGCGGCTGGGCGCGCTCCGACCCGCGCGCGCTCGGCGTCGAGACGCTGCCGGGCGTCGGGCCGACGATCGCGAAGAAGCTGCGCGCGCTCGGGATCGTCACGGTCGAGGACATGTTGCTGCACGCGCCGCGGCGGTACGAGCGGGCCGCCGACGAAGTGGCGATCGCGCAGCTCTGGGGGGACGAGGAGGTGGCGATCGCGGGTGTCGTCCGCGACGTCCGTTCACGCCGGCTCGCCGGCCGCCGCACGATCGTGACCGCGCGCGTCGAGGACGCGGGCGGCTCGATCTCGGCCTCGTGGTTCAACCAGCCGTGGCTCCTCGAGAAGCTGGCGCCGGGAACGCACGTCAGGCTGCGGGGCAAGCTCGGCCGGCACGGCTTCGACGTGAAGAGCTACGACGTCGGCGAGGCGCGTGCGACGGCCGACTTCGCTCCGGTCTACCCGGCGAGCGAGCAGCTTGCCTCGTGGCGACTGCGCGAGCTCGCGCGTGCTGCCCTCGACGCGCACGTGAGCTCGGTTCGCGACCCGTTGCCGGCCGAGCTGGAGCTGCCGCTCCGCCGCGACGCGCTGGCTGCGATCCACTTTCCGGCGGACGAGGCCGAGGCGGAGCAGTCGCGCCGGCGGCTCGCGCTCGACGAGCTGCTGACACTGCAGCTGGCGGTGTCCCGCTCGCGCGACGACGATGCCGTCGCGGCCGCCCTGCCGCCGCCGGGTGAGCTGATCGCTCGCTATCGAGCTGCCTTGCCGTTCGAGCTGACCGAGCACCAGGAGCGCGCGATCGAGCAGATCGACGCCGACCTCGCCCGCTCGGAGCCGATGCAGCGCCTGCTGCAGGGCGACGTAGGCTCCGGCAAGACCGTCGTCGCGCTCTATGCGCTTCTGCGCGCAGTCGAGAACGGGCGCCAGGGCGCGTTGATGGCGCCGACGGAGACGCTCGCGGAGCAGCACTTCCTGACGATCGAGACGCTCTGCGCCGACGTCGGCGTGCGGTGCGTGCTGCTGACCGGCTCGGCGGGCTCGAAGCGCGCGCGCGACGCGATCGCGGCCGGCGAGGCGCAGGTCGTCGTCGGGACGCATGCGCTGATCCAGCGCGACGTCGACTTCGCGGATCTCGCGGTCGCCGTCGTCGACGAACAGCATCGCTTCGGAGTCGAGCAGCGCAAGGCGCTCGCCGAGGGACGCTCGCCGCATGTCCTGCACATGACCGCGACCCCGATCCCGCGCACGCTGGCGTTGACGATCTACGGCGATCTCGCCGTCAGCGAGATCGCCAAGCCGCCGGCCGACCGCAAGCCGATCGTGACCGCCTGGGTCGGCGCGGAGCGGTCGTCCGAAGCCTACGAGCGGCTCCGCCGGCATCTCGACGACGGCCGGCAGGCCTATGTCGTGTGCCCGCTGATCGAGCTGTCGGAGACGCGGCTGGCGCGGGCCGCCGAGGCGGAGGCGGAACGCCTGCGGCGGGCCGAGCTGCGCGGCTACCGCGTCGGGCTGCTGCACGGGAAGCTGAAGCCCGGCGAGCGCCGTGAGGTGATGCGGCAGTTCAAGGACGGAGAGCTCGACGTGCTCGTCGCGACCACGGTGATCGAGGTCGGCGTCGACGTGCCGAACTCGACGATCATGATCGTCCAGGAGGCAGACCGGTTCGGGCTCGCGCAGCTGCATCAGCTGCGCGGCCGCGTGGGGCGGGGGAGCGAGCAGAGCTACTGCCTGCTCGTCTCGCGGCCGAAGGTAGAGCTCACCGACGTGGCCCAGTCCCGTCTCCAGGCGCTCGTCGACTCGACGGACGGCTTCGCGCTCGCCGAGGCGGACCTGGAGCTGCGCGGCGAAGGGCAGCTGCTCGGCACGCGCCAGTCCGGCTGGAGCGATCTGCGGTTCACGCACCTGCGCGCGGATCGCGACCTGCTCGAGCGGGCGCGAGACCTGGCGCGGGAGCTGCGCGACGTCGGCGGCCCGTGGCAGGACGAGGCCGACCGCATCGCCGGTCTCGCCGGCGCTTAGCCCTCCATCATCGTCACGAACGGAACGTCGCCGAACCGCTCGAAGGTGCGCACGTGCGCGGAGACAACATGAAACCCGGCTCGTTCGTAGACGCGCCGAGCGCGCTCGTTGAACTCCGCAACGTGGAGGAACACGTTCGTCGGTGTGTACCGCTCGCGCGCGAACGCGAGCCCCGCGAGAAAGAACTCGAGCCCCAGGCCGCGCCCGGTGAGGTCGGGCCGTAGCCCCAGGCCGTAGTCGAGATCGGGCGGCTTCGGCTCGAAGTAGTAGAAGCCGACGAGGTCGCCCGAATCGTCCCGTGCCTCGAAGTAGCGCTCAGGATTCAGCACCGGCTCGGCACCGCCGTCGTAGAAGTCGTAGGGCGCGGGATACCGCCACGCGGCGAGCAGCCGCATCGTCTCCTCGGAGGCTTGAGCGACCGCGATCGTCATCGCCGCGCCCGGTGCACGGTCAATCATTTAGGCGCCGGCGTCGGCAACGCGCCCTGCGAGGTCGGCATCGTCGGCGCACAGCCGTTCGAACTCGATGCGGTCGACCGCCAGGACGCGGACATCGCTCGTTGCGCGCACACGTGCTGTTCGCTTGCCGTCGGCGGACAGGAGCGCGCGCTCTCCGATCACGGCGCCCGGGCCGAGCTCGCGCGTCCGCTCGGGCGCCTCGACGAGGACGGTGCCTTCGAGGATCACATAGAGGCCGGTGCCGAACTGCCCGGGTTCGACCAGCACCTGGCCGGAGGCGATCGCCGTCTCGGCGCCGGCGGTTTCGAACAGACGCAGGTCGCTCGGATCCATGGCCCGAGTATCGCAAAGCCTCGCGGTCAGCCGTCCCTTCTCAGGACGTACACGGTCGGCTGCAGCTTTCCGAGGAACTGGAACACCTCCCAGTGGAGGTTCGCCTCGACGTGCTCGTAGATCTCCGGCCCGAACCGGCTCGTCAGCTCGTCCCGCCGCCGCCGCAGCCGCGACAGGCGGAGCAGCGCGCGGGAGGCGGTTCCGTCGCGCTCCTCGAGATGCTCACGCCATTCGGTGCCGATTGCGTCCCGCAGTTCGATCTCGAACCCGGCTCTCGCGAAGGCGGCCTGGACGTTCGCCTGGTCGAGGTTCGCCGGCACGTTACCCAGGTGATGGTTCAGCAACTCGGCGTCCTCGGTCGTCAAGCGGTCGGTCACAAACGTCGTGTACACAAGCATCCGGCCCGCCTCCGCGAGCACGCGGAACGCCTCGCACATCGCGCCGTCGAGATCGTCGACCTGTTCGAGGACGTCTCGACACCAGACGAGGTCGAACTGCCCGTCGACGAAGGGGAGCTCCTCAAGCGCACCGACCAGCACGGAGGCCCGGTCTGCGACACCTGCGGCGTCGATCGCCTCCTTCGCGCGGTCGATGTGCAGCTGGACCGGATCGACGCCGACGCCGGTCACGCCGAACGTCTGCACGAGCCGGATCAGGTGCGCCGCGTCCCGACAGCCGGCATCGAGCACCGTCGAGCCGGCGACCAGGTGAGCGCCGGCGAGGTCGTAGAGCGAATCGGGCCCACGAGGCGCAAGTGTCTCGTCGAGCTGAGCGTAGACGTCCCACGTCTCAGGGCCGTAGACGCGAGACAGCTGAGCGAGGTTGGCCGGCCGTCGAGAATCCATCGGCGCAGAGCCTATTCGGGGTGCAAAACAGTCACGACCACCGGGCGGGTGCTCTAGGGTCGAACCGTGGATCTCCCCGAGGCCGCGCGGCTGTTGGCGTTGCATCCGTTCAGGGAGCTTCCCACTCCACCCGACGTGGAGCGGATCGAGACGGGAGGCGTTCTGCTCCAGATCAACCCGTTTCCGAACGCGCAGATCATCGAGCCGCTCGACATCACGCCCGCTGCGGTCGCCGCAACGGTTGCCGAGACACGTGCGATCGCGCGCGAGCGAGGGAAGACGATCCTCGCGTGGTGGATCGCGCCCGAGCACGACGGGTTGGCCGACGCGCTCGAGTCCGCCGGTCTCGTCAACGCAGCCACGCCGGGGCTCGAGGCGATCGAGAACGCGATGACGCTGCTCGAGCCGCCGGCCGGCGAAGGCGGCGATGGGGTGGCGGTGAAGGAGACCGAGACCTACGAGGAGTTCGTCGCCGCGCTGTACATCCTGCTGGACGCCTTCGCCGTCCCCGAGCCGATGCGGGCCGAGGCGATCCAGGGCTTTCCGCAACGCTGGGAGACCTACTGCCTACCGGGCAACCCCGGCCGCCAGTACATCGCATCGATCGACGGTCGGATCGTCGGTACGGCCAACGCGGCACTCGGTGCGGCCGGCGTCAACCTCTTCGGCGGTTCGGTCGACGCCGACGCGAGAGGGCGAGGCGTCTATCGGGCGTTGACCGTCGCCCGCTGGCACGCGGCCGTCGCCCGGGGCACAGCGGCTTTGACGGTCCAGGCGGGCCGCATGTCGAAGCCGATCGTCGAGAAGCTCGGCTTCCGCGACGTCGCCCCCGTCCGGGTGTACGTCGACAACCTGACGCCGTAGCGGCGGGGGCCTACTCGACGACCGTCACGAGCTCGTGCGTGCTCGGCTCGAAGTGCTCGCAGTGACTGCGCACCCGCCCGATCCGCTCGCGGAACTCGGGCAGTGACTTCCACGCGTCCTGGGCCTCGAAGCTCTCCCACGGCGCAAAGCTCAGGTAGTGGCGCTCGTTGTCCAGGTCTCGCACCAGGCGAAACGTGCCGGAGCCGGGCAGCGAGCCCCCCCACGTCACGAACGCAGTCCACGCCGCGACGAACGCGTCCTCCTCGCCTGCTTTCACAACCCATCTGCCGCTCGTATAGGTCTCGGTCATGCGGGCGACTCTACGGCCGGCCCGGGTCCGTGTCCACGACGTCGTGCGCTCACAAAAGCAGGCCCATCTCGAGAATGTCCCAGAGCTCGCCGTTCGCCCGGCGGAGCTGCTTCACACGGTGACCTTCTTCGACGAATCCGAACTTGCGGTACAGCGCGATCGCAGCGTCGTTGTGCGGGTAGACGCTGAGCGTGAGCTTATGGAGACCACGCGTGCGCGCCTCTTCCACCGCCGCCGCAACCAGGGCGGACCCGACGCCTCGGCCGCGCCACTCGCGGGCGACAGCCATCCCGATCTCGCCGAAGCCGTGGCTGCTCACGTCGAGGTGTAGTGACCCGACGATCTGGCCGTCGACGATCGCGACCAGCGTTCCGTCGAGGATCCAGCCTGCCGCTCGCCCTTCCACGTCGACCGGCGGCTCCGTGGCGATCTTGTCGCGCTCTTCGGCGACGGCGGCGAAGATTCGCACGAGCGGAAGGCGATCCTCGTCGACCGCGGGGCGGATCTCGATCGCCGGGCCGACAGTCACGGCAGGATGCCCGCGAGGTCCCACACGCGAGGCTCGGCGGGAACAAGGCGCAGCAGCACACCCGGCTTCGTCCGCTCCGCGGCGAACCGGGCCCCGTCGTCGGCGCCGAGGTACCGGCCGGCGATTGCAGCCCGCACGTCCGTGACGTCGCCTTCGACGAGCTCGGCGGCGCCACGTACCTCGATCCCGCGAAACGGCCGGACGGCTTCGAACACAACGAGCACGCAGTCGGGGTTACGGGCGAGGTGGCGGAGCTTGACGTCGCCCTCGGCGATCACGACCTCGAACGCCTCTCCCGTCCACCGGAACCACACGGGCGTGACGAGCGCACTGCCGTCCTGCCGGTACGTCGTGAGCACGGCGGGGGACGGCCCGTCGAGCAGAGAGCGAACGCGTGGGAGCCAGTCCGCCGTCACGCGACCGAGGCGGTGAGCGCCCGCATCGCGTCGAGCTCGGGCTCGTAGACGTGTGCGGACTTCGCGTAGATGACCAGCCGGCCGCAGGCGACGCCGACAGCGCTGGCAGCCTCCTGCTGCAGCCGTGCGAGCTCGACGAGGTTGCCGTACGCCTTCTTGCCGAAGTCGAGCGAGTGCGCGTAGACGACCAGCTCGAGCGCGCCGTCGCGAAGCCAGAAGTCGAGCAGCGAGACGCACGGGATGTACGTCGTGTCGCTAAGCGGTTGCAGCGTCGTGATCGTCGCCGAGCGCGTCTCATCGTCCCTGCGCAGTCGCTCGATCACCCACGCGACCTGGTCGTGACCGTCGTAGTCGCGCAGGCGCGTGGCGTACGAGCGTGCGCCGCCGAGCTCCGCGACGTCGTCGGGCTCAGTGAAGTTCCGCTTCATCCACTCGAGCCAGTCCGGATCTGCCAGCGTCGCGATCAGTCCGTCCGCCGGATCGGGCTCGTCGACGATCAGCGTGAGCAGTGCGAGCTCCTTGGTCACCGCGCCGTCGTAGGTCGCGTCGGCGCCCTGGTCGAGGATCCGGCGGCAGGTCTCGAGCCACGCGTCGCCGAGCGTCCGTTCCTCGATCGTCTCCACGCCTCGATCCTAGATTCGGCGGGCGATGTGTGACAGTACGACCGCGATGGGGTCGGCCAACGCGAGTCTCGAGCGCGCGCGTCGGGTCGCGGTGCGCGCGCAGCTGCTCGACGGGAGTGGCACTGGGGTGCGCGACGTGGTCCGGCGGCTCGGATTCCTGCAACTCGACCCGATCGCAACAGTCGCTCCGCCGCAGCACCTCGTCCTCTACAGCAGGCTCGGCCGCTTCGACGTCGCCGAGCTCGACCGGCTGGTGTGGGAGGAGCGCACGCTGTTCGAGTGGGACGCGTTCATCTGGCCGATCGAGGATCTGGCGCTCGTGCGCGCCCGGATGCGCCGAGCCCGCACACACGGCGGCAATGCCTGGGTCCGCGACTTCCTGGCGGCGAACAAGCGCTTCCGCCGGTACGTGCTCGGCGAGCTCGAGCGGAACGGCCCGATGCTCTCGCGCGACCTCAAGGCCGACCTGCTGCCCGACTACGAGCCACACCGCTGGTGGGGCACACGCCAGGTGCGGCTGATGCTCGAGATCCTCCAGGGGCGTGGTGAGATCGCGGTCGCGGGCCGCGCCGGGAAGCAGCGTCTCTGGGATCTCGCAGACCGTGTCTATCCGCCCACCGAGACGATTCCGTGGCGGGAGGCCGAGCGCCTGATCGTCGAGCGCCGGCGGCGGTCGCTCGGCGTCTGGCTCGCGCGCGGCCGGTTGCACGTTCACCCCGACGTCTCCGACGAGCCGGTGCCGAACCGCGTCACGTTTCTCTCGCCGTTCGACCGGCTCGTCCACGACCGCGCTCGTGCGGAGGCGCTGTTCGGCTTCTTCTACCGGCTCGAGATGTACGTGCCCAAGGCGAAGCGGCAGTACGGCTACTACGTCCTGCCGATCCTTCGCCGCGACCGCATCGTCGGTCGCATCGACGTCGAGCGCGAGCGGGCTTCCGCGACCCTGCGCGTGAACGGCGTGTGGTGGGAGGAGGGCGTGAAGCCGGTCGCGCTCGAGCCGGCGTTGCAGAGACTGGCGGCGTTCGTGGGCGCGCGTCTTCCGTGAACCGCGAGGCGGCCGAGGAGTGGATCGCCGCCCACGTCCAGCCGGCGGGGAAGATCGAGACGGCGCACGAGCGCCCGTGGGCGACGGTATTGCACGTGCCGCTCGCCGACGGCGTCGCCTGGTTCAAGGCCTGCGCTCCGGTGCAGTCGTTCGAGCCCAGGCTGAGCGCGCTGCTCGCGGCGCGCTGGCCGGGCCGGGTGGGGGAGGTGATCGCGTTCGACGAGGAACGGGCCTGGCTCCTGCTGGCCGACGCCGGCCGACCGATCGGGTCGTTCGGCGGCAACCCGCCCGAGCCGTGGGCGCGGATCCTGCCCTCGTACGCGGAGCTGCAGCAGGGCGAAGCGGAGCATCGCGACGACCACCTCGCCCACGGAGTCCCGGACCTGCGCGTCGCGCGACTTCCCGAGCGCTACGACGACCTGTTGCGCCACGAGCTCCCGCTCGAGCGGGCCGAGGTCGACGCGCTCCGCGCCTTCGCGCCGCGCTTCGCCGAGCTGTGCAGCGAGCTCGCGAGCCGCGAAATCCCGGAGACGATTCAGCACGACGACCTCCACATGGCGAACGTCTACGTCCGCGGCGACGAGCTGCGCGTGCTCGACTGGGGCGACTCGTCGATCTCGCATCCGTTCGCGTCGCTCGTCGTCACCTTCCGGTTTCTCGAGCAGGTCACCGGTCTCGCGCCCGGTGACCCCTGGTTCACGCGGCTCCGTGACGCGTACCTGGAGCCCTGGGGACGCGGGCTCGAGGACGAGTTCGCGCTGGCGATGCGGGTCGGCTCGTTCGCGCATGCGATCGCGTCGATTCGCCAGCGCGACGCGCTCCGGGTCCACGAGCGCAGGGGCTACGACACGGATTTCACGGTCGTGCTCCATCGCGCGGTCGCGCGGATCGCAGAGGGGTGAGACTCGGTGCACACTATGGGTGTGGGACCGCTCGTCCTGGCACTCACCCTGGGGTTCTCCTTCGCCGGCCAGGCCTCGGCCGCGGTCAAGGGAGTGGTCGCGGTTGCGGCGACGCGCGGGCCGATCACACCCGTCTGCAAGGTCGGTCAGTCGTGCGACGGCCCTGCGGAGGGCGTGCAGCTCGTCGTCCGTCGTGACGGCACGGTGGTCAAGCGTGCGGTGACGAACGCAAGTGGGCTCGCCCGCCTGATTCTCCGGCCCGGCCGCTACAAGGTGACCGCGTACTACGGCGCCGCGATGCACGCACGCCTGCAGGCGAAGAGCGTCGTGGTGGTCGCCGGCCGGACGGCGCAGCTCCGCTTCTCGTTCGACACAGGCATTCGCTGACCGGCGAGCAGCCGACGCGCGAGCGATAGTGGGGCGTCGTGTCCGGTCTCGGGACGCCCGTGCTCCTCCTGTTCTTCGTCGTTGCGGCCGCTGCCACGTGGGGTGCGGGGATCACCCTGTCGAAGGCCACCGACGCGCTCGACGTGCGGCTCGGCCTCGGTGAGGAGCTCGGCGGGCTGCTCCTGCTCTCCGTCGCGGGCAGCCTGCCGGAGGTGGCGATCACCGTCTCCGCCGCGGCGCAGGGGAATCTCGAGCTCGCGGCCGGCAACCTGATCGGTGGGATCGCCGTCCAGACGATGGTGCTCGTGATCTGCGATGCCGTGGCGGGGCGTGAACGGCCGCTCACCTTCCTCGTCGGTGCGCTCAGTCCAGTGCTGGAGGCGCTGCTCGTCGCTCTCGTCGTCTCGGGCGTGCTGATGGGTGCGTTGCTGAAGCCGTCGACCGCGATCGGCGGCGTCGTCAGTCCGGCGTCGGTCGGCATCGTGGTCGTCTGGCTCTTCGGGATCTACGTGATCAACAAGGTGCGCAAGAGCCCGCGCTGGAGCGTGACGACGGAAGGCTCGCGACCGGGTCGTCGCCATCACCGCGAGCCGATGCCCGGTAAGCCGCATCCGTTCGCGTCGCGGAAAACCGCCCAGGTCGCCGGGCTGTTCGGCGCGGCGTGCGCAGTGACGCTCGGTGCCGGCGTCGTGCTCGAGATGAGCGGCAACACGCTCGCCGATCGCGCAGGTGTGAACGGCGTGATCTTCGGCGCGACGGTGCTCGCGGTGGCGACGGCGCTGCCGGAGATCAGCTCCGGCATCGCCGCCGTGCGGTTGGGCGACAACGCGCTCGCGCTCGGCGACATCTTCGGCGGCAACGCGTTCCAGCTGTGCCTCTTCCTGGTCGCAGATCTCGTCGCCCAGTCGCCGGTGCTGCCGACGGCCGGCGGCCTGAACGCGTGGCTCGCGTCCCTGGGCGTCGGGCTGACGGCGATCTACGCGATGGGCGTGATCATCCGTCCGCTCCGCTGCCACGCCCGCCTCGGCCCGGACTCGATCCTCGCCCTCGTCGTCTTCGGCGTCGGCGTCGCGGGCCTGTTCGTCGTGCCGCACTGACCGACGGTGCCAGGCACCGTTACGAAAGTGTGCCGAGTTATCCACAGACACTCGCGCGGCGCGCCGAGAAACGGCATGGTTGTGCGCGGCGCAGGCGGGATGCCACTGCCGGGAGAGGGGTCGCCGCTGGACCCTGCCGGTGCCCCGGAGCTCGTCCCAGGATGAAGGCTGTGTCGCCTGGACGCGCTAGGCGGGCACGCTGCCGCGTCCTCAGTCGCGCCAATAGCTCGGCTATTGGCGCTCCCTGCGTCCTTGCATCGCACCCACCTATCACGCCCAGATCAACGAGCGTCATCCTGGGACGAGCTCCTGGCACCATGCCGCGCCGTGAGGATCATCGCCGGCACGCACCGGGGCCACCGGATCGCCGCGCCCAAGGGCGCCAGCACCCGTCCCACCTCGGACCGGGTCCGCGAGAACGCCTTCAACCTGATCGGCCCCGTCGACGGCGCGCGGGTGCTCGACCTGTTCGCCGGCTCCGGGGCGATGGGGCTCGAGGCCCTCTCCCGCGGCGCCGCAGAGGTCGTGTTCGTCGAATCCGACCGGGCCGCCTGCCGGACGATCAACGCCAACCTCGACAAGCTCGGCCTCCGGGCGATCGTGCTCTGCCAGGACGCGCTGCGCGCGGTCGCGTCCGAGCGCAGGCCCTACGACCTCGTGCTCTGCGATCCGCCCTACGATTTCGACCAGTCGAAGCTCGCAGCGCGGCTCGCAGGGCTCGTCGCCCCGGACGGCCTGCTCGTCTACGAGAGCGCGGGCCGCGAGGAGCCACCCGAGGTGCCTCCGCTGACGCAGACCACCTCGCGCAAGTACGGTTCCGCCCGGCTTACGCTGTACCGACCATGATCACTGCGATCTATCCCGGCACCTACGACCCCGTGACGAACGGCCACGTCGACGTGATCTCGCGCGCCGCGCGGATCTTCGACCGCGTCGTGGTCGGCGTCGTCGGCAACCCGCACCATAAGGAGCCGATGTTCCCGGTCGCCGAACGCGTCGTCTTCCTCGAAGAGGCGCTCGGCGAATTGGAGAACGTCGAGGTCGACGTCTTCAGCCAGCTCGTGGTCGACTTCGCGCGACGCTGGAACGCGCGCGCGATCGTCAAGGGCCTACGGGTCGTCTCGGACTTCGAGTACGAGTTTCAGATGAACCAGTTGAACCGCCATCTTGCGCCGGACATCGAGACCGTCTACGTGATGGCGAGCCCGCAGGTGAGCTTCGTTTCGTCGAGCGGCGTCAAGGAAATCGCCTCGTTCGGCGGAAACGTCGAGGAGCTCGTGCCCCACGTGGTGGCCAGGCGCCTGAAGGAGCTCTTCCCGGACGGCCGCGGCGGGGCGCCGCTGTCCGACCTGGAGTAATACTCTGTCGCCAATGGACGTACTGGTTCTGATCGACAAACTCGACGACCTGGTGCACAACGCCAAGGCCGTCCCCCTCACCGACCAGGTGCGAATCGACCGCGAGGAAATCTACGACATCCTCGACCAGATGCGCGCCACGATCCCCGAGGAGATCAAGCAGGCGCGCTGGATCGTCAAGGAGCGCCAGGAGATGCTCGGGGAGGCCAAGCGGGAGCAGGACCGCCTGCTCGGCGAGGCGCGGGAGCAGGCGGTGCGCGAGGCGTCGCAGACCGAGATCGTCAAGCTGGCCGAACGTCAGGCACAGGAGATCATCGACGAGGCGCGGCGGCAGGCCCGCGAGATGCGCCTCGAGATGGAGGACTGGGCCGACGGGATGCTGGCGACGCTCGAGACGAACCTCGACAAGTTCCTGACCGCGGTGCGCCGCGGCCGGGAGCGGCTGCACGAGCGCTCCCAGGAGTCGGTCGTCGCCGGGATCGGCCCGGTCGACCTCTCCAACGACGGCTCGTCGAACTACTAGCGCTCACCGGTCGTTCGCTACGCTCGTCGGCATGACGAGCTTCAGCCTGCGTCAGGTGAAGCTCCGTCCCGGTGAGGCCTACCGCGACGAGCTCGAAGTGGAGCTGCACGCGTTCGACTTCGGTGGTCAACGCTACGTTCCGGTGCCGGAGAAGGTGCCCGCGATCTTCGACATCTCGCGGGCCAACACGGGGACGGTCTTCAAGCTGTCGTTCACGGTCCGCCTCTACGGCCCCTGCTACCGGTGTCTGGACGACGCCGTGCTTGAGCTGCCGATCTCCGTGCGCGAGTACCAGGCCGAGTCGCCCGACGACGAACAGCTGACGACGCCGTACATCCACGGCGCGAACCTCGACATCTCGAGCTGGGCGCGCGACGCGGTCGCGCTCGCGCTGCCCGAGAAGATCCTCTGCCGGCCGGACTGCGCCGGTCTCTGCCCCGTGTGCGGCAAGAACCTGAACGACGAGCCGCACGCACACGAGGAACAGGCGAGCGACCCGCGCTGGGCTGCGCTCGAGGCCCTACGCGACGACACCTGACCGGCGCTCCATCAGCACGACGTCACGCCACTCGCCGCGCTTGCGCGCGATTCGCTCGCGGGTGCCGACGACTCTGAAGCCGCAGTCTGCGTGCAGGGCGATCGACGAGTCGTTGCCGGCGAGGATCCCCGCCTGGATCGTCCAGACCCCGGCGTCGTCGGCCCGCCGCACGAGCTCCTCGAGCAGCGCCCGGCCGACACCGCGGCCGCGTGCCGCCCGCGCGACGTACACCGAGTTCTCGGTGACGCCCCGGTAGCACGGTCGCTGCGACACCGGCGAGAGGGCCGCCCACCCGGTGACCTCGGCGCCGTCGAGTGCCACGAGGCGCGGCGCCGGGAGATGGCCGGCATCCCACTCGTCCCACGACGGCACGTGCTCCTCGAACGTCCCGAGGTCGAGCCCCTCCTCGTAGATGCGCGCAACGTCCGGCCAGTGCGCCCGCTCCAGATCGGCGATCGTCACAGCTCGATCGTACGAGTCACGCCCAGCTGTTCGAGGAAGCGGCGGTCGTGCGTCACCACGACCAGACAGCCTGCGTAGCTCCACAACGCGCGCTCGAGCTCCTCGATCGCCTCGAGGTCGAGGTGGTTCGTCGGCTCGTCGAGCACGAGGCAGTTGACGCGGCGGGCAGTCAGGAGCGCGAGCGCCGCCCGGGTCCGCTCGCCGGGCGACAGCGCCGGCGCGGGCCGCGACACGTCCTCGGCACCGAGTGCGAACTTCGCGAGCAACGTGCGCGCCTCGGTCTCGCCGAGGCCGGAGGCGGCGGCGAAGTCGGTCAGCAGCTCGCCGGAGAACGCGCCGCGGGCCTGGTCGAGCTCTCCGAACACGACCGCCGGGCCGGTGCGCCGCGTGCCGCGCTCGAGCGGCAGCGTCCCGAGCAGCGCCTCGAGCAAGGTCGACTTGCCCGATCCGTTCCGGCCGACGACGGCCAATCGCTCGCCCGAATGCAGCTCGACGTCGAGCGGGCCCAGCGAGAACGCGCCACGGGTGACGACCGCGCCTCGCAACTCGACGACCATGCCTGCCGGCGGTGCCGGCGGCAGCTCGAGCCGGAGCTCCCAGGGCGACCACGGCTTGTCCACCTCGTCGAGCCGCGCGAGCCGCTGCTTCGCCTGCTTCACCTTCGAGCGAAGTGCCTGCGTTCCGCGCCGGTCCGCCATCGCGCCGCCGACGCGCGCCTGCGTGCGGCGCTCAGAGAGCAGGGTCGTGAAGCGATCGCGCTCGCCGATGAAGTCGGCGTAGGCCCGCTCGTGTGCCTCCCGAGCCCGCTCTCGCGCCGCCGCGTAGTCGCTCCAGGTTCCGGGGTACTCCTGCATCCGGCCTGTCTCCGCCTCGAGCTCGACCACGCGCGTCACCGTGCGGTCGAGGAAGGCCCGGTCGTGCGAAACGAGGACCACTCCGGCGTCCAGCCCGTCGAGGAACCGTTCGAGGCGGTCGAGGCCGGCGAAGTCGAGGTTGTTCGTGGGCTCGTCCAGCAGGAAGACGTCGAAGCGCGCGAGTAGGATCGCCGCCAATGAGACGCGGGCCGCCTCGCCGCCGGAGAGCGACGCCAGGCGGTCGCCGGCGCGACCGGCGAGGTCGACCTCGGCGAGCGCAGCCCCGGCCCGCGCGGCGAAGTCCCCGCCGCCGAGCGAGAGGAAGCGGTCGAGCGCGTCCGCGTGCGCCATCGCCAGGTCGGGCTCGGCCCCGAGCCGCTCGGCGAGCTCGTCGACCCACCGCCCGGCCGCGCCCACGCCGGTGCGGCGGCCGAGGTGGTCGAGCACCGACTCGTCGGGGTGCGCCTCGACCTCCTGCGGGAGGTAGCCGACCGCGCCGCCCGAAACCACACGGCCGCCGTCTGGCTGCTCGAGCCCGGCCAGCAGCCGGAGCAGCGTCGACTTGCCGATTCCGTTCGGCCCGATCACGCCGACGCGGTCGCCGGGGGCGACCACGAGCGAGACGTGGTCGAGCACGGCGCGGGCGCCGAAGCTCTTCGAGATGTCGCGGGCGTGCAGGGAGCCCGGCACGGCAGGTCCTCCTTCGGTCGAAAGGCGAGAAACGCGGTGTGTCGACCTAGAGAACCCGCATAGAACGAGCCCGGAGGCTCGCGCAGAAGACTAGCTACACTGCCCCGCCGATGGCTGTTCCGAAGAGAAAGACGTCGAAGGCCCGCCGCGACCAGCGTCGTGCACAGCACGCGATCGAGGCGCCGCGCGTCAACACTTGCCCGCAGTGCGGCTCGCCGAAGCGCCCGCACCGCGTCTGCCCGACCTGCGGCACCTATCGGGGCCGCGAGGTCGAGCCGCTCCGCCTCGACGCGCCGTAGACTCCGGCGATGCCGAGGATCGCCGTCGACGCACTCGGGGGCGACAACGCACCGCGTGAAGTCGTGCTGGGTGCGCTGGACGCAGCCGCCGACGGCATCGAGGTGACGCTCTACGGCCCGGCGACGCTCGACGTCCAGGGTCTGCCGCTCGTCGCCGCCGGCGAGCGCATCGACATGGCGGAGAAGCCGGCCGAGGCGGTGCGCGCGAAGCCGGACTCGAGCCTCGTCATGGCCGTGCGCGCGGTTGCGGCAGGCGACGCCGACGCGGTCGTCTCCGCCGGCAACACCGGCGCCGTGCTCGCCGCCGGGCTGCTGCACCTCCGCCGCCTGCCCGGTGTGCTGCGGCCGGCGATCGCCGTCCCGATCCCGGCGCGTGACCGCCCCTCGGTGCTCCTCGACGCGGGGGCGAACGCAGACGCGCGCGCCGAGCATCTCGTCCAGTTCGCCCACATGGGGTCGGTGTTCAGCGAGGAGCTGCTCGACGTCCGGCGACCGCAGGTGCGGCTGCTCTCGATCGGCGAGGAGGACGAGAAGGGGAACCAGCTCACGCTCGAGGCGAACCGGCTGCTTCGCGAGGAGGGCGACCGCCTCAACTTCGCCGGCAACGCCGAGAGCCGCGACCTGCTGCGGGGGGCGGCCGACGTCGTCGTCACCGACGGCTTCACGGGGAACATCGCGCTGAAGCTGCTGGAGGGGACGATCAAGGACGCGCTCGACGCGCTCCGGAGCGAGATCACCTCGACGCTGCTCGGGAAGCTGGGCGGGCTGCTGATCCGGCCCGCCGGGCGCCGCCTGCGCACGCGGTTCGACCCGGACACCTACGGCGGCGCCTATCTGCTCGGCCTGCGCGGCCTCGCCGTGATCGCCCACGGCAACTCGGGCCGGCGGGCGATCGCCAACGCGATTCGGCTCGCCGCACGCGGCGTCGACCACGGTGTGGTCGACCGCCTCGCGGAGCGGTTGCCCGAGCGCGTCCGTGTATGATCGCCCGGATTTTCGGCCCCCAACCACTGAACGAGGTGACATGGCAGCGTCGCGTGAAGAGGTGTTCGAGCGCGTCAAGGATGTCCTGAAGGAGCAACTCGGTGTCGAGGACGACCAGATCACCGAGGAGGCGTCGTTCCAGAACGACCTCGATGCCGACTCGCTCGACCTCGTCGAGCTGATCATGGAGCTGGAAGACCAGTTCGGCATCAAGATCTCGGACGAGGATGCACAGAAGATCACGACCGTCGGCCAGGCAGTCGACTACGTCACCTCGCACCAGTAGCACCAATCGACTCGGGGAGCTGATCGACGGGCTCCCACCCGAACGGGCCGCGGCGGTCTTCACGCACGCGTCCTGGGCGGCTGACCGCAGTTCCTCGTACGAGCGGCTCGAGTTCCTCGGGGACTCCGTGCTGGAGCTTGCCGTCGCGCGCGCCCTCTACGACCGGTTCCCCGAGTTCTCGGAGGGGCGGATGGCGAAGGTGCGCTCGCACGTCGTCTCCCGCGCGAGCTGCGCCGTCGTGTCGCGCGAGCTCGACCTGGGGGAGCGTCTGCGGGCGGCCGCGACCGGGCTGACGGCCGAGGAGGCCGAACGGCTCGCGCAGAACCGCAACGTGCTCGCCGCCGTGCTCGAGGCCGCGCTCGCCGGGCTCTTCCTCGAGCACGGGTTCGAGCCGATCGAATCGGCGATCGTCGACGCGTTCGATCCGCGGATCGAGTACGCGGTGAACTCGCACGTCGACCACAAGACCGAGCTGCAGGAACGCCTGGCGCGCACGGGCCGGTCGGTGTCGTACATCGTGCTGGACGTCGACGGGCCGCCGCACGACCGCAGCTTCACCGCCGCGGCAGTGATCGACGAGCGCACGCTCGGCACCGGCAAGGGCTCGTCGAAGAAGGACGCCGAGCAGGCGGCCGCCGCCGAGGCGCTCGAGGCGATTGCCGCCGAGTCCGCGCCGACCGCCTAGAGTCGCTCGACTGCGAACACGCTGGGAGGCTTCGATATGGCGAAGGTTGTGTGCGTGCTCTATGACGATCCCGTCGGCGGCCGGCCGAGCAGCTACGCGCGTGACGGGATTCCCACGCTCGGCAGCTATCCGAACGGGCAGACCCTGCCGACGCCTCGCTCGATCGACTTCACGCCGGGCGAGCTCCTCGGGTCGGTTTCCGGCGAGCTCGGCCTCCGCGGCTTCCTCGAAGCGGGCGGCCACACGCTCGTCGTCACCCCCGACAAGGACGGCCCGGATTCGGTGTTCGAGCGGGAGCTACCCGACGCGGACATCGTGATCTCGCAGCCGTTCTGGCCGGCCTACCTGACGCGCGAGCGCATCGAGAAGGCGCCGAAGCTCAAGCTGGCGGTCACCGCCGGCATCGGCTCCGACCACGTCGACCTCTCTGCAGCGATGGACCGGGGCGTCACGGTCACCGAGGTGACCTACTGCAACTCGATCAGCGTCGCCGAGCATGTCGTGATGATGATCCTCGGTCTCGTCCGGAACTACATCCCGTCGTACCAGGTGGTCGTCGACGGCGGCTGGAACATCGCCGACTGCGTCGCGCGTTCCTACGACGTGGAAGGGATGCAGGTCGGGACGGTCGGCGCCGGCCGCATCGGCCTTGCCGTGCTGCGGCGTCTCAAGCCGTTCGACGTGGAGCTCCACTACACGGACCGGCATCGGCTGCCCGAGGAGGTCGAGCGCGAGCTCGGCGCCACGTTCTACGAGTCGGCCGCCGCGATGGTGCCGCACTGCGACGTGGTCACGATCAACGCGCCGCTCCATCCCGAGACGGAGAACCTGTTCGACGCAGACCTGATCGGGACGATGAAGCGCGGGGCGTATCTGGTCAACACGGCGCGCGGCAAGATCTGCAACCGCGACGCCGTCGCGGCGGCGCTCGAGAGCGGGCAGCTCGCGGGCTACGCGGGCGACGTCTGGTTCCCGCAGCCGGCGCCGCAAGATCATCCGTGGCGCACGATGCCGCACCACGGCATGACGCCGCACATCTCCGGCTCGTCGCTGTCGGCGCAGGCGCGCTACGCAGCCGGCGTGCGCGAGATCCTCGAATGCTGGTTCGAGGGGCGGCCGATCCGCGAGGAGTACCTGATCGTCGACGGCGGCAGGCTCGCCGGGGCCGGCGCCCACTCGTACTCCTCCGGCGACGCGACCGGCGGTTCGGAGGAGGCAGCGCGGTTCACGAAGGCGCCGTCGAGCTGAGCTGACTGAGGCCCCAAGCCCCATCCGGGGCGACCGCTAGCCTCTTCTCGGCGTGCACCTGAAGGCGATTACCCTGCGCGGCTTCAAGTCGTTCGTCGACCCTGTCGAGATTCGGCTCGAGCCCGGGGTCGCCGTGGTCGTCGGCCCGAACGGCTCGGGCAAGTCGAACGTCTCCGACTCGATCCTCTGGGCGACGGGCTCGATGAGCCCCGGCGAGCTGCGGGCGGAGAAGCCGGACGACGTGCTCTTCGCCGGATCCGGCGGTCGGGAGGCCGTGGACACCTGCGAGGTCGATCTGCTGTTCGACAACGCCGACGGCGCGTGGCCCGAGCTCCCGTTCGCGGAGGTGTCGGTGGCGCGGCGCCTGCATCGCGGCGGCGAGGGCCAGTACCTCGTCAACCGCGCGCCGGTCCGGCGGCTCGATCTCGTCGAGCTGCTGTCCGACGTCGGCCTGGGCGGCGGACTGCGCTCGGTCATCTCACAGGGCCGCGTCGAGACTGTCCTCAACTCGAAGCCGATCGAGCGGCGCGAGCTGATCGAGGAGGCGGCGGGCCTCGGCCGCTTCAAGCGGCGGCGCCATCGAGCCGAGCTGAAGCTTGCGCGCGTCGGCGTACAGGTCGACCGGGCACGCGACCTCGAGGACGAGGTGCGCAAGCGGCTGCGGCCGCTCGCGCTGCAGGCGACGGCCGCGGAGCGGGCCGAGAAGCTCGGTGTCGAGATCGCGCGGCTCCAGGCTGCGATCGCGACGCTCGACCTCGCGCGACTGGCGGAGCGGCGTGCCACCGCGGAGACACGCCGTGCCGGCGGCGCGGAGGAACGGCGCGTTCTGGACGCGAAGATCGCGGAGCTCGTCGAGGCCCGCGAGCGTGCCGAGGTCGAGCTGACCGACGCCGCCGGGGCGCGCGAAGGAACGACGGCGGCGCTGTACCGGCTCGCGTCGTGCGGCGAGCGAATCGTGCTCCGGCGGGAGGCCTCAGCGTCACTCGTCTCGAACCTGCGCAGCGAGCTGGAGGCCGCGCGCACGTACGACCCAGGCGCCTCGGCCGGCCTCGAATCGGCCGCACGCGCCGCCGCTGCCGCCGCGCAGCAGAAGGCCGGAGAGCTGGCCCGGACCCAGCTCGAGGCGGAGGAGCACTGGGCGCGTGTCGCCGCCGTCGAACGGCGCCGGCAGCGTGCCCTCGCCGGGGAGCTCGACGAGCTGCTCGGCCGGCGCACGCAGGCGGAGAAGCTGCTCACGGGTGCGGGCCGTGACGCGCTGCTCGCCCTGCGCGGCGTCGTCGAGCGCCTCGGCGTGCGCCACGAGTCGGCGCAGCGGCTGCTGGGCGAGGTCGAGTCGGAGCTCGCCGACGTCCGCCGCCGTCAAAGCGGCCCGACCCCTCAGGAGCTCGGACGCGCCGCCGACGAGGCGGATCGTGCGGCCCGCACCGCCCGCCGCGAACAGGAGGATCTGGAAGCGCGGGTCGGGCTCGCGCGCGAGCGCCTGACGGCGCTCGAGCAGTCGCTGGCCGAGCGCGAGGGCCTGCCCCCGGCGGCCCGTGCGCTCGCCGAGCAGGGGGAGGTGCTCGCGATGCAGCGCGTCGTGATCGAAGCCGGGCGCGAACGGGCGGTCGCGGCTGCGCTCGGCCACCTGGCGTCTGCCGTGCTCGCCGACGACGCCGAGCGGGGGCTTGCGCTCGTCGAGCGCGCCCGTGCGGCGGGGCTCGGCTCGATTCGCGTGCTCGTCGGCCGCGACCCCGCGACGCTCGCCGGGCTGCCCGTGCTTCCCCGGCACGAGCTGCTCGCGGCCACCGAACCGGCGGTCACCGAGGACGGGCTCGGCTGGGATCCACGCCGCGGCGAGCTGTGGTTCGCCGGCGAGGCGGCCGAGGCGGTGCTGCTCGAGCTCGACACGCGGCGCCGGGAGCTCGAGGTGGAGGCCGGCGAGCTGGCGGCGCGGGCGGCCGCCGCGGCCGAGGCGGCAGAGGACGCCGAGGCGCTGGCAGGGCAGGCGGCGGCGCGGTTCGCGCCGGTCGCGCACCTGCGCAGCGTGCGGCGGGCCGAGCCGGCGCTCCTCGAACGATTGGCGGCGGGCGCCGGGCGTCTCGACGAGACGCTCCGGATCGTCGCGGCGGCTGCGGCTCGCCTCGAGGAGCCGCTCGCCGAGCGTGCAGGTCGCCTCGCGGACGACCTGCGCGCGATCGCCTCGCGCGAGGCAGAGCTTCGCCACGCCGTCGCGGCTCACGAGACGCGCGCGTTGTCGGCCGAGCGGAACGCCAACCGTCGCACCGCCGACGATTACGCCGCCGACATCGCGCCGATCGAGCGCGCGGAGGAACTGCAGGCGCTCGTCGCAGAGGCAGCCCGCGCGGCCGAGGAGTCGTCGGAGCGCGCGCGCCTCGCCGCGCGCGCCCTCGCAGAGGCCGACGGCGTCGGGTCACGCCGGCCCGGAACGCTCATCCTCGAGCGGCTGCTGGCCGGCGCGGAGCGCCTCGAAGCGGCGCTCGCCGTCGAGATCGGCTCGTTCGACGCGCCGCTCCGCGCCCGGGTCGAAGCGCAGGCTGCGCGCACCGGCGAGCTCGGTGCCGAGCTCCGCCGGCTCGGCGCCGAGGAGGTCGAGTTGCGGCAGAGCGCAGCACAAGCGGGGGAGCGGCTGTCGGCGATCGACGTCGAGCTCGCGCGCGTCGACGCGGAACGTGACGAGGCTCAGCGCCGGCTCGACGCCGCGGCGGCGGAGCCGGCGGAGGGCGAGAACCGCGACGAGCTCGCCGAGAAGCTCGCACGCTGCGAGAAGCGTCGCGAGTCGCTGGGGCAGGTCAACCCGCTCGCGCAGGAGGAGTACGAGGCCGAGAAGGAGCGCCTGACGGAGCTGTCCGAGCAGCGCGCCGATCTCGAGCGGAGCCTGCAGGAGCTCGAGCGGCTGCGCGACGACCTGACGCGCACCGTCGAGACGCGGTTCGCGGAGACGTTCGACGCCGTGCAGCGCCACTTCAACGAGGTCGCGGCGACGCTCTTCCCCGGCGGCGAAGGGCGCCTGATGCTGACCGAGCCCGACGACGAAGGCGAGGAGCCCGGGATCGAGGTCGAGCTCCGCCCGGCGGGCAAGAAGGTGCAGCGGCTGAGCCTCCTGTCGGGTGGCGAGAAGGCCCTCGGCGCGATCGCGTTCCTGTTCTCGCTGTTCCTGTCGCGGCCGAGCCCGTTCTACCTGCTCGACGAGGTCGAGGCCGCGCTCGACGACACGAACATCGGTCGCTTCACTGAGCTGCTGCGCCGCTACGCCGACCGCGCGCAGTTCATCGTGATCACGCACCAGAAGCGCACGATGGAGGCGGCCGACGTCCTCTACGGCGTGACGATGGGGTCCGACGGCGTCTCGCAGATCGTGTCGCGGAGGCTGCCGCGCGACGAGGAGGTCGCAGCGACGGCGTGAACGACCGCGCCCCCGTACCGGCGCGCCGCCTGAGCCTTGACTGGCTAACGTCCCCCGGTCATGGCGAGGAGCTGGGGCGAGCTGTTGGGCGACTCCGAGTCGGCCGCGCAGGACGCCGAGGAGACCCGTGGGCTGTTCGGCCGGCTCCGCGATTCGCTCGGCAAGTCGCGCCGTGCGCTCACCGAGCAGCTGCAGGTCGCCGCGTTCGACCCCGGTGACGATGCCTCGTGGGAACGCCTCGAGGAGGCGCTTCTCTTCGCCGACGTCGGGGTGACCGCCACGGCCGAGCTCGTGCGGCGACTCGAGGCGCGGCAGGACCTGACCGAGCTCAACGCTGCACTCGCCGAGGAGATCACGACGCTGTTCGGCGAGCCTCCGACGCTCGACGTCGATCACGCGCCGGCCGTGATCCTCGTCGTCGGCGTCAACGGCACCGGCAAGACGACGACGATCGGCAAGCTCGCGAGCAAGCTGCACGAGCACGGTCGCAGCGTCACCCTCGCCGCTGCCGACACGTTTCGCGCAGCGGCGGAGGAGCAGCTCGAGATCTGGGCGGACCGCGCACAGGCGCGCTTCGTCGGCGGTGAGCGCGGAGCGGATCCGGCCGCAGTTGCATTCGACGCGATCGACGCCGGCGGCGACGTGGTGATCGTCGATACGGCCGGGCGGCTGCACACGCAGTCGAACCTGATGGACGAGCTGCGCAAGGTGAAGCGCGTGATCGCGGGCCGGCTCGAGGGCGCGCCCCACGAGACGTTGCTCGTCGTGGACGCGACGACCGGCCAGAACGGGGTGCAGCAGGCGCGGCTCTTCTCCGAGGCGGTCGATGTCACCGGTGTCGCCCTGACGAAGCTCGACGGCTCGGCGAAGGGCGGCATCGCCGTCGCGATCGCCTACGACCTCGGCATTCCCGTCAAGCTCGTCGGGGTCGGCGAAGGGCTCGACGACCTGCGACCGTTCGACGCTGCCGATTTCGCTCGCGCGCTGGTGGCGGCGTGAGGCTCGAGCCGGCGTCGTCGTTCGACTCGACGTTCCTCGCCGATCTCTTCACACGCGGGTACGAGGCGTACTTCGTGCCGTTCCACATGGACGCCGCAACGCACGACGACGTCGTGCGCCGGTGGGACATCGACCTCGGCCGCTCGCGCGTCGCGTTCGAGGACGACGAGCCCGTCGGTCTCGCGAACCTCGCGGTCCGCGGCGACCACGGGTGGATCGGCGGGATCGGCGTCGTTCCCGAGGCGCGCCGCCGCGGGGTGGGGCGGGCGCTGATGGAATCCGTGCTCGCCGAGGCGCCACCGCTCGTCACGCTGGAGGTGATCGAGGCGAATGAGCCCGCCCGAAGGCTCTACGAGCAGCTCGGGTTCGTCACACAGCGACTGCTCGAGGTCTGGTCGCTGACCACGGACGTGAGCGCAGGCGAGGTTCGCGAGGTCGCCCCACGGCCGCTCGGCCAGGACGGGTTGCCGTGGCAGCGCGCCGATGCCTCGCTGCCCGAGGGTTGCGAGCGGATCGAGGTCGACGGGGGTGCCGCGCTCTTCCGCGTCGTCGGAGGCACCGTCGGCATCGGGCAGCTTGCGGCGCGGGACGAAGAGGTGGCGCGTGAGCTCCTGCGTGCGTTGCGCGTGCGTGGCGAGCGGTTGAGCTACGTCAACGTGCCCGAGGGCGATCCCGCGTCGGCCGCGCTGAAAGCGCTCCGCGGCTCGCTCGACCTGCGGCAGTTCGAGATGTCGCTGGAGCTCAGCTCGAGCTCGAGCTCGAGCGCTGCCACAGGTTGATGCCGCTGTCGACCGCGTAGCGGTCGATCTCGGCGAGCTCGTCGTCCGACAGCTCGAGCCTGTCGAGCGTGCCCAACGTGTCCTCGAGCTGCGCGACGCTGGAAGCCCCGACGAGGGTCGACGTCATCCGCGGGTCGCGCAACGTCCACGCGAGCGCGAGCTGCGCCAGGCTCTGCCCACGGCCCTTCGCGATCTCGTTGAGCGCGCGGATGCGGTCGAGCGCATCGTCGGTGAGGAGATCCGGTGAGAGCGACGTGTGGGCGGCTGCGCGCGAGCCGGGCGGGATCCCGTCGAGGTACTTGTCGGTGAGCATGCCCTGCGCGAGCGGTGAGAAGCCGATGCAGCCGACGCCGAGCTCGCCGAGCGCGTCCAGCAGGTCGGGCTCGATCCAGCGGTTGAGCATCGAGTACGACGGCTGGTGGATGAGCAGCGGCGTGCCGAGCTCGCGCAGGATCCCCGCCGCTTCGCGCGTCTTGCTCGCGGAGTACGAGGAGATCCCGGCGTAGAGCGCCTTGCCCTGGTGCACCGCGGAGGCGACCGCGCCGAGCGTCTCCTCGAGCGGCGTCTCCGGATCGAAGCGGTGCGAATAGAAGATGTCGACGTACTCGAGCCCCATCCGCGCGAGCGACTGGTCGAGCGACGCCAGCAGGTACTTGCGCGAGCCCCATTCGCCGTACGGCCCCGGCCACATGTCGTAGCCGGCCTTCGTCGAGATCACGAGCTCGTCGCGATACGGGCGCAGGTCGTGCCGGAGCGCGCGCCCGAAGGTCTCCTCCGCCGAGCCGTAGGGCGGGCCCGTAGTTGTTCGCGAGGTCGAAGTGCGTGACGCCGAGATCGAACGCGCGGCGCAGGATCGCGCGGCTGTCCTCGAGCGGACGGTCCCCGCCGAAGTTGTGCCACAGCCCGAGCGAGATCGCGGGCAGCTTGAGGCCCCAGTGGCCACAGCGGCGGTACTGCATCCGGTCGTAGCGGCTCTCGGCAGGCTGGTAGCTCATCGCGCGGATGCTAGAGGTCCGCGATCGACCCGTGTCGCAGGCGGCCAGGCATGTCTCGAGTCTAGGCCCGGGCGGCCCTGCGGCTACCATGCGCGCTCGTGTTCGACAGCCTCTCGGACCGGCTCCAGGGCGCGCTCGGCGATCTCCGCAAGAAGGGCCGGCTGGACGAAGAGTCGATTTCGCGCGCGATGCGCGAGATCCGGCTCGCCCTGCTCGAGGCCGACGTCAACCTGACGATCGTCCGCGACTTCGTCGCCCGCGTGCGCGAGCGCGCGCTCGGCGAGGAGGTGCTGAAGAGCCTCACGCCGGGGCAGCAGGTGGTGAAGGCGGTGCACGATGAGCTGACCGAGCTGATGGGCTCGGGCGCCTCGGGTCTCGCCTACGGGAAGTTCACGGTCATCCTGCTCGCCGGCCTCCAGGGCTCGGGCAAGACGACGACCGCCGCGAAGCTCGCGCTCCACCTGCGCAAGGAGGGCCGCAAGCCCGGCCTGATCGCGGCCGACCTGCAGCGCCCCGCGGCGATCGACCAGCTCGAGCAGCTCGGCGCGCAGATCGGGATCCCGGTCTTCCGGACGGACACGAAGGACGCGGTCGAGGCGACGCGCAGCGGTCTCGAGCGAGCGCGCGAGGCGGGCCTCGACGCGGTGATCGTCGACACCGCCGGCCGACTGCAGATCGACGAGGAGCTGATGGCCGAGCTCGACCGCGTCCGCGACGAGGCGAAGCCGCACAACGTCCTGCTCGTGCTCGACGCGATGACCGGCCAGGAGGCCGTCGTCCGTCGCGCAGGCGTTCGACGAGCGCATCGCGTTCGACGGCGTGATCCTCACCAAGCTCGACGGCGACGCGCGCGGCGGTGCAGCGCTCTGCGTCAAGGCGGTCACCGGCAAGCCGATCAAGTTTGCGGCGACCGGTGAGAAGCTCGACGCGCTCGAGGTCTTCCACCCCGACCGGATGGCCTCGCGCATCCTCGGCATGGGCGACGTGCTCACGCTGATCGAGCGCGCCGAGCGGCGGTCGCCGACGACGAGCAGGCGGAGATGGAGAAGCGCCTGCGGAAGGGCCAGTTCACGTTCGACGACTTCCTCCGCGCCTACAAGATGCTGCGGCGCATGGGGCCGCTCGGCGGCATCCTCAAGCTGATTCCCGGCATGAAGGAGCAGCTCGGCGAGGTCGACGTGGACGAGCAGCAGCTCAAGCGCGTCGAGGCGATCGTGCTCTCGATGACCCCGCACGAGCGGTCGACGCCTCACGTGATCGACGGCAAGCGCCGACTCGCGGATCGCACGGGGCTCCGGCGCGCAGGTCGAGCAGGTGAACCAGCTGCTCGAGGCGCGCAAGCAGATGGAGAGCATGATGAAGCAGATGGGGAAGGGCAAGCTGCCCGGACTCGACGCCGCCGGGCGGGAGCCCGGACGGTGGGCGCTCCGCGACGCGGAAGGCATCATCCAAGCGCAAGAAACGGAAGAGTGGACGGAGGTAAAGGAGACACATGGCAGTCAAGCTGCGGCTCACGCGCGTGGGCTCGAAGAAGAACCCGATCTACCGGGTCGTCGCGGCCGACTCACGGTCGCCGCGCGACGGGAAGTTCCTCGAGATCGTCGGGCCGCTACAACCCGCAGACCGACCCGTCGACGATCGACCTCGACGAGGCGAAGGTGAAGGACTGGCTCGGCAAGGGCGCGCAGCCCACCGAGGCGGTCGCCCGGCTGATCAAGATCCAGGGCATCGAGAGGTAGAGGATGGCCGAGCTGCTCGCGTATCTCGCGCGTGAGCTCGTCGACGAGCCGGGGCAGGTGCGAGTGGAGACCGAGGACCGCGACGGGGCGCTCGTCCTGCATCCTCCACGTCGCGGCCGACGACGTCGGCAAGGTGATCGGCCGCGGCGGCAGGATCGTGCGCGCCCTGCGTACGCGTCGTGCGCGCGAGCGCGGTGCGCGACGGCCGTCGCGTGCTCGTCGAGATCGCCGACCTCGCCTAGCCGGTGCGCACTGCGGCGCTCTACGACGTGCACGGCATGCCGTGGGCGCTCGAGGCCGTGCTCGCCGAGGTCGAGCGCGAGCACGTCGAGGCGGTCGTGTTCGGCGGCGACCTCGTCGCCGGGCCGTTTCCCGTCGAGACCCTGGCCCTCGCACGCACGGTCGCGAACGCGTCGTTCGTCCGCGGCAATGCCGAGCGAGCGCCGGATGCGCGGATCGTGACGAAGCTCGGCGAGGCCGACGCCGACGAGCTCCGCGCCTGGCCGCTGCACGTCTCGCTCGACGGCGTCCTCTACTGCCACGCGACGCCCGCCAGCGACGAGGAGATCGTCACCGACGCGACCTCCGACGAGAAGATCGCCGCGATCCTCGACGGCGTCGACGCGCGGCTGGTCGTCGGCGGCCACACGCACATGCAGCAGCGCCGCGGCGCGTACGTGAACGCGGGCTCGGTCGGCATGCCCTACGAGGGAGAGGTTGCCGCGTTCTGGCTGCTCGTCGACGACGCCGAGCCGTCGTTTCGCAGGACCGCGTTCGACGTGGACGGCGCGATCGACGCGCTGACGAAGAGCGACTGGCCCGGCGCCGCCTCGTTCGTCGACGAGAACCTGCGCGTCGCGGTCACGCGCGACGAGGCCGTCGCCGCCTTCGGCGGATGAGCGAGCGGGTGCCCGTCGGCCGGGTCGGCCGGCCGCACGGGCTCGACGGCGCGTTCGTCGTCGAGCAGGCGAGCGAGGACCGGCGCTGGTTCGAGGTCGGCGCGCGGCTGCTCGCGGACGGTCGCGGACGCCGTGGTCGTCGCGTCGAGGCTGGCCGGCGGGCGGCCGGTGATCCGGCTCGAGCCGGCGGTCGCCGCGGGGCGCTGCGCTCGAGGTGGCGCGCGACGTCGCTGCCGCCGACCGAGCGAGGACGAGTACTACACCTTCGAGCTCGATCGGGCTCGAGGTCGTCGAGGAGGGCGGGCGTGCGCTCGGACAGGTCGTCGACGCGGTCCTCCGGGTGTCGCGAACGACGCGCTCGAGCTCGACAACGGCGCGCTGCTGCCGCTCGTCGAGGCCTGCGTGCGCGACGATCGATCTCGAAGTCGCGACGTATCCTTGTCGCCTCCGGGTTCTCCGACCCCGACTGACGTCCTTTGCGGCTCGATGTCTTCACGCTCGTTCCGCATGCCTTCGCCTGGCTCACCGAGCAACGCCCCGTCGCCACCGTCCTCGGCGACCGAGCTCGACCTGCGCCTGTTCTCGTACCGCGACACGACGCCGCTCCGCGGCGGCCAGGTCGACGACGAGCCGTACGGCGGTGGTGCCGGGATGGTGCTCCGCGTCGACGTCGTCGCGGCCGCGCTCGAGGCCGCGTACGGCGGCGACCCGGCGCACCGGGTGGTCGCGCTGACGCCGCAGGGCCGTCTGCTCGACGCAGCGACGTGGTCGAGGAGCTCGCGGAGGAGCCGAGCAGCTGGCCCTGCTCTCCGCGCGCTTCGAGGGGTTCGACGAGCGGATCGTCGAGCACCTCGCAAACGACGCGATCTCGATCGGTCCCTACGTGCTCTCGAACGGCGACCTGCCGGCGATGGTGCTCGTCGACGCGATCGCACGGCGGCTCCCGGGCGCGCTGGCGGAAGGGTCCGGCGAGCTCGGAGTCGTTCTCGCCGGAGCTCGGCGGCGGGCTCGAGTACCCGCACTACACGCGGCCCGCGGAGTTCCGGGGCTGGTCGGTGCCGGACGTCCTGCTCTCCGGCGACCATGGCCGGATCGAGAGCTGGCGCAAGGAGCACGTCCGGTGAGGAACCCGATCGACCGCCTGACGGAAGGGCTACCGCGCGGCTGGCGCGTGACGATCGACTGGCTCGTCACGATCGCCGGGGCGATCGCGATCGTGCTTGCGATCAAGCGTGGGTCATCAACCCGTACCGGATCCCCTCGAGCTCGATGGAGCCGACCCTCCACTGCGCGCGCCCCGGCTCCGAGTGCGAGGCCCGGCTTCTCGGACCGCGTCCTCGCCTGCCGCTTCTGTTACCACTTCTGGTCGCCGAAGCGGGGCGACATCGTCGTCTTCAAGACCCCGCCGCTCGCCGCCATCCGCTGCGGCGAGGGGGGCGTCGTTCGTCAAGCGGCTGATCGGGCTCCCCGGCGACACCTTCGAGGAGCGGTCGGGGTACGTCTACATCGACGGCAAGAAGCTGAAGGAGCCGTACGTGCAGCCGTCGCGACGCGACGCCAGGACGATCCCGCCGGAGAAGATCCCGCCGGGGCACTACTTCATGATGGGCGACAACCGGTCTTCGTCGTGCGACTCGCGCTCGTGGGGGAGCGTCCCGCAGAAGAACCTGATCGGCAAGGTCGTCGCGACCTACTGGCCGCCGTCCCGCATCTCCATCCGCTGAGCGTTCAGGGAGGAGGCTGCTACGATGCCCGCGGCCTCCCGGGCCCTCCTTGCCATGAGCACGACGATCCAGGACATCGAGCGCCGTCAGCTGCGCGACGTCCCGCAGTTCAAGGCGGGCGACACGGTGCGCGTCCACTTCCGCGTGATCGAGGGCACCCGCCAGCGGATCCAGGTCTTCGAAGGCATCGTGATCAAGCGGCAGGGGGCCGGGGCCCGCGAGACGTTCACGGTGCGCAAGAACTCGTTCGGAGTCGGCGTCGAGCGCACGTTCCCGCTGCACTCGCCGAAGATCGACAAGATCGAGGTCGGCGCGATCGGCGACGTCAACCGCGCCAAGCTCTACTACCTGCGCGGCAAGGTCGGCAAGAAGGCTCGCGTCCGCGAGCTCCGCTCTTCGTAACGATTTCGCGCCATTTGCGGCCCGGCCGCGGGAGCGCTCCGGGGCCGGGGCTATGCTCGGCCCGTGGCCGTGAAGCGAACCGGATCGAAGCTCCTCGCGTTCGACCGGCGGCTCGGCGCGCGCCTCGTCGCGGGCGCCGACGAGGCGGGACGTGGCCCGCTCGCCGGGCCGTTGGTGGTCGCCGGCGTCCTGTTCGACTACGAGCGGCTGCGCGACCATCGGGTGCGCCCGCTCGCGCTCCTGAACGACTCGAAGCAGGTCGATCCGGCCACGCGCGACGAGCTGTACCGGGCCGTGATCGGCTGCGCCGAGCGCGTCTCGGTGCACGTCTTCCCGTCGCACGTGATCGACCGCGACGGGCTGCACCGGTCGAACCTCGCCGGCCTGCGGGCGGCTCTGTGGGCCTGCGGCCCCGCCGACGCGTCGCTGGTCGACGGGTTCAAGCTCGGCCCGACCGCCCCGCCGCACCGGGCCGTCGTCGACGGCGACACGAAGAGCGCCGCGATCGCGGCCGCCTCGATCGTCGCGAAGGTGACTCGCGACCGGTACATGCACGCCGCCGACGCGCTCTACCCCGGCTACGGGTTCGGCTCGCACGTCGGGTACATCACCCCGTCGCACACGCGGCTCGTCCGCGAGCTGGGGCCGTGCGAGATCCATCGCCGCTCGTGGCGCGCGCGTGCGTACCTCAGCGAAGAAGAGCTCGCACTCCAGGCCACCGGTTAGGCACCCCGCCGAGCGGCGCGCCGCCTGGTGGTACCGGCTGCGCGGCTACCGCATCCTCGACACGAACCGTTGGATCGCCGGCTACGAGCTCGACCTCGTCGCCCGTCGCGGCCGTACGCTCGTCTTCTGCGAGGTGAAGGCCAAGCAGGGTGACCGGTTCGGCGACCCGCTCGAAATGGTGACGACGGAGAAGGCGCGCCGCGTGCGCCACGCCGCCGAGGCGTGGCTGGCCGCCCACGGGGAGCTGGCCGAGCTCGGCGTGCGCTTCGACGTGATCGCCGAGCGGGCCGGGCGGCTCGAGCACGTCCCGGACGCGTTCTGAGGATTCAGGTTGCGGGCGTCGAACCCGAAGCCGGATGGCCGCGACCCAGGACCAGCTCTACGAGAGCATCGAGTTCGACGCAGGGCTGTCGTGGTCCGAGCAGGAGCTGCCGCAGCGCCTGCGCACGAAGCACGTCCACAGCCTCCATCCCTACCTCGGCAAGTACGTCCCGCAGCTCGTCGAGGAGCTGCTCCGCCGCTACGTGCGGCCGGGCGGACGCGTCCTCGATCCGTTCGCCGGGTCGGGCACGACGCTCGTGCAGGCGCTCGAGAGCGGCCACGACTCCACCGGCATCGACATCGCAGCGTTCAACTGCCTGCTCATGCAGGTGAAGACGCGCGAGCACAACCCGTTCGTGCTCGAACGCGAGCTCCGTGACGTGCTCGCGCGTTTCGACCGAGGTGACGGGCGAGCCGGCCGGTCGACGCCCTACGTTCGCCGCTGGTTCGCGCCTCGCTCGTGCAACGAGCTGCTGCGGTTCCGCTCGCTGATCGACGAGTACGAGAGTGCAGACGTCCTGCGCGTCGTGCTCGCCCGAGCGGCGCGGTCGGCTCGGCTGACCACGCACTTCGACCTCGACTTCCCCAAGCAGCCCCAGCTCGAGCCGTACTGGTGCCACAAGCACCGGCGGGAGTGCCGGCCGGTCGACCATGCCGACCACTTCGTGCGACGGTACCTGCTCGACACGCTCGCTCGCCTCAAGGAGTTCGGGCGGCTGCGCGGGCGTCACGTCGCCCAGGTCGTGCACGGCGACGCTCGTGACGCCGAGCTCGAGCGCCCGTTCGACGCCGTCGTCACCTCGCCGCCGTACCCGGGCCTGATCGACTACCACGAGCAGCATCGGTACGCCTACGAGCTGCTCGGTCTCGACGACCGGCGGGACCGTGAGCTCGGCGCCGCCGCGCGGGGGACGGCTCGCGTGGCGATCGAAAGCTACGTCGAGGGCGTCGGCGCCGTGCTGGCGACGGTTTCGGAAGCGCTTGCGCGCGACGGTCGAGTCGTCATCGTCGTGAACGACAGCCGCGGCCTGTACACGGAGATCCTGGAGCGGGCGGGTCTCGAGCTCGAGAGCCGGCACCGGCGGCACGTCAACCGCCGAACGGGGCGGCGCGCCGGCGAGTACTTCGAGGAGATCCTCGTCGCCCGGCCTGTTTGCTAGGTGTTCAGCCCGGACTGGCGGACGAGCGACGCGACTTCGCCTCGACGCTGCACGTTCAGCTTCTCGAGGATGCTGTGGACGTGGTTCTTCACCGTCGTCACGGCGATCGAGAGCCGCTGTGCGATCTCCTTGTTCGACAATCCCTGTTCGATGAGCTCCACGACCTCGAGCTCTCGCGAGGTCAGGTCGCCGACGCTGCCGTGCTGCGAGCCCTTCGCCGACAAGGCTGCCACCCGCCGCATCAGGCTCGCGATGACGTGAGGTGAGGCCAGTGGTTCGTCGCACACCGCGTGTCGCGCGCTGTCGGCAAGCTGCTCCAGCGTCGCGTTGCGAAGCACATAGCCGATCGCGCCGGCCTCGATACACGTGAGGACGTCTCGGTCGACGTCGCGAACTCCGATCGCCAGCAGGCGTTTCCCGGGCGCGGTCTCCGCGAGCCGGCGGATGTTCGCGATCCCGTCTCTGGCCGCAACGTCCACGAGAATCACGTCAGCGTCACTTAGTCGGTCGACGATCCTCAGGTGGGATCGTGGCAACGCTTGGGCGAGCGCATCGCGGTACACGACCGTCTCGATCCGCAATGCGACACGGGGCCACCCGTCGCGCCTCATCGGGCGCGTCTCACCCGCGGCCGCAGCAACGACTCAGCCCGCGCCGGCACACGCGTCCTTCCTTCGTTGCCTCGCTGCGACGCTACGACTCGAATGGTCGCGAGTCAAGGTCGAGGGTGGGGCTCGAAGGATCTAGTTCCCGGTGCCCGGGGCGGGGAGATCCGATTCGGATCGACCGATCCATGGTCAGCCAGTGACGCGCTGACTAGGTTCAACACACGCGTCGGCTAGGAGGTCGCGCCCGCGTCGGCCGCACGAAAGCTACGCAGCTACGGGAGGGGGAAAGATGGCAGACGGAATCAACCTCGAAGGTCTGCGTCAGGACGTTCGCGATGCCGGTGCAGCGTGGGAGCCCGGTGAGACGTCGATGACGAGCCTTTCGCCCGCAGAGCGGGCGAAGAGACTGGGTTTCACGCCGCCGCCGGGCGAGCCGAGTGTCGATGAGTTGCATGCGGCACTGGAGAGCGGCGCCGCCGCAGTCGAGGACCTGCCGGCGGCGAGCGTCGGTGCACCCGCGGCGTTCGATCTTCGGAACGTCGGCGGCAAGACCTACATCACGTCGATCAAGAACCAGGGCGGCTGTGGCTCGTGCGTCGCGTTCGGCAGCACGGCGGCGGTCGAATCGACAGCTTCCTACGAGCGGCGCGATCCCAGCTTGACCCTCGACCTGTCCGAGGCACAGCTCTTCTACTGCTGGGCGAAGGCCGAGGGTCGCAACTGCAGCAACGGCTGGTGGCCCGAACGAGCCTTGATCGCGTACCGCGACAAGGGCGTCACGTACGAGGACTACTTCCCGTACACAGCCGGGGATCAGGCGTGCAACGTCAATGCGGACTGGCCGAACCGGAACGCGAAGATCAGCAAGATGCAACAGCTGACCTCCACCGCCGCGATGAAGGACTGGATCTCGACCCACGGGGCGATCGCGGCCTGCTTCATCGTCTACGAGGACTTCTACGCCTACAGGAGCGGGATCTACAAGCACGTCTCCGGCAAGCAGGTCGGGGGCCACTGCGTGTCGATCATCGGCTACGACGACGGCGGCGGGTTCTGGATCTGCAAGAACAGCTGGGGGACCGGCTGGGGCGAGTCGGGCTTCTTCTGCATCGCGTACGGCCAGTGCGGCATCGAGACCTGGGCCGGGCCGTGGGGCGCGAGTGGCGTGATCCTGACCCAGTGGCTGACCAACCGGCAGGTGCAGGGGCTGTGGGCGCACGAGTCGCCCCGCAACGCCTGGGTGTACCTGTCAGGGGCAGGCGCCGGATGGCGCAAGCTGTCGCCCACCGACGACGACGTGCTGCTGACGATGCTCGGCGACATGGTCGCTGCGAAGGCAGCATCGCGGCCGGTGAACGTATTCGACCAAGGCGGGACCATTCGGCTCGCCTACGTCCTCTGACGAGGAGGGAGACGTGTCAACAACCGAAACCGAGCCTCATCCGACCGAGCTGCCGCCCGAGGACGGGTCGGGAGTGGGAGACGGAGGTGGCACTGCAGTCGAAGCCCCTCGTGATCTCGCCCAGCTCACGAGTGACCTGTTCGTCGAGGTGGGGACGCTGGAGGCGGAGCCGTCGTTGCCGCTCCCGACGGCCGGCGGCGCTGCGGTGGCTGCGACCGGAGCCGGGCTGTGGGCCACGAACAAGCACGTCGACGCGTTGTACGCGACGTACGCTGCGCGCTTCTCGTGGATGCATGTCGCCGGTGGGCCGTGGCGCCGGTTCTCTCCGACCTCCGACAGCGGCGTTGCTGCGCTCGCGCTCCTCGCAGCACATGCGCGGGATCGTGGACGGCCCGTGAACTTCCGGGAGGAAGCGGACCAGTTCGTGCACGAGATGTACGTCTGGTAGCGCGATCATCTGCCGGGCGCGGGCATTCAGCCGCCCGCGCCCGGAGCAGCCATGCGCGAGTTCGCCGATCCCGATCACATCGACGTCCTAGCGGGCGAGCCGTTCGTCGTCGTCCTGGCCGACAACGGCCCTGGAGGCTACGTCTGGCAGGCCGCCGACCTGCCACCGGCGGTTCGACTCCGACGGGAAGCTCCCCGTTCGCCTGAGGAGGCTGCACCTGGAGCGACCGGCGAGAAGGTGTTCGAGCTCGAGGCGACGGAGCCGGGGGCGTTCACGCTGCGCTTCGAGCGTCGTCGCGACTGGGAGCCCGGAGCCGACCGCGAACGCTCGATCGGGTTGACTGCTCGCTAGGCCCGGGCGCCTGCGCGCGCCCTCACGCGCCAGATTCGTCACGAAGTCGACACAGACACGCACCAGGTTGTCGCCTAGCGTGACAACGTGGTCGCCCGCACCGTCACCCACGCGCTCGTCGGCCTCTATCCACGCCGCGTCGAGGTCGAGGCGCATCTGCAGCGGGGCGCACCCGCGTTCACGATCGTCGGGCTCGCCGACCGGGCGTGCCAGGAGGCCAAGCACCGCGTCCGCAGCGGGATCGCGTCCGCGGAGCTCGAGTGGCCGCGCACGCGTCTCACCGTCAACCTCGCCCCGGCCGGCCTGAGGAAGGAGGGCTCGGGGTTCGACCTGCCGATCGCGCTCGCGGTGCTCGCCGCGTCCGACCAGCTCCCGCCCGGTGCACTGGCGGGACACGCTGCGATCGGCGAGCTCGCGCTCGACGGTCGTCTGCGGCCGGTTCCCGGAGCGCTCGTGGCGGCCGAGGGCGCGCGGCGAGCCGGCCTCGAGCGGGTCGTCTGCCCCGCCGAGTCCGGAGCCGAGGTGGCGCTCGCGGGCGTCGAGCCCGTTCCCGCGGCGCATCTCGCGGAGGCGGTGGCCTACCTGCGCGGGCTTCGGGATCCACCGACCGCACACGCACCGCCCCCGCCCGCGGAGGACGCCGCGCCGGTGCCCGACCTCGCTGATCTCCGCGGGCAGGAGCGCGCGCGACGTGCGCTCGAGATCGCCGCCGCGGGCGGACACAACCTGCTGCTTGCCGGTCCGCCCGGGACCGGGAAGACGATGCTCGCCCGCCGGCTCCCCGGAGTCCTGCCGCTGCTCGACGACGAGGCGGCGCTCGAGGTCACGCGCATCCATTCGGTCGCGGGGGTCCTGACGGCCGGCGCCGGGCTCGTCAGGGTGCCGCCGTTCCGCGCGCCCCATCACTCCGCCTCCACCGCCGCGATCGTGGGCGGCGGAGGCGGCAGCGGCGGGCCGCGCGTCGGCGAAGCGACCCTCGCACATCGCGGCGTGCTCTTCCTCGACGAGCTTCCCGAATTCGCCCGGGCAGCACTCGAATCGCTTCGCCAGCCGCTCGAGGACGGAGCCGTGTGCGTCGTACGGGTCGCCGGTCGGGCGACGTTCCCGGCCAGATTCCAGCTCGTCGCGACGATGAATCTCTGTCCGTGCGGTGCGCGCGGCGTTCCGGGCGCCGCCTGCGCGTGCAGCGCCCAGCGCCTGCAGGCTCACCGGGAGCGGCTCTCGCGGGCGCTGCTCGACCGCTTCGATCTGGTGCTCGCGATGCCCCGCTCGCGCGGAACCGAGCTCGCCGGTCCGCCCGGCGAGGCCTCGGAGGAGGTTCGGGCACGCGTTCGAGCGGCCCGCGCCCGACTCGGTGCGAGCCCGCCGCAGCTGTCCGCTCCCGCAGCCGAGCTGCTCACCCGTGCCGTCGAACGGCTGCCCCTCTCGGGTCGTGGCCGGGCGAGGGTCGCCACGGTCGCGACGACGATCGCAGCGCTCGCCTCGGCGGACGCGGTCGCTCCCGAGCACCTCGCCGAAGCGCTCTCCTACCGCCCGCCGCGGGAGCTCGGCGGGTGACCGAGCTGGCGACCGCGATGTTCGCCGCTGCCATGGGTTCGCATCTCGTGACCGAGCCGCGGAGCGCCCGGTTCGACGAGTTCCGCCGTGCCTTCGACGAGCAGGCGTGTCGTCAGGCGCTCGCGGCGGCCGGGCTTCGCTGGGTGTCCCGCAGCGAGCCTCTGTTCCCTGAGCGCCTCCGCCGGATCCACGATCCTCCCGTCGGCCTGTTCGTCCGCGGCTCGGCGCCGCTCGACGTCTTCGCAGGCCCGTGCGTCGCGGTGGTCGGCGCCCGCGCCTGCTCGACGTACGGCTCGGACGTCGCGACGATGCTCGCGCGCGAGCTGGCCCATGCGGGAGTGCTGGTCGTGTCCGGCCTCGCCCGCGGGATCGACGCCGCCGCGCACCGTGGCGCGCTCGCAACCGGCCGAACGGCGGCCGTGCTCGGTTGCGGCATCGATCGCGACTATCCCAGCGCTCACGCCGCGCTGGCGGCGGACGTCTCCGCCACCGGACTGATCGTCTCCGAGTACGCACCCGGGGTCGAGCCGGCGCCTTGGCGTTTCCCCGCCCGAAACCGGATCGTGGCCGGCCTCTGCGAGGCCACCGTCGTCGTCGAGGCGCGCGTCAGGAGCGGTGCGCTGATCACCGCCGACCTCGCGCTCGAGGAGGGCCGGGAGGTGCTCGCCGTGCCCGGCGAGATCACGTCACACCTGTCGGCCGGCACCAACGCACTCCTCCGGCTCGGAGCGACCCCGGTCACCACGGCCGCTGACGTCCTGCACGCTGTCGGTGTTTCCCCGGTCGAAGCGGGCCCGGTGGCGCCCGGCGCGCCGCTCGGCGCCGCCGCAGAGCGCGTTCGGGCCGTAGTCGCGGATGCGGCCGTCACCTTCGACGAGATCGTGCGACACACGGCCCTCGACCCGGCCGTCGTCTCCGCGTCTCTCGTCGAGCTCGAGCTGCTCGGCCTGTTGCGCGAGGCCGACGGCGTCTACCGGGGGGTGATGCCGCCCGCATAGGATCGACGATCGTGCCGACAACTTCATACTGGCTTGACGACGCGCCTGCACTGCGCTCGACAGCCCGTCTCGGGGCGGATCCCGAGGTGGTCGTGGTCGGCGGCGGCGTGACCGGCTGCTCCTGCGCCCTGACGTTGGCGGAGCGAGGGGTCCGCGTTCGCCTGCACGATGCACGGCAGATCGCCGGCGGTGCGAGCGGCCGAAACGGGGGCTTCGCCCTTCGTGGTGCCGCGACTCCGTACGACGCGGCGCGAGACGCATACGGGCGCGACCGGGCCCGCACGTTGATGGCGCTGACCGAGCGCTCCGTCGACCGACTGGAGGAGCTCGCCGGCGACGCCTTTCGCCGGGTCGGAAGCCTGCGGCTCGCCTTCGACGAGGCCGAGCACGACGCGCTGCGACGCGAATACGACGCGCTGCGCGAGGACGGCTTCGCCGTCGAGTGGGTCGAGGAGCTGCCGGAGCCGCTCGGCCGGCTCTACCGCGGAGCGTTGCTGCACCCGCCCGATGGGGTGATCCACCCGGCCCGGTGGGTCCGTCGCCTTGCGACGCGGGCGCAGGACGCCGGGGCCGAGCTCCGCCCGAGCGAGCCCGTCACGCTCGACCTGCTCGACGCACCGACCGTCGTCGTCGCGGCGGACGGCTTCACGGCGTCGCTGTTGCCGGAGCTCGCCGCGGTCGTCCGGCCGACGCGCGGCCAGGTGCTGGCGACGGAGCCGTTGCCCGAGCTTCGCTACCTGCAGCCCCACTACGCGCGCGGTGGGTACGACTACTGGCACCAGCGGCCCGACGGGCGCCTGGTGATCGGCGGCAGTCGCGACGCGGCGCTGGACGAGGAGGAGACCGCCGTCGAAGCGACCACCGAGGCGGTGCAGGCGCGGATCGAGGAGCTGGCGACGAGACTCGTGGGCGAACCGCCGCGGATCACGCACCGCTGGGCCGGCATCTGGGGAACGACGCCCGACGAGCTGCCGCTGGTCGGGCCAGTGCCGGGACGCGACGGCGTCTGGATCGCCGGGGGGTACTCCGGGCACGGAAACGTGCTCGGGCTGGCCTGCGGCGACCTCGTCGCGCGGGCGGTACTCGGCGAGCGGCCGGCGGAGCTGGAGCTGTTCGATCCGTCCCGCGCCGAGCTGCACGTGGCCGGGTGAGGTCGGGCCGGCTGGCCGGCGCCCGTAAGCTCTCGGCGCACGCACCCACCCACCGGCAGGCCTGACCCGGAAGGAGCACGAACATGCGCTACGAGATCAAAGGCGCGACGACCCCGATCCTCGAGGTCTCGCTGGCGCAAGGGGATGAGGTGATCGCCGAGTCGGGCGAGCTCGCCTGGATGCGCGGCAAGGTCCAGCTCGAGACGGGAAAGAACGTCGGTATGGCGCAGGGAGGGTTCTTCGGCGCGGCCAAGCGCGCGATGGCCGGAGGCACGTTTTTCATGACGAGCTACACCGTGGAGTCGGGCGAGGGCTCGGTGACCTTCGCCGCAAAGGCGCCCGGCACGATCCGCCGCGTCGAGCTCGGCGACGGCCCCGAGTACGTCGTCCACCGCCACGGGTTCATCTGCTGCGACCCCGGTGTCGAGCTGAGCATCCACATGCAGCAGCGGCTCGGCGCGGGAGTCTTCGGCGGCGCCGGCTTCGTGCTCCAGCGCCTGTCCGGACGCGGCCACGCGTTCGTCGAGCTGCACGGCGACGTCGTCGAGCACACACTCACGCCCGGGGACGAACTGCGTGTGCATCCCGGTCACGTGGGCCTGTTCGAATCGACCGTGAACGTCGAGCTGACGACGATTCCGGGGATCCGGAACAAGCTGTTCGGCGGCGACGGGCTCTTCCTCGCGCGGCTCACCGGCAGCGGAACGGTCTGGCTCCAGTCCATCACGCTGCCCGCCCTGGCGCACGCCCTGCAGCCGTACATCGTCACCGAGACGGCCGCCGAGGGCGGCGCGGTCGCAGGCGGTGCTGCGCTGCTCGGCTCGCTTCTCAAGAAGTAGCCGCGCTGGCCGGGCCGCCGTTCTCCGAGCTGCCGACGTCCGGTCGGACGTTCGCGACGCACCGCCGCGTCCGCCTCGCGGACGTCGACAGCCAGGGGCGGCTCCGTCTGGATGCGGTCGCGCGCTACCTCCAGGACGCTGCGATCGAGGACGTCCAGGAGACGGGGTGGGGGATGCCGGACCATCTCTGGTTCATCCGCAGGATCCGGATCGAGATCGAGGTGCCGTTCGTCGACGACGGCTCCGTGGAGATCGTCACCTGGTGCAACGGCCTGGCGGCGATCGCGGCCGGTCGCCGCTGGTCGCTCGTCGGCGACGCGGACGGGCGGCTCGAGGTCGACTCCGTCTGGATCCACCTCGGCCCGGATGCGCGTCCTGCGCGACTCGAGCAGTTCGGCGTGTACGCCGAAGCGGCCAAGGGCAATCACGTCTCCACGAAGATCGAGCTGCCGGAGCCGCCCGCGTCCGCCGAGTCGACCGTGTGGCCGCTCCGCTCGAGCGACGTCGATCTCCACGGTCACGTGAACAACGCCGTCCACTGGCAGGCCGTCGAGCACCGCCTCGCGCTACGCGGGTCGGATCTGCGGCGCCCGCTCAGCGCGGGGCTCGACTACGGCGACCCGTTGGAGCTCGACGACACCGTCGAGCTCAGCGAGTGGTCGGACGCGGCACGCTACTCGGTCGTGTTCTCGGTCGGCGGGCGGCGCAAGGCGTTTGCGACAGTCGCCTGATCCGCACCTACGGAGGCGAGGGCGGCCCGGGTGGCAGCCGTCGCCGCCGCCGATGCTCCCCGCGGAGCTCCTGCTCGACGCGCTCGAAGTCCGGGGCGGGCCCGTAGAGCCGCCAGCCGTTCCGAAGCAGCGGGATCACTGCGATCAGGATCACCCAGATCGGCCAGAAGCTGCCGTTTGCGCCGGACGCCAGCCAGATCACCGTGCACACCGCGAACGGGACGAGCGCGCCGCCGGTCTGCTGGAGCAGGTGTCGCGACAGCTCGGCCCGACGCTCCGCGACCTCCGCCCGCCGCATCGCGGGCGACCCAGGCAGCCGCGGCAGGTCGTGCCGCAACGCCTCGAGGTCGGCTCGTGTGCGTGCGGCGTAGGCGAGCGAGAGCCGCTCGCCGAGCTCCTCCGTGTCGAGGCGTCCCTGCGCGAAATGCTCGCGGATCTCGGTGGCCACCTGCTCGCGTTCCTGGTCGGACGCGCGAACGTTGCCCGATGCCGACACGCGGTGAATGTATCGCGGCCCTGCACAGGCGGCGCTGTCGTCATGGCGCACCGTTAGCCTCTCCCCGTGACCGACCCCACGCTGGCGGACCTCCGCGACGCGCTCCTCGATGGTCTCCGGACTCCGAAGCCGCTGCGCCGCCGGGACGAGACGCTCGCGTACGAGCGCCACCAGCTCCTGGCGATCCGGCTCCAGGCCGCGGTGCGGTTGAGCCAGACCGGCGGGGCGAAGGGCCGCGACCGCTGGGCGGGATACTTCCGCGAGCACTTCCCTCGCGGCGACGAGCACGCGATCCTGCTCTGGACGTCCTGGCGAACGCCGCTGCTCCGGAACGAGCCTCCCGGCGCCGGCGTGATCGTCGCCCACGGTCGCCCGGACGCCCACTGGCAGCACGTCCTGGTCGGGCAGGTGGCGGCGCTCGTGATCGACCTCGAGAGCATGTGGGAGGACTACGAACGGTCGGTCGAGAGCTTCCTCGACGCCTGTCAGGGCGACGAGAGGCGCGCCGCGCGGGCCCTGCGCCGCTGGTCGCACCGCCCCCAGGCCCTCCGCGCGCCCTTCGCCGATGCGGCTCCGGCCCGGATCTCGACGTTCCGGCCTGCCTCGACCGCGACCTCGCCCCACCGGATCGTCTACGCGGTGACCGGGGACGTCGACGGCATGCGGGAGGTTTGAAAAGACCCGCGATGCAGGTACCCAAGAGGTGGGTCCCTGTGAAAGCTCTCGTCATCGCCACACTTGCCGCGCTGCTCCTGGCCCCTCCGGGCGCAGCTACGCCGAAGAGCGTCAGCACCTCGATCGAGGTGTGCTTCAAGAAGCACGGGCAGGCGGTCCTCCACCCGAGCTACCTGAAGAAGGGAACGACGGGGGTCGCGTACTTCACGAAGGTGCACAGCACGCTCGGCAAGTGGATCTCCTGGAACGTCGGTCAGAGCGCCGGCAAGCCGTTCGTGACCTGGACGTTCAACCTGCCCGCCGCCAAGGTGAAGGCGCACCCGTGCGTCAAGCCGTACTGGGCGCGGACCGGCTAGGAGGGTTTCGCGGCCCGGCTAGAGCTCGACGGCCTGAAGATCGAGCTCGCCGGCGCGCGCGTACGCCGCCAGCGCGACGGCCAGATCCTGGATCGCGAGCCCGGTCGAGTCGAACGTCGTGATCTCCTCGGCGTTCGTCCGCCCCTGCGCCGAGCCTGCGAGCACGTCGCCGAGCTGCGTGACGTCGTCGCGCGCGATCAGCCCGGCGGCCGACACGGCCGCGAGCTCGCCGCCGTGGCTCGCCTGCTCCCAGTCGTCGCAGAACAGGCGCGTGCGCGCCAGCTCCGACGGCGCAATCTCGGCCTTCCCGGGGCCGTCCGCGCCCATCAGCGACACGTGCTGTCCGGCGCGAAGCGTTCCGTCGCCGATCAGCACCTCGTGTCCCGGCGTCACCGTCACCAGCAGGTCGGCCGCGAGCGCTTCCTCGAGTGAACCGGCGACCGACGCGCCGAGCGACTCGGCGACGGTTGCCGCGCGGTCTGCGTCGACGTCCCAGAGCGAGACGTCTCGTCCGCGCGCGACGAAGGTCGCTGCCGCTGCCGCACCGTTGACCCCCGCGCCGACCACGGCTGCGGTGCGCGCATTCGACCGGCCCAGTGTCTCGGCTGCGAGCACCGCGGCCGCGCCCGTGCGGAGTGCCGTCACGGCGGCCGCGTCGAGGATCGCCTCGAGCTGGCCCGTCTCGGCGTTCGAGAGCAGGACGAGACCGGTGACCGTGGGGAGGTTGCGCGCCGGGTTACCCGGAAACGACGTCACCCACTTGAGCAGCGCATGGCCGCCGCCGAGCGCCGGCATCGCGCGAAAGTCGCCCGCCGGATAGTTCGTCACGTAGACCTTCGCAGGCATCGTCCACTCGCCGCGCGCATGTGCGACGAACGCCTCGCGCACCGCGTCGAGCGCAGCGGCCGGTGGCACCGCCTGCTCCACGTGCCGGCGCGTAAAGACGGGGACCGACGTCACAGCGCCTTGACGGCGGCGGCGAGTCGCCCGACCGACTCCTTCGCGTCGCCGAACAGCATCAGCGTCTTCGGATCGAGAAAGAGTGGGTTCTCGATGCCCGCGAACCCGGGGTTCATCGACCGCTTGAGCACGATCGTCGCATTCGACGCGTCGACGTTCAGGATCGGCATCCCGTAGATGGGACTCGCTGCATTGTTCCTCGCATCCGGATTGACGACGTCGTTCGCGCCGATCACGAGCGAGACGTCGGTGCGCGGGAACTCGGCGTTCGCCTCGTCCATCTCCTTCAGGGCCGGATACGGGACGTTCGCCTCCGCCAGCAGCACGTTCATGTGGCCGGGCATCCGGCCGGCGACCGGATGGATCGCGTACGTCACCTCGACGCCGCGCGCCTCGAGCAGGTCGGCCAGGCTGCGGACGTCGTGCTGCGCCTGCGCGACCGCCATGCCGTAGCCCGGCACGATCACGACCTTCTGTGCGTACCCGAGCATCACCGCGACGTCGTCGGCGGTCGTCGACCGCACCGATCCGGTCCCGGCGGCCGCGGTCTCGGCCGCGCTCGTGCTCACCTGGCCGAACGCACCGAACAGCACGTTGCCGATCGAGCGGTTCATCGCCCGCCCCATCATCAGCGTGAGCAGCGTTCCCGACGCGCCGACGAGCATGCCCGAGACGATCAGGACGTTGTTCTCGAGCTCGAAGCCGGTTGCGGCCGCCGCCAGCCCCGTGCACGCGTTCAGCAGCGAGATCACGACCGGCATGTCGGCGCCGCCGATCGGCAGTACGAAGAGGACGCCGAACGCGGCTGCGCCCGCGATCAGCACCCACAGCAGCCACTGCTGCTCGGCGCCGGCCACGATCGCGGTCCCGGCGGCGACGCAGGCCGCGAGCAGCACGAGGTTCCCGACGCGCTGGCCCGGATACGTGATCGGCCGCCCCTGGATCAGCTCCTGCAGCTTTCCGAACGCGATCAGCGAGCCGGCGAACGAGACCGATCCGATCAGCGCCGAGAGGACGATCGACGAGCTGATGTCGCGCTGCAGGTCGCCGCTTGCCGGCGCCGTGCGATGGAACTCCGCCAGCGAGACCAGTGCTGCCGCGCCGCCGCCGACGCCGTTGAAGAGCGCCACCATCTGCGGCATCGCAGTCATCTTCACGCGGCGTGCGGCGACCGCTCCGAAGCCGCCGCCGATGACCATGCCGACCGCGGTCTCCCAGTAGCTGACGATGCTGCTCTGCGCGAACGTGACGACGATCGCGATCAACATCCCGATCGCGCCGATCTGGTTCCCGCGGCGCGCGTGCGCCGGGCTGGAGAGGAACCGCAACGCGAGGATGAAGGTCACGATCGTGACCAGGTAGGCGAGCCTAGTCGCGTTCTCGCCCATCGTCCTTCGGCGGCTCCCGTTTCTTGAACATCTCGAGCATCCGGTCGGTGACGACGAAGCCGCCGACGACGTTCGCCGACGCGAGCACCACGGCGATCAGCCCGATCGTCGTCGTCAGCGTGTCCTTGTGGCCCGCGCCGGCGACCAGCATCGCGCCCACGATCACGATCCCATGGATGGCGTTCGTGCCCGACATCAGCGGCGTGTGCAGCAGCGCCGGCACCTTCGAGATCACCTCGAAGCCGAGGAAGATCGCCAGCACCAGGATCGTCAGCTCGAACGTGAGCAGCGCGCCGTGGCTCATATCCGCTCCAGCGCCGGCGAAGCCGGCGCCTCCGCTCTCTGTGAGCCTCCGTCGAGCCTACGGCTCATACGGAGACCGTCTCCCGGGTGACGCAGGCGCCGGCGACGATCTCGTCGTCCCAGTCCGGGTCGAGCTCGCCTTCGCGGACGAGCAGCGCGGCGAGCGCAGCCACGTTGCGCGAGAGCAGCTGGCTGGCGTGAGTCGGCATCAGCGACGGCAGGTTCGTCAGCCCGACGATCGTGACGCCGCCCACGTCGAGCTCGCGGCCGCGCTCGGTGAGCTCGCAGTTCCCGCCGGTCTCGGCAGCCAGGTCGACGATCACCGATCCGCGCCGCATCGCCCGCACCGCGTCGGCGGTGACGAGCTTGGGTGCCGGCCGGCCGGGAATCGCGGCCGTCGTGATCAGCGCGTCGAACTGCGGGATCCGCTCCTGCAGCGCCGCTTGCTGAGCAGCCTGCTGCTCCGGCGTCAGCTCGCGCGCATAGCCGCCCTCGGTCTCCTCGCCCTCGACGCCGAGATCGAGGAACGTCGCGCCGAGCGACTTGACCTGCTCCGCGACGGCGGGCCGCACGTCGAAGGCCGAGACGACTGCCCCGAGGCGCCGGGCGGTCGCGATCGCCTGCAGACCGGCCACGCCGGCGCCGATCACGAGCACCTTCGCCGGGGGGACCGTTCCCGCCGCCGTCGTCAGCATCGGGAAGAACCGCGGCAGTCGGTCGGCCGCGAGGAGCACCGACTTGTAGCCCGCGACCGTGGCCTGCGACGACAGCGCATCGAGCGGCTGCGCGCGCGTGATCCGCGGAATCGATTCGAGCGCGAAGCCAAGCACGCCTGCCGGGAGGGCGACCTCCGAACCGCCGAGAAAGCCGATCAGCGCCTGGCCGGGGCGGAGCCTGGCAGTCTCGTCTGCCGACGGCCAGGCGACCTTCGCCACGAGCTCTGCGCTCCACGCATCGCCGATCGTCGCTCCGGCGTCGCGGTACGCGTCGTCGGTGAAGGCCGCCGCGTCGCCTGCGCCCGCCTCGACGACGACTTCCACGCCGTCCGGCAGCCGCCCGACCGTCTCGGGAACGAGCGCGACGCGGCGTTCGCCGGGCGCGGTCTCCTGCGGAACGCCGAGGCGCATGAGGCGACGACGCTATCGCATCCACCGGCGTGCGCGACCTGCACGCCTACACTTGCGCGCACGGTGACGACGTGACCCACGAGCTCGTCCACTACGGGCTCGCGCTGCTGTTCCTCCTGGTCGCGGTCGAATCCGCCGGCGTTCCCCTGCCCGGCGAGACGAGCCTGATCGCCGCCGCTTTTCTGTCGCGCTCGGGCGTCGAGCACCACTTCTCGATCGTCTCGGTGATCGTGGTCGCCGCCATAGCGGCCATCGTGGGGGACAACGTCGGCTACGCGCTCGGACGGTTCGGAGGCCGTCGGCTGCTCGAGCGCTGGGGGCCGGTTGCGCGGTATGCCGAACGCACGCTGCCGCCCGCCGAGCGCTTCTTCCAGCGGCACGGCGGCAAGGCGGTCTTCTTCGGGCGCTTCATCGCCGTCCTTCGCGTGACCGCCGCCTGGGTCGCCGGCATCAGCCACATGACCTGGTGGCGCTTCTTCGCCTTCAACGCGGCCGGCGGAATCGTCTGGGCCACCGGTGTCGGCCTCCTCGCCTACTACGCCGGCAAGGCGGCCGCCGACGCGGTCAGCCGGTACGGGCTGATCGCCGTCGTCGTGCTGGCGGTCCTCGCGATCGCCGCCTTCCTCGTGCACCGGCGTATGCGCCAGCGCGTCGAGCGCGCCTAGAGACTCGTCCAGACCTCGAGCTTCGTACGTGTTCGCGAGATCACCTCGTCGGTGAACTCTGTCGTCGACGCGTGGCCGGCGAGATCGGCGGTCTTCACGCCTTGCGCCACCGCCTCGAGTGCCGACTCGCGAATCGCACGCGCGGCGGAGGCGCCCGCATCGGTCTGGGCGAGCAGTGCCGCGGCAGCGAGGATCATCGCCATCGGGTTCGCGACGTTCTTGCCCTCGAGCGACGGCGCGGTGCCGTGCGCCGCCTCGGCCATCAAGGCCGTCGGCTCGAGGTCTTCTCCCTCGAAGGCGACGACCATCGACTCCGAGCCTGCGATCGACCCGAAGAGCGGCAGCACCAGATCGGAGAGGATGTCACCGTCGCGGTTGAGCGCGGGGATCACGAGCGGCTCGCCCGTCGATGCGACCAGCAATGCGAAGGTGGCATCGATCAGCTGCGGCTCGTACGGCACCTCGGGATAGCGGGCGGCCGCCGCGTCCATCTCCTCTTTGAGCAGGCCCTCGTAGGTGGGCGAGACCGTGAACTTCGGACCGCCGAAGACCTTGGCGCCCGCGCGGGCCGCCTCGCGGAACGCGAACTCGGCGACGGCGCGGCAGACCGAGCGCTCGATCCGCTCCGTCCGGTACGCGACCTCCTCGTCGCCGACGCCCTCGCGCCATTCCTTCGCGCCGTACGCATCCCCGACCGCCATCCGAACGACCGAGATCGGCGCGTGCACGCCGCCGAACGGGACCACGCCGGGAATCCGGCGACCGGTCCGCACGATCACCTTGCCGCCGATCTCCTCGCGCAGAATTCGGTTCGGCGAGCCGACGTCACCGCGCTCCTCGGGGGTGACCGTCGCCGCCTTGAGGCCGAGGCCTGCGTCGCGTACCGCCTGCGCCGCCTCGTGGACGATGCCGTTCTGCGTCGCCCGGCGGCGGGCGAGCGACAGGTCGTACCGCGGCAGGTCGAGCTCGAGCCCGATCACGTCCGGCTGAAGCACGCGGAGCGCCTCCTCGAGCAGCTCCTGGCCCGTCTGGTCGCCTTCGAGCACCGCGATCGTCTTCAGCTCCACGGCGGACGATTGTAGGTTCCCCCCGTGGATGTGGCGCTTGCATCGGGGTTCGGGCTCGGATTTCTCGTCGCAGCCGAGGTGGGGCCGATCTGGCTGCTCTGCGTGCGCACGAGCGTCCGCCACGGGTTCCGGCCGGGCGCCGCGGTCGGGGCTGCGGCCGCGACGGTCGACACGCTGTACGCGGCTCTCGGCGTCGCCGGGGCGAGCGCGCTGCTGCAGATCGACGCGCTGCGAATCGCGCTCGGCCTCGTCGGCGCGGTTGTGCTCGCGGCGATCGCCGCCCGGACGCTCTGGAGCGCGTTCCGCGTCCGGCAGGGCGGCGAGGCGGTTGAGGAGGTGGCGACGCCGGCCCGCGCCTATCTCACCGCCCTCGCCGCGACGGCCTCGAACCCGCTGACGATCGCCTCCTGGGCGGGCATCTTCTCGGTCGCCTCGGTCGCCGGCCTCGCGGCGGTGCCGATGCTCGTCGGCGTGGCGATCGGCTCGGCCACGTGGTTCGCTCTCCTGGCGACAGCCGCGGCGGCGGCCGGCCGCCGTTTTTCGGCCCGCTCCCTGCGCACCGTCGACGTCGTCGCCGGTGTCGGGCTGCTCGGGTTTTCGGCCGTGCTGGGCGTGCGCGCGCTTCGCGACTAACCTCCGCGAATCCCGAGGCAATTCGGACGCGACTTCTCGTAGCAGGTTTTTTCGAGTACGCTGGTCGCTCCAACCTGTCGAAGGAGACCAAAAAGATGGCGAAGAAAACAGTGCTCGTGTGCGACAGCTGTGGCGCCGAGGTCGAGGAGACCAGGGGCGCTGCAATGCGCGTCACGTACGCGGACGCACGGCGGGGATCGAAGGTCGCGGACCTGTGCGACAACTGCGCCGGCAAGCTTCCGGGCCGCGCTGCTGCGCGCCGCGGGCGGCGGCCGAAGTCCGCGACCGCGTAGGGTTTTAGCCGGGGTTCGTGTCCCCGGACACCGTGTTCGGGATCTTCGTCGAGGTCCCGCCGGTGGGCGCAACGGTGGCAAGGCCGGAGAACTGCGCCGAGGAGAAGACGATCTTGGTCGCACTCGCCCAGGCGGGCGCCCGGTCATCGCCGGTCAGGGTCGTCAGACGGGTCTGGGAATTGCCGTTCGGCGCGCCCATCACATAGATCTCGTAGCCGTTGGTCGTCCCGGAAGTCGCGCGGTTGCTGGAGAACGCGATCTTCGCGCCGTCGGGGGAGTAGCTCGGCTCGACGTCGGCGCCCGGATCGTTGGTGAGCTGGGTCTGGCTTCCGCCGCTGGAGGTCATCGTGAAGATCTCGAACTGGCTCTTCTTGCGGTTCGACGCGAACGCAATCGCGCTGTCGCGACCTGGTGACCACGACGGGGTCAGGTCGTCGCCGTCGGTGTTCGTGAGGTTCGTGAACACTCCGGTGCTCGGGTTCAGCAGCCAGATGTCGTAGCCCTTCGAGCCGGTCATGTTGGACGAGAACGCGATCTTGGTGCCGTCGGACGACCACGTCGGCGCCGTGTTGTCCCCGCTCGAGGTCAGCTGCACCGCGAACCTGCCGTCGGCGTCGGCGAGCCAGAGCTGCGACGGTCCGCTCGCCGTCGTGCGGCGGGCGAAGGCGATCTTCGTCCCGTCCGGCGACTTTGCAGCCTGGTCGTCGAGGCCGCTGCCGGTGGTCAGCTGGACGAGGCCCGTGCCGTCCGGGTTGATCGCCCAGATGTGGTTCGCGTGCGTGAAGACGATCTTGCCGGTCAGGCTGAGCGGGTTGACCGTGTAGGCCCGCGTGAGCGTGGCCGTGTTGCCGGCGCCGTCCGCCGCGGTCACTGCGAGCGTGTACGTGCCGGTCAGATCGGTCGGCAGCGGGCCGCCGCTGGTGACGTTCACCACGGCGCCGCCCGGCTTCGTGACCGTCGCGGTGCACGTCGTCGTGCCGCAGGCGAAGTCGGCGGTGACCGCTGTGGTGCGGGTGTAGGCCGCGTTCAGCGCCGGCGTCGAGATCCGGATCACCGCGTACGTCGCGGACGCCGAGGCCGAGTTGTGGAGCTTGTCGGTGCCCGTGACCATGAACGTGTGGAACCCGAGTGCCGACGTCGTGAAGGCAGACCCGGTCGACGCGCAGGTGTCGATGCCGATGCCGGCGTCGCTGCAGCTGAAGACCGGCGTCGCAGAGGATCCCTGCGCGACCGCACCGCCTACGCTCGGTGTCGTGAGCGTGACGACAGGCGGCTTCGTGTCGATCAGGAACGACGTCGTCGCGGAGCCGTCAGCCGTCTGCGCGGTGGCCGTGTGGAACCCGTCGCCCGACACGGCGACCGGGCTCGTGTACGGCACCGCGGGGCCGCCGTCGATCGAGAGCGTCGCGACGCCCGCAGCCGGAGCCGCGTTGTCGACCGTGACCTGCACGTTCACGCCGCTGTTGAACCAGCCGGATTGCGGCACGTTTACGGTCGGCGCGACCGCGACGCCGCCGCTCGGCGGGGGCGGCGGCGGGATCTCGTTGTAGTAGAGGCCCTTGTTGGTGCTGACGCCGACGTTGCCGTTGGCGTCGACGGCCTGCACGAAGTACTGGAGGTGCGCCGTCGAGATCGGTCCGCTGCCGCTCCACCGGCTCGAGCCCGGCGCGGCCTGCACGAGGTCGATGAAGTGCCAGACGCTCCCGCCCGTCTCGAGATAGGCGACGACGACGCGCTTCACCGTTCCGGCGTTCGCGCCGTCGCGGTCGGTCACGTCGACGGCGAACAGCGCCGAGCCGTTCACGATCTGCGCGTCGAGCGTCGTGAACACCGGCGGGGCGTAGTCCGTGCTCGACGAGCTGAAGACGTTGCCCGCCTCGTGTGTGAACAGCCGCTGCGTCCCGGTGCCCGCTCCGTCGGTGCCGTTCGTGGCGAAGAACTGGCCCTGTGCGAGGACGACCTGCTGCTTGAGCGTCTTGAGCCGCCTGAACGTCGTCACCGCCTGCAGCTTGCTCGGGAACGCGAGGTCGTCGAACTGCACCTCGGGCTCGTTGCCTGACAGATCGACGGTCGGCCGCGCGTAGACGGGATCGAACGGGTTCACGTCGTTCGAGGTCAGCTCGGTCAGCAGCGCGCCGTGTGCGCTGTCGATCGTGATCGGGCGGATCGCCTTGGGCTGGATCGGGCGGAAGTGCTCGACGAGGACGCCGTCGCTGCCGGTATAGAACGAGCCGCGCGGCGGTGCGGGCGTCGCCGCCGGGAACGTGCGGTCGGCCGAGAACGACTCGACGTGGAGCCCGGTCGCCGGCTCGGTCGGGAAGGAGCCCGGCGGAACGCTCGGAGCGGCTGCGGGGGCTGCTGCTGCCGCGGCGCCGGCAGCGGCTGCCGTCTTCAGCGTCTGGGCCTGCGCCTGCTGCCCCGGAGGAGCCGGGATGCCGCTGCCGCCGATGCGGTACATCGGGAGGCCGTAGAGCGTCAGCTCGGCCATCGCCTTCTCGTCGTAGACGCCGACGATCCCGAGGGCGCCCTTGTACTCCTGCTTGGCGACGGTCAGCGCCTCGCCGATCGTCAGGTCGGCCCCCGTCGGACTGGCGGCGCCGGCGACCGCGTTCGAAGCGAACCGGCTGTTCAGATCCTCCGAGTACGCGATCGTGTTCGTGTCGCCGTACCCGTAGCCGGTGTTGCCGGCGTAGTCGGCGGCGCCCTTCTGCATGAACGTCTGCGCCCAGTCGAGGTTGTTGGACGGGATGAACGCGTCGCCGACACTCAGGCCCGCGTGGCAGCCCATGCTGAAGATGAGGCGGCCGGTGAACGTCTGCGTCGCCGCCGCGACCTCCGAGGTGCTGAGCAGATCGGTGCCGGAGGCGGGCTCGAAGTGGTTGTGGTCCGCGTGGGCGTTCAGGGAGACGATGTCGGGCGCCGCGGCGCCGCTCGACGGCAGGAACAGCGCCCCGGTGCCGAGCAGCGTCGTCTTCGTCCACGTGTTCGAGATCGCCGAAGCGTTCGCCGTGCCGGCCGCGACCGTCCGGAGCGAGGCACTGACTGCGCTCGCGCCGTCCGAGAGGAAGTCGTAGCCGGTGGTGAGTGCCGTCGCCGGATGGACGTGGCCCGGCGTCGCGCCGCCGAGGAACGCATCGATCTGTGCGTTGATGTTCGCCGGCGTTTCGACCAGGCGGCCTGTCACGAGGCTCGGCACGTCCAGCTGGCGGTTGAGGAACGGGATGGGCTCGGTCGTCCCGTACGGGTCGTCGGAGAGGAACGTCGATGCGGCGAGCGAGCCGCCGAGTGCGCTCGTGGCTGCGAACGTCGACGCGTACCCGTTCTCGGTCGAGACGGTGGTGAGGTCGTCCAGCCGTCCGAACGGGAGGAGATCGTCGCCGCCGACGAGCACTTCGTACTCGGTGTTCGGGAACGTCGTCCGCACGCCGTCGAGCACGTTCCCGATCGCCTGAACGGCGGCGTTCGCCTTCGTCGGGTCGGACGGGCAGGCGTTCCAGGCGGTGTATGCGCTCTGGACGGCGCCGTTGTTGTCGACGTGCACGACGGCCGCTGGGAAGCCCGCGGTCGCGAGGCCGGACAGCGTCGCCGCAGACGTCAGCTTCGTGACGACGCCGGTGCCGGCAGCGCCGTAGGTCTTCGCGAGCTGCTGGTCGTTGACGACGAAGAGCGTGTTGACCTGGGCTGCAACCTGGCCCGCCGCCGTCGTCATGAGGCCCAGAGCCGCATTCCCGCTGCCGGTGAACGTCCGGGGCACACAGCTCGGCGCCGCCGGCGGCGGCGTCGCCTCCGCGCGCAGCATGTAGGGCCGGTCGCTCGACGCGCCGTTGAAGCCCGACACCTGGATCGTGTAGACGTCGCCCGGCGCGCCGCCGTCGGAGATCACGGCCACCGCGTCGTCCTGCGTCCCGCGCAGCGTGGAGACCCCGAACACGGGCAGCAGGTTCGACACGAGCGCGACGTCGTTCAGCGTCTGGGGCGCCAGCGCGTCGGTGGCATGCGTCGTCCCGAACCCGGTGTCGGCGAGCGGTGCGCCGTCGAGCGGCGGCGTCGTCGGTTGTGGCGGGCGCAGCTGCTGCGCGCCCGCGGGCCCGTAGACGACAAGGTCGTAGTCGGCGGGCAGGTGACTGAGGTTGAACGTGACCCGCGTCCCCGCCGGCGGGACCGGGAACGTGTAGTAGTCGACGTCCGACTTGCTCGTGATGTACGAGAGGTAGAAGGAGTTCGCGTCGATCGGTTTCGCTGTCGCCGGCGTGTCGTTCGGCTCGAACGTGTCACCGACCGTGACGTTGGTCGGAGTGGGGGTGGTTGCGGTCGGCGACCCCGTCGGGAGCACCGACGCGCTCGCGGCGGACGGGCCGAGCGTCAGCGAGGGGCGCGTCGTGAACGTGATCCGGTAGTTCGTGCCGACGAGCGGAGAGACCGACCACGAGAGCGTGCCGTCGGTCCCGATCGTCGGATCGCCAGGCTGCGCGCCGGCCGGGACGAAGCCGCTGCCGTTGTCGACGAGCAGCTGGCTCGAGCCCGGCTGATAGAGGAAGCCGCTCGGCACGGTCACCTGGACCTTCGTCGTGACGGGCGAGCCGACCGGGCCGCCGTTCGCGTTCAGGTGGAAGTCCGCCTGGTAACCGAGCGTGCTGCCGCCCGTCGCGAAGTTCTGCACCGGCGTCGCGCTCAGGTCGAGCGTCTCCCAGCTGACGGTGTTGGCGGTCAGCAGGAGCGCGAGCACGTCGGCGTAGGTGATGTTCGCGCCAGGCGCGAGCAGCGCGCTGTTGATCAGGTTGACGATCGTGTAGTTGTGCAGCGCCGCCGGAGTGGTGAAGGCGATCACGTCGGCGAAGGTGATGTGGTCGAACGCACCGGCGCTCGTCCCGCGGAGCAGCTGCTCGAGCGTGAGGCCGGGCTTCAGCTCGGCGACGTGATCGCGGAGGAGCCCGGTGGTCGGGCAGTTCGTCGAGCAGTTGAAGACGATCGACCCGACCGGGATCGACCCGACCGGGATCGACCCGACGGGTGAGTTCTGAAGATCGATCGATCCGACCGGGATCGATCCGACCGGAATCGAGCCGACCGGGATCGACCCGACCGGGATCGACCCGAGCGGGATCGACCCGACCGGCGAGAGCCTGATGCTGACGCGGTCGACGGTGATCGAGCCGACGGGGATCGAGCCGAGCGGGATCGACCCGAGCGGGATCGAGCCCAGTGGGATCGAGCCGACAGGGATCGAGCCGAGCGGGATCGATCCCACCGGCGCGCCCTGGAGCGCCAGCGACATCAGTGACGTGTTCGCGAGCGAGCCGCCGCGCGGGCAGTTGATCGGCGGTCCGTTCAGCCACGCGCACCAGCGCTGCAGGGTCGTGTCGGTCGAAGGCTCGCCGCTGGCGGCCGGGATTGGAATCGAGCCGACGGGGATCGACCCGAGCGGGATCGACCCGACCGGAATCGACCCGAGCGGCGAGTTCTGCAAATTGATCGATCCGACCGGCACCGAATTGAGGCGCCCGGCGGCGGTCGTGTTCGCGAGGACCTGCGCGAGCGTCAGAGACTGGAGGGGCTGGGTCGCGAGCGGCGTCCCTGCGAGCACACCCGCCCAGCTCGAGGGCGGGAGCAGCGGGATCGTCGACAGAAGGATCGACCCGAGGAGTGTCTGGTTGGAGGTCAGCCCGATCGAGCCGAGCGGGATCGAGCCGAGCGGGATCGAGCCGACCGGGATCGAACCGACCGGGATCGAACCGACCGGGATCGATCCGAGCGGCGCCGAGTTGACGCCGAACACCGTCCCGATCAGCGCCGACAGCGGGACGTTCGCCAGCGCCACCTGGGCAGCTCCCGCCGTCACGTTCGTGGCGCCGGCCGCGGTTGCAAGCGTGATCGATCCGGTCGGCGGGCTGGGCAGGGTGTAGGTGACGATCAACTTGGGACGCACAGCTGGATCGGCCGCCCTCGTGGTGTAGTAGCGCGCCCAGTAGGCCTGGCCGGGCTGGAGGCAGCCGCTGAAGCAGTCGGGCGTCCAGAGCTCGAGCGAGAGTTTCCCGTCGCCGGCCCGCTCGGTTGCCACGCGCGCCTTGAACCCGGCCTCGGTCTGGGCGACCGTGCGCGGGAAGCCGTCGGTCGTGCTCGGGAAGGTCTTCGTCTGACTGCCGGCCGGATCGGGATCCTGGCTGCAGCCGGCACGGAACACATCGGCGGCGCCGAGCGAGAGCGCGGACTGCCTGACGTCGCCGCCACCGCCGGGGAGTGTCGGGTCGCCGACGGTGGTGAGCCCGTCGGAGGGTCTCGTGTTCCAGGTGACTCCGGTCGGCCCAGCCTCGCTCCAGGAGTCGTCGGGCACGAACAGCGCCCAATGGGCGGGATCGCCGTCCTGCGCGAACCCTGCGCGGGTCGTCGTGTCGAGCCGGACGTCGGTCACCGTGGCGTTGGCGGGGATCGACGACAGGTCGAAGCGCATCAGCGTGTACGACGTGCCGTCCGCGAGCACGCAGCTGGTATTGGTGCCGCCGAAGGTGTCGGAGTAGTCGGCCGTCCCGAAGTTCGTGGTCGGTTGTGCTGCGTCCACGAAGGTGTCCGCCTGGGGCGGGATCGTGATTGTCGTGCCGCCGCCGTCGGCGAGCTGGGCCGACGGCGAGAACTCCGAGGTCGACCCGTTCGGCGCGGTCGCCGTGGCGGACAGCCACTGGCCCGCGGTCGCTGTCGCTTCCGGCGTGAGCATCACGTCGATCGGCCCGGCGCCGTTGCCGTCCGTCGTCACGGAGGTCGCACCGAGGAAGCGGGCGCCCTCGCCGTTGCCGCTCGGGTCGGCTGAGTCCGAGGCAAAGAACTCGACGCGGTACGTCGTGTTGGGCGCGCTCGGTAGCGAGCCGGTGATGTGCACCGTGCTGCCGGAGACGCTCCCGGCCAGGCCGGTCGGGAAGTTCTGGAGGTCGTTCGGGCCTGTGTCGGCGTCTGGCTGCGCGTCGTTCGGCGTGACGCCGTCGCCGCCGAGGTCGATTCCGAGCCCGGTGTTTCCGTCGATCGAGTTGCCCTCGATCGAGTTCATCGTGGAGCCCGCGCCGGTGATCGAGATGCCGGGCCCGCCGTTGCCTGAGATCACGTTGCCGGCACCGGCGCCCGTGCCGCCGACCTGTTCGTTGCGGGAGCCGAACGAGGCTTGCACCATGCCGATGCCGCCGTTCGCGTTGCCGATCGCCGACGTCCCGCTCGCATCGGTGCCGATCGAGTTGCCCTGGATCGTGTTCCCCTGCGACAGGCTGCCGGCGCCGTTGCTGAAGATCCCGAACCCACCATTGCCTGAGATCAGGTTGCCGGCGCTCGGAGCGGTGCCACCGATGGTCGCGCCGGTGCTCGAATCGCTGAGCTCGACGCCGCTCTGAACGTTGGGAACCGCGGCCGTTCCCGCCGCGTTCGTGCCGATGTAGTTCGCCTGCACCTTCGTGCCGGGACCGTTGATCACGATCCCGAACGCGCCGTTACCGGAGATCACATTGCGTTGCTTGGTGGAGATACCGCCGATCGTGGTGTTGTTGGAGGCCCCGTTGACGAAGATGCCGATCGCGTTTCCGCCGAGCCCCGTTCCCAACGCGGTCTGACCGGCTGCATCGGTGCCGATGTAGTTGCCCTGGATCGTGTTGGTCGAGTCGTCGACGCGGATTCCGAGTGTCGCGTTCCCGGAGACGACGTTGCGAACGGCCGGGCTCGCGCCACCGACCAGGTTGCCCGTGCTGGCGAGCGCGATACCGACGCCGTTGCCCGCGGCAGCCGTACCGGCAGCATTCGTCCCGATCCAGTTGCACTCGACCGTGTTCCCGCCGCCGCCGTGGATGTAGATCCCGCGTCCGGGGCCTGTGAACCGGTTGATGATCAGCCCGCGCACCGTCGAGTTGCCGGCCGTGAGCTCGAGCCCGTCGCCGGCGACGTGCGTCCCGTCGAGCTCGATCATCGGTCCCGTCGGACAGTTCGTGAATCCCGGCTGGGTCGTTCCGTTGATCACGACGGGGTCGGTGATCGCGGGCAGCGCCGTCGCCGGCTGGATCGTGTGCAGGCCGGCGCCCGGAATCGCGAAGCTGATCGTGTCCATCCCCGGGTTGGTGTTCGCGGCGTCGATCGCGTTGCGGAGGCTGCCGGCCCCGGAGTCCGCCGTCGTCGTGACGACGAAGGGCGATGCGCTTGCGGCGACGCACGTCGAGAACTCGGAGGTGCTGCCGTCCGGCGCGGTCGCCGTCGCGGTGATGCTCTGACCGGCGGTTACGGCCGCTGCGGCGGCGCCCGTGAGGCTGGCGTGCTGGGCGACCGCCGCGCCGTTCGAATCGGTGTTGACGCTTGCATTCCCGATGTAGACGGCGCCCTCACCGTTCGCGCTCGGGTCACAAGTCGGGCTCGCGAAGAACTCGACCGTGAACGCGCTGGACGGGAGTGAGTGCAGGGCGAAGTCGACGTCGACCGAGCCTCCGCTGACGAGGGCCGAGGTTAGATCCGGGAAGTTCTGGAGGTTGTTCGGGCCGGTGTCCGCGTCGGGCTGGCCGTCGTTCGCCGTGACGCCGTCGCTGCCGAGGTTGATGCCGAGACCCGTGTTCAGGTCGATGGCATTGCCGGTGATGCGAACACCGGTCCCCGAGAGCACGCCGATTCCGTCGGCGCCGTTTCGGTCGATCGTGTTGCCGGAAATCGTGTTGGGGCCGATGTCTGCCTCGATCCCATACGAGACGCTCGAGCTGATCCGGTTGTTCGAGATCGTGTTTCCGGTGGCGCCCGAATTCAGGATGCGCACGCCCTCGCTGTTCGGGATGGTCGTGAGCGGTGTCCCGTTGAGATCGGTGCCGATGAAGTTCCCGTCGATGGTGTTGCCGCCGCCGCTGATGACGAGAACGCCGACGTCGGCGCTGCCGGCCATCACGTTCGCCCCCGGACCGACGCTGCCGATCGTGTTTCCGGTGGCGCCTCCGTCGAGCTCGACGCCGATGTCGTCGCCGAGCACGACCGAACCTGTGGCGTCTGTACCGAGCAGGTTCCCGTTGACGAAGTTCCCGGTCGACTGGTTCACCTGCACAGCGGTCTGCGTGAGCTCCGAGACGACGACGTTGCCGCTGCCGGGGGTCGTGCCGCCGACCTTCGATCCGCTCGACGTGCCGTCGAGGATGATGCCGGTGCCGCTGCCTGGGATCGCCAAGGTGCCGGAGGCATCGAGACCGACGTAGTTGCCGGCGATGCGGTTCCCGGTCGCCGTGGCGTCTGTCACCTGGATGCCGGTTTGGTTGCCCGAGATGACGTTGCGGGCTGCGGGGCTGACCCCGCCGACCAGGTTGTTGCTGCCCTGGACGATCACCCCGGTGCTGTTGCTGTCGTTGTGGCTCCCGGTGGGATCGGTGCCGATGTAGTTGGCCGCGATCGTGTTGCTGTTCGAGAAGACCCGGAGCCCAGCCGACTCCGAGCTCGTGAACCCGCCGATCGCCAGCCCGCGGACCACTGAGCCGTCCGAGCCGGCACCGAGGACTAGCCCATCGCCCGGCGTGTGCAGCGTGCTGTTGTCGAGGAAGATGCCCATCGACCCTGCCGGGGTGCCGGGCTCAGTCGTCCCGTCGATCGTCACCGGCACCGCCACTGCAGGAAGCGGGGTCTGGGTCGAGATCAGCGCCGGCCCGCCGCCGGGAATCGCAAAGTTGATGATCGCCGGGACTCCGCCGGCGTTTGCCTGGGTGATTGCGTCAGCCAGTGACCCGGGGCCGCTGCTGCCGCCCGTCGTGACCGTGTACGTCGGGCTCACCGCCGTGATGCAGGCCGAGAACTCGGATGTATTCCCGAGGGCCGTGTCGGTGACCGTGGCGGTGATCTGCTCGCCTGCGCTCACAGGCCCCGTGATCGCGGTCCCGGTGTCGAACGTCGATGAGCCCGGAGGCGACGGGAAGAACGTGCCGAGATAGCGGGCGCCTTCGCCGTTTCCGGACACGTCGCAGGCCGCGCTTGCGTAGAGGTCGACGCCGTACGTGCTGGGGGGCGGCGTGATGCTTCCCGTGACCTCGACGCTTCCCCCCGCCAGCGGAGTGGCGCTGGTGAGGACCGGGAAGTTCTGGAGCTCGTTCGGGCCGGTGTCGGCATCCGTCGCGTCATTCGGAGTCACGCCGCCCGGCGCGAGGTCGATCCCGAGGCCCTGGTTGGCGAAGATGTTGTTTCCCTCGATCACGTCGCCGCGCCCGCTCCCGCCGATGAAGACGCCGGCGTTGCCGCTGTAGGCGATCGTGTTCCCCTGGCCTGCACCCGTGCCGCCGATCGAGTTGTTGTCGATGTTGAGCTGGTCGACGAAGACGTTCTGGCCGTTGCCGAGCGGGGTGGCTCCGTCGGCGCCGGTGCCGATCAGGTTCCCGTAGATCGTGTTGCCGGTGCTTCCGTTGCCGCCCGCGACCTCGAGCCGAATCCCGAACAGGGTGTTGCCCGAGATGACGTTGCCGGCGCCGGGGGCCGTCCCGCCGATCTGGATGCTGGTGCCGGGGTCGAGGAAGATGCCCTGCTGGTTCGGTACGGCGGTCGTGCCCGTCGGGTCGGTGCCGATGTAGTTCCCCTGCACGATCGTTCCCGTCCCGTTCAACAAGAGTCCGGCAGTGTTCCCGGAGATGACGTTGCGGTCGGCAGCCGTCGTCCCGCCGATCTGGGCCCCTGCGATTGCGTGCACGCCGCCGCCGTTCCCCAGGCCGGTGTCGCCCGCGGCATCCGTGCCGATGAAGTTGCCGGCGACGAGGACAGGGTTGTCGTGGAGGATCAACCCCGTATCGCTGAAGCGGGTGATGGTCAGCCCGCGAACGACGCTGGCGCCTGCGCCGGCGCCGAACTCAAGCCCGACCGGTGTGTTGCCGGCGGAGATCAACGCCCCGTCGAGCGTGACGGTCCCCGCGCCGTCGATCGTCACCGGGTCGGTCACCACCGGCAGTCCGGACAGCGGTTGAATCTCGGGCGTCTGCGGCGCCAGGCTGAAGACGATCGAGTCCGCGCCGGGCGTGGTATTCGCCTGGCCGATCGCAGCGCGAAGAGAGCCGGCACCCGAGTCGGCGTTTGACGTGACCGTGATCGTTGCCGCGAGCGCCGACGGCGCAACTGCAAGCGCCGCGCATGCGGTCGCGAAAACGACCAGTCCTCTGAGCCGAGTGCCGTCTCGGCCGCCGCTCGCCATTCCCCTCTTCCCCCTTGCGCCGCCTGATCCGCGTCGCGAATCTCGCCGTTTATCGCTGGATTCCGACCACTTGTCAACTACCGTCACAATCGGCTCATGGCGTCAACCCGGGATGTAAGCCAGATCGGTGCTGCTTTGAAGCCCTACATTCCGCGGCTCGTCCGGGGTTGGAGCGAGGAGGAGCCCGCCGGTCCGCGCGCCCGCCTCCTCGACGGCTCGCTGGTCTCGGTCGACATCTCGGGCTTCACCGCGCTCGCCGAACGGCTCGCCGTCAACGGGAAAGCCGGCGCGGAAGAGCTGGTGAGCCGGATCTCGTCGGTCTTCGAGCAGCTGATCGAGGTCGCCGAGCGTCACGGCGGCGACGTGCTCAAGTTCCGCGGCGATGCGCTGCTCCTGTTCTTCCCGGGCGAGCGGCACCCGGAGCGCGCGTGCGGCGCCGCCTCGGACATGCAGTGGACGATCGAGGAGATCGGCTCCGCCGACAGCTCCGTCGGGCCGGTCTCTCTGGGCATGTCGGCGGGCGTTCACTCCGGCGGGTGCCACTTCTTCCTCACCGAGGCCCCGCATCGCGAGCTCGTGATCTGCGGGCCGGGGCCGACGCGAGTGTTCGAGCTCGAGAACCTTGCGAATGCCGGCGAGATCGTGGTGAGCGCCGAGACCGCAGCTCAAGTCGATCCGGGCTGGCTCGGCGACGAGCGCGACGGGGCACGGCTGATGAACCGGCTCGAGCCGGGCGCGAGTGTCGTTCCGCCGCCGCCAGACGTCGACGGGCGCGAGCTCGACCGATATGTTCCCGTGCCGCTCCGCGACCACCTTGCGGTCGCCTCGGGCGAGGCGGAGCACCGTCACGTGACGGTTGCGTTCGTGAAGCTGTCGGGCGTCGACGAGCTCCTCGCGGCGGCAGGCCCCGAGACCTTCCTCGAGCGGCTGGATGCGCTCGCCGCGGTCGTGGCCACGGCCTGCGACGCCTACGGGATCACGTGGCTCGAGTCCGACATCGACGTCGACGCGTGCAAGCTCTACCTGACGGCGGGTGCGCCGTCGACCACCGGCGACGACGCCGAGGGAATGCTGCGCGGCATTCGCGAGATCCTCGCCGCCGATATCGGCTTGCCGCTGCGCGCCGGCGTGAACCGTGGCTCCGTCTTCACCGGCGACATCGGCGCGCCGTCGCGCCGCACGTACGCGGTCATGGGCGACACGGTCAACCTGGCCGCACGGCTGACCGGCCGGGCGCAGCCCGGCGATCTGCTCGCGACGGCCGACGTTCTCGATCGGACGCGCACCGCTTACGCATCGGACCGTGAGCCGCTGCTCGTGAAGGGCAAGGACCGCGCCGTGATGGCGCACCACGTCGGCGAGCCCGTCGGGCGTCGCGAGACCGCCCAGGTCGACACGATCCCGATGTTCGGGCGCGATGCCGAGGTCGAGCTGCTGAAGGGAGCGATCGAGCAGGCGCGTCTGCGCACGTTCCAGATCGTCGAGCTCGTCGCCGAGCCGGGCATGGGCAAGTCGAGGCTCGTCCGCGAGCTGCGCACGCTTGCTGTCGGCTTCCAGCAGCTCTCCGTAGCGACCGACATCTATGCGGCGAGCGCCGCGTATTCGATCTGGCCCGATCTCTTGCGGCCTCTGGTCGGGATCACGCCTGATCGCTCGCGCGAAGAGGCCGGCGAGCAGCTCGCGGCCTGGGTGCAGGCAGTGATGCCCGATCTCTCGCCGTGGTTGCCGCTCCTCGCGATCCCGTTCGGCGCGAGCGTCCCGCCGACGCCCGAGGTCGACGCCCTCGATGCCGCGCGAAGCCAAGGCCGGCTGCACGAGACGGTGGAGATGTTCCTCGAGCGCGTGTTGCTGATGCCGACGCTGATCGTGATCGAGGATGCGCACTGGCTCGACGACGGCTCCCGCTTGCTGTTGCGGTATCTCGGCGCGCGACCTGCCGCGCGACCGTGGCTGGTCGTCGCGACGACCCGCCCGTCGGCAGAGACGATCCTGTCGCCGGACGGCCCCGGCGCACGAATCGAGCTCGAGCCGCTCACCGGGCCCGACGCGGAATCGTTCGCGCTCGCGGTGGCGCAGGAGCACGCCTTGTCCACAGACGCGGTCGAGGCTCTGGCGGCGCGCGCCGGGGGCAACCCGCTGTTCGTGCGCGAGCTCGTGTTCGCGGCTCGTCACGGCGCGCTGGACGACCTCCCGGAGTCGGTCGAGACGTTGCTGACGACACGGATCGACACCCTCGAGCCGTCGGATCGGATCCTGCTGCGCTACGCATCTGTCGTTGGTCCGATCTTCCGACTCGACATCCTCGGCGCGATCGCGGGCGGGGAGATCGCCGGCTCGGGCGATCCGGCTCGCTGGGAGCCGCTTGGAGAATTCGTCGTTCCGCTCGGCGACGGGTCGCTCGCCTTCCGGCACGATCTCGTGCGCGCGACTGCCTACGCCGGCCTGTCGTTTCGCCGGCGTCGCGACATCCATTCGCGGCTGGGTCTGGTGCTCGAGGAGCTCGGCGTCGCCGAAGGCGACGATGCGCTGCTCTCCTTGCACTTCGCCGAGGCGGGAGACCACGCACGGGCGTGGAGGTATGCATCGGCGGCAGGGCGCCGGGCGGCAGAAGGCTTCGCCAACGTCGTCGCAGCAGGCTTGTTCGAGCGAGCGCTCGCCGCCGCCGACGCGATCGGGGGGATCGCGGCCTCCGAGGTGGGCGACGTCGCCGAGGCGCTCGGGGACGTCTGTGAGCGTTTCGGCTCCTACGACCGTTCGGCGGCGGCCTACGAGCGGGCGCTCGACCTGCTCGAAGGAGATCCCGTTGCCGAGACGCGCCTGGTCGCGAAACGGGGGTCGTTGCGTGAGCGGGTCGGCGAGTACGACGAGGCAATCGCGATCTACGAACGAGGTCTCGCGCTGATCGACTCGTTGCCCGAGCATGACGAGCTCGAGCAGAACAGAGCCGCGATCGAGATCTGCGCCGCAGGGGTTCTCTACCGGCAAGCCCGCTACGAGGATGCGGCCCGCTGGGCCGGGCTCGCGGCCGAGCGCGCCGAACGGATCGGCGACCGCGCCCGCCATGCACACGCCTACTACCTGATCGCCGCCGCGCACAACGAGCTCGGAGGATCCGATGGGATCGCCTACTGCGAGCGCGCCCTTCCGATCTTCGAGGAGCTGTCCGACTACGGCGGCATGGGCAGGACGTTGAACACGCTCGGCATCGCCTTCTACTACGCCGGACGCTGGGACGAGGCGGTGGCGTCGTACAGGCAAGGTCGCGACGCGCTCGAGCGTGCCGGAGACGTCGTCGGCGCGGCGATGCTCGCGAACAACGAAGGGGAGATCCTGTCCGATCAGGGACGCCTCGAAGAGGCCGAGGCGCCGTTCCAGCACTTCAGCCGCGTGTGCCGGGCGACGGGCTACGCGCTCGGTGAGGGCGTTGCTGCCAGCAACCTCGCACGGCTCGACGCTCGCGCCGGACGGTTCGACGAGTCGCATGCCTTGTTCGCCCAGGCGCTCGAGCTGCTCGACCGCATCGGTTCGGCTGCGTTCCTGCTCGAGGCGCGAGTGCGCGACGCAGAATGCTTCGTCTTCGAAGGACGGCACGCAGAGGCAATCGCTGCACTCGACGAGGAGCTCGACCAACCGCGCTTGGGAACGGCCGGGATCGTGCTCGAACGAACGCTCGGCTACGCCCTGCACCAGTCGCGCCGCTCAGACGAGGCGAGGCCCCACCTCGAGGAGAGCCTGCGCCTGGCCCGGGACTTCGGCTCGCAGTACGAGGCGGCGCTCTCGCTACAGGCGCTCGCGGACACCGGCGGGGCGGCGGGTCAAGAGGAGGCCGAGGAGATCTTTGCCCGCCTGAGCATCGTGAACCTTCCGCACGTTCCGCTTCCCTGACGGCGCCTCGTCCGCAGCGATCTCTACGATCGGAAGGTGGGGCTGACCCTCGTCGCAGGGCCTGCGAACGCTGGCAAGGTCGCGCGCCTGCTCGACCGCTATCTGGCGCGCCTCGACGACGAGCCGACCTTGATCGTGCCGAACCGGTCGGACGTCGACCGCGTCGAGCGCGACCTGCTCGCGCGGCGGGGCTGCCTCTTCGACGGCGCGATCGGCACGTTCGACGACCTCTTCGCCCGGCTGGCGGGCAGCGGACGGCGGCCGGTCGTCAGCGACGCACAGCGGCTGCTGCTGGCGCGGAAGGCGCTCGGCGGCGTCTCGCTGAACGGCCTCGAACGCTCCGCGCAGACGCGCGGGTTCGCGGACGCGCTCCTGCAGGCGCTCGGCGAGCTCGAGTCGGGCCTGCTCGACCCGGCCGACCTCGACGGGGAGCTGGCGCGTCTCTACGCCGCCTACCGGAGCGAGCTCGACCGGCTCGAGCTCTGGGACCTCGACCTCCTCCGGCGCCGTGCGGCGGAGCGGCTCGGGTCCGACCTCGATGCGTGGCAGGGCCAACCCGTGTTCGCCTACGGATTCGAGGACCTGACCGGCGCCGAGTGGGCGCTGCTCGAGGCGTTCGCAGGCCGCACCGACGTCGAGGTCTCGCTGCCGTACGAGCCCGGCCGGGTCGCGTTCGCCTCGCTCCGCCGCACCGCCGACGACCTCGCGGGGCTTGCGGACGGTCGCGTCGAGGAGCTCGCTGCCCGCTCGGCCGAGTACGCGCACCCGGCGCTCGCCCACCTCGAGCGCGCGCTGTTCGACGAGTCGCCGCCCCCGGCGCCGGACCTTGACGCTGCGGTCCGCTTCCTGGAGGGAGCCGGTGTCCGCGGCACGCTCGAGCTGGTCGCCGACGAGCTGCTCGAGCTCCTGCGCGCCGGCGTCCCCGCCGACCGGATCGCGGTGGTGCTCCCGTCGCTCGAGCGCTGGCGGCGGACGCTCGACACGGTCCTCGGTGGGCTCGACGTTCCGTACGCCGTCGACTCCCGTGTCCGGCTCGATGCCACGCCGTTCGGTCACGCGCTGCTCCAGCTTCTGCGCTTCGCCTGGCAGGGCAGATCGCGGCGCGAGCTCTTCGCCTATCTGCGCTCGCCGTACTCGGGGCTCGCGCGCTCGTCGGTCGACTTCGTCGAGGGACGGCTGCGGGGTCGGGCCGTCCACACGCCCGAGCGTGTCGAGTCGGAAGCGGAGCGCCTGCGCGAGGCTCCGGTGCCGGCTCTCGCCGACCTGCGCGAGGCGGCTGGGCCGATCGAAGGCGTGCGGGCGCTCGCACGCGCGATGCTGCGTTCGGCGTACGGCCTCGACGCACCGCCCGCCGGCGAGACGTCGCGGCTCGACCTGCGCGCGCACGGCGCCGTCCTGCGCCTGCTCGACGAGCTCGAGGCGTTCGTCGCCCTCGACGGCCCGCTCGCGACCGACGCGGTGCTCGCTGCGCTCGAGGGCTGCGAGGTGCGGCTCGACGGCTCCGGCGAGGCGGGGCGCGTCGCGGTGCTCGATCTATTGCGGGCCCGCACGCCGCGCTTCGACGTCGTGTTCGTGCTCGGTCTCGAGGAAGGGATGCTGCCGCGGCGTTCGCAGACGTCGCCGTTCCTCGACGAGGACACGCGGCGCGAGCTCGGCGCGCGCCTCGAACGGCCCGACCAGGTGAGCCGAGACCGCTATCTCTTCTACACCGCGTGCACCCGCGCGACGCGGCGGCTCTATCTCGTGCGCGAAGCGGTCACCGACGACGGCGCCGACCGCGAGCCGAGCCCCTTCTGGGAGGAGGTCGCCGCGGTCTTCGACCCTGACGACGTCGCGCGCGCGACAACCCGCCGCTCGCTCGGTGCGCTGACGTGGGCGCTCGACGCCGCTCCCACCGACCGCGAGCGGCTCCGCGCGCTCGCCGTGCTCGCCGCGACCGATCCCGACGGCGCCCAGGCGCTCGCCGATGCGAACGACTGGGAGCGCCGGCTGCACCGGGCGCGGTCGGCGTGGGGCAGGGAGACGCGACTCCGCAACGGCGCGCTGCTCGAGCAGTTCGGTGCGCGGAGCACGTTCGGCGTCACGGAGCTGGAACGGTTCGCCGACTGCTCGTCGGCCTGGCTGCACGAGCGGGTGATCGATCCGAAGACGATCGACGCCGAGGTCGACGCGATGCTCCGCGGCCAGGTCGCGCACCAGACGCTGTTCAAGTTCTACGCCGGACTGCCGAAGGAGCTCGGCGCCGACCGCGTCACTCCGGAGAACGTCGAGCCGGCGGTCGGCTTCCTGCGGCGGTGCCTCGACGATGCGTTGCGCGGCGGAGTGCGCCTCGAGCTGACCGAGCTGCAGTCGGCCGAGCTCGAGGGAACGCTGTGGCGCGACCTCGAGGGATTCATCCGGGACGAGGCCACGTCGACGCTGCAGCTCGTGCCGCGGCGGTTCGAGGTCGGCTTCGGCTCCGACCGCTCGGCGCCGGAGCTCCAGCGCGGCCTGCGGCTCGCAGACGGCATCCACCTGAGCGGGAAGATCGACCGTATCGACGTCGATCCGTACAGCGCCCGCGGGATCGTGCACGACTACAAGTCGGGGAAGGCGCACTCCGCGAAGCAGATCGACGAGGAGCTCAAGCTGCAGATCCCGCTGTACCTGCTCGTGCTCAGGGATCTCGTCGGCGTCGAGCCGATCGGCGGCCTCTACCGGTCGCTGAGCGGCGCCCGCGTGTCCCGTGGCCTGCTGCGGCAGGAGGCCGCCGACGATCTGCCCGGCTTCAAGCGCAACGACTACCTGCCGGAGGACGAGTTCTGGGCGCTCGTCGAAACGGCGCGCGAGCGTGCCGCAGGGTTCGCCGAGCGGATCCGGCACGGCGACGTCCGCCACGACCCAAAGGGCGGCGAGTGCCCGACCTGGTGCGACATGTGGCCGATGTGCCGCATCGAGCGGGCGTGACCGGATGAACGTCGAGCAGCGCGCAGCGGTGACGACGGACGGCGAAGTGTTCGTCTCCGCAGGCGCGGGCACCGGCAAGACCACCGTTCTCGTCGAGCGCTTCGTCCGCGCCGTCTGCGAGCAGGGCATCGACGTCGAGTCGGTGCTCGTGATCACGTATACGCGCAAAGCGGCCGGCGAGCTGCGCGCCCGGATTCGGAACGCGCTCCGGGAGCGCGGACGGCCGGACCTCGCCCGTCGCCTCGACGGCGCGTGGGTGTCGACGATCCACGGTTTCTGCGCGCGGCTGCTGCGCGCTCATCCGTTTGCCGTCGGGATCGATCCGCGTTTCCGCGAGCTGGCCGACGACCAGGCGCCCGTGCTCGTCGCCGAGGCGTTCGACCGGGCGCTCACCGAGTTCTGCGCAGGCCGCGATCCGGAACGGCTGCGGCTGCTCGCCACCTACGGCGCCGGGGGCCTTCGGCGCAAGCTCACGGGTGTCTACGAGTCGCTGCGGTCTGCAGGCCGCGAGCTCACGCTCGAGCTGGGCACGTGGGCGACCGTCGACGAGCGCCTCGCCGAGCTGCAGGAGGCCGCAAGCGTCCTCGCGGCGGACCCGGCGGCGACCGACCGGCAGCAGGCCGCCGCGGCGGCCGCGCTCGCGCTCGGGCCGAACCCGGAGCAGCTGCTCGACCTGTCGCATCTCGCGACCGTCGGCGACCGCACCGACGCGTTCCGCGCCGCTCGGGACCGGCTGCGGCAGGCAGCGCTCGACGAGCTTGCTGCGCGCGACAGCGACCACCTGCAAGCGCTCCTCGACCTGTTCGCCGACGAGTACGCAGCAGCGAAGCAGCGCGAGTCGGTGCTCGACTTCGAGGATCTGCAGCTGCTCGTCCGCGACCTGCTCAGGGACAACCCGGGTGTGCGCGAGCTCGAGCAGCTTCGCTTTCGGCAGATCATGGTCGACGAGTTCCAGGACACGAACCGGCTCCAGTGCGACATCGTCGACCTGCTCCGCGGCGAGCGCGGCGACACCGACGTCTTCTTCGTCGGCGACGAGTTCCAGTCGATCTACGGCTTCCGCCATGCGGATGTTGCCGTGTTCCGCGAGCGCCGCGAGGCGGCGTCGCAGCGGCTGCCGCTCGCGCGCAACTACCGCTCGCGTCCCGAGGTCCTCAGCGCCGTCAATCATCTGTTCGCCGAGGAGTTCGACGGCTACCAGCCCCTGGCGTGCGGCGGCGAGTTCACCGATCCGGTGTTCGGGCATCCGGTCGAGCTCCTCGTGACTGACAAGCGCAGCTACCGGGAAGCGGGTGCCGGCTGGCGGGAGGGCGAGGCCGGTGCGATCGCGCGCCGGGTGGCCGACCTGGTCGCGCAGGGCGTCGCCGAGCCGGGGGAGATCGTGCTCCTGTTCGCGGCCGGCACCGACGCCGAGGCCTACGAGCGGGCACTCCGGGCAGAAGGCCTGCCGACCTACCGCGCGACCGGCCGGGGGTACTTCGGCCAGCAGCAGGTCGTCGACCTGCTCGCGTACCTGCGGCTGTTGTGGAACCGCTACGACGACCGGGCTCTCGCGACGGTGCTGCGCTCACCGTTCGTCGGCATCTCGAACGACGGGCTCGTCGCGATCCGCCGGCACGCGGGACGCAGGCCGCTCTACACCGGCATCGAGCGGTCGCTCCCCGACATCCTGGCCGACGACGACCAGCGTCTCGTGCGTGCGTTCAAGCAGCGTTTCGAGCGGCTGGTCGCGGCGTCGGCTCGACTCGGCCTTGAACGGTTGTGCGAGGAGATCGTCTCGGCGCACGACTACGACCTCGCCGTCTTGACGCGCTGGGACGGAAAGCGTCGCTACGCGAACATGCGCAAGCTGATGCGCCTCGCGCGCAGCTACGAGGAGCTGCGCGGCCCGGACATCGAAGGCTTCATCTCGTTCATCGCCGACCAGGAGGCGGTGGGGGCCACGCAGCTCGAGGCAGTGTCCGAAGAGGAAGGCTCGGGCGCGGTGCGCCTGCTCACGATCCACTCGGCGAAGGGCCTCGAGTTCAAGGTCGTCGTCGTCGCTGACGCGGGTCGCGACACGGGCGGGGCGCCGGCTGCCGACGAGATCCTGGTCGGAGCCGACGGGAGGTTCGGCTTCCGGGTGGTCGATCCCACCTCCGGACGTCGTGCCGGCGTGTTCGCCTACGAGGAGGTTCGCGCGGCCGAGGAGCAGGAGGACCGGGCGGAGCGGCTTCGCCTCTACTACGTCGCGATGACGCGAACGATCGATCGCCTGATCGTGTCGGGTGCGATCGATCCCGATACGGCGCGAGACAGGGACACGCCGATCGGCTGGGTGCTGGGCCGGCTCGACGTCGACGACGAGGAGATCGTGAGGGCCGCGGCCGAGCCGATCGAGCTCGAGCGCGGCGACGCACGCTTCGTCCTGCGCGTCGACCGCCACCGGCCGCGAGCAGCCGAGGAAACCGTTGCCGAGAGCGACGGCCAGCTCGCCCTCTTCGCCGAGCTCCCAGCCGTGCCGGCGGTGCGCGGATATCGCCTGCCCGAGCTCGTCCCGCCCGCACCGCCCCCCCTGCATCGGGTGCGACGGCTCTCGTACTCGGCGCTCGCCCTGTTCGACCGCTGTTCCTACCGCTACTACGCCGAGCGCGTCGCGGGCCTCCGGGAGGTTCGGCCGGTCGGCGACGGTGGGGTAGTGAGCAGCGGCCTGGCCGCCACCGAGATCGGCGACGCCGTCCACCGCCTGCTCGAGCTCGTCGACCTGCGCGCGCCCGCCGTTCCCGACCTCGAGCAGGTCCGCGGCTGGTATCCGCTCGTCACCGAGGACGAGCTCGAGCGGATCCGCGAGTTCGTCGCGAGCTACTGCGACTCCGACACGGCCAGGCGTGTCGCCGCGCTCGCAGGGGCGAGGCCGGAGCGGCCGTTCGCGTTCGAGCACGACGGCGTCCTCCTACACGGCCGCCTCGACGTGCTGTGGCGTGACGGGGCCCACGCCTTCGTCCTCGACTACAAGACGAACTCGCTGGCCGAGAGCTCGCCCGAGGAGATCGTCGAGGACGACTACCGCACGCAACGGCTCGTGTACGCACTCGCGTGCTTCCGCGCCGGAGCGGACGAGGTCGAGGTCGTCTACCACTTCGTCGAGCGTCCCGACGCGGTCGTGTCGACGACGTTCCGCCGCGACGAGCTCGCCGGCCTCGAGTCCGAGCTGTCCGAGGCGATCGAGCGGATCAACCGGGGTGAGTTCGTTCCGACGCCGAGCGACTTCGCCTGTTCCGGCTGTCCGGCGCTCGACCTCGTGTGCGCCGGGCCGCGCCTGCGCCAGCCGCCGACGCTCGTCGCCGGTGCCGCGTAGAGGTGCCGCGTAGTTATGTGGCGGAGGCCCGGCGGCGCGTCGGGCCCAAGAAGCAGCGAATCAGGCCGATCATCGAACGGCTGGCCGCCCGGCACGCCGATGCGCGCATCGCGCTCCGGTTCCAGGATCCGCTGGAGCTGCTGGTCAGCGTGATGCTCTCGGCGCAGACGACCGACGTGAACGTCAATCGCGTGACGGAGAAGCTCTTCCGCAAGTACCGCCGTCCCGAGGACTACCTGGCGGTCCCGCAGGAGGAGCTCGAGCGCGACATCTTCGCCACCGGCTTCTACCGGCAGAAGGCGAAGGCGCTGCGGGGCACGATGGCGATGCTGCTGACCGAGCACGACGGCCGGGTGCCCGACGACTTCGCGGCGCTCCTACGCCTGCCGGGGGTCGCGCGCAAGACGGCGAACGTCGTCTCGGCGGAGCGCGGTCACCCGCAGGGCATCGTGGTCGACACCCACGTCCGCCGCCTCTCGCAGCGGCTCGGGCTCACACGGCAGGAGGATCCCGTGAAGATCGAGCGCGAGCTGATGCGGATCGTGCCTCGTGCCGACTGGGGCCGGTTCCCGCACCTGCTCATCTGGCACGGCCGCCGGATCTGCGACGCGCGCCGTCCGCGCTGCGAGGAGTGCCCGCTGGCGCTCGACCTCTGCCCGGCTAGCCGCGTACTGGGGTGAGTGCGACCAGCAGCCCGCCGTCGTCGTCATAGGCGGGGAACACATCGGCCACGACCGGCTTCTCGACACCGGCGCGCGTGCGGATCGACAGCTTCTCGCCGAGCCGGCGGACGCCCCACTCGCGCGCGAGCTCGACCGGCTGGGTGTTCGAGAACCGGAGCGCCTCGACGACGTCGCGGCCGAGCAGGTCGGGCTCGGGGAAGCCCGTCAGCTCGAAGACACCCCGCCCGATCGCGAGCACCCGTCGTTCGCGATCGGTGACCACCAGGCCGGTGTCGGGCGCAGGGTAGTAGTCATCGAGCAGCTCGAAGAGGAAGCCGAAGCCGCAGTGGCGGCACGCGGGCGCCTGGTCGGTGAACCCTTCGTGTGCGTCGACGTCGATCGAGCGCTCCTTGCACATCGGGCAGATGTAGTAGGGCATCGCGGCGGCAGGGTACCGGCGGCATCCGTCGTGACGAGGCGTAGGGTTAGGCCTCCCGAGCAGAGGAGGCACGTATGCCCATCGCATTCGTCCAGGAGTTCGACGTCGAGTCCGGTGACCGGAGCACGACGAACTACGACGCCGTCAGCGCGGCGCTCGACGACGCCGGCCCGATCGTCGGAGGGCTCGTGCACACGGCCGGCTTCACGCCGGACGGCAAGTTTCGGATCTTCGACGTGTTCGAGACGGAGGCGGATCTGCAGAAGTTCAAGGACGAGCAGCTGATGCCGACGGTGATGCGCGTCCTCGGCGACAGGGTGACCGAGCTGCCGCCGCCGAGCGAGTACACCTACGAGCTCCACGACTTCATGAAGATCTGATCGGCTAGCCCGTCGTCGCAACGGCGTCCGGCGCATACGTCAGACCGACGTTCGGGCCGGGCACGAGGACTCGATACCGGCTCGCCTCGCTCGCCTTCGGCACGAGGCGGCGGAAGGTGCCGTCGGCGCGCACGGCGACGCCGCCCAACCGCCGCCAGGTCCCGTGGAACGCGTCGAGATAGGCGTACTGGCGGACGATCTTGCCGGCCGGCGTTCGCGAGGTGGTCGGGACCGGTCGCCCCGCGAGCGTCACCGAGCCGCTCAGCAGGGTGCCGGTCGACGCCGGTGTCGCCGTCAGCCGGGCGACCGTCGCCGGTCCGCGCCAGCGAGCGAAGTGCAGCTCGACCGGACCGCCGGGCAGCACCCGCCAGGCCTCGAGTGCGAACGTCCAGCCGCCGGGGCTCGTGCGGACGACGCGGGCGAACGGGACGCCGGCGGTCGAGGCGCCACGGCTCACGTCGGTGCCGCTCAGGTGCCCGCCGGGCAGCACGCGGCCCTGAGCAGGCACGAGCAGCGTGTGCCGGGCGCCGCCCTGCGTCCAGGAGAGCTCGGCGTTTCGCGCGGCGTCGACACGAAGCGAAGGCGCGCTGACGTCGTCGGCGACCGCGATCGAGCCTCCGGCCGGCGACGCCATACAGGCGGCCGCGACCAGGGCCGGCAACACCCGGCGTCCACGCCAGCTCATGCGCCCATTGTCCCTACAGCCGGCGCTTCCAGCGGAAGAAGACCAGCTGGAGCACCGTCGTCCCGAGGATCAGCCCCCAGCTCCACCGGTAGCCGAACGACCAGCCGAGCTCGGGGATGTGGTGGAAGTTCTGGCCGTCTCGAGGCCTGGAGCTCCTCGGCGCTCGGGTCGATCAGGTCGATCCAGCGCGGCGCCATACGCCCGCCAGGCTAGCCCTGCCCCCGGATGGGGTCAGCTGGCCGGAACGGCCGTGCGCCCGACGGTGCCGGCCGCGTGCAGCGACGCCAGGTACCGCTCGGCGTCGAGTGCGGCCATACACCCGGAGCCGGCAGCGGTGACGGCCTGCCGGTACGTGTGATCCTGCACGTCGCCGGCCGCGAAGACCCCCGGGATGTTCGTGGCGGTCGAGCCCGACTGGGTCAGCAGGTAGCCGGCGTCGTCGTGATCGAGCTGGTCGAGGAAGAGCGCCGTGTTCGGGTCGTGCCCGATCGCGACGAACAGCCCGTCGGCCGGCACCGTCCACGTGTCTCCGGTCGACGTGCTCCTGAGCCGAAGCCCTTCGACGTTCTGCTCGCCCAGCACCTCGTCGACGACGGCGTTGAGGACGAAGTCGAGCTTCTCGTTGGCCTCGGCGCGGTCGACCATGATGCGCGACGCCCGGAACTCGTCCCGGCGATGGACGAGGTGCACCCGATCGGCGAACTTGGTCAGGAACAGCGCCTCCTCGAAGGCGGAGTCGCCGCCGCCGACGACGTACACGTCCTTCTGGCGGAAGAACGCGGCGTCGCAGGTGGCGCAGGCGGACACGCCACGGCCCTTGTGCTTCTCCTCCGACTCGATGCCGAGCCAGCGGGCGCTTGCCCCGGTCGACACGATCACCGAGCGCGCCGTGTACTCGTCCTTCCCGACGTAGGCGCGGAACGGCTGTGCGGAGAAGTCCACGCGGGTCACATCGTCGGTGATGAACTCCGCGCCGAAGCGCTCCGCCTGGCGGCGGAAGTCGGCCATCATCTCCGGCCCCATGATCCCGTCGGCGTAGCCGGGGTAGTTCTCGACGTCGCTGGTGATCATCAGCTGGCCGCCCCAGGCGAAGCCCTCGATCACGAGCGGCTCCAGGTCGGCGCGGGCGGCGTAGAGGGCGGCCGTGTAGCCGGCCGGGCCGCCGCCGATGATGATCAGGTCACGGACGCGTGCGTCGCTCAAAGTGCTCCTTCTGCTCGTTCGATCTGTACACCGTATTCAACGTCACGGCGCGGTCGAACGTTCCCAGAAGCTAGGCGGCGTCCGCGTTTGCGTTCGCGCGTGGGAGGGCTGGAACATCGTCGACCGCGGTCAGCTCCGGCGGGGCGGGGGTGACGGGCATCCGCTCGATCTGGCCGAGCTCCGGCGGGTCGCCGCCGCCGATCCCGTGCTCGGGGAACTTGCGCGCCGTGACGAGCAGCCGCGACTCGAACGAGCTGACGGCCTGGTTGTAGGCGCCGACGGCCGTCTCGAGACCGCGCCCGACCTTGGCCAGATGGCCGGAGAACACGCCGAGACGCTCGTAGAGCTCACGGCCGAGGCCGGCGACCGCGCGGGCGCTCTCGGCGACCGTCTCCTGCTGCCAGCCGTAGGCGACAGTGCGCAGCAGCCCGATCAGCGTCGCGGGCGAGGCGACGACGACACCGGACTCGGCGCCCGCGTCGAAGAGCGATCCGTCCTGGTCGAGCGCGGCGCGGTACAGGCCCTCGTCGACGAACATCACCACGAACTCGGGGGTTGGTTCGAACTGGCGCCAGTAGCGCTTCTGGCCGAGCTTGCCGATGTGGTCCCGAAGCTGGGCGGCGTGTCGCGCGAGGTGGACGCGCTTGGTTTCGGGGTCGTCGCTGTTGACCGCGTCGAGGTAGGCGTCGATCGGCACCTTGGAGTCGACGACGATGCTCTTGCCGCCGGGCAGCTTGACCACGAGGTCGGGGCGGAGCAGGCGGCCCTCGTCGTCGCGGCCGGTCTCCTGGGTGCGGAAGTCGCAGTAGTCGACCATGCCGGCGAGCTCGACCACGCGCTTGAGCTGCACCTCGCCCCAGCTGCCGCGCACGTGCGGCGCGCGGAGCGCGGTGACGAGGTTGCCGGTTTCGGAGCGGAGTCGTTCTTGGCCCTCGGCGACGACGCGAAGCTGCTCGCTGACGGTGCTGACCGCCCGCAGCCGGCGGTCCTCGAGCTCCTTCGCCTGAGTCTCGAACCGCTGGAGCGTCTCCTTGATCGGCGCGAGCTTCGCCTCGGTGAGCTCGAGCAGGGAGCTTTGGTTCTTCGAGAGCGCGTCGCCGGCGACCGCCTTGAAGCGCTCCTCCCACTGTTCCTGGGTGCGCTCGAGCAGGTCGACGCGCTCGCCCGCGGCGGCGCGATCCCGCTTGAGGAGCGCATCGCGGCCGGCGAGCGCGGTTCGCGCCCAGAGGTAGACGGCGCCGCTGCCGAGCGCCAGGCCGAGGAGCAGAAGCACGACTGCCATGAGCCCACGAACGGTAGTGGGGGCATCGGACGGCAACAAAAAATCAGCCCCGGCGAGTCCGAAGACCTACCGGAGCTGATATGCCGGATCGAGCGACTCCGAAGAGCTACCCGATCCGACGGGGGCAACCTAGCCGGGCCTCCTGAGGCCGTCAACGGGCCCTCGGGGTGAATGTCGCAATTTGCGCGCAAATCCGGCTCGAACGTGTGTGAGCCGGGGAGAACGTCCGTTCGCACGCGTACCCTCGGTGATTGGCAATGGACGACGTGTTCGGCCCCGGCGGCTCCCTCGCCCGTGCGCTGCCGGGCTACGAGCCGCGGCCGGAGCAGGCTGCGCTGGCGGCGGCCGTCGATCGTGCGCTTCGGTGCGGGGAGCATCTCGTCGCCGAGGCCGGGACCGGCGTCGGCAAGAGCCTCGCCTACCTCGTGCCCGCCCTCGCCTCGGGGCAGCGCGTCGTCGTCGCCACCGCGACCAAGGCGCTGCAGGAGCAGCTGCTGCGCTCCGACGTGCCCGTGGCGGCAGCCGTCGCGGGCAGGCGGGTCCGGGTCGAGCTGCTCAAGGGCCGCCAGAACTACCTTTGCCGGCGGCAGCTGCACGGATTCCAGCCCGAGCTCGACGCGGGCGGCCGCGACGGTGCGGCCTGGGAGGCGATGCAGGCGTGGCTCGGCGTCACCGAGACGGGCGACCGGGCCGAGCTCGAGCTCGAGCCGTCGCCCGCCCTCTGGGCGGAGCTGGCGGTCGGAGCGGACCGGTGCTCGGGACGCCGTTGCCCGTTCGTCACGGCCTGCTTCGCCGAGGCCGCACGGGCGCGGGCGGCGGAGGCCGAGCTCGTGATCGTCAACCACGCGCTCTATTTCGCCGACGTCGCGGCAGGGGGCGGGATTCTGCCCGAGCACGACGCCGTCGTCTTCGACGAGGCCCACCGGCTCGAGGAGTCCGCGGCCGGCTGGCTCGGCGGCAGCGTCTCGCGGGCCGGCCTGCGCCGGCTCGTCCTCGACGTCGAGCGCGCCGCGCGAGACGCGCACGCCGCACCGCCCACGCGCCAGCTCGATCGCGTCGTCTCGGGCGGCGAGCGGCTGCTCGCCGCCGTGGCTCCTCCGGGCGGGCGGCGGCGCCTGCGCGCGACGCCGGTCGAGCCGGCGCTCGTGCTCGTCGACGCGCTCGGCGATCTCGCCGGCACGCTTCAGGGGAGCGGGGAGGAGCACGACGCGCTCGCCCGTCGTGCGCTCGTGCACGCCGCGCAGGTCGAGGCGACGCTCGACGCGGAGCCGCAGGGCCGCGTGGTCTGGGCGGAGCCGGACGCGCTCGCATGGGCGCCGGTCGACGTGGCCGACGAGCTGCGCGAGCGGCTCTGGGACGACGGGCCGACCGCGATCCTCGTCTCGGCGACGCTGGCCGCCGGCGAGGACGCCGGGTTCGTGCGCCACCGTCTCGGGCTCACCCACGCGCGCGAGGCGATCGTCGGCTCGCCGTACGACTTCCGCGAGCAGGCACTGCTGTACGTGCCGCGCGCGATGCCCGACCCGCGTGCCGACGGACTTCCTCGACCGCGCCGCCGACGAGATCGTCGCGCTGCTCTCGCTCTCGGAAGGGCGGGCGCTCGTGCTCACCTCGAGCTACCGCGCGCTCGACGCCTATCGCGAGCGCGTACGCGGACGTGTGCCGTACGACGTGCTCGTCCAGGGCGAGGCTCCGCGTGAGCGCCTGCTCGAGCGGTTCCGCGACGACGTCGGCTCGGTCCTGCTCGCGACGTCGACGTTCTGGCAGGGCGTCGACATCCCGGGCGAGTCGCTGTCGCTGCTCGTGATCGACAAGCTGCCGTTCTCGGCGCCCGGCGATCCACTGCACGAGGCGCGCTGCGAGGCGGTCGAGCGCGACGGCGGCGACTGGTTCCGCGACTACGCGCTGCCGACAGCGGTGCTGCAGCTGCGGCAGGGATTCGGCCGGCTGATCCGCGGCCACGCCGATCGCGGCGTCGTCGCGATCCTCGACCCACGGCTCCGCAGCCGTCCCTACGGGCGCGTGTTTCTGGACGCGCTCCCACGGTGCCCCGTCGCCGACGAGCGGGCGGCAGTGGCGGCGTTCTTCGGCGACCGGGTCCCCGTATCCGCTTGAATGGTCGGCTCGCGATGGCCAAGAAGAAGCCCAGGACACCGCCGCCGCCCCGCCGCGTGCAGGCGCCAAAGCGTGTGCAGGCGCCGAAACAGCGGGTCCCCATGGACGACCTCGGCCTGCGGAACCGCGCGATCCTCTACGGCGTGGCTGCGCTCGGGATCGTCGCGCTCGTGGTCGTCGTCGCGCGTCGTCGCGCTCGGCGGCGGCAGCAACAAGGGCAAGCAGGTCGCCCCGCTCATGACGGCGGCGGGCTGCAACTTCAAGACCGTCAAGGCCTACGTCCCGCCGGGGCAGGGCGTGCACGTCCCGAGCTTGACGAAGAAGTTCCCGTGGAACACCGACCCGCCGTCGAACGGCCAGCACTACCCGCTGTGGGCGGTCTGGGGCTTCTACACCGACCCGATCAACCCGCGGATGGTCGTCCACAACGAGGAGCACGGCGGCATCGTCCTCTGGTGGGGCCCGAAGGTCTCGCAGACGACCGTCGACCAGCTGCGCGATCTCTACAACGAGCAGCCCGACGGCCTGTTCGGGACGCCCTATCCGAAGCTCGGCAGCAAGGTCGCGATCAGTGCCTGGACCGGCAACCCGGTCGACTACGGTCACAACGGGTACTTCGGCCAGGGACATCTCGCGATCTGCCCGCGCTACGACGCGGCGACGGCGAAGGCCTTCGAGGCGTTCCGGGACGCCTATCGCGGGCACGGGCCCGAGGGCATCCCGCTCTCGCTCGACAAGCCCGGCATGGGCCCGCAGTAACGCGACGTAGAATCGTTCGCCGCGCCGGGGTGGCGGAACTGGGTAGACGCGCCCGGCTTAAAACCGGGTGTCCCGAAGGGACGTGGGGGTTCGACTCCCTCCCCCGGCATCACGCCCGGCCGGCGCGCTCCGTCAAGGCGCGTAGCCGCGCGGCGAGCGAAGGCGTCAGCGCGCCCGGGTCGGCACGCCAGCGCCAGTTCCCGTGCTCGGTGCCGGGCGTGTTCAGCCGCGCCTCGCTGCCGAGGGCGAGCACGTCCTGCAGCGGAGCGATCGCGAGCGCGCCGACCGAGCCCCAGGCCGCCTCGATCAGCTCCCAGGCCGGCTCCTCGCCTGCGAGCCCCGTCGACGCTCGCTCGACCGCCGACAATCCGGACCACCACCCGACCGCGGTGTCGTTGTCGTGGGTGCTCGAGTAGACGACCGCCTGCTCGACGTGGTTGACCCGAAGATGCGGATTCCGCGGGTCGTCGCCGACCGCGAACTGCAGCACGATCATCCCGGGAAAGCTGAGCTCCCTCCGCAGGCGGACGACCGGCTCCGTGATCACGCCGAGGTCCTCTGCGACCACGGGCAGCGGCCCGAGCTCGGCCTCGGCTGCGCGGAAAGGCGCCGCGCCGGGCCCGCGGAGCCAGCGCCCGCGCTGCGCCGTCTTCCGCCCTTTGGCGACGGCCCAATAGGAGACGAAGCCGCGGAAGTGGTCGACGCGCGTCAGGTCGACGAGGCGGAACGTGCGACGGAAGCGCTCGATCCACCAGCGGTAGCCGTCGCGGCGCATCGCCGGCCAGTCGTAGAGCGGGTTCCCCCACAACTGCCCGGTCCTCGCGTAGGCGTCCGGCGGCACGCCGGCGACCGCGTCGCGCCGGAAGAGCCCGGGGTGCGCGAGGTGGTCGGAGCAGCCGTAGCCGACGTAGATCGGGATGTCGCCGAGGATCCGAACACCGCGGGTGGCGGCGTACGCGCGCAGGGAGCGCCACTCGCGCTCGAAGCGAACCTGGTCGTCGAGGTCGCCGCCGAATGCGAGCCAGTCGTCGATCCAGTACGCGTTCGCCTCGCGGAACGAGCGACGGTCTGCCTCCGTGACACGGGCGCCGTGATCGGCGACGAGCGCGGGGGAGCCCGCAAATGCGGACGGCGACATGTACGGGGAGCCCGTTTCGTCGACCGGACCGAGCGGAAGAACCTGCCACCACCGCTGGCCGGCCGCCGCCAGCCAGTCCACGAACCGATACGCGTGCTCGTCGGGTACTCCGTTCGGCAGCGATGCTGGATGGAGGAGGATCCCCGACGACCGCTCGAGCCTCATTCGCGCGAGAATCTCACTCCCCGTGCCACTGCCGAAGTCGACAACACCGCCACCCAGGATCGAGATCCAGGCCGTCGAGCCGCTGATCGACTGCGGCCGCTACGGGGTCAAGCGCACCGTCGGCGAGCGCGTCGACGTCTACGCGACGCTTGTCAAGGACGGTCACGACATCCTCGGCGCGGCGGTTCGCGTGCGGCCGCCCAAGGGCAAGGCGCGCGAGGAGCCGCTGACGGCGCTCGGCAACGACCGGTTCGGCGGGACGTTCGCCGTCGACCGTCCCGGCCGCTGGACGTTCTCGATCGTGGCGTGGACAGACCGGGTCTCGACGTGGCAGGACGAGCTGCGGCGCAAGGTCGACGCAGGGCAGAAGGAGCTCGCCGGCGAGCTCGCCGAGGGCGCCGCGCTGCTCGGCCGCCCTTCGTTGACGGTCGACGAAGGGCTGGCCGTCGAGGCGGCCGACCGCCACGGGGAGGTGGCGGCCTCGCCGGTGCCCGTCGACGTCGATCGCGAGCGCGGACGGTTCGGCGCCTGGTACGAGCTCTTCCCGCGCTCCTTCGGCGGGTTCAAGGGCGTGACGGCCTTGCTGCCGCGACTCGCGGCGCTCGGCTTCGACGTCGTGTACCTGCCGCCGATCCACCCGATCGGCGAGACCAACCGGAAAGGCCGCAACAACGCGCTCGTCGCGGACAAGGACGATCCCGGCTCGCCGTGGGCGATCGGCTCGAAGCTGGGCGGGCACGACGCGATCGACCCGTCGCTCGGGACGTTCAAGGACTTCGATGCGATGGTCGCGGCGGCGACCAAGGCGGGGACCGAGATCGCGCTCGATTTCGCGATCCAGTGCTCGCCCGACCATCCGTGGCTGACGGAGCATCCGGAGTGGTTCTACCGCCGGCCCGACGGCACGCTGAAGTACGCCGAGAACCCGCCCAAGCGCTACCAGGACATCTACAACGTCAACTTCGAGTCGGAGGACTGGCGTGGTCTCTGGGAAGCCCTGCGAGACGTCGTCCTCTTCTGGGTCGGTCACGGGGTCAAGGCGTTCCGCGTCGACAACCCGCACACGAAGCCGGCCGCGTTCTGGGAGTGGCTGATCGCCGAGGTGCACCGTAAGGAGCCGGACGTGATCTTCCTCGCGGAGGCGTTCACGCGGCCGGCGAAGATGACGACGCTCGCGAAGTCCGGCTTTGCACAGAGCTACACGTACTTCACCTGGAAGAACACGAAGTGGGAGCTCGTCGAGTACGTGCAGCAGCTGATCGATTGGTCGTCGTTCTACCGCTCGAACGCGTTCGCAAACACGCCGGACATCCTGCACGAGTATCTGCAGCATGGCGGCGTGCCGGCGTTCCACGCGCGGCTCGTGCTCGCCGCCACGCTCTCGCCGTCGTACGGCATCTACTCGGGCTTCGAGAACTACGAGAACGTCCCCGTCGCAACCGGCTCCGAGGAATACCTCGACTCGGAGAAGTACGAAATCAAGAAGCGCACACTCGACGGACCGCTGCTCCCGCTGATCGGACGGCTGAACGCCGTCCGTCGCGCCGAGCCGTCCCTGCAGCACGTCGACAATCTGCGCTGGCTCGAGACAGAGAACGACCAGCTGATCGCCTACGCGAAGGGCGACGACATCATCTGCGTCGTGAACCTCGATCCGCTCGGCGGCCAGGAGGGTGCGTGCGTGATTCCCGTCGCGCTCGGCCTGCCGCCCGCGTTCGAGGTACGCGACCTCCTGAGCGGCGACGAGTTCGTCTGGCGCGCCGGACGGAACTACGTCGGTCTCCGCGCGGGCCAGAGCCATCTCCTCAAGGTGGTGGTCCCATGAGCGAGCCGGCCCAGTGGTTCGAGCGCGACCCGCTCTGGTTCAAGACCGCCGTCTTCTACGAGATTCACCTGCGCGGGTTCTTCGACGGGAACGACGACGGCTCCGGGGACTTTCGCGGGCTCACCGACAAGCTCGACTACCTGCAGTGGCTCGGCGTCGACTGCATCTGGCTGCTGCCTGCGTACCCGAGCCCGCTTCGCGACGGCGGCTACGACATCGCCGACTTCTTCGACGTACATCCCGACTACGGGACGATCGAGGACTTCAAGGCGTTCGTCGACCAGGCGCACCAGCGCGGGTTGCGGGTGATCGCGGACCTCGTGATGAACCACACGTCGTCGGACCACCCGTGGTTCCAGGCGAGCCGGACCGATCCAACCGGTCCGTACGGCGATTGGTACGTGTGGGGCGACGACGATTCGCGCTGGAGCGAGGCGCGGATCATCTTCGTCGACAGCGAGCCGTCGAACTGGACGTGGGATGCGTTGCGCGGCCAGTACTACTGGCACCGGTTCTTCGCCCATCAGCCCGACCTGAACTACGACAACCCCGAGGTACAGGAACAGATGCTCGACGTCCTGCGCTTCTGGCTCGATCTCGGCCTCGACGGCTTCCGCCTCGACGCCGTGCCCTATCTGTACGAGCGCGACGGGACGAACGGCGAGAACCTGCCCGAGACGCATGAGTTCCTGAAGCGCGTCCGCTCCGAGATCGACGCGAGCTACTCGGACCGCGTGCTGCTCGCCGAGGCGAACCAGTGGCCCGACGACGTCGTCCAGTACTTCGGCGACGGCGACGAGTGCCACATGGCGTTCCACTTCCCGGTGATGCCGCGCATGTTCATGGCCGTGCGGCGCGAGGACGCGCTGCCCATCGTCGAGGTGCTCGAGAACACGCCCGCGATCCCGACGACCGCGCAGTGGGGGCTCTTCCTGCGCAACCACGACGAGCTGACGCTCGAGATGGTCACGGACGAGGAGCGCGACTACATGTACGAGGAGTACGCGAAGGACCCGCGGATGAAGCTCAACCTCGGCATCCGCCGGCGCCTCGCTCCCCTCGTCGACAACGGGCGCGACGAGATTCAGCTCCTGCACGCGATGCTCTTCTCGCTGCCGGGGTCGCCGGTCCTCTACTACGGCGACGAGGTCGGGATGGGCGACAACATCTTCCTCGGCGACCGCGACGGCGTGCGCACGCCGATGCAGTGGACGGGTGACCGGAACGCCGGCTTCAGCCGCGCAGACTTCGCGCAGCTCTACCTCCCGCCCCTGATGGACCCCGTCTACGGCTTCCAGGCCGTCAACGTCGAGGCGCAGCTGCGTCAGCCGAACTCACTGCTGCGCTGGATCCACCGGCTGGTCGCGCTCCGGAAGGACCACCCGGTGTTCGGGCTCGGCAGCTACGAGGCGCTGCGTCCCGACAACCCGCGCATCTTCGCGCACGTGCGCCAGTATGAGGACGACACGATCATCTGCGTGCACAACCTGGCGCGGTCGGCGCAGGCCGTCCAGCTCGATCTCTCGCGCTGGAAAGGCCTGATTCCGGAGGAGATGTTCGGTCGAACACGGTTCCCGGCGATCGGCGAATGGCCTTATTTGCTGACGTTGGCGCCACGAGGGTTCTTCTGGTTCCAGTTGAGGAAGGACGACCGTGATGCCTAGCGACGCCGCCCTCGCCGAATTCGTCACCGGTCAGCGTTGGTTCGGCTCGAAGACGCGCGACGTCGTCCAGGCGACCGTCGTCGACCGGGCGACGATCAGCGCCGCCGAGCCCGCGCTCGAGCTGCAGCTCATCGAGATCCGGTTCGACACCGGCACCCACGAGACGTACCAGCTGCTGACGGACGGCGGTCTCGACGCGCTGGCGCACCCCCGGGCCGCTGCCGAGCTCGTCCGGCTGATCCGCGAGGGGCACACCGTCCAGGCGCTGGAGGGTGCGGTCGAGCTGACGCCTGTCGCCGGGGGTTTCGCAGGGATCGGCGACGAGCTGCATTCGACGCGGCTCGTCGACGCCGAGCAGTCGAACTCCTCGGTCGTGCTCGACGAGGCGCTGATCCTCAAGGTGTTCCGCCGCGTCGAGCCCGGAGTCAACCCCGAGCTCGAGCTGCTCCGCTTCCTCACCGAGCGCGGCTTCCCGCACATCGCGCGGCTCGAGGGTTGGTACCAGTACGCGGGGCTGCCGATGGAGGCGACGCTCGGCATCCTGCAGCGGTTCGTCCCCGCCGGCGAGGACGGCTGGGAGCTGGCGCTCGACACGCTCGGCGAACGGCCCGACTGGTTCCTCGAGCAGCTCCAGCGCCTCGGTGAGGTGACCGGCGAGTTGCACACCGTGCTCGGCTCCGACTCGAGCGATCCGAATTTCGCGCCCGAGCAGACCTCGACCGAGTCGCTCGGCCTGCTCACCGCGACCGTCGACGAGGAGATCGAGGCGATCTTCCTCGACCTCCCCGACGACGATCCCGACCTCGAGCCGTTGCGCGGTCGCGGCGAAGAGGTGCGAGAGCGGCTCCGCCTGCTGACGAACATCGGCGGGACGGGACGCGTGATCCGCCACCACGGCGATTTCCATCTCGGCCAGGCGCTCTACACGCCCGACGGGTGGGTGCTGATCGACTTCGAGGGCGAGCCGGCCCGGTCGTTGCCCGAGCGCCGCCGCAAGCGCAGCCCGCTGCGCGACGTCGCCGGGATGCTCCGCTCGTTCGCCTACGTCGCGTCGGCCGCCCCGCTCCTCCGCGGGATCGAGCCGCCCCCGGGCTGGGAGCAGCGGGCGCGGACCGGCTTCCTCGACGCCTACCGTGCCTCGGTCGAGCCCTCGCTCGTCCCGTCGGGCACGGCGATGGACAAGCTGTTGCAGGTGTTCGAGCTCGAGAAGGCCGTCTACGAGTTGCGCTACGAGCTGAACAACCGGCCCGACTGGGTGCAGATTCCCGTTGCCGGCATCGTGCGCCTGCTCGACGACGAGGTGCCGGTATGAGCCAGGCGCGGGCGTCTGCGTTCGGCGAGCTGGATGTCTGGCTCGCACGGGCCGGCAGGCACGAGCAGCTGTGGGAGAAGCTCGGCGCACACCTGGTCGACGGCGGCGTGCGCTTCGCGGTCTGGGCGCCGAATGCGCACACCGTGACCGTGATCGGCGACTTCAACGACTGGGACGCGGAAGCCGACCCGCTCACACCGGTCGCCGAGACGGGCATCTGGGAGGGCGTGGTCGACGGAGCCTCGGCCGGCCAGCGTTACAAGTACGCCGTCGACGGTCGAGAGAAAGCCGACCCGGTCGCCTTCCGCGCGGAGGAGCCGCCGAAGACCGCGTCGGTCGTCTTCGAATCGAGCTTCGACTGGACCGACGACGCGTGGCTCGAGCAGCGACGGGCCGCCGAGACGCTCGACGCGCCGCTCTCGATCTACGAGGTGCACGCGGGGTCGTGGAGGCGCGGGCTCGGGTGGCGCGAGCTCGGCGACCAGCTCGCGCCGTACGTCAAGGACCTCGGGTTCACGCACGTCGAGCTGATGCCGGTGATGCACCACCCGTTCTCCGGTTCGTGGGGCTACCAGGTGACGGGCTACTACGCGACGCTCTCGTCTCTCGGCTCGCCGGACGATTTCCGCTACTTCGTCGACCGGATGCACGCACATGGGATCGGCGTGATCCTCGACTGGGTGCCCGCGCACTTTCCGCGCGACGAGTGGGCGCTTGCGCGCTTCGACGGCACGGCGCTCTACGAGCACGACGACCCACGGCGCGGCGCGCACCCGGACTGGGGGACGCTCGTCTTCAACCTCGGGCGCACCGAGGTCCAGAACTTCCTGCTCGCGAACGCCCTCTTCTGGCTGCGCGAGTACCACGCCGACGGCCTGCGCGTCGACGCGGTGGCCTCGATGCTCTACCTCGACTACTCGCGCAAGGACGGCGAGTGGGTCCCGAACCGGTTCGGTGGTCGCGAGGATCTCGACGCGGTCGCCTTCCTCAAGGATCTGAACGAGCTCGTGCACGCGCGCGAGCCGGGCGTGATCTCCGCGGCCGAGGAGTCGACGGCCTGGCCCGGCGTGTCGCGCCCGACGTACGTCGGCGGCCTCGGCTTCGGCTTCAAGTGGAACCTGGGCTGGATGAACGACACGCTCGGATACTTCGAGCACGACCCGGTGCACCGTCGCTATCACCACCACGAGCTCACGTTCTCGCTCGTCTACGCCTGGAACGAGAACTTCGTGCTTCCGCTCTCCCACGACGAGGTCGTGCACGGCAAGGGCTCGCTGCTCTCGAAGATGCCGGGCGACCGCTGGCAGCAGCTGGCGAATCTGCGCGCGCTGTACGCCTATATGTGGGCGCACCCCGGCAAGAAGCTCCTGTTCATGGGCGGCGAGCTGGCGACGCCGTGGGAGTGGAGCGACGAGGGCGAGCTGCCGTGGGGCCTGCTCGACCACGGCGAACATTCGGGCGTCCGCGACCTCGTCCGCGACCTGAACCGCGTGTACCGCGACGAGACCGCGCTCTGGGAGGTCGACTTCTCGCCCGAGGGGTTCCGGTGGCTCGAGCCGAACGACGCGGCGAACAACGCGCTCGCGTTCATGCGCAGCTCACGTGACGGCTCGCGCCGGCTGGTCTGCGTCGCGAATCTGTCCCCTGTGCCTCGCGAGCGCTACCGCGTCGGCCTGCCGGTGGGCGGCAGCTGGACCGAGGCGTTGAACACGGATTCGTCGTACTACGGCGGCACCGGCGTCGGCAACCTCGGCGCCGTCCAGGCGCAGGAGCGCAGCTGGCACGACCAGCCGTACTCGGCCGAGCTGACCCTGCCGCCGCTCGGTGTCGTCTGGCTCCGGCCGGACGGCTAGGAGGGCTGGTCAGAGCTCTGGAAGAACGTCGCGATCGCGCCGGCTGAGCCGGCGACGACGACCACCGCCCAGAGCTCGAGCACGACGTCGACGATGCGTCCCGCAGCCGTGAGCGGGTTCTTGAGCTGCGACGACACGGTGAGGAGCTGCACTGTCGAGAAGAACAACGCGTCGCCGAACGTCGTCACCTCGGTCCCGCTGGTGTGGCGCTCGAACAGATAGACCAGGATCGCACCGACGAGATCGACGAGCGCCGTCGCGGCGAAGACGAGTATCAAGCGCGCAAAGAGACGTCGGTGGCGCTCCTCGAACGTGAGCAGGCGTCGGATCTCTTCGCGGATCACGCGCACATCGTGGCCCCCCGTCCGGACGGGTACGGTGCGCCGTCATGACTCGCGCTGTCTGGCCGGGAGACCCGTTCCCGCTCGGGGAGAGCTGGGACGGGCACGGCACCAACTTCTCATTGTTCTCGGAGAACGCCGAGCGGGTCGACCTCTGTCTGTTCGACCGCGACGGCAACGAGGAGTCCATACCGGTCGAGAACCGCACGGCGTTCAACTGGCACTGCTACCTCCCGGGAATCGGCCCGGGCCAGCGCTACGGGTACCGCGTGCACGGTCCCTACGAGCCCGCCACAGGCCTGCGGTTCAACGCCGCGAAACTCCTGATCGATCCCTACGCGAAGGCGATCGAAGGCGCGATCGACTGGGACGCTGCGAACACGCTGCCGTACGTGCCGTCGGGTGCTGAGGACGCGGACCTGACGATCGACGAGAGCGACAGTGCAGCCGCGATTCCCAAGTCACTCGTGATCGACCCGTCGTTCGACTGGCAGGACGACGATTGGGTTCGTCCGCGCACGCCGTTGCAGGAGACGGTGATCTACGAGGTGCACGTTCGTGGTTTCACGAAACAGCGCGCCGACGTGCGCGAGGACCTGCGCGGAACCTACGGCGGACTGGCGAGCGAAGGCGCGATCGCGTACCTGAAGTCGCTCGGCGTCACCGCGGTCGAGCTGCTGCCGGTGCACCACATCGCCGACGAGGGCTTTCTGCACGCGCGCAGCCTCACGAACTACTGGGGCTACTCGACGATCGGCTATCTCGCGCCGCACGCGCGCTACGCGGCCACCTCCGATCAGGTTCGCGAGTTCAAGGGCATGGTCAAGGCGCTGCATCGCTCCGGGATCGAGGTGATCCTCGACGTCGTCTACAACCACACCGCCGAGGGGAATCACCTCGGGCCGATGCTCAGCCTGCGCGGCGTCGACAACAGCAGCTACTACCGCCTGATGCCGGACAACCCGCGCTACTACATGGACTACACCGGCACCGGCAATACGCTGAACCCGGTCCATCCGAGCGTGCTCCGGCTGATCATGGACTCGCTCCGCTACTTCGTGACCGAATGCCACGTCGACGGGTTCAGGTTCGACCTCGCATCGGCGCTCGCGCGCGAGTTCTACGACGTCGACCGGCTCTCCGCGTTCTTCGACATCATCCACCAGGACCCGGTGCTGTCCCAGGTAAAGCTGATCGCCGAGCCGTGGGACGTCGGTCCGGGTGGATACCAGGTCGGCAACTTCCCGATCCTCTGGTCCGAGTGGAACGGGATCTACCGCGACACGATCCGCGACTTCTGGAAGGGCGACGCCTCGCTCGCGTCGTTCGCGTCGCGCTTCGGCGGCTCGGCGGATCTCTACCAGCGCGATGGTCGCCGCCCGTTCGCATCCATCAACTTCGTCACGGCGCACGACGGGTTCACGCTCCGCGATCTGGTCTCGTACAACGAGAAGCACAACGAGGCGAACGGCGAGGGCAACCGCGACGGAACCGACGACAACCGTTCGTGGAACTGCGGCGTCGAAGGGCCGACGGACGATCCGGCCGTGCTCGCGCTCCGCGCGCGGCAGCAGCGGAACTTCCTCGCGACGTTGCTCCTGTCGCAGGGCGTCCCGATGCTGCTGGGAGGCGACGAGCTGGGACGCACGCAGGGTGGCAACAACAACGCCTGGTGCCAGGACAACGAGATCTCGTGGTTCGACTGGGGAACGGCCGACGCGGAGCTGCTCGCCTTCACCCGCCGGCTGATCGAGCTGCGCCAGGCGCATCCCGTCTTTCGGCGGACGAAGTTCTTCGACGGGCGCGGCGAGCAGCTGCCGGACGTGTGGTGGATGCGCCCCGACGGCCGGAGGATGACGCGGCGCGACTGGGACAGCACCGAGTCGCGCGCGATCGGCGTCTTCCTGAACGGCGACGAGCTGCGCACGGAGACACGCTCGGGTGAGGAGGTGCGCGACGACTCGTTCCTGCTCCTCTTCAACGCGTACTTCGACGAGATCACGTTTCGCCTGCCGGCGAGGCGTCTTGGCCTTCGCTGGCACGTGGAGCTGACGACCGGCCGGTTCGACCCCGACCGGCTCAGCCCCGGCGCCGAAGTCCTCGTCGAGGCGCGCTCGCTCGTCGTGCTCCGCCGCGCCTGAGGCTCACGGCTCCTCGTCGAGCAAGTCGGCAGTTCGCCGGTGGCGCGCATCGCGCTCGGCGCGAGCGGCTTCGCTCTCCGCTCGCGTGCGGCACAGCGCCTCGTACCTCGCGCGGTTCAGCTCGTGAACCTCGTTGCGCGCGTCGCCCCAGGCTTCGGCAAGTTGCTCGATCGGGAGGTTCGACGCGAACGTCATCGGGACGAGGAGATCGCCGGGCGCGATGCGGGTCGACACGAGCCGTGCCCACGCGTCGTCGTCGAAGCGGTGCGTCGCGGTCGAGAACTGCACGACGAGACACGAGTCGTCGGCCGCTTCGCGTTCTTCACGATGTGCGACCTCGAGCTCGTAGCCGGCCTCGGGCAGGATCGGCGCCGTCTCGCCCGGTTCGGAGAGGCGGCGCCATTCGCGCCGAACGGCATCGTCTCCGCTTCGAAGCCGCAGGGAAAGACGACGGCGCTTCGCGGTTCCGAGCGGAGGCCGGATGTCGCGGAGGTCGACCCACGATCCGTGTGGATCGGCGAACGACTCGCTCACCGCCCGCAGGCGGACGCAGCGGTCGCAGGTTCCGTCTGCCGAGAGCCAGCCGGTCACGGTGGCGCAGGAGCGGCAGACGACGACCGGGTATGGACGGCTCGCGAGCGCCCAGAGACGCAGGTGCGCTGCGCGCTGCCGTAACGCCGCTGCCCCCGGGCCGACCTGTTCGGCTGCGCGCCGCTCGAGCCGCTGCGCGGCGCGCAGGGCGGTGCCTGCACGGGCCTCCACCGGCAGAGTGTGCCTGGAGCCCGCGGGAGGCAGTACCGGGCACGTGGGGGTGGGCGTCAGGCGGCGACGGGCACGCCGCCGGCGGCCTCGTAGGTTGGGCGGTAGCCGAGCGCCCGGCCGATCGCGGCGCGGGGGACGAGCGCGGCGCGCTGGAGGAGGTGCGGCACAATCGGCAGCCGCGCGACGTCGAAGTGGTGCTTCGCGATCACGGCGAGGCGCAGCGGGCTCGGCATGCCCCTGCGGTTCGTCTTGCCGTCGGCGGCGAGGCCGATGTCGGCGTCGTCCGCGCGGACGACGACCAGCTGACTACGCGTCGGTGTTGTCGCCCGGCTGCACGGTGCCGGACTCGTACGCGAGCACGACCACCTGAACACGGTCTCGCAGGTGGAGCTTCATCAGGATGCGGGCGACATGCGTCTTCACTGTCGTCTCGGAGACGAACAGCGTCTTGGCGATCTCGGCGTTCGACAGCCCACGCGCGATCAGCGTCAGCACCTCGTGCTCGCGGGCCGTCAGCTCCTGTAGGCGAGGGAAGTGCGCCTGCGGCTTCGGCCCGGTGCCCTTCACGAACTCGGAGATCACGCGCCGCGTGATCGTGGGGGAGAGCAGGGCCTCGCCCTGTGAGATGACCTCGATCGCCGACACGAGCTGCTCCGGCGGCGTGTCCTTGAGGAGGAAGCCGCTCGCGCCGGCGCGGAGCGCCTCGTAGACGTACTCGTCGTGATCGAACGTCGTCAGCATCAGGATCTTCGGCGCCTCGCCGCCGTCCGCGAGGATCCGGCGGGTCGCCTCGAGCCCGTCGAGCTCGGGCATCCGGATGTCCATCAGGACGATGTCGGGGCGGAGCACCCGAACCTGGTCGACCGCCTCGCGGCCGTCGCCGGCCTCGCCGACGACCTCCATCTCGGGCTCCGCGTCGAGGATCATCCGGAACCCGGCGCGCACGAGTGCCTGGTCGTCGACGAGGAGGATGCGGATCACGCGCGCGTCACCTCGACCGGCAGCTCGGCGCGCACCACAAAGCCGCAGCCGTCCGGGCGCGGTCCTGCCTCGAGCGTGCCGCCGTACAGCGCGACGCGCTCGCGCATCCCGACGAGACCCTGGCCGACTCCGTTCTCGCTGCGGCTGCAGTCGCCGTCGTCGGAGACCTCGAGCTGCACCGTGTCCTTCGCGAAGCGCACCAGCACCTGCACGTGCGATCCCGGTGCGTGCTTCAGCGCGTTCGTCAGCCCCTCCTGCAAGATGCGGTACGCCGAGAGGTCGACGCCGAGAGGAAGCTCCTGTCGTTCTCCCTCGACCCGGAGCGTGACTGGGAGGCCCGCGGCCTCGACCTGTGACACGAGCTGTTCGAGATGCTTCAGCCCCGGCTGGGGCGTCAGCGCGACGGGCGGCGGCTCTTCGACGGTCCGCATCACGCCCAACATACGACGCATCTCGGTCAGTGCCTGCCGCCCGATCTGCTCGACCGAGAGCAGGGCGTCGCGCTCACGGTGCTGATCTTCCCGCAGCAGTCGGCGAACGCCCGACGACTGGACGACCATCACCGACACCGAGTGCGCGACGACGTCGTGGAGCTCGGTCGCGATGCGCGCGCGCTCCTCCGCAGCTGCGCGCTCGGCGGCGACTGCGTGAGCTCGCTCGGCCTCGACGACGCGCGCCCGCAGCTCGCGAGCCTGCTCGGCTCGCGTCGCGATTGCGCGGCCGCCGAGCCAGGCGGCGCCGAAGAAGAGCGTGATCCAGACGAAGTCGCCCGCGCTTCCCGACGGGTCCGTCGCGACGACGATCGAGATCGTCGCGAGCGTCGCGGCTGCACCGACGATCAGCTGGGTACGGTCGCGAAGGCTGCCGGCGACGACTGCGATCGCGAGCGCGCAGAAGAACGGCACCACCAGGTGCTGGAGGCCCGCTCCGTCGAGCGCGGCGGCGAGTGTCAGCGCGGCCAGCGAGGTGAGGACGGCGGGCAGTGGAAAACGCCGCCGTGCGAGCAGAGGCGGCGCCCAGAAGATCGCGAGCGGGGCGATCGCCCAGGCGTTGAACGACGCCCTGGTCACCGCGAGCTCGACATAGCTGGCAATCGCGAGCGCCACGATCACGACGTCGACGGCGTCGTGGCGCAGCCGGCCCCAGGCGCGGTGCCAGTTCACACGCTGACGGTAGCCCCTTGTGGGCAGCCGCGGCGTCGTCCCCGCAGGCGACGTCGAGATCATCCTGCAGGACGATGCGTCCGGGGATCGTCTGCGGCGCCGGGCCGCTCTAGACTTCGCCGGTGGATCTCGTCCGCGACGCGATGGTGGCCGATCCGCTTGCCCTGCGTGCCGACCAGAGCGCCCAGGAGGCCGGCGAGGCGCTCGCGCGGCCTGAGGTCCGTGCCGTGTTCGTGTGCGACGACGGCGGTCGCCTCGTCGGGGTCGTGACCCGGAAGACCCTCGTGCGCGAGGTCGTCGCCGCGGGCCGCGACCCCGGTGCGACCGCCCTCGGCGGCATCGCCGAGCCGCCGAACGCCACGATCGAGTCGACGATGCCTCTTGCCGATGCGTTCGCGTTCGTCGAGGAGAAGGACTTCGAGCGCGTCCCCGTGGTGGAGGACGGCAGACTGGTCGGAGTCCTCGCGCGTGCGGTCGTGCAACGCCGGCTGGCCGAAGACGAGCCGCCGGACGACGGCGCCTGACGCGCTACGCGGCGGCGAGGCTGGGTGTGGTCTCGGCCAGAACGGTCGAGAGAACATCGCGCAGACTCTGGCGAACGTCGTCGTCGACGAGCACGCCGTTCTCGTCGAACTTCTCGTGGGCGTGCCCGACTGCGAGCTCGACGTCCGTGACACGCGCGCCCATCGCCCCGAGGACCTTGCGGAGCTCGGCCGCTGCCCAGACACCGCCGAAGGCGCCGGCGCTCGAGCCGATCACGCCGACGGGCTTGTTGCGGAACGCGTTCGTCGCGAGCGGGCGGGACGCCCAGTCGAGCGCGTTCTTGAGTGCGCCCGGGACCGACGAGTTGTACTCGGGCGTCGCGAAGATCACGGCGTCGACCTCATGCACGAGTGTGCGGAAGGCGTCGACCGCCGGAGGCGCCGGGATGCCGTCGTCGTCGGCGTCGTAGGGCGGGATCTCCTTCAGCCCGCCCCACAGCTCGACCTCGACCCCGTCCGGGGCCTCCTCGCGCAGAGCGCGTAGGAGGCCCGTGTTGTGCGAGCCGCGACGGAGCGAGCCGCTGATCGCCAGGATCCGCAACTACGACTCCTGTGCGACCAGCGTCAGGTCGGCCTTCAGGATCACGTCGTTTGCGAGTGCCGGCTCGCCGTCCGGGAGCGGCATGTTCCAGTTCATGTCGAACTGGGTGCGGTCGATCGTCGTCTCGAGCTTCAGCCCGACGCGGGTCGCGCCGAAGTGGTCGACAGTCGGCCCGACGATCGTGCCCGACAGGGTCGCGGGCTTCGTGATGCCCTTGATCGTGATCCGGCCCTCGACGTCGACCTGGTCGCCGGTGCGGCGAATCGCGTCGGTCTCGAACCGCACCTCGGGGTGCCGCTCGGCGTCGAAGAACTCGGGGGAGAGCAAGTGGGCCTCGAGGTTCTCGTCCTTGACGGTGATGCTCGCGATCCGGGCGACGCCCGTGAGCCTGCCGTCGACGAGGGTGGCCTCGAAGTCGGGCACGGAACCGCTGAAGGTCGCGACGGCGTACGGCACCTCGAACGACACGCTCGAGTGGACGGTGTCGGCGACCCACGTCCCGGTGGGGATGCCCGTGCTGGTGGTCTGGTCGGTGGTGCTCATGGGGTTCAGCTCCTCCTAGAAACTTGATTGCGCAACGATAGTAGCAGTAACGCTTGCGTGCGCAAGTTTCTTCCCCGACGGTGGCGAAATCGAAACTCAGCAGCAGGGGTAGGCGCCGCCGGGCGGGCTCCCGTCGTCCGCGGGCCGGGGCAGGCTCGCGGCCTCGAGCACGGCCCCGTTCAGCAGGTCGCGTCGGGCGGCCTCGACGCGATCCGCGCCGAGGCGGGCGAACAGGCGGCCGAGAATCAGCGCCCCCATCACGATCACGCCGCTCCGGTCGGGCTCGAGCAGGCGGCTCCGGCGCTCCTCGTCGCTCGCCGACCTGAGCCAGGCGAGGGCCTGCTCGACCTCGGCGGCGCTCAGCGACCTCGCTCCGCTGAGCGCGGCAAGCTCGGCGGTCGTGCCGTCGACTCCGATCAGGGTGTCGATGCTTTCCGGGCCGTCGGGCAGCGTCGCGTCGATCGCGGCGGCTGCCGCGCCGAGGTCGTCGCCGAACCGTTCGGTCAGCCGGACGCACCCGATGTCGACGCTTCGGCGGAACGTCTCCGAGACGAGCTCGGTCGATCCGCCGCCGATGTCGGTGACGAGCGTCCCCGGCTCGAGCGGCCCGACGCCGCGCAACGTGAGCGCGGCCTCCTCGTCCCCGGTCAGCAGCTTGGTGACGAAGCCGTACGACCATTCGACCTCTCCGAGGAACGCCTCGCCGTTGTCGGCGTCGCGGACGGCGCTCGTCGCGACGGCGAGCACGCGCTCGGCCCCGAGCGCTTCGGCCTCGCGCCGAAAGTCCGTGAGCGCGTTGCGCACGCGCGCGACCGGCAGCGGCAGCAGGCGCCGGCGTTCGTCGACGCCCTCGCCGAGCCGCGTGATCCGGGTCCGGCGGACGACTTCGAACGACTCGTCGCCGACGACGTCGGCCACGAGCAGACGCGTGGCGTTCGTGCCGAGGTCGACGGCGGCGAAGCGCGTCACCGGCGGCGCGTAGGGGCGACGAGGGCGATGGCCTCGATGGTAACGAGCGGCATCGGGCCTCTCTTCCTGTTCGACAGAGAGGCGGGTGCGGCATTCAAGGCCGGATTCTGGCTCTCCGAGACGCTTTTCGGGCATGGAGTGCTACACTTTTGGCCGCGACGCGGGGTGGAGCAGTCAGGTAGCTCGCCGGGCTCATAACCCGGAGGTCGCGGGTTCAAATCCCGCCCCCGCTACTCGAGAGGCCCTGGCAACAGGGCCTTTTCGTTAGCTGCGACCGGAGCCTGCAGCGTCTTCGACGAGCCGGCTCATGAGCGCGACGGCGTCCTCGTTCGTCAGGCCCTGCTCATGCGTCAGCGAACGCCATGTCTGAAAGGCAAGCGAGTGGCCGACCGCAGCGCGGACGTACCGCGCGTGGCGGCCGCGCAGGCCCCGGCCCGCGGCGAGGTCTTCCTGGATGGAGCGGAGGTAGCCGTAGAAGTCGGCCAGCCGGCGCTGGACAGCCGGGACGAGCGGCTCGTCGCGCAGCAGGCTGACGTACATGGCCTCGGTGCTGCCGTAGAACGCGTACACCTCGCGGAGGGCTCTGCGCGTGCGCTCGTCGGGATGTTCGATCGACGACCACACGCGTGGGTCTGGCGGCGGGTTCGCTGCACGCCAGTGCGACGAGCAGGCGGCGAAGAGCGCGTCCTCGTCCGGGAAATGGCGGTAGACGGTCGAACGGCGGACGCCGGCGCGCTCGGCGATCGCGCTGATCGAAGTCTGCGCGGGCCCCAGCTCTTCGTGCAGGGCGACGGCGCTCTCGGTGATCCGTCGCCGTGTCTGCTCCTCGAGCTCGGCGCGGCGCTTCATCCGGTACGGACGCTTTTGGTCGGACATGTGTGTCCAATCATATTGACAAATGCTCGCCGGCGCCGTATGTTTTCGAGCGACACAACTGTCCAGCGAAAGGGCTTACGATGGAGACTGCAAGCGCAGGCGTGAAGGTGGTCGCCCCCGACGAGGGGCGCGAGGGGTTCCTCGGCAGCATCGGCGTCCGTTTCCTGATCGACGGGGTCGAGGCAAGCGAGCGGTTCTCGCTCGTCGAGCATCCGATGTCGCCGCGCGCGCTCGCTGCGCCGCTTCACCGGCACACGCGGGAGGACGAGTACAGCTTCGTGCTGCAGGGACGGATGGGCGCGCTGCTGGGCGACGACGTCGTCGAGGCAGGGCCGGGCGACCTCGTGTTCAAGCCGCGCGAGCAGTGGCACACCTTCTGGAACGCCGGCGACGAGCCCTGCCGGATCCTCGAGATCATCTCCCCGGCAGGCTTCGAGCGCTTCTTCCAGGAGCTCTCCGATCTCGGCGGTGCGATCGCAGCGGACCAGGATGCGGTCGCCGAGCTGAGTGGGCGGTACGGCCTCGAGCTGCGGCCGGAGACGGTCCCGGACCTGCTCGAGCGCTTCGGGCTGCAGCTGGGGCACCCGCTCGCCGGCGGCTGGCGGCCCTGAGGTGCGTCCCCTCTAAAATCCGGTGGTCGGCGACCTGCCGCTGACGTTCGAGACGATGTCCTTGACCGTCGACCCAGCCTTGACGATGTCCGCCTCCACCGTCGACCCCGCCGGCCCGGCGACCGAGGTGCGACGGTGAGCGGCCCTCAAGGGCCCTACGAGCCGACAGTCGCGGCGGCGCGGCCGATCGACCCTCACGTGCGGATCGGGCATGTGCACCTGCGCACGGCGGACATCGACCGTGTGCGCGATTTCTACGTCGGGATCATGGGCTTCGACGTGGTCCACGAGGAGCGCGACGTGCCGGGCTGGGGGACGACGGGCGACATCCTCTTCGTCTCCGCCGGCGGCTACCACCATCACCTGGGCTTCAACACGTGGAAGTCAGCCGGCGGGGCGCCACAGCCGGACGGCGTCGCAGGCCTCCACCACGTGGCGCTCAACTTCTCCTCACGCGCGCAGCTCGCCGAGACCGTCGGCCGGTTGGTCGACGCCGGGGTCCCGCTCCGCCAGCTGACCGATCACGGGACGCATCTCGCCGTCTACCTGAGCGACCCCGACGGCAACGACCTGGAGCTCGCGTGGGACCGTCCGTTCGACGAATGGCCGCGCTACGGCAGCGACGACGCGCCGGCGACCGACGCAACGCTCGATCTCGACGAGCTGCTGGCGAGTCGCGACAGCAAAGGCGCCTGAGCAGGACGAACAGCCCGACTCGAAGGAGACAACTCATGCAGATCACGAGGAACGGCCTCGCAACTGCAGCGGGGCCGGAGGACTGGTTCACCGGCTCGGTGTACCTCGACACCGTCGCGGCGCCGTCGGACGCGTCGCGCGTGAGTGCGAGCAACGTCCACTTCACGCCCGGCGCCCGCACGGCGTGGCACACGCATCCGAACGGTCAGACGATCTGGGTGCTGGAAGGTCTCGGGTTGTGCCAGCGTCGCGGCGGGGCGATCGAGGTGATCCGGCCGGGTGACCGTGTGTTCTTCGAGCCGGGCGAAGAGCACTGGCACGGCGCCGCGGCCCGTCGCTTCCTGACGCACCTCGCGATGCTCGAGGTCGACGGCGAAGGCACCTCCGCGACCTGGGGCGACCACGTCAGCGACGACGAGTACGCGGCCGCCCCCGCTTAGGTACCAGCGCCGTCAGGGCGTCGTCACCTGGAAGGTCGTCGTGTCGAGCACGAAGCGCGTCTCGCCGCTCTTCGTCTGCACCTCGAGCCTGCCGTCGCCGAGCTTGAGCTTTGCCGTCGAGATCCAGCCGGCCTCCGTCCACTTCGCCGGCAGGCCGATGCAGATCGCCGTGTGGTGCACGGTGTCGAGCGCATGCACGAACGGGTAGTTGTTGCTGGGCTGGTAGAGCGTGTACACCCAGGCGCCGCCCGTCGACTCCGTGCGCGTCACGGGTAGCCCCTGCATCAGCCAGCCCGCCTGCCGCTTGTCGGCGACCACTCTCGAGAGCAGCCGGCCTGTGCGCAGGTCGTACGCGCGCACCTGGTACTTCGCCGCGTCGGCGAGCGACACATGGTTGATCAGATAGAGGAAGCGTCCGTCCGGTGAGAGCGCGTCGACCGAGAACTCTCCGCGAAGCGCAATCGTGCGCGACAGCGTGAGCGTGCGGGTGTCGACGACTGCGAACCGCGACCGGTTGCGCAGCTCCCCCGTCGGGTTGACGTTGTCGCTGAGCACGAGCACGCGTCCGTTCGGGCTCAGTCCGCTCAGGCCGCCGTCGAGTGTCGCGAGCTGGACGCCCCAGCCGCCGGGCAAGGTGAGCGCCCGCAGGACGCGGCCGTTCTCGCGCGCCTGCAGCCGCGTCGAGGTCCCGTCCGGCTTCGCCAAGTAGCCGAGTGTTCCGCCCGGCGCGCTGAGCATCGCGCCGCGAAGCGCGACGAGCGCCGGGCCGACTGCGAACGCCGCGCGCGCAACCGCGAGTGCAGCGACGACGAGCAGGGTGACGGTGAGTGCAGCCGGGACGCGACGCATGGGGACTCCTCCTTCGTTGACTCTCTTCTGTCCTACACCGCGGCAGTCGCTCAGGTTCCCTCGATCTCTGCCGCGAGCTCCAGCGCGTCCTGCTTGCCGAGGTGCCGTCCCTCGAGCCGGAACGTGATCGCGCCCACCTGCCAGATCAGCACGTTTCCGGCGAGGCGCGGCGGCACCTCGATCGGCACGAACACGTGCGGGTCGCCGGCGATCCAGAGCCCGGGAGCGCCGCGGACCCGCACCGGCACAGCCGTTGTCCTGCCGCCCAGGATCTTCTTGAAGATCGGGCCGCCGGCGCGGAACTCGGTCAGGAGGACGGGCTCCGGACGCGCGAGCAGCGCGGACACGGCGATGCCCTGCTGGTAGAGCTGCGGCGGGTGGTCCAGCTTCGGCAGCCGCATCGGCGCGCCGAGCGTCTGTTCTGCGGTGCGCGCGTCGACCGGCAGGCCGAGGTCGGCTGTGAGGGGCCGTTCCTGCGCGGGCGGGAGGGTGTCGACGCGCTCGACCGTGACGCCGCCGAGATGGAGCACCCGCAGGATTGCGCTGCGCGCCGCCGGGACGCTGAGCGCGACGGCAAGAGCGAGCAGCAGCACGGCCAGGGCGATCCACAGCGGCCGCCGCGCTGCACGCCGCCGCCGCTCCAGGCGAAGCTCGAAGGCCGGCGTGGGCGGCCACTCGATCGCCGCCGCAACGCTGCGCAGTTCGTGCTCGAGCTCAGCCATGGATCTCCCTCAGGCGTTCGAGCGCCCGGGCGGTACGCGACTTCACCGTTCCCGGCCGTAGGTCGAGCGCAGCCCCCGTTTCGGCCTCAGAGAGACCGAGCAGGAAGCGGCACGCGAGGACGGTGCGCGCCTGCTCCGGGAGCGTGTCGAGGTCGGCGAGCAGGCGGGCGCGCTCGTCGGCTGCGACGGTGAGTTCCTCGGGGGACGGGGCCGCGCCCCCCGAGACTGAAGCGGCGTGCGCGCGCAACGCGAGCTGCGCGATCCGGCCAGAGGAGCGGCGCCGGTTGCGCGCCTCGTTCGCGACGATTCGCAGCAGCCACGGTCGGAGCGGCTCCGAGCTCCGGAAGCGTGCGAGCGCCCGCCAGCCCTTCAGCATCGCCTCCTGGGCGACGTCCTCAGCGTCGGCGGAGTTGCGCGTGATCAGGTAGGCGAGTCTGAAGGCGATCTCCCAATGTGCTCGGACGAGCTCGTCGAAGGCGTGCGTGTCCCCCCGCTGCGCCTGCAGCACAAGCTCGCGCTCGCCTGGTGGCCGGCCCTCCACCTGACCGATTACACCGGCCGGTGTCCTCGGGTTCCAGTTCCGGTCAATCCGGGAGCAGCGGCATCGCCAGGTCGCGCCGCCCGAGCAAGACGGCGCGGGTGATCGACGTCGACCCGAACCGCTCGCGCACGACGTCGACGGCTGCATCGAGCGCATCCCGGTCACGGCCGTCGAACGGCAGCGCGAGTTGGACGCAGCGCGCGTCGTCGAGATTCGCGACCGAGATGCCGATCAGCGTGAGCCCGCGCTGCTCGATTGTCGGGAGCGCCTCGAGCAGCAGGGCGCGCGCCGCCGACAGGATCGTCTCCGTGCTCGCGGTGGACTGCGGCAACGTCTGCGACCGAGTCGCGCGCGAGAAGTCGTCGAAGCGCAGGCGCAGGACGACCGTTCGCCCGACGCGTCCCGCGATCCGCAGCCGTCGGGTCACACGGTCGACGAGCGCGAGCAGGTCGGCATCGGCCGACGCGAATGACCACGGCCCTCTCCCGCGTGCCCGCTGTGAGCCGACCGAGCCGCGGCGACGGCCGGTGAGGACCGGGCGTGGGTCGCGGTTGTGGGCGAGCGCGTGCAGCTGTCGCCCCGACGCGCGCCCGACGATCGACTCGAGCACGACCTCCGGCAGCAAGGCGACCTGGCCGACACTCGCGATCCCATAGCGGTGCAGCTTCCCCGCGGTCACCGCGCCCACGCCCCAGAGACGCTCGACGGGAAGGGGGTGGAGGAACTCGAGCTCCCCGTCCGGGGGGACGACGAGCAGTCCGTCCGGCTTGGCGACCGCGCTGGCCACCTTGGCGAGAAACTTCGTGCGCGCGACACCGACCGTGACCGGCAGGCCGACCTGCAGACGCACCTCGCGGCGCAGGCGCTCCGCGATCTCGAGCGGGCTGCCGACGCTTCGCTGCATTCCGCGGACGTCGAGGAACGCCTCGTCGATCGACAGGCCCTCGACGAACGGCGCAGTGTTCTCGAAGACGCGGAACACGGCCTTGCTCGCCTCGGAGTAGGCCGACATGCGCGGCGGCACCACGATCGCGTCGGGGCAGAGCCGGCAGGCGCGCGCGTGGCCCATCGCGGTGCGGACCCCGTACGCCTTCGCCTCGTAGCTCGCGGCGAGCACGACCCCCATCCCGACGATCACGGGCCGCCCGCGGAGGCGACGGTCGTCGCGCTGCTCGACGGACGCGAAAAACGAGTCGAGGTCGGCGTGCAGGATCGTCGCCTCCGGCACGAACACATGTTCGCACAGAGCTCACGCAAGTGCCACCAGCGGACCGGTCGGCAAGGGCCATGTCAGGTGGCAGCCACCTGACATGGCCCGGTGAGCGAGGTTTCGCGGCGCTTCGCCGCTCAACCATGCGGGCTAGACGGGCTGGGGTGTCCGTTCCGGCAGGCTCGCGAGCCACGTCTCGATCGACGTGGCGATCTCCTCCCAGCCCTCGGCGGCCATCATCAGGTGCGGGCGGCCGGCGAACTCGAGGTACTCCGTCGGCGCCGACGAGTGACCGTACTTCTTGTACTGCGCCTTCGAGAGGGACGCCGGGACCGTCTGGTCCTTCTCGGCCCCGACGATCAGCAGCGGCGCCCGCTCGTCGTTCTTGAAGTGCACCTCCGCCGGCGAGTGCAGGTGGAAGTTCGCGAAGCCGGCCTCGTAGAAGATCTGCCCCGTCTCCGGCACGGCGTAGCGGTCGTACGCGTCGGCGGCGGCCTCGGGCGTGAACGTGTTGACGAAGCCGTACGTGAACTCCTCGAGCGTCAGCGGCACCACCCCGTGCCACCTGGAGGGGTGGGCCAGCGCCGGCGACGCGGCCTTCAGTGACGAGAACGGCAGCACGAGGATGCCCTTCGGCGGAGCCGGGCTCAGCGCGACGCCCGCGCGGCCTAGCCCACGATCGAGCAGGAGCTCGACGATCAGGCCGCCGAAGGAGTGCCCGACGAGCACCGGCGGCTCCGGCAGCGCGCGGATCAGCTCCTCGTGGTGGTCGACGATCTCGTCGAGCCCGAGCCCGGCGATGGTCTCCGCGTCGTCGCGGAGCTCGGCGACGTCACCGTGCTTCCGCGGCCACTCGGGCGTCGAGACGTCGTAGCCATGCTCGCTGAAGTACGTCCTGAAGTTCTCCCAGCTCACCGCGCTGAGCCACGCTCCGTGAATCAGCATCAGGGGGACCGGGCGGCCTGTCGTGGAGTCGCTGGACAACGAACTCGCCTCCCTCGTTCGAACTTCCCTGGAGCCTCGATGCTCGCAGATCTACTCGTCCTTGCGGTGGAGGGTCAGCAGCACGGTGTCGCCGGCCGGCTTCGACTCGACGACGGTGAGCGCCTTCTGCGCAGCGGTGTCGACGAAGAGCTTCTTGCCTGCGCCGAGGATCACCGGGAAGACCATCAAGCGGTATTCGTCGACGAGATCGTGCTCGACGAGCGTTCCGACGAGCCGTCCGCTCCCGGCGACGAGGACGTCGCCGTCGAGCTCGTCCTTGAGCTTGGCGATCGCGCCGGGGACGTCGCCGCCGATCACGGTCGAGTTGTTCCACGACGGGCTCTGCAACGTCGTCGAGACGACGTACTTCGGCATCGAGTTCATCTGGTCGGCGAAGCCGATCTCGTCGGTGCGCTCCGGCCAGGCTACAGCGAAGCCCTCGTACGTCACGCGGCCGAGCAGCAACGCCGATGCGGCCATCAGCTCGTCGACCTTGAACTTGTCGCCGTCGGGCCCGCGATCGAACGAGAAGGCCCACCCGCCACGGTCGAACCCGTCGGCTCCGCCCGGATCCTCCATCACGCCGTCGAGCGTCACGAACTCCGAGACGACGATCCTGCTCATGGTGCTCCTCCGATGCGATAGGTGAGATGCGTGGCGACCGGACCGGCGACCACGCCGGCGCTCTGGAGCGCGATGGGCTGCTCGAGCCGGTCGAAGAGGCGAACACCGTCGCCGAGCAGAAGCGGTGCGACGTGCACGTTCAGCTCGTCGACCAATCCCGCTGCGACGTACTGCTGCGCGATGCTCGCGCCGCCGGCGAGCACGACGTCGCCGTCACCGGCCGCGGCCCGCGCCTGCTCGAGCGCCGCCTCGATCCCGTCGGTGACGAACGTGAATGACGTGCCGCCCTCCTTGTCGAGCCGGTCCCGCTCGTGATGCGTCAGCACGAACACCGGGACGTGGAACGGCGGGTCCTCGCCCCACCAGCCGCCGGCTTTCGGGTCGTCCGCCCAGCTTCCCGAACCGCCGCTGAACATGCGGCGGCCCATCACGTACGCACCGACGTCCCGGAGCGACGCCTCGACGACCTGCGTGTCGGCACTGTCCTCGCCGCCGGTGAGCCCGTGGCGCGCGCGCCAGCCCGCGTTGGCGACCAGCCACTTGTGCAGATCCTCCCCGCCGCGGCCGAGAGGCTGTTCGAGCGTCTGATCCGGCCCGGCGACGTAGCCGTCGAGCGACATCGTGAGGTCGAGCTTGAGGCGGGTCATCGCATCTCCTTCCCCTGCGTGCACTGGTCGGAGTATCAGACCGCGGCGGAACCGGAACCTCATCGTTCCCCTTCTATCTAGGATGACCGGCGTGGAAGGATCGACGACCGCGACGCCCGCGTTCGCCGAGGTCGAGCAGCATCGGCGGGCGTTGACCGCCTACTGCTACCGGATGCTCGGTTCGCCGTTCGAGGCGGAGGACGCCGTGCAGGAAACGCTGCTTCGTGCGTGGCGCAATCTCGACCGCTTCGAGGGACGGGCGGCACTCCGGTCCTGGCTCTACAAGATCGCGACGAACGTGTGCCTCGACATGCTGAGCGGGCGAGAGCGCCGCGCGCGCCCGATGGACCTCGGCCCGTCGCGCTCGCCCGACGGTCCGATCGGCGGCATCCTGCCGGAGGTCACGTGGATCGAGCCGGTGCCGGACCGCCTGGTCGGCTCCGACGGCGACCCCGCCGACATCGCCGAGTCGCGCGAGTCGATTCGGCTCGCCTTCGTCGCTGCGTTGCAGCACCTGCCGCCGCGACAGCGCGCCGTCCTGATCCTCTGCGAGGTGCTCGGGTGGCGCGCCACCGAGGTGGCGGAGCTGCTGGACACGACCGTCGCGTCCGTGAACAGCGCGCTGCAGCGCGCCCGCGCGACGATCGCCACGACCGAGGCGGGCACGACGCAACCGCGGCTCGAGCAGCCCGAGCGTGAGCTGCTCGCGCGCTACGTCGAGGCATTCGAGCGATACGACATGGACGCGCTCACCGCGCTGATCCGCGAGGACGCAACGCAGTCGATGCCCCCGTACGAGCTCTGGCTGTCCGGCCGCGACGACATCCTCGGGTGGTGGGTCGGCCCGGGCGCGGGCTGCCGTGGCTCGCGCGTGCTTCCGACCTTCACGGCCAACGGCATGCCGGCGTTCGGCCAGTACAAGCCGAGCGAGTCCGGGCCGGGCTTCGATCCGTGGGCGCTGCAGGTGCTCGAGTTCGACGGAGGGAAGGTCGCGGAGTTCACGTTCTTCCTGGGAACGCAGACCCTGTTCCCGTTGTTCGACCTTCCGCCGCGGCTCGACGCGTAGGAGGGCTTGGCGAAACACAGGTTGTGCCGCCGGCGCCCCGCTGGACGCCCCGATGCTGCGTCCTCTGGCGCGCCGATAGCTTCAGCTATCGGCGCGCCCTGCGTCCTTGCCTCGGAACGTCCATCACACCCCGACGACGAACGGCGTTCCGCCAAACCCTCCTAATCCGGCAGCGCGGTCAGCACGTCGTCGAGCCCCATGAATGCGACGAGTGCGACGAGCTCGCTCGAGGCGTTGCGCAGGTGAACCCGGCAACCGGTGCGACGCGCGCCGAGTTGAAGCCGGGCCAGCGCGTCGACGGTGACCGCGTCGGTGTCGACGCCAGCGACGTCGCAGATCGCCTCCTGCGCGCCGTTCTCGCGCAGGAGCGAGCAGACACGGTCGCAGAGACCGGGCAGATCGGAGCGCGCGATTGGGCCGCGGATCGCGAACACGATCGGCGGTCGCATGGTTGGGGCCACGTAGAAAGGACCGTTTTCCGCGCAAAAACTCATCGGCCGATGAGTTTCGGACGTCGCCTCTGTCCAATTCGGTATGACTGATTCGATGACAACCGATGCCCGCCGGCGCTGGCTGGCCCTGATCGTTCTCTGCCTCGGCGACCTGATGATCGTCCTCGACACGACGATCGTGAATGTGGCGCTGCCGTCGATCAAGACGGATCTCGGCTTCTCGCAGAGCCATCTCGCGTGGGTCGTGAACGCCTACCTGCTCACCTTCGGCGGCTTCCTCCTTCTGGGCGGACGACTCGGCGACCTCTTCGGGCACCGGCGGCTGTTCCTCGCCGGCGTGACGCTGTTCACGCTCGCGTCGATCGCCTGCGGCTTGTCGACGACGCAGAACGTGCTGATCGCGGCGCGCGCCGTGCAAGGGCTCGGTGGCGCGGTCGTCTCTGCCGTCGCGCTGTCGCTGATCATGGGCCTCTTCTCGGAGCCGGCCGAGCGCGCGAAGGCGATGGGTGTTTTCGGCTTCGTGATGGCGGGCGGTGGGAGCATCGGCGTGCTGCTCGGCGGCGTCCTCACCGACGCGCTCGACTGGCACTTTATCTTCCTGGTGAACGTCCCGATCGGCATTGCCGTTTACTTCCTGTCGCTTCGCCTCGTCTCGGCCGAACACGGGAACGCTTTCGACGGGCGCCTCGATGTCGCAGGCGCGGTGGCGGTGACTTCATCGCTGATCCTCGCGGTCTACGGAATCGTGAACGGCGACCAGGCGGGCTGGGGATCGCTCGCGACGCTCTGGAAGCTCGGCGCGGCGGCCGTTCTGTTCGTCGCGTTCCTGGTGATCGAGTCGCGTGTGGAGTCGCCGTTGATGCCGCTGCGCCTCTTCCGCCTCCGGAACGTCGCCACCGCGAACGTCGTCGGCGTGCTCTGGGCCGCTGCGATGTTCGCGTGGTTCTTCCTCTCAGCGCTGTACCTCCAGTCGGTGCTCGGCTACACGCCGCTGCAGGTGGGGCTTGCCTTCCTCCCCGCGAACATCATCATGGGCTTCTTCTCGCTCGGCCTCTCGGCGAGGCTTGTCATGCGCTACGGCATCCGGGCACCCCTTGCGATCGGGCTGATCCTCGCGGCCGCCGGGCTCGCGCTGTTCGCCCGCGCCCCGGTTGGGGGCAACTTCTGGGTCGATGTGCTTCCGAGCATGATCCTGCTCGGCGTCGGCGCGGGGATGGCATTCAATCCGGTGCTGCTCGCAGCCATGAGCGACGTCGCGCCGGAGGAATCCGGGCTCGCCTCCGGCGTCGTCAACACGGCGTTCATGATGGGCGGCGCTCTCGGGCTCGCCGCGCTCGTCAGTCTGTCGACCTCACGTCACGACTCGCTGAAGGCATCGGGCCAGAGCGAGCTGCAGTCGCTGGTCGGCGGGTACCACGCCGCGTTTGTCGTCGGGGCCCTGTTCGCCGTGGCGGCGGGAGCGGTGGGAGCCGTGTTCCTGCGCACGCGTGATGCGCCGGCCGCGCAGCACGTCGGTCAACCGGTCGAAGAAGCCGCCTAGCGATTCGCCTACGCGGGGCCGCCGAAGCGGTAGTTCGGCCACGGGTAGAGCGCGAGGTGGAAGATCAGGATCACGAGCAGCGCGATCAGCAATGCAGCCGCCAGGCGGGTGCGGTGCTGGAGGTACGCGAAGGTCGCGAACAGCGTCGGGATGTTCAGCACCTTGCCCCACCAGTACGCGAGCGCGCCGGGGATCGCGATCCCGGTGACGGCGAGCGTCACGTAGATCGCGTAGCCGAGCACGATCTTGCCGGCGTCGAGCCCGGACGCGAGCGCACCGGCGACCACCCCGGCGATGACCACGAAGACGATGTAGCGGCCGCCCCAGTTCCATGAAGTCGTGGTGTGCGGCGATTCGCGGAGCGTGCGTCCCGCCTGCTGCCGATCGGCCGGTCGGGTGAGCACGTGGTAGATCACGAGCACGATCACCCCCATCACGACGAGAGCGATCCAATGGTGCTCGGCCTCGAGGTGCTTGCCGACCAGGTTGGAGATCGTCGGCCACGGAATCCGCGCCTTGAGCGTGTCCGAGAGCGCGGCCAGCACCTCGGGAATTCCGACGAACAGCGCAACCAGCCCCCAGAACACGTAGCCGTTGCGCTCGTCGAGCGACACCGCTCGATCGTAGGGCGTCAGTCGCCGGGCGTGAAGATCAGTCGCGAGCCGGCGATGTCGTAGGTGACCGCGAAGCGTCGCAGGAAGGTGTCGCCCAGCAGGCCGTCGTGGATGATCCGCTGGAACATCACGTCGGGGTCGGGCTGCGCGATCTCGCCGGCGCCCGTGGGATGGACCACCCCGGCGATGGTCGTGAAGACGCCTCGAGGCCGTCGACCGACACCGGCACCGTGACGAGGCGCTCGAGGCGGCGGAACGGAACTGTCGGCACGGGCGCCCGAACGTACCCGTAGGCTCCGGGGGGTGAGCCTCGACGGCCACCAACGCGTGCCGCTCCTGTTCGGCCCGTCGCCGGTGCACCGCCTCGAGCGGCTCTCCGAGGAGCTCGGCGGCAAGGTCGAGATCTGGGCGAAGCGGGAGGACTGCAACTCCGGTCTCGCGTACGGCGGCAACAAGGTGCGGAAGCTCGAGTACCTCGCCGCGGACGCGCTCGCCCAGGGCTGCGACACGCTCGTCTCGATCGGCGGCGTGCAGTCGAACCACACGCGCCAGGTCGCCGCCGTCGCGGCCCATCTCGGGCTCGCGTGCGTGCTCGTGCAGGAGCACTGGGTCGAGTGGCCCGACGCGGTCTACGACAAGGTCGGGAACATCCTGCTGTCGCGGATCATGGGCGCAGACGTCCGGCTCGACCCCGGCGGCTTCGACATCGGCTTCCGTCCGAGCTGGGAAGCCGCGCTCGCCGCCGTCGACGCACGCGGCGGGACGGCGTACGCGATCCCGGCGGGAGCCTCCGACCATCCGCTCGGCGGGCTCGGCTTCGCCCGGTGGGCCGTGGAGGTCGAAGAGCAGGAACACGAGCTCGACGTCTTCTTCGACACTGTGCTCGTGTGCTCCGTGACCGGCTCCACCCAGGCCGGGATGGTCGCCGGCTTCGCGGCGCAGAGCCGCCCGCGCACCGTTCTCGGCATCGACGGTTCGGCGACGGTCGAGCAGACGCGCTCCCAGATCACGCGGATCGCGCGCCGCACCGCCGAGGCGATCGAGCTGGGACGCGAGCTCGCCGACGACGAGGTCGTCCTGCTGGACGAGTGGCATGCCGGCACGTACGGCATCCCCGACAGGAAGACGATCGAGGCGATCCGTCTGTGTGCGCGACTCGAGGGCATGCTCACCGACCCGGTCTACGAAGGGAAGTCGATGGCCGCGTTGATCGATCTCGTGCGCGAGGGCCGGATCGAGCCGGGCTCCCGCGTGCTCTACGCCCATCTCGGCGGGCAGCCCGCGCTCAACGCCTACGCGGGCGTGTTCTAGCGCTGACGCCGCTCGGCGCGGCGGAGCGCCTCGAGGCGGCGGCGGTCCTGCTTCGTCGGCCGTGCGCCCAGGTCGGCGCCGAGCGGCACGGCCAGGCGCCGCTCACGGGCTCGCTGCTCGCGGAGCTGGCGCGACTCGGTGGTCTCGTCGTACAGGGTGGCCGCGACGGAGGCGGGCCCTCGCTTGTCGGCGAGGCCGGTGACCACGACCGTGAACCGGACCTGCCCGACCTGGACGTCGACCCGATCGGTGGCACGGATCTCCTTCGCCGGCTTGGCACGGGCGCCGTTCACGTGCACCCGGCCGCCGAGGACCGCCTCGGTGGCCGCGCCGCGGGTCTTGAAGAACCGCGCCGCCCACAGCCACTTGTCGATGCGCACCTGGTCCATCCCGTCTCGCTGCTCATGATCGCAGGCTGCGAATCCGATCCGGGCGCTGTCGCGTAGGTCAGCCAAAGGGGGTCAGCCGACCAAGGAGGCATCCATGCGCGTTTCTCCTCTGTCACGGCTCGTTGGCGTGTTGGGGGCGGCGGTCATCGCGCTCGCAGGCGCCGCGGCCGCCGGAGCCGCTCCGAACTCGTACGCCGTCAAGCCGCTCGTCTCGAACAACGGCGTGCCGGGAACACTGACGGACACCGACCTCGTCAATGCCTGGGGCCTGGTTTCCGGCCCGGCGACGCCGTGGTGGGTGGCCGACAACGGTTCGAACAAGTCCACGCTCTACACCGGCGCCGGCGGCAAGATCGCGCTCACCGTCGACGTCGGCGAGGCGCCGACTGGCGTCGTGTTCAACGGCAGTTCGGGCTTCAAGCTGTCCAACGGCAACCCGGCGCGCTTCATCTTCGCCAGCGAGGCGGGCGTGATCTCGGGCTGGAACGGGGGGACGAAGTCGGAGACGATCGCCGACCTCTCGGGCCAGGGCGCCGTGTTCAAGGGGCTCGCGATCGCGGCGACGAGCGCCGGGCCGCGGCTCTTCGCCACGGACTTCCGTCACTCGCAGATCGACATCTTCGACGGGAACGGTGCGCTGGTGAACCAGCACTCCTTCCTCGCGTTCCACGACTTCACCATTCCGCGGATGTACGCGCCGTTCGGAATCCAGGCGATCGGCTCGCGGATCTACGTGACATATGCCGAGCGGCAGTTCGGCAGCAACGACGAGGCGCACGGTGCAGGTCTCGGCTTCGTCGACGCGTACGACGCGTCCAGCGGCCTGCTCGTCGCGAAGATCGCATCGCACGGTGCGCTCGACGCGCCGTGGGGCCTCGCCCAGGCACCGGGGAACTTCGGCTGGGCCTCGGGCGACATCCTCGTCGGGAACTTCGGGGACGGCCGCATCAACGCGTATCGGCCGAACGGCTTCTTCGCGACGCCGGAGGGGCCGCTGAACGCACCCTCGGGCGATCCGATCTCGATCGACGGATTGTGGGCGCTCGAATTCGGGAACGGCAACGCTGCCGGCCCGACCGACAGCCTCTTCTTCACCGCCGGCCCTGACGACGAGTCGGACGGCCTGTTCGGCTCGATTCGCGTCGCGCCGTGAGGCTCGCGGTGGGCGGCGCGCAGCTCGTGCGCGCCGCCCACCGCTCCTTTAGCCTCCTCGGCAAGAATCAGCCTGAGATGCCGCCCGACCTGCTCGACCGGCGCTTGATCGCGACGCTCGCGACGATCGGCGAGGACTCGCTGCCGTATCTGTCGTCGGTGTGGTTCCTCCGACAGGGCGAGGACGTGCTCGTCGCCACCGGGGGACGGACGCAGAAGGCTCTCAACGCCGGCGCGCGACCGACGGCCGCGCTGCTCGTCCACGACCGCCGCGAGGCGCCGCTTCGCGGCGTGGCCGCGGCAGGCCCGGTGACGGTGATCCGCGGCGCCGAGGCGCGGGAGCTGAACGAGCTCGTCTGGACCAAGTACCTGACTCCGGCCGGGCGGGCGCATCCGGATCTCGGCGGCGCCATCGCCGCGCACGACGACGTGACGTTGCGCCTCCGGCCGGCCGAGTGGCGCACCTGGGGCACCGACGCCGATTTCGGGGGCGTGTTCGAACTGCCGGGGCTGGTCTTGCCGCTCGACGGTTAGGCTGTCCCGTCGATGGAGGTCACCGAGCGCCTGGACGAAACGGCGCCCCCTGAGGGCCGCGGCGACCGCGAGCTGCAGGGGGTTTCCCGGTACTACGAGCTCGCGAAGCGGGCCGAGTGGCAGGTGCGGGACCTGCAGTGGGGGCAGCTGCCGCCGATCCCGGAGTACCAGGGCTCGCCGCAGAAGCTCGCGCGGCGCCGCGACCTGTGGCGGTCGGTCGTCACGCAGCAGCTCCAGGCCGACGAGCTCGCTGTCGAGATGGCGGCGCAGTTGTTCGCGATCGCCCCTGACCACGAAGCGAAGCTCTACTACACGACGATGGTCCAGGACGAGTCGCGCCACACCGAGGCGTGGCTGAAGCTGATCCACGAGGCGGGCGGGATGGCGGAGCGCGATCCGTACCTCGACCAGCTAGCGCACATGACGCTTGACGCCGAGACGCTCGAAGAGAAGGTCTTCCTGATGCAAGTGTTCTACGAGCGGTTGATCATCCCGCGCTTCCGGATGATCGCGCGGTCGTCGCGGGGAACCGTGCTCGAGGATCTCTGCAACCGGCTCGCGATCGACGACGGGATCCACCACGGCGCCGGGATGGCGTACGAGCGCGTGCTGCTCGAGGGAGCCGGCCGCTCCGTGCACACGAAGCTCGTCGACGCTGCGAACCGGCTGCTGCCGCTGTTCGCCCAGCACGCGTTGTGGCGGCCGAAAGCGCGCGAGTTCGTCGGCAGCCTGATGCGGGAAACGGACATCCGCATGCTCAAGGACGACCTCGAGCAGGGTGTGCGGCTGGCGCGATCGCTCGGCATCGACGTCGGCGGAATCGAGCTGCCGTACTAGCCGTGGCGAGCGGCGGGTGCTTGTGCGGGGGCGTGCGGTGGGAGCTCTCGGAGCCGCCGCTGACCGCCTCGTATTGCCACTGCACGCGCTGCCAGCGGCGCTCGGGGACGGCGGCCTCCGCGCAGGCCCGTGTTGCGCCCGGCTCGCTCCGCATCGTGCAGGGCGAGGAGCTCGTGCGCGAATGGGTGCCGCCGGACCACGGGTGGCCGAAGGCCTTCTGCTCCGTCTGCGGCAGCGCGCTGTGGAGCAGGAGCCGCGACGAGCCGCGCGTTCACTCGATTCGGCTCGGGACGTTCGACGAGGATCCCGGCGTGAGGCCCTCGTATCGCCAGTTCGTCGCGTACGCCGCACCGTGGGAGCCCGTGCCGGATGACGGGCTGCCGCGATACGACGAACGCCTTCCTGGCTGATGGCCCGGGCGCGCACGCGAGGCCGGCGGGGCGCGAGCAACTCGCGATCCGATCTGCGCGAAAAAGTCGCGGAGCTCGAGCGCGACCGGGCGCTCCTGAACGCGATCGCGAACAACGCACCCAGCCTGCTCTGCCTGATCGACCCCGACGGGATGGTGCGCCCCTACGCCACGAACCGGGCATTCGAGCGAGTGCTCGGCTACCGGCCCGACGAGACCGGCGGCGTCGTGTTCTGGGAGCAGTACGTCCCCGACGGAGAGCGCGCGGCTGCGCGCGACACCGTGCACGCGGCCGTGCGGACCCAGGCGACCGTCGAGTGCGAGGGGCGCTGGCTGCAGCGGGACGGCACGCCGATCGACATCTCGTGGACGTGCACGCCGCTCCCGATGATCGCCAGCGGGCCGGTGTACCTGATCTCGGGCGTCGACATCACCGACCGCAAGCGTCACGAGCAGGAGGTGCGCGACTCGCGTGCGCGCATCGTCGCTGCGGCGGACGACGCGCGGCGGCGGCTCGAGCGGAATCTGCACGACGGCGCGCAGCAGCGCCTGATCCGCGCTCCTCCTCCAACTGCGAGGAGCGCAGCGAGGGAGCGTCGACCGCGACGCAACCCCTACGCCGGCACGGGCCTGCTCGGGCTGGGCGACCGGGTGATGGCCCTCGACGGCGAGATCTTCGTCGACAGCCCCGACGGCGGCGGAACGCGCATCCGCGCCGAGCTGCCTCTCGACTGGAGGTAGCGTCAGGCCCGTGTGCTTCGACATCGACTCCTCACCGCCGGTTCCCTCGATCACCGGCGCCGCGGTCTCGCACGACAGCCTCGCGCTGACGGCGGGCGACGGCAATACCTTCGCCGCGTTCGTGGCGACGCCCGACGACACCGCCCGGACGGGCGTGGTCATCCTTCCCGACGTTCGCGGCCTGTATCGCTTCTACGAAGAGCTCGCGCTGCGTTTCGCCGAACGCGGGCACGCGGCGGTGGCAATCGACTACTTCGGGCGCACCGCAGGCGCGAGCCCGCGCGACGATGAGTTCGACTACTCGCCGCACGTCGACCAGACGACCGACCAGGGCGTGCAGGAGGACACGCGCGCAGCTGTCGACGAGCTGCGACGGCGCGGCGTCGAATCCGTGTTCACCGTCGGCTTCTGCTTCGGCGGACGTGCATCGTGGATCGCGGCGGCGTCCGGCCATGGGCTCGCGGGGTCGGTCGGCTTCTACGGCAACCCGACACGGGAGCGAGGCGGGCCGAGTGCCGCGGCGCGCGCCGACGAGATGACGTGCCCGATCCTGGCGCTGCAGGGCGGTGCCGACGCCGGCATCGGCCCGGAGGAGAACGAGGCGTTCGAGGCCGCGCTGACGGCCGCCGGCGTCGAACACGAGGTCGTCGTCTACGACGGCGCACCCCACAGCTTCTTCGACCGGAAGCAGGAGGAGTACCAGCAGGCGTCCGACGACGCGTGGCGCCGGACGCTCGAGTTCGTCGCACGTCTCGCGTGATCCTGGCGATCGATCAGGGCACGACGGCGACCACGTGCCTTGTCGTCGACGGCGAGCTGCGCGTGCACGGTCGCGCGAGCAGCGAGCTGCCGCAGCACTTCCCGCAGCCGGGCTGGGTCGAGCACGACCCCGAGGAGATCTGGGCGAGCGTGCTCGCGGCCGCTGCCGCGGCTCTCCGCAGCGCGGGTGTCGAGCCAGGTGCGCTCGACGCCGTGGCGATCGCGAACCAGCGCGAGACGACGGTGCTCTGGGAACGCCGCACGGGTCGGCCGGTCGCGCGCGCGATCGTCTGGCAGGACCGGCGAACCGCCGAGCGCTGCGCCGAGCTCGACGCCGACCTGATCCGTGAGCGCACGGGGCTCGTTCCAGATCCCTACTTCTCGGCCACGAAGCTCGAGTGGCTCTTGCGACGTCACGGCAGCAGCAACGGGCTCGCCTTCGGGACGGTCGACAGCTGGCTCGTCTGGCGGCTGACCGGAGGGACGCAGCACGTCACCGACGTCACCAATGCATCGCGCACGATGCTCTGCTCACTCGCCCGGCTCGACTGGGACGACGACCTGCTCAGCCTGTTCGGCGTGGACCGGGCGCTGCTGCCGCGGATCGTGCGCTCCACCGACGAGATCGGCGAGGGCGAGCTGCTCGGAGCGAGCGTCACCGTCCGCGGGCTCGCCGGCGACCAGCAGGCAGCGCTCTTCGGGCAGGGCTGCCACGCGGCGGGGGAGGCCAAGGCGACGTACGGGACCGGCTCGTTCCTGCTGGTGCACACGGGGACCTCGGCGCCGGTGCCGCCGCACGGGCTGCTGGCGACGGCGGCGTGCGACGGCTACGCGCTCGAGGGCGCGGTCCTGGTCGCGGGCGCCGCGCTCCAGTGGCTGCGGGACGGGCTGGGCGTGATCGCGAACGCGGCGGAGAGCGAGGCGCTCGCCGGCACCGTTGCCGACGCCGGCGGCGTCGTGTTCGTGCCGGCGCTCGCGGGCCTCGGCTCGCCCTGGTGGGACGCGGGCGCACGGGGGCTGATCGCCGGGTTGACGCGCGGAACGGGACGTGCGCACCTCGTTCGCGCAGCACTGGAGGCGATCGCGCATCAGATCGCCGACGTGGTCGACGCGCTGCCGAGCCGTCCGTCTGCGTTGCGCGCCGACGGCGGCGCGACCGAGAACGGCTTCCTGATGCAGTTGCAGGCCGACCTGCTGGGCATCTCCGTCGAGGTCGCGGCCGAGCGCGAGACGACGGCGCTCGGCGCAGCGGCGCTCGCGCTCGGCGGCGGTGCCCGGGTCCCGGTGGGCGCCGTCTACGAGCCGCGCCTCGCAGCCGGCCGGGCCGACGAGGAGCGCGGTCGCTGGCGAGAAGCGCTCGCGCGGGCGAGATCCGATCTCCGGTCTTAACGGGAAGTTCTTAGGTCCAGACGGCATGCTTAAGCCCTCGGCCGGCCCTGAAGCGCAATTCGAGGAGGATGATGTGGCAGACGACGTGAGCAGCAAGCTCGAGCAGGCGCTGTTCGAGATCCGGCGGGTGATCGCGGGTCAGGAAGAGATGCTCGAGCGTGTGCTCGTGTGCCTGCTCGCGCGGGGCCACCTCCTGATCGAAGGCGTGCCGGGCCTCGCGAAGACACTGACGATCAAGACGACTGCTGCCGTGCTGGGCGGATCGTTCAACCGCGTGCAGTTCACACCCGACCTGGTGCCGTCGGATCTCGTCGGCACACGCGTCTATCGACCGGACCGCACGGAGTTCGAAACCGAGCTCGGACCCGTCTTCTGCAACTTCCTGCTCGCGGACGAGATCAACCGCGCGCCTGCCAAGGTGCAGTCGGCGCTGCTCGAAGTGATGCAGGAGCACCAGGTGACGATCGGCCACGGAACGTTCCCGGTACCGGATCCGTTCCTCGTGCTGGCGACACAGAATCCGATCGAGTCGGAAGGCACGTATCCGCTCCCGGAGGCGCAGGTCGATCGTTTCATGCTCAAGGTGCTCGTCGACTACCCCGCCCACGACGAGGAGCTCTCGGTCGTGACGCGCTCGCTCGAGGCAGCCCCGAAGCTCGAACAGGTTCTCTCGATCGAGGACCTGTCCTCGCTGCAGGCGCGTGTCGGTGAGGTGTACGTCGACCCCGCGCTCATCTCCTGGTCGGTCGACGTCGCCACCGCGACGCGCCGCCCGCGCGAGCACGGGCTCGATGCGATCGCCGACTACATCTCCTTCGGAGCGAGCCCTCGCGGGCCGATCAGCCTGATCGGTGCGTCCCGTGCGCTCGCCCTGATCCGGGGCCGCGACTACGTGGTGCCTGCAGACCTGCAGCAGCTCGTCCCCGATGCGTTCCGCCACCGCCTGGTGCTCTCGTACCGGGCGCTCGCCGAGGAGGTCCAGGCGGACTCGCTGGTCGAAACGGTCGTCGCGTCGGTGCCGCTGCCGAAGATCGACCTCGGACACCGGAGCGCGCTCGCCGCGTCGTGAGCCGAGCGAGATGAGCACTGCCGTCGACCCGCTCGCCCCCAATCGCACGCCGGCGCAGCCGGGGCCGGGGCCGCTCTCCGCCGCCTCGCTACGGGCGCTCGAGCTGTCGGTGGGCCGGCGGGTGGACGGCCTCCTCGCCGGCGACTACCGCTCCGCGTTCGCCGGGGTCGGCACCGAGCTCTGGCAGGTGCGGCCGTACGAGCCGGGCGACGACGTTCGCCGCATCGAGTGGAACGTCACGGCCAGGACGAACAGCCCGCACGTGCGCGTCGAGCTCGCCGAGCGCGTGCTCGTGACGTGGCTCGTGCTCGACGCGTCCGCCTCGATGGCGTTCGGCACGGGTGTGCGCCGCAAGGCCGACGTGGCCGAGGGCGTCGCCGTCGCGATCGGCTGGGCTGCGACGCGCCGCGGCAACCGCCTCGGGACGATCGCGTTCGGCGGCCGGCAGCAGGTCGAGCGCCCGCGGCAGGGGCGCCGCGCGCTCCTCGACGCGCTGCAGGTGCTCCGCGACCTGCCGCCGGAGGGGACCGGCACGCTCCGCGACGCGCTCGAGCTCGCCGACCGGGTCGCGCGCCAGCGTGCGCTGCTCGTGGTCGTCTCGGACTTCCGCGGCAGGCCGGACTGGCGCGCGCCGCTGCTTCGACTCGCGGGCCGGCATACGGTGCTCGCGGTCGAGGTGCGCGACCCGCGCGAGCAGGAGCTCGCGGACGTGGGCGAGCTCCGCCTGGTCGATCCGGAGACCGGTCGCCAGCTCCGCGTCGACACGAGCGACAGCCGGCTCCGCGAACGCTTCGCCGCAGCCGCTGCCGACGAGCGCCGTTCGCTCGTCGCGATGCTCGCGTCCGCAGGCGTGCGCCACGTCGCGCTCACGACCGACGACGACTGGCTGCGACCGCTCGCCGCGTTCCTGCGCCGGAGGCGCCGCGGCCGATGAGATTCGAGGCGCCGCTCCTGCTCGTCTTCCTGCTGCTCGTTCCCGCGACCGTGGCGGCGGTCGTTTGGCTCGAGCGGCGGCGGGCCGAGCGTGCGGCGGCGTGGGCCTCGCCGGGGCTGCTCGCGAACATGGTCCCGAGCCTGGGGGGCTGGCGGCGATACCTCCCGACCGGCCTGCTGCTGGTCGGGCTCTCGTTGCTGCTCGTCGGCTTCGCCCGGCCGCAGGCGACGATCCACGTGAAGCGGCAGGACGCCACCGTCGTCGTCGTGCTCGACGTCTCGGGCTCGATGGCCGCGAAGGACTCGCCGCCGACCAGGCTCGGCGCCGCGCGGGCCGCCGCCGAGCGGATCGTCGACCATCTGCCCGGCGGCTACCGGATGGCGGTCGTCACGTTCTCCGACCACGCTGCGGTGGTGCAGCCTCCGACGCGGGACCTCGCCGCCGTCCGGGCCGTCCTCGCCCGCGCCCACACGGGGCCGCAGGGCACGGCGCTCGCCGATGCGGTCGCGCGGGCGGTTGCCGTGTCCCGCACGGTTGGCCCGACCTCGAGCGGGAGCCGCCCGCCTGCGGTCGTCGTCCTCTTCTCGGACGGCGGTCAGACGGCCGGCCGCTACACGCCGCAGCAGGCCGCCGCGCTGGCGAAGAAGGCGCACATCCCGGTGTCGGCGGTCTCGGTCGGGACGCCGGACGGCGTCGTCCAGCAGGAGATCAAGGGCGGCTTCACCGAGCGGATCCAGGTCCCGGTGCAACCGACCGCGCTCCAGGCGATCGCCCAGGGCAGCGGCGGACGGTTCGTTTCGCACGTGATCGACTTCCAGCCGACCAACGTCTTCCAGGAGCTCGGCTCGCGCGTCGGGAAGCAGCCGAAACGCGTCGAGGTGACCGCCGCGGCGGCGGCAGGCGGCCTGGCGTTCATGCTCGCGGGCGGCCTGCTCTCGGGGCTCTGGTTCCGGAGGGTGCCGTGAAGGCGAGCGTCGCCCCCTCGTCGCGCTCGTCGCCGCGCTCGGGGCGGCGTTCGCGCTTGCGCCGGCCGGCAGCGCGACCGGCGAGTGTCGCGGCATCACCGCCTGCATCCGCGTCGTCGGCCCCTGGGTCGTCGTTCCGCCCGGCCAGACGGTTCGCTACCTGCTGACGTGCCCGCGCGGCCGGGGGGTCGTCGGCGGCCTCGATGCGCAGGCCACGTCGCGTGCCGTTCGCGTCGGGTTCGACGGCCGGATCGGCGCGCCGGTCTCGCCCGGCGTGACGACGACGCGATACGCGCTCTTCAGCGCCGTGTCGACCTCGCCCAAGACCGAGGCGTTTCAACCGCTGCTCGGTTGCGTGCCGACGCAGGGCGGCGGCGGACGCTCGACCGTCTCGGCGCGCGTGACGCCCGCCGGGCCCGCGCTCGAGCTGCGCTCGCGGGTCCTCGTGATCGGCCCGGGGACGCTGCGGTTCGGGAAGGTCGGCTGCCTCCCGGAGGAGGAGCTCGTCGGTGCATGGAGCGCGGTCGCGTTCCGGACGAAGGCGCCTCCGAGCCTCGCGAACGCGAAGCTCGTGCGCGCGACGCGGGTCATCGCCGGACAGAAGGTCGTGGTCTCGGCGTCCGCGACCGACCGGCTCTCGATCGACGTGCACGCCGTCGTGCAGGTCGGGGCGGAGTGCGCGCCGTGAGTGAGAGCACATGAGCTTCGCCTCGCCGTACCTGCTGCCCGTCCTGGCGGTCGTCCCGGTCGTAGCCGTGATCGCCGTCTGGCTCGACCGGCGGCGGGCCAAATACGCGGTCACGTTCACGAACCTGGAGATTCTCGCCTCGGTCGCGCCGCGCCGGCGGGCACTGAAGCGCTGGATTCCGCTGGTCCTCTTCCTGCTCGCGCTCGCTGCGGCCTCGGCGGCGCTGGCGCGTCCGCGCGCGTCGGTGACGACGCCCGCGCAGCGCGCGACGCTGGTGCTGCTCGTCGACGTTTCCGGGTCGATGCGCGCAGCCGACGTCAAGCCCTCGCGGCTCGGCGCGGCGCAGCAGGCGATGTCGACGTTCGCCGACGACGTGCCCAAGCAGGTGAAGGTCGGCCTGGTCTCGTTCAGCACCAGCCCGAACGTGCTCGTGATCCCGACCGTCGACCGCGGCGTGCTCCACGAGGGCATCGACCTGCTCGCCCCAGAGGCGGGCACCGCGATCGGCGACGGCCTCGGCGTCGCGGTGCAGGTCGCGCGCTCCTCGCTCGGATCGGTCCGGCGCGGCCGCGACGGCAAGGTGCCCGCCGCGATCGTGCTGCTGTCGGACGGCGCCCAGACCCGCGGCCTGCTCAGCCCCGCGCAGGGGGCCGAGCGCGCCCGCCAGGCCGGCATCCGGGTCTACACGATCGCGCTCGGGACGAATCACGGGACGCTCGGGATCGGGCCCTTCGGCGGCTACGGGTACGGGGGCGGCCGGCGGTTCCCGGTGCGGCCCGATCCGGTGACGCTGGCGGCGATCGCCCGTGCGACGGGCGGGATCGCCTACCGGGCGCAGACCGCCAACAGCGTCAAGGCGGTCTACCGGCAGCTCGGGTCGAGCATCACCCGGCGCCGCACCAATCGTGAGGTGTCGTCGTGGTTCGTCGGGGGCGCCGCCCTGCTCCTGCTCGGCTCGCTGGCCGCGGTGCGGCTGACGGGGGAGCGGCTGCCCTAGCCGCCTGCCTCCGTGGGATCCGAGCATCGCTATTCCTTCGTGTAGTTGGCAAAACCTCCCGGAAGGAGCAAACTTCCGTGAGAAGGCCCGCGCCGGGATGCGTGGGAGTGCCAACGGGAAGGGTCATGACCTTGAAGCGAATCATCTTCGTCGCCGGAGCGGTCTTCCTCGCCAGCGCTGTCGTCGCGCTCGCGTCCGGGAGCAACCCGGTCGGCATCAAGAAAGGTGCGATCACAGCCTGCGTGACGGCGGACGGCGCACTCCGGCTCTCCGGCTGCCCACGCGGGGCCAGGACCGTCACCTGGAACATGCTCGGCCCGCAGGGCGCGGTGGGAGCCTCGGGCGTGAACGGCGCCGCCGGTGCGACCGGCGAGACCGGCCCGCAGGGCCCGCGCGGTGCGAGCGGTCCGCAAGGCCCGCAGGGAGACCCGGGGCCGGCCGGCGCCAGCACCGGCATCCCGGGCCCGCAGGGCCCGCAGGGACCGCAGGGCACCGTCGGACCGAAGGGCGACAAGGGCGACACCGGTGCCACGGGGCAGACCGGGCTGTCCGGGCCGGCCGGCCCGCAGGGGCCGAAGGGCGACCCCGGCCCGCAGGGCAGCCAGGGCGTCAAGGGCGACACCGGCGCGGTCGGTCCGGCCGGCGCGACGGGGCCGCAGGGCGCCGCCGGCCCGCAGGGGGCGAAGGGCGACATCGGCGCGACCGGCTCCCAGGGGCCGCAGGGCGCGAAGGGGGACAAGGGCGACACGGGCGACACCGGCGCCGCCGGCCCGCAGGGGGCGAAGGGCGACACCGGCGCGACCGGTTCCCAGGGCCCGCAGGGCGCACAGGGGGCGAAGGGTGACAAGGGCGATCCGGGCGACACAGGTGCGCAGGGGCCGCCGTGGGTGCCCGAGTACGGAGTCGCGAACGTCGGCGTCGACCGCGGTGGGGGCCCGGGCATCTGGGCGACCTACTCGACGACGGTCGGCTCGCCGGTGGGCGACTCGACCGGCGGCGCCTTCCGCTTCACCTGCAGCGACGCGCAGGCACCGTGCAAGGTGTCGGCGACCGCCGCTGTGCTGTCGGGATCGACCGGCGCGGCGCACGTCTACCCGCGCATCCTGATCCAGACCGAGAGCCTGAGCGGCGGCCCGCAGAGCTACTGCGAATACGCCGACGGGGCAGACAACTCGAACAGCCTGGACGCGATCAGTCGCGTGCCGACGAGCACGAATCCGTCGACGTTCCCGGTGCTCGATCTCGGGATCGGCGGCTCGCTCGACTGCGGGTCGGCGCAGCCGTATCCGGCAGGCGGGGTCGTCCAGGAGATCTGGGTGCCGGCCGGCTACTACGACGTCTTCTCGACGTTCGTCTTCACGTCGAGCTAGGCGGACTCTGGGCGGGAAGGGCCTCCTGGCCCTTCCCGCCGTCTACAGGTCGAGGTTCAGCTCGCGGAGCGCGAGGAAGACCGCCTCGCTGAACGTCGGGTACGGCTGGATCACGTCGAGCAGGACGTCGACCGGTGTCTCGGCCCGGATCGCGAGCGTCAGCTGCTGCAGCCACTCGCCCGACTCGGGCCCGACCGCGACCGCGCCGGTCAGGACGCGCCGCTCGGGGTCGGCGACCACCTTCACGAAGCCCTCGCGCTTGGGGCGCTCGTAGGTCGAGAGGCGCGGGGTGGAGGTGAGCGGCCAGGACGAGCTCAGCCCGCCGGTGGTGTCACCGACCATGGCGACCTGGGGGTCCGTGAAGATCGTGGCCGGGATCGCACGATGGTCGGCGCGGACGTCGCGGCCGGTAAGGGCGTAGGCGGCGATCCGAGCGTGGTACTTGCCGACATGCGTGAACGGTGCGATGCCGGTGACGTCGCCGATCGCCCAGACGTCCTCGGCCGCCCGGAGGTGCTCGTCGACCTCGATGCCGCGCCGGCTGATCGTCAGGCCGAGCGGCTCGAGCCCAGCGACGTTCGGCCGGCGCCCGGTCGCCACGAGCACGCGGTCGAAGCCGAGCTCGTCGCCCCCGGCAAGGAACAGGCTGTCACCTGTGAAGCGCTCGGCCGTCGCAGCGAGCCTGACGTCGATGCCGTCTTCGCGCAGGGCCTTGTCGACGAGCTCGGCTGCGTCAGCGTCGACCCGCGGGAGCAGCCTGCTGCCGGACTGGACGAGCGTGACCTGCGAGCCGGCGCGCTGGAAGAACTGCGCGAGCTCGCAGCCGACGGGGCCGCCGCCGAGCACGAGCAGCCGTGTCGGTGCCTCGAGCGTCTCGGTCGCCTCGACATTCGTCCAGTACGGGAGGTCGGCGAGGCCGTCGACCGGCGGGATCGCCGGCGACGAGCCCGTCGCGAGCACGAGGCGGTCGTAGCGAACCCCGGTCCCCTCGACGTCGAGCAGGCCCGGCTCGACGACCCGCGCGTCGCCGCGGATCAGGGCGGCGCGCCGGCTCTCGAGCCACTCCACCTGAGACGAGTCGTCGCGCTCGGCGACCTGGTCGCGCCAGGCGAACACGCGCGCGACGTCGAGCGGCCCGGCCTCGAGTGCCCCGTAGGTGTGCCGCACCGCCGCGGCGAGCTCGGGAGCCCTCAGCATCGTCTTCGTCGGCATGCACGCCCAGTACGAGCACTCGCCGCCGACCAGGCGACGCTCGATCACCGTGATCTCTGCGTCGTCGTCGAGCCGGCGGAGGGCGCCGACGAAGTGCTCGCCGGACGACCCCCCACCGAGAACGACGACGTGCAAGCTCGTCCGTTCGTTCCCGCTTAGATCAGGCCGTTCGCCTGCAGGAACGCCTTCGCGATCTTCGCCGCGGGTTGCTTGTCGACGTAGAACGCCTTGTTCATCGCGATGATCGCGGGCGTCGTCAGCTTCGCGGACACGGCGTTCACGGTCTTCGTGAACGTCGGCCCGGCTGCCGTCAGCACGGACGTCTTGACGAGGGGCGTCACGTTCTGGAACCCGGTGACGTGCTTCGGGTCCGTGAGCACCGTGTACTTCGAGCCCGGGCCGAGCGGCGGGTCGGTCGAGAAGACGTCCGCCGCGAGCACGTCGCCCTTGTCCAGCGCCACGTACGCGGAGATCGTGCCGAGGGACACGAACGACGCGTTCGTGAGCCCGTACTCCTTGCGTGTACCCGACGAAGCACGTGGTGCGCGTCTTGCACTCCGGGAAGCCGCCGAGCTTGAACGATCCGACCTTCTTCAGGTCTGCGATCGACTTCAGCCCGTACTTCTTGGCGGTCGCGTTCGTCACAGCGACACGTCGGTGTCGACGAACGGCGTCGGCGTCAGCGCCGATGATCCCCTTCTTCGCCTCGAGCTGCTTGGCGAGCTGGTACGTGGCAGCCGCGGTCTTCGGTGACGTCAGGTGGTGGTACACGACCTGCACGACCACGCCCGTGTACTCCGGGTACATGTTGATCTTGCCGCTCGTCAGAGCCGTGTGCGATGATCTCCGTCGAGCCGATGTTCTCCTTGTAGGAGACCTTGAAGCCCTTGGCCTCGAGCGCCTGCTTGTACAGCTGCCCGAGGATGTACTCCTCGCCGAAATTCTTCGTGCCGATCACGATCGTCGGCCCTGCCGCAGGACGGGCATGGGCAGGCCGTGCGACGACGGCCGCCAGTAGGCCGATGACGATCGCGACCCCGAGGGAAATCGCGAACGCCGCCTTGGCGGCACGGCGCGTGTGCTTCCGGATCACCCCAACTCCCTTCGTCGATTCGACGGGGACCTTAGTCCCCCGGAGGCCCTGGGCGTTACGGCATGCTGCACTCCGATCAACGCCGCGAACAGCCCGGCGGACAGCGCCATCACGCAGATCGAGGCACCGAGCACGCCCGACAGGCGATAGCTCGCCTGGTTGACGATGATGTCGCCGAGCCCGCCGCCGCCGGCGACAGCGGCGATCGGGGCGGTCGCGACGACGGTGACGGCCGCGACGCGAATGCCGGCGAAGAGCAGCGGCAGCGCAAGCGGCAGCTCGATCCGGGCGAGGATCTGTGCTGCGGTCATGCCCATCCCGCGCGCAGCGTCGACGGCGTCGCGGTCGACGCGGTCGACGGACTCGATAGCTGTTCGTGAGCATCGGCCCGGTGGCGAGCACCGCGAGCGCGAACATGTTGTTGACGAATCCGATCCCGAGGACCGTCAGGAACACGCCGATCAGCACGAGGCTCGGCAGCGCGCGGCCGACGATCGACGCGCCGATCGCGAGACCGGAGCCGCGGTGGAAGTGACCGAGCACGATCCCGAGCGGCAGCGCGACCACGCGCGCGATCGCCGAGCGCGGCACCGGAGAGCTCGAGCTGCTCGAGGGCCTTCGTCGCGAGCAGTCCGGGGTTGTGCGCGATGAACGAGAACGCGCCGGTGAATGCGCCCGCGACGATCATGCGAACCTCAGCCGCGCCCAGGGGACGAGCCAGTCGTCGCGTGCAGGACGAGGAGCCCGTCGCAGACGAGCGCGAGCCCGATTGCGAGCGCGCCGGCCGCGTAGATCTCGGTCTTGAACGGTGTCGGCGCCGCCGAGCGCGACGAAGATCGGATAGCCCGAGGCCCTTCGGCAGCAGGAACGCGGCGATGGTCGCGATCGAGATCGTCGAGACGACGGCGATCCGCAGTCCGCCGATGATCGCCGGCACCGCCAGCGGCAGCTCGACGCGCCAGAGGACCTGGCGCGGCGTCAGCCCCATGCCGCGCGCGGCCTCGAGCACCTCGGGCGAGGCGCTCCGCAGGCCGGCGACGATGTTCGGGAACAGGATCACGAGCGTGTAGGCGACGAGCGCGATCTCGACGGTCGTCCACGTGATGCCGGTGAACGGGACGAGCAGCTGGAAGAGCGCGAGGCTCGGGATCGTGTAGAGCAGCGCCGAGACGACGCCGATCGGCTGCTCGAGCACGCGTGCGCCGGTGTGCGAGCAGCGCGAGCGCGAACGCGATCGCGAAGCCGATCCCGACGGCGATCGCCGTCAGCTCGATGTGCTGGACGAGCGCGGGCGAGAGCGTGTCGCGCCAGTGCTGCGCACCCAGTCCCAGCAGAACGTGTGGTCGCCGCGTGACGCAGGCGCTGCCCTGGCCGAAGTTCGGGATGACCGGGCCCGCTGCGCGTGGTCACAGCAGCTCCTCGATCGCGGCGAAGCCGCAGCACGCCGAGCGGCGCCGTCCGCCGTCGCCGACGACGACCACGCGGTCGGTGCCGCCGCCGAGCATCAGCGAGACCGCGTTGCGGACCGTCGTCGTGTCGCGGCGCGCGTCGGCGCGTCGGCCGACGCCGTCCAGCGGCTCGAGCTCGACGTCGCGCGAGTGTGCGCAGCGCGAGCCGGCGGAGCGCGCGGTCCTCGCCGATGAACTGCGCGACGAAGTCGTCGGCGGGATGCGCGAGGATCGCGTCGGGCGTGTCGTACTGGGCCAGCACGCCGCCCTCGCGGAGGATCGCGATCCGGTCGCCCATCGTGATCGCCTCGTCGATGTCGTGTGTGACGAAGATCACCGTCTTCGCGACCTCCCGGTGGAGCCGCCGGAGCTCGTCCTGCAGGCGCGAGCGCGTGATCGGGTCGAGCGCGCCGAACGGCTCGTCCATCAGCAGCACGCGGCGGGTCGGCGGCGAGCGCGCGGGCGAGCCCGACGCGCTGGCGCTGGCCGCCCGAGAGCTGCGCCGGATAGCGGCGCGCGTCGCCCGGCTCGAGCCCGACGAGCTCGAGCAGCTCGGCGGTCCGCGTCGCGCGATCCGCGCTCTTCGGCCAGCCGAGCAGCCGGGGCACGGTGGCGATGTTCTCGCCGATCGTCATGTGCGGGAACAGGCCGACCTGCTGGATCACGTAGCCGATGCCGCGGCGGAGCTCGACCGCGGCAGGCTCGCGGATGCTGCGCCCGTCGATCCGGATGTCGCCCTCGTCGAACGGGATCAGCCGGTTGACCATCTTGAGCGCCGTCGTCTTGCCGCCGCCGGACGGGCCGACGAGCACGCAGAACGTGCCGGCCGGGATCGTCGAGCGAGAGCTCGTCGAGCGCCGCGCCGTCGCGGCCGGCGTAGCGCTTCGTGACGCGGTCGAAGACGATCTCGGCGGCTGCGCTCACTGCCGGCTGCGCTCACGCGGCGGTTCCTGATCCCGACGAGGCCGATGACGCCGCCGACGGCGACGAGAGCGGCCGTGATCGCCATCGCGAGGCTGGTAGCCTGCCAGGTCGAGCTGGTTGCCGCGACCGGCGATCGGCGGCGCCGACGACCGCGATCCCGAGCAGGCCGGCGACGCGCGCGACCGCGTTGTTGACCCCGCTCGCGATGCCCGGCGTCGCGCTCGCCCGCGTCGGCGAGCACCGTCGCGGTCAGCGGGGCGACGATCATCGAGAGCCCGAACGAGAAGACGAGCAGCGATCGGCAGGAGCTCGCGTCCAGTAGGAGAAGTCGGGTCGAGCATCCGCGTCAGCCAGAGCAGCGCCGGCCGCGCAGATCGAGCGGGCCGACGCCCATGAAGAGGCGCGGCCCGAACCGCATCGAGAGCCGCCCGACTCGCGGCGAGAGGAAGAACATCACCGACCGTGATCGGCACGAGCGCCAGCCCGCTCTTCGAGAGCCGAGTAGCCGGCCAGCTGCTGCAGGAAGAGCACCAGGAAGAACGTCAGCGTCGACAGGCCCGCGTAGACCGTGAACGTCTCGACGTTCGCGAAGGTGAAGTTCCGGCGTTTGAAGAGCCGGAGCGGCAGCATCGGGTGCGCGCTCCACCGCTCCCAGGCGATGAAGGCGGCGAAGAGCGCGACGCCGCCGAACGAGCGTCAGCAGGATCAGCGGGTCGCCGAAGCCGCGCTTCGGCTCCTCGATCAGCGCGAAGACGGGCCCTGCCGAGCCCGAGCGTGCAGAGCACCGCGCCGACGAAGTCGACTCGTGGGCGCGGGCCCTCGCGCTCGATCTTCGGCACGACGAGCGCGACGAGCGCCGCGGTGACGAGCGCGAACGGGACGTTGATGATGAAGACCCAGCGCCACGAGGTGTGCGAGACGAGCCAGCCGCCGACGAGCGGGCCCGACCACGAATGCGATTCCGGTCCAGGACGTCCACGTGCCGATCGCAGCGCCGCGCTCCTCGCCCTTGAACGTGGCCGTGATCACCGCGAGCCCGGCCGGGGTCAGCAGCGCGCCCGTCACGCCCTGCAGCGCGCGCGCGACGATCAGCGTGTTCCCGTCAGGCGCCGCCGCGCAGAGGACCGACATCACGCCGAAGCTCGAGGATCCCGATCAAGAAGACGCGCTGGGCGCCGAACAGGTCGCTCAAGCGAGCCGCCGACCAGGATCAGCGAGCCGAGCGTGAGCAGATAGGCGTCGACGACCCACTGCTGCAGGGCGAGGCCGCCGCCGAGATCCCGCTGGATCGCGGGCAGCGCGACGTTGACCACGGTCGAGTCGAGGAACGCGACGAACGATCCGAGGATGCACGCAATGAGGATGAGGCGGTTGCGCGTGGTGGGCGACAGGTGTTCGATACTCGCAAACGGAAGGGAGGTGGCGGTGGCCGAATACCAGGTGGTGAAGCTCGACGACGTCGAGGACTGGCTGGGCGACTACCCGGGCGAGATGCGCGGGATCACGTACGCGATCGGTGCCGAGCAGGTCGCGATCACCCACCGGCGGATGCCGCAGCACACGGGCAGCAAGGGCTCGTACGGGCACCGGCACAAGACCCAGGAAGAGATCGTCCTCGTCCTCTCGGGAAAGCTGCAGTTCAAGCTCGACGGCGAGATCGTCGAGCTCGGCAAGCACGAGGCGATCAGGATCCCGCCGGAGACGTGGCGCGGCATCTGGAACGACGAGCCGGAGGATGCCGAGATCGTGATCGTCTCGAAGCGGATCGACGATCCGATGGGCGACACCGAGACCGTCGAGGACTTCTGGCCGGCCTAGAAAGACACCCGGGGCCAGGCACGACCGTGCCTGGCCCCGGAAGGTGGGGCAGCGGGTCCCGAGTCCGCTCCCCGTCACGGCTGCTCTGCGCCGAGCCGCCGGAACTGCGTGCCGCCGGCTAGTTCGGGCGGGGCGGGCGGCGCCGTGGCCTGAGCCTGCCGCCGCCGCGCAGCTGCTCGACGTGCGCGTCGTTGAGGATCTTCACGTAGTCGGGTGTCCAGGGTCTCATCCCCATGTCCTCGACCTCCCCTCGGTCGCTCCGCGATCTCCTCGATCTGGAGTATCTTGATATCGAGATAGTAGCTAGCCGAAGTCTTGACGTCAAGAGAAATTTGGAAAATGCTTCGCACGTGCCGGAAGACCACATCGACCGTTTCCTGAAGGGTCTTGCGGCCCAGCCCGGCACCGAGATGATCGACCTCGAGGTCGAGGGAATCGTCGATCGCGTCGGCGGGATCAACCGCCGCATCAAGCGCGCGATGGAGGCGACGCTCGCCGAGCACGACTTGACGCTGCCCGACTGGCAGGTGCTGACATCGCTGCGGCTCCACCGTGAGCAGAGCCGGAGCTCGCCCGGCGAGCTTGCAGCCGACCTCGAGCTCTCGAGCGGCGCGATGACGAGCCGCCTCGACCGGCTCGAGCAGGCGGGTTACGTCCGCCGGCTTCCGGATCCGGGCGACCGGCGAGGGATCGTGATCGAGCTCACGCCCGAGGGACGCGCGGCGTGGGACAAGACCGCGGGCGTGCAGGCGCGGCGCGAGGCGTTCTTCGCCTCCGCGCTCACGAAGGCGGAGCAGAAGCAGCTGAACGGGCTGCTGCGCAAGCTGATGCTCGCGCTCGAGTCGCGCGAGCCCGGCAAGCACGACGACCTGCACTAGGCAGCGCACGCACGGCGACGCCGCTCCGGCGAGCATCCCACCCGCCGGCCGAACCGGGCACACCGCGCGTCTGAGTCCGCGCCGCTGTCGCCCGTCGAACCGAGCCCGCACGCAGTGTCCTCCCGACAACGCCTGGTGCGTCGAACAACCGAAGCCTGACAGCACAGCCGCCGCGTCGCATCGGCTGTGGAACAAACGTCACGGTTTTGTTGCACCCCGCAGTTCGGTGCCTGGCACCAGCGCTAGCGAATCGCCGCGGAGCGCAGTCCGGCGTTACCGGTGCGGCGGCCGAGCGCGTGGAACGGCTCAGGTGCGCGGCGGCCTTCGACGCAGTCGGCGACGTATTCGCCGAGCGCGGGGCCGTGCTTGAAGCCGTGGCCCGACCCGCCGCCGATCAGCCACCACGACGAGCGTTCGGGATGCGGCGCGACGATGAAGTGGGTGTCCGGCGTCAGGCTGTACTGGCAGACGCGCGCGCCGATCACCGGCGCGTCGGCGAGCAGCGGGAACCGTTTCGCCGCGAAGGCGTGCGCCGCGCGCCGGCCGGACTCGGAGGGGACGCGCTCGAGCGAGTCGGGGTCGATCGCCTCGCCCTCGCCGTCGGGCGCGATCTTCACCCCGAGCCCGCCGATGTCACCGTGACCGTAGAAGGGGGCGTCGTATTCGCAGAAGCCCGGGGTGTCGCGCCAGTCGGCGCCGCCGCCGAGGAAGAACACCTCGCGCCGCGAGATCCAGAGCTCGACCTCGGTGGGGAAGAGCTTCGGCAGCCACGCCCCGCACGCCCAGACGACGACGTCGGCCGCCGGATCGTCGGCGGGGACCACCCGGCCGGCCTCGACGCGCCCGCCGAGCCGTTGCGCGTCCTCGACGAGCAACTGCGTCGCGCGGCGCGCGTGCAGGACGCCGGCATCCGGCTCGTAGAGGACGGCGTGGAGATCCTCCAGTCCGACCGACGGGTAGAGCCGCTGCGCGTCCTCCGGCCCGAGCCATTCGTGTGCGATGCCGAGCCGAGCGAGCGTCTCGCGGCTGCGAGCCTCGAAGCCGTCGCTGCGGCGGGCGAACCAGGCGAGCCCGACCGGCTCCCAGATCCTGACGCCGCTCGCCTCCTGCAGCTCGAGCCACAGCCCCCGCGCGCGACGTGCGAGCTCGCTGTACCACTCGACGTCCCCGTGGGCCATTCGCAGCAGTCGCGTGTCGCCGCCCGACGCCGACCGTACCGTGCCGGGCGTGTACTGCTCGGCGAGCGTCACGTCCCAGCCGCGGCGGGCGAGCTCGCGCGCGGTCGACGCGCCGAAGACGCCGGCGCCGACGATCAGCGCCTTCATGCGTTCGGCGTGACTCTCAGCGAGAGGACGTCGGGGCGGTGGTAGTGGCCCGCCGGATCGAAGCGTTGCCGCGCGGTGTAGAGCGTGTCCGGCTCGAGGTCGGCGTAGAGGATCCCCTCCTCGTCCCAGAGCGGCCCGGCGAGATAGCTCCCGTCGGGGGCGAGGATCGCCGACCCGCCTCGGCCGAGCAGCTCGCCGCCCTCGGCCAGCGGCACATCAGGGGGATAGCTCGACGCACGCTGGAAGACGCAAGACGAGAGCACGAACGCCCGCGACTCGCGGGCGATGTGACGGATCGAGTCGTGCCAGGCCTCGCTGTCGTCGGCCGTGGGCGCGAGATAGACCTCGACACCGCGCTCGTACAGCGCGAATCGCGCGAGCGGCATCAGGTTCTCCCAGCAGATCAGGCCGCCGATGCGGGCGAATCCGGCGTCGACGGTCTCGAGGCCGCGCCCGTCGCCCTGGCCCCAGACCAGCCGCTCGTGGTTGGTCGGCACGAGCTTCCGGTGGTGGAGCGCGAGCGCCCCCTCGGGCGCGTAGACGAGCAGCGTGTTGTAGAGAGACCCACCGGCGCGCTCGTTCACCCCGACCGCGAGCCAGAGGCCCGCGTCCCGCGCGGCGGCTGCGAGCGCGTCCGAGGCAGGGCCGGGAACCTCCACCGACTGTTGCGCCAGCTTCGCCCAGAGCGCCGCTCCGTCGCTGCCGTGCGCCAGGTGCCTCGCCCAGCGGTTCGAGGGGTAGACGGGCACGAAGGTCTCGGGAAACAGCGCCAGCCGTGCCCCGCCCGCGGCGGCCTCGCGCGCGAGCTCGGCGAGCTTGGCGATCGTCGCCTCGCGGTCGAAGATCACCGGCTCCGCCTGGACGCACGCGACGCGGACAGCTTCCTGCATCGAGGTCGAGGCTACGCGACGGTGGCGGTCGCGTCGAGCGCGGTGCGCAGCGAGGCGACGAACGACGCCAGCTCGGCCTCGCCGGCCTCCGCGGCCTCGACCGCCCGCGAGCCGACGACGACGCCGTCGACGAGCTCGGCCGCCGCGCGCGCGTGCTCCGCGGTTGCGATGCCGAAGCCTGCGTACAGCGGGACGTCGGTCAACGCCCGCGCACGCGCGGCGAGCAGTGCCAGCGACGGCCCCAGCTCGCTGCGCGCGCCCGTCGTACCGGTGACGGTGACGAGATACAACCAGCCGTCCGTTCCCGAGGCGGCGAGCGCGATGCGCTCGTCGGTCGACGTGGGGGCGACCAGCTGGATCCGACGAAGCTCCTCGTGCGAGTCGACCGGCAGATCGGCGACGATCAGCGACGTCGCTCCTGCAGCGTTCGCGTCGCGCTCGAAGCGCTCCCATCCGTAGACATCGAGCAGTGACGAGTAGGTCATCGGCACGAGCGGGACGTCGACCAGCGCTCGCGTCGCCGCGAGGCACTCGAGGCAGCGACCCGTCCGCATCCCCGCCGCCAGAGCCCGCTCGCCGGCACGCCGAATCACCGGTCCGTCGGCGAGCGGGTCCGAGAACGGGAACCCGAGCTCGACGATGTCGGCTCCGGCGTCGACGGCCGCGCGCGCGAGCGTCGGCGTGTCGGGCATGGCCATCAGGTAGACGACGAGCGTCTTCACTGCGCGAGCACCTCGGCGAGGTCCTTGTCGCCGCGGCCCGACAGGCAGACGAGCACGAGCTCGGCGTCGAGATCGAGCGCTCGTGCGAGGGCGTGCGACGACTCGAGCGCGGGGACGATCCCCTCGGTCTCGCAGAGGCGGTGGAACGCGGCCAGCGCGTCGTCGTCGGTCGCGGTCACGTACTCTGCGCGACCGGTGTCGCGCAGGTACGCGTGCTCCGGCCCGACACCCGGATAGTCGAGGCCCGCGGAGATCGAGTGCGCATCGAGGATCTGCCCGTCCTCGTCGGCGAGGAGCGACGAGCGGGCGCCGTGCAGCACGCCGGCACGTCCGGCACCGAGCGACGCGGCGCCGGCCGCCTCGACGCCCACGAGGCGAACACTCGCGTCCGGCACGAAGTCCGAGAAGATGCCGATCGCGTTCGAGCCGCCGCCGACGCATGCGACGACCGCATCGGGCAGACGTCCCTCGACGGCGAGCAGCTGTTCGCGCGCCTCACGTCCGATCACGCGCTGGAGCTCGCGGACGAGCTCGGGATAGGGAGCCGGCCCGACGCACGAGCCGATCAGGTAGTAGGTCGTATCGACGTTCGCGATCCAGTCGCGAATCGCCTCGCTCGTCGCCTCCTTCAGCGTGCGCGTGCCGAACTCGACGGGCCGTACCTCGGCGCCGAGCAGCTGCATCCGTGCGACGTTCGGGGCCTGGCGGCGGATGTCCTCGCTCCCCATGTAGACGACGCACTCGAGCCCGAAGCGCGCACACACCGTCGCGGTCGCGACGCCGTGCTGGCCGGCACCGGTCTCGGCCACGATGCGCCGCTTGCCCAGCCGCCTCGCCACGACCGCCTGGCCGAGCGCGTTGTTCAGCTTGTGCGCGCCCGTGTGCAGGAGGTCCTCGCGCTTTAGATACATGCGCCGCTCGGGCGAGAAACGGTCGACGCGCGTGAGCGGCGTCGGCCGGCCGGCATAAGTGGCGAGCAGGCCGTCGAGCTCCGCGTGGAACGCGTCGTCGACTGCGAGCGCGGCCCACGCCGCCTGCAGCTCGTCGAGCGCCGGGATCAGCGTCTCCGGGACATAGCGTCCGCCGTAGGGGCCGAAAGTGATGCTCACCGGGCGGCCGCCACCCAGGCGCGCACGGCGTCGTGGTCCTTGATCCCGGGTGCGCTCTCGGTCGACCGCGCGCTGTCGACCGCCCACGGATGGACGGCGTCGATCGCGGCGCGCACGTTGTCCGGCCCGAGGCCGCCGGCGAGCATCACGCGGCCGGCGGTCGCCCGCGCGCGCTCGAGGTGCTGCGGGTCGGACTGCTCCCACGGGAGATCGACGACCGACCCGACCCGTTCGCCGTCGCGCAGCAGCACCGCGTCGCGTGCGCGGTGCCCGTCCTCGAGCGCATAGAGCTGCACGAGGTCGGCGTCGGTCTCGGCGGGCTCGCCGACGAAGACGGCGACGCGCAGGACCGCCGCCGGCGCGTCGAGGAGCGCCTCTGCCCGGCGGGGGCTCTCGTCCGCGAGGATGAAACCGACGAGGTCGGCGCCGGCGGTGACGGCCGCGTCGACGTCGTCCTGCCTCGTCAGCCCGCAGACCTTCACGAGCGGCCGTCGCAGCAGCCGCGCGAGCTCAGCACCCGGATCGGACGCCTGCATCAGGGCGGACCCGATCAGCACCGCGTTCGCTCCGTGGAGCTCGGCGGCTGCGGCCTGCCCACGCGTGCCGATGCCGCTTTCGGCCACCACGACACGGTCGCGCGGCGCGCGCGCCACGAGCGTGAGCTGCGCGTCGCGGTCGATCGAGAAGTCGCCGAGGTTCCGTGCGTTGATTCCGATCACGGGCGCGCCGAGCTCGGTCGCGCGCTCCACCTCGTGCGCATCGTGCGCCTCGACGAGCGTGTCGAGCTCGAGCCGCGCAGCCTCCTCGAGCAGCGCGCCACACGCTGCGTCGTCGAGATCCCGTAGCAGGAGGAGCACGGCGTCGGCCCCTGCCGTCTTTGCGTCCTGCAGGTGCTCGCTGGTGCTGAAGAACCCCTTCGCGAGCAGCGGCAGCGCCGTCGCCGCACGGGCAGCGCGCAGGTCGTCGAAGGAGCCGGCGAAGCGCTCGTCCACGAGCACCGACATCGCGCGTGCACCGGCGGCCTCGTAGGCGCGCGCGACCGCTGCCGGATCGCCGTCCGGCCGCAGATCGCCCGCCGACGGCGACCGGCGCTTGAACTCCGCGACCGCTCCGAAGCCGGGCGCCGCCAGAGCGGACAGGAACCTCATCTCGCGACCTCCTGCCGCGAGAAGGCCGCGAGCTCGTCGAGGCGGGTCGCCGCCGCGCCCGAGTCGAGCGCCTCGGTCGCGAGCGACAGCCCCTCACGCAGGTCCTCCGCGTGGCCGCCGGCTGCGATCGCCCCCGCTGCGTTCAGCACGATCGCCGACCGCGCCGCAGCGTCGCCGCCTCCCGTGAAGACGGCGCGAATCCGTGCCGCATTCTCTCTCGGCGTGCCGCCGCGGAGGTCCTCGGGAGCACATCGCGGCACGCCGAGCTCGAGCGGATCGACCTCGCGCCGCGTCACGGTGCCGTCGACGACTTCGTAGACCAGGTTCGGCCCGGCCGGCGAGAGCTCGTCGACACCGCCCGCACCGTGCACGACGAACGCGCGCCGTGCCCCGAGGCGTACGAGCACGTCGGCGATCACCGGCACGAGCTGCTCGGAGTAGACGCCGACCACCTGACTGCGCGCCCCGGCCGGATTCGTCAGCGGACCGAGCACGTTGAAGACCGTCCGCGTGGCGAGCTCGCGGCGCACCGGCGCGGCGTGCTTCATCGCCGGGTGGTGGAGGGGCGCGAACATGAAACCGAACCCGAGATCGTCGATCGACCGCGCGATCAGGTCGGCACCGAGGTCGAGCGCGAACCCGAGCTCCTCGAGCACGTCGGCCGACCCCGACTGCGAGGAGACGGAACGGTTCCCGTGCTTGGCGACACCGGCGCCGGCAGCTGCAGCGACGAGCGCAGCTGCGGTCGAGATGTTGAACGTCCCGCTCCCGTCACCGCCGGTGCCCGCGGTGTCGACCAGGTCGTCGCGCGCCGGCCGGACGGCGACGACATGGTCGCGCATCGCCTCCGCCGCCCCGGCGATCTCGTCCGCAGTCTCCCCCTTCAGCCGCAGCGCGACGAGGAAACCCCCGATCTGGGCGGGCGTCGCGCCGCCGGACATGATCGTGTCCATCACGCGCCTCGTCTCCGCACGTGTGAGATCGCGGCCGTCGAGCAGTTGCGCGAGCGCCGACTCCATCATGACGCTGCTCCGGCGAGGAAGTTCCGTGCGAGCTCGTCGCCGCACGGCGTGAGCACCGACTCGGGGTGGAACTGCACACCGATCACCGGCAGCTCACGGTGGCGCACCGCCATCACCTCGCCGTCCGCCGCCAGCGCGGTCACCTCGAGGCATTCGGGCAGCGTCGTCGCCGCGAGCGAGTGGTAGCGCCCGGCCTCGAACTCGGCGGGGATCCCGGCGAACAGCGCGCTTCCGTCGTGGCGCACGGTCGTCGCCTTGCCGTGCACGAGCTCTCGGGCGAGCCCGACCTCCCCGCCGAAGCAGGTCACGATCGCCTGATGCCCGAGGCAGACGCCGAGCGTGGGAGTCGAGTGCGCGAGGCGCCTGATCACCTCGACCGTCCGGCCCGCATCCTCCGGACGGCCGGGGCCGGGGGAGACGACGAGCTGGGACGGAGCGAGCTCCTCCGCCTCCTCGGGGGTGATCGCGTCGTTGCGACGGACGATCACGTCGGCGCCGAGCGCGCCGAAGAGATGGGACAGGTTGTAGGTGAACGAGTCGTAGTTGTCGATGAGCAGGATCATGCCCGCGCTTCTGCGAGATCGATCGCCGTCTCGAGGGCGGCGAGCTTGCGCAGGCACTCCTCGTGCTCGGCCTGCGGGTTGCTGTCGGCGACGATGCCCGCGCCGGCCTGCAGCAGCGCGACGCCGTCGTGCAGCACGACCGTGCGGATGGCGATGCACGCGTCGAGCGGGCCGGTCGGAAGCGCGTAGAGGACTGCGCCTGCGTACGGCCCGCGCCGGTACTGCTCGAGCTCGGAGATGATCTGCATCGCGCGCACCTTCGGCGCGCCGGACACGGTCCCGGCAGGGAAGCACGCGCGCAGCACGTCGAAGGACGCCGTGCCGGGCTCGAGCTCCCCGGCGACCTCCGAGACGAGGTGCGTGATGTGCGAGAAGCGCTCCGCCTCGAGGAACCGCTCGACGTGCACGGTCCCGGGCCGACAGACGCGTGAGAGGTCGTTGCGCCCGAGATCGACGAGCATCACGTGCTCGGCGCGGTCCTTCTCCGATGCGAGCAGCCGCTCGGCGTCGCCGGCGCCCGGATTCGTCGACCCGGCGATCGGGTTCACCGACGCGCGGCCGTCCTCGCAGCGGACGAGCGTCTCGGGAGAGGAGCCGACGAGCGCAAGCCCGTCGAGCTCCAGCAGGAAGAGGTACGGGGACGGGTTCACGCGCCGGAGCGACCGGTAGATCTGCAGCGGCGAGACTGACGTCCGACGCTCGGCACGCTGCGACAAGACGATCTGGAACGCGTCGCCGCGGCGGATGTGCTCGCGGCAGGTCTCGACGCCGCGCTCGTAGTCGAATCGCGACGGCAGCCTGCGTGTCGCGCCGCTCGTGCCGCCCGCGGCCGGCGGCAGCGGCGGGATCGGCGACTGCAGGATCCCGGTCAGCTCGCCGGGGTCGCCGGCCAGGACTTCCGCGAATCCGCTCGCGTGGTCGAAGCGCACGAGCATGTCGGCCGCGACGAAGCGGCTCTCCGGGAGGTCGGGGCCGGCATCCGGCAGCTGCACGGTCGGCTCGAGCGTCGCGACATGGTCGTAGCCGAGGTAGCCGACGACCGGCGCTCCCGTCGTCTCCGCGTCCGCGAACGAGAGGAGGCGGTCGCCGCAGCCGACGAGCGAGTAGCGCCCGAGGCGGCCCTTCTCGACCGACTCGAGGAGAAAGGAGCCGCGCCGGAGCGAGCGCAGGTGGAGATACGCCCCGAGCGGAGTGACGAGATCGGTGTTGACGACGGTGCTGGCAATCATCTGAACACGAAAACGACCCTCGCGGGTCGTGGGTCGAGCGGTTTCACGGATCTCCGGTCGCGGCTAGGCGCCCGGGCTTCCGCCCCGCTCGCGGCGTGTGCGCCACCAGATGCGGGAGCGGAGGTTCATCGACCGTGACGGTAGTCGCTTCCGTTTGAATGCGCAAGCGCCGTGCCAGCCCCAGAGCTCCTTCTCGATCTGCTCCGCGCCGTCGGGCCCTCCGGCCACGAAGAGGAGGCCGCCCGTGTGTGGCGCGACGCCGCGTCCGCGTTCGCGTCGGTGTCGTCGGACACGCTCGGCACCACCTTCGCGCGGGTGCCCGCTGCCGGCGGAGAGTCGTCGCCGACCCTCGCCCTGGTTGGGCACATCGACGAGATCGGGCTCGCGATCACCAACATCGAGGACAACGGTCTGCTGGCGGTCGTCACGATCGGCGGGATCAATCCGGAGACGCTCGTCGGGCAGCGGGTGACGTTCCTCGCCCGCGGCGGGCCGGTGCCCGGTGCGATCGCGCGAAAGCGCCTCTACCCGGAGCAGGCTCGCGAGCGAGGGCGGCTCGAGCACGCAGATCTCCACGTCGACATCGGCGCCCGCGACCGGGAGGAGGCCGAGTCGCTGGTGCGCATCGGCGACGCGGGCGTGTGGTCCGGTCCGCCGCTCGAGCTGCCGGGTGAGCGGCTGGCGTCGCGCGCCCTCGACAACCGGCTCGGCGCGTACGTCGTCCTCGAAGCGGCGAGGCTGATCGCGTCGTCCGGCGGCGCCGCCGTCGACGTCGTCGCGGTCGCGGCCGTCCAGGAGGAGATCGGCCTCTTCGGGGCGCGGACAGCGGCGTTCGGGCTCGAGCCGGCCGCGTCGATCGTCGTCGACGTGACGCCAGCGACCGACTACCCGGGCGGCGACCCGCGCCGCGCGGGCCGGATCGAGCTCGGCGGCGGCGCGATGATCGGGAGGGGACCGACGCTCAACGCCGGGGTCGTCGACCTGCTCGCCGAGGTTGCTGCGGCCGGCGGGATCACGCACGCGTTCGAGGTGTACTCGGCGTCGACGTCGACCGACGCCGACGAGGTCCACCGCGCGCGGGCCGGCGTGCCCACGGGCCTGATCTCGATCCCCGTCCGCTACGTACACAGCCCGAACGAGCTGTGCGACCTCGCGGACGTCGACGCGACCGTAGCGTTGATCGTCGCCTTCGCGGGCCGTCTCGGTCGCGAGACGACCTTCCTGCGCTAGCCTCGATCCATGCCCCGCAGTGTGATCGTCAGCGCCCTTCGCACGCCGTTCGGCAAGCTCGGCGGCGGACTTGCCTCACAGAGCGCGACGGAGCTCGGCGCGATTGCGATCAGGGCTGCGCTCGACCGGATCGGCCTCGAGCCGCACGAACCTCAGTACGCGATCATGGGTCAGGTGCTGCAGGCTGGCGCCGGCCAGGCCCCGGCGCGACAGGCTGCCGTCGCCGCCGGGCTCCCGATCGAGACGCCTGCCGACACGATCAACAAGGTCTGTGCATCGTCGATCCGCGCGATCGAGATCGCCGACGCGATGATTCGAGCCGGCGACGTCGACGTGGTCGTGACCGGCGGCATGGAGTCGATGTCGAACGCGCCGTATCTCCTCACACGGGCGCGGTTCGGCTATCGCCTCGGAAACGGCGAGCTGATCGACTCGATGGTCTTCGACGGGCTCACGTCGACGTTCGACGGGCTCCACATGGTCCAGCAGAACTCCAGGGTCGCGCACGAGCTCGGGATCTCGCGAGAGAGCCAGGACGCGTGGGCCGCGCGTTCGCACGCACGCGCAGCTGCGGCGCAGGAGTCCGGCCGGTTCGCGGACGAGATCGTCGCCGTCGGCGACGTGTCGGCCGACGAATCGATCCGCGCCGACACGACCGCGGAGAAGCTGGCTGCGCTGAAGCCGGTCTTCGACCCTGACGGCACGACGACGGCCGGTAACGCGCCCGGCGTGAATGACGGGGCGAGCTGCGTGATCGTGTGCTCGGACGAATGGGCGCGAAAGCGCGGGCTCGAGCCCCTGGCGACGATCCTGGCGCAGGGCTACGTCGCCGACGATTTCGCGTATCTGGCGCGGACGCCGGCCAATGCCGGGGCGATCGCACTCGAGAAGGCGGGGAAGACGATCGGCGACGTGAAGCGCGTCGAGATCAACGAGGCCTTCGCCTCGGTCGCGTCCAACTCGAGCGCCCTGCTCGGCGCCGACGAGGACGACGTCAACGTCAACGGCGGCGCCGTCGCGCTCGGCCATCCGATCGGCGCGTCCGGCGGGAGGATCGTCGCGACGATGGTGCACGAGCTACGACGGAGCGGCGGCGGCCTCGGCCTCGCGACGATCTGCTCGGGCGGCGGCCAGGGCGACGCCCTGCTCGTCGAGGTCTAGCGCAGATCACCTAGAGCGCAGCCTCGAGGAAGGGGAGCACCGCCAGCACGCGGCGATTGCCGAACCCCGGTCGTCGAAGGCGGCTACCTCGTGTCTCGACGTGGTGGTATCACCACAGGTCGTGGGGCTCGTGCGTGCAGCCGGCGGCATTGTCGTTCGCGACGGGACGATCCTGCTCGTCCATCGTCCGCGCCGCGCGGACTGGTCGCTGCCGAAGGGAAAGCTCGAGCACGGCGAGACGTGGGAGGAAGCCGCCGTGCGCGAGGTCGAGGAGGAGACCGGCCTGCGCGGTGAGGTCGAGGGCGAGGCGGGTCGCACGCACTACGTGGTGCCGGACGGGCCGAAGGAAGTGCGGTACTTCCGCATGTCGGCGCCCGGCGAGGCACGCCCGCAGAACGAGGTCGACGAGATTCGCTGGGCGACTCCTGCAGAGGCCCGCACGCTGTTGTCGTACGAGTACGACCGTCAGCTCGTCGACAGCCTCTTCCGGTAGCGGGTCTCTTCCGAGCGGACGCCGAGGCGCTCCTCTGTCTTGCTCGCGCCGTCCGGCTGCCAGCCGGCGCGCTCGTAGAACGTCCGCGCCCGCGCGTTGGCGGCGAGGACCCAGAGCGTCGCCTCGCCGTACTCCGCGGCGAGCTGCTCCTCCGCGCGCCCGAGCAACGCGCGGCCCGCCCCCTGCGACCAGCTGCCCGGGTCGACGTAGATCGCGTAGAGCTCTCCGACACCGCGCTCGTCGTCGCGGCTCGGCCCGACGGAGGCGAAGCCGACGATGTCGCCGCCATGCTCGGCGACGAACGTCGTCCAGCCGGGCGGCGGCTCGACGAAGCGCCTCCGCCAGCGGCTCTCGTCGATCGGCAGCGCGTCGAGCTCGCGCGGTGGGAACACGTGTCGGTACGCGATCTGCCAGCCGCGCACGCGGATCGATTCGACGGCGTACGCGTCGTCGGGTTCGGCGAGCCGGACGAGCATTGGGGAAGGGTAGGGTCCCGCGCCGTGAGGTTCGAGCATGTGCTGGTCGTGGGCGCCGGTCAGATGGGGGGCGGCATCGCGCAGGTGGTCGCGGCGTCGGGCCGCCGGGTGTCGCTCCATGACCCGTATCCCGGCGCGGTCGAGCGAGGGCTCGGCGCGATGCGAACGAGCCTCGAGCGTCTTGCGGCGAAGGGCGGCGCCGATCCCGACGAGACGCTGGCGCGCGTCACGGCGGCGGACGACCTCGTCACCGCCGACCTGATGATCGAGGCGATCACCGAGGACGCTGCCGCGAAGGAGGACGTGTTCCGGCGCGCGGACGGCGCGCTGCCTCAGGAGGCGGTGCTCGCGTCGAACACGAGCTCGATCCCGATCACGTCGCTCGCGGCAGTCACCGGGCGGCCGGACCGGGTGATCGGCATGCACTTCTTCAACCCGGTGCCGGTGCTGAGGCTCGTCGAGGTGATCCGGGCCGTTCAGACGTCGGCCGAGACGGCAGCGGCGATCGTCGAGCTCGCCCGCGACCTCGGGAAGGAGCCGGCGGAGGCGCGCGACTATCCGGGCTTCGTCTCGAACCGCATCCTGATGCCGTTCATCAACGAGGCTGCGCACGCGCTGATGCAGGGCGTCGCCGAGGCAGAGGCGATCGACACGATCGCGAAGCTCGGGTTCGCCCACCCGCTCGGCCCGCTCCAGCTCGCCGACCTGATCGGCCTCGACACGTGCGTCGCGATCATGGAGGTGCTGCACGACGGGCTCGGCGACCCGAAGTACGCACCGTGCCCGCTGCTGCGCCAGTACGTGCAGGCGGGCCGGCTCGGACGCAAGTCAGGCGAGGGCTTCTACCGCTACTGATCCGCGCGCGTCGAGCAGCGAGGTGCGGACCGTCTCGAAGACGTCGCCGCCCTGCGCATACAGGCCGTTGAAGTCGACCGCGCCGTTCACCTCGAGCACGACCCAGCCGCCGTGCCCGTCGGGCAGCAGGTCGATCCCCACGAGGTCACCGCCGACCGCGGCGGCCGCTGCGAGCGCGACCCGGCACGCGCCGCCCGGCGGCGTCACGGGCTCCCGCCGCGCGCCGAGCGCGACGTTCGTCCGCCACTCGCCGGGCGCCGCGATCCGGCGGACTGCGCCCGCGATCTGCCCGCCGGCGACCAGCAGCCGCAGGTCGTAGCCGCGCGGAGGCACGAGCCGCTGCGCGACGGCGCCGGTCGCGTCGAACCACGGGCGCGTCCGGAGCTCGGCGAGCGCTGCGGAGAACGAGGCCCCGTCGTCGCAGCGGAGCACGTCGGCTCCCCACGAGCCGAAGCGGGGCTTCAGGACGAGGGGAGGGGAGATGGTGACCGCCGGCAGCCACGGGGCGAGGTGCGCCGTCTCGGGATGCGACACGCCGGCTGCGACCAGCGCGGCCGCGGTCGCGAGCTTGTCGTGCGCTGCGGTCAGCGTCGCCCGGGAGTTGAGCACGGTCACCCCGAGCGCCGCGAGGCGGTCGAGCGCCCAGAGCCCCGGCTGGATGCCGTCAAGCGACTCGAGCACGTCGAGCCGGCCGAGCGCGACGTCCCCCTCCCGCAGCCGGGCGAGTGCCTGGGCAGGGCTCAGGACGACGCCGAGCCGGACGTTGGTCGGCGAGACCCGATGCGCGACGAGTGCGAACGTCGGCATTTCCAGGCATGTTGTGGCTCGACCCGCCGGCTGGGAAGGGCGGGTGGCCAGCCCGACCCGGAACGTTCTCGGGATCGTTACCCGCGATGCCGCGCCACGCGCGTAGGTTGGCGACGGGTACAGGCGCACGCGCCCAGAGGGGGGGCCCGGCGCGAGTTACCCCGGGGAACGGCGACACGACCGGCCCGGGAAGGGCCACCAGGGGGACACACCTTCCCGGGCCGTCTGTCACACCTGTGACACGGGTGCCCCTCTACCATCGTCGGGCGATGCGGACGACGCTGGAACGCGAGGTGAAGCTCGACGCACGCAAGGGCTTCGCGCTGCCGGACCTGCCAGGAGAGGCGCTCCCCGATCGCATGTTCACGTCGACGTACTACGACACGCCGCCGCGGTCGCTTGCTCGGGCAGGCATCACCCTGCGGCGGCGGGTCGAGAAGCGCCGCTCGCTCTGGCAGCTGAAGCTGCCGCGTGCCGGCACTGCCCGCGCGGAGCTCGAGGCGGCCGGCCCAGGCTCTGGCCCGCCTGAAGAGCTCGCACGCCTCGTCGAGATGCATGTGCGGCGCCACGGTCCGCTCGAGCCGGTCGCCGCGCTGCGGACGAACCGCCGTGGCGTGCGCGTAGTCGAGGCCGGCCGCGAGGCGGCCGACGTCACGGTCGACGAGGTCGACGTGCTCGATGGGGATGTGCGGGTCGACGGCTTCGTCGAGCTGGAGATCGAGCTCGTGGACGGCGACGAAACCGACCTGGACCGCCTGGCGCGCGACCTTCGCCGCGCCGGCGCCCGGCGGTCGGACGGGCGGCCGAAGCTCCTGCGGGTGATAACGGTCGAGGCCGACCGCGAGCCGGGCCCACGAGCGGCGCCGCGCACGGTGCTCGCATACGGGCTCGGCCGGCAACTCCGTCAGCTCGAACAGCACGATCCCGGGGTCCGGCTCGGCGACGAGCCAGAGGATCTGCACAGGTTTCGCGTCGCGACGCGGAGGTCGCGAGCGCTGATTCGCGCGACCCGGCCGCTGGTCGGCGATCACTTCGACGCGGTGTCGGGCGAGCTTCGCCTGCTCGCCGGGCTCCTCGGCTCGGTGCGCGACCTCGACGTCCTGCTGGCGCGGCTTCGGCCCGAGATCGCGCAGCTCGACACCGACACCGCAGGAGGCGACGCGATTCTCGCGGCGCTCGAGGCCGAACGCGAGCGCAACCGGGCCGAGTTGCTCGCTGCGCTCGACTCCGAACGCTACGACCGGTTGCTCGACGACTTCGGGCTTGCGATCGAGTCGCTGCCGGCGTTCGACGGCGACCTCCGATCGCTCGCCCGCGCCGAGGTGCGCCGCCTCGAGCGTGCCGCGACCGGCGTGACGGAGCACTCTCCCGACGAGGACCTGCACGCAGTCCGCATCCGCGCCAAACGGGCCCGGTACACGGGCGAGCTCGCCGCGGCCGGAGGAGCCAAGCGGCTCGCGCGCTATGTCGAGGCCGTCACCGAGCTGCAGGACGTGATCGGCGAGCACCAGGACGCCGTCGTCGCCGAGGAGCGCCTCCGCGCACTCGCGGCCGGAGACTCCGCGGTTGCCGCCGGCCGCCTGATCGAACGCGAGCGCGAACGCCGGCGGGCGAGCCGAGCGCGCTTCCCGCGGGCGCTCGCTGCGGCCCTCGCCGCCGGCAGGTCGGCGTTCGGCTAGGCCGCGCGGCGCCGCGCCGCGAGCTCGCCGACGGCGCCCTCGCGGACGCCCGCGCGGAGCACCTTCAGAGGCGTCCCGAGGCGCGCCTGGAGGACGGAGAGGATCGCCGCGCCTGCTGCCAGGGTCTCGGCCCGCGCCGGGTTGACGTCGTAGCGGTCGACGAGCTCTGCGGCCGTCGTTCGACCGAGCAGGTCGAGGGCCTGCGCCAGCTCGTCCACGCCCAGGCGCCCGCCCACGAGCCGTTTGAGCGCCCGGGCAGAACCACCGACTGCGAACGCCGAACGGACGTCCGGCAGTTCGAGCTTCTCGACCAGCCGCTCGACGTCCTCCCGGGCTGCGGCGAGCTCGACGGAGGTCGGCGGATCCCCGGCGAGCTCTCGGCTAGCGAGCCGCCGCGAGCCGAGATCGATCGTGCCGGTCCAGACGATGCCCTCACGATTCGAGCCGGCGACGATCTGCGACGATCCGCCCCCGACGTCGACCACCGCGACCCGGCGCCGGGACGGGAGGTGCACGCTTCCCGTGGCGCCGACGAAGGCGAGGCGACCCTCCTCCTGGGCGGAGAGGATGCGTGTCGGCGCACCCGTCGCGACACGAATCGCGTCGAGGAGCTCTGCTCCGTTCGCGGCCTGGCGGCCTGGGCTCGTGATCAGCACCTCGACGTCGCGCGCGCCCGCGCGCGTCGCGGCCTCGACGAAGCGCCGGGCCTGGCCCGCTACCTCGGCCAGCTTCTGCGGCGGGATCGCGCCGTCGCGCTCCACACACGCGCCGAGCCCGGGCGTCTCGCGCAGCGTGAGAACGGGCTTGCCGTGGTCGGTCACGAGCAGGCGCACCGTGTTCGACCCGACGTCGACGACCCCGAGCGGCATCGCAGCATCGTGACGACCCCACATGACGGCGCTCCTAGCCGGGCCGCTGCAGGCGGCGCGCCCGGTCGCGACGCCGCATGAAATGAACCTGGGCGGGCCGCTTGCGCTCGCCCTTCTTCCCCGTGACGCGCTGCCAGGTCTCGTCGGGCTTGAGCTCCCACGCGTGCGCGTTGTCGGCCAGGAGCGCCTTGAAGACGGCGTCGATCTCCGCCCGGACGTGCGGATCCTCGACGGGTACGACGACCTCGATCCGGTGGTCGAGGTTGCGCGGCATCAGGTCGGCGCTGCCGAGCAGGTACGTGCGCTGCTCGCCGGCCTCGAAGCAGAACAGGCGGCTGTGCTCGAGGAAGCGTCCGAGGATCGAACGAACGCGGATGTTCTCGCTCAGCCCCGCGACTCCCGGCACGAGCGCGCAGACCGCGCGCACGACGAGGTCGATCTACGACGCCGGCCTGCGAAGCCCGGTAGAGCTCGTCGATCATCTCGGGGTGAGTGAGGTTGTTGCACTTGATCCGGATGCGCGCTGTCGTGCCCGCTTCGGCCGCCGCGGCGACCTCGCGGATGAGCTCGACCAGGCGCTTGCGCAGGTTGAACGGCGCGACCAGGATCTTCCGGAAGCGCTGCGGACGGCCGAAGCCGGTGACGAAGTTGAAGAGGTCGGCGATGTCGGCGGCGATCTCCGGATCGGCCGTGAAGAGACCGACGTCCTCGTAGATCCGCGCCGTGGTCGCGTGGTAGTTGCCCGTGCCGATGTGGACGTAGCGCCGGAGCTCGTCGCCCTCGCGGCGGACCACGAGCGTCGTCTTCGCGTGGATCTTCATGTCCGGGAACCCGTAGACGACGTGAACGCCGGCCTGCTCGAGCGAGCGCGCCCATTCGATGTTCCGCCGCTCGTCGAAGCGTGCCTTCAGCTCGACGACGCAGACGCTCTGCTTGCCGTTCTCGGCGGCCTCGATCAGCGCCGGTCGCGAGCGCCGAGTCGTGGCTCGTCCGGTACACGGTCGTCTTGAGCGTCGACGACCGATTCGTCGCGGCAGCGGTCTTGACGAACGCCTCGACGCTCGTCGCGAACGAGTCGTAGGGGTGCTGCACGACGATGTCGCGCGGCGCGATCTCAGCGAACAGGTCGTCGTTCTTGGGGCTGACCAGGCGGCGCTGCGTGTGCGGGACCCACGGCTCGTACTTCAGGTCGGGCCGGTCGAGCTCGTAGAGCTGGCCCACGTCGGCGAGGTCGAGCAGGCCGTGGATCGGGTAGACGCCGTCCGGCTGGACGCCGAGGCGGCTCGTCGAGCCGCGCCAGCATCGCGCGCGAGATCGAGCTCGACACCTCGAGCCGGACGACCGCGCCGAAGCGCCGCTTCCGCAGCTCGCTCTCGACCGCCTCGAGCAGGTCGTCGGCGTCGTCCGAGATCTCGGTGTCGCCGTCGCGCGTGACGCGGAACGCGACGCGCTCGAGCAGCTCCATCTCCGGGAAGAGCCAGGTGAGGAAGTGGGTGATCACGCTCTCGAGCGGGATCAGCAGCCCGCGCTAGCCGACCGAGCACGAAGCGCGGCAGCGTCTCCGGCACCTTGACGCGCGCGAAGCGCTCCTCGCCGGAGTCGGTCGTCGCGCACGATCGACCCCGAGGGAGAGCGACAGCCCCGAGATGTACGGGAACGGCTGGCCGGGCCCGACCGCGAGCGGCGTCAGGACGGGGTAGATCTGGCGCGCGAAGACTCGCTCGAGCTCCTGCAGCTCCGTCGTGCGTCGCATCGTCGACGGTGCCGACGCGGATCCCCTCGGCGGCGAGCGCGGGGCAGAGCTCCTCGCGCCAGAGCCTCGACTGCGCGGCCGTCAGCTCGAGCACGCGCTCGCGGACCTCGGCGAGCGCCTGCTGCGGCGTGCGGCCGTCCGGCGAGCCGACCGTCACGCCCGCGAGCACCTGGTCGAGGAGCCCGGCGACGCGCACCATGAAGAACTCGTCGAGGTTCGAGGAGAAGATCCCGCAGAACTTGACGCGCTCGAGCAGCGGCTCGGCCGGGTCGGCGGCGAGCTCGAGCACGCGCTTGTTCAGGTCGAGCCACGAGAGCTCGCGGTTGAGCAGGGTCGGCGCCGGCGTCTCGGTGGAGTCGCGGGTCGTCGTCACTGAGACCTCGAAGCATTGCCGACGGCTGGTGTGCGCGGGGTTGCGATTTGGTGACCGTCTGCCCCGGCCGGAGGTCGTGCGCACTATGCTCCGCGCCGATGCGGAACGACCGCCTGCTCGTCGCGCTCGCCGTCATCGCCGGGATCGTCCTGATCGCGATCGCGGTCGTCTACTGGGCGCGAGCCGGCGAAGTCGCTGCCGGGCTTCTTCCCGGGCCACCAGGCCGGCTCGAGCCACCACCACGTGAAGCACGGGATCGCGGCGTTCCTGGTCGGGCTCGCCTGCCTCGTCTTCGCCTGGTTCCGGACGCGGCCCGAAGCGGCACGACCCGCGCGACGTGATCCTCGCCGCGCTGATCTCCTACCCGCGGGCGATCGTCCTCGGGGCTCTTGCAGGGCGTCTCCGAGCTCTTCCCGGTCTCGAGCCTCGGGCACAGCGTGATCCTGCCGCAGCTGCTCGGCTGGAACATCCACCAGAACGACAAGTACTTCCTCACCTTCCTCGTCGCGACCCACCTCGCGACGGCGCTCGTGCTGCTCGGGTTCTTCTGGCGCGACTGGGTGCGGATCGTGAAGGGGCTCGGCCGCTCGCTGCGCGACCGCGGCATCGACCCCGGACGACGCCGACGCGAAGCTCGGCTGGCTGCTCGTCGTCGGGACGATCCCGGCCGGGATCCTCGGGCTCGCTGCTCGCAGGACAAGCTGCGGCAGCGTCTTCGCGTCGGCCCACGTCGGCGGCCGTCTTCCTGACGCTGAACGGCCTGCTGCTCTTCGGCGCCGAGCTGCTGCGCCGGCGCGCGCCGCAGACCGACGACGACGACGACGCGCGGATCGCGCGGCAGGTCGGCTGGCGCGAGCGCGTTCCTCGTCGGCGCCGCCCAGGCGCTCGCGCTGATCCCCGGCTTCTCGCGCTCCGGCGCGACGATGGGCGGCGGCCTCCTCGTCGGCCTCTCGCAACAAGGACGCGGCGCGGTTCGCGTTCCTGCTCGCGACGCCGATCATCGGCGCCGCCGCCGTGCTCAAGCTGCCGGAGCTCTTCGGCCACGCAGGGCGACGGCGTCCGCGGCCAGGCGCTCGTCGGGCGCGCTCTGCTCGGCGGTCACCGCCTACCTCGCGGTGCGCTTCCTGATGCGCTTCTTCGAGACGCGGACGCTGACGCCGTTCGCCGTCTACTGCTTCGTCGCCGGGCTCGCGACGCAGCATCTACTTCGCCGTTCTACGCGCAGCGCCCTGTGACGATCTGGTAAACAGCCGCGCCGATGGCGCGCTTCGCCTCACCCCGCAGAAGCGCGAGTTCTTCGTCCTCTCACGCAGGCGTCGGCGAACGCGCGCGAGATCGCGCGGCCTGCTCGTCGAGCTGCTCGAGGGCTGGCCGGAGAGCCGCGCGAAGCTGCGCGACGATCCGCGACGCCGAGCACGAGGGCGACCGGCTCACCCGCGAGGTGATCAACCTCCTCAACCGCACGTTCGTGACGCCGTTCGACCGCGACGACATGTACCGGCTCGCGACGGTGATCGACGACATCTGCGACCACGTCGACGAGGCGGCCGACAACATCGACGCCTACGAGGTGCGCGACGTGCCGCGCGCGCGCGGCGAGCAGGCCGAGGTCATCTACCGCGCTGCGTCGCGCCTGCACGAGGCGGTCGAGCGCCTCGAGGGCTTCAAGGACTCGTCGCGCGCAGCTGGTCGCGCTGCGCGAGCTCGAGGACGAGGGCGACCGGCTCTCGCGCGAGGCGATCGCCGAGCTCTTCCGCTCGGCGACGGACCCGCTGACGATCATCCGCTGGAAGGACATCCACGAGCAGATCGAGGAGGCGGTCGACGCCTGCGAGAACGCCGCCGACGTGCTCGAGGCGATCCTCGTCAAGAACCGGTGACGCTGCTCGTCATCACGGTCGTCGTCGCGCTCGCGTTCGACTTCACGAACGGCTTCCACGACACGGCGAACGCGGTCGCGACGTCGCGTCTCGACGCGGGCGCTCTCGCCGCGGCTCGCCGTCGCTGATCGCCGCGATCGCGAACCTCGCGGGCGCGTTCGCGACGACCGCGGTCGCGAAGACCGTCGGCAAGGGGATCATCGACTCGGCCTCGCGACCGAGAAGACGGTGCTCGCCGCCGTCGCTCGGCGCGATCGTCTGGAACCTGCTCACGTGGTGGCTCGGGCTGCCGTCGTCCTCGTCGCACGCGCTGATCGGCGGCCTGATCGGCGCCGCGCTCGTGCAGTCGGGTGAGAAGGGCGTCGCAGTGGCACGGCATCGCGCACAAGGTCGTGATCCCGGCGCTCTGGGCGCCGACGATCGCCTTCGCCGGCGCGTTCGCTGCTGCTGCTCGCGATCTACTGGGTGTTCCAGTGGCTGACGCCGGGCGTCGCGAACCGCTCGTTCCGGCTCGGGCAGCTCGCGTCGGGCACGTGGGTCGCGTTCACGCACGGCGCGAACGACGCGCAGAAGACGATGGGCGTGATCGCGCTCGCGCTCTACTGCGCAGGGCCAGATCGACCACTTCTACATCCCGACCTGGGTGAAGATCGCCGCGGGCCTCGCGATCGCCGCCGGCACCTACTCGGGCGGCTGGCGGATCATGCGGACGCTCGGCCAGCGCGTCTACCAGCTCGACCCGCCGAGCGGCTTCGCCGCTCAGGCGACCGCCGGCGCGGTGATCTACGCCTCGACGAAGTACGGCTACCCGCTCTCGACCACGCACGTCGTCTCGGGCGCCGTGATGGGCGCCGGGCGCGACGAAGCGCCTCTCGGCCGTGCGCTGGGGCGTCGCCGGGAACATCGTCGTCGCCTGGATCCTCACGATCCCCGCCGCGGCGCTCGTCGCGGCCGCGTCTACGTGGCCGATCGAGGCGATCTTCGCGTGAGGCTCGGGCTCGGGCCGGGCAGCGGCGAGATCTTCGCGCTGCTCGCGCAGGCCGGCGAGAACGCGTGCTCGAGGTCGCCGCGGCGGTCGAGCAGCGCTTCCGCGACTGCCCGGCCGGCCCGGTCACGCAGGACGACGTGAAGGAGCTCGAGCACGCGGGCGACCGGCATCGTCTCCGAGCTGCTCGGTCGGATCGACGCGCAGTTCGTGACGCCGTACGACCGCGAGGACATCGTCGACGCTCGCGTTCGCCGTCGACGAGGTCGCCGGACGCGATCGAGAACGCCTCCGAGCTGCTCGGCCTCTACGGCGTCGAGACGCCGACCCGTCAGTCGCTCGAGCTGTGCGCGCTGCTCGTGCGCGCGCGCCGAGCGGCTGGCGAGCTGCTCGAGCGGGCTGAAGGAGCTGCGCGGCTCGGCCGAGCGAGATCCGCGCGATCAAGGAGATCGAGGACGAGGCGGACGACGTCGCGCGGGCCGCGCGCGCGAGCCTCTTCAAGGACGACCGGATCGACCCGGTGCTCGTGATCCGCTGGAAGGACATCTACGAGGCGCTCGAGGACGCGGTCGACGCGTGCGACACCGCGGCCAACCGCGTCGGCAACATCCTCGTCAAGAACGCGTAGCGATTCGGTGACAGGAGCCCGAAAGGGCCCCGTTTGCAGCGAACATGTCGGCAGATGCCCACCGAAGCCGAGCCCGCTGCTCTGCGAGCTCCACGCGCACACGACGTGGAGCGACGGCGCGCTGACCGTGCGCGGTCTCTGCGACCTCTACGGACGGCACGGCTTCGACGTGCTCGCGGTCACCGACCACACGACGCGCGAGCCCGGCCACGTCACGCCGGCGAACTTCGACGCATACCTCGACGAGGTCGAAGCCGAGGCGGCGCGCGCGAAGCGGCTGTACGGGCTGCTCGTGCTGCCCGGCCTCGAGCTGACGTACGACGATCCGGATCCGCTTCGCGCCGGCCACGCGGTCGCCGTGGCTCTCCGCTCGTTCGTCGGTGTCGCCGCCGGCCTCGATTCTGCGCTCGCCGCCGCGCGGGCGTCAGGGGCGGCGCTCGTCGCCGCCCACCCGTACTCGCCGGACCAGCTCGAGAGCGCCACCCGCGGCACCGCCGCGTTCGCCGCGCGCCCCGAGCTGGCGGAGCTCGTCGACCGGTTCGAGCTCTTCAACCGGCACACGCTCTTCGGCTGGGTGGCCGCCGCCGGTCTCCCGACGGTCGCGAACGGTGACTTCCATCGCCTCGAGCACCTCTCCGGCTGGAAGACGCTGATCCCGTGCGCGCGCAGCGAGGCGGCGGTCGTCGACTACCTCCGCTCGGCGCGTCCCACGTTCCTCGCCCGCCTCGACGAGATACAGGCGCTGCGAGCGGCGTAGAGCGGGTGCCAGGCACTTTGGTGCCGGCGCCAGTCACAAATCCGTGACGATTGTTCCCCAGCCCTGGCGGGCAGTCGGCATCTCGGCCATCCTACGAGACGTAGGACGCGCGGGAAGGGCCGGGAGGGCGCCGCGCGGGGCTGGGCTCGACCGCAGCGCACGGATGTGAGCTGCGAAGCGGCGGATGGGATGTCTGCCGTGACACGACGGCACGCCCGGAAACAACGGCGTTCGCGTCGTCCCTTTCCGCCATCGCCCCCTCGGCGGCGCCGCCGCCGCGGTCCAGGGCGCTGGTGCCTGGCACCGCAGTTCGGCCCTAGCCGAAGAGGACGAGGGCGATCACGCCGAGGCCGAGCAGCAGGCCGGCCGCGGCCAGGACGACGAGCAGCGTGGCGCTGACGGGCGCGAACGACCGGCTGTCGAGCGCCCGCTCGACGGCGCGCGTCCGCTGCAGGCCCGCGAGCAGGAACACGACGCCGAGGACTCCGAAGCCTGCCCCGACGACCTCGTACGGCCAGTGCGCCGCGGTCGAGCCGCGCTGCGGCAGCAGCCGCCCGACACCGACGCCGACCGCGAGCGAGGTCAGGCCCGTCCGCCACCACGCGAGGTACGTGCGTTCGTTGGCGAGCCGCGTCCGCCGCGTTGCGTCCTCGACGCGAGGCTCTGTCACGCCCGCGATTGTGCGCTACGCGGGGTGCGACGCGTCGCTGAACTCGCGGAACTCGCCCGTGACGAGGTAGGCGACCTGCTCCCCGATGTCGACGGCGTGGTCGCCGATCCGCTCGACGCACCGCGAGACGACGAGCATGCGCAGGCCGTACTCGCGTTCCTGCGGCGAGTCGCCGAGCGAGAGGACGTCCTCCGTGGCGTTGCGATTCGCGCGGTCGATCAGCTCGTCGAGCTCGACGAGCGTCTGCGCCTTCTCGACGTCGCGCGACGCGAACGCGTCCATCGCGACGCGGATCATCTGCTCGGCGCGCTGGCCCATGTCCTCGATCGAGCGGCCGATCGCGTCGCCGACGACGTTCAGGTCGCCCATCAGCTTGGTCAGTTTCGCGACCGTGACGCAGTAGTCCGCCATCCGCTCGAGGTGGAGGTTGACGCGGAGCACCGCGAGTACGAGCCGCAGGTCGATCGCGACCGGCGTCTGACGCGCGAGCAGCGACTGGACGCCCGTCTCGATGCCGACGTAGCGCCGGTCGACCTCGTCGTCGAATCGGATCACCTCGTCGGCGAGCTCCTCGTCGCCGCGGGCGAGCGCGTTCAACGCCGACCGGAGCGCGCGCAAAACGAGGTCGCCCTCCTCCTGCAGCGACGCCTCGAGCTGCGAGAGCTCCTCCGTGAACGAGATTCTCATCCGAACCGCCCCGTGACGTAGCCCTCGGTCCGCTCGTCGGCGGGCTGCGTGAAGATCTTCTCGGTCGAGTCGTACTCGACGAGGATTCCGTTCCGCGATCCGTCCGGATACACGTCGAGGCTGAAGAAGGCGGTCATCTCGGCGACGCGCGCGGCCTGCTGCATATTGTGCGTCACGATCACGAGCGTGTAGTCGCGCTTGAGGTCGTGCATCAGATCCTCGATCGCCGATGTCGAGATCGGATCGAGTGCCGACGCGGGCTCGTCGAGCAGCACCACGTCGGGCTCGACGGCGATCGCACGCGCGATGCAGAGACGCTGCTGCTGGCCGCCCGACAGACCGAGCGCCGACTTCTTCAGGCGCCCCTTGACCTCGTCCCACAGCGCCGCGCTGCGGAGCGCGCGCTCGACGCGTCCGTCGAGATCGTCCTTCATGCCGAGGATGCGCAACCCGTACGCGACGTTGTCGTAAATCGACTTCGGGAACGGATTCGGCCGCTGGAAGACCATGCCGACCCGCCGGCGCACCTCGATCGGATCGACGCCGGGCCCGTACAGGTCGACGCCGTGGTAGAGGACCTTGCCTCCGACCTTCGCGGTCGCCACCAGGTCGTTCATCCGGTTCAGGCAGCGGAGCACCGTCGACTTGCCGCAGCCGGACGGCCCGATCAGCGCGGTGATCGCGTTCTTGTGGATCTGGAGCGAGACGTCTTTGACCGCCGGCGCCTTGCCGTAGAAGACGTTCAGGTCGCGGATGTCGAAGACGACGTCGCGACTGATCTCGCCAGCGGAAGGCGGCGGGACGACGCCGATCGAAGGCGTCGCTGGCTCCTGCTGAGGCGTGCCCATCGTGGTCACCGCGGGAGTCTCACGGCGCTCCGAGAAAGCAGGGGTACACAGCATGTGAACGTCGTGTGTCGAAGTGGTAACACGGTCCCCGGAGCAGCTTCCTCCCTGGAATCCTGCGGCGCGTGGAAGCCGCGACCGTCTCGGCGCCTGGCCAGCTGCCCCGCACTCGGCGGCGCTCCGACCGTCTCGGCGACGGGGCTTTGTACGGGCTGACGGCGATCGCAGCGCTGGTCGGCCTGCTGATCATCGCCGCGATCGTCTGGCGGGTCGCCGACGGAGCCTGGCCCGCGATGAAGGAGTTCGGGATCGGGTTCCTCTGGCACAACGAGTGGAACCCCGTCGTGAACAAGTTCGGCGCGCGGGACCTGATCATCGGCACCGTCGTCACGTCGTTCGGCGCCGTCCTGATCGCAGCACCGCTCTCGATTGCGATCGGGCTCTTCCTGAGCGAGCTGGCGCCACCCTCGATCCGAGGCCCGATCGGGACGCTGGTCGAGATGCTCGCGGCCGTTCCGAGTGTGGTCGTTGGTCTCTGGGGCATCTACGTCCTGGCGCCGTTCGACGCGCAGCACCTGCAGCCGTTCCTGGGCTCGGCGCTGGGGTGGATCCCGATCTTCGCGCACGGCGGAGACAAGGTCGAGTCGACCGTGTTCACCGCGATGCTCGTGCTCACGATCATGATCATCCCGATCACGTCGTCGATCTGCCGCGAGCTCTTTCTGGGCGTGCCGACGGAGCTCGAGGAAGGAGCGGTCGGGCTCGGCGCGACCCGGTGGGAGATGGTGAAGACGGTGGTGATCCCGTCGGTTCGCGGCGGCGTCGTCGCCGCGGTGATCCTCGGCCTCGGACGCGCACTCGGCGAGGCGATCGCGGTCTCCCAGGTGATCGGCAACTTCATCCCCCTGAAACTCTCGATCTTCGAGCCGGGCGACACCCTCGCGAGCCGCACGGCGGGCCAGTACCAGGGCGCGGTGTCCAACATCCAGATCGCCTCGCTCATCTACCTGGCCTTCATCCTGCTCGCGATCACGTTCATTACCAACTTCGCCGCACAGCGCGTGGTGAAGCGCTTCGACCTCAGCCGGGCCGCCTGATGGACGCGCCGGCTCCACAGATCACGCTCAAGGCCTCGGGCCGCGGCCGCCGCCGGCTGGTCGTCAACCGGTTGGCCGAGCTGACAGCGCTCGGCGCAGCGTGTGCGGCGATCGCCGTGCTCGGGATCCTGGTCTGGTCGGTCCTCTCGCGCGGGATCAACGCGCTCAACTGGGACTTCTTCACGAAAGGCCCCGCGGTCTTCGGACAGACTGGCGGCGGGGTGGCGCCTGCCCTGGTCGGCAGCCTGCTGCTCGTGCTGATTGCGACTGCGATGGCGCTGCCGTTCGGCGTGCTGACCGCGATCTTCGTCAGCGAGTTCGCGCCGCCGCGCATCGGGGAGCAGGTGCGGCTCTGGCTGGACGTCCTGAACGGCTTCCCGTCGATCGTGATCGGCATCTTCGTGTTCGCGCTGATGGTGAAGACGCGGCTGCCGATCGTCGGCTGGGGGAACCACCAGAGCGCACTCGCCGGCGGGTTCGCGCTCGCGGTCATCATGCTGCCTCTCGTCGCCCGCGCGACGATGGAGGTCCTCGCACTCGTGCCGAACGAGCTCCGCGAGGCGAGCTACGCGCTCGGCGTCTCGAAGTGGAACACGGTGCTGCGCGTCGTCCTGCCCACGGCGTTCGGCGGGATCCTCACCGGGACGACGCTCGCGATCGCGCGTGCGGCCGGCGAGACGGCGCCGCTCCTGTTCACGTGCGTGCTGGCGGGGCAGACGACCGACTGGAACCCGACGCACTCGGTCAACTCGATCCCGTTCACCATCTTCACGTACTCCGAAGCGCCCGACGAGGCGCTGCACCAGCAGGCGTGGGCGCTCGCGTTCGTGTTGATCGCATTCGTGCTCGTCTCGAGCCTGACTGCGCGGTTCCTGCTCGACCGGTCGCGCCGCAAGCTCGGCGCCCCGCGCTAGCTCGCAGACGCGTTCACCACTCCGTCACGAGCCGGTTACACCGCGTCAGCCCACACGCCCTGCGCACGGGTGCACATTGGCGGCGCAATCCAACGCCAGAGCCCCAGGGACAAGGAGAGGACTTCAATGAAGAGAGGGGTCACCCTCATTGCGGCTGTTCTCACGGCACTGCTCGCCGCAGGAGCTGTGCTCGCGAAGAGCACCGACACGACGATCACCGGCGCCGGCAGCACGTTCGTCTCGCCGCTCGTGTCGGTCTGGACGCCCGCGCTCGGATCCGCCTACGGCTACACGGTGCAGTACAGCGCCGTCGGCTCGGGGGCCGGCATCCAGTCGATCTCGAACCGGCAGGTCGACTTCGGCGCCTCCGACGCGCCGCTCACGCCCGACCAGTTCACCGCGTGCAAGGGCTGCGTCCAGATTCCGTGGGCGCTCTCGGCGACGACCGTCGCGTACAACGTTCCCGGTGCGCCGGCCCACCTGAATCTCGACGGGCCGACGATCGCGAAGATCTTCCTCGGGCAGATCTCGAACTGGAACGACCCGGCGATCAGGGCCCTCAACAAGGGTGCGAGCCTCCCGGATCTGAAGATCACGCCGATCTTCCGCTCGGACGGCTCGGGCACGACCTACAACTTCACGGACTACCTCTCGTCGGTGAGCCCGACGTGGAAGTCGAAGGTCGGCAACTCGACCGCGGTCACCTTCCCGACCGGCATCGGCGCGCGCGGCTCCTCCGGTGTCGCCGGGCTCGTGTCGCGCACGTCGGGCGGGATCACCTATGTCGACGTCGCGTTCGCCCTGAACAACCACCTGAAGTTCGCGGCGGTGAAGAATTCGGCCGGGAAGTTCCTCTACCCGAGCCTTCGCCGGATCGCGGCTGCCGCGGCGGCCTTCACCAAGGTGCCGGCCAACAACGAGATGCACATCGTGAACCCGCCGAAGTCGGCGCCGCTCGCGTATCCGATCTCGACGTACACGTACGTGATCGTCCCGCAGCAGACGTCCCACGCGGCAGAGCTGCGGAAGCTGATCTTCTGGGCGCTGACCCAGGGCCAGACGTCGCAGTACACGGCGAAGCTCCTGTTCGTGGCGCTGCCGAAGCCCGTGCTGGTCGCGTCGGAGAAGACGCTCAAGACCATCCACACCTAGGGCGCCAACAACGCTGGGCCCTCCCCGAGGCTCCGAGGAGGGCCCAGCGGGCTCGCTGACCGGTTAGCGGCGGATTCCCGCCAGGATGTCCGTCATCGGAAGGACGCCCCCGGCCGTGTCGCCTGCGTGACCGAGATGACCGAGGTTCCAGTTGTCCTCGATCGTCGTGAGCAGTGAGTAGTGGTTGTACGGCACGTGACTCACGAAGCCGCGGTAGAGCGCGAAGGGGAACCGGGTTGCGACGACGATCGCCGGCGACAGTCCCCCGCCGTAGTGAAAGTCGCCGTTCTGCCCGTGCCAGACGTTCCCGTCGGGTAGTCCGGCGGAGTTCAGGAACTGGTATCCGTCGGGGAGGATCGGTGAGTCGCAGCACCACGCCGCCGACTCCCAGCCGTCCGTCGCTTTGTTCCCCGTGAAGTCGTTCTCATCCGAGACGATGAAGATCGCGGAGCTCTGATTCCACGCACGCGAGTGCATGATCGCGTTTACCGCCCCGCGAACGAAGGCATCGGCCTTCTGCTTCAACGAAGCATCGTTCGCATCGTCCTTGGTCGAGCCGAACGGGCACGGCGTTCCGTCCGAACCGTCCGGCGCAACGGGAATGAAGACCCCACCATGCATGTCGTGGCACTGGTTCGGGACGATGTAGACAAAGTTGGCGATGTCGCCTGTCGCGAGATCGGTCGAGAGGCTGGTGTACGGCCTGATGTGTGCCAGCCGCGTGGCGCTGCTCCGGATGTCGGTCATCAGGACGAACGGGTTGTGCTTGCTCACGTACAGAGCCGCGTTCGCCGGATACTGATCGCCGAGGAAGCCCGCAGACGGCATCGACTCCATGTAGGCATTCCAGGTATGCCCGCTCGCCTCGAGCTGATCGACGAGGTTCGGGACATCGAAGCGATGGTTCGGGTTGTCGTCGTTGATCCCCTGGTTCGAGCCGGTGATCATGGCCACGTAGTTGGGCTCGCTCGGATGAGTGACGCCGTAGTAGTTCGCCGCGGTGCCGTAGCTCCGTGCGAGCGAGGTCAAGTACGGCGCATTCGCATCGCCGATGACGCTTGTTTGCGAGTGGTTCTCCAGCATGATCACGAACACGTGCTGCAGCGGCGGGTTCGCGCCGAACGGCGATGACGCCCCCGCACCTCCACCCACCGACAACGCAAGGGCGAGGACCCCGAGCAGAAACACTCTCTTCATCGATCTCCCCCTTCAGGTTCCGATCCCGCCCGAGTGGCTGGGAATCGCGGCGATCCTACGACTCCTCGGGGGAACGCCGCGTCGTGTGCCTCGTCAGGCGGGGAACGTGCAGCGAATGCGCAGGCCGTGCCCTCGCAGGCCGCTCGCCTCGACCTCGCCCCCTGCGGCCGTGACGACGTGCTTGACGATCGCGAGGCCGAGGCCCGTCCCGCGCGTCGTGCGGGCGGCATCGCCCCGGTAGAAGCGCTCGAACAGCCGCTCGAGCGTCTGCGCGTCGACGCCGACGCCGTCGTCGGCCGCCGTCAGCGCGGCGAACTCGCCGCTCCGCCGGATCGAGAGCGTGTACCGCGAGCCGTGACCGGAGTACCGGATCGCGTTCTCGGTCAGGTTCTCCGCGATCACCCGGAGCATCCGCGCGCGAAGCGGCACCTCGACGCCGGCATCGCCCTCCGCGTGCAGTTCGACACCGGCCCGGGCGGCCGCTCCGCCGAGCTCGGAGACCACGTGCTCGAGCACGGGGAGCGCGTCCGTGTGGCCGAGCGACACGACCTCCTTGCCGCTCTCGAGCTCCGACAGGAACAGGATCTCGTCGATCAGCTCTCCGGCGTTCTCGACCTCCGCGCGGGCCTGGTCGATCAGCGCACGGACGTCGGCGCCGGGAAGGTCGGCAGAGTCGAGAAGAGCGAGGATCCGCGCCAGCGGCGTTCGCAGCTCGTGGGAGACGGCCGCGGTGAAGCCGGTTCGCAGCTCGTCGAAGCTGGGGTCGTCGACCGGTCTGTTCGTCACCGAATCGTCACCAGTCTGAAACCCGAATCGCAGGCCGCACAGCACTATCGTAGGCTTACGTGACGCGTGTTCTGATCGTCGAGGACGACACCGTGATCGCCGACGGCATGGCGCGGCACCTGACCGCGGCCGGCTTCGACCCCGTCGTCGTCGGCCGGGGCGAGCTTGGGCTAGCGCGTCTGCGGTTCGAGAACCCGGACGTCTGCGTGCTCGACCTGATGCTGCCGGAGCTCGACGGCTGGAAGCTGATCGAGACCGCGCGCGCCGAGGGCATCGGAACGCCGATCGTCGTCGTCTCTGCCCGCGGCACCGAGCACGACCGCGTGCATGCGCTCGAGATCGGGGCGGACGACTACCTCGTGAAGCCGTTCTCGATGCGCGAGCTCGTTGCGCGCGTCGGCGCCGCTGCGCGGCGCGGCGTACGGCCGGCCGAGGAGCGGCGGGGCGACCCGATCGAGATCGAGGAGCTGCGGATCGACCCGCGCGAGGTGCAGGCCTTCGTCGCCGGCGAGAGTGCCGGTCTCACGCCGACGGAGTTCAAGCTGCTTTACACGCTCGCGCTCGACCGCGGTCGCGTGGTGACGCGCGACGAGCTCCTCCAGAAGGTCTGGGGCCGCCGCGAGACGCATCGCGACCGCACCGTCGACGTGTTCGTCCGGCGTCTCCGCCAGAAGATCGACCGAACCGCGCCGACGCACTCCTTCATCCAGACGCGCTTCGGCGTCGGCTACAAGCTCGAGCCCGAGCCCAAGGCCTGACCTAGATCACGTCAGACCAGCTGGCCCCCAGCGCTCGGCGGCGGCACGTCGGTCTGGTGCCACAGCACGATCTTGCCGTCGCGCACGGTGAAGAGCGCCGCCGCCTTCGTGCCCGGCGCGTCGCAGCGGTGCTGTGGGCGCTGGACGAGCGTGAAGATCACGATCACGTCGCCGCCGGCGCGACGGCGCAGCGACTCGATGCGGCCCCCGCACGGGAGGTCCGCGTTCCAGCGAACCGCGTCGGCGTGCGTCTGGAGACGGATCGACCCGCCCTGGACGATGGTCGCCCCGCCCGCGAAGAGTCGGCCGGCCGCCTCGTTGTCATTCCGGTCGAGGGCGGCGCTCCACGCACGAACGACCGCTTCGGGTGACGGCCGCTGGGCCCCTCCACACCCGACCAGCACGATCGCCGACAGCACGATGACCGCCGAACGCATCCGGATAGTCTGCCGCGCGTGGACTTCGAGCTGACGGCCGAACAGCGTGAGATCCAGGCCGTCGCCCGTGACTTCGCACGGGCCGAGATCGAGCCTCACGCAGGCGACTGGGACCGCGCGCACGGGTTCCCGCGCGAGCTCCTGCACGCGTTGGGCGAGCTCGGGCTCCTCGGCGTGTGCGTGCCGGAGGATTACGGCGGCGCCGGAGCCGATTTCGTCTCGTACATCCTCGTGCTCGAGGAGCTCTCGCGGGCCGACGCGGGCGTCGGTGTGACCGTGGCCGTCCACACGTCCGCATGCACGCTGCCGCTGTTGCAGTTCGGGACGGACGACCAGCGCGCGCGGTTCGTCCCGCCGCTCGCGCGCGGCGAGCAGATCGGCTGCTTCGCGCTGACCGAGCCCGGCGCCGGCTCCGACGCCGGCGCGATCGTCACGCGCGCCGAGCCGGTCGCCGGGGGCTGGCACGTGACCGGCGCGAAGCAATGGATCACCAACGCCTCGTTCGGCGGCACGATCCTCTTCTTCGCCCGGACCGATCCCGGGACGCGGTCGGCTCGCGGCATCTCCGCCTTCGTGCTCGACGGGTCCGACGTCGAGATCACCCGCACCGAGGAGAAGCTCGGCCTCAATTCGTCGGCGACCAACGACATCGCCGTGGACACGGTCGTCGCCGGGGACCGCCTGCTCGGCGATCAGGGCCACGGGTTCAGGATCGCGATGGCGACGCTCGACGGCGGCCGGATCGGCATCGCGGCGCAGGCGGTCGGCATCGCGCAGGCGGCGTACGAGGTCGCGCTGCGCTACGCGCAAGAGCGGCACACGTTCGGACGCCGGATCGCGGACCATCAGGCGATCCAGCACAAGCTCGCGAACATGTCGATGGAGATCGACGCCGCCCGCTTGCTCGTCCTGCATGCGGCCTGGCTGAAGAGTGTCGGCCGCCCGCACACCGAAGCCGGCGCGAAGGCAAAGCTGTTCGCCTCCGAGATGGCCCGCCGGCAGACCGCGGAGGCGATCCAGGTCCTCGGCGGCTACGGCTACACGAAGGAGTTCCCGGTGGAGCGCTTCTATCGCGACGCGAAGATCACCGAGATCTACGAGGGCACGAGCGAGATCCAGCGGCTCGTGATCGCGCGGCAGATCCTGGGCGAGCGCCAGCCGGTCGAGCGGTGAGCCCACGCAAGCGCGACGAGCCCGTTCGCCTGACGCGGATCTACACGCGAGGCGGCGACGCGGGGGAGACGTCGCTCGGTGACGGCTCGCGCGTCTCGAAGCTCGACCCGCTGCTGCGCGCGTACGGCGCGGTCGACGAGCTGAACTCCGTCGTCGGGCTGGCACAGGTCGCGGCGGAGGACGAACGCCTGGGGCGCATCCAGAACGAGCTCTTCGATCTCGGCGCCGATCTGTCCGTTCCCTATGCCGAAGGCGACGGCCGTCTGCGTGTGACGCAGGCGGCGGTCGACCGTCTCGAAGCCGACTGCGACGAGGCGAACGCGCCGCTTCCGGAGCTCAAGAGCTTCGTGCTGCCCGGCGGGAGCGAGCTCTCCGCGCGGCTGCACATCGCACGCGCGGTGTGCCGGCGCGTCGAGCGGGAGGTGCTCGCGGTGGCCGCCGAGCGGGCGCTGAATCCGCTCGCACTCGTCTATCTGAACCGGCTGGGCGACCTCCTGTTCATCCTGGCCCGGGCGGCGAATGCAGGCGGCGAGGAGCCGCTCTGGAAGCCCGGCGGCTGACGCGGCGCCTGTTTGGGCATCATCAGTTCAGAGAAATGGCCACCACCGAGGAACCACGGGACACGACCGGGCTCGACGCCTGGCGCAGCGAGCAGTACGACCGGGTGCACGAGCGGCAGGGCGAGCTCTTCTCGACGATGTCTGGGATCGAGAACGCGCCGCTGCAGACGCCGGAGTCGGCGCCGATCGACTACGAGCGCGACCTCGGCTATCCGGGGTCGTATCCGTACACGCGCGGCGTCTATCCGTCGATGTACCGCGGCCGGCTCTGGACGATGCGCCAGTTCGCCGGCTTCGGGACCGCCGAGGAGACGAACGAGCGCTTCCGCTACCTCCTCGACCACGGCCAGACGGGGCTGTCGACTGCGTTCGACATGCCGACGCTGATGGGCTTCGACTCGGACCATCCTCGCTCCGAGGGCGAGGTCGGCCGCGAGGGCGTCGCGATCGACTCGCTCGACGACATGGAGACGCTGTTCCGCGGCATCCCGCTCGGCGATGTCTCAACGTCGATGACGATCAATGCTCCGGCGGCGATCCTGCTCGCGTTTTATCTGTGTGTCGGCGAGAAGCAGGGAGTCGCGCGCGAGCAGCTGCGCGGGACGATCCAGACGGACATCCTCAAGGAGTACATCGCGCAGAAGGAGTACATCTTCCCGCCCGAGCCGTCGATGCGGCTCGTCACGGACATGGTCGAGTTCTGCTCGCGCGAGATGCCGCTCTGGCATCCGATCTCGATCAGCGGCTACCACATCCGCGAGGCTGGTTCGACCGCGGCGCAGGAGCTCGCGTTCACGCTCGCGGACGGTTTCACCTACGTGGAGTGGGCGATCGCACGTGGGCTCGAGATCGACGAGTTCGCACCGCGCCTGTCCTTCTTCTTCAATGCGCATCTCGACTTCTTCGAGGAGATCGCGAAGTACCGCGCCGCCCGGCGCATCTGGGCGCGCGAGCTGAAGGAGCGCTTCGGCGCCAAGAACCCACGCTCGCTGCTGCTGCGCTTTCACACGCAGACGGCCGGTGTGTCGCTGACGGCGCAACAGCCCGAGGTGAACATCGTCCGCACGGCGATCGAGGCGCTGGCGGCGGTGCTCGGAGGAACGCAGTCGCTCCACACGAACTCGTTCGACGAGGCGCTCGCCCTCCCGACCGAGGACGCCGTTCGGCTCGCCTTGCGCACCCAGCAGGTGATCGCGCACGAGACGGGTGTCGTCAACGCCATCGACCCGCTCGGCGGCTCGTACCACCTCGAGCACCTGACCAGCGAGCTGGAGGCGCAGGCGTACGACTACTTCGAGCGCATCGAGAAGCTCGGCGGCGTCGTCGCTGCGATCAAGGACAACTTCTTCCAGCGCGAGATCGCCGAGGCGTCGTTCCGTTATCAGTCGGAAGTCGAGTCGCGGCAGCGCGTCGTCGTGGGCGTGAATCGCTACGAGCTCGCCGAGGACACGGCGCCGGAGATCCTCCGCATCGACCCGGCGCTCGAGGGGCAGCAGATCGAGCGCGTGCAGGCTCTGCGGACGCACCGCGACAGCGGCGAGGTCGAGGCGGCGCTCGCACGGCTCCGCGCCGACGCCGCCGACAGCGACCGGAACCTGATGCACGGCATCATCGACGCCTCGCGCGCCTACGTGACCATGGGCGAGATGTGCGACGTGCTCCGCGACGTGTGGGGCACCTGGCGCGAGTCGCCCGTGTTCTGACCCGAGTTAACGTCGACTCAACAAAGCGCGGCCAACTGACATCCGCGTTGCTCGTCTACTCTTGAGAACCGATGAACGCCGATCCTCTCGATTCGATCTTCGAGCACCGTGAGCGTGCTCATAAGCCGGGCTGGCGCAAGGCGCTGCCCTGGGTGATCGCGACGCTGGTCGTCGCCGGCGGCATCGCCGCGCTGATTGCATTGCTCCCACACGGCAGCGGCAACTCGGCGACGCCGCTCAACCCGAACGTCCCCGCGACGGACGTCTCGAAGGTGCCGAAGAGCGTGAAGCTCGACCCGTCGGCCGAGAAGGTCGCGCGCCGCTTCATCCAGACCGCCGTCGCGCGGAAGAACATGCGCGAGGCCTACTCGATCACCGGACCCCAGCTCATCCAGGGGCAGTCGCTCAAGTCGTTCATGACGGGCAACAACGCGGTGATCCCGTTTCCGGTGAGCGCCGTTTCGATCGCGCCGATGAAGGTCGACTACTCGTACAAGAACGAGGCGTTGATCGAAGTCGCGCTGCTGACGAAGCCCAAGTCCGGCGTCAAGTCGCAGCTGTTTCTGATGCAGCTCAACCGCGTTCACGGGAAGTGGGTCGTGAACATGTGGGAGCCGCGGTCCGTGGCCTTCGTCCACTCGCAGCAGTAGCGGGCTGCTTCCCGGGCCAGGCGGGTAGTCGATGGCTGGCAGGCTGTCGTCGCACCGGTTCAGGCGTCGCCTTGCGTGGGCGGCCGCCCTTGCACTCGGCGTGGGCGGCGCCGTCGTCGGCGCGATCGCGATCGGCAACACAGGCAAGTCGTTCGAGACGCCGATCGACACGACCGCGAAGGCCTGGGTCTCGACCGAGCCTGCCTCCGTGACGTTGACCGCCGCGGATCGCCGCGAGCTCTCGCGGGTCGCGAGCGACTTCGTCCGCACGGCGGTCGTCCGAAAGCATCTCGACTCTGCCTGGAAGCTGCTCGGTCCCGAGATGCGCGCCGGGCAGACGCGCGCGTCGTGGGACAGCGGCAACAACAACGTCGTGCCCTTCGACGCGGTCGGCATCGCCACCTGGGACGTTCTCTACAGCTATCGCGACGACGTGGGGCTCGACCTCGCGCTGGTCGGCTCGCCCAAGAGCGAATGGGCAGGGAAGACGTTCACGATCGAGTTGAAGAGGTACCCGTCGCAGCCCGGCCGCTGGCTCGTCGCATCGTGGGCGCCGCGAGGGGTAGGCGGCGCGGGTCAGATCCGCGACTACGCCAGGCTGTTCCCGGCCGCGACCGTGCACAGCCCGTTGTCGGCCACGTGGCTGCTCGCGCCGGCCGGCGTGCTCGTCGCGATGATCGCCGTGCTCCTCGCCTGGGGGGTGCGCTCGCGTGTCCGCTACCGGCGCGCAGTGCGCCGGTACGAGGAGCTGCTCGGTCGTCGCGGGCGGCCGGCCGCCTGACGCGGCTCGGCGCTTCCTATACTCACATCGTGGCCGGGAAGATCCGTGTGGTGATCGCCAAGCCTGGCCTCGACGGCCACGATCGCGGCGCGAAGATCATCGCCCGAGCGCTGCGCGACGCCGGCATGGAGGTGATCTACACCGGGTTGCACCAGACACCCGAGCAGATCGCGGAGACCGCGATCCAGGAGGACGCCGACGCGGTCGGCATCTCGATCCTCTCGGGTGCGCACATGACGCTCGTCCCGCGAATCCTCGAGCTGCTGCGGGCCGATGGAGCCGACGACGTGCTCGTCGTGGTCGGCGGGACGATCCCGGCCGAAGACGTCGCGGCGCTGAAGGAGCAGGGCGTGGCCGAGGTCTTCACGCCGGGCGCGCCGACGGCGGACATCGTCAGCTTCCTGCAGTCGCGAGTCGCCGTCTAAGGCAGCTCGATCCGCGCCGCGGTAGCGCGGTACGGATCACCCGGCCGGGTAGAGTCTCGCCCCGATGAAGATCGCGGTCTGCGTCAAAGCGGTGCCGGATGCGTCGGGGGGCCGCCGCCTCGACCCGGCGACGAAGCGTCTCGACCGGTCGGGAGAGCTGGCGGTCTCCGAGTGGGACACCTACGCGATCGAAGAGGCGCTGGTGCTGAAGGAGGCCGCCGGAGAGGGCGAAGTCGTCGTCGTCTCGCTCGGGCCCGAGCGCGCCGTCGACGCGCTCCGGAAGGCGCTCGCGATGGGCGCGGACCGCTCGGTGCTCGTCACGGATCCGGTGTTCGAGGGCGCGGATCTGCTGGGCACCGCCAAGGCCCTCGCCGGAGCGCTCGAGCGGGAGGCCCCGGACCTCATTCTCTTCGGGCAGCAGTCGGCTGACGGGGGCGGTGCCTGTCTCTGGGCCGCCGTCGCCGACCGGTTGAGGCGACCGATCGTGTCCCAGGTGAGCGAGCTCACGATCGACGACGGGTCTCTGCGCGGGAAGCGTCAGACCGAGTTCGGCTACGACACGCTGCGCCTGCCGCTGCCCGCTGTGGTCGCGGTCGCTGACTCGATCAACACACCGCGTTATCCCTCGCTGAAGGGGATCATGGGCGCGAAGAAGAAGCCGCAGGAGACGCTCGCGGCCTCCGACGTCGGAGGTCTCGACGAGGCGCGGACGACCGTCCTCGCGTTGAACGCGCCGCCGTCGCGCGGCGAGGCGCGGCGGATCGAGGACGACGGCTCCGCAGCCGAGCAGATCGTCGAGTTCCTCGCGGAGCGGAGGCTGCTGTGAAGACGCTGGTCTTCCTCGAGCATCACGACGGCGCGATCCAGAAGGGCTCGCTTGGCGTGCTGGCGAAGGCGGTTGCGCTCGGCGGCGAGATCGCCGGCGTGCTCGCCGGGTCGGGCGTGCGCGCGCTCGCGGCCGAGGCCGGCGAGCACGGTGCTGCGACCGTCTGGGTCGCCGACGACGAACGGCTCGGCGCCCCGTTGCCGCAGCCGCGGGTCGACGTCCTGGCGAAGCTCGTTCGCGACGAGTCCTTCGACACGGTGCTGTTCGCCCAGTCGGTGCTCGCGGCCGACGTCGCCGCCGGGCTGGCTGCACGTCTTGATGCGGGCCTGAATTGGGACCTCGTCGACCTCGACGCCGGCGGCGTCGGCAAGCGTCCTGCGCTCTCCGACAGCGTGTTCGTCGACGTCGGCTGGTCGGAGGGCCCGCGGCTCGCGGTCTTCCGGTCCGGCACGTTCGACCCGGCGCCCACCGGCGGCACTGCCGACGTCAAAGACGCGGCGGTCGAGCTCGAGGACTTCTCGACGCTGGCGGAGATGGTCGAGCAGGCGCACGCCGAGCAGCAGGGGCCGTCGATCGAGGAGGCGGACGTGATCGTCGCGGGCGGGCGGGGACTCGGTGAGCCGGAGAAGTTCTCGCTGGCCGAAGGCCTCGCCCAGGCGCTCGGCGGCGCGGTCGCGGCGACGCGTGCGGTCGTCGATGCCGGCTGGTACCCCTACTCGGCGCAGGTCGGGCAGACGGGCAAGACGGTGACGCCGAAGCTGTACGTCGCACTCGGCATCTCCGGTGCGATCCAGCACAAGGTTGGGATGCAGGGCTCGAACGTGATCGTGGCGATCAACAAGGATCCGAACGCACCGATCTTCGAGTTCTCGGATCTCGGCATCGTCGGTGATCTGCACGAGATCGTCCCGAAGCTCACCGAGCTCCTCCGCGCGCGCCGGTCGTGAAGGTTCGCCCGTCTGACTTTCCGCCGCCGTGGTCGGCCGGCGAGGCGTTTCGACCGCCGACGGATCCCGTCGACGAGCGCATCGACGTCGGCTTCCTGATCGTCGGCGCCGGCCCGGCGGGCCTCGCGGCGGCGATCCGGCTCGGGCAGCTGATCGAGGACGATCCGGAGACGGCCGAGCGGCTCGGCGACGTCCCGGTGGCGGTGCTCGAGAAGGGCAAGGCGCCGGGCTCGCACCTGCTCTCCGGCGCGGTCGTCAACCCGCGCGGTCTGCAGCGGCTGTTCCATGGCCGGAAGCGGCTCGACGAGCTGCCGTTCTACGGCGCCGTCGAGGCCGAGTCGGTGCTGTTCATGACGCGCCGGCATGCGTATCGGATCCCGACACCGCCGACGATGGTCAACGATCGCAACCAGATCGCGTCGCTCGCGCGGCTGGGCGCTTGGCTCGCAGAGGAGGCGGAGGCGCTCGGCGCGACCGTGCTTCCGGAGACTGCGGCCGAGTCGTTGCTCGTCGACGGCGGGCGCGTGCTCGGGGTGCGCACGGGTGATCGCGGGCGCGGACGGAACGGCGAGCCGCTGTCGAACTTCGAGGCGGGCTCGGACATCACTGCGCGCGTCACGATCCTGGCAGAGGGGACGCAGGGGCACCTGACCGGTGCCGCGCTCGACCGGTTTGGATTGCAGGGCGACGAGCCGCAGGTGTGGGCGCTCGGCGTCAAGGAGGTGTGGCGCGTGGCGCGTCCGCTGCGCCGCGTGATCCACACGATGGGCTGGCCGCTGCGACCGCGCGCCAAGTACCGGGAATTCGGCGGCTCGTTCATCTATCCACTCGGTGAGGAGCTGGTGACGATCGGGATGGTCGTTGGGCTCGACTATCGCGACGCTGAGCTGTCGGTGCACGATCTCTTGCAGGAGCTGAAGACGCACCCGCGCATCAGCCGGATCTTCGCGGGCGGCGAGCGGCTGCAGTGGGGCGCGAAGACGATCCCGGAGGGCGGCTTCGTGGCGCTGCCGAACCGCTTCCACGCACCGGGGCTGCTGCTTGCGGGCGACGGTGTCGGGCTCGTCAACGTTCCGGCGCTGAAAGGGATCCACTATGCCGTCGAGTCGGGCCGGCTCGCCGCCGAGGCCGCGTGGCGGACGCTGGAACGCGGGACGTCCGCGCGTGCGGCGCTCGCGTCGTACGACGACTCCCTGCGGGAATCGTTCATCTGGCGCGAGCTGCAAGAGGTGCGCAACATGCGGCAGGCGTTCGGTTACGGGTTCTACGTGGGCGGTGCGCTCGCGAGTGCGATGACCGCGTCGAAGGGGCGGTTCCCGCCGGGGAACGCGCACACGGAGCGCGACGCGGAGCAGTCGCTCATCCGCACGCGTCGTGCGCAGCACTACCCGGCGCCAGACGGCCGGCTGACGTTCGACAAGCTGTCGAGTGTCTTCGCGTCCGGCAACCGCACGCGCGACGACCAGCCGAACCACATCCGCGTGCAGACGCGGGTGCCGAGGGAGCTCGCGGAGCTGTGGACGAGGATGTGCCCGGCGCACGTGTACGAAGTGGGGGAGGCCGACGGCGACGGAACCGTCGAAGTCCGCCTCGCCCCCTCGAACTGCGTCCAGTGCGGCGCGATCACCGCCAAAGGCGGCCGCCTCACCCCGCCCGAAGGCGGCAGCGGCCCCGAGTACACGCTTACGTAGCGGCTCGGTGGCGGATCCTTCACGGTGGCTGCCACCGGACATGGCCCTCGCCGCCTGCCGCGTCGCAGAACGCGACGAACCGCGCGATCGCACGGTCTCGCCGGGCCGCGAAGTGCTCGAGCAACTCCCGTGTCGCGAGTTGCGCGAACGACAGTGCGAGCCCGATCGTCGCGGCGTAGCTCGACCACGCGTAGCTCTCGAGCGAGCCGGCGCGCCCGGCGCGCCGCGGGTTCTGCACGACGTATCGAACCGCGTTGAGAAGCCGGCGGTCGTCGGCAATGTGCTCGCTCCAGTAGCGCTTACCGAAGAGGTGGTTGATGCGGCCGTGTCGAGTGTTGAACCCGAGGGCGTATGCGGTATTGAGCTCGCACATTCCACGCGCGAGCCCGCGCTCGTCGACGTTGATGACCAGGTGATAGTGGTTGCGCATGAGGCAGTACGCGTAGATGGTCCAGCCGTGCCGCTTGGCGACCTGAACGAGGATTCGGAGGAACTCCCTCCGATCCGTGTCGTTCATGAAGATGCGCTGCTTGTTGTTACCGCGGGTGACGACGTGGTGAAATCCGGGTCGCTCGTCGCGCGGCTTGTACGGCACTCCTTCACGGTACGAATCACCGTTCCGGCGCGCCGAGAATCGCGGGCGATTCCACACTTCCGTGAGCAACTCGCTGCGATTCGGTATGGGTGGCAGCCACCCGGGGTGTCCGTGCGAGGCACCACCAGCCCCAGGTGATCACGAGCGTCGACAACCCGCGCGTCAAGGAGGTGCTTCGGTTGCGGCGCGGGCGCGAGCGGCGCGCTTCCGGGCTGGTCGTCGTCGAGGGCCGGCGGGAGGTCGAGCGCGCCCGGTCGGCCGGGCTCACGTTCCGCGCGACGTACGCCGCCCCCGGGCTGCTCGGGACGACCCCGTCCCCACCCGACGCGGAGGAAGTCAGCGAGCGCGTTCTCCGGCGGATGGCGTACCGCGCCGATCCGGAAGGCATCCTCGCCGTCGTCGAGGCCCCGGCGCGGGCGCTTCCCCCGGACCCGACGCTCGTTCTCGTCGCCGTCGGCGTCGAGAAGCCCGGCAACCTCGGCGCGATGGCGCGGTCCGCCGACGTCGCCGGCGCGGACGCGCTCCTCGTCGCCGAAGGCGCGGCCGATCCATGGAACCCGAACGCGATTCGCGCGTCGACCGGCGCCGTGTTCACGTTGCCGATCGTCGAGGTGACGCTGTCCGAGCTCGCCGAGCTGCCACTCCAGCGCGTCGCCGCCGTGGTCGGCGCGACGACGAGCTACACCGACGTCGACCTGCGCCGACCGAGCGCGCTGATCGTCGGCGCCGAGGACACCGGCCTCGACGAGCGGTGGCGGGGAGCTGCCGAGATCGCCGTCGCGATCCCCGTACGAGGAACGGCGGCCGATTCGCTGAACGCGAGCGCCGCCGCCGCCGTCCTCCTGTTCGAGGCGGTCCGCCAGCGGCACCCCCGAAACTGAGCCACGGTTGGCCGGCGGTCTCCGCCACCGGTTCGATGCGTACGATCCGCGCGTGCTTCCGACCCGTGACGACGTGGAGCGCGCGCGCGCGACGATCGGCACGCGCCTCCAGCGAACGCCGCTCCTCGCGAGCCGCACGCTCGGCGCACGCCTGAAGTGCGAGCTCTTCCAGCGCACCGGCTCGTTCAAGGTGCGTGGAGCGCTCAACAAGCTGAGCTCGCTCGACCCTGCCGAGAAGCAACGCGGTGTGATCGCGATCAGCGCGGGCAACCATGCACAGGCGGTTGCATTCGCGGCCGCAGAGGAGCAGATCGACGCGCTCGTCGTGATGTGGCAAGGCGCGTCCGAGCAGAAGATCGCCGCGACGCGCGGCTACGGCGCGACCGTCGACCTCGTCGCCTCCGGGCCCGGCGACGCGTTCAGGCGCCTCGACGAGCTGATCGAGGAGACGGGGAGGACGCTGGTTCACCCGTTCGACGACCCGCTCGTGATCGCCGGCGCCGGCACGGTCGGCCTGGAGATCCTCGAGGACGCGCCCGACACCGATGCGGTTGTCGTCGCGGTCGGCGGCGGCGGGCTCGTCTCGGGGATCCAGACCGCAATCGGCGACCGGGTGCGCGTGATCGCGGTCGAGCCGGACACCAGCACCGCGCTCCACACCGGGCTCGAGCACGGCGAGCCGACGCCGGTGACGCCAACGTCGATCGCCGACGGCCTCAACGCGCCGTTCGCCGGCGCGCTGCCGTTGCAGATCTGCCGCGATCTCGAACGCCACCTCGTGACCGAGGACGAGATCGAGCACGCTTTCCGCCTCGTCTACGAGCGCACGAAGCTGGCGTGCGAACCGGCCGGTGCCGCCTCGACCGCGGCGTGGTTGAGCGGCAGGATGGAGGCAGAGCGACCGGTACTCGTCGTCTCGGGAGGCAACGTCGCCGCGGCAACGACCGCTGCTATCCTGGCGCGGCGATGAAGGCCGGCATCCACCCCGAGTATCAGCTCGCGACCGTGCACTGCAGCTGCGGGAACACGTTCACGACGCGCTCGACGAGCTCCGAGCTCCACGTCGAGATCTGCTCGAACTGCCACCCGTTCTACACGGGCAAGCAGAAACTGGTGGACACTGGCGGCCGCGTCGAGCGCTTCCAGCGCCGGCTCGAGAAGGCCGAGCGCGCAGCGCGCTCGTAGCCGCGATGTCGCAGGCCATCGGAGGTCAGGCCGTCCTCGAGGGCGTGATGATGCGCGGACCGCGCAACTGGGCGGTGGCCGTCCGCACGCCGGCGGGCGACATCGCGCACGTCGCGCGCGCGATCGATCCGCTCGCGACGAGGCACTGGACGCTCCGCCTGCCGGTCGTGCGAGGGGTCGTCGCGCTCGGCGAGAGCCTCGCGATCGGCTTCCGCGCACTCGGCGTCTCTGCGAGCTACGCCGCCCAGGAAGAGGCGGAGGGGGACGGCGAGCCGGCGGAGATCGGCCGCTGGGCGCTGGCGTTCGCCTTTCTCGTCGCGATCGGCTTCGCCGTGATGATCTTCAAGGTCGGCCCGGCGCTCCTCACCGACCTGCTCCCGATCTCCAACGGCGGTTGGTTCGTGCTCGTCGAGGGCGGCATTCGCGTCCTCGTCTTCGTCGCGTACCTGACGCTGCTCAGCTTCATCCCGTCGTTGCGGCGCGTGTTCGAGTACCACGCTGCCGAGCACAAGGCGATCAACGCGTACGAGGCAGGGGACGAGTTGACGCCGGAGAACGCGCAACGGCACTCGCTGATCCATCCCCGCTGCGGTACGGCCTTCCTGCTGTGGGTGATGGTGGTCGGTGTCTTCGTGTACGCACTCCTCGGCAGGCCGGCGTGGTACTGGCTGATCGTGAGTCGAATCGCTTTGCTGCCGGTGATCGCCGGCATCGCCTACGAGCTGATCCGCTTCGCCGGCCGGCACTCTGGCAACCGCGTGCTGATGACGCTGCTCGCGCCGGGGCTCTGGCTGCAACGGTTGACGACGCGCGAGCCGTCGCTCGATCAGCTCGAGGTGTCGATCCGCGCGCTCCGGGAAGTCCTTGAGCGCGAGGGCCGGTTGCAGCCGGCCGACCGACGAGTGGAGGTGATGGCGTAGTGGCGACCGAACGGACGGCTGGGGTTGTCTGGACCGGCGATCTGCAGTCGGGCAGCGGCACGATCGGCAAGGTCGGAAGCGGTGCGTTCGGCCCGCTCGACGTCTCCTGGGCGTCGCGTGCTGAGGAGCCGAACGGGAAGACGAGCCCCGAGGAGCTGATCGCGGCGGCCTGGGCGTCGTGCATCGCGATGGCCCTCTCGGGCGCGCTCGCCAGGGCGGGGACGCCGCCCGAGCGGCTCGAGACGTCCGCGACCGTCACGTTCCAGCCCGGCACCGGCATCACGAAGGGCGCGCTGACCGTCCGCGGCAGCGTTCCCGGGCTCGACGAGGCAGGTTTCCGGGAGGCGGCCGAGGGCGCGAAACAGAACTGCCCGGTCTCGCAGGCCCTGACCGGCATCCCCGAAGTCACGCTCGACGCAGCGCTCCTGTAGCCGACTCTTCTACCCTGGGTCACATGGCGGCCCTCGACGATCTGATCACAGAGCTCGAACGCTCCTTCACGGAGACGCAGGAGCGGTTGTCCGACCCGGAGGTCTACAACGATCACCGCGAGGCGGCCGAGACCGGGCGGCGCCTGAAGTCGCTCGAGCGGCCCTACGCGCTGGCGCAGGAATGGCGGGCACGCCGTGCCGACCTCGACGCCGCGCGCGACGACGGCGACCTCGCGGAGCTGGTGCCCGACCTCGAAGCCGACGTCGCTCGGCTCGAGGACGAGCTGCGGCTTTCGCTCGCCGAGCACGACCCGGCCGACGAGAAGGATGTGATCGTCGAGATCCGGCAGGGGGTCGGCGGCGACGAGGCCGGCCTCTGGGCGGGCGACGTGGCCCGCATGTTCCAGCGTTACGCCGAGCGCCGCGGCTTCAAGTGGGAGGAGCTCGAGGTCAACGCCAACGAGAGCGGCGGTGTGAAGGAAGGCGTGTTCGCCGTGAAGGGCGACGGCGCCTACTCGGTGTTCAAGTTCGAGGGCGGCACGCACCGTGTCCAGCGGGTGCCGGAGACGGAGTCGCAGGGGCGCATCCATACCTCGACCGCGACCGTCGCCGTCATGCCTGAGGCCGAGGACGTCGACGTCGAGGTCGAGGACAAGGATCTGAAGATCGACGTCTACCGCTCGTCGGGGCCCGGCGGGCAGTCGGTGAACACGACCGACTCCGCGGTCCGGATCACGCACCTCCCCTCCGGGATCGTCGTCGCGATGCAGGACGAGCGCTCGCAGCTGCAGAACCGCGAGAAGGCGATGCGCGTGCTCCGCGCGCGTCTCTTCGAGGCCGAGCGTGAGCGGCGCGCAGCAAAGCAGGCGGCGACGCGCAGCGCGCAGGTCGGCACGGGTGCGCGCGCGGAGAAGATCCGCACCTACAACTTTCCGGAGAACCGGGTCACCGACCACCGGATCAAGCTGACCGTGCACCGGCTCGACCAGGTGCTGCAGGGCGACCTCGAGGACTTCACCGACGCGCTGACAGCGGATGAGCGCCGGCGCGCGCTCGAGACCGCGTCGGTGTGACGCTCGGCGAGACGCTCGAAGCGGCGACGACGTACCTCGCCGAACGAGGCGTCGAGCATCCGCGTCTCGACGCCGAGCTGCTGCTCGCGCGGGCGCTCGGATTGACGCGCCTCGACCTGTACACGCACCACGACCGTCCGCTCTCAACGGCCGAGCGGGAATCGGCTCGCGATCCCGTACGACGCCGCGGCGCCCGCGAGCCGCTCGCTTACGTGCTGGGCGACTGGGGCTTTCGCCGCCTCACCCTCCGCACCGACCGACGCGCCCTCGTGCCCCGGCCGGAGACGGAGGTCGTGGTCGACCGGTGCCTCGCGCTGCTCGACGGTCTGCCCGCGCCGCGCGTGCTCGACGTCGGCACCGGCACCGGTGCGATCGCGCTCTCGCTCGCGCAGGAGCTGCCGAACGCGACGGTCGTCGCAACGGACGCTTCGGCCGATGCGCTGGAGCTGGCGCGCGAGAACGCAGACGCGCTCGGCCTGCGGGTCGACCTGCGGCTGGGCGACCTGCTGGCGGGCAGCGACGGCCCGTTCGACCTCATCGTCTCGAACCCGCCCTACGTGGCCGCAGCCGAGCTCGACGCGCTCGAGCCGGAGGTGCGCGACTGGGAGCCCCGCGCTGCGCTGGTGGACGACGGCCAGACCGCGCGACTCGTCGCACAGGCGCGCGCAGTGCTCGACGGCTGGCTCGTGCTCGAGGTGCACGAGGGACGGGCGGAGGAGATCGGGGCGCTGCTCCGCGACGAGGGCTACGTCGACGTGAACGTGCGCGCCGATCTGACGGACCGGCCACGTGTGGTCGAGGGACATTGGTCGAGCGGGCGCTAGCGGGGCTGCGTGCCGGGCGGCCGATCGTGCTCCCGACCGACACGGTCTACGGCCTCGCCGGCAATCCGGAGCGCGAGGACTGGGCCCTGGCAGCGCTCGCGCTCAAGGGACGCTCGGACGGCCGGCCGACGGCACTGCTCGCCGGCTCGATCGACGCGCTCCTCGAGCGGCTGCCGGAGCTGCGCGGCGACGGCGAGGCGATCCTCCGCGCCGTGCTGCCGGGCGCGTACACGCTCGTCGTCCCCAACCCGGCCCGGCGCTATCCATGGCTGACCGGGAGCCGTCCCGCTGCGATCGGGGTCCGCGTTCCCGACCTGCCCGTCGAGTCGCAGCTCGTGCTGGACGGCTTCGGCCCGGTACTTGCAACGAGTGCGAACCTGACCGGCGGCCCGGATCCGGCCACGCTCGCGGACGTCCCGGCATCGATCCGGGACGCCTGCGCGGCGTCGATCGACGCGGGGGCCCTGCCGGGCACCCCGTCGACGGTGATCGACTTCACCGGCGAGGAGCCCCGCGTGCTGCGCGAGGGCGCCGCGCCGTCGGCTGCTGCGATCGCCCGTGTCGCGGCGGCTCGGCGCTTCTGATCTCTGGAACCGAGAGTACGATCCAGGGCGATGGCTGTGGCCCAGCAGACGTTCGCGGAGCTCCGAACCGCCGGTCTCGCCGAGATCGATCCCGAGACGGCGGCGCTGCTCGGCCGGGAGGCCGACCGGCAGCGCGGCCAGATCGAGCTGATCGCGTCGGAGAACTTCACCTGGCCGAGCATCCTCGAGGCCGTCGGCTCGGTGCCGACGAACAAGTACGCCGAGGGCTACCCCGGCAAGCGCTACTACGGCGGCTGCGAGGTCGTCGACGAGATCGAGGAGCTGGCGCGGGCGCGCGCGAAGGAACTGTTCGGGGCCGAGCACGCGAACGTCCAGGCGCATGCGGGTGCCCAGGCGAACATGGCGGTGTACTTCGCGGTGCCTGAAGCCGGGCGACCCGGTGCTTGCGCTGTCACTCGACCACGGCGGCCACCTCACGCATGGGCTGAAGGTCAACTTCTCGGGGAAGCTCTACGAGTTCCACCACTACGGCGTCGCGCGCGAGACGATGACCGTCGACTACGACGACGTCCTCGCGAAGGCGAAGGAGATCCGGCCGAAGCTGATCGTCTGCGGCGGCTCCGCCTATCCGCGGACGGTTGAAGCCGACCGGTTCCGCGCGATCGCCGACGAAGTCGGCGCGCTGCTGCTCTGCGACATGGCCCACTTCTCGGGGCTGGTCGCCGCCGGGATCCACCCGAGCCCGGTCCCGCACGCGCAGTTCGTCACCTCGACGACGCACAAGACGCTCGCCGGCCCACGCGCCGGCTTCGTGCTCTGCACGGAGGAGTACGCGACCAAGGTCGACCGCGCGAACTTCCCGGGCATGCAGGGCGGCCCGCTGATGCACACGATCGCGGCCAAGGCCGCCTGCTTCAAGATCGCCGGCACCGAGGCGTTTCGCGACTACCAGCGCCAGATTCGGGCGAACGCGGACACGCTCGCCGCCGGGCTGCTCGGCGGCGGCCTCGACGTCCTCACCGGCGGCACCGACACGCACCTGGTGCAGCTCGACCTCCGCGACACCGAGTGGACGGGCCTCGCCGCGCAGGAACGCCTCGAGGACTGCAAGCTGACCGCGAACCGCAACACGGTCCCGTTCGACGAACGGCCGCCGATGGTCGCGTCGGGCGTGCGTCTCGGCACCCCGGCGGCGACGATGCGCGGCTTCGACGAGCAGGACTTCGGCGAGGTCGCGTCGATCATCGTCGACGCGCTCTCAGACGACGCCGACGTCGCTGCGTTGCGCGGGCGCGCCGAGGCTCTCTGCGAGAGGCGGCCGCTGTACCCGGGGTTCCGCGGGTACACCTCGTACGCGTGAGCGTCACCGAGGTCCTGCATCCGCTGGTGCAGCACAAGCTGTCCTACCTGCGGGACAAGGACACGCCGACCGTCCACTTCCGCAAGCTGGTCGAGGAGGTGACGCTGCTCCTCACGTACGAGGCGACCAAGGACCTTCCCACCGAGGACGTGCCGATCGCGACGCCGCTCGAGATTGCGCCGTGCCCGCGCATCTCGGGGAAGAAGGTCGCGGTCTGCCCGATCCTGCGCGCCGGCCTCGGGATGCTCGACGGCGTGCTGACGCTGATCTCCGGGGCGCGCGTCGGTTTCATCGGGCTGTATCGCAACGAGGAGACGCTGCAGCCGGTCGAGTACTACGTGAAGCTGCCGCAGGACGTCGCCGACCGCGACGTGATCCTGCTCGACCCGATGCTGGCGACGGGCAACTCGACCGCGCACGCCGTGCAGGTGGTGAAGAGCGCCGGCGCGACCAGCGTCCGCCTGATCTCGATCATCGCGGCGCCCGAGGGCGTCGCGAACATCCAGGAGCACCATCCCGACGTCCAGATCGTGGTGGCCGCGATCGACCGGGGCCTGAACGAGCGGGGCTACATCGTCCCCGGCCTCGGCGACGCGGGAGACCGGCTCTACGGGACGAAGTAGGCGCTCGTGGTCTGGGAGCAGCTGAGCGACCACCTCGAGGTGCTCTGGGGCGCGCTCGTCGCCCTGGGGATCGTGCTGCTGCTGACCCCCGCCGTGGGCTCAGCCGCGCGTTACCTCCGGGTCGTCGACCGCCCGCGCGAAGGCGACCGCGCCCGTCCGGCGGTGCCTCGCCTGGGCGGGCTCGCGCTCTTCCTCGGAATGCTGGTGCCGTCGCTGGCCTTCCTGCCGCTCGGCGGCGAGCTGCGCGGCGTGGTCCTCGGTGCCGCCGTGGCGACGACCGTCGGCGCCGTCGACGACTTCCGGGGCCTCACCTGGTGGCAGAAGCTCGCCGGACAGTTGACCGCGGCCGCCATCCCGACCGGCTTCGGCGTGTGGGTGCACAAGTTCACGTTCCCGGTGCTCGGCGTGCACGCGTTGCCGCCGTGGGTCGGTGTCACGCTGACCATCGTCGGAATCGTCGCGGTGATGAACATGGTCAACTTCCTCGACGGCCTGGACGGGCTCGCCGCCGGCGTCTGCGCGATCTCGGGCGCGACGTTTGCCATCATCGAGCTGTCGCTGGGCGGAATCGGCGCCGCGGTGCTGTCGGCGATCGTCTGCGGCGCCTGCCTCGGCTTCCTGCGCCACAACTTCTATCCGGCGCGGATCTTCATGGGCGACTCGGGAGCGATGCTGCTCGGCTTCACACTCGCCGCCGTTTCGGTGCAGGGCCTCCTGAAGACCGCGGCGTTGGCGACGCTCGTCCTGCCGCTGCTCGTGCTCGCGGTCCCGGTGCTCGACACGTCGTTCGTCGTGGCGAAGCGATTGCGAAGCGGGCAGCCGATCTACGTCGCCGACGCCCGTCACCTGCACCACCGCTTCCTCCGGATCGGCTTCTCCGAACGGCGCGCGGTCGTTCACCTGTGGGCATGGTGCGCGACGCTGGCGCTCGCCGCGCTCGCGACGCGGTTCGCGCCGCCTCACCATCACGGCGACTGGAACGCCGTGAACATGGCGATCGACGCCGCCGCTGGCCTGCTCGCGCTCTCGTTCTCGGTCTACGTCGTGGTCCTGCTCGAGCTCGTGAAGCGCGGAACGTCGCGGGCACGGCGCCGCGACGCCGCCTCCCGGGCCGCCTGAGCGAGCGTCACAAGCTCGGGGTAATGGCGCATGGTGTAGCGAAAAACACTGTCACAAACCTGATAGCATGGCGCCTGGTGGAGCCCCAGCGATCGACGTTCTCCCTCGCTGGTGCCGGCAGCGTGCTCATCGGGTTCACCTGCGCGTGCATCCTGCTCGGCACGCTGATCGGCTGGGCGGTGGGACATCTCGGCCTCGGGCTCGCCTTCGGTGCGGTCGCCGGCATTCCCGTCGGCGTCGCAGCCACTGTGATCAAGTACCGCAACCTCTGATGCCCGCCTGGACCGAGCCCCGCGCCGCCCCGCCGAGCCTCCTGCCCGCCGCTGCGGGCGTGATCGTGCTGGCCGTCGCGCTGCCGCTGTTCCTGCTCGCCGGCTGGCGCGTCACCGGCTGGGCGCTCGGCGCCGTGCTCTGGCTCGGCTCGGAGGCGCTCGGCGCGGTGGTGACGCGGCTCCGCGCGCGGACGGGTAACCTCGCCGCCGCAGGCGTGGCCGGTTTCGTGATGCTCTTTCGCGCGATCGCCGTGATGGTGGTCGTCTTCGCAGTCGCAGTCACCGACAAGTGGCTGGGACTGGCTGCCGCGCTCACATATGCAGCCGCCTACAGTGCGGCCTTCGGGCTGCAACTGGTCGCGTACTTCACCGGCCCGCAGGCGGGGAAGGCGGCGCCACGGTGAGGCGCGCGCTCCTCGCTCTCACGACGCTGGCGCTGCTGCTGCCGGCGAACGCGTTCGCCCGCGGCAACTTCGACCCATCCACGGAGTTCGAGCAGCACCGCTGGGGCCCGAAGCTGGCGGTCGGCCCGATCGACCTCTCGATCACGAAGGCGGTCGCCTACCTCTGGCTCGGCACCGTGGTGACGATCGCCTTCGGAATCGTCTTCATGCGCGTTCGCTTCTCGACGACGCCGGGTCGCCGTGAGACGTTCGGTGAGGTCGTCTACGACGTCGCGCAGACCCAGGTCGCCGAGCAGGGCCTGCCGTCGAAGGCGATCGGCCGGTGGTTCCCGTACGTCGCGACGCTCATGCTGTTCATCTTCATCGTCAACCTGCTCGGGTTCATCCCGCTGCCGCTGACCGGCGAGACGTGGCACGGCATTCCCACCTGGGGGATCTACGCCGCGACCAGCTCGCTGTCCGTGACGCTGGCACTCGCGCTCCTGACGTTCGTCTTCACGCATGTCGAGGGCATCCGTTGGAACGGGCCGGTGCGCTACTTCAAGAGCTGGATCCCCGAGGCGCCCAAGCTGCTGCTCGGGCTGATCGTTCCACTCGAGATCCTGGGCCAGTTCATGCGGCTGATCTCGCTCTCCGTCCGTCTCTTCGCCAACATGCTCGCGGGGCACATCCTGATCCTCACGTTCATCGGGCTCATCTTCATCCTGCAGTCCCTCGTCCTGGCGATCTTCGTCGTCCCGGTCGCGATCCTCTTCTACGCGTTCGAGGTCGTGATCGTGATCGGCATCCAGGCCTTCATCTTCGCTGCTCTGTCCGCCATCTACATCGGCTCGGCGATCGAGCCGGAGCACTAGGAGGAAGCACATGCTCAACCTGCTCGCGTCCGCCGCATCAAACTCGCCGATCACGCACGCCGGCAAGGCGATCGGACTTGCGCTCGGCGTCGGCCTCGGCGCGCTCGGCGCCGGCGTCGGCATCGGGAACATCTTCGGCTCGATGATCCAGTCGGTCGCACGTCAGCCCGAGCTCCGCGGTGAGCTTCAGGGCATCCAGTGGCTCGGCTTCGCGTTGACCGAGGCCGTCGTGTTCTACGGCCTGCTCGGCTCGATCCTGGCGTACGTCCTCGTTTGATGCTCGTCGCGGCGAACGCACTCATCTCCGTCAAGCCGGGCCTGATGATCTGGACGATCGTCTGCTTCCTCGTGACGTTCTTCGTCCTCCGGCACTTCGCCTTCGGGCGGATCCAGGCGATGATCGACGAGCGCCGCGAGCGGATCAGGTCCGCGATCGAGGAGGCCGACAAGGCCCGTGAGGAGGCTCGGCACCTCCTCGAAGAGCACCGCAAGCTGATCGGCCAGGCGAAGTCGCAGGCCGAGGAGATCCTGGGCGAGGCGCGTCAGGTCGCAGACGCACAGCGTGAACGCGTGCGCGTGGAGACCGAGGAGGACCGGCAGCGCCGGCTCGAGGAGACGCGCCGGCAGATCGAACAGGCCACGCACCAGGCGCTCGGCCAGATCCGAGATGAGGTCGGCAAGCTGAGCATCGCCGCCGCGGAGAAGATCACGCGCAAGTCGCTCGACGGAAAGGACCAGCAGCGGCTGATCGACGAGGCGCTCGCCGAGATCGACTTCTCGCAGCTCGAGGGGAGCAGGTCGTAGCCGCCCCAGAACGCATTTACGCGCGCGCGCTTTTCGAGGCCGCGGTCGAGGAGGGCCGGCTCGAGCAGGTTCAGACCGAGCTCGGACGACTCCGCGACGACCTTGCCGGCTCCGACGAGCTCGCAGCCGTGCTCGACAACCCCGAGATCGACTCGCGCGTGAAGGGCGACATCCTCTCCCGGATCGCCGAGGGCGCGGACGAGCTCGTCGTCAACTTCGTCCGCCTGCTCGCCGAGAAGGGACGCGCCGGCGCGCTCGTGGGGATCGCCGACGAGTTCGACACGCTCGTCGCCGCCGCCGAGCGCATCCTCGACGTGCAGCTGACCACCGCACACGAGCTGTCGGACGAGGAGTTCGGCCGAATCCTCGACCGGATCGAGCAGGCCTCGGGCCGCAAGGTGCAGGCCTCCCGGTCGGTCGACGCCGACCTGATCGGCGGCCTCGTCCTCCAGGCCGGGTCGATGAGGCTCGACGCCAGCGTGCGCGGCCGTCTCGAACGACTACGCCAAGAACTCGCAACCGCAAGGAGCTGAAACACGTGAAGCTGCGTCCCGAAGAGATCACGTCGATCCTCAAAGAGCGGATCGAGCAGTTCGACGTCGAGACCGACCTCGCCGAGGTCGGCTCGGTGCTGCAGGTCGGCGACGGCATCGCCCGCATCCACGGCCTCGAGAACTGCGTCGCGCTCGAGATGCTCGAGCTCGACCATGGCGTCGTCGGGCTTGCCTTCAACCTCGAGGAGGACAACGTCGGGGCCGCGCTCTTCGGCGAGTGGGACCTGGTCTCCGAGGGAGAGCCGGTCCGGCGCACCGGCAAGGTCGCATCCGTGCCGGTGGGCGAAGCGCTGCTCGGCCGCGTCGTCGATCCGCTGGGGAACCCGTTGGACGGCCTCGGCGCGATCGAGGCCACGGAGACGCGCCCGGTCGAGTGGAAGGCGCCGGGCGTGATCGCGCGGCAGCCGGTGAAGGAGCCGCTGCAGACGGGCATCAAGGCGATCGACTCGATGACGAACGTCGGCCGCGGACAGCGCGAGCTGATCATCGGCGACCGTTCGACCGGCAAGACAGCGATCGCGATCGACACGATCCTCAATCAGCACGACCAGGACGTGAAGTGCATCTACGTCGCGATCGGCCAGAAAGCATCGACGGTCGCCCAGGTCGTGGAGCGGCTGCGCGACGCCGGCGCGATGGAGTACACGACTGTCGTCACCGCATCAGCCGCCGAGGCGGCGCCGATCAAGTGGATCGCCCCGTTCGCAGGCTGTGCGATGGCCGAGTACTTCCTCTACAAGGGCGAGCACGCGCTGATCATCTACGACGACCTGACGAAGCAAGCAGACGCGTACCGCCAGCTGTCCCTGCTGCTCCGCCGCCCGCCGGGCCGCGAGGCCTTCCCCGGTGACGTCTTCTACCTGCACTCACGCCTGCTCGAGCGCGCCTGCAAGCTGAGCGACGAGCGTGGCGGCGGGTCGCTGACCGCGCTCCCGATCATCGAGACGCAGGCCGGCGACATCTCGGCGTACATCCCGACCAACGTCATCTCGATCACCGACGGGCAGATCTTCCTGCAGGCCGACCTGTTCTTCTCGGGTGTGCGGCCGGCGGTCAACGTCGGCACGTCCGTCTCGCGCGTCGGCTCTTCTGCGCAGACCAAGGCGATGAAGAAGGTCGCCGGCCGCCTGCGCCTCGACCTGGCCCAGTACCGCGAGCTCGAGGCGTTCGCCCAGTTCGGCTCCGAGCTCGACCAGGCGACCCAGCAGGCGCTGAACCGCGGCGAGAAGATGGTCGCGACGCTCAACCAGCCGCAGTACCAGCCGTGGCCGATGGAGGAGCAGGTCGCCGCGCTCTACGCCGGCGTGAACGGGTATCTCGACGACATCCCGACCGAGGACGTGCCGCGGTTCCAGGACGAGCTCCGCGAGCACCTGCGCACGCAGGGCGAGTCGTACAAGGTGATCCGCGAGACCGGCGACCTCGACGACGAGACCGCCGAGAAGCTGAACGCCGAGATCGAGCGGCTCAAGGCGCGGTTCCAGACGGGCGAAGAGAAAGCCGCCTAGTTGGCCTCCGCCCAGGACCTGAAGCGGCGCGTCCGCTCGATCACGAACACCCGCAAGCTGACGCGCGCGATGGAGCTCGTCGCGTCGGCGCGGCTCCGCCGCGCGCAGCTGCGCATCGAGGCGCTGCGGCCGTACGCCGACCGGATGCTCGAGCTGATGGCAGGCGTCTCGCAGGCCGCCGGAGCGGTCCGGCTGCCGCTGCTCGAACGGCGCGAGCCGATCGAGACGGTCGCGCTCGTGCCCGTGACCGCCGACCGCGGCCTCGCGGGAGCCTTCAACGCCCAGGTGCTGCGGCGCTCGCTCGCGCTCCAGCGGGAGGCCGAGGCCGCCGGCCAGAAGGTCGTGTACTTCTCCTCCGGCAAGAAGGCAGCGTCGACGCTGCGCTTCCGCCGGCTCGAGGTCGCGCAGGCGTGGACTGGGTTCAGCGAGCGGCCGGCGTACCGCGATGCCCAGGCGATGGCGCACGCGCTCGCGGAGGCCTACGTCGAGCGAGAGGTCGACCGCGTCGTCCTCGTCTACAACGCGTTCGTCTCGCCGCTCATCCAGCGCGTCACCGTCCGCGACGTCCTACCGATTCCGCAGGATCTGCTCGAGGGCACGACCGAGACCGAGACCGGCGACGAGGATGCGGCGCCCGAGTTCTCGCACCCCGACTTCATCTACGAGCCCGAGCCGCAGGAGATCCTCGTGCGCCTGCTGCCGGTGTACGTGGAGACCGAGCTCTACCGCGCGCTCCTCGAGTCCGGCGCGTCGGAGCAGGGGGCGCGCATGATCGCGATGCGGAACGCGTCGAAAGCGGCGGGCGAGCTGATCGACAGCCTGACGCTGGCGATGAACCGCGCGCGGCAGGCCGCGATCACGCAGGAGATCCTCGAAGTCGTCGCCGGCGCCGACGCGCTTTCGGGCTGACTCCTTCTTCTCGGTTTCGCATCACTTCCAGGTGCTTCCTGCGCTAGAGTCCGCGCACCGTGTCGCAGACCGAGCACGAGATCCTCGGAGGCGGTGCCGGCCTCGCCGGCGCGATCGCGATCGAATCGGGTACCGAGCTCGGCGAGATCGAGATCAAGGCGCGCGGCTACTGGGAGCAGGTGTGGAAGCGCCTTCGCCGCGACAAGATCGCAATCGCCGGCGGCATCACGATCATTCTGCTTCTCTTTACGGCGTTCATCGGCGCCCACATCGCGGAGTGGATTCTCGGTCACGGCCCGAACGATCCGTTCTTCCTCGGCGGGGTCAACCAGAAGACGCTCCTGCCGGTGGGGCCGTTCACCTCGATCCCGGACGACCTGCACCCTGGCAAGCACACGTATTTCGTCCTCGGCGCCGACAGCACGCTCGGCCGCGACGAGTTCCTGCGGCTCCTCTACGGCGCCCAGGCGTCCTTCGAGGTCGCGCTCCTGTCCACGGTCGGAGCGGTCTCGATCGGCGTCGTCCTCGGCTCGATCGCCGGGTACTACCGCGGTTGGGTCGACACGGTCGTCTCCCGCGTCACCGAGATCACGATGGCGTTCCCGGCCCTGCTGTTCATCATCGCGCTGGCCTCGACGGTCGGCAACCGGCTCAACGACATCACGCTCGGGATCTTCGGCCAGGGCGTCCTGACGCTCTTCCTGGTCTTCACGGTGTTCGGTTGGTTCTACCCGGCCCGCATCGTGCGTGCGGTCGTGCTGAGCCTGCGCGAGAAGGAGTACGTCGAGGCGGCGCGGATGGTCGGGTCGAGCGACGTGCGGATCATCCGCTCGCACATCCTTCCCCACCTCGTGGCCCCGGTGATCGTCTACTCGACCCTCGCGGTCGCGAGCTTCATCATCGGCGAGGCGGGCCTCTCGTTCCTGGGCGTCGGGATCAAGTTGCCCACGCCGAGCTGGGGCAACCTGCTCCAGCAGGCGACCGACTACTACACCCAGCAGCCGTGGCTGATGGTCTGGCCGGGCCTCGCGGTCCTGATCACGACGCTGTCGTTCAACCTGCTCGGCGACGGCCTCCGCGACGCGTTCGATCCCCGCGCCTCCCGGTAACCCGAGGAGCCCCTCGCCTTTGATCGAACCTCTTGCTCAAGGGCGGTTTTTGCCTGCTTGCACGCCTCCCGAAACTAACTAAACTGCCGCCGCCTCGTCACAACGTGCCGAGGATGCGTTCTGCGCCTGAGCCCCCGGGCCCGAGCTCGGTGGCTCACCCGAATGAAAGGAGCATGTCGTTGAGTAGAAAGCTCTGGCTTGCCACCCTGCTGGCGGCCGTGGGTCTGCTCACGCTCTTCGCGGCCTCCGCGAGCGCGAAGAGCCACGCCACCGCTGCCACCGGCGGCACGATCAACGTCGACCTGCAGTCCGACCTGGACTACAGCGACCCGGCGCTCGACTATTACCAGCCCGGCTGGGAGATGGAGTACTCGACCGGCCTGAAGCTGCTGAACTACCCGGACGGGAACGGTCCGAAGAGCGCCACGCTCGTCCCCGAGGCCGCGAGCGGCTTCCCGAAGGTCTCGAACAACGGGAAGACGTACGACTTCACGGTCAACGCGAGCTGGACGAAGTTCTCCAACGGCCAGCCCGTCACGGCCGCGAACTTCAAGGCGGCCTTCGACCGCGACGCCGACCCGAAGATGCAGTCCCCGGCCGTCCCGTTCTTCTCGGACGTCGTCGGCTCGGACAAGTCGCCGGTGTCGGGTGTCCAGGTCAAAGGCAACCACCTGATCATCCACCTCACGAAGGCGGCTCCGGACTTCGAGTCCCGCATCGCGATGCCGTTCTTCTCCGCGGTCCCGACGAACCTCGATCGTGACCCGAACGGTGTGCTTGCTCCGCCGTCGGCCGGCCCGTACTACGTCGCCAGCCGCACGCCGAACAAGGAGATCGTGGTCAAGAAGAACCCGTACTACAAGGGTAAGCGGCCGCACAACGTCTCCGAGATCCACTACAACATCGGTCAGACCCTCGACGCGTCGTACCTGCGCGTGCAGCAGGGCGCGACCGACTACGCAGCCAGCGGCATCCCGCCGGCGGCGTACGCCGAGGCGGCTCAGAAGTGGGGCGTCAACAAGAGCCAGTTCTGGGTCAAGCCGATCCTCTCGGTGAGCTACTTCGCCTTCAACCACGACCGGCCCGACTTCAAGACGGGTGCGCCTGCGGGTGACCCGGCTGCCGGCAACGTGAACCTCATGAAGGCGATCAACTACGCGATCGACCGGCACGCGATCCTCGCCCAGGGCGGTTACCTGGCGGGCAAGCGCACCGATCAGATCCTGCCTCCGGGCATCGCCGGGTTCCGTGACGCCGACCTGTATCCGCTGAAGGGGCCGGACTTCACCAAGGCGAAGGCCCTCGCTCAGGGGCACACCGGTGACGGAACGCTCGTGTACTACACGTGCAACACCGGCACCTGCCCGCTGCGCGCGCAGATCGTCCAGTTCGACCTGAAGCAGATCGGGGTCAACCTGGACATCCGCCCGTTCGCCAGGGCCGTGCAGTTCGGCAAGGAAGGCAACAAGGGTGAGCCGTTCGACATCGCCGATGAAGGCTGGCTGGCGGACTACGCCGACCCGTACGACTTCATCAACGTGCTCCTGTCGGGCGAGAACATCCACGACACGAACAACAACAACTTCGCGTACTTCAACGATCCGAAGTACAACAAGTTGATGGATCAGGCTCAGGCCCTCTCGGGCGCAGCCCGGTCGACCGCGTACGGGAACCTCGACATCAACATCATGAAGAACGTGGCGCCGTGGGCTCCGCGCTCGAACTCGACGAACCGCATCGTGGTCTCGTCGCATGTCGGGACGTTCACGTACAACAACATCTACGGCGTCGACTTCGCGGCTCTGACCCGCAAGTAACGACCCGGAGAGACGTTCGCCGAAGGGGGGCGCCGGATCAGGTCCGGCGCCCCTCCAGGCGTCGCTCGCGAAGCCCCAAAAAGCCCCTCGATTCCGTTAGAGTTTCGGCCCCGTGATCCGCTACCTGATCAGACGCCTCATCTGGGCGGTCGTTCTGTTCCTCGCGACCACGGTGGTCACCTACATCATCTTCTACGCCATTCCGACCGATCCGGCGCGGAATGCCTGCGGCCAGCGCGCGACCCCCGAGTGCGTCCAGCGCGCCGCCCAGTTCCTCGGGACGAACAAGCCGCTCTACTACCAGTACTACAAGTTCGTCTACCGGCTGATGCCGTTCAGCTTCAGCGGGGGCGCCCACCTGAAGGAGCCGAACCTGGGGCGCTCGTTCACCAACCGGCTGAGCGTGAACTACACGGTCGGGCAGGCGGCCCCGGTGACGGCGTCACTCGTGTTCGGCGGCGCGCTCGTCTGGATGCTGATCGCCCTTCCCGTCGGAATTCTCTCCGCCCTTCGGCCGCGATCGCTTTTGGACCGAATAGCCATGGTGTTCGTGCTGGTCGGAATCTCGGCGCATCCGGTGTGGATCGGACTGCTCGCCGCCTACTTCTTCGGGTTCAAGCTGCAGCTGTTCCCGATCACGAACTACTGCAACTTCTTCGGCTCCAGCGGGAACTGCGGTGGTCCGGTCCAGTGGGCCTACCATCTCGTGCTTCCGTGGATGACGTTCGCGGTGCTCTTTGCAGCGCTGTATGTCCGGATGATTCGCGCCAACGTGATGGAGGTCCTGAACGAGGACTTCGTGCGGACTGCCCGCGCGAAGGGCGCGCCGGAGTGGCTGGTCATGCGCTCGCATGTGCTGCGGAACGCGCTGCTGCCGGTCGTGACGATGCTGGGCATGGATGTCGGCCTGGCGCTCGGCGGCGCGATCTTCACGGAGACGGTCTACGGGCTGCCGGGGCTCGGCAAGCTCGCGATCACGTCGATCAACAACTTCGACTTGCCGACAACGCAGGGGGTCGTTGTCTTCGCCACGATCTGCATCATTGTCTTCAACCTCATCGTCGACCTCTTATACGCGGTCATCGACCCGCGGATCCGACTTACCTGAGATGGCGCTGCTCGAAGTCACCGACCTGAAGACCTACTTCAGGACCGACGATGGTGTCGTGCGCGCCGTCGACGGTGTGTCGTTCTCCGTCGACAAGGGGCAGACGCTCGGCGTCGTCGGCGAGTCCGGCTCGGGGAAGAGCGTCACGAGCCTCGCGATCATGGGTCTCCTCAACCGCGACGTACGGCGAGCATCGTCGGGCGAGATCGCTCTTCGAGGGCGACGGATCTGCTCAAGCTGTCGCCGACGGAGCTCCGCGAGCTGCGCGGACGCGACATCGTCGATGATCTTCCAGGACCCGTTCGCCGTGCCTGCACCCGATGTACCGCGTCGGCGACCAGATCGCCGAGGCGGTGCGGCGCACGAAGATGTCGACCAAGGCCCAGGCCCGTGGCCCGCGCGCGTCGAGCTGCTCGAAGCGCGTCGGGATCCCGAACGCCGCGAGCGCCGCGCGCGACGACTACCCGCATCAGTTCTCGGGCGGCATGCGCCAGCGCGCGATGATCGCGATGGCGCTCGTCCACAACCCGGACGTGCTGATCGCCGACGAGCCGACGACGGCGCTCGACGTGACCGTCCAGGCGCAGATCCTCGAGCTGATCGACCGTGTCAAGCAGGAGTTCGACGTCGGCGTGATCCTGATCACGCACGACCTCGGCGTCGTCGCCGAGACCGCGACGCACGTGATGGTGATGTACGCCGGCCGCGTCGATGGAGTACGGCGCCGCCGACGAGATCTTCAAGCGTCGCGCAGCACCCGTACACGTGGGGGCTGCTCGAGTCGATGCCGACGGTCGAGAAGCGGCTCGACCGTGCTGATCCCGATCGAGGGCTCGCCGCCGTCGCTGCTGCATCCGCCGTCCGGGCTGCCCGTTCCATCCGCGCTGCAAGTACCGCTTCGAGCCGTGCGACCAGAGGTCGCCCGCCGCTCGACAGCGATCCCGGGCGGCCTACCTCGATGCCTGCCACCTCGCGCCGGAGCGCAAGCGCGAGGTCTGGCGAAGCCGCATCGGCCCGCGAGATCGGCGGAGGCGAGCTGACCTGGCCGCTCAGGTGGCAACGACCGCGAGACGCCCGCGCTCGAGCCGAGCGGCGACGAACCGCTCGTCGAGGTCGAGCACCTCACCAAGCACTTCCCGGTCAAGCAGGGCGTGTTCGCGCGGCAAGGAGATCGTCGTGCACGCGGTCGAGGACGTCACGCTCACCGTGCACGCGAGGGCGAGACGCTCGGCATCGTCGGCGAGTCGGGCTGCGGCAAGTCGACGACGGCGCGGCTGATCGTGCGGCTGCTCGAGCCGACCGGCGGCACGATCAAGCTTCGACGGCCACGACATCACGCGGCTCTCGCAGCGCGGAGATGCGGCCGCTGCGGCGGGAGATGCAGATCATCTTCCAGGACCCGTACTCCTCGCTGAACCCGCGCAAGAGCGTCGGCCAGATCGTCGCCGAGCCGTTCGCGATCCACAAGCACGGAGAAGGACGATCGAAGCGGCGCGTGCAGGAGCTGCTCGCGCGCGTCGGGCTGAGCCCGGAGCACTACAACCGCTACCCGCACGAGTTCTCCGGCGGCCAGCGCCAGCGCATCGGCGTCGCGCGCGCGCTCGCGCTGCAGCCGAAGCTGATCGTCTGCGACGAGCCGGTCTCGGCGCTCGACGTCTCGGTGCAGGCGCAGATCCTCAACCTGCTCAAGGACCTCCAGCACGACTTCGACCTCACCTACGTCTTCATCTCGCACGACCTGTCGGTGATCCGGCAGATCTCCGACCGGATCGCGGTCATGTACCTCGGCCAGCGTCGTCGAGCTCGGCCGACTCGGAGCTGCTCTACGAGCACCCGCGGCATCCGTACACGGCGCGCGCTCCTCTCGGCCGTGCCGCGCCGGACGCCCGACGGCATCGGCCGCAACCGCAAGCGGATCGTGCTCGAGCGGCGACGTGCCGTCGCCGGTCAACCCGCCCGTCGGCGTGCGTGCTTCCATCCGCGCTGCCCGCGCTTCCAGCGCGGGTCACTGCGACGTCGAGGATGCCCGAGCTCCAGCGCGGTTCGAGCCGGCGCACGAGGCGGCGTGCCACTATCCCGGTCGAGCGCTGGCCGATGACCGAGGAGGAGCTCGCGGCACCGCCGGCTCGCGCGAGCCCCGCGGCCGCGCCGACCGCCGCCTAACGATCGCGTGCGCGCGCAGCGTCTGCGGCGACGCATGACACGCTGGCGTCGGACAACGGCCTGCGAGCGGGCCGCCCAGTGGATCTCGCTCGAGCTCGACGGCGAGCTCGGCCGCTCGAGCAGGCCGGCCTCGCCCGCCACTCTCGCGCGGCTGCGACGCGGTCGGCTCGGCGCTCCTGAGCGGCGGGTTCATCGCGGCTACCGCGGCCCGGCGCGGCCGCAGGGCGAGCCGGCTGGGCAGCGTTCTCGACCCGCCGTTGGGTCGCGCTGGGCGACGCCCGACGAGCAGCGCGAGTCGCTGTCGCTCGCGGCGGCGCTCGTCGTGCTCGGCTTCGTCGCTGATCGTGCTCGGCGTCGTCGTCGACACGCGGCATCCGCTGACGTAACGCGGCGGGCCGCGGCGAGTCGAGTCCGCAGAGCAGCCGTCGCTTCATCACGCGCGTACGTCTGAAGCCTCGATCATGCCGACCGTGTGTCGGCCGCCCTCGCCGCTGCCGACCTCCGCAGGCGCGCCGGTCTCGAACCGCGTTCCGCTAGACTGCGCCTGCCCGCGCTTGGCGGCGCGCCTCCGGCGCCTGCGCCGGGGCCAGCCGCCGGTCCAGCGACGCTTCCAGGAGACCTAGAACGTGGCGACGAACGCGCACAAGAACGGCGCAGCGAGAACGTCGGCAAGCTGATCGAGATCAAGGGCGTCGTCGTCGACGCCGTCTTCCCCGACCGCCTGCCCGACGATCTACTCGGCGCTGCGGATCGCGCGCCCCGACGGCGGCGAGCTGATCGCGGAGGTGCAGCAGCACCTCGGCGACGACCGCGTGCGCGCCGTCGCGATGGACTCGACCGACGGCCTCGCGCGCGGCACCGACGTCGTCGACACCGGCGCGCCGATCTCGGTGCCGGTCGGCGACGTCACGCTCGGCCGGCTCTGGAACGTGCTCGGCGAGCCGATCGACGGGAAGGAGGCGCCGCCCGCCGGCACCGAGCGCTGGCCGATCCACCGCGATCCGCCGGCGTTCGACGAGCCTGCGCCGAAGATCGAGATCTTCGAGACCGGGATCAAGGTCGTCGACCTGATCGCCCCGTACGTGCGCGGCGGCAAGATCGGCCTCTTCGGCGGCGCCGGCGTCGGCAAGACGGTGCTGATCCAGGAGCTGATCGCGAACCTCGCCCGCGAGCACGGCGGCGTCTCGGTGTTCTCCGGGCGTCGGCGAGCGCACGCGCGAGGGCAACGACCTGCTGCTCGAGATGGACGGAGTCCGAGGGCGTGATCGACAAGGTCGCGCTCTGCTACGGCCAGATGAACGAGCCGCCGGGCGCGCGCCTGCGCGTCGGCCTCTCCGGCCTGACGATGGCGGAGTACTTCCGCGACCAGGGCCAGGACGTGCTGCTCTTCATCGACAACATCTTCCGCTTCGTCCAGGCCGGCTCCGAGGTCTCGGCGCTGCTCGGCCGCATGCCGAGCGCCGTCGGCTACCAGCCGACGCTCGCCACCGAGATGGGCCAGCTCCAGGAGCGGATCACCTCGACGAAGCAAGGGCTCGGTCACCTCGGTGCAGGCGATCTACGTGCCCGCCGACGACCTCACCGACCCGGCGCCGGCGAACACGTTCGCCCACCTCGACTCGACGACCGTGCTCTCGCGGGCGCTCGTCGAGCAGGGCATCTACCCGGCCGTCGACCCGCTCGACTCGACCTCGCGCGCGCTCGGCCGCGGCATCGTCTCGGACGAGCACTACGACACCGCGACGCGCGTGCAGGAGATCCTCCAGCGCTACAAGGACCTCCAGGACATCATCGCGATCCTCGGGATCGAGGAGCTCTCGGACGAGGACCGGCTCACGGTCGCCGCGCGCGCAAGGTGCAGCGCTTCCTCTCGCAGCCGTTCCTCGTCGCCGAGGTGTTCACCGGCACGCCGGGCGAGTACGTCAAGCTCGAGGACACGATCCGCGGCTTCCAGGAGATCATCGAGGGCCAGCACGACGAGCTCCCCGAGCAGGCCTTCTACATGGTCGGCCCGATCGAGGGCGCCGTCGAGCGCGGCAAGCAGCTCGCGCCGCCGCAGCCGCGTAAGCGCGTATGCCCGGCACCGGCAAGAAGTTCGACCGTCTCGCTCGTGACGCCGGACGGCGCCGGCGTACGAGGGCGAGGTCGAGATGATCATCGTGCCGGGCCAGATCGGCGAGATCGGCGTGCTCGCGCGCCACGCGCCGCTGATCGCGACGCTCAGGGCCGGGCTCGACGCGGATCCATCCCGGCGGCGGCGCCGAGGTGCTCGAGTTCGCGACCGGGCCCGGGTTCTTCCAGGTGCTGCACGACCGCGCGATCGCGCTCGTCGACGACGCCGTCGAGGCCGTCGCAGATCGACGACGACCGCGCGCGCGCGCAGCTCGAGGCCGCCCAGGCCGAGCTCGAGGCGATCGACCGCGGCGAGTCGACGGCCGACCGCTGGCAGGTCGAGCAGCGGATCCGGCACGCCGAGAACCAGCTCTCGGTGGTTGGCCGCTCCTGAGCCGTCGAAGGCTGGCAATCCGCAGCGAGGGCGCAAATCGCTACATTTCGAGGGTATTTCCCGGAAAGCTTTGAAGGCAGCTTGGCGACCGGGTCAAAAAACGCCTAAAGAGCCCGCGCGAGCGTAGACGCTTTCGCACCCCTTTAGGCAGACGGAAGGTGCGTGGGTGACGAGAGACGTCGCAGCAGAGATCCGGAAGACAGCCGAGGAGCGGATCCTCGTGCTCGACGGCGCCTGGGGCGTGCTGCTGCAGAACAGCGGCCTCGGCGAGGCCGATTTTCGCGGCGATCGCTTCGCCTCGCACTCGCGCGACCTGCTGAACGACCCGGACGTCCTCAACCTGACGCGCCCCGACGTCGTCCGCGCCGTGCACGACTCCTATTTCGCAGCCGGCTGCAACATCACGACGACGAACACGTTCACCGCGACGTCGATCGGTCAGGCCGACTACGGCCTCGAAGCCGCCATCTACGACCTGAATGTCGCCGGCGCCCGGATCGCGCGCGAGGCGGCCGACGCGCACGGCGGGTATGTCGCCGGCTCGCTCGGCCCGCTGAACATCACCCTCTCGCTCAGCCCGCGGGTCGACGACCCGGGCTTCCGCACGCACACCTTCGATCAGGTGGTCGAGGCCTACGCCGAGCAGATTCGCGGACTCGCCGACGGCGGGGTCGACCTGCTCCTGATCGAGACGATCTTCGACACGCTGAACGCGAAGGCGGCGATCGTCGCTGCACGCGAGGTCGCTCCGCAGCTGCCGCTCTGGATCAGCGTCACGATCGTCGATCTCTCGGGCCGTACCTTGACCGGCCAGACGATCGAGTCGTTCTGGACGGCGATCGAGCACGCGGACCCGCTGATCGTCGGCGTCAACTGCTCGCTCGGCGCGCGCGAGATGCGCCCGTACGTCGCCGACCTGGCGCGGGTCGCGTCGTGCCTGACGTCGTGCCATCCGAACGCGGGGCTGCCGAACGCGTTCGGCGGCTACGACGAGACGCCGGACGTCACCTCGACGCTCCTCCGCGAGTTCGCGCAGGAGGGCTTCCTCAACGTCGTCGGCTCGTGCTGCGGGTCGACGCCCGAGCACACCCATGCGATCGCCGACGCGGTGCGCGGGCTCGCGCCGCGGATCCTGCCCGAGACCCCGCGGCAGCCCCGCTTCAGCGGGCTCGAGACGTTCGAGCTCGGGCCCGACACGGGCTTCGTACTGATCGGCGAGCGCACCAACGTGACCGGCTCGGCCCGCTTCCGTCGGCTGGTCGAGTCGGGCGACTTCCCGGCTGCCGTCGACGTGGCGCTGGAACAGGTGCGCGGTGGGGCCAACCTGCTCGACGTGAACATGGACGCCGACCTGCTCGAGGGCGAAGAGGCGATGCGGACGTTCCTGAACGTGATCGCGACCGAGCCTGAGGTGGCCCGCCTGCCGATCATGGTCGACAGCTCGAAGTGGACGGTCCTCGAGGCCGGCCTCCAGTGCCTGCAGGGCAAGGGCATCGTCAACTCGATCTCGCTGAAGGAGGGCGAGGAGGAGTTCCTGCGCGAGGCGCGGCGGATCCGCGACTACGGCGCCGGCGTGATCGTGATGGCATTCGACGAGGAGGGCCAGGCGACCGACGTCGCCAGCGCGCGTCGAGATCTGCGGCCGTGCGTACGACCTACTCGTCGAGCACGTCGGCTTCCCGCCCGAGGACATCGTCTTCGACCCGAACGTGCTGGCCGTCGCGACCGGGATTCCGGAGCACGACAACTACGCGCTGGCGTTCATCGAGAGCCTGCCGCTGATCAAGGAGCGCTGTCCGGGCTCGCGCACCTCCGGCGGGATCTCGAACCTGAGCTTCGCGTTCCGCGGCAACGACCGGATCCGCGAGGCGATGCACGCCGCCTTCCTCTACCACGCCATCCGCGCCGGGCTCGACATGGGCATCGTCAACGCGGGCCAGCTGGCCGTCTACGAGGATCTCGAGCCCGAGCTGCTCGAGCATGTCGAGGACGTGATCCTGAACCGCCGCTCCGACGCGACGGAGCGCCTCGTCGAGCTCGCCGGCCGCGTCAAGGGCGAGGGCACACGCCGCGAGCTCGATCTCGCCTGGCGCGACCAGCCGGTGGGGAAGCGCCTCGAGCATGCGCTCGTCCACGGCATCGTCGACCACGTCGAGGACGACGTCGAGGAGGCGCGCCAGGCCGCCGCACGGCCGCTCGACGTGATCGAAGGCCCGCTGATGGACGGCATGCGCGTCGTCGGCGATCTCTTCGGATCCGGCCGCATGTTCCTGCCACAGGTCGTGAAGTCCGCGCGCGTGATGAAGCGCGCGGTGGCCTATCTGCAGCCGTTCATGGAGGCGGAGCGCGACGGCGTCCGCAGCGGGCAGGGCAAGGTGCTGCTGGCGACGGTCAAGGGCGACGTCCACGACATCGGCAAGAACATCGTCGGCGTCGTACTCGGCTGCAACGACTACGAGGTGATCGACCTCGGCGTGATGGTGCCGGCAGCGACGATCCTCGAGACGGCGGAGCGCGAGCGAGTCGACGTCGTCGGGCTGTCAGGGCTGATCACCCCGTCGCTCGACCAGATGGTCAACGTGGCCCGCGAGCTGGAGCGGTCCCGGCTCGAGCTGCCGCTGATGATCGGCGGGGCGACGACCTCGCGGCAGCACACCGCCGTCAAGATCGCGCCCGAGTACACCTCGGAGACCGTGCACGTGCTCGACGCGAGTCGCGTGGTCGACGTGGTGTCGAGCCTGCTCGACCCCGCGCGCCGCGCGGCGCTCGACGTCGAGAACCGCGAGCTGCAGGAGCGCCTGCGCCGCCAGCACGCGGAGAAGGTGAAGCGCCCGCTGCTCCCGCTCGCCGAGGCGCGCGCGAACCGGGCCACGCTGCCCTTCGACGATCTCCCCGGCGCACCGTTCACCGGGTCGCGCGTGATCGAGCCGGCGATCGCCGAGCTCGTCGACTACATCGACTGGCAATTCTTCTTCCACGCCTGGGACCTGAAGGGCAAGTTCCCCGCCCTGCTGGAGAACCCGGCCGCCCGCGAGCTCTACGACGACGCGCGGCGGCTGCTCGAGCCGATCGCAAGTAACAGTCTGTTACAAGCGCGAGGTGTCTACGGGTTCTGGCCGGCTCACGCCGAGGGGGACGACGTGGTCGTGGGGGACACCAACACCCGGTTCTCGTTCCTGCGCCAGCAGGCGGCGAACGGGGACGGGCGGCCGAACCGGTCGCTCGCCGACTTCGTCGCGGCCGCCGACGACCACCTCGGGGCCTTCGCTGTCGGCATCCACGGCGCCGACGAGCTCGCGGCGACGTACGTCGAGCGGCACGACGACTACCAGGCGATCATCGTCAAGGCGCTCGCCGACCGGCTGGCCGAGGCCTTCGCCGAGTGGCTGCACGAGCGCGTCCGCCGCGAGTGGTATTCGCCCGGCGAGCACCTGTCGAGCGAGGAGCTGATCGGCGAGCGCTACCGCGGCATTCGCCCGGCCCTTGGCTACCCGGCTTGTCCCGATCACAGCGAGAAGCCGAAGCTGTTCGACCTGCTCGACGCGGGCCGCGTCGGGCTCACGCTGACCGAGGGGTTCGCGATGCTGCCGGCGGCAGCCGTGAGCGGCCTCTATTTCGCGCATCCGCAGTCCCGGTATTTCGCGATCGGCCGCATCGGCACGGACCAGCTCGCCGACTACGCCTCCCGGCGCGGCGTGCCGCTGGCCGACGCCGAGGTCTGGCTCCAGCCTCTCCTGGGCTGAGAAGCCCTCCGGCCGCTCCGCTATCCTGTCGACCGCGGGCGCCTCTTCAGGGCGCCTCACCGTTTTATGCGGACGACACTGAAGAGAGGCGTCGGGCGCGGCGCCGGGCTGAACGGCAACGGCAGGGTCGTCTTCCCACCGGCGGCAGCGTCGACCGTGACGCACTACCAGCAGCCGCCCCCGGCGCGCCGTTCCGGCGCTGCGCTCGTCGGCCGGATCTTCCTGTTCACGCTCCTGACCCTGCTCTCCCTCGGGGCGGGCGCCGCAGGCGGCGCCTACCTGTACTTCCACCAGTCCGTCGCGACCGTGCGGGCGCACACCCCGGACGTGGTGCGGGCCGAGCGGAACCTCGACATCCCGGTCGCGCACCACGCCGCGATCGGCCTGGTGATCGGCTACGACCATCGGGCAGGCACCGCCGCGTCCGATCCATCACGCTCCGACACGGTGATGTTGATCCGCGCCGACCCGGTCACCAATTCGATCTCGCTCCTGTCGTTCCCGCGCGACCTCGGGGTGCCGATCTACTGCGGGGCAACGCCGATCACCGTCGACCGCATCAACTCGGCGTACGCCCGCTGCGGGGCGAAGGGAACCCTGCTCACCGTCAAGCACCTGACCAACCTCAAGATCAACTATCTGATCACCGTCAACTTCCACGGGTTCAAGGAGGTCGTCGACAAGCTGGGCGGCGTCTGGATGGACGTCGACCGCCGCTACTACAACCACAACACCGGCGCGTCGTACGACAACTACGCGAACATCGACCTGCAGCCCGGGTACCAGAAGCTGACCGGCGGACAGGCGCTCGACTTCGTCCGGTTCCGGCACACCGACGACGACTACCACCGGCTCGCCCGCCAGCAGGAGTTCGTGCGCGCGTTCAAGGAGCAGGTCGCGCAGTCCTTCGACTTCACCAAGCTCCCCGAGCTGGTCAATGCGGTCGTCAACAACATCGAGGTGGCCGAGGGCGGTCACAAGCTGCAGGGAAGCGAGGTGCTGTCCTATGCATTCTTCGCCAAGGGCCTGCCCGGCGGTCACTTCTTCCAGCCGCGGATCGAAGGCGTCAACGGCCTGAGCGTCACGTCGGCGCCCACGGGGGCCGTGCAGAAGGCGGTCGGCGAGTTCGAGAACCCCGACGTGCAGTCGTCCAAGGCGGCGAACGCCGCTGCGCTCGGTCATAAGGTCAAGTCGAAGGCTCCGCCGCCGTCCAAGGTCTCGGTGCTCGTGCTCAACGGCAACGGCGTTCAGGGCGCTGCGGCCAACGCGTCATACCTGCTCGCGCAGCGCGGCTACGTCACGCTGATCCCGCCGAACGGGCTCCGCGCCGACTCGCCGACTCAGGCGTTCCACTCGCAGGTTTACTTCGATCCGAAGACGCCGCGCTCGCACGCCGCCGCGCTCGCCTTGCAGACACTGCTGCAGCCAGCGACCGTGCTGCCGCTCCCGCGCGGCCCCAAGCTGAGGGCGCTCGACCCGGGTGCAATGGTCGTCGTCGTGCTTGGGCAGACGTTCCACGGCGAGATCACGCCGCTTCCGACGAGCACCGCGCCGAAGCACCAGCCCCCGTATATCCGGGCGGATCCGTCGGTCGGCACGTCGCTGCTCACGCCGCTGCGGGCGCGCGTCGGTTTCCCGCTGATGGTCCCGACCGTGCTCGAGCGCAGCTCGTACGCCGACTCGTACAACGGTGACGTCGCCGCGCGCGTCTACGCGATCCAGGCGAAGAACAAGGCTGTCCGTCTCGTCTTCCGCACCGGCACCGGCGAGTACTGGGGTGTCGAGGAGACGAACTGGGACGGCGCGCCCGTGCTCGCCGACAAGAGCTTCCGGCACGACATCGGCGGACGCGAGTTCGACCTCTACTACTCCGGCAGCCATCTGCACATGGCCGTCCTGAAGACGAAGACGGCAACGTACTGGGTCGTCAACACGCTGCTCGATTCGCTCTCGAACGAGACCATGCTGGCGATCGCCAAGGGCCTCAAACCACTAACAGCAGCGAAGTAGACTGCCCGGCCACATGAGCAAGGTCGGGATCTTCGGCGCAGGTTGGGTCGGCCTCGTCACGGGCGTCTGCTTCGCCGAGCTCGGGCACGACGTCGTCGTCCGGGACGTCATCCCCGAGAAGGTCGAGTCGCTGCGCCGGGGAGTCGTGCCGTTCTTCGAGGACGACGTACCGGAGCTGCTCACGCGCAACCGCGACCGCTTGACGTTCACGCTCGACGCCGGCGACATCTCCGGTTGCGACTTCCTCTTCGTCTGCGTCGACACCCCGCCGACCGAGTCCGGCGACGCCGACCTCTCGCGGGTCTGGACGGTGATCGACGACCTGCCCGCCCTCGACGGCAAGCCGGTGCTCGTGATGAAATCGACCGTTCCGGTCGGCACGGGCGAGAAGGTTCGCGCGGGCCTCGACCAGCGCGGGCTCGAGCATGTCGGGTATGTCGCGAACCCGGAGTTCCTCGCCGAGGGCAAGGCGGTCAGCGACTTCATGAAGCCAGACCGGATCGTGATCGGCTCCTTTGCCGGCGAGGACGCGGAGCGCGTTGCCGGCCTCTACGCATCGCTCGCCGCGCCGATCGTCTCGTGCGACGTCAACTCGGCCGAGATGATCAAGCTCGCCGCGAATGCGTTCCTGATGACGCGGATCTCGTTCATCAACGAGATCGCCAACGTCTGCGAGGCGACGGGCGCCGACGTGGTGAAGGTCGCGGAGGGCGTCGGTCTCGACCACCGCCTCGGTCCGTACTTCCTGCGCGCGGGGATCGGGTACGGCGGCTCGTGCTTCCCGAAGGACTCGCTGGCACTCAAGCAGCTTGCCTCGAACTCCGGCTACCACTTCCAGCTGCTCTCGGCGGTGATCGAGGTGAACGAGCTGCAGAAGCGCCGTGTGATCGGCAAGCTCAAGCGGCACCTTGGACGGCAGCTGCGCGGGAAGACAGTGGCGCTGCTCGGGCTCGCGTTCAAGCCCCACACCGACGACATGCGCGAGGCACCGTCGATCGTGCTCGCCTCGCGGTTGCTGGCCGAGGGTGTCGAGGTGCGGGCGTGGGACCCGGTCGCCGACGGCGCGAAGCTGCCGGCCGGCGTCGAGGTCGTGAGCTCGGTCGCCGACGCCGTCCGCGCGGCCGACGCCGCGGTGATCGTGACGGAGTGGCCGGAGCTCGAGGCTCTCGCCTCCCCGGAGACGCTCGCCGCGATGGCGAACCCGTTGATCATCGACGGCCGCAACCTGCTCGACCCCGAAGAGACTCGCCGCGCCGGCTTCACCTACGAAGGGATCGGGCGGCAGGCACTCGCGAGCGACTCGCCTTCACCGCAGGCCGCCGTCACGGAGGCATAGGCCCGTTGGAGGCGCTCATCCTCGCCGGCGGTCAAGCCGAGCGGCTCGGTGACGCTGCCGGAGGCCGCCCGAAGTCGCTCGTCGACGTCGCCGGCCGACCGCTCGCCGCCTACCAGGTCGGCCGCCTCGCGTCCGCCGGCGTGACGCGCGTCGTCTTCGCGTGCGCTGCCGGGCAGGGAAGCCTCTTCGAGCGAGAGCTCGCAGGCCTCGGCCCGGAGATCGTCGCGGTCGAAGAGCCCGAGCGCCTCGGGCGCGGCGGTGGCCTGCGCCTCGCCGCCCGTGCCCGCCGCGAGGAGGGCGACGTCTTCGCGCTGAACGGCGACGAGCTCGTCGACGTCGACTACGCGGGCCTCCTCGCCCGGCACCGCGAGCGGTCGGCGCTGGCGACGATCGCCGTCGCGCGGCCCAAGTCCCAGTTCGGGGTGGTCGACGTGGGCGAGGACGACGTCGTCCGCGGCTTCGAAGAGGCCGGGCAGGTCCCGTACTGGGTCAACTGCGGAAACTACGTGCTCGCCCCCGAGACGCTCGAACGCTTTCCCGAGCGCGGCGACCACGAGTCGACGACCTTCCCCGAGCTGGCGGCCGAGGGGCGCTTGCACGCCTTCCGCCACGACGGGCTGTGGCTGACCGTCAACACACCGAAGGAGCTGCGCCTCGCCTCCGAGCACGTCGCGGCGCATCCCGAGTGGCTCGCGTGAGAGACTCGCCGAGCGTGCCTGTCGACTCGCCGAACCTGGGCTCACTCGACCGCTGGGCGGTCGACGTGCGGCGCGTCGACAAGCCGTGGGGCTACGAGCTGATCTGGGCGGCCACCGACGACTACCTGGGCAAGCTCCTTCACGTCGACGCGGGGCAGTCGCTCTCGCTCCAGTTCCACCGGGAGAAGGACGAGTCGTGGCTGGTGCAGTCGGGGCGCGCCCGCATCGAGCTGGGCGAGGCCGGCCAGGCGGTGCTCGCCGAAGAGATCGTCGGTCCGGGCTCTGCGTTCCACTACGGGCCGGGTACCGTCCACCGCGTCACCGCGCTCGAGGACACCGTGATCCTGGAGGTCTCGACCGCGCACCCGGACGACGTCGTCCGGCTGGCGGATGCCTACGGCCGCGAGGGGACTTCCGAGCCCTAGGGCAAAGCTTCACACGCTTGTGCTAAGGTTTGGCCGTGGCTGCACCGCTGACCGTCGGGGCCGCGGCCGCCGAGACCGGCTGGTCGGCCCGCATGCTCCGCTACCTCGAGCTCCAGGGGCTCGTCGTCCCGCGCCGGACGCGCTCCGGGTACCGCGCCTACGGCCTCGCCGAGCTGAACCGGCTGCGGGCGCTACGGGCCCTCCGCGAGCGCTTCACGGTCGACCTGGCCGAGCTCGCCTTCGCCGCGCGGCTCCGGCGCGAGCCCGAGCTGCGCCGCTCCGTCGATGCCTGGCTCGCAGCCGGCGACGACGCCGGCTCGTGGATCGAATGGGAGCAGCTGAAGCACGAGCGGCTCCTGGCGGCCTGACCCTTACACTCCCGCGACTTCAAGTTCAAGAGAGAGGATCGAATCGAGTGGCGACGACCAAGCGACACGACGTCAAGGATCTGTCGCTCGCCCCGGAGGGCGTGCGGCGGATCATGTGGGCCGACCGGCAGATGCCGGTCCTGACCGCGATCCGCGAGCGCTTCGAGCGCGAGCAGCCGCTGGCCGGCTACCGCGTCGCCGCGTGCCTGCACGTGACGACCGAGACGGCCAACCTGATGCGCACGCTGAAGGCGGGTGGCGCCGACGTCGTGCTGTGCGCATCGAACCCGCTCTCCACGCAGGACGACGTCGCCGCTGCGCTCGTCAACGACTACGACATTCCGGTCTTCGCGATCAAGGGCGAGGACAACGACACGTACTACTCCCACATCGAGGCCGCGGTCGATCACAAGCCGCAATTGACGATGGACGACGGCGCCGACGTGATCGGGGTCCTCCACAGTGCCCGGCGCGAGCAGCTCGGCGACATCATCGCGGGCATGGAGGAGACGACGACCGGTGTGATCCGGTTGAAGGCGATGGAGGCCGACGGTGCGCTCGCGTTCCCGGTGATCGCCGTCAACGAAGCACGGACGAAGCACTTCTTCGACAACCGTTACGGCACGGGACAGTCGACGATCGACGGGATCATCCGCGCGACCAACGTCCTGATCGCCGGCAAGCGGTTCGTCGTCGCCGGGTACGGCTGGGTCGGGCGCGGCGTCGCCTTGCGGGCACGCGGGCTCGGCGCTCACGTGATCGTCACCGAGGTCGACCCGATGCGGGCGCTCGAGGCGCTGATGGACGGCTACGAGGTGATGCCGATGGCGCAGGCTGCGTCGATCGGCGACATCTTCTGCACGGCGACGGGCGACAAGCACGTGATCGCACACGACCATCTCGCCGTGATGAAGGACGGTGCGATCGTCTGCAACACGGGCCACTTCAACGTCGAGATCGACATCCCGGCGCTCCGGTCGCTCGCCGTCGAGACGCGTGAGGCGCGCAATCTCGTAGAGGAGTTCACGATGAGCGACGGACGGCGCGTGTTCCTGCTCGCCGAGGGACGGCTCGTCAACATCTCGGCGGCCGAGGGGCACCCGGCGATCGTGATGGACATGAGCTTCGCCAACCAGGCGCTCGCCACCGAGTACGCGGTGCAGAACGCCGCCTCGCTCGAGCCGAAGGTGTATCCGGTCCCGACCGAGATCGACGAGGAGATCGCGAGACTGAAGCTCGAGACGATGGGCATCGACATCGACCGGCTCACGGCAGAGCAGACGAAGTACCTCGCCTCGTGGGACGAGGGGACGTAGAGGCGGACGATGCTCGAACCTGAGGCGATCCTCAGGCTCGAGGCCGACTGCGTCGTCCTGCTCGACCAGCGCCGCCTCCCGCTCGAGGAGGTGGAGGTGGCCTGCCGCACTGCGGCGGAGGTCGCCGCGGCCATTCGCGAGCTCGTCGTCCGCGGCGCCCCGGCGATCGGCGTGGCGGCGGCCTACGCCTACGCGCTCGCCGCCTCGACCGGCGAAGACCTCGGCGAGGCAGAACGCGTCCTCCGCGAGTCGCGGCCGACCGCGGTGAACCTCGCGTGGGCGCTCGAGCGGATGCGGGACGACCCGTCGCCCGCACACGCGCGCCGGCTTCACCTCGAGGAGGTCGAGCGCTGCCGGGCGATGGCCGGTCACGCTGCGGCGCTGCTCGACCCGGGCACGCGTGCGCTCACGCACTGCAACGCCGGCGGCCTGGCGACCGGCGGCTACGGCAGCGCGGTGGGGGCGCTGATCGCCGCCCGCGAGCGTGGGCTGCTCGAGCACGTGTGGGTGGATGAGACGCGTCCCTTGCTGCAGGGCGCGCGTTTGACGGCCTGGGAGCTCGAGCACGCCGGCGTTCCGCACACCGTGATCGCCGACAGCGCCGCCGGCTCGCTGATGGCGGCCGGAGACGTCGACTGCGTCGTCACCGGCGCGGATCGGATCGCGGCGAACGGCGATACGGCCAACAAGATCGGCACGTACTCGCTCGCAGTGCTGGCCCGGCACCACGGGATTCCGCTGTACGTCGTCGCCCCGAGCTCGACGCTCGACCCGGCGACGCCCGACGGCTCGGCGATCCCGATCGAGGAGCGCGACGGCGCCGAAATCACGACGCGCTTTCCGGCGCGCAACCCGGCATTCGACGTGACGCCGGCCGAGCTCGTCAGCGCCATCGTCACCGAGGCCGGTGTCCACCGACCGCCGTACGCCGGCTCGCTGTTCGCAGCGGTGGCGGCGGTGTGAAGGCGGTCGTCCTCGCAGCCGGCTACGCCACGCGCCTGCGGCCGCTGACTGACACGTGGGCGAAGGAGCTGCTTCCGGTCGGCGGCCGGCCGATCGTCGACTGGATCGTCGACGCCATCGTCGACGTCGACAGCCTCGACGCGGTGCACCTGGTGACGAACCACCGCAAGGCGCCGGCGTTCGAGGCGTGGGCGCGCGGGCGCGCGATCGAAGTGCATGACGACGGCACCTCGTCGAACGACGACCGCCTCGGGGCGATCGGCGACCTTCGCTTCGTCGTCGAGCAGGCGGGGCTGGACGACGACCTGCTGGTGATCGCAGGCGACAACCTCTTCGACTTCTCGCTCGCCGACTATGCCGCCTTCTGGCGCGAAAAGGGCAGCGCCAGCGCGGTCGCCGTGCGCGACGTCGGCTCACTCGAGCTGGCCTCGCACTACGGGATCGTCGCGCTCGACGGGGCTGCCCGGATCGTCGACTTCGTCGAGAAGCCGGCCGATCCGCCGTCGACGCTGGCGGCGACCGCGACGTACATCTTCGCGCGCGCGCACGTGCGCTTGCTCGACGCGTATCTCGCCGGCGGCCACTCGTCAGACCAGCCCGGCCGCTTCGTCGAGTGGCTGTGCCGGCAGGAGCCCGTCTACGGCTGGCAGTTCGAGGGTGCGTGGTACGACATCGGTGACCGCGAGCAGTTGCTCGTGGCCGACAACCGGCTCCGGGCCGCGCAGGGCCTCCCGGCGCGCGACGTCTACACGCCCGACTGACGGTCGGGGGCGGGGCGGGGGCGCCGCCGCACTCTTTTCACACAGCTGTGACAGACACGGCACGACGATCGCCGTACCGTCTTCGGCGTGGCTCGTCGACCTGATCCTCCCGCAGCGCTGCGTCGCCTGTGGCGAGCCTGCGTCGCTCCTCTGCGGCAGCTGCACCACCGCGCTGCGGCCACTCGCCGCGCCGCTCTGCGCGCGCTGTGGCGCTCCGACGGCCTGGCCGGTCGAGCGGTGCCTCGAATGCGCCGGCCGGCGCCTCGCGTTCGCGTCGGCGCGCGCGGCCGTGGTGTACGCCGGGCCTGCGCGTGCGCTCGTCCACGGCTGGAAGGAGCGCGGCCTCCGCCGCGCAGCGGGCCTGGCGGCAGAGCTCGTGGCTGCGCGGGTGCCCGTGCCGGCGGTGGATGTGGTCGTGCCGGTGCCGCCGGACGGCGCACGGCTGCTCGAGCGAGGTCACCATCCGGCGGGACGGCTCGCGACCGTGCTGGCGGAACGCTGGTCGCTGCCCTGCGACCGCGCGCTCCTGACGCGCACGCGACCCTCCGCCCGGCAGACCGGGCTCGGCCTGGCCGACCGCGGTCGCAACGTCCGAGGCGCTTTCAAGGCGACCCGCACGGTGCCGCGCCACGTGCTGCTCGTCGACGACGTCTATACGACGGGGGCGACCGCGTCCGCCGCCGCGTCGGCACTCAGAGCGGCCGGGGCCGTGACCGTTCGGGTCGTTACCTTCGCACGAGCCGTGCGCTAGGGTGGACGGACGGCTTGACCACCGCACCAAGGAGGCGTGATGAGGCTTCAGGTGAAGGGCAAGAACGTGGAGGTCACCCCGCCGCTCCGTGAGTACGCCGAGCGAAAACTCGCGAAGATCGGGAAGCTGCTGGCCGAGCCGACGCAGGTCGAGGTCGAGCTCTCGGAGCAGCGCAACCCGTCGATCGCCGCCAGCAGCGTCGCCGAGGCGACCATCTTCACCAAGGGGCCGACGCTGCGCGCTCGCGAGGAGTCACCCGACATGAAGATGTCGATCGACCAGCTGGTCGACAAGCTCGAACGCCAGGTGAAGAAGTACCGCGAGATGCGTGTGGTCGAGCCGCGGCGCCACGCCGAGAAAGGCTGACGCCGATCCGTCTCTTCCGCCGACGGGAGCCGCTGCACCGGCGGCTTGCCGAGGCGGGCGGGCTGGATGCCGCCGTGGCGTCGCCGGCGCCCGCGGCCCAGCCCCCCGGATTCGACGGCGAGGCCCGCGGCGAGCCCGGCATCCACGGCGTCCCGCGGGCGCGGCGGTTCGACGTCGTCACGACGGCCCAGGCGCCGGGAGTCGAAGGCGACGTGGTGCGCTTCGTGACGCTGCCGGACGGGACCGCGGTACTCGACCACGACGAGGACGTCGACCAGCGCGACGGCTCCCTGGCGCCCCTCCAGGAGGCCGTAGAAGCGTCGCTCGGGCGCCCCTACCGCGTCGAGGCGGTCCGGCGCGGGCCCGAGCTGTGGGCGGTCGCGGCGCGGCGGATCGCGATCGCCGCTGCCCCCGGCCTCGACGGCGAGGAGGCCGAACTGATCTCGACCCGTGACGGACGCACGCTGCACGTCGACGGGCACCCGCAATTCGGCTCGGTGCGGTCGTTCGAGGAGGCCGGGGAGGCCCAGGGGCCGGAGTACGTCGTGCGGGCGACCCGCGTCGACGGCGAGCTCTGGGAGGTCCAGGCGGCCTCCCTGTGACCGGGCCGACGGGCGGTACCCTGTCTCGCTGATGCCAGCCCTCGGATCGTTCGAAAAAGCCCTTCGCCTGGGTGAGGGGCGCCGTCTGAAGCGCCTCGCCGACCAGGCCGCCTACATCGCGACGCTCGAGCCGGACTTCCAGAAGCTCTCCGACGACGAGCTGCGGGCGAAGACCGTGGAGTTCCGTCAGCGCCTCGAGAACGGCGAGGCGCTCGAAGACCTGCTGTTCGAGGCGTTCGCCGCCGTGCGCGAGGCGCGCGTACGCGAGTCCGACCAGCGGATCTTCGACGTGCAGATGATGGGCGGCATCGCCCTGCACGAGGGCGACATCGCCGAGATGAAGACCGGCGAGGGCAAGACGTTCGTCGCGAGCCTGCCGCTCTACCTGAACGCGCTGCCGGGCACGGGCGTGCACCTCGTCACCGTCAACGACTATCTCGCCCAGCGAGACGCGGAGTGGAACCGCGGCGTCTACGAACGCCTCGGTGTGACCGTCTCCTCGATCGAGAACATGATGCCGTTCGACGAGCGCAAGGCCGCCTACGAAGCCGACATCACCTACGGCACGAACTCGGAGTTCGGCTTCGACTACCTACGCGACAACATGGCGATCGCGCTCGAGGCAGTCGTGCAGCGCGGGCATCGCTACGCGATCGTCGACGAGGTCGACTCGATCCTGATCGATGAGGCGCGGACACCGCTGATCATCTCCGGCGAGCCGACGACTGCCGCGAAGACCTACCACGACTTCGCGCGCGTCGTGAAGGGGCTCAACGGCATCCAGTCCAAGAACACGAAGGTCGAGGACGAGGTGCTCGCGCAGGAGTACGACTACCTCTACGACGAGAAGCACAAGACGGTCGCGCCGACCGAGAACGGCATCGAGAAGATCGAGCGCGCTCTGCGGATCGAGCATCTCTACGCGGCGAACAACGTCCAGTTCGTCAACCACCTGATCCAGTCGCTGAAGGCGCAGTCGCTCTACAAGCGCGACGTCGACTACGTCATCCAGGACGGCGAGGTGAAGATCGTCGACGAGTTCACCGGCCGGATCATGGAAGGTCGGCGCTGGAGCGAAGGCCTGCACCAGGCGGTCGAGGCCAAGGAAGGCGTCGCGATCCAGGAGGAGCACCAGACGCTCGCCACGATCACCCTGCAGAACTACTTCCGGCTGTACGACAAGCTCGCCGGCATGACGGGTACCGCCAAGACCGAGGAGAAGGAGTTCGTCGAGATCTACGGCTTGAACGTCGTCGAGATCCCCACGAACGTTCGTGTCGCGCGCGACGATCGCAACGACCTGATCTTCAAGTCCGTGCAGGCCAAGTTCGACGCCGTGGTCGGGGACATCAAGGAGCGCAGCGAAAAGGGCCAGCCCGTGCTCGTCGGCACGATCGCCGTCGAGACGTCCGAGTACCTGAGCGAGCTGCTCAAGCGCCAGGGAGTGGCGCATAACGTCCTCAACGCGAAGGAGCATGCCCGCGAGGCCGAGATCATCAAGGACGCCGGAGCGGCGGGTGCGGTCACGATCGCGACGAACATGGCGGGCCGCGGCGTCGACATCAAGATCGACGACCGCGTGCGAGAGGTCGGCGGCCTGTACGTGCTCGGCACCGAGCGACACGAGGCGCGCCGAATCGACAACCAGCTGCGCGGCCGCTCAGGGCGCCAGGGCGATGCAGGCGAGACGCGGTTCTACCTCTCGGGCCAGGACGATCTCGTCCGGCTGTTCGCCGGCGACCGCATCCAGAACATCATGGAGCGTTTCAAGCTGCCGGAGGACCAGCCGATGGAGGCGTCGATCCTCTCGCGGCAGATCGAGAACGCGCAGAAGAAGGTCGAGGAGCAGAACTTCGTCGCGCGCAAGAACGTCCTCAAGTACGACGACGTGATGAACGTCCAGCGGCAGGTGATCTACGAGCAGCGTAACCGTGTGCTGCACGGCGAAGATCTGGGCGAAGACATCCGCCAGGAGTGGTTGCCCGAGGTCGTCTCCGACGTCGTCTCGGTGTACACCGAGTCCGAGCATGCAGAGGACTGGGACCTCAACGGCCTCGTCTCGGCGATGGACACGCTCTACGGGACCGGCGTCGCGGTCGACGAGCTGAAGGGGCTCGATCGCGAGGCAGTCGTCCAGGAGTTCCTCGACGACGCACTCGACGCGTACGACGAGCGCGAGGCCGACCTCGAGGAGATCCAGCCTGGGCTGATCCGCGACCTCGAGCGCTTCATCGTCCTCCAGACCGTCGACGTCCGCTGGCGCGAGCACCTCGAGAACATGGACTACCTCCGTGAGGGCATCCATCTGCGCGGGATGGCCCAGAAGGATCCGCTGGTCGAGTACCGCAACGAGGGCCACGTGATGTTCCAGGAGCTGAACCGCACGATCCGCGAAGAGGTCGTCGCGCTGCTCTTCCACGCCGAGGTGACGGCGGACGAGAGCCAGCTGCAGCAGGGAGGCAACGGCAACGCCGCGGGCAACCTGAGCTACGAGCACGGCTCCGTCGCGGGCGCGGATGCGATCGTCGCCGCCGGGAGCACGTCGACGCTCGGCGCCGCGGGAGGCGGTGCTGTCGCGACGCCGGTCGCCACCAGGCCGAAGGTCAATTCCGAGCTCGAGAACATCGGCCGGAACGACCCCTGCTGGTGCGGTTCCGGGAAGAAGTACAAGAAGTGCCACGGCGCCTGAGGGCGCCTGATCCTCCGCTCGCCGACGGCGTCATCCGGCTCGACCGGATGGGGAGGAGCGACGTGCCTGCGCTGCTCGAGCTCGTCCAGGACGCGGCGATCAAGGAGTTCACGATGGTCCCGACGGCGGCGGGGGAGTCGTTCGTCCGTTCGTGGATCCGGGGCTACGAGGACGGCTGGCGGAACGGCAGCCGGGCCGGCTTCGTCGTGCGCGGAGCCGCTGACGGCGAGTTCCTCGGCTTCGCCTCGATGTTCCGGCTGGACCTCCCGGCACGGGAGGGCGAGATCGGCTATGCGGTCGCTCCAGCCGCGCGCGGTCGGGGCATCGCCGGCCGGGCGCTGTCGCTGCTGACGCGGTGGGGATTCAGTGAGCTCGAGCTCGAGCGGCTCGAGCTCCGGATCGCGATCACGAATCCCGCCTCGGAGCGGGTCGCCACCCGGGCCGGGTACCGGCCGGAGGGCGTCCTCCGGTCCGTCCACTTCAAGGAGGGACGGCGCAGCGACATCGGCGTCTGGTCACGACTGCGGGGCGACAGCGCGACCGAATAGGCTGTCGGCGTGAGCTTGGCTGACCCTCGCGTGGTCGCCCGCGAGGCACTCATCTCGACGGTGGTCGCAGCGAGCCTCGCGTCGATCCTGCTGTGGCTGGGGCCGCCGGGCGTCGATCTCGCCGCGCATGCCTACCAGCGCACCTTTCTGATCCAGCACGGCTTCGTTCTCTGGAACAACTTCTGGTACGCCGGCCGCTATTCGTTCGTCACGTACAGCTTTCTCTACTACCCGCTCGCGGTGGTGCTCGGGATCAAGGTGCTCGCCGTCGCAACGATCGCAGCCGCGTCGCTCGCATTCACGCTCGTTGCGCTCCGGCAATGGGGCGACTCGGCCCGCCTCTCGAGCCGCACGTTCGCCGTGCTGTGGGCGGGCATCGTGCTGACGGCCGCGTTCCCGTTCGCGCTCGCGATGTCGTTCGCGTTGCTGTCGTTGTGGGCGCTGCAGTCCGGCCGCCGCGGACGCTTCGCGCTCTGTGCGCTGCTGTGTCTCGGAACGAGCCCGCTTGCGTTCATGCTGCTGGCGGTGCTCCTCGGCGGCCTGGCCGTAGCCAGGCGCAGTCTCCGCGACGTCCGCCTCCCGCTCGCGATCGTGGTCGGTGGTAGCGGGCTCGAGTTCGTCCTCTATCGGCTCTTCTCCGACGGCGGCCGCTTTCCGTTCGGCCTGTGGCAGTTCGCCGCCGCGGTGGGGTTCTGTGCCCTCGGCCTCATCCTCACAGGAGGCGTTCCCGCAGCCCGCCCGCTGCGCGGCCTCTTCCTCGTCTACCTGATCGCGTGCCTCGCGGCCTTCGTCGTGCCGTCGGCGGTGGGATCCAACATCGAGCGCATCCGCTACGCGGCGCTGCCGATCGTCGTTCTCGCCCTGTCGCTCCGGCGCTGGCGGCCGCTGCCGCTGGTCGTGCCCGCGCTGATCCTGACGGCGACGTGGAACATCGTGCCGATCGTGTCGAGCTACGCAACCGCGAGCGCGGATCCCGGGCAGGCGAGCGCTTATTGGCAGCCCGCGATCACGTACCTCCACAAGCACCTGAGCCCGTCCTTCCGCGTGGAGGCGGTCGACACGGCCGACCACTGGGCGGCGGCGTACCTGCCGGATGCCGGGATTCCGATCGTCCGCGGCTGGTATCGCCAGAGCGACTTCCCGTTGAACGAGGTGCTCTACGACCATCCGCTCCGACCGGACGCCTACCGGGGCTGGCTGCGGTCGTTGGGCGTGCGCTACGTCGTGCTCTCGGACGCGAAGCCGGACTACAGCTCGCAACTCGAGGCGAGACTGATTCGCCAGGGCCGGTCCGGCCTGCTCCCGGTCTTCCGCTCGCGGCACGTGTCCGTGTACGAGCTCCCGAACGCACGGTCGCTCGTCGTCGGACCGGGCCTCGCGAGCGTGGACTGGCTGTGGCCCACCCGCGCAGTGCTCGTCGTCGACAAGCCGGGGAACTACCGCGTCGCGTTGCGCTGGTCGCCGTACTGGCGGAGCCGCCAGGGCTGCGTGTCGCGCGAACCGGGCGGGATGGTGCGCCTAACCGTCCGCCATCCCGGCTATATCGACCTGAGCCTGACGCCGAACCTCTCGCGCGGCCTCGCGACGCTCGCCGGCGTCGGCAGCACGCGGCGGTGCGGCTGAGACGGGCAACCGGCTCGCGGTACCATCGGGCGGATGACCGACGAGGGGAAATCGATCACCGAGCAGCTCGACGAGCTCGGGGCCCAGCTCGACTGGGTCCGTGAGTACCTTTGACCCCGCATCACTCGAACAGCGGCTGACCGAGCTCGAAGCGGAGCTCAACGCTCCCGGCTTCTGGGACGACCAGGCGCGGGCCGCGTCAGTCTCGGCCGAGCACGCGCGCACCACCCGTCGGCTCGAGGGCTATCGCGCGTTGCGGCGGGACTACGACGACGCACGCGAGCTGGCGTCGCTCGACGGCAGTGAGCTCGACGCCGAGCTCGTGGCGACGCTGCGGCCGTTGCACGCCGAGCTGGCGCGCCTGCAGGAGGCGGCGCTCTTCGACGGCGAGTACGACGCCGGCGACGCGGTGGTCACGCTCCAGTCGGGCACCGGCGGAACGGACGCGCAGGACTGGACGGAGATGATGCTGCGGATGTACGAACGTTGGGCGGCCGGGCGGCAGTTCGCGGTCGACCTGCTGGAGGCGAGCCCGGGGGAGGAGGCGGGGCTCAAGTCGAGCACCTTCACCGTCGGCGGTGAGAACGCCTACGGGATCCTGAAGGCCGAGCGCGGCAAGCACCGTCTCGTGCGCCAGAGCCCGTTCGACGCGGCACATCGCCGCCACACGGCGTTCGCGACCGTGATCGTCGCTCCGCTGCTCTCCGTCGACGCGGATGTGGAGATCGACGAGGGTGACCTGAAGATCGACACCTATCGCGCGCAGGGCGCCGGCGGGCAGCACGTGAACAAGACTGACAGCGCCGTCCGGATCACGCACCTGCCGACGGGCATCGTGGTGCAGTGCCAGAACGAGCGCTCGCAGTCTGCGAACAAGCAGACCGCGATGCGCGTCCTCAAGGCGCGTCTGGTCGAGCGCGCCGAGGAGGAGAGGGAAGCGCTGTTGGCGAAGGAACGGGGTGGATCGGCCGACACCGGATTCGGTGGCGAGTCGATCCGGTCCTACGTCCTCCATCCGTACCAACTCGTGAAAGACACCCGCACCGGCTACGAGACCGGCAACGCGCAGGCGGTACTGGACGGCGAACTCGACCCGTTCATCCGCGAATACCTGCTCGCCCGGGCCGCAGGGAGGATCGTCTAGCCGGTGAGCTACAATCGTGCGAACCTTCGCGTCAGGGCCGCCCGGTAGGCGGCACCCCCCGCCCGTGCAGGAGACCGAGCTGACAACCACCGGAGCGACCGCCGTCGTCGAGGAGCCGCCGCTTCCGGCGAGCACACCGCCGTCGGTCGGCTCGATGATCGTGTTCGACTCGGTGACGAAGGTGTACGAGCCCGACGTGACCGCGCTCAGCGAAGTCACCTTCCACATCGACAAGGGCGAGTTCGTCTTCATCGTCGGGGCCTCGGGCTCGGGCAAGTCGACTCTCGTGCGTCTGCTGCTGAAGGAGCTCGAGCCGACGGGCGGCAAGATCGTGCTCGGCGGACGTGAGCTCGGTCGCCTGAAGCGCAGCAAGGTGCCGATGCTCCGCCGGAACATCGGCTGTGTCTTCCAGGACTTCAAGCTGCTCCCGAATCGGACCGCGTCGGAGAACGTCGCCTACGCGCTGAAGGTGCAGGGCGAGTCGTCGATGTCGGTGCGCAAGAAGGTGCCGGAGGTGCTCGCGATGGTCGGCCTGTCCCACAAGATGAACTCGCTCCCCGACGAGCTCTCCGGCGGCGAGCAGCAGCGCGTGTCGATCGCGCGCGCGTTCGTCAACCATCCGCCGCTCCTCGTCTGCGACGAGCCGACCGGCAACCTCGACCCGGACACGTCGGTCGGGATCATGCAGCTGCTCTACCGGATCAACCGCAGCGGCACCACGATCCTGATGGTCACCCACGATCGCGAGATGGTGGACAAGATGCGCAAGCGCGTAATCCAGCTCGAGCACGGCCGCCTCGCCCGTGACGAGCGCCGCGGAGGCTACGCCGGCGAATGAGCGCGAGAGGAAGGCTGCTCGTCTCGGAGGCCTGGCGGTCGCTGGGCGCGAATCTGTCGACGACGATCGCCGCGACGATGACGGTGCTGATCGGGATGTTCCTGCTCGGCCTGTTCATCGCCCTCGGCACGTGGACGGTGTCGTGGTCGAACCACGTGAAGAAGGAGCTCGTGGTCAAGGTCTACTTCCAGCGCAGCCCCGACGCGACGCGCGCCGAGAAGAACGCCCTCGCCCGCCGGCTCGAGCAGAGCCCGTATGTCAAGCAAGGCGGCATCAACTACATCCCGAAAGAGCAGGCGCTCCAGATCATGAAGCGCAAGTACCCGGAGCTCGTCCGCAACCTGACGTCGAATCCGTTCCCCGACGAGCTCGAGGTGACGCCGAACAAGGCCGAGAACGTCGACAAGCTCTACCTCTCGATCGTCAAGCCGACGCTGCCACCGGGCGTCGACAAGGTGAGCGACGGCAAACGCGTCTCGCACCGGATCCTCCAGGTCGCGCACGTGATCGAAGTGGTGTTCGTCCTCGCGACGTTCGTGCTGCTGATCGCGTCGATCCTGCTGATCTCGAACACGATCCGGCTGTCGATCTTCTCGCGGCGTCGTGAGATCGAGGTGATGAAGCTCGTCGGAGCGACCAACTGGTTCGTCCGCGGGCCGTTCATGCTCGAGGGCCTGTTCTGCGGCCTGGCCGGCTCGATTCTGGCCGTCTTCTTCATGGTGCTGGGCAAGGCGATCGCGCTACCGGCGATCCTGCCGCACCTCTCCGGCGACGCGGACGTGAAGGCGCTCGCCTTCCCGGTGACGGCCCTGATCCTGGTCGGCATGGGCCTCAGCCTGGGTGCGATCGGCTCCGGGCTGACGATTCGCCGCTTCCTGCGCATCTAGCCCTACCCCTAGCCGCTAGCCGGTCCAGGCGGGTCGGAGTACAGTCCCGCCATGCGGCGCACGGCGGTGCTCGCAGTGGCTCTGGCGGCGGGCGCCGCCTTCGGTGTTGGGCTCGTCCTGCACCCGCTGCCGCCACGGTCGGTCGGGCCGAGCGAGCTCCAGCAGGTCCGCGACGAGCTCGCCTCCAGCTACTACCGGCACGTGCCGCCTGCTGTGCTCGGGAGGTCGACGATCCCGGCCGTGCTGGCCGCCCTCCACGACCGCTACACCGCCTACCTCACCCCGGCGGAGTACCGCGTCGCGCGGCGCGCGTTCGCCGGCGGCTACGGCGGCGTCGGCATCACCGTGCTCCCGGCCCCGGGCGGACTGCTCGTCCGCCGCACGTCGGTCGGCTCCGTTCATGTCCAGGGAGTGCGCCCCGGCGACACGATCCTCGCTGTCGACGGCGCGTCGACCGCGCGCCTCACCTACCACGAGGCGGTCGGTCGGATTCTCGGCGTGCCCGGGACGACCGTCAGCCTGCGGATTCGCCGCGGCCAGCACACGCTCGACGTCAAGCTGATGCGCCAGCAGTTCAAGACCGACCCGGTTCACGCACAGCTCGACGGCACCGTCGGCATCGTGCGCATCTCGGCGTTCGCGCGCGGCTCAGGCGCCGCCACCAAGAGTGCCGTGCAACGGCTGCGCGCGCAGGGCGCGACCTCGCTCATCCTCGACCTGCGGGGCAATCCGGGCGGCCTGCTCGACGAGGCGGTGAAGATCTCGTCGCTGTTCCTGCGCGACGGTTCGACGGTCGTCTCGCTCGCCGGAGCGCACCGGCCCTTGCGGATCGTCTATGCGCACAACAACCTGGCGGTCTCGTCGCCGCTCGTGGTGCTCGTCGACGCAGGGAGCGCAAGTGCGTCCGAGGTCGTTGCCGGCGCGCTGAAGGACCACGGCAGAGCGACGATCGTCGGGCTGCCGACCTACGGCAAGTCGCTCGTCCAGCAGATCGACCGCCTGCCGTCGGGCGCTGCGCTCAAGCTGACTGTCGCGCGCTACCTGACGCCCGCCGGCTACGACATCTCGCGCGGCGGCGTTCAGCCTGACATACGCTCGCGGCACGCCCTTGCCGCCGCACTCCAGTTCCTCGCTGGTCGTCGAAGTTAGCCGTCGTGGCCGGCTGCTCGTCGGGGAGCCCTACTTCAGTCCAGCTGTTCCGATCGTGCTCGACGCGAAGGGCAGCGGCGGCCTCGAGGAAGGCGACCTGGCGCTCGTGCAGACCGGACGCGGACGGGCCAGGATCGAACGCGTTCTGGGGTCGGCCGGTCGCATCGAGAACGTGCTCGAGGCGCTGCTCGTTGAGAAGGGAGCGCGTGTCGAGTTCGAGCAGAACGATCCGCCGGCCCCCGACTTCGCAGACCGGGTCGACCTGCGCGACCTGCTGACGTTCACGGTCGACCCCGACACGGCGAAGGATTTCGACGACGCGCTCTCGTTCCGGCGCGAGGAGGACGGGATCCGCGCGTGGGTGCACATCGCCGACGTCTCCTATTTCGTCGGCGCCGGGACGCCGCTCGACGGCGGCGCTGCGCGGCGCGCGCTCTCGACCTACGTGCCGGGTGCGGTGGCGCCGATGCTCCCGCACGACCTCGCGGACGACCTGTGCTCGCTGCGGCCGAACGAGGACCGGCTCTGCGTGACGGTCGAGATCCCCCCGAACGGCGCACCGCAGTTCTACCGGTCGGTGATCCGTTCGGACGCGCGACTCACGTACGGGCAGGCTCAGGCGCGCGAGGCGCCTCCCGCGATCGTCGCCGCCCTGGAGCTGAACGACGAGCTCGCGCGCGAGCTACGCGCTCGGCGCTTCGCCCGGGGGGCGCTGCAGGTGCAGACACCCGAGGTCGTCTACCGCTTCGACGGGGAGGGCGGCGTCGCGGACGCGTGGCTCGAAGGCGAGCCCCACGCTCACATGCTCGTCGAGGAACTGATGATCCTCGCGAACGAGCACGTGGCGGCGTTCCTGGCCGGCCGGCGCCGGGAGTCGCTCTATCGCGTGCACGAGCGGCCCGACCCGCAGGCGGTCGAGCAGCTCGTCGCGAAGCTCACCGACCTCGAGGTGCCGACACCGCCGGTCCCGGACCGCTTGACTCCGGAGCAGGCGGCGAAGCTGGCGGGAGCCGTCTCGCTGCGCGTCGCGGAGTACACCGCCGGCGCCGGCCGCGGCCGTGAGGCGTTCCCGGCGCTCGTCCTCCGCGCGCTCAAGCAGGCGCGCTACGACCCGCGGAACCTCGGCCATGCCGGCCTCGCGAGCAATGCGTACTGCCACTTCACATCGCCGATTCGCCGGTACCCCGATCTGGTCGTGCACCGCACCCTGCTGCGCGAGCTCGGCCTGGCCGAGGGCCCGCCGTACCCCGATCTCCAGGCGCTCGCCGAGCACGCCTCCGAGCGCGAGCGGGAGGCGGCCCAGATCGAGTACCTCGCCGACGAGATCTGCGCGGCCTGGCTGCTCGAGCGGCGTCTGTACGACGCCGGCTGGGAAACGGTGTGGGAGGGGGAGATCATCGGGCTGATTGGATCGGGCCTCTTCGTCCGCTTCGACGTGTTCGAGGGGTTCCTGCCGGCACGGCGGCTGCACGGCGAGTTCTACGAGCTCAATTCGCTCGGGTCGGCGCTCGTCGGCCGCAAGACTGGTCGCCGGTTCAGGCTCGGGGACGCGATCGAGGTCCGTGTCGAGTCGATCGCCCACAGCGAGGGCAAGGTCGACCTCGCACTCGCCTCTAGACGAGGCGGCGCTGCTGGGCCCAACGCGTGAGCTCGTGCCGCGACGACAGCTGGAGCTTGCGCAGCACGCTCGAGACGTGCGCTTCGACGGTCTTCACGGAGAGGTGCAGCCGCGCGGCGATCTCCTTGTACCGGTAACCGCGGGCGATCAGCTGCAGGACCTCGCGCTCGCGCGCGGTCAGCGTGTCGAGCTCCTCGTCGCCGCCGACGCGGTCGCCTGCGGCGAAGGCGTCGAGCACGAAGCCGGCCAGCCGCGGCGAGAACACCGCGTCGCCCTCCGCGACCCGCTCGATCGCGTCCGTGAGCTCGTCGGCGGAGATCGTCTTCGTCACGTAGCCACGCGCCCCGGCCCGGATCACGGCGATCACGTCCTCCGCCGCGTCGGAGACCGACAGCGCCAGGAACTTCACGCCGGGGCGCTCCTGCGTCACCGCAGCGATCACGCCTTCGCCGCCGCCGTCCTCGAGGTGGACGTCGAGCAGCACGACCTCCGGGTCGAGCTCGCGGATCAGCGGCACCGCGTCCGCGACGCTGCCGGCCTCACCGACGATGTCGACCGCGTCGCCGAGCTCGCCGCGCACTCCTGCGCGGAAGAGTGCGTGGTCGTCGACCAGGACGACGCGCCGCTTCATCGGTCGCCTCCCGGCAGTCTCAACTCGACCTCGGTGCCCGAGCCGGGCGCCGTCGTCACGGCGGCCGCCCCGCCGGCGCGCGTCATGCGACCCTCGATCGAGTCGGCGAGCCCGCGCCGGTCGGCGGCGACGGCGGCTCGGTCGAAACCTGCGCCCCGGTCGCGGACGAAGACGGCCACGCCGGTGGGGCCGCACTCCGCGTAGACCGCGATCTCGTCGACGCCGGAGAACTTCGCAGCATTCGTCATCGCCTCGCGCGCGGCCAGCACGAGCTGCCCGAGGGGCTCGTCGAGCGGAAGGTCGCCTGCGCTCGCGAGCTCGACGCGGACGCGGTGGAGCTCCTCGACGTCCGCCGCGGCTTCGCCGAGCGCGTCGATCAGCGTGGCAGCGCCGCCGACGCCGCTGCCGTAGAGCCAGCGCCGAAGCTCCCGCTCCTGGCGCCGCGCGAGCGCGGCTACGCGCGTCGCATCGCCGGCGTGCCGCTGGACGAGGGCCAGGGTCTGCAGGACCGAGTCGTGGACGCGCGCCGCCACGTCTGCGCGCTCCGCGAGCCGAATCCGCTCGGAGCGCTCGCCGGCGAGCTGCCAGAGCCACGGTCCGATGACCAGTAGCAGGGCGCCCGCAACCGCGCCGGGTGCGACGAGCGGCCCCGACTTGCCGTGCTCGCCGAGGAAGATCACGGCGCCGGCGGCGAGCAGGACGACCGCGAGCACCGGGACGCGCCCGCCCGGACGGAACGACCCGCCGCGCAGGAGGAGGATCGTGAGGCCGGCGATCAGCAGCGTCGCTCCTGCGACCGATGCGTTCGACAGGCCGAGTGCGAGCAGCAGGAGTGCGCCGGCGACCGTGACGAGAGCGGCCGCCGCCCAGACGCGGCCGGTGCCTGCGTAGACCCACAGCGCGAGGTACAGCAGGATGCCCGCGCCGCCCGCGAGCGCAAGCAGGGCGAAGACGAAGCGGACGAGCGTCGGGTCGACGCCCAGCCGCGCCGCGACGCCGGCACAGATGCCGGCGATCACGCGGTCTTCCCTGCTGCGCTCGAAGAGCGGTGCGGGTGCGGTTGTCATTCGCCTGCGCGGACCACTTCGATGCGGCCTGCTCCGATCTTCGCGTCGATCACCAGGGCGGAGCCCGAGCCGGTCTGGATGCTCGCGTTGTGGCCGTCGTCGCGCTGGTTGAAGACGTACACGTCGCCGACCGTCGCCCGGGCGTCCACCGCAACGGCGACGTTGCGCGGGACGACGATGCGGAGCTCGCCGACGCCGACCTTGGCGTGCACCTTCGCGGCTGCATGGATGTTTGACAGGTCGACCCGCAGGTTCCCGACTCCCAGCGAGTACGACGGCTTCACCTCGGCCGCCGTCGCCGGCGTGTAGACGCGGTCGCCGACGCCGTCGCCGAGGCTGACGTGGAACCACGCAAATCCGACGATGATCGCGGCGACTGCCGTCGCGAACACCAGCCCGACAAGTGTCACGAGCCCGGTGAGCAGACGCCGCGAGCGGCGATCGCCCTTCCGCGAGTCGTACGTCCACAGGATGGCGAGGCCCGCGACCAGGACGAAGACCCAGCCGGCTCCGGCGACGGGCCAGACGTCCCCTCGCGAGAGGAGCACGAGCAGCGCCGCCGCAACGAGTCCGAGCCCGACCATCGGGATCGGCCGCTGCCGGCGTTCCGCCAGGACACGGGCGGCGATCGACTGCTCGGCGCCCTCCTCGGGGATCACCAGCACGGCGGCGAGGTAGGTGAGGATGCCGGCACCGCCGAGCAGCGTCAGGACGACGAAGCCGAGGCGGAAGACGGCGGGATTGAGGTCGAAGTAGCGGCCGAGGCCGCCGGACACGCCGGCGAGCATCCGGTGGGACGAACTGCGCTCGAGGCGCTTGATGCCTTGGGTATGTGTGATGTGTTCGCTCATGACTCGAGGGTGCCGGATGCCTCATCCAGGGACAATCCGGAATCACCCTGGTCCGACCCTAGAACGAGCCGAGGGTTGGAGTGACGCTACCCTCGTCGCCGATGGCCGAGAAGACGATCGCGGAGAACCGCCGTGCGCGCCACGACTACCAGCTGCTCGAGCGGATCGAGGCCGGCCTGGCGCTGACCGGCACCGAGGTGAAGTCGCTGCGGGTGGGGCGGGCGACGCTCGCTCAGGCCTACGCCGAGGTTCGCGACGGCGAGGCGTGGCTCGTCGGCCTGGAGATCGCCGTCTACGACCAGGGGAACCGGGCGAACCACGAGCCGACGCGGGCGCGGAAGCTGCTGCTCCATCGCCGTGAGATCGACTCGCTGTACGGGAAGGTGCGCGAAAAGGGGTTGACAATCGTTCCGACGCGCCTCTATTTCAAGGACAGCCGGGTGAAGGTCGAGCTTGCGATCGCGCGCGGCAAGGAGCACCGTGACAAGCGTCGCGACCTGATCGATCGCGATGCGAAACGCCAGATGGAGCGCGCCGTCAAGCGGGCGCGCTAGCGTGAAAGGGGTCAACTGATGAAGGTCCTGTCTCAGATCGCCGTGGCGGCGGTCGCTTCGGTCGCGGTCGTCGCAAGCGCATCGGCAGCCTCGTTCCAGCCGAGTGTCGCGGGCATGACGCTCGTCCCCGCCGACGTGCCGGGAGCGAAGATCGTGTCGCAGGGCTCCGTTGCGAAGGGCGGCTACCTCGCCGCGTATCAGCGGACGCTCAAACTCTCGACGCCGTACGGCCGTTCGCTGATCGTCGAGGTGCGCTCGCAGGGAATGCTCGCGCAGACGAAGACGCAGGTCGGCACGGACCTCGCAGTCGTGCAGCGGATCCTGAAGTCGAAGGCAGGGCGGGCCGGGTTCATCGCGGGAGTGGCGAGCGCCGCCCACGTGACGGCCGCTGCAGTCAAGCTGAGCGCGCTCCGTCACCCGTCGATCGGCGACGGGACGGTCGAGCAGCCCCTCAGCGTGCAGCTGAAGACGATCAAGGTCTACGAGAGCTTGTTGTACATGCGTCTCGACCGAGCGCTGGTCGAGCTCGTCGTCGTCGGAGGACGCCCGATCTCGCAGGTCGACTCGGCAAACCTCACGCGCATCCTGCAGGGTCACGTCACGAAACAGTTGACCCCGCTGAACGTGACGCCGCCGGCGATCACCGGCACGGTCGACATCGGCCAGAAGCTGACAGTGACGCCCGGCACGTGGAGCAACAACGACGTCACGCTCACGTACCAGTGGCAGCGCTGCGACGCGACCGGCGCGAACTGCGTCGCCGTCCCGGGCGCGACGACCGCGACGTACGTCGTCTCGAGCGACGATGCCGGGGCGACGCTGAACGTGGTGGAGACGGCGACCGACCGGTTCGGTGCACCGGCCGCGACGTCTGCAGTCACCACGGCGGTGCCCGTTCCGCCGCCGCCCCCGCCGCCGCCCGCGCCCTAACGCTCCTCGGCAAGCGTCACGTCGACCGTCCCGTCGGCGTGGCGCTCGATCCGGAGGGGATAGCGGTGCGTGCCTGCGACGACGACGTCGACGGCTTCGAGGCCGCCGCGCCGGCCGAGCTCGCGGCGTGAGTCGAGCCAGTCGGCATGGCGAGCCCACGCGGTTTCGATCACCGGGACGATCTCCGACTCGCGGAACGGCTTGACGAGATACGCGCTGATGCCGGCGCCGACGGCGCGTTCGACGAGCGCCCGGTCGGTGTACGCGGTGACCAGCACGACGGGCACGGGCCGCATGGCGGTGATCCGGCGCGCCGCCTCGATGCCGTCGAGCTCCGGCATCTTGACGTCCAGCAGCACGAGCTCCGGCTGCCAGTCGCGGGCGACGGCGACCGCTTCGAGGCCGTCGCGCGCCTCGCGGACCTCGTAGCCCGCGGCCTCGAGCATCGCGAGAAGGTCGAGGCGGATGATCGTTTCGTCTTCAGCGATCAGGATGCGCACCGGGGTCACCTCCGAGTCGTGGAGTCAGGAGGCGGCGTCGCCTGGGAGCGACCGCAGCGGCGCGGGGCGCGGATTCCAGGATAGCGGCGGGGCAGGAGGTACAATGCGCGGGCAAGGAACATACGGGGGCGCCATGGCTTCGACGTGGTCGGTTCTCCGGGCGAGCTGCAAGCCGAGGTCTCCGGTCGGCCTCGTAAAACAACCGGAACCAATGCAAGTGCGGATCACAATCTCGCACTCGCTGCCTAGTCTCTAGGGACTACGTAGCGTGTCGGCCCGGGCAAGCCCGCGTCCCGGAGCCGGCATCAACAAGCGGGCTCGGCGCCGAAGGAAAGCCACTCGCCGGAGGCGCGACATTTCAGGAGGGCTAGTCCGGCGGTAGGTCGGTCGCACACCGGCCGCCGGGTGAATCCAAAGGGCGGCCTAAGCTTGTAGATGCTCGCACCGGTGCGTCCGCGGACGCGGGTTCGATTCCCGCCGCCTCCACTTTCCCTGCTAATCGCGATTTGGCGAGGGGAACGATTGCGATTCAGCGGGGCCGGGCGGAATCTTTGTCCGCATCGCCCGACTCGTAGATCTCGGCGAGCTTGCGCTCGAGGCTCGCTTCGTTCGGCTGGACGTAGGTGTTCGCCGTCGTGCCGATGTCCTCGTGACCGAGCAGCTGCTGCGTCGCTCGGATGTCGCCGGTCGCGAGGTAGAACTCCGTGCCGGCCGTGTAGCGGGCCGCGTGCATCTTCATTCCCTTGGTCTGCCCGGGCTCGACGACGCCGGCCGCTGGAGGCAGCGGTACCACCAGCGATGGAGAGCGGTCGAGCTCAGCGGCTTGAGCCGGTTCGCGTGCACGACCTCGATCTCTGCCTTGTCCTCGCCCGAAACTTGACCCTTCTGCCAGCGCGGCGCCTTGACCTCGGGGAAGAGCAGGTATTCGTTCGGGTCGCGCCCGAGGATGAGCAATTGAAGCTCCTGCCGCAGCTCTTCAGTCGGCAAGGGCAGGTTCCGGATCTTTCCGCCCTTGGCCTGCACGTGCACGCGGCGCCGAGATCGAAGTCCCTGAGGCGGAGCTTGGCGAGCGATCCCTTGCGGATGCCGATCAGGAAGAGGAGCTTGAGCGCGACGCGATCGCGGAGCTCGGGCTGAGCGGCGACGATCCGGTCGACGACGTCGCGATCGAACAGTGGACGTTCGATGTCGCGTAGCCGCGGGCTCCGGATCGGGACGGCCGGGTTGCCCTGGAGCTTGAACTCGCCCTGCGCCCAGCGGAAGAAGGACATGAGCACGGCGCGCACCTTCTTGCGCGTCCGCGGTGCGGCTTCGCTCCAGCGCTCGGGGCGTCTCGCCGACGCGCTCGACGAGCTGGGCGTGGGGGAGACGGACCTCGACGCCGAAGAGCCGACGACGGTGATGACTTCTCACGGCGAACTTCGGGTGATCCCGGTGCCGGCCGGCACGCGCGGTTACGACGACCTACGACGAGCGGCGATCCGTGAGCCCATCGGCCATGGGCTCCGACCGGCGGTCGCGTCGAAGGGCGACCTTGCACGGATGCTCTCCGCACTTGGCCGCGACGAGGACGCTGAGAAGCTTCGCCAGCTTCGCCAGCTCATCGAGCTCGAGCACGAGCTCGGCATGGGTATCGAGCTCTGACGTCATCCAGCCGGCTCCTCAGACCACGATGGAGGGCGAGACACAGATGCACTTCTGCGAGAGGTACTCAAAAGGCGAGATCTACGGTGCGTCCGGAGACCCGTCTCGCTCGGAGGACTCCCGTCGAGTCTACGGGACGAGTGCTCGGGTGGATTCGCCGCAGAGCGATTGCGCGAGCGCGACGGCGTGCTCGAGGCTCAGCATCGAGCCGGCCTCCTTCTCCCGTTCCCACGCTTCCGCTCCGAGCGCGTCCACCAGCTGGCGTTCGAAATGGCGTTCGAGCTCCTCGTCTGCTCGGGAGTACGCGTTGGCCACGACGTCGGCCTCGCTCGAGAGGCGGGCGACGGCGCCGCGGAGCCTGGCGGCGCGGTCGACGGCCTCCGGCTCGGCGGCAAAGGCGATGCCGGACAGGGCCTCGGCGACGTAAACGGAATGCGTTCGTGTCGCGGCAAGTGCCACCTCGAGCATCTCGGACAACGCGGCGCGCGCCTCGAGTCGGCGTCCCAGGCCGAGCAGAGCAAGCCCAAGTCCCCGCAGGGACTCCAGCTCGTAGTACTTGTCTCCGCGACTGCGGAGCTGGGTCAGGGCGGCCGAATAGGCGGCCCGGCTGGATTCGTAGTCGGCCTCGAGGAGATCGAGCCAGCCGAGGTCGGCCAGGCCGATTGTCTCGAAGCCTTCGAGGCCGCTACGCCGAGCCTCGTGGATGAACCGCTTGTAGACCGGTCGCGCCTCCTGAGCGCGATCGACGCTCATGAGGATCGTCGCGAGGTGGCCGATCGCCCAGACGCGCGACCGATCGTCGAGCCCCTCGGCCTCTTCGAACGCCTGCCGGCCGAGCCGAACCGCCGCCTCCGGGTCGCCGCGATGAAGGGCGTGGAAGGCGAGCTCGGCGAGAGCCAGCCAGTGAACCTCCGTGCCCGGTTCGGAGAGGGCGAGCCCCTCGCGGGCGGTGGCCCCGGCCGCTTCCACCCGCCCCAGGTGCATCTCGACGTCGGAGACGCGGACGAGGAGCTCCGCCCGCGATTGATCAGCGAGGACGTCGAGCCCGAGGAGCCAGCCCAGCCGCTCGTGCTCCTCCGCCCACGCACCTCGCGATACCCAGAAGAAATGAAGCATCCATGCGGCACGCGCGGCCTCTTTCGGGGCGGTTTCGGTCAGGCGATCGAGCATCGCCCGCAGGTTGTCCTGCTCGGCGTCGTACCACATGAGAAGCTCTGATTTCCCCACGCCGCGTCGTTCCCCGCAGTTGTCCTGCAGCCGATCGAGATACCAGCGGGCGTGTCGGAGTGCGTAGTCGGCGGTCTCGCCGGCCTCGTCCAGCCGCTCGCGTGCGTACTCGCGCAGGGTCTCGAGGAGAAACAAGCGCTCCCCGCCGAGCGGGCGCAGCAGGCTATGGTCGAGGAGCGCTTCGAGGTGATCGAGGTTCGCTCCCGAGATCGCTTCTGCAGCGTCGAGCGTGAAGGAGCCGCGGAAGACCGAGAGGCGGCGGAAGGCATACTGCGCGTCGGCGTCGAGGAGGTCGTGGCTCCATCGGATCGTCGCGCGCAGTGTCCGCTGCCGCTCGGGCAGATCGACCGCGCCGCCTGCGAGCAGCGGCAACGCCTCGTCGAGTCGGTCGAGCAGGGCGGCGGGAGGAAGCACCTTCGCCCGCGAGGCTGCCAGCTCGATCGCAAGCGGCAGATTGTCCAGACGCCGACAGACCGCCGTGACCGTCTCGTCGACGACGACGCGGCGTCCGGCGGCTGCGGCGCGGCTGACAAAGAGCTCCGCCGCGGGCTCCTCGGCGAGGGGCTCGACCGGCAGCTCGCGCTCGGCGCTCAGGTGCAGCACGCGCCGCGAAGTGGCGAGCACGACCACCTCGCCCACGAGGAGCTCGGCGGCGACGGCGGCGACTCCGTCGAGGTGTTCGAGGTTGTCGAGCACGAGCAGCACCCGCCTGGAGGCAAGCCAGCCGGCGACGTCGTCGTCGGCTTGGAGCCCGACCGCTTCCGCGACCGTCGACCGCACCGCCTGGGTGTCACGGAGCGGCGCGAGCGCGACGAAGAACGTCCCGTCGAGGAACTCATCCGAGAGCTCCGCCGCCGCCTGCAGCGCCAGCCGCGTCTTCCCCGACCCGCCCGGACCGGTCAGGGTCAGCAGCCGCACACCGTCGGCGACGAGCGCGCGGATCTCGCCGAGCTCCCGTTCGCGGCCGAGCAACGGCCACGCGGCAACTGGCAGGTTCATTCGTCCGAGCGACTTGAGCGGCGGGAAGTCCCGGCTTCCGAGCTGGAAGACCCGCTCCGGCGCCAGCAGGTCCTTGAAGCGGTGCTCCCCGAGGTCGCGTAGGCCGCCGTCGACGAGCGCCGCTGTCTCCCGAGACACGAGCACCTGGCCTCCGTGACCCGACGCCGCGATCCGCGCGGCGCGATGGACGTCGATGCCGACGTAACCCTGGTCGGAGAGGAGTGGCGTCCCTGTGTGCAGTCCGACGCGCACGCGGACTGGACCAGCGGAGAGTTGCTCCGTCAGCTCGGCGGCGGCGGTGAGAGCGGCGGGCGCAGTCGCAAAGGCGACGAAGAACGCGTCGCCCTGGGTGTCTACCTCGACTCCGCGGTGCCGGGCACACGCCTCGCGGATGACCTGCCGGTGTGCGGCGAGTGCGTCCGCATAGTCCTCCGGCCCCAGCTCGTGCAGGAGCTTCGTCGATCCCTCGACGTCGGTGAAGAGAAAGGTGACGGAGCCGGTCGGAAGCTCGCGAGGCACGTGGTGATCATGCGCCGCGCGCGATTTGCCGTCCAGTCCCGCGGTCGAGGTCGGTGTCGTTTCCATCGAAGGAGGCGTCCTGAGCGGCCGCGCGGAGCGCGAGGCCGACCCCGGAAACGCTGAAGTGGCAGCCCGATTGCTCGGCGGAAGCGACGCGCTCCGATCGATCCTCGGCAGTGCCCTGGACGAGGGTGGTGAGCGCGAGCGAACGCTCGCGCAGGCGCAGGCCGCGCTCGGCCCGGCTCGCGTGAGGCGGAGCTGGCTGCGGGTGCAGCGATGTCCCAGGAGGATGCGATGACCTCGCGCTTGGACGGGGCGACTCAGGAGCGCCGAGCTGAGGCGCGCAGCCCCTAGCCGAACGACATGTTGCGCGGGTTCGATTCCCGCCGCCTCCACTGAGCAGGACCGAGCACGCACGTGCTGGTAGTGCGGCCGCGAACGGGAGAGAATCGCCGGGTGCGGCCCGAGCTCCCGACCGGGACGGTGACGTTCCTCTTCACCGACATCGAGGGGTCGACGCGGCTGCTGCAGGCGCTGGGCGACGAGTACACCGACGTGCTGGCCGAGCACCGGCGTGTCCTGCGCGATGCCTGGCGTCAACATGAGGGGGTCGAGGTCGACACGCAGGGTGACGCGTTCTTCGTCGCTTTTACGCGTGCGTCCGATGCGGTGGCGGCCGCTGCCGACGCTCAACTCGCGCTTGCGGGCGGTCCTGTCCGGGTGCGGATGGGGCTGCACACGGGGGAGCCGGTCCGGTCCGACGAGGGCTACGTCGGGTTCGACGTGCACCGAGCGGCACGGATTGCCGCAGCCGGACACGGCGGGCAGGTGCTCCTGACACAGGCGACGGTGGATCTGGCAGGAGCCGATGTGCGCGATCTCGGCCTGCACCGTCTGAAGGACCTGAGTGCGCCCGAGCGCCTCTTCCAGCTCGGGATGGAAGACTTCCCGCCGCTGAAGACGCTGCACGAGACGAACCTGCCGGTTCCGGCGACGCCGTTCCTCGGGCGCGAGCGCGAGATCGACCAGATCGCCGAGTTGCTGCACCGGCCGGGAGTCCGGCTCGTCACGCTGACCGGTCCGGGCGGGAGCGGCAAGACACGACTTGCGCTCCAGGCCGCAGCGGCGGCGGCGGACGACTACGACCGTGGGGTCTGGTGGGTACCGCTCGCCACGCTCGCCGATCCCGCGCTCGTCGAGACCGTCGCCAGCCAGGCGCTGCGCTCCAAGGACACCTTGTCGGCCACAGTGGGCGACAAGCGGATGCTGCTCGTACTCGACAACTTCGAGCATCTGCTGGACGCGGCCGGCGGCGTTGCCGACACGATCAGCTCTTGTCCGCATCTGACGGTGCTCGTCACGAGCCGGGAGCCGTTGCACGTCGACGGCGAGTGGGAGGTGGCTGTCGATCCGTTGCGAGAGCGGGAAGCGGCCGAGCTCTTCATCCAGCGCGCCCTCGCCGTCAGCTCCGACTTTGCCGCGAACGGCGAGGTCGCCGAGATCTGCAGGCGTCTCGACTGCCTGCCGCTCGCGATCGAGCTGGCTGCCGCGCGCGTGAAGGCGCTCTCGCCGTCGGTGCTGCTCGAGCGGCTCGAGCAGCGGCTGCCACTGCTCGCCGGCGGCTCTCGCTCGGCTCCCGAGCGGCAGCGGACGCTGCGCGCGACGATCGGCTGGAGCCACGACCTGCTGACGCCGGCCGAACAGGGTCTCTTCGCACGACTGGCCGTGTTCGCCGGCGGCTGCACGCTCGAGACCGCCGAGGCGGTCTGCGGCGCCGACGTCGACGCCATCGCCTCGCTCGTCGACAAGAGCCTCCTCCGCCGCACCGGCGACCGCTACTGGATGCTCGAGACGATTCGCGAGTTCGCCGCCGAACGACTCGACGAGGTCGTGGATGCGCCAGCGCTCCGGGACGATCACGCAGCCTGGTACGTCGAGCTCGCCGAGCGTGCGCGGCCCGAGCTGCGGGCGCGGGAGGCTCGAAGGTGGCTCGAGCGGCTCGATTCCGAGCAGGCGAATCTGCGGGCGGCGCTCGAGCACCTGCTCGCGAGCCGCGACGCCGACGGCACGCTACGGCTCGCGGGGGCGATCTGGCCGTACTGGCAGACACGCTCGATGACGTCGAGCGGCAAACGTTCGCGAGGCTCGAGGCGGCGCTCGGGCCGGAGCTCCTTGCATCCGAGCTTGCCGCCGGGGCTGCGCTGTCCCTCGAGGACGCGATCGACCTCGCGCTTGGACGAAGTGATTCGCCAACGCTCGGCTGAGGGCCGACGTTGACCGCTCTGTTCAGAGACCTGATGACGGCGTAGGATCGGCTTCGCTGCTGTCGTCCGAAGGAAGTGAGGAAATGGCAAGCATCGGCGTGAGCCCCGCGGAGGCCGTTCAGTCCCTACATGAGCAGGTACGCGGCCGAGTGATCACCGCCGCGGACGACGGTTACGACGAGGCGCGGTCGGTCCACAACGGGATGTTCGACAGGTCTCCGCTGGCGGTCCTGAAGGCCGAACAGGTCGGCGACGTCATAGGTGCAGTGAACTTCGCACGCGAGCACGGGCTGGACCTCTCAGTGCGCGGCGGCGGGCACAGCGGGCCCGGTTTCGGGACAAACGACGAAGGCCTGGTCATCGACATGTCGGGGATGCGCACCGTGCGTGTGGATCCGAGGAACAAGACGGCCCGTGCCGACGCCGGAGCGACGTGGGGGGACTTCAACTACGCAACCCACGCCTTCGGTCTGGCGACGACAGGCGGGATCATCTCGACCACCGGCATCGCCGGGCTCACGCTCGGAGGAGGCATCGGCTACCTGGACCGCGCGCTCGGCCTGTCGATCGACAATCTGATCTCGGCAGACGTCGTGACCGCGGACGGGAGGTTCGTCACCGCGAGCGAGCACGAGAACGAGGATCTCTTCTGGGGTCTCCGTGGCGGGGGTGGCAACTTCGGAGTTGCGACCTCGCTCGAGTATCGGCTCAGCGAGGTCGATCAGGTCTTCGCCGGGCCGATCTTCTACAACCTCGAGGACGCCGCCACCGTGTTTCGCATGTTCGACGAATTCATCCGCGAGGCTCCGGAGGAGTTCGGCGGCTTCCCCGGATTCCAGATCGCCCCGCCGTTGCCGTTCATCCCGGAGGACCGGCACGGCGACACTCTGTGTCTCGTCGTGGTGCACTGGGCGGGCCCCCTCGACCAGGCCGAGAAGGCCCTGCAACCGTTCCGAGACGTCGCGCCGATCGTTGCCGACGGAAGCGGGCCGCTGCCGTATCCGGCCCTGAACGGCGCATTCGACGCGCTCTATCCGAAGGGGCTTCGTGCGTACTGGAAAGGGGCCTTCGTCAAGGATCTTCCGGACGCTGCGATCGCGGCCCACGTCGAGCATGGCTCGCGGGTTCCCGAGGTGACCTGCACGATGCACCTGTACCCGATCAACGGGGCATGCCATCGCGTGGGAGCGAACGACACCGCCTTCGCCTACCGCGACGCCACGTACGGGATGGTGTTCCTGGCGGGCTGGACCGACCCGGCCAAGGACGCCGAGCGGATCAAATGGCTGCGCGACTACTACGAGGCATTGTCGCCCTACTCGGAGCCCGGCGGCTACATCAACTTCATGCAGGACGACGACTACGGTCGAATTCGAGACAACTACCGCCAGAACTACGACCGCCTGGTTGAGGTGAAACGCGCCTACGATCCCGACAATCTCTTCCACGTGAACCAGAACGTCGCACCGTAAGCGCGCGGCCGTTCGCGCCCGCGATGCAGGCTGTCGTTCGCGACAGGTACGGCCCGCCTGACGTGCTGGAGCTCCGGGAGGTCGAGCAGCCGGAGCTTCCGGACGACGGCGTCCTGGTGCGGGTGCATGCCGCCTCGGTCAACCGGGTGGACTGGGTGACGACGTCTTCGGCGGGAGGAGCGGGGACGGTGGATCGTTCGCCGAGTACGTCTGCGCACGGGAGGGTGTGACGCGGAAGCCGGCGAACCTGACGTTCGAGGAGGCGGCGGCCGTCCCCGTGGCGGCGCTGAGCGCGCTGCAAGGCTTACGCGACCACGGGCAGCTTCAGCCGGGACAGAAGGTTCTCGTCAACGGCGCCTCGGGAGGCGTCGGCACGTTCGCCGTGCAGATCGCCAAGGCGCTCGGCGCGGACGTGACCGCCGTCTGCAGCACGAGGAACGTCGAGCAGGCGCGAGCGCTCGGGGCCGACCACGTGATCGACTACACCCGCGAGGACTTCACCCGGGGCGGCGGGCGCTACGACCTGATCCTGGACGTCGCCGGGAGCAAGTCGTGGACGCAGTGCAGGCGGGTGCTGAACCCGGAGGCGACGCTCGTGATTGTCGGAGGACCGAAGCGTCCGCTGCTGGGCCCGCTCGGTCACATCGCCAAGGTTCGGCTGGCGGCGCTGCGGGACAGCCGGAAGGCCGTCTTCTTCATCGCCAAGTGGAACAAGCCGGACCTGCTCGTGCTGCGGGAACTGCTCGAGGCTGGAACGGTCGCGCCGGTCATCGACCGGCGCTACGGCCTGGCCGAAATTGCGGATGCCCTCTGCTATATGGGCGAAGGACACGCGCGCGGAAAGATCGCCGTCAGCGTCTGAGCAGGGCCGCGCGTGCGACTGTTGGCGCGGCCGTTGCTCTGGGCGTCAATCGCTGCCGGACGCGGCTCCGACCGGCGGGCGCGCCGCGATCTCGCCGCGGAGCACCTTGAGCGCCTCGACGTAGATCTCCGAGAAGGTGGGGAACGGCTGGATCGTGTCGCTCAGGATCTCGATCGGAATGCGGGCGCGGATCGCCAGGGTTGCCTGCTGGATCCACTCGCCGGCTTCGGGGCCGAGCGCGTAGGCGCCCGTCAGCCGCTGCCCGTCGCTGAGCAGCGTCAGGAACCCGATGCTCTGCGCGTAGGCGCGCGTATACGTCGCCGTCTTCGCGATACCCGAGATCGGCACGGTCCCGTTGAAGGGCGCGTCCGTGGCGCCGACCGACGCTGCTTGCGGGTCGGTGAAGACGACCCGAGGTACCGCCTCGTAGTTGGCCTCGCGCGGCTCGCCGAGGATGTTCGACGCGACGACTTCGCCCTGGTACTTGCCGACGTGGGTCAGCTGCCAGATGCCGGTGATGTCTCCGACCGCCCACAGCCGCTCCCCGACACGCAGACGCCCGTCAACCGGAACGCCGTGGCCGTCGGCCTCCACGCCGACCGTCTCCAGACCGAGCGCCTCGACCCGGGGCCGCCTCCCGGTCGCGACGAGCAGCTGGTCGCCGCGCAGCTCGCTGCCGTCGTCGAGCTCGAGCACGTAGTCCGAGCCTTCGCGTCTCGCAGCGGTCGCCTGTGTGTTGATCGTGACCTCGATGCCGTCGCGATGGAGAACCTCGCCGAGCGCATCGCCGAGCGGCGCAGCCTCGCGTGGGAGCACGTGACCGCCGCCCTCGACGAGTGCCACCTCGCCCCCGAGCCTGCGGACGGCCTGCGCCAGCTCGACGCCGACAGGGCCGCCGCCGAGGACGAGCAAGCGTCGTGGGACAGCCTTCATGCCCGTCGCCTCGCGGTTCGTCCAGATGCTCTCGAGCTCGCGGAGGCCGGGAACCGGCGGGATGATCGGGTCGGCGCCGTTCGCGAGGACGACGTGCTCGGCCGTGTGCGGGACACCGTCGACCTCGACCACACCGACACCGGCTAGCCGACCGCTGCCCCGCAGCAGCGCGATGCCCTGGTCCGCGAGCCAGCTCTCCTGGCCGGCGTCGGAGTAGTTGGAGACCATGAAGTCACGCCACGCCAGCGCCTCCTCGACGTCGACCTCGGCCGTCGCCGCTGCCGCGCGGGCGGCGTGCACAGCTTCACCGGGGCGCAGGAGTGTCTTCGACGGGATGCAGGCCCAGTACGAGCACTCGCCCCCGACGAGCTCGCGCTCGACGAGGGCGACACGCAGCCCGCCTTCGGCCAGGGCGCCGGCGCAGTGCTCGCCCGGTGAGCCACCGCCGATGACGATCACGTCGAACTCGCTGCTCATGAAGGCAGCTCCTCTCCGGCCTGCTCGCGGACCATGTACTCCGCGTACCAGTCGGGCCAGTTCGCGTCTGCCTGGCCGGTCCGCTTCTCGTGCTCTCCATGCGCCGCCGCCGCCCGACGGAGCGCCTGCGCCAGGTCGGTCGCGGAACCGAACGACGTCGCGGCGGGGTCGACGCGTCCGGGCAGCCGGGTGGTGATCTCCTGGAGCAGCCAGCCGTTGCGATCCGGGTCGGCGAACGAGGCGAACGAGCCGTAGCTGCTCCGATCGGGCGACGGCCCGGCGACACGGCCGGTGTCGTGGAAGCGAGCGCCTCCGCTTCCCTCGTGGAACACCTCGCTCACGTCCGCTCCGCGGTCGAGCAGCTCGTCGCGCGCACCTTCGATGTCGGCGACGATCAGGTAGAGGCCCTGGGCCGAACCGGGAGCGGTCGACGTGACGTTCGTGCCGAATTGAATCGAGCACCCGGAGCCCGGAGGCGTGAACTGGACGATCCGAAAGTCGTCGCCCATGGCGAAGTCGGCGTCGAGTCGCCAACCGAGGCGCTCGTAGAAGCCTTTCGCGCGATCGACGTCGGAGACGGGAATCACGACGACCTCGAGCTTCAGGTCCGCGACCGCATCCTTGGCCGCGTCTTTCGCGCGCTCGCCTTTCTCGTGGACGCTGCTCATGACGACCTCCGTTGGTCGGCTCGGTGTTGACCCCGGTCTCGACCAGGTTCGCGAGACGGATCAATTCTGGCACCGAGCCCTGGGGTGCGCGCGGCGGATGGTCGGTTCAGTTGCAGAACGCGGTGACCGCCGCGCGCCGGAGCGCGACGTCGGCGGCGGCAGGCAGCGGATAGACGTTCGCGACGACGATCGTCTGACGCCGACCGTCGCGGGTGCTCCAGGCGATCGTCAGCAGACCGTTCAGGTTTCCCGTGTGACCCCACGCAAGTCCGCAGGGGGTCGGGAAGACGGCGAGCCCCAGCCCGTAGCGCGAATGCACCGCCTCCATCTGACCGAGCTGGGTGGGCGCGAGCAGCTCGCCTCGAAGCAGCGCGGAGAGGAAGCGTGAGAGGTCGCCGGCCGAGGAGACGAGATCGCCGGCCGCCCAGGCCCAGCGCGCGCTCCGCGTCTCCAGGTCGTTCGGCGTGGCCGTGGCGTCGACCACGCCCTGGTGCGACGGGAGGCTGTAGCCGTGCACGTGCGCGTCCTCGATCCGTCTCGGGACGAACGCCGTGTCGGTCAGGCCGAGCGGTTCGATGATCCGCCGTTCGAGCTCCGCTGCCAGCGCCCGATGGGTGATCCGTTCGACGACCAGACCGAGGGCCAGGTAATTGGTGCTCGAGTAGTGGAAGGCCGTGCCGGGCGGCGACGTTCTCGGGCGCCGGGCGGCCAGTGCCACCAGTCGTCGAGCAGGCCACGCGGACTTCGCCCCGGCGAGGACGTCGGGATCGTCCGCGACGTCGGCCAGGCCGGAACGGTGGTCGAGCAGGTCGCGAATCGTGATCCGCCCGCCGTCGGGGAGCAGGCCGGGAAGCAGTCGGCCGACAGGTGTGTCGAGCCGAAGCCGTTGCTCGGCGGCGAGCTGCAGCACCACGGTCGCCACGAAGAGCTTCGTGACGCTGCCGATGCGGAAACGCTCGTCCCTAGCCGTCTTCACGCTCCTGGCGAGATCGGCGTAGCCCGCCGTACCCGCGTCAGTCGTGTCGCCGTTGCGGACGAAGACGAGCACGCCCGGCACACCGCTCGAGACGACCTGCGCCGCGGCCGAGCGCAACGGCGCCGCGCGATCGCCGCCGCAGCCTCCGACGACGAGCGCCGCCAACACGATCGCGAGGCGCCTGTGCACACGTCGAGTCTCCTCCCTCGCGCCGGCAACTTCGAGTCAGTAGCGTTGACTCGTGACGCGTCTCGGTGCACGGCGCGGGGTCAGGGACGCCGACAACTGAGAGGAGGCAACGTGCTGCGAAATCAGGAGGCTCTCGGCGGTGGTGTGCTCGACCAACCTCGAGAAGAGCCAGCACTTCTACGTGGAGAAGCTCGGATTGGAGTTGTCGCCGGAGTCGATCCCGAACCACCTGCTGTTCAAGTGCGGCGACGGCTCGACCCTGCTCGTCTACGGGAGGCCGGGGAGGAGCAACGCCGACCACACGCAGGCGCGCTTCTGGACGGACGACATCGAGGGCGACGTCCGCGAGCTCGTCGAGCGGGGTGTCAAGTTCGAGGACTACGACTTCGAGGCGCTCAAGACCGTCGACCACATCGCGACGAAGCCCGGCCTCGGCAAGTCCGCGTGGTTCAAAGACCCGGACGGCAACACGCTCGCGCTGTTCCAGCCGGAAGCGCGATGATCGCGAGATGAGCGTGCGCGTCCTGATCCTCGGAGCCGGCTTCGGCGGCCTCGAGCTTGCGACCATCCTTTCCGCCGAGCTCGGCGGCGAGGTCGACGTCACGCTGATCGACAAGGGCGACGCGTTCGTCTTCGGGTACTCGAAGCTGGATGTGTTGTTCGGACGAACGAATCTCGAGTCCGTCCGGATCCCCTACGCCGACCTGAAGAAGCCTGCCGTTCGCATGCTGCGCGAGATGATCCTGTCGATCGACGCCGCCGCCCGGCGAGTGACGACCGACCACGGCGAGCACGACGGCGACTACCTCGTGATCGCCCTGGGCGCCGACTACGACTACGACGCCACGCCCGGGCTTACCGTGCAAGACGAGTTCTACTCCGTTGCCGGAGCCGAGCATCTGTCCGAAGTGCTGCCGTCCTTCTCCCGCGGCTCGGCGATCATCGGCGTCTGCGGTGCGCCGTTCAAGTGCCCGCCTGCCCCGAGCGAGGCCGCGCTCCTGCTGCACGACTACCTCACGACCCGCGGTGTTCGCCGCGATTGTCAGATCTCGATCGTGATCCCCTTCGGCACGCCGATTCCTCCGTCACCCGACACCTCGAGGGCGCTCGTTGCCGCGTTCGCAGAACGCGGGATCGAGTTCATCGCGCAACACCGGATCGCTTCGCTCGACGCCGAGCGCCGGGTGGCCGCCCTCGACGACGGGACCGAGCTCCCGTTCGACCTCTTCCTGGGAGTTCCGAAGCACCGCGCGCCGGACGTGGTCCTAGCGAGCGGACTGACGGTCGACGGCTATGTGCCCGTCGACTCACGGACCCTGGAGACGAAGCTCCCCAACGTCTACGCGGTGGGTGACGTCGCCACCGTCGGTGTCCCGAAGGCAGGCGTCTTTGCGGAACGGCAGGCACGCATCGTGGCCCAGTCGTTGATCGCCCGCGTGCGCGGCGTCGAGCTCCCCGAAGGGTACGACGGGCGCGGATCCTGCTACATCGAGTTCGGCGCCGGCCTCGTCGGCCGCGTCGACGTCGACTTCTTCTCCGGGCCGAGCCCGACGGGAACCTTCCAAACCCCGTCGGCGGCGCTGGTCGCCGAAAAACGGGACTTCGGCTCGAGTCGGCGCGCGCGCTGGTTCGACGGCTGACGACGTCAGCAGCTGGTCGCGTTCGTCGCCGACGGCGGGTTGCACGGGTCGTACACCGAGCTCGTTCGCGCGGCGATCGAGCCCGGCGTGCCGCCGTCGTTCGTCCGCACGACGACCGTCACCGATTGATCGATGCGCGACGGATAGCTCGCGTTCGGTGTCACCGAGACGATGTACGTGTCCACGCGGTACGGCCGCCCGTCGGGGCCGGTGACGGTTTGCACTGCGCAGGCCGGCTGGGGCGTCGTCGGGGAGGTGCAGCTGCCGGCGGTGGCCGTTCCGCCGGTCACCTGTCCCGACGACGACGGGATCGTCGAGTCCGAGCTGTGCGCCGTCACGTACGGGTCGGAGCCGCTCGCCGGGATCGTCGACGCGTCGAGCTTGAGCGACGGGTTGGGCAGCGTGTTGTAGAGCTCGATCTGCTTGTCGGCGAGAGTGAGGGCGTTCCCCTGGGTGCTCGCGTTGCGCAGCGAGATGTAGCCCGCCGCGTACGCACTGAGGATCGCGCCGACCGCGATCACCATGATCGTCATCGCGACCAGCAGGTCGATCAGGAGGCTGCCGCTCTCGTCCCGGATCCGCAGTCTGGCTCGCATCTCTCGGCCCTTCAACGTGGGATTCGTCAACCCTGCGTCCAGCTGCCCTTGGAGACGTTCCATACGGCCGCCCCCGTCTGCGTGCCCGGACCGCCGGGGGCTCCAGGAGGCGCCGGGGTCGGGTTTGAGAAGTTCGCGTCACCGCTCATCTGTCCCGAGTTCGCGATCACGCTGCCGTAGACGCTGCCGCTGTTCGTGCTGACGAAGTTGCCGTTGACGAACAGGATTCCCTGGAAGCGGCCGTCGCCGTCGACAGTGGCTGCGTTGGCGGCGTTCTGGTGGTTGACCGCGACGATCTCGAGGTCGTTCACGGCCGGGTCCCACGCCGTAGGACAGTTGCCGCTCGGAAGCGTCGCGGCGCAGAGGCGCGCCCCGTTGCTGATCGAGACGGTGCCGTCGACGTACAGAACGCCGACACCGTTGTACACCGCCTGGTCGTTCGCGCTCAACGAGAGGTTGCCGTCGATGTAGGTCGTTCCCTTCACGGTGAGCGTGCCCGGGCTGCCGTCGACCCAGGTCAGCTGACCCACCAGGTTGCCGCTGCCGTCGTAGTACCGGCAATCGAAGTTGTTGCCGGTGTCGCCCTGATTCGTGTTCTTCAGATGGAAGAGCGAGATGGCGCCGCTCGCCGCCGGGATCTGCAGGCTCGTGTTGCGTGTCGCATCGTTGTCGAGCTTGAACAGGCCAGTCGTCAAGGGCGCGTTGGCAGGCGTCTTGGCGGCGCAGGTGTGCGTGATCGGATTGATGTCGGCCGTGTTGTAGAGAGCCGTATTGACCGCCGGCATCGGGACGTTGACCTGGGACGAGGAATACGTGTTCGCCTGAATCCCCGAGCCGGTGCCGCTCACCGGATCGCCGGGCGTGCTGCACTGGACGTTTGTCCACTTCTTCTTGAAGTACGTCTGGCAACCGCCGACGACGTTGGCCGAGAGGATCTTCCGGCTGCTGAGGCCGACAGGGTTCCCGTTGCCCTGGGTCTGGTAGACCTTGCCAACGTACAGCGAGACCGTCTGCGTGCCACTCGCATTCGGTTCCGCGATCAGCGGCGAACCGCCGCCCGACAGACAGAGCGAGCTGGCGATGAAGATCGGCACGGTGATCTGGGCCGAGTTCCCCAGGGTATCGCCGCCCGAGGCCAGCGTGGTGCAGTCGGCGTTCGGATCCGCCATCGCGTAGCCGTAGCCGTAGATCGGATCCTGCGGCGTCTGGATGCCGCCCGAGATGACGCCTTTCACCTGGATCGACTCGTGGCGCAGAGTGCCCGTCTTGGACGTGCCGTCTGCATAGACCGTCCATGTGTCGGCGGCGGTCTTCGTCGCCCACCAGCTCACCGTCCCGCCGTCGACCGACGTGCTCGACTGCGGGGACGCCTGCGAGCCGATGCCCGTGCCCACCGGCTGCGTGCCGGTCGCATCGTTCGTCGCGAGCCACTGGGACAGGTAGGCCGTGCCGTAGTTCAGTCCGGTCCGCCCGAGGTCGATCGCGCGTACCTCCTGCGTGTCGCGGCCGGCGCCGCTCACGCTTCCGACCACCACCGTGGCCAGCGCTGCCGCCATGATCGTCAGGACCATCGTGACGCCCAGCGCCAGAACGAGCGCCTGGCCGCGCTGTTCGCGGGCGAGTCGACGGAAGAACGTGCTGTGTGTGTCCGCAGTGTTCATCAGGTTCCTCAGCAGGGGTCGGCGTTCAGGGCAGCGATCCGGTCGGCGAGCTCGTAGTGCTCGCCGACGTCGAGTGGCGCGTCGATCTGGACGTTGAGGTCGACGGAGACCGAGGGCAGGTTGCCGAGCGGGCAGGTCTCGGCCGTCGGCCAGATGTTTCCGGCCCAGCCCGTAGGCGCCGGAGAGTCGGCGTTCGTCGGCCACCCGGCGGGCGGCGGAGTGATGTTGTCGACCTCGAAGGTCGAGCCCGCGCCCCCGTTACAGGACGAGAGCGTCGAGGAGTTGTAGCGATACAGCTGGAACTGGGTCGTGCTGCCCGGGGTCGTGGGGATCGTGCACCACTCGACGCCGGCCGCACCGGATCCAGACGGCAGGACACCGGGCATTGGCCCGCGGTCTCGGTCAGCGTCAGCGTGAAACCGCCGAACGCGTTCTGCTGCACCGGAAGCGTCTGGCTCTGGCTGTGCGCGCAATGGATGTCCAGCCGCATCCGCTGCAGCGCGAGCCGCGCCTGCCCGTAGACCTGAGCCCTGTTCAGGGCCACCGCCTGGTGCTTCATCGCAGTCGTGAAGCTGCCGACGATCGTCGCCAGGACGGTCCCCATGAGGGCCATCACCGTCACGAGCTCGATCAGGGTGACGCCGTGTTCCGGAGCGAGCCTGCGAGCAGCGCGAGACAGCAAGCGAGAGAGCACGCCGAAGGTATCGGCCCGCCCCCGAGGCCGCCTTACCCCCCTTTATGGTGGCTTTGGGCAGCTCAGGTGGCTAGGAACCAGCGGGTTTCGGGCGCAGCTCGCGCCGTTCGTCACGAAGGTTCAGCGACGCTTGCGCTTGCGCGACGCGGCTCCGCCCCCGCTGGGGCGGCCCCGCGTTGCTGGCGCTCGATCCGCCGGCGCTCCTGGCGTCCGATCGACTCGAGCCCACCTTCGCCCTGCTGTTCCCGGGCCGCGTCCATGTACGCCCGGCGCTCGGCTGCGGTGAGGCGGCTCATCGCCTTCTGCATCGCCTGCGGATTCGGGTTCGCCGCGACCGTGTTGATCTTGCGGAGGGCGCTCGCGAGCTCGGGGTTCTGCCGTTCGATCGCAGCCGTGCTCATACGTGTGAAGAGCCGCCGCATGAACCCGATCCGCGACAGCCGCGCGACGAGGGGCCGCAGCAGCGCCCCGTTTCGGAACCGGCCGAGGAAGATCAGCAGGCCGAGCAGGAGCAGGAGGACGCCGAGGACGATCAGCGGGAGGAACAGCCACCACACGGCGTCGGATCGTACCTAGTGCCGCGAGGCCAAGAACACTCCGGCCGCGACCACGAGCGCCAGCACGACGACGGTCAGGATCCAGAGTCCGAGCGACCCGCCCGGTACGGGGGCGGCGGGGGCCGGCCGAAGGGTCTCGAGTTGCGCCACGCGTCCACAGTTCCCGCCCCCGATGAGGGAGCAGTCGGCCGCCTGTAAACATTCGTGAAGGGGTTGACCGGCGTAAGGTTCTGGTTAGACCATGCGGGGTAGGGGGATTCGATGACTGCCCACGACCCGATCGGCTTGCTGCTCGAGCATGGGGACGACCATGGGTGCGTCCACCTGACCGAGCTGCACGAGCTCGTGGCGAAGTTGGAGCTCGACGAGGAAGACGTCGAAGCGCTGTTCGAGAGGCTCGAGTCGCACGGCATCGAGCTGACGGATGACTGCTCGCGGGCGCTCGACGAGCCCGTGCCGTATACGAACCAGCAGATCGCCTCGGCGACCACCGATTCGCTCCAGCTCTTCCTGAACGAGGCCGGCAGGTACCCGCTGCTGACTGCAGCGCAGGAAGTCGAGCTTGCGAAGCGCATCGAACGTGGCGACAAGGACGCGAAGGATCTCCTGGTCAACTCGAACCTGCGCCTGGTCGTGTCGATCGCCAAGAAGTACCAGGGACACGGATTGACGCTGCTCGACTTGATCCAGGAAGGGATCATCGGGCTGATCCGCGCGGCAGAGAAGTTCGACTGGCGCAAGGGATTCAAGTTCTCGACGTACGCGACGTGGTGGATTCGGCAGGCAGTGCAGCGCGGCGTCGCCAACAAGGCGCGCACGATCCGGATCCCCGTGCACATCGTCGAGCGCGAGCAACGGATCTCGCGCGCCGAGCGCGAGCTCGTCGCCGAGCTCGAGCGTGCGCCGACGGATGAGGAGATCTCGAAGCGCACGAAGCTGCCGCTGAAGCAGGTGCGTGAGGTACATGGGGCCGCACGTACAGTTGCCTCGCTCGACAAGCCCGTCGGCGACGACAGCTCGAGCGCATTCGGCGATCTCTTCGCGAGCGATGAGGCGCCGCCCGACGAGCAGGTCGAGGTCGAGCTCACCGAGAAGGCGCTGCACCGCGCGGTCGGCGACCTCCCCGACCGCGAGCGTCAGATCCTCAACCTCCGCTACGGGCTCGGCGAGAGTGTCGAGCCGAAGTCGCTCGAGGAGATCGGGAAGCTGATGGGGATCACGCGCGAGCGCGTCCGGCAGCTCGAGGCGGAGGCACTCAGGCGCCTTGCCGAGCGGCGCGAGATCGCGGCACTCGTCCCGGTCTGATCCGCGCTAGGAGCCGACGACCTTGCAGACCCAGCGGCGTCGGGCGCGACCGGTCGAGCTCGATGAAGAGCACCCGCTGCCACTGGCCGAGGCAGAGCTCGCCGTCGGCGACCGGGACGGACTCGCCGGCCGAGCCGAGGAGCATCGACATGCAGTGCGCGTGGCCGTTTCCGACCTCCATGTCCTCCTCGCAGATGTTCTCGGTGCGGCGGTCCCAGTCGTCGTGCGCGTAGTAGGTCTCGTGCGGGATCAGCCGGCGGAGGAGCACGGCGAAGTCCTCGAACATGCCGCGCTCGTACTCGTTCACGCGGACACAGCAGGTCGTGTGCGGCGAGTAGACGCAGCAGATCCCGTCGGTGACGCCCGACTCGCGGACGATCTCCGCGACCTCGTCGGTGATGTCGGTGACGTGAAGGCCCCCGGTGGTCTGGAAGTGCCGTTCCGCCTGGAAGACCTTCATCGGCGGCGAGTTTAGCTCCGCCTCCGCCACCGACTACGCTGGAACGCGCGGGCCCGTAGCTCAGCGGTTAGAGCAGCGAACTCATAATTCGTTGGTCCCTGGTTCGAATCCAGGCGGGCCCTCTACGGAAGCCCTGCAACAGCGGGGCTTCCGTTTTGTCGCGACACGGTCGCCGGCACGGATGGCAACGCGACTGGCAACGAGCCGACACCGTGTGCGGACCGGGACAGCTTCAGCCGCCTTCGTTCGCCATCTGGACAACGCTCTACGCTCAGGGTATGCAGGAGGACGCCGCTGCACCACCGCACCGCCTCGACCTCCGCGAGCAGCTCGAGCAGGTCGCTGAGGCGCTCGGGCTGGGCGGCGGCCAGCACGAGCTGACCGCGCGGTTCCAGGATGGCCGGCTGAGGTGGTGGGAGGGTCGTTCGGTGAGGGTTCCTGCGAGCGCCCTAGAAGGGCTTGGAAGGCGCTGAGAGGCGCAATCCGGATGTCGGATCTGCCTAATGATTTCGGTAGGCGGCTGGAGAAACTCGAGGCTCGGTGGGCTGGTCAACGGTCGAGTTCGGAGAGCTTCCGTGCGCTCAGCATTTGTTTCCTCTACCGCACCGGTGCATTGAGCGAGGAGGCCGCTGGCGGATTGAGGTCGACGACGTGGACGCGTCGGCGGGATGGCCAGGTGGACGGGTCGATTGTCGTGCGCTGTGGCGTCGACGAGATCGAGCTGATCTACAAGGTGCGCTCGTCCGGCGCTGATGAGTGGGAGGAGCTCGAGGAGCTGGTTTCGATCGAGTGGACGCCTTGCAACTTCGGCGGCCGGCGGCCGTGGTTCCGCTGCCCCTCTTGTGATCGGCGCGCCGGGAAGCTCTACGGGGGCCGGAGGTTCCTGTGTCGGCACTGTTGCCGGTTTGCCTATGAGTCGACGCGGGAGAGCGCGACGTACCGGCTGATGCATCGCGCGCAGGACATTCGCCGACAGCTCGGCGGCGATGGCAACCTGTTTGACCTGTTTCCGGAGAAGCCAAAGGGGATGCATTGGAAGACCTATGAGCGGCTGCGTGAGCGGTCGGAGCGGGCGGCTCATGAGTCGATGCGGCTGGCGCTCGAACGGTTCCGCTGAGGCCCGTCGGTCGTCAGGCGACAGGACGCTGGCGCACGCAAGCGTCAGCGGTGTAGGCAGCGGCTCTTGGGTGTCTGGTTGCCTTCCGCTTCACAGAAGCGAATGGCCCAACCGTCTGAGGCGCCGCTCAATGCGTGCGTCTGTCTGTCGAAGCTCACACGGATCATCCTGGCGGCGAGCGGGGGATGACCCGCTGGAACGCTGCAGAAGCCGCAGACGACCGGATGCGCAAACTCGAAGATCACGGCGACCTTCTTCGGGTACTGCAGGTAGTAGGTGTGCAGGGGCGTTGCGCGCTCAAACCCGCGGGCGAGGAGCTGATGCTCACTTCGGAGTAGCCATCCCGGCGGGACGAAGCGGTCAGCGCGCGCGTGCGCCGCTGGACTGGCGAAGACGAGCGTGACGAGCGCAACACCGAGTACCCGGCTCACGCGCGGGACGCTAGACGCCTCAGATGATGGCCTGGTAAGGCCGCTCGGGGTGCATTCTGGAACGCTGGCGCATGCGAGCGCGGATGGACTTCTTCGGGGTACATCTCCGTATCGAATCGATGTCATTGCGACCTCGTGTCAGTTGCTTCCTGCTGGCCTTGACCGCTTCGCTGTTGCTTGCGGGCTGCGGTGGGTCGAAGCCCGCAAGCTTCAACGCGGAAGGCGTGGCGTTCCTTTACCCGGACGGGTGGTCGGTCACGGGGTTTAGCCGAACCGTCGCTCCGGCTCGGCTTGTCGTCGCCTCCTACCCGGTCAGTCGGGCGGAGGTAGAGGGCGACTGCGGCGGGATGCGTGCCCTTCAGGCGCTTCCGCCAAACGGTGCAGCCGTTCTGCTGATCGACTACGGGCCAGGGCCCGCAAGCACCCAGTTCCCCGCACGCCCGAGCCACTTCCGGCTCGAGCAGTTCAAACGAGCGAACTACGACTGCTTCGGCGACAGCTACATGCTCCGCTTCCACACTGCCGGACACAACCTGCAGACGCACCTCGTCTTCGGCCGAAACGCGGGCGCCACCCAACGGAATCAGGCCCTTGGCGTGCTCGACACGCTCGGCAGCACTTGACGCTTTCATGCCCGCACTGAAGCTCGGAGCACGCGCCCTGGGTGACGCTCCCGAACACTCGCGCAGGCGACCTACCTGTGCCTCGAGTATTAGAGGCGTCGCGGAATGTGGTGCGCCGCGAAGATTCTGAGCACCGACGCGGGAACCAGGCGCGGATAAATAGCGCCGCTGACCATCACCACGATCACGGCTGGCTGGTTTCCATGTGCCGGGTAGTAACGGCCGTGCTGGTTGGCCTGGTCTGCCCGGCTTGGACGAGGCCGCCCCGACCAAGCCCAGAACTCAGCCACATCTAGGCTCGGCCTGCGCTTCAGCTCTCCGGCCGCCGCGCCGGTGGCCCTCGGAGCGGGGACCAACGCCGTAAGCAATGCCAGGTTCTGCTTCCAGTTCGCTAGCAGGACAGGCCGGACAAGACCCTTCCCGCTGACAAGAATGTAGTTAGGCGCCGCAGCCGAGGCTGGCGTAGCCAACAGCATCACCATCGCCAACCCAAACGCAAGAACGGCCGCGCGGCGCATCACTTCAAGTACACCACCCGCCCGTCACAAGTTCCAGCTCGAGTCACATTCCGTGAGCCGTGAGCTGTGAGGCGAAACCCACTAGAGGCCGTTGTGCGCTGCGGCCGCCCAAACGACGAACAAGGCTCCCATCGCTGCCGCGCAACCGAAGGCGAGTACCACGGCTCGGGCGCGTCCGAGTCCGAGAGCGTTGATGGCGACCGAACACAACGCGCCCGCAAGCACCAGCGCAGTCGCGAAGAGCGTTCAGCCGGTGACGCCGAACCACCGGTAGAGGATCGCGGCGGAGGCAACCGCTAGGAGCGGCTCCCACAGGAGGAGCCAGATCGCAGTCGCGCCACGCATGATCCAAGCGTCGCGGCCTGGGGTCGTCCGCACAAGCTTCGCGTCGACCAGCGGCATGCCTCACCCGATCAACGGCGTGTTGTTTGCATCAACCAGGTCACTCACGCAGCCACAAACGCCCAATCCGTGCGGCGCAGACGACGGCCCTGGGTCCTTACAACCGGGGGCAATCGGCGCTCAGCTTCGAGAGGCGATGACGGGCCCGCAACAGATCACCGCGGGCATCCTCACGGGCGCGCACCAGATCACGCGCAGCCTCCTCCTCCGGCCCGGGCACTCGTATCGGGGTGATCTCGCCCAGTCGAAGCAGCCTCGCTAGCCGCTCGGCGTCCCGCCGGTCGGTCTTGACCCGGTCGGCCGCCGGCCGGATCCGCGACGGCGCCGCGACCACACAGCTGATCCCCACCTGCGCACACGCACGCGCAAGCCCGTAGCCAGTCGGCCCCGCCTCATAGACGACCCGCACCGGCGCCGGCAGCGCCAGCAGCCACGCGACCGTCTCAGCAGACCCCGGCGGCACGCGCAACGACCGCACCTCGCCGCTCCCCGCATCGATCACACCCGCGACCACCGACCGAGCATGCACATCAAGTCCCACCCAGCTACCGTCGCTCATAACCGGCGCCTCCCGTAATTGCGGCTCTACCGCCGGGCCAATCCCGACGGCAACCCGCGCCAACTTACGAGCGAGGCGCCGGGCACTCCATACGGTCTGGCCCAGGCGAAACCGTTTGGCTTCCGCAGTTGCCGCGTAGCCCTGTCCGGTCGATGATGGCTGAGTGCGCCTCCGTGGTGTAGCGGCTGTTGTCGGGGTGGTGATCGCCGCTTCCGCGTCCGTGGGTCAGCCGCGTGTAGCGCTTGCGTCGGGAGCGCCTCGGCTCGTCTTCTTGCACCAGGGCGAATGTCGATCATGCTGGCAGCAGCTCGGGGCGTGGCTGCTGTACGCAGCCGACGGGGCAGGCACGCGTGTCGGCGGTCTGGCCACCCAGGTGCCGCACGATCCGGCGGGGTTGAACGCGCAGCCGCTCGTCGACACGTTGTTCGCGGTCTCGCCCGATCTAGGGCGGCTGGCGTTCGTTGGTTACACCTACTGCTTCGCTCAAACAGGTTGCTTGGGGACTCCGTCTGTCGATGCCTATCCGCCTCATCTGATCGTCGAGGATCTGCGCACGGGCGCGATCGACGATCTGTCCAACCTCCTTCCCAAGAGCCCTGTCGTGTTCGGTTCGGTGGAGTCGTGGTCGCCTGACGGCCGCTGGATTCGGGTCTGGGGATCCGACTACTCGGGGTGTGGTGGGCCACCACTAGCCGTCCCGAGTGGTGGCCCACCCCCCGTGGCGGCGCCGAGCGTCGGGATGGCCGTGCAGGTCGGGCCTCCGTCCCCCGGAGGGACCCCGATCGCCGGTGGGCCGACGCGTCCAGCACCCGCGTCTGAGGCGCCCGCGCACTGCGCCTCCGGGCTGTTCGATGTCGCCGTCGACGGGTCGAGCGTGCGGCAGTCGGTGTGGATGAACCCGTGGGTCGATGTCGGCGCGTACGCGCCGGTCGCGTTCACACCTGACGGCCGCCGCTTCACGTTCGCGCTCGGCGACATCCTCTACGCAGTCCCGGTCAAAGACGATCTGCCTGACCTCGCACGCACGGCCACCCGGATCGCGCGTATCCACCGGCCCGGAGCCACGATCACGCGGATCGCCTGGTCGCGCGACGGCCACCTCGCCCTGGCCATTCACTACACGCTCGACGACAGCGACGCCTACTTGATCTACGTCGCCACACCGCACGGGCAACCTGCGCTCGCCGTTCGCGGCGCGTTCGACTCCGTCGACGGGCTTGCCTGGTCGCCGGACAGCAGAACGCTGCTGAGCAGCGGCACGCCGTTCTTCACCAGCGACACGTTGCTCGGCACGAGACTCGCGCAGCCGTTCTCACCTCACCTGGTGACTCTCCAAGGTTCAGGCGGTCGGCGCTGGCACACACGCGTGCTCCGTCTCCCCGGACAGAACATCGACCCGCAATGGGCGATCGTCGGCTAGCAGGTCGACGGAGGAGAGGCTGGGTCCGTGGCGAGACGCGGGTCAAGCCCCCGATCAATCGTGCGCTGCGGATATGCCGGGCGTGCGGCGTTGATATCGAGCGCGAAATCGCGGCAGGATCCAGCCGTGGGGCCAACGACCCTGTTCGACAAGTCCGCGCTCCAGGCACTCAACATCGACGAGTCGGTGTGGTTCGAGGCGTTCTTCATCGCCAACATCACACCCGTCTTCTATGTCGAGACCCTCGCCGATTTGGAGAAGGAGGTAGCGGTGGGGCGCTCACCGGAGCAGATCGTCGGGTCGCTCGCTGCGAAGACACCCTCCGACTCTGCGCCGAACGTCCATCACCGAAGCCTTATCTCGGCTGAGCTACTCGGTGAGTGCGAGGTCACGATGGACGGTCGGGCAGTCGTCTCGTCGGGAGAGATGCGGCGGTCGCCGGACGGCGCCCTCGGGATCCATGTTGATGAGTTTCCGGAGCTTGCCGCGCTGCTCAGGTGGAAGAGCGGCGAGTTCCTCGAGGTGGAGCGCGATCTCGCTAAGGGCTGGCGAGCCGAGCTTGCGGCGAACGAACCGGAGGGCGTCATCGGGATCGTCAAGAACATTCTCCCGCCCGAGCATCGGATCTCCGAGCTCGCCGGACTCAAGCCGTTCATCGATTCTTTCTGCGACAGCGCGGAGCCTGAGACGCTTGCGCTCGGGCTTGAGCTCCTCGAGGTCCCTGCCGGCGCAATTCCGGCAGTCCTTGCGCGGTGGCAGGCGGCGGGAAAGCCGCCGCTGAGGACCTTCGCGCCCTACGCCGCCCACGTTGTCGCCGTCGATCTCCTTTACTACCTCGGGATCCACCGGGGCTTCATCTCGGGCGTGCGAGCAAGCAACAAGGCCGATCTCGCCTACCTCTACTACCTGCCTTTCTCGCAGGTCTTCGTCTCAGGCGATCGACTTCACACGCGCACAGCCGCAGTCTTCCTGCGCGATGACCAGTCTTATGTCCGCGCCGACGAGCTGAAGGCGGGGCTCCGGGAGCTCGACCGGCACTACGACGCACTACCGGAGGAGACGAAGGCTCTCGGCGTCTTGCAGTTCGTCACCTTCCCACCGCCGGAGCTTGAAAACGTCGTGACTGCGCTCTGGGACCGGCACATGCACCCCGATTGGCGAAAGATGGCCGACCAGAAGGAGCAAGAACGCGCACGCCGACGAGACGAGGAGAAAGACGCTGCGACGGTGCAGGAGATGCGGCGCCGCGTCGATGAGGCGGTGCCGGCTCAGGGCGACGAGGCGCAGCTCGACTCCGACGCAGCCGACTACTTGATTGTTCGGCGGCAGGTTCCGGTTCAGAAGGGCAAGTGGCGGATGGTCTCCAAAGAGGTGGCGGAGGCAGAACAGAGCTCATAGCCGGGCAGCCGCGAGCATGATGGCGCGGCGCGTCGAACGCGGAATAATCGACGGGGTGCCCAAAGCTGTCCTCGTCTGCTTCCTCGTCGTTGCCGTCGGAACGGTTGTGACCACGGCAGACAAGTCAGGTGCGTCCCCGCTGTCTACAAAAGTGCTTCACGCTGACCTGGACGGCGATGGCGTCGACGAACAGGTGCAGGTTGTGGTGAATCGTCGCCTGAGTCCGTATGGCGGCAACGGCTTTGTGAGTGAAAGCTATGTGCGGATCCTCGAGCGGCGCGGCGGCGGCCGGGTTCGCATCCAGCAGGTATCGCCGAAAGCCGAAAACGCAACGGTGCGGTTGGTTCACGACTATGCCCAGGATCAGCGTCCCGACGTTTGGTACGCCGAGTCGCTAGGCAACGCAGGCTCGCTGTACATGGGTCTGGTGAGCTGGAACGGGTTAACCGCCTCGGTGCTGTGGGCGTATCGGGCTGGCTCGTCGGGTCTGGGACGAAAGTGGTCCGGGGCGCGTGCAAGTCTCGTCGACGACCCGACGGCGAATGGGCGTGGCTTTGAGATTCGCTTGCAGGAGGGCGTCCTCAGCGCGGGCGAACCGACGTGCTGTCCAAGTCACGAGCGAATCTCCCTCTACCGCTTCAACGGACACAAGTACGTTCTGTACCGCCGGGTTACCAACAAGCTGTAGACGAACTTGACGGTTGCCGTGACATCAACTGCGCTGCACCCCGCGTGGAGCGAGGTGGGCTCGGGTGACGTTTCCGAACTCACTGTCATTCTCGGGTGACGGTGGCGTCCGGCGTGCGCAAGAGACTCGGGTCGGCGGCGGCTGACTCCATTCCGGACTGTCGGTTGGTGCCGTCTTGCCAGCGTTGTGTTGCCGCCGCCTTCCCGAGACCGTCGAGCGTGACCTGATAGGAGCTTGGCAGCTGCCTCGAGTGAGGCCTGTCCGCTCGCCGGTCGCCCCTTCTGTTGTGGAGGCGATGGCAATGATCGTGATCGGAGTGGACGTACACAAGCATTCGTTGACGGCGGTCGCCGTCGATGAGGCTGGCCGAGAGCTTGATCAGCTGACGGTCGAGTATCCGGACGCGCAGTTGTTTGACTGGGCTGTCCGCCTTGGCGGCGAGCTGTTATGGACGGTTGAGGATTGCCGGCACGTCACAGGCTTGCTCGAGCGGCGGCTGCTGGCCTCGGGTGAGGCGATCGTGCGGGTGCCGCCGAAGCTGACCGGGGCTGTTGCGGCTTTGCCTATGAGTCGACGCGGGAGAGCGCGACGTACCGGCTGATGCATCGCGCGCAGGACATTCGCCGACAGCTCGGCGGCGATGGCAACCTGTTTGACCTATTTCCGGAGAAGCCAAAGGGGATGCATTGGAAGACCTATGAGCGGCGGCGTGAGCGGTCGGAGCGGGCGGCTCATGAGTCGATGCGGCTGGCCCTCGAACGGTTCCGCTGAGGCCCGTCGGTCGTCAGGCGACAGGACGCTGGGCAGGCGAGCAGTAACCGTCCCGGGCAACATGATCAGGTGCCCGACAATGATCCGTCGCCGCGGCGCAACTTCGCGTACCGAGTCCCGCGGAACGTCTATGCGCCACGCGCAGGTGAGTGGTCCACCTTGGTACGGCCGGACCGGATACGTGTCGGCGACGTCCTCGACGACCTCTCGTGGGCCGAGGAGAGGGGCGAGCTGGTCACTGTCCGTGGCTCCCCAGACAAGTGGGAGGTGATCGCGATCGAATCCACGGGAGACGAGGGGCGTCGGGCCGTCTTGCACAGGAAGCTTGCGCCGGATGCGATCTGGGACGGAGCCCTGGTGCTGCGCCTCGTCAGGTGACATTGGCGAACGCTGGCGCAAGCGAGCGCGCCGAGTTCCTACGAGTGGTGGATCACACGCCATAGCGGCGTGTTTGGCTTGATGCGCCAGCCGCGGCGGACATAGATCGCCCAGTTGAACGTCGGCCCCTCGATCCGGATTGCGACAGTCGGGTCAACACCAGGAAGCGCATACGCCCAGACGGCGACGTCGTAGTCGCTCCGGATGTACACGCACCGCAGATTGAGAGCGACCGACCGGGCGAGCTTGCGACCGTAGATTGGTGGTCCGGGTCGGCTATCCGTTCGCGTCAGCACGTACTCGGTCTGCCGCCAGGTGAACGTGCCAGGGCATGTCGCATCGGCCGATGGTGTCGCAGCCAGAAGCCACACAACAAACAGAACGGAGCAAGCTGCCATTCTCACTTCTTGCTATGACGTCGGTGACTGGTCGGCGGTTGGCTCAGGGGACACTCCTGAACGCTGGCGCAGCCGACCGCTCTATCGTTTTGTTCGACGATGGCTTTACTGACCGATCGACATCGCCGCGCCTCGCGCCTGACTGGAGTCGCGCTGATCGTCGTCCTCTTTTCCTCGATTGACAGCCTGAGCGCAGCGGCGGGGCCAACCAAGGTCGTCCGTCTGACTAACATCGGCGGCCTACCTCTTAGCGCGGGTTTCAGCGATGCGATTCGCAAGTTTGGCCCACTCGGTGCCGGTGGTGGACGCGCGCAGTTCGACGACGGCGACTGCACCGTCCGCTACCCGAATCTTGGCGTAAGCCTCTGGTATGAAGGCAGTCCTCCGCGTCGGGGGAAGGTGACTGCACAGACTTGCCGCTACTTCGTAGGTGGCGCTGTGTCAGGTCGCGGTTGGCATCTGCTCAATGGCTTGGCCGTCGGTGACTCGACAACCAAGCTTCGTCGCCTGTCCCGCACGTCCACGACACCCGATATCCGGGGCCAAAGTGGGACTATCCTGGTTCGATCGCTTGGGACATCACGATCACCTGCTGCGGCGGCGGAGACCGGCCCGCTTTGTACGCGATGGTCAAGAGCGGCACATCGTGGCCTTCGGCATCAAAACAGTCGGCCGCTGAGGGTCACCCGCAACACTGGCCCAGGCGAGTCGATACCGGCCTCGACCTGGTCAGTCTTGGATTCTGAACTGGCTCCCTGACTCACGCGATCGACAGATGATTCCTGTCCGGCTCGAGGTGCATTGATAGACGCTCGGTTGCTCTGGGTCTGTTGCGGATGAGCCGTAGGGCAGAGTTGGCCCTGGGCCGTAAGGCTGGAACCAGCACGGCACATCCTCCGACGTCGGGAACTTCTTGCACGCGGCGCTGTTGTTCCCAAAGCCCCGCGTCACCGCAAAGTACTGCGGACGACCGTGCGGATTCAGGAGAGCGATGCGACCCGTTCGGAAGTTGCCGCACGCAACGGCACCATTTGAGAAGCGGCACTCGATTGTCCTCTTGGGGCTATAGAAGAACTGCCGAGAAGACGACGCCCCCGCCGTCGCGACGACCCACAGAGCTACCGCGAGAGTCGAACACGTCAGCAGGAGGGACTTTCTCCCGGCGAGATCATTCATCACTCTGCTCATAGTGCCCCAGGCTGCTGACGCTCAGGGGTCATTCCGGAACGCTGGCCCACTCAACAGGCATCTAGCTCGGCGCCATCCGGGGATGCATGACCCGTGGATGGAAGAACTGACCGAGAGAGACCTGAGCGAGATCGAACGACGCGCGTTGGAAGCGAGTCCCGGCCCATGGAAGTCGTTCAACCGATCGTCGATGTGGCCGATCTCGATCAGCTCGATGCGTATGGCTACGAAGGCGACCGCTCATGGTCTCCTGACGAAGCGACCGCGATGGCGATCCGACTGCAGGCCTTATACGACGCGCTCCACGGTGACGCGGAGGATCGAGCCTTACCTGTCCCGACACGTAAGGGAGGTCTCTGGCCTTACGGGGCTTTGGGTGACTGCGAGCCCTCGGATGAACTCGGCGGCCGGGACGGCGTCAGCGACTTCCTGTTTTGGCTTCGGCGCACCTTCTTGGAAGCAGCGCATCGAGACATGTACGTCGTCGTTCTCGGCGATTAGCTCAGGCGTCATTCGCGAACACTGGCGCAGTCGGTAGTCGGCTACTTCCCGCCTGGGCACGTCAACTCGAGGTCGACGCGGACCGCCTTTGGTGCTTTCCCGGAGCACCCGACGAACTGGCTGCCGATATCGGTGACACGCCAGGTGCCGTACTTCTTGTGCAGCAGGACAAGCGCGCCGCCGATTGCGGGGATATAGAGGCTGGCGGTCGCGTAGGTCGTGTTCGCGAGCGACACCCGCACGTTCGAGATGCGCGGCTTGCAGGTGTGAGTCGCCGCGCAGTCGTTGCGGCGCTGGTAGTCGTAGATCGCCGCGACGATCTGACGGCGCTCGACCTTCGTGGGTGCCCGGTACGCAGCTGCCCCAGTTGCGGCCACGCCCGCGACGACCAGAGCAACGAGGAAGATGGATCGCTTCCCGGGACTCACCCCGTCAGTCTGATCGATTCAGTACACGTCGGTTCTGTTACGACCAGACCGTGTCCAGGCGCGGTTGACGAAGTACGGCCCGAGCAGGACTGCGACCGTACCGAGCCATTTTCCTGGGCTGCTCCATATAGGACCGGAGGTCGCCCAGAACAGGACGCCCGATAGAACGAGGAGGATGCAGCCGACGATCAACTCCTGCGGTGGGTCCATCCACAGATCGCGCCAATCCCTCATGTAGTGGAGGCTAGTTCTGCCGCTCGTGGAAGTCACGCGCGGCCCGAACACCGGCGCAGGCGAGGCCCTATCCGCAGGCGGTTGTCACGAGCCGACCCGCGCGGGCTACGCGAGCTCGCTCGTTCGTTCGCGGCCGGTACAGGATCACGACGTTCTTGACTTGGATCAGGCTGCGCGGGATCGCCTGTTGCGCTCGGAAGACGAGGCGGAAGGAAGCCGTATTTCTGGCAGCTTGGTGAACGCTCGACGCCACGACGACGGAAATGATGACGCCGAAGCTTTGTGGTTCCAGAATGGCGGCTCCGGCACGCTTCAGCGTGCCGAACGGATTGGTCAGCGGCATTCCAGCTTTCGCAAGGCTGCCCATTACACAACGCACTGAGTAAGGCCGGAAGGTCGGTGAGGGACCGGTTGGCGGTGGCAGGGCGAGGTTAGGCAACCCGGCCTGAGGACTCGTCCCAGTGAAGTACGCCGGCACCGGCCGCGTGCTCGCGTGATCTTCCCGGTCCGTGCAGCCGGCCAAGCACAAGACCAGCGCAGGGGTGACGCCGAAGCAAGAGAGGAGTCGCGCCGGGCGGAAAGGTCGCGAACAGCTGGCGGGAGCCGTTCCTGGATGCGCTCGGAAGGCTGGCATCGTTTCGGCGGCGTGCAAGAGCGCCGGCGTCAGCCGATCGCTCGTCTACAAGACACGGGACGACGACGAGAAGTTCGCTGCGTCGTGGGAAGCGGCCTGCGACGACGCCTGCGACACGCTGGAGGCGGTCGCGGTTCGCCGGGCCGTTGAGCACAGCGACCAGCTGCTCATGTTCTTGTTGAAGGCGCGGCGGCCGGAGAAGTTCTCCGACCGGACGCGGCACGAACTCGAGGCGATGCATTTCAAGGTCTCGCCGGCCGGTCAACACGGCACGCCGATCACTCTGGAGCGGTTGGTCGAGCTGGCCGGAGCCTTCGTGGGTCGCCTGCCCGTCAAGTCCTGTCCTTGACTCAAGTGCTGGGAGTTCTAGTGTCGGGTGATGCGGCGCTGTAGCAACGGCCACGAAGTAGCTGACGGCAAGTTCCAGTTTTGCCCGATCTGCGGCGAGCGACTCGATGACGAGACGGCTGCGAGGCCGGACCACAGCAATCAGCCGGGGACTTCGGATCAACTCCCGCGACGGTTGCCGCCGCCGTGTTCGGAGAACCTTCCCCGGCTCCGTCTCCGCTAGTCCCGCGGCCGAAAGTGGCCGCTTTCGGTTGGCTGGTCGATCGTCGTCGGGATCTTCACGGCACTGATCGGGCTGCTCGTGCCGCTCGCGATCTACTTCTGGCGTGCCGGCCGCAAGACCGCAGCCACAGTCGCAGCGGCACTCTTCGCGTTGATCGCGGTCGGCGTGATCGCGGCGATCGCCGGAGGCGGCGGGAGCGGGTCGACCGCCCCAACGACACTCAGCCAGCAAACAACCGTTCCGACACAAACGACCGTCGCTGCTCGCCCGTGCTTGACGTACAAGGACGCCAAGAAGCCGCAGACCTGCATCGCGAAGTCCGGGTCAGCGTGCTCGACGTACGCCTATTCGGCGAAACCAACAGACTGCTTCACCGCCGCCCAGCTCCGTGACCGCGTCGCCGCGCGGAAGGCTCATCGGCTCGCAGTCGCCAAGGCAAAACAGAGGGCGGCCGCGCAAGCGCGGGCACAGGCCGCCGCGGCGGCACGCGCCCGGGCGGCGGCGATCGCGGCGGCGAACGCGTGGCACAAGGGCTACCTCCAGCAGAGCGACAACATCTACTGGAAGTGGGTCAACGGTGGAAGCTGCCAGAGCTTCGCCCAGAACGGCTGCTGGCACGTCGCCGTGATCACCCGCGACGGCTGCCCGAGTTACGTTGCCGTCAACGCGAAACGAATACCGCGGCAGCACGATCGTCAACTCGCTACTCGACAACCAGGGCTACGGGATTCCGCCAAGACCGAGCGGGTGTTCGAACTCGACGCCGACACGGGTGGCGTCACCGCGAACAACGTTCAAATCGACTGCAACTAAGGTAGTCGCACTGCCATTGAACAGCACACCGCAATCACGAGTCCGACAAGGATGCTCGGGCCGTCGAGCGCGTCCCAGCGATGTGAGCCCAGGAGCCGACGACCCTCCCCGCACTACTGACGAAGACGATGTAGATCTCGACCAAAGTCGGACACTTCCGGGGCGCTGCGCCTTGATCGATTCGCCCGCCCCGGTCTCAGCCCGCGCGAGGTTGTAGTAGGGATCGGCCAAACCGGGCACGAGCATCTTTCCTCTGCCGCATCTTGTCGGGGGGACGGTTGAAGCGACCGTCTCAGCCGGTCGCGCCGACAGACTACGGTCGGCCGAACGCGAGATAAAGGGGGTTGACTTGAGCGATTCGAGTAGGGCGCACGACCCGGACGATCCGCTGGTTCGCGCAGCCTATGAGGCGCTTCTCGGCGATTACTTCGACGAAACAGCGATGCAGCAGGCGCAAGTCAACGCAGTAGCGCAAACGGTGGCTCCGACTCGGGATGCGGCGGTTCAGTTGCTGTTCCGAGCGTTTCAGGAGCAAGCAAGCGCGGCACCTCACAGCTGGGAGCCGACCTTCATTACCGATCGCGGATCAGCTCTGATCGGCAATGATCTCTGGCGCGCTGAAGGTGGAGCCGCGATCTTTCCAAAGCTAGGCCAGTTTGTCTTCGATCTCGGTGCATCGTTTGCTGTGCTTGCCTACGCGAACAGCACCTCCCGCAAGCTGGAGGCGTTCAGTGTGTATGGAACCGATGGTGCCACGACACGGAGGCTCGTTGCCGGGGTCGAGTACAGGCGTCGTTCGCCGCGCATCTGGATCTCCGAGGACGGCGAGTCGGAGGCTGATAGCGGTGACTTTTTGGGACCGGTCGTTGTTGCGCTACGTGAGAACGCCAGCCGATCGAACGAGCTCGCGCCCTCCACTCCTCCTGAGAACCTCAAGGACGACGCCCAGGCGAGGTCGCCTCGAGACTCCGACAGAAGTTTCGACGCACTCAGGGAGAGATACGCCCGTGGGGAGATTGATCGCGACGAGTTTCTGCAGATCAAAGGGGATCTCGATATCGAATGAAGCACGGTGGGGGCCTGGGTAAGTTGGAGGACGATGTGAGGCGGAGCCGTCCCGGCGCCCGCCAGGCGCGCGCTAGGGCCTTCCGCTCACCGAGCGCGACGGTGCGCGGCCACCGGTTCCCGCAGCCGAGGGTCACCGGTCACTCAGCATCGTCGTCGAGAGGCCCCGGGCGAGCTGCAGCTTCGAGCGAGGCGGCAGAAATCGCGGCGTGACGCTCGGTCGCCGCTGCCAGGTCGCGCTCGGTGAGCTGTCCGTCTGGGGGTTTCCAGAGTTTTCTGAGGCAGTAAAAAAGGGGCCGGTGAGACACGTGGGACACATCATGCGCGCGCGCGAGGGCGTCTCAAGTGAGTGACCCTCGGCTAGGAGGGCCGACGCAGCCCGTACGCCCCGGCCACCGGTGCGGCTCCCAGCCGCTGTCTGCAAGCCGCCGCAACCGCTGAGCCTCGCTCAGTTCATCTCTGACTGGGAGGCATGAAAGGGCTGGGCCGGTGAACCAGCTCGTCTGCCTGCTCGTTCTTGCCGCCTGGTTTCTTCTCGGACCGACGTGTAAAGTGAGCTCGTCCGGCACGTCGGGAAGACGGTTGGATCGGTGGATCGGCATCGTCTCCGTTGGATGCGCGACCACCCACTCGAGGTGGTGATCGTGTTCCTCACACCGCCGTTTCTACCGTCGAGTCTGCAGGCCATCCGTGTCCTTCGGTTGTTGCGACTCGTCCGTCTCCTGCGACTCGCCAAGGTCGCACGCAACTTCTTCTCAGCGCAAGGTCTCCGCTATGTCGCACTGCTTGCGCTTCTGACGGCGTTAGGTGGCGGAGCGGCCTTCTCTGCCCTCGAGAAGCACCACTCGACCTGGGACGGCGTCTGGTGGGCCGCCACAACCATGTCGACGGTTGGCTACGGCGATGTCTACCCCACGACGACTGCAGGCAGAATCCTCGCGATCGCCGTGATGCTGGTCGGCATCGGGTTTATCGCGACGCTGACGGGCTCTCTTGCGCAGCGCTTCGTCGCTACTGACGTGCGCGCCATCGAGGCAGAGGTCGCAGAGGAAGCCGAGTCGATGGTCGAGGTCCTCGGAGAGCTTCGAGCCGTCCGGCAAAGACTCGCTGACCTCGAGGCGCGGATACAGCGCATCGCAACCGGCGCGAGCTAGGCCGCCACGCTCGCGACACACACATGCCCTGCGAGAGGGTTGGGGGCGCTCGCGGTGCGACCCCCAACCCGCTAGGACGTGAGTAACCGATGTCGACGTCTCGATACCTCATGATCGCCGAGGCCCGTGCGCTTCGCCCTTAGCTCAACGCTTTGCACTGCGATCGTCCTTGGTGCGCTTGTGTACCGGGGCGTCGACGACTGGTCAACGGGATTCGTGGCCTTCTGGTACGGCACGCTCGGGGCCGCGCTGGTTTTCGCGTTCATCGCGCTGGGCCTCGCCTTCGGCGGCCTGAGGCGCTCGAGCGCCCAGCGAATCGCGATGATCGCCCTGTCCGTTCCCGCCTTCCTCGTCGTCGGGTTGATCGTCCTTGTCGTAGTCGTATTGATCCCGAGGCTGAACTAGCCAGCCGCGACCGATCACCGTCGGCTCGTCGACCTAACTGACCGAGAACCTTCAGGCGTCTGTGAGACTCGGTTGGTCGGTCCGTCAGGGGCCGTTGCCAGCCTGGTGTCGTCCGTGTCGCTCGTGACTCATCAGGCGTCAGGCCGCGTTGTGTGTGCCTTGCGAATGAATCGTCCGAGCGTGCACGGCGACGCCGGTCTGGCGCCCGCTGTTGGCTTGATCAGGAGCTTGTCCGCCTTCTCGGCGTGACTCATCACAGACCTGCCGCGCGGTTTCCCTGCTCCAGACCGGCGTACCGGACCCTACGAGTACGGAGGATCAGTCGGGATGCTTGCAGACGAGGTGGATTACGTCGATCGGTGTCGACACGCACCGCGATCAGCACGTGCTCGCGGTCGTCGTCGCGCCGACGGGCGCGGTGGTCGCGCAGCGGTCGGTGCCGACGAACGCGCGCGGCTACGCGGAGGCGCTGCGCTTCGCGGAGCGGCACGCGCCGGGCGTTCGCGTCTGGGCGGTCGAGGGCGCCGGCCACTACGGTGCCGGGCTTCGCTCGCTACCTGAGCCGCCGCGGCGAGACGGTGCATCGAGGTCGGCCGCAGCCGCCGTGCCGAGCGGCGGCTGCGCGGCAAGGACGACCCGCTCGACGCGATCCGGGCGGCGCGCTCGGCGCTCGCGAGCGAGACGCTGACGCTGCCGCGCGCGGGCCAGCGCCAGGAGGCGCTGCGCGTGCTGTTGCTCGCCCGGCGCAGCGCCGTCGACGTGCGCCGGCGTCGCGCTCGTCCAGCTGCGCAGCGTGATCGTCACCGCACCCGACGAGCCTCCGCGACGAGCTGCGGCGGCTGCCGCGTCGGCGAGCTGATCCGACGCTGCAGCCGCTTCCGCCGCTCCAGCTCGCGCACACCCGACGAGCTCGCGATCGTCCTCGTGCTGCGCTCGCTCGCGCGACGGATCGAGGCCGCGACCGCAGGAGGCCGACGAGCTCGAGCGCGAGATCCTCGCCCACGTCCGCGCGCTCGTGCCCGAGCTGCTCGACGAGCCCGGCGTCGGCCCGATCGTCGCCGCGCAACTGATCGTCACCTGGTCACACCACGACCGCGTCCGCTCCGAAGCCGCCTTCGCCCGCCTCGCCGGCGTCGCACCGCTCCCCGCCTCAAGCGGCCAGACGATCCGCCACCGCCTCAGCCGCGGCGGCGACCGCCAACTCAACCGCGCCCTCCACACCGTCATCCTCCACCGCCGCCAACACGACCCCGCCACCACGCGACTACATCGCCCGCCGCGTCGCCGAAGGCAAAAGCCACCCGCGACGCCACCCGCATCCTCAAGCGCTACCTCGCCCGCCACCTCTACCGCGTCATGCAGAACGCGACGCCCGCTGACGACTTGACAGTCATAGGAGATTCACTCCGGAACACTCGCGCAGCGAGAGTTGCGGTCGCTCGAGCCACTCGACCCGAGGTTGTGAACACACCGCCTACGGTGAGGCTAGAACCTGCAGGCGCGAGAATACGAGGACGCTAATGACACGCAACTCGTTTCAGAAGGCAGTTGACAGCCTCGACAGCTTGCGCGATCGACTTCGAGCCGCCCCGACGGACTTCGCGGCAGCGCGTCAGCGCGGCGCGTTGCTCGAAATCACGGGTGACTTAGTCGCGTTCAGCGACGTGCTGCTCGACGTGCACCACGCCGCCGTCGCGTTTGAGGCCAAGCAGGAGGCCGGTCTCCTAGACCCCGAGCCACTACCACGGCCGATGCGCGTCGTCCGGCGCTTGCATGCGACGTATCGCTCGTTCTTCTTCCTATCGCGGGAGCTCCAGGATCACGCGTTCGGCGCGTTACTCGCGACGTGTCCCGGATGCAGCCTTCCGCCGTATCCGAGCATGAACGCTGCAGCCAATCCGAGGAATCCCGTCCGGGTGCTTCTCGACTTGACGGCGCCCGACTACTGGGAGTGGTTCCACCGCTGGCGCACGCTCCGCAACAGGCTGAAGGACGGCATCTCTATCCACCTCGTTGGCCCGACGGATGATCTCGGCATTGGCTTCTCGATCGAGGAGGGCGGCGCGCATCTGGGCCGCCATGTCGTGCGGCTTGCGGATGCCGCGGAAACGCTCGAGCGCTCTGCGGCGGTTGTTGACGTGGTGACCGGACGTCTGCACGCCCGTTTCAGTTAGCCGCGACGTCCGCCGAACCGCGCCTCGGACACGCTCTGATGACTCCGCGAACACTGGCCCAGCCGACCCCGACAGGCGTAAACTGGTAGACGTGAGCATCGTCACATGGTTGCGTGGCCTCCTTCGACGCAGACGAGACGGAGCAAAGGAGGACGACTCGCACTATTCAGGCGACGACGCTTCAGGCGCGCGGCTCGATTCCCTCGGTGCGGTTGGCGCATCGGGCGTCCCGCCCGTTATGCCGCGGGACGACCGGCCGCGGAACTGAGAGACGCGGTTCTGGTAATGCCCTCCTGATTTCGGTCAGGGTGCATTCCGGAACTGTGAGTGTGCGGTGGTCCCGTCTGGGGCTGTCGTCAGGTTGGTGTCGGTGCTCTGTGCTTTGTGACTCGATTCCGGAATGACCCTGTTCGCGGGTGTCTTTCCAGTGATTTGTCCGGGCGGAGAGTCCGGTGCCGGCCTGGCGTCCGCTTGCTGGCCTGATCAGAAGCCTGTCCGCGTTCTGAGCGCGTGACCCGTCACAGTTCTGCCGCCCGCGGTTTCCATCCCAGACCGGCACCGGTTCGTGTCCCCCAACGCTTGGGCTGGAGGTCGATCAAGGGATGCTTGCAGATCAGCTGGACTACATCGTCGGTGTCGATCCGCATCGTGACTCGCACGCGCTGGCGGTCGTGCACGTGCAAAGCGGTGTTCTCGTGTTCGAGTCGACGGTGATCGCGAACAGCGACGGCTACGCACAGGCGCTGCTGCTCGCCGAGCGGCACGCGCCGAGTCGGCGCGCGTTCGCGGTCGAGGGCACCGGCTCGTTCGGTGCCGGTCTCACGCGCTTCCTCACAGGCCGCGGTGAGCGGGTGCTCGAGGTCGGCCGGTTGCGCCGGGAACGCCGCTGCGGCGGCAAGACCGACGCGCTCGATGCTGTCCGGGCGGCGCGCAGCGTGCTCGCCCAGACCCGGCCGGCGACGCCGCGGGCGGGCGGCGAGCGCCAGGCGTTGCAGGCGCTTGTGGCGGCCCGCGAGGGAGCGGTCAACGCGAAGCGTGCCGGGCTCTGCCAGCTCCGCGATCTGCTGATCACGACCCCGGAGCCGGTGCGGCGCGAGTTGCGGCCCTTGACACGCGCACGGCTCTTGCAACGACTCGCGGCAACGCGACCGCACCGTTGCCACGACCCCGAGTTGCGCGGCAGCCTGCTCGCGCTGCGCTCGATCGCCCGGCGCATCCTGCAACTGACCGCTGAGGAGCGCGAGCTCGCAGACGAGATCGAAACCCTGACGCGCAAGCTCGCACCGCAGCTGCTCGACCAGCCCGGCGTCGGCCCGCACGCAGCAGCACAACTCCTGCTCTCCTGGTCACACCAGGGACGCGTCAGTATCCGCGAGAGCTTTGTGGGGTCATGGGTGCGGCCATCCGGCTGCCACAGCTTGAGGAGCACACCCGCGAGTTCCCCTCGTACCCACGCCCACGCGGCTTGTTCCCCTCTCGACGCAACCGGCTCGACTAGCGACCGCCAGACGTCATCGGCGTGCCGGAGCGCCCGAACAGCACGCGGCCGTTCTGTGGCCTCGGCAAGAAGCTTCTCGAACTCTTCGTCCGTCACCGCGAGATCGTGGCAGACCTCGGGGGTGCATTGCGGAACACCGGCGCAGCTTTGCGATGATCTCGCGTGTGCTTCGCACGCAGACTGAGGAGTGCGTCAGAGACGGCGAGACGTACCGAGTCGAGACGACCTGGGACGACGAGACTGGCAACGCAGAGATCCTGGAGTATGACGACGCGGGCGTGCTTGGGGCGTTGCGACTGGATGATCTGGTCGGAGTCCGCGAGGACGGAAGACGGCCAGATCGGAGAGGCGGTCTGGTTCGATGCTACGGGGAACGAACTTGAACGTTTGCCGCTTCTCGAGCGCGGCTAAGTCTCGGGCTCATCCCGGAACACTGGCGCAGTCGAGCGTCAACCTTCCGGCGGCCGCTTCGCCTTCCGCACGATCTCCGGAAGTACAAGGATCAGCCCCAACACCGACGATACGAGGGCTGCCGTGAGAGCCCCGTCGAGCTTGAAAAACAAGGAAAAGCCAAACGCCGAGGCTGCCGCCAGCCTCCTGGCATTACCCAGATGATCCATGCGGTCCCACGATAGGTAGGAACTCGGCTGGCTTCCAGGGTCCAACGCACGCGCGCAGCCGGATACGCGAACACTGGCGCAGGCGACGATCACTTCCGACCGTCGCTCTAGGGTGAGATGGTGAAGAAGCGACTCGTCGACGGTGCTGCCATTGGCCTCGCGGGTGGGATGATTTCGCTTCTACCTCTCGCCGGAGATCTCTTGGTTCGTGATCGCGCTCCTAGCCGTCACAGCGGTGGTCGGCGTCGCACCAGGTTGTCTTGCGCGCTCGTCGCTGTAGGGACAGTTCATAGTCTCCCGCGCATGGCGGAGGATCCCGAAGAACGCGGCGCTCGGATCCTCTTTCGCTCGTTGATGCACCCGAGATGGTTCGCAGACCTGCATTGGCGCGCGTGGCTGTGGCTCAAGCGTCGCCGCGACGAGCGCGCCCGGCTCAAGGAACGTTCCTGATCGAGCACGCCAGACTCGCGTCTCCGCGTAACCGTCGGCGAGCGTTGTTACGTTGAGTCGATGTCGACCTGGACCGTTGTCGGTCTCGCTGTTATCTGTGGCGCTTGGCTGATCCCGTGGACGCTTGAGCGTCGCGGATCCAGGAGCTCCGATGCAGGACTGATCCTGGGGGCCCTCGTCATGCGCCTGGCCGTGACGGGAACTCTCGCCTGGGTGACCTGGCGGCTTCTGCAGAACCCCGACCTGGGCCATGTACTGCTGGCCGCGTTGTTCGGGTTCGCGCTTCTCTCGTCACTCGTGCTCGTCGCGCTGACAGTCGTCGCGTGGTTTCGCCGCAGCGAGCCGTAGGCGTCGGGTCCCGAAACGATGGGCGCAGGGACCCGACATGGCCTCGGTAACGTGTTTCGGCCGTGGAGCTCCGTGAACTCAGTCGAGACGAGCGGGTTCTTCTTGACTTCCTCCTCTCGAGCGAGATCGCCTCGCGTGACGCGCTCGTCGCGCAGGCCGAGACCGTCAAGACGAAAGGGTTGACGTGCACCTGCGGCTGTCCCTCGTTTTCACTCGAACCAGATAGAAGCCAGCCCCGCGCCGACGTTGGCGAGCGGATCGTGAGCGACGCCCACGGGCTGGATGGGGACGGCCATCTGATCGGTGTGATGCTCTTCGTCGACGACGGATACCTCTCCGAGGTCGAGGTCTACAGCGTCGATGGGAGCGGGTTCGGGGGTCTTCCGGATCCGACGTGGCTCGAGCTCGGCTGACGTTCTCGAGCATTGGCGCGGGCGAGCCTCCGTGTCCGTGCCTATCGTCTTCGTCTGAACATGCAGGCGCCATCGCTCGAAGACTGGATCACACTCATCCGTTCGTTCATCGACGGGTCGCTACCGCCGGACGATTTCGAGACGACCTACTTCGCTTACTCCAGCCAGGCGAACGCCGCGCACGAAGGCGGCAACGCGTGGGTCATCCCGGAGGACGCGGAGCGAATACTCGGCAACTTCTTCGTCGAAGTCGACTGTCTCTCGAACGACCCGACCCTTTTCCCAGACCTCCATGTCACGGCCGACGAGTTGCGCAAGACCGCGCGCGGCGTGCTCGCGGAACTGGAACAGATGGGGTCGGGTTAGCCCAGCTTGGAAACGCCTTCACGCGCTGACGAGTAGGCCGGGCCGGTAGAAGCGCGCCGCAAATGATCGTGCCCTGTTCGTTGACTGTAGAAGCCGCCGCGTCAATCCGATAACGAAAGGGATGAGACGGACGCCGCCGATTTGGCTGACCCTGACCTTCCTGCTCTACCTGTTCGTCTGGGCGGTCATCGCCTCGCCGATCCTCTACATCGCCTTCGACGCGCCGTGGATGGTCAGCGACTGGACGCACGACCGCCTGTTCTCCATCGGGCTGGTGTCCTACTACTGGATCATCGCGGCAGTTATGTGGAAGTTCGCCGTCCACATCGCGCGGCGGATGACTTCGGGCGTAAAGCGCGCCCGTCCGGTGCGGCGCCGTTGAATGAGCGATGCCCGGGTTACAGCCCGGGCATCGCGGGTTCGCCCTCCTGGGGCCGGTTCATGGGACATTCCCGAGCACTGGCGCACCTCAGCGTGTGCGCCCTCGCGCTAGGCGGTTTTGATGTCCTCGCGAGGTCGACGGCTTCGCGGTGCGCCCTGGTTTGGGCCGCGTCTACTGGCTTTCTTCTGCCATCGCGAGCAGGTCTTCGCGTGAGACCTTGCCGATCAGTTCGGGATGGTCGCGGTCGATGTGTGCTTGTGCATTGGCTATCAGTTCGTCGTCGCTCTCACCGCGGACGACCTTCCCGCATTCGCAGTTGATCAGTTTGGCCAAGGCTGTACTCCTTTCAGTAGCTGAGCACGCGGTCGTGCTCGAGCGCGAGTTCAACGAGCTTCGACGGCATCGCAGCCTCGGCGGCCCCATTCGGCTCGAAGCCACGCACTTGGCTGGACATCCCGGAAACGTAAAAGCGAGCCCCGCCGGCCAGGAGCGCGTCGTAGGAGTCTCTGAGTCGGCCGGGCCTGAGCCCGACCAGGTTGTCGAGAACCGGAGCACGCAGTAATTGCACGGCATCGGCGGCGAGAAACAGCGACACCTCGTGTCCTTGTTCGAGTGCCGCCTTGCCGACGAGGAAGCCGAGCGCGGCGCGGGTCGGGTCCTCGGGGCCACGGGTGATCTGGATCAAAAGCTTCGCCATGCGGCGATTGTCGTCTCCGACCTTGCGGATACCTTGACGAAAGCTTGGCAGGAACGAGGATCCAGCTCTGCGGCCGGCTCACTGCCGAAATCGACGGGCGCAGAATCGAAGGTCAGCTTCCCGGCCGGCAGGGCCGCCTACTCGTCGTCTACCTGGTCGTCAACCGGCTGCGACCGGCCGGACGCGACGAGTTGATCGAGGCGCTCTGGCCAGGCGGCCGCGACAGCGGACTTGCACCGCTTCTCTCCAAGCTGCGCCGGTTGGTCGAACTCGAGGGCCGCAGCGACATCCGTCTCGTCCTGCCGGCCGACGCGTGGGTCGATCTCGAAGCAGCAGCCGAGGGATTGCACCGTGCCGAGTCGGCGATCGCGCGTAGCGACTGGAGCGCCGCCTGGGGACCGGCCAGAGTCGCCCAACACATCGCCCGGCGCGGCTTCCTCCCTGGCGAGAGCCGACCCTGGATCGACGAGCTCCGCCGTCGGCTTGAGGGCATCCTGCTGCGCTCGCTCGAACACGTCGCCGAAGCATCGCTCCAGATCGGCGGCGCCGAGCTCGACACCGCCGAACGGACAGCGCGCACGCTCGTCCGCGAGCAGCCGTTCCGCGAAACCGGCTGGCGCCTGCTCATGCGCACCCTCAACACGCGCGGAAACCGCGCCGAGGCACTCACCGTCTACGACGACCTGCGGATCCTCCTCCGCGACCAACTCGGCAGCGCCCCCAGCCCCCAGACCCAACAACTACACCGCCAACTCCTCGGCTAGCCCGACCTTCCGCACTCGTCAGGCGTCTGCGACGAACACTGGCGCAAGCTGGTGTTCTGAACCTCGGCGAAGTGTGACAGCGTTTCGAATTGTGAGAGGCTCCGGAAAGCCACCGTGTTTCTCCGCCGTGGGACGAGCCCACGGTGCCCAGCGGCAGCGCCAACAGGAGGTTTGTATGTACGCCACCGTTCGCACGTACTCGGCCAGCCCCGAGATGGCCGACGCGCTCGTCGGTAACGAAGCCGCCGTCAAGAGCTTGGTCAGCGGGATCGCTGGATTCAGCGCCTATTACCTGATTCGTACCGCTGATGGCGCGGTCTCGGTCAGCGTCTACGACACTGAGGCAGGCGCAACCGAATCGACCAGCGCCGCGGCAGATTGGATCCGCGAGAACCTCCCGGAGATCAGCGGCTCGACGCCGCAGGTCTCGGCGGGCGAAGTCGTAATCTCGGCGTAGAGGCGAACGCATCCCCTGCCCCGATGGGCGGAGCAGGGATGCGGCGTCATTCCAGCTCAGGGTGCATTGCGGAACACTCATATGGAGTGCGGGCTGTCAACTGCGCGGGGGTAGATGGCCCCGCTGGTTTGCGGGGTCGGTTCGGCGGGGGGAGCGCACCAGGCTGTCGTCGACGGCTGTGTCGCGACTCATATGCGCGGGTTGGTGCCGCATGACCGGGTGTGCGAGATGAGGAGCGGGGCCGTTTGTCTGGCGGCGAGCGTGGCCGGTTAGGGCTGCTCACAGTGTTCCCTCGGGTCGCTCCTCGCGTCGGTGCGCCGGTGCGCTCTCCTCGCCGAGTCGTTGCTGGTGCGGCTACTCCATCGTCGCGAGCGCCCAGCAGTGTCCGGCGAGCTCGCGCGCGACGGCGACCACGACGATCAAGCGCGGCTTGCCTCGAGCCTCGAGCGCGTTCCAGCGTCCGTGCAGCCTGCGGGCGCTCGAGTCCGCTTGGGCTCGCACGGCGAGCGACTTGCCTGTGCGTCTGCGTTCGAGCGTGATGCTCAAGCGCGGAGCGCTGCGTTGGTGCCAGGCAGCTTCGATCAGAAGCCGGCGTGCGTGCGAGTTGCCGGTCTTGGTGATCCCGCCTTGACGCCGACGCTCTCCGCTGGAGCTCTCGCTCGGGGTGAGCCCGAGGAACGGCGCGAGTGATTCGGGCCGGAACCTGTTCCAGTCGCCGAGCTCGACGGTCAACGCGAACGCGGTGAGCGTGGAGACACCCCGGAGACAGACGAGCCGCTCGACGACAGCGACGTACGGCTCGCTGGCGGCCAGCTCGGCGATCGCTTTGTCGAGCGTGTCCCTCCTGGTCTTCGCGTCGATCATCCGGCTGTAGCACTCGTCGAACACGATCGCGAGCGGCCCGTCTTGGAACCGCTGCTTGCGAAGCCACGCGTCGTGGGCCCGCGTCCACGCGGTCGCGTCGTAGACCGCCCCGTAACGCAGAAGGAGCTTCGAGAGCCGGTGCCGAGCACGCATCAGATCGCCGCGAGCGTCCTCGCGCGCACGGACGAGATCGCGCGCGGCCTCCTCTGCCGGACCAGGCACCCGCACGGGGGTGATCTCACCGAGCCGCAGCAGCCTCGCCAGCCGCTCGGCATCCCGCCGGTCAGTCTTGACTCGATCGGCCGCCGGCCTGATCTTCGACGGCGCCGCGACGACGCAGCTGATCCCTTCCTCGGCACACGAGCGCGCAAGCCGATACCCAGTCGGTCCGGCCTCGTAGACGACCCGAACCGGCGCCGGCAACGTTTTCAACCACGCCACCGTGGCCTCAGCCCCAGGCGGCACCCTCAGCGACCGCACCTCACCGCTCCCCATGTCGATCACACCTGCGACGACCGACCGCGCGTGCACATCAAGCCCGACACAGCTACCTTCGCCCATAACCGGCGCCTCCCGTAATTGCGGCTCTACCGCCGGGCCCATCCCGACGGCAACCCGCGCCTAACTTACGAGCGAGGCGCCGGGCAATCCATACGGTCTGGCGCAGGCGAGGGCACTCGTACCTGAGCAGCGATCGTCAAGCGTCCGGAACTAAACAGCGGGCCTGTAGCTGCCGGACGGCATTAGCCTCGTGCAGCCGTGCTCAAGTTGATCCTCTTGGTGCTGCCGCTCGGCCTCGACACCTTCGCCGTGTCGGCGGTTCTCGGCACTCGCGGACTGCCCCCTCGGGAGCGTCTCCGCGTCAGCCTCGTGATGTCCGGCTTCGAGATGGCGATGCCGGTCGTCGGTCTGGTGCTTGGCCGTGCGCTTGGCCAGCTCGTCGGTGACGCCGCGGATTACGTCGCAATCGGGGCGCTGGTGCTGCTCGGCGTCTGGATGATCGTGCACGAGGACGAAGACGACGCCGAGAGGATCGGCCAGCTCGCAACCGGGCACGGCCTCGTACTCGTTGCGCTCGGACTCTCGATCAGCCTCGACGAACTCGCGATCGGCTTCACGATCGGCCTTCTCCACCTGTCGCTCTGGGTTGCCATCGTCCTGATCGGAGCGCAGGCATTCATCGTCGCCCAGCTCGGTCTGCGTCTCGGCGCACGTCTAAGCGAGAGTCTGCGCGAGCGTGCCGAACAGCTCGCGGGACTCGCCCTGATCGGTCTCGCGCTCCTCCTCGCCGCCGAGAAGCTGACGTGACCGACTCACGGCTCCTGCGGCGTGGTCTACGTCGCGGGCGGCTGGATCGTCGCGTCGAAGGCGTCGGGCGGCGGGGTGCTGCTACGCCTGCGCGGCTAACTCGCGAACATCTCGGGTGCAGCTGGCCTAGTTCCCATCAAGCGAAACCACCCACTGGTTCTTCGGCACCTGGAAAAGAAGTCGCTCACGGCCGCCGTTGAGGCTGTCCCAGACCTGTCGATAGCTATCGCTGCGAAGGATGAACAGCTCGCCGTTGCGCCCCCACGAGAACGTCCAGGCAGGGCCGATCGCCCGTAGCATCGCGCCGTTCGGCGCGACCGTGACGAGGTGCCAGCCCGCTTCGATCACGGCGAAAGCCGCCGAGTCCGGCGACCACCCGACGAGGTTGGTCGAATTCACCCCGGTGACGATGCGCGTCTTGCCGGTCATCTTGTCGAGGATGCGCACCTGCTGGTGGTACTGGTCGATCTCCTTGACGTACGCCCAGTAGCGAAGGTTCGGCGAGATCAGCGGCGGGTGAGACCCCTGTGCCGTCGGGGTGCTCCACAACGTCACGATCTTGCCGCTCGCCGGTGTCAGTAGCCGCGTCCAGGCGCCCGTAATCGCAACCGACCGTGACTCGCCGTACACGAGTGACTTCCCACCCGGCGTCCACCAGCCAGGCGTGTACACCCGCCTCGGATCCTTCGAACTCACGAGCCTCGTCGGAGCGCCCCCGTCGATCGGAACGAGTTGGAGTTCGTTGCCGTGCACCCCCGCCGAGCCCACCGTCAACGAACGCGAGTCCGGCGACCAGATGAAACTCAGCTGCGGACAGTTCGGGCAGGCCTTGTTCACCGACACCAACAACCGCGCATTCGAGCCGTCGGCGGCCGCAACATGGATACCTGCTGGGTCAGCCCAGCCGATCAGCTTGTCGTCTGGCGACCAACGCGCCGCTATGCCGTAGTGCGCCCTCGAGAGCAGCCGCAGGAGCCGGCCCGTCCGGTCGACCAATTCGAGGCCCCCGCCCCGACCGCTCTGCCCCTGCTTCGGCGCCACGACCACCAACAGCCTGCTTGCACCGGTGAGCGCAGCCTCGCGGCTCCCGAGCGGCGAAGGTGCCAGCACCACGGCCGACACCGCAACAGCCACGACCGCCGCCGACGCGGATGCTGCCCGCATGATGCGCGAACCCTACGCCCCAGTGGTGACGGCGATGTAAACGATTGACAAGTAACCGACCCGGTTTCAGCGCCCTCCGTTAGCCCCGCTCTGACGACAACATTCCCGAACTGTGAGCATCTGCCGGTCCCGTCTGGGGCTGTCGTCAGGGTGGTGCCGGTGCTCTTTGTCTGTGACTCGATTCTCGAATGACCGCGCGTGCGCGTGTCTTTCCAGTGATTCGTCCGGGCGAAGAGTCCGGTGCCGGCCTGGCGCCCGCTTGCTGGCCTGATCAGAAGCCCGTCCACCCGTGGGTGTGACTCATCACAGTTCTGCCGCGCGCGGTTCCAATCCCCAGACCGGCTCCGGTTGTGATCCCCAACCTGTTGCTGGAGGTCGGTACGGATGCTTGCAGATCAGCTGGACTACATGATCGGCGTCGATCCGCATCGTGATGTGCACGCGATCGCGGTCGTCGAGGTACGAACGGGCGGTGTCGTGTTCGAGGCGACGATCGCGGCGAATGGAGACGGCTACCGGCGGGCGCTCGAGCTCGCGACTGAGCGTGCCGCCGGTCGGCGCGCATTCGCCGTGGAAGGCAGCGGCTCGTTCGGGGCCGGCCTGACCCGATTCTGACGGCCTCTGGTGAGCAGGTCTTCGAGGTCGGACGGCTGCGGCGGCAGCGTCGCTCGGGCGGAAAGACCGACGCGCTCGACGCGATTCGTGCTGCCCGGGTCGTCCTTGCGCAGGAGCGGCCGGCGCGGCCGCGCGCGGGCGGGCAACGCGAGGCGCTGAGAGCGCTGATGGCTGCACGCGACGGTGCTGTCAACGCCCGCCGAGCCGGTCTCTGCCAGTTGCGCGACCTGATCATCACCGCACCCGAGCCGCTGCGCAGCGAACTGCGACCGCTCACCCGCGGCCGGCTGCTCAAACGCCTGACCGCGGTCCGGCCGAGCCGCCACAGCGACGTCGAGCTGCGCGGCACCCTGCAGGCGCTGCGCAGCCTCGCCCGCCGGCTCGAACAGCTGACAGCCGAGGAGCGTGACCTCGAACGCGAGATCGCGAACCTGACCGGCGAGCTCGCACCGCACCTCGTCAACGAACCCGGCGTCGGCCCACTCGCCGCGGCGCAGCTGTTGCTCTCCTGGTCGCATCCCGGCCGCATCCGTAGCGAAGCCGCCTTCGCACGCCTCGCCGGCTGCGCACCGATCCCCGCCTCATCCGGCCAAACGGCCCGCTACCGACTCGACCGAAGCGGCGACCGACAACTCAACCGCGCCTTGCACATGATCCTGATCAGCCGCCGCCGCTGGCACCAACCAACGATCGACTACATCGCCCGTCGACGCCAAGACGGCAAAACCCCGCGCGAAGCGAACCGCTGCCTCAAGCGCTACCTCGCGCGCAGCCTCTACCGGCTCCTCGAATACCCACCAACGACCACTTGACTTTCATAGAAGCGTCGCTGACGCAGGCGAGTCTAGAGTCGCTCCGCTGCTTCGAGGATCGTTGACGGAAGGCGTTGAGCTGCCCCATCTACGTCGATCCCCACTAGGCGTCCGACGCTATCGAAGTCGAGGTTGATGCAGAAGGCCGCTGTGCCTGGCCAGCCCGGTACCGTCGTCGCGACACCTCCCGGATCGACCTCCTGAAGGTGGATGTAGGCCATGTCGGACTCAGCGTCGTAGGTGACTCGCATCCGCTGATCCTAAGACGCGCCGTCGGGTTGACGTTCCCGAACACTGGCGCAGGCCGCGCTCGTTTCGCATGAGATCATCGGGCGATGGCTTCCGGGGCGGTGGAAAGCGAGGTATGGATCGGTCTCGTGGAAGCCGGCCAAAAAAGCCGCGCGGATCTTGAGGTGAGCCCGTGTCCCTTGGGGCGAGCGTGCCGCCCGGCTTATCATCGAGCGCGTGCCCCGCAATCGTCGACTCCTGACGTTCGTGGGAGCGGGATTGTTGTTCGTGGCGCTCGTCGGCTCTTCGTCAGCCGAGCCATCTTCTCAGCCCGAGTTACGTCTCGGGAGTAGCGGAGCACTCGTGGTCGATTGGCAGCGCATACTCAACCACTGGCTTCTGTCAACCACAAACCGACCTGACGTTCGCCTACGCATGTCCGTCGGAGGAGGCCTTAACGAGGACGGCATCTTCGGCCCCGAGACCGTCGAGGTCACACGACAATGGCAACGCGAGAGCCAACTCGTGCCGACGGGCGTAGTCGGGTTGCAGGCGTGGTTGCGGTGGATCGGATCAAATGTGACTTGTTGTGGCGCGGGGCTTCCGAACCTCGACGGGTCGTTCAGGATGCAGCCCGAGCCGGATGTCGGGTGGTGGCAGGTCGCCCTCGACCGCTGGCTCGCGCGACGCCGACTCTCGACAATCGTGGTCGACGGCGTTTACGGTGCAGAAACACGGTCCACGACAGCTCTGTTTCAGAGGCACACGGGGCTACGGCCGACGGGGATCGCCGACCGAACCACCTGGAATCGGATGGAGCGCGAGCGCAACGCGCTGCGACTTCCGTAGCCGGCAAGCGCACGGGTCATCGGCCGTCATTCCGGGACACTCGCGCAGACGAAACTCTTCGCCTACCTTGAGACTCTGAGGTCTTCATGAATCGCGCTGAAGAATTCAAACTCGCTGCGATTAGTCTCGTTATTTTCACTGCGTGGCTCATCGCCGCTGAAGGTTGGGTGCGCCTTCTAGCCGTCCTCTGGCTGATCTATCCGGCGAAGGTCGTGATGAGCCTCCGGGTCCGCCGCAACGACGACTAGTCAGCGCGCCAGGTGACAGTCGTGAACACCCCCAGGCGACGGCGTCAGGCGTCATTCCGAAACGCTGGCGCAGGGCAGCGGTCTACTGTCGTGATTGCCGCGTGATCGAAGACCTCCCTGGTTTGAGCGAGTGCGACATGTAGGTCCAGATCGTCGTAGCTCGTCCCGAAGGACAGCAAGTGCCGTCATGCGGGCCGTAGAACGCTTCGTGGGCGACGATGCTGCCGCGCCGGAACTTGACGGTGAGCAGGGTGGGCAACTCGTCTTTCGGTTGCACTCGCGGGATGACGACCCCGCGCGCCGTTGCCTTCGTCCCGTCGATGCTAAAGATCACCTGTGCGTACGCGAGCACGCTGTCCGCAGTGCCAGCACCGCTGTCGCAGTCAACGACCAGCGCGGCCTCGTCAGGGCCATCGCCGTCGAGGTCGCCGTAGACGACCGGATTCCACCCCGAATACACGGTTATCCGACGCAGGCCGCCACCGAAGCGACGCGTACGGATACCGGCACGACCGCCGTGGAGCTGGATCGGCCGTGCAGCGCCACACACCGAACCGGGAAGCGACACCTCGCGCCAGCTCACCCGCGATGTCGTTCGAGCCGACCACCCGGTTGGAACAACGATTAGCACGCACAGCCCCGCGAACCCAGCCCCCAAGACGAAGCACGCTCGCATAAGGCGAATTCTCGCACGTGCTTAGGGCATGCAAGGGCGGCGCCGCCCGTCGGCGTTCGCAAACTGAGTGAAGCGCACTCGGCCGACGGTGGTAAACCCGATCTTTGTCGCAGTCGATGGCTCTATGCCGTGCGAGAAGCTCAAGGACGCGAGGGTGTCGCTTTCGCGCCGGGAGTAGGTCACCGGCGGACCAGCGGGCCGGGTTCCGATCAGCCGGATGCTCAGGATCGTGAGCCGTCGTGGTCTGCAGCACGCTGGCGCAGCCACCGGGCGACTTCGCGCCTGCCGAGATAGCCGACTGTCAGGCCTTGGCTGTAGTCGCAGTCGTTCGCGCCGACGTACTTCGCGAACCTCGCCTCGGCGGTGAACTACGCGAGTGCTGCTGTCGTGTCGTGGCGGTTGAAGGCCTTGACGAACCCGAGGACGGCGAGCCTCGCCTGTACGTCACGTGAGTCCTGGGCGGCCGACGAGGTCGCGGTGCTCGACGCGGCTGTCGCGAGTGAAGCAACCGCGAGAACAGCGAGCGCCACCTGATGGGCACCTGTAGCCCGGCCCATGGTCGAAGGCTAACGAGAGGCTTCGCTCAGTGGGACACTCGCGAACACTCATATGGAGTGCGGGCTGTCAACTGCGCGGGGGTAGATGGCCCCGCTGGTTTGCGGGGTCGGTTCGGCGGGGGGAGCGCACCAGGCTGTCGTCGACGGCTGTGTCGCGACTCATATGCGCGGGTTGGTGCCGCATGACCGGGTGTGCGAGATGAGGAGCGGGGCCGTTTGTCTGGCGGCGAGCGTGGCCGGTTAGGGCTGCTCACAGTGTTCCCTCGGGTCGCTCCTCGCGTCGGTGCGCCGGTGCGCTCTCCTCGCCGAGTCGTTGCTGGTGCGGCTACTCCATCGTCGCGAGCGCCCAGCAGTGTCCGGCGAGCTCGCGCGCGACGGCGACCACGACGATCAAGCGCGGCTTGCCTCGAGCCTCGAGCGCGTTCCAGCGTCCGTGCAGCCTGCGGGCGCTCGAGTCCGCCTGGGCTCGCACGGCGAGCGACTTGCCTGTGCGTCTGCGTTCGAGCGTGATGCTCAAGCGCGGAGCGCTGCGTTGGTGCCAGGCAGCTTCGATCAGAAGCCGGCGTGCGTGCGAGTTGCCGGTCTTGGTGATCCCGCCTTGACGCCGACGCTCTCCGCTGGAGCTCTCGCTCGGGGTGAGCCCGAGGAACGGCGCGAGTGATTCGGGCCGGAACCTGTTCCAGTCGCCGAGCTCGACGGTCAACGCGAACGCGGTGAGCGTGGAGACACCCCGGAGACAGACGAGCCGCTCGACGACAGCGACGTACGGCTCGCTGGCGGCCAGCTCGGCGATCGCTTTGTCGAGCGTGTCCCTCCTGGTCTTCGCGTCGATCATCCGGCTGTAGCACTCGTCAAACACGATCGCGAGCGGCCCGTCTTGGAACCGCTGCTTGCGAAGCCACGCGTCGTGGGCCCGCGTCCACGCGGTCGCGTCGTAGACCGCCCCGTAACGCAGAAGGAGCTTCGAGAGCCGGTGCCGAGCACGCATCAGATCGCCGCGAGCGTCCTCGCGCGCACGGACGAGATCGCGCGCGGCCTCCTCTGCCGGACCAGGCACCCGCACGGGGGTGATCTCACCGAGCCGCAGCAGCCTCGCCAGCCGCTCGGCATCCCGCCGGTCAGTCTTGACTCGATCGGCCGCCGGCCTGATCTTCGACGGCGCCGCGACGACGCAGCTGATCCCTTCCTCGGCACACGAGCGCGCAAGCCGATACCCAGTCGGTCCGGCCTCGTAGACGACCCGAACCGGCGCCGGCAACGTTTTCAACCACGCCACCGTGGCCTCAGCCCCAGGCGGCACCCTCAGCGACCGCACCTCACCGCTCCCCATGTCGATCACACCTGCGACGACCGACCGCGCGTGCACATCAAGCCCGACACAGCTACCTTCGCCCATAACCGGCGCCTCCCGTAATTGCGGCTCTACCGCCGGGCCCATCCCGACGGCAACCCGCGCCTAACTTACGAGCGAGGCGCCGGGCAATCCATACGGTCTGGCGCAGGTGATTGTGTGGAACCTTTTCTCCGGCTCGGTCGTACTCTTCCTAGGTGCGCTTGAGGCTCGTCGCTTCCGTTGTGCTGGTCGCCGCCTTGGGAGCGGCCCGAGTCTCCGCGGGACCACCGATCGCGATCACTCGGTGTACCGACGTGATCTTGAATCCGCGCGATCCGACTTCCGGCGGCTATCGACTGATCCTCGGCACGGTCGCGGTGCCGCCGACGTATCTCCCGCAGACGGTCGCGACCAAGGCACGGCCATGGCGGTACTGGAGCAAGGCGGGCATGGTCGTGCGGGCCGGGCGTCGCGCGGTCATGATCAGCGTGCCGACCGCGTGGCGGGGTCGCGCCGGGATCATCTGGGGCAACTACTCGGGTGTGTATGAGCGGCTGCGAATCCTCGGCTGTCAGACACCAGCGGGTGTTTGGAACGCGTACGCGGGCGGCTTCTACCTCAGGGCCCGAGCTGCCTGTGTGCCGCTGACGTTCACGGTCGGAAGGCAAAGCCGGACAGTCCTATTCGGTGTCGGGCGCCGGTGCCGATGATGGACACTTCAAGGTGTCGCCGGCCGGTCAACACGGCGAGCCGTTCACGCTGGAGAAGCTGGTTGAGCTGGCCGCGATCGACGACGATGAGTGACCCCCGGCTTGCGGAGCCGAGGCCGGCCACGGACTACGCCCTCTCGGGCTAGGCACAAAACGGGCTGAAAGCCGATGCAGCCGACCGAGAAGGCCGGCAAGGCCAGCAGCAGGAGTTCGTCGCGCGTGGGTAGCGCCACCGACGCACCACGTCAGACGCCCCACCCACCGGCACCATTGGCATCGTGCAACTGCGACGCGGGATGAGCCAGGCTGTTCAGAGAGCGGTGAGGGCCCGCTACTTCCACCCCCGGACTACCTCTATCGTCCGGGCGCCGATCCTCGCGAGCTCTGTGCCAGCCTTCGCGTTCATCGAGCCGGCGAAGTACATCGTCACATTGCCGCCACCCGGTGAGGGACTTCATCCGACGCACGCTCAGCACGACTCGGTTGCGCTCGGTACGGAGGTCGTCCTCGTTGTGCTCTTCGTCGCCATCGTCCTCATCGGCCCTCGGCAGCAGTTCGTGCGGATCTGCGCCGTCGCCTTAGAAGAGATGGAAGCGTTCTTCAGAGCCCTCACGGCGCCGTAACGTCCTGCGGGACCTTGCCGCCTGGTTTCTTCTCGGAGTCACGTGTAAAGTGGGCTCGTCCGGCACGTCGGGAAGACGGTTGGATCGGTGGATCGCACAGGCGGCCACTGGAGAGTGGGCCGGAGACGGCATCACAGAAAGGCAGTCACATGACTGACGTCATGGACCGTTCCGCTTCTGAGGAACTTCAGGAGTGCGAGTTCTTCCTCGAGGGCGTCGAGACGCCCAAGCGGATGCAGAACGAGAGCGACAAGAGGCTCGGGATCGTTCGGCACCAGTTCGACGTGCCGGTACGTGCGCTCCGAGGCCTCGGAAACTTCGGCGGCGCAAACCCGCGCAAGCACCCGAAGGTCCGGAGCCGGGTTGCCAAGCAGATCAAGGAGAGCCTTCTGAACCGCGACGCCGTTCAGGACGCCTTCCACCTCGCGCACCTCGGGATCACCGTGATCGCGACCGGATTCGACAAGGTCGACGGGCGCGACGACGCGTACAAGCTGAGATTCCGACTCGACCTCAGCGACGAACCCGAGGACGGGATCGTGAACGGCCTACACACGCTCGCGGTGATCGACGACGTCCTCGGCGACGACGTCGACGTGTCCCCGAACCAGTACGTCACGTTCACGGTCGTCACGGGGATCGGCGACGAGGACCGCACAACGATCGTTCCCTTCATCGCCAAGGGACGGAACACCGTCCTCCAGGTGAAGGAGGAGAGCATCGACAACCTGATGGGCAGGTTCGACAAGCTCAAGGGCGCCATCGAGCCGCTGCCCTACGCGGATCGGATCGGATGGGAAGAGAGCGCCAACTGCGACTACGACGTGATCGACGTGCTCGCGATCATGACGGCACTCAATACGGCCCTCTATCCGAACGAGGGCAACGGGAGCACCGAGCTCACGCACCCGATCATCGCGGCCGATCACAAGCGAGGCTGTCTCCGTCGGTTCGACCAAGACGACGCTGCCTACAACCAGTTCGCGCATCTGCTGCCGGACATGCTCCACCTGTACGACCTCATCCGCTCCGACGCCCGCGACCGCTACAACGAAATCGGCACCGGGAAGCGCGGCGGCCGGCTCCGGATCATGACGAGCAAGAAGCGGAAGGACGGGACGTCGATCGACGACGCACTCACGTTTCCTTTCCTTCGCTTCGGCAAGTCGTACGGCAAGCTCGGGACGTGGGAGCTCATCTACCCGGCGACGTTCGCAATCCTCGCTGCGTTCCGGAACTTCCTCGCGCCCGACGAGCACGGTGTTTGGCAGTGGAAGGGCGGTATCGAAGCCGTCGAAGCCGCGTGGGCCGCGCTCGCTGCCGAACTCGTCGTTACCTGCCACGAGACAGCGGTCACTCTGCCGGAGCACAAGATGGCAGTCCTCCTGGGTCGGAATCGCCCGCTCTGGACCGTGCTCCACAAGACGGTCAAGGAGTACTTGACCCGTCAGGAGGCCGACATCCGGGAAGCCGAACTCGAAGCCGAGATCGCTCGCCTTCGCAAGCAGGCAGCCGAACAGACCCGCTGACCGCTCCGTTCGAACGGCCCCGGGGTTCGCTACCCGGGGCTGTCCGGCGGCGACAGCGCCGACGCACGAACCCCCGGCTAGCCAGGCCGACACTGCCCCGATGTTTGGCTCTGGCCCCTGGGTCGGGGAGCTTCGTGCAGGCTGCTGCTGTCCCTGCCGAGCTACCCTCAAGTCAAGTGTCGATAGGGCCGATGGTCCGTTGACGGCTAGCCGCCCAGCCGGAAGAATCCGGCTTGCGGGCCACTGGGAGAAACGATGAGCATCGTCGAGCAGAACAACGAGAACGAGATCACTTGGGCGACCGCGGTGCCCCGCGTCCTTATGGTCCAGAAGCTTCACCGCGCCGACAGGTTCGTGTCCACCGGTGGCACGCCGCCGGAGCGGATCGGCGCCGCGATCGTCGACGAGTTCGCCGACGACCTGCGGCAGCTCGGCGACGCCTAGACCACGGTATCGGTACGTCGACTACGCCTTCGCGGCGGAGATCGTCGCCGGCGCACGGATCCGTGCTCTCGAGCGTGGCGATTTCGACTACCGAGAGGCGCCGCCAGTACCGCTCGAGCAGTGCGACCAGGGGACGGTGGAACTCGCGCTCGGCAAACCCCGTGCGAGTTATCAGGGGGCCGACCTTTACCCGACTCTGGCCGGCAAGGCCGCGGCGCTCCTATGGGGACTTGCCAAGAGCCAGGCCTGCGCGGACGGGAACAAGCGTGTCGCGCTGCTCCTCGTCGTCGCGTTTCTGCGGGTCAACGGTGTCCGTCTCGCGGTACAGCCCGGCGATCTCGCTGACATGATCCTGCGCGTGGCCGCTGCCGATCAACGCGAGCACGACCGGGTCATCGCCGACACAGAGCAGTGGCTCGACGACCGGATGAGGAGGCTGCAGTGAAGCTTGACCTGATGTTGCTCGCGAACTACGCCGAGGCTCAGAACGACCTGCTCTACATCCACGGCGGCGGCTGGGACACGATTCAGGTGACGGCCCCACTCGAGATCGAGCAGCCAGGTGTCTTTGCCCTAGTGCAAGGCACGCTGGTGATCCGTCTCCTCTTCCATCTGACCGAGACGGACCGACACCACCAGTTCGAGATCACGGTGATGGACGCGGATGGGCGTCAGATCGCCGAACTCAAGGCCGAGTCCGATGTGCCGAGGAACGCGAGTCTTCCGACTGGCTGGTTGCAGAACGTCAACATGGTCATCCCACTCACGGGCATGGGTCTTCCGCACCCCGGCGAGTACGTGATCAACCTCACGGTGAACGGCCAGTGGATGGGCGATAGGCAGTTCCGCGTGCTTAAGGGCTACGAAGACTGACCTGGCTGACCCTCGGCTGACCACGCCGACGCGCCGCGCGGGTGGCGGCTCCGCAACGCCCTTCGCCCGGCAGTCTGCACGCGCGCGCTACTCCAGGAGCAAGACGATCGCTACGCAGCGCCTGCGTCCGCTTTTACTCGTCGTCTACGAACACATCCGGCCGCTGGGGATCGTGCCCGAAAGCTCCGACCTCACCATGCCAGTAGCCGCCGCCGCGGGGGTCGTGAGGGCCTCCCTGTTCATGAGCTTCGCACGGCTCGCCCTCGATGACCGCAACCGGCATGACGGGAGTCTTCGTAAGCCGTTCAAGGCGGCCTTGCCGCATCGTGTAGAAGCTCAGCGACAGCGAGCAACCACACGAGCGTTGGAACTCGCGCGATCCGTCGAACATCTCGACAGGATCAACCTTCTGATCAAACTCGCGCCATACCCACCACAAGAGCGCATGCGCGCGACCAATCGCCTCCACGTCGCGTCGCAGCACGGTCATCTGGACGGGGGAGGCCAAGACTGACGGCCAGTAGATGATGTCGAATGACTGCGTCACGCGCGAGGGACTTCGTCCGCTCTCACGCCGAAAACGTCTCAGCCGCCGACTTCGCGTAGACGCCGTCGGATCTTTCTGAGCTGATCCTCGTGCGTTGACCCGGGCGCGTACGTGTTGAACTCCTGTAGTCCAAGGCCCGCTCGTTGCCACCGCGTGCGCAACCGATCGAACTCGTCGTGGATCTCCGGCAGCCGATATCCGAGCGCCGGACTCTCGGCTTCTCCGACGGACGGGGGGCCATGATCTCCGAGCTTGTCGCCGAGCAGGACGATCGTCTCGTCCTCCGTCTGCTCCACGCCGGCGAGCTCATAGAGCGACCCTGACTGGGGTGTCCCGAGGTGAACCTGACGATGCACAACGTCGACCTTGACCTGGTGACCGTACGGGATCGTGAACGACCAGCCAGCACCGTGGCGCCGGACGACGGTCTCATTCGGCGGCCCACTCATCCGCCGACTCTACTGCCGCGCGTGACCGGCGCGCACCTCCGAGAACGCGCGGTCCATGGGGCGGCCCCGCTCCAACCGACCGGGGGCCGTCAGGCCGCCGCGCGATGGCGCTCGATGACGCCGCGCACGACCTTCCGGCTGACGCTCATCGCCTCTCCGATCACTTCCTGCGACTGCCGGTCGACGTTGTAGCGCCGAATGATCTCGTCTTCTTCGTGCTCTGCCAGCATTCGCGGCCGCCCAGGCGTCTTGTCGTTGGCTCGTGCCGTGAACGCGGCCAGCTTGCCGTCCCAGATCCGCTGAGCCTCCTCTGAGTAGCGCGCCGCCACCAGTTCGGGCCGCGGACCACTCCCGACGTGGTACTCAGCCAGTAGCTGCCTTCGGAGAGCCTGAACCTCGCTCATGCGGATGACGTACTGAATACCGAGGACACTGAGGTGCTCGAGCTCCGGCACGTCGTCGAACAGCACCGGCCGAAGGCGAACCCGGCCACGACCGGCAAGGCCAAGATACTGCCGGATCGCCTGGTACCTGAGGACCAGCACGTCGGCTGCACCTTCGATCGTCGTCCAGACGGTTTGCTGGTCGAACTCGGTGCGCGCGGCGGCGAGGTGGACGCGGAAGTGCTCGACGTCCACGTACCAGCCTGTGCCGTTGGCGACGTCCGACCGGGTCGGCGTAAAGACCGTGCCGCATCCGCAGCGACACTCGCGCGGCTCGGGGTCAGGCCCTGCTGCCAGTCGACCGAGCTTGACAGGCAGACCGAGCTTGTGGGCGTGTCGCGTGACGGTCGATACGGAGATTCCGAGTTCGTCGGCTGTGCCGGACGTCCCGAGCTCCGGCCACAGCTTGGCGACCTTGTTGCGCACCCTCATGACCTTCGGCCCGTCTGCCGCGGGGCCACGGTGGCGAGCGGGTTCATTGAGAGCGTCGAGGTACTGCGAGATCCGGGGTATGGAGACGCCGAGCTTCTCGGCAATGCGCTCCATCAACCAGCCCCGACGGTAGTACAAGACGGCGCTGACCGCCTTCCGAAGCGTCGCCGGCGACATCGACGAGAGGGCCTCCGGCGGAATCGCTACGGTCCCAGCCGAGGCAGCCCCTACCGGCCGTCTCTCCTTTTCCACGGGTCCGAACCTACCTCTGCCTCCGGATGAGAGGGGGGTTTGGGCCAGGATCTTCGAATCAGGCTGGCCCTAACCCCGGGGTTAGGGCCAGAGCGGTCGTAACGTCGAGCCATGAGCTCGACCGAGGCGCCTCGCGCGCAGAAGAGGAAGGTCAGCCCGTCAGCAGTCCGACAGCAGGCTCCGAGCGTTCGTAGGCGCCAAGCGCGGCCCGAACCGGTGCATCGGCTACGTGAGCCGGGCGTCACCCCGCTGCAGAGGTGCTGGGGCGAGCTGATCGAGGTCATCGACCGGGCGCTGCCCGAGCTCGACGACCGCGACAAGGACGTGCTGCTCGATCTGGCCGCGAGGCGGCTCCGGGGCCGCACCCTCGCCCAGACGGTCGAGTTCGCGAGGGCCGCGTGACGCCGGCGACCGAGCCGCTGGCTCCGCAGAACCTCGACGCCGAAGAGTCAGTGCTCGGCGCGATGCTGATCTCCCGCCAAGCAGTCGACGCGGTCCAGGCGGTCCTCGGCGACGGCGCCGCGTTCTACTGGAAGTCGCACCGGCTGATCTACCGGGCGGCGGTCGCGGTCCACAGCCGCGGCGTCACGCCCGACCCGCTGCTCGTGATCGACGAGATCGAGCGGCGCGGCCAGATCGCGGAGGTGGGTGCGAAGGACCAGTCCGGCGCCGACCGCGTCCATGAGCTCGCCGCAATCGTGCCAGCGGTCAGCAACGCGGGACACTGGGCTGAGCTGATCGCGAGGGCGGCGATCCGCCGGCGGCAACTGCGGCTGCTCAAGGATGGGATCGAGCACGCGCACAACGGCGGCATCGACTCCGGCTGGGTCGACCAGATGACCGAGTCGATCCGGGTCGAGCTCGTCGAGCGTGCGCCGGCGGCGATCGCGTTGTCGCTCGACGAGTTCATCGCCGAGACGGACGACGCCGGCGACGTGCTGCTCGGAACGACCGACGCGGCGATCCTGCCTGCCGGCGGGCTCTGCATCCTCGCCGGCAAGCCGGGCGTCGGCAAGACGACGCTTGCGCTCGACGCCGCGCTCCACTTCGCGACCGGCATCGACTGGCTCACACTTCCCGTGAGCCGCCCTCTACGCGTCCTCTTCCTCGAGAACGAAGGGCCGCGCGGCCCGTTCCGCCGCAAGCTCGCACGGAAACACGCGACCTGGCCGCACCACATCGGCGGCGAGATCCACTTTCCGACCCGTGACGCATGGGGTGCCGTGTCGATCGCCGACCCGGCCGCCGCGGTAGCCGTGCGCGCGTACATCGACAACGCCGGCGTCGACCTGATCATCGGCGACCCACTCACCTCGCTCGGCGTCACCGGCGTCGGCTCGCCCGAAGACACGCGGAACTTCATCGCGCTGCTGCAGCTGCACAGGCTGCTCGGCGCCGACGTCGCCTGGATCATCCTGCACCACTTCCGAAAGGAGAAAGCCGACGACCCGATCGACGAACTCTCCGGAGCGTGGGCCGCGCACGCCGACGCGATCGCCCTGCTCAAACCCGACGGCGACAACCGCGCCATCCTGAGCTGGCCGAAGCTGCGCTGGGCGCCACGCCGACAACCCGCCATCCTCGAATTCGACGCCGAGCACGAATCGTTCACGTACCTCTGCGACGCCACATCAGATGGGGAGGAACGAGACCTCGCAGCCGAACTAGAAGGGCTGCTCGCAGACGGAACACCTCGAACGACCAGCGAGCTCAGCGACGCCAAGAAGGGCGGGATCGGCAAGAACCGTGACGCCGTTCGGGAGGTGCTCGAAGCCCGGCCGGAGATGTTCCGCCGCGTCGACCCGAAGGCGGTCGGCCGCAGCGCGAACGCGAAGGTCTGGACTCTTGCTCGGGCGTCTGAGCAAGTCGGACAAGACCCTTCCGCAGCCCACGAACCGCTGGACTTGCTCGGGCCCCCTGTCTGGCCCGTAGGGCCAGGGGGCCGGGAGCAAGACGGCGTGGGTGAGCAACCAGCCGAGGGAGCCGCATCGTCGTGAGCGAGCAGGGTGCGCTCGAGCAGCTCGCCGCGCTGGTCGCTGCTGCCGTCGCACCACGGTTGGCTGAGCTCGTCGCGGCGCGGATGCCGGCGCCGGTGTTGCCGGAGCCGTGGCGTCTGCTCGACGTCGCCGGCGTCTCCGCGATGCTCGGCCGTTCCGAGCGGTGGGTGCGCGACCGGGCGAAGGACGGGTCGCTGCCGCGGGTGCGGCTCGACGGCGGCCCGCTCGCGTTCGACATCGACGACGTGAAGGCGTTCGCCAGGGAGCGGCGGATTCCGGAGCTGCCGGCAGGGCCGCGGTTGAGGGCGGTGGGCGAGTGACCGGACGGCCAGGCACTTGCAGAGCCGCCGACGACGCCGCACGAGACTGCGATGAACGGCGACGGCGTCGGCCTAGACAGCCGAGCGTCAGTCGGCAGACGCGTGAGCGAGGCGAAGATCACCGGCCAACCACACCTCGTGAGAAATGGCGGTGTTCAGTTGCGTATACGCAGCAGCGCGATGAGGGTTGGCCGGAGATTCTCGAGCGACTCAAGAATGGACTCGTCAAGCTCCGGACGCACATCCGTCCACTGGGCGAACGCGGTGGCGAACGCAAGGACCGTTTCGACAACCGGCCGCGCGTGGGTCGTATAGGCCACTGCCTCTGCCGGGTCGGCATGGACGTTCAACCCCTGCAGCTGACCCCACAGTTCGGACCGCTGTCGCAGCAAACGGGAGCACTCGTCCATGGCAGCGGTCAAGTTGGGTTCGAGGACGTCGAGGTTCGCGATGCGCACGGCGTCAAGCCCGGTTGCGAGGACACCGCCGGCTGCGATCGCCGAGTCGCGCTGGTCGTGCGGCAAGGACGCGGAGACGACCTGCTCCAACCAGTGCTCGAGAATGGCTGCAACGCCGCATGGTGGCCGCCGATAGTGCGCGTCGTCGTGAGTGGTCGCGTACTCGCGTGCGACGACGAGCGCGAAGGACTGCAGCCGCTCAGCGACGTCGGCATATGCGAGCTTGAGACGCGGCGCAAGCCGCATCTGCGCGTCACGGAGTGCGATGCGGTTAACGAGCGTGATCGTCAACGCGATCGTCAGCGCCGACACGGCCACGTTCGGCCACCAGGCACGTCCGAACGACATCGAAATGTCGAGCACGACGGCGACAGAAGCGATCACAACCAGTCCGACTGCAATACGAGAGACCGTTGTCCATGCCCAAGCACGGGCGAACAGGGCCTGGAGCGCCTGCGATGGCATGTGCTGAGCCTGACACCGCAACCGGCTGCCGAAACGAGGGCCGGAGCAACGCGCCAAGCGAGCCCAACCCTGCCGCGGCCGCGGACTCCCAGAACCGCACACGCGAGATCGTACGGCGCGACCTCGCAGCGGGCCGGGTGGCGAGCCGAACGCCGTGCGCTGCAACGCGACCCGGCTCGCGATTCACGCTACGCGCCCGAGCGGGCTGCGTCGATCCGCTTCTTCCGACCAGAACGTGACCGATGAAGCGGGACTTCGTCGGTCACGCTCGGCGATCCCGACTTGATGCGCCTTTGCGGGGCGGCTGGCAACGGCTGGGCGACACGTCCGCCGGCCGAATTAGCCTTGGCCCACCTTGCTCTCGTTGCGTGCTGCATCCGCCCGCTTCGACCGGCCCGACCGCCGGGTCAACCGACGCACGCTCGCCGCCGCGGCCGACGCCAGCATCGTCAGCTGCGAGCGAGACGCACGCGGGAAGCCGCGCTTCGATCCCGATGTCCTCGAGCGCGAGCTCGACGAACTGCCGACGTGCCACGAAGAGGGCTGCGAACGGCAGGTGCTCGGCCCGAGCGGCTACTGCGCGGAGCACGCAACGATCGGCGCCGTGGATCGCTCGCTTCGCGCGGCTCGGAAGCCGGCGGACGACCGCGACTACTGGACGTTCGACGAGTGCCTGCACCTGGCTGACGCCCTCCCGTGGCTCACGCTCGACCGTGCAGTGCGACGGGGCGATCTCGTCGACAAGCGCATCGGCCACTGCCGCACGATCACCAAGACGACCTTCGACCGGTGGCTCGCCGCTTGGTCGGACGAGCACGCCGCCTACTTCGCCTACTGCGACGAGCACGGACTTGATCGCACCGCCGGCAAATCGAAGAGCGCCTATGCCGACGACGTCGCACGCGAGCACGGCCGGCTGACCACCGAAGAGCTGCGCAAAGAGCTCGGACTGCGCGATCAGTCACCGGCGACCCGGCGCGTCCGTCTCGGCCAGCTGGACCACACGGCCGTCAAGGTCTACGGCGCGACGTTCTTCCAGTACGACCCAGATGACGTCAGGGACTTCAAGCGCGCCCACTGGATGCGCGCACAACAGGACGGGCGCATCATGGCGTCGCTCGATCCGAAGAAGGTCGTCTCGATCCAGGCGAAACGCATCGAGCGCCTCGCAACCGTGCTCGGCTCCCATCAAGCGGCCGAGGCCGCGGTCCGGGCCGACGCGAAAGCTCGGCGAGAGGCGTACAGCGGGACCGGCTCAGGTCGCAAGCGTTCCAACTACAAGGCCGAATGGCTCCTCCTGTTCGTCACGACCTACGAAGAGCTCGTGGCCGACGCGCGGTCCGCGGGTCTGAAGCCGCCGTCGATCCGCGCCGTCGCTGAAGCCGTCGCTGAGCTCGACTGGCAGCAGAACCGTGAACGCTGGTCGCGGGACAAGTGGCCGACGCAGGCGGACGACGCCGAGGCGCTCGACCCACGGTTCGCGACAGCCGCCGGAGACCGTTTTCGTAAGGCGATCGCCGACTTCCCGGCAGTAAAAGCCCTGCAAAACACTGGGAAAAAATCAGAGGCCGCTTGATTCTTTCCTCAACGCGCGAGGTCGAGGTCCACGATCTTGGGGACATGGCAGCCACCAGTTGCCCGCGCGTTGCCCACCGGCCCGCGAACCCAGGGTCGAAGCGGGGTTGCGTCCGGACCGACGAACCGGCAGTCCGCAGGTGAGCGATCGCGATCGGATCGTCGAAGTCAGCGGCGCGCTGCGCGAGACGATCACCTGGGCGATCGAGCAGAAAGCTCGTCGACCGCAACAGCCGCGTGCTGCTCGCGGTCATCTACATGACGGCGAGCTACTCGAAGCTCTCCGACCGCACTCTACCTCGCGCAGCTCGCGAGCATCGCCAAGATCCCCGGCGACACCGAGTACCGGCACCTCCGAAAAGCCCTGAAGCGGTTCGCCGACCTCGGCGTGCTCGTCTACGAGCCGGGGCGCGCCGGCCAGCGCCCCGGGTGGGTCAGCCTGCGTCAGCGTGATCACAACCGGCCGCTCGTCAACGTCGTCGAAACCGGGCCAGATGTGGCCCGACGAATCGGGACAGATCCGGACAGAAACCGGGGTACACCGGCCCCCCTACCCGAGCAGTACTCCCGAGGAGGGGTCCGAGGAGAACCAGAGGGTCGTCAGCAGCAGCAGCTTCGAAGAGCTTTCTGGTCCTTCAGCCGAAGCTCACGTCGACGGTCAAGATCTCGATCAAGATCCTGCTGCTGCTGCTGAGACCGAGTGCGCACGCGAGTCGGAGATCCGTTCGACCGTAGAGGCTCTCGCCGGGAGCGACGCAGGAAGCTTCGACCAGCTGTACCCGCTCGCACGCCAGCTTCCGAGATCGCTGTTCTTCGATACGAGGTCGCGGCTCGAGCAGCGCGTTGCGTCGGGCCACGTGCGCAATCAGACCGGCTACTTCAAGAGCCTGCTCGAGGTCGCGGTACGTGAGCTTCATCGGCGACTCGCGCACGCCGCGCAGGCGATCACCGCCGAGAGAACGCCGATCGAGCACGCGCGCTTCGAGGCGGAGAGCTACGCGCTCGGCGGTCACCCGTGGGACGTTGCCGCCGAGTTGATCTCGAGGGGTCTGCCGCGGGTGTTTCCTGGCATCACGGAGGTCGACGTGCAGCAGGCGCTCGCGGCCGGCGATGTCGCGTATCGGGCGAAGGAACGCGAGAGGCGGGCCGCGTGACCGAGGTCGTCGCCTACACGTTCGCGAAGAACCGAACGCAGGAGGTGCAAGCTCGACTGCGCGAGTACCGCGGCGCCCAGCTCGCCGACCTCCGGGTGTTCGTCGCCGACGACGCCGGCGAGCCGATCCCAACGAAGGCCGGCATCTGCGTCCGCGTCGAGCAGCTGCACGAGCTCCGCCGCGCCGTCGACGCGCTCATCGAGGCCGAGGAGGCGCGCGCAGCGTGACCGAGAAGGGTGCACTCGAGCAGCTGGTCGACGAGCTGGCCGCCGCGATCGCGCCGCGGGTCGCCGAGCTCGTCGCTGAAGCTCTGAAGCAGCCCAGCGACGGCTACATGAGCGTGTCGGACGCGGCGTCGGTCATCGGATGCGAGCGGCAGCGGATCTACGACCTGCTGTCGCAGGGCCGGCTGACGCGGTTCAAGGACGGGTCGAGGACGCTGATCAGCCGGGCCGAGCTCGAGGCGCACGTGCGCGGCGAACCGGTCGGTCCGGTCGCCGACGCGTTGCCATCCCGGCGGCGGAGCGGCTCGGGAAGGGCGGCTGCGGCGTGACCGTCGAATCCGGAATCAGTCGGTCTTCGGCGGCCGGCCAGTCTGCAGCGGCAAGGTGCGCTTCGCCCAACGCTCGACGTCGCGTCGAGCCCACAGACGCCCTCGCGCGAGCACCACAACCGGCTCGGGGAACTCCAGATCCTCGTTGGCGAGGTACCTCTGCAGCGTCCTCACCGAGACGCCGAGCGTCTTCGCCACTTCGGTGAGTCCGAGGACCGTGTCGGCCACTCGGGCGAGGGTACTGGCGACGTCGGACGCAGAAAGCTGCCCATTTCCTGCGTCACGTTGTCCGCTAGTACCTGTCATACTTGATGCGACAGGTTATACGGACGCGCCCACGGGCGCACAAAGGAGGCCCCACAGATGGGCAGCACGCTGAACCTCGGCAGGCTCGCCGACCCGAACGTCGACCTGGACGAGCCGGCCGTTCAATCCGACGTCGAGGCTCTGGTGGATGCGATGCAAGTCCGCGTCGCCGAGCTGAAGGCGAGCGGAGTCCTTGACCTCGATCCCGCGGAGCTCGACGCGCTCAGCGAGCGGGTGGAGTTCCTGCTCGAGCGTGTGCGTGAGCACCGTGCCAACCAGGAGGCCGACCGTGGCTGACGTCGTCGACCTGGAGTCGAAGTACGAGGACAAGTACGTCGAGGAACTCGATCGGATCGTCGCGACGCTCAGGACGTTGGGCCGTCGACTGGCCGCGATCGAGGAGAGCGTGTTCGGCTCGAAGCGGCCGGAGTTGTAGGTGGTCGACTCGTGAGCGCACCACCGAACCTCGAGAAGACGAAGACACCCGGCGTCTACAAGCGCGGCAACCGCTACGTCGTCACCTACCGCGACCCGGACGGCAAGGGACGCAAGAAGGCCGTCGGCACGCTGGCCGAGGCGAAGGCGCTGAAGTCGGCGATCGCGACCGACATCGAACGCGGCGAGTACAACGATGCGACGCAGGCGAGGTTCCCCGACTACGCACGTGCGTGGGTGAAGAGCTACGCGGGTTCGACGTCGAAGGGGATCACGGATGACACGCGACGCGACTACGAGACGCGGCTCGAGCAGGACGCCATCCCACTGTTCCGTCGTCTCCGGTTGTGCGACATCGACGCTGCGGCGCTCGACAAGCTCGCGTCCCGTGTCGCGAGCGGGCCGCTCTGCCGGACGTGTCACGGCCGCGGCTTCGTCGACGGCGTCGGGCTGTGCATGAAGTGCAAGGGGGCGGGCCGCGTCGACGGGCCGGCTCCGTCGCCGGCCACGGTGCGGCTCGCGTTGGCACCTGTGAAGGCGTTGCTCGCAACGGCGGTGCAGCGGCGTGACCTGCGGATGAATCCGATCGCCGGCTACCGGACGCGGCACGAGGTTCGCGCGAAGGACGACACGGAGCCGGAGCGGGTGAAGGCGCTCAGCGAGGCGGAGCTGCGTGCGCTGCTCGACGCGATCGACCACGTCGACGACTCGGGACGTTGGCGGCCGTTCTTCGAGTTCCTCGCGCAGACCGGGCTGCGGATCGGCGAGGCGATCGAGGTGCGATGGGGCGACGTCGACCTCGGCAAGCAGACGCTGCGTGTGACGCGGAGGTACTACCGCGGCCGCGTCGCATCACCGAAGTCGAAGTACGGGCGCCGCAGCATCCGGCTGTCGCCGGCGATGTGCCGGGATCTCTGGCGGCGGTCGGCGGAGGAGCGGCCGGCGGATGACGACCTCGTCTGGACGTCCGAGCTCGGGAAGCGAGTCGATCCATCGAACCTCGTCTCACGCGTACTGAAGCCGGCAGCGAGGCAGGCCGGCGTCGGCGACTGGCTCGGCTGCCACACGTTCCAGGCACACCTGCGCGACGGTCTTGTTCCGCCGCGGCTTGAACGCCGTTCAGGTGCAGCGGTGGCTTGGTCATCACAAGCCGTCGTTCACGCTCGACACGTACGTGCACTTGCTCGACGAGGACCTGCCGGAGGCCGATTGGCTCGACGAGATCGTCGGCAACGGGCTGGCAACATCACCAGCCGAGATCGCGTCTCGGCCGGTGACGGTCGTAGAGGCTGAATCCGCGGCCGTTGAGCCGATTCGTCTCGGTACGTCTCGGGCGCTCACCGCCGGATAGCGGCCTCATAATTCGTTGGTCCCTGGTTCGAATCCAGGCGGGCCCTTCGGCCGCGAACTCGGTGCGCTTCACGGCTTCAAACAGATCGCTGTGGCGTCCACCTGGCTGGGAAACCCGGAGTAGGAGTTGCCGCCTGCCTGCCAGCCCGTGCCCGCTCCCAGCACCGCAACCGGCGATGACATCCACAGCCCCTGGCCGTTCGAATGCGCGCCGCCCGAGAGGATCACGCTTCCGGCGGGGCAGTGCGCCGTCACGCTTCCCACACCGCCTGCAGCAACGGTGACCGTGGCCTGCACGATGGCGAGCTTCTTCGCAATCGATGCCGTCGTTGCCGGCGGCCCCGCAGGCCCAGGCGGCCCCTGCCGCCCTCGCAGCGTGGCGACTGCCGTATACGTCAGGTCGTTCAACCCGACGCTGTGATCCTTGATCTGTGAGCCAGTGATCAGGCCATTGCCGGCGACTGCCGATCCGCCGAGCGCCGCGCCGAGCGCGATCAGCGCAACGGTCATCGCTGGCGATGGTAGGACTGCCCGCACCGTAACCCTCCTTGTCTGACCGAAGACTCAGCGTATGGCTTCGGTCGGTCGGTTCCGGTGCCTCCCGCTCTTCGGCGGCGTCAGGCGCAACGCAGCGGCTAGTAGCCGCCGCCCTTGCCGCACGCGGTGAGCAGCAACATCACCGCCAGCAACACGAGCAACAGTGGTGTGAGGCGAGCGAGGTTCATGACCGTGCTACGCGGAACACGCGCCAACGGATTGCCGTGTGCGCGCGAAACCGATACTTGAGGTCGCACGTATCCCTCCCATTCGCAACAACACCGGAGAGGGAGATTCGAAATGTCGATCAGTCCAGTGAGATTGTTTGCGTTCCTTGGAGTTGTGCTTGCGGCCATCTTTGCGGTGAGCGCGGCAAGTGCGCGAACCGCGGCCGACATCTACTCCGTCCATTCACTCGTGTCGGACTCAAGCGCGACGCCGGCCGCCGCCACCGACGCGTCGCTCGTCAACGGCTGGGGCCTCACCGCTGGCCCGACGACTCCGTGGTGGGCGTCGAACAACGGAACGAACAGCTCGACGCTCTACAGCGGAACGGGCGCGAAGGCGGCGCTGACTGTCAGCGTTGCGGGTTCGCCGACCGGAGCCGTCTTCAACGGCAACGCGGCCGCGTTCACCGTCAGCCAGAACGGCAAGAGCGGGGCAGCGCGGTTCCTGTTCGCGACCCAAGCGGGGACGATCCTCGGGTGGACGCCGTCGGTCAACGGCACTGTCGCCGTCGTCGGCGCAGATCGCTCGGGCGTAGGAGCCGTCTACACGGGGCTCGCAATTGCGAACAACCAGTTGTACGCCTCTGACTTCCACAGCAGCCGTGTCGACGTGTTCGACTCGACCCTCACGCTCGTGAGCAAGCCGGGTGCGTTCGTCGACACGAAGGTGCCGAAAGGGTTCGCGCCGTTCGGCATCCAGGCGCTCGGCGGCAACATCTTCGTGACCTATGCGAAGCAGGACGCCGCGGCCAAGGACGACGTCGCCGTCCCCGGCCAGGCATATGTCGACGAGTTCACGCCGGACGGCCAGCTGGTCGCGCGCGTCGTGAACAGCGGTAAGAAGAACGCGCCACTCAATGCGCCGTGGGGCCTGGCGCTCGCGCCGGCCGACTTCAGCGTCTTCGGCGGCGATCTGCTCGTCGGGAACTTCGGCAACGGCCGCATCAGCGCGTACACGCAGCGCGGCAACAAGTGGGTGTTCAAGGGCCAGCTCCGTCACGCCGACGGAACCCCGATCGTGATCGACGGCCTGTGGGGGATCGCCTTCGGGAACGGCTCCGCGGCCGGGCCCACCAACACGCTGTACTTCCTCGCCGGTCCGTCGGGCGAGCAGCACGGCCTGTACGGCTCGATCACCGCAGGCTGACGTACCGCGGGTACGGGTCGCGGCGGCACCGGCCGCCGCGACCCATCAGCGGGCTCACGAGACCGGTGGCACTCCTCGCTCGTCAGGATGATGACGCCGTCTCGCAGGATTTTGTCGCCGCGAGCGCCGAGCTTTCAAGCGGTTTGCCGCGATCGGGTTTAGCCCCTTGCGCCATCCGGCAAAGGGAACGTCACACGCGAATTCCCGATCGAGGAGGAGATCATGTTCAGACAGCAGAGGAAGCCCAAGCAGATGGTCACGGACGTGGTCGATGCCGTGTCGCCATATGCCGATCGACTCGCCCACGACGAGAAGCTGCGGGCGCGCCTCGTCAATGCGGTGGCTGCGGCCGTCGCGGCGCGCGAGCGCGTCCGGCAGCAGGTCGGCCTGGCGGGGCTCGCGTCCCGGCTCGGCTCGGACCCGGTGCTGCGGGCGCAGCTCGCCGAGGCAGCCGCCGAGCTCCGCGGGGCGCGGAACCGCATCGACAGGCGGCGGCACCGCACGTCTCGCGATCTCGTCCTGTTCCTCGCGGGCGCGGGCGCCGTCGCGGCGGCGATCCCGTCGGTGCGCAAGGCGGTGCTCTCCAAGTTCAAGGCAGCTTCGGGGATGAGTGCGTACCGTCAGATCGAGCAGCAGATCGAGGTCGACGTCCCGGTCAGCACTGCGTACAACCAGTGGACGCAGTTCGAGAAGTTCCCGGAGTTCATGGAGGGCGTCGACGAGGTCAAGCAGCTCGACGATTCGCTCCTGCACTGGGCGGTGACCGTCGCGGGGCGCAAGGCCGAGTGGGACGCGCGGATCGTCGAGCAGGAGCCCGACCGGCGGATCGCCTGGGAATCGATCGACGGCAAGCGGAATCGCGGCGCCGTGACGTTCGAGCCGCTTGGCTCGACCCGGACGCGGATCAACGTCAGCCTCGCCTACACGGCCGAGGACGCAGCCGAGCAGGCCGGGCAGTACGTCGGGCTCGACGACCGTCGCGTCCGCGCAGACCTGCAGCGGTTCCGCGACCTGATCGAGAGCAGAGGAGAAGAGACGGGCGCCTGGCGCGGGACGATCAAGGCCGGCCAGACGACGACCGAGAGCTGAGGGGCCGCCGAGCCCGTGGTGGCCTGGTTCGATCGATTCCAGCGCCGGCACCCGTGGCTCGGCTTCCCACTCGCGGTCCGCCAGAAATACGCCGACGACCAGGGGGGCTACCTCACCGCGACGATCGCGTACTACGGGTTCTTCTCGATCTTCCCGCTGCTGCTCGTCCTGACGACCGTCCTCGGGTACGTCCTTCGCGGGCATCCGCACCTCGAGAGCCGGATCATCGGCTCGGCGCTCGGGCAGTTCCCGATCATCGGTCCCCAGCTGGAGAGCCATTCGCTGCACGGCAACGCGCTGGCGGTCGTGATCGGCGTTGCGGGTGCCCTCTGGGCGGGCACGGGTTGCGTGCTCGCGGCGGAAAACGCGATGAACCAGCTCTGGGGCGTGCCGTTCACGCGCCGGCCGAATGCGCTCCTTTCCCGCCTCCGCGCCGTCGTCCTGCTCGTCGTGCTCGGAGGCGGTCTGCTCGGCACCACCGCCCTCGCGGCGGCCGGCACCGTGGGCGCCCGGTACGGAATCGCGTGGAAGGTCGCATCAGTCGCACTCTCACTCGGCCTGAACTTCGGCCTCTTCTACGTCGGCTTCCGGGTGCTCACCGCCCAGGGCGTCGGCTGGCGCGAGCTCCGCGGCGGTGCGGCTGCCGCCACTGTCGGCTACGAGCTGCTCCAGCTCGGCGGTGGTTACTACGTCGGGCATGTGCTCGCGCACGCGAGCAACGTCTACGGAACGTTCGCGCTGGTGATCGGGCTGCTTTCGTACATCTACCTGGCCGTGCACGTGACGTTGCTCGCGGCCGAGGGCAACGTCGTCGCGACGCGGCGACTGTGGCCGCGCAGCTTTTCGGTCGGCTCGGAGCAGCCTGCGACCACAGCCGACCGTGCTGCACTCACGCAGCGCGGGCAGGTCGAGGTCCGCCGGCAGGACGAGACGATCGAGGTGCAGGTTCCCGTTGCCAACGGCGACTCGCACGAGGACGCATGAAGCTTCTCTACGAGCAGTTCGGCCTGGTCGTCAGCCAAGCCTCGCCGGGAGCCCTTGACGTCGGCTCCCGGCGAACGTCGGCGTGTCGTCGTCAGCCCTCGGGCTGGATGTTCTGGTTGACGTGGAAGAGGTTGTCCGGGTCGTATTTCGCCTTGATCTTTGCCAGCCGCGGATAGTTGTCGCGGAAGCACGCACGTGCCCGATCCTGGCCCTCGTCCATGATGAAGTTCGAATACGCGCCGCCCATCGCGTACGGCTCGATCGCATTCGAAAAGTCGACGGCCCAGTCGCGCAGCTCGTCGTCGCGGCCCGGCTCGTAGTCGATCGCGACGAACACCTGCGAGAATGCGGCATCGCGCCAGCCCCAGGCGGTGTCGGCGTTACCGACGCGCGCCGCGGCGCCGCTCAGCGGATAGACGTGCGTCTGCGACGTCCAGGTCGGCGCACTCTCGCCGAACTTGACGTATGCGGCTGCGGCTTCGTCCGGCATGTCCTGGATGAAGTGAGCGCGCCAATAGATGCGCGTCCCGAACGGGACGAGCGGATCGAAGGCCGACTGCAGCCCCGGGAACGGCACCGGCCCGACGCCGTCGAGCACCGGCTTGGCCACCGCCCGGAACGTGTCGAGCGCCGCCGTCGACTTCTCCTCCGTCGACGTGTTGCACCAGATGAGCGCGCACACCTTGTGCAGGCGGATCTCCTCCGGGAACGGGTCGGCCGGAGGCACCGTGAGCACGGCGAAGAACGCATAGATGTCGTCGGCCTGCTGCGGCAGCCATTCGCGGTACAGCTGCACGATCTTCTCGGTGTCCTCGAGGGCGAACAGCATCGGCCCACCGAATACCTCACTCACCGGGTGAAGCTGGACCCTGAATTCGGTGACGACGCCGAAGTTGCCGCCGCCGCCGCGCAGCGCCCAGAACAGATCGGGCTCGTTCTTCTCGTCGGCGCGGACGAAGCTGCCGTCCGCGAGCACGACGTCGGCCCCCACCAGATTGTCGATCGACAGCCCATACGCGCGGGTCAGATAGCCGATGCCGCCGCCGAGCGTCAGCCCGCCGACGCCGGTCGTCGAGAAGGTTCCGGACGGCGTGGCCAGTCCAAAGGCGTGTGTCGCGTGGTCGAGATCGCCGAGCGTTGCGCCGCCCCCGACTCGGGCGATCTTCGCCTGCGGATCGACCTGCGCGTACCGGATCGCCGACAGGTCGATCACGAGCCCGTCGTCGACCGAGCCAAAGCCGGCCGCGTTGTGTGCGCCGGCGCGAATCGCCACGTCGAGACCCTCGGCCTTTGCGAAGTTCACCGCTGCGGAGACGTCGCCGGCGTCGACGCAGCGTGCGATCAGCGCCGGGTTTTTCTCGATCATGCCGTTGTGGACGCGCTTGGCTTCTTCGAACGCCGGGTCGTCCGGGCCCAGCGTCGCCCCACGGATGCGCTCCCCGAGCGCCGCAGCCAACCCCGACCCCTGGGCAACCGATGCCATCTGCAACCTCCTGTTGTCTGTTCCCGACCGCCCTCCAGGGGACCGCACTCCGCACGCTTGCGCAATACGTCATTTGCCGTATGCTCGGCCGACGCCGATGTCACCGTTGAGCCCGCGAGAACGTGACGTCCTGACCCTCGTCGCCGAGGGCAAGACGAACGGCGAGGTCGGTGCAGTGCTCGGGCTCTCGCCGCGCACGGTGGGCAAGCACCTCGAGCACGTCTTCGAGAAATTCGGCGTCCACACGCGCACCGCTGCGGCCGCCGTCTGGCTGCGACGGTCGTAGGAGGGTCCTCGTAGGCCGCCCGCCGTCCGGAGTACTGTCCGCGCGATGGCCGCGGCGGCGGACAAGCGGCGGGTGATCCTCGCGGCCGCCGTGCGGGTCTTCGGCCGGCAGGGCTTCCAGACGACGCGGATGGCGGACGTCGCCCGGGAAGCGGGCGTCGCGTACGGGCTCGTCTACCACTACTTCGGGTCGAAGGACGCCGTCCTCCAGGCGGTCTTCCGCGAAGCCTGGGGGCGTCTCCTCGACGCCGTTGCGCTCGCCGAGGAGACGGGGGAGACCGCCGTCGAGCAGCTCGAGCTCGTCGTTCGGATCGTGCTCCGCGTCTGGCGGGACGAGCCCGACCTCGTGCGCCTGCTCGTGCGTGAGGTGACGCGAAGTCGGCACCTGTCCGACGAGCTCGACGAGATCGGCCGCGCATTCGCGAGCCTCGAGCGGATCGTGCGCCAGGGTCAGGAGGACGGGACGTTCCGCTCCGACGTCGACGCACGACTCGCGGCCTGGATGTTGTACGGCGCGCTCGAGGAGGTCCTCACCGGCTGGGTGCTCGGCCAGCTTCCGGACGACGCCGACGCAGTCGCGAGCGCGGAGCGCGAGATCGTTCGCACGTTCGTCGGCGGGTTGCGCGCCGCTCGGTGAGAAAGGTCGACGAGGTTCAGCGCCACCGTGGGCACGAACGGCGGCTGCGGGCGGCCGTCGTGGTCGACGCGTGAGCACAGCGCCTCGAAGTCGGCCACGACGTCGTCGACGGTCATCATCCGGAGCCGGAAGCGCTCGTGCTCGAGGCCGGAGGGGACCTCGAACCCGGGCGGCACCAGCTCGAACACGGTGCGATTCTCACGGCGCTGGACACGAACATATGTTCGCAGTAGGGTCGGACGGCATGCAGCTCCGCCTCGATGCCGCCGACCGACTCGTGGAGCTCGTCGAGGAGCGACGAGGCCCGGTCCCCGCGGACGAGGCCGCCCGGATCGTCCTGAAGCTCGGCTCCGCGGTCCCGGTCGGCCTCGCGCGCTCGCTGCTCGCCGACGCGATCGAGGCGGACGCGCGCCTTCGCTTTGCCGGCGACCTGGTGACGCTGAGCGGAGCGCCCTCGGAGGAGCTCCTGCTCGAGCGCGCGAGCTTCGTCGTGTTCGACCTCGAGACGACCGGGCTGCGACCAGGTGTGGCGCGCCCCTGCGAGATCGGGGCGGTTCGTGTCGCCGGCCTCGAGTTGGGCGAGCGCTTCCAGACGCTCGCGAATCCCGGCGCGCGTCTCCAGCCGGCCGTCGCCGCGCTGACCGGGTTGCGTGACGAGGAGCTTCGGCGTGCGCCCCCGGTGCCCGCCGCCGTCCGGCACTTCCTCGCCTTCGCGGGCGACGCGGTGCTCGTCGCGCACAACGCGCGCTTCGACATGGCGTTCCTCGACTGCGAGACGATGCGCATCACCGGGCGGCGCGTCGCAGCGACGGTGGTCGACACCGTCGGGCTCGCGCGACGGCTGCTCGGCCGTCAGCCCGCGAACCTCGCCGCGCTCTCCTACCGATTCGCGACCGACGCTCGGCCGTGCCACCGCGCGCTTCCCGACGCGGAGGCGACCGCCGAGATCCTCGTGCAGCTCCTCGGGCTCGCACAGGAACGCGGCGCGCGAACAGTCTCCGACCTGGTCGAGCTCGCGGCGACGCGGCCGCGCCGCGTGCACCGCAAGCGCTCACTCGCGTTCGGCGCCCCGCAACAGCCGGGCGTCTATCTCTTCCGAGACGCGCACGACCAGGTGCTGTACGTCGGGCGTGCGCGCGACCTGCGTGCGCGGCTCCGCTCGTACTTTCGTTCAGACCGGCAGCGACCGGCGGTCGAAGCCGCGCTCGGTGCGCTCGCTCGGATCGAGTGGCGGGTGACCGGGTCCGAGCTCGAGGCGGCGCTCGAGGAGCTGCGGCTGATCAGGGAGCTCCGCCCGCCGGCGAACGCGCGGTCGGTCCGGCCGGATCGTTACGTCTATCTCCGCCGCCGCGGCGACTCGGTGGTGTGCAGCGCGCAGCCCGGTGAGCTCGGACCCTTGAAGAGCCGCCGACGCGCCCACCTCGCTGCGCGCGGCCTCCAGGGTGTCGAGTGGGAGACCGTCGAGGAGGCGGTGCCGAAGCTGCGGGCGAAGCTCCGTCGCCTCTCGGGCGACCTGCGGTTCGAGGACGCCGCGAGGCTCCGCGACCGTATCCGAGCGCTCGAGGAGGTGTGTGCCGAGCTGGCACGGCTGCGGCGACTGCGGGAGATGGCGGTGTGCCTCGTCGTCCCGGCCGACGGCGGCGGGCGGCGTGCGTTCTTCGTCGCGAGGGGTCAGGTCGTGTGCAGCCGCCCGTACGCCGGCCCGGCCGGGCTGGAGTGGGAGGCTGGGCTCGCTGCGGTGCGCCGGGCAGTGCCGACGCACGCGCCGGACGCAGCTGACGACCTGCTCACCGTGGCCGCGTTCCTGCGTCGCCCGGGGCCGGAGCTCGAGGTCGTGCGGCTTCCTACACTGACACTCGATGAACGAGCTGCGTGAGCGGGCGCTTGGACGCGACTGGCGGAAGCTCGTGGTCGACGGCGTCTCCGCCGTGCCGGTGGAGGTGAGGCGGGGGCCTGCCGTGAAGATCGTCGACGGCGTGCGGACGGAGACCGTTCCGGCGGACGCGTGGCCGGCGCGGCTCGACGAGCTGCTCGAGACCGCGCGCCAGGTCCACCTGCACGGGGCGGACGGCGACGTCCACGCTCGGCGCACGAAGCGCGGGCGCTGGCTTGTGTCGCGCGGAAAGCCGTCGTCACCCGCCGCGCCGCTCGCGGCGCACGACCGCGCGAAGCAGCATCCGCTGCCAGACGGGCATCCGCTGTTCGCGGCCACGCGCAGCTCTCCCGCCAAGCGGCGCCAGGTGCAGCACTACGTCGAGCTGCTCCGGGCGCTGCCGATCTGGGAGAGAGAGCGGGTCCGTGTGCTCGACGCCGGTTGCGGCAAGGCGTACCTGAGCCTGGCGCTCGTCGCGTACGGACGCGAGGCCGGCGTGCGGGTGGACCTCGTCGGGCTCGACGTCAACCCGGTGGTCCTCGAGACCGTGCGCGGGATCGCGGAGGAGCTCGGGTACGACGAGGCGCGATTCGAGACGACGTCGATCGCCTCCTACGCCGCGGCCGAGCCGATCGACCTGCTCGTCTCGTTGCACGCCTGCGACACGGCGACCGACGAGGCGATCGCAGCCGGTGTGCGGCTCGGCGCCGAGGCGATCGTCGTGGCGCCGTGCTGCCATCACGAGCTCGCGGCGCAGATCGCGTCGCGCCCACCGGATGCGCTACTGCGCCACGGCCTCCTGCTCGGACGGCAGGCGGATCTGGTCACCGACGCGCTGCGAGCGGCGGCACTCGAGTCCGTCGGCTATCGCGTCGACGTGATCGAGTTCGTGTCGGCCGAGCACACGGCCAAGAACCTGCTGCTCCGGGCCGAGCGGGCGCCCTCGGGGGCGCGGGCGCGGAGGGCGCTCGCGCAGTACCGCGAGCTCCGCGAAGCGTATGCGGTCGACCCGGCCGTCGGCCGGCTCCTCGGTGGGCGCCTTTCGCCCGAATTGGCTTCGCCGAACGCCCGCGAGCTAGCATGACGGCAATGCACGAGACCGGGACGATGCGCGTCAAGGGCGGCCTCGCCGAGATGCTCAAGGGCGGCGTGATCATGGACGTCGTCGACGCCGAGCAGGCGAAGATCGCCGAGGCGGCCGGAGCCTGCGCCGTGATGGCCCTCGAGCGGGTCCCTGCCGACATCCGCCGCGACGGCGGCGTTGCCCGGATGTCGGATCCCGACAAGATCAAGGAGATCCAGGAGTCCGTCACCATTCCGGTGATGGCGAAATGCCGGATCGGCCACTTCGCGGAGGCGCAGATCCTGCAGGCCCTCGAGATCGACTACATCGACGAGTCCGAGGTGCTGACGCCCGCCGACCTCGAGCACCACGTTGACAAGTGGGAGTTCACCGTGCCGTTCGTCTGCGGCTGCACCAACCTCGGCGAGGCGCTGCGGCGGATCGCCGAGGGCGCCGCGATGATCCGCACGAAGGGCGAGGCGGGCACCGGCGACATCGTGAACGCCGTGACGCACATGCGCGCGGTGTTCGGCGGGATCCGCCGCCTGCAGTCGCTGCGCAGCGAGGAGCTTTACGCCGAGGCGAAGACGCTGCAGGCTCCGTACGACCTCGTGCGCTGGGTCGCCGAGCACGGCCGCCTGCCCGTCGTCACGTTCACCGCGGGCGGCATCGCGACACCCGCGGACGCCTCCCTCTGCATGCAGCTCGGCGCGGACGGCGTGTTCGTCGGCTCGGGGATCTTCAAGTCCGGCGATCCGGACAAGCGGGCCCGCGCGATCGTCGAGGCGACGACGCACTACCTCGACCCGCGGGTGCTCGCCGACGTCTCTGCCGGTCTCGGCGAGGCGATGGTGGGGATCTCCACGGCCTCGCTCGACCCGGGCGAGCTGCTCGAACGCCGCGGCTGGTAGCGCGGCTCCTCGTCACCGGCGGGCGCGGCTATCTCGGCTCCGAGCTGGTCCGCCGCGCCCATGCGCGCGGCCTCGCTGTGGCGGCGACCTGGTGGCAGCACCCGCCGGAGGGCCTGCCGGGCACCTGGCATCGGCTCGACGTGCGGGACGCGGGCGCAGTCGCGCAGGCAGCAGACAAGGTCGAAGCGGTCGTGCATACCGCGTACCGGCAGACCGGTCCCGATGCGATGACCACGAACATCGACGGCTCGGTCGCGGCGGCGAAAGCTGCGTTCGGGCGACGGCTGGTCCACCTGTCGAGCGACCTCGTGTTCGACGGGCTTCGCGGCGGCTATCGCGAACACGACTCACCGGCGCCGGTGAGCGACTATGGGCGGTCGAAGGCGGATGCGGAACGACTCGTCGCCGAGCTGCAGCCACGAGCGACGATCGTCCGCACCTCGCTGATCTACGGCGGGGCAGAGCCCGGCCCGCAGGAACGGCTCGCGACGGAGGGGACGCGCTTCTTCGTCGACGAGATCCGCTCGCCTGTGCAGGTCGGCGACCTCGCGGACGCGATCCTCGAGCTGCTCGACCTCGACGTGCCCGGCCCGCTGCACCTCGGCGGCGCCGACGATGTCAGCCGCTACGACTTCGCGTTACTCCTCGGCGCCGACCCGGCACGCATCGAGCCTGGGCACACGACGCCCGATCGCGCGCCAGACGTCTCGCTGGACAGCTCACACGCCGCGTCCCTGCTGCGGACCCGACTGCGCGGTGCCTACGACGTGCTCGGCTGATCCGACTGTCGCCAGCGTTCGGCGGCGGCACGTCCCTGCGGCGTCGCGAGAAAGTGCTCGAGCGGCACGTGCAGCAACGCGACTCGCGCCTCGGCGAGGGACTCGTCCCCGTCGGTGATCCTCGCGTCCACGTGCAGACGGCGGCCGTGGACGTCGGTGAGGTGCGAAGCCAGCAGCAGCTCGGTGTTGATCGGCACGGGCCGGCGGTAGCGAACGAACAGCCTGACCGTCACGGTCGGAAACGAATGCCACGTCGCGAGCAGGCCGGCGGCCTCGTCGAGGGCGGCCGAGACCAGGCCCCCGTGCGTGATCCCGGGGCCGCCCTGGTGCCGCTCGTCGAAGTTGAAGTACGCCTCGTACTCGGTCAGCCCCGGCGCAGCAGGCAGCGGCAGGTGCAGGCCGTTCGGGTTGTCGCCGCAGCCGAAGCAGGCGGGGTCATGGTGCGGCGGGATGTCCATCAGTCCAGACGTTCTCGAACGTGCCGAGCCGCAGCTCCTGCCGGTAGAAGAACGCCGTCTCGTCGACACGTCGCATGTAGTCGTCCCGATGCTTCGCGACGAACCGGTTGTACGCCTCGCTCGATTCCCAGCGGTCGACGACGAGATAGCGGCCGGCCTGCTCGACGTCGCGGAGGAGCTCGGTGCCCACGAAGCCGTCGCCACCACGGAAGAACTCGGCCCAGGCGCCGTTCGCCCCGTACATCTCCTCGAACCGCGACTGATCGTCCGTCTCGTACGCGAACACGAGCGCGATCACCGCAGCCCGCCTCGTTCGTGATGCGCCTGGAAGAAGTTCTCGCTGCCGGCAGTCGCCATCGCAGCCGAGGCCGAGAGCTCGAGGCAGAGTGCGGCCGCGGCGACGATCTGGGCGAAGCGGTAGACCTTGCCCGGCCCGGCACAGCCGATCGACGCGAGCCAGTCGCGCGCGGACGGAAGTGTCGTACCGCCGCCGACCGTGCCGACCTCGAGCCCGCCGAAGCGGATCGAGGCCTGGAGGCCCCCCCCGACGGAGCGGCCGGTCCCGTGTGCCATCGAGCTCGTCCCGACCATGCCCAGGTCCTGGCCGGTCGCAGCGAAGACCGCGGCGATCGCCGACGCGGGCGTGAAGGCGACCGACTGCATGCCGCTTGCCACCGAGCCGTGCGTGCCCGCCCACGAGAGCGCCTCGAGATCGTCGGCCGTCGTGCGGAGGACCCGCCGGATCTGCTCGTCGGGCACGAGCGCCTCGGCGAGCACGGACTTGCCGTGGCCCGAGCGGAAGTACTCGTGCGACGGCTTCTTGTCGCCGCCCATGTTCGCCTCGAGAATCGCGCGCTCGGGCTTGACCGGCGCGCGTTGCATCACGTAGCCCATGTTCAACGCGTACGCATTGCGGGTCATCATGTTCGGCCCGACGGCGTCGCCGGTCGTCCAGCGCCACAGCACGTGGCACATCGGGCCGACGACGTGCGTGTCGACCTCGCGGAGCCGGGCATGGCGCGAGAGGGAGGGATCGTCCGAGCTCTCGAGCCAGTCGCGCATCGCCGCGGTCTCGTCTCGTAGCCACCTGGCAAGCGCGACCGCCTGCGCCGCATCGGCGCAGACAAAGCACGACGCGCGCGTGATCCGGTCGGCTAGCACGTAGGTGCGAACCGTCCCCGCCGCGAGCGCGCCGCGGGTGAGCGAGGCCGTGAGGCCGCCTTCCGAATGCGCCAGCGGAACGTGCACCGTCTCGACTGCTCGCCCCGACTCCACCGGCGTGCCGTGCTCGTCCAGTTCGTAGGTGCCGAGCTCGATCGTCACGGGCACCGCGGAGACGGGGATCACGGCGACGCCGACGAGCGATTCGGCGGCGCCTGCGAACGGCGCCAGGTCGACGGAGGTCACGAGGCCGTCGGCGACTCCCATCGCCTCTCGGCGGCGGGCGATCGACTCGGCGTCGTTCTTCCGGGGCCAGCGCACGGGGAGAGCCTAGACTCGCCGGCGATGCCGGCCACATTGATCAAGGGCAAGCCGATCGCCGATCGGATCCGAGCCCAGGTCGCGGAGGAGGTGCGGCGGCTCGGGCACGTCGGCCTCGTGACGATCCTGGTCGGCGACGACCCCGCGTCGGAGATCTACATCGGCCTCAAGCAGAAGGCCTCGGCTGCGGCCGGCATCGACGCAGCCGACCTCCGGCTCCCGGCGGACAGCTCCGAGGACGAGCTCGTCGCCAGGGTCGCCGAGCTGAACGCGGACGACGCTGTCGATGCGCTGCTCGTGCAGCTTCCGCTTCCGGATCACATCGACGAGGCCCGGGTCCTGCGCGCGATCGACCCGCGCAAGGACGTCGACGGGCTCCACCCGTTCAACAGCGGCCAGCTCTACCTCGGCCGCCCGACACTGGTCGGTGCGACGCCGATGGGCGTCCTTGCGATGCTCGACGAGCACGGGATCGAATTGGACGGTGCCCGGGCGGTCGTGATCGGGCGCAGCGACATCGTCGGCAAGCCGGTCGCCCACCTGCTGCTGCAGCGGAACGCCACCGTCACGATCTGCCACTCGCACACCCGCGACCTCGCCCGCCACACGCTCGACGCCGAGGTGCTCGTCGTCGCGGTCGGGATCCCGCGCTTCGTCACCGCCGACCTGGTCAAGGCGGGCGCGGCGGTGATCGACGTCGGGATCAGCCGTACCGAGGACGGCGTGGTGGGCGACGTCGACCCGGGCGCGGCCGACGTGGCGGCCTACCTGACGCCCGTCCCTGGCGGAGTGGGGCCGATGACGATCGCCTGCCTTCTCGACAACGCTGTCCGCTGTGCCCGCTTCCGTCGCGGCGAGCTTGCATTTCCGGGCTGATTGCCTGCTAAGGTTCGCGCCGCTCCGCGGGATTCGCGGACTTGTAGTTGTCAAGCAAGGAGTAGCTGGTTTTGGCTGAAGGCACGGTCAAGTGGTTCTCGAACGAGAAGGGCTACGGCTTCATCGAGCGGGGAAACGGCGAGGCGGACGTGTTCGTCCACTTCTCCGCCATCGCCGGTGATGGCTACAAGTCGCTGACCGAGGGTCAGCGCGTGTCGTTCGACGTCGTGCAGGGCGACAAGGGCCTGCAGGCGGCGAACGTCGAGGCGCTCTAGCACCCTTTCGGAACCGAGCTTGCCGGGGGCTCCGAGAGGAGCCCCCGGTGTTTTGACGGGAGGATCTTCAGGCGATGGCAGAGATCACCAGAGACGAGGTACTGCACGTTGCGCTGCTGGCGCGGCTCGAGCTGACCGACGACGAGGTCGCGAAGTTCCAGGAGCAGCTCTCGGCGATCCTCGGCGCGGTCTCGAAGGTCTCGGAGCTCGACCTGCACGACGTCCCGCCGACCGCCCATCCGCTCGACATCCAGAACGCCTGGGCCGACGACGAGCCGCGGCCGTGCCTCCCGCTGGACGAGGTCTTCGCGAACGCGCCCGATCGCGACGGCGACCTCTTCCGCGTGCCGCCGGCATGACCGCGATCGACACGTTGAGGCTGACCGCCGAGGAGGCGGGGAGGCTGGTCGACAGAGGGGAGCTCTCTGGCGCCGAGCTCTTCGCCGCGTATCGCGAGGCGATCGCCGCGCGCGATCCGGAGCTCCACTGCTACCTGGCGGTCTGCGACGACCCGGGCGGGGTCGGCGTGCCGATCGCGATCAAGGACGTGATCGGGACGAAGGGAGTCACGACGACGGCCGGCTCGAAGATCCTCGAGAGCTATGTGCCCGTCTACGACGCCACGGTCACCGCGCGCTGCAAGGCGCGGGGGCTGCGCCTGCTCGGCAAGACCAACACCGACGAGTTCGCGATGGGATCGTCGACGGAGAACTCGTCGTTCGGGCCGACGCACAATCCGTGGGACCCGACCCGCGTGCCGGGAGGCTCGGGCGGCGGCTCGGCGGCGGCGGTCGCGGCCGGCCTTGCTCCGTGGGCGCTCGGCTCGGATACAGGCGGCTCGATCAAGCAGCCGGCGGCGCTCTGCGGCAACGTCGGACTGCGTCCGACCTACGGGACCGTGTCGCGTTTCGGGGTCGTCGCGTTCGCGTCGTCGCTCGACCAGGTCGGGCCGGTCGCGCGCAACGTCCGCGACTGCGCGCTCCTCTACTCGATCATCGCCGGGCGCGACGAGAACGACTCGACGACCGTCGACGTCCCGCCGGTGGAGCTGCCGACGGCGGAGGACCTGAAGGGGCTGCGCATCGGCGTCCCCAAGGAGCTGAACGAGGCGGAAGGCATCGAGCCCGGCGTCCGCGACAGCGTCGAGAAGGCGCTGGCCGTCGCCGAGTCGCTCGGGGCGAGCGTCGAGGAGTGCTCGCTGCCGCGATCGGTCGACTACGGGCTCGCCTGCTACTACCTGATCGCGCCCGCCGAGGCATCGTCGAACCTCGCCCGCTACGACGGCGTGCGCTATGGCCTTCGCTCGGACGGGTCCGACTTCCGTTCGATGGTGATGGCGTCGCGGCACGACGGGCTCGGAGACGAGCCGAAGCGGCGCATCATGCTCGGCACCTACGCGCTCTCGGCGGGCTACTACGACGCCTACTACGGCAAGGCGCAGCAGGTGCGCACGGTGATCAAGCGGGAGCACGACGAGGCGTTCGAGCGGTTCGACGTGCTCGTCAGCCCGACCAGCCCGACGGTGGCGTTCGAACTGGGAGCGAAGGCGGACAACCCGCTCGCCATGTACCTCAGCGACCTGCTCACGATCCCGTCGTGCATGGCCGGCCTGCCCGGTCTCAGCCTGCCGTCGGGGCTGTCTGACGGCCTGCCCGTCGGGCTCCAGCTGGTCGGCCCGCAGTTCTCGGAGAACGCGCTCTTCCGCATCGCGCACGCGCTCGAGCGCGCGCTCGGGTTCGACCCCGTCCCGGCGAGGTACCGGTGATGAGCGCGGCCGAGTGGGAGCCCGTGATCGGACTCGAGATCCACGTCCAGCTGAAGACGCGGACGAAGATGTTCTGCCGCTGCGCGAACGGGTTCGGCGCAGGCCCGAACACGCAGACCTGCCCGGTGTGCCTCGCCTTCCCGGGGGCGCTGCCGGTGCCGAACCGGCGGGCGATCGAGGAGACGATCAAGCTCGGTCTCGCGCTCGACTGCACGGTCGCCGAGCGGGCCGTCTTCCACCGGAAGAACTACTTCTACCCGGACAATCCGAAGGCGTACCAGATCAGCCAGTACGACGAGCCGCTGTGCGCGAACGGGAAGATCGTGGTGCCGAAGGCCGACGGAGACGTGACGGTCGGCATCGTCCGCGCGCACCTCGAGGAGGACGCGGCGAAGTCCACGCACGTCGCGGCGTCCGGACGCATCCACGGCGCGACCGCGACGCTCGTCGACTTCAACCGCGGGGGCACGCCGCTCGTCGAGATCGTCACCGCGCCCGACCTGCACGACGGCGAGACGGCCAGGCGGTTCCTGCAGCTCCTACGGCAGACCGTCGTCGAGCTCGGCCTGTCCGACGCCGAGCTGGAGAAGGGCTCGATGCGCTTCGACGTCAACGTGTCGGTGCGGCCGAAGGGCTCGGACGAGCTGCGGACGCGCACCGAGCTCAAGAACATGAACTCGTTCGCGTTTGCCGCCAAGGGCATCGAGCGCGAGATCGCACGTCAGGTCAAGGTCTACGAGAGCGGCGGGACGGTCGAGCAGGAGACGCTGCACTTCGATCCGGCGCACCAGGAGGCGCCGCCGCTCCGCTCGAAGGAGGAGGCGCAGGACTACCGCTACTTCCCGGAGCCGGACCTCGTCCCCGTGCACCCGCCCGCGGACGTCGTCGAGAAGCTCCGCGGCGAGATCGGAGAGCTGCCCGGGGCGCGGATCCGTCGCCTGGAGCAGACGTTGTCGTTCTACGACGCCGACGTCCTCGTCACCGGCGGGCTCGACGGGCTCTGGTCGGCGGTCGTCGCCGCCGGCGCCGACCCGAAGGAGGCTACGAACGTCCTCGCGAACCAGTTCGTGGCGACCGGCATCGCACCCGAGCGCGTCGACGCGAAGGAGCTCGCGAAACTCGTCGCGGCGCGTCCCGAGATTCCGCGGGCGGCGTTCGACGCTGCGCTCGCGCAAGTGGGGGACGACGGGTTCAGCGCCGATCCCCACCTCGAGCACAAGGTGGTCTCCGACGCGTCGGAGCTCGACCCGGTGATCGAACGCGTGATCGCCGCCAACCCGGATCAGGCCGAGCAGTACCGCGGCGGCAAGCAGGGGCTGCTCGGGTTCTTCGTCGGCCGGGTGATGAAGGAGACCGGCGGCTCGGCCGATCCACGGGTCGTCAACGAGCGCGTCCGCGCGAAGCTCGGCGACTCGAGCCTCTAGCGCCAGCCGCTCGCGACGGAGAGCATCGCGAGGCACATCTCGTCGGTCGTGCCCTCGCCCCAGAGGACGTAGCGAGGCTGCAGCGGCTTGCCGCCGACGACCGGCTGGGCGCCGGCCGAGTTGTCGAACGTGCAGCTGACGCGGATCGTGTCTCCGGGCCCGACGTGGATCGGATGCTGGAGGTAGTAGACGTCCTGCCAGTGGAAGTCCCAGGCGGGGATGTGCAGCAGCGTCTGCTCCTCGGGCGTGTCCGGGTCCAGCACCACCTTGACGTCGTGCCCACGCAGGTGCATGTGCCCGGCGACGCCGAAGATCGTCTGGTTCGATTGGACCGCGCGATCGCAGCTCGTCCCGATGCTCGTCCCGGCCCCGACCGACTGCGGGTAGTCGGCCAGCGTCTTCCCGCAGAGGCGCAAGAGCGCCGTCGGAATGAACGCTGCCTGGACGCCGTAATGGTTCACCTCGTCCTGCTCGGCCTGCTGGCGCGTGCACCTGGCGCCCGAGAAGCCGTCGGGGCAGGGCAGCTCGACCGGCGCGGCGACGAGATGCGTCGCAAGGGGGATCAGGTTCGTGGTCGCCGGCCGCACACGCAGCCACGCCTGCGACCGGTCGGGCGCAACGGCGGCGATCAGGTTGTAGTGCACCTGCATCACGACGAGCGCGTGTGCGTGCAGCAGCACGCCGGTGCCGGCCGGCAGCGAGTTCGTGGTGTGGCCGGGGACCCAGGCGGCGATCCACGGCGGCTGCCCGAGGCGGTCGATCGAGTCGGGTTGCGAAAGGTCGGCCGGCAAGTCGGGGCCGCCGAAGCACGTCCAGCCCTTGCCGCCGCTCTGCGCGTTCAGCTGCCGCGCCGCCGCTGCCTGGGCGCCGGCGGCCTCGTAGAGGATCACATGGTGGACGATCCCGGTGAGGCCCGGACGGATCAGCGCGCCGGTGACGTAGACGTCGTGCGCCAGCTCCGGGTCGAGCACGAAGCAGTGGTAGTCGTCGATCCCACCGCCGGTGGCGTGGGGGAGGTACGCCTTCCGGGGCGCGAGCCGGATCGTCGTTCCCGGCCCGCCGAGCCCGGCGCCGGTCGACGGCTTGGCGCGCAGGTCACGACGATTGCCGGCGGGTGCGCCGGCGGCATTCCACGCCGCGAGCGTCGCGAGCTCCGACGGCGTCAGGCGCCGGAGGTCGCGTCCCTTGAGTGGCGCGGAGTCGGGGCCGGGCATCCAGGGCGGCATCGCGCCGGCCCGGGTCAGCTGCACGATCCCGCTCGCGTGTTTCGCAGCGTCGGCCTCGCTGGTGAGCGAGAACGGTGCGATTCCGCCGAGGCGGTGGCAGGTGGCGCACTTCGCGTCGAGGATCGGCGCGACGTCGCGGTAGTAGGTCGGGCTCGTCGCGGCGCTGCCTCCGTGGACGGCCAGCGCCGCACCGAGCACGGCCGCGAGGGCCGCGAGCACGAGGGCGCTCCGCATGACCGAACTGTACGCCTGAATCCGGCCTCCCTAGACTTGGCGTAGTGGTCGACATGAAGCGGAGGGTTCCGCGTTGGGCCCTGCTCGTCGCCGGGATCGCGATCGTCGCGGCTGCCGCCGACGGCGCGCTGCTCTTCGCACTCCGCTCGGGTGGCGGCGAGAGCGCCGCCGCCGTGCCGCCCGGCCAGGCAGACACGGTCGCCGTGATCGACCCGGCCGCCGGCCAGCTCGTCGCGCGCGTGCATGTGGGGCACCAGCCGACCGCGATCGGGACGGGCTACGGCAGCGTCTGGGTGCTCAACAAGGAGGATGGCACGCTCACGCACATCGACCCGCGCTCACTCAAGGTGGTCGGGACGCTCGCACCGGACGCGACGGCGAACGCACTCGCCGTCGGCGTCGGCGGCATCTGGTTCGCGGGGCATCCGCGTGACCTCGGCGTCGAGCGTGCGGTGACGTCGTTCGAGCGGATCGATCCCGGTGACTGGCGCGTCGCGCGCTCGTTCCGGACGCCCTCCGGCGCCGCGATTCTGGCTGCAGGCGGAGGTGCTCTCTGGTCGACCGGGATCCTCGACAGCCACGTCCGCGCATCGACGCGCTCCGATGCCGTCACCGGCAAGATGAGCCGCCTCTACCTGGGGCTGCAGGGCGGTGATCTCGTCGCAGCCGACGACTCGGCAGCGTATTTCGTCGATTCTCTCGGGAACCGCGCAGCCCGGGTCGACGCGCGCTCCGGACGCCTGACGAATCACATCCGCCTCGTCACGACGGCGAGCCTGATCGCGGGCAAGGTGGCCGCCGACCCGACTGGCGTGGCGATCGGCGGCGGTTCGGTCTGGATCAGCGAGACCGACGGCCGGCTCCTGCGCCTCGATCAGCGCCTGCATGCGATCAGCAACAAGATCAAGGTCTGCAAGAACGCGCTCGCCGTTGCCTACGGCGAGGGAGCGGCATGGGTGGCGTGCAGCAACGCGACGGTCGTGCGCGTCGACCCTGCCACTGAACGACCGTCCCGGCGCATCGACGTCGGCCGGCTGCCGCGCGGGATCGCGGCCGGGGAAGGTGCCGTGTGGGTGACTCTCAACTGAGGCGTCGCTTTCGCCGTCGGCGCTGGTGGGCCGATCAGGGCCTGCCCGCCTTGCGCGTGCTCGCAATCGAGCACTGGGACCCGGTGAACGTCTACGACGATCCGGCTCGCGCCGGCGTCTACGACGCGTACCTCCAGCGCGTCGGCCGGATGCTGCGGCGGGGGAAGGGCGCCCCGGAGATCGCGCGCTATCTCGGCGACGTGCGCACGAAGGCGTTCCGGCGCGAGCCGAGCGAGTCGACGGACGAGCTCTTCGCCGACCGCGTGGTCGCCTGGTACTCGCTCGAGGCGCCGGACTGACGAACGTCGTCAGGCGGTGCCGGGCACTTTGGTGCCTGGCACCGGTTCACGAAGCGCCGGCAACGGCCAGGCCGGGTCCGCCCGCCAGTCCGGCCATGGATCCGAGAACGGCGGCTGCCGCGACTCGGCGCGGGCGATCACGTCGAACGCCTCCTGCCTGACCGCCGCGGCCTCCTCCGCGCCGAGCAGGCCCGCGGCGATCATCGCCGCGAACTCGTCTTCGTCCTTCCAGTGCCAGCCGGAGAGATCGGGCTCGACGATCACGTCGAGCATCAGGTCCATCGTCTGCACCCCTCGCGGCGTTCGCTGCAGCGGACGCTGCAGGTTGACGTACCAGCCCCAGTGCGAGCCGTCCTCGAGGAACGAGACCCAGGTCGAGTGGAGCGCGTCCGGCTCCGTGAGCCACAAGGTGGAGACGTCCCATTCGCTGTCTGCGAGCACCCAGTCCTCATTGGCGAGGCACGACATCAGCCGCTCCGACCGGACCGGTGCGCGCGGCCGCGACGGTGGGACGACGGGGACCTTTCGCACCGTTCCCTTGGGACACCAGACGACAAGCAGGTCGTCGCGGTCCTCGACCACGATCACGGGCCGGAGAGACCAGAGCTTTCCGTTCCAGACCTCCTCGACGAGGATCTGCCGTCCCGCGCGCCAGCGGTCGCTCACGACCGGCGCGGCGGCCCGACGACCGCGAGGTACAGCAGCGCTGCTGCTGCTGCGAAGCAGGCCGCGGCGGCGGCGACGGCCGTCTGGGTGAGCGCCGAGGCCGCACCTGCGGCTGCGACTGCGGCGACGAGCAGCGAGCCCTGCAGCGGCCGCCGCCGCAGCGTGGCGGCTGCGACGACGAGCACCGCCAGCGTGCCCAGCGAGCTGCCGGCGATCGCGACGACCCGGGGCAGGGCGTCGACGTGATTCTGCGCGTGCGGGACGGCCTTCGACCCGAACGTCCCGTGCACCGGCATCGCGATCGCAACGCCCACGGCGAGCCCGACGTAGACGAGGCCGAGCGGAGCCGCCCACCGACGCCCCCAGAGCTGGAGCGAGCCGATGCCGAGCAGCGGTGCGGAGAGCAGCGCCCCCGCGAGGTAGTAGGCGCGGAACGCGCGTGCGTCCCAGCCGTGTGCCGCGCCCCAGGCCATAGCGGCCGCCGCGGCCGCGAAGGAGAAAAGGCCGCCCGCCCAGGCCCACCGCCGCCGGCGCACGAGCAGCCCGCCGAGCCGGAGCGAGACGAGCGCCGCAGCAAAGGATAGGAGGGTGTTCACGGCGTTAGTCTGCTGCCCTCGTGCGCACTGCGCTCGCGTTGACGCTGGTCGCAGCCTCCGTGGTGGCAGTCTCGGCGGGTGCGGCACCGCGCCACGACTACGCGCTCGTCGCCCGCGACATCCTGCCGCCGGGGAACTTCGGCGGGATCAACTTCACCGCTCATTCGTCCGACCAGGCCAAGCTGTACGACGCGCTGACCCCGCTCGCGGGCAAGGTCACCGCAGCCGACGTCACGCGCGACTTCAAGGCCGAGCCCCTCTGGACCGGCAAGGAGCGGGCCGTCCGCACCGAGCATCCCGGCCGCGGCGTGCGGATCCTCCGCGACTCGTTCGACGTGCCGCACGTCTTCGGCAAGACCGAGAGCGACGTCTTCTACGGCACGGGCTACGCCGCCGCCGAGGACCGCGGCGTGCTGATGGAGCTGGCCCGGTATCCCGGCAGGCTCGCGTGCCTCGACGCCCCCGGCTTCAACGCGTTCGCGGTCGCGCTCTCCGGCAAGCAGTTCCGCCCGAGCGCCCAGGCGGAGGCGTTCCTCGCCAAGCAGATCGGGGCGCTGACCGCGGCCGGCGCCCTCGGGCGGCACGAGCTGGCCGACATCGATGCCTACGTCGCGGGCATCAACGCGCAGCGGAAGGCGGCCCAGCTTCCGATCGCGCCGTGGACGCGCAACGACGTGGTCGCGATGACATGCCTGCTCGGCGCGCGGTTCGGCGCAGGCGGCGGCGACGAGGCGCGGCGCTCGCAGTTCCTCGGCACGCTCGAGTCGCGGCTCGGGCAGGCGAAGGGACTCTCGGTGTTCGACGATCTGCGTGAGCAGAACGACGCCGAGGCGCCGACGACGCTCGCTGCCAAGTTCCCCTACGGCCCGCAAACGAGCTCCGCGCCCGGCCCCGGGAACGCGATCGTCGACGACGTCACCGCGAAGCCGCCGCCGCCACAGCAGTCGATGTCGAACGCGATGCTCATCTCGGCCGCGCGCTCGACCACGGGACACCCGCTGATGGTCGCCGGCCCGCAGCTCGGCTACTTCTATCCCGAGTTCTTCTGGGAGGTCGACATCGAGGGCGGCGGCGTCTCCGTGCGGGGCGGCTCGCTCGCCGGGATCCCGAACGTCCTGATCGGGCGCGGCCCCGACTACGGGTGGTCGTTCACCTCGTCGAACTCCGACAACATCGACACCTTCGCGGAGACGCTCTGTGGCGGCGACGACCACCATTACCTCTTCAAGGGCCAGTGCGTTGCGATGACGCAGTTCGACGCGGGGCAGGTCGTCTCGGGCGGCGTCGCGACACCCGTGTCCTTCTACGAGACGATCCACGGGCCCGTGACCGGCTATGCGACGGTCGGCGGAGTGCGGGTCGCGCTGGCCGAGGACCGTTCCACCCGCGGTCGCGAGCTCAGGGCCGCGCTCGACGTCTACGACCTGTCGACCGGGCGTCTGAAGGGACCGCAGCAGTTCGTGCACGACCTCGAAGGCTTCGAGATGTCCTTCAACGCCTTCTACGTCGACGACAAGCACATCGCGTACGTCTCGTGCGGCCGGCTGCCGCTGCGGGCGCCCGGCGTCGACCCCGGGCTGCCGACCGTCGGGACGGGCGGCTACGAGTGGCGCGGGTTCCTCGCGCCGAACGCGCACCCGCACTCGATCGACCCGCCGGGTGGGCAGATCGTCAACTGGAACAACAAGCCGGCGCCCGGCTTCGCGGCGGGCGACGACAAGTGGACGTACGGGTCGATCTACCGCGTGTCGCTCCTGGAACGCGGCATCCCCAAGAACCGGAAGGTGTCGCCGCTCGACCTCGTGCGCGCGATGAACGTCGCGGCGACCCAGGACCTGCGGGGCGTACTCGTGTGGCCGGCAGTCGACCGGATGCTGACGGCGACCGCCGCGCCGACGCCGTTCGACGACCAGCTGCGGAAGCTCGTCACGACGTGGGTGGCGAACGGCGCCTCACGACTCGACGTCGACCTGGACGGCAAGATCGACGATCCCGGCGCCGCGATCCTCGACGCCGCTTGGCCGCAACTCTCGGATGCCGTCCTCTCGCCGGTGCTCGGGCCGCTCACCGGCCGGCTGGCCGAGCTGCTCGGCCGCGACGACGCCCCCGGGCCCGGCGGCTCGGCCTACGAGGACGGCTGGTACGGCTACGTCGACAAGGACCTCCGGTCGGTCGCCGGGGCCGCCGTGACCGCCCCCTTCCAGAACCGCTATTGCGGCGGCGGCGACCGCGTCGCCTGCTCGCAGTCGCTCTGGACGGCGCTCGACGCGGCCGGCAAACAGCTCGCCGCGGCCCAGGGGCCGGACCCCGCCGCGTGGCGCTCCGACGCGACCGCGGAGCGGATCCAGTTCGCTCCCGGATTCCTGCCGGTGACGATGCGCTGGGCGAACCGGCCGACCTATCAGCAAATCCTGTCCTTCTCCGGCCACAGGTAACCGCAGGGCGCGCCGCTACGCTTCGCGGCTTGGAGAAGCGCTACCTGTTCACGCCGGGGCCGACGCCCGTCCCGCCCGAGGTGCTCGCCGCGACGGCCGAGCCGATCGTGCACCACCGCGGCAGCGACTTCCGCGCCCTGTACGAGCGGACGCTGCGGCGTCTGCGCGAGGTCTGTCGCACCGAGTCCGACGTCCTCGTGTTCTCGGCGTCCGGCTCGGGGGCGATGGACTCTGCAGTCGCGAACCTGTGTGCGCCCGGCGAGACGGTCTCGGTGGTCAGCCACGGTTCCTTCGGCGAGCGCTGGATCGAGATCTGCGAGCAGTACGGCGCGGACGTGCGGCCGATCCGCTACGAGTGGGGGGAGGCCCCCGACGCTGCCGAGGTCGCCGCCGCCGTGCGCGAGGCGGGCTCGGGGATCGTGCTGTGCCAGCAGTCGGACACCTCGACCGGGGTCGTCTCCGACGTGCGGGCGCTCAAGGAAGCCGTCGGCGACGCGCTGGTCGTCGTCGATGCCGTCTCCTCACTCGGCGCCGTGCCGCTCGAGACGGACGCGTGGAATCTCGACGTGGTCCTCTCCGGCTCGCAGAAGGCGCTGATGTGCCCGCCCGGGCTCGCTTTCGCGGCCGTGTCGCCGCGCGCGCTCGAACAGGCGACGGCCGGCCGCAGCTTCTACTTCGACTGGCGCCGCACGAAGAAGGCCCAGGATGCGCTCGACGCGGCGTTCACGCCCGCCGTCTCGCTCGTCCGCGGCCTCGACGTCGCGCTCGGGCTGATCCTCCACGACGGCCTCGAGGCGGCCTTCGAGCGGCACATCCGCCTCGGCCGCGCCGCACGGGCCGGCATCAAGGCGATGGGGCTCGAGCTGTTCTCGCCGGACGACGACACGAGCGCCGTCGTCACGGCCGTCCGGGTGCCCGAGGGCATCGACGGCGAGGCGCTGCTGCGGCACCTCCGCGACGTGCACGGCGTCACGCTGGCGCCCGGTCAGGCGCACCTCAAGGGAAAGATCTTCCGGATCGGGCACATCGGCTGGTTCGACGTCTTCGACATCGCCGTTGCGCTCGCCGCCGTCGAGCTGTCGCTCACCGAGCTCGGCGCCGAGATCGAGCGCGGAGTGGCCGTCGCCCGGGCCTTCGAGGCGTTCGAAGCTCGCATCGCGGCGTGACCGCGTCCCGGCGTGTCGTCGTCCGCGAGCCGATCGCGGATGCGGGCATCGAGTTCCTCCGCGCGGAGGGCTTCGACGTCGTCGTCGACGCCGAGACCCCGCTCGACCGGCTGCTGGCAGACGCCGACGCGCTGATCGTCCGCTCGGCCACCAAGGTCACGTCCGAGGTCCTCGGGCTCGCACCGAATCTGAAGGTGATCGGCCGAGCGGGCGTCGGCGTGGACAACGTCGACGTCGACGCCGCGACCCGCCGTGGGATCGTCGTCGCGAACGCGCCGGAGTCGAACGTCGTGTCGGCCGCCGAGCACACAGTCGGCCTGCTCGTCGCGCTGGCGCGGAACATCCCGCAGGCTCATGCCGCGCTGCGCGAGGGGCGCTGGGAACGGTCGCGGTTCGGCGGCGTCGAGCTCGCCGACAAGACGCTCGGCGTGCTCGGCCTCGGGCGCATCGGCCAGCAGGTCGCGCGCCGTGCGCTCGGATTGCAGATGAAGGTGCTCGGCCACGATCCCTACGTGTCCGAGGAGCGGTTCCGCGACCTCGGCGTCGAGCCCGCGTCGTTCGACGAGGTTCTCGCGCGCTCCGACTTCCTGACGCTCCACCTTCCGCTCAACGACGACACCCGCGGTGCGATCGGCGCCGAGCAGATCGCCCGCATGCGCGACGGCGTGCGCATCGTCAACGCAGCACGAGGCGAGCTCGTCGACGAGGCGGCGCTGGTGGCGGCGCTCGAGTCGGGCAAGATCGCAGGTGCTGCCATCGACGTCTTCGCGGAGGAGCCGTACTCCGGGCCGCTGCTGCAGGCGCCGAACGTCGTCGTCACGCCGCACCTGGCGGCGTCGACGGACGAGGCCCAGGATCGCGCCGGGATGATCGTCGCCGAGCAGGTCGCCGCGGCGTTGCGCGGAGGACTCGTCACCAACGCCGTCAACATCCCGACCGTCGGTGCCGACGACCTCGAGGTGCTCGGGCCGTTCATCCCGCTCGCCGCCAAGCTCGGCCGTCTCGCTGCGGAGCTCGCCGCAGGCGACATGCGCACGATCCTCGTCGAGGCCGAGGGAGAGCTCGCCGAGTACGACACGCGTCTGCTGACCGTTGCGGCCCTGAACGGCGCCTTCCAGGGGCGTACCGACCAGCCGGTCAACTACGTGAACGCCCCGATCGTCGCAGCCGACCGTGGGGTGGAGGTCGTCGAGGAGACTCGGCGCTCGTCGCGCGACTACAAGAACCTCGTCGCGGTATCGGTCGACGGCCGGCGCGTCGCCGGGACCACGATCGGCACCGAGGACCGGCAGTGGCTCGTCTCGGCGCTCGGATTCCAGGTCGAGATCGAGCTCGCGCCTCGCATGGCGCTGCTCTGTTACGACGACATGCCCGGCGTGATCGGGCGTGTCGGAACGCTCTTCGGCACAGCGGGCGTCAACATCGCGAATATGACCGTGTCCCGGAGCCGGGCCGCCGGCAAGGCGCTGATGGCTCTGTCGATCGACTCGCCGGTGCCGGACGAGCTGATCGCCCGGCTGCGCGAGGGCACCGACGAGGCGCACGTGATCCAGTGAGCGGACGGGAGACCCAGTGGCCCGAGGAGGTCGAACGGGTCGCCGACGTGCTGCGCCGTGCGGCGGTCGATGCACGGATCGAGGAGTTCACCGGCGGCGCCGCCACCGCGCGCGATGCTGCGCGCGCGATCGGCTGCGAGCTCTCGCAGATCGTCAAGTCGCTCGTGCTGGTGGCGGACGGCGCGTTCGTGCTCGCTCTCGTCCCGGGCGACCAGCGCGCCGACGAAGCCGCGGTCGCGGCTGCGCTCGGCGCGAGCGAAGTTCGGGTCGCCACGGCCGACGAGGTGATCTTCGCCACCGGGTTCGAGCCGGGCGGCGTCGCCCCGTTCCCCCTGCGCGCAGTGGCGCGGACGCTGCTCGACCAGGCGCTGCTCCAGCACGCGATCGTCTGGATCGGCGCCGGGACGCACGAGCACATGGCGTCGATCGGGCCAGGCGAGCTGCAGCGGCTGAGCCGCGCGACGGCGGTCGACCTGTCGGGGCGCGGCTGATCGACCATCTAGACTTCGAGCGTCGAACAAGGGAGCGCAAACGTGCAGGAAACCGAGAAGATCTGGATGAACGGTGAGCTGGTCGACTGGGCCGATGCGAAGGTCCATGTCGGCGTCCACGGCCTGCACTACGGCTCGGGTGTGTTCGAGGGCATCCGTTGCTACGACACGCCGAAGGGCCCCGCCGTCTTCCGCCTCTCGGACCATCTGCAGCGGCTGCACAACTCGGCGCGCCTGCTGCACATGCAGATCCCGTTCTCGGTCGAGGAGCTCCGCGAGGCCACGAACGAGCTGATCGGTGCGAACGGGCTGCCCGAGTGCTACATCCGCCCGATTGCGTTCTACGGCTACGGCGAGCTCGGCGTCGCGGTGCGGGGCAACCCGGTCGAGACCGTGATCATGAGCTGGCCGTGGGGGTCGTACCTCGGCGAGGAGGGCCTCAAGAACGGCATCCGCGCCAAGATCTCGTCGTGGCAGCGGGTGTCGCCGAACATCGTCCCGCACGTCTCGAAGGCGACCGGCGTGTACCTCAACTCGATGCTCGCCGTCGGCGAGGCGAATCTCGCCGGCTACGACGAGGCGATCCTGCTCAGCCCCGAGGGTCTCGTCGCCGACGGCTCCGGCGAGAACATCTTCATCGTCCGCGACGGCGTGCTCTACACCCCGGATCTGGCCACCGGGATCCTGCCGGGCCTGACGCGCGACGCGGTGACGCAGATCGCCCAGGATCTCGGCTACTCGGTCGTCGAGAAGTCGATCATCCGCTCCGACCTCTATCTCGCCGACGAGGTGTTCATGTGCGGCACGGCCGCCGAGGTGACGCCGCTCCGCTCGGTCGACGACCACGAGCTCGGCGTCGGGGAGCTCACCCTGCAGATCCAGGCCGCGTACCTGGACACGGTCCGCGGTCGAAGCGAGCGCTGGGCGCAGTGGCTCGAGCACGTGCCGCAACTCGCGCGGACTTGAGCACCGCCACCAGTCGTATCGCGCTCAGCGCGCCGTGGATCGACGAGCGCGACGAGGAGCTCGTGCTCGAGGTGCTGCGCTCGGGCTGGCTCTCGCTCGGCCCGACCGGGCCGCGGTTCGAATCGCTGCTCGCCGACGCCGTCGATGCGCCGCACGCTGCTGCGGTCTCGTCCGGGACCGCCGGTCTGCACCTCTGCATGCGCCTCGCCGGCGTCGGTCCGGGCGACGAGGTGATCACGTCGCCGTACTCCTTCGTCGCGTCCGCGAACTGCGCGATCTACGAGGGTGCGACGCCAGTGTTCGCGGACATCCACCCGCGCACGTTCAACCTCGATCCGGCCGCGGTCGAAGGCGCGATCACAGACCGGACGAAAGCGATCGTCGCGGTGGACATCTTCGGCTATCCCTGCGAGCTCGACGAGCTGACCGCGCTCTGCGATCGTCACGGCCTGACGCTGGTCGAGGACTCGTGCGAGGCCCTCGGCGCACGCTACAAGGGCAGGCCGCTCGGCGCGCACGGGCACCCGGCCGTCTGGGCCTTCTACCCGAACAAGCAGATGACGACCGGCGAGGGCGGGGCGGTGACGACCCACGACGAGTCGCAGCACGAGCTGCTCGTCTCGCTGCGCAACCAGGGGCGGCTCGAGACGTCGAGCTGGCTGCAGCACGGCCGCCTCGGATTCAACTACCGGCTCGACGACCTCTCGGCGGCGCTCGGGATCGGGCAGCTCGAGAAGCTCGACCGCATCCTGGCCGCACGGCGCGAGGTCGCAGCCGCGTACGCCGAGCTGCTCGAGGGCACGGCGGTGGAGCTGCCCCTGCCGGACGACGCCGATCACGAGCGCTCCTGGTTCGTGTACGTCGTGAAGCTCCCGGCGGGCGTCGACCGCGACGGCGTCATCGGTTCCCTCGCGGACGGGGGCATCGCCTCCGCGCCGTACCTCCCGTCGATTCACCTCCAGTCGTACATGCGCGAGCGGTACGGCTTCCGGGAGGGGATGCTGCCCGTGAGCGAGGACTGCAGCGCACGAACGCTCGCGCTGCCGTTCCACGCGCGGCTGGAGCGCGAGGATCAGGCGCGCGTCGCGGACGCGCTGCGCGCGGCGATCGCATAGGCAAAGGCGGCCGTGCAGGCCGCGGCAGCGATCGCGATCCCGACGGCGGCCTCGACGAGGCGCAGGTGCGACGTGACGCTGAAGTCGAGGCCGGGCCGGAGGTGGATCGCGGCGGCCGCGGCCGCCGCGACGAGCACAGCCGCCACGAGGAGCCAGCGCCACGGCACAGCCTCGTCGGCCGGCCGGCGGACGAGCTGGGCGCCCAGGGCGGCCCACGCGGTCGCGACGCAGAAGCCGCCGCCGACGTCGGACGGGAGGTGCCACGCGTTGAAGACGAGCGCGGCACCCATCGCCGCCGCGTAGAGGGCTGCAAGCCCGATCGCCCACGGCCGCATCCGGCCCGGGGAGAGGAGCACCAATGAGAGCCCGAGCGCCAGCGCCACCGTCGAATGACCGCTGGGAAACCCATGCGCGAGATAGGTAGGCACCCCCGGCCGCCGTGGCAGCGACGGCTTGAGGAGCTCCGTGGTCGCGAACGAGCCGCCCAGGATGATGCAGACCGCAGCGGCGAGATCGAACCGCCGGCGCAGGAGGGAGAAGCCGACCAGAAGCCCGCCGATCAGGACGAACGAGGTGGACGAGACCGCCGTGAGGAACGCGTTGCTCGCGTCGAGCGCGGATCCGTGGAGCCCGAGGCCGTGCTGGATCGCGCTGACGTCGAAGTTTCGCCCGAACGTCGTGCGGGTTCCGAGCAGGCGGAACACGAGGACGCCGCAGACCGCGGCCAGCAGCAACACCGCCAGCGATAATCGGCGGGTGACGCCCGCGACGATGGTGTTCCTCGGATTCGGCAAGTACGTGCGCGCCGACCGAATCTACGCGCTCGAACCGCTGCAGGACGACGCTCGCGGCTCCGGAGCCCGCACGAGGGTGTGGGTGGAGGGCATCGCCGAGCCGCTGATCGCGTCTCGGACCGAGCGTGCGATCCTCGCCGAGATGGGTGCCGTCGAGCCGAGACGGCGCCCGGCGCCGCAGGACGAGAACCTCTTTTAGATTCCGTGCTGGCGCGGGCCCGGATCGACCTGCGGCCGCTCCGCCGCCGCCACTTCCGCAACCTCTGGCTCGGTCAGGCGATCTCGTCGATCGGCGGCGAGATCGGGACCGTCGCCGTGCCCTACCAGGCGTACACGCTGACGCACTCGACGGCGGTGGTGGGCCTGCTCGGGCTGGCGTCGCTCGTGCCGCTGCTGGTCGTGCCGCTCGTCGGCGGCGCGCTCGCCGACGCTGTCGACCGGCGCACGGTCCTGCTCCGCACGGAGACCGGGATGGTCGTCGTGACCGCGCTCTTCCTCGTCAACTCGCTCCTGCCGCATCCGCAGGTCTGGGCGCTGTTCGTCCTGCAGGCGCTGGCCGTCGCGATCTTCAGCCTCGGCCGTCCCGCGATGGCGACACTGACGCCGCGGCTCGTCCCCGACGAGGAGGTGCCGGCCGCGATGGCGGTCGAGGGCATCTACGGGTCGCTCGCGTCCGTCGGAGGGCCGGCAACGGGCGGGCTCCTGATCGCCGCGGCCGGGGTCCCCTGGACGTACGGCGTCGACCTCGCGACGTACGCGGCCTCGTTCGTGGCGCTCGCACTCCTGCCGCGGCTCGCCCCGGAGGAGAACGTCGAACGGCCGAGCCTCCGCTCGATCCTCGAGGGCTTCCGGTTCCTGAAGGGCAGGCAGCCGCTGCTCGGGATCTTCGCCGTCGACACGAGCGCGATGATCTTCGGGATGCCAAGCGCGCTCTTCCCGGCGATCGCGCTGCACCGGCTCGACGGCAACGCCGCCACGGTCGGGTACCTCTACGCCGCTCCGTATGCGGGCGCGCTGATCGCCTCGCTCCTCTCCGGGTGGACGACCCACGTGCGCCGCCAGGGCCTCGCAGTGACGGTGGCGGCATGCGCATGGGGTGTGGCGATCGCGGCGTTCGGGTTCATGACCAGCCTCTGGCCGGCGCTCATCCTCCTAGCGGTCGCCGGCGGCGCGGACTTCTTCAGCGCGGTGCTCCGCTCGACGATGCTGGTGCGCGCGACGCCTCCGCAGCTGCTCGGGCGCCTGTCGGGCATCGAGTTCATGCAGGTGGCGAGCGCGCCGAACCTCGGCGATGTCGAGGCGGGCGTGCTCGCGTCGCTGACGTCGCTGCGCTTCTCGATCGTGTCGGGTGGGGTGCTCTGCGTCGTCGGCTGCGTGTTGACGGCGCTCGCTCTGCCGGGGTTCCTGCGCTACGACTCCCGCGAGGTGGTTCGAGAGTGACGCGTGCATTTTTCAGGCGCTCGGTGCACGTCGTCGCACCCGAGTTGATCGGCGTCGAGTTGACGGTCGCCGGCGTCGGCGGCGTGATCGTCGAGGTCGAGGCCTACGACCACGAGGATCCCGCCTCGCACGGATTCGGAAACCGGCGCACCGCCCGCAACGCGTCGATGTTCCTCGCCGGTGGTCACGCTTACGTGTACCGCTCGCACGGGATCCATTGGTGCCTGAACTTCGTCTGCGGTGCGAAGGGAGTTGCGGACGCGGTCCTGGTGCGCGCGCTCGAGCCGACGCGCGGAATCGAGGCGATGCGCGAGCGGCGCGGAGTCGACGACCTCCGCCTCCTCTGTTCCGGTCCCGGCCGCCTCTGCCAGGCGCTGGGCGTCTCGAGCGCACACGACGGCCTCGCGCTCGACCGACGGCCGTTCTCGCTGCGGCCGGCGGCTGCGGAGCTCGAGGTGGCGACGGGCGTCCGGATCGGCTTGTCGAAGGCGGTCGACCAGCCGTGGCGCTACGTCGCGCGCGGCTCGCGGTACGTCAGCCGCCCGCTCAGGACTTCACCGTCAACGTGAGCCGCAGGCCGGGCGCTGCCGCCGTGTGCGGACCCGGCGACTGGCGCGTGACCGTTCCGCTCGACCCGCCCTGCACGTGCACGTCGAGGTGCAGGCGGGCGATCTTCGCCTCCGCACGCGCCAGCGAGAGGCCGACGAGCCGCGGGATCGTCCCGTGCAGCGACTTCGGCAGCACGAGGGTCACCGTGTCGTGTGCCGACGCCGTGCCGCCGGCCGGCAGCTGCTTGACGACGACGTCGACGCGCTCGCCCGTCTGCGCCGGCCGGTAGACGAACGCCGGCGTCAACGGCTGTCCTTCGAGGCGCGTCTTCGCCGCTGTATAGGTGTCACCGACGACGTTTGGGATCTGGACCTCGTTCGACTTGCAGTCGGCGAGCGGCAGCTCCGCCGTGCCGCCGTAGAACGCGAGCTGGACCGTGCCGTGGCAGAGGCCGTCGTCGCGCTCGAGCACGCCGCCGCGATTCACGACCGTGACAGGGGCTGCGTACGCGGAGGCCGGCACCGGGAACGACTCGGGCTGGAGCTTCAGGTAGGCCAGCGCGTCGGTCATGAACGCCTTCCAGATCAGGGCCGGGAACGTGCCGCCGGCCACCGGGTGACCGTGGAACTGGCTCAGCATCGGCACGAGCTTGTCCGGGTAGCCGACCCACACGGCCGCGACGAGCTGCGGCGTATACCCGACGAACCAGGCATCGCCGTAGTTCTCGGTCGTCCCGGTCTTGCCGGCCACCTGGCGGTTCGGCAGTGCGGCCGCGCGTCCGGTCCCGTAGCGGACGACGCCCTGCAGCAGCTCGTCGATGGTCGCCGCCTGATCCGAGGTCAGCACCTGATGCGGCGCCACCGCGTTCAGCGAGACGTTGCCCTTCTCGTCGGTCACGGATTGCACGGCGCGCGGCTCGTTGCCGAAGACCGACCCGTCGATCCGGTAGCCGCCGTCGGCGAACGACCCGAACGCACGCGCCATCTCGAGCGGAGTTGCCGGCTCGGCACCGAGACCGATCGCGAAGTACCCGCGGAGTGGGGTCGTGATGCCGAGATCCGTGGCTGTCTTGCGCACGGCGTTCGGCCCGACGATCGCGGTGAGCTGAGAGAACACCGAGTTGTCCGAGTACGCCGTCGCCTGCGTCAGGTCGATCCGGCCGAGGTACTCGCCTTCGTAGTTGTTCACCTGCCAGAGCCGGCCGCCGGCGTCGATCGTCACCGGCTTCGACGTGAGCACGCTGGACGGGGCGATGCCCTTCCGCAACGCGGTCGCGAGCACGAACGGCTTGAACGCGGACCCCGGCTGCCGCTCTCCCTGCGTCGCGAGGTTGAACTGGCTGTGGTGGTAGTTCTGCCCGCCGACCATGGCGAGCACCGCTCCCGTGTGCACGTCGAGCGCGACCAGCGCGGCCGTTGGCCCGGTCGGGTCGGTCAGGACCGACGAGATCGCCTGGCGCCCCATGCGCTGCAGGTTGGTGTCGAGTGTCGTCGTCACCTTGAGGCCGCCGCCGTAGGAATGCGACGGCCCGTACTGCCGCGACGAGCTGGTCCTTCACGTAGTTCGCGAAGAACGGCGCCGCCTGCCCCTGGGTCGACGGCAGGCGCACGTCCTGCGGCTTGGGCATCGGGGAGTCGATCGCCGCCCGGTACTGGCTAGGCGTCAGGTACCCCTGCGCGTACAGCTGCTGCAGGACGAGGTCGCGACGGCCCTTCGCGGCTGCCGGGTGCGCGACCGGGTCCCACAGGCTCGGATCCTGGGGAATACCGGCGAGCAGGGCTGCCTGCGCGGGATCCAGGCTCCGCGCGCGGCGGTCGAAATACACGCGGGCTGCCTGCTCGACGCCGTAGGCGCCGTTGCCGAAGTAGACCGTGTTCAGGTAGGCGGTGAGGATCTTGTCCTTCGACCAGTGCTGCTCGAGCTGCCACGCGAGCGCGGCCTCGACGAGCTTGCGGCCGATCGACTTCTTGCTCGTCAAGAACGCCTGCTTGACGAATTGCTGCGTGATCGTCGAGCCGCCCTGCACGGTGCCGTGGTTCGAGACGTCCGCCCAGAGCGCGCGCGCCATGCCGCGCAGGTCGACGCCGCGGTGCTCGTAGAAGCGCTTGTCCTCGATCGCAACGATTGCGTGCTTCATCCAGGGCGAGATCTGCTTCGACGGGATGACGATGCGGGCCTGGGCGCCGCGCAGGATCGCGAGCACCGTGTGGCCGTCGGCGGCGTACACGTACGTGTTCGCCTGCGTCTGCTGCTGCTTCGCCGGGTCGAGCTGAGGGATCTTCGCCGCGACCGCGGTGAGCAGCCCGACGGTGAACGACGCCAAGCCCAGCACGCCGAGAATCAGGAGGAGGGCGAGGAGTCTGAGCTTACGGATGCGCCGCCGCTTCCGCGGACGCGTCTTTTTCCGGAACAGCGCCAGTGCAGCGGTAGTCTAGCCCGCCTATGCTCGAAGAGCTCACGCGGAACGCAGCGAACGTCCTGCCGCCGGGAGGCCTCGAGGCGAAGCTTGCGCTCGGCCGTCCGCTGCGTGTCAAGCTCGGAATCGACGTCACGGCCCCGGACGTGACGCTCGGCAACGGCGTACCGCTCCAGCGCATGCGCGCCTTCCAGGAAGCGGGCCACCTCGGCGTCCTGATCGTCGGCGACTACACGACGCGCATCGGCGACCCCTCCGGACGCTCCGAGAAGCGACCGATGATCGACGCGGCAGTGATCGACGCGAACGCACGGCGATACTTCGACGCCGCGGCGACGATCATCGACCCCAACCGGACGGAGCTCCGCTTCAACAGCGAATGGCTGGGCGAGCTCGACTTCGCAGAGATCCTGCGGCTCGCCCGCACGACGACTGTCGCGCGACTGCTCGAGCGGGACGACTTCCACAAGCGATTCACGGCCGGCGCTCCGATCTCGGTCTCCGAGCTGCTCTACCCGCTGATGCAGGCCTACGATTCCGTCGCCGTCCAGGCCGACGTCGAGCTCGGCGGGACCGATCAGCTCTTCAACCTGCTGACCGGGCGGGAGGTCATGCAGGAGTACGGGCTCGAGCCGCAGGTGGCGCTCACCGTCAACTATCTGGACAGCTGGGACGGGACCGGAATGAGCGCCTCACGTGGGAACTACATCGGCTTGCGGGAAGCGCCCGAGGAGCAGTTCGGGAAGGCGATGCGGATCCCCGACTCGCTCCTCGAGCAGTGGTGGACGCTGGTCGCCGAGCAGCCCGTGCCCGAGGCAGACCCCATGGAGTCCAAGCTCGGGCTCGCGCGGTTCATCGTGCGGCGTGGGTGGGGGGACGAGGCCGCCCGCAGCGCCGAGGAGCACTTCACGCGCGTCGTCCGGCGGCACGAGGCGCCCGAAGACGTGCCCGAGGTGGCGCTGCCGGACGGGGATCCGGTGCACCTGCCGGCGCTGCTCGTCGACCGTCTCGGCGTCGAGTCGACGTCGGCGGCGAGGAGGCTGATCGAGCAGGGCGGGGTGAAGCTGAACGGCGAGCCGGCGGCGGCACTCGACGTGCCCCGCGCGGCCCTCGCGGGAGCGCTCCTGCAGGTCGGAAAGCGGCGCTTTGCCCGGTTGACAGCGGGGTAGCGCCAGCTATACTCCCCTGGCTGTCCGCAAGGACGGTGGTTCGGAAGTCCCCCAACCTCGACCAAGGAGCCTCCAGGGCCCGACTCGTATCCGATACGATTCGTTTCCACAGGAGGCCTCTGGCGCGAGTCGGAGGCTTTTTTAACGCCGTCTTCCAACGGCACCGGTCTTTGAAAACTCAGCAGCGAGCGTTTACGTCGAGAAAGGCAGATCTCGCGATCTGCCTCAGTAGACCCTGTCCCGCCTCAGCACGATCGAGGCGGACTTTGAGCTCAAGCTCAAGGTGAAAAGACTGCTCCCGTTCGCGGGGGCAATCACTTCTTCACGGAGAGTTTGATCCTGGCTCAGGACGAACGCTGGCGGCGCGCTTAACACATGCAAGTCGAGCGAGAACCGGTCCTTCGGGACCGGGGAAAGCGGCGAACGGGTGAGTAACACGTGGGCAACCCACCCTTGGTACCGGGATAGCCCGGGGAAACCCGGATTAATACCGGATGGCCCAGCAGCTCTTCGGGGCGGCTGGAAAAGGGAGCTTCGGCCTCCGACCAAGGACGGGCCCGCGGCGGATTAGCTTGTTGGTGAGGTAACGGCCCACCAAGGCGACGATCCGTAGCTGGTCTGAGAGGACGATCAGCCACACTGGGACTGAGACACGGCCCAGACTCCTACGGGAGGCAGCAGTGGGGAATCTTGCGCAATGGGCGAAAGCCTGACGCAGCGACGCCGCGTGGGGGAAGAAGGCTCTCGGGTTGTAAACCCCTTTCAGGAAGGACGAAGCTCCTCGGGTGAATAGCCCAGAGGGTGACGGTACTTCCAGAAGAAGCCCCGGCTAACTACGTGCCAGCAGCCGCGGTAATACGTAGGGGGCAAGCGTTGTCCGGATTTATTGGGCGTAAAGAGCGTGTAGGCGGCCATGTAGGTCCGTTGTGAAAACTCGAGGCTCAACCTCGAGACGCCGATGGAAACCATGTGGCTAGAGTCCGGAAGAGGAGAGTGGAATTCCTGGTGTAGCGGTGAAATGCGCAGATATCAGGAAGAACACCCGTGGCTAAGGCGGCTCTCTAGTACGGTACTGACGCTGAGACGCGAAAGCGTGGGGAGCGAACAGGATTAGATACCCTGGTAGTCCACGCCGTAAACGATGGGTGCTAGGTGTGGGGGGTGTCGACTCCCTCCGTGCCGAAGCTAACGCATTAAGCACCCCGCCTGGGGAGTACGGCCGCAAGGCTAAAACTCAAAGGAATTGACGGGGGCCCGCACAAGCAGCGGAGCATGTGGTTTAATTCGACGCGACGCGAAGAACCTTACCTGGACTTGACATGCACGGGAATGTCGTGGAAACACGGCAGCCCTTCGGGGCTCGTGCGCAGGTGTTGCATGGCTGTCGTCAGCTCGTGTCGTGAGATGTTGGGTTAAGTCCCGCAACGAGCGCAACCCCTGTCCCATGTTGCCAGCGTGAAAGACGGGGACTCATGGGAGACTGCCGGTGACAAATCGGAGGAAGGTGGGGATGACGTCAAGTCAGCATGACCCTTATGTCCAGGGCTACACACGTGCTACATTGGCCGGTACAAAGGGCTGCAAACCCGTGAGGGGGAGCGAATCCCAAAAAACCGGTCCCGGTTCGGATTGAAGGCTGAAACTCGCCTTCATGAAGGCGGAGTTGCTAGTAATCGCGGATCAGCAATGCCGCGGTGAATACGTTCCCGGGCCTTGTACACACCGCCCGTCACACCACGAAAGTTGGCAATACCCGAAGCCGGTGGGCTAACCCCTCGGGGAGGCAGCCGTCGAAGGTAGGGTCGATGATTGGGGTGAAGTCGTAACAAGGTAGCCGTAGCGGAAGCTGCGGCTGGATCACCTCCTTTCTAGGGATCCCGGAGCAATTACTCCGGTGGCGGCCGGCTCGTCGATGGCTCGTTCTTGAGTCGTCCGATGTCCGGTCTCGCCTAGATCAACGTCGACCTCGACGTGCACGACGCCTCGCTGCTGAGTTTTGAGAGACCGGGCCAACGGTGTGTTCGAGCACCGAGCGGCGCGGGTCTTCTCGTTGGGCGAGCGGAGCTCGCGCGCACCTTGAAAACTCCATAGTTGCGAAATGTGTGTTCTTCACGATCAAGAGACTAAGGGCACACGGTGGATGCCTTGGCGCCAAGAGCCGAAGAAGGACGTGGGCGGCTGCGATAAGCCCGGGTTAGGTGCTGACCAACCTTTGACCCCGGGATCTCCGAATGGGGAAACCCACCAGTGGTAATGCGCTGGTACTCGCATCTGAATACATAGGGTGCGAAGAGGCAAGCTGGGGAACTGAAACATCTAAGTACCCAGAGGAAAGGAAAGAAACCTCGACTCCCTGAGTAGTGGCGAGCGAAAGGGGAAGAGCCCAAACCGTTGCGACGTGACAGGCGGCAGCCGTTGTCGTAGCGGGGTTGTAGGGCTCCAGATGATCTGCCTGCCGGCGGGTCGACGAGTTACAAAGCTGTGTGGTAGGCGAAGCGCATGGAACTGCGCGCCGCAGAGGGTAACGGCCCCGTAGCCGAAATTGCACAGCCTCGTTTCTGGAGTTCCTGAGTACGGCCGGGCACGGGAAACCCGGTCGGAACCCGCGGGGACCACCCCGCAAGGCTAAGTACTCCTTGGCGACCGATAGCGAACTAGTACCGTGAGGGAAAGGTGAAAAGTACCCCGGAAGGGGAGTGAAATAGCACCTGAAACCGTGTGCTTACAAGCGGTCGGAGCCGGCGTGTGGTTTTAACTGCGCGTCCGGTGACGGCGTGCCTTTTGCATAATGAGCCAGCGAGTTACTCGTCCACGGCGAGGTTAAGGAAACGGAGCCGTAGCGAAAGCGAGTCTGAACAGGGCGTTCAGTCGTGGGCGGTAGACCCGAAACTGAGTGATCTATCCATGGGCAGGTTGAAGCGGGGGTAAGACCCCGTGGAGGACCGAACCGACCTAGGTTGAAAACTGGGCGGATGACCTGTGGATCGGAGTGAAAGGCTAATCAAACTCAGAGATATCTGGTTCTCCCCGAAATATATTTAGGTATAGCCTCAGACGTTCAATAGCGGTTGTAGAGCACTGTTTGGCCTAGGGGGCCTACCAGCTTACCGAAGTCAGGCAAACTCCGAATGCCGTTATTCCAGAGTCTGGGAGTCAGAGTGCGGGGGATAAGCTTCGTGCTCAAAAGGGAAACAGCCCAGACCGTCGGCTAAGGCCCCTAATTCCATGCTAAGTGGGAAACGATGTCCGATTGCACAGACAACCAGGATGTTGGCTTAGAAGCAGCCACCATTCAAAGAGTGCGTAACAGCTCACTGGTCAAGTGGTCGGGCGCGGACAATGTAACGGGGCTCAAGCATGGAGCCGAAGCCACGGACTTCATCCTCGTGATGGAGTGGTAGGGGAGCGTTCCCACCGCCGGCGAAGCGGCGACGGAAGTCAGCCGTGGAGGGGTGGGAAGTGAGAATGCTGGCACGAGTAACGAAAGACGAGTGAGAAACTCGTCCGCCGAATGCCCAAGGGTTCCTGAGTAAAGCTAATCTGCTCAGGGTTAGTCGGGACCTAAGCCGAGGCCGACAGGCGTAGGCGATGGACAACAGGTTGATATTCCTGTACCACGTCCCCACCGCTATCACCGATGGCGGGACGGGGTAGGTGAAGCCAACCCAGGCGATGGTCGACCTGGGGTAACCGCGTAGGGCGGGTGATAGGGAAATCCGTCACCCATAAGCCTGAGACGGGATGCCGAGAGCGCTCAGCTCGAAGTGGTTGCAACCATGCCTCCTAGAAAAGCGTCTAGGGAGGTGGGACGTGCCCGTACCAAAACCGACACAGGTGGGCAGGTAGAGAATACCAAGGCGATCGGAAGAACCCTCGAAAAGGAACTCGGCAAAATGGCCCCGTAACTTCGGGAGAAGGGGCGCCACAGTAGAGTGACAATCCTTCGCGGATTCGAGCTCGAGGTGGCCGCAGTGAAACGGCCCAAGCGACTGTTTACCAAAAACACAGGTCTCTGCGAAGTCGAAAGACGACGTATAGGGGCTGACGCCTGCCCGGTGCCGGAAGGTCACGAGGAGAGGTTAGTCTTCGGGCGAAGCTTCGAATCCAAGCCCCGGTAAACGGCGGCGGTAACTATAACCGTCCTAAGGTAGCGAAATTCCTTGTCGGGTAATTGAATTGCCCGAGTTGGAGGTGACTCCAACGGACAACCGGCTAATAACGGGGAAGCCCTCCTCGTACGCGGCGCTTCAAGGACGCCGTCACAGCGAAAGGGTAATCCCGTGGGAAGTCGCTCGTCAGAGTTGACCCCGTAACGACTGATCCGTCACGATTTCGTGACGGTGAGATCGCAATTCCGTCCTGCTGAAGCAGGACAATCTATGAATGCGATCAGACGCCGGCCCTTGGCCTAGCAGTCGCGAGTTCCTCTCGGCGTACATCTCTGGTTACGCCGACGGCGAAGGTTGCTTCACCGTCTCCATCGCACCGCGGGCGAGCCTGCGCGTGGGGTGGGAGGTGCGGCCAAGCTTCTCCGTCAGCCAGAACAGCGATCGCGCCGAGGTGCTTCACGCCATCGAGTCGTACTTCGGATGCGGAGCGATCCGCCCGGATCGCAGCGACAAGACCTTGAAGTGGGAGACGCGCAGGATCGAGGATCTCCTCGACCGCGTGATCCCGCACTTCGAGCGCTTTCCGCTGTTGTCCGGCAAGCAGTGCGACTTCGAACGATTCGCGCTCGTCTGCCGCAAGATGGCCGACGGCGCACATCGCCATCACGATGGTCTGATCGAGATCGTCGAGCTCGTTCGCGGGATGAACCCGAGCGGGCGCCGGCGGTATTCGGCCGAAGCAATACTCGCCAAGCTACGTCAAGGTGAAGGGATAGTCTGCGCCTCTGGAAACAGAGGACAAACGCGAAGTTCCGACCTGCACGAATGGCGTAACGACTTGGGCGCTGTCTCTTCGAGGGATCCGGTGAAACTGTAGTCTCGGTGAAGATGCCGAGTACCCGTGGTTGGACGGAAAGACCCCGTGAACCTTTACTACAGCTAGATGTTGGAGTTCGGGGTACGTTGTCCAGGATAGGTGGGAGGCTTTGAAGCCGCGGCGCCAGCCGTGGTGGAGCCAATCTTGGGATACCACCCTTCGTAGTCTGGGCTTCTAACCCGCTGCCGTTATCCGGGGCGGGAACAGCATCTGGTGGGTAGTTTGACTGGGGCGGTCGCCTCCTAAAATGTAACGGAGGCGCGCAAAGGTTCCCTCAGCACGGTTGGAAATCGTGCGTAGAGCGCAAAGGCATAAGGGAGCTTGACTGCGAGAGCGACAGCTCGAGCAGGGACGAAAGTCGGCCTTAGTGATCCGGCGGTAACAAGTGGAAGTGCCGTCGCTCAACGGATAAAAGGTACTCCGGGGATAACAGGCTTATCCTTCCCAAGAGTCCACATCGACGGAAGGGTTTGGCACCTCGATGTCGGCTCGTCGCATCCTGGGGCTGGAGTAGGTCCCAAGGGTTGGGCTGTTCGCCCATTAAAGCGGTACGCGAGCTGGGTTCAGAACGTCGTGAGACAGTTCGGTCCCTATCCACCATGGGCGTTGGAGGCTTGAGAGGAGTCGTCTCTAGTACGAGAGGACCGAGACGAACGGACCTCTGGTGTATCAGTCGTCGTGCCAACGGCGCTGCTGATTAGCCACGTCTGGATGGGATAACCGCTGAAAGCATCTAAGCGGGAAGCCCACCTCGAGATGAGGCCTCCCATCTCCTAGAGAGAGTAAGAGCCGTGGAAGACCACCACGTTGATAGGCGGGACGTGCAAGCACAGCAATGTGTTCAGCGGACCCGTACTAATTGCTCGAGGTCTTGATTTAGAACACACATACGTGACTATGGAGTTTTGAGGGTGCGCGTCTCGCGCTCGACCTCGACAATTGGGCGGTCATAGCGGCGGGGAAACACCTCTTCCCATTCCGAACAGAGAAGTTAAGCCCGCTAGCGCCGATGGTACTCGGGGCGCAAGCCCCCGGGAGAGTAGGACGCCGCCCATTTTTCTTCAGTGCCTGGCACCTGCGGTGCCAGGCACGTTTCGTTGACGGGCCGATTCAGGCGGCCCGCTGCCGTTCGCGCCACTCCGGGTCGAGCGAGCGCAGCCGGCGGATCCGTTCGGCGACCGGCGGGTGCGAGGCGAACAGCGCCGCGGGGCGCTCGTCGGCGAACGGGTTCGTCGTGTAGAGCGGCTCGGTCACCGGGGAGGCCGCGAACGCCACCAGCTCCATCGCGCTCTCCAGGCGGACGAGCGCGTCGGCGAGCCCGTGCGGCGAACCGCAGAGCTGGGCCGCCAGCCGGTCGGCCTCGTATTCGCGACGCGGCGAGAGGAGCACGTGGACCACCGCCGCGGCGACCGGTGCGAGCACGAACACGAACGACCGCTGCAGGAACCCGCCGAGCCGGGACAGCTCGACGATCGCGCCGGCGAGGACGACGGCGATCGTCTGCACGAGAACGTCGCGGTGCCGGAGATGCGCGACCTCGTGGGCGACGATCCCCTCGAGCTCGGCCGGTGAGGCGACGCCGAGCAGCCCGACCGACACCGCGAGCGCAGAGCCGCCGCCCGCGCCGCGCCCGGCGGAGAGCGCGCGGGGGTACCCGTCGCGCAGCACGTACAGCTTCGGCTTGATCACCCCGCCCTGCATGGACAGCCGCTCGAGGGTCGAATGCAGCGCGGGCGCCTCGCCCTCGACGAGCTCGCGCGCGCCGACCATGCCCATCACGATCCGGTCGGCATACCAGTAGAGCGCGCCGGCGACGAGCACCGCCGACCCGAGGAAGAGCAACAGCAGACGGTAGCCGCCGAGCGTCCAGCCTGCGAGCCCCATCAGCGCCGCGAACGCGGCCAGGCACGCCCACGCCTTCAACACATTCCGCGCGACGATCAGCCGACGCCCCACGGCGCTGCCCCTATGCGTCGTCGTCGGTGTCGCCGTCGTCGTCGGCGAGCGCGCGCGGCGGCCAGTCCGGCTCGGGCGCGTCGCACCGACTCGAGCAGTGCAGGGAAGCGACGTTCTGGAGCGGGATCAGGATGTGGCCGTTCAGCTCGACGTGGGCGACGTCCTCGACGTAGCAGTAGGCGGTGAGCACGCCGTCCTGGTACTCGCCGCCGAAGAGGGCGATCTCGACCTGCTCGCCCTTGTATTTGTTCGTGTAGTCCTCCATCCCGCCTCCAGGGAACCTATCCGATCGCCGCGCTGAGCCGGTCGTCGCGGAAGTGCAGCTCGATCACGCCGCAGTTGGGAACCGGGTGGATTGGCTCGTCACTCACGTGCGCTCTGACGGCGCGCATCGTCCCGCCGTGCGTGACGAGCAGCAGCCGACCCCCGGGGTGCACGCGCGCGATCCGCTCGACCGCCGCGAGCACGCGCGCGCCGTGCTGCTCGCGCGTCTCGCCGCCGGGGCGCTCGCCGTCGGGAAACCGGCGTTCGACCTCGGCGCGCGTCAGCCCGGACCACTCGCCGACGTTCACCTCGCGGAGCCCCGGATCGGTCGCGACGGGAACGCCGTGCGGCGCGGCGACGATCTCCGCGGTCTCTCGCGCCCGGCGCAGATCGCTCGAGTAGACGGCGTCGAACGGCGTCGCGCGGAGCTGTTCGGCGAGCGAGCGCGCCTGTGCGCGTCCGGTGTCGTTGAGCGGCGGATCCGCCCAGCCCTGGTAGCGGCCGCTGCGGTTCCATTCGGTCTCGCCGTGCCGCGCGAGGAGGATCGTGGTCACGGCGGCTAACGTAGCGGCGCGATGGACCTCGGGCTCGCCGGCAAGATCTGCGTCGTCACCGGGTCGACCGCGGGCATCGGGCTCGAGATTGCCCGCCAGCTGCAGGCAGAGGGTTCCCGCGTGGTCACCTCGGGGCGCAGCAAGGAGGGGATCGGCGAGCTGCACGTGAGCGCGGACCTGGCTCGGCCGGGCGAGCCGGAGCGGCTGATCGAGGCGGCGATCGAGCGGTTCGGGGGCCTCGACTGCGTCGTCAACAACGTCGGCGGTACCGCGATCCGCAAGCTCGAGGACCTCGACGACTCCGACTGGCAGCGCTCGTTCGAGCTGAACCTGATGAGCGCCGTTCGCACGACGCGCGCGGCGCTGCCTCATCTCCGGGCGCACGGCGGCTCGATCGTCAACGTGTCCTCGAGCGCCGGCAAGCGTCCGTCTACGAGCATGCCCGACTACTCCGTGATGAAGGCGGCACTGCTTTCCTTCTCGCGGTTGGTCGCCGACGTGCACGCCAAGGACGGCATTCGCTGCAACGCGGTCACGCCGGGACCGACCGCGACAGGCGCGTGGCTCGGCGCGGGCGGCCTCGCCGAGCAGCAAGGTGACCGAGACACAGTGCTGGAACGGATCGCGGCCGGACGGCCGCTCGGGCGCCTGGCCGAGCCGGCCGAGATCGCTGCGGTCGTCGTGTTCCTGTGCTCCGAGCGCGCCTCCTTCGTCACGGGCGCCGCGTGGAGCGCGGACGGCGGGACCGTGGCGGTGATCGTCTAGCCGCGGGCGGGAGCCGAGTGAGCCCACGGCTACGCTGACCAGATGTCAGAGCTCGCCGGAACGATCGCCGACGCGTTCGCGGCTCGGATCCGCGAGCTCGAGGAGCAGGCGCTCTCGCCGCTCGCGGTGCGCTCCTACGAGACGCGTGGACGTGAGCAGCCGGAGGACGAATGCTCCGTCCGGACGCCGTTCCAGCGCGACCGCGACCGCATCCTGCACTCGAAGCCGTTCCGCCGCCTGAAAGGGAAGACACAGGTCTTCATCGACCCTTCGGGCGACCACTACCGCACGCGCATGACCCACACGCTCGAGACGACGGGGATCGCGCGCGTCGTCGCCCGGGCGCTGCGGCTCAACGAGGACCTCGCGGAGGCGATCGGGCTCGGGCACGACATGGGTCACCCGGCGTTCGGCCATGCCGGCGAGGCGGCGCTCGACAGCCTGATCGACGGCGGCTTCCGCCACAACGAGCAGTCCGCCGCGATCGCGCGGCGTCTCAACCTGACGCACGAGGTCGTCGACGGGATCCTCACGCACACCGGTGAGGAGGAGCCGGAGACGCTCGAAGGGAAGATCGTGCGGGTCGTCGACCGGGTCGCGTACATCAACCACGACATCGACGACGCGATCCGCTACGGGATCCTGGAAGAAGGCGACCTGCCGCGGGAGGAGATCGCAATTCTCGGGCCGACCGGAGCGAAGCGCATCGACACGCTCGTGCACGACCTCGTCGAGGAGTCGGCGCGGGCGGAGGACATCGTCCAGGGCGACGAGATCGGCTCCGCGATGCTCTCGCTGCGCACGTTCATGTTCGAGCGCGTCTATCTCGGGCCCGAGACGCGGCCAGAGCATGCCCGAGCCCGCGAGACGATCACCCGCATCGTCGAGCACCTGCGCTCACGCGGCGACGGGCCGCAGGAGATCATCGAGTTCGTCGCCGGAATGACCGATCGCTTCGCACTGTCCTACGCTGCAAGGCTCGGCTGATGGCGCGCATCAAGGACAGCACCGTCGAGGCGGTCAAGGCGACGGCGGATTTCGTCGAGCTCGTCGAGGCGCGCACGCACCTGCGGAAGGGCGGTGCGAACGGCCGGTACATGGGGCGCTGCCCGTTCCACGAGGAGAAGACCCCGTCGTTCTCCGTGAACGGGATCGACAAGTGGTACTACTGCTTCGGCTGCGGCGCGAAGGGCGACCTCATCACGTTTGTCCGCGAGACCGAGGGTCTCGACTTCAGCGGCGCAATCGAGTGGCTCGCAGAGCGCTTCCGCGTTCCGGTCGAGTACGAGGAGTCGTCGCCCGCCCAGGATGAAGCGCGCCGCCGCCGCGAACGGCTGCATGCGCTGCTCGACCAGGCGACGACGTTCTACGAGCGCACGCTGTGGGAGACCGAAGCCGGCTCGCTCGCGCGCGACTACCTCAAGGGGCGCGGCCTCGAAGAGCAGGTGTGCCGAGAGTTCCGCCTCGGGCTCGCCATCGGCGGAGACTCGCTTGCACGCAAGGCGACGGCGAAGGGCTTCACCGCCGAGGAGCTGCGTGCGTGCGGCCTGCTCCGCCGGACCGGCGCGGATTACTTCAGTCGCAGGCTGCTCTTCCCGCTCGCCGACGCGCGCGGTCGCGTCGTCGGCTTCCAGGCGCGGCGGCTGCACGAGGACGACGCCCTGCCGGCGAAGTACGTGAACACTCCCGAGTCGGAGCTCTTCACGAAGGGTGCGATCGTGTACGGCCTGGATCGGGCGCGGGCGGCGATCGCCCGGGAGGATCGCGCCTGCGTGGTCGAGGGGAATACCGACGTGATCGCCCTGCGTCAGGCCGGCTTCGAGCCGGTCGTCGCGTGCATGGGCACCGCGCTGACCGAACGGCAGCTCACCGAGCTGAGCAGGCTCACGCGACGGCTCTGGCTCGCGTTCGACGGTGACGCCGCCGGTGAGTCGGCCACGCTGCGCGGCATGGAGCTCGCTGTCCGCCAGGGGTTCGACGTGCGCGTGGTCGCGCTTCCACCGGGTGTCGACCCAGCCGACGACCCGGGCGGGTTCGAGCGCAAGCTCGCTCAGGCCGAGCCGTATCTGTTCTATCGAGTCCGCATCGAGATCGGCCGTGCCGAGAGCCGTGAGGAAGGCTTCCAGACCGTTCGCGCGCTGCTGGACGCCGCACCGGACTCACCCGAGCGCCAGGATGCATGGCGCTACGCGAACGACAAGCTCGGCATGACCGTGCAGTTGCGGGCGGGCGGCTCGACAGCTCGCGCGTCGGCGCCGGTCTCGGCCCGCGTCCTGGACGCCGGCGCGAAGCTCGAGCGGAGCGCGCTCGCCGGCGCCCTCCGCCATCCGCAGCTCCGGCCGCTGCTCGCGGAGCTCGACGAGCAGCACTTCTACGATCCGCGACACCGCGCGATTCGCAACCACCTGGTGGACGGCGCGCCGCTCGACGAGACGGGCGTCGGCCTGCTCGCGGAGCTCGACGCCCACGCCGATGCCGACGGCATCGTCGAGGCCACCGGCACCGAGCTGCTGCTCCGTCTGCGCGAGCGCCAGCTCCAGCTCGACCTTCGCTCGGCGCCGGTCGATCAGCGCGGCGAGCTCAGGGACGCACTCGCAAAGCTGCGGGAGCGGGCCGCCTCGATCTCGGCCTGAGCGCGGCGAAAGCCGCGGCTACACTGTCCGCCGCCGTTGATCCCCGGTAGCTCAATTGGCAGAGCATCCGGCTGTTAACCGGAGGGTTGTTGGTTCGAGTCCAACCCGGGGAGCTGCACGACCGCGCCCGCCAGGACCGCGCGCCCGACTCCTTAGTGAGCGCTTAGCGCCTCTGCGCATTCTCGCCCCGTAAGACGCACACGGACGCGAGAACGAAAGGCGGATGAGATGAAACGGACACTTCTTGTTGGCTTCGCTGCGGCTGTCATCGGGGTCGCGGCAGCGGCGTCGTCACCCTCCAAGCTGCGAGACATTCCCCAGAGCTATCTCTTTACGCCTGCCGGTCGGATGGCGCAACTCAAGTCGGCGGCCACCTATCGGGCAAGCTTGTTCCCGATCCCGCTGCGCGTCACTCCCCCGAGTTCGGGCTGGTCCGGAGCCCAGTGGAAGTCCGGCGATCAGTACTTCCGCGGCGGCAAGCCTCCGAACTTCGGCTGGGTTCACCTCGGGCGGGGGCCCGTGACGGGCATCCCCCAGGGCCTCGTCTCGATCATGACCGCCTACGCTCGGACAGCTACGATCGCCACGACCGTCAACGTCCTCCGTACGCGCGGCCGTGGAGCGACGTACGAAGCCAACGTGCCGGTCACGCTCGCCGGATTCTCCGGGATCCAGTTCGACGGTCAGATCGTTGGTGCGAAGAACAGCGACCATACGGGGCACTACTTCATCCCGTTCAGTCCGAAGTCGAACGCAGCCAAGTACTACCCGGACGAATACGCGGTTTACGGTGACGCGTTTCGGGTCATCGTCCTCGACGTCCGGGGGAAGACCGTCGTCATCTACCTCGATGTCGGGCCGCTCCCGGCTGACCAGTTCCCTGCGTTCGTCGGCACGGCCGAACAGATCCTCAAGTCGCTCAGGTTCCCGAGCTAGCGGGTCAGGTTCCCACGCTGGGCCCGTCGGCAGCTTCCGCCGGACCTGGTCAACGCCTGCCGAAGCCCGTATCGTCGGCGGAAAGGGAGGAGCATGGCTCGAGGCGACGCTCTGGGCGGCGGCGCGCGCGCAGGCGCCGGGCCGCCGCTGGCCGCTGGCACTGAGCTTGCGGGCTACCGGGTCGAGTCGCTGCTCGGCCGGGGCGGAATGGGGGTCGTCTATCGCGCGCGCGAGCTCGCCCTCGATCGAAACGTAGCGCTGAAGCTGCTCGCGCCCGAACTGGCGGAGGATGCGCGCTTTCGCGACCGCTTCCTGCGCGAGTCGAGGCTGGCGGCGTCGCTCGACCATCCGGCGATCGTCCCGATCTACGACGCCGGCGAGGTGGCGGGCCAGCTCTACATCGCGATGCGGCTCGTCGAGGGCACCGACCTGAAGCGGCTGCTTGCCGAAGAGGGGGTGCTCGACCCGGAGCAAGCGCTCGCCATGTTGGAGCAGGTCGCGGACGCGCTCGATGCGGCTCACGAGCGTGGTCTCGTGCATCGCGATGTCAAACCGTCGAACGTGCTCGTCGACGAGCGCCGTCATTGCTACCTGGCCGACTTCGGGCTTTCGCGGCGGCTGGCTGAGCAAGGAACGATCGCTGCAGCCGGCCGGTCGATCGGCACGGTCGACTACGTGGCTCCGGAGCAGATCCGCGGCGAGGAACTCGACGGACGCGCGGATCTGTACTCGCTGGGATGCCTGCTCTACGAATGTCTGGCGGGGCGGCCGCCGTTTGCTCGCGGCTCCGACACCGCGGTGGTGTTCGCTCACCTCGAAGAGGAGCCGCCGTCGCTGCCGGGTCTCTCTCCGGTGATTCGGAAGGCGCTCGCCAAGGAGCCGGACGACCGCTACCAGTCCGCGCGCGAGCTCATCGCGGCCGCACGCGCCGGGCTTCGGCCTACGCGGGTGCGACAGGGCGTGTTGCTCGCTGCATTCGCTTTGCTCCTGGCGACGGGCGGTGCAGTCGCCGGATTGCTTGCGACGCGGGGGACGCATGCCGGCGGTGCCACCGTCGTGAAGCAGCAGATGGTTCGACTGACGGCGAACGCCGTCAATCTGCTTGACGCGGGCACGCGCCAAGTCAAAGCAAGCGTTCCCGGCGGCCACCACCGCGTCACCGACGTCACCTTTCTCGGGCGCTCCGCCTGGTTGGCGATCCCCGAGGAGAGCCGGCTGCTCCGTGTCGACGCGGCGACGCGGAAGTTGACGAAGAAGGTCTCGCTGCCGTGGATGCCGACCGATCGGATCGCGGCGGGCGGCGGTCTCGTCTGGGTGCGCGAGGCGCGCAACCTCGGGGTCGAGGTACTCGGAGTCGAAGGGCGCACAGGCCGGATCGTCCGCCGCTTCCGGATTGGCGGCTCGAGCATCGGCATCGCCTACGGAGCCGGTTCGCTGTGGGTCGTCGGCGGCGGCGACGTTGTCCGCGTCGATCCGAGGAGCGGTCGGACGCTACACCATTTCCCCGCGAACGCAGATTGGCTCGTCTACGGGGACGGCGCGGTCTGGGCGGCGAGTACGAACGGCTCGGTCTGGAAGGTCGACCCCGTCGACAACACGATGGACGTGCATGCGAAGTTGCATTCGTACGTGAGCGACCTGGCCGTCGGCGGCGGCTCTGTCTGGGTCTCGATACTCGGCGAGGACAAGGTCTACGCGCTAAGTGAGGCGGACCTCGGCGTCGAGCAAGCCGTTCCGGCCGGTGCCGATCCCGAGCGGATCGCGACCGGAGGCGGGAACGTCTGGGTGGCGAACACCTCGGCGAGGACAGTGTCGCGCGTGCTCGCGAGCGCAGGTGCGCGGACGCAGATCGCGACGGGATCGGAGCCGACCGTCGTGCAGACCCAGGGTGGCCTCGTCTGGGTTGCTGCCACGGCAGGCCTGCCGCCACTGCCGGCGATCGCGGGCGAGGAGCTCCGGATCTCGATGCCGGCGCGGAGGTTCAACACAGATCCCGTCTCGCGCGTGTTCCCGTTCGACGAGGCCCTGACCTCGGCGACGTGCGCGAGCCTGCTCGACTACGGCGCGAGCGGTCTCCGGCCCGAGGTCGCTGCGGCAATGCCGGCGGTTTCGCGCGATGGACGTACCTACACCTTCCGGCTTCGCCGCGGCTTTCGGTTCTCGCCTCCGTCGAACGAACCTGTGACCGCCGAGACCTTCCGGTACACGATCGAACGGACGCTTTCGCCGCACTCCCAGAACTCGTACTACGCCCCGAACATCGTCGGGCTGGCCGCCTACGTCGCCGCCGTCAAGGCGAACAAGCCGGCGCACATCTCAGGGATCCTTGCCCATGGCATGACACTCACGATCACGCTGGTGAGGCCGGCCGGCGACTTCCTCGCTCGTCTCGCGACCCCGCTGTTCTGCCCGGTGCCGCGCTCGACGCCGCTCGACCCCAAGCTCGTTCACGGTCCGGTCCCGACCGACGGCCCTTACTACTTCGCCTCGGTCATGGGTGATCGAACCGTCCTCCTCCGTAACGTCAACTACGGCGGTCATCGCGCTCGACGCGCTGCTCGGATCGTGATCACCGACGACGTCCCGACTCCGAAGGCGGTCGCGCTCGTCGACAGCGGTCAGCTCGACTACCTCCCGTTCGACTTCGGGGACGGCACGAGCCTGCTCGGGCCGCAAGGGTCCCTCGCCGCTCACGCGACCCGGCAGCGCTTCTTCCTCCATCCGCAGCCCATGTTCGACATGGTGGTCTTCAATACGCAGCGGCCGCTCTTCCGGCACGTGCGGCTCCGGCAGGCGGTCGAGTACGCGCTCGACCGCCCTGCAATGGCCCGCGCCTACTGGGACGCAGCCGCCTCCGAGCGGATCGTTCAGATCCCGGGCTACGACTCGGGGCACGTCTATCCCGTCTCGAGGCCCGACCTCGGCGCTGCCAGACGTCTCGCCGGACCGCAGAAGCGTCGGGCAGTGCTCCTGATGCCGTGCGACTTCGGCGCTACCGACGCGGCTTCGGTCCTCAGGTCCAACCTCAGGCCGATCGGGATCTCGGTGCGGATCGTCCACGATGGCGGCTGCGACCCGAATGCCGTGCGGGCTGCGTTTCGCAAAGCCGACATGATCATCGGCACTGCCCTCCAATGCAGCGTCTGCGAGCGCGACCCGGCGCCGTTCTTCGAGGCCGTGCTCGAGCACGGGCTTTGGGGAACGCCGCTGCCGCCGGGGCCTTGGAGCGCGCCCGCCTTCCAGAAGCAGCTCGCGCGCGCTGCGCCGCTCCGCGGACCGGCGCGCGTCGCGGCTTTCACCCGGCTCGACGACGAGCTCGCTCGCGAGGCGCCATTCGCCGTCTACGGCTCGTACCAGTACGACGAATACTTCGGCGCGCGGGTCGGCTGCAAGCGGTTCCCACCGTTCCAGCAGGGCGTCGATCTCGGTTCGCTCTGCGTCAAGTCCGCCTAGCGCTCGCGGGACGGCACGTCGCGGCGGCTACATCTTGATCGACCAGGTGAAGCGTGTGCGGCTTTCGCGTGGCGCCAATCCGCCCGGTCGCAAGCCGCGCTTCACGAGGACGACGGGCTTGCCGGCCTGGACGGCGAGCGTCTCACGCGCCGGTCCCAGCCCGTCACTCCGCCAGCGGTCGGTCAGACCGACCACGACAAGCGCCGCGTCCGCGGTGGCAGCAAGCAGCGCAGCTGGGTGCGGCGCGATGAGCAGGGGCTCGACCATCACGCCAAGGGTGAGCTGGACCGCGAGCGACGCGCTCGCGAGCAATCGGCTCGCGTCGCGGTCGCCCGCGCCTTCGCCCGGACCGGCGAGAAGCAGCGTCACATCGAGCGCTCCCGCGGCCCAGGCGCCGAGCTCGACCGCCGCCCAGTCGTGGTCGGCGCCCACGAACGGCACGAGCACCGGCCCGGGACTCGCTGCCCCTCCGACAAGGACAGCGACATCGCAAGGCGCGCCCGCAAGGAGCTCGGCCGTCATCGGGTCCAGCAGCAACTCCGGCGACCCATCCACGAGTACGAGGTCGACGTCCTGCTCTGCGGCGAGGCGGACAAGATCGCGCGCCGGCTCGGCCGAGACGAAGGCGGCCGCACGTGCCCGGACACCCCGGTTGCGGAGCGCCGAGCGCTGCTCGCGCAGATCTCCCGTCGCTGCCGCGAGCTCGCCGGCGCCGTCGACGATGCGGGTCAGGATCAGCTCCTTGACCGGCCGGCGCGCGAGCGGCTCGGCGAGCGAAAGGAGCGAACCGAGCTGGTGCCCGCTCCGCGCCGCGACGAGGATCGAGCGTCCGAGACGACCGAGATCCAGATCGGGATCCTGTTGCAGGATCGCCCGCTCGAGCTCCTGCAGCGACCGGCTCGGCTCGAGCCCGACCTCCTCGACGAGTGCACGTCGCGCATCCTTGTAGCTCGCGAGGGCGTCGGCCTGCCGGCCCGAGCGGTACAGCGCGACCATCAGCTGCCCGCGAAACCGCTCGCGAAGGGGTTCCGCAGCGACGAGCGCTTCCAACTCGGGGACGACGTCAGCGTGCCGGCCAAGCGCGAGGTCGGCGTCAACGCGCCGTTCAAGGGCGACGAGTCGCAGCTCGTCGATCCGCCCGATCGCCGTCTGCGCAAACGACTCATACGCGAGGTCGGCGAGCGGCGGGCCTCGCCAGAGGGCGAGCGCTTCGCGCAGCCGCTCCGCCGCGACAGCTTCTTCTGCTTCGTCCGCCTCCTCGACGAGCCGGGAGAAGCGCTCGAGGTCGAGCTCTCCCGGCTCGACTCGGAGCACATAGCCAGGTGCCTTCGTCTCGAGCCTTGCGGCTGCTGGGCCGAGTTCCTTTCGGAGCTGAGAAACGCGAACCTGCAGTGCCGTCGCGCCGGATCCCGGTGGTTCTTCGGGCCAGAGCTCGTCGAGTAGACGATCGCCTGAGACGACCTCGTTCGCGTTCAGAAGCAGGAGCGCGAGCAGCGCGCGCAAGCTCGGACCACGCAACGCCAGTTGACGCCGATCGACCTCGGCCTCCAGTGGTCCCAGGATCCGGAACTCCACTCCCTCAACGCTCCTTAGCGATTGCTTAGCCCCTCGGCTCATTCTCGCGCCATCAGATCCAAGAAAGACCAGGCACTCGTAGGTCACATCTCGCCTCAGTAGGAGGACAGCCCGTGTTGCGTCTACTCCTGACCAGCCTCGCGTTCGTCGCCGCGGTGGCAGCGGCTGCCGCCGTCGGCAGCTCGTCGCCGGATCTTCCCCAGAGCGACGTTTTCAGCTCCGGCAAACTGCGACCGCTGCTGCCCTCCGTTACGTACCAGGCGAGCCAGTTCCCGATTGCGTTGCGCGTGACTCCAGCCGACGCCAGCTGGGGCGCGGCTCAGTGGAAGGCGAACGTCTTCTCTCCCGACGAGATCGCGAGCCGTCACCTCAAGTGCTCCACGACGCCGGCCGTGTGCAAACCGCCGTACTACGGGTGGGTCGCATTAGGTCCGCACGGCACCTATGCCGGTGCGCCGCCGGGACTCGTCATCGTCCTCGCCGGGTACGGCCGCGTGCCGTCCGTCGCCGTAACCGTCGCCAACCTCCGGCGCGGCACGGGTCTCGAGCTCGAACCATCGACTCCGGTGCGGCTCGCGGGGTTCAGTGGGGTGCAGTTCGGCGGGCAGACCGCCGGCAGAAAGCACATCTTCGTCCCGTTCACGCCGGCGTCCCATGGTGCGGCCGGGGGCGGCGCCGCGGATCTAGTCGAGATGAACGGCGCAGGCCATCCCTTCCGCTTCGACGTTCTCGACGTGCGCGGAAAGACGGTTGTCGTGCTGGTTGGCAGCGTCAAGCTCTCCACAGATGCGTTCTCCCCTTTCCTCGGGAAGGCGGACGATCTGCTCAAGTCGCTGAGGTTCCCGGGCTAGATCGTCGTGTCGGTCGCCGCTTCCGCTGGCCTAGCGGAGCACTGGTGAACCGGTAGCCAGCTCGTCGTGCCCGGGATGTCCGTCCGCGAGGAGCGTGGCCTCGGTGCGCTTCAGGTCGTCATAGCGCTGGAGCGTCACCAGCACGGGCTGGTCGCACGCCTCCTCGCCGCATTCGCAGAGGAACGGCCAGCGCCATTCGCCGAAGTGGTCGACACGGTGGGCGAGCGCGCGAACCTCGGCGTTGACGTTCTCCAGCAACCGCCGGCGCGCCAGCCGGGCGGGCTCGCAGTGCGCGATCACGGTCAATACCTCCGTGGTGGGCTCGTCCTTGCTACGGTTTCACATCGCAAGGAAGTAACGAAAGTAGAAACGCGACTAGGAAGATACGACAAGAAGATCGTATATGTCAAGCAACGGAGCACAACCCGGCTGGCGCTTCGTCACGAACCACACGCAGGTGCTCCTGTGCATCTCCGCGAACCCGGAGATCAGGCTCCGAGACATCGCCCCGATCGTCGGCATCACGGAGCGCGCCGCCCAGCGAATCGTCGCCGACCTGGTGGAGGCCGGCTACGTGACGCGCGAGCGGTCCGGGCGGCGGAACGTCTACGCGATCAACCGCCACCGAGAGATGCGGCACCCCGCGCAACTCGGCTACGAGATCGGCCCGCTGCTCGACCTGCTGCAGGCTCACGCCCCGCACTAACCCGGGGGATTTCACGGCGTGGCGACCGGGAAGGGACCGGGCATGCCAATCACGATCCAAATCGCCAGCCAGGCCCCGCACGTCGTCGCCGTCGAACAGGCGTCGCAGATGGCGGACGCGATCCTCGCTCTGACGACCTCCGCAGCCCGACAGGTGGACGTCGACGGCCTCGACCTCGAGGCAGCGAAACGCTTCGCTGCCGAGCTCGACCGCCGTGTTTCAGGGGCCGAGACCGACCCGATCGTCGTCGCCGACGGCGCACTCGACGTGCTCGATCGATACCTGGAGCGCGCCGCCGGCGAAGACGACTCGCTGAAGGCGCTCGCAGCGACCGTCAGCCAGGCTCGGGAGGGAACGCCGCCGGGGCACGACTGATCGCTCTTTGCGATCGGATGCGTTTAACACCGCGCCACCCTTGGAAACATGTGGGTGCAGGCGAATGCGGACTCTCTCCAATGCCTGGTGGGGACCTGGGGGGTCGAAGTCGCTCGCTTGCCTAGTGGCCGAGGCCCGCCTCTCGACTGCAGGCCTCGGCCACGTACTTCCTCGAGCGCGCGACGTTGTCCGACGGGGTCCGTAGGGTGCCGCCCTGCGGCATGGTTCTGGGCGGTGCGGCAGGCAACGGGGAGGGGCCTGCTCGCCGCCCGACATGCCCGCGGCGGTGCTCGTCAGCGGCCGCCGAAGACGGCCGCGTACGCAGCGGCGAAGCCGGCCGCAGCGAGCACCAGCGCGAGCTTCAGCATTTGTCCTCCATGGCCGCACTGTCGGGGAACGTCCGCTCGCCGGCGCTACGCGAACGGCTGGCCGCGACAAGACGAAAGCTGGAGCGGCGTCAGACGAACGAGTGGGCGGCGGCGCGCAACGGCGCGGCCGCCACCCACAGTCGCGGATCGCCGTGCGTGCCCTCGTTCCCCCCTGCCGGCGGCTTCGCGACCGACGCAGCTTGTGTCCGCCAGAGCGTGGCGGCGCCCGACGTTCGGCTAGGTCAGCCCGCGCGAAGGCGCGGTCCCGGCCACGCGCGCGAATGCCCGCACGCACGTGGGGTCGAACTGCGTCCCCGACGAGCGCAGGACTTCGGCGACCGCCTCGCGCTGCGACCGAGCGCCGCGGTAGGGACGATCCTCGAGCATCGCCTGGAACGCGTCCGCGACCGCGACGATCCTCGCCTCCAGCGGAATCTCGGCCTCGCCGATCCCGTCCGGGTACCCGCAGCCGTCCCAGCGCTCGTGATGGCAGCGCACGATCGCCCGAACGCACTCCGGCACGATCGGCGGCAGCGAGGCTGCGCCGGCCACGGCGTGCATCTGGACGTGGGAGCGCTCGCCGTCGTCGAGCGGGCCCGGTTTCGAGAGGACGTCCTGGTCGAGGAGCGACTTGCCGACGTCGTGGAGCAGAGCGCCGGCGGCGACGGCGAAGCAGCAGGTGACGTCGACGCCGAGCTGCTCGGCGATCTCGACCGCGACGGCCGCCACCGAGTAGGCGTGGGGGTCGTCGGCCAGCTCCGCGCTGCCCCACCGGCGAACCGCGCCTACGGCCGTCGAGAGAACATCCGCACGCTGCGGGGTCTGCTCAAGGGCGCTCGTCACGGTATCCCCCTTTCGGGGGACGTCCGTGCTCTCCTCTAGGCTCGACCATGCCTTGCGTCTGGAGGGGACGGGAGCCCGACTGGTGCGGCACACTCGGGAAAGGTCAGCTGCTGTGACACGAGAATCGCCGCTCGGGCGAATCAGAGCCTGGAGTTCGCTGCCGGTCAGCGCGGTGGGCTTTGCGCTGGCCGTGGCCGCGGTCGCGATGATCGCCGCCTGGTCGGCGTCGGCGATTGCAGAGGGGTTTTCCGCGCGCTCGACCGACGCGCGCCTCCGCGACGCCGCGACGACCGCGCGCGGACTGCTGGCCCAGCGGATCGACGCCGCAGCGGGGCGCGCAGCCGACCTCGCGGGCTCGCCGCCGGTGGTGCGTGCGATCCTCGATCACGACGTGGCGCGCCTCCAGGCCGTCGCCGCGCGTCGCCACGTCCTCTTCGCACTCGGCAGCGGCGTCGTCGGCGAGCAGCCGCCGGCCGGATCGCCGAGCAGGGAGGTCGTCGTCTACGCGGGCTCGCGCCCGCTCGGACGCATCATCGCGCCGGTCGTGCTCGACCAGGCGTTCGTCGACCAGATCGCGGCCCAGGCGAAGCTGCATCGAGGCGACGTTCTGTACCTCTCGGTCGGGAGTCGCGTGACACCGCGCACAGGCTCGACGAGCAAGATCGCGCACGGGTCACGCACGGTCAGCCGCACCTTGCTCGAATCGAAGCCGCGGACGGTGGTGGTCGTCGCTGGGAAGGCCTGGCAGGGAATCTCGTGGCTGCCGCTGCTCGCGATCGGGCTCCTCTCGTTCATGGGCGGCCTGGTCTACGCTCAGCGCCGCCCGCTGCGCGTCAACGCTCCGCCGCGGGCCGTTCGCGACGCGGTGTCGCTGGTGGGGGAGACGCTCGCCGCTACGCACAACCCGAGCGCGCTGCTCGCCGTCATGCTCGAATCGGCGATCGAGGCGACGCATGCCGCCGGCGGGGTGCTGCTGCGCGGCGGCAAGAAGGTCGGTGAGCGGGGCGGTCCGCTGACCGGAGATCAGATGCGGATCGGCTTCCGCGACGCGTTCGCCGACTCGACGTTGACGATGGTGCTGGCGGCGGGGGAGGGCTCCTTTTCCAAGGAGGCGCGCGAGGCGGCCGAGTGGATCACGGCCCAGGCGGCGATCGCGCTCGAGAACGCGCATCTCCACCAGCTCGTCCAGGAGCAGGCCGTCACCGACGAGTTGACGTCGCTCGCGAACCGGCGGCAGTTCCTCGAGGCGCTCGCCCACGAGCTGACCCGTTCGGCACGCAGCGGCGAGATCACGTCGCTGGTGCTCTGCGACCTCGACGACTTCAAGAACGTGAACGACCGGTACGGCCACCCGGCGGGCGACGAAGTGTTGCGCGTCGTCGGGCGGGTGCTGCGCGAGAGCGTGCGCGAGCTCGACGTGCCGGCGCGGCTCGGCGGTGAGGAGTTCGCGGTCGTGCTCCCGAACACGCCTCTCGACGGCGCGGTGCGACTCGCCGAGCGAATCCGCGTCGCGATTGCAGGCGCAGCGATCGTCGTCGGCGGCAACCGGATTACCGTTACGGTGAGTCTGGGGGTGGCAGCGCATGCCGACAACGACACGCTCGACGAATTGATGCATCAGGCCGACCGGTGTCTCTACGCCGCGAAAGAGGCCGGCAAGAACGTCGTCGTGAGCGGTCCGGACGACTCGAAGGGCAATCCGGGGCGGCGTCCGGAGCCGCTGCGAAGATCCCCGACCTGATGCGCCGCGCCAACACTTTCGCCGCCGTCGCTGCCTCCGTCGGGGCGGCTGCGATCGCTCGTGCCTGGATCGGTCCCGGCGGCGCGCACGACACGATTCCGCCGGCGACGCCGCCTCCGACCGCGGCACCGCCGCCACCCTCGCGCGTCGTCGGGGTGACCGTGACACCGTCGCACCCGCTCAAGCGGCCGGCGCGCCGCACGACGGTGCGCGTCGCCCAGCACCACACACTGCCGACGCAGGCCCCGGCCGCGTCTTCGGCACCCGTGTTGATCAAGTACACGCCGCCGGCCTCTCGGCCTGCGCACGTCAATGTGGTGACACCGTCGGTGACGCGGATCGTCGAGCCGGGTCTGCCCGGGCGGCACAAGCCGAAGCCGATCGCAGAGCCGACGCCGGCGACTCCGACTGCGACGCCGACCCCGGCACCGACCCCGACACCGACGCCGACCCCGACGCCGACCCCGACACCGACGCCGACCCCAACACCGACGCCGACCCCAACACCGACCCCGACCCCGACCCCGACCCCGACCCCGACCCCAACAGCGACGCCGACCCCGACCTCGACGCCGACCCCGACGCCGACGCCGACGCCCGAGCCGGTGCCGACGCCCGCACCGACGCCGCCGTCCGAGTCGCCACCGACCGCGACGCCCGCCTCCGGCATGCCGGGCACCACACCTGCTCCTGGAGTCAACCCGGGGCGCGTTGACGTCACGTACCGTCCGCCGCTGACCTTCCCACGCGGCCATGTCGGCGACGCGCCGCCGGCCGACGAGTCGCAGCCGCCCTGTAACCGCTAGCTGCCGGTCACCGTGACCGGGATGCGCTGGACGTGCTGCGGGGTTCCGTCGGCGGCGCTGGGTGCGTAGGCGACGACGGTCGCCGCACCCGCCGACCCTGCCCGCAGCCGTGTGCTGAATGTGCCGCGGCTGGGCGCTCCCTCAGACGCTGTCACCGTTCGCCGCACGACGACCGCGCCGCCCTGGCGTAGTTCGACGACCAGCGTCGCCTCGAACACACTGGCTGTGCCGGACACGGCGAAGTCGGCCGGCACACGTTGTCCGTCGGCGGGCGACTCGACGAGGATGATCGGGACGAAACCGGCCACGTCCGCGCGCGTCAGATGTCGGCGCCCGGCGATGTCGACGCTTTGCACGCCGGGGAACCGCGTGAGCGTGTAGACGACCTCGGCGACGCGTCCAGGGTCGAGTTTCCCCGCAGCGATGCGGGCGTTTCCACTCTCCACGGTCACGGGTAGGTGAAGCCCGAGCGCGTCGAGGGCTGCCGCGGGGGTCGAAGGTTCCGCCGGCACCTCGGCGCGCTCAGCGTGCAACAGCCCGTTCTGGAGGCGAAAGACCGTGATCGTGGTCGTCTTCTGGGCGGCCTGCCGACCGCCGCAGCCGCTCGCCGCCACGACTGCCGCTGCGACCGCGACTGCGGCGACGAACTTCGGCATCGCGCCAGTCTCGCATGGCGGCCGCGGCGATATCCTGTCAGCCGTGAGTGTCGTCGGTGTCGTGTTGCTGGCAGCCGCCGTCGTCCTCTTGGCGGCAGCGGAATGGCCGAGGCTCGCCCGCCGGTTCGGTGTGGACGGCCGCAAGCGGCGCGAACGCGCGCGCCGCAAGTCGCAGCTACGGGTCGTTCGGGACGAGTCGGACGAGTTCGCGCGCGACGTCGAGCGCGATCTGGCCGCACTGCCGACGATCGACCCGCGCGACGCGAAGAAGCGCTAGGAGGGTCAGCGACCGACGACGGTCGCGCGCAGCGTTGCCGTGTTCGGCGTGACGGTCGTGCGGTGCTGGACCGGCACGACATCCTCCATGTTCTTGGTCTCCTGATAGTCGGAGACGCGAACGACGATCGTGTGGCGGCCCTTCGTGACGTGGAGATGGACGGCGCCCGCGCTCCAGGTGACGCCGGTTGCGCTTCCGTCGACCGACGCGGTGACCGATGCCGGGTCGACCCCGGAACCGGCGTCGGTGGCCGTGACCGTGACGTCACCGCCACGAGTCGGCCGCAGCCGCAACGTCGGGGGCGTCGTGTCGTTCAGCCACCAGCGGATCGTGAACGGCCCCGCCTCGGACGCGGACGTCGAGTCGAGCACGAGGTCGTAGCTCCCCGGCCCCGGCAGGACCGCGCCGGCCGTCAGGCGACGGTCGCCGTAGGTCTTGCGATAGGGATTGACGTCGATCGGCAACCCGGTGTAGCCGGTGAGCCTGTTCTCGTCGCCGGCCACCGTGACGTGCGGCGTGACGTGGCCCTTCAGCACCACGACACCGAAGTTCGCGGGTGCTCCAGTGACCCGCAGCCGGTAGACACGTTCCGGGCCCGGGTACGTGCGATCGCCGCCCGTCGGGTAGCGGTAGGTCGAGACGAGCGACGGCGCGCCGACGCTCGTCCCACGGACGATGCCCGGGCGGCCGAGCGTCGATCGCCCGCTCCCGCGCCAGCTGCGCGCTCGCGATCTCGAACCAGAAGGGGATCCGCCGGACGTCGCTGTCGCGGGTCAGGACGATGAAGCCGGTCACGTCGCCGGTCGTCGCCCCGGCGGTCGCCGTGACCGTCAAGGTCCCTGGAGCGGCGACCTGCGGTTCCGTCGTCACCGTCGCAGCACCCGCTTGCACGGCGACGGTGACCGTCCACGGGGCCGGTCCGCCGCCGGCGTCCGTGAGCGTCACGGTTCGTGCAGCGCTTGCGGAAGGACGGAGCTCACCGAACGACAGGCCGGTCGGCGAGGCGAAGAGCAGCGGTACGTCCGCACGCGGCAGGTCGACGACCCCGCCGCCCTCGCGGGTGGTCGGCACCTCCGTGCCGTCGGCGCTCCGGACCGGATCGGCCGTCTGGACGAGGGCCGACTTGACCTGCGCGACGGTCCACCCGGGATGGCGTTCGAGCAGCAGCGCAGCGGCGCCGGCGACGTGTGGCGTCGCCATGCTCGTCCCGCTGAGCAGGCCCCACGTCTGCGTCGAGGTCGGCAGCGAAGAGACCACGTCTACGCCGGGCGCGGCGAGGTCGGGCTTCATCTCGAGCGAGATCGGCGTAGGCCCCGCCGACGAGAAGCCGGCGATCGTGTCGCGCGACGTCACAGCCGCGACGGTGATCGCGTCGGGTGCGCTCCCGGGTGACGACACGGAGCCGTAGCCGAAGTCGCTGAAGTCGTTGCCGGCCGCGACCACGGGCACGACCCCGGCTGCCGCAGCACCGTTGATCGCCTGCACGACGATGTCGCGCGACGGTTCCACCTCCGGTTCGCCGAGCGACAGGTTGATCACGTTCATCCCATCCGACACGGCGGCCTCGATCGCAGCGGTGATCTCGGCCGCGTTTCCGTCGAGCCCGAACACGGGCGTCGGCGTCGTCAGCGCCTTGTAGTTGCCGAGGTACGCGTTGGGCGCAACGCCGGAGATCGTGTTGCCGAGCGCCTGCGCGCCGAAGTCTCCGGCGGCGATGCCTGCGACGTGCGTCGCGTGGAACGAGTTCTGCGGGTCGAACGGCACGTTGGCGTACTTCCAGGACGGCGACGGCGGCGCGAATGTGCGCTGCACGATCACCTTCGGCGTCGTGTACTGCGTCTGGCCCTTCGGGAAGCCCGGTGGATACTGGAAGCCGCTCGCATCGAAGTACGGGTGCGCCGCCTGCAGTCCGTCGTCGATGATTCCGATCTTCATCCCGTTGCCGGCCGTGGCGAAGGTCGGGCCCCAGAGCTTGTCGGCGCCGATCTGCTGCGGGCCCGCCGTGTCACGGAGGGCGTGGAAGCGAATGTTCGGCCACACGCGCGCGACACCCGGGACGCGGGCAAGCAGCGCTGCCTGCGACCGCGGCAGCGCAACCGCCAGCCCGTCGGCGACCAGCCGGTAGCGCCAGCGCACCTGCGCGTCGGGCAACGCGGTCGTGATGCGGCGCGCGAGCTCCGTCTGGGCGGCGTCGATCTGTCTCAGGTAGGTGCGGTGCGTTGCCGACTGCAGCGAGCGGCCGAAGGACGAGAGCGCCGGCGCACGCAGGGTGACGATGACCTCCGTCAGCGGCTCACGCGGACGTGCGCCGAGACCGTCCCCGGACGACACGACGGCGACAGCGGCCGCCGTTGCAGCAAGGATTGCGAGCCGCGTCAGAGTGCGGATGAGAGGACTTGAACCTCCACGCCCTTACGGGCACACGGACCTGAACCGTGCGCGTCTACCAATTCCGCCACATCCGCGGGCGGCCGTCAGTGTAGCCAGGCGTTCCGAAGGGAGAAGCTCTCAGCCGAGCATCGCCGGCTCGGCGCCGAGCTGCTTGGCCCACCACTCGGCGTCGCGCTCGCGGAAGGTGTCCTTGAGCTCGTCGACGTAGGTGGCGAGGTCTTCCTCGTGCCTGGCGATCCACTGCTCGCGGGCGGCGAGCTCGCGCGCGAGATCCTCCTGGCGCTCCTGGCGGACCTCGAGCTCGGACTGCAGCCTCGTCACGCGGGCACGGAGCTCCTCTTCGAGCTGCGTGTTCACGGATGCGTTCGCCGCGAGGTCGGCCTCGTACTCTGCGAGGCGCCGTTCGCGTGCCTCGAGCGCCGCCTGGCGCTCGGCGGCGGACCGCTCGAGAGAGGCGACGTCCTGCTTGTGCGCGTCGAGGGCAGCCTGCAGCTCGATCAGCTCGATCTCACGGGCGGACAGCTCGACCTCCCGCTCGTCGAGCTCGCCCTCGCGCGCCGATGCTGTTGCGGCCAGGGCGGCTTCGAACTCGGCCTGGGCCCGCTGCAGCTCGCCGCGGCCACGCTCTTCGAGCGCATTGAGCTCCGCTTCGCGCAGCTCCAGTGCCTCGAGGCGCGCCTCGAGCTCACGCTGGCGCTCGGCCGACGCCTCCGCGGCGGCGACAGCGGCTGCCTCCGCGGCGGCCGTCTCGAGCTTGGCCTGCGCCTCGGCCAGCTCTGCCTCGGCGCGCGCCTTCACGAGCTCGAGCTCGCTCTCGCGTGCCTGCAGCGCTGTCTCGCGGGCGGTCAGCTCCTGGCGGCGGGCCGTGAACCGGCGGTCGAGCTTCTCGAGCGCCTCCGCGACCTCGGACTCGCGGCGCTCCAGCTCGGACTGACGCTGGTCGAGGCTCGCGAGCAGCACCGCCGTCTCAGCGGCAATCTGGTCATGGCGCTGCTGTTCTGCCTCCGAGCGAATCTCTTCGAGGCGCAGCTCGGCGAGCTCGCGCTCAGCCTGGGCGACCGCCTCGGCGCGCTCGCGCTCGCGGACCTCGGCCATGCGCGCTTCGATGCCTGCCTTGACGGCCTCCTCCGGGGCCTCGTCGGCCGCTGCGCGAACGCGCAGGCCGACGTCGTTCACGTAGACGACCGTGGGGGTGGAATCGACGGGCGTCACCGGCGCAGGCAGGCCGTCGTGCTGGCGCTCCAGCTCGGCCAGGCTCTCTTCGATCACCCGGTCGAGATCGGTGCGGTTCGTTGCGGTTCCGTCCGTCGGCATGGCGAGTCTCCTCGTCGATGGGACGGCGCGCCGCAAGCGCCGGCTACTGCCCCTACGAATCGACGTTGGGCGGCTGCCGGGCGACCCCTGATCCGAGGGATCCTCGCGCCGGCGCCGTATCTGGGGTCCATGAAGACGGTTCTACTGACGACTGCCGACGGTCGCGTGGTGTGCTCACGCTGCCGCGTCGCCGACCGGCCCTGGTCGCGGCTGCGCGGGCTGCTCGGCCGGCGTGCGCTCGACCCGGGCGAGGGCCTGCTGCTCCGACCGGCCGGCTCGATCCACATGGCGTTCATGCGCTTCCCGATCGACGCGATCTTCTGCGACCGCGAGCTCGCCGTGATCGACGTCGTCCACGCCCTCAAGCCCTGGCGTGCCGCCGCACGGCGCGGCGCGAAGGTCGTGATCGAGGTCGCCGACGGTGCGGCGGCCGGGCTCGCGGCCGGCGACCGGTTGGCGGTGGGTACGATCGACACGTGAGCACGCAACCGCTCCAGGACCTACTGCGGCACGCGTTTCCGGACGCCACCGAGTTGCTGGTGACCGACCGGACGGGCGGCGGCGATCATTTCCAGGTCGTGGTCGCGTCGCCGTCGTTCGACGGGCTCTCGCTGGTCGATCAGCACCGGCGCGTGTACGACGCGCTGGCCGGGCCGCTCGCCGACGGAATCATCCACGAATTGCGCATTTCGACCAAGGGGGCATCGTGAGCTACACGGACCAGATCAAGAACGTGATCGAAGGCTCCGACGTCGCGCTCTTCATGAAGGGGACGCCGTCCTTCGTGATGTGCGGCAACTCGGACCGCGCGCTGCAGGCCCTCCGGCGCGCCGGCGCGCCGGTGACCGCCGTCGACATCCTTCCCGACCCGCAGATCAGGCAGGCGCTGAGCGCGGTGTCCGGCTGGCCGACGATCCCACAGGTGTTCGTGAAGGGCGAGCTGGTCGGCGGTGCCGACATCGTTGAGGAGCTCGAGAAGAGCGGTGAGCTCGAGCGGACGCTGCGCGATCGGCTCGGCGAGGACTACGCCGAGCGGCGCGACGAGCAGACGGTCGCGCTCGCCTAGAGCTGCTAGGCGCTATTCCGCGAGCACGGCGAGTACGTCGTCGGCGTGCGTCGCCGGCTTGACCTTGCGCAGCACCCGCTTCACCGTTCCATCCTCGGCGACGACGAAGGTTGATCGCTCGACGCCCATGTAGCTGCGGCCCGCGTAGGTCTTCTCGGTCCAGACGCCGTACTCGTCTGCAACGTGGTGGCCCTCGTCGGCCAGGAGCGTGAACGGCAGGTCGAACTTCTTCCTGAACTTCTCGTGCGACGCCTCGTCGTCCGGCGAGATGCCGAACACGACCGCGCCGGCCCGCTCGAACGCAACGAACGCGTCGCGGATTCCGCACGCCTGAGTCGTACAGCCGGGCGTGTCGTCCTTGGGATAGAAGTAGAGGACGACCTGGCGTCCGCGCTGCTCGGACAGGCGGACGTTCTCGCCGCTGTCGCTCTTCAGCTCGAAATCGGGAGCCGGCTGGCCTTCTTCGATCATTCTCGAACCTCTCCAGTAGGGTGCGTGCTCGGCGATGCTAACGGCCCATCACGCGAATGCATTCCTTCTGATCGGCGTCTGCCTCCTTGCTTCCGCCGCAGCGTTCATCGCCCGGTCGCGAGGCCGCGCCGGCAAGGCGGTCGCGCAACTGCTCGCGCTGGCGCAGACGTTGCTCGTCGCCCAGGTCGGTCTCGGCCTGCTGCTGCTCTCGGACCACCATCGCGCAGCCGACCGGCTCCACTACGCCTACGGGACCTTTGCGCTCCTGGCGGTGCTCGCGCCGTGGCTGTATGCGCCGGCCGATCCGCGCGCGCGACTCCTCTGGTTCGCCGTCGCGACCCTCGTCGCCGCCGCCCTCGGAGTCCGCGCGTACATGACGGCGGCATGAGCCAGCGCAGGCTCGACGGAGCTGGCCCAGGAGCGGAGGCACCGGCTTTGCCGGCGCCGAAGCGGGCATGAGCCCGTTCGTTCGGAACCTCCTGATCCTGGCGGGCGTGGCGGCGGCCGTGCTGGTGCTGAATCTCGAGGTCACGCTCGTGACGGTCGGCCTGCTGTTGCGGATCGCGTTCTTCATCGCGATCGCCGTCGCCGCGTATTTCTTCTGGCGCGACTTCGCGCGGAGGGAGATCTCCACCTGGCCGTCACGGGCGCAGTGGGTCGTCTACGGCGCCGTTGCGCTGTTCGTCGTCGATCTCGGCTGGTGGTTTCTGGTGGGGGGGCTCTCGGGCCGCGACGCGCTCGCATGCATCCTCGTCGCCGCGGCGTGCGTGTTCGCCGCCTGGCGCACGTGGCGCGACCAGCGGACGTACGTCTAGGGCTCCGGGTCAGACGGCCAGGGACGAGCCGACGCCGTCGAGCCGCTCGAGCGCCTCGCGGATCGGCACGTGGCGCCCGACGAAGATCGGCGTGTCGCGCTCCGTGTAGGCGGAAGCCTCGGAGTCGCGCAGGCGCAGCATCAGGTGCATGAAGTCGGAGGGCTCGTCGCACTCGAACGCGGTCATGAACTCCTGGTCGTCGATCCCGAACGAGTACGTGGTGTGGTTGTGGATGCCGGGGAACTCTTCGCGGCCGATGCGGATGTGCTCGTCCATCGCCTCCTGCCGCTGCTCCTCCGGGAGCGAGTACCAGGCCCGCACCTTCACGAAGGGGTAGACGACGAGGTAGGGGAGCTCCTTCGGGACGATCTGCCGCGCCTTGCGGGCCGACGTGTACTGCGACGCCCTGGTCGTCGCGAGGTACGAGAACGGCGTCTCGAGCCAGCCGGCGAGCGGAGTCGCGTTGAGCGCGGCTCCGAGGTCGCCCAGATCGTCGTAGCGGCGGGTGATCTTCCAGAGGAAGAAGTCGACGTCCGGGCGCACGCCGCTGGTCGAGTACGTCCGCAGATGGTCGAACCGCGCGGCATGTTCGTCGACGACGTCCGCGAACGCCTCCTTGGCCGCGGCGCGCTCCTCGACCGGCAGCCGCCGGAACGCCGGGTCGAGCCGGTAGAAGGTGTAGGCGACGTACTGCCCGTCCATGTCAGGGAAGGCTAGCCATCTACGCTGGCTGCGTGGCGACCGCAGAGCTCGAACGCCAGCTGAAGCGCGTCCCGGCGGGGGCGGGCGTCTATCTCTTCCGCGACCCTCGCGGGAACGTGCTGTACGTCGGGAAAGCGAAGTCGCTGCGGCCGCGGGTGCGCTCGTACTTCCAGGCCGGCTCGAGCGACACGCGCCCCGGCATCCGTCAGATGGCCGACCGCGTGGCCGAGATCGAGACGATCGTCACGCAGAACGAGGTCGAGGCGCTCCACCTCGAGCAGAACCTGATCAAGCGCCACCGGCCGCCGTACAACGTCCGGCTGCGCGACGACAAGTCGTTCCCGTACATCGCGGTCACGGTCGAGGACGACTACCCACGAGTGATGTTCACCCGCGAGCGGCACCGCCGCGGGGTCGTGTACTTCGGCCCGTACGCCAACGCGAAGAAGGTCCGCGAGACGCTCGACGTCCTGAACCGCGTCTTCCGCTACCGGCCCTGCGAGGGACCACAGCCCGGGCGGCGCAGCGGGATTCCGTGCCTCGACTACCACATCGAACGGTGCTTCGCGCCCTGCGTCGGCTACATCTCGAAGGAGGAGTACCGCGCGCTGATCGACCAGGTGATCGAGTTCCTGTCGGGTGACGACCGGCCGATCCGCAGGACGCTCGAGCGGCAGATGCACGAGGCGGCCGCCGAGGAGCGCTTCGAGGACGCCGCTCGCTATCGCAACCGGCTGGCCGCGATCGAGCGGCTCAGCGAGCGCCAGGCGGTCGAGCGCCGGTCGATCGGCACGATCGACGTGGTCGGGATCGCCGTCTCGCCCGAGCGAGCCGCGGTGCAGGTCTTTCCGCTGCGGGACGGCCGCATGGTCGACCGCTACTCGTTCCACCTCGAGAACGCCGGTGGTGCAGAGCTGAGCGAAGTGCTCGAAGGGTTCTGCCTCGAGTACTACGGGGCGGCGCCGTCGATTCCCCCGCAGATCCTCGTGCCGCGCGGAAGCGGGGACACGAAAGCGCTCGCCACCTTCCTCTCCGAGAGGCGAGGCTCTCAGGTCGAGGTGCGCGCGCCCGAGCGTGGGGAGAAGCGGCGCCTCCAGGAGCTCGCGCAGCAGAACGCGCGGCTCGCACTCGAGTCGGAGACGTTCGTCTCGGAGACGAAGCGCGCGCGGCGGGTCGAGGCGCTCGAGGAGCTTCGCGAGGCGCTCAACCTCGAGTCGCTGCCGCTCCGGATCGAGTGCTTCGACATCTCGAACATCCAGGGGCAGGAGATCGTCGGTTCGATGGTCGTCTTCGAGGACGCGGTCGCGAAGAAGGCCCACTACCGGAAGTTCCAGGTGCGCGGCCAGGACGGGCAGGACGACTTCGCGGCGATGCGCGAGGTGATCCTGCGCCGCTTCTCACGGCTGTCCGCCGATCCGACCTCCGCCGACTGGAACGAGTCGTTCGCACAGCCGCCGAACCTCGTCGTGATCGACGGCGGCAAGGGGCAGCTCGCCGCCGCGCTCGACGCGATGGCGCAGCTCGACCTGCCGCGCGTCGCGGTGATCGCGCTGGCGAAGCGGATCGAGGAGGTGTTCGTGCCGGGGCGCGCCGAGCCGATCCTGCTGCCCGATCACTCGTCCGGGCTGCAACTGCTCCAGCGGATCCGCGACGAGGCTCATCGGTTCGCGATCACGTTCCACCGTCAGCGCCGCGACGCAGCCGCACGCGAGTCGATGTTCGACCAGCTCGACGGCGTCGGGCCCGCGCGCCGTCGCGCGCTCCTCCGGCACTTCGGCTCGGCGGAACGCGTCCTCGACGCGACCGCGGAGGAGCTCGAGGGGGTTCCGGGCGTGCCCGCGAAGACGGCGCGCAGCATCTACGCGCAGCTGCACCGCGCCGGCCGCGCTTAGAGGTTGCCGCGTCAGCGGTTGGACAGCACGACGGAGACGACGTGCTCGACGTTGCCGTCGCGCAGTGCGTCGCCGAGGCAGCGGCCGCCCGCGAGGCCCTGGCGCGCGCTCAGCAACTGGACGAGCCGCTCGTCGCTGACGCCGACCGACCGCGCGGTGGAGAGCACGCGCGCGAGCGCCGGCAGTGGCTGTCCGTCGGTGCCGAACTGCCAGGACGGGAACTCGTAGTGGTCGCCGACGCGGACGCCGAGCAGGTCGCCGCGCCGCCTCAGCGTCTCGAGTCGTCCGGGGTCGAGACCTGTGCGGGCGCCCAGCCAGGCAGCGGACAGCGAGCTCGACATGTGCCTAGCGTAGAGCGCCTACAGTTGCCGCGTGCGCCGAAGCCTGCTGCTCGTCGTGGTCCTTCTCGCCGTCACCGGCTGCGGGTCGTCCGGCGGCACGTCCTCGACCACGACCGCGACGACGACGGTCGCCTCGCCGGCGACGATCCTGCAGGGGAGTCGGGCGCTCTACGCGGGCGGCGACTGGGCTGTTGTCCTCAGGGGCACCGATGCCGTCGCCGCGCATCTCGTCGCGGGTCGCTGGCGGGCGGACCGGAGCGGGCGCGTCGAGGTGACGATCCTCGGGCCGGCGGCCGGCCGGACGGTGTCGAGCTTCCCTCAGGTCGCGGCGGAGCTCACGGCGAAGACGCCGCTGGTCGAGTCGGGGCTCTGGGTCGACGGGAAGGAGCTCGCGGTGAAGGGCGGCGGCACCCCGACGGAGGGGACGATCTACGGCGCGCCGGGCGCCGACCTGGCGCCGGGCCGGCACGTCGCCGTGGCATTCGGGAGAACCGACACCACGGGCACTGCCCGCGCGTGGTCGTTCAGGACTCGCTGAGGAACGGGTAGCGGTAATCGCGCGGCGGCGCGAACGTCTCCTTGATCGAGCGAGGCGAGACCCAGCGGATCAGGTTCCACAATGATCCCGCCTTGTCGTTCGTGCCCGAGGCGCGCGAGCCGCCGAACGGCTGCTGCCCGACGACTGCGCCGGTCGGCTTGTCGTTGACGTAGAAGTTGCCGGCCGCGTAGCGCAGCTTGTTCGCCGCGTCCTCGATCGGGCCGCGCTCCTCTGAGAAGACGGCACCGGTCAGCCCGTACGGCGCGGTCCGGTCGATCAACTGGAGCGTGTCGTCCCAGCGCTTCTCGTCATACACGTAGGTCGTCACGACCGGGCCGAACAGCTCGTCGCGCAGGAGCCGGAAGTCGGGATCGGTCGTCTCGACGACCGTCGGCTCGACGAAGTAGCCGCGCGAGTCGTCGTAGCCACCGCCGACGACGATCTTCGTCCCGGCGTGCTTCTTCGCCTCCTCGATCGCGGCGGCCTGTGTCGAGAACGACGCACCGTCGATCACTGCGCCCATGAAGTTGCCGAAGTCGGCCACGTCACCGACCTTGATCGTCGCGACCTCTTCCTGCAGGCGCTCGCGCAACTCGGGCCAGAGGTTCGACGGCGCGTATACGCGCGACGATGCAGAGCACTTCTGTCCCTGGTACTCGAACGACCCGCGCACGATCGCGGCGGCGAGTGCGTCGACGTTCGCCGACGGGTGGGCGACGATGAAGTCCTTGCCGCCGGTCTCGCCGACGATGCGCGGGTAGTTGCGGTAGTTCTCCATTCCGCCGGCGACCTTCCGCCACATCCCGTTGAAGACCGGGGTCGACCCGGTGAAGTGGATCCCGGCGAGGTGGGGGCTCTCGAGCGCGGCGTCGCCGATCGTCGCGCCGGAGCCGTAGACGAGGTTGATCACGCCGTCCGGCAGGCCCGCCTCCTGGAAGAGGCGCATCAGGTAGTAGGCCGACAGCATCGCGGTTCCGGCCGGCTTCCACACGACCGTGTTCCCCATCAGCGCCGGCGAGCTGGTGAGGTTCGCCGCGATCGCCGTGAAGTTGAACGGCGAGACGGCGAACACGAACCCTTCGAGCGGCCGGTACTCGAGCCGGTTCCAGTAGCCCGGCGCCGAAATCGGCTGCTCGGCGTAGATCCGGCACATGAACTCGACGTTGAACCGGAAGAAGTCGATCGACTCGCAGGCAGCGTCGATCTCCGCCTGGTGCGCGGTCTTCGACTGTCCGAGCATCGTCGCCGCGTTCAAGGTGTCGCGCCACGGGCCGGAGAGCAGCTCGGCTGCGCGGAGGAAGACGGCGGCGCGGTCCTCCCACGACCAGCGCGACCAGTCCTCCCACGCCTTCGCAGCGGCGTCGACCGCCTGCGTAACGTGCTCGGCGCCGCCCTGGTGCACATCGGCCAGCACGTGCTCCTTGTCGTGCGGCATCACCGCCTGCTTGAGCTCGCCGGTCGTCACGTCCTTGCCGCCGATGACGAGCGGGATCTCGATGCGCTCGCCGCGCATCTGGTCGAGGCGCTGCTTCAGGCGGTCGCGCTCGGGGCTCGCCGGCAGGTAGTCGTTCACCGGCTCGTTGCGGGGCGGGGGCGGGCGGAAGATCGCGTGGCTGCTCATGGCCGTAGATTACGGGGGTGGGGCCGGCGGAGGTTCTCTGGATCGGCGGCGCCACCGGAGCGGGGAAATCGTCGATCGCGTGGACGCTCGCCTCCCGCTACGACCTGCAGCTCTACAACATCGACCATCGCACCTACGACCACGTGCAACGGGCGCGCGTGCCGCCTCATCCGCGCTGGGATCTGCCGGCCGCAGTGCTGGCCGAGCGGTTCTTGGACTATTCGCGCGACCGGTTCGAGCTCGTGCTCGAGGACATCGACGCACTCCCGAGCTCGCCGGGCGCGATCGCAGAAGGCCCCTTCCTGCTCCCGTCGCTCCTTCCCGCCGGTGCCGTGGCCGTCTTCCTGCTGCCGAGCGAGGAACGGATCCGGGCCACCGGCGCCGAGCGCGGTCAGCGCGCGGTCGTCGTGGAGCGCAACCTGCTGCTCGCGGAACGGATCGGGGTCGAAGCGGCAGCGGCTGGTCAGCCCGTGCTCCCCGTCGACCGGCCGCTCGCCGAGATGGTCGAGCGCGTCGACCGGCAGCTTCGTCCGGCGATCGCGCGGCTTCCGCGCGGCGGCGACCTCGCGGCGGTGCGGCGCTTCGAGAACGACGTGCTCGCGGAGCAGGTGCGGCTCTTCCGTGCCTCCGGCGACGCGCCTGCCGGCTCGCCGCCGCTGTCGTTCGCGTGCGAGTGCGGGCGCCCCGGCTGCGCGAATGCGGTCGAGCTGACGCTTGAGAACTACCTCAGCGTCGGAGCAGATAGGTCGCGGTTACGACCACCCAGATCATGAAGCCGAGCACCGATGCGTAGATCTCGTCCCCGATCAGCACCCAGTCCGCGGCGCCCTCGACGATGCCGACGGTGAGCACCGCGACGCCGCCGGCCAGCCCGGCGCGGCCGAACCAGCGGTCGATCTTGCGGGCCCGCAGCGCGGCGAGCGACGAGCCGATGATCACGGCGGCCGCACAGGCCGCGGCCAGCGCTGCGTACTCCGTGCGGTTGACGAGGAGCGTCGCCGCCTGGAGGGCGATCAGCGCCGCGCCGCCCATGCCGACGACGCCGGCGAAGAAGCCGTCCGGGTCGAAGCGCACGAGGCGGGCGCGCAGGCTGGCGAGGAACCAGAGGAACGTGAAGGCCGCACCGGCGAACAGCGCTGACTCGAGGCTGCGGTGGCCGTCGCCGAGGATGAAGGCCGGAAGGGCGAGCGCGACGTAGGCGTATCCGAACGCCGCGATCCGTTCCCGGGTCACGCGGCGAAGCTACAACATCGGCGAATGAGGCCAACGCTGCTGCAGTACGAGGCGCCGGGATGGGGTGTCGGCGAAGTGTGGCTCGACGGCGACGTGGTCGTCCATTCGGAGCTCCCGCGGCCCCGCCGCCGACACGCGTCACACATTCGTGTGTCGGACGAGCGTCTGACCGTGGTCAGACGACTCGAACGGTTCTTCGCCGGTGAGGACGAGGACTTTCGCGACGTGCCGCTCGACCTGCCGGACGGCTTCCTCGGCGACTGCGCGGCGGCGCTTCGCGCCGTGCCGCGCGGCCAGGTCGTGACGTATGGAGAACTGGCGGCGCTGGCCGGACGGCCGCGTGCCGCCCGCGCGGCGGGCACCTTCTGCGCCCGTTGCGACCTCTCTCCGTTCGTGCCGACCCACCGTGTCGTGTCGGCCGGCGGCGTCGGCCCGTACGGCGACCTCGGCAGCGACTACAAGCGCCGCCTGCTCGCGCTCGAGGGGGTGGTCGTGTGACGCTGTCCGAGGAGCTGCGCGACGACCTCGCCGCGATCGCGCCCGCGCGGCGGTGCTGCACGCTCGCCGAGCTGTCTGCCCTCTACCACGTCTCGGGCTCCTGGCACCTGCGCGAGGGGAAAGTGACTGTTGAGCTAGACCTGTCCAGCCCGGCCGCGGCACGTCGCGCCTTCACGCTGCTCCGCGGCCACGGGGTGCGCTCCGAGATCCGGACGTACCGGCGGCGCGCCTTCGAGGGGGCGACGCGCTACCAGCTGCACGTCGAGGCGGAGGAGACGCTGCAGGAGGCGGGCGTGCTCTCGCCGTCCGGTGCCCCGCTCGAACGCCCGCCGAAGCGCGTGGTCGGCCGCTCCTGCTGCCGCGCCGCCTACCTGCGGGGCGCCCTGCTCGGCGGCGGCTCGTTGTCGGGCCCGCGCGACCCGCATCTCGAGCTGCGAACCGCGACCAGGGCCGGGGCCGAGTTCCTCGCGGAGATCGCCTCGCGCGACGAGCTGGCGCTGAGCGTCGCCGAGCGCCGGACGCACTGGCTCGCCTACGCGAAGGGGCACGACGCGATCCGCGACCTGCTCGCGGCCGCCGGCGCCGGCGACGTCGCGATCCGGCTCGAGGAGCACGCGGTCGTCGCGGCCACGCGGGCGCACGCGAACCGCCTCGCAAACGCCGACGAGGCCAATCTCGTCCGCACGGCTGCGGCGGCGCACCGGCAGCTCGAGGCGATCCGCGCCCTGGGTCTCGACGCCGTCCCGCCGCACCTCGTGGAGATCGCCGAGCTCCGCTTGCGGCATCCCGAGGCCTCGCTGCGCGAGCTCGCTGCCAAGGCGCGCCCGCCGCTGACGAAGGCCGCGGCGCACCGTCGCCTACACGCCCTCGTCGGCCTCGTTCAAAGCGACCGCTGAGACGCGTGATGTGAAACTCACGCACCCACGGCTGGTGCGCCAGGCACGGCGCGGCTCGGCCCCGTCAGGCTCGCCCGTAGCGGAAGCTACGGGCTGCGCCCGCCGTGTCCAATCCACTTGGCCTGGCGCATCCCCGCGGGCACGCAGTTTCACACCAAGCCTCTACCAATTTACAACTGCTCTAGCGGGACCAGGCAGACCTTCCCCATACTCAACCAACGGCGGGTCCGCGTTCGTTCGGCGATGGATTCAGACCCCGTCCATCGCCTTCGTTCGGAGCGTGGTTCACCGGAGGGGGAGATCGTCCTCGGAGCTTCCCCTCCGGGCCCGCCGCTTGCGCGAGCCCGGGAGTGATATACGTTCCTCTGTCATGAGTCGCGAGTCGTTCGAGGAGCTGCGCGGCCGGCTCCAGGAGATCAGCGACCTCAGCAGGACGTCGGCCCTGCTGGGGTGGGACCAGCAGGTGATGATGCCGCGCGGCGGCGCGCCGCAGCGGGCCGAGCAGCTGGCCACGGTCGGCCGAATCGCTCACGAGAAGTTCACGTCGGCCGAGGTTGGCCGTCTGCTCGACGAGTCGCGGGCCTACGCCGAGGAGCACGACTACGACTCCTTCGAGGCGAGCCTCGTCCGCGTCGTCTCGCGCGACTGGGACAAGGCGCGTCAGGTCCCGGCCGAGCTCCGCGCCGAGATGTCCCGCTCGGCAGCGCTCGCGAACCCCGTCTGGGTGGACGCACGCAAGAACAACGACTTCGCGAGCTTCCTGCCCGTGCTCCAGAAGAACGTCGACCTGCGCAAGCGCTACATCGAATGCTTTGAGGTCGGGGACGAACCGTACGACGTGGTTCTCGACGACTTCGAGCGCGACATGAAGACCGCCGAGGTGCGTCGGCTGTTCGACTACGTCAAGGAGCACCAGGCGCCACTCGTGAAGGAGGTCGGTGCCGCAGCCGAGGAGCTGCCGCCGCGCGCGTTCGCGCTCGAGGGCCAGCAGCAGTTCGAGCTCGAGGTCGCACGGGCATTCGGGTTCGACGACCAGGCCTGGCGGCTCGACCCGACGGTGCACCCGTTCGCGTCCGGTACGGCCACGAACGACATCCGCCTGACGACCCGGTACTTCCCTGACAACCTCGACGGCCTGTTCGGGACGATGCACGAGTTCGGTCACGGGCTCTACGAGCACCAGATCGACCCGGCGCTCGAGCGCTCGCCGCTCTGCCGCGGCGTGTCGCTCGGCATGCACGAGTCGCAGAGCCGGATGTGGGAGAACCTCGTCGGGCGTTCGCTTGCGTTCTGGCGCCACTTCTTCCCGCGGCTGCAGCAGGTCTTCCCGGCCGCGCTCCAGGGCTACGACGCCGACCGCTGGTACCGCGAGGTCAACACCGTCGAGCCGTCGCTGATCCGCGTCGAGGCCGACGAGGCGACCTACAACCTGCACATCATCCTTCGCTTCGAGCTCGAGCAGGCGATCCTCGCCGACGAGTTCCCGCTCGAGCAGCTGCCCGAGGAGTGGAACCGGCGGATCTGGGACTACCTGGGGATCGAGGTGCCGAACGACACGCTGCGGCGTGCTGCAGGACGTGCACTGGTCGGGCGGCTCGATCGGCTACTTCCCGACCTATGCGCTCGGCAACCTGATCTCGGCGCAGATCTGGGAGAAGGTCACTGCCGACCTGCCGGCGCTCCACGACGACTTCGAGCGCGGTGAGTTCGGCTCGTTGCGCGACTGGCTCCGCGAGAACCTCCACCGGCACGGCCGCAAGTTCACGCCCGGCGAGACGCTCGAGCGGGTCGTCGGGACGTCGGCGATCGACCCCGAGCCGTACGTGCGCTATCTCCGCGAGAAGCTCGCGGGCATCTACGGGATCGCCACCTCCGCGTAGCGAAACCGGTCCGCCGCTAGAGTCGGCGCCATGGCGAAGACACGCGTTGGCATCAACGGCTTCGGCCGCATCGGCCGCAACTTCTTCCGCGCTGCGCTCGCGCGCGGCGCCGACTTCGAGGTCGTCGCGTTCAACGACCTCGGCGACGTCGAGACGATGGCCCACCTGCTGAGGTACGACTCGGTGCTCGGCCGGTTCGACCGCAAGGTCGCGGTCGAGGACGGCTCGCTGGTCGTCGACGGCGCCGAGTTGCGCGGTCTCGCCGAGCGCGACCCCGCCGCGCTTCCGTGGGGCGACCTCGGCGTCGACGTCGTGATCGAGTCGACGGGGCTGTTCACGAAGCGCGACGGCGCGCAGAAGCACCTGGACGCCGGCGCGAAGAAGGTGATCATCTCGGCACCTGCCACCGACCCCGACGTGACGCTCGTCCTCGGCGTCAACGACGACGCCTACGATCCGCAGAAGCACGCGATCATCTCGAATGCGTCGTGCACGACGAACTGCGTGGCGCCGATGGCGAAGGTGCTGCACGACACCTTCGGAATCGAGCGCGGGTTCATGACGACGATCCACGCGTACACGAACGACCAGCAGATCCTCGACCTGCCGCACAGCGATCTGCGTCGCGCGCGCGCCGCCGCGATCAACCTGATCCCGACCTCGACCGGTGCGGCTCGCGCGATCGGGCTCGTGCTGCCAGACTTGAAGGGCAAGGTCGACGGCGTGTCGGTGCGGGCGCCGGTCCCGACAGGCTCCATCACCGACTTCGTCGTGCAGCTCGCACGCGAGGCGACCGTCGACGAGGTCAACGCTGCCTTCGTAGCCGCGGCCGCGAGCGGACCGCTCGCTCCGTACCTCGAGTACTCGACCGAGCCGCTCGTCTCGACCGACATCATCCACTCGCCGGCATCGTGCACCTTCGACAGCCAGCTGACGATGGCCAGCGGCACCCAGGTGAAGGTCTTCGGCTGGTACGACAACGAGTGGGGATACTCGTGCCGTCTCGTCGACCTCGTTCCCAAGGTGCTGTGAGGCTGCCGCGCTCGGTCGCCGAGGCCGACGTGGAGGGGCAGGTGGTGCTGGTGCGGTCGGACCTGAACGTCCCGCTCGAGGACGGCCGGGTCGCCGACGACACGCGCCTGCGGGCGTCGCTGCCGACGCTGCGCCTGCTCTGCGACCGCGACGCAGCAGCGATTCGGGTGTGCTCCCACCTGGGGAGACCGAAGACGGAGGAGGACCGCAGGCGGCTCGCGATCGCGCCGGTACGCGAAGCGTTGCTCGAGGCGATCGGCGACGAGCGCGTGACCGTGCTCGAGAACACGCGCTTCGACCCGGGCGAGACCAGCAACGACCCGCGGTACGCCCGCGAGCTCGCTGAGGGATGCGACCTGTACGTGAACGATGCGTTCGGCTCGGCGCACCGCGCCCATGCCTCGACGGTCGGTGTCGCAGAGCTGCTCCCCGCCTATGCCGGCCTGCTCCTGCTCGAGGAGCTCCGCAGCCTCGGGCAGCTGCTCGGGGACGTCGAGCGGCCGTTCGTCCTCGTCGCGGGCGGCGCCAAGGTGGAGGACAAGCTGGCGGTGCTCGAGCATCTCGGCTCGCGAGCCGACGAGGTGCTGATCGGCGGCAAGATGGCCGAGGAGCTGCGCGAGCGCGGCGCGCTCCCGGGAGTCGAGGTGCACTTGCCGTTGGACGTCGTCGCCGCCGATGAGTTCGCGGCCGACGCCGAGGCGGAGGTCGTCTCGGCGGACGAGGTTCCCGACGGATGGCTCGGGCTCGACATCGGGCCGGCGACCCGCGAGGACTTCTCGCGACGGATCGCCGCCGCGAAGACGGTCTTCTGGAACGGTCCGATGGGCGTCTTCGAGTGGAAGCGCTTCGCCGACGGTACGAACGCGATCGCGCAGGCCGTCGCCGACTGCGCCGGGTACACCGTCGTCGGCGGCGGCGATTCCGTTCGCGCCGTGCACGAGTCCGGGCTGGCCGACCGGATCTCGTGGATCTCGACCGGCGGCGGTGCGTCGCTCGAGTTCCTCGAAGGGCGAGAGCTGCCCGGCGTCGCGGTGATCCCGGAGGCATGAGCGCGATGCTCGTGGCGGGCAACTGGAAGATGTACAAGGGCCCCGACGAGGCGCGGTCGTTCTGTCACGCCCTGCGGGACGTCGCGCTGCCGGACGACGTCGACGTCGTGGTCTGTCCACCGTACGTCTCGCTCCCGCAGGCCGTCCAGGTGCTGGCCGGCACGGAGGTCGGTGTGTTCGCGCAGAACTGCCACTGGGCGCACGAAGGCGCCTTCACCGGCGAAGTGTCCGCGCCGATGCTGCTGGAGCTCGGCGTGTACGGCACGATCGTCGGCCATTCCGAGCGCCGGCAGCTGTTCGGCGAGACCGACGAGACGGTTGCCCGGCGCGCGGCCGCGGCGCTCGAGGCGGGCCTGCACGTGATCGCCTGCGTCGGCGAGACGGAGGCCGAGCGCGATGCCGGACGCACCGAGGACGTCCTGCGGCGCCAGACAGCGGTGCTGGAGCACGACGACAACCTCGTGATCGCGTACGAGCCGGTGTGGGCGATCGGGACCGGCCGGACCGCGACGGCCGCACAGGCGCAGGAGGCGCACCTGGTCGTGAAGTCGGTGCTGGACGTGCCGGTGCTGTATGGCGGCTCCGTCAAGCCCGGCAACGCGGCCGAGCTGCTCGCACAGCCGGACGTCGACGGCGCGCTCGTCGGCGGGGCGTCGCTCGAGCTCGAGTCGTTCGAGGCGATTTGCCGGGCCGCGTCCCGCTCGTAGCGCTCGTCGTCCTCGACGGCTGGGGCTGTGCACCGCCCGGTCCGGGCAATGCCGTCTCGCTCGCCGAGACCCCCGTCTTCGACCGGCTCTGGCGCGAATTCCCGCACACGCGGCTCCAGGCGTCCGGCGAGGCCGCCGGCCTGCCTGCAGGGCAGATGGGCAATTCCGAGGTCGGCCACCTGACGATCGGCTCGGGCCGCCGGCTCTACCAGGACCTGGTGCGCGTCAACCGGTCGGTCGAGGACGGCTCGCTCGCGAAGCTGCCGGCGATCGCCTCGGCGTTCGAACGGGGAAGGTGCGTTCACCTGCTCGGCCTCGTCTCGCACGGCGGCGTGCACTCGCACATCGACCACCTGCAGGCGCTGCTCCAGATCGACCCGGAGCGAACGTGGATCCACGCGTTCACGGACGGCCGCGACGTGTCTCCCACCTCGGCCGTGCACGACCTCGCCGAGCTGCCACGCGAACGGATCGCGACCGTCGTCGGCCGCTACTACGCGATGGACCGCGACCAGCGGTGGGAGCGCACCCGTCGCGCCTTCGACGCGATCACCGCAGGCGCCGGCACCGAGGCGCGCGACCCGATCGCAGCCGTGCAGGCGAGCTACGACGCCGGCGTCACCGACGAGTTCATCGAGCCGATCGTCGTGCCGGGCACGCCGAGGCTCGAGCGCGGCGATGCGGCGATCTTCTTCAACTTCCGCCCGGACCGGGGGAGGCAGCTGACGAAGCTCTTGCTCGACGGCGGCTACGACGTCACGACGATGACGCACTACGCGGCCGACCTCGACGCGCCGGCCGCCTTCGACGAGCAGGACGTCCCCGAGACGCTCGCCCAGGTGCTCTCCGAGAACGGCCTGAGGCAGCTCCACGTGGCGGAGACCGAGAAGTACGCCCACGTGACGTACTTCTTCAACGGCGGCCGCGAGGAGGCATGGGACGGCGAGGATCGCGAGCTGGTGCCGAGCCCCCGCGACGTCCCGAGCTATGACCACAAGCCCGAGATGTCGGCCGAGCAGGTCACCGAAAAGGTGGTCGACGAGGTGGGCGACGACTACGCGTTCTGCGTCGTCAACTTCGCGAATCCCGACATGGTCGGCCACACCGGTGTGATCCCGGCGGTCGTACACGCGGTGGAGGCTGTCGACCGCTGCCTCGGTCGTGTCGTCGACCGGGTCGCGGAGCTCGGTGGGGTCGCCCTCGTCACGGCCGACCACGGGAACGCGGAAGAGCTCCTCGCCGCCGACGGAGTCAGCCCGCAGACGGCGCACACGACCAACCTCGTGCCGCTGATCGTCACGGCGCCCGGCAGCGTGCTGCGGGACGGCGGTGAGCTCGCCGACCTCGCGCCGACCGTGCTCGGCCTGCTCGGAATCGAGCCGCCGGCGGTCATGACCGGCCGGGATCTCGTCGTCCGCGACAGTGAAAACGACGAGGCCGGCGAGCCGTAATTGTGAGCGTGTCCTTAGTTCTCGTAAATCGTTGGTAAGACGGTCTTAACGGGGCCGAAGACGGAGCTATACTCCGCTCCCTTGCCCCTGCCCCAGCCTGATCCGGCGGTACTCCGGAAGGCCCAAAAGGGCGACGAGCGCGCGTTTGCGATCATCGTGCGCACGTACCAGACTCCGGTCTACAACTACGTGCTGCGGCTCACCGGCGACAAGGTGTTCGCTGAGGACCTGACGCAGGAGGTGTTCCTGCGCGTGTTCCAGGGACTGCCGCGGTTCTCGCTGCGCTGCAAGTTCACGACGTGGCTGTTCCAGGTGACGAAGAACCGCGTGCTCGACGAGCTGCGTGCGAAGGAGCGCCGGCCGGTCACGCCGGTGAACCTCGACGACGTGCCCCAGCTCGAGTCCGTCGACCAGCCGGTCGAGCGGGTCGAGGCGATCGACGCGTTGTGGCGCGGGATCGAAGCGCTGCCGGTCGACCTGAAGATGGCGTTACTGCTCCGGGACGTCGTCGGGCTCTCCTACAACGAGATCGCCGACTCGCTCGAGATCACCCTCGCGACGGTCAAGTGGCGCATCTTCAAGGCGCGCGAAGACGTTCAGATCGCGCTCGCCCGCCAGGGCATCACGTTCGGCTCGGACGCGCCGGCGGTCAAGTCGTCGGCCGGCTAGCTGCCCGAGCGCTCCGAGCTGGCTAGATCCCGAGCTCGAGCCGGGCGGCGAGGATCTCCGGCAGCCCCGCCTCGCGGATCTCTGCCTGTGTCTGCCGCGTCGGGTACGACGTCCGGCGGAAGGTCGCCGTTCCGCCGTCGAGGTCGAGCAGCAGCCATGCCGCGCGCGGATCGCCGTCGCGCGGCTGGCCGACCGAGCCGGGGTTGAGGAGCACGCGATGGCCGTTCAGCTCCGTGACGGTGCCGTCGGGAGCCTGCCCGCCCGAGAGCCCGCCGTCGTCGAGAGCAAGCGACAGCGCGACGTGGCTGTGCCCGACCAGCACGATCGGCGCGACGGTGGTCCGCAGGCTCGCCACCGCCACCTCGTCGCTGAGGACGTAGTCCCACACCGGGTCGCGCGGACTGCCGTGAAACAGCTGCACGCGGTCTCGCTGCCCGCTCGGCGTCAGGGAGCCCAGCCAGTCCGCGTGCTCGGGCTCGAGCACGCTTCGCGTCCAGCGAACGGCCTGCCCGGCCTCGCCGCTGAACTCCCACTCGTCCAGCGCTCCGACCACCGCGAGGTCGTGGTTTCCGCAGAGCGAGAGCGCCGTCCGCTCTCGAACGAGGGAGCAGCACTCGTTCGGCCGAGGCCCGTAGCCGACGATGTCCCCGAGGCACCACACCTCGTCCGGGGCCTCGCGCAGCATGTCCGCGAGCACGGCCTCGAGGGCGTGCAGGTTCCCATGGATGTCGGAGACGACGGCGACGCGCACATCGAAACGCTCTCATAGAAGCTCTCACATGGCGACGCTCGTCGTCGCCGCGGCGACGTGGGGCGTGGGGGCGTGGCTGCTGTGGCGGACGAGCGTTCCGTCGCTGCACCTCTCCGGCCTCGACGAGCATCGCCTGTTCTCGGCCCGTGCCCTGAGGCGCTCGGAGCACTACTCGCTCGGGGCGCAGCTCCTCTGGCTCGGAGGGACGCTCGCCTCGCTCGCAGCGCTCGTCGTCCTGGCCTGGCGGCTGCCCCGCAGCATCGGCGGGATGGGCATCGGCCGGATCGGGAGCTCGATCGTCGCCGGGATGGTGATCCTGGTCACGCTCTGGTTCGTCGCGTTGCCGTTCGGCCTCGCCTCGCTCTGGTGGGACCATCACTTCGGCCTCGGCCCGTTCGACGTGCTCGCGTGGCTGAACGCGCAGTGGGTCCTCCTCGGTGCCGAGGTCGTCTCGGTGATGCTCACGATCGTGCTGCTGGTCGGCTTCGCCGGCCGCTGGCCCCGGCGCTGGTGGCTCGCTGCGGCGCCGACGATCGTCGCGGTCGCCGCCGCGTTCGCGTTCCTGGAGGGTTGGCTCGCCTCGGCCGGCACGCACAGGCTCGGCGATCCGCAGCTGCGCGCGGACGTCGTCCGGCTCGAGCGCGTCGAGCAGGTCGAGGGGACACCGGTGCGCGTCCAGGACGTGTCGTCGTGGACCGACCAGGCGAATGCCTTCACGACCGGGTTCGGCCCCTCGACCCACGTCGTCCTGTGGGACACGCTGCTCGACGGGCGCTTCTCGCGCGGCGAGATCGACGTCGTGATCGCGCACGAGCTCGGGCACGCGCGCAGCCGTCACATCCCGAAGGCGATCGGCTGGTCGGCGCTCGTCGTGTTGCCGACGCTCTGGTTCGTCGCCGCCGCAACGCGCCGGCGCGGCGGGCTCGCCGATCCGGCCAACCTGCCGTACGCGATCCTCGTGCTGGCCTTCCTCGCGCTCGCGACGGCGCCCCTGCAGAACGCGGTCACGCGCCGGTACGAGGCCGAGGCCGACTGGCGGGCGCTGAACGCGACCCGCGACCCGAAGTCCGCCGCGGAGCTCTTCAAGAGCTTCCAGCAGACGAGCCTCGAAGAGCCGAATCCGCCGCTGCTCGACTACCTCTGGCTCGAGAACCACCCGACGCTGATGCAGCGGATCGCGATGTCGCGCGCGTGGCAGGCGCAGCACGGGTCCAAGTAACAGTCTGCTACGTGCCTACTCGGACGGCCGGTCGGTCTCGGGCAGCGCCTGGATCCCCTTGACCGTCGTGTACTTCGAGTAGGCGTCCTGGAGCGCGGCGAGCAGCTCGCGGGCGAACTGCTGCGACATGTTCACACGGGAGACGACGACACCGGGCACATCGCCCTCCTCGACCTCGTGGTCGATGCGCGCGAACGTCAGAGTGAACTCGTAGTCCGAGAAGGTGATGTTCGCGAAGTTCGCGTACACGCCGGCGAGGTGCTGCGGATCGAGGTGGATGTTGAGCTGCCGCTCTGTGCCGTCGTCCATCCGTCTTGACGATACTAGAGTCGTGTCGAGGCGGCGGACGAGCGTCGAGCGGCTGGCGGTGCGCCTCGACGAGATCGCGGGCGCGCCCGTCGAGCTGGAGCGGCCGAAGAACCCGGAGCACGGGGATTTCGCGACGAGCGTGGTGCTGCGGAGCGCCAAGGTCGCCGGCTTGCCGCCGCGAGAGCTGGCCGCCGAGCTCGCCGCGAAGCTGACCGAGCTCGACGAGGTCGAGGCCGCCGAGGTGGCCGGCCCGGGGTTCGTCAACCTGCGGCTGGCGGATGCGTTCTTCGTCGAGGCGCTCGCCGAGATGGACGAGGACTACGGTGGCGGGTTCGCGGATCCGGCAGGCCGTGTACAGGTGGAGATGGTGTCCGCCAACCCGACCGGCCCGATCGTCGTGTCCGCCGCCCGGAACGGCGCCCTCGGCGATTCGGTCGCGCGGCTGCTCGAGTTCGCCGGTCACGACGTCTCGCGCGAGTACTACTACAACGACTCCGGCACCCAGATCGATCGGTTCCGCGCCTCGGTGGACGCGGTCCGCCGCGGCGAGCCGGTGCCGGAGGACGGCTACCAGGGCGACTACGTCGCCGAGCTCGCGCGGAGCGAGGAGGACCCGGTCGCCCGGATGCTCGCGTCGATCGAGGCCACGATGGAGCGCTTCCGGATCCATTTCGACGGCTGGGCCCTGCAGAGCGCGCTCGAGCAGCGCCTGCCGGAGCTGCTGCCGCGCATCGACAGCTACGAGCGCGACGGCGCCCTCTGGGCACGCTCATCCGCGTACGGCGACGAGCAGGACTGGGTGATCGTCCGCTCGGCCGACAAGGGCGGGACGCCGACGTACCGGGCCGCCGACATCGCCTACCTGGTCGACAAGTTGGAGCGGGGGTACGACCGTGCGATCTACGTGTTGGGCGCCGACCATCACGCCACCGCGCACTGGTACGGGGCGATTGCGCGCATGCTCGGCTACGACCCGGAGCGAGTCGAGGTGCTGCTGTACCAGTTCGTGCACCTGACGCGCGGCGGCGAGTCGACGAAGGCGTCGAAGCGGGCCGGAAACGTCGTGTTCCTCGACGAGCTGCTCGACGAGATCGGCGTCGACGCATCGCGCTGGTATCTCGTGAACCGTGGGCCCGACCAGACGATCGACATCGATCTCGACCTGGCGTCCGAGAAGTCGAACAAGAATCCCGTGTACTACGTGCAGTACGCGCACGCGCGTATCGCGGCGATCTTGCGGAACGCCGAGGGCGCCGAGGAAGGCGGGCCGCCGCCCGGCCCGCTCGCGCCGGAGGAGAAGGAGCTGATCAAGCGGCTGACCGACTTCCCGGAGACGGTCCGGGAGGCCGCCGAGCGGCGCGGCCCGCAGCTGCTCCCGGCCTACGCGATCCGTCTCGCCGACGACTACCACCGCTTCTACCACGAGTGCCGCGTGCTCGGCGATCCCGCGCAGGCGTTCCGGTTGCAGCTGTGCCGGGCGACGCAGCGTGTGATCGCCCGCTGCCTCGACCTCGTCGGCGTCGAGGCGCCCGAGCGGATGTAGTCAGCCGGCCCGGCCGCTCGAGTAGATCCGCCGCACGATCTCCTCGATGTCCGGCTCGGCGATCTGCAGGTCGACCAGCCTCGTCGAGGCGGCGACCCGCGCGGTCAGGTCGGCTGCCGGTCCGCGGAAGCGGAGCCACTGGCGTGGCCCGTCGACGCGCTCGACGACCGCCCCCTGTAGCTCGAGCGGCGGCGCGGGCTCTTCGAGGTCGACGATCAGGGTGCGCTCGGCCCCGTAGCGCTCCTTGAGGTCGTCGATCCCTCCGTCCCAGATCAGCGTGCCGTGGTCGATGACGAGCAACCGCGAGCACAGCCGCTCGATGTCGCCGAGGTCGTGGGTGGTCAGGAGCACGGTGACGCCGCGCTCGCGGTTGATCTCGACGAGGAAGTCGCGGACGCGCTGCTTCGCGACGACGTCGAGCCCGATCGTCGGCTCGTCGAGGAACAGGAGCTCGGGATCGTGGAGCATCGCCGCGGTCAGCTCGCCCCGGATGCGCTGGCCGAGTGAGAGCTGCCGCACCGGCGTCTCGAGGAACGGGTCGAGCTCGAGCACCTCGCGGAAGCGGGCGAGGTTCTCGAGGTGGCGTGCACGCGGGACGCGGTAGATGTGGCGCAGGAGCTCGAAGGAGTCCTGCAGCGGCAGGTCCCACCAGAGCTGGATGCGCTGGCCGAACATCGCCCCGATCCGCCGCGCGAGCTGGACTCGCTGGGTCGACGGGTTGAGCCCCGCGACGGTCACGTTGCCCGACGACGGGACGAGGATCCCGATGAGCATCTTGATCGTGGTCGACTTCCCGGCCCCGTTCGGCCCCAGGTAGCCGAGCAGCTCTCCGCGTTCGACGCGAAACGAGATCTTGCGGACCGCCTCGACGACCCGACGTTCGCGTCGCAGCCGTCCACGACGCACCACGAACTCCTTGCTCAAGTGGTCGACCTCGATCATCCGCCTGCGCTCCGGTAGTGACGCACGGCGAACTGCCAGCTCGCACCGGCGACGAGAGCCGCGACAAGCGCGACCAGCGGCGAGCCGAACTCGAAGATACGCGGCAACCCGAGTGGGTCGGGCTTGTCGAGCAGGTAGAGCGCCGGGAAGTAGCAGACGAAGGCGAGCGGGACGATGTAGGCGAGGAACCGGCGCAGCCACGCCGAGTAGACGTCGATCGGATACTGAGTCATCAGGTTGCCGCCATATGTGAAGGCGTTCACGAACTCGCCTCCGTCGGTCGTCCAGAAGGCGACGCATGCGCCGACCACCCAGACCGACGCGAAGATGACCACGGCCGCCGGCACGGTGACGGTGAGCAGCGCCGCGCGCCCGACCGTCCAGTGCACGTCGAGGGAGCCGAGCGCGTACACGAGTACGAGGGTTCCCTGGAAGGCGCGGCCGAGCCGTCGGAGCTGGAAGTCGGATGCGATCACCTGGAAGAGCGTGCCGCGCGGTCGCACGAGCAGGATGTCGAAGTTTCCGTCGCGCACCTTCTGCGGGAACTGGTCGAGATGGCCGATCACGAGGTCGGTGAACGCAAACGCGATCGACGACAGGGCGTACAGCAGCGCGACCTCGCGCACGCTCCACTCGCCGAGCTGGTGCACGTTGTGAAAGATCACGAGCACTGCGAGGAAGTCGACGAACGAGATCAGGAACGCCCCCGCGAAGTCGAGTGAGAACGAGAGTCGGTACTGCAACTGCGATCGGATCTGAGCGCCGATCAGCCGGCGCCAGAGCAGGATCGGCTCAACCACCTTGTACGACCAGCTTCCTGGTCCCGGCGCGCAGCACGAGCCGCCCCAGCAGGAGCAGCGCCGCAGCCCAGAACACCTGCAGGGCGAGCACGCCCAACAGGGCTAGCCCGTGGCGCTTGCCCAGCCACAGGTCGATCGGGGTCTGCATGATCGACGCGAACGGGAGTCCGCGCGCGACGTCGCGCAGCCACGACGGGAAGAACGCGAGGGGAAGCACCGTGCCCGAGAAGAACACCGTCACCGTGATGGCGACGGTGACTACGCCGCGGATGTCGAGCAGCCAGAAGGCGGCGCTGTTGTAGAGGAAGCGGAAGCCCAGGCTCACGACGACCGCCAGCGCGACGCTGACCAGGAAGGCAGCAGCTTCGAGCGGGGACGGATAGCGCAGCTCGAACACGAGCGCGCCGAGCACGAACGGCGGCACCCCGCGGTAGAGGAAGTGGTACGGCGCCCGGCCGAGGTCGAATGCGAGCCAGTAGCGCTGGGGGTTGAGGGGACGGACGAGGTCCGTGGCGATCGAGCCGTCCCGGATGCGCAGCGCCAGCTCCTGCCAGCCGAAGACGAACACCGTCATCAGGAGCGCCTGAGCGAGCCAGACGTAGGTGAGGCTGTCGCGCGCGTCGTAGCCGCCCACCGAGGTGCGGTGGCGGTAGACGGCCAGTAGCACGTAGGCCTGGATGAAGCCGAAGATCGTGTTCGTGAAGATCCCCGCTCCGGTCGCCCACGGGTACGCCGCGTACCGCCTGAACCCGCGTTTCGCGATCTCCCAGTCGAGGCGCACCCGCCAACTTTAGGGGCCTGCCCGGCACGGTTCCGGAGCGGCTGACAGACGTCACAAGCCACGATGCGGCGTCCTCGGTCGCCCGGATATGCACTCATATCCGGAGCTCCGTGCGTCCTTGCCTCGTGTCCCGTGCCGCGTGTCATCCACCGCGGCGCCGCACCGGGCAGGCCCCTAGGATCCAAGGTCGATGGCGGCCCCCGACCGGAACCTCGCGCTCGATCTCGTGCGCGTCACCGAGGCGGCGGCGATGGGTGCCGGGCGCTGGATCGGCCGGGGCGACAAGAACGCTGCCGACCAGGCTGCGGTCGACGCCATGCGGACGATGCTCGACACGGTGACGATGGACGGCGTCGTCGTGATCGGCGAAGGGGAGAAGGACGAGGCCCCGATGCTCTACAACGGCGAGCACGTCGGCGAGGGGCGCGGCACCGAGGTGGACGTGGCCGTTGATCCGCTCGAGGGCACACGGCTCACCGCGCTCGGCCAGCCGAACGCGATCGCCGTGATCGCCGTCGCCGAGCGCGGCTCGATGTTCTTCCCGGGCCCGGCGGTGTACATGGAGAAGATCGCCGCCGGCGCGGACGCGGTCGACGCGATCGACATCACCGCGACTCCGACGGAGAACGTGAAGGCCGTCGCGCACGCGAAGGGCGTCAAGTCGACTGATCTCCGCGTCGTCGTGCTCGAGCGCGAGCGTCACGAGGATCTGATCGGCGAGCTGCGACAGGCGGGCGCGCGGGTGAACCTGATCCGCGACGGCGACGTCGCCCCGGCGATCGCGGCCGCGCGCCCGGAGACGGGTGTCGACCTCCTCTACGGGATCGGCGGTACGCCGGAGGGCGTGATCTCGGCCGCCGCGCTGAAGTGTGTCGGCGGTGGCATCCAGGGGCGGCTGTGGCCGCGTACGCCCGAGGAGCGGGAGGCGCTCGTCCGCGCGGGGTTCGACCTCGACCGCGTGCTGATGACCGACGACCTGGTCGCGAGCGACGACGTGTTCGTCGCGGCGACCGGCGTCACCACGGGCGCGCTCCTCCGCGGGGTGCGCTACGTGCGCGACGGCGCGGTCACGGATTCGATCGTGATGCGCTCCCGGTCCGGCACCGTTCGCCGGATCGAGGCGCGACACAATCTCGGCAAGCTGACGCTATTCACAGGGAAGGAGTTCAGATGACGGATGCGATCGGCATCGACGATCTCGGGTACGACCAGAAGCTCTACGTCCTCGCCTTCGACCATCGCGGTTCGTTCGAGAAGATGGTCGGCGGCGGCCACGACAAGGTCGCCGGCGCAAAGCGGCTGATCTGGGAGGGCTTCCAGCACGCCGTCGACGAGGGCGCACCGAAGGCGGCCGCCGGGATCCTGGTCGACGCGGAGTACGGACCGGATGTCGCGCGCGAGGCGAAGGCCGGCGGCTACAAGCTGGCGATGCCGGTGGAGAAGTCGGGTCAGAACGAGTTCGACTTCGAGTACGGCGACAAGTTCGGCGACAAGATCGAAGAGTTCGATCCCGACTTCTCGAAGGTGCTCGTCCGCTACAACCCGGAGGGCGAAGCGGAGCTGAACAAGCGCCAGACCGTGAAGCTGCGGCAGCTCTCCGAATGGCTGCACGAGCATCGCAGGAAGTACCTCTTCGAGCTGCTCGTTCCCGCCGAGCCGGCTCAGCTCGAGCGTGTCGGCGGCGACGCGGATCGCTACGACGCCGAGCTCCGGCCCGAGCTGATGCTCGAGGCGATCCTGCAGCTCCAGAACGGCGGCGTCGAGCCCGACATCTGGAAGATCGAGGGAATCGACGATCGCGAGGCGTGCCGCGAGATCGCCCAGCTCTGCCGCCGCGAAGGACGCGATCGCGTCTCCTGCGTGGTGCTCGGCCGCGGCGCCTCGGACGCGAAGGTCGACGAATGGCTGCGCGCAGCAGCCGGCCTCGACGGCTACGTCGGCTTCGCGATCGGCCGCTCGATCTTCTCCGACGCGGTGAAGACGTACGCCGCCGATCCGGACGGCTTCGACCGCGACGCCGCCGTCACCAGGATCTCGGAGAACTACCGCCGCTTCATCGACGTCTACGAGGGCGCGTCGGTACCCGCCTGACGCGAATCGGTGCCAGGCACCAACGTGCCTGGCACCGAACCCCAGCGCGGGAGACGGTTCCTGCGTTTACGGGGCTGAGAGTCGGGTACCCCTTGGGTGCCCATGCCGATCGAACTGATGTTCACGCCGCTAGAGCTGTTTCCATGGGGTTCAGCTCCGCACGGGACAACTGCGGGAGTCGAGAGAGGACGCAGCGTGGCGCTCCCCCTGGGCCAGAGACAACGAGGAGTGAGACGCATCTCTGATCAGGCAAGCAGCTCACGCTTGCCGTCCTACTCTCAGTCGCGCCGCGTGTAGTCCGCGCTTCCCTCAGCGGGGGCGGACTGTGCGGGGTCGAGAACCGCTAGATTTGGCTCTACGCGGGCGTAGCTCAGTTGGTAGAGCATCAGCTTCCCAAGCTGAGGGTCGAGGGTTCGAGCCCCTTCGCCCGCTTTCGTGCCGGATCACCGCGTGGACACGGCCCAGGTGGACACGGCCGCGCTGCTTCGCGTGGTCACCGACGAGGACCGGCCGGTGCTCGACCGGCTGTGGCAGCTGTACTCGCACGACATGTCCGAGGTGCGCGAGACGCTGCCGAACGCCGAGGGCAGGTACAAGGACGGCCGCCTGCCGGGCTACTTCGACAATCCCGATGCCTGCGGGTACCTGATCTCCGTTCGTGAGGCGCCGGCCGGCTTCGCCTTCGTCGGCGGCCTGACGGGCGAGTTGCGGACGATGGGCGACTTCTTCGTCGTCCGCGCCGCGCGCCGGGAACGCGTCGGCTACCGGGTCGCCCGGGAGCTGTTCGCACGTCATCCGGGCGGCTGGGAGATCGGCTTCCAGGCAGGGAACGGCGGCGCTCCGGCCTTCTGGCGCCGGCTCGCAGCCGACGTGGCCGGGGAGGACTGGCGCGAAGAGACCCGGCCCGTGCCGGACAAGCCGCACATCCCGCACGACCACTTCATCCTCTTCCGCGTCTAGCGTCGGCGGTGTTGTCGCGCCGAGAGACATTCCCTCGCGCGAGTGAGCCGGATCCCGCCTCGCCCGCCGATAGCCGCAACGAGGGATTTGCGAACGACCTGACTTGCGGAAGGAGCTCGAGTGAAACTCAAGATCATGGTGCTGATGCTGTTCGGCGTTGCCGGCGTGGGGGCGTCCTTCGCGCTCGCCGAGGGCGGCAAGCACAACGTGCCGTGCCAGTGGACGCACGTCTTCGGGACCGTTTCGGCCCCGCAGACGTTCACGGTGACGGCGACGAAGTCGCGTGAGCACGGAAACGTCCAGCCCGGCCAGGTCGTGACGGTCGCGCTCGGCGGTCCGAACCAGAACGTGCGGTTCAACGGAGTCGGGTGCGTCGGCACCGACGGGACCGTGACGGTTCGCGGGGCCGAACTGCACGTCATGCCGAATGTGACGCCAGGCGGCGACTCGAACCACCAGGGCGACGGCGACGGCGACCACAAGCCGCCGACGACGACCTCGACGACCACGACGACGACCACGACCCGTGGCGGCGACGGCGACCACAAGCCGCCGACGACGACCACCGCCACGACCACGACGACACCCGGCCTCTAGGACCGAGCTCTCCGGGTCGGCCGGCGACGGCCGACCCGGCTCAGGCCTGGTCGGCGGACTGGTCGGCCTGCGGCGGCGGCCCGTCGCGCTGGTCGTCGGACCCGTCGTGGGACTTGCCGAGCTCGGCGTTCCTGGCGTCTTCGAGCTCTCGACGGGCGGCTTCGAATCGATCCCGCATCGAGCCGCGGTCGGCTCCGGTCATCGGCGCGACTCTACTCAAGTCGCAGCGGTAGGCTCCTCGGCATCAACATCGTCGTCTCACCCGAGGCGGCCGCGCTCGTCAGAGAGCGGGGCGGCGAGCTGTATGTCTGGTCGAAGACATCGCGCTGCTGCGGCGGCACCACCACCCTCCTCGAGACCTCGAGCGACCGCGTCGGCCGACGCGTGTTCGCGCGCGTGCCCGCCGACGGGATCGCGCTCTACGTCGATCTGCCGCGACTTCCTGCGACGCTCGAGATCGATGTGGTCGGCCACCTTCGCCCGTCCGTGCGAGCGTTCTTCGACGGCCTCGCGTGGGTCGCCTGACCCGATGGGCGAACTGCGCGAGCTGCTCTCGCTGACATCCGGCCTGGCCGGCGACTTCCTCGATTCGCTCGACGAGCGGCACGTATTGCCGCCCGTCGACACGGAGGAGCTGCGCCGCGCGCTCGGCGGGCCGCTTCCCGACCGACCGGTCGATCATCGCGCGCTTCGCTTTCTCGGTCTCGGCGTGCCCTCGACGGTGGTGGAGGCCGACGGCCAGGGGCGCATCGTCGTCGCTGCGTTGCGCGAAGCGCTTGCGGGAACCGCCGGTCCGACGATCGTGTGCGCGCAGGCCGGTGAGGTCAACACCGGCGCCTTCGACGACCTCGACGCCGTTGCCGACGCGGTCGAGCCGCACGGCGCGTGGCTGCACGTCGATGGTGCGTTCGGCCTCTGGGCCTCGGTCGCTCCGTCGCTGCGCGCGCTCTGCGACGGTGTCGAGCGCGCCGACTCCTGGGCGACCGACATGCACAAATGGCTGAACGTCCCGTACGACTGCGGCGCGGCGTTCTGCCGCCACCCGGACTCGCATCGGGCGGCGATGGGTGTTCGGGCCGCGTACCTCGTCCAGGCCGACCCGGGCGGGCCGCGCGAGCCGATGGACTGGAATCCCGAGTTTTCACGCCGTGCCAGGGGATTCCCCGTCTACGCGGCGCTGCGGTCGCTCGGCCGGCAGGGCGTCGCCGACCTGGTCGAGCGCACGTGCGGGCATGCGCGCCGGTTTGGGGCCGCCCTGGCCGAGCTGCCGGGCTGCGAGGTCTTGAACGAGGTGGTGCTCAACCAGGTGCTCCTCCGCTTCGAGTCTGACGAGCAGACCGACGACGTGCTCGCGGCGGTGCAGGCTTCAGGCGAGGCGTGGATGAGCGGGACGGTGTGGGAGGGACGGCGTGCGATCCGCATCTCCGTGAGCAACTGGTCGACCAGCGACTCGGACGTCGACCGCACGCTGGCTGCCTTCGCCGCCGCGGCCGCCTAGCCCACCAGCCGCGAGCGAGCGACGAGGAAGAACGCCGTTTCGACGGCCGGCCCGATCAACGCCGCGAAGACGACCGTGCCGAGCCCGACCTTGCCGCCGAGCGCGAAACCGATCACGAGGGCGGTCGACTCGATGAGGGCGCGCATCGCGCCGACCCGCAGGCCGGTTCGCTTCGACCCGACCAGCATCAGCGAGTCGCGCGGCCCGGCACCGACGCCGGCGCCGATGTAGAACGCGGACCCGATCCCGGTCAGCGCGAGGCCTGCCAGCATCACGCCTGCGCGGCCGGCCAGCGGTGCGTGGCCGAGCTCGTGCGCGACATGGAGCGGCTGCAGGAGCGCCACGAAACCGCCGATGCACACCGCGTTGGCCACGGTGCCGATGCCCGGTCGCGAACCGAGCGACCAGGCGAGTGCGAGCACGACCACAGCCACTGCTTCGTTCGCGACGCCGAACGAGAGCGGTGTGTGCTTCGCGATCCCTTGGTGGAGCACGTCCCACGGCGGCAGCCCGAGTCGCGATTCGAGGAAGCAGATCGTTCCGCAGGCGAAGAGGAAAAGGCCGCCGACGAGCCAGACGCCGGTGAGCAGCGGCCCGCCGCGCAGGACGGGAGCCGTGCGCACGACTCGACTCTAGAGAAGCGATGCGGCCTAACTCGAACGAGTGACGCAGATGTCACAAAGCTGGACGTCCGGCTGACGAGGGCTAACCGGCCGGGGGGATTGCCCTTGGGAATCGCCTCTTACGGTGACCTGGCGGCCTCCACCTGGAAGTCGCGGGTGGAGCAGAGCGATTTCCGTCTCTGCCAACGAATCAAAGGGAGGGCACCAATCGTGATTGCGGACGCGATCAACGGCGCGATCCTGCGCCTGTACACGGCGGCCAAGCGCGAGGACGGGCAGACGTTCGTCGAGTACTCGCTCATCGGCGTGCTCATCGCGGTGCTGCTCGTGACCGCGCTGACCGGCCTGAAGGATCAGCTGGTCACCGCGCTCGGCGACATCGTCAAGGCGCTCGGCGGCTGAGCTAGCACGCGGTTCTCGGCGGCAGGCGGGCGCGGGGCCCGCCTGCCGCTTGCTTCAAGGGGAAAGGGCGGCAATGCGGCACATCAGACGGAACGAGAACGGTCAGGCGCTCGTCGAGTTCGCGCTCGTCGCGCCGCTGCTGTTCCTGATCCTGTTCGGGATCATTCAGTTCGGGATCGCGTTCATGCACTCGGTCACGCTGACCGATGCAGTCCGTGCCGGCGCGCGCAAGGCCGCGGTCAGCCGGTCTGCCGCCGACCCGACACAGGCGACCAAGAACGCCCTGCTCGGCGCCGCAACTGACCTCGACCCGTCAAAGGTTTCCACCACCGTCACTTCGACCTGGCAGTCCGGGAGCACCGTCACCGTCGCTGCCACCTATCCGTATCAGATCAACCTCCTCGGCATCGTCGTCGCCTCGGGCGACCTGCACAGCACGACGACCGAGCGGGTGGAGTGAGTCGGCGCACCTGAGGAGGAGCGAAACGATGCCGGAGCTTACGACCAACTTGAAGAACATCCTGATCGCGGCCGTGCTCGCCATCGCGGCGGTCGCGCTCACGCTGATCTACGTCTCGAACTCGAAGTCGAAGAATGCGAACGCGAGCCCGACGTACCACACGGTGCTCGTCGCAGCCCGGGACATTCCGGTCGGCACGACCGGCACCCAGCTCGCGCACTCGGGTTGGCTGACGACTGCGCGTGTGCCGTCGAACGCGGTCGCGTCGGGCACGATCGAGAACAAGACCGACCTCGCGACCCTCGTCGCGATCCAGCCGACCTACCACGGCGAGCAGATCGTCTCGCATCGGTTCGGCACGAGCCAGCAGGAGGGCGTCGTCTCGACGCTGCACGGCCAGCTGCGCGTCTTCGAGCTGCCGGGCGACTCGCATCAGCTGCTGGCCGGGATCGTGCGCCAGGGGAACCGCGTCGACGTCGTCGGCTCGGTGCTCAAGCCCGAGGGGTCGCAGAACCACTACGGCGTGATCGCCCTGCGCAACCTGCTGGTCGTCAAGGCACCGTCCGGATCCTCTGGCAGCGGGTCGGGCACGTCGATCGATCTGCAGCTCACCTCGGCCCAGGCCCAGAAGCTGTTCTGGATCGAGAAGAACGCGGACTGGTCGCTGCTCCTGCGGCCGTCGGTCCACCCGTCCAACGCTTCGAGTGCGCCGGTGACGGCCGAGACGCTGATCGCGGGCGCAAATGCACGCTGACGACCTGCTCCGTGTAGCAGTCGTCGGCGGCTCGGAAGCTGCGGCGCTGGAGCGGGAGCTCGGAGGCATCGACGCCTTCGAGCTCTTGCCCGCCGGCGCCCAGACCGCCGATTCCCGCGCTGACGTGATCGTGCTCGTCCACGAGGCTGCGATCCAGCCGCGCTCTCAGCTGGCGGCGGTGCGCGAGCACAGCTCCGCACCCGTCGTGTTCGCGGCGGAAAGGCCGACGACCGAGCTCGTTCGCTGGGCTCTCGACGCCGGCATCGCGGACGTGCTCTCGCTGCCGACGACGCGCGAGGCTGCGATGTTCGCGATCGAGAAGGCGGCCCATGCTGCCCGGCGCGTTGCCGAGGGCGACGCAAAGGGCCGTGTCGTGACGGTGTTCTCGCCGAAGGGCGGCTCGGGCAAGTCGGTCGTTGCGACCAATCTCGCTGTCGCCGCTGCGGCCATCGGTCGCAAGCGGACGTTGCTCGTCGACCTCGACCTGCAGTTCGGCGACGCGGCGATCATGCTCGGCCTCTCGCCGAACAGCACCGTGCGCGAGCTGATCGGCACGCCGACCGAGCTCGATGCCGAGAAGCTCGGCGTCTACACCGAGCGGCACTCGTCGGGGGTCTCGGTGCTTCCGGCGCCGATGAATCCCGAGGACGCGGAGCTCGTCCGCGAGGAATCGGTCCGGTCGCTGCTCACCGTGGCGCGCGACGCGTACGACCTCGTGGTCGTCGACACTGCTCCGTTCTTCTACGGGCCCATGCTGGCGACGCTCGACCAGACCGACCGCCTGTTGCTGCTCTGCAACCCGGACGTGCCGACGTTGAAGAACGTGCGGCTCACGCTGAAGACGCTCGAGCTGCTGTCGTTCGGCGACGACAAGCTCAACATCGTCCTCAACCGGGCGAACCCCGCGGTGATGGATCGCGGCGACGTCGAGGCTGCGCTGGACCGCAAGGTCGACTTCGTGCTGCCGCTCGACCCGAGCGTGCCGCAGGCGGTCAATCAGGCGACGCCGGCCGTGCTCGCCGGCGCGGAGTCGCCGTTCCAGGGCGCGATGCTCGAGCTCGCAAAGTCGGTCGTCGGCGGCGACCGCTGGCCCGTCGCCCGCCAGGCGCCGCGTGCGGCGCGGATTCTCAGCTTCGGGAGGAACTGACATGTCGCTGCAGCAGCGGATTCACGGGAACGACGGACACGACGAAGGCTCGGCCCTGCAGGCGCGCATCGGCTCGCCGCAGTCGGAGCGCCTGCTCGATCGCTTCGCGGAGCTGCGGACAGCGCTTCACGCACTGTGCGTGACGAAGATCGGCCCCGAACTCGGGTCGTTCGACGACGCACCGGACGACCTGCGTAGGCGGGTGCAGTCGGTCGTCGAGAGCGAGCTCTCGCGCCGCTCGGAGCGCTTGACCAGCGAGGAGCGGGCTCGATTGGTGGAGGCCGTCGTCGACGACGTGCTCGGCTACGGGCCGATCGATCCGTTCCTGCGCGATTCGTCGATCACGGAGATCATGGTGAACGGCCACGAGCAGGTGTTCGTGGAGCGCGCGGGGCTCGTGTGCGAGACCGATGTGCGGTTCGCGAGTGAGGACCACCTGCTACGGGTGATCGACCGCATCGTGTCGGGTGTCGGCCGTCGCGTCGATGAATCGTCGCCGATGGTCGACGCGCGACTGCCGGACGGCTCACGTGTAAACGTGATCCTGCCGCCGGTCTCCCTGGCCGGCCCGGTGCTGACGATCCGGAAGTTCTCGGTCGACGCGCTGACGGCAGACAACCTCGTCAACCTCGGCTCGCTGACGCCCGAGCTCGTCGACGTGTTGTCGGCCTGCGTGCGCGGCAAGCTGAACATGTTGATCTCGGGCGGCACCGGCGTCGGCAAGACGACGTTGCTGAACATCCTGTCGAGCTTCATTCCGGACAACGAGCGCATCATCACGATCGAGGACGCGGCCGAGCTGCAGCTGCAGCAGGAGCACGTCGTCTCGCTCGAGTCCCGCCCCGCGAACATCGAGGGGCAGGGCGAGGTGCGGATTCGCGAGCTCGTGCGGAACGCGCTGCGCATGCGGCCCGACCGGATCATCGTCGGCGAGGTGCGCGGCGCCGAGACCGTCGACATGTTGCAGGCCATGAACACCGGCCATGAGGGCTCGCTCACGACGATTCACGCGAACTCACCTCGTGACGCGCTGTCGCGGCTCGAGACGCTCGTGCTGACGGCCGGGGTGGAGCTTCCGCTCCGCGCGATCCGCGAGCAGATCGCCAGCGCCTTCGACGTCGTCATCCAGATCTCTCGCGGCGTCGACGGCACCCGGCGGGTGACGCACGTCACCGAGGTGCTGCGCATGGAGTCCGATGTGGTGACGCTGCAGGAGGTCTTCTCGTGCAAGCCGGTGGGTGGGCCCGCGGGCGCCATGTACGACCGGCCGCTTCCCACTGGGATCCGCCCGCAGTTCACGGCGAAGCTCGCCGATGCCGGGGTCGCGATCCCGCCGGAGGCGTTCGACCCGGCACCGGCTGCGTATCGCCTGCAGACGGTCGGAGGAGGGCGGCTCTCATGACCGCGCTCCTTGCCCTTGCGGTCGGCGTCCTCGTGTTCGGGGCGGCGCTTCTTGTCATGACGTCAAGGCGGCGCGCACTCGTGCGCCGGCGTATGAGTCCGTACGTGCCCGCACGTGCTCGCCGGGCGCCGCAGGTCACGGTCGACCGTGCCGAGCTCGTCAGCGGGGTCGAGCGGACGTTGGAGCGGTTCGGCCTCCAGCGGCACGTGGTCGGCGCGATCGATCGCGCCGGCATCGACGTGCGCCCAGGTGTGATCGCGTTCTTGGACGTCGCACTCGTCCTGGTCACGTTCGTGTACCTGACCGGGCGGAGCGGCATCGGGGCGGGCGTCCTCGGTGGGCTCGCCGCCTTGGCACTGCCGTGGGTTGTCCTGGCGATCGCCGGTGCGCGGCGCTCCCGGGCGTTCGAGAATCAGCTGCCCGAGGTGCTGGACGCCCTGGCAGCGTCCCTTCGGGCAGGTCACGGCTTCGACACGGCCCTGCAGACGGTCGCGACCGACGTTGCGGAGCCCGCATCGCGCGAGTTCCGGCGTGTCGTGGCCGAAGTGCATCTCGGCCGCTCCCTGGACGACGCACTGGTCGAGCTCGGCGAGCGCATCCGTTCCGAGGATCTGAAGTTCGTCCTCGACGCGATCACGATCCAGCGCCAGATTGGCGGCAGCCTGGCCGAGCTCTTCGAGCTCGTGGCGGAGACCGTTCGCTCGCGCGAGCAGTTCCGCCGCAAGGTGAAGGCGCTGACCGGGATGGTGCGGACGTCGGCAAACGTGCTGACGGCCTTGCCGTTCGTGGCGGCGCTGTTGCTCACCAGCCTCAACCACGACTACATGCGTCCGCTCTGGAAGACAAGCGGCGGGCACCTAATGGTGGCCACCGGGCTGGGAATGATGATCCTGGGGACGATCACGCTGCGGCGGATCGGGACGGTAAAGGGGTAACCATGCTGCTGCTCTTGCTCGCCGGCCTGTCACTCGCCGGCGCCGTGTTCGTCTTCGCCGACACGCTCACGCCGCAGGGCCGGCGTCGCACAGCATCGGTGGCGATGGTGCGCCGCTTCTCCGGCGTCAACGCCAACCGGCGACCGCGCTATCGGGCGGGCGCGGCCAGCGAGGCGCTCGAGAACGTCGGACGCCGGTTCACGACGGCCAAGATGCTGGAGCGGCTGCCAAACCGGATCGCAGCCGCCGGACTGGCCGGTCGGGTGACACCCGAGTCGTTCGCGGCGCTCCGTGTCGGCCTCGTCGGCCTGACTGCCGTCGCGGTGATCACGTTCAGCAGCTCGGCTGGGCTGTCCGGCGGCGCGCCGGCGATCGTGTTGGCGGCCGGTTGCGTGCTCGCGTTCGTCGCACCCGGCTTCGTCCTCGACCGGCGCGCGGCTTCGCGGCGCGAACGGATCGCGGAAAAGCTGCCCGAGGCGCTGGACCTGCTCGCCGTCTCGGTCGAGGCCGGGCTCGGGTTCTTTGGCGCGATCCAGCGCCTCGTCGAATCGAGCACCGGGCCCCTCGCCGACGAGTTCGGGCTCGTCCTCACCGACCTGCGCGTCGGTCAGAGCAGCGAGTACGCGCTGAAGCGGATGGCCAAGCGCGTCGACACGCCGGAGATCGCCTCCTTCGTCCGCGCGGTGCTCCAGGGCGAGCAGCTCGGCCTGTCGCTGGCGCGCACACTTCGCAACCTGGCCGACGACACGCGCAAGCGCCGGCGGGCCGTCGCGGAGGAGCGGGCGGCGAAGGCTCCGGTGAAGATGCTCTTCCCGGCTGCGTTCTTCATCTTCCCGGCGCTCTTCATCGTCATCCTCGGGCCGGCCGTCCTGACGCTCGCCAGGTTCCTGTGAGCCGGACCGGCACCCGCTTGCGCGACGAACGCGGGCAGTCGCTCGTGCTCGTCGTGCTGTTCCTGGTGGTGCTGCTCGGCTTCGCGGCGCTCGTGTTGGACGTCGGCCATGCGTACCTCGCTCAGCGGAAGCTGCAGTCGTCGGTCGACGCAGCGGCACTTGCGGGCGCCGGTGGGCTGCCGTCGGTCGGCTCCGCGAACGGGCTCGCCAACGCCTACGGCGCGGCCGGAGCCAACGCACCAGTAGGGGTCGACAACGTCCAGATGACGGTGACGATGAAGTGCATTGCGTCGGCCCCCGGCTGCGTACCGTCGTCGGACGGCGTCTGCACAGGCCCGTGCAACGCGGTAGCCGTCAAGGAGACGGCCAGCGTTCCGACTGTGTTCGGGAAGGTTCTCGGAATCAGCTCGATTCCGGTGCGCGCAGCTGCGAGCGCCTGTTCACCGTGCAGCAGCAAGCCGCTCGACGTGATGCTGGTCCTCGACCGGACCGGCTCGATGTGCACGGATGACGCAGGGCACGACGACCATCCGGAGTGCCTGGACATGGAGAACGCGCGGAACGGGTTGAAGACGTTCCTCGGCTACATGGACCCCACGCTCGACAAGGTGGGCTTCGCCGTTCTGCCGCCGGCCAAGAGCCCGAACGACGTCTGCCCGTTCACGGCCGGGCCCTACAGCACGCCAAACGACAACTACGTGCTCGTGCCGCTGTCCGGCGACTACAAGACGGGCAGCACGCTGAATTCCTCGTCGAAGCTCGTGTCGGCGATCGACTGCGTCCAGCCCAACGGGACCACCTCCTACGCGAACGCGCTCGAGGCGGCGCAGGCGGAACTCGTCAAGGACGGTCGGCCGAATACGCAGAAGGTGATCGTGTTCATGTCCGACGGCGCGGCCAACACCGGTCCGACGTCGTACGCGCAGTCGTCCCCGTACCGGTCGACGCCGTGCCACCAGGGCATCGCGTCGTCCCAGACGATCCAGGCGGCCGGGACGCTCGTCTACTCGATCGGCTACGACGCGGGCCATGACATCTGCCAGGGCCTGAACAAGAACTCGAGCGGCACCTGGGTGCAGGGCGCCGAGAAGCCGGCGATCAGCGCGCTGCAGGCACTGCAGGGGATCGCCAGCCCCGGGAACTTCTACAACCAGCCGAACGCGGATCAGCTGAACACGATCTACGCGAGCGTCGCCGCGGACCTCCTGGCCGGCACGTCCCGCCTGATCGACGACAACTAGTCGTTCTGAGGAAAACGGCTCTACCGAGCGTTAGAGCCGTTCCTTCTACCTCGACTTTCTAATGCGTCTCGAGCTCGAGCGTGTCGCCGAGGCGGTGCTCTGGCGGCCGGCTGCGCTGGTGGAGGTCGCGCGGATCAGCACCCTCCGAAACCACCGGCCACCGGTTCTGCCGACTGAGAGCTCACCGGTAGGGGGCCTAGGCCGGCCGGCGCAGGTCGCCGTGGTCAGGCTTGTTTGACGCATGACACCACATTGACTCAGTCGGCACAAAGTTTTATAACCGCCACAAGCGGATCGCAACCGTGCCACAGGGCCGGCAGGCGGCTTGTGCCCTCTGGATGTCGTCGCTCTTCCGAGCCGCTGCCGGTGTGTGCTCTAGCCAGAAATAGAAGGGAGGCACATGCACAAACGATCTCGTCTGGGCCTGACGGTCACGGTCGTCGGGACAGTCGTTGCCACGCTCGGCGTGACGGCCTCGTCCGGTGCGAACGGGAGGGTGCGGGATCTCCCTCAGTCCACGCCGGGAAACCCGGCGGTCGCGCCACTCGCGGCGGCAACCACATACGGCGCGAGTCTTCTTGACCCGACGCCGAACCTAACGCCGGCAGTTAGCGGCTGGGCCGGCGCTCAGTTCGACAGCCACAAGGGCGGCAAGGTGCGCTTCGAAAGCGCAACGCTCTTCTGGAAGGACGCGCGACACGAGCTCGACGTTATCGCCGGCCCAGGTGACGGACGAATGTCTCCCGCCGAAACGTTGGCCCGACCGCTCTCCCGACACTTCAACTTCGCCCCGTACGACCCTCCAACACCGGTCAAGCGATGGACGATCGCCGGTCGGCAGGCTCTCTATTTCGACGCCACCGCACCACCACCGGGGGAGTGGACGATCGTCGGCGCGAACCCGCCCGAACTCAGGATCGACCACGACAACGCGTTCCGCATGGCGGCTCTCACCGTGCGCGGCAAGACAGTCGTGATCGTCATCCATGCATCCGCGACGGATTTCAAACACTTCCTACCCATAGCGACGCGGCTCCTGTCTTCCCTCCAGTTCCCACCTGCTTAGGCGTTCAGGCGGGCGCGGCTGCTGAAGAGCTCTCCGGACGGACCGGACGCCTCGACGCGCGCGCGTAACGAACAGTCGCCGCCCGCATCGAACATTTTGGACCGGCAGACCTACGTCATGCCGCAGGTCGAGCGGATCCTTGGTCTCGCCCGGGGCAGGGAAACGCAGCCGCGTCACACGAACTAGTCGTTCGAGCGCCAGGCGTCGGCGAGTTTCCGCTTCGTCGACGCGAGTGCGTCCGGGATCACCTTCACGTCGCCGAGCACCGGCATGAAGCTCGTGTCGCCGTTCCAGCGGGGCACGACGTGCTGGTGGACGTGGTCCTCGATCCCCGCGCCCGCAACCCGCCCGAGATTCCAGCCGAGGTTGAAGCCGTGTGGCGCGTAGACCGCCCGCAGCGCCTCCATGCCCTTGACCGAGAGCCCGTGGATCTCGAGCGCCTCGTCCTCCGAGAGGTCGGCGAGGTCGCCGACGTGCCGGCGGGGAGCGACGAGCAGGTGCCCCGACGCGTACGGGAAGCGGTTCAGCAGCACGCTCGCGTGCTCGCTCTGGTGCAGGAGGAGCTCAGGCTCGGGCTCGCAGAAGATGCAGCGGTCGAGCTCGTCGGCGTGCTGAACGTACTCGAGGCGCCACGGCGCCCACAAAGGCTTGGGGCTCACGCAGCCGAGCGTAAAGGAGCACCGCGGGTCAGGGGTGGACTCTTCCCTTCTGCGGCGAAGGGGCTAAAGAGAACACCGACCCGCGGCGCCCTCACTCGTTGTCGGCAGCCGCGCCGCGGTTCTTTACAGCCAGCGCTTGTGCCGGAAGAACGCGAGCATTCCGGCGAGCGCGACCACCACGCCGACGAAGATCACCCAGAACGCCCAGACGGTGCCGTAGCCCGGAAACTGCACGTTCATCCCGAAGAACCCGGTGATCACCGTCAGCGGGAGCAGGACGACCGAGAACACGGTCAGGATCCGCAGGACATCGTTCTGCCGGTGCGAGATCACGGATTCGTTGGTGTCCTCGAGCGCCTCGACGACCTCCTTGTAGTTGTCGAGGATGTCCCAGATGCGCTCGGCTGCGTCGACGATGTCGTCGAAGTAGAGCTCGAGCTCCTCGGGCAGGAACCGCTCGATGTGCCGCTCGAGCAGGCGCAGCGTCGAGCGCTCCGGCTTGATGATCTTCCGGTAGCTGATGATCTCCTGCTTGACGTTCGAGATGTCGCGGACGACCTCTTCGGAACGTCCTTCGAACACGTCGTCCTCGAGCGAGTCGAGCTTGTGCCCGATCTTGTCGAGGATCGGGAAGCAGTAGTCGAAGAGATCGTCGAGCACCTCGTAGAGCAGGCGCCCGGAGCCCTTCGAGAACAGCTGCACGCGGTAGTCGCCGTCTTCCTCGCAACGGCGGAAGAGCCGTGTGACCGGGAGGAGCTCGACCGCCGGAAGGGTGACGAGGTAATCCGGCCCGACGAAGACGTCGAGCTCGGCGGCGTTCAGCCGCTGCACCGCGCGGTCGTAGACCGGGAAATGGAGGACACCGAACAGGTAGCCCTCTTCGGCGTAGTCGTCGACCTTGGGCCGCTGGCGCTTCGAGAGGACGTCTTCGACGTCGAGCGGATGCCACCCGAAGCGCTCTGCCAGCTGCTGCGCCTGCTGCAGCGTCGGCGCGTTGAGGTGGATCCAGGTGAGGCCGGCGGCGCTGAGCTCAGCGGGCGGCGTCGGTGCCGCAGGCAGCGCGACGATCGTTTCGCGCGTGCGCGTGCGCCGGATGCGAGGCAGGCTCGGCATCGGTACTGAGCGGGTCCTCGAGAATCGGCATCGTCGGCATGTTCGGGATTGTACTCGGGTTCTCCTGGCTAGCCCGTTCCCGCGAGCAGCGGCACCGGTGGCTCGGCGTCGGTGTGGGGGACGCGCCGGAGCTCGGCAGGCAGGCGTGGTTCGAGGCCGAGCGAGCCGATCGCGGCGACGAGGCACACGCACGCTGCGATCGGCCAGAGCGCGAACGGCGCCCCCGCGAGCACGAAGCCGCCGAGTGCGGGGCCGACGGTTCCGGCGAGGCCCCACGAGAGGGAGTGCACCGCGAAGTACCGGCCGCGCAGATGGGCTGGGCCGATCTCCGCGACGAGTGCCTGGTGCGCAGGCCCGTGGAAGCACTCGCCGATGCCGAAGATCGCGAGCGCGACCGCGATCAGCGCGAACGCGCCGCCGCCGTGGAGCCGCCAGCCGGCAAGGTCGACGAGCAGCCACGCGACGATCCACGATGCAGGCATCAGCGCCAGGGCGCGCATCCGGCGACGGCCTTCGATGATCCGCGAGATCGGGAGCTGGGCGATCACGATCACGATCGTGTTGACGAAGAAGAGCGCGCCGATCTGGTGCTCGCCCAGGCCCGCGTGGTCGTGTGCAAACGGCGGAACGAGATTGAAGAGCGAATAGCCGGCGGTGACGAACAGGAAGTTGAGCACCCAGAGCCGGACGAAGATCTTGTCGCGCAGCACCGCGCGGTACGACGAGGGTCCGTCGGCGTGCTCGGGAACGGGTCCGCCTCCGTGGATGAACGCGAGGACGCCGACGTAGGCGAGGAAGGTCACCGCGTCGAGCAGGAAGAGAACCGTGAACGAACCGGGACTCGAGACGCTCGCGATCAACCCGCCGGTGAGGCCGCCGAGGCCGATGCCGAGATTCATCGTCACGCGCTGTTGCGCGAAGGCGGCGTGCCGGCGCTCGGCGGGCGTCAGTCGAGCGATCAGCGTCGACTGGCTCGGCCAGAACCCGGCGCTGCCTGCACCTTCGATCGCGATCAGCAGAAACGCCTCCCACGGCTGGCGCACGAGCGGGAAGAGCCCGATGCCGACCGCCTGCATCACGAGCCCGCCGGCGAGCACGACCCTCGGGCCGAGGCGGTCGACCAGCGGCCCGGCGCCGATCCCGGCCGAGAGCTGGGCCGCCGCCGACGTCGCCACGACGAGCCCGGCGACACCCAGGCCGAATCCGCGCACGTCGTGCAGGTAGATGACGAGGAACGGCAGCATCACGCCGTTGCCGAACGAGTTCATGACGCCGCCAAGCTGCAACAGCCACACCTCGCCCGGGAGGCGTGGGTCCAGCGTGCGGACGAGCCGGCGGAGCACCGGCCGAGGGTATCGTCGCGCCGTGGACGAGGCCCGCTGGTGGGAGATGCGGCCCGCTCAGAGCCTCAAGCCGGCGAGCTACGTGTGTCCGCTCTGCGACGGGATGCTGCACGCGACGAGCGAGCACGCGCTGATCGCCCCCGAGGGCGACCTGTCGCGCCGCCGGCATGCGCATCTCGAGTGCGTAGTCGCCGCCCGCCGGGCGGGCCGCCTGCCGACCCGCGACGAGTGGCGCGCCGGGCGGTGACTACACTCCCGTCATCCCCGCGCCCGTAGCTCAGGGGATAGAGCGTTCGCCTCCGGAGCGAAAGGTCGCAGGTTCGATTCCTGCCGGGCGCACTACCGATAGAGCCAAACTGGCGACCCGCCAGCCGCACCGGGGCTCGAATGTCAACAGGAATGTCAACTCGACGCCGTGCTGAGCGCCACACGGACGGCTTCATCGGTGCGCTGACGGTCGAATAGGTGGGCGTAGACCCGCAACGTGGTTGTCGCATCTTCGTGGCCGAGAACCGCTGTCCAACCTGGAAACACTCGGCAACTTCCAACGGCGGAGGTAGACGCGGTACGAGATTCGGTCTTCGCTTGGTTCGCGCGACAGCGAGAAGTTATGGGGCTCTCGTTCCGGCTCCGACTGATCTCAGCGAAACGGACGGCCTGCCAGAAGAGGAGGTCGGCGCGCGTAGCTCACATCCCGAACCTGCGAAGCTTCGACCGTGTCCTACAGCTACAACCAGTCCCAATTGCGTGACCTGCGCAGGTTGTTAGAGCAGCCGGACGCGCAGTTGAGCGTCGAGCAGATCCGGGCGCTTCTCGCCTGGAACGAAACGAGCACGCAGGAGCGGGAGCGTCTACGGGCGATGCTCGCCGCGATGAACGCGCCGCCGGCGCAGCAGTAGCACATGAAAACCCTGTTCAACATCATTTGGCTGGTGCTCGCGGGCGTCTGGATGGCGCTTGGCTATCTCCTCGCGGCGGTGTTGTTGGCGGTCACGATCATCGGGTTGCCGTTCGCGAAGCAGTCGCTCAAGCTCGGCGGTTACGCGCTGTGGCCGTTCGGTCGCGCGCTGATCCAGAGCCCCACCCGACACAAACGGTTGAGCGTAGTCGGGAACATCTTGTGGTTCGTTCTGGCCGGTTGGTGGCTTGCTCTTGGACATCTGTTGACCGGTGTTGCCCTCTGCCTCACGATCATCGGGATTCCGCTTGGGATCGCGGACATCAAGATGGCGGGAGCCGCTCTCGTTCCGTTCGGGCGAACGGTTGTAAGTGCCCGTGAGTTGAACGCCGGGCTGGTCGCTGCGTCTTCGACGATCACCCTGCCCGAGTAACAAAGCTCGAGACGCGACACTTGCGTCGCGTTCTGGGACTTCAAACATGGCCAAACGGCATCGCCCCGAACGCCATCGAACTTCACCCAATCCTCGGATTCCATTGCCTGCTGCGGTGAGCCCTTCGACATTCACGGTTCGTGTGGGGTTCGGGTGAGAGGACGCTCGCCCAGGCCAGGGCCTTTTGGCGCCGATCGTGGCTCAGGTCCCGCTAGGAAATGGCTGAGCTCTGCCGCGTTGTGACCTCTGATGGGCAGCCCGTACGAAGGGAAACGCTCGATCTTTCTAAGGATTGTGATTGTCGACGTCGTCGGTCAGCGGCGCCGCACCGCCGCGGCTCCGGGCGGCGTCCTGATACCTCATGAGGGCGGCGAGGAGGAGGCCTCCCACCAGGCCGCCGGCGACGAGGGCGGCAGACAAAGAGTAATCGGAGATGACAGCGGCGAGCACGCCAAAAGCCGCGCCGGCCAGTATCGATGTGATGACGGCGACCAAACCGGCGATCGTGACGAACTGCTGCCGGCGTCCAGAGCGCAGTCCGAGGACGTTCAGCCATTCCGACTCGGGAACACGAAGAAGGTAGGCATCGAGCTCCGGAGCATTGTCGAAGTAGTACGCGCGCAAGCGTGCGATCCGTCTGGCATAGCCGAAGTCCTCGACGCCGGACTGGAGAACTCGCGCCCACGTCACGACACCGATGAACGCCAGAGCTGGCAGCACAATCAGCGCCATCGCGAAAAACGTGGTGCCGAGACGTGTCGCCGTCGCGACTAGGCCGAGCGCAACAAGTCCTCCGGAGACCGACGTCAGAAACATCGTCGCCCTACCCGTCGACTCCGAAATCGTGGCCGAACGCGCCGACTGAAGCGCGAAATGCTCAGTTGTTACGAAACTGACCGCGGCTGTCCGCGGATCCGAGCTCCTCTCGGCGTCCGCCATGCGGAGATCATTGGCGCTTTCCCAGCAAACTCCTACGATCGCGGAAGCGTTGGCCGCCGGACGGAGCGTGGGCTCGACCCACGTTTCGGTACGACCTCCCCCCGGGGTCATTGGAGGTTCGCTCGATGGCGTTGCGGGTATCGCTTTTCGCGTGTTCCTCCTGCGAACGGTGTTGCTTCGCCGTCTAGGGCCGCTCGGGTTGATCCTGACTGCTTACGACGTGTGGCGGCGAATCCCGAGACGACACCGCGAGCAGATGCTTATGCGCGGTCGTAGACGCGTCTCGCGAATTGCTGAGCTGTTCGCGCGCTAGCCACCACGGCGCCGACGCATAGGGTTGGCGGTTGGTTCGACACGTAGTCCGAGTGGGATCGCGACTGGACGCCCGTCTTCCCGCTCACCTGCTTCCCCAAAGGTCCACCGTCCGTGCCAGGCAGCGCCGGACCAAATCCCGACGTGGTTATCAGTTCCTCGCGGTAGCTCAAGACACAGGCTTACGCCGCTTGACTGTGTGCGCCGCGAGGCGTGTCGGTCTCGTCTGGCAGCTCGGCGTCTTCTGTGGGATCGACAGCGGCGCCTCCGGTGAGTGATGGCTTGATCGGCCGGCGTGGCTCGCGGATTCCCGTCCCAGGTTCGCCCGATGAGGTATCGCCGAAGCCGTGTTCGTGTGCGCAGCGAATCGCTTCGGAACGGCCAGTCACATTGAGCTTCCTGTACGTGTTCGCGAGATGGAATTTGATCGTCTGCTCGGTCACCCAGAGGAGCGTCGCCATCTCCCGGTTGGGACGGCCCTCGGCGACGAGCCGGAGGATCTCGAGCTCGCGACGCGTCAGGCTGGCGCGCGTACCGCTGATCATCCTGGTGGCTTCGGTCTCGTCGCGCTTGGCCTTGTATGCCTCGGTGACTGCACGGACGACCTCCGTCGCGCCGGGGCGTCGGTCGACCGCCCAGTAGGCGCCGCCGGCCAGCGCAGCGTCGACGGTCAGCCGGTCTTCGTTCTCGACGAAGACGACGGTGACCAGGTCCGGGCAGCGTCGAACGAAGGAACGTCCGTGCCGACGAGCTCTGTCCTGCCGGGCGAGTCGCGGCTCGATGAGGCGCTTCAAAGCATGGGGCGTTGGTTCGACGATGCAGTCGCTCGGGGTGTTGAACGGGATCGCCTTCTACGCATCGCGAAACGCAGACGGCGACTTCTGCCTCGCAGTCGACCACGTCGCCGCGACGCCTGGGAAGGGCGTGCTGTGCGATCTGAACGACGACAACTTCCCCTCGGCCGACGTGAAGGCAATCAGCTTCCGGCACACGCTGATGGGCGTCGCAGCCGACGGCGTCGCGACGGTCGCCTTTGCCGACGCCGCAGGCAATGTGATCGACTCAACGCCGGTCGTCAACAACCTCTTCGTGTCTGACGAAGGGCAGACGCCTCAACGGCAGGACGTCGCCTACCTCGAGACGCTCGACAGCAACGGCAACGTCTTGACGGAGCAGGCGCTACCTCGCTAGCGAAGCAACGAGCGCGCGCCGAGTGGAGTGCCGTCCGGATCCGCAGTCTCCTCGCACTCCAGGCAGATCCATTCTCCGTCGCGCTCCTTCCGTGCGCTTAGCGCTACTGGAGCCATTGTCACTCCGCAAGCGGGGCAGATCGGCGGGCGCTCATCGTCCATGCCCGAAGTATGGGCGGCAAGCGACCATCAGGCATTGGTCGCGGCGCCCGACCCACAGTTCGGGAATGACCCCCGACGCCACGGACTAGCGAGTACGGGGACGGTCGTGGAGAGTGACCCGTGGTGTATGGACGGTCGAGTGAGTTGTTGGGCTTTGCACCTGGCGCGCGGGTGCTGATCGTCAACTGCGACGACTTCGGCATGCACGAGGCGGTCAACGCTGGCGTGATCGAGTCGATCGAGAACGGCATCGCGAGCTCCTGCAGCCTCATGGTCCCGTGCCCAGCGGCGGCGAACGCGATGCGACTGCTGCGCGAACGACCCCACATCCCATTCGGCATCCACCTCTCGCTGATCCGCGACACGCCCGATTTCCGTTGGGGCCCGGCCGCCGCCAAAGCCGATGTGCCCTCGTTGCTCGACCCGGACACCGAGGAGCTCTTCGTCGACACGACCGCACAGCGCACCGCGCTGCTCGCAGCGGCCAAGCTGAACGAGGTCGAATGCGAGCTGCGCGCTCAGATCGACGCCGTGGTCGACGTCGGACTGGCACCCACGCACCTCGACTGGCACTGCCTCGCCGACGGCGGGCGCGCCGACATCCTCGACCTGACCATGGCGCTCGCCGAGGAATACGCCCTTGCCGCTCGCGTCTGGCTCGACGACGGCCGCCGCAAGGCGCGCCAACAGGGCAAGCCAGTTGTCGATAACGCCTTCCTGGACAGCTATTCCGTCAGCCTCGACGACAAGGCGGCAACCTACGCCCGACTGCTCCGCGATCTTCCGCCGGGTCTCAACGAATGGGCCGTCCATCCAGCGTACGGCACCGAGCAATCGCGGTCGATCGAGTCAACCGGCTGGCACGTCCGCCAAAGCGACTACGCGTTCCTCACCTCACAACAGGCACGCGAGATTCTGGATCGCGAAGGCATCACGGTCATCGACTACCGGCCGCTGCAAGAGGCGTGGAACACCGATGGAGGGCGCTGACGTCCTCCCGACACCTTTTAGAGGTCACGGCGGGGAGTGTGCGAACGCTGGACTGCGTCGCGGAGCTCGCCGACCCCGCTACGCCGAGCCCTGGGTGTCGACGATCTCGATCCAGACGACGCTGCCGCCGCGCACGAAGCGCTTGTTGCCGAAATTGAGCCACTTGCCGGCGTCGATCTCGTCTCGGATGTCGTCGACGGTCTCGGGCGATTCGACCGAGAACGCCGGGCTGTCGCCGTTCGTCAGGTGCAGCTTGATCTCGATCACGGCGGCAACTTAGCGTGATGACGCCGTGGCGGGTGTGACCGCGAGCTCGCGCAGCGTCGCGAGCGCGGATTCGTGATGCCGGCCGCCGAGCGCCGTCAGGCACGCCGCCGCCAGCGCCGCCTCGTCGATCGTCGCGTCCTCGCAGCGCTGCAGCCATTTCAGGAGCCAGCGCGCTGCGACCCGCGCATGGCGGTGCGGTTGCTTCAGCGCGATCAGCGCTGTGAGCTCGAGCAGGTCGGCGAGGGTCGGCAGCGGGATCTCGGTGCGCAGCGTCTGCTCGGCGACCAGAAGGTTGCCCCGCTCGATCGCCCGCTGGAAGATCGCCCTCGGTTGCCCCTGTGCGGACATCGCCTCCACCGGGGCCGGGCGGCAGCCGCGAGTCTAGAGGCTCTCGCTGGTCGGCCGTGGCGGGCCCGAGTTACGTCGCCGCATCCGGGCCCGCCGACGGCCTTCGCTCAATGCCGCAGAGATTCCCGTCTCACTTTGGCTTGAGCGTTGCTTCTGCGCTCGCTGTTGTTGTCTGCAGAACGAACGCATGTTAAACCGTCTCAGGCCGGCGCACGGCGCCGACGGGGCCGTGCGAGCGTGAAATCGAGCAGCGCGACGTGCCCGTCGAACCACCGAAGGTCGGCACCGGCGGCGGTGTCTGCGGCTGGTCGACGAGCCGTGGTGCCCCGGCACGAGCACGACGACGAGCGTGACGGCGCCGGCCACGGCGAGCGCCGCCGTGAGCCAGGTGAGCCGGCGGCGCCTTCGCGGAGACGCCAGGAACGATCGTCGAGGCGCGCTCACGCGCTCAGTCTGGTCCCTCGATCGGCTCGACGTGCAACCAGATCCCGTCGAGCCGCAACCGCACCGGCGGGCCGCCGTCCCGGAGCAGGCTCTGCGCGAAGGTCTCGGCCTGCTCGGCCGACATCCCGACGTTGCCTTCGAGCTGGGTGGCGACGCCTGCCCGCGCTGCGGCGATCGCCCCGCGCACGTTTCCGAACGTGGCATCCTCGATCGTCGGCGGAGACCATTCCTGATGCAACACCAGGATTTTCCCCCATCCGAGTCGCTCAGTCGTGGACGGCGTGCTCGGCCGCAGGCTCGACCTGGGGCGCCGTCGCACGGCGCAGCCGGTCGGCGAGCACGCGCATCACGCTCAACGCGAAGAACGGCGTCTGCGAGACGTGAAACAGGAACGCGCGTTCGTCGAGAGCGACGAGGTCGCAGTCGCTCGTAGCGGTGGCCGTCGCGCTACGTGGGGACGCGTCGATCAGCGCGAGCTCGCCGAAGATGCGGCTGCCCCTCCGCCTCGATCGTGACGGTCCCCTCCCGCACGGAGTCCTGGACGGTCCGGAAGATCTCGATCGTCGGGGGCCCGCTCACGAGGCGAAAAACGTACGGAATGCGCACCGCGCTGACCAGCGTGCGGGCCGAATCGACACCGGATCGCCGCGGAATCGACACATTCCCAAGACAGCGACGCAGGCCGATTAGGCTGGCCCCGTGGAGCTGACCGCGCGCATCGCGACGCTGCATCTGGCGGAGACGTTCGTGATCTCGCGCGGCGCCGAGGACGACGTCGAGGTGGTGCAAGTCGAAGTCCACCACGACGGCGTCAGCGGTTTCGGAGAGGCGGCTCCGATCGACCGGTACGAGGAGACGGCCGCGTCGGCGGTCGCCTGGCTCGGTGGCGTCTCGATCGGCGCCGATCCGTTTGCGCTCGACGACATCTTCGCCGGCCTGCCGCCCGGGGAGCAGGCTGCGCGCGCGGCGGTGGACGCGGCGCTGCACGATCTCCAGGGCAAGCTGACCGGGCTCCCGGTGTACAGCCTGCTCGGCCTGCGGCGGCTCGGGCCGCCGACGTCGTGGACGGTCTGGCTCGGCGATCCCGACGACATGGCCCGCCGCGCCGAGAAGGCAGCCTCGCGCGGCTTCCGGCGGCTGAAGCTGAAGCTCGGCGGACGCGACGGGCTGGACCTGGAGCGGGTGCGCGCGGTCCGCGCCGCGACCACGTTGCCGCTGCAGTGCGACGTGAACGAGTACTGGACGCTCGACGAGGCGCTCGAGTACCTCCCGCAGATGGAGCTCGAGTACTGCGAGCAACCGCTGCCCGCCGGCGACCCCGACGGCCCCGAGCTGAAGCGGCGCTCGGCGCTCCCGATCTACGTGGACGAGGACTGCCACACGCTCGCAGACGTCGCAGCCTGCGCCGAACGTGCGCACGGCGTCAACATCAAACTGGCGAAGTCGGGCGGCATCCGCGAAGCGGTCAGGATCGTCCACGCGGCCCGTGCGCTCGGTCTCGGCGTCATGCTCGGCTGCATGATCGAGTCCGGGCTCGGCATCGCGCCCGGCGCGCACATCGCGAGCCTGATGGACCACGTCGACCTCGACGGCAACCTGCTGCTCGCCGGCGATCCGTGGCCTGGAGTGGCGTTCGAGGGAGGCGTCCAGGTGCCGGCGGCGCGGGAAGGCCTCGGTGTCGCGCCCGCGTAGGCTGCTGATCCTCGCCGAGGGCCGCTCGGCCGACCCGCACTACGGCAAGACCGCGCACGGTGTGCTGCGCTACCGGCCGGACGAGGTCGTTGCGCTCGTCGACTCGACGCGAGGCGGGGAGGAGCAGAACGGGTTCCCGGTCGTGGCGACCGTCGAGGAGGCGCTGCCGCTCGCGCCGACCGTCGCGCTGGTCGGTGTGGCGACGCAGGGCGGACGCTTTCCACCCGCCTGGCGCGGCCTCCTGAAAGCGTCGATCGCGGCCGGTCTCGACGTGGAGAACGGCCTGCACGAGTTCCTGACCCGTGACGAGGAGCTGGTGGCGCTGGCCCGCGAGCATGGGGTGGAGCTGCGCGACCTTCGCCTGCCGCCGCCGGGGCTGAACGTCCCGACCGGCGCCAACCTCACCCACGGCGCGACGACCGTCCTGACCGTCGGGTCCGACTGTGCGATCGGGAAGATGACCGTTTCCCTCGAGCTCGACCGCGAGGCCCGGCGGCGGGGGATCGCGAGCGAGTTCGTGCCGACCGGGCAGACGGGAATCGCGATCGCCGGCTGGGGAATCGCGGTGGATGCGGTCGTCTCCGATTTCATCGCGGGCGCCGCCGAGCAGCTCGTCCTCGAAGGTGTCGAGCGCGGCGGGGAGCTGCTGTTCGTGGAGGGGCAGGGCTCGGTGCTGCACCCCGCGTACTCCGGCGTGACACTCGGCCTGATTCACGGCTCCGCTCCAGACGCGTATGTCCTCTGCCATGAAGCGGGGCAGACGGTCGTCGACGACAACGAGCTCTTCCCGATGCCGCCGCTTGCCGAGCTGGTCGACCTGCACGAGCGGCTCAGCCTGCTCGCGCGGCCTGCCAGGGTGCGGGCGATCGCGCTCAACACGCGTCACCTCGACGAGGGGGCAGCGCACGCCGCCGTCGAGGCAGCTGAAGCCGAGACGGGGCTCCCGGCGGACGATCCCGTGCGGTTCGGCGCCGCCCGGCTGCTCGACGCACTGGAACCGCTCCTGCGGCGGCCGGCGGAGGTTTAGCCGCCAACGCCGCGAAGTACGCGGCTCACCGAGTACCGTTTCGCCGGATTTCCAGGATGAAGAAACTCGCAGCGGTCCTGACCGCGCTCGTCGTGGCGCTCGCGATCGGCGCTGCGACGGCGCGCGCCGACAGCGTCAGCTTCGGCGTCAATGACAACGCCGGTCTCTACGAAGCCGGCGGCAGTAATTTCTGGACGACGATGCTCGGCCGCGGGCTGACGACGAACACGATCACGCTCCGGTTCGACGAGACGACCGAGACGGGCCTCGGTCTCACCGACGCAGCCGACTTGCCGGCAGCCGTCGCAGCCGCCAACGAGGCGGGCGTGACGGTGGAGTTCGACGTCTATCCGCGCCACGCGAGAGAGGTGTACGACCCCGCCGGGCCGACACGGTTCGCGGCATTCCTGACGACGCTCGCGCAGACGTACCCGGAGGTCACGCAGTACGTGCTGATGAACGAGTGCAACCAGGATCTCTTTGCCAACCCGCAGTCCCGCAAGGGCCGGAACCTGTCGGCGGCGAAGTGCGGCGCGTTCCTCGCAGCCGGTTACGACGCGCTCAAGGCGGTCTCGCCGGACATCTTCGTCTGGGGCCTCGGCCTCTCGCCGCGCGGGAACCGCCCCGACAAGCGCGACCACCCGTCGACGGACCCGATCGACTGGCTCGCGTTCCTCGGCCAGTGGTACCGCTCGAGCGGGCGCAGGCTGCCGCTGATGGACGGGCTCGACCTGCACCCGTACCCGATCCCGCAGTCGCTGCCGTTCGCAACGGGCTACGCGAGCCCGTACAGCTTCAGCGTCGCGAACCTGCCGCGGGTCTACTCCGCGTTCTACGGCGCCTTCAGAGGCACTGCGCAGCCGGTCGTCGGGCTCGTCGGCCGTCTGCCGGTGCAGCTCAACGAGGTCGGCATCCAGACGTCGTCGGCGGGCCGGCCCGGGTACAGCGGCGTCGAGACCGCCGCGGGCGCGCTCGGCGGCCTCCGGCCGCCGTTCGACACCGAGCGCTATCAGGCCCAGTGGTACATGAAGCTCGTCGACTACTCGGAGTGCGACGCGGACGTTCGCTCGGTGAACCTCTTCAAGCTCGTCGACGAGACGTCGCGCGCAGGATGGCAGAGCGGCCTCTACTACGCCGGCTACGTGCCGAAACGCTCGGCCGGGGCGGTCCGCACCGAGATCGAGCGGGTGGACGGCCGCTGCCCCAAGGGACCGCCCCAGTACTGGGCGCCGCTCGCCCGCTACGGGGCGGCGCTCGCGGCCGACGCGATCCTCGGCGGGACGATCGGGCTCGGGCCCGCGCCACCGCTGCAACCGAGACCTTGACAGCACGAACAGGTGTTCGCTAGTATGGCGAACACATGTTCGTGCGAATCTTCCTTCTGGTCGGGCTCACAGTCCTGGTGTGGAGCGCGGTCGCCCGGTCGACGCAGGCACAGGGGCCGCGGCAGGTCGTGACGGTGCAGCCGAACGACACGCTGTGGGCGATCGCCCGGGCGCACTATGCGGGCGACGTGCGCGAGGCGATCTGGCGGATCGAGCGGGCGAATCACCTGCCGGGCGCCGACGTGCGCGCCGGGCAGCGCCTCGTGCTCCCGTAGGGCCGAACCGACGCGCCCGCGGCTCCTCCGCGAGAATCGGCCGCGCGTGGACCTCGACATCGTCTTTCTCGGCACGTCCGGCAGCGCGCCGACCGCGGCGCGGGGTGCGACCGCCGTGCTCGTGCGGCGGGGCGGCGACCGCCTGCTGTTCGACTGCGCCGAGGGAACCCAGCGGCAACTGATGCGCTCGGTGGTCGGCTTGCCCGATCTCGAGGAGATCTACCTGACCCACTTCCACGCCGACCACTATCTCGGCCTGCCGGGGATGCTGAAGACGTTCGCGCTCCGCCAGCGCGAGGTGCCGTTGACGGTGTACGGGCCGCCGGGCCTGCAGGAGCTCTTTGCCGCGCTGCGGCGGGTCTTCGGCCGCCTCACGTACACCGTCGAGGTCGTGGAGCTGCGGGCCGGTGAGACGCTCGAGCGCGAGGGCTACCGGATCCTCGTCTTCCCGGTGCACCACGGCGTCTCGTCGGTGGGCTACGCCGTGGTCGAGGATCCGCGGCCGGGCCGGTTCGACGTCGACGCGGCGGACGCCCTCGGCGTCCCGAACGGGCCCGAACGGGGGGCGCTGCAACGCGGCGAGTCGATCACTCTCGACGACGGCCGCGTGCTGACCCCCGACGCCGTGCTCGGCGAGTCGCGCCGCGGACGGCGCATCGTGCTGCCGGGCGACACCGCACCGGCCGAGGCGGTGCGAGTGCTGGCCGAGGGTGCCGACGTGCTCGTCCACGAGGCGACCTTCGGCGAGGACGAGCGCGAGCGCGCGGCCGACACGCTGCACTCGACCGCCGTGCAGGCGGCCGAGGTGGCGCGGGACGCCGGCGTGCGACTGCTCGCGCTCACGCACCTCTCCTCGCGGTACTTCGGCCCCGACCTCCTTCGGGAGGCGCAGGAGGTGTTCGAGCGGACGGTCGTGCCGCGTGACTTCGACGTGATCGAGGTGCCGTTCCCGGAGCGCGGGGACCCGCACCTCGTCAAGAAGGGCGCTCGACCGCCGCGGGAGTCGCGGTCAGATCTGCCAGACGCCGTCGCGTAGGACGGTCGTCTCCGAGCCGTCGGCGCCGAGGCCGGTGACCGTCACGTCGTCGGAGCCGATCATGAAGTCGATGTGGATCTCGCTGGTGTTGATGCGAGCGCGATCCTCGTCGCCGACCGAGATCGCGTAGCCGTTGCCGAGCGCGATGTGGCTGGCCGCGTTCTCGTCGAGGAGCGTGTTGAGGAAGACGATGCCCGTCTTGCCGATCCGCCCCGATCCGTCCACCAACGCGACCTCGCCGAGCCGCGAGGCACCGTCGTCGACGGCGGCGCGTGCGCGCAGGGCTTCGGCGTTCTCGCCGTCGATCTCGACCGCGCGTCCTCCCTCGAAGCGCACCTTCAGGTCCGTGACGAGCGTGCCGCCGACGTCCAGCGGCTTCGTCGCGGCCACCGTCCCGTCCACGCGAAGCGGATCGGGAGTCGTCGCGATCTCCTCGGTCGGGAGGTTGGGTGCGTGGACGACGCCGTCCACCGTCCGCATTCCGGGCGTCTCCGACGAGAACCGGGATGTGGGCAGCAGGCCGATTTTCAGTTCCGTGCCGGGACCGTCGAACCGCAGCGCGTCGAAACGGTGCGCGTCGACCTTCCGTCCCGCGTCGTGCAGCTCCTGGAGCCGGCGCCGCCAGGCGTCCCGCGGATCGGCCTCGTCGAGGCGCAAGACATGGATGAGCTGTTCCCAGAGCCGCTCGACCGCGGCGCCGGGGGCGAGCGACGGGAAGACGGCCTGGGCCCACTCCGGCGACGCCCACGGGACGACGGTCCAGCTGGTCGTGCGGGCGTTGATCACCTCGAAGTTCTCGCGAAGCGCCGGCAGGGCGTCGCGACCCGCGACGGCCGGGTCGATCCCGCTAAGCGTGCCGGGCGGCACCTGCGGGGTGATCGAGATGCGGACGCCGTGTCCCTCTCCCAGCGCCAGCAGCCGCTCGCCGTACCACGGCGGCACGCTGGAGAGGGTCGACGGGTCGGCATGCTCCAGCCGGGCGAGCTTGACGTAGGGGTCGAAGTACCACGGATCCACGAAGCGCGCGCCGCGCGCATACGCGGCCGCCGCGACGACGCGAACGAGTGGGGCCGCGCTGGGCTCGGCCACGATCCAGACGATCTGTCCCGGCTGGACGTTCGCGCCGACCTCGACGATCAGATCGGCGTACCGGGTGAGCAGATCGCGGTCCACGGGCGCGTCCGAGGGTAACGGGTTTCGCTCCGTCCGCCGGAACCGGTACCGTCTCTGCCGCACCGCCCCTTTAACCCGGTCCAGCGAGGCCGGAAAGGAGTCGAATGTCGCACCCTGCCGTTGGACCGGCGCCGCACCTCCTGCTCGACGACGAGGCGATCCGCCGGACGCTGACGCGAATCGCGCACGAGATCATCGAGCGGAACGACCAGCTCGAGTCGGTCGCGCTCGTCGGGATCCAGACGCGCGGCGTGCCGTTGGCGCAGCGCCTCCGGGACTTGATCGCCGAGCGCGCCGGTGTCGAGGCGCCGCTCGGACGGCTGGACGTGACGTTTCATCGAGACGACGTGCATGTTCGCGCCGGTCGCGCGCCGCGGCGTGCGCAGCCGATCGTGCGCGAGACGAAGCTCGATTTCGACCTCGAGGGACGCACGGTCGTGCTGGTCGACGACGTGCTCTACACGGGAAGGACGATCCGCGCCGCGATCGAGGCGCTGTTCGAGTACGGCCGCCCCGATCGCGTCCAGCTCGCCGTGCTCGCCGACCGCGGCCATCGCGAGCTGCCGATTCGCCCCGACTACGTCGGCAAGAACCTGCCGACCGCGCGCGGCGAGCGCATCCAGGTCGAGCTGCTCGAGGTCGACGAGGTCGACCGTGTGCTGTTGATCCCGGCCGAGGAAGGAGACTCGTGACCGACCTACGACTGGTCGGCGGCCAACTGCTGCCGCCGGCGGCGAAGCGGCCGCGACACCTGCTGTCGATCGCGGACCTGACGCTCGACGATGTCGAACGCGTGTTGTCGCATGCCCGCTCCTTCGCGGACGCACAGGAACGCGAGACGAAGAAGCTGCCGACGCTGCGCGGACGTGTCGTCCTCAACCTGTTCTTCGAGTCGTCCACCCGCACGTCGTCTTCGTTCGAGCTCGCCGCCAAGCGCCTCTCGGCGGACACGATGACGCTGCGCGCGTCCGGCTCGTCGGTCGAAAAGGGAGAGTCGCTGAAGGACACGGCGCTCACGCTCTCTGCCTACGACCCCGATGTGGTCGTGCTGCGGCACCCACAGGCGGGCGCGGCCGACTTCGTCGCCGGGCTGACCGAGGCGCGCGTCGTCAACGCCGGCGACGGCAAGCACCAGCACCCGACGCAGGCGCTGCTCGACCTCTACACACTGCGTGACGCGTTCGGGCGACTCGACGGTCTCCACGTCGCGATCGTCGGCGACGTCGCGCACTCGCGTGTCGCGCGGTCGCTCGTGCAGGCACTCCGTCTCGTCGGCTCAGACGCGATCCTCGTCGGGACCTCCGGCGCTCCTGCCTCCGGGAATCGCTCCGACCTCGCACGAGATCGGAGCGATCGCCGACGCCGACGTCGTCTACGTGCTGCGCATGCAGCGCGAGCGGATGCTCGAGGGAGCGAACTTCGTTCCGTCGCTGCGCGAGTACACCGAGCGCTACGGCGTCACCGAGTCGCGCCTTCGTCCTGGGCAGCGGGTGATGCATCCCGGGCCGATCAACCGCGGCGTCGAGCTCGACGGCCGCGTCGCCGACTCGGAGGCATCGCTCGTGCTCGACCAGGTGAGCGCGGGCCTCGTCGTCCGCATGGCGGTGCTGTACGACCTGCTCACCGCAGGGCCCGTGGTCGTCGAGGCCGCGATGGAGACGGCATGACCGTTCTCGCCGGACCAGCCGGCGCCGACAACCTCGTCGTGCGCGGCGCGCGCCTGCTCGACCCCGTCGAGCGGGTCGATGCAGTGCTCGACGTGCGCATCGACCGCGGCGTCGTCACCGAGATCGGGCCGGACGTCGATGCAAACGGCCACCGGGCCGTCGACGCGGCCGGGCTCGTGCTCGCGCCTGCGTTCGTCGATCCGCACGTTCATCTGCGGACGCCCGGGCGGGAGGACGAGGAGACGATCGCGACCGGCACCGCCGCTGCGGCGGCCGGCGGCTACTGCGCGATCCTCGCCGTGCCGAACACCGACCCGCCGGTCGACGACGCGACGCTGTTGCAGGGGCTGCAGCGGCGCGCCGAGAACGAGGCGCACGTCCCGATCGGCTTTCTCGCGGCGCTCACGAAGGGCCAACGCGGTGCCGAGCTCGCCGAGCTCGGTGCACTGGCCGACGCCGGCGCGGCGGGCTTCACCGACGACGGGCTGCCGGTCGAGGCAGCGGGCGTGATGCGTCGCGCCCTGCAGTACAACGCCGTGACCGGCCGCACGATCGCGGTCCATTGCGAGGAGCCGACGCTGACACGCGGCGGGCACGCCCACGCGGGAGACGTCGCGGGTGAGCTCGGGCTCGGCGGCTGGCCGGCGCTCGGGGAGAGCCTCATGGTCGCGCGTGACGTCGAGCTCGCACGCGAAACGGAGCAGCGGGTGCACCTGATGCATCTCTCGGCGGCGGAATCGGTCGAGCATCTGCGGCGGGCACAGCAGCTCGGCGTGCAGGTGACCGCCGAGGTGACGCCGCACCACCTCTGCCTGACGGATGAGGCGATTCGCACGCTCGATCCGAACTTCAAGATGAACCCGCCCCTCCGCAGCGACGTGCATCGCGCGGCACTGATCGACGCGCTGCGCGACGGCGCGATCGCGTCGGTCGCCACCGATCACGCGCCGCACGCAGCCGAGAAGAAGGACGTTCCCTTCGAGGAGGCGCCGTTCGGTGTGATCGGCCTCGAGACGGCGTTCGCCGCACTCAACACGCATCTCGTCGAGCCCGGCCTGCTGCGGCTGGAGACGCTGCTCGAGCGTCTCTCGGCCGGACCGGCGGCGAGCTTCGGCCTGGAGCGGCCCAGGATCACGGTCGGCGCGCGCGCGAACCTCGTGCTGCTCGACCTGCGGGCGAGCTGGCGCGTCGAAGCTGCCAACCTGCGTTCTCGCTCGGCGAACTCGTGGCTGCTGGGCCAACGCTTGAACGGCGCGGTTCGGTTGACGATGGCGGCCGGTCGCGTGGTGCACGAGTCATGAGCGCTGCGGTCTTGCTTGAGGACGGGACCGTGTTCGCCGGAGAGTCGGTGGGAGCGCCCGGGCCGGCGTTCGGCGAGGCGGTGTTCACGACGGCGATGAGCGGCTACCAGGAGGTCGCCACCGACCCCAGCTTCGAGGGCCAGATCGTGTGCTTCACGGCGCCGATGATCGGCAACTACGGCACCGACCCGGGTAGGTCGGAGTCGAGCCGCGCGCATGCGCGCGGTGTGGTGATGCGCGAGGCCCGCGGCCCCGCTTGGACGGCGTGGCTGAACGAGCGGGGCGTGGTCGCGCTGACCGGCGTCGACACGAGGTCGCTGGTGTTGCACCTTCGCGAGCGTGGAGCGATGCGGGCGGCGATCGCGGCCGGCGACGCCGACCGGGAGGAGGTCCTCGCGGAGATTCGCCGGCGGCCCGAGATGAAAGGCGCGCTGCTTGCCCGCGATGTCTCGACGCCCGAGCCGTACACGTACACCGCACGCGGTCGCGTGCGCGTGGCGGTCGTCGACTACGGGTGCAAGCGATCGATCGTCCGGCGGCTCGCGACAGCGGGCGCGGCGGTCGACGTGTTCCCACACGACGTCGACGCCGACACGGTCGCCCCGTACGACGGCGTCGTGCTGTCGCCGGGCCCAGGAGATCCGGAGCCGCTCGGCCGGGAGACGCAGATGGTGCAGGGCCTGCTCGGGCGCACGCAGGTGCTGGGCGTCTGTCTCGGTCACCAGCTGATCGCCCGCGCGCTCGGGATGACGACGTACAAGCTCCCCTTCGGTCACCGCGGCGCGAACCACCCCGTCGTCGACCATCGGACGCGCCGCGTGCTCGTCACCGCGCAGAACCACGGCTTCGCGGTCGCGGCGGGCGAGGGCAACGGCGTTTCGCACTCGTCGCTGTACGACGGCACCGTCGAGGGGCTGGAGCTGCCGGCGCTGCGCGCACGATCGTCTCAGTTCCATCCCGAGGCGTCGCCGGGGCCGCACGACGCACGCATCCTGCTCGAGGGGTGGGTGACGGAGCTTGCCGCGTAGACGCGACCTCCATTCGATCTGCCTGATCGGCTCGGGGCCGATCGTGATCGGTCAGGCCGCCGAGTTCGACTACGCCGGCTGCCAGGCGCTGAAGGTGCTGCGCGAGGACGGCTTCCGGACGATCGTCGTCAACTCGAACCCGGCAACGATCATGACCGACCCGGGCTTTGCCGACCGCACGTACCTCGAGCCGCTCGACCTCGAAGGCGTCACGGGCGTGCTTCGCCGCGAGCGGCCGGACGCGCTGCTGCCGACGATGGGCGGGCAGATCGCTCTGAACCTCGCCCGCGAGCTGCACCACGCCGGCGTGCTCGACGAGCTCGGCGTCGAGCTGATCGGCGCCGACGTCGACGTGATCGCTCGCGCCGAGGATCGCGAGCTGTTCAAGCAGTGCGTCGAGGAGGCAGGGCTGCGCGTTCCACGCTCTCGCATCGTGACCGCGATCGACCAGCTGGCGGGGCTGGCGACTCCCGCGGTCGTGCGTCCTGCTTTCACCCTCGGCGGCCACGGCGGCGGCTTCGCCGAGACTGAGGAGCAGCTCTACCGCCAGGTCGAGCGGGGCCTCTCCGAGTCGCCGATCTCGCAGGTTTTGGTCGAAGAATCGGTGCGCGGCTGGGACGAGTTCGAGCTCGAGGTGGTCCGCGACCGCGCGGACAACGTGGTGATCGTCTGCTCGATCGAGAACCTCGATCCGATGGGCGTCCACACCGGCGACTCGATCACCGTCGCGCCGCAGATGACGCTGAGCGACGAGGCCTATCAGGAGCTGCGCGACGCAGCGATCGCAGTCGTGCGCTCCGTCGGAGTCGACACCGGCGGGTCGAACATCCAGTTCGCACGAGACCGCGTGACCGGAGAGGTCCGCGTGATCGAGATGAACCCCCGCGTGTCGAGGTCGTCGGCGCTCGCGTCGAAAGCAACCGGGTACCCGATCGCCAAGGTCGCCGCGAAGCTTGCGGTCGGCTACACGCTCGACGAGATCCCGAACGACCTCACCGGGACGACGCCGGCGAGCTTCGAGCCTGCGCTCGACTACGTCGTCGTCAAGATTCCGCGCTTCGCATTCGAGAAGTTCCCCGGCGCCGACCGGACGCTCGGCACCCAGATGAAAGCCGTCGGCGAGACGATGGGCATCGGGCGCACGTTCCTCGAGGCGTTCGTGAAGGCGAAGCGAGGTCTCGAGGGCCCGCTCGACTGGCAGCCCGCGGACCTCCACGACTGGTTCGAGCGCGAGCTGGCCGGCGCGGAGGCGGAGGAGCGGCGGCAGCGGGCGGAACGCCCTGTGTACCGGCGCATCGACTCGTGCGCCGGGGAGGTCGCGGCCGCGTCCAACTACTACTACTCCACCTGGAACGAGCGTGACGAAGCTCCGCCGCCGAACGCTGCGAAGCGCGTCGTCATCCTCGGCTCCGGCCCCAACCGCATCGGCCAGGGGATCGAGTTCGACTACTGCTGCGTGCATGCGGTGCAGACGTTCCGCGAGCTCGGGTACGAGGCCGTGATGGTGAATTGCAACCCGGAAACGGTCTCGACCGACTACGACACATCGGACCGGCTGTACTTCGAGCCGCTCGACGTCGAGTCGGTGCTCGCAGTGTGCGAGCGCGAACGACCCGAAGGCGTCGTCATCCAGTTCGGCGGTCAAACGCCGCTGAAACTCGCGCGCGCGATCGAGGCGGCCGGTCACCGCATCCTCGGCACGCCGTTCGACGCCGTCGACCTCGCCGAGGATCGCGAGCGGTTCGGCCGTCTGCTCGCCGGCCTCGAGATCGCCTGCCCGGACTGGGGGGTCGCGCGCACGGCTGTCGAAGCGGTGACGATCGCGGATCGGGTCGGGTATCCGGTGCTGATGCGGCCGTCCTACGTCCTGGGCGGCCGCGCGATGCGCGTCTGCAACGCGCCCGAAGAGGTGGTCGAGGCCTTCCGCGGCGTCGACGGGCCGACGCTCGTCGACCGGTTCCTGGAGCACGCGATCGAGCTCGACGTGGATGCGCTCTGCGACGGCCGCCACGCGTACGTCGCCGCGGTGATGCAGCACGTCGAGGAGGCCGGCGTTCATTCGGGAGATTCGGCGTGCGTGCTGCCCCCGCAGTCGCTCGATCCGCGGACGCTGGCCGAGATCGGCGACATCGTGCGTCGGCTCGGTCCCGCACTCGGTGTCGTCGGCCTGCTCAACGTGCAGCTCGCGGTGGTCGACGGCGTCGTCTTCGTGCTCGAGGTGAATCCCCGCGCGTCCAGGACGGTGCCCTTCGCCTCGAAGGCGATCGGCATCAACCTGGTCGCGGCTGCCTGCCGGCTCGCGGCGGGCGCGCGCCTCGACGAGCTCGGGCTGCCCCCGGAACGGGCACCGAAGCAGGTGAGCGTGAAGGCCGCGGTGCTCCCGTTCGCCCGCTTCCCCGGCGCTGATCCGGTGCTCGGCCCCGAGATGCGCTCGACCGGCGAGGTGATGGTGAGCGCCTCCGATCTCGCGACGGCCCTCGCAAAGGCCGAGCGGGCCGCGGGCAGGCCGCTTCCCGCCAACGGGTCGGTGTTCCTGTCGGTCCGGAATGCCGACAAGGATGCGGTCGTCGACGTCGCGGCAGCATTCGCGCGACTCGGGTTCCGCCTGCACGCGACCGCGGGAACCGCGGCCGTGCTGCGCACCGCCGGGCTCGACGTGATCGACGTACGGAAGGTGAGCGAGCCGGGCGCCGCCGCGACGGTCGTCGACCTGATCCGGCGAGGACGCTGCGACCTGATCGTCAACACCCCCGGCGGCGGCGCCGATCCGCGCTCGGACGGCTACTCGATCCGTGAAGCAGCGCTCGTCGCGCGCGTGCCGTGCATCACCACGATCGCGGCGGCCACGGCGGCCACGCGCGCGATCGCCGACGCGCGCGTCGAGACGACGTTGTCCCTGCAGGAGCGACTCGATGTCGAGACCGACGCGCGCGCCGCATAGCGTCGTCGCCGTCGAAACGGTCGGCGCGTACGCGCTCCTGCGCGTCGAGCGAGGAAACGCCGATCCCGGACTGCCGGGACAGTTCTTCATGCTCGAGGCGCCGGGCCGGCCGCTGCCGCGGCCGATGTCCTTGTGCTTGGCGCCGAAGGGCGAGCTGTGGTTCCTGCTCGACCCGATCGGGCCGGGGACGCGGGCGCTCGCCGCGCTCGAGCCGGAAGACGACCTGAACGTCTTCGGACCGCTCGGCAACGGCTTTCGTCTCGACGTTCGGCGACCGCTGCTTGTCGGGGGCGGCATCGGGATGGCGCCGCTGCCCTATCTCGCGGAGGCGCTCGAGCATCCACCGGCCGTGCTGGGTTTCCGTAGCGAGTTGCACGCCGAAGCCGCGGCGTTGCTTCCGGCTGCCGAGGTGGTGATCGACCCGGTCCTCGTCACGGAGGTGCTACCGGCCGGCCGCGACGTGCTCGCGTGCGGCCCCGAGCCGATGCTCGCCGCAGTTCGCGAGCTCGCGCCCGATGCCCAGCTCGCGTGGGAAGCGCCGATGGCGTGCGGCTACGGCGCCTGCTACGGCTGCGTCGTCGAGATCGAGGGTGAGCTGAAGCGACTTTGCGTTGAAGGACCCGTGTTGGAAGGTGCCTCACGATGAGCGTGAAGCCGCCTGGTCACGCTGAGCGGCCAGTCGCGGACGGCATCATGAGGCACCTTCCATGCTCCTCCTGAACGCGAGCGGCTGTCTCGACGCCTTGGTCGCGCCCGACGTCGCCCGCGGCTTCGACGCCTTCGTCACCAAGACGGTCACGCCCGAGCCGCGGCAGGGAAGCGCGCCGCCGCGGATCGCCGAGACGGACGCCGGGATGCTCAATGCGATCGGCCTGGCGAATCCCGGCCGGAAGGCGTTCGTGGAGCGGGTCCTGCCTGCCCTCCGGGAGGCGCTCGCGACCCCGATTTGGGTGTCCGTAGGCGGGTTTTCGGCCGCCGAGTACGCCGAGACGTGCCGCCTGCTGCCGCCGGAGTCGGTGGCCTGCATCGAGCTCAACCTGTCCTGCCCGAACGTCGACGAAGCGCCCGAATCGGCGGCTGAGATCGTGGCCGCCTGCCGAACGGCGACCGCGCTGCCGCTCTACGCGAAGCTCTCGCCGCACGCGTGGGATCTCGGCGAGACGGTGCGCGCAGTGGAGGCTGCGGGCGCCGACGGCATCAGCGTCGTTAACACGCTGCGCGGCCTCGCGCTCGACGCGAGGTTGTCGCCGGTTCTGGCGCGCGGTGCCGGCGGCTACTCGGGGCCTGCACTCAAACCAGTCGCGCTCGCTGCGGTGCACGCCGCGCGCTGCGCGACGTCGCTCCCGATCGTCGGCATGGGAGGAGTGGCCACCGGTCGCGATGCACTCGAGCTGATTGCATGCGGTGCGACGCACGTCGCGCTCGGAACGGTGTTGTTCGTCGACCCGGATGCACCACGACGCGTGCGTGCAGAGCTCGACACGGCCGCTCGCGACGCCGGGCTCACGTCGACGGACGACGCGTTCTGCACTGCGCACGCGAACGTTGTCAGTCGCGTCAACTAGATTCGACGGACCTGGTTGCAGGCGCGTGAGAGGTTGGTAGGATGCTGACCTTCCATGGCGCCCCCCCAAGCTCAAGTTCAAGCTCCCGTCCGCTCGCTCGACCAGCGCATGGAAGCGCTCAAGCGAGCAAACGACATTCGCGTGAAGCGCGCACAGTTGAAGAAAGATCTCAAGTCGGGCGCGGTTTCGATCGAGCAGATCCTCGATAACCCGCCCGAGTTCGTGTCGACGGCAAAGGTGTTCGACATGTTGGTCGCAGTTCCGAAGTTCGGCAGAGTGAAAGCGGCGCGCTTGCTCAACCAGTGCCGCATCAGTCAGTCGAAGACGGTCGGCGGCCTCTCGGACCGTCAGCGCCACGAGCTGATTGCCCTCTTCAACGGACGCTAGCGCGCCGGTTTTCGTCGTGACCGGCCCCTCGGGTGCCGGCAAGGGAACGCTGATCCAACTCGTGCTCCCACGATTTCCGGAGCTTGCCCTGGCCGTGTCCGCGACCACGAGGCCACGGCGCCCCGGCGAGGAGGACGGTGTCCACTATTGGTTTCTCGACCGGGCTGAGTTCGATCGGCGGATCGCGGCCGGCGAGTTCCTCGAATGGGTGGATTACGTGGGAAACCGCTACGGGACGCTCCAGGTGGAGATCGACCGGCTGCGCCGGGCGGGCCGGGCGCCGATGCTCGAGCTCGAGACCGACGGGGCGCTTCGGGTCAAGGAGCGGGTGGACGGGGCCGTCACGATCTTCGTCACGGCGCCCGTGGAGGAGCTCGAGCGGCGGTTGCGGGAGCGCGCGACCGAGAGCACGGGCGAAATCGGGGAGCGGATCGCGACGGCACGCCGGCAGCTGGAGCTGCAGCCGCGCTTCGACCACGTGGTCACGAACGTCGATCGTGAGCAGGCCGCAGACGAGCTCGCGGCGGTGATCGCGCGGTCGCTCGACGGTGCCGCTACCATGGCGCGACCATGATTCATCCCCGCATCGACGAATTGCTGGAGCAGGTCGACTCGCGCTATGCGCTGGTGATCGTCGCGGCCAAGCGTGCGCGGCAGATCAACAACTACCACCATCAGCTCGGCGAGGGCACGTTCGACGAGTTCGCCCCGCCGCTGATCGAGTCGCGCTCCAAGAACTACCTGACGATGTCCCTGGAGGAGATCTCCGAGGGCAAGATCGTCTACAGCTACACCAAGTAGCGGCCCCGTCCGGGCACAATTCGGTCTGTGCCGAAGATCCTGCTTGGCGTCACCGGCGGCATCGCCGCGTACAAGGCGTGCGAGCTGACCCGCCTGCTCGTGAAGGCGGGGCACGAGGTGATCCCGCTCGTCACCCCAGGCGCAATGCGCTTCGTCTCCGAAGAGACGTTCCTGGCGCTGGCGCGGAGGCCGGCGACGAGCGATCCTTATCCCCACCTGGCGCGTGCCGACCTGCTCGTCGTCGCGCCGTGCACGGCGAACACGCTCGCCAAGCTCGCGCATGGCGTCGCCGACAACGTGCTCACCGAGGCTGCGCTCGCGCACCGCGGGCCGATCCTCGTCGCACCGGCGATGAACCCGCGCATGTGGAGCCACCCGGCAACGCGCGTGAACGTCGAGACGCTGGTCCATCGCGGCGTCGAGCTCGTCGGCCCGGATGAGGGCGAGCTGGCCGAGGGTGAGTGGGGGGTCGGCCGGCTGGCCGAGCCCGAGGAGATCGCGGCGCGCGTCGAGCAGCTGCTCCGGCCGGGCACGCTGGCCGGGAAGCGCGTGCTCGTCACCGCCGGCGGCACGCGCGAGCCGCTCGATTCGGTCCGCTTTCTCGGGAACCGCTCGTCGGGGCGGATGGGCGTCGCACTCGCCGAAGAGGCGCGCCGCCGCGGCGCGGACGTGATCCTGCTCGCGGCGAACCTCCAGGTCGATCAGCCGCACGGCGTCGAGACGATCCCGACGCCGACCGCGGAGGCGATGCTCGACGCCGCGCTCGCGCTGCCGGACGTGGACGTCGCGCTGCTCTCCGCCGCGGTCGCCGACTACCGGCCGGCCGAGGTCCATGCCCTCAAGCGCCCGAAGGACGAGCACGGCTGGACTGTCGAGCTGGCACCGACGCAGGACGTCGCGAAGGAGCTCGGTGCGCGCAAGGTGCCCGGCCAGGTCCTCGTGCTGTTCGGCGCCGAGCACGGTGACGAGGGGCTCGAGCGCAAACGGGCGATGCTGGAGACGAAGAACGCCGATCTCGTCGTCTACAACGACATCGGCCGCGGCGACATCGGCTTCGACGCGCACGACAACGAGGTGGTACTCGTAAGCCGTTCCGGCGAGCGCACCGTGCCGAAGGCGGCGAAGCGCACGATCGCCGCCGCGGTCCTCGATGCCGTCGAGGAGCTGCTTGAGACGTCGTGAGCTGATCGGGTGAGCGGCGCGTACGAGCTCTTCCGCGAGGGCCAGAAGCGGCTCCGCGGCGGAATGGCGGCGCAGGCGACCGTGCCACTCGAGAAGGCGAAGCGCCTCGAGCCCGAAAAGGCGTCGATCCGGGAGGCGCTCGGGATCGCGTACTTCCGCCTGAAGCGGTGGGAGGACGCCGAGCGCGAGTTCCGCGCGATCGTCGAGGAGCTCGCGCCGACGGACGACTACGCGCACTACGCCCTCGGGCGGGCGCTCGAGAAGCAGGGTCGCGCGGCCGAGGCGAACGGGCATTTCAAGCTCGCGAGCTCGATGAAGCCTGAGTCCGAGCAGTACGCGAGCCGGATCCGCGACCTGGAGTGACGCGGAGGTGAGGGCGGTCGTCCAGCGCGTCGCCCGGGCGGGTTCGGAGCCCGGCGGCGAGATCGGCGCGGGGCTCTGCATCCTGCTCGGCGTCGCGGCGGGCGACGACGCTGGAACGGCAGAGCGCCTCGCGGGAAAAATCGCGCGGCTCCGGATCTTCGCGGACGAGGCGGGCCGGTTCGACCGGTCGCTGCTCGACACCGGCGGTAGTGCGCTCGTCGTCAGCCAGTTCACGCTGCTCGCGACCACGGCGAAGGGCAACCGGCCGAGCTTCACCGCCGCCGCCGGCCCCGAAGCTGCCGTGCCGGTCTACGAGCGCTTCTGTGCGGCGCTGCGGGAGCTCGACGTTCCCGTCGCGACGGGCGTCTTCGGCGCGCACATGCAGATCGAGCTCGTGAATGACGGCCCGGTCACGATCGTGCTCGACGCCTAGCCGAGACCGGCGCACCGGTATCAGGAGCCGCGGAGCGGGCTCTCCCGAGCAGCTGCACGCTGGCCCTGACCGACGGCTACCTCTGGGGGTACACCTGCGACGCCGGACCGGGTGGACCGACACACGCGCCGGCCGCGCACGCGACGGTGGACGCCAGCGGGATGCCGGTCGTCTGCACGCTGTCGCTGTCCGACGGCTATCTCTGGGCTACGACTGCCCCTTCGGCGCCATCGTCCGCTACATGCAGTGAGGCGATCCGATTCGGTGCCAGGCACCCCGGTGCCTGGCACCGTTACGCCAGCCGCTCCGGGACGACGGACCGACCGCATGCACGTCCATCGCCGTGAGCGTAGCGTGGTGGGCGTCGATCATCCTCGACCCGGGAAGGACGTTGCCGATGGATCTCGACGAACGGCAGTTGCGCGAGTTCGCGGAGCGCTACACCGAAGCATGGTGCTCCGGCGATCCGGCGCGTGTCGCGGCGCATTACGCGCCCGACGGTTCCCTCACCATCAACGGCGGCACGGCGTCGGTGGGCCGCCCCGCGATCACCGAGGCCGCGAAGTCGTTCATGGACGCCTTTCCAGACATGCAAGTGCTGCTCGACGACGTCCGCACTCGCGAGGGCGGCGCCGAGTACCACTGGACGCTCGTCGGTACCAACACCGGCCCGGGCGGGACCGGCAACCGCGTCCGGATCAGCGGTCACGAGGAGTGGATGATCGCGGACAGCCTGATCGCGGCGTCCGAGGGCCACTACGACCAGGCCGAATACGACCGGCAGCTCGCAGACGGCGCGTCCGTCAGGCCCTAGCGGCGCCCGGCCCGAGACCCGGTGCCAGGCACCTCGGTGCCTGGCCCGTCCGCGCCGGACTAACCGGCGACGATTCGCGCGTCTCTGCTACCGTTCTGACACCATTTCGAGCAGTTTTCGGGTGGGCGCGTTGCGCCCACTTTTTGTAGGAGCGGGGTGGTTCACACACATGGCGAGCCTGCAGCACGAGAAGGAGAGGACGCTCCGGCGCGACGTAGCGCGCCTGGTCGAGCCTGCCCTGCCGGGCGTCGAGGTGCTGGCCGTGGAGCTGACGGGGAAGGAGCGCTTCTGCGTCTTCGTCGACCACCCGTCGGGCGTCGACCACGCCCTGTGTGAACGCGTCACGAACGTGCTCCGGTCGTATCTCGACAAGTACAGCGTGGAGGTGTCGTCGCCGGGCTTCGAGCGTCCGCTCCGCACGCAGCCTCACTTCGAACGCGCCGTCGGGCGCAAGGTCCGCGTGAAGACCGAGGGCGGCGGGCTCCGTGGAGAGGTCGTGAAGGCGACGGCCGGCGCCGTCCAGATCCAGAAGGGCGCCGAAGCCGTGGACATACCGTACGACACGATCGTGCGGGCCAATCTGATCGACGAAGGGACGAGGGGATGAGCCAGGAGATCGTTGAAGCGGTTCGCGAGATCGAGCGCGAAAAGGGAATCGAGAGCGGCACGCTCGTCGCTGCGCTCGAGGACGCGCTGCTCGCGGCCTACAAGAAGACACCGGGCGCCACGCGTCATGCGACGGTCGAGCTCGACGATCGCGGCGACTTCCGCGTGTTCTCGATCGACCTCCCGAAGGACATCGAGGCTCGCCTGCTCGACGAGGCTCGTGAGCGCACGCTCGAGGAGCTCGAGCGGATCGAGGAGGAGACCGGCGAGAAGAACCACACGCTGCTCTCGGACGACGATCTCGAGATCGACTGGTCCGACATCCCCGAGAACCTGATCGACCGCGAGGACGTCACCCCCGACAACTTCGGCCGCATCGCCGCGCAGACGGCGAAGCAGGTGATCCTGCAGCGGATCCGCGAAGCCGAGCGCGAGATGATGTACGACGAGTACATCGACCGCGTCGGCGAGGTCGTCACGGGGATCGTCCAGCAGACGGGTGACCGCCGCAACATCCTCGTCGACCTGGGCAAGGTCGAGGCACTGCTGCCCGGCCCCGAGCAGGTCGACGGCGAGCGCTACGAGCAGGGCTCGCGCATCAAGGCCGTCATCCGCGAGGTCCGCACCGGCACCAAGGGCCCTCAGGTGATCCTCTCCCGCCGCGATCCGGAGCTGATCAAGACGCTGTTCGAGCTCGAGGTGCCGGAGATCGCCGACGGGCTCGTCGAGATCCGCGGCGTCGCGCGTGAGCCGGGCTACCGCTCGAAGATCGCGGTCGAGTCGCACACGCAGGGCGTCGATCCCGTCGGCGCGTGCGTCGGCCCGCGCGGCTCGCGTGTCCGGATGGTCGTGTCCGAGCTCAGGGGCGAGAAGATCGACATCATCCCGTGGAACCCGGAGCCGGCCCGGTTCGTCGCCAAGGCGCTGTCGCCCGCTCGCGTCCGCGAGGTCTACCTCGACGACGCCGGCAAGGAGGCGACGGTCGTCGTTCCCGACGACCAGCTCGCGCTCGCGATCGGCAAGGAAGGCATGAATGCCCGCCTCGCTGCGCGCCTGACCGGCTGGAAGATCGACATCACCTCCGACAGCGAGTTCGCGCAGCAGGAGGCCGAGGCTGCCTTCGGCGGCGAGGGCTCTGAAGGCGAGGACTTCTCCGGCCGCTGCGCTGCGGTGCTCTCGAACGGCAAGCGCTGTCCGAACACCGCCCTGCCCGGCTCGCGCTACTGCGGCGTCCCGGCCCATCAAGAGCTCGCGCTGCACGAGCCGAACGAGGAGGACAACCCGATCGTCGCCGAGGCGGAGCCGGAGCTCGAGCAGCTCGCCGACACCGCAGCTCCGGAGCCGGTCACCGAGGACGCAGCGGAGTTCGGCGACCCCGAGCCGGAGGAGTTCCCCGCCGGCCCCGGGGATGCGCCGGTCCCGGGCGAGGATCAGACGCTCGAGTCGGGTGCCGCTCAGCCACGGCACGTGGTGGACGACCCGAACGACGGGGTCCCGATCGAGGCTGCTGCCCACGAGGAGGCGGAATAGCGGCGGCGGACCCGATCCGGACGTGTGCCGGCTGCGGCCGCAAGGCGGCGCAGGCCGAGCTCCAGCGCTTCCACGCGAGGCGCGGCGAGCTCACTCCCGGCGCCGGCCCGGGGCGCGGGGCGTACACGTGTCGCCGCCTGCTCTGTTTCGAGCGCGCGGCGTCGCGGCGCGCCTTCAACCGTGTCCTCCGCGGCTCCGTCCGAATCGACCCGTCCCTGTCCCGTCTCTACACTTGACCACTGATGGCAAACGGCAAGCCGAATAGACCGATCAGACCGCGCGGCGGTGGACCGCGTGGGCGCCGCCGTGTCGTCATCGACCAGGGCGGCAACCGCCCCGGCCAGGGCCAGCGCCAGCGTCCGGGCGACCGTCCGGTCGATCGCGGCCCGCGCCAGCCGCGCGAGGTCGTCCAGCCGACAGGCCCCGCGACCGTCGAGTCGGGCGTCACCCTCCGCGACTTCTCGCAGGCGCTCGGCGTCGCGATGCCGCAGATCATCAAGCTGTTGATGAACCTCGGCACGATGAAGACTGCGACGCAGTCGCTGACCGACGACGAGGTCGAGCTGATCGCCACCGAGCTGAAGCGCGAGGTGACGATCAAGCACGCCGAGGACGACGACGTGGAGCCGGAGAGCTTCGACGATCCCGAAGAGGTTCTGCGCGACCGGCCTCCGGTCGTGACGATCATGGGCCATGTCGACCACGGCAAGACGACGCTGCTTGATGCGATCCGCAAGACCAGCGTCGTGCAGACGGAGGCCGGTGGGATCACTCAGCACATCGGTGCGTACCAGACCGAGATCGACGGCCGGCGCATCACCTTCCTCGATACGCCGGGTCACGAGGCCTTCACCGCCATGCGCGCCCGCGGCGCGAAGGTGACCGACATCGCAGTCCTTGTCGTCGCAGCCGACGACGGCGTGATGCCGCAGACGCGCGAGTCGATCTCGCACGCGCGTGCGGCTGGGGTGCCGATCGTCGTCGCCGTCAACAAGATCGACCTGCCCGACGCCAACCCCGACCGCGTCCTCGGCGAGCTTGCCCAGGAGGACGTCCAGCCCGAGGAATGGGGCGGCACCGTGCAGGTCGCGCGCGTCTCGGCCAAGCAGGGCGAGAACCTGGACGACCTGCTCGAGAAGATCTTGCTCGTCGCCGACGCCGAGCTCGACCTGCGCGCAAATCCCGACGCCGAGGCGTCCGGTCCGATCATCGAGTCCCGGCTCGACGTCGGCCGTGGCCCGGTCGCGACCATGCTCGTGCAGCGCGGCACGCTCAAGGTCGGCGACGCGATCGTCGCCGGTGACGCGTGGGGGAGGGTGCGCGCGCTCTACGACTACCGCGGCGAGCGCCTCCAGGAGGCACTGCCGGGCGATCCGGTCGAGATCCTCGGCTTCGACCGCCCGCCGCCCGCCGGCGAGCTCGGCCGTGTGGTCGAAAAGGAATCGCGTGCGCGCGATCTCGCGCAGCAGCGCAGCGAGCGGCTCCGCCGCGAGGCGCGCTCGAAGCAGGCGAGCCGTGGGGTGTCGCTCGACAAGCTGTTCGAGCAGATGCAGGCCGGCGGCATCCAGGATCTCAACATCGTCCTCAAGGGCGACGTCCAGGGATCCGTGGAGGCGATCGTGGGCGAGCTCCAGAAGATCCGCCACTCCGAGGTGCAGGTGAACGTGATCCACACCGGCGTCGGCGCGATCACCGAGAACGACGTCAACCTCGCGGCAGCCTCGAACGCGATGGTGATCGGCTTCAACGTGCGGCCGTCGGCCGAGGTGCGTGCGGCAGCCGACCGCCAGGGCATCGAGATCCGGCTCTACCGCGTCATCTACCAGCTCACGGCCGACATCGAGCAGGCGCTCGTCGGGCTGCTCACGCCCGTCGAGACCGAGGCGATCATCGGCGAGGTCGAGGTGCGCGCCCTGTTCCGCGTCTCGCGCCTCGGCACGATCGCGGGCTGCATGGTCACGAGCGGTCTCGTCCGCCGCGGCTCGAACGTGCGCATCTTCCGCGAAGGGACTCGCATCCACGAGACCACGGTCGCGCAGCTGCGCCGCTTCAAGGACGACGTGCGCGAGGTGACCGAGGGCTTCGAGTGCGGCATCTTGCTCGAGGGATTCAACGACCTACGCGAAGGTGACGTCTTCGAGGTCGTCGAGACGCGCGAGGTCGAGCGGACGTCGCTCGACGAGCCGAACGCCCGCGAAGCGCCGCAGGCCGACGCCGGCGCCTGAGCACCGGACGTTGGGCTCGGGCTACGTCGCAATCCTCACCGTCGAGCTGCACTTTCCGGAAGCAAGCTCCCTCAAGGGCAAGCGCCACTACGTGCGCTCGGCCAAGGACGTGCTGCGAAACCGCTTCGGTGCCTCGGTGGCCGAGACCGACCACCACGACCTTTGGCAGAGGGCCACGCTGACCGTCGCGTGCGCAGCCCGAACAGCACGCGACGCCGACGAGCTGGCAGCGGGGGCAGAGCGCTGGCTGGCGTCGGGCGAGCCCGTGCTCGTCCGCTGCGACCGCGTCGTCGTCTCGCCGGGGGAGGACGAATGAGCCGTAGGCTCGACGGAGGCTCACAAGGAGCGGAGGTGCCGGCTTGGCCGGCGCCGGAGCGGGAATGAGCGAGCGGATGCGCCGGGTGAACGAGTCCGTCCGGGCCGTCGTCGCCGATGGCGTCGGCGACCTCAAGGATCCGCGGATCGGGCTCGTCACCGTGACGGGCGTTCGGGTCACCCCGGACCTCCAGGAGGCCACGGTCTACGTGTCGGTGCTCGGCGGCCGGCGCAAGCTGCAGTCGACGCTCGAAGGACTCGCCTCCGCGCACGGCTTGCTTCAGGCACGGATCAACCGGGAGCTGAACCTGCGGCGGACGCCGAAGCTGACGTTCGCCTACGATGACGCGGTCGAGCGCGGCGTCCGCATGACGAAGCTGATCGACGACCTCGCGGCCGACTTGCCAGACCCCGATGAGCCAGCCGACGACGACAGAGACTGACGTTCAGGCGATCGCGGACGCGATCCGGTCGACCGACTCGTTCCTCGTCGTCACGCACGAGAACCCGGACGGCGATGCGCTCGGCTCGCTGCTCGCGGCCACGATCGCCCTGCGCGGGCTCGGCAAGGACGCGGTCATGTACCTGTCGGGTGACGCGCCGACGCCGGGGGAGTACGGGTTCCTCGACCTCGACGAGCTGAGGCGGACGCTGCCGGACGACCTCGAGGAGCGGGCACTGCTCGCGCTCGACTGCGCCAACGCACAGCGGATCGCGCCGGACAACGACGCGATCGAGCGTGCGCGCCTCGTCCTGAACGTCGACCACCACCACGACAACTCGCGCTTCGGCGACCTGAACCTGGTCGTCGATGACGCCTCCTCGACGGCCGAGATCGTGCGCGACCTGCTCGACTCGCTCGACGTCGCCCTGACGCCCCCGATCGCGGAGGCGCTCTACGTCGCGCTCGTCACCGATACCGGCCGCTTCCAGTACTCGAACACGACGCCGAAGGCGCTCCGGCTCGCAGCCGAGCTGGTCGAAGCCGGCGCCGACGTGCACGGCATCTTCCGGTTGGTGTACGAGACGGTTCAGTTCGCGAAGCTCAAGCTGCTCGCGCGCGCCCTCGACCGCGCCCAGCTGTACGAGGGCGGGCGGCTGGTCGTGACGTACCTCCTGAAGGACGACTTCGCCGAGGTCGGCGCCGAGGAGACGTACTCGGAGGGGATCATCGACTACCTCCGTAGCGTCGAAGGCTCGGAGATGGTCGCGCTGATCCGCGAGCCGCCGCGCGACGAGGGCCCGGCACGACGAGTGTCGTTGCGGTCGAGCCGCGACGAGGTCGACGTCTCGGCGATCGCCCGCGCGGCCGGGGGTGGGGGCCACCGTCAGGCGGCCGGATTCTCGTCCGAGCTCGAGATCCCGGAGATCGTCGAGTTTCTCCGCCGCGAGTTTGCCGCGACCGCCGGCTGAGTCGTGCCCCCGCGAGCACTTCGGCCGATCGGGATCGCGCTGGTCGACAAGACGCCGGGCCCGTCGTCGTTCGCGATCGTGGCGACGCTGAGACGGCGGACCCACGCCCGCACCGGGCACGCAGGGACGCTCGACCCGTTCGCCTCCGGGCTGCTCGTCCTGCTGTCGGGCGCCGCCACGCGACTCGCCCCGTGCTTCGTGGGCCTCGACAAGCGGTACGTGACCGACGTCGACCTGACGGCGACCACGTCGACCGGCGACCCGGAGGGCGACGTCCTCGAACGCCACGACGCACCGGCCGAGGACGAGCTGCAGGCCGCGATCGAACGACTGCGCGGGGCGGTCGACCTGCCGATCCCTGCGGCGTCGGCTGTGAAGATCGACGGCGAGCGCGCGTATCGGCTCGCCCGGCGCGGCGTCGAGATCGAGATGCCGGTACGCCGTTCGACCGTGCATTCCCTCGACGTCGTCGCCTACGACGGCAGCTCTGTGCGACTGTCGCTGCACGTGAGCTCGGGCACCTACGTCCGGTCGCTGGCGCAGGCGCTCGGCGGACACTGCACGACCTTGCGGCGCACCACCGTCGGGCCGTTCCGCGTGGAGGAGGCGGATGACGATCCCGCGACCGCCCGGCTGCACGACGTCGACGCGATGTTGACGCGCCTGCCTGCCGAGGCCCTCGCGCGCGTTCCGGGACCCGTGCGCGCCGGCGTGCTCGCGGCAGCTGCGAGCGGCGGCGAGGGTGCCGCGTGAACGTCGCACGCGACCCGCGCGAGCTCGAACCGGCCGAGCGCGCCGTCGCAGTCGGCTGCTTCGACGGCGTCCACCTCGGCCACCGGGCGGTGATCGGAGCAGCGGTGTCCGCCGGGTTGCGTCCGACGGTCGTCACCTTTCATCCGCATCCGCGCACGGTTCTCGGCAACCGGGTGCAGCTGCTCGCGACGCTCGAGCGGCGGCTGGAGCTGCTCACCGACTGCGGCGTGGAGGACACGCTCGTCGTCGAGTTCACGCCGGCGCTGGCAGAGCTTCCGCCGGAGGAGTTCGCCGCCGCGTATCTCGGAGCGATCGGCGCACGGGTCGTCGTTGCGGGCGAGGGCTTCCGGTTCGGACACAAGCGCGCCGGCGACCTGGCGACGCTGACCGCGCTCGGCTACGACGTCCGCGAGGTGCCGCTGGTGGAGGGAATCTCGTCGAGCGCGATCCGGGCGCTCGCCGCCGACGGTGAGATCCGGTCCGCGGCGCGACTGCTCGGGCGGCCGCTCGAGGTGGACGGAACGGTGGTGAGCGGCGACCAGCGCGGCGGCACGCTCGGCTTCCCGACCGCGAACCTTCGGGTCGAGGCCGACCTGCTCGTGCCGCTGTTCGGGATCTATGCCGGCGCGGTCGGCGATCGTCGCGCCGCGGTCTCGATCGGCGTGAACCCGCACTACGGCGGAACGGAGCGGCGGATCGAAGCCTTCCTGCTCGACTGGAGCGGCGACCTCTACGGGCGGCGGCTGGTCGTCGAGCTCTGGGAGCGGCTGCGCGACGAACGGTCGTTCGCGAGCGAGGCCGAGCTGATCGCGCAGATCGCCTGCGACGTGGAGCAGACCCGCGCCGCGACGAGCCCGGTCACGGGCGGCTGACGGCGCCGCTCCGGCGCGGGTCGGCCCCCGCCGACGTCCGCCCGACGGCCGAGACGCCGCCGAAGTAGTGGTGTCGCCCGGGCCACCGGCGCACCGGCCGCCCGGCCCGCTCGAGGCTCTCGAGCCACGCCTCATCCACGCCGGGCTCGGCGTTGACGAGGCGGCCGGCGGGGTGGAAGCGCGGCCGGTCGATCGCGGCCTGCACCTCGGCGCCGCCGCCGAGCACGTCGGAGAGCACCGTGAGGAGAGCGGTCCGCAGTCGTGTCCCTCCGGCCGAGCCGAGCGCCAGCTCGAGGCCGTCACCGTCGAATGCCAGCGTCGGCGCCATCATGCTCGCCATCCGCTCGCCGGCCACGAGCGGGGCGCCGCGGACGAGGTCTGCTTCGCCGAGCATGCTGTTCAGATGCAGGTCGAGGCCGGGCAGCCAGTCGCCCGAGCCGAGGCCGAGGCTCGTGGTGATGACGCACGCGCTCCCGTCGGCGTCGACCGCGGCGATGTTGGTCGTGTGGGTGTCGCCCGGCTGTCCCGAGTCGAGCACGGCGAGCAGCTCGTTGGGCCCGTACGGCTGACGCAGCGCTGCGACCGCCTCGGGAACGCCCCCGATGCCGGCGCGGGTGAGCACACGCCGGCCGGCAAACGGAACCTCGACCGGCTCCGTCCAGACGGGCCGGTACGACTGCAGGTCGGAACCGGTGACGAGGCCGTGCCGTTCGCCGACGAGCTCGAGCAGGCGCTCCGCGATCGTGCCCGAGTACACGGACGACGCGCCCTCGTCCCGGAGCAGCTCGAGCGCAGTGACGAGCCCGGGCTGGGAGAGCCGGTCACCGGCGGTGAGCAGGCGGCCGCCCGGCGCGTAGATCCGGGCGCCTTCGCGCAGCGTCATCACCGGCGCGAGCATCGCGAGACATGCGGCGTGCGCCGTGAGCATCGCGACCGGCCCCGCGGCCAGCCGCAGCGCGGGCTCGACGACCGCCGGCCAGGGAAGCCGGCCGTGAGCGCGCCAGAGCGCGTCCAGCCCGGCGGGCACGCCGGGCACGGCACAGGACGCCGCGCCGATCGCGTAGCGGACGGTCTCCTCGCCGAACGGCACCTCGAGCTCGTCCATCGGCGCGCCCGTGCCGCTGGGAACGGCGACGAAGCAGTCGAGGTTGCGCACCGTGCCGGTCACGGCGTCGAGGTAGATCGCATGCCCTCCTCCGAGCAGGCCGGTCATCACGGTCTCCGCCACGCACGACGCGAGGCACGCGCCGACGGCGGCATCGGCGGCGCTGCCGCCGGCGCGGAGCAGCTCGGCTCCCGCGTCGGCGGTCGCCGGATGGCCCGCCGCGACGGCTGGGATCACGCGACGCGCTCGGCGAGGCGGCTGCCGAAGCGGCCGAACTCCGGCAGCGGGAAGTCGAATCGCTCGCGGACGTGCTCGCCTCCGACAATCTCGAAGGTTCGCTCGCCAATCGCCCGGGCCGCGAGCGCTTCTCCGTCGATTGTCACGGTCAGGCCGTCCGGTGCGAGCCCGACCTCGACGCGGTCCTCGCCGTTCTCGTACGACCCGACGAGAGCCTCGCGCGCGGCAACCGGCAACTCGATGTGCTCCGGCGTGCGCCGTCGCGCGCCGAGCACGCGCTCGAAGAACGCATCCTCGATGTCGTGGAGCGCCTTGCTGCCGAGGCTCGCGTTCGTGAGCCCGACGAACACGGCGTCGTGCGTGGGGACCGTCAGGAACGAGGACTGGAAGCCGCCGTAGGAGCCGCCGTGCCCCCAGACGTCGGTGCCACCGACCCGCTCGCCGAAGAGCCCGAGCCCGTAGACGCCGCTCGTCGGTCGTCCGCGCACGCTCCGCATCCGATCCGAGCTCGGCTGGGCGAGGTGGTAGGCGCCGAAGCGAAGCAGGTCTTCGACGTTCGACACGAGCCCACCGGACGGGCGCCGCGCCCGTGGATAAGGGCGGTCGTGAGCGTCTCGCCCGGTCGAGGCGAGCTCGGGCTCGTCGAAGGCGGTGGCAGTCAGCCCGGCAGGGCGCAGGACGCGCTCGAGGAGGGCGTCCTCGTACGTCGCCCCGGCGGCCTCGGCGCAGAGGGCGGCAGCGAGCCAGTAGCCGGTGTTCGCATACGACCACGCCTCGTCGGCCCCGACCCAGCGGCGCACCGCCGGCAACTCGCCGATTGCCGCCGCCAGGGCGCCGTCGCCGTCGCCGAACCGGGCAAGATCGCCGTTCTCGCAGTCGAAGCCGCTCGTGTGCGCGAGCAGATGTCGGACGCGGACGTCCGCCGGCCAGGCTCCCGTCGGCGCCTCGAGGTCGAGCAGCTCGAGCGCCAGCATCGCCGTGAAGGGCTTCGTGATCGACGCGATACGGAAACGGGTGGCGGGTGTGCAGCCGGTCGCCAGCGTGTCGACCTCGCCGGCGACCGACGTGCCGACCGCCAGTGCGTGGACGTCCCAGGCCGCCGCAGCCCCCTCGCAGACGGCTTGAAACCTCGAATCCATGCTGGATCCGCTACCCTACTGCGCGACCCGGCCTCGGCCGCGCGCGTCTTCCTTCGCGGCGTGCGGGGGCCCCGGGCGAAACTCAGTGACGAGGAGGCAGATGACCCTCACCAAGGAAGAAAAGAAGGTACACGTCGGGAAGTTCGGCAAGCACGAGAACGACACCGGGTCCCCCGAAGTTCAGATCGCGATGCTGACCCAGCGCATCAACGAGCTGACCGAGCACCTTCGTACGCACAAGCACGACCACTATTCGCGTCGTGGCTTGCTGAAGCTCGTGGGGCGCCGCAGGCGCTTCCTGAACTACCTACAGCGGAACAACGTCGAGGGGTACCGCGCCCTCATCAAGGAGCTCGGCCTGCGCCGGTAGCTCCTTTGGCCACGAAGGGTGGAAGTTTGAGCGAGCTCCCGCCGAGGGGGCTGCCTCAAACCTCCACCCTTCCAAACTGCTGGCAACAGCAACAGCACAGTGGAGGAATAAGGACTTATGAGCATTGTCGAGGCTGAGCACCCCGCAGGGGTGCCGGTTTCCGTGTCCGTCGACATCGGCGGCAAAGAAATCTCGTTCGAGACGGGCAAGTTGGCCAAGCAGGCCGACGGCGCCGTGGTCGTGCGCGGCGGCGAGACCGTCGTGCTCGGCACCGCACAGGGGCGGACCGAGGCGCGCGAAGGCGCGGACTTCTTCCCGCTCACCGTCGACGTCGAAGAACGCATGTATGCCGCCGGGAAGATCCCCGGCGGTTTCTTCAAGCGCGAAGGGCGCCCCACCGAGCGGGCGATCCTCACCGCGCGCATGACCGACCGTCCCGTTCGGCCGCTCTGGCCGAAGGGCTACCGCAACGAGGTGCAGTGCGTCGCGACCGTCTTCTCGGCGGATCTCGTGGTCGCGCACGACATCCTCGCGATCAACGCCGTCTCGGCGGCGCTGACCATCTCGCCGCTGCCGTTCCTCGGCCCGATCGGCGCCGTCCGCATGGGCTTGCTCGAAGGCGAGCTCGTCGTGAACCCGACGCTCGAGGAGACGGAGCACAGCTCCGAGCTCGACCTCGTCGTCGTCGGCACGAAGGACGGTCTGACGATGGTCGAGGCCGGGGCGAACCAGGTGCCCGAGTCGAAGCTCCTCGAGGCCCTCGAGATCGCGCACCGCGAGATCGTGAAGCTCTGTGAGGCGCAGGAGGAGCTGCGGGCCAAGGCGGGCAAGCCGAAGTGGCTCGACCCGGCCACCACCGAGCGGCTCGAGCAGGCTCACGGGCACGCGATCTGGACGCGCATCTCCGAGGTCGGGCTCCGTGAGGGCGCCGCAATCCTCGAGGAGATCGTCGTACAGGAGGCGGGCACGCTCTCCATGAGCTCGACCGCCGCCGACGTGCTCCGCGAGCTCCAGACGCGGATGTCGCTCGACCAGATCCTGGAGAAGCAGCGGTCGGTCGCCGTCGAGCAGCCGGTGCGCGAGCAGTTCGAGAGCGACCTGCGGGCGCTGACCGAGGCCGAACAGGACTCGAAGGAGCTCAAGTCGGCCAAGCGGCACCTGCTCTTCGACCGCATCGTCGACACCGTCAAGCTGCCGTTCCCGGTGGGGCCGGCGACGACGGTGGGAGACGGCGAGCCGGTCGTCCCGGACGCGCTCACCAAGAGCTACGTCCGCAAGGCCTGCGAGGCGATCTACAAGAGCCTCGTGCGCCAGAAGATCGCGGTCGAGAAGCGCCGTCCCGACGGTCGCACCGAGACCCAGATCCGCCCGATCGAGGTGGAGGTGGGCGTGAGCCCGCGGACGCACGGCTCGGGGCTCTTCACCCGCGGGCAGACGCAGATCATGACCCTGCTGACGCTCGGCACGGCGAAGGAGGGCCAGCGGATCGACGACCTCTCGCTCGAGACGGATCGCCGGTATATGCACCACTACAACTTCCCGCCCTATTCGGTCGGGGAGACGGGCCGCATGGGCTCGCCGAAGCGCCGCGACATCGGTCACGGTGCACTCGCGCAGCGGGCGCTCGAGCCGGTCATCCCGACGGCGGACGAGTTCCCGTACACGATCCGCCTCGTCTCGGAGACGCTCGAGTCGAACGGCTCGTCGTCGATGGGCTCGGTCTGCGGGTCGACGCTCGCGCTGATGGACGCCGGCGTGCCGATCGCGGCACCGGTCTCCGGCATCGCGATGGGGCTGGTCAAGGAAGGCGACGACTACGTCATCCTCACCGACATCCAGGGAGCCGAAGACCACCTCGGCGACATGGACTTCAAGGTCGCGGGCACGCGTGACGGCATCACCGCGCTCCAGATGGACATCAAGATCACCGGCGTCAGCCGGGAGATCATGGAGCGGGCCCTGATGCAGGCGAAGGAAGCACGGGTCGCGATCCTCGGCCGGATGCTCGAGGCGATCCCGGAGCCGCGCGCCGCGCTCGCGTCGCACGCCCCGCGGATCTCCACGATCCAGATCAACCCCGAGTACATCGGCATGGTGATCGGGAAGGGCGGCGAGACGATCCGCTCGCTCGAGTCGGAGTACGAGGTGCAGATCGACATCGAGGAGGACGGCACGATCCTCGTGTACGCCACCGAGGGCACGAAGGGCGACGCGGCGATCGCCGCCATCGCCGCCCTGACGAAGGAGCCCGAGGTCGGCGACCAGTACACCGGCAAGGTCGTCAAGACCACCGACTTCGGCGCGTTCGTCGAGCTGAAGAAGGGAACGGACGGGCTGCTCCACGTCTCGAACGTGGGCCCGGGCCGCGTCAACCACATCGAAGACGTGATCGCCCGCGGCGACATCCTCGACGTGCTGGTGCAGGAGGTCGACAAGGCCCGCGGCCGGATCGGCCTCAAGCTGGTGCAGAAGCACGAGAACGGTGCGACCGTCTCCCCCGAGGAGCTCGTCGAGCGGGCGAAGAACGCCCCGCCGCGCGAGCCTCGCGAGGAGCGTCCGCGCGGAGACCGCGACCGCCGTGGCGGCCGTGGTGGTCGCGGGGGCCCGCGCCGCGAGCGCGAGGAGTCTCGCAGCGAGTAGCGAGTAGTACCGTCCGGCGGCATGCAGCTGCCGGCCAGGCTCACCAACGGCGCGGTCGTCCTCCGGCAACTCGAGGAGGGCGACCGCGCCGACGTGCTCCGGACGATGCGCGACCCGCTCGTCCGGCAATGGCTGAACATGCCGTCGCAGCCCGGCGACGCAGACTTCGACCGGCTCCGACGCAACGTCGAGAACGGGCGCCTCGCGGGCGACCGCTTCGACTACACGGTCGCGGCAGCGGCCGACGACGTCGCTGTCGGCGCGGTGATCGCGTCGCGCCGCCACCGCGAGAACTACGAGCTCGCCTACCTCGCTGGGCCGGCCGGGCGTGGACGTGGGCTGATGACGGCCGCGCTGCGGCTGCTCTGCGAGGCGCTGTTCGCCCACGGCGTCACGCGTCTCGAGGTCCGCACCCACCCCGGGAACGAGGCGTCGCAACGACTTGCCGCCCGGGTCGGCTTCGTGCGCGAGGGCCACGAGCGGCGCTCGATCTGGCTGCACGGGAAGCGGGAGGACGCGATCCTGTGGTCGTTGCTGCCCGACGACCCGCGATGACGCTGCACTCGCTGCGAGCGCGCACGCTGCTGATCGCGCCGGTCAGGCTCGCCCTCGGCGGCGCCTGGCTGATCGTCGCGCGGGCCGCCGGCTCGGGCGCGACTCCGGCGCTGCTCGCGTTCGTGGTCGGGACCTTCGGCATCACCTTCCTTGCGTTCACCGACCCGCGGGCGCGGTTCGCGCGGGGCGAGGTCGAGCCGCTGCCGGCGCCGCCCGGCGTCGTGCTTGCTCCGTGGTGGCGGCAGGCGCTGGCGGCGTCGCTGCCGAGCACGCTCGGCGTCTCGGCGCTCGCGGCGGTCGCCGCGTTTCCGTCCCCGACGCTGACGGCGCTGCTCGGCGGCGTGTCCGCCGGGCTCGGGATCGCCGCGTTGATCTCGCTCCCGAGTGTGGATCCCGCGCTCCTCGTCGACCCGCGCAGCCGCGTGGTGTACCGGAAGTAGAGGGTTGATGTGGAACGGCGTGCGTGAGTTCCGCAGCGACCCTCGATCAGAGCACTACGATCCCCGGCGTGCAGAACTGGGTGCTGAGCGAGCTGGACTCCGGCGAGCGGGTGATCTCGGAGCGGCTCGATCATGTGCGCTCCGCTGCGGTCGGCTACTGGATCGGGGCAGGCTCCCGCGACGAGGACGGCGCTGAAGCGGGCGTGACGCACTTCATCGAGCACCTCCTGTTCAAGGGAACGGCGCGGCACAGCGCGCTCGAGATCGCCGAGATCTTCGACGGTCTCGGCGGGGAGCTGAACGCGGCGACCTCGCGTGAGCACACGCTCGTCTACGCGCGAATCCCCGATCACCACCTGCAGACGGCGGTCGAGGTGATGAGCGACATGGTCTTCGCCCCGGCGTTCGCCGAGCTCGACTCCGAGCGCGAGGTCGTGCTCGAGGAGATCGCGATGTACGAGGACGCGCCGCAGGATCTCGTCCACGACCTGATCTCCGAGGCGGTGTTCGGCGACCATCCGCTTGGGCGGCCGGTGATCGGCACCGCCGAGGTGATCTCGACGATCTCGCCCGAGACGGTGGCGCGCTACCACGCCGCGAAGTACGTGCCCGGCAACATCGTCGTGTCGGCCGCCGGGAACGTCGACCACTCCGAGCTGCTCGAGCTCGTCGAGGCCGCGCTCGGCCGTCGCAGCGCCGAAGCCCAGACCGGCCCAACCGTGCGGCCGCCACTCGTCAGCGCGCCGCCGCCGGCGCTGCGCTTCCAGCGGAAGGACACCGAGCAGTACCACGTCTGCCTCGGGGCTCCGGGCATCTCGCGCTCCGACCGGCGCCGGTTCGCGGCATCGCTGCTCGACGCGATTCTCGGCGGGTCGGCGTCGTCGCGGCTCTTCCAGGAGATTCGCGAGAAGCGCGGTCTGGCGTACGCCGTCTACTCGTTCGTGTCGCAGTACACGGACACGGGCCAGGTCGGCGTGTACGTCGGGACGCGCGAGGACAACCTCGCCGAAGCGCTCGCGATCGCCGCCGACCAGATCGGCGACATCGCCGCGGGAAACCTGCCCGAGCGCGAGCTGGTGCGCGCCAAAGAGAACCTCAAGGGCCGCATCCTGATCTCGATGGAGTCGACGTCGACGCGGATGAACCGGCTCGGCAAGTCGTTGATCTCCGATTCGGAGCTGCTGTCGCTCGACCGGATCGTCGCCGAGATCGACGCGGTCGAGGCGCAGTCGGTGTGCGCCCTCGCCGCGACTCTGCTCGCGCCGGAGAAGCTCTCGGCCGCCTGCATCGGGCCGGACGAGGACCGGCTGCGAAGTGCGCTCGAGAAGATCACCCCGTCGCTCGCCCGAGCTGCATGAAGATCCTGCTGCACGGGCGAGGGGGGCGAGTCGGCTCGGTTCTCGCACCGGCGCTGGAAGCCGCCGGCCACGAGCTGGTCTCGTCACTGGACGGCGCCGACGCGACGGTCGACTTCACCCGTCCGGATGCGGTCGTCGGCAACGTCCTCGCCTCGGTCGAGGCGGGCGTCCCTGCGGTCGTCGGGACGAGTGGCTGGAACGTCGACGAGGTCGACGGTGCGGCGCGCGCCGCCGGCGTCTCGGTGTTCTTCGCGCCGAACTTCGCGATCGGCGCGGTGCTGATGATCCGCTTCGCCGAGGAGGCGGCTCGCCATCTCGACGGCGCGGAGATCGTGGAGCTGCATCACGCTACGAAGGTCGACGCGCCGTCCGGCACGGCCAGGGCGACGGCGGCGGCGATGGGCGGGGACGTTCCCATCCACTCCGTGCGCCTGCCGGGGCTCCTTGCGCACCAGGAGGTCCTGCTGGGCGGCCGCGGCGAGCTGCTGACGATCCGTCACGACGCACTCTCTCGCGAGGCGTACGTCCCCGGTGTCCTGCTCGCTCTCGAGCGGGTGAAGGCGCTGCCGCCCGGCGTGACGGTCGGGCTCGACGCGCTGCTCTGAGAAGCTCTCGCACGACAATCGTTCAATGTGTGAGAGCTTCTCAACGTTGCGCGAAGAGCGGATCGAGGTCGGCTCCTCGTCGCTCTCGCTGCTGCGTCCCGAGGTGCCCGACGACCTGATCGACGAGGACGCGTTCGCCGCCGACGAGTTCCTGCCGTACTGGGCGGAGCTCTGGCCGGCCGCGGGCGCGCTCGCGGCCGCGCTGCCCGAGCGACTCGACGGGCTCCGTGTGCTCGAGCTCGGCTGCGGGCTCGGCGTGCCGTCGCTCGTCGCGGCGGCGCGTGGAGCGAGCGTCACCGCGCTCGACTGGGCCGCCGAGGCGGTCGCCCTCCTCCGCGAGAACGCCGAGCGGAACGAGCTCCGGCTCACGGCCGAGCAGCACGACTGGCGCGAACCGCTCGCCGGCCGGTACGACCTCGCGCTGGCCGCCGACGTCCTCTACGAGCGCCGGAACGTCGAGCCCGTGCTCGCGCGACTCGGCGAGGCGGCGCCCGAGGCGCTGGTCGGCCTCGCCGGCCGGCCGTACGAGGCGGAGTTCCTCAAGCGCGCCGGGGAGATCGAGCAGGTCGGCGAACGGGTGGTGCGGCTGCGGTTCACGCCACCGGCGACGTGACCCTGCAAAACAGGTGCCAGCACGAACGTGCCTGGCACCGAACGACCGGCGGAGTATCCTCTCGACAGGTGCTGGGACGCGTTCTCACCGCGATCGTCACGCCGTTCCAGGATGACGGAGCGGTCGACTTCGACACGTTCCAGGAGCTCGCCCGCCATCTCGTCGATCACGGCTCCGACGGGCTCGTCGTCGCCGGGACGACAGGGGAGAGCCCGACACTCTCGGACGGCGAGCGCCTCGATCTGATCAAGGCGGCCGTCGAGGCCGTCGGCGACCGTGCGACCGTCGTCGCCGGCACCGGGACGTATGCGACCGCGCACTCGGTGCACCTCACCGAGCGCGCGCACGACCTCGGCGCGGATGCGTTCCTGATCGTGACGCCGTACTACAACAAGCCGCCGCAGCGCGGGATCGTCGCCCACTTCGAAGCGGTGGCGAAGGCGAGCGACAGGCCGCTCGTCGTCTACAACATCCCGTCGCGCGTGGTGGTGAACATCGAGCCGGACACGATCTCGAGGCTCGCGGAGATCGAGACGGTGCGGGCGGTCAAGCAGGCGCACGACGACGTCGCGCAGGCGCGTCACATCGTCGCGACCGGCCTCGACCTGTACGCGGGCGACGACAACCTCGTGCAGCGCTTCCTCGAGGTCGGGGGCGTCGGCGGAGTCTGCGTGCACACGCATGTCGTCGGGCCGCGGGTCGCCGAGCAGGTTCAGGCGATGCAGGACGGCGACCTTCCGCGGGCGCGCGAGATCGACGCCGAGCTCGAGCCGGTGTACCAGCTGCTCAAGGTGCAGACGAACCCGATCGCGATCAAGGCGGCACTGACGCTGCTCGGGCACCGGGTCGGCGGCCACCGCCTGCCGCTCGTGCCGGCCGATCCAGACGAGGTCGAGCGCGTGCGCGAGTGCCTCGAGCGGCTCGGCCTGCTCGTGCACGCCTAGACTCAGGCGCTCATGGATGTCCTGCGCGTGATCCCGCTCGGCGGCCTCGGCGAGGTCGGCAAGAACATGACCGTGTACGAGCTCGGGAACGACCGGCTCGTCGTCGACGCGGGGATGGCCTTCCCGCGCGACGAGCATCTCGGCGTCGACCTGATCCTCCCGGACTTCGGCTACCTCCGCGACTCGGAGCTGAGAGCCGTGGTGTTGACTCATGCGCACGAGGATCACGTCGGGGCTCTGCCCTACCTGCTGCGTGAGGTGCGCGTGCAGGAGATCTGGGCAACGCGGCTCACGCTCGGCCTGGTCAAGTCGAAGCTCGACGAGCACGGTCTCCTGCGCGCCTCGGAGCTGCGCGAGATCGATCCCGAGGGACCGCCGCTCGAGCTCGGCCCGTTCCGGCTCGAGTTCGTGCGCATGGCGCACTCGGTTCCCGACACGGTCGGCATCGCCATCGAGACGTCCGCCGGCCGGGTCTTCCACACCGGTGACTGGAAGCTCGACCACACGCCCGTCGACGGGCTGCGAACCGACGTCGGCCGGCTCGCCGAGATCGGGAACCGCGGCGTCGACCTGCTCTGCGGTGACTCGACGAACGCCGAGCGGCCGGGCTTCACGCGCTCCGAGCGGGTTGTCGGCGAGGCGTTCCGTCAGATCATCCCGGTCAGACAGGGCCGCGTGCTCGTCTCGAGCTTCGCGTCGAACATCCACCGCATGCAGCAGGCGATCGACGTCGCCGTCGACTGCGGGCGCCGCGTATCGGTCGTGGGGCGGTCGATGCGGCGCAACCTGAACGTCGCCCGCAACCTCGGGTACATCGAGGTGGCCGAAGAGCTGCTCGTGCGCCCCGCCGACCTCGACGAGATCCCCCCGCACGAGCAGCTCGTGCTCTGCACCGGGTCGCAGGGGGAGCCGTTGTCGGCGCTCACGCGCATCGCGTACAACGACCATCCGTCCGTGCACGTCGAGCGCGGCGACACGGTGATCATCTCCGCGCGACCGGTTCCCGGCAACGAGCTACGCGTCCACGACGCGATCAATCGGCTGACGCGGAACGGCGCCGAGGTGCTGCACGAGGAGAACGCACCGGTGCACGTGTCGGGCCACGCGCGCGCCGAAGAGCTGCGCACCCTGCTCGGCCTGATCCGCCCGAAGGCGGTGATGCCGATCCACGGCGAGTTCCGCATGCTCGCAGCGCACGGCCGGCTCGCGCAGGAGTCGGGCGTTCCTGCGGGGTCGATCGTGATCGCGGAGAACGGCGACGTCGTCGAGCTCTCCGCGGAGGGCGTCCGCATCGCCGACAAGATCGAAGCGGGCGTCACGTTCGTCGACGGGCTCGGTGTCGGCGACATCTCGGACGTCGCGCTCCGCGACCGCAGGCACATGTCGGAGGACGGCGTGCTGATCGTGGTCGCAACGCTGTCCGACGGGATGGTCGCGCGGCCCGAGCTGATCAGTCGGGGATTCGCGGAGTCGGAGGAGCTCCTGGCCGAGATGCGCGAGGAGGCGCACGAGATCGTGCGCGACCTGCTGCAGCAGGACGTGCGCGAGATCAAGCTGCTCCAGGAGCACATCCACGACGGCATCGGCCAGCTCGTCTACGACCGCACGAGGCGTCGGCCGATGATCCTCCCCGTCGTGGTCGAGGTCTGAGCGAATGCTGAGCACACGGCCCGACTGGGCGGAGCCGATCGTCGAGCATGCAGCGGAGGACCGGACGGCGGAGCGACTCGTCCAGCAGCTCCTCGCGGTGCAGGTATCCGCGCTCGCGTTCTGCAGGCTGCTCGAGCGGTGGTCGCGCGGCGAGGCCGACCCGTCGACGCCGGGCCGCCGGCAGGCCGCCCTGCGACGGGCGGCCGACCGCGTCGAGACGGCGCTCAGCGGCCTCGAACGACCGCTCGGGCGCTACCTGCTCGAGCTGGGCGAGAGCCAGGCCGAGGGGCGCTCGTGGTTCGGCGAAGCCGGGCCGGCGGAGCTCGTCGACTGGGGGCCGGTGCTCACACGCGCGGGGGTCAGCGTCGAGGCTCACCGCGTCGCCGCCGTGTACCTCGAGCTGGCTATCCTCGTCCGGGCGCTCGAAGGCCTCGCGGCGGCCGCGCGCTGGCAGTCGAGACTTGGAGCGGGGTCGCTGTGGGCCGGCCTCTTCGACCTCCGCGAGAACCTGCTCGGCCGCACGCTCGACGACCTGCGGGCGATCGCCGCCTGAGCAACCCGGTGGTCGAGCTCACCGTCGTCGGCTCGATCAACCTGGACCTCGTTGCCGGCGTCGAGCGCCTGCCCCGCACCGGCGAGACCGTCGGTGCGTCGCGCTTCGACCGCATCCCGGGAGGCAAGGGTGCGAACCAGGCCGTGGCGGCGGCGCGCCTCGGCGCAGCCGTGACGATGGTCGGCGCCGTCGGCGACGATGCGCTCGCCGACGAGGCGCTGGCCGGGCTACGAGGCGCGGCCGTGGTGCTCGACGTCGTGCGCACGGGGGAGACCGGTCTCGCGCTGATCCTGGTCTCGAGGGACGGCGAGAATCAGATCGTCGTCGTCCCCGGGGCGAACGCACTGCTCGAGCCGCGTTCGGTCGACGGCGCAGTGCTCTGTCAGCTCGAGGTGCCCGACGAGGTCGTGCTCGCTGCTGCCCGCGACGCGTCGTTCTTCGCGCTCAACGCGTCGCCCGCACGGCCGATCGACGTCGAGCCGGACCTCCTCGTCGTGAACCGTTTCGAGCACGAGATCGTGTCGCGCGGCCGGCTGGTCGCGGTGACCTACGGACCCGACGGCGCCGCCCTCTTCGAGGAGGGCAGGGAAGTCGCGCGAGCGGCGCCGCCGGCCGTCGACGCCGTCGACGGCACGGCAGCCGGGGACGCGTTCGCCGCGTGCCTGGTCGTGTCACTGCTCGAAGGTCGGCCGCGGCGAGGACGCGCTGCGGCGTGCGTGCGCGGCCGGGGCGATCGCGGCTTCACGTCCCGGCGCCCAGCCTTCTCTTCCGACCGGTGCAGAGGTTGAGGCGATACTCGCGGGATGACACCGACTCCGATCATCCTCGACTGCGATCCCGGCCATGACGACGCGATCGCCCTGCTGCTCGCCCTCGCGTCCCCCGAGGTCGAGCTCCTGGGCGTCACGACCGTGTCGGGCAACCAGACGCTCGACAAGACCACTGCCAACGCGCTCCGCCTGCTCGAGTTCGCCGGTCGCATGGACATCCGCGTCTACGCCGGCGCCGACGCGCCGTTCGTGCGGCCGAGAGACGTCGCTGCGCACGTGCACGGCGAGTCCGGTCTCGACGGGCCCGACCTGCCGCCGGCGACCACGTCCCCCGGCGAGCGGCACGCCGTCGACTTCCTCGCCGACGAGATTCGCGCGCGCAACGGGAAGGTCACGCTGGTCCCGACTGGGCCGCTCACGAACATCGCACTGCTGTTCGCGCTGCACCCCGATGCGGTTCCGGAGCGGATCGTCCTGATGGGCGGCGCGATCGGAGAGGGCAACCGCACGCCTGCCGCTGAGTTCAACATCTGGGCGGACCCCGAGGCTGCGCAGCGCGTGTTCGCAGCGCGTCTCGACACGACGATGATCGGGCTCGACGTGACGCATCGGGCGCTGATCAACGACGCGCACACGGAGCGCCTGCGGAACGCGGGCCGGGTCGGCGCGATGGTCGCGGAGCTGATGGACTTCTATTCGCGTTTTCATCGTGTCCGTTATCCGGACCTCGCCGGCTCGCCGATGCACGACCCCGTCTGTGTCGCGCATCTGATCGCTCCCGGGCTGGTCGACGTCCGCGATGCGTTCATCGAGGTCGACTGCAGCACGGGGCCGAGCTGGGGTCGGACGAACGTCGACTGGCGCGGACGCGAGCACTTCGGAGCTCCGAACGCGAAGGTCGGGCTCGACATCGACGGCGAGCGGTTCGCCGAGCTCGTGATCGAGCGCATCGGGTCGCTGCAGTGACCCTCGTCTTCGCGGCGATCGCGCCGCACGGCGGCCTCGTGTTCGATCAGCCCGAAGGTGAGACGCGCAGGGGAATGGACGAGCTGGCCCAGCGCTTCGCCGCAGCACAGCCGGAGGCGGTGATTGTCGCGACGCCGCACGGCACGCTGCTCGACGACCGCTTCGGCATCGTTCGCGCGGCTCGGTTGTCCGAGCACACGTCGCAGTTCGCCGAGGATGCGCGCCTCTACACGGGGCCGGGGGAGCCGGAGCTGGCCGACGCGTGTCTCGTGGCGCTGCGCGAGGACCGCCTACCGGTTGCCGGCGTCACCTTCGGCGCGACCGCCGCCGGCGACTCCGAGATGCCGATCGACTGGGGGGCAGGCATCCCGCTGACCTTCCTGCGCGCGCCTGCCGTCGTGGTGACACCGTGCCGGGCGCTGTCGAACGAAGCGCACGTCCGGGCCGGCGCCGCCCTCGCGCGTGCGACCGGGAAGCGCCGGATCGCGTTCGTGGCGAGCGCAGACCACGGGCACGGGCACGCCGAGGACGGCCCCTACGGGTACTCGCCGAACTCGGCGCCTTACGACGCCGAGATCGTGCGAATCGTTCGCGACAACGCTCTCCAGGAGCTCCCGTCGTGGGACCCACGGGTGGCGTTGGACGCCCTCGCCGACAGCTTCTGGCAGCTGCTGATGCTGCACGGTGCCCTCGGGGACGGCTGGCGCTCAGACCTCCTGACGTACGAAGCGCCCACCTACTTCGGGATGCTGACCGCCTCGTACTCGCGGCAGGACTGAGGGCCAGGAGCGAGAAGTGCCCGTGGATGACGCGCAGAAGGCGGGTCCACAAGACGTCCCCGAAGACGCCGAGCCGCGTGAAGAAGCGCACGCGGAAGCGCACCCGGACCCGCTCGCATCACCATCCTGAGCTGATCGGCCTCGCACTCGTCGGGGCCGGCGTCTTTCTCGCGGCGATCCTCTGGTTCGGCCTGAGCGGCGGCCCGATCGGCGACCTCGTCCGCTCTGCGGTGGGCGGGGCGGCGTACCTCGCGCCGCTCGTGCTGGTCCCGGTCGGCGCGCTCGTCGTGACGCGCAGCCGCCTGGTCGACGTCGGCCCGTTCCAGCTGGGGTTGGCCGTCGGCCTGATCGGCCTCGAGCTGACGCTCGGCACCAGCCACGGCGGCGCGGTGGGCCGTGCTCTCGAGTCGCTGGTGGCGCTCGGCCTCGGGTCGACGGGGGCGACGATCCTCGGGGTGCTCCTGACGATCGCCGGCACCCTGCTGCTGACCGGCGCGAGCCTCGGCGCGATCGTCCGGCGCACCGGCCACGCGGTCCGGGTGGCGCACACCCGCGTCCGGGCGGCGCGACCGGCGATCGCGATCAGCGAGCCTCCGCCGTTCCGCGAGGCGCTGCAGGCGCCGCCCGTCGACGTGAAGCACGACTATCCGGATCTCGTGTCCGACAGCGTGACGGGGCCGTCGCCGCTGCTGCTTCGCCCCGAGCCGGACGAACGAGACGACGCCCACACGGAGGAGAACACGCAGGAGACGCTCTTCGATCCGCCCGAGCGCGTCGCCGACTACAAGCTGCCCGAGCGGACGCTGCTGCACGTCTCGAAGCCGGGCGCGGGGCCGAACGGCGAAGCCTCGGCGCGCGTCGCAGAGGCGCTCGTCACGTGCCTCGCGCATTTCGGCGTCGACGCGACGGTGATCGGCCAGATCGCGGGGCCGCGCGTGACGCGCTACGAGCTCCAGCTCGCCCCGGGGATCAAGGTCGGGAAGGTCGCGCAGCTGAAGGACGATCTCTCGTACGCCCTCGCGACGACTGAGATCCGCATCCTGGCGCCGATCCCGGGCAAGCAGGCGGTGGGGGTCGAGGTCCCGAACCTGAGCCCGAACCTCGTCACCCTGGGCGACATCTTCGACGACCTGCCGCAGGCGGCGAGCCCGCTCTCGGTGTGGCTCGGCAAGGACATCTCCGGAGCCTCGGTGTGGGCCGATCTCTCGCGGATGCCGCACATCCTGATCGCCGGCACGACGGGCTCGGGCAAGTCGGGCTGCATCAACACGATCCTCACGTCGATCCTCTTGCGGGCGACGCCCGACGAGGCCCGCCTGATCCTGATCGACCCGAAGCGGATCGAGCTCAACCACTACGAGTCGATCCCGCATCTCCTCACGCCGGTGGTGTCGAGCCCGAAAGAGGCGTCGGCGGTGCTGCTCAACGTCGTCACGGAGATGGAGCGCCGCTACGAGCGGCTCGCGCAGGTTCGCGCCCGCAACCTGAACGAGGCGAACCGTGCGTTCCGGAAGCGCGGGGAGGAGGAGCTGCCGTACCTGCTCATCGTGATCGACGAGCTCGCCGACCTGATGATGGTGAGCCCGCAGGAGGTCGAGGACTCGATCATCCGCCTCGCCCAGAAGTCGCGCGCCGTCGGGATCCACCTCGTGCTCGCGACGCAGCGGCCGTCGGTAGACGTGATCACCGGCATGATCAAGGCGAACGTGCCGTCCCGGATCGCGTTCGCGGTGTCGTCTCAGACCGACTCCCGTGTGATCCTCGACTCGAACGGCGCCGAGAGCCTGCTCGGCCAGGGCGACATGCTCTTCAAACCGCTCGGGACGTCACGCGTGCAGCGTGTCCAGGGCGCGTTCGTCACCGAGGAGGAGATCGCGCTGATCGTCGAGCAGACGCGGGCGCAGCGGGAGCCCGAGATCGACGAGAGCTTCCTCGAAGCGCCGCAGGTGTTCGCCGACGACGTCGACGACGGCGACGACGAGTTCGACCCGGACGAGGACGCGCTGCTCGACCGGGCGATCGAGGTCGTCGTCACGGCCCAAACCGCGAGCGTCAGCCTGTTGCAGCGACGGCTGCGCGTCGGCTACACCCGTGCGGGCCGGCTGATCGACATGCTCGAGCGGCGCGGCATCATCTCACCGTACGAAGGCTCGAAGCCCAGGCGAGTGCTCGTCTCAGAGCACGACCTGGAGCGCGTCGCCGTGGCGCCGTCGGACGCCTGAGAGCCTAACCACCTCTACTTCCAAGCGTCTCAGGATGGGGTTAGGGTAAACCCGCTAATCCCCCACCACGCACGGAAAAACAGAGGAGGGTTCATCCAAGTGAGGAAGCGTTGGCTCACGCTCGCGGTCCTGGTGGCCGTGACGGTGCTCCTGACGTCGGTGACGGCCGCGATTCGCGGCTCGTCCGCGTCGGCGGCGCAGAAGGCGAGCTTCGCCGCGTGTCTGGTCACCGATGTCGGCGGCCTGAACGACAAGTCGTTCAACCACCTGGCCTACGTCGGGCTCCAGCGGGCGCAGAAGACCGGTGTCAAGGGTCGCGTCATCCAGTCGAAGTCGTCGAACGACTACATCCCCAACCTGAAAACGTGTGCCCAGAGCGGTGCGGGGATCACGATCGGCGTCGGGTTCCTGATGACCGATGCGATGGACGCGGTTGCGACGGCGTTCCCGAAGAGCAAGTTCGCGATCGTCGACGTCGACGTCACGACGCTCAAGCACCATCCGAAGAACGTTCAGGGGCTGCTGTTCCGCGAGCAGCAGGCCGGGTATCTGGTCGGCTACGCAGCCGGTCTGTGGACGAAGCAGAAGAGCGGCACGGCTGTGGGCTCGGTCGGCGGCATCAAGATCCCGCCGGTGGACCGCTACATCGCCGGCTTCCAGTACGGAGCCAAGAAGGCCGACCCCGGCATCAAGACGCTGAACGACTACTCCCAGGACTTCGTCGCCCAGGCGAAGTGCAAGGAGAAGGCCCTCAACCAGATCGCGCAGGGCAGCGACGTGGAGTTCCAGGTCGCCGGCCAGTGCGGTCTCGGCGTCCTCGACGCGGCGCACGAGAAGAACATCTTCGGCATCGGCGTCGACGCCGATCAGGGCTATCTCGGCTCGTGGGTGATGACGAGCGCCTTGAAGAAGGTGGACGTGGCCGTCTACAACGCGATCAAGAGCGCTCAGAGCGGCACGATCAAGGTGGGCTCGAACAAGCAGTTCGGCGCCGACATCGGCGGCGTCGGCTACGGCGTGTGGAGCTCGAAGGTCCCGGCCTCGATCAAGAGCGCGGTGGCAGCGCAGTACAAGCTGCTGAAGGCCAACAAGATCAAGGGCATCCCGACGACCGTCAAGTAAGCACGATCGTTTGCGTTTTCAGTGGATGGGGCGGCGCGAGCCGCCCCATCTGCGAGCAAGGTGGCTTGGCATTTAGGATCGCCCGGAATGGCTGAGGCGCCGATCCTGGAGCTCCAGGGAATCACGAAGCGGTTCCCGGGAGTGCTGGCCAACGACCACGTCGACTTCGACCTTCTGCCAGGCGAGGTGCATGCCCTGCTCGGAGAGAACGGGGCCGGCAAGTCGACCTTGATGAACATCCTCTACGGCCTCTACACGCCGGACGAGGGTCGGATCGTGCTGCACGGCTCGCCGATCGATCTCGGCTCCACGAAGGCCGCGATCGAGCACGGGATCGGGATGGTGCACCAGCACTTCATGCTCATCCCGGTGATGACGGTCGCTGAGAACATCGTGCTGGCGTCCGAGCCGAGGCGCTCGGGGATCCTGCTCGACTACGACGCCGCCAGGCGCCGCGTCCGCGAGTTCTCGGACCGCTACGGCCTCGCCGTCGACCCGGACGCGCGCATCAACCGCATCACGGTCGGCCAGCAACAGCGCGTCGAGATCCTGAAGGCGCTCTATCGCGGCGCCGAGATCCTGATCCTGGACGAGCCGACAGCCGTGCTGACACCGCAGGAGGCGAAGGAGCTGTTCGAGATCATCCGCTCGCTGAAGGAGCAGGGGAAGTCGATCATCTTCATCACCCACAAGCTCAACGAGGTGCTCGAGATCGCCGACCGGATCACCACCGTCCGGCGTGGCAAGGTGGTCGACACCATCCCCGGGGCCGGAGCCACCGAGGAGGGGCTGGCGCGGATGATGGTCGGGCGCGAGGTGCTTCTGCGGGTCGAGAAGACGCCCGGGCATCCCGGCGATCCTCTGCTCCGGGTCGAGAACCTGTCGGTGTTCGACGACCGGGGTCTCGAGACCGTCCGCGAGGTCAGCTTCGAGGTGCGGGGCGGGGAGATCCTCGGGCTCGCGGGCGTCGACGCGAACGGGCAGTCCGAGCTGATCGACGCGATCGCCGGGCTCCGGCACGTCGCCTCCGGGCGCGTTGAGCTGGGCGGCGTCGACGTCACCAACGCGAGCGCCCGCCACGTGCTCGACACGGGGTTCGGGCACATTCCGGAGGATCGGCACCGCCGGGGGCTCGTGCTGCCGTTCACCCTCGCCGAGAACCTCGCCTTGCACGCGTACCGCTCGGCGCCCAATTCGCGACGCGGCTTTCTCCAGCTGCGGAACATGCTCGAGCGCGCCGTGCGCCTGCTCAAGGAGTTCGACGTGCGCGGCGGTTCGCCGACGACGCCTGCCGGCGCGCTGTCGGGCGGCAATCAGCAGAAGGTCGTGCTCGCCCGCGAGATCGACGGCGACCCCAAGGTGCTGATCGCGGCGCAGCCGACCCGCGGTCTCGATGTCGGAGCGATCGAGTTCGTGCACCGTCGGCTCGTCGAGCAGCGCGACGCCGGCCGCGCGGTCTTCCTCGTGTCGCTCGAGCTCGAGGAGATCCTGTCGCTCTCCGACCGGATCCTGGTCATCTACGAGGGCCGCATTGTCGGCGAGTTCCCGCCGACCGCGACCGAAGAGGAGCTCGGCTTCGCGATGACGGGCGGCGGCAGAGAGCAAGCCGCGTGAACCCGGGAAGCCGTCAGCGGCCGGCTAGAAGCGCAGAGGGCGGCTGGGCCGCCCCCGGAGCGAGATCGGAGCGGAGGCGGCGGCTTGGCCGGCGCCGGAGCGGAAAATGAGCGACGAGCTGATCGCCGAGGAAGCCGCCCTCCCCCCGGCGGGAGGGCCGCCGGAGCCGCAGCAGCGCTTCCCGGTCCGCTTCGGCCTCGGGGGCGCCGTCGGCCCGATCATCACGACGATCATCGCCTTCTTCATGGGCGGGGTCGCCGTCGCGGTCGTCGGCAAGAACCCGTTCAAGGTTTACCGGGCGATCTTCGACGGCACCGGGCTGAACTTCTTTCTCCATTTCGGCTCGCACTCGATTCGCGTGCCGTTCACAACGCACAAGGTCTGGTTCTGGTGGGACACGGCGTCGATCGGAGCGCAGAACATCCAGCAGACGCTGCTCATCACGACGCCGATCATCTGCACGGCGCTCGCACTCGCCTTCGCGTTTCGCTGCGGGCTCTTCAACATCGGAGGCCAGGGGCAGTACTTCGTCGGCTCGTACTTCGCGGTCTGGGTCGGCTCGTCGTTCATCCATCTCAACCCGTTCCTGCACGTCACCTTCTGCCTGGTCGCGGGCGCGCTGGCGGGTGGTGCCTACGCCGGAATCGCCGGCCTGCTGAAAGCGACGGTCGGCGCTCACGAGGTGATCACGACGATCATGCTGAACTGGATCGCCATCTGGGTCGGCTCGTACCTGCTCGGTCAAGGCGGGCCGCTGCAGAACTCGACCCAGCCGTCGATCCCGATCTCGAACGACATCGCCGAGGGCGCCAAGCTGCCCGTGTTCTGGGGCCTCAAGCTCCTGCAGGGCCTGTCGATCGGGATCTTCATCGCGGTGGCGTTCCTCTTCGTGTACTGGATCGTGATCAACCGGACGACGCTCGGGTACGAGGTGCGCTCGGTCGGCTTCAACCCCGAGGCGGCCCGCTACGGCGGCATCTCGGTTGCCCGCAGCTACTTCCTCGCGATGGCGATCTCCGGCATGTTCGCCGGGCTCGGCGGCGCACTCGACATCACCGGCTGGGAGTTCCGGCTCGGGGAGCTCGACGTCCACGCGAACCAAATCGGCTTCATCGGTCTGGCCGCCGCGCTGCTCGGCCGAAACACCGCGCTCGGCGTCGGGTTCGCCTCGCTCCTCTTCGGCGCGTTGATCAACGGCACCTCCGGGCGGCAGCTCGATCCGAGCATCTTCCGGCCCGACCTCGCCGCCGACCTGACCACGATCATCCAGGGGCTCGTCGTGCTGTTCGTCGGCCTCAACTTGACGGCGCTGGTCGCGCAGCTGCGACGACGGAGACGTGCATGACCGCGATCGCCGCGCGCTTCCAGCGGATCGACTGGACCTCGCCGACGACGGTCGGGATCGCAGGCGTGTTCCTCGGAGCGGTGGCGTTCTGGCTCGCGCTGCCGCCGCTCGCGTCGCGCACCGTCGTGGCGCCGATCCTCGTCGGCCTGCTCGCGATCGCCGCCGGGATCTGGGCGTTGGCCAGAGGTGCCAGGCGGATCGGGTGGGGCGCCGTCGTCGCCGGCGCGCTCGGGATCTTCATGGGCGTGCTCGCGACGCGCTCGTCGACGGCCCACCTCGACAGCGTCGTCGTCTGGAGCGCGCTCGGCGCCGCGACGCTGCGCTACGCGACACCGCTGACGTACGCGGCGATCGGAGGCCTGTACTGCGAGCGCAGCGGCGTGATCAACGTCGCCCTCGAGGGGATGCTGCTCACCGGCGCCTTCTTCGGCATCTGGACGATCATCTGGGCGCACACCTGGGCGGGCGGCTTCGCCTGGGTCGTCGCGCTCGCGGGTGCCTCCCTGGCGGGGATGGTGCTGGCGTCCATCCACGCGGTGTGGGCGATCAGCCTGAAGGTGGACCAGATCATCTCGGGGACGGCGCTCAACTTCCTCGCGCTCGGCGTCACCGGCTACATCTTCATCGACAAGTACGGCGACAGCGGTACGCCGGGGAACATCACGGACTACGGCATCCCCGACATCCACATCCACTTCCTGCAGAACTGGTACTTCATCGGGCCGATCGTCGGCCAGCTCAACCTGATGATCTGGCTGTCGTTCGTGCTCCTGATCGGCACGTACATCCTCGTCTTCCGGACACCGTTCGGCTTGCGGCTGCGCGCGGTGGGCGAGCATCCGCGAGCAGCAGACACGGTCGGGATCTCGGTCTACAAGACGCGCTACATCGCCGTGATCGCCTCCGGTGGGATCGCCGCACTCGGCGGCGCGTACCTGTCGATCGGCTTCGTGCACTCCTTCAACGAGGGAATGACGAACGGAACCGGCTTCATCGGGCTGGCTGCGCTCGTGTTCGGCAAGTGGCGTCCGTTCCCGACCTGGGGCGCGACGCTGTTGTTCGGATTCTCGAGCGCGCTCGCGGACCGGTTGCCGAACGCCTACGGCAACCAGTGGGGAACGCTCTTCCAGGCCCTGCCCTACGCACTCACGATCATCGCCGTCGCCGGCGTGATCGGACGCTCGATCGGCCCGGCGGCCGCCGGACGGCCGTATGAGAAGCAGTAACCGCGCCGCCGGCACCGCAGCCCTTCTCGGAGTGCTCGCGGTCGCTGCCATTCCCGCGGGGGTGGTCACCGCGCAGGTACTCGCGAGCGTCGGGCTGCTGCGCGCGCTCTACGTGACGGTCCCGATCGCCGCCGTGCTCGGCCTGCTCGCCGTCCTGCTCGTCCGCCGCGCGCGCGCCCAGAGCTCACGTAGCGTCTTCTCGGCCCGGCGCGGGCTGACGCGCTTTGCGCAGCTGCTGGCGTGGGCGGGCCTCTGGGCCGGCATCACGGGCGGGGTGGCGCTCGCGGTCTACGGCGCCCTCCGCTGGGCGCAATAGCAGCGACGACGACCGTGACCGTCTACGCTGTGCCGAGCCGTGTTCGAGATCGGCAACAGCCTTCGTGAGGCGAGGCTGCGCCGGGGCGTCGACTTTGCCCAGGCTGAGCTCGCCACCAAGATTCGCGGGAAGTACCTGCGTGCGCTCGAGGACGAGCAATTTGAGGTGCTCCCGGCCCAGACCTACGTCAAGGGGTTTCTGCGCACGTACGCGGAATACCTCGGCCTCGACGGACAGCTGTACGTCGACGAGTTCAACTCGCGGTTCGTCGCCGGCGACGAGCAGGACCCGAAGCAGCCGCGCCGGTCTGCGGCCCGTCCGCAGCACCGGAACCGACGGTCGGAGACGAACCTCGTGTTCGTCGCGCTCGGCGCGATCGTGATCCTCACGGTGATCGTGTTCTCGGCCTGGAAGTGGAGTGGAGGAGGCGGCAACCCGCCGGCGACACGATCGCGGCCGCCTGCCGGCCGCTCGCACGCGCCGGCTCCGTTGCTCGAAGTCACCGCGCTGCGGGGCCAGACGCACCTCACCGTTCACGTCGGCAGCGCGACCGGCAACATCAAGTTCGACGGGACGATCCAGCAGGGCGATCCGCCGCGCGCGATCCGTGGCAGCCGCCTCTGGGTGTCGATCTCGACCCCCGAGAATCTCCGGATCCGCGTCCGGGGCACGCTCGTGCACGTCCCGGGGCGCCAGCCCCGCGTGATCATCATCACGCCGACCGGTTGGCGTCCGGCGTAGCTCGGCCCCGCGCGGCGATCGTCGCGTCGGGCTCGGAGCTCTCCCGCGGCGACCGCAGCGATCTGAACGGCCCGTTCCTCGCAGCCTCGCTCGTCGCGCTCGGGATCACGCCGGTCAAGATCACGGTCGTCGGCGACGAGCCCGGCGACCTCGCGGCTGCGCTCGCCGACGGGCTCCAGTACGACCTCCTCTGCGTCTCGGGCGGGCTCGGCCCGACTCACGACGACCGCACGGTTGAGCTGCTGGCCGGCGCGACGGGAGCCGAGCTCGCCGTCGACGAGGAGCTGTCCGCCCGGATCGAAGCGACGGCGAGGCGGGTCGCCGAGCGGATCGGGCGGCCGTATGCCGACTTCGAGCCCGGGGTGAGGAAGCAGGCGACCGTTCCGGCCGGTGCGCTGGTCGTCGGCCTGGCGGGCACCGCTCCCGCACTCGTTCTGCCGCACGGCGAGACGGTCGCGGTCGTGCTCCCCGGGCCCCCGCGAGAGCTGCAGGCCCTCTGGCCACGGGCGCTCGAGACGCCGCCCCTGCAGCGGCTGCTGGCGCGCGCGCGACCGCCTCTCCGGCGGGTGCTGCGCTACTACGGCGCGTCTGAGTCGCATGTCGCCAAGGCACTGGCCGACGCCGGCGGCGACGGGAACGGCGTCGAGGTGACGATCTGCGCGCGGGACTTCGAGATCCACGTCGACGTGTTCGTCGAGCCTGGCGCGGAGCGCCGAGCCGACGAGCTCGAGTCGGCGCTGGCCGCGGCGCCGCTCGACGGCTACCTCTTCAGCCGCGTGGAGCTCTCGACCCCGGCGCTCGTCCTCGAGCTGCTGCGCGGGCGGGGCCTGTCGCTCGCCGCGGCGGAGTCGTGCACCGGCGGCCTCGTCGGCGCCCGGCTCACCGACGTGCCCGGCTCGAGCGACGTGTTCCTGGGGTCGATCGTCGCGTACTCGAACGAGGCGAAGTTCGGCCTGCTCGGCGTGTCGCCGGAGCTGATCGAGCGGCACGGCGCGGTGTCGGCCGAGACCGCGGCTGAGATGGCGGCCGGCGCCCGCGACCGGCTCGGCGCCGACGTCGCCGTGGCCGTCACGGGCATCGCCGGGCCGGGCGGCGGCACCGACGACAAGCCGGTCGGCCTCGTCTACGTCCACGCCGTCGGCCCGTCCGGTGAGCAGACCGCGACGTTCGACCTCCCGGGCGACCGGGCAACGATCCGCGGCCGGGCGACGGCCGCGGCCCTGCACCTCGTGCGCAGACTCGTCACAGCCCCGGCACAGACGCGTTCCACCTAGGCGGGTACGGTGGCGGGCGGTGCTCACGTTCGTCTCTTCTGCGCTCTCCGACTGCCGGAGGACACGCTCGAACGGCTCGTCGCCTGGCAGGCCGTGCAGCTGGGATCGGTGCGGGCGGTCGCCCGTGCCAACCTGCACGTCACCCTCGCGTTTCTGGGCGCCCGCCCGGAAGGCGAGGTGGCCGCGATCGCGGCCGAGCTGGCCGGTGCCGCCCGTGCGGCGGGGCCGATCGTCTTCTCCCCGGTTCGGTACCGCGAGACGCGCAGTGTTGGGATGGTCGTGCTCTCGGACGACGGCGTCGCCGCGGCCGCGCTCGCCGGGGACCTTCAGGCCAGGCTCGAGCGGATCGGCGCCTACCGGCTCGAGCAGCGTGACTGGCTGCCGCACGTCACGGTCGCCCGCTTCCGCGAGCGGCCCCGGCTCGACCCGCCGCTGCCCGCACTCGGCCGGTTCAGTCCGTCCGATGCCGCTGTCTACTCTTCAGTGCTGCGGCCGGGAGGCGCGCAGTACGAGGCACTCGAATCGGTGGCGCTAGGAGGTCGGTAGACGGTGGATCGCGAACAGGCACTCGACGTCGCGCTCGGACAGATCGAGCGGCAGTTCGGCAAGGGCGCGGTGATGAAGATGAACGACGCGGCCCAGACGTCGATCGCCGCCGTCTCGACCGGGTCGCTCTCGCTCGACCTCGCACTCGGCATCGGCGGCCTGCCGCGCGGCCGGGTCGTCGAGGTGTTCGGGCCGGAATCGTCCGGAAAGACGACGCTCGTCTACCACGTGATCGCCGAGGCGCAGCGGCGCGGCGGCATCTGCGCGTTCGTCGACGCCGAGCACGCGATGGATCCTGCGTATGCCAAGCGGATCGGCGTGAACATCGACGAGCTGCTGGTCTCCCAACCCGACACCGGCGAGCAGGCGCTCGAGATCACCGAGCTGCTCGTCCGCTCCGGTGCACTCGCCGTGGTCGCGATCGACTCCGTCGCCGCGCTCACGCCGAAGGCCGAGATCGAGGGGGAGATGGGCGATACCCACGTCGGCCTCCAGGCGCGGCTGATGAGCCAGGCGCTCCGCAAGCTCACCGGGACGCTCAGCCGCACCGACACGATCTGCCTGTTCACGAACCAGCTGCGGGAGAAGATCGGCGTCATGTTCGGCAACCCCGAGACGACGCCGGGCGGCCGCGCGCTCAAGTTCTACGCGTCGATCCGGCTCGACATCCGCCGGATCGAGACCCTGAAGGACGGTGTCGAGGCGATCGGCAACCGCGTCCGCGTCAAGGTGGTCAAGAACAAGGTCGCACCGCCGTTCAAGCAGGCCGAGTTCGACATCATCTACGGCAACGGCATCTCCTGGGAGGGCACGGTGCTCGACACCGGCCTCGAGCAGAAGATCGTCCAGAAGTCGGGGTCGTACTTCTCCTTCGGCGACGAGCGGCTCGGCCAGGGGCGCCAGAATGCAAGCGCGTTCCTGCGCGAGCACCCGGACGTCGTTCAGGGCATCCTGCAGGCCATTCAGGCACAGGCCCCGCCGGAGCAGGTCGTCTCGGCACGGCTCCTGCCGACGACGGAGCCGGCGGAAGTCGTGCCGGTCACGGACGACGAAGAAGAGATCGTCTCGGCCCGGGCCTAGGTCGGGCGGCGACCCGCTCGACCTCGCCGCGCGGGCGCTCCGCCATCGCGACCGCTCCCGGCGCGACGTCGAGATACGGCTGGAGCGAGCCGGGGTGACGGAGCCCGACCGCGTCGAGGCGCTCGAGACGCTCGAGCGAATCGGCTACCTCGACGACGGGCGGTTCGCCGCCGCCCGGGCGGGGCAACTCGCGGACCGCGGGTACGGCGACGAGGCGATTCGCCTCGACCTCGAGCAGCAGGGCGTCGCCGCCGACGACGTGAGCTCGGCCGTCGGCTCGCTGGCGCCCGAGCAGGAGCGCGCGCTGGCGCTGGTCGAGCAGCACGGAGCGACGCGCAAGACCGCTCTCCTGCTGGCGAGAAGGGGGTTCGACCCGGATGCGATCGAGGCGGCGGTCGGTTCGGACGTTGCGCCGGACACCGGCTGAACGGTAGGCTTGCCGTCTGGAAATCATGTCGTTTTGCCTGCACGTGCGCCTCTTCCAACCGATCGAATACGCGTCTTGAACCCGGAACCGACCTCGATCTCACGAGCACACTCAGCCCGACGAGAGCGACGAATCTGACCTGAGACGAGAGTCGGCGCGCTGTTGCGCGCCGGAGCACGCGCCGATCGGCGACGAGCGCCGTGCGGGCGAGAGCCCGCAGGGAGCGCCCATGTTTGTCGCGTTGGCAGTTGTGATCGGACTGGTCGTCGGAGCCGCCGGCGCCGTCGGGCTGCTGCGTGCCGTGTCGGGCTCGCGGCTCGACGCCGCGCGACGCACGCGCGCGCTCTTGCTCGAGGAGGCGAGACGCGAGGCGGACGCGACGCGGCGCGAAGCGCAGATCGAGTCGCGGGAGCAGGCGGTGAAGGTGCGCGCCGAGCTCGAGGCGGAGCTGCGCGAACGGCGCGACGAGGCAGTCAAGATCCAGGAGCGGGTCGTCCAGAAGGAAGACGAGATCGACCGGAGGCTCTCCGACCTCGGCCGGCGCGAGCAGGGGGTCGCAGACCGCGAGATCCATCTGAAGGAGCTCCAGGACACGCTGAAGCACGCGAACGACCGACAGCGCCGGGAGCTCGAGCGGGTCGCGAAGATGACCAGCGGGGAGGCGCGGCAGCGGATCCTCGAGGAGTCGGAGGACAAGGTGCGCCACGAGCTCGCCGGACGCGTTCGCCAGCTCGAGGAGGAGGCCGCGGGAGAGGCGAAGCGGCGGGCGCGGAACCTCGTCGCCGACGCCCTGCAGCGCGTGGCGGCGAGCGCCGCGGCCGAGACGACGGTCACGCTCGTCGAGCTGCCGTCGGACGACATGAAGGGGCGCATCATCGGCCGTGAAGGGCGCAACATCCGCGCCCTGGAGCACCTGACGGGGGTCGACTTCATCATCGACGACACGCCGAGCGCCGTCGTCCTGTCGTCGTTCGACGGGATCCGCCGCGAGATCGCCCGGATGACGCTGCTGAAGCTGATCGAGGACGGCCGGATCCATCCGAGCCGCATCGAGGAGATGTACTACCTCTCGAAGGCCGAGCTCGACGATCACATCCGCCAGGCCGGCGAGCAGGCCGTGTTCGAGGCGAACTGCGGCGAGCTGCACGAGGAGCTCGTCAAGGTGCTCGGCCGGCTCCGCTACCGCACGAGCTACGGACAGAACGTCCTCAAGCACACCCTCGAGGTCGTCCAGCTCGCCGGGATCATGGCCGCCGAGCTCGAGGCGTCGGTGAAGACCGCGAAGCGCGCCGCGCTGCTGCACGACCTCGGGAAGGCGATGACCCATGAGGTCGAGGGGTCGCACGCGCAGATCTCGACGCAGCTCGCGCGCCGCTACGGCGAGACCCCCGCCGTCTGCCATGCGATCGAGGCCCACCACTACGAGGTGCAGCCGCAGACGGTCGAGGCCGTGCTGCTGATCGCGGCGGATGCGATCTCCGCGTCGCGGCCCGGCGCGCGCGGCGAGAGCCTGGAGCACTACGTCAAGCGGCTCGAGTCGCTCGAGCAGCTGGCGGCGAACCACCCCGGCGTCGAGAAGGTGTACGCCCTCCAGGCCGGGCGCGAGATCCGCGTGCTCGTGAAGCCTCAGGAGATCGACGACGACGCAGCGGTGCTGCTCTCCCACGAGATCGCACGGCAGATCGAAGACCACCTCGAGTATCCGGGTCAGATCCGCGTGACGGTGATCCGCGAGAGCCGGGCGGTCGATGTCGCCGCCAACAAGCTCGAACAGCGCCGCGACCGCGTAGACGCCGCCTGACGCCATCGAAGGCTCGGTGCCCGGCACCCGGTCCCGCGTCGTCCGCGGATCAGCGGGCTACGCTGTGGCGGCGATGCGCCGCTACCACGTGCACACGTTCGGGTGCCAGATGAACGCGCACGACTCCGAGCGCATCAAGGGGCTGCTCGAGGAGCTGGGGCTGGGGGAGGCGCCTGCCGCCGAGGAGGCCGACGTGGTCGTGTTCAACACGTGCACGATCCGCGAGAAGCCCGACACCAAGCTCGCGGCGTATCTCGGAGCCGAGGCCGCGCGAAAGCGTGCCGATCCGAACCGCGTGATCGCGGTCGGCGGCTGCTACGCCGAAGCGCAGCGCGACCGCATCTTCGAGCTGTATCCGTTCGTCGACGTCGCGTTCGGTCCGGGCTCGATCGCGCATCTCGGCGACTGGCTCGGTGCGGGTGGGGAGGGGGTGGCGCGCGGGCGCTTCGGTCTGGACGACCGTGCATTCGCAGCGGCGCTGCCGATGCATCGAGAGCGGTCGTTCCAGGCCTGGGTGCAGGTGTCGATGGGCTGCAACTCGGTCTGCTCGTACTGCATCGTCCCCGCCGTGCGCGGTCGCGAGGTGTCGCGTCGTCCCGGCGAGATCGTCGCCGAGGTGACGCGCCTGGCCGCCGAAGGCGTCCGCGAGGTCACGCTGCTCGGTCAGAACGTCAACTCGTGGGGCCGGGACCTCGCTACCCGACCTCCGCACCGAGTTCGGTGAGCTGCTCCGTGCCGTCGACCGCATCGACGGCATCGACCGCATCCGTTTCACCAGCCCTCATCCGAAGGACTTCCGCGACCCGGTGATCGCAGCGATCGCCGAGTGCGGCGCCGTCTGCGAGCACATCCATCTGCCGCTGCAGTCGGGCTCGACGAGGATCCTCAAGGCGATGCGGCGCACGTACTCGCGCGAGCGGTACCTCTCGCTCGTCGAGAAGCTCCGCGCCGCGATTCCGGACGTCGCGCTCGGCACTGACGTCATCGTCGGCTTCCCCGGCGAAACCGAGTCCGACTTCGAGCAGACGCTCGAGGTCGCCGCGGAGGTGGGGTACGACAGCGCGTTCACGTTCGTGTACTCGCCGCGAGCCGGTACCGAGGCGGCGGTGATGCCGGAGCAGGTGCCGCACGAGCTGAAGATCGAGCGCCTAGAGCGCCTCGTCGAGGTGACGCAGCGCAGCGCCCGCGAGCGCAACGCAGAGCGGATCGGGCTGGTCGAGCAGGTCCTGGTGGAAGGCCCCTCGAGGACCGACGGCGCACTGCTGCGCGGGCGGACCCGCCGGAACACGACGGTGAACTTCACAGGTGACGCCGTGCCGGGCGAGCTCGTGGACGTTCTCGTGGATGGCGCCACGTCGACGACGCTCCGCGGCAGCCAGCGCGTGCTGACCGCGGCCTGAGGCAGGATTCAGAGGATGCGGATCCTCCTCACCGGCTCGTCCGGGCAAATCGGCACGAACCTCGCCCTGCGCCTCAAGGCCGACGGCCACCATGTGTTCGGCGTCGACAAGCGCCAGAACACCTGGGTCGACGCTTTCCCGACGCTGCTGCAAGATCTCGCCGGCCACTATCCGGCCTTTCGCGGCGGCATCGGCGGCGTCGAGTATCCGGAGGTCGATCTCGTCGTGCACCTGGCGGCGCACGCGAAGGTCCACCAACTCGTCCGCCAGCCGCACCGCGCGCTCGAGAACGCGATCATGACGTTCAACACCCTCGAGTACGCACGCGCGCTCGGGCTGCCGCTGATCTTCTCGTCGACCCGCGAGGTCTACGGCGACGTCCACCGGTTCGAGGAGTACTCGGAGGAAGCCGCCGACTTCGCCTATACGGAGAGCCCGTATTCGGCGTCAAAGATCACGAGCGAGGCATTCATCTACTCGTACGCGAAGTGCTACGGGCTTCGCTATCTCGTCTTCCGGTTCTCGAATGTCTACGGACGCTACGACAGCGACCTGTGGCGAATGGATCGCGTTCTCCCGCTCTGGATGCACGCGCTCTCACGCGGCGAGCCGATCACCATCTTCGGCGGCGAGGAGAAGCTGCTCGACTTCACCTACATCGACGACTGCGTCGATGGGATCGCTCGCGGTGTCTACCGGCTCCAGGACGGCAGCGTCGCCAACCACACGGTCAATCTCGCCTACGGACAGGGCAACTCGCTCGTCCGAGCCGCGGAGCTGATCGCGACAGAGCTCGACGTCGATCCGAAGATCGAGCTCGCGCCGTCGCTCCTCGGCGAGGTCACGCACTACGTCGCCGACATCAAGAAGGCTCGCGACCTCCTCGGCTGGCGGCCGCATACCCCGCTCGAGGACGGGATCCCGAAGGCGGTTGCGTGGTTCAAGCAATGGCGGGCCGCTCACCCCGAGGAGGATCGGCCGTTCGCGCGCCCACAGGCAGCGGACGAGGTCGATCATGGGTTCAAGCAGCCCGCCGGCGCCGGCGCCTGACGTCATCGCACTTTTCGGCCCGACCGCGTCGGGCAAGACGGCAGTCGCTGCCCGGCTGAGCGATCTGCTCGGAGCCGAGCCGATCTCGGCCGACTCGGCGGCGCTCTACGCAGGGCTGCCGATCCTCACCGCGGCTCCGACGCAGCCGACGCTGCTCGTCGGCGTGGTGCCGCTTGCGGAGACGGTGTCGGTCGGCTGGTACCAGCCGCGTGCGCACGCGGCGATCGACGACGTCCTGGAGTCCGGCCGGCGCCCGCTCGTCGTCGGCGGCACCGGCCTCTACCTACGAGCCGCGCTCTCCAAGCTCCCGCTCCGGCCGCCGCCCGGCGTCGAGGAGCGCAACCGCTGGGAGGACGCCTACCGCCGGCTCGGCCCGCAGGGCGCACACGCGCTGCTCGCGGGGACAGACCCCGCCGCGGCTGCCCGTGTCCATCCGAACGACCGCAAGCGGGTCGTCCGTGCGCTCGAGCTCGCCGCGGCGGGGGAGTCCCTCGTGCCCGGGCGCGACGACCTCTGGAGCGGCGAGTTCCGGCTGCCGACCCTGCTCGTCGCACTCGATCTGCCGCTCGAGGAGCTCGACCGTCGCATCGACGCGCGGACTGCGCTGCTCGCCGCACACGGCGCGGCCGAGGAGGCGCGGCGGGCGTCGGCCGGTCAGCTGTCCGAGACCGCGGCGAAGGTGCTCGGACTCGAGGCGTTCGCGACGCTGCCGGAAGCGCAGGCGATCGCCGTGGTTGCGCAGGCGACGAAGCGCCTCGCGCGGTACCAGCGCAAGTGGCTACGGCGCCTGCCGGCCGTCGTTACGCTCGATGCCCGCCGACCCGCCGAGGAGATCGCCGATGAGATCAGCGCGCTGGCAGGCGCAGCAGAACGTGTACCTCGTCACTGAGGACCGGCTGACGCCCGAGCTCGTGCGCGAGCACGTCGGCGATGCGGACGGGTTCGTCGAGGTGCTGGACGCGGGCCGCGACCGCCTCACGGTTGCGATCTGGAACCCCGACGGGTCGCAGGCCGAGATGTCCGGCAACGGGACGCGGATCGCCGCGCGCTGGCTCGCCGCGCGTAGCGGAGCGGACGAGGTCGTCGTCAGCGTCGGCCCTCGCGAGGTGAAGGCCGTGATGCTCGTCCCACCGTACGTCGAGCAGCGACTCGGCCAGGTCGTCGTCGGCGAGCCCGAGGAGGTCGCAGGAATTCGTCTCGTCCCGGTCGACGTCGGCAATCCCCACGCCGTCGTCGAGGGCGATCCTGCCGACGTCGTCACCGTCGGCCCGCTGCTCGAGACCCATCCGCGCTTTCCGCAGCGGACGAACGTCCAGGTCGCGCGCCGCGTATCCGACGGGACGATCGAGGCACGCGTCTGGGAGCGCGGCGTCGGCGAGACCGGATCGTCGGGGTCGAGCGCCGTCGCCGTCGCGGCCGCGCTCGGCGCCGCAGACGTGACCGTCAGGTTCCCCGGGGGACCGCTCGACGTGCGCTTCGAAGACGGGGTTGCCTATCTGACCGGACCGGCAGAGCCGAGCGAGAGCTAGAGCTCGAAGTCGCGAAGCGCCTGGTTCAGCGACGTCTTGCGATCGGTCGACTCGTCCCGGCGGCCGATGATCAACGCGCAGGCCAGCTGATACGTGCCGGCCGGGAAGTCCTTGGGCCGCGTCCCGGGGACCACAACCGAGCGCGGGGGGACGTAGCCGCGGTGCTCGACCGGCGCGTCGCCGGTGACGTCGATGATCGGGATCGACGCGGTCAAGGTGACGTTCGGACCGAGCACGGCTTCGCGCCCGACGCGGACCCCTTCGACGATCACGCAACGCGAGCCGATGAACGCGCCGTCCTCGACGATCACCGGCCGGGCGCCCGGCGGCTCGAGCACGCCGCCGATCCCGACTCCGCCCGCGAGATGCACGTCGGCCCCGATCTGTGCCCCGGAACCGACGGTCGCCCACGTGTCGACCATCGTCCCGGGCCCGATCCACGCGCCGATGTTCACGTACGACGGCATCAGCACGACCCCGCGCGACAGGAACGATCCGAAGCGCGCCACGGCCGGAGGCACGACGCGCACCCCGAGCGCCTCGTACCCCGACTTCAGCGGGATCTTGTCGTGGTACGCAAACGGCCCGACCTCCTGCGGCTCGAGGCCCCGAACGCGGAAGTAATCGAGGATGGCGGCCTGGACGTCGGCATTCACGCGCCAGTCGTCGCCGTCCGGCTCGGCGACACGCAGCTCGCCACGGTCGAGCGCTGCCACGGTCTCGATCGGGTCGAGCGTCACAGCGCCTCTCGCAGCATCGCCGCTGCCCGCTCGCACTCGGCCTCGGTCGGGACGAGCGCGAAGCGGACGTATCCCTCTCCGGCCGGCCCGAAGAAAGAGCCCGGTGCGCAGACGATGCCGCGCTCGAGCAGACGGCGGGCGAACGGCTCCGACGCCCCACCGACGTCGAGCCAGAGATAGAAGGTCGCCGCCGACCCGGCGAGGCGCAAGCCGCCCGCCTCGAGTGCGGGCAGCATGATCTCGCGCTTGCGCCGGTAGAGCTCGCGCACGTCCGCGACGTGTGCGTCGTCCGACCACGCTGCGACCGATGCCCGCTGGACGAACTCCTGGGGAGCCGTGCCGACCGTGGGGCGGAAGCTCCGGAGCGCGTCGCACACGTCGGGCGGTGCACAGACGAAGCCCGAGCGGTAGCCGGTCATCGACGAGCGCTTCGAGAGCGTGTTGAACACGACCACGTTCGTGCGATCGGCGACCTGAAGTGCAGAGACCGGCGGCTCGTCGAACCACAGCTCCGAGTACGCCTCGTCCGAGCAGAGGAGGAAACCGTGTGTCCGGGCGCGTTCCGCGAGCTCTTCGTAGGTCTCGAGCGACGCGACGGCGCCGGTCGGGTTGTTCGGATAGCAGACCCAGAAGAGCGCGATCTTGTCCCAGGCGTCGAAGGCGTCGAGATCCGGGAGCCAGCCGGCGTCCTCCCGGAGCGGCACGGTCACGACCGAGCCGCCGCCGAAGAGCGCTCCTCGTTCGTACACGGGGTAGGCGGGCTCTGGGATCGCGACGGCACGCTTCTCCCCGAGGGCGACCTGTGCGAACGAGTAGATCGCCTCCTTGGAGCCGAGGGTCGGCACGATCTCGGTGCCAGGGTCCACGCCGACACCGAACCGGCGCTCGATCCAGCCGGCGACGGCGGTGCGCAACTCGGGCAGGCCTGCGGCACGCGGGTAGGAAGAGACCTCGTCGACCGATGCGAGCAAGGCCTCGCGGATGAAGGCAGGCGTGACCTCGCGCGGATCGCCCAGGCCGAAGTCGATCGGCTCGAGCCCGCGCGCCCGCACCTCGGCGCGCCAGTCGTCGAGACGCGCGAACGGATACTGCGCGAGGTCGGCGAGCACCGGCGAGAGATGAAGGCTCACGCTCAGACCGTACCGCGCAGGCGGTGCAAGTCCTGCAGCACGCCCGCCGCTTTGACCTGTGCGTCGTAGAACACGCGCTCCCGGCCCTGCGGATCGACCAGCACCTCGAACGACGTGTGGCTGACCGTGTTGCTCGGGCCGGGAACCGTGGCGACGTGCCACGACTGCCAGACCGGTTGAAGCTGCCGGCGCGAGCCGATCAGGTAGTGGAACGACGCCCGCAAGCGGTGGCTGCGCGCATAAGCGCGCACCGCGGCCGGTGTGTCGCCTTTCGGATCGACGCTGACGGCGATCACGCGGAGATCGCGTGCCTTCGCCAGGGCGGCGTTCAGGTTCTGGGCGATCAGCGGGCAGACGTCCGGGCAATGGGTGTAGAGAAACGCGACTGCGACCCAGCTGCCGCGGAAGTCGGAGAGCCGCACGCGCCGCCCCGCCGCGTCGTGCAACGAGAACGCGGGCGCGACCGGCTTGCTCTGGATGATCGCGCCGCCGACGCGCGCGGGCGGTGCGGTTGGATGCTCGACCTTGGGCTTCGCCGAGCTCCCGCAGGCCGCCAGCGCGAATGGGAGCAGCGCAGCTGCCGCTCTAGCGCGCATGTCCACTCATCCGTCGGCGGCGGAGCGCAGCGATGGCGAACCCGATCACGACGATCGCCAGCGCGCCGCCTGCGATCTCGAGCCGGTCGGCGGTGCGTGAGCTTGTCGAGGACTTCGGCGCCGCGACCTGGATCCCGTGCAGCGCGAGGAGCCGCCGCGCCGCTTCGTACGCGCCCGCCGCCAGTGCATTGCCGTCGGTCGATCCCGACGGTGCGACGGCATGGACGGCGTCGACATCGCGCTGCTCGAGCTTGCCGCCGCGCCGCCAGAGGCCGTATCCGTTGGGCATTGCGACCAGGACGCGCGCGTCGTTGACGTAGAAGAGCTCGGTTCCCAGGAACTTGGCGTACTGCTGCGGCTTCCGGTAGAGGACGGTGACGGCGCCGAGGTCGGTGCGCTGCGCGATCAGCGCGATCTTGAGCCGCATGCCGCCCTTCTTCGCGGCGGTGACTGCGGCCGTGAGCTCGTCCTTCTCGTGCTGCGAGACACTCGTCCCGAACGGGTAGAAGACGTCCGCCTGGATCAGCATGTCGCTGGCCGGATCGGCGTCTGCGCGCGCGGAGGCGGTGCCGAGCGCGAGCGCGGCCACGAGGGCGACCGGCAGAGCGAGCGCCGCCCTAGCCAAGGACCGACCTCAACAGCTCGACGACCACGATGAGCGCCACTGCGCCCGCTGCGAGTGCACCGAGCGCCGCCGCCAGGCGCATGCCGACGCCGCTGCTCATCCGGTCGCGTGGTCGACGAGCAGGACGCTGAACGGCGTGCCGCTCTTTGGCGTCACGTCGAACGACAGGCCCCAGTGCCCGACCATGACGAGCGCCGGCGAGCTCGCGCGCGTGTAGACGCCCGGCGCGGTCTCCTCGAGGCGGTACTCCTGGTTCCCCATCTCCATGTCCAGCATGGCGAACGTGACCGTGATGTCGGCGGACTGCACCGGCTGGCCGTTCCGTGTGACCGCGACCTGGAAGGTGTTGGGGACCGCCGCCCGGTTCGGGCTGAGGCGGAAGCGCAGCGTGTAGCCGGCGCGTCGAACAACCTGCGTGACCGGGCCCGGGCCGACCTTGGCGGCGGCGTGTCCGACCTCGGCGAGTGCTTTCGCCGGCGGCGCGAGGCTCGAGAGGATGGCGGCCGCAAAGATCGCACCGGCCACGATCAGCACTTCGCAGCCGACGAGCCGGCGCAGCAGCTGTGCGGCGCCGGAGCCGTCCACCCGGCCCTCCTGGGCGGCAATCAGACGAGGCTTGGTCACGAGGAGGTTGACCGCGCCGAGCAGCATCGCCGCTGCGAGCAGCGCGACCTTCACGACGATCGCCTGTCCGTAGGAGGTGGTCCACAGCGAGGCGATCGTCGGAAGGTGGAGGATCGAGGCGCCGGTTCCCGTCGCGAGCAGCGTCATCACGGACAGGAACGCGACGTTCGAGAAACGCGGGACGACGACCGCCAGCCCGGCGAGACGCCTCGCCGCGGGCAGCGCCTGCCACAGCACGAGCAAGCCGATCAGCCCGCCCAGCCAGAGTGACCCGCCGAGCAGGTGGGTGGCGTCGAAGAAGAGCGAGAGCCCGCGTGGCGACGTCTGCGCCGCGTGACCGGAGGCCCCCGGCACGATCAATGCCGCCGAGGCCGCCAGCGCCGCTCCGAGCAGTGCGACGATCTCGGCCACGGAACGTGCCTTTCGCTCGGGGCGGTCGACGTAGATCGCCACAGCGCCCGCCGCGACGAAGAGTGCGACACAGAGCTCGAGGTCGAGGTAGCCGCGACCGAACGCGGAGTCGCGCATCAGCGGGATCAGCGAACCGATCGAGAACACGGAGCGCAGCGCGAACTCGGCTGTCGCGAGCAGGTCGTAGACTGGAACCGCAACGAGCGCGACGGCTGCGGCGATGAAGAACGCGACCGACAGCGGTCGCAGCGACGTCCCGGGAACGCGGCGCACGACCGGACGCGCGATCGCGATGCGCAATGTGAACAGGCCGATCGCGGCGAACAGCGAGAGGAACACAGCCCAGCGGGCAATCAGCAAACGAGGCGTCGCGGCTGTCTCGGAGATGGACGGGATCACGAACTGCGGCTGGGGGCCGGGGTTTGGACCGACCGCGAACGTGAACGCACTGCGCACAGGATGGCCGTCGACCGAGATCACGCGCCAGTAGACGAGGTACCAACCCTCTTTGAGGTGCTTCAGCGGGACGACCAGCGTGTCGGGGTTGGCCGCGGAGCGCCGGGGAGGGCCGGTCGTCATCCGGTGCGCGCCCTGGTCGGTCACCGACACGATCGCGAAGCGCGGCTCGACAGCCTCGGAGTAGGTCAGCTCGACCTGGCGGGGCGGCGTGTTCACGGTCCCGCTCGCGGAAGGGACCGTGTGCAACAGCGCCGCGTGCGCCCACGCCGAAGCGGGCAGCGCGAGAACGGCGGCGACCGCCGCCAGGGCCGTGAGCGCACGCGAGCGCCGGGTCACGCGAGCGTCCGCCTCCCGCCCGCGAGCAGGCCCACGAGCGCGACCACGAGAGCCACGGCTGCCAGGGCGATGGCAATGATGCCGAGGGTCGAGCTCCCTCCACCGCCGAGCGAGCTCCGAGCCTCGACCCGCGGCGCCGGCGTGTCAGAGGACTCCGGGCCTGACCAGTCGACGATCGAGCCGTCGGAGTAGGTCTGACGGACCGCGAACGAATACGTCTTCGCAGAAGACGGGCTGGCGAGGAACTGGAAGACGGAGTCCTCACCGGTCGGGACGTTCCCACCGGTCCAGGTCACCTTCTGGATGACGGCGTTCTGGCCGCTCCCGGTCTGCTGCACCTGCCGCTGCCAGCCGGCGGTCGGAACGAACGAGTCGATGCCGAAGCCCGACGGCAACGTCAGCTCGATCGTCGTCGTGCGAGCGTTCTCCTTCTCGGTCGGCACGGCGAGCGTGAACAACTGGAGATCCTTCGCCACGGTCACGGGCGGGCTGAGCTCGGCGTGCGCGAATGCGGGCGCAGCCGTGACGAGCGCGACGGCCGTCGCGACGATGAGCGTGCGGATCTTCATCGGTGTGTTGCTCCTCTCGGTAGAGATGACATCAACTGACCTTCAACGTGAACGGCGCAGTGAGGATCCGGCCGTCGACGCGGCACTGGAGAAACAGCCGCCACGTTCCGGGAACGGGCACGAGCACGCCGACGGTCAGCTTCCCGGGCGTCGTCGACGTGCCCGAGACCCTCGTCCCGCCGAGCGTGCTGGTGCACCCGGTCGCGCCGCGGCCGCAGACGTGCGTGTGGAAATAGACCAGTGAGCCGTTGCGGAAGAAGATCGCGTGCGCGAGCGCACCGAACCAGGGCGTGAACCGAGCCGGTCGGCCGTTCGGTCCGGTGACATGGATTGTGAGGAACGCCGCCTGGATCGCCGCCAGCCGCGGCAGTGCGCTCATCGTGAACCGGTAGCCGTTCACGGTCACGCTCCGGGCGGGCGGCGGCAGCGGCTGCGGTGTGTAGGGGCCGGCGACGTGCACCGTGTGGAAGAGCTGGAAGTTGGGCTGGCTCCCGGTCTTCGGATAGACGTCGATCACCGCCAGGTACGTGCCGGATGCGGGGAAGGTGAGGCGCTGGCTGATCGTCCCGTCGGCTGCGATCGGCGGATGCTGGTGGACGATGTAGGCGAGATCGCGACGAACGAGGATCAGGTGGACGCCCGTGTGCGGGCCCGGCCCACGCTTGAACGCGGTCAGTGTGGATCCGTCGGGGGTCCGGATCGCGAAGGAGACCCTCGTCGGCTTGTTCGCCGTTACGGGGGCAGCAGGCTTGAAGGAGATCAGGGCATACGTACGGGCCGGCGCGATCGTGACCGCTGACGGCGAGCTGCCGCCGCAACCCGCCGCGAGCAGGGCCGCGAACGCCGGGAACAACAGACGAGCTCTCATGGCGACTCCGGTGGGAAGAGGAAGGAACGGTGAGGCGGGACGTACGCGCCCAGCTCGATCACGATCTGGGCCTTCGGCTCGAGCCGGACCCGCGCCGCATCGCCGCGGACGAGCTTTCCTGCGACGTACGCGCGCACCCGTGTCGGCGCACGGAACGACGCCACGCGCCTCTGCCCGAGCGGCTGGCCCCACAGCCGGAAGAGGTCTCCGATCGTGACGTTCGCTCCATGCGCGACGCCGAGCACGCCGATCGGCAGCCGCGTCCGCACCGGGTAGTCGCACGCCCGTGTGCGGCCGATTCCCGCGGGGATGATCACCACCCGGCGGTTGACGAATACCTCCACGTGCACCGGGAACACAGCACGGCCCCGGCTGCACGTGAGCGATCCGACGGGACGTCCGTCGAGCTTGCGGGCGGGCGGCTGGTAGCGCGGTCCGGGGCCGATCGGCCACGGCTGCACGGATGGGTCCCCGCCCAGGGCGAGCAGCGTGAGCGCGAGCACGATCACCGGGTGAGCCTCCGCGCAGCAGGCGCAGGCAGGAAGCTGATCGCCGCCGCACCGACGCCCGCGACGACCGCCGCGGCGCACACGAGGCGGGCGAGACCGGCCGGCAGCACGGAGATCACCACGCCGTGCCTGAAGATCGAGAGCGAACCGAGCATTGCCGCTGCCGCAAGCGCGCCGATCACGCCGCCCGCGTTCGCTCGACGCTCGCCCCGCGTGCGCGCGAGCACGACGGCAGCGACGACGGCGACGACCGTCCCGCTGCCGAGCTGGAACCACTGGACCCCGCCGGTCGGAGCGTCGCGCACGGCGAAGGCCGCGATCGCCACCAGCGCACAGGCGCCCGCTCCGACTGCGAGCGCGAGCACGAGCGCTCCGCGGGCGCGCGGGCGGCGGCGCGCTGCGGCCAGGACACCGGCGAGCCCCGCAACGGCCCCTAGCAGCCACGGCACGAGGGCGGGAGGCGGGACATGCGTGAACGTCCCTGCGATCGCCGCCGTCCGTCCGTCGACCTTGAGGGGCACCGACCAGCGCTGGAGGCGGCCGGTCGGGTCGGGAGGCGGTGCGAGCCGATGGTCGTGCCACGCGAAGGTTCGTCCGCTCGCCACGCGCGTCCAGCCGCGGCCTGCGGGCACGACGCGGTCGGCGTTCGCGGTGGGGGAGGAGCGGTTCGCCGACACCGACCCGTTCGCGAAGCGGATCATCGGTTCGCCGAGATAGCCCCGGACGATCACCGTCTGGTGAGCGTCGACCGTCAGCTCGAGTGAGCGGTCGCCGTCGAGTATGCGCGCGCGGAGCCCCGGCGGTGCGGCCGCGACGGCGAGCCGGTCGTCGAGCGCGACTGTCGGACCACGGCCGTGTGCTGCCGCGTTCGCGGGCAGAAGCAATGCCAGCACAGCCATGACGACGAGCCACAGCACGACGATCTCCTCCTTCGCATCCAGGCGGCGCCGAACGGCACCGCGTGCGGCCGCTACGCGGCGAGAGGAGGCGCGCGCCCGGCCCTGGCGCTGGCGAGCGGCCGCAGCCGTGCGGGCGGCACGAGCACGGGGGCACGGACGGAGCCCGGCAGGGCGAGGCGACGCCGCCGGGCGCCAAGGCGGGAAGCGGCGTCGATCACCGCGCGCGCGGCGAGGAGCAGCAGCGCGATTGCGGCGCCGACGACGATCGCGACGATGCCGGCCCACCAGCCGCCGTGCCCGACGATCCCGGCGATTCCGCCCGGGTGCCCGACGGCGACGAGGCCCTCGAGGAACTCCTGGACGGCGTAGATGGCGACGAGGCTGACGGTCGCCGCGGCCCAGACCACGCCGAACGGCTGCCGCCGCCGCTGCCGCGCTCGACCTGTGGCGAGCGCCTGGGCGACGTGGGCCAAGTAACTTCCCGCACCGAGACAGAGGAGCAGGACAAGCCAGGGCGCAAACGAGTCGAGATACGAATGGCCCTGGGCGGCCAGCTGGGCAGAGGCCTGCGGCCCGTAGGCGATCTCGTACCGGAGCTGATGGACGACGAACGCACCGGCCGGCAGCAGGCACAGCCCGCGTGACCGAAGCGGCGCGTTCGTGATCCTCGAGACCACGCGCCTAGGGTACCGGCTCGGCTCGCAGGAACCGCTGCAGCGCCTCGAGCGTGCGGTGGAGCTCGGTCACCTCGACCCGCTCGTCGGCGGTGTGCGCATAGCGCGTCGCGCCGGGACCGAGGTTGACGGCATCGAGGCCGCGGGCGGCGAAGTCGGCCACGTTCGTCCACGCCTGCTTGGGCTCGACGGCGAAGCTGCCCGCGGCTCTGAGCGCGGAGACAACAGGGCCGTCGAGCGAGGGAACGTGGGCCGCCGGTGAGTTCGACAGAACCTCGACCTCCCTGCCCACCAGCTCCGCGACCCGGCGCTCCGCCTCCTCGGCCGTGCGGTCGGGCGCGTACCTGAAATTCAGCGTCGCCTCGACGCGGGCGGGAATCACGTTCGACGCGATGCCGCCGTGGATCTCCGTCACCGAGAGCACCTCGCGGAACACGAGGCCCTCGATCTCGACGTCTCGCGGCTCGAGCGCGAGCACATCGCGGAGACCGTCGAACGCGACGGCGACCGCGTTGACGCCGAGCCACGGGCGCGCAGAGTGGGCGGCGCGCCCCTCGAACACCACGCTCGCGGTCAGGTTGCCGACGCAGCCGAGCTGGAGCGTGTTGTCGGTCGGTTCGAGGCAGACGACGAGCGCCGCCTCGTCGATCAGCGGCGCAGCTGCGAAGACGGCGGGGAGGGGGTTCTCCGCCGGGCCGAGCTCCTCGCGGGGGAAGAACAGCACCGCGAGGTCGTAGGCGAGCTCGGTCGCTGCAGCCCAGTTCGCGATCTCGATCATCACTGCGACGCCGCCCTTCATGTCGCTCGCGCCGAGGCCGACGACGGCGCCGTCCTCCAGGCGCCCCGGCAGGTTGTCCTGCGCGGGGACGGTGTCGAGGTGGCCGGCGAGCACGACGAGCGGCCTGCCTCCGCGTGCGGCGAAGATCAGCGTCTCGCCGTCGTCGTAGACCGGTGGCAGGTCGACGGCGCGGCGGACGTAGTCGGTGATGGCCGCCTCCGTGCGGGAGACCGACGGAATGTCGACCAGGGCGAGCGCCCGCTCGGCGACCTGGGTGGCTGACTCGGCTGCGGGCATAATCGACCCGATGATTCCACGTTTGCCGGGCACCGAGCCCGAGCGCGCCCTCGTGCTCGCGGTGCTGGCGCAGGGAGCGGATGCCGGGGAGGAGCTCGCGGAGGTGCGCGAGCTGGCGCGCACGGCGGGCGTCGAGCCCGTCGGCGAGGTCGTGCAGCATCGGGCCCGGCCGGCGCAGCGCACGTACGTCGGCAAAGGCAAGCTCGACGAGCTCAAGGACCTCTTCGGGGCGCGCGGCGCGGAGAGCCTGATTGTCGACGACGAGCTCGACCCCGCACAGCAGCGGTATCTCGAGAACGCGCTCGGCGCGCGTGTCGTCGACCGCACGCAGCTGATCCTCGACATCTTCGCGCAGCATGCCGTGAGCGCCGAGGGAAAGCTCCAGGTCGAGCTGGCGCAGCTCGAATACAACCTCCCGCGGATGCGGGGGATGTGGCAGCACCTCGAACGGCTCGGAGGCGGCGTCGGAACCCGTGGCCCCGGCGAGTCCCAGCTCGAGACCGACCGGCGCCTCGCACGCCGGCGCGTGTCCGTGCTCAAAGGCCGGCTCAAGGATCTCGAGCGCCAGCGCGAGACGCGGCGGCAGGAGCGGCGCCGGACGGAGGTGCCGACGATCGCGCTCGCCGGCTACACGAACGTCGGCAAGTCGACGCTGCTGAACGCGCTCACCGGCGCTCACGTCTCCGTCGAGAATCGCCTGTTCGAGACGCTCGATCCGACGACGCGCGGCTTCGAGCACGAGGGCCGCCGCTACCTCGTCACGGACACCGTCGGATTCGTCCGCCGGCTGCCGCATCAACTGGTCGAGGGTTTCGCGTCGACGCTCGAGGAGACGCTCGTCGCCGACATGGTGCTGCACGTCGTCGACGCGTCGACTCCCGACGACGAGCAGGACCGTCAGCGCGAAGCCGTCGACGACGTGCTGCACGAGATCGGGGCGGAGGAGCTGCCGGTCGAGGTCGTCCTCAACAAGATCGACCGCGTCGACCCGCTCGGACGCCGCCGGCTTCGCAACCGTTTCCCGGGCGCGCTGCAGGTCTCCGCACTCGGCGGCGAGGGGCTCGACGACCTGCGTGCCGAGCTGGCGCGGAGGTTCGACGACCGCTTCCAGCGCGTGCGGCTGCTCGTGCCCTACGACGAAGGCGCCCGGCTGTCGGAGCTCTACGCGCTCGGCGCGCCAGTGGAGGAGCGCAAGGACACGCCGGAGGGCGTGCTCGTCATCGCACGACTCCCGCGCCGCGACCTCGTGCGGTTCGCGCCGTTCCTGATCGCCGACGCCGACGGCACTGGCTCGCAGCTGGAGAGCGCCTGATCGAGCTGCCCGTGCGCAGGCTGCGGCCGGACGCGGTCGTCCCGACGCGCGCCCACACGGGCGATGCCGGGCTCGACCTGGCGGCCTGCGAGCGCGTCGAGCTGGCCCCCGGGGAGCGCGCGCTCGTCGGCACCGGCCTCGCGGTCGCGATCCCGGAGGGGTACGCCGGATTTGTCCAGCCTCGCTCGGGGCTCGCCGCGCGTCACGGCATCTCGATCGTCAACACACCCGGCCTCGTCGACTCCGGCTACCGCGGCGAGCTGAAGGTCGCGCTCCTGAACACGGACGTCCGCGCGACCTTCGTGGTCGAGCCGGGCATGCGCATCGCGCAGCTCGTCGTGCTGCCGGTTCCGGTCGTCGAGCCCGTCGAGGTGGGGGAGCTTCCCGACAGCCACCGCGGCGAAGACGGCTTCGGCTCGTCGGGGTCGTAGAGTCGCTCGACATGGAACCGCGGATCCGGGTGAGCGCGATTCTCACGTGGCAGGGGCGCATCCTCCTCTGCCGCCAGGAGAAGCCCGGCAAGGAGTACTGGCTGCTTCCCGGCGGCGGAGTCGACGCGGGCGAGACGCTGGTCGAGGCACTGCGGCGCGAGCTGCGCGAGGAGCTGGGTGTCGAGGCCGACGTGCAGTTCGAAGGGCCGGTCGCACTCGTCGACTCGATCGCACCGAAGTCGCTCCGGCTGCGCAAGCACGTCGTCCACATCATCTTCGCGGCCGACCTGTCGCACCGGTCGCTGCACGACGTCGAGACGAAAGACGCGGCCGTCAAGGGAGCAAGGCTCTTCTCGAACGACGAGCTCGCAGACGTCGTCGTGCATCCGCCGATCAAGCGCTTTCTCGCGCGGCGGCAGCCGGGTGACCCGGCGGTCTACCTCGGCAGCCTCTGGGCGCGCTAGGCGCGGGGGCCCGGGGTCAGACCCGGGTCAGACCCCGCCTCGACGAAGTGCCTGCAAATGGCCGGTTTCGCGGGTCGTCGACAACACTTGGGCGGTACCGCCGGGGTCAGACCCGGGTCAGACCCCTAGAACCGTCCGCCGCGCGCGCGCGCCCGCGCCGCCGACACCTCGTGCGCTGCGCGCTCGAGCTCGTCGTCGAGCGGCGCGAGGTCCGGCGGTTCGCCGTCCGAGCGATGCGCGAGGGCGTCGGCGAGCACCCTGTCGGCGAACCAGGGATTGCGCGGCAGCAGCGGGCCGTGCAGGTACGTGCCGTACGCGCGCCGGACGCGGCAGCCTTCGAAGCCCGACTCGCCGTCGTTGCCGAACCCTGCGAGCACGCGGCCGAGCGGCTCGGCGCCGTCGTCGAGCAGCGTGCGCCCGGCGTGATTCTCGAACCCGGCCAACGTGCGGCCTGCCCAGTCGCACTCGAGTAGGACGTCGCCGATCATCCGGCGCGTGCCGGCGACGGTCTGCAGCGGCAGCAGGCCGATGCCGGGCAGCTCGACGCCGGCGACGTCGCGGTACGAGCGTCCGAGCAGCTGGTAGCCGCCGCAGACGGCGAGGAACGCCGCACCCTGCTCGACCGCGTCGCGAAGCGCGTCGGCCTTCGCGGCGAGATCGGGAGCGACGAGCTCCTGCTCGCGATCCTGGCCGCCGCCGACGTAGTAGAGGTCGATCTCGCCGGTGTGCGCTCCGTCGCCGATCCCGATCGCGGTCACGTCGAGCTCGTGGCCACGGCGGCGCGCCCGCTCCGCCAGCACCGCGATGTTCCCGCGGTCGGCGTAGATGTTCAGGTAGTCCGGATACAGATGCCCGACGCGGATCCTCATGCGGCCGTCTCCCAGTAGTTGGCCACGTGCCCGCGCGCCGCGATCAGCCGCCGCAGCGCGAGCATCGCCGTGTAGGTCGGAAGAACCGTCAGCTCACCGCCGGGTGGGGTCAGCTCGAGCCCGCGGTCGAGCGCGGGCGCAAGGTCACCGATCACCTCGATGCGGTCCCGCGGGAGCCCCGCATACGCGAAGCGCAGCGCGAGCTCCTCGGCCCGCGCGCCGGTCGCGACGAGCGTGTCGAGCCGGGCGAGCAGCGGCTCGAAGTCGACGTCCCAGATCCACGACACGTCCCGGCCGTCGGCGATTCCGTCGTTCAGCGCGACGACCGCGACACGCGGCGGGGCGGACTCGACGAGCGTGCGCACGATCTCGTTGGCGCCCGCCGGGTTCTTGACGAGCAGCATCAGGAGCCTGCGCTCGCCGACCGGGATCCGCTCGAAGCGCCCGAAAGCTGCAGTGAACCGCCCGAGGCCGGCGGCCACCTCTGCCGGCGACGCGCCCAGCACCAGCGCGAGCGACGCCGCCCCGAGCGCGTTGTAGACGTTGTAGAGGCCCGGCAGCGCCAACTCGACTCGCACCGTTCCCTGCGGCGCCTCGAGCGTGAAGGCCGCGCCGTCGAGGCCGCGGAGCTCGACCTCACGGCCGACGACGTCGAGCGCGGGCCGGGCGTGGCCGCAGGCCGGGCAGCGGTAGTCGCCGAGATGGCCGACGTACGCGGCTGCGTAGTCGTACGGGGTGCCGCAGCGGAGGCAGTACTTCGAGTCGGCGGCGTGCTGGAGCGAAGGCCGGGCCTGGGCGGGGTCGTCGAGACCGAAGATGCGTGTGTTCGGACGCTCGCGGGCGAGGTCGCCGACCTGCGGGTCGTCGCCGTTCACGACGAGCTCTGCCTCGGGCAGCAGCGCCACCGCGGCCCGCCAGCGCGACGCGACCAGCTCGAGCTCGCCGTAGCGATCCAGCTGGTCGCGAAAGAGGTTGCCGAGCAGCAGCGCCTGCGGCCGGAGCCGCCTCGCCACCTCGGGGAGCGCACCTTCGTCGACCTCGAACAGGCCGAGCTCGGCGTCGCGGCGCGCGAGGAGGGTGGAGGCGATGCCCGAGACGAGGTTCGCCCCGGAGGCGTTGTGCGCGACCCGCACGGAGGGTCGCAGGATCTCGGCGACCATCGAGGTCGTCGTCGTCTTGCCGTTGGTGGCCGAGACGAGGGCGGACCCCCGCGGCAGCCGCCGTCCCAGCGCGTCGATCGCGCCGGGATCGAGCTTCCAGAGGAGCTTCCCCGGGATCGTGGTGCCGCCGCCACGTCCGGCCAGGCGGGACAGCGCCCCCGCTGCGCGCAGGACGGACGCCTCGAGCTCGAGCGCGAGTGGGGGACGCATCGCGTCCGACACCGTACCCGGGGCATCCGCGGGGCCGACTCGCCTTCACTTGCAGTTCGCTCAGCCCGCTCTACCATTCTTGCAGTGGCTCGCAAACCGAATGTCCCACACGTCGATCCGGCTGCCCTGGCCGCGTTCCAGGCCGGGCTGCGCCGGCGCTTCAGCGACGACCAGCTCCTCGACGAGCTCCGTCGGTCGGCTGTGCGGCTCGGGCGGTCGCCGACGATGAAGGAGTTCGCCGCCGATCCGGAGGCGGGAGTCCATCCGCAGACGGTGATCGAGCACTTCGGCACCTGGAACGCTGCGAAGCGGGCGGCCGGGCTGGTGCCGCGGCGCTTCGTCACCCGCGAGGAGCTGCTCGCCGCCTTGCGGACGCTCGGAGACGAGCTCGGCCGCACCCCGACCGTCGTCGAGATCAAGCGTCGCCGCGGCGCGATGCCCTCGGCCTCGCTGTACTGGCACACCTTTGGGTCGCTCGCCGCCGCGCTGCGCGAGGCGGGGTTCGACGTGCCGCTCGCCGAAGAACGGCTCGAGCTGGCGATCGGCCAGGGCGGGGCACTCGCCCGCCGCCTGGGGAGGCTGCCCCGGTTCGGAGACTGGCGCGAGGCGCGGGTTGCGGACGACTCGCTCCTCACCGAGTGGCAGGTGTACCGGCTGTTCGAAGCCCGGCGTGGCGCGTGGGCGACCTTCCAGTACCTCGTGCGGGAGCGCCTGCTCGAGGAGGGCACGACGGTCGCGCCCGACGGAACGTTGTCGGACTAGCGTCTACGCGGGCGCGACGAGCGCAGCGAGCGCGCTCAGGCAGAAGTCGCGCTCGGCGGGTGCCCGTACGGGCGGCAGCGGGTCGGCCTCGACGTAGTCGTGGTCGGGACGGAAGCGCTCGCGGCGGACGACCGCGCCGTCGCGAAGCGCGAGCAGCGTGCCCTCCCGCACTTCCTGCTTGCGCAGCTTCACGCGGCAGTAGCGCTCGACCACCTCGAGCGCCGTCCGGGTCGACGCGAAGACAACCTCGTTGCGGCTCTCGCCGAGCCACAGCGGACGACCGACGCCGCGCGCCAGGAAGAGCAGCGCCGGCTCGCGCTCGTCGAGCCAGGCAGTCGCCATCGCGCCGCGCAAGCGCTCGAGCGCGCGCGAGTCGTTTCGCGAGTGCGCGGCGACCGCGAAGATCGCCTCTGAGTCGACGGTCATGCGGGGCTCGGCGCGCGAGCACTCGTAGCAGGCGAGGAGCTCGTCGTCGTTCACGATGATCCCGTTGTGGATCCCGACGACCGGGCCGTGCCGGACCGGGTGGTTGTTGGCGGCGATCGACGGATGGCCCTTGGTGTAGTCGCGGACGTGGACGAGCAGCTGGCTCGCGCTGTCGGGGACGGCGATCCGCTCGAGCAGCTTCGACGCCGGTGTGCGCTGCTTGACGACGGTCGGATACGTCTCGCCGGGCGCGCGGTACGCGTAGCCGACGGCGTCGGCGCCGCGCTCGGCGATTCCCGCGAGCAGGGCCTGTGCAGCAAGCGTTCGCTCGACTCCTGATCGAGCCCGGAAGCTGTATCCCGCGATGCCGCACATTTGCCGTGTGAGTCCTAGGACGTCCCTCCTCTTAGGACGATAGGGGACTTGGCTGCTGGATTGAGGAATCCTTTACAACTCACACCGTTCGGATGCCCGCGCGGACGGCGATCCTCAAGCCGGATCGCGCGAACGCCGATAGGGAGGGAGTGGAGCACCCGCTTCCAGAGCCGGCTGACCCTGCCGCGGCAGAGGCCGAGCCGTCGCTCGAGCTGCTTCCCGCCCTCGACGAACCGGTAGACGACACGGAAGAAGAGGAAGAGCCCGACAACGCCGGGCTGAGCGAGGACGAGCGGCTCCGCACCGACGACCCGCTGAAGCTGTACGTCCGCCAGATCGGCGACGGCCGACTGCTCACCCCCGGTGAGGAGCGCGAGCTGGCGCGCCGCAAGGACCTGGGGGACGAGGCCGCGAAGCGCCGGCTGATCGAGTCGAACCTGCGCCTGGTGATGTCGATCACCCGCAACTACACGAAGGCCGGCGTCCCGCTGCTCGATCTGATCCAGGAGGGAAACCTCGGTCTGATCCGCGCGGTCGAGAAGTTCGACTACAAGCTCGGCTTCAAGCTCTCCACGTACGCGACCTGGTGGATCCGCCAGGCCGTCACCCGCGCGCTCGCCGACCAGGGACGCACGATCCGCCTGCCCGTCCACGTCGCCGAGCAGGTGCGGCGCGCCCAGCGGTCGCGGCGCCAGCTGGCGCAGAAGCTGAACCGCGACCCGTCGCTCGAGGAGATCGCCCAGGATTCCGGCTTCACGTTCGAGCGGGTCGAGGAGCTGTTCGGCCTGATCGAGGATCCCGTCTCGCTCGAGACGCCTGTCGGGGACGGCGAGAGCATGGTCGCCGACCTGATCGAGGACGAGCGGGCTGAATCGCCCCACGGCGCCAGCGCCGATCGTGCTCGCGGGGTCGAGCTCGCCGCGGCGGTCGACCGGCTGAACCCGCGGATGCGCCACGTCGTGACGCGCCGGTTCGGCCTCGACGGCAAGCCTCCGCAGACGCTCGAGGAAGTGGGGGCGGACCTCGGGATCACCCGCGAGCGCGTCCGCCAGCTCGAGACCCGCGCCCTCCGCGAGCTGCGCGCGGTCGCGCCTGGGCTCGCCTTGTATCTCCAGTCCTGATTCCTAGCCAAAGGGTGGGAATCGCTCGAGATCTCGCGAATCCTCGCGTGTTCCCCTACGCTTTCACAGGACGACAACTGAGGTTGAGGAGTTTCGTTTTTGCGGCCGAAACGCTTCAAAGCCGGGGACGTGGTCGAGCTGCGCCTGCCGGGGGAGATCCTCGCGACGCTCGACGGTGAGGGGAAGCTCGACGGGCTTCCGTTCATGCCTGAGATGCTCGCGTACTACGGGAAGCGCTACCGGGTCCGGGCCCGGGTCGAACGTGCCTGCGACACGATCACCGGGCCGTCGGTCCGGCGCATCCCCGAGACAGTCATCCTGGACGATCTTCGCTGCGACGGCGCCTACCACGGCGGCTGCCAGGCAGGCTGCCGGATCTACTGGAAGGAGGCGTGGCTGCGCCCCGCAGACTCGCTTGGAGGGTCGAGCGACATCGGCTGGACGGTCGAGTTCGACGACCTCGCCAGCCGGATCAGCAAGGTCTCAGGCTCGGTTGATGCCGGCCAGCCCATCTTCCGCTGCCAGGCGACGGCATTGCTCTCCGCCAGCGTGCCCGTGCGGCTTCGCGACACCCCGGCGTCGTACGCGCACGAGCTGGTCGCGAAGAACGTGTCTCCGGGCCTGTTCTTCCGCGTCCTGCTGCGGACGATCGTCGAGGAGATCGCGCTCGCCGCGCGCCTCATCCCGCGCGGGCTGTTCAGGCCGCACACCGGGCCGCCTGGCACGCCGGGCGACGACGAGCGGGAGCTCGCGCCAGGCCAGCTGGTGCGGATCCGCTCGGAGGAGGAGATCGCGCGGACGCTTGGGCCGGACGGCAGGCAGGAGGGCTTCTGGTTCGACCGGGAGATGCTTCCGTTCTGCGGGAAGACGGCCCGTGTGCTCCGCAAGGTCGACCGAATCATCGACGAGGGCAGCGGCCGGATGATCGAGCTGAAGAACGACTGCTACATCCTCGAGGGCGTCGTCTGCTCGGGCGAGCTGAGCTTCGGCCGACGCTTCTGTCCGCGCGCGATCCACCCGTACTGGCGGGCGTGCTGGCTCGAGCCCCTGGCCGAGATCGGAGCGGGGCCGGTCATCCCGCGCACCGCAACGCCGGAGGACAGCCCGACCCCACCCGTCGCGGCCTAGCGGGCGACGGCTTCCATCTCGTGCAGGCTGCCGAGGCGCTTCAGCGCGTCGACCTCGATCTGCCGCACCCGCTCGCGGGTCAGTCCCAGCCTCCGGCCGATCTCCTCGAGCGTCTTCGGGTCGGCGTCGCCGAGCCCGTACCGCAGCACGACGACCGCGCGGCTTCGGTCCGGGAGCGCCCGCAGGGCGTCCGCGAGGATCTGGGACCGGAGGGAGCTCTCGACGAGCTCCTCGGGAGTGGGGCCCTCGCCTGCGACGAAGTCGCCGAGCAGCGCGTCCTCACCGTCCGACACGGGTGCGTCGAGCGAGGCCGACGCGCGGGCGGCTGCGCGCACCTCGAGCGCCTGCTGCACCGGCAGATTCGCTTCGGCCGCGATCTCGTCGAGCGTCGGCTCGCGGCCGAGCACGGCCCAGAGGTTCCGCTCGGCCCGGTTGAGCTTCTGGCTCCGCTCGACGATGTGCACCGGCATCCGGATCGTGCGTGCCTTGTCGGCGAGCGCCCGTGCGACAGCCTGGCGGATCCACCAGGTCGCATAGGTCGAGAACTTGAACCCGCGCCGCCAGTCGAACTTCTCCGTCGCGCGGATCAGTCCCAGCGTTCCCTCCTGGATCAGGTCGAGGAACGGCAGCCCCTGGTTCCGATAGTGCTTGGCGATCGAGACGACGAGCCGGAGGTTCGACTGGATCATCCGCTGCTTCGCCTGCCGGTCGCCGCGCTCGATCAGCTTCGCCAGCTCGACCTCCTGTGCCGCGTTCAGCAGCGGATGGTGGCCCGCCTCGCGCAGGAACAGCTGCAGCGCGTCGGTGGTCGTCTCCCAGCTGATCGCCGGCGGGGGCGGCGGCTCGCGGCTCTCGGTCTCGGAAGCGCTGTCGTCGACGAGGTCGATCGCGCGCGTCTCGAGCTCGTGGTGGAGCGCCTCGATCTCGACCGGGTCGAGCCCGAGCGGCTCGAGCGCCTCGTTCAGCTCCGACTGCAGCAGCGAACCGCGTTCCTCGGCCGCGTCGACCAGCCGGCGAAGCTCGTCGCTCAGCTCGAGGATGTCCGGCTCAGCCGTCAACGGCTCCTTGATAGCCCCGATCGGGCCTGGTCAAACCCCGATTTGGCGCCGATCGGCGCGTGCACGATAACCGGTGTTCTGTCAAGTTGGCACAAGTGTGCCCGCTGTGCTGAACTCGGCGAGGCATGGACGCCCCGCCCCTCGCCGGCTCGGAGCTCATCGCAGACGACTTCGTGGTCGCCGAATGGCGTGACGGCGGCGGCGAGACGTCGGCCGAGCGGCCGATCGCGCCGCTGCACATCCATCACGAAGACGACGAGGCGTGGTACGTGCTCGAGGGGAGGCTCGGCTTCGTTCGCGGCGAGGAGCAGCTCGAGGCCGACGCCGGCGCGGCGGTGCTCGTCCCGCGTGGCACGCCCCACGCGTACTGGAACGCGAACGACGGGCCGACGCGCTACGTGATCGTGATGACGCCCCGGATCGCGGCGCTGGTGGCGGCGGTGCACCGTCCGGGTGCGCTCGACCGCATTCACGCCCTATTCCGCGAGCACCGCTCCGAGCTCCTGACCTGATTCCACAAAGTTGTCCCCAGCGCGCGGAATTGCCTGTGGAAATGTGGAAAGATTTCTGGTCGCAACTTGCGCGCTTTTCATCCCGGCGCGCCTTGATCGACCCCTGTTCGGACGGTACCTTCCCCCTTGCACCGAGCACGGAGCGTGAGTAGGTCGAAGCCGCTCCCGAGGGTCGTAGGCGGAAGCCGAAGGTTCCCGGGGAAGGTGGACAAAAGCGCAACCGGCTCGGTGAATTTTTTTTGGTCCGACGGCCTGGCTAGGATCTCCGCCGTGCCCCACCTGCGCCTCCCGGCCTTCGATCACGGCGTCACGTCGTTCCTCTGGGCCCTGTTCTTCGGGCTGTTCATCTGGATCGGCGGCTCGGCGGTCGGCTTCGGCAGCGCGATCTCCTTGATCGTCGGCTGCGTCAGTGCGTTCCTGATCTTCCTGTACGTGCGCGTCTACGGTGAAGACGAGCCGAGCCGCCCGTGATCGCCTGACAGCGCGAGCATGAGCAGGCGGGCGAGGTCGCCCCCCACCTTCTCCTCCAGGCGCTCGTACGCGCTTTCGCGTTCGCCGGTGAGCGAGCAGTGCGCGAGCAGGAGCGACGAGCCCCTGCGCAGTTGCGTGTTCAGGGTCTTCATCTGGGCTCTCTTGAGATCGGTGCGACCCGCCGAAAACGCGATCCCTGGCGGGAGGGAAAGGAAATTCTCTGCGGGTGTCGACGTGCAACGATGCCCTCGTGGAGCAGCGGGTCAGCCTGATCACGCTCGGCGTCTCCGACCTCCCGCGGGCGCGGGCGTTCTACGAACAGCTCGGCTGGAGCACGGGCGCCGCCCCGGCTGACGACGTCGTCTTCTTCCAGGCGGGCGGCTCGATCCTCGGCCTCTGGGACCGCGGGCTGCTCGCGGCCGACAGCGGCGTCGAGGATCGCGGCGGCTTCGGCGGCGTCACGCTCGCCCACAACGTCTCGTCTCCCGCCGCAGTCGAGGCGGTGATCGCGGAAGCGCGCGCTGCGGGCGCGGCGATCGTCAGGGAGCCGGCCGCGACCGACTGGGGTGGCTACTCAGGCGTCTTCGTAGACCCCGACGGGCATCCGTGGGAGGTCGCGCACAACCCGCACTGGACGCTGCGCTCCGACGGCTCGGTCGCGCTCAGCTCAGGGTGAGCCGGCGGGCGTCGAACGAAGCCGAGTAGAGCTCCTCGCGGAACTCGTCGACCACGGCCGCGGCGTCGCGGGCGAACACGTGCTCGACCACCCCCACCTCGCGGTCGTTCACGAACGGGACGTCGACGTGCTCGCGGGAGACGAGGTTGACCGAGACCTTTCCGCACGCCGGACAACGCACCGCCAGCCCGACACGATCGCCCCGCTCGGCCGGCGCAAGCAGCTTGAACGCCGACGGGAACACCGGCCTCGGCCGCTCCTCAGGCCAGCAGTAGAAGCTCCAGGGCCACTCCCCCGCGCCGATGTGCGCGGCCGCGAGATCGCTGAGCTCACCGCCGACCGGCTCGATGCGCGACGTCATCAGGTTGACGAACGGCGTCGACGCCTCCAGCCCGAGCGGCGCCCAGTCGAGGTCGTCGTGCGTCACGAGGCCCGGGTGGTCGCAGCCGCAGCCGCAGGCGAACTCGACGCGATACACGGCCGGGTGCTCTGCGCCCGGGAGCTGCTCGAGCCGGCGGAACCGCGACAGCCGCACACGGGTCTGCCCGTGCGTAGGACACGAGAAGGTGTACGCCGTCGTCAGTACGTCGTACATGTCACCTTCTTATCGGTACCGGCGGATGGACGCACCCCCCGAACGGGCAGAGAGGCGCCCAGGTCGTTCTAGTACTCGATCAGCGCGAAGAGATCAGTCCCGGCGAGCCGTTCTCGACCGCCGAGGAACGACAGCTCGATGATGAAGCACGCGCCGAGCACCTCGCTCCCGATCCGCTCGACCAGGTTCTTGATCGCCTCGATCGTCCCGCCCGTGGCGAGCACGTCGTCGTGGATCACGACCTTGGAGCCGCGCGGGATCAGATCCGGGTGCAGCTCGAGCGAGTTCTCGCCGTACTCGAGCACGTAGCTCGCGCTCACCGTCTCCGGCGGCAGCTTGCCGGGGCGGCGCGCGGGGACGAACCCGACGCCGGCCTCCACCGCGATCGCTGCTCCCAGCCAGAACCCGCGGGCCTCGGCGCCCAGCACGAGGTCGGGCTGCTTCAGCTTCACCCAGTCGGCAAGGTCCGAGACGGTCCGTCGCAGCAGCACGGGATCGGCAAGGAGCGGCGTTACGTCCTTGAAGCCGACCCCCGGCGTCGGGAAGTCCGGGACCTCGCGGACCTTCGACCGGAGGTCGACGGTGTCCGTCACTGGGCGAAGTCTCGCAGGTCGCGCCAGAAGAAGAGCGACGACAACTCGCCGACTAGCGCGGCGAGCTGCTCGAGCTCGCGCAGGCCTTCGGACCGCCGTTCGAGGCTGCGCGAACGCAGCGCGGGCGTGACCAGCTGGTCGAGCAGAGCCGCCTGCCGCCCTGCCGCAGTCCGGAACGTCCGCAGATGGCGAGGCGAGACACCGAAGCGCTGTAGGCGCGCGCAGGTCGCGGCGACGTCCGCGTCGTCGGCCGGATAGCTCTTCGCACCGCCGGTGCCGCGCGGCTGCAGCAGGCCGAACTCTTCGAGCTCGCGTCCCAGCTCGGCGGTGATCTGCGCCCGCTCGCACAGCTCGTCGAACGTGATCGTCTCAACTGCGGCGCCGAGCGCCGTCGGCTTCCTCCGCTTCCGCTCCTTAGGTCCGCTCGCCTCGAGCTCCTCGCGGATCACGCGCAGAGGCAAGAACTCGTCACGCTGCAGGCGCAGCACCGTCTGGAGACGCTCAACGTCGTCCTCGCTGAACAGCCGGTAGCCGCCCTGCGTGCGCCGAGGCGTCACGAGGCCCTCGTCCTCGAGGTAACGCACCTTCGAGATGGAGATGTCGGGGAACTCCTCGGCCAGCCGCCGCACGACCTCGCCGATGCGCAGGGGCCGCTCGCGGCGCTCCGCTGTGGAAGCGGTCGCGGTCATGCGATGAACGTCATGCGGTACTTGCCGATCTGCAGCTCGTCACCGCTCTGCAGGATTGCGTTGTCGATGCGCCGGCGGTTCACGAACGTCCCGTTGAGGGAGCCCTGATCCTCCACCGCGTAGCCGCCGTGGCGCGCGATCAGGACGGCGTGGTTCCGGGAGACGGTGACGTCGTCGAGGAAGATCTCGCACTCGGGTGAGCGCCCGATGCGCGTGCGCTCACCCGCCGGCCGGAAGCTCTCCCCCGCCCGCCCGCCGCCCTGGCGGACGACGAGCGCCGGCCCCTCCAGGCCGACGACCGGATCGTGGACGAGATCGCCGATCTCCTCCGGCGAGAGCGATTGGGTCGTCTCGACGGGCGGCTCGCCCTTCTGCAGGAGAGCACCGCACCGGGCGCAGTAGTTCGCGGCCTCCGGATTCTGGAATCCGCACTCCTGGCAGTAGACAATCACGCCGGCGGCGTCCCCTTTCCGGCCAGGATGTCGGTCAGCCGGTCGACGTCGACCTGGTCGAGGATGCTGCGGCCCCCGGTGCGCTGCAGGCGCGCCACGAGTTCGGCGCGCAGGATGTCGATCTTCCCGTGCAGCATGCGGCGCTCGAAGCTGACCTCCCGCTCGTGCTGCTCGAGGTCGTCGATCAGGCTCTTCAGCTCCACGTCGGAGAGCGAGCCGAGGTCGGGAAGAGGTTCCAAGTAGCCGCCTTTCGGTTGCGGGACGAGATCGGGATTCCAGCAGACCCTGCCAGAACCGTCAACCTCATGTTGAGGGTTCAGCTCCGGCTGCCGATCTCCTCCTGGTCGAGCACGCCGGTGACGAGCTCCTCGAGCTCCGCTTCGAGCTCGCGCGATGCCTCCGCCGTGTCGCCCTCTGCGTACACGTGGACGATCGGCTCGTCCTGGTCTGGGAGGACCTGCGCCCAGCCGCGGCCCTCGAAGAAGACCTTGATCCCGTCGAGCAGGTCGACCTCGTGGTCGGCGAACCGCTCGTTGAGGATGCGCATCACGGTGCCCTTGAGCCCCCACGGGCACGCCACCTGCTTGTGCACGAGGGTCGAGTGCGGCAGCCCCGCCGTCAGCTCGGAGAGCGGCCCCGGCGGGCTCAGGGCCAGGAGCTCGAGCAGCTTGCAGAGCGACGTGATCGCGTCGTAGCCCGGCAGGAAGTCGGGGAAGATGTACCCGCCGCCGGCGCCCGCGAAGATCACCCCGTCCTCGGCCGCTGCGCGCGCTAGCTCCTGTACCGAGGCCGGCGCCCGCACGACCTCGAGCTCGTTCCCGGCGAGCTCCTCGACCTGGCTGGTCGCCACGACCGGCACGGCCACCTTCCCCCGCCGGCCCGTCTCGCGGAGCAGCCGCAGGTACAAGAGCAGCGTCATCTCCGGCGCCACTTCCTGCCCGCGCTCGTCGATCAGGTAGATCCGGCTGGCGGAGCCGTCCGACACGGCTGCCAGATCGGCGCCGACCGCCCCCACGAGCTGCCGCGCGTGCTTGATCGTGTCGCTCAGGCGGGGCGGCGCCGAGCCCGCGTTCGACTCGAACGGATGGGCCGTGATCGCCTCCACGCCCAGGCGTCCCAGGAGGAGCGGCAGCACGTAGCTGGCGGCCGAGTAGCCGTAGTCGACGACGATCCGGAACTGCCGCGCCTGGACCGCCTCCACGTCGAGCGTCGAGAGCAGGTCGGTCGCGTAGCCCTCGCGCGCTCTTGCGGGGTACGAGATCGCGCCGACGTCGGTGAACGCTGCGCGGCGCAGCTCCTGGCGCGCGTAGTGCTTCTCGATCTCCTGTTGCAGGGCTGCCGACAGCGCGACACCCGGGCGCTCGAAGAGCCTGATCTGGACCGCCTCGGGATCGTGCGACGCCGACCCGACGTGGAACGCCGCGTCGTAGCCCTGCGACTTCAGCAGGTGGAGGCCGACCGAGGCCGGCAGCGTGCGCAGGTCGGCGACCTGGACGCCCGTCGAGTTGAGCCCGGAGATCATCGCGCGCTTGACCATCCGGTACGCGGCGGCGCTCTCGCGGCTGGCGACCACGCGCGCGTCGCGCTTCAGCGCCGTTCCGAGCGCGGCGCCGAACCGGAGCGCCACCTCGGGCGTCAGGTTGACGTTGACGAGGCCGACGACGCCGTTCTTGCCGAAGAGGTGTGCGGTGCCGCGTGACTCCCAGATCAGGCTCTCGTGGATCTGCGCGCCGTACTCGACCTCCTTGTACGGATAGATGCGCACGCCTGCGTGCACGACGGATTGGTCGCCGAGCGTGACCTGGTCGCCGATCGCGACGTCCTCGTGGACATGGGCGTGCGACCGGACGTCGCAGCCGCGCCCGAGCACGGCGCCTTCGACGACTGCACTGCGCCCGATGTACGTGTTCGCATCGATCACGCTGTGCGAGACCCGACTGCGGTCGCGCAGCGTCGACCCCGGGCCGAGCACCGTGTAGGGGCCGACGATCGCCTCGGGCGAGATCGTGCAGTAGTTCCCGATGAACGCAGGCCCCTCCACTCCCTCGACGTCGTCGAGGTCGACGCCGTCGCCCAGCCAGACCTCGCCGGGCAGCTTCAGGCCGCCGATCGAGAGGCTGACCTTCTCGTCGAGCGCATCGAAGTTCGCCTGCCGGTACTGATCGAGGTTGCCGATGTCCTGCCAGTAGCCTTCGCAGACGCAGCCGTAGATCGGGTAGCCGAGCTCGAGCAGCAGCGGGAAGAGCTCCTTCGAGAAGTCGAACGGCCGGTCGGCCGGGATCTGCTCGAGCACCTCCGGCTCGAGCACGTAGATGCCGGTGTTGATCGTGTCGGAGAACACCTGCCCCCACGTCGGCTTCTCGAGGAACCGCTCCACGCGGCCGTCCTCCGCGGTGACGACGATCCCGAACTCGAGCGGGTTCTCGACCGCCTTCAGGCCGATCGTGCAGGCGGCGCCCTTGGCCTGATGGAAGTCGACGATCGTGCCGAGGTCGATGTCGCAGAGCGCGTCGCCGGAGATGACGAGGAAGGTCTCGTCGAGACGCCCGCTCGCCAGGCGCACCGAGCCTGCGGTCCCGAGCGGGCTCGGCTCGACCGAGTACTCGAGGCCGAAGCCGAGACTGGACCCGTCTCCGAAGTACGAGCGAATCGCCTGCGGCAGGAAGGCCACGGTCACCACGACCTCCTCGAAGCCGTGCCGGCCGAGCAGCTCGAGGATGTGCTCCATGCACGGTTTGCCGACGATCGGGACCATCGGCTTCGGCTGGTTCGAGGTCAGGGGCCGCAGGCGCGTCCCCTCACCCCCTGCCATCACGACGGCCCTCACGAGAAGCGGACCTCGCGTTTCGCCTTCCGCAGGTACTCGCCGAGCGAGACGAACGCCAGGCCGAGCCCGATCCAGAACAGCCACACGGGCCAGTGGGTGCCGCGGTGCGTCACCATCACGAACCCGAGCGATGCGAACAGCAGCCACGTCGCCGCTTTGCCGAGCCGGTTCACCTGGAACTGGTAGCCGCGGCCGAGCACAACCGGCGTCCCCGCCAGCACCACCAGGTCGCGGATCGGGATCGCGAGGGCTGCCCACGGCAGGCGGTCGGCGTAGATCAGCAGGATCACGGCCGTGCCGATCATCAGGCGGTCGGCGAGCGGATCGGCGATCTTGCCGAACGCCGATTCGACGTGCCAACGCCGTGCCAGGAAGCCGTCCACCTGGTCGGTGATACCCGCGACGCCGAAAACAATCGCCGCGGGCCACGACCGCCCGCCGTCGCAGGTGGTGATCAGCACGATGTACACCGGAATCAGCAGCAGCCGCGCGATCGTGAGCGTGTTTGGCAGCTGGCGGCGAGACACGCTGACAGGATACGGCGATGCCGACACTCTCCATTCCCGGGTTTGTCGACGCTCATTGCCACGCGTTCCAGCGTGGTCTCCGTGGCCGGGACACGGGCGGCGACTTCTGGGCCTGGCGCGACGGCATGATCGCGCTCGCCGAGGCCCTGACGGTCGTAGAGATCCGCCGCGGGTACGTCGAGGTCTACCGCGAGCTTCGCAGCAACGGCTTCACCGCGGTCGGGGAGTTCCATTACCTCGGGCTCGAGGAGGCGCGTGCCGCCGCGGCGGCCGCGGCCGAGGCCGGCATCGCGTTCGTCTGTCTCTACGCGTGCTATCTGCGCGGCGGGAGCCCACGCTTCCGGCAGGCACTCGGTCGCCGGGTATCTCCGCGAGCTCGAGCAGCTCCGCGGCGACGGGATCGCAGTCGGCGTCGCCCCTCACTCGGTCCGCGCCTGCCCCGCCGACGCACTGCGCGAGCTCGGCGCATACGCAGCCGCCCACGACCTGCCGCTGCACGTCCACGCCGACGAGCAACCGCGTGAGATCGCCGAGTGCCTCGCCGAGCACGGCGTGCGCCCGATCGGCCTGCTCGCGCGCGAAGGCTGCCTGGGCGCGCACACGACGGTCGTCCACGGAACGCACGCCGACGGCGCCGAGCTCGATCTGCTCGCCGACGCAGGTGCCCGGATCTGTGTCTGCCCCACGACCGAGGCGAATCTCGGAGACGGCTTCCTGCCGGTCGCCCGGGTCGCGCATCGGAGCATCGAGCTCTGCATCGGCTCTGATTCGAACACGCGGATCGACCCGCTCGAGGAGCTGCGCGAGCTCGAAGGGATCGCGCGCCGCCAGACCGGGCAGCGCGGGGTGCTCGGCCTCGAGGCTCTGCAGCGAACCGGGTCGGCAAACGGCGCGGCTGCGCTTGGACTGGACACGTGGCCCGACGCGGTCGTCGATCTCGACCACACCGCCCTGCGCGGCGTCGCCGACGACGACGTCTACGGCGCCTTGGTCTTCAGCTGCGCCGGCGACGTGCTGCGGAAGACGTCCGACCAGTAACGCGTGCGGTCGAGGTAGGCGTCCACCGCGGCCGGACCGTACAGCCCGTAGGCGCCGTCGTAGCCGACGTACCGGTAGCGGCCGTGCCGGCCGGCGTCGGCGGCCGGTTCGATCTGCGTCCCCTCGTGCCATTCGTTGAACGACGTGATCGTCACGCGGTCGGCGCCGGCCACGATCGCGGCGTGCCACATCGAGTCGTAGGTCCGGCCGCCGCGTCGCCGCTTCACGCGCGGATCGCCGTCGGCGCGTCGCGCGTCGTAGCCGGGACCGACGGACGGCGCGCAGAGCAGGTGCCGCACGTGAGCCTGGCGACAGAGCCGCGCGAACTTGTCGCCGCCGAAGGTGACGATGTCATAGGTGTAGACGCCGTCGAAGTGCGCCGCCGAGGCCGCGCCGACGAGTCCCGTCTGGGCGAAGAGCAACGAGCCGCCGGCGTGCAGCGCCGGCGAGGCGGCCGCCCAGTCGGCGATCGGCAGGTCGAACGGGCGGTAGACGTAGAACGTCCTGATGCCGTACGTCCGAAGGTAGGCGATGTCGTCGACGGTGCTCGCGACGGTGCGGCCGCTGTACGGCTCGAGATGCGCTGCAACGGCGATGCCGTCGGCGTGAGCAGTGGCCGCGACGACGGCGAGTCGCCGGTCCTCGGGTGAGCCGCGGCCCCACCACGACACGGCGATCTCGTCGATCCCCGCTGCCTTGATCTCGTCCATCTGCCGCCCGACCACCACCAGGTCGGACGACGAGTAGAGGCCGAGTGCCGGGTAGTACGCAGACGCGATGTCGTCCGGCGGCGAGTGGCCGTTCTGGGACCAGTGCTGATACGAGCCGTCGAGCGCAGTCGTTCCGTACCACGGGTAGTAGAACGCGGACACGCGCACGTCGCTCGCCATCGCGGCGGCAGGGATCGCAAGCGCGACCAGCGCGCACAGAACGAAGAGGCGCCGCATGGTGGGGCGCTGATTGTCCTTCAGTGCGAGGCGGCGGGCAATAGGCCGAGCCGACGAACCGTGCGTATCAGGCACCGCCGCCGCCGCTCTCTCCTGTGACATCGAGCAGCGGAAGGGAGCGGTCATGAAGGGCAAGTTCGTCTAGAGGGTTCGTTTTACGGTGACGCTCGTCGACGGGCGACCGGGAAGGAGATCCTTCCCGGTCGCTCTCGGGTCTGCTACCAGCCGTAGGTCGCGACTTCGTAGACGTGCTCGCCCGACGGCTCGTCGTGGTCGTACGGCCGCAGCTTCGGTTCCGGCGCCGGCGCCGACGGACGGGTCTGGACGGGCTTGCGCCGCCGCGCCTCGGCCTTCGGCCGGCGGCGTGGCGCCGAACGGGCAGGTGGTGCCTGGGCCGGGATCGCGGCCTGCAGCCTCCGGCGGGTGCCGTCGGCCAGCTTGACCGCCTTCTTGACAGTCCCGCCCTCGCGGGCGATCGCCACTGCGACGCTGACTGCGGCCGCGAGCAGGCACGTCAGCGCCGCCTGCGCGCCAACGGTCGTCCAGACGACCGCGGCCGCGAAGCCGGAGCCCGCGACCAGCCATCTCTGTGTGTCCTTCGCCATGCGTGTACCTCCCGCTCGCCTACCGATCGAACTTGGGGAGTTCAGGGTTCTCGCCCGCGCGGCGGGCTCCTTCCCAGCCTCGACGAGCGCCGGCCCCGGATGTTGGCGAATCGATCCGGGGCCGCGGCGACACCGCATGACCTGTGGCCGGGAGTCATTCGGCCACGGGTCCGACCGTACCACCACGGTCGGACCGGCACCGGCGCGACTCCAGAAGCGCCCTCGAGCCCGGAACGTTAAGGTCAGCTGCCCCTGCCGTCGTCGTTCGAGGCTGATTCACAGTCGACCTGGCGGAACGCGGTGGCGGGGGCGCTAATGCCCGCGGCCCGAGTGGCCGATACCTCCCACGTGATGGACGGCGAAACGGACCACGAGGCGACCCGGAGCCCTCGGACCCGGCCGCTGCCCCTGCGTGTGGGGGACGGCGAGGTGATCCTGTTGGCCGACGACGTCAACCAGCTGGTCGAGTCGGCGGACAAGCTCGTGGCTGCCACGTACGAGTCGCTGAAGCGCTCGGGCGCGGAGCACGACGTCTCGCAGAAGGCGATCGACGAGCTCGAGTCGATCAGCGAGGTGCTGACGACGGAGGGCCTCCGGTTCGGCGATCCGCCGGTCGAGGTCGACCGTGACCGCGCGCGCGTCCTTCGTCAGCTGCTCGCCGACATCGACGGGTATCAGCGCCGGGAGCTCACCCCCGGCCTGCTCGATCTGCGGCGGCAGCTCACCGCCGCCGCGTAGCCGCCGAGATCCTTCGAGATTGACAACTGCACCTCCCCTTTTCGGGTGAGTGCAGCGCCTGCCTGGCAGCCGATCTAGCTCGTGGCAAACGGAACCAGGAGGACTGCGTCCATGCAAGTCAAGTCGTCTGCAGGTCGGAATCGGCTGAAGCTCGGTCTCTCCGCGCTTCTGGTTCTGATCGCGCTCCTGCTCGTCGGCCTGGGCGCCTTCGCGAGCTTCACCAGCACGACGAGTGCCTCGGAATCCGTCGCGACCGGCACGGTCACGATCGCGCTCGGCGCAACCGGAGCGGCGACGAATCGCCTCAACGTCGATGCATCCGGGCTCGGCCCGGGCGATTCGATCCAGCGCAGCTTCGACCTGCTCAACCAGGGATCGATGAACTTGACCTCGATCACGCTGACGACGACTGCGACCACCAGCTCGCTGCTCGACACCGACACCACCAACGGCCTGCAGGCAGTCATCGACCGCTGCTCGGTGGCCTGGACCGAGGCCGGCTCGTCGCCCAACTTCAGCTACACGTGCTCGGGGTCGACGACCACGGTGCTCGCCTCGCGGGCCGTGATCGGGTCGAATCTCGCATTGTCGAACCTCGGCGCATTGACGTCGGGAGCCACAGACCATCTGCGGCTCACGGTGACGTTGCCGTCCACCGCAGGGAACTCGCTCCAGGGTCAGAGCTCGACGATCCAGTACAGCTTCACCGGCACCCATTAGGCGTGACCGCGATGCGGCGCGTGCACCCCACACGGCTCCTCAGCACGGGACTTCTTGTGCTGGCGCTCGCCTCCGTGTGCGTGCCTGCGGCCGGGCTCGTGACCGGAAGGTGGCGGCTACTTCCTGTGCTTTCGGGAAGCATGGGGTCGCAGCTTCCCGTCGGCTCGCTCGCGCTCGCGACCCGCGAGCCCGTCAGCTCCGTCCACGTCGGCGAGGTGATCGTCTTCAACGTCCCGATCGGCGACCACCATCTCGTCGCCCACCGGGTTGTCCGTGTCCTCAGGCAGGGCGCCCGGCCCACGGTCGAGACCAAGGGCGATGCGAACACGAGCGCAGATCCGTGGCGTGCGCAGCTGGCCGGCCCCTCGCTGTGGACCGTCCGCGGCCATGTCCCCTTGGTCGGCTACGCCGCTGTCTATGCGCACCGCAGCTGGGGCCTGCTGCTGCTCGCGCTGGCCGTATCGACTCTCCTTGCGTTCTCATTGCGCGCACTGTGGCGGAGGCCGGCGCATCGACGAGAGGCTCCTGTTGAGCCCGTGTCAGCGAGGCGCTGATCGGAATCGGCGAACGGTCGCGATCATCGTCGCGGCCGGGGTCGTCGTCGCGACCTTGGCGAGCTCCGCCGCCGCTACTTTCGTCTCGGTCACTCCCGTCGTGTCCAACAGGTTCGGCAGCGGCACCCTCGACACTCCGACTTCCGTTGCTGCAGCTTGCGTCGCCCTCACCAACAAGGTCACCGTGAGCTGGACGGCATCATCGTCGCCAATCGTGAGCGGTTACACGATTCTCCGCGGGAACACGTCCGGCGGTCCTTACTCGGCGATCGGGACGGTCAGCGGCCGTCTGACGACCACCTTCACCGACACGATCGCGACTCTCGCAACCCAGTACTACGTCGTCCAGGCGACTCGCAACAGCTGGACCAGCCCAAGCTCGACCCAGGCGGGAGTCCGAAACGTCTCGCTCGGCGTCTGCGTGAGCGCCTGAGCGTCAGGCTGTCATACGCGCGAGGACTTCGTGCTTGACCGCCGAGGTGCGCCGTCCGGGCGTCTCCTCCGCAGGCATCGCGTTGAGCGCGGCGTCTCCGCGCTTGTAGTCCTCCTCCGTGTCGAAGAAGAGGATCACGACCGACCGCTCGGCCTCGGGGTCGTGCAGCACGACGATCTCCGTCGCCGGAACGTCGTCCGGACGCTCTCCCTCGTTCATCTTCGCCTGCATCTCTGCAGCGCGTTCGCTGCTGACACCGTCGAACGTCACGACCCGTGCAAACGCCATCTCCGCCTCCTCCGTCGGACGCGCCCCGAAGACGCGTCGGTCGATCGCGACTCTAATGCCCCGCCTGGCACGTCGGCTGTCGAGAGGGGCGGTGGCGGTTCGTCAGCGGTTCCCGTTGAGCCCGGCACCGACGTCCTGCGACGACGGGAACCAGTGGTTGTGGCCGTTTCGCTCCTGCCGGGCGACCTTTCCTCGCAGCTCGAGGCTGCGGAGCCTGCTGCCGAGTCGTTGCGGCAGATTCCGGACGGAAGCTGCGTCGTCGCCGTAGAGAGCGCGGCCGAGCTCCGCCGCTGTTGCGCCGCGCTCGCCGGCGAGCTGGTCCAGCGCGCGTAGAAGCAATTGCTCGGCGATGCTCGCCGGATTCGCAGCGGGAACGCGGCTCTCCTCGGGATCCCGGCGCACGAAGACGTGCTCGTCCCAATCGTCCTCGCCGGCGTCCCGCCAGCCGCGGCGCACGAGCTCGCCCCTCAGGGCGGCAAATGCCTCGACCGCTTCCGGGAGGTCGTCGGGCCTCACGCGCGGCTGCCAGGGCGGTCTCCACGTCCTGAACGACGGCGAGCACAGGAACGGCTCCTCGTCGCCCGGGTGGCACGCCTGGAACTGGCCGGTGACGTAACCGTGCCAGAACCGGACCACGCATTCGTCCAGCTGTCCTTGCCGTCCTCTAAATTCGCGACGCATTCGGAGCCTCCCCCACACGCCAGAACGCCGACTGCCCGAGCGCCGCATCTCAAGGCTCCACTCGATCATAGCGAGCGCCTTGACCGCAGTCGAGAATCGCCCGCGGCCGTCTCGCGAAGCACTCAGGGTCGCAGGCAACCTGACAAGTTGGGTGGTGCCGACCGTTAGCGGCGTGCGAGTCTGCGACCGCTCGGTGCCGCGGACGGAGTGTAGTTCAGCTGATAGTGGTGATACAGGGTCGACTCCTCTGCCTGTGACAGTTCGTCGCCCTCGAGCTCTATGTGCGGTGCGTCCTTCACCTGGGCTCTCGAAACGGAAACCCGGAGATTGTCCGGCCCGATCGTCACGTCGTTGAGCGGAACAAACATCAGTCGGCGCTTGACGAGCCATCCGCCCGCCTTCACGGTGCCGAACTGAGCCTGCTCGGTTTCGATGTCGAAGTAGACGTCTTCGAGCTTTCCGATCGTCCCGCCGTCACGATCGATCAACGTCTTGCCGTGCCACGCTGTGAAGTCGACGTGAGCGACCGGTGGTTGAGCCTCGGTGCTTGGTTCGCTCTCGGCGCTCTCCACCGGCTGCTCCTCCGCCGTTGTTGAAGGCTCCGGCACCTCGTTACCACTGTCTTCAAGCTCGCGCGCCTCTTGTTCGTGATGGGCGCTTGTGTGTTGCTCCCTCGAATACTCAGGCATCTGGGGCTCCCGTCTGCGTCGTTGACCCGGAGTCTGACGGGTAAGCGAATTCGCCGTGCCCGTCGAGTGCTTCCATGCCCGCATTGCCGACATCCTGGGCCGCCTGGATGCGGCGGCTCCCGGCGCCGATCCGGCTCTCCTCCAGCCGGCGGGCCGCGCAGACGACTCACGAGAGATCAGCAGCCCGGCGCGCTGCCCTTCGATACGAGATGACTCTGTGTGATCCCCGCGTTGTTGACAGACCGAGCGGTGTAGGAATCCCCCGCTCCACTCGTGAGCTCGACCAGCGCGGTTCCCTTCTTGTCGCCTACCGGCCTCCGCCCGATGGCTCTGGCAACCGTTGCTGATCGCACGAGCATCTGCGCGCAGAGTCCTCTCCTGTTCGCGAACCACACGACCTGCGCGTCGGCAGGGAACTCCGTCCGCAGGACGAGCGCCTTCGCTTGCAAAAACGGCCGAGCGCGGAAGCGGTAGGAGTAGAAGAGCACGTATCCGTTCACGTGCTGGACGGCGTAGTAGTGATCGGCGACGCGACCGTTCACCTTCGGTAGCGTCGGGTCGGGATCGTAGGCGGTTCCCGAGGGGTACTTGTGATCTTCCGAATGCGCGTGGTTCCACGCAGCGTCCGTCGCTCCGAACCCCGTGAGGGTCGTCCCGGTCGCCTGGGCGAGGCCAGCGCCGGCGAGGAGCGAGGACCAGAGCACCGCCACCGTACGCTTGTCTACCGCCATGCAGGCGATCGTACGAGTATTCGCGAGTTGCACAACACCGGAGGGGCCCGGTGACATCCGGCTTCGGCCAGGTGTGACCGCGGCCGTCGCAGGGCCTCCGAGGTGAAGCTCGCCGACTATTGACCCCGTCGGAAGCCGGAGAATCATCGAGGCATGCGGAGTGTCATGGAACTCGTCGGTGTGGTCGGAGCGCTCGCCGTGGGCGTCGCTCCCAGCTGGCTACGGCGACGTCTACCCAACAACCACCCCAGGCAGAATCCTCGCGATCGCCGTGATGCTTCTGCGATCGCCAACCGGCTCGAGTCGAGGCAATGTCGGTGATGTCGCGGAGAACTGACTCTTGGATCGAAGTTGACTGGCCGGTGTGTCGCAAACGATGATCGCTCTGTTGTAAACGAGCTCTCTGCGGCAGGCTCGCGGCCGCGCCCGACCTACGATCGGGTGCCTACAGGCAGGAGCGTGGATGAACAATTGGAGGCGGGCCAGCGACTGGGGCATCTGCGTCAGCGGTACCCCGGACGACGATGCTGCGGCATACAACGCCGGGCACCTAAACGACATCTTGCGCCTCGATGAAACGCCCTTCTCAACGATCCTCGTAGCCAGCGACACCAGTGGCGTTTGGCTTGTGAACCAGGCCGGCGGTCTTGCCCTTGAACTGAGCAACACGTGGGCTCAACCGAACCTGCGATCACTTGCTCGCGGAGTGCGCGGGACGCGTCACGTCTACGCGGCTGGCGATGCGCTCTTCGAAACGGACGTGACGCAACTCGCAGCGATCCTCAGTTGGAATCAAATCCCGGTTGTCGATAGCAGTGGCAACACGATCAATCACGGTGGGATCAACGACGCCGTCGCCCTCGGTCGGGCGCGCAAACTCGTCCTTGCGTGCGGTAACGGCATCTTCTGGGCTGAGATACCTGCTGCCGGAAGTAGCTACGCGTTCACGAAGGTGCCACGGATGCCCACCGTCGGGTACAGCGCCGTCACCGAAGGGCCGGGGAGCACTGTCGTCGCGGCAGCGTGGGGCGATGCAAGTCGGAACCACTTTGGGATCTTCTTTGGCGACTGGTCAACTGGAGCGCTTGTGCTTCAGCGCTCGACCTTGCTGGGGAACGTCAATCCGAAAATGATGCTTCGCACCTCGCTCGATTCCTGTCGGGCCAACAGATCGGTCATCTACGCAGTCGCGGGAGCGAACTATCTCGACAACCAAGGAAATGTCGTCCAGGACACGATCTACCGAGTACTGCGATCGCTCGACGGGGGCCAAACGTGGCGACTTACCGGCCGGCATGTCAACAACCAATCCGATTCGCTCTTCGGCAATCCCGCGACGAACCTTCCTGGGAACCAGCAGGGCTACAACAACTGCATCGGTGTCTCACCGACCATGTCGAACGTTGTTGCGATCGGCTGGCGTAACGGCTACTTCCTGTCGACGAATGCTGGGCAAGACTGGGACTTCATCTCTGCCGACAGTAGCCCGCACCTCCACGAGGATTTTCACGCAGTCGCCTTCGACCAATTCGATGCGATGCAGCAGACGCTCTACATCTGTAGCGACGGAGGTCTTGCGGTTACCACCGACCGTGGGGGAACACACAGCACCTTGACCAACCGGCAGCTCCCGAACCTGCAGTTCACGCGACTCGCCGCGAGCTATCAGGTGTCAGGGCTCCTGGCGGGCAGCCTCCAGGACAACGGCGACCAGTTCGCGCAGCTCTACCCGAACGCGTACCCATGGCGGATCCTCGACGAAGGCGATGGTTCTGCCGTCGCGTTCGTCCGCAACGGACACCTCCTCCGTTTCAACAACACACTGACGATCAACAACGTCGAGTTCGGCAATCGCGTACGCGAGGCCGAATGGAAGCCATCCACTTCTCAGGCGGCTTCAACGTTCAAGGACAAACAGTACTTCTCCACGTCGCCGCTCAACCGAGGCGTGGTTCCAATCGATGGCACGAGCGACGGACTGCCCTTCCCGGTTCTTGAGATCGTGAACAACCCGACATGGAAGAACAATCGCGGCGAACTCCTCGTCGCGCTTGGCGGCAAAGACGACACCGTGTACGGCCTTTTCCTGAAGGGTGGGCCTGGCCTTGGCTGGCGGCGACTGGCAAAGCTTGCGTTGAGTCCGAACAAGGCGGGAAAACGAACGGAATCAATCTCGGCGGTCGGTTCCAGCGATGGCAAGACCGTCTGGGCGGGCACCGACAAAGGGAGAATCTTCAAGCTCAGCGCTCCAGGTTGGGCCTCCCGAAACATGACCCCGGCCGGCAACACGGGCCAGATCAACCGCTTTGTGGTCCAGTCAACTGCGGTCGCGTTTTGCATCGCGTCGGGACGGCAACTGTTCCGATTGCGCGCAGGGGCCTGGGGTTTGGTCGCCGGGCCGCCGGGAGCCTCCGGTGAATTCACATCGTTGGAGAGCGATTGGACAGCATCCCCTAGGACACTCTTCGTCTCGACGGACACAAACGTGTTCGCTAACGACGGATCAACGTGGACGGACATCTCAGCCGGCCTCCCGAAGACCCCTCACTGCCGCGACCTCAGGTTCGTTACCGAGGAGAGCGGCACGCACTTCCTGTACCTCGCGACCTACGGTCGCTCGATCTACCGACTCCTACTCAACGCGAGCGAAGAACGCATCGTCCGCGTCACGATCAATGGACGAATGGACATGGTGGACCGCGTCGCATTCGGCCACGACATCTGGGCTCACCCGAACTTCGCCAACACCGTCACCCTCGGACCACTCCACCCCATCGAAGACATTTCCATCGAAGAAGACGACGGCGACGAGATCCAGGTGAAGCTGGAACTCCACCTCCAATGGTTCACCGACCCGTCGGTACGCATCGACTACAAAGCAACCTTGATCTCCAAGGACGAAGACAACGCGGTGGCAGACCAACACACCGGCAGCTTCAAACTGCCGATGGGCGGAACGCACAACGTTGTCGAGGACCTCAAGAGCGATGAGTACTGGCCCGATCGAGCTCACATCGAGTTCACGGCCACGTGGTGAAGGTTGGCGGGCTCGGATCACGCAGACGTCGCGCAGGGAAATCAGTGAGTCGGTCAGTGAGTCGGTTAGCCCCTTTCACTTCTCCCAATAGTTCTTCGGACGGGCGTTCTTGATTGCCTCGAAGTGAGCCTCGTCGCTGGAACTCCTTGGCGGCTGCCCCGCCAGCACCACTCATCGTCTGAGCAGCCAACTTCATTGACTGGGATAGGTCCCGACTTGGCTACGCGGGTCAGATAGCGCTCGCACGGGCTTTGCCCGACGCCCACAGGGCTTACGACTACAACGATTACCAGGACTTTCATCGGGGCGCCGAGATTCGAACTCGGGACCTCTAGTCCCCCAGACTAGCGCGCTAACCAGGCTGCGCCACGCCCCGCGACGACGGCAACGCTAGCACCGATGTGTCTCAGGACTCGTGTCGGCGAGCGGAAGCTCGACGAGGAAGGTCGCCCCGCCGCCCGCTCTCCGCCGCGCCCGGGCAACTCCGCCGTGCGCGGTGGCGACGGCGGCGACGATCGCGAGCCCGAGACCGACGCCACCGCTCGCCCGCGTACGCGAGCTGTCGACGCGATAGAAGCGCTCGAAGACCTGAGCGGCCTGCTCGTCCGTCAATCCGGGCCCGAAGTCGCTCACGCTCAGCTCGACTCGCCCGTCGACGCGGTGCAGGCCGATCTCCACGGGCGTTCCGGGCGGCGTATGCGCGCGCACGTTGGCGAAGAGGTTGTCGATCACCTGGCGCAGCCGGTCGCGGTCGCCGATCACGGTTGCTGGCTCGACGTCGACCTCGACAGGCCGGTAGCCGTCGACGACACGCGCGGCATCGACCGCTTCCCCCACGACGTCCGCCAGCTCGACGGGCCGTCGCTCGAGCGGGCGTCCCTCGTCGAGGCGTGCGAGCAGGAGGAGGTCCTCCACGAGCAGGCTCATCCGTTCCGCTTCGCGGCTGATCCCCGACATCGAGCGGGCCAGATCGGCGGGCCGGGCAGCGGCGCCGCGGCTGAACAGCTCGGCGTAGGCCCGGACGGCGGCCAGCGGCGTCCGCAACTCGTGAGAGGCGTCGGCGACGAAGCGCCGCAGCTTCTGCTCCGAGCGGCGTAGATCCTCTTCCGAGGCTTCGCGCGCACGAAACGCGGACTCGATCTGCGCCAGCATGGCGTTCAGCGACAGGCCGAGCCGGCCGACCTCGGTCGTCGACTCGGCGCGCTCGACGCGGCGCGACAGGTCGCCGGCGGCGATGGCCGACGCGGTGCCCTCGATCTCGCGCAGCGGCCGCAGGCCGAGGCGGACGACCCACAACCCGAGCGCTGCGATCGCCGCGAGCACGCTGAGCGTGGCCACGAGCTCGATCAGCAGCAACCGGTTCAGGGTGCCGGAGACGTCCTTGAGGGACGTCGCGATCACGAGCACGCGGTTGGCCTCCTGCGGCTCGATCGAGGCGCGGATCCGATAGCTCCCCGACCCGTTCTTCGACGAGACCGTGAAGTACGACGTGCGCTCCGCATCGGGGCTCGTTCCGGGTGCGGGCACGCGAATCTGGTCCGGCAGGTTCGGCGGGGAGCCGCCGCCGACCAGGAACCCGCTCGAGACGACCCGGCCGTCGAGCGTGCGCACCTGGTACCAGTCGATTCCCTGCGCCGGCGGTCCCCCGTCGTTCGGCGGGCCGCCGCCGGGCGAGCGCTGCCCGCGACCCTGGTCGTGTTGGTTCGGGAACGCCGTCCGCTCCACCTGCGCGTGGCCGGCCTCGAGTGTCCTGTCGACGCGGTCGAGCAGGAACGACCGCAGCGAGGTGTAGGTCGTGACGTCGGCGGCTGCGAGCCCGATCGCGGCCAGCACGAAGACGCCCAGCAGCAGGCGGGCGCGCAGCGACAGTCGCCTGAGCAACTACTCCGGCTCCGCCTCGAGCATGTAGCCGGCCTGCCGCACGGTCCGGATGAGCGGCGGGCCGAGCGCGTCGAGCTTCTTGCGGAGGTAGCTGACGTAGGTCTCGACGACGTTCGAGTTGCCGCCGAAGTCGTAGCGCCACACGTTCTGGAGGATCTGGCCCTTCGAGAGCACGCGGCGCGGATTCATGAGGAAGAACCGCAGCAGCGAGAACTCCGTCGCGGTCAGGTCGACGCGCGTTTCGCCGCGGAAGACCTCGTGGCGCCCCTCATCGAGGGTCACGTCGGCGAAGCGGAGCACGTCCCCGGGCAGCTCGCCGCCCGTGCGCCGCAGGACTGCCTGGACTCTCGCGACGACCTCGGCGAGGCTGAACGGCTTCGTTACGTAGTCGTCGCCGCCCGCGCGGAGAGCGTCGACCTTGTTCTCGACCGCGTCCTTGGCGGTCAGGAAGAGGATCGCCGTCTTGAATCCTCGCTCCCGCAGGCGGCGCCCGACCTCGATGCCTTCGACGTCCGGGAGCATCCAGTCGAGCACGATCAGGTCGGGCTCGAACTCCATCACGGCGGTCAGCGCGGCGCGCCCCGACGCCTCCTCGCGCACCTCGAAGCCCTCGTAGCGGAGGGCGGTCGCGACGGCGTCGACGATCGACGGCTCGTCGTCGACGACAAGCACCCTGGCCGAGCCGTTCGCCTTCTGTTCGACGTTGTTCATGGGCCTCAACCTGCCACGGAACCCTGGGAGCGGCCTGAGAAAGCGCTCCCGGAAGCTGTGAATCGCCTGTGAACAGTGACAGGACGCCCCCGCGGCGGCAGGGAATAGGGGTGTGCTTCAATCGTTGAAGTACGTACAACGACTGAACTAGGAGAGTGACTTGCCCAATCTCTTGCTGATTCCGCTCGAGGACAGCGTCGTCTTCCCGAACATGTCGGTGACGCTGACCGTCGATGTCGGCGAAAACGAACGTGCCTTCCTCGTGCCGGTGCACGAGGGCGAGTACGCCGGCGTCGGCACAGTCGCGGAGGTGTCCGACCGGCTGCGCCTCCCGGGAGGCGGCTCCGCCGTCACCCTCTCCGGGCTCCATCGCGGCATCGCCGGGGCCGCCCACACCGGCTCGGACGGCCGCCTGCGCGTCGAGGTCGACGAGCGGGAGGACGTCGATCCCCCGCGCGTCCAGACCGCCGAGCTCGAGCGCGAGTACCGCGCCGTGGTCGAGGAGATCCTCGACCTGCGCGACGCGGACCCGCGCATCCGCGACTTCGTCCGCTCGATCACGAGGCCCGGTGCGCTGGCCGACACCTCTGCCTATGCACCCGACATCAGCTTCGCCGACAAGGTCGAATTGCTCGAGGCGGTCGACGTCGTCGAGCGGCTCGAGCTGTCGCTGCGGCTGCAGCGCGAGCGTCTCGCCGAGCTGCAGGTCCGCCGCCGGATCCGCGAGGACGTGGAGTCGGGCGCGCAGAAGCAGCAGCGCGAGTACATCCTGCGTCGCCAGCTCGAGTCGATCCGCAAGGAGCTCGGCGACGACGACGGCTCCGCGGCCGAGGACTACCGCACACGGATCGCCGAGGCCGAGATGCCCGACGCCGTGCGCGAGCAGGCAGAGCGCGAAGTCGGCCGGCTCGAGCGCATGGGCGACCAGAGCGGCGAGTCGCAGATGATCCGCACGTACCTCGACTGGCTCCTGGCGGTGCCGTGGGGCAAGCGCTCGGAGGAGCGCCTCGACCCGGCACACGCGCGTGAGGTGCTCGACACCGACCACGCCGGCCTCGACGACGTCAAGGAGCGGATCGTCGAGTACCTCGCCGTGCGCAAGCTGCGTGAGGAGCGCGGCATCGAGCAGGACAAGCGCTCCGGAGCGATCCTGACGCTGATCGGGCCGCCAGGCACCGGCAAGACGTCGGTGGGCGAGTCGATCGCGCGAGCGTTGAACCGCGAGTTCGTTCGCATGTCGCTGGGCGGCGTGCGCGACGAGGCGGAGATCCGGGGCCACCGGCGCACGTACATCGGCGCCCTGCCGGGCCGGCTGGTGCGCGCGCTCCGCGACGCCGGGACGATGAACCCGGTGATCCTGCTCGACGAGGTCGACAAGGTCGGCGCCGACTGGCGCGGCGATCCGTCTGCTGCGCTGCTCGAGGTGCTCGACCCGGCGCAGAACCACTCGTTCCGCGACCACTACCTCGACGTCGAGCTCGACCTGTCGCAGGTCGTCTTCATCGCGACCGCGAACATCGCCGACACCATCCCCGGCCCGCTGCTCGACCGGATGGAGGTCATCCGCTTCGACGGCTACACGGTCGACGAGAAGGTCGCGATCGCCCGCGGCTACCTGTGGCCGCGCCAGCGCGAGCGGAACGGCCTGCTGGAAACGGAGGTCGAGATCTCGGACGCCCTGTTCGAGACGATCGTCAGCGAGTACACGCGTGAGGCGGGTGTCCGCCAGCTCGAGCGCGAGCTCGGCAAGCTGCTGCGGAAGACCGCGACGCGCATCGTCGCCGGCGACGCGGCGGCACCCGTGCACGTCGACCTCGAGCTGGTCCGCGATGCACTCGGGCGCCAGCGCTTCTTCCAGGAGTCGGCGGAGCGCACGGCAGTGCCGGGCGTCGCCACCGGGCTCGCCGTGACTGGGACGGGCGGTGACGTCCTGTTCGTCGAGGCCACCTCGATGAAGGGCTCCGACGGCCTCGTGCTGACCGGTCAGCTCGGCGACGTGATGAAGGAGTCCGCGCGCATCGCGCTCACCTACGTCCGCTCCCATGCCGACCAGCTCGGCATCGACGAGGAGTCGTTCGACGACCGGGCGTTCCACGTGCACGTCCCTGCCGGCGCGATTCCGAAGGACGGGCCGAGCGCGGGCATCACGATGACGACCGCGATCGCCTCCCTGCTCTCCGGCCGTCCCGTCAAGCACACGGTCGCGATGACCGGCGAGGTGACGCTCCAGGGCCGCGTGTTGCCGATCGGCGGCCTCAAGCAGAAGGTGCTCGCGGCGCACGCAGCCGGGCTGACCGACGTGATCATCCCGGAGCGCAACCGCGCCGACCTCGACGACGTGCCCGCGGACGTCAAGTCCGAGCTCCACTTCCACCCGGTGATGACGCTCGACGAGGTGCTGGCGCTGGCTCTCGAGCCGGAGCCGTCCGCACATGCGCTGCCGTAGCTGCAAGCCGATTCCCGAGGAGGTCCGCCGCGCGGCGGACCTCCTCGAACGCCGCTGGACCGTCTCGATCATCTGGGCCTCTTCGGAAGGAGCGCTGCGCTTCGGCGAGTTCGCGCAGTCGCTCGGCCCGATCCCGCCCGCGACCCTCGCTGCGCGACTGAGCGAGCTCGAGGAGGCCGGCGTGCTCGCCCGCATCACCGTCGAGGGACGCCCGCCGCGGACCGAGTATCGCCTGACGGAACGCGGCGCCCGTCTGCGCACGCTCGTGAACGCTCTGCAGCAGTTCGCAGCGACCTGAGAGTCAGCTAACGACGAGCTCGGCGAACGACGCCGACGTCTTGCCGAACTCCCACCAGCCGGAGACGGCAGGGCGTACGAACGCCGTGCTCCGCCCGTAGACCAGCGGGATCAGCGCCACCTGATCCGCGACTGCCATCCGGTCTGCCTCATGGAAAAGCTCGAGCCGTGACCGGTCGCTTCGCTCCTGGCGCGCGCGCTCGATCAGCTCGTCGAACGGCGCATGCGCGAAGCCGCCCTCGTTGGTCTTCGACTCGGAGTGCAGCAGCAGGCGGAGGTAGTACTCCGGGTCGCTGTACCCGGGCAGCCAGCCGGTCACGACGATCGGTGCGATGAACACCTCCCAGGGCCGTGCCAGCTTCCACGCCTGGTCAGCCGACCAGTACGGCGCCTCGACGTCGATCGCGAGCACGTCGCGCCAGTTCTGGGCGATCGCCTCGACGATCGGCCGCCACTCGTCCAGTCCGGCGAGCTTGACCGTCGCGGTCACGCCGGAGCGCGCGAGCAGCTCGCGCGCGAGCTCGGGGTCGAAGCGCGGGACGATGTCGGGTGTGTGGCCCTGGAGCGCCGGCGGGACGAGCCCGCCCGTGGCGATCAGCAGGTTGTCGGCGAGCTGCTCGGCCAGCGCCTCGCGGTCGATCGAATGGGCCAGGGCCCGCCTGAAGTCGACGTTGGCGGCCGTGGCGTTCGAGTGGTCGAAGGCGAGATAGCCCGTCCAGGCCGCCGGCCCGATCACCGCCTCCGCTCCGGGACGGCGACGCACCTGATCGGCGAGCCTGGGCGTGTAGCGCACGGTGATCATGTCGACCTCCCCGACCACGAACCGGTCGAGAGCATCCGCCACCCCGGACCGCTCGATCCGGACCGTGCCGACATTGCCGCGGCGCGCGACGTTACGGTAATCCGGGCGCCGTTGCAGCTCGAGGACGTCGTCACTGCGCTCGGCGATCCGGAACGGCCCGCTCACGACCTGGCTACCGACCGCCGTCCAGCCGTCGCCCGCGGCCTCGATCGCGTGGCGGGGCTGTGGGCCTCCGTCGGGCCGGTTCATCACGCTCATGAAGTACGGCGCCGGCGCGACCAGCCGAAACTCGACCGTCCGGTCGTCGAGCGCCCGGACGCCGATGCGATCGGCGTCGGCGTTGCGGCCGAGCGCGTAGTCCTGCCCGTTCTCGAGCACGTAGTAGATCGCGACCGACGAGCCGGGGCGCACCGGATCGAGCACCCGTTTGATGCCGTACTCGACGTCGTGCGCAGTCAACGGCGTGGCGTCCGACCACGTCAACCCCTCTCGCAGATGGAACACATAGCGCAGCCCGTCGTCCGAGATCTCCCAGCGCTCGGCCAGCGACGGGACGATCGTTCGCTCTGGCCACGCCTCGACGAGGCGGTCGAACAGCTGCATGCAGAGCTGGATGTTCGGCCACGCGATCGCAGAGGCCGGGTCGAAGTCGTTCGGCAGGAAGCTCGACGTGACCCGCAGCCGTGCGGTCGCCGGCACGGCGGCCGGCGGGTGCCAGTGCCCGAACGCGTCCTGGTACGTGGCGTTCGCCTCGGCGAAGCGCAGCGACGTGTGGAGCGCGAGGGCGAGCTTGAAGAGCACCAGCGCGACCTCGTGCGACTCCCCGCGCTTCTTCAGCAGCTCGAGCAGGTCGCGGTAATGCTCGATCGCCTCATTGAGCGCGTACTCCTGCCGCGCCTGGTCGCCCGCGCGCGTCAGGTAGTCGATCGCCTTCGGCTCGTCGGCCGCGGCCAGCCAGTGGTGGGCCAGGATGCCGAGCGCCTCCTCCCCGCCCTCCTCGCGCCGGCGCTCGAGCCACTCGGCCGCCTCACGGTGCAGCCGTCGCCGTTCGTCGCCCACGATCGTCCGGTAGACGGCCTCCTGGATCAGCACGTGCTTGAAGCGGAACTCCGGCTGGGGCCAGCGGCGGCTCTCGCGGATCAGGTCGAGGCGCTGCAGCTCGCGCAGCGACTCGCGTAGGTCGTCGCCGGGCGCGACGCCCTCCAGGAGCGCCAGCCCGAACTGCCGGCCGAGCACCGAGGCGGCGGTCAGCGTGCTGCGATACGTCGCCTGCAGGCGGTCGACCCGCGCCAGGATCACCTGCTCGACCGTCGCGGGAATCTCGACCGGCGTCTCGTGGTCGAAGCGGTAGCCGCCGTTCGACTCGACGAGCGCGCCGGAGTCGGCGAGGCCGCGGACGAGCTCCTCGAGGAAGAACGGATTGCCTTCGGCCTGGTCGAGCAGGCGGCGCTCGAGGTCGGCCGGGAGCGCGTCGGCGCCGACGAGGGCGTGCAGCAACTCGCGCTCTGCGTCGCCCGCGAGGGCCTGCAGCGTCAGCTCGTGCGACCGGTGCGGATACGTGCGTGCGGCAAGCTCCCGCAGGTCCGACGACTCGTGGTCCGGGTCGGGACGCTGGGTGACAACCAGGAGCACCGCCGCGTCCTCGGTCAGCCCGAGCAGGCGCTCGAGCAGCACGAGCGACGTCGGGTCGATCCAGTGGACGTCCTCGATCGCGACGATCACGGGCCGTTCCGACGCCAGCCGGTGCAGCAGCTCCTGCATCACCTCGAACGTGCGGTACTGGAGGGCCTCCGGCGAGAGCTCGGCGAGCCGGGCTGCCGCGTCGGGCTCGAGCGTGAGGCCGAGCAGGCTGCCCAGGTACGGGTACAGCTCGTCGCCGCGATCGGCCGCGACGCGGTTGACCGCGCGCCGCAGGAGCAGCCGGGCGCGGAGCTCGGGATCGTCGACCGACAGCCCGAGCCAGTCGCGCAACAGCTCGCGGAAGGGCCAGTACGGCATCGACTCGCCGTAGGAGACGCAACGGCCCTCGAGCCAGAGAATGGGCCGCTCGCCCGCCGACGTGTCCGCAATGCGCCGGAGCTCGGCGACGAGGCGGCTCTTGCCGATGCCGGCCTCGCCCGTCAGCAGCAGGATCCCGCCCGAGCCGCTCGCCACGAGCTCGACGGCGGCCTGGGCGCGCGCGAGCTCCGCTTCCCGGCCGACGAGCAGCGCGTCGTCGTGCGGCCGCGACACGGAGACCGCCCGCTCCACCTCGTACGCCACCACCGGCTCGGCCTTCCCCTTCAGGTCGAGGCTGCGGCGGTCGCCGAAGCGGAAGAGCCCCTTCACCAGCCGTGCCGTCTCGGCACCGGCGAGCACCGATCCGGGAGCTGCCTGCGCCTGCAGCCGCGCGGCGACGTTGACCGTGTCCCCGACCGCTCCGTACTCGACCCGGCCGCCTGCCCCGACCGGCCCGACCACCACGGTGCCGGTGTCGACGCCCACGCGGACTCCGAAGCCGCTGATCCCGAAGCTCCGCTCGACCTCCGCCGCGTACGTCCGCAACTCGTCGGCGATCTGCAGGGCCGCGCGCAGCGCCCGTTCCGGGTCGTCCTCGTGCGCCGTCGGCGCTCCGAAGAGCGCCAGCACGCCGTCGCCGGCCAGATCCTTCACGGTGCCGCCGAAGCCCTCGACCGCGTGCACCATCCGCGCGACCGCGTCGCCGACGACCAGGCGCACCTCCTCCGGATCGAGCTGTTCGCCGAGCGCCGTCGAGCCGACGAGGTCGGCCGCCAGCGCCGTGACGACACGGCGCTCCTCGCGCATGGCCGGCTCCCCGCTCACGGTTCGTATTCTGCGGTCCGGGGAACGCATGTGACGGAGCGGCCGCGGACGGCGTATAACGAGAGAGCGATGCTGAGGAAGGCCATCCTGCTGGGTCTGATCGTGGTCGCGACGAGCGCTTCGGCGTCCGGTTCGCCCGCTCCTGCCTCGACCTCGGCCCGGCTGGTGCCGTTCCGGTCGTGCGGCAGCCTGCTCGGCTACGTGAAAGCGCAAGTCAAGCCGCTCGTGGGCCAGTGGGGCCTCGCCTCGGTCGCCGTGCCCGGCGGCGTCCCGGTTCCCGCGGCCGCCGCAACGGCGGGAGACACAGGAGGCAAGCAGGAGGGCGTCGACTACTCCGGCACCAACGTCCAGGAGCAAGGGGTCGACGAGCCCGACCTCGTCAAGACCGACGGCTCGACCCTGTTCACGGTGACGGGTGGACGGCTGAACGCCGTCGACGTGACCGGCGCGAAGCCGAAGCTGCTCGACTCGCTCGAGCTCGCGAACGGCGGCCAGGAGCTGTTGCTCGACGGCGACCACCTGCTCGTCCTCGCGAACGGCGGGTACTGGATCACTCCGCTCCCCGGGTCGGCCGCGCGGCTGCTGCCGATCCGTCCGTCGAAAGCGACGATCACCGAGATCGACGTCTCCGATCCGAAAGCACTGAAGACCGTCTCGACGCTCACGCTCGACGGCTCGTACGTCGACGCTCGCCTGATCGGCTCGAGCGTCCGGGTCGTCGTCAGCGCTCAGATCCCGCAGGCGTTGAAGCTCGAGCAGCCGGTCGACAACACCGACGCGGCACGCGCCAAAGCGCTTGCCGACAACCGCGCAACGGTCGCGGGATCACGGATCGGGTCGTGGCTCCCTCGCTTCTGGATCAAGCGCGCCGGGCATCGGTCGACCGCGGCGCACGCACTCGTCCAGTGCCGCAACGTCGACCGGCCCCATGTCTTCTCGGGGCTCGGCATGCTCAGCGTGCTGACGATCGACCTGACGAAGGGGCTCGCGCCCGTCGATTCGGTCGGCGTGATGACCGACGCGCGCATCGTCTACGCGTCACCGCGGAACCTGTATGTCGCCACCGAACGCTGGGATCAGCGCCCTCGGCCGGCCACGCCGACCGTCGCGCCCTCGACCGTGACGACGCAGATCCACCGGTTCGACATCTCCGACCCGGATCGCACGCAGTACCGTGGCAGTGGCCAGGTGAGCGGCTATCTGCTCGACCAGTGGTCGCTCTCGGAGAACGCGGGCGTGCTTCGGGTCGTGAGCACCGACTCGCCCGCCTGGTGGTCCGAGACGAGCGGCAGCTCGAGCGCCTCCTCGTTGACGACGCTGTCGCTGGACCCTGGGGCGTTGACGCCGGTCGGTCGGGTCGGTGGGCTCGGCCAGGGTGAGCGCGTCTACGCCGTCCGCTACGTCGGCGACACCGCGTACGTCGTCACGTTCAAGCAGGTCGATCCGCTCTACACGCTCGATCTGAGCGACCCCTCCCGTCCTCGCGTCGTCGGCGAGCTCGAGCTGCCCGGCTACTCCGCGTACCTCCACCCGATCGGCAGCGACCTCCTGCTCGGCGTCGGTCAGGACGTGAGCGACCAGGGACGACCGATCGGGACACAGCTGTCGCTGTTCGACGTGTCGAACCTCGCGCATCCCACACGGATCGCGCACACGAGCCTCGGCCCGGGCTGGTCGGAGGCGGAGTCCGACCACCATGCCTTCCTCTTCTGGCCCCGGACCGGCCTGCTCGTGATCCCGTTCAACCAGCAGGCGGTGGGCTACCGCGTGTCGCGCGCCGGCGGAATCGACCCGGTCGGCAACATCTCGCAGAGTGGGGTGATCCGCCGCTCGCTGGTCGCCGGCCCGAGCGTCTTCACGGTCTCCGACGCCGGCGTCGCCTCGAACAGCCTCGGCACGCTGAGCTCCCAGGGTTTCGCGGCGTTCCCGCAGACGGTCACGCCGCCACCTTCAGGCGGCCCTGTCCCGCTCCCCGTTCCCTGACCGGGAACGCGGCGCGGACAGGCGCTCGGTGGGGCCCCTAACCCCCCAGTGGTCGCTTGCCGGGACCCCACCGGGCAGTAGGTAAGACGCTGGCCCGGAGCCGGGGTTAGCCGTTCAGGCGCTTGAACAGACGATCGACCAGGTCGGGCATCGTCTCGAGCCGGTCCGTGATCACCCGGACGCGGAACTCCCGGAAGTGCTCAGGCTCGACGTCCAGGGCGTCCGCCAGCGTCTTCACCACCTCGTTCGACGGCACCGGGCGATTGCCGTGGACGAGGTGGTTCAGGTACCCGGCCGACAGGCCCGTCTTGGCGGCGAGCGCCCTGTAGGTCACGCCCGACTCGTTCATCAGACGCTCGACCGCCGGGCCGAAGGATTCGGTTGCGTATTTGCGGCGCTTGGCCATTCCCCCTCCTAGGCTTCCTTGCCCAGTTCGGCGACGTTGATACGTCGCTCGTCGCCGGTCTTGCGGTCGCGGACGTCGACCGCACCGTCCTCGAGGCTCTTCTTGCCCGCCGTCACACGCAGCGGGATGCCGATCAGGTCGGCGTCGGCGAACTTCTCGCCGGGCCGCTGGTCGCGGTCGTCGAGCAGCACGTCGAGCCCGGCGACCGAGAGGGCCTCGGCCGCCCGCTCGCCGATCTCCTCCGCGCCTCCCAGCACGACCACGTGTGCGTCGTACGGCGCGACGGCAGCCGGCCACGCGATGCCGTTGTCGTCGTGCGACTGCTCGACGATCGCGGCCATCACCCGAGCCGGGCCGATGCCGTAGCTGCCCATGATCAGCGGTTTCTCCTGGCCGTCCTCGTCGACGAAGGTCGCGTCGAGCGGCTTCGAGTAGCGCGTGCCGAGCTTGAAGATGTGCCCCACCTCGATCGCCGTCTCGAACCGCAGCTTGCCGCCGCAGATCGGGCACGTGTCGCCCTCAGCGGACTGGCGCAGGTCTGCGAAGCGAGCCTCGAAGTCTCGCCCTGCCTGCACCCCGCGCAGGTGGAAGCCGTCGCGATTCGCGCCGGCGACGAACTGTCCCTCGCGCAGCGTCTCGTCGGCGACCACCTCGCCCTCGAACCCGACCGGCCCGAGGGAGCCTCCGGAGGCGCCGAACGCGGCCCTGATCTCCTCGTCGGTCGAGGGTCGCGACGGCCGGCCGAGAGCAGCGTCGAGCTTCGCCGGCTCGATGCGGTCGTCGCCGCGGACGAGGGCCAGCACGACGGTGCCGTCGTCGGTCGTGACAGGCATCGCCTTCGACGTCGCGGCGACGTCGATCGACAGGAAGTCGGCGAGCGCCTCGCACGTCTTCACGCCGGGCGTCTCGACCTCGAGCGGCGCACCGAGCGGCTCGGGGAACACCGGCGCCCGCGGCACTCCGCGCGCGACCTCGAGGTCGGCCGCGAAGTCGCCGTTCTCACACGTCACGAGCGTGTTCTCACCGGCGCCGGCGGGCGCGAGGAAGTCGACGGACTCGCTGCCGCCCATCATCCCCGACTCGGCCTCGACGTCGTAGGTCGTCAGCCCGCAGCGCGCGAAGATCCGCTTGTACGCGCCGCGCTGCAGCTCGAAGTTCTCCGCGAGCCCGGCCTCGTCCCGGTCGAACGAATAGGCGTCCTTCATGAAGAACTCGCGCAACCTGATCAGGCCTGCGCGCGGGCGCGGCTCGTCCCGTTCCTTCGTCGAGATGTGGTACAGCATCTGCGGCAGCTGCCGGTAGCTCTGCAGCTCGCGTGCATGGAAGGTGACGGTCTCCTCGTGGGTCAACGGGAGGATGTACTCGGCGCCCTTGCGATCCTTGAGCCGGAAGATCTCCTCGATGAAGTCGCGGCCGCTCTGCTGCCACAGCTCGAGCGGCGTCAGGACCGGCATCAGCATCTCCTGAGCGCCGATTGCGTCCATCTCCTCGCGGATGATCTGCTCGATCTTCCGGTGCACGCGCCAGCCGAGCGGCAGGAACGTCCACACCCCTCCGGTCACCTGGCGCACGAAGCCGCCGCGGACGAGCAGCTTGTGGTTGACCGCCTCCGCGTCGGCCGGCGCGTCGCGCAGGGTCGGGAGAAACAGCTGGGAGGCGCGGGCGATCATCGTTGCCTTCCCAGGCTACCGCCCGGCGGCCGCGACCGGATTTCTCAGTTCTGAAGCGGAATCGCCGAGGCTTCGGCCATCGCCAGGGCCGCCGGCTTCGCCATCCGGAGTCGCTTCGGCCGATGCATGCCGTCCGCGATCCACCGGTCGATCTCGTGGAAGAGCTCGTCGACCAGGATGTCGCTAGACACCTTCTTGAGCACCCGCCCGTGGCCGTAGATGAAGCCCACGTCACGGCCGCCGGCGATTCCGAAATCGGCGTCGCCCGCCTCACCGGGTCCGTTGACCGCACAGCCGAGCACCGCCACCTCGAAGGCCTCGGGGTACGTGCGCAGCCGTTCCTCGACGCGCTCGGCGAGCTGCTGCACACCGACGTTGTCGCGGCCGCAGCTGGGGCACGCGATCATGATCGGCCCCCGTTCCCGCAACCCGAGAGCCTTGAGGATCTCGAACGCGGCCTTCACCTCTTCGACCGGATCTGCGGTGAGGGAGACGCGAATCGTGTCGCCGATGCCGTCGACGAGCAACGCGCCCATGCCGACGGCGCTCTTGATCGACCCCGAGTACGGCGTTCCGGCCTCGGTGACCCCGAGGTGCAACGGGTACGGGACCTTCGCCGCCAGCAGCCGGTACGCCCTGATCATCGTCGGCACATGGCTGGACTTCACCGAGATCTTGAAATTGCCGTAGTCGAGCTGCTCGAGCAGGCGAACCTCCTCGAGCGCCGCCTCGACGAGCGCCTCGGCCTGGTCCTGCTGCGCGAGGCCGGTGAGGTGCTTCGGCAGCGACCCCGAGTTGGCGCCGATCCGCATCGGCATGTTGGCGCGCTTCGCCGCCAGCACGACCTCGGCGACCTTGTCGGGCCCGCCGATGTTGCCGGGGTTGATGCGCACCGCCGCGACGCCCGCGTCGATCGCGCGAAGAGCCAGGGACGCGTTGAAATGGATGTCGGCGATCACCGGCAGCGGCGAGAAGCGGACGATCTTCGGCAGCGCGTCGGCGTCCTCGCTCTTCGGCACGGCCACCCGCACGACCTCGCAGCCTGCGCTCGCCAGCGCGGCGATCTGGGCGGTCGTCGCCTCGACGTCGTGCGTCTTGGTCAGGGTCATCGACTGGACGACGACCGGGGCGCCGCCCCCGATCTGGATGCCGCCGACGTTGATGGAGCGCTCGCTCGCCACACGGCCAGGGTAGCCGGGCGGCTCGCCCCGGCTCGCGTCTAGCCGCCGCCCCCGAAGAGGTCGTTTCGCAGTCCCAGGTACATCAGGATCCCGAAGAGGGAGAAGCCGACGACGCTGTAGCGGAGATACACCGCCTGCTTGAAGGTGCGGCCGCGGAGCTTCTCCACGAACGCGATCACGATGTGGCCGCCGTCCAGCGGCAGCACCGGCAGCAGGTTCAGCAATCCCAGCGCCAGGCTGATCAGGCCGACCATGAAGAGGAAGTCCCGCAATCCCTGGCGCCACGCTGCAGCGGATACGCGGACGATCCCGACCGAGCTGCTCACCTGGTTCGTGTCGCGGCCGGCAAAGAGGTGACCGATGCCGCGCACCGTTTCCGCGGTCACGCTCCAGGTCAGCCGGACCGCGTCGCCTGCAGCCGCCGGCACCGACTCTCCCGGCCCGGTCCTCGACTCGATCGAGATGCCGATGCGGTAGGCGCCGTGGTCGAGACGCGCATGCAGCGGGACCGCCACGCGACGCCCGTGCCGCCGCACGACGAGCGTGAACGGCGTCCCGTGTGTCGCACGGATGTGCGCGGGGATGTTCTTCGGCTGCACGTGCGCACCGGCGACGCTGACGATCCGGTCGCCGACCTTCAGGCCGGCGGCAGCAGCGGGCGTCTTCGGGACGACGGCGCCGACGACGTTCGTGTCGCGCGAGGTCGCGACGACGAACAGGCACGTGAACAGCACGATCGCGAAGAGGAGGTTCACCGCCGGGCCGGCTGCGATCGCGACGAGGCGCCGCCACGTGGCCTGTCGCCAGTACGCGTCCGGCGCGAGCTGGCCGTCGAGCTCCTGCCAAGCGGCCGACTCGCCGAGCGCCGGCCGCAGCTCCTCGAGCGCCGCGCGCGCTGCGTCGTCGTCGCCCGCGTCGATCGCGACGTCGAGCCGCGCCAAGGGGGCGCGATACTCTTCCTGGGCCGCCTTCGGCAGCATCGCCGTCAGGCTCCCCGCCGAGGGGCGGCTCATCCCGGGGATCTTCACGTAGCCGCCGAGCGGGATCGAGCCGATCCCGTACTCGACGCCACCGCGCTGCTTGCGCGCGATCGGCGGTCCGAAGCCGAGGTAGAACTTGCGCGGCGTCATCCCGACGGCGCGTGCGGCGAAGAAGTGGCCCGCCTCGTGGATCATCACGAGCACGGCCAGCCCGAGGATCGCGATCAGGACGCTCAAAGGACAGCCACCAGGTCGCGGGCGCGGCGATCGGACTCGCGGAGCTCGTCGAGGTCGCGCGCGGGCGCGCCGTCGACGTGAGCGAGCACGTCCTCCACCCGTGAGGCGATGTCGAGGAAGCCGATCCGCCCCTCGAGGAACGCGGAGACGGCGACCTCGTTGGCGGCGTTGAACGCACACGGGTAGGTGCCGCCGCGCTCGCCGGCCTCGCGTGCCAGGGCGAGCAGCGGGAACGTCTCCAGGTCGGGCTCGGCGAACTCGAGCGGGCCTACGGAGACGAGATCGAGGGCTGGGATCGAGGTCGGCCGGCGTTCTGGATAGGTCAGCGCGTACGAGATCGGCACGCGCATGTCGGGGTAACCGAGGTGCGAGATCGACGCGCCGTCCTTGAAACGAACGAGCCCGTGCACGATCGACGTCGGGTGGATCACCACCTCGATTCGCTCGTACGGGAGGCCGAAGAGGAAATGAGCCTCGATCACCTCGAGGCCCTTGTTGGCGAGCGTCGCCGAGTCGATCGTGATCTTGGCGCCCATCGACCAGGTCGGGTGCGCGAGCGCGTCCTCGGCGGTGACGTCGGCGAGCTCGTCACGTGTGCGTCCGCGGAACGGGCCGCCGCTCGCCGTCAGCACGACCGCGTCGGGTGTGTCGACGAGCGCGCACTGGAACAGCGCCGAATGCTCGCTGTCGACAGGCAGCAGCAGGCCGTGGCCGCGTGCGCGTGCGGCAAGCGCGAGCTCGCCTGCCGCGACGAGGCTCTCCTTGTTGGCGAGGGCGAGGGTGACGCCGTGCTCGAGCGCCCACATGGTGGCGGGCAGACCGGCGAAGCCGAGCGTCGCGTTGAGAACGACGTCCGGCTGCGCGCGCTCGAGGAGCTCGGTGGGATCGCCGCCGACCTGGGTCAGCGGCGCGAGGCCGTCGATCGGCGTCGAGCCGCTGCTCGCGGCGACGAGCTCGAGCGCCGGGTCGGCGCCGATCACCTCGAGCGCCTGGCGGCCGATCGAGCCGGTCGCGCCGAGCAGAGCGATCCGCGTCACGCTGCGAAGTGTGCCTCGGGCGGCGCGCTCAGCGTCGGGCGCCGGCCGGAAGTCGAGGTGGCAGCCACCGTCACAGAAGCGTCACAAACGGCGGAATCCCCCTGCGTGCGGCGAAATCGGGAGGTCGCAGCCACCTTCACGGAAGTGTGACGCGTTACGAGAACGCGAGGATCGTGAAGTACGCCGCAGGGGCGGCGAACAGGAAGGCGTCCAGCCGGTCGAGCATCCCGCCGTGGCCGCCGAGGATCCGCCCAGAGTCCTTCACGCCCGCGTCGCGCTTCAGCAACGATTCGAACAGGTCGCCGAGCGGGGCCGCCACCGCGATCACGACGCCGAGCTCGATCGAGTGCTCGATCGAGAGGAAATGCTGCTTGTAGAGCGCAACGAACGCAACGAAGATCGTCGCGGCCGTTCCGAAGACGAACCCCTCCCACGTCTTGCCCGGCGATACGGACGGCGCCATTTTGTGCCGTCCGAGCAGCCGTCCGGCGAGGAACGCGAACGTGTCGCCGGCCCACACCGCAAGCAGGACCGTGAAGAGCGTCAGCCGGCCGTTCGACGGGATGTCGCGCAGCAGGATCAGGAACCCGAGGCCGAGGCCGATCCAGATCGAGCCCAGCACCGTGGTGCTGATCGCGGCCGTCGGCGCCTGACGCGCACGCGACACGACCTTCAGGCAGAACGCGAGCGGGAGCGTCGCGAGCGCGCCGCCGACCATCCACTCGAGACCACCGGACTCGGCGCCGACGAGCGCTAGCGCGGTGCCGACGTAGCCGGCCAGCGCCAGCGGTGCGTTGGCGCGCGCGAGCAGCCAGAACTCGTGCAACGCGAGCAGCGCAGCCACGCCGGCGAGCGCGAAGACCCACCAGCCTCCGAGATAGGCCAGCCCGAGCACGGCGGGCAGCAGCACGGCGGCGACGAGGAGGCGCGAGACGAACGGGCTCAACGGCCGCCGAACCGTCGGCGGCGCGAGGCGTATTCGGCGAGCGCGTGCCGCAGGTCACGCTCATCGAAGTCGGGCCAGAGCGTGTCGACGAACACGAGCTCCGTGTACGCGACCTGCCACAGGAGGAAGTTCGAGATCCGCAGCTCGCCGCTCGTCCGGATCAGCAGATCGGGATCCGGCAGCTCCGGCGCATAGAGGTTCGCGGCGAACACGTTCTCGTCGATCTCACGCGCGTCGACGCCGCTGTCGACAAGTCGGCGCGCCGCTTCGACCAGCTCGGCGCGCCCGCCGTAGTCGAAGGCGACCCAGAGGTTGATCCGTGTGTTGAGCTCAGTGCGGTCCTCCATCGCCGCCATCCGCCGCTGCAGCTCCTCGGGAGCCCGGTCGCGGCGGCCGATGAAGCGCACGCGCACGCCCTGCTCCGCCAGATCGGGAAGCTCGCGCTCGATCGTCTCGGCGAAGATCTCCATCAGCGCCTCGACCTCCTCGTCCGAGCGCGACCAGTTCTCGGTCGAGAACGCGAAGACGGCGAGATCGTGGATGCCGACATCGATCGCAGCCTCCACGGTGCGACGAACGGTGCGGGCGCCGGCGCGATGCCCGGCAGCCACCGGCAGGCCCCGCCGCTTCGCCCACCGACCGTTTCCATCAAGGATGATCGCGACCGATTGCGCGACGTCCGGCAGATCCGGCGCGGGGACAGACCGGATTCGGCTGAGCGTGCGGATGCGGGAAAGAAGCTTCATGGAGGTCTCCTAGACCTCCATGATCTCGGCTTCCTTGCGCTTCAGCAGGTCATCGATGCGCGTCACGTGGTCGTCCGTGACCTTCTGCACGCGCGTCTCGGCGGCCCGCTCCTCGTCGTCGCCGACGTCTCCGTTCCGAACGAGCTCTTCGAGGTGCTTGATCGCGTCCCGGCGCACGTTGCGGACCGCAACGCGCCCCTCCTCCGCCATATGCCGCACCACCTTCACGAGCTCCTTGCGGCGCTCCTCGGTGAGCTGCGGGATGGGCAACCGAATCAGCTTGCCGTCGTTGGAGGGGGTCAAGCCGAGATCGGATTCGAGGATCGTCTTCTCGATCTGCTTGATCGACGTCGGGTCGAACGGCTGAATCGTCAGCATTCGCGGCTCCGGCGCGTTGATCGTCGCGAGGTTCTTGAGTGGCGTCGGCGTGCCGTAGTAGTCGATCGAGATGCGGTCGAGCAGCGCCGGCGTCGCACGGCCGGTGCGAACCGAGTTGAAGTGCTCGTGCGTCGCCTCGACCGACTTGTCCATCCGCTGACCCGCGTCCGAAACGAAATCCTCGATCACCGTTCTCGTTCTCCTTCGGAAGGTGTGGCCACGACCGTCCCGATCGACTCTCCCCGAATGACGCGGCCGATGTTGCCGGGCGCGAGCTCGAAGACGTGGATCGGCAGATGATTGTCCATGCAGAGCGAGAGCGCCGTGGTGTCCATCACCTTCAGCCCTCGCTCGATTGCCTGGAGGTGCGTGATCGACGGGATCAGCTTCGCATCGGCCGACTCGCGCGGATCGCCGTCGAGAACCCCGGGGACACCGTTCTTGGCCATCAGGATCGCCTCGGCACCGATCTCGAGCGCGCGCAGCGCGGCCGCGGTGTCCGTCGTGAAGAACGGGTTGCCGGTGCCCGCGGCGAAGATCACGAGCCGACCCTTTTCGAGATGGCGCACCGCCCGGCGGCGGATGTACGGCTCGGCGACCTCCTGGACGGTGATGGCGGACAGCACACGCGTGTCGGCGCCGTGCCGCTCGAGCGCCTCCTGGACGGCGAGCGAGTTGAGGACCGTCGCGAGCATGCCCATGTAGTCGCCCGTCGCCCGATCCATGCCCTCGGCAGTAGCCGCCATCCCCCGGTAGATGTTCCCGCCCCCGATCACGAGTGCGATCTCGAGCCCGCTCTCGCGAACCTCGACGAGCTCGCGGGCGAGCAGGTCGACCCTGTGCGCGTCGAGGCCGTACTCCGACGAGCCCATCAGGGCCTCGCCGGAGAGCTTCAGGAGGACCCGCCGGAAGACGGCCGGGCGCTCGAGTTGTGGCAGTGACGCAGCCACGCCGTTACGCGACGGCGTACCAGGCGTAGTCGCGCAGCTCGATCCCCTTCTCCCGCAAGAACTGCCCGACCGTCGCGGTCGACTCGTCGGCCCGGTACCACGTCTGCTCGGTGAGCACGGACTCGCCGTAGAAGCGCTTGTTCAGCATCCCCTCGACGATCTTCTCGCGGACTGCCTCCGGCTTGCCCTGGACCTCGTCCGACTTGACGAGGATCTCCCGCTCGGCGTCGACGAGCTCCTGCGGCACCTGGTCGCGACTGTCGTACGTGGGGCGTGCGAAGGTCAGGTGCAGCGCCAGGCTGCGGGCGGTCTGGGGATCGCCGCCGGCGGTCTCGACGAGCGCGCCGACCTTGTTGGCCGGCGCGTGCACGTAGTACGAGAGCGTTGCTCCGTTCGCCGCCTGCAGGCGCTTCGCCCCGACCACCTGGATGTTCTCCCCCAGCTTCGCCGCCAGCTCGACTCGCTCCGTCTCGAGGTCGGCAAGCGCGTCCTCACCGTGCTCGTGCACCGTGCGGAGCACTTTCTCCGCGAACGCGAGGAAGTCGTCGTTCGACGAGACCGGCTCGGTCTCGCAACCGACGGCGACGATCGTGCCCGTCTCGTCGCGAACCATCACGCCGACCTTTCCCTCGCTGGTCTCGCGGTCTGCGCGCTTGGCAGCCGAGGCCATCCCGCGCTCGCGCAACAGCTTGACCGCCGCGTCGAAGTCGCCGTCGGTCTCCTGCAGCGCACGCTTGCAGTCCATCATCCCGGCGCTGGTCGCGTCGCGAAGCGCCTTCACCATCGTCGCGCTGATCTCGGTCATTCCGCGGTGCCCTCAGCCACGGTCTCAGCACTCTCCGCGGCCTCTGCCGCCGGCTCTGCCGGAGCCGGAGCGTCGGCCACGGGCGGCTCCTCCGAGGCCTCGGTCTCGGCGGCCGGCGCCTCGGCAGCCTGGGCGCCGCCGTTCCGCGGGGCGCGGAGCTCCGCGGCCGACACCTTCTGCTTGCCCGCCTCGATTCCATCGGCGATCGCCTTCACGATCAACCCGCACGAGCGGATCGCGTCGTCGTTGCCCGGGATCACGTAATCGGCCTCGTCGGGATCGCAGTTCGTATCGACGAGCGCGATCACGGGCAACCCGAGGCGCTTCGCCTCGCGCACGGCGAGCTGTTCCTTGCGCAGGTCGACGATGAAGATGGCGTCCGGCTGGCGGCGCATGTCGGCCACGCCGCCGAGATTCGCCTCGAGCTTCTCGAGCTCGGCCTCCATCGAGATCCGCTCCTTCGCCGGCAGCAACTCGAGCTGCGACTCCTGCTTGAGGCTGCGGAGCTCGTGCAGGCGCTGGATCCGGTCGGAGATCGTCCGCCAGTTCGTGAGCAGCCCGCCGAGCCAGCGGTTGTTGACGTACGGCATGTTCACGCGCTTCGCCTCGCCCGAGACGGCGTCCTGGGCCTGCTTCTTCGTGCCGACGAAGAGAATCGAGCCGCCGCGCTCGGCGATCGCGCGCGCGAAGTTGTACGCCTCGTCCAGCAGCGCCTGCGTCTGGGTGAGGTCGATGATGTAGATGCCGCCGCGCTCGGTGAAGATGAAGCGCTTCATCTTCGGGTTCCAGCGGCGCGTCTGATGGCCGAAGTGGACGCCGGCCTCCAGCAGCTCTTTCATGGAGACGACGGGCATGAGAGCCCCTTTCTACGGTTTGGATGCAACGGTCAAGCCGATGGCCGGGGCGGAAAGCAGGCGAGCGCCTGCCACCGTCCACCTCGGTGTGTCCACCGGGTCGGAGGGACGACGAACGCGGGCATGGTAGCTACTGGTCGAGGTGCGCGAGGTACCCGGAGAGGTCGTCCGGGAGCTCCGAGCGGGCCTCGATGCGCTCGCCGCCGAAGGGATGCGGGAAGGCGAGCTCGGCGGCGTGCAGGAACTGCCTGGGCAGACGCGGGTCGCGGGTGCCGTAGACCGCGTCGCCGACGACCGGCAGCTCGAGCGCCGCGAGATGGACCCGAATCTGGTGCATGCGACCGGTCTCCAGGTGCACCCGCAGGAGCGCGTGGGACTGCCAGAGCCGCTCGACGTCGAAGTGCGTGACCGCGTCACGTGGCGTGTCGGTGTCGAGCGACACGCGCGTCGGGTCGTTCCGGTCACGGCCGATCGCGGCCTCGATCCGCCCCCGGCGCGACTGCGGGCGGCCGCTGACGAGCGCCAGATAGGTGCGCTCGAGCGCCCGCTCGCGCACCAGCTCGGTCAGGTGCCGGTGCGCCTCTTCGGAACGCGCCAGCACGAGTAGGCCCGACGTGTCCCGGTCGAGGCGGTGCACGATTCCGGGCCGCTCCGGATCGCCCCCGGCGATGCGCCCGCGGAGCGCGTCGACGAGCGTGTCGCCCACGTGGCCCGCGCCCGAGTGAACGACGAGGCCGGCCGGCTTGTCCGCCACGAGCAGGTGCTCGTCTTCCCACGCGATCCGCGGTGCCGGCGGAGGCGCGGGCAGCACCGGCCGCTGCTGCTCGACCACCTCCACCACCTCGCCGCCCGCGAGGCGATGGCTCTTCGGTCGCGGCGTGCCGTCGACAACCGTGCCGGCGGCGACGGCGCGCTCGGCAGCGGCGCGCGAGCCGAGATGCTCGGCGAGGAACCGGTCGAGCCGCTGCCCCGCCGCCGTGGGCGGCACCGACAGCCGCATCGCTACCTGGCGGCGACGTCGAGCGTTCGTCTCGGCGGCCGCGGCGCACGGTCGGCGGCCACGAGCGCGCCGAGCAGGATGGCCACGCCGACGACGATGAAGCTGTCCGCAAGATTGAACGCGGGCCAGTACGAAAGGTCGATGAAGTCCGTGACGTGTCCGAGGCGAATGCGGTCGACGAGGTTCGACATGCTGCCCCCGGCGAGCAGGCCGAGCGCTGCGGGCAAGACGGGATGGCGGGCGCCGGAGCGCGCGAAGAACACCAACATCCAGACAACCGCGATCGCGGTCACGATCGTCACGATCGAGGTCGCGCCCGAGAAGAACCCGAACGCGATGCCGGTGTTCTGCACGTGATGGATCGACAGCGGTCCCACCACGCGCACCGACTCGTCGAGCGAGATCGTCGACGCGACGACCTGCTTCGTCACCTGGTCGGCGACCACGGCGGCCAGTGCGACGGCGACGAGCCCCGCCCATTGCCAGGCACCCGCCGCCAGCGAGCGCTCGGCGACGGACAACGGCGCGAGGCCGTCAGTAGCGGAGCCGATGCGCACGTCGGCGCGCGGCTGCTGCGTCGAGCTCTCGCTCACCGTTTCGCGTCGTCGATACAGCGGGTCGTCCACGGGATCGCCTGCAGCCGCGCAGGCGCGACCGGGTTGCCGCAGACCTCGCACACGCCGTAGGTGCCGTCGTCCATCCGTGCCAGCGCAGCATCGATCCGCTCGACGGCCTGCTGGACGCCCTCCCCGAGCCCCTGATCGAGCTCGCGATCGTAGGTGACCGTCGCCATGTCGGCGAGATGGTTGTCGCCGCCACCGCCGCCGGAGATCTCGCCGAGCTCGTCCTCCATCGACCCGGGATGCTCCTGCTGCAGGTAGCGGGCCGCATTGGCGAGGCGCTCGCGCTCCTCGACGAGCAGCCGCCGCAGATCGTCCGTGTCGATCGCCGTCATGCGACTCCCGCGTCGCCCGCCGCACGGGCGAGCGCGCTGTCGGCTTCCCCGAGGTCGAGCCCGGTCACGGCGACGATCTTGTCACGAGAGCTGCGGCCGGCGACGACCTCGACGTCCGCGCGGCGCAACGAGAGCGTGTCGGCGAGCAGCGTGACGAGCGCGTCGTTGGCCTTGCCGTTCTCTGCAGGAGCGGCGACGCTGACCTTCCAGCCGTCGCCGTGCCGACCCACGACAGCGGTGCGGACGGCACCGGGTGCGACCCGCAGACGGATGCGCGTGCTGGAGGCCGACATGCCCTCAGACTAGCTCGCTAGCTCGCGCTCCAGGGCTCCTCGTCGTCCTCGGTGACCGGCGGCAGCGCGACGCGGTTCTGCGGCTCCTCGTCGCCCTCCTGGTGCTCGTCCTGGTGTTCATCGGCGGGCTCGGGCGAAGGCTCCTCCTCGCGTGCCGCCACGACGGCACCCGGCGACAGGATCGCCTCGAACTCGCTCGTGTCCTCGTGCACGGGCCACGGCCTGCCGCCGTCGTCTGCCTGGTCGGCCTCGTCCGGCTCGTCGCCGGTCTTCGACTCCTCGACCATCCCGAGTGCGGCTCGCAGCAGCGCCTCGACCCGGCGCGCCTCGGCGAACAGCCGCTCGCGCTCCCCCTGCGCGCTGCGCACGATCGACCGGGCCTCGTCGTGCGCCTCGGCGACGATCAGCTCGGCCTCGCGGCGTGCGGCGTCCTTGGCCTCGGCCGCTGCCTTCTCGGCGGCGACGAGCGTCGAGGCCAGCAGCTGCTCGCGGTCCTTGTACTCGCCCAGGTGCTTCTCGAGGTCCTCGACCTGGTCGGTCAGCTCGCCGCGCTCGCGCCAGACCTCCTCGAAGCTGTCGGCGACGTCCTCGAGCAGGCTGTCGACGTCGCGGCGGCGGTAGCCGAACAGCGAACGGCCGAGTCGTACGTGTCTCAGCTCAACAGGGGTGTAGGGCATCGCCCTCCTCCTTCCTAGAACCTGTTCAGGATCGCGACGAGGATCTCGGCGATGAGCCCGAGAGCCACGATCGCGACGATCGGCGAGAAGTCGATCGGCGCCGAACGACAGCGGCAGCAGGCGCCGCCAGAAGCGCAGGTACGGCTCGCAGACGTCGGACAGGAACCGCTGGACCCGGCGCAAGCGAGTACGGCAGCTGGACCCACGACGTGAGCACGTAGAGGATCAGCGCGAACGTGTAGACCGTCGCGAAGACGTCGACGAACTGCTCGACCGTGCCGACAGCGTCGAGCACCATGGCGCCCCCTTCGGGACGCGGGCGACCTTTCCTACGCTAGCCTGGTTGAAGAAGCCGCCGCGCTCGAGCAGCTGCGCGCGCTGCTCGGCGGACACCTCGACGTTTCGCGGCGTCAGCAGGAAGACCTTGTCGGCGACCCGCTGCATGCCGCCGTTCAGCGCGTACGTGAGGCCGCTCGTGAAGTCGATCAGCCGCTTCGAGAGCTCGGCGTCGGCGCTCTGCAGGTTCAGGATCACCGGGATCCCCTGCTTGAACTTGTCGGCGATCTGCTGCGCGTCGTTGAAGCTGCGCGGCAGGACGAGGTGCACGCGGACGCCCGAGGGGTTCGGCACCGCCTCGATCTGCGGGCGCTCGCGATCCGCGGAGTCGAGCCGGGCGGATCGGTCGGCGCGCGGCACGCGTCGGCGCGTCGGACTCCGGACTCCGTCCAGTCGTCGAAGTCGTGCCCGCGCCGGCGCGGGGTCAGCCGCCGGACGTTCGGGCGCTCGCGATAGCTCTGCTCGAGGCTCTCCTCGGCCGCGTATCCGTCCTCGTCGTCCCAGTCGTCGTCCTCCTCGGCGATGCCGAAGTAGACGAGCGTGCGATTCCAGAGGTCGCCGAGCGCCACGGGGTCAGTGTAGACCGATCAGTTCTGAAAGAGCAGCGATCCGACCCGGACGTAGGTCGCGCCCTCCTCGGCCGCGACGCGGAAGTCCTGCGTCGTGCCCATCGAGAGCTCGAGCGAGGCCGTGCTCGCCGGCGAGCTCGCGCAGCCGCGCGAACCACGGGCGCGACGCCTCCGGGTTCGCGCCGCCGGCGGCATCGTCGACAGGCCGCGGATGCCGTAGCCGAGGTAGCCGGCGATCTCGGCCGGCGCGACCCCGACCTTCGACGCCTTCGCCGGCGAGGTTCACCTGGACGAGCGCCGGGATCTCGAGCCGGCGCGCGGCCGAGTGCGAGTCGAGCGAGTGGACGAGCTCGCAGAGGCCGGTTGACGACCTTCACCTTGTTCGACTGGAGGTGGCCGATGAAGTGCCAGCGGAACGCGTCGCCGTACACCGCGTGCTTCGCCTCGAGATCCTGCGCGCGGTTCTCGCCGACGACCTCGATGCCGGCCTCGACGAGCAGCGCCATGTCGGCGAGCGAGACGTACTTCGTCGCGGCGACGACCGTCACGCCCGGGCCGACACCTCGCTGCACGCGCTGCGTAGCGCTCGCGGATCTGCGTCGGCGACAGCAGCCGATCACCCCCTGCGCGCCGTGCGGCCGCCGTCGCGGCGGTGCGAGAAGAAGAGCTCCGGGTTGCAGCGCGTGCACAGGTCGAGGCGCTCGACGCGCGCGACGCCCGCCGCGGCGCAGGCGCCGCTCGGCGGCCGCTCCAGAGATCGAGGATCCGGCCGCGGGTCAGGTCGGCGTCGAAGCGCGCCGACACCTCGGGGCCGACCTCGTAGCAGCACGGCCCGATCGCACGGCCCGACGCCGCCGCCGGCCGTCGTCGTCGGCTCCGCCGAGCGCGCGACGCCCGCCTCGACGACCCCCTCGGCGAGACCGCGCCAGCCCGCGTGCAGCACCGCGAGCCGCGGCTCGGCCGGGCGCGCGACGCGCGATCGGCACGCAGTCGGCGGCGAGCGCGAGCAGCGGCAGGCCGGGCTCGTCCGTCCAGAGGCCGTCGCCGTCGTCCCGCGCGCGCCCGGCGTCGGCGCGGTTGCACCGATCGCCGAGTGCACCTGGCGGTTGAGCGCGAGCCGCGCGCGCGTCGGCGCCGAGCTCTGCGCAGGCGCGGCGCCGGTTCTCGTCGACGAGCGTCGGCGTCGTCGTCCCGTCGACCGCCCGAGGTTGAGCGAGGCGTACGGCCCGCTGCTCACGCCGCCGGCGCGCGTCGTGAACGCGACGACGTAGCCCGGCTCGCTCCCAGCGGATCACGCGGGAGCAGCTCCTCCGCCCGGGCGAGCAGCGCTCGCGCGCGTGTTGCGCGCGGGCTCGCTCGACGACCTCGGCGAGCAGCGTCCGGAGCGTCCGGCCGAGCGCGGGCCCCGGCGCGTAGCCGAGCGCGATCAGGTCGTCGCCGTCGACGGCGAGGTCGCGCGAGCCGGTGCGGGCTCGCGCGCTCCTGCTCGACGACCGCGCGGAACTCGCGCGAGCCGCTCGAGCTGTCTTCGGGCGGCGGCTCGTCGGGCCCCGACTTGCCCGCGCAGGTCGGCCTCCCTGTGGTCGAGCAGGTCGAACGGCAGCTCGTCGCCGTGCCGCGCGAGCAGGCGGCGCGCGCGCAGCGCGTCGCCCGCGCCGAGTCGAACATGTGGTGCGCGGACGATCCGCACGACGCGCCGCCGCAGGTCGTTCGGGTAGCGAAGCCGCGCAGAGCGTCGCGCGCCAGCTCGGCGCTGACCTGCTCGTGCGCGCGCGCGCGACTTGCCCGGCTTGCGCGTAGTAGTGCAGCCGTCCGTCGCCCCCGCGCCACGCGACGTGCGGCTTGCCGAGGTCGTGGAAGAGCGCCGCGAGCCGCACGCGCAGCGGCGTGCCGGCGTCGGCCGCCGCCTGGACGACCGCGAAGGTGTGCTCGTCGACGCGTCAGCTCGTGGTACGCGGCTCTCCTGGTCGAAGCCGATCGCCGGCTCGAACTCGGGCAGCAGCGCGACGAGCACGCCCGTGTCGCGCGCGAGCCGCAGCGCCTTCGGCGGCTTCGCGCCGAGCAGCAGCTTCGACAGCTCGCCCATCCCGTCGGCGGCGAGGCCGCCGCCGATCCGCTCGCCCGAGACGAGCGCGACGGCGCTCGCCTCCTCGCGCATCTGCGCGAGCGTCTCCTCGTCGGGCTCGAGGCCGAGCTGCGAGACGAAGCGCAGGCCGCGGACGAGCCGCAGCGGATCCTCGGCGAAGCTGCTGCGCCGAGACGCGTGCGCAGGACGCCGCGCTCGAGATCCGTCTCGCCCGTCGAACGGATCGACGAGCGCGCCGTCGGCGAGGCGGCGCGCCATCGCGTTGACGTGAAGTCGCGGCGCGCCGAGGTCCTCCTCGACGGTCGCCGCCGGGTCGACGACGATCTCGAAGTCGTGCCGGCCCGGGCCCGGTCGAGCGCTCGCGCCGCGGCGGCGCGAGCTCGATCCCCGCCGGCGCGAGCGCCGCGGATCGCCGCGTCGCGCGGGTAGAAGCGGCATGCCGACCGGCCGGCCGGCGACGACGAGCTCCTCGGCGCGGCCGTGCGGCGCGAGCGCCGTCGCGCAGGCCGTCGATGTCGACGCCGGGGACGAGGAAGTCGGCGTCCTTCGACTCGACGCCCGAGCAGCTCGTCGCGCACCGCGCCGCCGACGAGGTACGCGTCGAGCCCGAGCGAGCGGACGTAGTCCTCGATCGCCTTCACGCGGACAGCCAGACCGCCTACGAGCGTGGCGACGGCCTCGATCTCGACGAGCGCGCCGGACGGGAGCTTCGCGACCTCGACCGTCGAGCGCGCCGGCGGCGTCGTCGCCGACGTGCTTCGCGTAGACCTCGTTCATCGCCGGCGAAGTCGTCGAGGTTCTGCAGGAACACGGTCGTCTTCACGAGCTGGTCGAGCGACGAGCCGGCCGCCTCGAGGATCGCCCGCAGGTTCGCGAGCACCTGCTCGGTCTGCTCGGTCGATCCCGCCGGCGACGAGCTCCTTGGCGCCCGGGTCGAGCGCCGAGCTGGCCGAGACGAACACGAAGCCGTCCGCCTTGATCGCCTGCGAGTACGGCGCGCCCTGGAACGGCGCCGGCGCCGCCTCGGTGCGAACGACCTCCTTGCTCACGAGCCCTCCTTCGTCGGGTTGACGTCTACGGTTCCGGCCGGCACGCCTGGCCGAGTGCCGCGCCGACCGCCTTGAAGATCGCGGCGAGCACGTGCTGCGGGTCGCGTGCCCTCGAGCACCCGGACGTGGAGGTTCAGCCCGGCGCCGTCGGCGCAGCTCGCGCAGGAAGCGCGAGGCGACGTCGGTCGCGAGGCCGCCGACGCGCTGGTCGGAGAAGTCGACGTTCGACGACGAGCAGCGGCCGCTCCGATCACCTCGAGCGCGGCCGCGGCGAGCGCCTCGTCGGCGGGCACGAGCGCCCAGCCGCGGCCGGCGCCGCCGTCGGCGGCGAGCAGCTCGGCGAGCGCGCCGCCGAGCGCGCGCCCGGCCGCCGCGACCTCCTGCGTCGGCGCTGCCCGGCGCGACCTCGAGCGTGACGCTCGAAGCCGCCCGCGTCCGGGCGAGCTCGCCGATCAGATGGTCGAGCACCGGCAGGCCCGTCGCGACGTTCGGCAGCGCCGTCGGCGACGCGAGCGCTCGACGCGCACGTCCGGTCTGCGTGCTCGCCCACGGCGCGTCAGCCCTCGACGCGCTCGATGTGCGCGCCGAGCGCGCGCAGCCGCTCGTCGATCCGCTCGTAGCCCTTGTCGATCTGGTAGGCGTCGCCGATCGTCGAGGTTCCCTCGGCGCAGAGCGCGGCGATCACCATCGCCATGCCGGCGCGGATGTCGGGGCTCGACATGCGCTGGCCGTACAGCTGCGGCGGGCCGGTCACGACGACGCGGTGCGGGTCGCAGAGGATGATCCGCGCGCCCATCGAGACGAGCTTGTCGACGAAGAACAGCCGGCTCTCGAACATCTTCTCGAAGACGAGCACGGTGCCCTTCGCCTGCGTCGCGACGACGACCGCGATCGACGTCAGGTCGGCCGGGAACGCCGGCCACGGGCCGTCCTCGATCTTCGGGATCGCGCCGCCGAGGTCGTCGCGGATGACGAGCTCCTGGCCCGGCGGGACGCGCACCCAGTCGTCGCCGAGCTCGACCTCGATGCCGAGGCGCGCGAGCACCGGCAGGATCGGCCACAGGTCGTCGCGCGACGATGCCCTCGATCGTGATGTCGCCGCCGGTGACGGCCGCCATCCCGATGAAGCTCCCGACCTCGATGTGCTCCGGCCCGATCGAGTGCGCGCCGCCCGAAAGGCGCTCGACGCCGGTGATGTGCAGCACGTTCGAGCCGATCCCCTCGATCTCGCGCGCCGAGCGAGACGAGGAACCGGCAGAGATCCTGGACGTGCGGCTCGCAGGCGGCGTTCGAGATCATCGTCTTGCCCGGCGCGAGCGCCGCGGCCATGACGGCGTTCTCGGTCGCCATCACGGACGCCTCGTCGAGGTGGATGTGCGTCGCCGGCAGGGCGCCGGTCGAGCTCGTAGCGGTCGGTCGTCTCGAATGTCGCCCCGAGCTCCTGCGAACGCGTGGATGTGCGGATCGAGCCGGCGGCGGCCGATCACGTCGCCGCCGGGCGGCGGCACGACTGGCGCGGCCGTGGCGCGCGAGCAGCGGGCCGGCGAGCAGGAACGACGCGCGGATCCGGCTCGCGAGCTCCGCGTCGACCTCGTGGCCGACGTCGGCGGCGTGGACGCGCACCTCGTTCTCGCCGATCCACTCGACGTCGGCGCCGAGGTGCGCGAGCAGCTGCGAGCATCGTCTCGACGTCGCGGATGCGCGGGACGTTCGCGAGCATGACCGGCTCGTCGGTGAGCAGGCAGGCGGCGAGGATCGGCAGGGCGCCGTTCTTGTTGCCGGCGGCGCGGACGCGGCCGGAGAGCGGGTGGCCGCCCTCGATCACGAACGACTCCGCCAGCGGTCTGACGACGGTCGAGGACACGGGAGCGCACTATGCTAGCTAGGTGGTCGGTCCGACCCGCGAAGCAGGCCTGGGAGACGCTCACCAGTACACGAAGAGCGAGGCGCTGCTGCGTCACGCGCTCGCGGTCGAGGCGTCGACGGCGTCGCTACGCGGCCAGATTCGGCGAGGACGAGGAGCTGTGGCGCGTGACGGCGCTCCTGCACGACTTCGACTACGAGATCCACCCCACGCTCGACAAGCACCCGCAGGACGGCGCGCCGATCCTGCGCGAGGAGGGGTACCCGGAGATCGTGATCGAGGCGCGTGCTCTCCCATGCGAAGCATCTCGGCCTGCCGCGCGACACGCCGCTCAAGAAGTCGCTGTTCGCGTGCGACGAGCTGTCCGGCTTCGTGCACGCCTGCGGGCTCGTGCGCCCGACGGGCCTCGAGGGGCTCGAGCCGAAGTCGGTCAAGAAGAAGCTGAAGCAGCCGTCGTTCGCGGCCGGCGTCTCGCGCGACGACGTCTACGAGGGCGCCGAGCTGCTCGAGCTCGACGCTCGACGAGCACATCGCGAACGTGATCGCGGCGCTGCAGCCGATCGCCGGCGAGCTCGGCCTGCGCACCGAGGCTGCCTAGGCTCTAGCCGGCCGCGTCGGCGACGCCGGCGACGAGGCGTTCGAGGTCGCTCTCGTCGTTCCACCACCCGACCGACGCGCGGAGCAACGTTGTGCCCGGGAGGTCGCGCACGACGACCTTACGCTCGTACAGCGACGCGCGGATCGCCGTCGGGTCGCCCGGTGCGGTGAACGACACGAGCGTCGCCTGGCCCGGCTCCGTGACGACGTCGAGCCCCGCCCGAAGCAGGAGCTCCCGGCAGCGCTCGGTCAGAACACGTGCGCGTTCGTAACGGCCCGCCGGCAGGTCGGTCAGCGCGGCCTCGAGCCCGGCGAGCGACGACGGCGGCGCGAAGGTCGTGTCGAAGCGCGCGGCGCCGGGCTTCGGCTCCCACTCGCCCGTGCGCAGGTCGTACGAGGCAGCCGCCGGATACGACACGAGCCGGGGCGGCAGTGCCTCGGGGTCGCGGACGTAGAGCGCGCCCAGCGCGTCCGGCCCGCAGAGCCACTTCTGCGCACTGACCGTGTAGTAGTCGGCCTGGACGGCGGCGACGGCGATCGCGCCGGCCGACTGCGCGCCGTCGATCAGCACCGGGACGCCGGTCTGCTCCCGCAGCTCGGCCCAGGGCAAGACCTTGCCGTCGAGCCAGACGACGCCGGACAGCGCGAGCAGGCGCGTGCGCTCGGACACGCGTGCGGCAATCGCGGCGACGAGGTCGACGGCGGGGACGCCGCGGATCGGGACGAGTGTGAGCCGTGCTCCCATGGCCGCGAGGGGCCCGAGCAGCCCGAAATGCTCGGAGTCGGTCGTGACCACCTCGTCGTCCGGGCCGAGCCCGAGACCGGCGACGACGATCTGCACGGCGCCCGTGGTCGAGCTCGTCAGCGCGACGTTGGCCGCCGGAACGTGGATCTCCGCGGCGAGTTGCGACCGGACGCGCTCACGCCGCTCGAGCATCGCGTCGAAGTACGCCCTGCCACCGCGGCCGTTGCCCGCCTCCCATGCCTGGAGGGAGGACACCGCCTCGATCGTCGACCGTGCGAGTGGTCCGTTCGTCCCGGCGTTCAGGTATGCGTACTCCGCCAGCACTGGAAAGCGCCTTCGCTGCTCTGCCCAGCTCACGAGAGCTCCACCTCGACCGGCGCGTGATCCGACAGCAGCACGTCGCCGTAGACCCGGCGCTCGTCCGGCCACACGCGCAGCTCGGAGACGTTGGCCCCGCGCACGAGCACGTGGTCGATCCCGGGCCCGGGCTCGGAGAAGCCCCAGTCGTCGTCGGTGAGCCGTCGCAGCGCTGGAGCGTCGCCGCCCACGTTGAAGTCGCCCGCGAGAACGACGACGTCCTGCGGTGCGGCGCGGTCGACGGCGAACCGGGCGGCGCGTTCGAGCTCGAGCGCCGGAATCCGCAGGTCGCGCGAGCTCGTGCAGTGCGTGTTCGCGACCAGGAACGTCCGCCCGTCCTGGTGCTCGAGCCGGACCGCCTGGACGATGCGCCGCTCCTTCGCCCACGCGAGCCGTGTCACGCGATCCAACCCGAGCGCGGCGCGTTCCACCGCACGAAACGCGCGCGTGTTCAGCACCTGCACGTCGTGCTGCAGAACGCGCATGCGCGACGCGACGTGGATCGCGTTGCCCTGGCCCGCAAAGAGCGAGCGAAACAGCCCGGGATGGGGCGCCGTCAGCGCGCGCCCGACGGCAGCCGGGATCGGTACCGGCCCCAACCTCGGCGGAGCGGCGACGTCACCGACCGTGAAGCGCGGGAGTGCCCATGCCGGAACCTCCTGCAGGCAGAGCACATCCGGATCGTCGGCGGTCGCGCGCCCGACCATCTCGTCGAGATATGAGCGGCGGCTCGGAGGAAGCGCGTTGCCGTTGAAGAGATTCCAGCTCCGGACGAGCACCGGTCTACGCTACTTCGGTGCGCGTCGTCGTCGCCGACCCTCCTGCGTTCACGCCCTGGTACGACCACGAGCTCGCTGCGGCACTGGCCCGCTCAGGCGCCGACGTCGAGCTCGTCACCTCACCCTTCCGGTTCGGCGCGACGCCCGAGCCCGACGGCTACACCCGGAGCCGGCGCTTCTATCCGCTCTCGTCCCGCATTTTTCGCCGCTCGCGCCTGCGGCTTCCGCTGAAGGCGGTCGAGCACCTCGACGTGATGCAGGCGCTGGCGAGGACCCGTGCAGACGTATTGCATGTGCAGTGGCTCGCCTTGCCGCAGCTCGACGTCCGCCTCCGGTTCCGCTCCCCGTCGGTGTTCACCGCCCATGACCTGCTGCCGCGACGGACGGCGTCGAAGCGCGAGCTCTGGCAGCGCGTGCTCGCCCGTTTCGACCGTGTGGTCGTGCACAGCAACCGTGGGCGCGAGGCCCTCGCCCAGCTGGGCGTAGACGCGACCGTCATTCCGCATCCCGTGTATCCAAGCGCGGCGACCCGCGCGGACGACGGCCACACGCTGCTCTCGCTCGGTGTGATCCGCCCGTACAAGGGCTTGTCCGACGCGATCGAGGTGACGCGGCGCATTCCCGAGGCGCGCCTCGTCGTCGCAGGCGATCCGGCGATGCCGCTCGGGGACCTACGCGCACCCGAGCGGGTCGAGTGGCGGCTCGGCTATCTCTCGCCCGCGGAGCTCGACCGGGCGCTCGGGGACGCGACGGTCGCCGTCTTCCCGTACCGGGCGGAGCTCGACCAGTCGGGTGCGTTGCTGCAGGCGCTCGGGGCAGGAGTGCCGGCGGTCGTCTACGACGTCGGTGGGCTCGGCGAGCCCGTGCGCGAGTACGGCGCCGGGCGCGTCGTCGACGCCGGCGACCTCGACGGCTTCACGGCCGCCGTCGGCGAGCTGCTCGAGAGCCCCGCCGAGCTCGAGAAGGCGCGCGCGGGGGCGGCACGCGCACGCCAGGAGCTCACCTGGGACGCCGCGGCGGCGCAGCACCTCGACCTGTACCGCACGCTCGCATGATCGGTCGGCGCGGCCGGTTCGCAGACGTCATCCGGCGGCAGCTCGACGGTTTCGAGCGCGAGCATGTGGACGTGATCGAGGAAGCGCGCGAGAAGCTCGACGCGTACAACCGCGCGCCACGCGAGGACGCAGAGGAGCTGTACGGCGACTATCTCGACGCCCTCGAGACCGGAACCGAGATCCTCGCGGACCTGCGCGACAACTACGCTCAGGCGCTCGACGAGCCGTTGGACGACCGCTATCGCCGCGAGTTCGACGACGCGGTTGCGAAGCGGCTCGCACCGTTCCGCCTGGAGCTGGAGAATCGTTAGCGGGGCCAGAGATGGCAGAACGCATCGAGGACTACGCGCTGATCGGCGACCTGCAGACCGCAGCCCTCGTCGGGCGCACCGGTTCGATCGACTGGCTGTGCGTGCCGCGTTTCGACTCGGGCGCGTGCTTCGCCGCGCTGCTCGGTTCGCACGACCAGGGTCGTTGGCTGCTCGCCCCCAGCTCCGGCGGGCCGGCCACCGAACGGCGCTACCGGCACGACACGCTGATCCTGGAGAGCGACTGGCAGACCGACGGCGGCCGTGTGCGCGTGACCGACTTCATGCCGCCGCGCGGTCGAGTGCCCGATCTCGTACGCGTCGTCGAAGGTCTCGAAGGGCACGTCGAGATGACCACCGAGTACGTCGTCCGCTTCGACTACGGCTCGGTCGTGCCCTGGCTGCTCAGACTCGACGAGGAGACCCTGCTCGCCGTCGGCGGCCCGGACGCGCTCACGCTGCGCACACCGGTCGACCTGCAGCCTGAGGGAATGACGCATCGCGCGACGTTCACCGTCGCGAAGGGCGAGCGTGTCCCGTTCGTGCTCACGTGGTCGCCGTCGCACGACCGACATGCCAGGCGAATCGACGCTGCCGAGGCGCTCGGGCAGGCCGAGGCGTTTTGGCGCGACTGGTTGAGCGGTTGCGGCTACGCCGGTGCCTATCCCGACGCGGTCCGGACATCGCTGCTCGTGCTGAAGGCACTCACGTACCAGCCGACCGGCGGCATCGTCGCCGCCGTCACGACGTCGCTGCCGGAGGACATCGGCGGCGTTCGCAACTGGGACTACCGCTTCTGCTGGTTGCGCGACGCGACGCTCACGCTCTTCTCGCTCGTGAACGCCGGGTACATCAAGGAGGCGGGAGCCTGGCGGAACTGGCTGCTGCGCGCGATCGCCGGCGACCCGGCGAACGCGCAGATCCTCTACGGGGTGGCCGGCGAGCGCCGGATTCCGGAGTTCGAGCTGCCCTGGCTCGCCGGATACGCCGGTTCGGCGCCGGTGCGCGTCGGCAACGCCGCGCACGAGCAGTTCCAGCTCGACGTGTACGGCGAGGTGATGGACGCGCTCCACCACGCGCGCGTGGCAGGGCTGCCGTCGAACGACCACGCCTGGAGCCTGCAGCGAAACCTGATGGACTTCCTCGAAGGAGCCTGGGAGCTCGCCGACGAGGGAATCTGGGAGGTTCGCGGGCCGCGCCGCCACTTCACGCACTCCAAGGTGCTCGCGTGGGTCGCCTTCGACCGCGCCGTGAGCACGGTCGAGCAGTTCGGCCTGCCGGGCCCCGTCGACCACTGGCGGCGGATCCGGGAGGAGATCCATGAAGAGGTCTGCCGCGAGGCGTTCGACGTCGAGCGGAACGCGTTCACTCAAGCCTACGGTTCGGCGGAGCTCGACGCCTCGACGCTCCTGATCCCGCTCGTCGGATTCCTGCCGCCGACCGACCCGCGGGTGATCGGCACGGTGGACGCGATCCAGCGCGATCTCACCCGCGACGGGTTCGTCGAGCGCTACCGCACGCGGGAGCACAACGACATCGACGGGCTCACCGGGGGCGAGGGGGTCTTCCTGCCGTGCTCGTTCTGGCTCGTCGATGTGCTGTTGATGCTCGAGCGCGACGACGAGGCGCGCACGTTGTTCGAGCGTCTGCTCGGGGTCGGAAACGATCTCGGGCTGATGTCGGAGGAGTACGACCCTGGAGCGCAGCGGCTGCTCGGCAACTTCCCGCAGGCGTTCACGCACGTCGGCCTCGTCAACTCGGCGTACAACCTCTCGGCGCACATGAGCCCGATCCACCAACGGGGCCGCCGCCCGGCCGGGCACAAGCCGGACAACGATCAACGATGGCCGAAGTGATGCGCCCGCGGTAGCGAGCGCACGACCTCCGCCTCGCTCGCTGCCCGACGTGCGAGCGGGCCGAGCGACCGGAGCTCGCTGACGAGCAGGTTGACGTTCCGGTCGCGGCGCTCGAGCTTGCCGCGCGCGAGCAGCAGCGGCTCTCCGCGGACGATCGCCCGATGGCGCTCGTAGACCGGCGGCGGGACGATCAGGTTCGCCTGTCCGTGCTCGTCCTCGAGCAGCATGAACACGATCCCGTTCGCGGTCGACGGCCGCTGCCGTGCGATTGCCAGGCCAGCCAGCTCGATCGTGGCGCCGTTCGGAAGCTCCGACAGCTCGGCGCTCGTCGCCACGCCTGCGCCGAGGTGCGGCCGCAGGAGCTCGAGTGGATGGACGCCCACCGACAGCGACGTATGCCGGTAGTCGGCGAGCATCCGCTCCCAGCTCGTCTGCTCGGGAAGCTCCGGGATCTCGGCCGTCGGTTCGAGCGGCAGCGCCAGCTGGCGGTTGCCGCCGCGGACGGCCTCGCCTCTCGCGGTGACGCCCAGCCGCCACAAGAGCTCGCGCCGCGGTCCCCACGCATCGCACGCGCCGGCCGCAACGAGCGCCTCGAGCACGCCGCGCTTCACCTCTGCCCGGCGTGCGAGGTCGCCGAGGTCGGCATACGGCCGGCCTCTCTCCACTGCCTCGGCGTCTTCCTCGCCGACCGACTGCACATAGCCGACTCCCACACGGACGGCTGCGTTCACGACCGTGCACTTCGCCGCCGAGTCGTTGACGTGCGGTGGAAGCACCTCCACCCCGCGCCGCTGTGCGTCGCGGACGAGCGATGATGGTGGATAGAAGCCCATCGGCTGAGCGTTCAGGAGCGCGCACAGGAACTCGGCCGGGTGGTAGCGGCGCAACCACGACGACTGGTAGGCGAGCAGGCCGAACGCCGCGGCATGGGACTTCGGGAACCCGAAGCCGGAGAAGCCGACGAGCTTGTCGTAGATCACGTGAGCAGTCGCCTCGTCGATGTCGTTTTCGATGCAGCCCTCCACGAAGCGCGGCCGGTACGCCTCGATCGCCTCCTCGCTGCGCTTCCTGCTCATCGCCCGGCGAAGCCCCTCGGCCTCGCCGACCGAGAAGCCCGCGGATGCCATCGCGACGTCGAGTACCTGATCCTGGAAGACGACGACCCCGAGCGTGTCCCGCAGCGCCTCGCGGAGCGACTCGTGCTCGACCGGCGGCTCGAACGACGGATCCTCGCGCAGACGACGGCGGTGCTCGATGTACGGGTGCACCGCCTTGCCCTGGATCGGCCCAGGACGGACGAGCGCGACCTGCACCGTCAGGTCGTCGAGGTTCTCGGGCCGCGTCTGCAGCAGGCTCTGCATCTGCGCGCGGCTCTCGATCTGGAACACCCCGACCGTGTCCGCAGCCTGGATCTCCTCGTAGACACCGGGATCGTCGAGCGGGATCCGGGACAGGTCGATCGTCTTGCCGTGCAGCCGCGCGATCCGGTCGATGCACTCCTCGACCGCCGACAGCATTCCGAGCCCGAGCAGGTCGATCTTCAGAAAGCCGGCGTCGCCGCAGCTGTCCTTGTCCCACTGGCAGATCTGGCGGCCGGCCATCGCGGCCGGCTGCACGGGAACGAGGTCGATCAGCGGGCGTGAGGAGATGACCATGCCCCCGGGGTGCTGGCTGATGTGCCGCGGCAACCCGGAGATCTCGCGCGTCAGGCGCCGGAACGCATCCCAGCGCGGGCCGGAATGTGGGCCGGGCACACCGTCGAGCTCGCCGGCGATGCGGGTCGCATCCCAGCCGTCGGTGACTCGGGCCAACCGTTCGAGCTCCGCGAACGGAAGTCCGAGTGCCTTGCCGACGTCGCGAATCGCACCGCGGCTGCGATACGTGGAGAAGCTCGCGACGAGTGCAGCGTGCCGGCGGCCGTAGCGCTCCGTGACCCGGACGATCAGCTTCTCCCGGATGTCGCGTGGGAAGTCGAGGTCGATGTCGGGCACGGCGACCATCTCGTCGTTGATGAAGCGTCCCAGCGAGAGGCCTGACTCGACCGGATCGACATGCGAGAGACCCGTCAGGTAGCAGACGATCGAGCCGACGCTCGACCCACGTCCGCGGCCGGGTGGCAACGCGTGGCGCGGGCTGCCGGGGCCGCGCACCTCGAGCGCGCAGTCCCGGGCGAGCTCGAGCACCTCCCAGTGCAGGAGGAAGAAGCCGGAGAGGCCGAGCCGCGCGATCAGCTGCAGCTCGCCGTCGAGCCGCTCGCGCGCCTTGCGCCTGTGCCCGTTTGCGTCTGCGTAGCGCTCGATGAAGGCGCGGTCGCAGATCGCCCGCAGTTGGCTGTCGGCCGGGTCGGGCCCATCGGAGAAGTCCGGATAGCGGTAGCCGAGCTCTTGCGTCAGATCGAAGCGGCAACGGTCGGCGATCTCGCGAGTGCGCAGCACGGCTTCGCGGGGAAGGCGATCGAGCATCGCAGCAGGCGGCACCAGCATCGACTCGTGGTTCCCGCGGCGCTCGCGCTCGGACCCGTCGAGCGAGGTGCGATGGCGGATCGCCACGAGTGCGTCCTGCAGCTTGGCGCGCCCGCCGTCGTGCGCGTGCACGTCGCCGGTCGCGACCGTCGGCACACCGAGGTGCTCCGCCAGCTCCTGCAGCCGTGTGTTCCGCCGCAGGTCGCCGCGTTCGAACGGACGCTGCAGCTCGACGTAGAACGCGCCGCGAAACGCCGCTGCCAGCTGCGCGGCACCGCCGACGTCTCGCGTCGCGAGCCCGTGACGCGCGCAGCCCGACAGGCAGACGAGGCCGTCCGCGTGGGCGGCGATCGTTTCGATCGTCGTCGATGCCGGCAGGAGCTCGCGGTGCTCTCGACCTTCCGGGCGGGTGCCGGCGTGCGCGTCCGTGAGGATGCGGCAGAGGTTCGCGTACCCGGTCTGCGTTTCGCAGAGCAGCGTCACGTGCGCTCCGCCGGTCCCTGTTCCGGCGCCGCTGATCGTGACCTCGGCGCCCGTGATCGGGCGGACGCCGAAGTGCTTTGCTGCATGCGCGAACTCGAGAGAGCCGTACACGCCGTCGTGGTCGGTCAGCGCCAGCGCGTCGTAGCCGAGCTCGGCCGCCCGCGCCGCCAGCTCCTCCGGCAGCGACGCCCCGTCGAGGAACGAGTACGCCGAGTGGGCGTGCAACTCGACGTACGGCGCGGTCGCAGGCTCGCTGCCCGGCACTGCGGTGCCCGGCGCCGGGTCGAAGCGCCGTTCGTCGCCGACACCGCCACGAGCCGGAAAGGCGTCGCGCGAGCCGAACGTCATAGGATCCTGCCGTGGACCCGATCGTCAGCGCGCCCGGTGACGGCGAGCGGTTCGAACGTGAGAACCGCACGCTCACCGTTCGGGTCGACCTGCCGGGCCTCTCGATCCTCGAGATCGCGTTCGACGACACCTTCGAGGTTCCGCCGCACACGCACGACGATCACGTCGACTCGTTCTACGTGCTCGAGGGCGAGGTCGAGTTCACGGTCGGAGACGACGTCGTCCGCGTCGGCCCGGGAACGCTGCTTGCCGCTCCGCCGGGCGCGCGTCACGGCTTCCGGAGCGCAGGCGGGACCGTCCGCATACTCAACTTCCATGCGCCCGACGCCGGCTTCGTCGACTCGGTCCGCACGTTCAATCCCCCCGCTTAAGCGCGCTGTGTGAACCACGCGCCTGTGTCGTCGTCGTGGTAGACGACGGCGTTCTCACCGCTCTCCAGGACCACGTCGAAGTAGCGGCGATGCACGGGCTCCTCGGTCCACCACCGGTCGACGACCCGCCACTCCTCGCGCACGAGCGCCACATCCTGCCGGTTGACGCGCCGCGGCGTGCCTTCGGCGTGGCCCTCGACGAGCGCCGGTCTCGGAGCGTTGAGAGGCCGCGCCCGGGCACGGCTCGTACCGGATCGCATCCGGCCCTGCCTGCCTTTCAGTCGTCGCGCGGAACGAGCAGCGCGCGCGCCTCCGGTATGCGCGACCACGGTGCGACCTCCACCACCGTCGAGACTCCTCCCGTGCCGACGGACGCACGCACCTGGCGCAGCCCTTCGCGAAGCCGGCCCTGCAGCGCTGCGCCCTCGGCGGCCACCAGCTCGAGCTGCTCGCCCGTGTGCTCGGCCAGCTCCGAGACCTCGAGCCGCAGCTTGAGCGCCGGCGACGGCAGCTCGGTGAGCTTCGGTGCGAGCGCCGCCCGCAGCCGTCCCGGGTCGGCGGTGGGCTCCCGCAGCGTCACCGTCCGGCGCCACGAGGCCCCGCCGACGAGCCGCGCCCAGAGCGCGATCTTCCTCGGCGGACGCCCCGCGCGTTCCGGCCGGGCGAGCAGCCGCTCGAGCAGCACCACGAGCCCCCGGCGAAGCGTCAGCTCGTTGCCGATCGCCTCGGGGAACTCCAGCGTCTCGTGGAGGGCCACGACCGGCCGTCTCGGCGCGACCTTCCGCTCCCCCGGCTCCTCACCCCCTGCCAGGCTCCAGGCGCGCCGGCCGTCCGGCCCCAATCGTTCGGCAACGGCGCCACCCGGCAGCCCGGCAAGCTGTCCGATCGTGCGAACTCCGAGCTCCTCCAGCTCCTCGTAACGGTCGCGCTCCAGGGGCAGGAGCTCGAGCGGCAGCGGCGCCAGGAATGCCTGGGCCCGATCGTTCGAGACGATCAGCGCCTGGCCCGGGCGCGCGACGCTCGCCGCCGCCAGCGCGGCAAACCGGCGGTCGGCCGCCCCCACCCGCGGGTCCCACGCCGTCCCGACCGCGGCGAGCGCCCGCTTCAGCGCCGGCTCGAGGCCACCGTAGAGCCGTTCCACGCCGCGCGAGTCGAAGTAGACCGTGCCCGGCTCGGCGGGCTCGACCGCGAAGCCCGCGTCCTCGAGCCGCCGCAGGATCTCCTCCCATGCCTGCTCGGCCGAGGCCGGGTCCTGCTCGACCAGCTCGAGCTCGGGGCAGGTCGCGAGCGCCTCCGACAGCCGCATCCCCGGGCGCACGCCGGCCGCCTCGGCGGCCCCCGTGACCGAGCCGAGCAGCGGCTCCGTTCCGGGCAGCGGCGCGAGCGCCGCCGGCTTCGCCTGCACCCCCGGACGCCGGCGGAGCGCCGCCCGTAGATCGAAGGCCGGGATGAGGACGGTGGCGATCATGGGAACGTATGTTCTACACGAACATCTGTTCCCCTGTCAAGACGCGATAGTTGGCCCTGGCCTTGCCAGACCATTCGCTGCCGCAGCTCCAAGGTCGCCTGTTCATCACGGACGGCGGCATGGAGACCACCCTGATCTTCCACCAGGGAATCGACCTGCCCCACTTCGCCTCGTTCGACCTGCTGAAGGACGACGAGGGCAGGCGTGCGCTCCGGGACTACTTCGCGGGCTACGTGTCGCTCGCGCGCGACCGGGGCGTCGGACTGCTGCTCGACACGCCCACCTGGCGGGCGAACCGCGACTGGGGCGAGCGGCTCGGCTACACGGCCGCTCGGCTCGAACGCGTGAACCGCGACGGCGTCGAGCTCGTGGCCGGGCTCCGCGAGGAAGGCGGGCCGCCGATCGTGGTCAGCGGCTGCATCGGCCCCCGCGGCGACGGCTACCGCGCCGACGCGCAGATGACGACGGCGGAGGCGGAGCGCTACCACGCACCGCAGGTCGAGACGTTCGCCGGCACGGACGCCGAGCTCGTGAGTGCGCTCACCATGACCTACGCCGAGGAAGCCGCCGGGATCGCGCGCGCGGCAGCGGCGGCGGACATTCCGGTCGTCGTGTCGTTCACCGTCGAGACCGACGGGCGCCTGCCGAGCGGACAGGCGCTCGACGAGGCGATCGAGCAGGTCGACGCAGAGTCGGACGGCGCGCCCGCGTACTTCATGATCAACTGCGCGCACCCGACCCACTTCGAGCACGTCCTCGCACAGGGCGAGCCGTGGCTCGAGCGCCTCGGCGGCCTCCGCGCGAACGCCTCGCGGAAGAGCCATGCCGAGCTCGACGAGTCGGACGAGCTCGACGAGGGCGACCCGCAGGATCTCGGAGAGCGATACGCCGCGCTTCGGCCACGGCTGCCGCGTGTCACGGTGATCGGCGGCTGCTGCGGCACCGACCATCGCCACGTCGCCGCGATGTGCGACGCGTGGTCGCGCGCGGGCTAGGCGACCCGCAGCTCGGCGGCCAGCTCGTCGTGGCCGGCGAACTCCGCCCAGCCGGCGGCCGTTCCGTCGTGCAGCTCGTCGCGCAGCGACGCATCGGCGCCGGCGGCGAGCAGCACGCGAACCGATCTCGCGCGACCGGCCTGCGCGGCGACGTGCAGCGCGGTGACGCCCTGGCCGTGGTCGGGCCCGCCGAAGGTCCCGAGCGCGTTCGGGTCGGCGCCGAGCTCGAGGAGCCGGCCGACCGCCTCGAGACGGTCGTTGACCGCCGCCCAGGTGAGCGGCGTGCCGCGGTAGGGATCTGCATCGACGCGCGCGCCGAGCGCGACCAGCCGGTCGATCGCCGCGACACGGTCGCTCTTCGCCGCCCACACGAGCGCCTCGTCGAGCACCTCTTGCGGATCGTCCGAGGGCGCCCACGCCGGGAAGCCGCCGTGCGGCCGGTAGAAGGCGCGGTGTGAGCCGGCCTCGGGCGTGCCGGCGAGCTCGTCGAGCAGGTCGACGCGCCCGAGACCCGCGGCGACGCGAAGGTTTCGCGGCACCAGCCCGAGCAGGTCGACCACCTCGCGATGGCCCCAGAAGAGCGCCGCGACCAGCGGCGTGCCGCCGTCGCCACGCGCCGACAGGCTCGCGTCGGCACCCGCCGCAAGCGCAACCTCGGCGAGCGCGCGGTCGTTGCCGTACCCCGCCTGGTGCAGGATCGTCCAGCCGTAGTCGTTGCCGCGATTCACGTCCGCCCCCCGCTCGAGCAGCAGCCTGACCGGCGGCAAGTGGACTCCCGCGAGCCCGAGCAGGTCGTTGCCGTTCGTCCCTCGCGCCGCGACGAGCTCCGGGTGACGATCGAGCAGTTGCTCGACCTCGGCGACATCGTGCCCTCGCAGCGCTCGGAAGGCCAACATGAACGGGGACGGCGGCTCTGTACCGTCGCGCAGAGCCGCGACGTGAGCGTCGAGTGAGTCCCAGCTCTCGAAGCCGTGACGCGCAGCGAGGTCGCGCCGCGCCACGTCGACCGGGACGCCGCGCACGGTCGCGATGCCGTCGGCACGACCCTCGTAGTACGCGATGTCGGTCTCGAACGGCTGCTCGCTCATCCCTACTTATGTCCGGCGTTCGAGCACGACGACCGGGATCGTCCGCTCGGTCCGCGTCGCGTACTCGTCGTAGTGCGGCCAGACCTCGTTCGCGAGCCGCCAGAGCCGTTCGCGCTCCTCGCCCTCCGCCGTCCGCGCCAGCGCCGGGAACACCTCCGGGCCAACCTGCAGCTCGACCTCCGGCGTCTTCACGAGGTTGCGGTACCAGCCGGGATGGGTCGGCGCGCCGCCCTGCGACGCCACGATCACGTAGCGGTCGCCGTCGCGCGCGTAGATGAGGGGCGTCGTGCGTGGCTCACCGCTGCGCCGGCCCTTCGTGGTCAGGAGCAGGGTCGTCGAGCCCTCCTTCCAGATGTGGCCGGTCTCACCGCCGGTCTCGCGGTAGACGCGGACGTGCTCCTGCCCGTACGGAAACCGCTGTGCACTCACTCACTTCCCCCTCTCGAGGATCGACGTCGACTAACTCTGCCCGTCGGCGGGTACCAGACGGTGAGGTGACGTCTCCGGCCTGGATCGCCGCGGCCATCGTCCTCGCCGGCGCCGCTCCGGCGCCCTCGAGCTTTCACGCGCGCGTCACCAACCGCTGGTTCCCGCTCACGCCCGGCACCGTCTACGTCTACCGCGGCCTCAAGGACGGCCGACCGTCGCGAGACGTGCTCACCGTCACGCACAAGACGGCCACGATCGACGGCGCGCAGTGCGTCGTCGTCCGCGACCTGCTCTACCTCGACGGGCGTCTCCGCGAGCGGACGACCGACTGGTACACGCAGGACGGCCGAGGCAACGTCTGGTACTTCGGCGAGCAGACGGCCGAGCTCGACGGCACCGGTCGCGTCACGAGCACCGAGGGCACCTGGCGGGCGGGTCGCGATGGGGCCGTCGCGGGGATCTACATGCCCGCGCACCCGCGGCCCGGCGCGACCGGACGGCAGGAGTACTACCGCGGCCACGCCGAGGATCACTATCGCGTCGTGCGCGTCGGCGCCTCCGTCTCGGTGCCGTACCGCACGTCGCGCGCGGCGCTGCTCACGGCGGAGTGGACGCCGCTCGAGCGCGGCGTGCTCGACCACAAGTACTACGTCGCCGGCATCGGTACGGTCCTCGAGCAGACCGTGCGCGGCGGAGACGAACGCAACGCGCTGATCTCAGTCACGCGACCCTGATCTCGGCCGCCGGGCCGACCATTCCCGTGAAGCGCGGCACGACGTCGAGCGCGTCGACACGCGCGCAGAACTCGATGTCCGCCTCGAGCCCGGGCGGCCCGTACGTCCGCGCGTTCAACCCGTCGAGCGGTGTCGGCCACGCACGTGCGACCACCTCGGCCGCGATCGCGGCGTCGGTCGCCTCACCTCCCAGCGCAGCGACGATCCGTCCCGCGCAGTAGGCGTCATCGAGGGCGAACGTGCCCTTGAATCCCGAGCACAGCACCGCGACGTCGGTGCCGTGAGCGCGCGCGTACTCGACGACGGCGCCGAGATTCAACAGCGATCCGAGGACGACGAGGTCGCAGCGCGCGACGGCGGTGAGGATCGTCCTCGTCCCGTTCGTGGTCGTGAGCACCAGCGTCGGCGCCTTCGCTCCCGCGGCGAACTCCCGTGGCGACGCACCGACGTCGAACCCCTCGATCACCTGCGCCTCGCGTTCGCCCCCGACCACCGCCTCGTTGCCGAGCTCGGCCCGGAGCGCGCGCGCGTCGTCGATCTCCTCGCAGCAGAGCACGCGCTCATATCCGGCGGCCAGCGCCTGGGCGATCGACGAGGTCGCGCGCACCACGTCGACGACGATGCCGAGCGGCGCCGCGGCCTCCTCCTCGGGGGTGAAGGCGACGTGAACGCGCACGCCGATACGCTAGCCGCGTGGAAGCGCCGCGCTATTGCTACCGCCATCCCGACCGCGAGACGGGCCTGTCGTGCTCCGAATGCGATCGCCCGATCTGTTACGAGTGCATGACGCCGGCCCCCGTCGGGCTGCGCTGCCCCGAGCATTCGGGCAAGCCTCAGGGCGTCCAGCGCGTGATCCGTCCGGCTCAGCAGGCGATCCGGCCGGCCGCCCGGGGCGGTATCGCGGTCACCACCGCGCTGATCGCGATCAACGTCGGCGTCTACCTCGCCGAGCTCGCTGCAGGTGGGACCGTCAACGGCCAGGGCAACTGGATCTACGAGCACGGTGCCCTCTTCGCCTCGGGCATCTTCTCGCCGGGCGGTCCCGTCGAGGGGGTCGCGCACGGCGAGTACTGGCGCCTGATCACCGCGGCCTTCCTCCATTACGGCCCGATTCACCTCGGGCTGAACATGCTCGCGCTGTACTTCGGCGGCACGGTGCTCGAGCAGGTGATCGGGCGTTGGAGGTTCGCGCTCCTCTACTTCGCCTCCGGAATCGCGGGATCCGCAGGCGCGCTCCTGCTCACGCCCAACTCGCCGACGGTGGGCGCCTCCGGCGCGATCTTCGGCGTGTTCGGGGCCCTGTTCGCCCTCGAACGGCGGGGAATCATCTCGTCGGGCGGCCAGATCCTGACCCTGATCGTGATCAACCTCGTGTTCACGTTCGCGGTGTCGGGAATCTCGATCGGAGGCCACATCGGGGGCCTGATCGGCGGCTTCGCGCTGATGTGGGCGATGACGCACTTCGCGCGCTCGGCCGAGCTGAGCGTGCTCGCTGCGACGGGCCTGATCGCGGTCAGCGTCGTGATCGCCTACGCCAAGGTCCGCGGCTACTCCTGAGCAGGTCCTCGGCGCCCCTCGCGGTGGGTGGGGCCCCCGCCCCACCCACCGCGGGCGCATCGTCGGCGAGGTCGCGCTGCGGACGCCTCCCCTCCCGCCGGCCGATGCCTGCCACAGACGTCAGTGGTTGCAGCGATTCTGCCGGATTTGCAGGCAGATCGCAACATCTGCCACAAAAGCTACCCGCCGGCGGTCGCGTAGGCCGCACTGCCCTGCTCGGCCAGGGCGGCCTGGGCGGCTGCGAGCCTCGCCACCGGCACCCGGAACGGCGAGCAGCTCACGTAGTCGAGGCCGAGCTCGTGGCAGAAGCCGATCGACCGCGGGTCTCCCCCGTGCTCGCCGCAGATGCCCAGCTTCAGCCCCGGCTTCGCGGCCGTCCCGCGCTCGACGGCGATCCGCATCAGGTCACCGACCCCGCCGACGTCGATCGTCTCGAAGGGATTCGTCGTCGAGCACCCCGTCGTCGAGGTACCGCGTGAGGAACTTGCCCTCCGCGTCGTCGCGTGAGAACGCCAGCGTCGTCTGCGTCAGGTCGTTGGTGCCGAACGAGAAGAAATCCGCGACCTCCGCGATCTCGTCGGCCCGGAGCGCCGCGCGCGGCACTTCGATCATCGTGCCGACCAGGTGCTCGACACCTGCCGCTTCCTCGGCCCAGACGGCCTCGGTCAATTCACGCAGCCGGGCGAGCTCCTCCCGAAAGCCGACCAGCGGATGCATGACCTCGACCAGCGGAGCCTCGGAACGCCGCTCGCGAACCGCCAGTGCCGCCCTCGCGATCGCCCGGATCTGCATCTCGTAGATCTCGGGGAACATCAGGCCGAGCCGGCAGCCCCTCGTGCCGAGCATCGGGTTCGACTCGTGCAGCGCGCGGATCCGCGCACGCATCCGGTCGTCGGTCGCCTGCTCCTCGGGCGGCAGGAACTCGTGCAGCGGTGGATCGAGCAGCCGGATCGTCACCGGCAGCCCGGCCATCGCCTCGAAGATGCCCTCGAAGTCGGACTGCTGGAACGGCAGGAGCCGGTCGAGCGCCGCGCGCCGCGCAGCCTCGCTCGTCCGCCAGGATCATCTCCTGCACGACCGGCAGGCGCTCGTCGCCGAAGAACATGTGCTCGGTCCGGCACAGGCCGATTCCCTCTGCGCCGAACTCGCGTGCGCGCGCCGCGTCCTCGGGCGTGTCCGCATTCGCACGGACCCGCAGTCGCCGCAGTTCGTCGGCCCAGCCGAGCACCGTCTCGAAGTCTTCGCCCGGCTGCGGCGGAACGAGCGGGACCGCCCCGATGAACACGCGGCCGGTGCCGCCGTCGATCGTGACGATGTCGCCCTCGCGCAGCGTCTGCGAGCCGATCGTGGCGGTGCCGGCCCGCTCGTCGAGGCTCAGCTCCTCACAGCCGGCGACGCACGGCTTGCCCATGCCTCGGGCGACGACGGCGGCGTGCGACGTCATGCCTCCGTGCACGGTGAGGATCCCCTCGGCGGCGATCATCCCGTGGATGTCGTCGGGCGTGGTCTCGTAGCGGACGAGCAGCACCGGCCCGGCCTTCGCCCGCTCAACCGCGCGATCCGCGTCGAAGACGATGCCGCCGCTCGCGGCGCCGGGCGAGGCGTTCAGCCCCTTCGCCACAGGCTCGAGGCGCGCGCTCGGGTCGATCATCGGGTGCAGCAGCTGGTCGAGCTGACTCGGATCGATGCGCGCGACCGCCTCCTCACGCGAGATCAGCCCCTCTTCGACCATCGCCGTCGCCGCCTTCAGCGCAGCAGCGGCGGTTCGCTTCGCCGACCGCGTCTGCAGCAGATAGAGCCGGTCGTCCTCGACGGTGAACTCGATGTCCTGCATGTCGCGATAGTGCCGCTCGAGACGCGTCATCGTGTCGACGAGCTGCGCGTAGGCGTCGGGCAGCAGCGATCGCATCGCCTCGATCGGCTGCGGCGTCCGGATGCCGGCGACGACGTCCTCGCCCTGGGCGTCGGCGAGGAACTCGCCGTACGGCCCCGCTTCGCCCGTCGACGGGTCGCGCGTGAACGCGACGCCTGTGCCGGAGCGCTCGCCCTTGTTGCCGAACACCATCTGCACGACGTTCACGGCGGTTCCCAGGTCGTCAGGGATCTCGTGTGCGCGCCGATACACCTGCGCGCGGGGGGTGTCCCACGATGCGAACACGGCGCCGACCGCGCGCAGCAGCTGCGCTCGTGCATCGGCGGGAAAGTCTCCACCGCTGTCCTCGCGGTAGATCGCGTGGTACGTGTCGACGAGCCCCCGCAGATCGTCGCCCGTCAGCTCGGTGTCCTGCTGCACGCCGCGCGCCTGCTTGAGCGCCGACAGTGCAGACTCGAACCGATGCGGGTCGATGCCGTCGACGACCTCGCCGAACATCTGGATCAGCCTTCGATAGGAGTCGTACGCGAACCGCGGATTGCCGGTTCGCGCAGCCAGGCCGGCAGCGGCTGCGTCGTCGAGCCCGAGGTTGAGGATCGTGTCCATCATCCCCGGCATCGAGATCGCCGCTCCGGAGCGGACCGAGACGAGGAGCGGGTCCTCACTCGATCCGAAGTGGCGCTCCGCCCGCTCCTCGAGCCGCCGCACGTGCTCTGCGACCTCGTGCTCGAGGCCGGACGGAAGCTGCCTCGTCTCCAGGTAGGCGCGGCACGCGTCGGTCGTGATCGTGAAGCCCGCCGGCACCGGAATGCCGAGCTGCGTCATCTCGGCGAGCCCGATTCCCTTGCCGCCGAGAAGCTCGCGGCCGCCTTCCGCGGGCTCGTCGAAGTCGTAGACGTAGCGGGTCCCCATGCGGGAGGGGACCCTATCGAGCGCGTCGCCGGGAGCGGAACTCGGCCGCCCAGGCCAGCGCGCGGAGCCCGAACCAGAACGGTGTGAAGAGCCCGTAGAAGAGAACGAGCGCCGCTCCGAGCGCCGTGTACCAGACGCCCCAGCGCCAGAGCGGGACCGGCGGCTTCGGCTTCATCCGGAGGTCGCGCCGGCCGGCGTCTCGCCGGTGCGCTGCTCGACGAGCCGGATGATCCGGTGCGAGATCTCCTCGATCGAGAGATCGCTCACCTCGAGCACGGGACAGCCGAGCCGACGGTGGATCTGGGCGGCGTACTCGAGCTCCTCGTAGATCTCGACGAGGTTCGCGTACTTGCGGTCGCCGCGCATCCAGCGGATCCGCTCCTCGCGGATCTCCGACAGCCGCTGCGCGTCGATCGTGAGGCCGACGATCTTTCCGGCTGTGACGCGGAACAGCTCCGGCGGCGGATCGATTCCCTTGACGAGTGGAACGTTCGCCGCCTTCCAGCCGAGGTAGCCGAGGTAGATCGAGAGCGGCGTCTTCGACGTGCGGGAGACGCCGACGAGCACAACATCGGCCTCGTGCAGGCCCGAGCCGACACCGTCGTCGTACTTGACCGCGAACTCGATCGCGGACATCCGCTTGAAGTAGGCGTCGTTGAGCGGCGGCCGTGCGCGAGGCGTCATCCGCGCCGTCTGTCCCGACACCTTGGCGACGGCCTCGATCGGGTGGCCGAGCAGGTCGCAGTAGTGCAGGCGCGCCCGCCGGCAGAGCGTTCGCATCGTCTGGCGAAGCTCCGGCTCGACGAGCGTGTACACGACGACGGCCGACCGGCCGCGCATCCTGTCGATCGCGAGCTGCAGGTCGGCGGCCGTCTCGACGCGCGGGTGCCGGATCTCCCGGAACTCCTGGTCGGGGAACTGCGCCTCCAGCGCCTGGACGAGCCGCTGCGCCGTCTCGCCCGTCGAGTCGGACACCATGTGCAGCTCGACGGCGTTCACGTGACGTCTAGGCCCGGTCGCCGGCGCGCTGGATCTGCGCGAAGTCGCCCAGCTTGCCGAAGGCGTCGCGGACGTCGAGCAGCAGTCGCAGGCGATTCGCCCTGACGGCCGGGTCGTCGGCCATCACGAGCACATCCTCGAAGTAGCGGTTGACGTGCGGTGCGAGCGAGGCTGCTGCGCTGAGCCCGCCGTCCGGCTCGATCTGCGTCCCGGCGAGCGCCGCCGCGAGCTCTCGCTCTGCCCCGTCCTCGAGCAGTGAGTCGTCGAGCGCCGGGGCGGCCTCCGTCTCGGCGCGTCCCGCCAGGCGATGCGCACGCTCGAACGCGGTGTGGATCGCGTCGAACTCCTCCGTGCGTTCGGCGGCTGCGAGCAGCTGCGCCTGCCGGGCGACCCCCGCGAGGTCGGAGACGGCCGAGGCACGCGCGGCGCGCACGAACTGGACGGGCACGTCGAGCAGGCCCTCGAACCGCTCCTCCACGAAGTCGCGCACGTCGCCTTCGAGCAATCCGCGCGGAACGACGACGCCGCCCTCGAGGGCGAGGCGGCACAGGCCGATCGCGGCCCGGCGAAGCCCGAACGGGTCCCGCGAGCCGGTCGGCCGCTTGCCGAGGCCGAACACCACGACCAGCGTGTCGAGCTTGTCGGCCGCCGCGAGCACGGCACCGGCCCGCGTCCTCGGCAACGGCCCGCCCGCGCTGTCCGGCAGGTACTGCTCGCCGATCGCGTCGACGACGTCCTCCGAGCGGCCGGCAAGCCGCGCATACGTCGCCCCGATGTGGCCCTCGAGCTCCGGGAACTCGCGCACGAGCTCGGACGCCTGGTCGGCCTTCGCGAGCATCGCCGCCTCGACAGCGACGTTGTCGCCACCGAGCTTCGCCACGAGATCGACGATGCGGGCGGTCTTGTCGGCGAGCGTGCCGGCACCGCGGAAGAAGGTGATCGCCTTGAGCCGTTCCGCGAGGCCGTCGATGCCGACCGCCACGTCGCGCTCGTACGTGAACTCGGCGTCCTCGAGGCGGCCGCGGAGCACGAACTCGTTCCCGGTGCGAACGAGATCCGTGTCGCCGCCGTTCGCCACGAACGCGAACCGGTTCCCGCCGAGCGGGAAATAGCGCTGGTGGGACTGCATCGTGGTGATCACCACGCGCTCGGGAAGGCGCAGGAACCGCTCGTCGAAGGAGCCTTCGACCACGATCACCCGCTCGACGAGATACACGACCTCGTCGAGCTTGCCGCTCGGGTCGCTCCACACGCCGAGGGCGTCGAGGCCGGTCACGATCTGCTCGTAGCGAACCGCCCGGTCCGGCTCGACGCCCGCCGCGCGCAGCGCCGACAGGTAGTCGTCGGCGGTCGCGATCGTCACGCGTCCCGGGTGGGTGAGGCGATGGCCGTACGAGAAACCGCCGGCCTCGACACCGTCGAGCTCGACCTCGATCGTGCGCTCGCCGAGCTTGGCGCAGATCCAGCGCACGGGTCGCGCGAACCGGAAGCCCGCACCCCACGTCATCGACTTGGCGAACTGCAGCCCGGTGACGATCGCTGCGAGCCGCTCCGGCAGCACCTCCTCGATCGGGCGGCCGGGCACCTCAACACCGAGGAAGCCGTCGCGCACCGTGAGGGCGTCGACGTCGACGCCCTGCTTGCGCGCGAAGCCGGCGGCCGCCCGGTCGCGCAGCTTCTCCGGCGGTCCCTGCACCCACGCGTCCTCGGTGCGCTCCGGCACGACCGCCGGGAACGCGAGGCGACGCGGGGCGATCCAGAGCTCGTCGGGCTTGACGCCGAGCTGCTCGCGGGCGAGCCCGGGCAGCTGCAAGCCCGCCTCCATGCAGGCGGCGGCCGGGAGCTCCTCACAGCCGATCTCAAGCAGCAGCTTCGGCATGTTCCTTCTGCTGCTGTTGCCGTTCGAGGTAGAGCTGCGCGACGTCGCGAACCAGATCGCGGATGCGCGCGATGTAGCCGGCGCGCTCGGTGACGGAGATCGCCCCGCGTGCATCGAGCAGGTTGAACGTGTGATTCGCCTTCAGGATCTGGTCGTACGCCGGCAGCGGCAGCGCGAGCTCGACGAGCATGCGCGCTTCCTCCTCGTACTCCGTGAAGCGACGCACGAGGGTGTCGATCGGAGCGGCTTCGAAGTTGTAGCGCGACCACTGACGCTCGTTCTCGCGGTAGACGTCCTCCCAGGTGATGCCTTCTGCCCAGACGAGGTCGAACACCGTCGGCTTCTGCTGCACCAGCATCGCGAGCCGATCGAGGCCGTAGGTGATCTCCGCCGGGACCAGATCCAGGTCGAGCCCGCCGAGCTGCTGGAAGTACGTGAACTGCGTGACCTCCATGCCGTCGCACCAGACCTCCCACCCGAGCCCCCAGGCACCGACGGTCGGCTGTTCCCAGTCGTCCTCGACGAACCGGACGTCGTGCACCGCCAGATCGAGCCCGATCGCGGCGAGCGAGGCGAGATACAGCTCGAGCACGTCGGGTGGGCTCGGCTTCAGGATCACCTGGTACTGGAAGTAGTGCTGGAACCGCATCGGGTTCTCGCCGTAGCGGCCGTCCAGCGGCCGGATCACCGGCTCGAGGTACGCGGTCTTCCACGGTGACGGCCCGAGGCTCCGCAGGAACGTCGCGGGGTTCATCGTCCCGGCCGCGACCTCGGTGTGGTACGGCGTCAGCAGCACGCAGCCCTGGTCCGCCCAGTACCGCTCGAGCGCGAGGATGATGTCCTGGTACGTTCGCTGCGCCATGAGCGCCCATCGTACGGACCGCTGGCAGCAGCTGTGGCTGACGTCAGAGGCGCTTCGCGGCAATCCACTCGGCGACCCGCACGAGCGCCCGCTCTGGGTCTGGGCGCCGGCCGACGCGTCCCGCCGCTACCCGACCGTCTACGTGATCCAGGGGATGCTCGGGTCCGTCGGCGCCTGGTTCAACGTCCGGGCGTTCACCGAGTCCTACCCCGACGCGATCGAGCGGATCGCACCGGACGCCGTCGTCGTGCTCGTCGACGCGTTCACCGCGGTCGGCGGCTCGCAGTTCCTCGACTCGCCGGCCGTCGGCCGCTACCACACTTATCTCTGCGACGAGGTCGTCCCGTTCGTCGACGCCCGCTTCGCGACACTCCCCGAGGCTCGCCACCGCGGCATCCAGGGGAAGTCGTCCGGCGGCTACGGCGCGATGATCACGCCACTTCTGCGGCCCGACCTCTTCGGCGCCCTGGCGACGCACGCCGGCGACGCGCTGTTCGAGCTCACGTACCAGTCGGAGTTCGGAGCAGCCGCGCGCGCCCTGCGCGACAAGTACGAGGGCTCGTTCGACGTCTTCTGGCGTGACTTCCGCAGCGGACGCCCCGCGTTCCTCGACAAGGACGACGCCGTTCTCATCAACACCTACGCGATGGCGTGCGCCTATTCGCCGCGGGACGACGGAACGGTCGAGCTGCCGTTCGACATCGAGACCGGTGAGCTTCTCCCGGACGTGTTCGCGCGCTGGCTCAGCTGGGACCCGGTGCGCATGGCCCGCGACCCGCAGCACGCGGAGACCCTGCGCAGCCTGCGCGGCATCTGGATCGACTCCGGCTCGGGCGACGAGTACTGGCTCGATCTCGGCGCGACCGCGTTCCGCCGGGCGCTCGCGGAGCTCGGCGTGCCGGACGACGCGGTCCACTTCGAGCTCTTCCGCGGCAGGCACGGCGGAATCACGTGGCGCTACCCGCTCGCGCTCTCCTGGCTCGCCGAACGGCTGTCGTAGCCGGCGGGACGCTCCATCACCTTGAAGTCCGGCACGTCGAAGCCGAGCTTGCGGTACAGCGGATGCATGTTGGTCGTGTGCAGCAGCCACCGCATCCCGACGAGCGGCCCGCGCTCGATCATCTCGCGCACGAGCTCCTCGCCGAGCCCGCGGCCGCGGTACTCGGGCAGGACATAGACGTCCGCGAGATAGACGAACGACACGCCGTCCGTCGCCGCGCGACAGAACCCGATCTGGCGGTCGCCCTCGTACAGGCCGACCACGCGCACCGCGTCGCGGACGAGGGCGTCCTGCACCTCGCGCCGCCTGCCCTTCGCCCAGTAGCTGACCTCGGAGAGGAACCGATGGATCTCGTCGAGGTCGATCCGGTCCTTCGCGTCGTCGAGCTCGAGCCCGTCGCCGAGCGCGCGCTTCACGCCGACAGCGTCCTGAGCCTGAACCCCCCGTGCTCCTCGTACGATGAGGTGACGACCGCGAGAGCGTCGCGCCGCGCGCGATCGGAGAGCTCCGCGCCGACTGCATCGGCGAGCGGTGTCGAAAGCAGCTGCTCGATCGCCGCGAGACCCTCGGGTGCAAGGGCCAGCGCACCGGGCGCATGCGCGCGGCAAACAGCACCGCCCGAGCGCGCCGAAAACGCGACCAGCTCATCCGGCGCACCGCACTCGACACAGCTCGTCAGGTGCGGCAGGTACCCGGCGAGCCAGAGCAGCTTCAGCTGGAACGACAGCACGAGCGGTTCGAGCGCCGGGCGCGAGTCGGCGGACGGCGCGTCGTCGAGAAGGTCGAGGAAGCGGGAGAGCGCCGTGAACGCGCGCTCGTTGGCTTCTGGCTCGCCGTAGAGCCGGAGCATCGCCTCGGCGCCGATCAGGCCGACGTGCAGGCGGTACGCACTTTCGCGAATCGCGTGGTGCGACCGCTTCAGGTCGACACCCGTGATCGTGAGCAGCTCGCCGGAGCCCTGATGGAGCAGCAGCTCGACGTGCGACAGCGGCTCGAGCCGCGCGCCGAATCGCGACTTCGTCTTGCGGACGCCCTTCGCGATCGCGCCGACGCGCCCGCGGTCGGCGGTGTAGAGGTGCAGGATCCGGTCAGCGTCGCCGTAGCGCAGCGACCGCAGCACGATCGCGTCCGTCTTCGTCGTGCGCCCTGTCATTTCGGCCAGTCTAGAGCCGGCCCGGGTCGGCGCCGGGCGCCGCGAGCCGCTGGCAGGTCGGGCAGTACCACGTGCCGCGTCCCGCCACTCGGGTCTTGTCGATCGGCGTCCCGCAACGCTCGCACGGCTCTCCGCCGCGGCCGTAAACCTTGAACTCGTCCTGCATCGTCCCGCTGCCACCGTCCGGCAGGGCGTAGTCGCGGAGCGTCGAGCCCTGGCGCGCGATGCCCTGCGTGAGCGCCTTCCGGATTCCGCGGTGGAGCGCCTTCACGGCGTCGAGGTCGAGCGAGGCTGCGGGCGTCAGCGGATGGATCCGCGCGCGCCAGAGCGCTTCGTCGGCGTAGATGTTGCCGACGCCGGCGACCGTGCGCTGGTCGAGGATCGCGGCCTTGATCGGCGCCTGGCGGCCGGCCAGGCGGGCGGCGAGGTTGCGGGCGCGGAACGACTCGAGCAACGGCTCGGCTCCCACCCGTGCATCGAGGTAGGCGTCGAGCTCGCCCGGCTCGAGCAGCAACCAGGTGCCGAACCGGCGGACATCGCGATACGCGACGTCCGACCCGTCGTCTAATCTGACAACAGCGCGACGGTGGGCATCGTCCGGCAGCGATCCGCCCTCGCCGTAGCGCAGTGACCCCGTCATCCGGAGGTGGATCAGCAGACTTCGACCCGATTCGAACCGAACAATCAAATACTTGCCGCGACGGTCGACCGAGGAGACCCGCTCGCCCTCGAGCTCGCCTGCGACGACCCGGGGATCGAAGGGGCGTGTCAGCCGCGGGTCGGAGATCGCGACGCGGTCGAACCTGCGCTGCTCGAGCACGGCCGCAAGGCGACGGCGGACGGTCTCGACCTCGGGCAGCTCAGGCATAGGCCCACGCTAGCCGCCGGCGATCGCCTGCCACAGGACGGGTGCAGCCCGGTACTGGTGCCGGATGCGCGACTGGCTAGTCGACGACCTCGAGCAGCACGTGCCGCTCGGGCGGAGGCTCGGTCGCGATCGCGTACGCCGCAAGCACCTCGCGGACGGCCTCGGCTGCGGTCGCGTCGTCTCGGGCGAGCACGCGCGCGAGCGGCTGGCCCTGCTCGATCGCGTCGCCGCGCTTGGCGAGGCAGAGGATCCCGACCGCGTGGTCGATCGCATCCTCCTTGGTTCGCCTGCCCGCGCCGAGATGAACGGCGGCGTTGCCGACGGCGATCGCACCGACCCGTGCGACGAACCCCGACAACGAGGCGGCGACGTCCACCGCAACCGCCGCGGTCGGCAGCGCGTCCTCGTCGGCCGTGCCGCCCTGCGCCTCGATCCAGCGGCGCCAGGCGGCGTCCGCGCTTCCGTCTGCGACAGCCGCCTCCGCGCGGCGGCGCCCTTCGGTCTCGTCGATCCCGAGATCCGAGAGTGCGAGCAGGCGGGAGCAGGCGTCGAGCACGAGCTCGGTGAAGTCGGGCGGCCCGGATCCGCGGACCGTGGCGCGAGCCTCGCGGACCTCGACGGCGTTGCCGACCGCCGCCCCGAGGGGCTGGTCCATGTCCGTGAGCAGGCACACCACCTCGCGCCCGGCGTGCTGCCCGAGCGCGAGCATCGTGTCCGCCAGCCGGCGCGCGTCGTCGAGCGTCTTCATGAACGCACCGTCGCCGACCTTCACGTCGAGCACGATCGCCTGTGCGCCGGCGGCGAGCTTCTTGGACATGATCGACGCGGCGATCAGCGACAGCTGGTCGACGGTCGCGGTCACGTCACGCAGCCCGTAGAGGAGCTTGTCGGCCGGGACGAGGTCTCCGGTCTGGCCGATGATCGCGAGACCGACATCGCGAACCTGGTCGACGAACTCGTCGAGGCCGAGCTCCGTCCGGAACCCGGGGATCGACTCGAGCTTGTCGAGCGTCCCGCCGGTATGGCCGAGGCCGCGGCCGCTCATCTTCCCGAACGGGACGCCACAGGCCGCCACGATCGGGCCGACGGAGAGCGAGGTCTTGTCCCCCACGCCGCCGGTCGAATGCTTGTCGACGACCTTGCGCCCGAGCCTGGCCCCCAGGTCGATCGTCTCGCCGCTCGCGATCATCGCGTCGGTGAGCACGTACGTCTCGCGCGCCGACAGCCCACGGAAGAACACCGCCATGCAGAACGCGGCCATCTGGTAGTCGGGGACGTCGCCCCGGGCGTAGCCGAGGATCAGCTCCGAGAGCTCCTCGTCGGCCAGCTCGTGACCGTCCCGCTTGCGCTGGATCAGCTCGGCCGGGCGGATCATGTCGTCGCGAAGAAGATCGTCGGCCGGCTGTGCGTGACGAACGGGATCTCGACGTCGTCCGGCACAGGCTGCGTCGGCATCGACATCGACTGCTGGTACGCGACGAGCTTCGATCGGTCATGAACCGTGACGGTGATCTCGAGATCGTGCTGGGCTACCTTCGCGAAGTGCCGACGCAGGAGCTCCGCGCCGTTCTCGCGGTTGAAGCGTTCCTCGAATCCCGACGGATACGCGACGAGCGCACGAAACTCGCCGAGATGAGATACCGAGTTCGTGACTGCGATCAGTGCACCGCCGGACCGGAGCACACGTGCTATCTCGCCCAGCGCACGGTCGATGTCGGGCACGTGGTACAGCATCCACGCAGCGACGACTGTGTCGAACGTCCCGCCGGCGAACGGCAGATCCTGCACGTCGCCCACCTGCGCATCGACCCCGCGTGCCTGCGCCAGCTCGACCATTCGCGGTGAGATGTCGAGGTACGAGACGTGGGCGGCGAGATCTCTCTGCATCCGGTCGGAGAGCTCGCCCGGACCGCCGCCCACCTCCAGGACGACCCGAGGCTCCCATTCGAGGAGCGTGCGCCAGAGCACCTCGTGCGGGTCCGGGCCGGAGACATCGTCGTAGAGCGCCTGCCGGGCGCGCAGGTTGTCCTCGCGCGCGTACTGCCGGCGGACGGTATCGGGATCGTGAAGCGACATCAGGCGGTCTTGTCCGCGACGAAGATCGAAGTGGCGCGCCGGGCGTGGAACGGCTCCTCGATCGCGGCAGGCAGGTTGTCGACGAACGGGGACATCGAAATCGATGCGCGAACGTACTCCTCGACCTCGGAGCGGGACGCGAACTCCAGCTCGTCGTCGATGTCGAGTCGCCGAACGGTCGCAAAGCTCTGGGCGAGCAGCTCATCGCCGCTCTCCCGCGAGAACGCGAGCGTCGACGGGCCGCTGCCGACCAGCTGTCGCAGCTCATGCAGATGGAACATCGAGTTCGTCGCGGCGACCAGTCGTCCGCCGGGTCGCAGCACGCGCGCCAGCTCAGCGACCGCCCGCTCGCGATCCGGGACGTGGTACAGCATCCACGCGGCGACGGCCACGTCGAACTCCTCGTCGCCATACGGAAGCTGCTGGACGTCCGCGACCGTTGCGTCGAGCCCGCGCGTGCGCGCAAGCTCGACCATGCGCGGCGACAGGTCGACCGCGATGACGTCTGCGCCGGTGTCGCGGGCGATCCAGTCTGCGAGCTCGCCCCAGCCGCAGCCCACCTCCAGCACCCGCCGCGGCTGCAGGTCGGCGACAGCGGCGACGAGCGCGACCCGCGCGTCCACCGCGCCCGTTCCTCCGGTATAGGCGGCAGCGCGCCGGCGGAGGCGGCTCTCGTCGGCGTACTCGGAGGCGACCAGTGCGGGGTCGTCGAGCCGGGTCACGGCTCGAGGATCGGCCGCCCGGGCACGCTGCGTGGCGCGGCGCCGCCGCCGAGCCAGGCGTTGACCGTCGCACCGACGTCGGCGAACTCCCCGTCCTCGTGAATGCGGCCGGCGGCGTTTCGCCCCTCGACGTACGTCACCAACAGGGCGTACTCGCGCGAATGATCGGTCGACGGCGTCGTCGGGTCGCAGCCGTGGTCGGAGGTCACGATCAACAGGTCGTTCGGCCGCAGCGCATCGAGCAGGTCGGGCAGGCGCCGGTCGAAATCCTGCAGGCAACGGTGGAAGTTCACGGGGTCGTTGCGATGGCCCCAGAGCATGTCCGTCTCGACGAGATTCGTGAAGACGAAGCCGTCGTCGATCGCGCGCAGGAGCTCCTCTGTCTTCTGAATTCCCTCGACGTTGGACTTCGTCGGATGCTCTTCGTCGACGTCGACGTGGGCGAAGATGTCCGGGATCTTCCCGACGCCGTACACCTTGTGCCCGGCCGCGCGCACCTGCGACAGGTAGTTCGGCCGTCTCGGCTCGAGCGAGAAGTCGTGACGGTTCGGCGTCCGCTCGTACGCCCCCGGCTCACCGGTGAAGGGTCGAGCGATCACACGGCCGACCGCGTGCTTGCCGGTGAGGATCTCGCGGGCGACGCGGCACCCGTCGTAAAGCTCCTCGAGCGGGATCGTCTCCTCATGTGCGGCGATCTGGAACACCGAGTCGGCGCTCGTGTAGACGATCCACTTGCCGGTGCGCTGATGCTCCTCGCCGAGCTCCTGGATGATCTCCGTGCCGCTCGCCGGACGGTTCCCGAGCACGCCGCGGCCGGTGCGATTCATGAACGGGTCGATCACCTCGTCGGGGAAGCCGTATGGGTAGGTCGGCATCGCCTGAGGCGTGACCACGCCCATCAGCTCCCAGTGGCCGGTGGTCGTGTCCTTCCCCTTCGAGCGCTCGAGCAGGCGCCCGGCGACGGCCGGCGCACCCGGCTGCGGCGCGCACCCTGCCAGCGGTTCCACGTTGCCGAGGCCAAGCGCCTCGAGGGTCGGCAGGTCGAGTCCACCGACCGCCCGGGCGACGTTGGCCAGGGTGTTCGACCCCTCGTCGCCGTATTCAGCGGCATCCGGCAGCTCGCCCGCTCCGACGGCGTCCAGCACGATGACGCACGCGCGCGGCACCGGGCTATCCTACTTCCGTGGCTGACGCCCTCGGTCTCATCGGAATCGCCTTCTTCGTCGCGTGCGTGATCGCGCTCGCTGCAGGCGTCACGTGGGTCGTCGTGAAGCTCTTCCCGGCGAAAAGCTAACGGCTGCTCACGCCGCGGCGAGCGGCAGGACCGCCTCGAGCGGTGTGTAGTCGAAACCGTGCGCCTCTGCGACGGCCTCGTACGTCACCTTGCGATCGATGACGTTGACGCCCTTCGCCAAGCAGGGGTCGCCGGCGACCGCGTCGCGCAGCCCGTGGTTCGCGATCGCCTCGACATACGGGAGCGTCGCGTTCGTGAGGGCGTGCGTCGATGTGATCGGGACGGCGCCCGGCATGTTCGCGACGCAATAGTGCGTCACGCCGTCGATGACGTACACGGGATCGGCGTGCGTCGTCGCGTGGGATGTCTCGAAGCAGCCGCCCTGGTCGATCGCAACGTCCACCACCACCGCGCCCGGGCGCATCGACGAGATCATCTCCCGCGTGACGAGCTTCGGCGCGAGCGCGCCGGGAATCAGCACGGCACCGACGACGAGATCAGCCTCGGCGACGGCCTCACCGATCTCGAGGCTCGAGCTCATGAGCAGCGTCACGCGGCCCGAGAGGACTTCCTCGAGATGTCGCATGCGGTCGATCGAGCGTTCGAGGATCGTGACCTGGGCACCGAGGCCGAGCGCGATCACGGCGGCGTTGTAGCCGACCACGCCGCCGCCGACGATCACGACACGCCCCGGCGCGACGCCGGGAACGGCGCCGAGCAGCAGACCGCGGCCGCCACGCGGTTTTTCGAGGAAGTGCGCGCCGGCCTGCGGCGCGAGGCGGCCTGCGACTTCGGACATCGGTGCGAGCAGCGGCAAAGCACGCCCGACTTCGACCGTCTCGTAGGCCACGGCGGTGATCCCGGAGTCGATCAGCGCACGTGTCAGCGGCTCGTCGGCGGCGATGTGGAGATACGTGAACAGGATCAGACCCTCGCGGAGCCGCAGGTACTCCGACTGGACCGGCTCCTTCACCTTGAGCAGCAGATCGCTCGAGCCCCACACAGCGTCGACCGTCCCGATCTGTGCCCCGACGCGCTCGTATTGCTGGTCGGCAAACGCGCTGCCGGCGCCCGCACCGGTCTCGATCGTCACCTCGTGACCGTGATTGATCAGCTCGAGCGCGCCCGCCGGTGTCAGCGCGACGCGGTACTCGTCCTGCTTGATCTCCTTCGCGACGCCGATCCGCACGGCCCGCAAGCCTACCCTTGCCCGTCGCGCAAGCGTCGTGCCTCCCGGCCCGCTGCGAACGCGGCCTCGAAATGCGGCGCGTCCTCGTCACTGCCGCGGCCCATGTGCTAGAGCGGCAGGCCCGCACACGCCTCGCGCCAGCCTTCGGCGTCCGTGGGAGCGACCGCCGCCGCGCGTCCGGCGAGGTCGAGCACCGCCCGCGTGTGGTGCGAGACGCCCTGGTGGCGTTCGCGCGCATCTGCCTGCGAAACCCGCTGCGCGAGTATCGCCCGCCCGCCGAGCGCGTGGGCGACGTGCGCGACCTCGGCGAGCGCCGCCGCACCGTGGCCGAAGCGCGTCCCCGTGCCGGCGATCCCGGGCCCGACCGAGCAGACGGCGACGTCGGCGACGACGGCGGCCCAGAGAAGCGCCGACGCCGATCGACACGCAGCGCACGTCGCCGCCGAAGCACGGGGCGACGGCTACGGTCGCCTCGAGCAGGCGGCGCTCTCGCAGGGCGCGCACCGTGTCCGACAGCGAGAGCGGCAGCGAGCCGCCCTGCACCTGCACGTACGCGACGCGGATGCCTGCGAGAGCAGCACACGCTGGGGCGACCTGGGAGTGGACCGTGCAGAGCACCACCGGCAGCCCGCCGAGCGACTCGGCGAGCACGCGGTCCTCCTCCGCGTGGCGGACCGCCCACTGCCCCGGCGCGTAGGGCAGCGCCATCACGTGCGCGCCCTCGTCCGCCGCGAGGTCGAGCCCGCGCGTCAGGTTCGCGTAGAGAACGTCGAAGCCTCCGGAGCCGAGCGCGAGCTCGCGCGCCTGCACGTTCACGAGCACCTCGTCGCCGTCCTCGACCGGCCCGTCAACCGCGGATAGGCGACGCAGGCGACGCCGTCGACCTCGCACCGAACGATCTCGGCGAAGCCGCTCGACGACGCCCGTGACGCGCCCGCGCCTAAGCGAGAGCGGCATCGACCAGCGCCAGCGTCACAGTCGACCATCGCCTCGAGATCGGCGACCGCGATGTGCTCGTCCGGCGTGTGGATGTCGGTCATGCCGTTTGCGAGGTTCACGACCTGCAGCCCCCGCTCGTTGAAGACGTTCGCATCCGCAGCACCGCCGGAGAGCTCGTAGCGCACCACGTGACCACAGCGCTCGAGCGCGGCGGCGGCGAGCGCGACCGCGCGGTCGGTGCGGCGCGAAGCGGTAGCCGCGGTAGCTCTTGCGCGACCGTCGTCTCGACCTCGCACTCGGCCACCCCTGCCGCGAAGGTGATCGCGTCCTGCATCTCCTGGACGAGGTCGGCGAGCCGGCGCTCGTCGTGCGAGCGCACCTCGGCGACGAACGTGCACCACTCCGGGACGATGTTCGTCGCCGTGCCGCCGGTGATCGTGCCGACGTTCGCGGTCGAGTCCTCGTCGACCCGGCCGAGCCGCAGCTCGGCAGATCGCCCGAGCGGCGGCGGCGATCGCCGAGCGTCCCTCGTCGGGATGCATGCCGGAGTGCGCCGCCCGGCCGTGGAACGTCACCTCGAGCGACTGCGAGAACGGGGCGCCGAGGATCACGATGCCGATCGGCGCCGCCTGGTCGTAGACGTAGCCGATCCGCGCTGTCGAGCCGTGCGTGGTCGAACGCCTCGGCGCCGATCGAGCCCGACCTCTTCCTTCGGCGTGAACAGCAGCTCGATGCCGGCGTGCGGCCGGTTCTCGGCGAGCACGCGGCGCGCCGCCTCGAGCATCGCCGCGACTGCCGACTTGTTGTCGGCGCCGAGGATCGTCCCGGCGGCGTTGCGGACGACGTCCCGTCCTCGACGACCGGCTCGATCGCGGCCGTCGGCGGCACCGTGTCGAGGTGCGCGCAGAAGAGCAGTGGCTCGCCGGCGAGCCGTCGGCTCGAGACGGCGTAGATGTTGCCGGCATGTCGAGCCGATCGCCGGGCCGGAGTCGTCCTCGTCGGCACGAGGCCCGCAGTCGCGCAGGTAGCCCAGCACGAGGTCGGCGACCGCACGCTCCTCGCCCGGCGGGCTGGGCAGCGCCGCGAGCTCCGTGAAGAGGTCGAGGACCGCCGGGGCCACGCTACGCGACTTCGGCGTGCGTGCGTGCGCGGGCGCGGTCGTGAGCCGCGGACACGAACTCGCGGAAGAGCGGCGCCGGCCGCGTCGGCCGCGACTTGAACTCGGGATGGAACTGCGACGCCACGAACCACGGATGGTCGGGCAGCTCGACGATCTCGACGAGACGTCCCTCCTGGAACGTGCCGCTGATCGACGAGGCCGCCCTCGACGAGCTGCTGCCGGTAGGCGTTGTTCACCTCGTAGCGGTGCCGATGCCGCTCGGCGATCACCGGCTCGTCCGCCGTAGACCTCGCGCGTGTGCGTCCCCTCGGCCGAGCTCGACCGCCTGCGCGCCGAGGCGCATCGTGCCGCCGAGATCCTCGACTCCTTCTGCTCGGGCAGGAGGTCGATCACGGGGTACGGCGTCTCCGGGTCCATCTCGGTCGAGTTGGCGCCGTCGAGGCCGGCGACGTGACGCGCGAACTCGGAGACCGCGACGTGCATGCCGAGGCAGATGCCGAGGTACGGGATCCCGTCCTCGCGCGCGACGCGGCAGGCGAGGATCTTGCCCTCCCAGCCGCGCGAGCCGAAGCCGCCCGGCACGAGCACGCCGTCGACGCCTGCGAGCTCGGCGCGGCCTCCTCGAGCGTCATGTCCTCGGCGTCGACCCAGCGCACGTGGACGCGGCAGCCGTTGTGCGATGCCGGCGTGCTTCAGCGCCTCGTGCACCGAGAGATAGGCGTCGTGCAGCTTCACGTACTTGCCGACGAGCGCGATCTCGACCGTCTGCGTCACGCTCGTTGATGCGCTCGGTCAGCTCGAGCCACTCGCCGAGATCCGCGCTGCGGCGCGTCGATGCCGAGCTTGCGGCAGACGAGCTCGTCGAGACCCTGCTCCTGCAGCTGCGAGCGGGACGAGATAGACGTCGGCGACGTCGGAGTTCGTGATCACGGCGTCGACGTCGACGTCGGCGAAGAGCGCGATCTTCTCGCGAATCTCGCGTGGCAGCGACTCGGTCGAGCGGCAGACGAGGATGTCCGGGTGGATACCGATGCGCCGCAGCTCGTTGACCGAGTGCTGCGTCGGCTTCGTCTTCAGCTCGCCCGCCGTCTCGATGAACGGCACGAGCGTCACGTGCAGGTAGAGCACGTTCTCGGGCCCGACCTCGCGCCGGAACTGGCGGATCGCCTCGAGGAACGGCTGCGACTCGATGTCGCCGACGGTGCCGCCGATCTCGGTGATCACGACGTCGGTGTCGGTCGCCTCGGCAACCGAGCGGATCCGCGCCTTGATCTCGTTCGTGATGTGCGGGATCACCTGCACGGTCGAGCCGAGGTACTCGCCCTTGCGCTCCTTGCGCAGCACGCGATCCCAGACGGCGCCGGCGGTGTGGTTCGCAGCGCGCGAGAGGTTCTCGTCGATGAAGCGCTCGTAGTGGCCGATGTCGAGGTCGGTCTCGGCGCCGTCCTCGGTCACGAACACCTCGCCGTGCTGGAACGGGCTCATCGTGCCCGGGTCGACGTTGATGTACGGGTCGAACTTCTGGCACCTGCACCTTCAGCCCGCGCGCCTTCAGCAGCCGGCCGAGCGACGCTGCGGTGATGCCCTTGCCGAGCGACGAGACGACGCCGCCGGTCACGAACACGTACTTCGTCACGGCGACCGCCCCCAGGCGTCGACGTCGCGCAGGAAGGGCGTCCGCTCGATCAGGCGCCGAGAGAGGTGCGCTCGCCGAGAACGGTGAGGCCGAGCCAGCGCGCCAATCGCGAGCCAACGACCTCTGCCCGTGATGCCGTCCACGGAATTCAAGCCTAGCAGCGCGCCGAGCGCGTTCGCTCCTGCGTCTCCGAGCATCGCCATCTCGCGGAGATCGTAGGGAGCGAGCAGGACGGCGACGCCGAAGCGGCGCGTCCGAGTGCGAGCGCCGCCGCGAGGTACGCCTTCAGCGCGCGGCCCGGGACGCGTGTCGAGCTGGTTGAGCGCGTTCGCGGCGAGACCGACGAGGAGCGCGCCCGAGACGCTGCGCGTGCGCAGCAGCCCGTACAGCGGGATCCCGACGAGCTTCAGGACGCCGGTCGTGCGGCCGTGCGCGCAGGTGGGCGCGGAAGCCGCGCTCCGGGCCCGACCAGAGGTCGTCGGCGAGCCCGATCGCGGCGACGACCGGCTCGTGCAGCCGCGGCCAGCCAGCCGACGAGCGGCAGCCGCAGCCCGCGGTAGTTGACCCGCAGCGGCCCGCCGCGAGCAGCAGGTCGACGAGCTGCCGGCCGCGGTGGACGAACCCGCGCGAGGTCGCGGCCGGTCGCGCGGTGCTCGAGGTCGAGCTCGACCTCCTCGACCGGGAGCGCCGGCGCGGGCGGCGTCGATCGTCATGCGCGTCTCGGCGCCGAACCCGGGCGCGAGCGGGAAGCACCGCTGCGCGCGCGTCGCGCATCGAGCGCCCGCTGGCCCGAGAGCGGCTCGAGCACCTCGAGCCGCGCCGCGCAGCCCGATCAGGCGCGCGCGCGACCCGCTTCGCGAGGCCGAAGCCGCCGCCCTCCCGCTGCGCGAACCGCGCGACACGCGAGGCCTCGGCGCCGCGGCGCGAGGGCCGCGCAGGTCGCCGCGACGTCGGCGTCGACGCAGCAGCAACGGTCCCCGGCGGCGCCGCTCGCTCGGCGAGCGACAGCGCCTGGCCCTTGCCGCGGCGCGGCAGCCGCAGGACCGTCGGCGCCGGCCGCCTCGGCGTCGCTCGGCGGTCGCGTCGCGCGAGCCGTCGTCGGCGACGATCACCTCGGCGCCGGGAAACTGGTCCCGCAGCGCCTCGACCGTGTGCCGCGATCCGCTCCTCCTCGTCGCGCGCGGCGACGAGGATCGTCAGCGGCTCGGCGGCCGTCACTGCGGCGCGGCCGATCCGCGGCAGCGTCGCGTCGGCTGTCGGCTTGACTCCGAAGCTGCCGGCCGGGCGCACCGGCCAGCAGCAGCGCGAGGGCGAGCTTGCCGGGTGCCGTGTCGATGTCGTCGACGGTCGAGATGCCCGGACGGATCCTGCCAGGCGGTGACGCGCGACGGCGTCGAGCCACGTGCCTCGACGCCGACGACCGGCACGCCGCTGTCGGCGCAAGCCGTTCGAGGAGCCCGGTGACGAAGCGCTGTGTCGGCGGGTCGGGACCGGGTCGACGCGTTCGACGACGCACGACACCGTCGACGGGCGCCCGACGTCGCGCCGCGCTGCTCCTCGACGAGCAGCGGTGAGACGCGTGTCCGCGAGCGGCGTCGTCGCCGCCGGTCGACCCACTCCTGCGCCGAGCTCGTGCGCGATGTCCGGGCAGGCGTCCTGAACCCGGGCAGGCTGCCTTCAGCGCCTCGAGCAGCGGTTTGAGCGTGACCGGCTCCTTGATCGCGCGGTAGAGGGCGAGTCGTCGCGCCGGCGTCCGCCAGCGTCCGCGTCGACGTCGCTGCCCGGGGCGCCGCCGACTCGAGCCGAGGACGATCACCGCGATCCGCTTGCCGCCAGCCGGTTCGCGCATCAGCGCCGGGTACGTGTCCTCGACGAATGCCCGCGCGGCCTGGCCTTGCTGCCCGAGCAGCGTCTTCTCGGCGCTGAGGCCGTCGACCTGGCTCTGGAGCGCGGCGATCCGGCTCTCGAAGTTCCGTCGCTCCGACTTGTCGACGAAGCCGCGGCCCGAGATGCCGACGCCGACGAGAATGCCGACGATCAGCGCGATGAAGACCGCCGAGAGCGACGCGACGTGGTAGCGGAGGTCGAGCATCACGAGGCTCCCACATGATGACGTTCGTCGAACCGAGCGCGTCCGGGCGACACAACCGCTCATCGTGTGGGAGACCCGTCCAGTTTGCCGCAGTCTGCACGAGGTCGTAGAGCCGCTTGAGCGCCTGGGCCGGCGAGCCCGCGGCTCAGCGGCGACCGTCGCGAGCGTCCGCTCGTGGGCCGGCCGCGCGCAGGCGAGACCTCGACGTCGAGCTTGGGTCGCCAGGACGTGCCACGCCAAGCGCTCGTACGGCTCGACTGCCTGCACGAGCAGCGGTGGTCTCGCGCCGGCGGCTGCCGGCGAGCCAGTTGCGCGAGGCGACGATCACCTTCCAGCGCGCGCCGGGCGCGAAGCCGCGGCGGTCCGGCTCGACGCCGGTGATGCCCGGCCACCAGTCGGCGAGGTGGTACGGCTCGGCGAGGAACGCCCAGACGTCCGCGCGCGGGGCGAGCAGCTCGCGCGTGGCCGTCGCTCACAGCAGCGTTCGGGCGAGCGTCCTGGATCAGGCTGCGCAGCGCCGGCGAGGCGAGGATCGCGACGACGATCGCGAGCAGCCCGACGAACGCGAGCAGGACCAGCGGCCACAGTCCGACGCGCGGCGCGACGAGCCGCGACACGCCTTTCGCGTCGATCAGGATCTCGCCGACCTTCAGCCGCGTCACGAACGTCGACGACATGCCGGCCCGGTCGCGCTCGAGGAACTCGATCAGGTTGAAGTGCGTGCCGACGGCGACGATCAGCTCGGCGCCCTTCTCGTAGGCGATCAGGAACGCGACGTCCTCGCTGATCCCGGGCATCGACACGGAGCCGTAGGGCACGTCGAGCCAGTCTGGAGGCGTGCGGCGCCGGGCGCGTCGCCGCCGCGATAGGCGTGGACGACGAGCTCCGCGCCGGAGCGCAGCGTCGCGTCGGAGACCGAGTCCATGTCGCCGACGATCACGTCGGGCTTCCAGCCCGCCTCGACGATCGCGTCGGCGCCGCCGTCGACCCCGACAGCACCGGCCGGAAGTCGCGGACGTACGGCTTGACCATGCGCAGGTCGCGCTTGTGACCCGGGCCGCGCGCGACGACGAGCGCGTGGCGGTCGCGGAAGCGCGTCCGCAGCTGCGGCAACTCGATCGCCTCCGTCAGCAGGCTTCCCCTCCTCGCGCAGGAAGCGCAGCGTGTTCTCGGCGAACGCCTCGAGTGCGTCCGTGACCCGGGCCCGCTGCTCGCCGAGCGCCCGCTCGAGGTCGTGCACGCCGAGCACGCGTCCCGTTCGCGAGGCAGGTGCCGTTGCGGTAGAGGCTCGCGCCGCGCACGGAGAGCAGCTCGCCGTCCGACACGGTCTCGAAGAGATCGGCGCCCGGCGCGTCGATCAGGCGGACGCCGCCGCGCACGAGCTCGAGCGGGCCGGGATTCGGGAAGCGGCCGGTCTGGCTCGCGGCAACGTTGACGACGACGCGGACGCCCGACTCGACGAGCTCCTCGGCCGAGACGCGGTCGAGGTCGGCGTGGTCGATGATCGCGACGTCGTCCGGCCCGAGGCGCTTGGTGAGGTTCTTCGTGCGCCGGTCGAGCCGCGCGTTCCCGGTGAACTCGACGAAGCTCACGTGCCGAGTCTAGGCCCGCTCAGCGTTCGAGCGACGCGAGAAACTCGGCGCCGCCGAGCATCCGCTCGAGCTCGTCGCGGCGCTCGGCGTCGTCGAGCGCCTCGATGCGGGTGTGCGTCGGGTCGCCGGGGACCTTCTCGACGCGGAAGTGGCGGTCGGCGACGCTCGCGATCTGCGGCAGGTGCGTGATCGTGATCACCTGCGCCCGGGCCGGCGAGCCGCCGCAGCGTCTCGGCGACGGCGTGCGCCGGTCGTGCCGCCGATGCCCGCGTCGATCTCGTCGAAGACCATCGTCTCGCCGCCGGCGACCGCAGCGATCGCGAGCGCGATCCGCGAGAGCTCGCCGCCCGATGCGGTCTCCGCGACGGGCGCGAACGGCAGCCCGGCGTTCGGGCGGATCAGGAACGACGATCTCGTCGCTGCCGCCGGGGCCCGGCTCGCGCTCGCGAGCTCGACGCGGAACTCGCCCTCCCCCAGCCCGACGCCCGCGCAGCTCCGCGGCGACCGCGTCGGCGAACGGCTCCGCCGCCGCGCGCCTCGCCTGCGCAGCGCCGCGTGGACGTCGCGCGACGTGGCGCTCGCCGCCTCGAGCGCCTGCCGCGGCCGCCTGCGGCCGGGTCGTGCCCGTCGTCGAGCGCGCCCAGCTCGGCGCGCGCCTCGGCACCGCGCGCGAGCAGCTCGGCGAAGCGTCTGCGCCCGGTAGCGGCGGCGCAGGTCGGCGAAGCGGTCGAGCTCGGCCTCCACCTGCTCGAGCCGTCCCGGCTCGGCGTCGAGCGACGCGCAGGAAGCCACGCAGCTCGGACGCGGTCTCGCGCAGCTGCAGCTCCGCCTGGCGCAGCGCGTCTGCCGGCCGCACGCGAGCTCCGGCGCGAGCCGCTCGAGCGGCGCCACGGCGCGCTCGGCGGACGCGACGAGATCCGATCGCGCCGTCGCCGTCCTCGGGCGCGAGCGCTCGGCCGCCCGTCGCGGCGCCCACTGCCAGCTCGGTCACGTGGCGCAGGCGCTCGCGCGCAGCGCGGAGCTCGTCTTCCCGGCCGGGGTCGAGGCCCTGCGTGTCCTCGGCGAGCGCACGCAGCTCGTCGAGCCGCGCGGCCGCGGCATCGGCATCGCGCGTCAGCTCGTCGTGCGCGCCGCCGCGCCGCGAGCAGCTCGCGCCAGGCGGTCCGCGCCTCCTCGGTGTCGTACCGATGCGAACGCGTCCAGCACCGCCAGGCTGGTAGGCGGGCCGTGCGAGCCGCCGCTGCTCGAACTGGCCGCTCATCGCGATCAGCGCCTCGGCTGCCGCTGCGACGTCCTCGCGGGCAGCGGCGCGACCCCAGGCGTAGGCCCGCGTCCGGCCGTCCGCGAAGATGCGGCGCGCGAGCACGAGCCCGTCCTCGCCGTCGGGGCGCAGCTCGGCAAGCGGTCCGAGCGCCTCGTCCGGCGCGGCGTCGAACTCGGCCTCGACGTACGCCTCGTCGCCGGCCGCGCCGATCAGGGCCGAGTCGCCGCGTCGCGCCGAGCAGCAGTCCGATCGCGCCGGCGAGGATCGTCTTGCCCGCGCCGGTCTCCCCGGTGATCGCGTTCAGCCCGTCGTGCGAAGTCGAGCTCGCCCGCCTCGATCAGGACGAGATTCGAGATTCTCAGGTGCCGCAGCACGCGGCCCATGGTAGGGACGCCCCCTGTCGACCTCTATCGGCCGAAGGTGGCGGCATACCGGCGGAAGAACGTCACCTCCGGCAAGGTCGCGAGCAGGCTCCGGTCGGGGCCGAGGCGCACGGTCGCGCTCGCCCCCTCGGGCAGCGGGCCAACCGGCTGTGCAGTCGACGAGCACTGTCGCCTCGAGCCCGTGTGTCCGGTTGGTGACCACCACCTCCGGGCCGCGGGGCACGACGAGCGGCCGGATGTGGAGCGCGTGCGGCGCGACGAATGTCAGCACCATCGCGTCGATCCCCCAGACGAGCACCGGGCCGCCGTTCGAGAGGTTGTAGGCGGTCGAGCCGGTCGGCAGACGCGCAGATCAGCCCGTCGCACGGCTGCGTGCCGAGATCCTCGCCGCCGATCGCGTAGCCGAGCTCGACCATCCGGCCGAGCGTGCCGCCGGCGACGACGACGTCGTTGACGGCGACGCGTGTCACGTCGCCGAGCGAGACCTCGAGCGTCGACAGCTCGACCGACCGGTAGTCGCCTGCGAAGACGCGCGCGAAGTCTTCCTCGAGCTCGTCGGCCGGGATCGCCGTCAGGAAGCCGACGCGCCCGTAGTTCACGCCGATCACGGGAACTCCCGTGCCGAGGAACCGCGTCAGCGCCCGCAGCATCGTCCCGTCGCCGCCGAGCACGATCGCGATGTCGACCCCGGCGACGTCTGCGCCGTCCTCGAGCAACTCCACGCCGGCCGCCTCGGCGACGCGCCGCAGCCGCTCGAGTGCCTCGGCCACAGCCCCGTTGCGCCCGTTCGTGACGACGGCGGCGCGGCTAACCGACGGCATCGGCGATCCAGCGGTCGAGCTCGGCGGGTGCAACGGCGCGTTCTCGGTCGACGAGGTGGAGGACGAACTCACGGTTTCCCTTCGGTCCAGGAAGGCCCGAGTCTACGACCCCGCGCGGCTCGGCCCCGGCCTCGGCGAGCGCGACTCGCGACCTCGCGCACGACTCGCGCCTGGACCGCGGGATCGCGCACGACCCCCTTCGGCGCCTCGGCTCGGCCGGCTTCGAACTGCGGCTTGACGAGCACGAGCGCCTGCCACCCCGGCGCTGCGAGCCGCAGCGCCGGCGGCAGCGGCGAGCTTCGCCGAGATGAACGACACGTCGCAGGTCACGAGTTGCGGTGCGAAGGGCAGCTCCATGAGGGAACGCGCGTTCACACGCTCCAGGACCGTCACCCGCGGGTCGCGGCGGATGCGGTCGTGAAGCTGCCCGTAGCCGACGTCGAGCGCGATCACGCGCGCGGCTCCCCGTTGCAGGAGCACGTCCGATGAACCCGCCGGTCGACGCGCCGACGTCGAGACAGTCGAGGCCGGCGACGTCGACGCCGAACGCATCGAGCGCGTTCGCGAGCTTGTGCCCGGCCCGCGAGACGTACGGAGGCGGCGCGACGACCTCGAGCTCGATGTCCTCGGCGAACCTGCTCGCCTGGTTTCGCGTGCCCGGGCACGAGCCCGGCCAGGACGAGCGCCTGGGCCTGCGCGCGCGACTCGGCGAGACCGCGCTCGACCAGCACGACGTCAAGCCGCTGCTTGGGCACTCGCCTCCAGTCGGCTCGGGTCGCTTCTGATCGCCCACACGCTCGGCTGCGCGATGATCGCGGCGAAGCACACGATCTCGATCGCGAAGGTCCCGAGCAGCGTCGCCGGGACACCGACCAGCGCTGAGACCGGGCCTGCGATCGCTGACCCCAGCGGCAGGAGCACGAACGAGCCGAGCGCGTCGTACGAGCTGACGCGCGAACGCGCCGCTTCCGGGACGTGCCGCTGGAAGACCGTGAACCAGAGCGCGAGGTGGATCGCCAATCCGATCCCGGCGACGACCCAGATCGCCACGAGGACCGCGACGGGCGGCTGCAGCGCGAGGCCGAGCGCCTGCAAGGCGAGCGGTACTGCCGCGACACACGACGCGAGGAGCGGACGGCGGGGACGGATCCGCAGCGCGATCACTCCACCCACGATCGTGCCTCCGGCGAACGAGCTGACGAGCAGCGCCCAGGTGCTGCCGCCCGAGTAGTGCTGTGCCGCCGTCAGCGGGCCGAGCACGAACACGGACGCCGACGCGCAGTTGCCGATCCCGAAGAAGACGATCGTCGTCCAGATCCAGGTCTGGCGCCGAAACTCCTTCCAGCCCGCGCGCAACTCGGCGAAGAACGGTTCTGGCTCGACGCGGTCCGCACGCGCCGGGATGGACACGCGGAGGAGCAGCACCGCCGCGACGCCGAAGCTGGCCGCGTCGACGACCAGTGCGGAGCCGGGGCTGCCGGCGGCCACGAGCACGCCGCCGATCGCCGGGCCGAGGACGCCGAGCACCGACCGGCTGAGGCCGAGCAGCGCGTTCGCCTGCTGGAGGCGCGAGGCGCTGACGACCGCCGGGATCAGCCCCTGCGAGGTCGGGATCACGAAGCCGTCAGCGAGGCCGTAGCTGAACGCCAGGACGACGAGCATCCACACGTCGGCGCGGCCGGTGAGCACCAGCGTGCCGGCGATCGCCTGCACCGTTCCCTGCACCGAGGCGGCGACCACGAGCACCAGATGGCGCGGCAAGCGGTCGGCCCACACGCCCGCGGCAACCGCGATCGCGGCCGCCGCCACCTGCCGGGCCGCGATCACGAGGCCGAGCGAGGTGGCCGAGCCCGAGATGTGGAGCACGGCGAACGCGAGCGCAACGGTCGTGACGCCGTCACCGAGCGCCGAGATCGTCGTGCTCGAGAAGACCAGCCTGAAGTTGCGCTCGGCGAGCGCTCCGAGCCGTCCGCGGACCTTCACCCCGAACAGGCTAGAGGCTTGCCGAGCCTCTACTCGCCGGGACGAACGTCGCCGGACGACCGCGTGGACGGTCTAGCTGTTCCGCACGGTGAGGCCGTCGACGATCTCGGCGAGCACGTCGGTGTCGGCGTCGATCGCCTGGAGCCGGGAGTGCGCGCGCTCCGCCGCCTCGTCCGCGAGGCGGCGGGCGCCGTCCTCGCCGACGTCGAGCACGTAGCCGTCGCCGTCGAGCAGGTCGTCGACGATCTGGAAGAGAAGGCCGACCTCGGCTGCGAACTCGTGCCAGGGCTCCCGCTCGTCGTGGGAAACGTCACCGGCCGCGAGCGCGCAGCCGACCGCGGCCGAGAAGAGCGCACCGGTCTTCAGCCGGTGGAGGTCGTCGCGGTCGCCGCCGCCGCTCAGATCGAGCCACTGGCCGCCGATCATGTGCAGCGTCGCGCCGACGAGCTCGCGCGCGACGTCGCCCGTCGGGTAGCTGAGGGCGAGCCGGAAGGCCTCGGCGAGCAGGGCATCGCCGGCCAGCACTGCCTGCGCCTCGCCGAACTCCGCCCACACGGACGGCGCCCCTCTGCGCTCGCGGTCGTCGTCGAGCGCCGGCAGGTCGTCGTGGACGAGTGAGAACGAATGCACGAGCTCCAGCGCGGCGGCAGCCGGCAAGAGGCTCTCGACCGCCAGGCCGAGAGCGTCGCCGGTCGCGAGGCAGAGGACGGGGCGCACCCGCTTCCCGCCGAGCGCGTACCGGACGGGCTCGGCGAGCCCGCCGAGCTCGGGCGTCAGGCTGAGGTCGTCGAGATAGCTCTCGACGAGCGCACGAAGCTGGTCAGGCGGCCGGGACATCGGGGCCGGGCGGTGCAGCCGCTTCCGTCTCGGCGGCGCGCTTGGCGCGCTGGAGCTCCCCCTCGACGTCCTTCGCAAGGTCGGCGAGCTCCTGGAGGATCGCGATCGCCCGCTCCGGGTCGTCCGTGTGCTCGAGCTGCGCCCGCGCCGACTCGAGCCGCGCCAGCAGGTTCTCGGCGTTCGACAAGCTCTCCTCTGCGGTCATGCCGCCTCCTCCCGTTGAATGCGACCCAGGATGCCGTTCACGAGCTTCGCAGCGTCGTCGGATGCGTAGCGCTTCGCGAACGCCACCGCTTCGTTGATGGCGACCTCGGCCGGCACGTCGCCCGTCTCGAGCTCGTGCACCGCCACCCGGAGCGCGCTCCGCTCGACCACGCCGAGCCGGTCGGCCGTCCAGCCTTCCGCCGCCGCCGTGATGCGCACATCGAGCTCAGGCGCCCTCGCCGCAACCGTCTCCACCACCTCTCTCGCCCACGGGTCGATCTCGCCGTCGTACTGCGAGCCGATCTCCTGGCCGGAGAGATCCCACTGGTAGAGCAGGAAGAGCGCCTGACGCCGGGCCTGCCGGCGCGAGACGCTCACGCGACCACCGCCCGCATCGCCTCGAGCGTCGAGGTCGAGTAGGCACCCGACCGGAACGGCTCGCTCGCCAGCACCTCGAGCGCCAGCTCGCGTGTCGTGGGGATCCCTTCGACGACGGTCTCGCCGAGCGCACGCTCAGCGCGCGCGATCGCCGTGGCTCGATCGATGTCCCAGACGACGAGCTTCGCGATCATCGAGTCGTAGTACGGCGAGATCACCGAACCGGACTCCACGAACGTGTCGACGCGCACGCCGGGCCCGAGCGGCGGCCGGAACACGCCGATGCGACCAGGCGCCGGACGGAAGTCGGCGTCGGGGTCCTCGGCGTTGAGCCGAATCTCGATCGCGTGCCCCTGGCGCGCCGCCCGCCCCGTCGCCCGCAGCGGCTCGCCCGCCGCAATGCGGAGCTGCTCCCTCACGATGTCGACGCCGGTGACGAGCTCGCTCACCGGATGCTCGACCTGCAGTCGCGCGTTCAGCTCGATGAAGTAGAAGCTCCCGTCTGCTCCGAGCAGGAACTCGAACGTTCCCGCGTTGCGGTAGCCGACGGCGTGACACGCCCGCTCGGCGGCGGCCTCCATCGCCTCGCGCTGCTCCGGGGAGAGCGCCGCCGACGGCGACTCCTCGATCAGCTTCTGGTGGCGGCGCTGGATCGAGCACTCGCGCTCGCCGAGCGTCAGCACGTTGCCGTGCTCGTCGCACAGCACCTGGATCTCGACGTGGCGAGCCGGCACGAGCGCCTTCTCGACATAGAGGGTGGAGTTGCCGAACGACGCCTCGGCCTCCGAGGCCGCCGTGCCGAACGCATCCTCGAGATCCTCGGCGGAGCGAACGAGCCGCATCCCTTTGCCGCCGCCGCCGGCGCTCGCCTTGAGCAGCACGGGGAAGCCGATCTCCTCGGCGGCGCTGCGGGCAGTTGCGATCGTCGTCGCTCCCTCCGTGCCCGGTACCGTCGGCACATCCGCGGCGCGCATCGCCTGCTTCGCCGCGATCTTGTCGCCCATCGCCGCCATCACGTCTGCGGGCGGCCCCACGAAGGTCAGGTCGTTGTCGGCGCACGCCGCGACGAACGCCGGGTTCTCGGCGAGGAACCCGTAACCGGGGTGCACCGCCTGACAACCGGTCGTCTCGGCGGCGGCCACGACGTTAGGGATGCGGAGGTAGCTCTCCGACGCGGCCGGCGGGCCGACGCAGACGGCGTGGTCGGCCATCCGAACATGCAGCGAGTCACGGTCCGCCGTCGAGTAGATGGCGACCGCCTCGATCCCGAGCTCGTGGAGCGTCCGGATCACGCGGACGGCGATCTCGCCGCGATTCGCCACGAGGACTCTCGTGAACATCTAGACGGCGTCGAGCGGGCGGCCGTTGACGCGCTCGAGCTCGAAGAGCAGCTGGCCGTACTCGACCGGCTCGGCGTTCTGGGCGTGGATCGCGCGCACGATCCCCTCCACCTCGGCCTTCACCTCGTTCATCAGCTTCATCGCCTCGAGGATGCAGAGCGTCTGCCCGGCGGCGACCGGCTCTCCCTCGGAGACGAACGGCGGCTCCCCCGGTGTCGGAGACCGGTAGAACGTGCCGACCATCGGGCTCTCGACCCGGACGAGTGCGTCGTCCGCCGGAAGGATCGGTGGCAGCTCCGGCTCGACGGCAGGCGCGAGGCCGGTGCCGGTCGCCAGAGGCTGGTCGAGGGTTCGCCGCACGCTGACGCGCATCCCGTCTTCCTCGATCGTGATCTCGCCCACTCCGGTCTCCTGCACGATGCGCACGACCTCACGGATCCGTTCGGCGCGAACCCGGTCGACGCCGCCGGCCGCGAGCGACTCGTCTCCGCTCGAGCGCTCCCGAAGCGTTCGCAGCAGCGGCTCGGCTTCCTCGCCGAAGAGCGCGAGCAGGAGCAGCTCCTCCTCGCTCGAGGCGAGCCCGTCCGCCTCGTCGCGCAGCGTGTCGAGATCGACCGGTTCCGGCGCGCCGGTGTCGTCGTAGAGCTCGACGGCACGCACGAGCGCCGGATCGACCGGGGCCGGCGTTCGCCCGAACCGGCCGAGCACCAGTTCGCGCAGCTCGTCGACGATCGTCGAGTAGCGGTTCGCACTGAGCACGTTCAGGAGCGCCTGAGACGCGACGATCTGGCCGATCGGCGCTGCGAGCGGCGGCGACCCGATCTCGCGGCGGACGTGGTCGACCTCGACGAGCACTTCGTCGAGACGATCGCCGGCGGCCTGGCTGCGGAGCTGGCGGTCGAGAGCGGCCACGAGCCCCACCGGCAGCTTGTTCTGCGCGGCGCGGACGGCGATGCGCGGCGCGAGCGGCGCTACCGGCTCGTCGCCGAGGTGCTCGTCGACGAGATCCGCCGCTTCCCAGAGCCGGTCGAGGTCGATGCCCGTGTCGAGCCCGAGCCCGCCGAACGCCTGGGCTGCCGCCTCGGCCGACACGCGGTGCAGTGAGAGCGCGACCGGGTACACAGCCGTAGCGATCAGGTCGGCGCCGGCGCGGGCCGCTTCGAGCGCGGCCGCGAGCGCGTTGCCGCCGGCTCCCTGCGCATACAGCCCGACCGGCAGGCCGGAGATCTCGCGGAGCTCGAACGTCAGCTCGCTCGCGCGGTGCGGCTGCAGCAGCGCCGCCGGGTCGTGCAACAGGATGCGCGCCGCGCCGAGCTCCGGCAGCTTAAGTGCGGCGGCAACCAGGGCCTCGTGACGGCCGCTGCCGTACAGGAGACCGGCGTCGAACTCGCGGCCCGCATCGACGATCGCCCCGGCCGCCTCGCGCAGGTTGTCGACGTCGTTCAGCGGATCGTGAAGACGGAAGACGTCGATGCCGCTGTCGGCGGCGCTGGCGACGAAGCGCCGCGCGAAGTCACCGCCCACGGGGCGCGAGCCGACGAGGAAGCGCCCGCGCAGGGCAAGCGCGAGCGGCGTCTTGACCCGTGCCTTGAGCGCCCGGATCCGCGCCCATGGGCTCTCGACGCCGCGGTGCACGGCGCTGTCGAAGACACCCCCGCCCGAGACCTCGAGATAGGCGAATCCGGCCGCGTCGAGGACCTCGGCGAGGCGGAGGATGTCGGCGGTCGGGATCAGCCCGTCCAGCGGCTCCTGGCCGAGAACGCGGATCGTCGTGTCCACCAGGCGTGGCATCGCGCGCACCTTACCGTGGGCCGTTCATACCGTCCGGCTACTCAAGCCGCGCCTGCGCACGGCCGAATCCTCTTTTTGTATGTCTGCGGTTCAGATCACATGGGACGAGTTCGAGGCGTGGCAGCCCGAACGGACGTGGACCCGTGATGAGTTCGAGCACCTGTCGATCGACGCGGCGGAGCAGGTTCTGGCCCGCCGTCTGCGGAAGTTGATCGATCGAGGCTACGAGCCCACGGTGGCACTCCGGCTGGCGGCACGCGTCGACTCTGCCATCTAGGCGCGCTTCCGACACGTCGGGAGCACCGTCGATCACGGCTGCCGAGAGGCGGCCGGGTTGGCGCTGGTCCGAGGGGGGTGCTACGCGCGTTGGATGTAGCGCTTTTCGCGAGGGTCGACCTTGATCCTGTCGCCCACGTTCACGAAGAGCGGGACCTGCACGACCGCGCCGGTCTCGAGCGTCGCCGGTTTCGTCACGTTCGAGACCGTGTCGCCCTTGATGCCCGGCTCCGTCTCGGTCACCTCGAGCACGACCGATGCCGGCAGCTCGACGCCGGTCGGGCTGCCGTCGACGAACATCACCTGGACCGAGGACGACGGCTGCATGAACGGCAGCTCGTCCTCGAGGTCGGCGTGCGGCAGCGAGAGCTGGTCGAAGGTCTCCTCGTCCATGAAGACGACCTCGTCGCCGGAGTCGTAGAGGTACTGCATGTTCTTCGTCTCGGTGCGGATGCGGTTGAACTTCTCTCCCGCCCGGAACGTCTTGTCGACGACGGAGCCGCTCGTGAGCCCCTTCAGCTTGGTGCGGACGAACGCGCCACCCTTGCCCGGCTTGACGTGCTGGAACTCGACGATCCGCCACGTCTGCCCGTCGAGCTCGATGTGCATGCCGTTGCGGAACTGGTTGGTTGAGACGACCTCGGCCATCGGCGCGGCAGGGTAGCTAACGACGATCGATCGGCACGTACGGCCGCTCGGGCGCGCCGACGTACAGCTGCCGCGGCCGCGCGATCTTCTGCTCCGGGTCGGTGAGCATCTCCTCCCACTGGGCGATCCAGCCGGGGAGACGGCCGAGCGCGAACAAGACGGTGAAGTAATCCGTCGAGTAGCCCATCGCCTGGTAGATGAGACCGGAGTAGAAGTCGACGTTCGGGTAGAGCCGGCGCGAGACGAAGTACTCGTCCTCGAGCGCAATGCGCTCGAGCTCGAGCGCGATCTCCAGCTTCGGGTTCAGCCCGGTCTCGGCGAACACCGAGTCGGCGACGCTCTTGATCAGCTTCGCCCGCGGGTCGTAACTCTTGTAGACGCGATGGCCGAAGCCCATCAGCCGTCCGTGGCCCGACTTCACCTGCTCGATGAACGCCGGCACGTTCTTTTTGTCGCCGATCTCGTCGAGCATGCGGAGGACCGCCTCGTTCGCCCCGCCGTGCAGCGGCCCGTACAGCGCGGCAATCCCGGCGGAGACCGCCGAGAACGGATCGACCTGTGAGGAGCCAACCCCGCGCACGGCGTTCGTCGAGCAGTTCTGCTCGTGGTCGGCGTGCAGCACGAGCAGGATCTCCAGCGCACGCTGCAGCACCGGGTTCGCCTCGTGGCGACCGCCGATCTCGAAGGTCATGTTCACGAAGTTGGGGATGTAGTCGAGGTCGTTCCGCGGCAGCACGTACGGCAGCCCGCGCGAATGTCTGAAGATGTACGCAGCGATCGTCGGGAGCTTCGCCATCAGCCGGAGCCGCTGCAGGTAGCGGTTCTCCGGGTCGGAGACGTCCTTCGCGTCCGGATAGAACGTCGAGAGCGCGCCGACGGCGCCGAGCAGCATCCCCATCGGATGCGCGTCGTAGCGGAAGCCCTCGAGGAACTTCGTCACGTTCGTGTGGACGTAGGTGTGCAAACGCACGTCGTCCTCCCAGCCGCGCAGCCCTTCGGCGGTCGGAAGCTCGCCTTCGAAGAGCAGGTACGCCGTCTCGAGAAAGCCGGCCTCTTCGGCGAGCTGCTCGATCGGATAGCCGCGATAGCGGAGGATCCCGGCGTCGCCGTCGATGTACGTGATCGCGCTCCGACACGCCGCGGTGTTCAGGAACGCGGGATCGAACGAGAGCAAGCCGTCGATCTGCGCCAGCTCGGTCGCCCGCACGGCGCCGTCTGCGATCGGCAACGTGTACTCGCGGCCGGTGCGGTTGTCGACGACTGTCAGCGTGTCCTCTGTCATGCCCGCTCCGGCGCCGGCCAAGCCGGCACCTCCGCTCCTTGTGAGACTCCGTCGAGCCTACGTCTCATGAGACCTCGATCAGCGCCTTCGGGAACGCGGTGAGCAGCTCGACGCCGTCGTCGCGGACGACGGCCTGATCTTCGATGCGGACGCCAGCGAGGCCCTCGACGTAGATCCCGGGCTCGATCGTGACGACGTTGCCGGCTGCGAGCACATCGGTCGACTCGGGTGAGAGGCGCGGCGCCTCGTGCACCTCGAGCCCGGTGCCGTGCCCGAGACCGTGGCCGAACTCCTCGCCCCACTTCGCCGCCGTGATCGGCTCGCGTGCGAGCTGGTCTGCCTCCACCCCGGTCATTCCCGCCTTGATCCCGTCGCAGGCCCGCTGCTGCGCATCCCGGCAGACGTCGTAGATCTCACGCAGCCGGTCCGGCAGGCCGCCGGTCGAGACGGTGCGGGTGCAGTCGCTGCAGTAGCCGTCGACCATCGCGCCCCAATCGACGACGACAAGCGACCGCGGCTCGAGGATCGTGTCGCCCGGAGTCGCGTGGGGCCGGGCGCCGTTCGGCCCCCAGGCGACGACCGCGTCGAAGCTCGGCCCGTCAGCGCCGTGCGCGTGCAGAAGCTCGCGCAGCCGCCAGGCGAGCTCCTTCTCGCTCCGGCCGACCCAGGTCTCGGCAGTCAGCGCCTCGAACGCCCGGTCGGCGGCGCGCGCCGCGCGCCGCGTCGCGGACAGCTCTTCGTCGTCCTTCACCGCCCGCAGCGCTTCCACGATCCCGGTGCTCGCGACCGGCGTGACCTTTTGCGCGCCGAGCCGCTCCCACTGCAGATACGGGAGGACATCGGCCTCGAATTGCACCCGTCCCGACAGGCGCTTCGCCAGGTCGCCGATCAGCGACCGGTTCGCCAGCTGCACATCGACACCGGGGACCTGCCGCGCTACCTCGATGTAGCGGAAGTCGGTGAAGAGGGTGGCATCGCCTTTCGGCCGCACCAGGAGCGCCGCATTCGAGCTGTCGAAGCCGGTGAGATAGCGGACGTTGACGAGGTTCGTAACGAGCAGCGGCAGCTTGAGCTGTGCGGTGAGGGCTTCCAGGCGCGACGTCATTCGTGCTCCTTCCCGGCGAGAAACTCGAGTGCCTCGCGGTAGCCGTCCGGCCCCTTCCCGAGCACACGGTGCGCAGCAAGCTCGGCCACGACGCTGTGCCGCCGCCACTGCTCGCGATGTTCGATGTCCGAGAGGTGCACTTCGACGATCGGCACCTCGAGCAGCTCGAGCGCATCGCGAATCGCGTAGCTGTAGTGGCTCCAGGCGCCCGGGTTGACGATCACCCCGTCGACGTTGTCGTAGGCATCGTGCACCCAGTCGATGAACTCCCCTTCGTTGTTCGTCTGCCGGCAGCGCGCGTTGACGTCGAGCTCATGCGCCCAGGCGTAGATGCGGCTCTCGAGCTCGTTCAGGCTGATGCCCCCGTACACCTTGGGGTCGCGGCGGCTCAGCGCATTCAGATTTACGCCGTTCAGGACGAGGATCTGCATCGGTCTGCGGTCGGAATCGGCATCAGTCGGCGATGAGGCTATCCAGTGCGGCCCTCACCTCGTCTGCCGGCCGCGCCTCGACCGTCGGCCCGTCCTCCCCGAGCAGAACGAGGTTGATCGCTCCACCCGACCGCTTCTTGTCGTGCTGGAGCGCCTGCCACGCCCGTTCCCGGTCCACGCGCACGGGCTTCGGATCGAGCGCTTCCCGCACGGCAGTGGTGTCGCGGCCACTCAGCTCGAGCGCCGCGACCAGGCCGAGCGCGACCGCCTCGCCGTGCGGCAACCCGAAGTCGGCGGCCGCCTCGAGCGCGTGGCCGAACGTGTGGCCGAGATTGAGCCAGCGGCGCGGCCCACGGTCGTAGCGGTCGCGCAGGCAGAGCGCCGCCTTGTAGGCCGCGGCGCCGCGGGCGTCCAGCGGACGGCCCGCGAGCAGCTCGGTCTTCAGCCGCTCCGCCTCGCCGTTCCGCCGTTCGCTCTGCGGAAGCGTCTCGAGCAGCGTCTCGTCGATCACGACGCGCGCGGGCCAGTGGAACGCACCGGCGAGGTTCTTGCCGTTCGCGGTGTCCACCCCCGTCTTCCCGCCGATCGCGGCGTCGAGCTGGCCAACGAGCGTCGTCGGCACCGCCACCCAGGGCACGCCACGGAGGTAGGTCGCCGCGGCGAAGCCGGCCGCATCCGTGGTCGTGCCGCCGCCGAGTGCGACCAGCGTGCCGTCGCGATCGAGCGCGAGGTCGTGCCAGAGCCGTTCGACGACAGCGAGCTGCTTCGCCTGCTCGCCCACCGGAAGCTCGTGGGTCGAGACCAGCCTCTCACCGAGCGCGGCCCGCGCCCGGTCGCCGTACAACCCGAGCACGTGCTCGTCGCCGACGAGCGCGACGGCCACGTCGCCGGGCACCAGCTCGCCGAGCCGGTCGAGCGAGCCGCGCTCGTGGTGGACGCCGGCGGCGACGAGCACGGCCCCGTCCACGTCGGCGCTCGCGACGATCGCGTCCGCGACCTCGCGGTAGAGAAGCGAGCGATCGGCGTACAGGCGCCTGAAGGCAGCCTCGTCCTGGGCGAGCGGCCGGTCGGTGCCGCGCACGCGAGCCCACGCCGTGTCGACATCGACGTCGAGCAGCACGGTGAACGCTCGGTTCCGGAGCTGGAGCCTCGTGCCCTCATGCGTGACGGCACCCCCGCCCGCGTCGACGACGACCGGGAACGGCATCCGCAGCTCGTGCGAGATGACATTCGCTTCGAACGCGCGGAACGCGGCCTCACCCAGCTCCTCGAAGAGCTCCGCAGGCGACCGACTCTCGGACTCCTCGATCTCGCGGTCGACGCTCAGGACGTGCCGCTGCAGCCGTTCGCCGAGCTCGGCGGCGAGTGTCGTCTTCCCCGCGCCCATGAAGCCGACGAGCGCGAGGTGCCGGTCGAGCGCGTTCAGCGCCACGTCAGCGCCAAGCTACGCCCACTGGATCCGCTCGACATACGCCGCGTGCGCAGCGACGAAGTCCCCGAGCGAATCTCCACCGAACTTGTCTCGCGCAGCGCCGGCGAGCTCCCACGCAACCGCCGCCTCGGCGACCACTCCGAGCGCCTCGACCGCGGCAACGTCGGAGCGCTCGACCAGCGCTTCTCCCGGTTCACCGGTGACGAGGTCGACCGAGGCGAGCGGCTTCATCAGGGTGGGCAGCGGCTTCATCGCCGCGCGCACGACGATCTCCTCGCCGTTCGATACGCCCGCTTCGATGCCGCCGGCCCGATTCGTCGAGCGCCGCCGATCCGGACCGATCTCGTCGTGCGCCTCCGAGCCGCGCAGGGCGGCGAGCGCGAAGCCGTCCCCGATCTCGACTCCCTTCACCGCCTGGATCCCCATGACGGCGGCCGCGAGCCGCGCGTCGAGACGGTCCTCCTTGGTGGCGTACGACCCGAGGCCGGGCGGTACGCCGGTCGCGCGTACTTCGACGATCCCGCCCACCGTGTCGCGCTCGGCGCGAGCCTCGTCGATGCGCGCCTGGAGCCCCGGCTCGTCGACGGCCGCACCGGCGACACCGATTCCGATCGACGCCAGCAGCGCCTTCGCCACCGCGCCCGCGGCGACGTGCACGGCAGTGTGGCGCGCCGACGCCCGCTCGAGTGCGTTCCGCACGTCGTCGTGCCCGTACTTGAGGACGCCCGCCAGGTCCGCGTGACCGGGCCGCGGCAGCGTCACCGGCTTGGTGCCCTTGCCGGACTTCTCACCCTCCGGAGGCCACGGCGACATCCCCCACGTCCAGTTGTCGTGGTCGCGGTTTCGGACGACGAGCGCGAGCGGCGTGCCGAGCGTGCGCCCGTGGCGCAGCCCGGCGAGCACCTCGACGCGGTCCTGCTCGATCCGCTGCCTCGGCGACCGGCCGTAACCCTCCTGGCGCCGCTTCAGGTCGGCGTCGATCGCGTCACGATCGAGCTCGAGCCCGGCCGGCAGGCCGCTCACGATCGCGACCAGCCCCGGCCCGTGCGATTCACCGGCACTTGCCAGACGAAGCGTCATCCGTTCAAGCCTAGAGTGGTGACGGCGTGGCCGTGGTTTTGCAGATCCTCGCGAGCGGCTTCGCCGCCGGCGCCGTCTACGGGCTCGTCGCGGTCGGGCACGCGGTCGTGTTCAGGCTCACCGGCGTCGTCCACTTCGCCTTCGGCGAGCTGATCGCCCTGGGGGTGTTCGCGACCCTGTACGTCGCGACGGGCTCGGGGCCCGTGTCGCAGACGAGTGTCGGCGGCCTCCGCTTCCTCGTCGCGCTGCTCGTCGGGCTCGTCGTCACCGCAGGGGCGAGCGCCGGCTCGTACTTGCTCGCAATCGAGCCGTACCGAGCGCGCGGCTCGCTGATCGGCTGGGTCGGCGCGTCGCTCGCCGTCGCGTTCGCCGTGCGAACGTTGCTGCAGGTCTCGTTCGACCGGTCCGCCTACGTCTTCCCGGACCCGCTGCCGTTCCATCGCATCGGGTCCGAGGGCTTCTGGCACGTCGGCGGCGCGACGATCGAGTCGCGCTCGCTGTTCGTCGCCGCCGCCGCGCTGGCACTCGCGGCGCTCGCCACCTATCTGCTCCGCGCCACGCGGTACGGGCGCGCACTCGAGGCGATCGCGCAGGACTACGACGCCGCGGTCGTCACCGGGCTGCCTGTGACGTGGCTGGTGGCGGGAGCGTTCGCAGTCGCCGGCGCCTTCGCGGGCCTCGCGGCGATCCTGGCGGCGCCCTCGGCGGCGTTCGACGTCGACGCCGCGGCGCGCTACGGCCTCTACGGACTCGTCGCGGCCGCGGTTGCGTGGTTCGACCCGCGGCGGGCGCTCGCGGCCGGCATCGCAGTCGGCCTCGTCCAGGCCACGGTCACCTCCGCGCACCTCGGGACGGCCCAGCTCGGCCCCGCCTATCGCGACGTCGTGCCGCTGCTCGCGGGCCTCGTGCTGCTGGCCTGGCGGGCGCGCACGCTGCGAGAGGCGGTCGAATGACGACGACGGTGGCCGCCCTCTCGGGGGCCGCTCGCGACGCCCGTCTCGCCTGGCGGCCACGCTCGACCGCGGCAGCCGTCGCCTTCGCGATCGCCGCCTTCGCGCCGCTCGTGTTCGGCGACTCGCGCACGGCCGACCTGGCGAACGGGCTGTACCTGGCCGCCGCGGCGGTCGGTCTCGCCCTCGTCGTCGGGGTCGCCGGGTTGCCCCTGCTGGCGCAAGGAGGTTTCGTCGCGGTGGGCGCCACCGTCTCGGCCAGGCTGCTCGAGCACGGGGTCCGCTCGCCGCCGCGGCAGTCTGCGGGGCAGCCGCCGGGGCAGCCGCGGGCGGGCTCGTCGGCGTCGCTTTCGCGCGACTCCCGCGCGCGGCGTTTGCGGCCGCGACCTGGATCGTCGCGTGGACGATCGCCCTCGCGCTGCAGTCGCTGACGTGGCTGCTCGGCGGCACCCAGGGCCTCGTCGTCTCCGCCGCGGGCCCAACGCCTGCGCAGCATTACGAGCTCGCGCTCGGGCTCACCGCGGTGTTCGTCCTCGGCTTCACCGCCCTCCGCCGTGCGCCGTTCGGGCTCGCTCTCGCCGCCGCGCGCGAGCGGGAGCCGGCCGCCCGCGCGCTCGGCGTCCCGGTCGACCGGCTTCGTGCGCAGGCGATCGCAGCCGCGGGAGGTGCTGCGGGGATCACGGGTGCGCTCGCGGTCCATCTCGCGGCCGTCGCGGACCCCGCGAGCTACGACCCGTACCTCTCGTTCCGGCTCTTCGTCGTCGTCCTGCTCGGCGGGGCACTGACCGCGCTCGGCGCGCCGGTCGGGATCCTGGTGCTCGGCGTGCTCTCGCTGGCGGCCGACGCGATCGGCTCGCTCGAGAACGTCTCGTCGGCAAGGTCGCACACCCTGCTCGCCTCGGTGATGCTGCTCGCGATCCTCTCGCTCGGCTGGAACGGGATCCTGCGGCCGGGACGTCGTACCCGGGGGACCTCCGCCACCGCTCCGGCGCGTCGGCGGGTACCACACGGCCTCACGGCAGCCGGCCTCGAGAAGCGGTTCGGACCGGTCGCCGCGGTCGACGACGTGTCGCTCGCGATCGAGCCGGGGACGATCACCGCGCTGGTGGGACCGAACGGATCCGGCAAGACGACCGTGCTGCGGATGCTCGCCGGTGTCGTGACACCGGACGCCGGGACGGTCGCCGGCCGCAGCGGCGCCGTGCGGACGCTGCAGGCGAACGGTGTCTTCCCGTCTCTCTCCCCGCTCGAGCACATCCTCGTCGCCTCGCGCCTACGCCGGCACGCGTCGGGCTTCGTGCGCACCGTGCTCGCGACGCCGGCGACCCGCGGCGAGGACGCCCGTTTCGCGACCGAGGCGCGCGGCATCCTGGCCCGCTTCGGCCTTCCTGAGGACACACCCGCGGGCGAATTGCCGGTCGGGCGACAGCGGGTGCTGATGCTCGCAGCCGCCTACGCAACGCAGGCGTCCGTGCTGCTCGTCGACGAACCGACGGCGGGCGCAGCGCCCGACGACGCCGGACGGATGATCGAGCTGCTCTCCGACCTGCGTCGCGAGGGATTGGCCCTCCTCGTCGTCGAGCACAATCTCCAGGTGATCCGCCGTCTCGCCGACCGCGTGGTCGTGCTCGACGCCGGGCGCGTGATCGCCGACGGCGAGCCGGACAACGTCGCCGCAAATGAGCGCGTGCGTGCTGCGTATCTCGGCAGGCAGAGTCTGTAGCGATGGGCCGCGTCCTCCTCGCCGTCGTCGCAGCCGGGATCCTCGCCGGCTGCGGCGGACGTTCGAGCACGGCGAACCGGCCGACGCTGCTGATCGTCGTCGACGCACCGTTCACCCGTACCCCGTACCTCGGGCAGGCGATCGAGGACGGCGTGCGGCTGGCGGTCGCGGAGCAGAACGCGGCGGGCGTGCCCGTCGGCAAGACGGTCTACAACTTCCGCGTCCAGACGCTCGACAGCGCGCTCTCCCCCGCGCGCGCCGTCGCGAACGTGCGGCGGGCCGTGGGCGAGCACGCGGTCGCGATCGTGGACGAGGGCACCGGGATCGACGCGTCCTGGCGGATCGCGGCGCCGTCGCGCACGCCGATCGGAGTCGTGTTCGAGGGCGGCAAGGAGATCATCGATCCCGTGAAGCGTCCGAACGTGTTCCGGATCGCCCCGACCGACCACGGGGTCGCGTTCCGTCTCGCCGAGTACCTGATCCCGAAGCGCTTGCGGATCGGCCTGCTCCACGACGACTCCGACTACGGCACAGCCGGTGCCGCCGCGCTCGACCAGGCCTTCGCGGAGAACCGTTCCTCGGTGGCGATCGAGGAGACGCTCCCGTCGGATGCGCTCGACCTGAGCCCGCAGATCCTGCGCGCGCGACGTGCACACGCCACCGCCTTGCTCGTGTGGGGTCGACCGGCGACGATCGCCGCAGCGATCACGGCGGCGCGTTCCGCCGGCTGGAACGTCCCCTTCTTCACGCCGCCGACGGGCAGCGACCCTTTCGTGCGGCAGCAGCTCGCAAACCATCCGTCGTGGGTCGACGGCCTCACCTTTGCGGGCGGCCGGCTGACCGCAGAGGTGGGCGTCGCACCGTTCCAGGCGTTCGCGCGCAAGCTCGAGGACGCGTTCGGGCCGGAGCTGGTCGGGGTCAAGACGCGCGCCGGCCTCCAGGTCGTGCAGCCGCCCGAGACGGCGATGTACGCCTACGACTTCGTCAACGTGCTCACCGCCGCGCTCCGCAAGTCGACGTCCACCAAGCCCGCGCAGATCACGAAATCGCTCGAGGAGGTGACCGTCGAGGGCGCAAACGGTGACTCCAGAGGGTTCAACCGGAACAACCACGACGGCGTCGTCGACGACGACGTCTACTTCGCGCGCTTCCACGACATGACATACGCTCCCGTCCGCGACGACCCCCTTTCCTCGACGCTCCCGGAGGTTCCGCAGACCCGATGAGAAAGACGACGCTGTTCGCAGCGCTCGCCGTGCTCTTCACGCTCGCACTGACCGCGTGCGGTGAGGAGAAGGACAAGGAAGGCCTGACCAAGGACTGCCCGGCCGCGCCGGCCGCGATGACGGGCTCGCACACCCTGCCGGGCAGCTTCCCGGCTCCCGCCGCGATGGTCTTCACCGGCGTCAAGAAGGACGGCCCCTCGACGATCGCGAGCGGCTATCTCGACGGTGACCTGACGCATGCTCATAGGACGTTCGCGAACGCCGTCAAGGGTGCTTCGGGTTACGCGGTCACGAAGGAAGAGCAGGACGCTGCCGACTCCGAGGTCAACTTCACGGGCGCCGGAAACTCCGGCCAGGTGAAGATGAACCAGGATTGCAAGGACCGCACCACCGTCACGATCACCATCCGGCCCGCGTAGCGGGCGTCGTCGCTGTTGCGGTCGCGCTCGCGGCGGCCGCAACAGCGACGGCATCGACGCCAGGGCTCGTGGCGCTGCCGTCGGCCGTCGCCCGGCTCACACCGGAACCACCGCTCGGCGGCGGAGCGACGTCGTCGTCCGAAGGACGCCCTCACCGGGTCGAGGCCGTGACCCGCGTTCGCGTCTCAATCGACGCAGCCGGAACACCGTTCGCACTGGTCGCCGTGCAACGGTTGGTCGTGCACGGTCGCGGTGACTACGTCTACTCGATCGCAGCCCCGGTCTCCGACGTCTCGGCGGCGCGCGGATCGGAGTCGACGCCCGGTCTGCGCGACACGGCCATCCTGTGGGCGGGCTTCAACCCCGGCACGCGGACGCTGGCCGCACGCGCGGTCCTGCGACGGTCTGCGGCCTCGTCCCTGCCGCTCGCGATCGAGCGACACGGCGCGACCTTCACGCTGTTCGATCGAACCGAGACGACCGGGCTCGCACTCGCAGCCGATGCGCGGACTGCGCCGCTCCAAGCCGCGCTTCGCAATCTCCGGCTCGCGGTCGACGCCGGGCGGTTTCCGCCGCCGCTCGGCGCCCAGCTCCTCTCGACGCCGAAGACGGTGAAGCTGCGCGTCGCAGCGCCGCTGGACGTGGCGGGCTCGGTCGGCGGGCACGCCGTCCACGTCCGTCTCGGCGGAGACCGACCGCTGCGCGCGACCGTTCGGGCGCGTGGGCGCATCGACCTCACCGTCACCCCGGTCTCGTTCTTTCCGAAGGCCGCCCCGCGGCTCTCGGGCCGGCAGACCCTCGCGCTGGCGAACCGGACGCTGCTGTCGCTCGCCCGCGTCCGGCAGTACCAGGCCTTTCTCGGCAATCCAGACCCGGGCGGCCGGAGCGAGACGACCTACCGCTACGTCTCGGCCACACGCCCGCAGGCGACCGCGGCGCCTGAGGCGGTGGCGCACCATGGGAGCCTGCTGCGCACCGCTCTCTGGATCGCCGCGGCGGTAGCAGTCGCGATCGTCGCGATCGTCGCCTGGGCGCGCGCCTAAGAGGGATTCGCCCCTCCTAGCTCGAGGCGGAAACCGCGCGGCGCATGACGTCGAGCGGCGGCTCGCGGCCGGTCCAGATGCGGAACGAGGCCGCTCCCTGGCGGACGAGCGCCTCCCGCCCGTCGACCACCTCGCAACCTGCGCGACGAGCAGCCGCGACGAGCGCCGTCTCGCGCGGACCGTACGCCAGATCCACCACGATCTGGCCGGCCGACGGGACAACCAGCAGCTCGTCGCGAATCGGCGTCGCGTTCACGATCAGGTCGCAGCCTGCGGCGTCGGGAGGCCATGCTCCCGAGCGTGAGTACACGCGCGTGTCGGCCGGCAGCGCCGGCAGCAGCGCCTGGGCCGCGCCGCCGGCCCCGATCAGGCACGCATGCTCTGCGTCGATCCCGGCGAGGATCTCCCGGTCGGTGTTGAAGCCGAGCACGCGCCCGTCGCGGAAGACGAGCGTGTTCACCGCGTCTCCGTCCGTCTCGTCGCACGCCGCGACAACCGCGCGCTTGTACGGGATCGTCACGTTAGCGCCTGCGAACCCGAGCGTCTGGAGCGCCTGCACGGCCCCAACAGCGTCGCCGACGTCGAACGCCACGTACATCCACTCGAGCCCGAGGGCGGCGAACGCCGCGTTCTGCATGCGCGGAGAGAGCGACTCGGCGACGGGACTGCCGATCAACCCGACGGTCGTCAGCATCCGTAGCCGTGCGCGCACTCGTACTGAGCGAAGGCCGAGGCGCTCGCCGTGAAGAAGTGATGCACCTTGTCGGGCTTGCGCACGAAGTAGAGATAGTCGACCTTGGCAGGGTGCGCCGCCGCGCGCAGCGAGGCGAGCCCGGGATTCGCGATCGGCGTCGGTGGGAGGCCGAGGCGATCACGCGAGTTGTACGGGCTCGAGCTGTGCAGCTGCGACTCGAGAATCGACTCGTTCGACGGGATGTGCAAGCCGTAGCGCAACGTCGCGTCGATGCCGAGCGGCATGCGTGCGTGCAGCCGGTTGTAGATCACTGCGGCGACGAGCGGGCGTTCCTCGGGCGCCTGCGCCTCCTTCTCGACCATCGACGCGATCGTGAGGATGTCGTACGGCGTCAGATTCTTCGAGCGGGCGTAGGCGAGGTTCAGCGTGTGCCAGTTTCGGCAGAACGCCTGCACCTGGTCGCCCACGAGTTGCACCGACGTCGTCTTCGCGAGGAAGTCGTACGTCGCAGGGAACAGGAACCCCTCCGTCCTGCTGCGCACGCGCGGCGTGAAGCACGGAACGACGAGCCGTCGCGTCGCAGCAAGGTACGTCGCCGAGCGGAGCCGGACCGGCGCCCCCCGCTTTCGCTTTGCGATCGCCGCGACTGCACCGACGCGTTGCGCCATGTCTGCGCGCGTGAAGCCCTCCGGGAACACGACCCGGAACGGCTTCGGCGGCGGAGGCGGCGGAGGCGGAGCGGCGGTGTGCGGGTGCAGATGCGGCAGAGCCGTGCGCACGGCGAAGGTCACGATCAGCGCGGCGATCGCGAGCGCCACGAGCGCCATCGCCCGCCGACGCCGGATCTGCGCACGCGACACGCGTGGTGCGCGGTCGTCGCTCAGTTGCCCGCGCTCTGCCACTGGAGGTAGCTCGAGAGAAGGTGTGCCGCAGCGCGGGCGTCGTCGCCGTCTGCGAGGACCGAAGTGAAGCGCTCGTCGTAGGTCTCGACCGGAACGTCGACCGAGCCGCGGAGCCGTTCGACGAACTCCGCCGTCTCTTGCGCCTGCTCGCCGTGCTCGCCGCGCAGCGTCAGCGGCATCCCGACGACGATCAGCTCCGGTTCTTCGTCGCGAATCAACGCCAGCAGCCGTCCGAAGCCCGCGTCGGTGACGGCCTGGGTGACGGTGGACACCGGGCGGGCGACCGTGCCCGTCGGGTCGGAGACGGCGACGCCCGTCCGGGCGGAGCCGAAATCGAGCGCCAGCACCTTCACCGCAGCGCGGCCGCGAGCGCGTCGCGGCCCGCGACGAGCGCCTCGCGCACGGCGCCCACGTTCTTGCCGCCGGCTTCGGCCAGCGTCGGACGTCCGCCGCCGCCGCCGCCGATGATCGGGCCGAGCCGCCGTACGACCGACACCGCGTCGATCTGCTCGACGGACTTGTCGAGGTTGACCACGAGCGCAACCTTCTCGTCGTCGCTGGACGCGAGCACGACGGCCATCACGCCCTCGCGCCGCCGCATCTGGTCGGAGAGGTCCCGCAGCTCCCCGCCGCGTACGCCCTTGACCTCGGCCACGAAGACGCCGTCCACGCGGTCCTGCCAGACGATGTCGGGCCCCGCCTCCGCCTGCTTGGGCTTCCGCGCTGCGCGCCTCGCCTGTTCGAGCTCACCGCGGACCGCGTCGAGCTCGCGGGAGCGGCCGTGGAGCACCGACCACGCCTCGCCCGCCGTGACGGCCTCGATCCGCCGTGCGCCCGATCCGACCGACGTCTCCGACAGCAGCACGAACGGGCCGATCTCGGCGGTGGACCGCACGTGCGTCCCGCCGCACAGCTCTCGCGAGAAGTCGTCGATCTCGACGACCCGCACCTCCTCGCCGTACTTCTCGCCGAACAGCATCGTGGCTCCGAGCTTGCGCGCCTCGTCGATCGAGGTCACGAACGTCCGCACCGGGATCGCCTCGAAGATCTTCTCGTTGACGATGCGTTCGACGTGCTCCTTCTGGTCCGGCGTGAGCGCGTGCGTGTGCGTGAAGTCGAACCGCAGCTTGTCCGGCCGCACCGCCGACCCGGCCTGGTGCACGTGGTCGCCGAGCACCTCCCGCAGCGACGCCTGGAGCAGATGCGTCGCGGTGTGGTTCGTCATCGTCGGGAAGCGGACCGACCACGGCACGACTGCGCGGACGCGGTCGCCTTCGGTAAACCCGTCGCCTTCGAACACGAGCGCCTGGTCGTCGCCGACCTTGTAGGCCGCGCGCAGCACCGCAGTCGCGCCGCTCTCCTCGTGGATCAGCTCGCCTGCATCGCTCACCTGCCCGCCGCTCTCGGCATAGAAGGGCGATTCCCGCAGCTTGCAGAGGAACGTACGCTCGTCGAGCTGCTCGAGCGCTCCGATCTGCGTGAGCACGTCGGTCTTGGCGTAGCCCACGAACTCGGTCTGGAAGCTCGCCTGTCCGGCGAACTCGGCTGCGCGCTGCAGATCGCTCTTCTCGCCGCCTGCGCGCGAGATCTCGCGATGCTGCTCCATCAGGGCCCGGAATCCGTCGACGTCCACCGCCTGGCCGCGCTCCTCGGCCAGCTCCTGCGTCAGCTCGATCGGGAAGCCGAACGTGGCCGCCAGCTTGAATGCCTCCTCCGCACCGATCGCGGGCTTGTCCGCAAGTGCGTCGAGCTCCTTGAGGCCCCGCTCGAGCGTCTCGGTGAAGCGGGTCTCTTCCTCCTTGACGATCCGCTCGATCTCGCCGGCGTGCTCGGCGAGTGCCGGGTAGGCCGTTCCCATCTGCTCGACCACCACCGCCGGCAGCCGGTACACGCGGTCGAGCCCGATGCGCTGCGCCTGCAGGATCGCGCGGCGGAGCAGCCTGCGACAGATGTAGCCGCGGCCCTCGTTCGAGGGGACGACGCCCTCGGCCACGAGGAACGTGACCGCGCGCAGATGGTCGGCAAGCACACGATGCGCCCTCTGCGACACCTCGCTGTCGCGGTATGCGACGCCGGACTGCTCGGCGATCCAGTCCATGATCACCCGGAACCCGTCGGTGTCGAACACCGAGTCGACGCCCTGGACGACGCACATCGTGCGCTCGAGGCCGAGACCGGTGTCGACATTCTTCGCGGGAAGGCGTTCGAGGACGTTTCCCGGCTTCAGGTCGTACTCCATGAAGACAAGGTTGTAGATCTCCATGAAGCGGTCGCAGTGGCCGGGCCCGCAGCTCGGGTCGCCGCACGCGTAGCGCTCGCCGCGGTCGTAGAAGATCTCCGAGCACTGCCCGCACGGGCCGGTCTCGGCGGCCTGCCAGAAGTTGTCCTTGCCGAGTCGCACGATCCGCTCGGGCGGGATCCCGACGCGCTGCCAGGCAGCGATCGCGACCTCGTCCTCGTCCAGCTCGAGCGCGGGGTCGCCCTCGTGGACCGTCGCTGACAGCCGATCGCCCTCGAGCCCCATCACCTGCGTGACGAACTCCCAGGCGTAGTCGACGGCTTCGTCCTTGAAGTAGTCGCCGAACGAGAAGTTGCCGAGCATCTCGAAGAACGAGCAGTGGCGCTCGGTGCGGCCGACGTCGTCGAGATCGGTGTCCTTCCCGCCCGCGCGGAGGCAGGTCTGGACGCTGACGACACGGTCGCTCGGCGGCTCCTTGGTGCGCAGGAAGTACGGCTTGAACTGCTGCATCCCCGCGACGATGAAGAGCGTCGAACGGTCGTCCGCGGGCGGGATCAGCGAGTGCGACGGCACGCGCAGATGGCCGCGTTCCTCGTAGAACGCCTGAAATCGCTCGCGCAGCTCCGCGGTCGTCATCGACACGCGGACAGTCTACGGAGGGGAAACTCAGCCGCCGTGCAAGCGGGCCGTTCGAGGCTCGATCGGCTCGTCGGTGCCGATCTCGTCGCGGATTTTCGCGATCGCGCGCCGAATCAGGCGGGACACGTGCATCTGCGAGATCCCGACCTGGCGGGCGATCTGCGACTGCGTCTGCCCCTCGAAGAAACGCAGATGCAGGATCCACCGCTCACGCTCGTCCAATGCACGAAAGCCGGGCGCGAGCACGGCGCGATCTTCCGAGACCTCGTACTGATGCTCGATCGAGCCGAGGGTCTCGAGCGGATCGAGCTCCTCGCCGCCCTCCATCGTGGTGCCCTGTGAGAGCGAGAGCGCTGTGTACGCCCGCCCGGACTCGAGCGCTTCGAGCACCTCTTCCTCCTCGACCCCGGCGCTCTCCGCCAGCTCGGGGATCGTCGGTGACCGCCCCAGCTCGACCGTCAGCTGCTCGACCAGCTTGGAGAGCTGCACGTTCAGCTCCTGCAGCCCGCGCGGCACCCGCACCGACCAGCCCTTGTCGCGGAAATGGCGCTTGATCTCGCCGATGATGTTCGGCGTCGCATACGTCGTCAGCTCGACGCCGCGGTTCACGTCGAACCGGTCGATCGCCTTGATCAGGCCGATCGCGCCGATCTGGATCAGGTCGTCGAGCTGCTCGCCGCGGTAGCTGTAGCGCCGCGCGAGCGAGCGCACCAGCGACATGTACTTCTCGATCAGCGCTTCCCGCGCCTGGAGGTCGCCCTCTTCGTGATATCGCCTCAGGAGGACCTTGTCGCTGTCGGCGCTCATCGCCGGACACTCATCGACTTGGTCAGGACCGCCCACTCGCCGTCCACGAGCACGTCGTCGACCGTCGAGTCGAGGACCCGCCGGACGCCAAGATCCTCGCCCGGGTCGCGTTCGAGCTCGTCGAGCACCGTCGCCTGGAGCGGACCGACCCGGGTGACCAGCACGTCGTCGCGCACGATCAGGCGGACGGTCACGTCGCCGGCCGTTCCCTCCGCGCGGGCGAGCAGCGCATCGAGCGCCAGCTGGATGTCCTCGAGGCTCTCGATCGTCAGCTCGAGCCGCGCGGCCAGGCCGCCCAACACGTAGGACGCGACCTGCCGGAACTCAGATTTGCGGGGGATCGTGAGGGTGATCTCGTCAGGCATCTGGCGTTCTCAGCTCCTCCTCGAGGTCGCACTCGTAGGGCGACGCGGCGTGCGTCATCGGGTCGACGGAGTTCGCCGCGTCTCCTGCCGAGAAGGCGACCACTCGGTGCAGCCTAGCCGCGCTCGGCCGCGGTCACCAGACCGGAGCCAACCACGACATCCCCGTCGTACAACACCGCTGCCTGGCCGCGGGCGACCCCGTAGGCGGGCTCGTCGAGGCTCAGGCGGAAGCCGCTGGCGGTGCCCTCGACCCGTGCGGGCACGGCCGGCGACCGGTAGCGAAGCTTGGCGGTGACGTGTTCGACGGGCACGTGCAGGCGCCCCCTGGCCGTCACGCGGGAGCGCGCGAGGGCGGCTCGAGGGCCGACGACGACGGTGTTCGTTCGCGCGTCCGTGTCGAGCGCGTAGAGAGGCTCCGGCGCCGCGACCCCGAGCCCACGGCGCTGGCCCGGCGTGAACCCCCAATGGCCGCCGTGCGTCCCGAGCCTTGTCCCGTTCTGGTCGACGATCGGCCCGGGTCGCGCGTCGAGCCCCTGACGCTCGAGGAACGGCCGGTAGTCGCCGCCGGCGAGGAAGCAGGCCTCCTGCGATTCGGCGCGCCGCGCGGCTGCCAGCCCGGCGAGCTCGGCCTCGCGGCGCGTCTCCTGCTTGCGCTGCTCGCCGAGCGGAAACCAGATGCGATCGAGGAGGCGCGGAGCGACTCCGGCGAGCATGTAGCTCTGATCCTTCGTCTCGTCGGCGGCCCGGGCGAGGAGCAGGCGGCCCTCGTGCTCGACGATGCGCGCGTAGTGGCCCGTCGCGAGCCGGCTCGCACCGATGCGCCGGACGAACGAGAGCAGCGCGCCGAAGCGGAAGCCGGCGTTGCAACGGACGCACGGGTTCGGCGTCGCACCGTCCTCGTACCCCCGGACGAACGGCGCGACGACAGCGCGCCGGAACTGCTCGCGCAGGTCGAGCGTGACATGGGGCAGCCCCCGGCCGTGACATGCGTCGCGTGCCGCCAGCACCGCGCTCGGTGAGCAGCACGCACGCTCGGAGTCGGGCCCGGCGGGATCGAGCCACAGCCGCAGCGTCACCCCCACCGCCGCTTCGCCGGCGCGAAGCAGCGCCACGGCGCTGTCGACGCCGCCGCTCATCGCGACTGCCACGCGGCCGGGATCGGGAGCGGCGCGCACGGCCGGTGCGAGCGCGTTGGCGAGCGCGTCCACCGGCAGTGTCTCGCCGCCGACGGCGGCAGCTTCGAGCAGCGTCAACCCGCGCAGGTCCTCGGCCACACCGGCCGCGTCGGCGTCGACGATCCGGCCGCGGTCGACCCGCAGCCGGACGAGCGCCCAGTCGGCCCCGCGGGCCGAATCTCCGACGAGCTCGCGCATGCGCGCCAGGGTACTCGCCGCTCGAACGCACGGAGGGAGCCGCGAGGCTCCCTCCGTCATGCCCTGACACCGCCGACGGTGCCGCGCCCCGTGTGAACCTGGACAAGCCAGGTGGGTGCCGTGCGGACCGAGAGACAAGAGTGCGCCTCAGGCCCGACCCGGGCTCCCTTTCACATGGTGTTGGTTCTACATGGATGCGCGGCGATGCGAACGATGTCGAGCAACCGCAGGACTGTAGCGACGCTCAGTCGCCCCGCGCGGCATACGCCCACTCGACGGTCTGCACGCCCCGGAGACCGAGCCGCCGGGCGAGGGCGTCTGTGAGGTCGAACTGGCGTCCCCCCGAATAGGGCCCGCGATCGACCACCTGCGTGAGCACGGTCTGTCCGTGGTAGGTGATGAAGATCCGCGCGCCGCACGGCAGCGTCGGATGCGCGATCCCTTCGGTGTCCGCGCTCAGGATCGTGCCGCACGCAGTGTGGCGGCCGAACGTCGCAGGACCGGCTGAACCGACGAGGGCGCTGAACGAACCTTCCGGATGCGGCTTCGACGACGAAGTGTCGCGCCGTGAGGCGGAGACGGCGACGGCGAGGACGGCGGCGAGGATCGCCACTGCGGCCAGGGCCACCTGGCGTTCGACGAGCCGAGGCCTCATTCGTCGAGCAGCTGACGCGGCGGCACGACCGGCTGGACACGGGCCGGCACCTCGACGCTCACGACCTCGACGCTCCGGCGCCGCCCGAGCAGGCCCCGGACCGGCGGGGGTGCGAAGGGCTCGAGCTGGTGGCGCGCCGTGCCGGACGTCACCAGGACCACGGCAGGAAGCGGCGGCAGCGGCGGCGCGGGCGCGGCCGGCCTCGGCGGTCCGGCCGCAGGTGCCGGCGGCAGCCGCACCGGCTCGACGTCCGCCTCGTCGGCGTCCTCGTCCGGCGCCGCGGTGACCGGCCACTCGCCGAGGACCTGTGCACGCAGCTCGGCCGACGCGATCCACGTCGGCGCCTCTTCTCTCCCCGGCGCCGGGTAGCCGGCGAACACCTGCTCGAGCGGCTGCGGCGGCGGCAAGCTCGTGCGCGGAACGTAGTAGCGCGGCGGGAGGCCGGCGCCGAAGTGCGGCTCGCCGCGCCACGCAGCCCACTCGAGCAACGCGATGACGATCCACCCCAGCGCCATCGCCCCCACGATCTCGAGCGCATTCAACTTCGCGAGCGCGAGCCCGGTCGCGAGCGCACCGAGGAAGAGCACTTCGAGTGCGAACCGCGATCCCTGGCGATCGAGCACCCGTTGTCCTTCGCTAGGAGCTGTCTGCGACCTGCTCGGTGTCGACGATCACGTCGATGCCGAGCTCGGCGAGCTGCTCCGCGTCGACGGGCGTCGGCGCGCCGGACATCGGGTCGATGCCGGCCTGGTTCTTCGGGAACGCGAGCGTGTCGCGGATGTACGGCTCGTCGAGCAGCGCCATGCAGAGCCGGTCGATTCCCGACGCGATGCCACCGTGCGGCGGCGCGCCCATCGCAAGCGCGTCGAGCAGGAACCCGAACTTCGCGCGCTGTTCCTCCGGCGAGATGCGGAGCAGATCGAACACCTTCTCCTGCAGCTCCGGCTCGTGGATCCGGAACGACCCGCCGGCGAGCTCGAGGCCGTTGCCGACGAGGTCGTAGGCGATCGCCTTCGCGGCGCCCGGATCGCTGTCGAGCAGCGGCAACGACTCGGGGTTCGGACGCGTGAATGGATGGTGCTCGGCGTCCCAGCGCTCTCGATCCGGATCCCACTTCAGCATCGGGAAGTCGGTGATCCAGACGAATCGCCACGCGCTCTCGTCGACGAGGCCGAGCTCGCGACCGAGCTGCAGGCGCAAGAAGCCGAGGATGCGCGAGACCTCGGCCGCGGCGCCCGCACCGAAGAGGACGGTCGTCCCCGGACGCCCGACGGCGGCCAGCACCTCGGGCGAAAGGTACTTCGCGATCGACGAGGCGGTCTCGCCGTCCGCGCGAAAGACGATCGCTGCGAGCCCTTTCGCACCCCAGCCCTTGACGACCTCCTCGAGCTTCGCGATCTCGCCGCGCGACAGCTCCTGCTCGATGCGGAGGAAGCGAACGGCTTCGGCATTCGCAAAGACGCCGAACTCCGAGCCGCGCGTGACGTCGGTCGCGTCTTCGATCTCCAGGCCGAAGCGCAGGTCCGGCTTGTCGGACCCGTAGCGCCGGTCGGCCTCCTGCCACTGCATGCGCGGGAAGGGCGTCTCGAGCTCGACCCCAAGGCACTCCCTCCAGATCCGCGCGACGATGCGTTCGATCAGCGCGAACAGCTGGTCCTGGTCGGGGAACGCCATCTCGACGTCGAGCTGCGTCAGCTCCTGCAGCCGGTCGGCACGCAGATCCTCGTCCCGGAAGCAGCGTGCGATCTGGTAGTAGCGCTCGAAGCCGGCGATCACGAGCAGCTGTTTGTAGATCTGCGGGCTCTGGGGCAGCGCGAAGAAACGGCCGGGCTGCAGACGCGTCGGGATCAGGAAGTCGCGCGCGCCTTCCGGTGTCGGCTTGCCCATGATCGGCGTCTCGACGTCGACGAAGCCGTCGGCCTCCATCTCCTGGCGGATGATCGACGTCGCCTTCGCGCGGGTCCGGATGTTCCGCTGCAGCCGCTCGCGCCGCAGGTCGAGCCAGCGGTAGCGGATGCGCAGCGTCTCGTCGACGCCTTCCTCGTCCAGCTGGAACGGCAGCGGCGTCGATCGGCTGATCACCTGCAAGTCGTCGACCTGCACCTCGATCTCGCCCGTCGCGATGCGCGGGTTCACGGTGTCCTCGCTCCTGCGGACCACCTCTCCGCGCCCCTGGACGACGAATTCGTTGCGCAGGTCGTGCGCCGCAGCTGCGGCACCGGGCGACCGCTCGGGATTGATCACCAGCTGCACCACGCCGCCCTCGTCGCGCAGGTCGACGAAGATCAGGCCGCCGAAATCGCGCCGTCTCGCCACCCAGCCGGCGAGCGTGACGGTGCGCCCCACGTCGGCAGTGGTGAGGCTGCTGCCGATCGCGTCGCGCCAGGTCATGGGCTGGTGAGGGTAGCGACGACGCGGTCGAGTGCGACCACCTGGTCATCCCTCCCCCCGCGCCGAATCGTTGCGTCCTCTGCGCGGACGACGACCACCGCCCCCGCGCCGGACCTTCCGGCCTGCGTCATCTGCCCTTTGAACGAGCGGCCGGCGTAGTCGGTGTCGGCCGACAACCCCGCCCGCCGGAGCTCGGCGAGCAGCGGCGGGATGCTCGCCCGGCTACCGTCGCCGTCCACGACGAAGAAGACGTCGAGCGTCGGCAGCGACCCGGTTCGCCCCTCGGCCTCGAGCGCGAGCAGCGCCCGCTCGATCCCGGCTCCGAAGCCGATCCCCGGTGTCGGCGGCCCGCCGATCTGCTCGATGAGCCCGTCGTAGCGGCCGCCGGAGCAGATCGCCGACTGTGCCTTGTCCTCCGGCCCGACGAACTCGAAGACGGTGCGGGTGTAGTAGTCGAGCCCGCGCACGAGGGTCGGATCGAGGGTGTAGGCCACGCCGTACGCGTCCAGCAGCCCCCGTACCTCGGCGAAGTGCGCAGCGCAGTCCGCGCACAAGGAGTCGCCGATCTTCGGTGCGTCGCGGAGTGCGGCACGAACCGTCTCGTTCTTCACGTCGAAGACGCGCAGCGGATTGCTCGCGCGTTTCGCCCGCGCGTCGTCGTCGAGCACGTCGGCGTGCTCGTCGAGCCACCGGGTCAGGCTCTCGACGTACGCGGGCCGGCAGACGGCGTCCCCGATCGAGTTGAGCAGCAGTTCGTACTTCGTGATGCCGACGCGCCGCGCGAACTCGGTATAGAGCTGGATCAGCTCCGCGTCGAGCGCCGGATCAGCTGAGCCGATCGCCTCGACGGAACATTGCCAGTGCTCCCGGTAGCGCCCTTTCTGAGGCGCCGCGTAGCGGTACATCGGAGCGACCGTGTAGAGCTTCACCGGTTGCGCGCTCGCGGTGCATGCCGTGCTCGAGGTAGGCGCGCGCGATCGGCGCCGTCCCCTCGGGCTTGAGCGTGAGCGAACGGCCACCCTTGTCCTCGAAGGTGTACATCTCCTTCTGCACGACGTCGGACCCGGCGCCGGCCGTGCGCGCAAACAGCTCCGTGTCCTCGAAGTTCGGCGTCTGGATCCGGCGGTACCCGTACAGCTCCGCGACGTCGGCGAGCGTGCCGGTGACGAGCTGCCACAACGGCTGCTCGGACGGGAGCACGTCGTGTGTCCCGCGCGGCGCCTGGAACTTCGCGTTCACGACCGGGCCGCGCGAAGCTCGCGCAGGAACGGGTTCGTCTCCAGCTCCCGTTCGAGCGTCGTCGCCGGGCCGTGGCCTGGGTAGAGGACCGTCTCCGGCGGCAGCAGGTCGAGGAGCATGCTCACCGACTCGAGCAGGGTGTCCCAGTCCCCGCCCTCGAGGTCGACACGGCCGACCGACCCTGCGAAGAGCAGATCGCCGGAGAACAGCATCCCGTCGGTCAGGAACGCAACGTGCCCGGCCGAGTGCCCAGGCACGTCGACCACCTCGAACCTCACCCCGCCGACTGCGATTTCGTCGCCGCCCGACACCGTGTGGGCCGGATCGTGGGCGCCGACGCGCAGGCCTCCCCGGGTCTCGCCCTTCCGGAGAGCCTCGACCTCTCCGGCAGGCGCCCACACCTCGGCGCCGGTGCCCTCGGCGAGCTCGGCGACGCCGGCGATATGGTCGACGTCGGTGTGCGTCACGAGGATGCCGGCGGTGCGGGCACCCATTCCTGCGAGCTCGAGCCGCAGCGGCGTCGGGTCGTCGCCGGGGTCGATCACCACCGCTTCGGCCGCTCCGCGCTCGCCGCGAACGACGTAGCAGTTGCTGCGGTACTGGCCCAGGACGTACGTGTCGACGACGATCGGCATCGAAGTCGTTCGAGTGTATCCAGGCTGTGAAACACTCCCTTTCTCGCATGCAGCGCTGGGATCTCCTCGAGCTCGACGCGCCCGCCGGAACGCGCGACCCGATCGTCCTCCACTCCGACGACGGCGCACGCTCGGTGCTGATCGTATTGACGGCGGGCCAGTCCCTCGGCAGCCATCAGGTGCGTGAGAACGCGTGGGTCGTCGTGCTCGAAGGCAGCGTGCAGGTCGCCTCGGAGAACGGCGACACCTTCGAGGCCCCGCACGGGACGCTCGCGCGGTTCGAGCCGGGCGAGCGCCATTCGCTGACCGCCGCCGAAGGCGCGCGGATCCTGCTCGTGCTCGCACCGTGGCCCGCCGAGGGCCACTTCCCCGCCGCCTAGTTTCCCGGTGCTTAGGGCTTCTTGCCGGACTGCTTGGCGACGCGGCGCTGGTACGCGCGGTAGGTCGTGCGGTCGACCCAGTAGGTCAGCGGGATGAACGCGATCGCGTAGAACGCGCCCCACGCGACCCTCACGCCGATCGGCGCGCTCTTGAAGAGGAAGACGAACGCGACGAGCATCAACCCGCCCATCAGGCCGCCGCGACGGAACGCACGGTCCCAGGAGGGAGGAGCAACTTCGCGCACGGACCGCTGCCGGCCACCTTTTCCCTGGACGGGCTTGGCAGCGCTCTTTGCCTGGGCGCGCGCCTCTCGCTGTTCGCGGCGCTCGTCCTCGTCGAGTGGGTGCTCGTTGCCGTCGGCGTCCAGGAGCACCGTCTCGTACTCGTGGCGGAAGTTCTTCTCGCGGCGGCGGCGCTGCTTCTTGGTCGGCATCCCTCCGCCAGGTTAGCGCCGGTAGGCGAGTCTGCCTCGCGCGATCACCACGTCGACCACGTCGCCGGCCAGGTGGTAGGCGAGGTAGCGCCAGTCCGGGGCGTCGAGCAGCACGAGGTCTGCCCCGAAGCCGGGCGCGATCCGGCCGATCCGACCGGCCCGGTCGAGGACGTGGGCGGCGTTCACCGTCACCGCAACCAGCGCCTCTGCCGGCGAGAGGTGCAGCTGCGTGCAGGCGAGCGAGCACACGAGCGGCAGGCTGGTCGTGAACGAACTGCCCGGATTGAAGTCTGTGGCGAGCGCAACCGCCGCGCCGGCCGCGACGAGCTCGCGCGCAGGCGCCTGCGGCCGGTCCAGGAAGAGCGCGCTCGCGGGCAGGAGCACACCGACGACGTCGCTCCCGGCCAGCGCCCGGATCCCGTCCGGGCCGGTCGCCTCGAGGTGGTCGACCGAGCGCGCGCCAAGCTCGACCGCCAGCGGGATCGCGCCGCTCTCCGTGAACTGGTCGCCGTGCAGCCGGAGCGTCAGCCTCTCGCGGCGGCACGCCTCGAGGTAGCGGCGCGCCTGCGTCGCGTCGAATGCGCCACGCTCGAGGAACACGTCGGCCGCGTCGGCGAGGTCCGCTGCCTCGGGGAGCACCTCTGCAAGCGCCCAGTCGAGGTACGCGTCGGCATCTCGGCGCTCGGGCGGAACGGCGTGCGCCCCCAGCCACGTCGGCGAGCCGCCGGCGTCGCGGACGGCACGAAGCGAGTCGAGCTCCGTGTCGCGGTCGAGCCCGTACCCCGACTTCCCCTCCCAGGCGGTGGTGCCGTGGCGGAGCATCGCGCCCGCGTGGCGGGCGACGGTCGCGGCGAGGGCCTCACCGTCGAGCGCGCGCGTCGCGCGAACGGTAGACAGGATCCCGCCGCCCGCAGCGTGGAGCTCCTCGTACGTGGCTCCCGCCGACCGCAAGGCGAACTCGTCGACCCGGTCGCCGCCGAACGCTGGATGCGTGTGGCAGTCGACGAGCCCGGGGACGGCGCAGCGCCCGCTTCCGTCGATCTCCTCGACGTCTTCGGCGATCGGTCCGAGGTCGCGCATGCGGCCGACCGCCTCGATCGCACCGTCTCGGCAGAGCACGTAGCCGTCCTCGACGACCTCGACCGCCCCGAGATCGGCACCCCGCGCCGGCACGCCTGCCGGCGCCGGCGTCGCGATCTGCACCAGGTCGCGGACGAGCAGGCGTGGCGCCACGCGCGACGGCCTACTCGGAGCCGGGGAGGCGCAGCCCGTGCTCGATCGCCGCGGCCTCGGCATCCGCGTACCCGGCGTCGAGATGCCGGACGACCCCCATCCCCGGATCGGTCGTCAAGACCCGCTCGAGTCGCTCCGCCATCTCGTCGGTGCCGTCGGCCACGACGACCATCCCCGCGTGGATCGAGTTGCCGATGCCGACACCGCCGCCGTGGTGGACGCTGACCCAGCTCGCACCGGCGGCGACGTTGACGAGCGCGTTCAGGATCGGCCAGTCGGCGATCGCATCAGACCCGTCCCGCATCGCTTCGGTCTCGCGGTAGGGGGACGCGACCGATCCTGCGTCGAGGTGGTCGCGACCGATCACGATCGGCGCCTTGACGCGTCCGGAACGGACGAGCTCGTTGATCGCCAGCCCGGCTTTCGCGCGATCGCCGTAGCCGAGCCAGCAGATCCGGGCCGGCAGACCCTGGAACGCGATCCGTTCGGGCGCGAGCTCGAGCCACCGCTGCAGGAGGAGATCGTCCGGGAACAGCTTGCGCAGCGAGTCGTCGATCGTTGCGATGTCTGCAGGGTCTCCCGACAGCGCCGCCCAGCGGAAGGGCCCGATGCCGCGGCAGAAGAGCGGCCGGATATAGGCCGGGACGAAGCCCGGGTATGTGAAGGCCTCCTCTACGCCGGCTGCTTCGGCCTCACCTCGCAGGTTGTTGCCATAATCGAAAACATAGCTTCCGGCCCGGACGAACTCGAGGAGCCCTTCGACGTGCCGGGCGATCGAGGCGCTCGCCCGCCGGAGGTACTCCTCGGGATCCGAGGCGCGTAGCGCCGCCGCAGCCGCGACGTCGAGGCCCACTGCGGCACGTAGCCGGTCAGCGGGTCGTGGGCCGCAGTCTGGTCGGTGACGAGGTCGAACGACTCGCCACGGCGCGCAAGCTCGGGGATGACGTCCGCGGCATTGCCGAGCAGCCCGACGGACAGTGCGCGGCCATCGGCGGCCGCCGCACGAACCCGAGCGAGCGCCTCGTCCAGCGACTCGGTCGCCTCGTCCAGGTACCGCGTCTGCAGCCGGCGCTCGAGGCGCGCCGGATCGACCTCGACGCACAGGATCACACCGCCCGCGAGCGTCGCCGCGAGCGGCTGCGCACCTCCCATGCCGCCGAGACCGGCCGTGAGGATCGTCCGTCCCGCGAGCGTCGCGGTTCCGAAGTGCTTCTGAGCGGCGGCTGCGAACGTCTGGTAGGTGCCCTGCAGGATTCCCTGCGTCCCGATGTAGATCCACGACCCCGCCGTCATCTGGCCGAACATCGTCAGGCCCTCGGCCTCGAGCCGCCGGAACTCGTCCCACGTCGCCCAGCGCGGAACAAGCAGCGAATTGGCGATCAGCACGCGAGGCGACAGAGGGCGTCGTACGGAAGATCGCGACCGGCTTGCCGGACTGCACGAGCAGCGTCTCGTCGTCTTCCAGGCGGAGCAGCGCGCGCACGATCGCGCGCAGCGCGTCGTGCGATCGCGCAGCCTTGCCGGAGCCGCCGTAGACGACGAGCTCCTCGGGCTTCTCCGCGACCTCGGCGTCGAGGTTGTTGAGGAGCATGCGGAGCGGCGCCTCCGTCGCCCACGAGCGCGCGTTCAGCTCGATGCCGCGTGGCGCGCGAATCGACGACAGGTCGCCGCACAGCGACTCGACCTGAGCGTCGAGCGAGGCCGCCGATCGTCACTTGCGCGCGGCTCCGCTCCTCGCCTTCTCCTCGAGCGCGCGCTGCCGCAGGCGATACGTCGTCCACCCCGTGGCGACCAGGAAGAAGGCACCGGCGATGACGACCGCCTTCACGACGCCGCCTCCGGTTGCCCACGCGATCAGGACGACGATCGCCGCGAGGCCCGCGTACACGAGCAGCGTGTCGCGATACGGGTGCTTCGGAGCGGGCGGCTCGGGCGCCCCCCAACGCAGGCGACGCGGCGGGGTCATTCCAGCTCCCCTACCTCGGACTCGACTGCGTCGACCAGCGAAGCCGTCGCGAATTGCGGCCGCAACGGCTTCGATGTCACGGCCGAGCGGACGGTCGTCGCGCAGACGCAGCGAGCGCTCGCGTACCGCATCGTGGAGCGCGCGCACTCCGCGGCCGGGCTCGAGTGGTGCGAGAAACTCGACCGCCTGCGCACCGGCCAGCAGTTCGATCGCGACAGCACGCTCGGCGTTCGCGACGACCTGCCAGGCCTTCAGTCCCGAGGCGTTTCCCATCGACACGTGATCTTCCTGCCCCGCGCTCGTCGGGATCGAGTCGACCGACGCGGGGTGGCAGAGCGACTTGTTCTCGGAGACGAGTGCGGCGGCCACGTACTGGGGAATCATGAACCCTGAGTTGAGGCCGCCGTCGGTGGTCAGGAACGCGGGCAGGCCGTCGCTGAGATTCGGGTTCACGAGACGCTCGAGCCGACGCTCCGAGATGCTGGCGAGCTCGGAGACCGCCATCGCGAGCGCGTCGAGCGCGAACGCGAGCGGCTGCCCGTGGAAGTTGCCCGCGGACACGAGCAGCTCGTCGTCGGCGAGGACCAGCGGGTTGTCGGTCGCCGAGTTCAGCTCCGTCGTGATCGTGTAGTCGACGTAGTCGAGCAGGTCGCGGGACGCGCCGTGCACCTGCGGTGCGCACCGGAGCGAATATGCGTCCTGCACCTTGTCGCACCAGCGATGCGACTCGATGATCGCCGAGCCGTCGAGCAGCCGCATCACGTTTCGCGCCGAAGCGGCCTGGCCACGCAGCGGCCGCAGTGCATGCACCTGCGGCAAGAAGGAGTTGCGCGAGCCCTGCAACGCCTCGAGCGAAAGCGCGCAGGCGCAGTCGGCCGCGCGTGCCAGCCGGTGTGCCCGGACGAGTCCGAGCGCGCCCTGGGCGGTCATGAACTGCGTGCCGTTGATCAGCGAGAGGCCTTCCTTCGCGAGCAGGCGCACCGGCTCGAGGCCGGCGCGTGCGAGCGCCTCCGCTCCGTCGAGGAGCTCGCCGTCAAACCACGCGTGCCCTTCGCCGACGAGCGGCAATGCGAGATGCGCGAGCGGCGCGAGGTCGCCCGAGGCGCCGACCGAACCGCGCGCCGGCACCTCGGCAGCACGCCACGGTTGAGGCACGCGAGCAGCAGTGAGACCGTCTCGATGCGCGCGCCCGAGTTTCCCTTCGCGAGCGTGTTCGCGCGCAGGAGCATCGCGGCGCGCACGACCTCGTCCGGGTAGGCGTCGCCGACGCCGCACGCGTGCGAACGCAGCAGGCGCAGCTGCAGCTCCTCCGTCAGCTCCTCGGGAATCTGCTTCGTTGACGAAGCGCCCGAAGCCGGTGTTCACGCCGTATGTGTGCTCGTGAGCGCCGTGCGCGACACGCTCGACGACGCCACGCGCGGCGAGCATCCGTTCCCGCGCCTCCTCCGACACATCGGTGGCCGGGCGCCGCTCGACCGCGACGGCCCAGACGTCCTGGAGAGTGAGGTCGTCGCCGGTGAGCGCGCTCATCACGGTCACAGCGCGAGTGTAGGCAGACTCGGCGAACGGTGTCTGACCCCGTCCTCGACGTCCCGCGCGAGCTCGAGCCCGCTCCGCCGCCGCCGCGAGGGGCGGCACGGTCGCTGCTGCGTCGCCGCGACTTCCGCAGGCTGTACCTCGCCGTCGCCGCGAGCGAGCTCGGGGACTCCCTGCACTACATCGCACTCATGTGGTTCGCACTCGACGCCGGCGGGCCGCTCGGCGTCGTCGCCGTCCGCGTCGCGGACAGCGTGCCGGCACTCGTCTTCGGGCTGCACGGCGGCCTGGCCGCCGACAGGTGGAGCCGCAAGCGCCTGATGATCGGCGCGGACGTCCTGCGCGCGGCGGTCCTGGTGCCGGTCGCGATCGCGGGACTTGCCGGCTCGCTGCCCCTGTGGGGACTCGTCGTGGCGTCGTTCCTGCTCGAGGCGGCGACCAGCTACTTCGCACCTGCGTACGGCGCGACGGTGCCGACGCTCGTCGACCGGCGCGAACGTGCAGCAGGCGAACGCATTCGTGCAGGCGACCGCGCAGGCGCTGTCGATCGGCGGCTGGGCCGTGGCGGCCGCTGCTGCTGACCGTTCTCCCCGTGAGCGTCTTCTTCGCTGTCAACGCCGTGTCGTTCGCAGTCTCCGCGGCGCTGATCGCCGGCATCCGCCACGGCGACGAGCACGATCCGCACGCGCCGCCACCGCGACTCGCGGAAGGCCTGGCGGCGCTTCGGCCCCGGCCCGTGCTGGCGGCGGGTGTGATCGCGCTCGGCATCGCGGTCACGATCACGGCCGGGACCTGGATCGGCGGCGTGCCGACGTTCGTCCGCGACACCCTCCACCACGGTGCCGGCGGCTTCTCGATCGTGATGGTCGGATACGCGGCCGGCTCGATCGTCAGCGGGGCAGTGCTCGCGCGCCTGCCGATCCGGCGCAAGGCTCGCGCGAGCATGCTGGCGTGGGCGATGTATCTCCCGGGGTACGGCCTGATGGCGTTCGCACACTCCCTGACACCGGCCGTCGCTCGGCGCATTCTTCGCGGCGACCGGGCAGAGCTCGGCGGTCGTGCTGCTCAACTCGGCGGCTCAGGAGGACGTCCCGGACTCGCTGCTCGGACGCGTGCTCGGCGTCATCTCGCTGACGCACCGCGGAGCGCATGCCACGGCGCTTCTCTTCGTCGTCGCCGCTGTTCGCGTTCGTCGCGGCGCGGGCCGTCTTCGGTGCAGCGGCGATCGCGGTGCCGCTCGTCGGTCTGTGCTCGCTCGCGTTCGCCGCAGCGGCCGTCAGGCGTCGAGCAGCCTGAGCTCGAGCACGTGCGACGCGTCGAAGCCGTCGATTCGCAGTGCAGCCCCGGCCGCGGTCGCCGCGGCTCCGGCCGGCATCAGGCCGACGAGCTCCGAGCCGACGACCTCGGCGCCGCGCGCTGCGGCCTCGTCCGCGATTCGCGCCACGATCTCGTGCAGGGCTGCCGCCTCCCAGTCCTCGACGTTCATCGACACCTGCACGAGGCCGGCACTCCGGAGCTCGACCCCAGCGCGCGCACGCCCGGGAAGCCGCCGCCGCGTTCGCGCACCAGCGCCGGCGATCCGCCGAGCGACGTCGATCGAGCCGCGCAGGTTGACGTTGAAGGCGATCAACGGCGCCGTGGCGCCCGCGATGATCCCGCCGGCGGTCTCGTGGAGGGTCGCCGGGCCGAAGTCGGGGACGATCTCGCCGGCGTCGAGCCGCCGCTGCAGCTCCTCGGTGCCGCCGCGGCGGTAGAACGCCGGCCCGCGTTCCGGGGGCGCGTAGAGGAAGACGGGCACGCCGAGCTCCGCCGCCATCCCGCCCGAAGCGCTCGGCCGCCGCCCGCGCGCGCTCGAAGTCGTCGGCGCGAAGCGGCACGAACGGCACGACGTCTGCGATCCCGATGCGCGGATGGACGCCTTCATGGCGACGGAGGTCGATCCGCTCGACTGCGACGCGGATCCCCGCAAGGAGCGCGTCGACGAGCTCGTCCTCGCTCCCGACCAGCGTGAACACAGAGCGGTTGTGGTCGGCATCGGCGTGGACGTCGAGGACGCGAGCGCGAGCGTCGAGCGCGGCGCGGATGGCGTCGATCGTCGCGCGGATCGCGACCCTCGCTGAAGTTCGGTACCGACTCGAGCGGTAGCACGGCGCCTACTCTAGGACGCGGTGAAGGAGTACTACGACAAGCGGGCGCCGACCTACGACGACTGGTACCTCGGTCGCGGGCGCTATGCGACGCGCGACGCCGAAGGCTGGGAGGCCGACCTCCAGGGCCTCTTCCGAGCGATCGCCGACCTGCCGCCGGGGCGGACGCTCGACGTCGCCTGCGGGACCGGGTTCCTCACGCGCCACCTTCCCGGGGAGGTCGTCGGCTTCGACCAGAGCTGCGCGATGCTCGACGAAGCGGCGCGGCAGGCGCCGAACGCGACGTACGTGCAAGGAGACGCGCTGGCGCTGCCGTTCGCCGACCGGAGCTTCGACCGGGTCTTCACGGGCCATTTCTACGGCCACCTCGACCCGCGCGAGCGGGAGCGCTTTCTCGCCGAGTCGCGTCGCGTCGCCGCCGAGCTGATCGTGGTCGATGCGGCGGTCAGGCCGGACCACGAGCTCGAGGAGATCCAACAACGGGAGCTCGACGACGGCACGACGTGGCCCGTCCTGAAGCGGTACTTCGCACCCGAGTCGCTGCTCGACGAGCTCGGCGGCGGCGACGATGATGTACGCCGGGCCGTGGTTCGTGATGGTGTGCGCCCCTCTGTGACCGCACCGCGACGTCGGTACCGGTCCCTGGCGTCGCTGCAGCGCGATCTCCGGCGGTGCCGCGCCTGTGCTGAGGCGGGGTTCCCTCTCGAGTCGCTTCCCGTCGGTGTGCCGGGCTCGGGCCAGCGCGCGTATCTCTACGGCCAGGCGCCGGGCATCGTCGAAGGCCTCGAGCGACGACCATGGCGCGGTCGCGCCGGGATGACGTTGCGGCGCTGGCTCGAGCTCGACGAGGAGACGTTCTACGAGACGTTCTATTGCGCGTCGGTCACGCGCTGCTATCCGGGCCGGACCTCCTCCGGCCGCGGCGATCGGACGCCGACGCCGGCGGAGCGCCTGCTGTGCCGCCACTGGCGCGAGGCCGAGCTCGCCTTGCTTCGGCCGCGGCTCATCGTCACCGTGGGCGGCCTGGCCGCGAGAGAGCTCCTCGGCCTCGCGCGCGTCACCGAGTTCGTCGGCACGAGCTACGACCTGGGCGGCACCGTCGCGATCCCGCTGCCGCATCCTTCGGGCGCGAGCGGTTGGCTCAACGCACCTGCGAACCAGGCCCGCCTCGCCGACGCCCTCTCGCTCGTGGCGACCGAGCTGCAGCGCCTCTAGCAGGCGAGAAGCGCACGGCTACGCTCAGACGAATGGTGGACGTCTCGAGCCCGCGCTATCGCACGACCTTCGTGCGGCTGCTCGGGTTCCTGCGGCCGTACAGGCTTTCGATGATCGTCTCGATCGTGCTGGCGGTCGGCTCGCAGGCCGCCGCGCTCGGCGCGATCCTGCTGACGCGCAGCGTCGTCTCGGCGCTCAAGGCCGATCATCTCCATCGTCTTCCCTGGCTTGTCGCGTTCGTGCTCGTGCTCGGCGCGGCGCGTGCCCTTGCAATGGCGGGCCGGCGCCTGATCGCCGGTCGGCAGGCGCTGCTCGTCGAGATGGACCTGCGCCAGTCGATCTACGCCAAGCTCGTGCGCCTCTCGTTCGGGTTCTACGACCGGCATCAGACCGGCCAGCTGATGAGCCGCGCGACGGTCGATCTGCAAGGCGTGCGGTTCTTTCTCGGGTACGGGCTGATCTTCTTCTTCCAGCACGTGTTCACGATCGTCGGCGTCGGCATCGTCGTCGTCCTGATCTCCTGGAAGCTGGCACTGATCGTCGTCTCGATCGCGCCCCTCCTGGTCGCGGTCGCGTACCGCTACAGCCACGTCTCGCACCCGCTGCTGCGCGACGTCCAGCAGAAGATGGCCGACGTCGCGACGGTCGCAGAGGAGAACATCGTCGGCGTCCACGTCGTCAAGTCGTTCGCCCGCGAGGAGACCGAGGAGGCGAAGTTCGCCGACCGGTCGGAGCAGGTCTTCACACGAAGCGTTCAGGCGAACCGGCAGCGCGCGCTCTACATCCCGCTGCTGAGCTTCCTCCCGCTCCTCGCGCAGGCCGCGATCCTGCTCGTCGGCGGTCGCATGGTCGCCCGCGGCAGCCTGTCGCTCGGCGACTTCGTCGCCTTCAACCTCTTCCTCGCGCTGCTCGTCACGCCGCTGCGCGCGCTCGGGATGTGGATCGGCCAGGCGCAACGCGCGACCGCCTCGGGCGAGCGGATCTTCCAGGTGATCGACGAGCCGGAGGACATCCAGGACGCACCGACGGCGCAGGAGCTGCCGCGCGGGCCCGGAGCCGTGTCGTTCGAGCACGTCACCTTCGGGTACGCGCCCGAGCGTCCGGTGCTGCACGATCTCGATCTCGAGCTCGCCCCCGGGAAGAGCGTCGCCCTGATCGGGCACACCGGCGCGGGCAAGACGACCGTCGCGGCGCTGATCCCCCGCTTCTACGACGTCCAGCAAGGACGGGTCCTGGTGGACGGAATCGACGTACGTGACGTCACGCTCACCTCCCTGCGGCGCGAGATCGGTGTGATCGCGCAGGATGCCTTCCTCTTCTCGGCGACCGTGAGTGAGAACATCGCGTTCGGGCGCATCGACGCGACCGACGAGGAGATCGAGCGCGCGGCGCGCCTCGCCCAGGCACACGAGTTCGTCGAGGCGCTTCCCGACGGTTACGACACCGTCATCGGCGAACGCGGGATCACGCTCTCGGGCGGCCAGCGCCAGCGCATCGCGATCGCTCGGGCAATCGTCGTCGACCCGCGGATCCTGATCCTCGACGACGCCACCGCCTCGGTCGACGCGACGACAGAGTCGCGGATTCGGGAGGGACTGCGGGAGGCGATGCGGAACCGGACGACGATCATCATCGCCCACCGCCTCTCGACGATCGCCCTCGCCGACGAGGTCGTCGTGCTCGAGGCGGGACGCGTCGTCGCGCGCGGCACGCATGCCGAGCTCGTCGGCACGAGCGATGTGTACCGCGAGATCCACGATCATGGACTGCTCGAGCGCGTGCCGGGCGAGGAGGTCGCGTGAGAGTCCACCAGCCGGGCGCCCATCTAGGGCGGGCGCGCGGAGCGGCCGTCGACGACTGGTCGTGGCGGCGCACGCGGCGGCGGCTCGGCGCGCTGTATCGCCTGGCGCGCCCGTACAAGTGGCGCACGGGGCTGGCGCTCGTCTCGCTGCTCGGCGCGACCGCGGTGGCGCTGGCGCCGCCGTACCTCGTCGGTCGCACGATCGACGACGTGCGCCGGGGCGACACATCGAAGCTGACGTGGTTCGTCGTCGCGTTCGTCGCCGCGGGGGTGCTCGGAATCGTGCTCGGCTATGCCCAGACCTACTTCACCGGCTGGACGGGCGAACGCATGCTGGCCGACCTGCGCGGATTCGTCTTCGGTCACCTGCAACGCCTCTCGCTCGGCTTCTACGAGCGCAATCGAGCCGGCGTGATCATCAGCCGACTCACGAACGACGTCGAGGCGCTCGATCAGCTCGTCACGGACGGCGTGACGTCGCTCGTCCAGAACACGCTCACACTCGTCGGCTCGGCGGTCGTGCTGTTCTTCCTCGACTGGCGGCTCGCACTCGCGACCCTCACCGTGATGCCGGCGATGACCCTTGCGACTGCATGGTTCCGCAAGCGGTCGGGGACGGCGTACCGTCACGTGCGCGAGACACTCGGAGCGGTCACGGCGACGCTCGCCGAGGACATCGCCGGGATGCGCGTCCTGCAGTCGTTCACACGCGAGCGGGCCGCCCAGGACAACTTCCGCCGCGTCGCCGACACCTACCGCGTCTCGAACCAGCAGACGGTCGTCCTGAACGGCGTCTACTTCCCGGTCGTCGACTTCCTGTCGACAGCGGCGACTGCAGTCGTGCTCGGCTACGGCGGTTGGCTCGCCTCGAACGGGGACATGTCGATCGGCACGCTCGTCGCGTTCCTCGGGTACCTGACGAACTTCTTCGATCCGGTACAGCAGCTGTCGCAGCTCTACAACACGTTCCTCTCCGCGGTCGCGGCGCTGGACAAGATCACCGACCTGCTCGACGAGGAGCCCGAGGTGCGAGATGCACCCGACGCTGTCGACCTGCCTGCGATCGCGGGCCGCGTCACGTTCGACGACGTCCACTTCTCCTACGGGAGAGGCCCCGAGGTGCTGCACGGCATCGGCCTCGACGTCGCCGCGGGCACGACGGTGGCGCTCGTCGGGCACACCGGCGCGGGCAAGTCGACGATCGCCAAGCTGCTTGCGCGGTTCTACGACCCGACGTCGGGGAGCATTGCGATCGACGGCGTCGATCTCCGCCGCGTCCGGCAGGAATCGCTCAGGCGTCAGCTCGGCATCGTGCCGCAGGAAGGTTTCCTGTTCGCGGGCACCGTCGCCGAGAACATCGCGTTCGCGCGGCCCGACGCAACGCGTCAGGAGATCATCGCAGCAGCACGCACGGTAGGCGCAGACGAGTTCGTCACGCAGCTCGAGGACGGCTACGAGACCCAGCTCGGCGAGCGCGGCTCACGACTCTCGCTCGGCCAGCGCCAGCTCGTCGCCTTCGCCCGCGCGCTGCTGGCGGATCCGCGCATCCTGATCCTCGACGAGGCGACGAGCTCCGTCGACATCGGCACCGAGCGAAAGATCGAGCAGGCGCTTCGCCTGCTCCTGCACGGCCGTACGGCGTTCATCATCGCCCACCGGCTGTCGACCATCCGCGACGCCGACCTGATCGTCGTCCTCGAGCATGGGCTCGTCGTCGAGCAGGGAACGCACGACGAGCTGCTGAGGTCCGCCGGGCATTACCGGGCGCTCTACGGCGACTGGGCCGACGTCGCCTGACCTAGTAGCCGACGTGGACGGGCAGGGAGCCGGCAGCCTTGTCGTGCCACGTCTGCTTCTTCGGGTCCCACAGCATCCAGAGGTAGCCGAGCACGATCACGACGCCGGAGACGAGCGAGACGACCCAGCGAAGCACTGCCCGTCCATAACCGATCGGCTGGCCGAGGCGATCCCTCGCGTCGACGACGCGAATCCCGAGCGCAGCGTCGCCCGGCGTCTGGCCCGTTCTTCCGTGGAAGAAGGTGAAGTAGACGACGGAGATCAGCAGCCCGAAGCCGTTTCCGCCGGAGACCCAGACCGTCGCCCGGTGGGTGTTCGGGTGATGACCAAGCGCAAGGTTGAGGAGCCCGCCCGCGATGCCGATCACGATCGCGTCGATCAGGGCCGCCCCGAAGCGTCGCCAGAACCCGGCCGGCGGGCCGCCAAGCTCGCTCCGAACATCCTCGAGCACCGACGCGTATCGTCCCAGGGGTGCCGGACGACGAGACCCAGCTCGACCCCGAAGTCCGCGAGCTGATCGACGACCCGGTCTCCACCGAGGCGGCCCGCGAGGTTCGCCTGACACCGGCCGAGGCCGTGCGGCAGATGCGCATCCGCGTCCCCGAGCGCGCGAACCGGAAGCTCCGGCACGTGATCGAGCGCGTCAACCGCGACGACCAGCTGAAGGGCTGGTGGCACGTCGCGAACGTCAACGCCGTCGCGCGGATGGGGATCAACGACCACTCGTGGGTTCACATCCAGATCGTCACGAACATCGCGCTGAAGCTCCTTCGGCAGCTGACGAAGCACGGCATCGAGCCCGCAATGGTCACCGACTTCGGGATGACGCGCGACGATGCGGAGGTCGTCGTCGCGTTGACCGCCCTCACGCATTGCGTCGGCATGTCCGTGCACCGCAAGGGACACGAGGATTTCAGCCTCTTCCTCGCCGAGCCGAAGCTGCGAGAGCTGCTCGCGAACACGTACACCGAGCCCGACCTGACCGTGGTCGTGTCGGAGGTGCTGCAGGGGATCATCAGCCACCGCGCCGACGGCGAGCCGCTCACGCTCGAAGCAGGCATCCTCCGCGTCGCCGACGCGCTCGACATGGAACAGGGTCGCTCGCGGATCGCGTTCGAGCGCGGGCACGTCGGCATCCATTCGCTGTCGGCGGCCGCGATCGAGGAGGTCGCGATCTCGGACGGCGAGGAGAAGCCGATCCGCATCTCGATCACGATGAACAACTCGTCCGGCATCTACCAGGTCGACGGGCTCCTCAAGGCGAAGCTCGTCGGCTCGGGGCTCGAGCCCTATGTCGAGGTGATCGCGCACATCGACACGGAAGACGAAAAGCGTCTCGTTCCGCTGTACAAGCTGGAGCTCTAAGCGGTTTCGGACGCGGGAACGCGGGCTACAATGCGGCCGCCCTGCGGGGTCGTCTAATGGTAGGACGCCTGACTCTGGATCAGGTAGTCAAGGTTCGAGTCCTTGCCCCGCAGCCTTCTGTTCAATCCGGATCCGCGACGTGACTCGATCGTCCGGCAACACCGCTGGTCACCGGACGCACTGCGGCACATAATCGAGCGATGCCACGCTCAAACGTGCACCGTCGGCTGACGACGGTGCTCTTCCTCGACGTCGTTGGCTCGACCGCCCTCGCCACCGAGCTCGGAGATACGCGTTGGCGGGTCGTGCTGACGAGCTTCCGCGCGGCGGTGCGCCAGGAGCTGAAGCGGCACGGCGGGCGGGAGCAGGACACGTCGGGCGACGGCTTCTTTGCGACGTTCGCAGAGCCGGTGCAGGCATTGCGTGGCGCAACGGCGATCACGGCAGCGGTGCAGCAGATCGGCCTCGATGTCCGCAGCGGCATCCACACCGGTGAGGTCGAGGAGGTCGACGGGACGCTCGGCGGCATCGGGGTCCACATCGGCGCGCGCGCGATGGCGCTCGCCGGCCCCGCCGAGGTGATGGTGACGAGCACTGTCAGGGAGCTCGTCGCCGGGTCGGGCGCCACGTTCGACGACGCCGGCGAGCACGAGCTGAAAGGCGTCGAGGGCCGGTGGCGCATCCACCGGCTGAGGTCGATCGACATCGCGCTGCCGGCGCCGCTGGCCCCCGAGGTGGCAGCAGAGCGCCTCGCCGGCCTCGCGCCGGGCACTCGGCGAGGCCGGCGGGTGCTCGTCGCCGCCGCCGTAGCCGTGCTGCTTGCCGCGGCCGCGGTGGCCGTCGGCATCCTCGCCACCCGCGGATCGTCGACGCCGACGGGGAAGATCACGCTCCTCCAGCTCGATCCTCGCAGCGGCGACGTCGTTCGGACCGTCCGCGACCAAACGCTCGGGTGCCCCTGCGGCGCCAACCTGTTCGCGGTCGACGGAACTCTCTGGGAGCGCGGCGGTCGGAACGGCGACCACATCGTGGTTCGCAACATGTCCAGCGGACGCGTGCAGCGTGTGACCAAAGCGCCGGTCGGGACGTTCGACGGCGCGGTGGGATTCGGGTCGATCTGGCTGCTCCGGAGCATCGTGGTCGCGAAAGGTGGCTACGGCGTTACGACGTTCAACGGCGTTCAGCGCCTCGACGAGCTGAGCGGGCGGCCCGTCGCTCGGATTCAACTCAAGGGCGACGTCGAGAACGGCACGATCGTGGTCGGCGACGGCGCCGTCTGGGTTCTCCAGCCGGACGGGACGCTCGACCGGATCGACCCGGCGACGAACCGCGTCACCGACCGCTTCGCCACCGGGGCGATCGAGACGTCGATCCTGCTGCCGACGGGGGGCAACGTCTGGATCTGCGAATGCGAGTACCACGAGGTGCTGCGATACGACACGCGCACGCGGCACGGGACGACCTTCCACTTCGACGAGGAGCCGTGGCACCTCGTCGAGATCAGAACGCCACGCGGCCCGACCCTCTGGCTGATGGACCAACGGGGCGCGACGCTCACGCAGATCGACACCCGGACGGGGAGGCCGAAGCAGCCGCTTGGACTGAACGGTCATCCGACGCAGGCGGTGCAACTCGGCGACTCGATCTGGGTTGCCGCCGGAACGTTCGTCGACCGGATCAAACTTCGGGGCCACGAACGGACGTCGATTCCGCTCCCGAACGGCGTGCACGCGACCGGCATCGCCGCGGACCCCGCGACCGGACGCCTCTGGGTGAACAACAGCTATCTGCCCCAGCCGAACTAGTCTTGAAGAGGTCAGAGGGGCCTCCTCGGAGGAAGGCCCCTCGTCTCGTCGGCGCGCAGGCAGGCCTTCACTGACCCCGTCCGCGCCCGTTCCGCGTCCCACTGCTGCGTCCGGGTCTTGCCGATTCGGCCGAGGGCGAAACCGGCCGCCGGGCCAAGCTTGACGAGTCTTCCGCACGTCAACCTGGAGGCGGGCAAGCTCGAGCGGCAGCGCCGGCGTGAACGTCAGCGCCGGCGGGCACGCGCCCACAACGCGATCGAGCTGCGCACCTCGTCCGCCGTCTGACGAGGCTCAGCCGACTCTCCAGCCCGACCGCCCTGCGGCCGATAACCGAGGCATGTCGATCCAGCGTGCAGCACTCGTCACGGTCGCGGCCTTCGCGGCGGCCTTCGCGGCCGTCTTCCGCTAGCGCTTAGACCGCGAGGTCGCGCGGGATGGGCCGCTGACCGAGGAGCGACGTCCGCCGCAGCTGGCGGAACTGATCGTTCAGCTCGACCGAGCTCGCCACGACGGCGACCGGACGCACCGGCGCCGACTCGGGAGCCGGAGCGAGCACGTCGCGCACGACGCCGCCTGCGACCGCTGCAGCGGTGATCACTGCTGCCGCGAACGCGATCACGACCGGCCGACTGCGCCGGCGCGGCACGTCGATTCGCACCGGTTCGTGCTCTGCGGCAGGGGCCGCCCGCAGCTCTCCCGTGGTCGCGTGGGACTCCTCGGCGAACGACCGGCACGCCGCACAGCCGGCCAGGTGGGAAGCCAGGAGGGCACCCTCCAGCTCGGAGAGCTGGTCGTCGAGGCGGAGCGACACCCAGAAGCGGGCGCGTGAACACAGGCGGCTTTCGACGTGCATTGGAAAGTCAGACGTCTCCCGGGCCGTTTCGTTAGCCACGTTGTCGGCCGGGTTCGCGGCTGAGCTGAAGCCCGGCCGGCTCCGGGACCGGAGGGTTCGACGCCCCGACGCGGTATGACAGGGGTATGAGCGAAGCCGTCCGGGTGCTCGTCGTCGACGACGACGCCGACATTCGCCTGCTGCTGCGCGAGCTCCTCGGGCGCGCCGGCTTCGACGTGGACGAAGCGAGTAGCGGCCGCGATGCGCTCCGGGCCCTCTACGCGGCACCCCCCGCCCTCGTGCTGCTCGATGTATCGATGCCGGAGCTCGACGGCTATCAGACGCTCGAGCGGATCCGCGAGGTCTCGGAGGTGCCCGTGATCATGCTGACGGCGCGGACGCAGGAGCTGGAGAAGGTTCGCGGCCTCTCGGCCGGGGCCGACGACTACGTCGCCAAGCCGTTCGGCCGCCAGGAGCTCCTGGCCCGCGTGCAGGCGCTGCTGCGGCGGTCGGGCGGCACTGGCAGCGTCCACGAGGCCTACGCAGACGACTTCCTGTCGATCGACTTCGCCGCTCGGCAGGTGCTCGTGAGCGAGCGCGAGGTCCAGCTGACGCCGCTCGAGTTCAGGCTCCTCGCAGCGTTCGTCCAGAACCGCAACCAGGTCCTCACGCGCGATCAGCTGCTGAACCTCGTCTGGGGCGACCCCTACGGCGTCTCCGGCGACCAGGTCAAGCTGTATGTCGGCTACCTCCGGCGCAAGCTCGTACCGGACGCCCCGGGGGATGCTCCGATCGAGACGCTCCGCGGTTTCGGCTATCGCTATCGCGGCTGACAGCTCCTCTTGGCTCGTGTGCGCACGCTCTCTATGCTTCCTCCTACATTCCCCTGACCCCCCAGACAGGAGGACGAGTGAAGAAGCGCATCTACGCGGGCGTGGGAGCGTCCGCTGGACTTGTGATTGTCGTGCTGGCCATCACGGTCGGCTCGGCGATCGCCCATTCGAGCGCAACACCGCTGCCGGCGGCGTCGTGCTCGGCGATCCAGAACTCCAGCGGGCAGTACCTGATCGCCTCCGACCTGCCGTTGCAGGGGTCGGGCCGCACGCAGACGATCCAGATGACGAAGGCGATCGCGTACATCCTGAAGCAGCACAACTGGAAGGCCGGGAAGTACACCCTCGCCTATCAGAGCTGCGACGACTCGACCGCGCAGGCAGGCAAGTGGGACTCGGGCAAATGCTCGACCAACGCCAATGCGTACGCTCAGGACTCGAGCGTGGTGGGCGTGATCGGAACGTTCAACTCGGGCTGCGCCGAGATCATCGTCCCGGTGCTCAACCGGGCCGCGAACGGACCGATCGCGATGGTCAGCCCGGCGAACACGTACGTCGGTCTGACGCACGGCGGGCCGGGAACGGCAGCCGGCGAGCCGGGCAAGTACTACCCGACCGGCAAGCGCAACTACGTCCGTGTGGTCGCCGCTGACGACTACCAGGGCGCAGCGGACGCACTGCTCGCCAAGTCGCTCGGAGTGAAGAAGGTCTTCACCTTGAACGACAAGGAGGCGTACGGCCTCGGCGTCGCGACGAACTTCCGCAACGCGACAACGAAGCTCGGCATCAAGACCGTCGGCTTCACAGCGTGGGACGGCAAGGCGACGTCGTACGAGGCGCTTGCGGTCAAGATCAAGGCGTCGGGCGCGCAGGGCGTGTTCATCGGCGGCCTGGTCTGCGAGAACGGCGGCAAGCTGATCAAGGACATCCGTGCCGGTGTCGGCCCCAATGTCAAGATCATGCTGCCGGACGGGTTCACGCCTGCGTCTTCCACGATCAAGGAAGCCGGTGCTGCGGCTCAGGGGGCGACGATCTCCGTCGCCGGTCTGCCGAACGAGGCGCTGAAGGGCGCCGGCAAGACGTTCGTCTCCGGCTTCACGAAGGCCGTCGGTTCTCCGGACCCGTACTCGGTGTACGCGGCGCAGGCAACCGAGGTGTTGGTCGCCTCGATCGCGCAGTCGAACGGTAGCAGGTCGGATGTCACGAAGCAGCTGTTCAAGATCAACTTGAAGAACTCGATCCTCGGGAACGTGTCCTTCAACGCGAACGGCGACGTGACCTCGAACCCGGTCACGATCTACCGCGTCAAGGGCAACACTGCCCCGACGCTCAAGGTGATCGTGCCGCCGAAGTCTCTGGTCAAGGCGGCGTAGTCCGGGACCCCAGAACGGTCGGACTCCGGGGGAGGGCGAGAGCCCTCCCCCGGTCGTTCGACGTCCGGGATCTGAGACCATTCCGACCGTGACCCGGCTCGCGTCCGTCCCCGACCTCGAACGGGAGCTCGACCGTCTCTACGGCGTGCCGCTCGAGGAGTTCGTGAAGGAGCGCGACGCACTCGTAACCCGCCTTCGGCAGGCGCACCAGGCCGACGCGGCGGCAACGGTCGCCAAGCTGCGCAAGCCCGTCGCCGTCGTCTGGGCGGCGAACCGCCTGGCGCGACAGCAGCCGAAGGCGATCGCGAAGCTCCTCGCGGCATCGGAGGAGGTGCGTGTCGCGCAGGAACGCGCGCTCGGCGGCGCCGCGGGCGCAGCCGAGGTCGGCGCCGCGCGGGCTGCCGAACGCGACGTCGTGCGGGAGTTGCTGAAGGCGGCCCGTACCCAGCTCGACCCACCGGTCGCCCAGACGACGCTGGAACGCCTGGAGCAGACATTGCGCGCGGCCGCGGCCGATCCGACCGCACGTGGGCTCCTCGAGCGCGGGCATCTCGGCGCCGAGGTCGAGGCCGGGGGCTTCGAGCAGTTCGCCGGCGTCGCTCCGATCCGGCGGCGCCGCGACGAAGTGGCCGCCGCTGCGCGCGAGCGCGTGAAAGCTCTTCGCTCCGAAGTGCGTCAACTCGCCGCCGAGGCGCGTTCGGCCGAGCGCGCAGCCGTCACGGCTGAACGCACGGCGGAGGCGCTGCGCGCCGAAGCCGACGCGAAGCACGAGCAGGCGCGGCGGTCGGAAGAGCAGCTCGCGGCGGCGCAGGAAGACCTGCAGCGCCGGACCTAACCGTCCGTTGGGTGGTAATCGAACCGCCTGTCACTTAGAGTCAGCGTGGGATTTGGCTTTCGGGAAGGTGACTGCGGCGGAAGGACCTGAGGGCGCCAGGCGTGGCGTTGTGACGCCGTTTGCGCGCCCGTCGCGGCGACTCCGCCGCGGCGACGACCGTGTGGACCAGGCAGCCGAGCTCGAGCGGCTGACCCGCGAGAACGCCGATCTCCGGGCGCAGCTCGTCGCGCACAACTCGAAGATCGTGATCGACGCCGCGCTCAGCGCCGCTGCGCGCCTGCTGGCCGTCGTCCAGTCGGAGGTCGAGCTCCGCATCGCCGAGGGCAGATGGGCGCTGCAGAAGTCACGCAACGAGTCGAACGCCGCGCTCGCGACCGCGCACGCGGAGGTCGCGCGGCTCGAGTCCCTCAAGCGTCAGCTGTCGCACCAGACGCACGCGTTCGCGGCCGACCTCGCCGCGCTGGTCGATTCGCGAATGCCGGCCCCGCCGAAGCCCCCGTCGCTCGACGAGGCGCTCGCGGACCGACTGCCCGGCTCGAACTGACCTAGGACGAGCTAGCGCGGGTCGGTGGCGGCCGCGACCTCGGCCGCCTCGCCGAACTTCCGCACGAGCAGATGGTCGTGGAGCCGGCCGAGGACGCGCTCGATGTCGGGATCCTCGTGCCCTTCGCGCACGATGAACGTCGTCGGGTCGCGACGCGCCTCCTCGTATTCGCCGGCGGAGACGACGAGGGGCTCGAGGCAGTGGCCGTTCGAGCACTCGCAGACGATCTCGATGCGGTTCATGCCGGAGCGCTCGCCCAGTTCGGCTATCTGCTCGTTCACGGTCCTGAACACAGCCTCGTTGAGACCGCGACGCTCCTCCCGGCTTCCCACTCGGTCGAGAGTACCTCCCATCTCCCTCAGGCCCGCGGCTGCCGTCGACGTGCGGCGGAAAGGCGCACGTCGAGCGGCGGGATGCCGACCTGCGGTCGATTCGAGAAGTTCAGGTCCAGCTCGAGGTCGCCGCGGCGCAGGCGAAGCACACGTGTGGAGTCGTCCGCGTCGACCTCGACGTCGCCGGGGAGCGAACGGCGGAGCTCGAGCAGCCGGCGGTAGAACGAGCGCAGCTCCTGGTCGGCAGCGGTGCGGTCGAGCTTCGAGGCGAGAAACGTCTGCTCGTCCTGCGGGTCGGGGAGATCGTCGCCGGCGAACTCCGAGAACCGCCCGAACTCGTGGCGGCGGCCCTCCCGGGTCGCGTCGGCGATCTGCGGGTCGCGGTGATCGGTGAAGAAGCGGAACGGGCGCTGCTCCCCGTACTCCTCGCCCATGAACAGCAAGGGCACCTGCGGCGCGAACAGCAGCGCCGCCGCCCGCAGGCGAAGCTGCTCCGGCGTCGGCCGGTCGCCGAAGGCGCGGTTTCCCACCTGGTCGTGGTTCTGCGAGCAGTAGACGAGGCGCTCCTCGGGTCGACGGGCGAACTGCGCTCCGAGCTCGGCGACCGACGGCGGATAGTCGGCGTAGTAACCCTCGCGCTCGCCGGTCAGCAGGACGTGCAGCTCGTGATGGAACTCGTCGGCCCACTGCGCGTCGTGCCCCCATTCCTGGATCGGGCGAAGGTCGCCCGTCTCGATCTCGGCGATCACGAGCGGCCGCGGCTCCAACCGGTGCACACGCTCGGCGAGCTCCGCGAGCACGTGAGGTTGCGAGTCGTCGAACACCGCATGCGTCGCGTCGAGGCGAAGACCGTCGATGTGGTAGTCGCGGATCCACTGCTCCGCGTTCTGGATCGCCCACTCGCGCACGCCGGCGACGCTGTAGTCGATCGCGTCGCCCCAGAAGGTCGAGTGGCGGTCGGTGTAGAACGGTCCGAACGCTCGGAAATCCGCACCGGGGCCGACGTGGTTGTAGACGACGTCGAGGATCACTCCGAGACCCGCCGCATGCGCGGCGTCGACGAGCCTGGCGAGCCCGTGCGGGCCTCCGTACGCACTGTGCGCCGCGTACGCGTACACACCGTCGTACCCCCAGTTGCGGTTCCCGGGGAACGTCGCAACGGGCATCAGCTCGATCGCCGAGATGCCGAGCTCGCGCAACCCGATGAGGTGCTCGACGACGGCGTCGAACGTTCCCGCCTCCGTGAACGTGCCGACGTGTAGCTCGTAGACGACGAGCTCGCCGCGGTCGAGGCCGTGCCAGTCACTGTCGCTCCACTGAAAGGACGCGACGTCGAGGACCCTCGAGGGACCGTCCAGCCCCTGCGGCTGCCAGCGCGAGCAGGGGTCGGCGAGCATGCGCTCGCCGTCGAGCACCAGGACGTAGTCGGTGCCGGCCTCGATCAAGAGGATCGCGTGGAAGTGCCCGCCCCGCTCCGGGCTCAGCTGGTGATCGGTGCCTCCGGCGCGAACCGCGACGCGTCCTGCGGCGGGTGCCCAGACGCGAAACGAGCTCGCGCCACGTCCGACCGGAACGGCGCCGAGCCGAAGACTTGGGTCAGCGGTCATGACGAACCGGTCTACCCAAGGCCCTCGTTCACGCAAACTGGAGGGCCGCCATGGCCGACTTCAACTGCACCTACCGTCTGCAGCTCCTCCCCTATCTCGACTTCCGGGGTGCACGCGAGCTCGTGCCGTACCTCGAGCAGCTTGGGGCGAGCCACCTGTACCTGGCGCCGTCGATGCAGGCGAGGCACGGCTCGACGCACGGATACGACGTCGTCGATCCGACGCGGCTCTCGGACGAGCTGGGGGGCGAGGACGAGTTCCGCAGACTGGCCACCGCGGGCCTCGGGGTGATCCTCGACTTCGTCCCGAACCACATGGCCGCGACCGAGGACGAGAACCCGTACTGGGCCGACCCGCTCACGCGCGCGAAGTTCTTCGACGTCGAGTGGCGCACAGGCGCCGTGAGGCGGTTCTTCGACATCGGCGACCTGGCCGGCGTGCGAGTCGAGGACCCCGAAGTGTTCGAGGCGACCCACGCGACGCTCGTCGAGCTCGTCCGCGAGGGGCTCGTCGACGGGGTGCGCATCGACCATCCCGACGGTCTCGCGAACCCACCCCGCTATCTCGAGCGGCTCCGCGAAGCCGGGATCGAGCATGTCTGGGTGGAGAAGATCCTCGAGACGGGCGAGCCGCTGCGCGCCTGGCCCGTCGAGGGGACAACCGGTTACGAGTTCGCCAACGATGTGGCGGCAGTGTTCGTCGACGATTCGGCGGAGGAGACGCTGACGGAGCTCCACCAGCGCTTCACCGGCGACGCACGACCGTTCGACGAGATCGCACGCGAGGCGAAGCTCGAACAAGCACGGACGACGTTTGCGCCCGAGGTCGAGCGGCTCCACACGGTCCTCGCAGGCGTCGAGCCCGAGCTCGACCTTGCCGACGCGCTCGCTGCCTTCCACGTCTACCGCACCTACGTGGACCCGGACTCCGGTCAGGTTGACGGGCTCGACCGCCAGGCGGTCGCCGAGGCGCGCCTCCCGACTCGCCTGGCGGACATCCTGCTGCTCGACGAACGCGGACACGATGCGTTCGTGATCCGCTTCCAGCAGACGACGCCCGCAGTCCTCGCCAAAGGTGTCGAGGACACGGCCTTTTACCGCTACACGCGACTGCTCTGCCTGAACGAGGTCGGGGGCGATCCCGGCCGCTTCTCGCTCAGCGCAGAGTCGTTCCACGCGACGAATGCCGAACGCCTTCGGCGCTTCCCACGCCAGCTGCTCACCACGCAGACGCACGACACGAAGCGAAGCGGCGACGTCCGCGCACGTCTCGTCGCGCTCTCGTGGCGCGCGGACGAGTGGAGTGAGCTGGTCGAGGGCTGGCACGACCTTCGAGGCCGAATCGGCGCCGGCGAAGCCCCCGATCCCAACGAGGAGTACCTGATCTACCAGACGCTGGTCGGCGCCTGGCCGATCGAGCCGGAGCGCATGGAGGAGTACCTCGTCAAGGCGCTGCGCGAGGCGAAGGTCAACACCAACTGGCTCGAGCCGAACAAGGCGTGGGAGCACGGCGCGGTCGAGTTCGCCAACGACCTCGCCGGCGACCCCGCCTTCCTCGAGTCCTTCCTGCCGTTCAGGGAACGCGTCGCCGAGCTCGGCGAGCTGATCTCGCTCGCGCAGACACTCCTCAAGCTGACGTGCCCAGGAGTGCCAGACATCTACCAGGGCGACGAGCTGTTCACCTTCAGCCTGGTCGACCCCGACAACCGCCGGCCCGTGGACTGGGAGCGCCGGCGCCGCCTGCTCGACGAGGTCGTCGGCGGCGCCCGGCCCACGCGCGAGAGCGCGAAGCTCTTCCTGATCCAGCGAACGCTCGAGCTGCGGTCGCGCCGAACGGAGACGTTCGCGACGGGCGAGTACACGCCGATCGACGCGGGTCCCGGCGTGCTCGCGTTCGACCGCGGTGGAGAGGTCGTCGTCGCGGTGCCGCTCCGCGAAGGCGCACGCTACGAGCCGCCCGAAGGTTTCACGGACGTCCTCGGAGCCGAGCTCGGGGTGTGGCTGTTCGAGCGCGCGAGCTGACGTCAGCCGGCGTCCTGCGACGGGAAGATCACGGTCGGTACTTCGACATCCGTCGGGTCGATGCCGCGCACAGTGACGTCGACGATCGTCGCAACGAGCGAGGCGATCGGAATCGAGAGCAGGACGTAGAAGCCGCCGAGCAGGACACCGGTGACCGACACGGAGATGAGCGTGAGCAGCGGAGAGAGCCCCACCGCTCCGCCGAGCACACGCGGCGTGACGAGGTAGTCCTCGATCAACCGGATCGCGAAGCAACGCAGAGCCTGCGAGCAACGCCGTGTGCCAGGACACCGTGAGTCCGGCACCGACGGCGAGGATGAGCGCCGCGAGCGGCCCGACGACAGGGATGATCTCGAGGATCCCGGTCGCGATCCCGATCAGCAGCCAGTACGGCTCGCCGACGAAGCTCAGGGCGATCGACGCCAGCGTCGTGACGAAGGCGATCAGGATCAGCTGGCCGCGGACGAACGCGCCGAGCTTCTGGTCGATCAGCGTCCACGTGTCGCGGACCGTCTTCCGCTTCGGCCGCGGCAGCAGACCCGTGACGAGGTCGACCGTGCGGTCGCGCTCGAAGATCCAGTACGCGGCGACCGCGAACGTGAAGAGGATGCCGACGACGACCTTGATCGCCTGCTCACCGATCGACAGTGCCGGCTGAACGAGCTTGTCGGCGGACGGGAGGTGATGCAACCGCCGCGCGAGCACGTCGAGCACCTTCGCCTTGATGCTGTTGCCCGAGCCGGGATGGTGCGCCTGGGCAGCGTTTATCGCCGTCTGCACCTGGTCGGTCAGGGTCGGGACGACGAACGAGAGGAACAGCGCGAACAGCCCGAGCACGGCCGCCAGGTGAAGCAGCACGCCGACCGGCCGTGGCACGCGAAACGAGGCCAGCCGGTCGACACCAGGGCGCATCGCAGCGGCGATCGTGATGCCGAACAGGAGCAGCGCGAGCACCACCTTGAGCTCCCACAGCGCGACCGCCACGATGACGACCGCGAGCGTCGCTGCGGCAGCAGTCAGCGCATGGCGTGCCGTCGTCGCGGTAGACCAGGAAGGCTGGGGCTCCATGAGAGGATTGCGCTTGGTCGCGGGTCGAATCGGTAGCGACGGCTCGTCGCGACGGAGAGGTCTACCCGGCGCCGTGCCCGCGAAACCAGAGCGGCCGGCGTGTTTCCCGCCGCGAGGGAACGAGCACTCACGTAGGACATGACCGAGCCCTATCCGCCGCCCGACGAGGGAACGCCCCCAACGCCGGCACCGGTTCCGGAGCCGTACCCGCCTGACGAGCTCGATCTGCCGGCGCCCGATCCGACACCGGCCGAGCCGTCGGAGCTGGACGCCGCGTCCTAGAGCGGCGTCACTCCCGCCCCACCCTGATCCTCGCCGGCGCTGCTCGCGCGATCGGTCGGTCGACCGACGATGCCTGTCGCCTCGTCGAGGGTTTCGACGATCGTGTACAGGCGGTCGAGGCCGGTGATCGTGAAGACCTTTCGCAGCGTCGGGTCCGCGCAGACGACGACGAGCGAGCCGTCGCGGTCGCGGAGCTGCCGCTCTGCGCCGACCAGCGAGCTTAGGAAGGTCGAGTCGATGAACGTCGTCGCGGTGAGATCGATCACGACCACCCGCTCGTCCTCCTGGATCGCCTCGAGCAGCTTCTGCTCGAACGCCGGCGCGGTGTTCATGTCGACCTCGCCGGTGACTGCGACGATGCAGCCGTCCCACCCGGCGCGCCGGTGCACGACGACCGAGAAGTCGAATTCGGTGAGTCCCATGCTCAGCTCTGCTCCCTTCGCTCAGCTCCCCCCGGCCGCTGGCGCCGTCGACCAAGAAGGCCGCCGCTGTGGGGGCTGTCGCGGGCGGGGGTTGGGCTCCGCGCACTGGGAACCTTAGCCGACGGATCTACACTCCCACCGTGCCGGACGACGAGATCACGAGCATCGAGGCGCTGGGAGAGGAGCAGGACCTCCGAGCGGCGCTGCGCCGCCTGATGAGCGTGCTCGGCGCCTCGTTCGAGCAGCGGGCCCAGCTGGCGAGGGCTCTCGAGTCGAGAATCGTGATCGAGCAGGCGAAGGGCATGCTCGCCGAGCGGCTCCGCATCAGCCTCGACGAGGCCTTCGTCCTGCTTCGGCAGACGGCCCGCTCCCGGCGCGTCCGCATCCACGACCTGTCGCGCGAGGTGCTCGAGAGCCCGGAGACGCCGGCGGCCCTCCTCGCGACACTGCAAGGCACGCTGCTCGCCGACGACGCGTCGTGATTAGCACCGCTGCGAATCGGTAACGCACCCGGTGTGGATCCGGCAGCCGAACCGGCGGCGAGAAACGACGCCGCATTTCGCGATGCCAACAAGGTGATCGCCGACGCCGCACAGCGCGCGGACATGGAGCCCATCCCGCTCATCTGCGAGTGCGCGTCGGGCTCAACGAAGCCGTCTCCGCGAGCTGAACGAGCGGCTCGAGGCGCTGAGCGATGCGCTAAAGCCGCACGAGCAGAGGCTCGACCTCGTGTGCGAGTGCGGGCAAGCTGAATGCGCGACGCGGATTCAGCTGACGCGCGCGGCCTACGAGCACGTCCGGAGCGAGCCGCTGTTCTTCGCCGTGACGCCGGGCCACGAGTTGCCGGATGTCGAAGACGTCGTTGAACGGCACCCCGCGTACCACGTCGTCCGGTCCCCGCGCGGCCCAGCGAGGGGCCGTCAGGGCCAGCCGTTATAGACCGATCCGGCGAGATGCACAATGGACGCGCATGGCACACGTTTTCGGCGAGCGAAAGCATCACCGACCGAGCGATGGCCCCGGCTCGCATTCGTTCCTATCTTGAGCGACAGGGGCCGGGCGCGGCGGCGGGTGCGTCAGGGGCACACGCTCCGCAGCCCGGCCCTCTATCAGCAAGAGGTCTGCCTTGGGAGGGCACCTCTCTCGCGGCTCATTGAAGCGGACGCACCTGATCTTGTCTCTACCCTCCGTCCGCGACCACGAGCAGCGGTCGAACCCATCCCCCTCGATGGCTTCGACCGCTGCCGTCCTGCAGAGACTCGACGGCGTCGATCCCGTCGACCACCGGAGGCTCCCTCCCTAGAAGCAGTATCGACCAGGCGCGAAAGCCTTAAACCCGTCGCCGCGCGTGAGGATCGGGAGTAGGGTGGGAGCAGTGCCACCGATCCACATCATCAGGACTGCCGATGTTCCTGATGAGCAGTACAAAGCGTTCCACGCACGGCTCAAAGAACGCGCATCCGGGGGCAGCGAAGCTGCCGCGGCCGCGCTCAACGCGCTCGTAGCCCGCACGGTCACGAAGAGCGCAAAACAGCCCTTCTACGACGAGCTCAACTCCTGGCTCGCCGTGAGCGATCGAGAGACCCTGGGTGCTGAGCTCATGCAGATGAGGACCGATCTCGCGATCGAGCTCGAGCTCGGCACGAGCACGCACGCCAGTTAGCCGACTGCGGGTCGCGCACACGTCAGACCGCCGCGAGACTGATCGGCCGGCTTGTAAGGATCCGCACCAAGGAGTAGGTTCGAGGGTGCGCCTCGACCCTCGCGTGGGTCGGCAGGGCACTCGTTCCCGAATCGAGGGTCGGACGTGGTTCATCCGGGCGGACGCACTCGTCTCCGCTCGAGGTCCGAAAGGAGAGGGAAATGAGCCTCAGGCTTCTCGCCACGACGGCAGTCGCCGTCGCAGCCCTTGGCGTGGCCGGAAGGTGCGCAGACCTCGACAAGCGCGTCTGCCGCGACCGCCGGCCTGCCTACCGACCCCGTCGTCGAATGGAACCGGACGATGGTCGCTGCGCTGTTGGCGACGGCACACCGCCGCAGCCCGGCACGCGCATCGGCGCGATCGTCCAGATCGCGGTGTTCGACGCAGTCAACGGCATCACACGGCGGTACTCGCAGTACCGGCCGGACGCAATCGGCACGACCGCTCCACTTTGGCGCATCGCCCACGGCCGCCGCAGTCGGTGCCGCCTACACGACGCTCGTTGCGTTGCTCCCCACCCAGAAGGCCACGTTCGACGCACAGCTGGCCGCCTCGCTCCCGCGAGGTCGGGGTGTGTCGACGGCTCGTGGGCTCGCCTGGGGCCAGACGGTCGCAAACGCGATTCTCGCGCTGCGAAGCACCGACGGCTTCACGGCGATCCTGAGTCCGTACGTCGTCGGCCCGCTTCCCGGCCTGGCAGCCTGCGCTGCCGAACTTCGCCGGTCCGGTCTTCCGCCAGTTCGCCACGATGACCCCGTGGGCGATGACGTCGCCGTCGCAGTTCGATCCAGGGCCGCCGCCGGCGCTGACGAGCGCTCGATACACGAAGGACTTCAACGAGGTCAAGGCTCTCGGAAGCTTGACGAGCCTCACGCGGACGCCTGAGCAGACCGTGATCGCGGAGTTCTGGAACGGCCACTTCGACACCGTGGCGACCATCTGGAACCGTGTCGGCGACTCGTTCGCAGCTACGCCCGGCCGATCGCTGACAGCAAACGCTCGCTTCTTCGCGTTGCTGAACGTCGCGATGGCCGACTCGGTGATCGCGGTCTGGAACGCCAAGAACACCTACAACACCTGGCGTCCGATCACCGCGATCGCGAATGCAGGCATCTACGACGACACCGGCGCAAGCCCCGACCCGCTCTGGAGGCCGCTGCTGCCAACCCCGCCGCATCAGGAGTACCCGTCCGGCCATTCGGGGGTAAGCGCCGCGGCTTTGTCAGTGCTCGCTTCGTTCTTCGGGAGCAACACGAGCTTCAGCGCCACCTCCGACGGGGTTCCCGGAGCCGCGACCACCGTCCGGACCTTCTCGAGCTTCGCCGACGCCAACGCGGAGATCGCGGTTGCCCGGATCGCGGCCGGCTACCACTTCCGCTTCTCGTGCGAGATCGCGGCGAGCATGGGCGACGAAGTCGCCGCCTACGTGATGACAACGCAGATGCTCCCGCGCCACCACAACGACCAATTCGGAGGTGGCGACGCGCAGAACTAAAGACGCAGCGACACCCATTCGGGACCCGAACGCCCCTTGCCAATCGGCGTCTTCGGCGCCGACGGGCGGTTTACGGTCTCCCGCCGCTTTGGTGAGTTGAACGCGGCCGCTCGTGTAGGTCGAGAGCGTTTTCGCCGGTAGCACCAGGGTATGTCCGGCGAACACTTCGACCAGGAGGGGCGAGATGGCCGACGGTTTCATCCACACGGTGCAGAAAGGCGGACAGTGGGTCAACGAGATTGAGGGCGGCACCGGGTTCGGCGGCGGCTATGCGAACAAGGACGAGGCTGTGGCGGCAGGGCGCGGTCGGGCGAAGCAGGACAGGACGGAGCACCTGATCCACAACGAGGACGGGACGATCAGCGAACGCAACTCGTACGGGAACGACCCAGCTAGCCAGCCGGGTTAGAAACGGTTCGAGAGCCGCACTCCATCGACGACAGAAGGGTGAAAGATGGAAACCATCAGTGAGAACCTGTCCGAGCGGATACGCGAACTCCGGACGCGCGAACCAATTCAATCCACGACGGCGACCCGTGTCGCTATCGATTTGCTCGACGCGCGCATCACGGCTCTCGAGGATGCATTCCTGCAGCTCAGCGAGGCCCTGGGCGGGAGTTCGCGAAGCCGTGACGCGACGTCAGCCACGGACACCGAGTGAACCCCCGGGTCGAGCACTGGCTCTACACCATCTTCAAGCGCAACATCGGCACGACCGTCACGATCGCGGTCATCCTGACGATCGCCTCCTACTTCATCGCTCCCGCGATCGCGTTCGGGCTGGGAACCGCAACCGGGGCATTGTGCGTCTGGTGGATCGTCTTCATCATCAACGGCTGACGACCGGCGCGCCCGAACCGAGTATCAGCGCCCTCGGTCTCAAGCCAAAACCGGAAAGCTAAGCGCACGGAAAAAGGCCCATACGGGATTCGAACCCGTGCCGCCGCCGTGAGAGGGCGGTGTCCTAGGCCACTAGACGAATGGGCCGTCTACAGCGCGGGCAGTGTACCGGACGTCCTTCGAAGCTCTCACACACTGAGCGATTGTGTCGCCCGGCCGCGCTCGGCGGCGCGCTGCTGCGTCCTCGGTTGGCCCGATAGTGCAACTATCGGGCTCTCGCTGCGTCCTTGCATCGCACTCGCCGATCGCACCCGGATCGACGAACGTCACTGTGTGAGAGCTTCTTAGCGGCCTTGCCCGAGGCAAACGCTGCCGAGGTCGAGCCCGTACACGGGCTGGTACGTCAGGCAGCCGACGCGCGCCGAGACGAACACGCGGGCGTTCAGCACCGCGTAGGCCGCGAGCGGCGCGCTCGAGCGCGCGACCTCGACCCCGATCCGCGCGTAGGCGCGCTCGCGCGGCTCTCCCTCGAGCGCCTGCGCGTGGTCGATCCGCGTGTCGAAGCGATGATCGGAGAAGTAGGCGAGGTTCGTGTTGCCGACGGCCTGGATCGCCCGCCCGTCGAGCAGCTTCTCGATCAGGCCGTAGGGGTCGCCGTAGTCGGGCTTCGTGATCACGTCGGCGAGGTCGAACTTCGTCCCCCGCACCGACGCGAGCGTCGACTGGCCGACAGCGAGGCTCGTGTCCACCGTGACGTGCAGCCCGATCTTCGCCAGCGAGTCGGCGACGACGAGCGCGCGATTCTGGCAGTCGAGCGAACGGCACGCGAGGAAGGTCGCGTGCCCGCCACGGAGGTGACCGCGCGCCAGGCGCCGCGCAATCGCCAGGTTCGGCCCGGCGAGCGGATAGATATGCAGCGGCTCGTAGCCGGGGAAGCCCGGGGGCAGGTACTCGTCCGTCGGCTCCGCCCCACCCGCGCCGAACTGCTTGGCCAGCTCCGGCCGGTCGAGGGCGTAGTTCACGGCGCGTCGCAGCTGCGGGTTGTCCTTGAAGAGGGGTCGCGACGTGTTCAGCGCGAGATACGCGACGGTCGTCGACCGCTCGACGTGGAAGCGGCTGCGGTCGGCCGTGAACTTCGCCTGCAGGGCCTGGAACTGCGCGGAGTCGACGATGCCGTAGTCGACCTCCCCACGCTCCAACTGCAGCAGGATCTGCGACGGGTACGCGCCGAACCGGTACAGGATCGAGTCGACGTTCCCACGCCGGCTGCCGCGGTAGTAGGGATTTCGCTCGAGGACGAGCGAGCGACCCGGGTCGTAGCTCTCGATTGCATAAGGGCCGGCCGACGGCAGCTCGTTCGTCTGCTCGTTCGGCGTCGAAGCCGGCACGGCGCAGAAGTACGGCAGCGCGAGCCGCTGCGGAAAATCGGGCGCCGCCTGGCGAAGGTGGACGACAAGCGTGCGGCCCGACGCCTGCCACCCGGCGACGTCGCGCAGATACGCGGCCGCAGGCGAGGCGAGCACCGGCGATTCAGCACGTTCGAACGCGCGCGCGAACGACGCCGCAGTGACGGCCGTCCCGTTCGAGAAGCGCCAGCCCGGCCGCAGAGTCAGCGTGTAGGTGAGCCGGTCCGCCGAAATCGTCGGAAGTGTTGCCGCGACCTCCGGCACGAGCCGGGTCCCGCGATAGCCGGCGACCGGCGGGTAGTCGAGGAGCTTGGCGCACGTCGCATACTCGAGCTCCCACGCCTCGTCGCTCTGCGCGAGGGCGGGGTCGAGCGATGCGAAGTCGAGCGTCTGCGCGACGACCAGCGTGTGCGGCGGCGGGCTCGCGCCCGCTCGGCCGGAGGCGAGCACGACGCCGATCACGACCAACACGACCACGGCGATGACGGCGAACGCCGACACCTCGACGATCAGGCGCGTGCGCTCGTGCGACAACGCCGGCGGCTGCCGCTGCTTCCGGTCCGGGTTCGCGTCCACCCCCGGCTCGCCCGGCGGTCAGGCGCCCAGTTCGTGCAGCAGCGGTGCGGTGTCGAGCGGGTCGAAGCCGAGCCGCTGGGCGATCTCCTCGCTGGTCGGCTTGGTGCCCTCGCGGAAGAGCGAGGCGAGGAGCTCACCGGTCGCGGGGCTTCGCCACCAGTCCTCGCCGATCTCCTCGACGAGGTGCGACCGCAGCTGAGCCGACCGGATCCACGCGCGAAGATAGTCGGCCGAATAGAAGCCCTCGTCCATGTCTCCGAGGTGGCCGTCCTGGCGATAGCGGAAGCCGGTGGCGGCAGTGAGCCGGTCGGCATAGCCCTCGTTCGTCCCTCCGTCCTCCGGGAACCGCGTCCAGAAGTCCAACTCGAAGCGGAGCTTGGCCTCGTAGCGGCGGTAGAGCCACGCCTCGAGGAAGGTCGTCGCCTCCGCGTTCTGCTTCGCCTCCTCGGGAGAGAGCCCGAAGTACTGCTCGTGCCACGCGGGCTCCTGGGAGATCTTCTCGACGATGTAGGAGTAGATCTCGGTGAGCGCGTGGTCGCGGGAGATGCGGCGGAACACGTAGGGCAACGAGGGGTCACAGCCGCCGTAGTGCAGAGCGTGCCCGGCCTCGTGCAGGAACGCCTGGTAGTCGTGAAGGCCTCCCTGCGCCCGCGTGATCAGATGGACGACGGAGGGTGGGTTGCTGGCGATCACGCAGGCGCGCGGCGACTTCTGCGGACGGTCGTCGAGGTCGAGACGGATGTTCGGCTGGGCGGCGAGATCGAAGCCGAGCGCCTGCAGCGTCTCGAGGCAGATCGCGGTCGCCCGCTCCTTCGTGTATGTCGCCTCGAGCGGAGACAGCCGGCGCACGAAGGCCGTGTGCGCGCTGGCCGGGATCTCCTCGCGCTCGGGACCGAGCAGCCGCTCGAGCCAGGTGTCGCGCAGGAGCTCGTAGTGCTCGGTGAGCTTGCCGCTCGCCTGCTCGAGCGCGACCGACAGCTCGCGCAGCGAGATGCCCTTTTCGTCGTCGTTGCGCTCGACCGCGTCCTTGATCCCGGACAGCTCGGCGGCCAGCTCGTCGCTTCGCGTGAGCAGCTCGAGCCGGTCGGGGTTGAACGCCTCGCTCGCCTCTGCCTGGATCTTCCCGAGCTCGGCGCGGTCGGCGTACGACGTCAGGATCGCCAGCTTCGCCTGCGCCGTCCGGAGCGGCAGCTCCTCGCCCTTGAAGGTGACCCGCGTCGCGAGCAGGCGGTTCTCGAGGTCGTCCTCGGCCTCCGTGAGCTCGTCGGCGATCAGCCCGCTCTCGCACGTCTTGCGCAGCCGGAAGAGCAGCTCGCGCTCGTCGCCGGAAGCGGCTGTCTCGGCCTCCTGCAGCGCGTCGAGTTGCTCGCGGCTGAACAGCCCCGCGTACTTGCGCACGATCGCAGCCTGCTCGGAGACTTCCTTCTCGCCGACACGCACGGCCCGCCCCTCCTCGGAGCGCTCGTACAGGTACTGCTCGAGCCGCGACTCGAACTCGGTGGGGCTGAGGACTTGGGTTGCGCTCATCCCGAAACCCTAGCGAGGCGACGGGCGATCTCGACGAGCGCCCCGGGGGCGAACGGCTTCGAGAGCACGGCGTCGGCGCGGCCGCGGTACTCGGAGACGTCGACGGAACCGGTGACGACGGCGACGGGAATGCCGGCGGCGTGGATGCGATCGATCAGCTCCGTCGACTCCTCGCCGCCGAGATGAACGTCGAGCAGCACCACGTTGGGCCGGTCGGCGAGGGCGGCCTCGGCTTCGGCGATGCTTGCGGCCTCGCTCACCTCGAACCCCTCGAGCTCGAGGTTCACACGGCAAAGCAGCCGTAGTGACGGATCGTCGTCAACGACCAGCACGCTGGCCACCGGGCTCATCGCGGCGCGATGCTAGCGGTACGATCTGACGGTTGGCGGCGAGGATCGGCAGCGGGGAGCGGTACGACGTCGCGATGGGCCAGCTGTGGCCGAGCCTCGCGCGCACGTTGTCGCACCTGGACGTCCTCGCAGGCGAGCCCGACGGGCTCGACGACGACAGTGCGCCCCGCGCGCTGCGTCGGCTCCAGTACTCGCTCCATGTGGCGGGCGAGCAGCTGCACGGCCTCGAGCCGCCGCCGGGCGCAGCCAGCGCCCACGCCGAGCTCGCGGATGCACTCGCCTGCGCGCGCGACGCGACCGCGGAGGTCGCGGAGGCCGCGACGGTCTGGGGCGCCGAGGGCGTCGCACCGCTCCTGCCCGAGTGGCGTGGCGCGCTGTTCCGGGTGCGGCTCGCCCGCCTCCGCCTCGCCACCCCCGTCGCGAAACAGCAGACCGCGCCCGAGCCGGCCCCCGCCCCGCTCGCGCCGGCGCTCCTTGCGGTCGGGCTCGCCCTCGCCGGCGGGCTGGCGTTCGTCGCCGGAGCTACCCTCGGGCTCTGGCCGGTGTGGGTCGCAGGGCTCGTCGCGGTCGCGGCGGCGGTGCTCGCCTACCGGCCGTAGGGCGGGCGCGTCAGTCCCCGGCCGCTGCGGCGAGCCGGTTCAGCGTCTCGTCGCGGCCGAGCAGCTCGAGGCTCTCGAACAGCCCCGGCGACACCTTCGAGCCGGTCACGGCTATGCGGATCGGCTGGAACGCGATCCGCGGCTTCTCCCCCAGCTCGTCGGCGAGCGCCCGCAGAGCCTGCTCGATCGTCGGTGCGGCCCACGGCTCGACGACGGCGAGCCGTTCGCGCGCCGCCGCGCAGATCGCCGGGTCGGCGCCGTCCGGCGAGACCGGCTCGAAGAAGAAGCGCACGTAATCCGGGTACTGGTCGAAGCGCTCGATCTTCTCCTGCACGAGCGGCGCGCTCGCGTGGACGAGATCGCGATCCCAGTCGATGCCCTGCTCGTCGAGCCAGTGGCAGAGCTGCAGGGCGTATTCGTCCGGCTGCAGGTTGCGCAGGTAGACCCCGTTCAGCCAGTCAAGCTTCTCGTAGTCGAAGGTCGCCGGACTTGCCTTGATGCGGTCGAGCGTGAATCGCTCGATCAGCTCGTGCCGCGACATCACCGTCGTGTGATCGTCGTAGCTCCACCCGAGCAGCGCGAGGTAGTTCACGAGGGCGGCGGGCAGGTAACCGCTTCGGCGGAACTCGTCCACGGTCACCGCGCCGTGGCGTTTCGACAGCTTCTTCCCATCGGCGCCGTTGACGTTCGGCACGTGGCCGTACACCGGCAGGTCCGCACCGAGTGCCCGCAGGATATTGATCTGCTTCGGCGTGTTGGCGACATGGTCCGGCCCCCGCAGCACATGCGTGATGCCGTCCTGGACGTCCTCGACCGGACTGGCGAAGTTGTAGGTGGGGCGGCCGTCGGACCGCACGATCACCACGTCCTCGAGCTCCTTGTTCGGGTACTCGATCCGCCCGAGCACGAGGTCTTCCCAGACCGTCGAGCCCTCGTCCGGCATCCGGAACCGGATCGCACCGTCGTCCTCGTAGGCCTTTCCTTCGTCGACCAGCTGCGTGGCGAGAGCTCGGCACCTGTCGACGCTGTCGAGCTGGAAGGTCACCGGGCCGTCCCAGTCGATCCCGAGCCAGCGAAGCGACTCCTGGATCTGCGCCGTCGCCTCCTCCACCTCGCGGTTCGTGTCGGTGTTCTCGATCCGCAGCAGGAACTCGCCACCGGTGTGGCGCGCGAAGAGCCAGTTGAACAGCGCCGTCCGGACGTTCCCGATATGCAGGAAGCCGGTCGGGCTCGGGGCCATGCGGACGCGGACGCTCACGACACCACTATCGTAAGCGCGCGTGCGTTTCGGGGCTCACGTCTCAGCGAGCGGCGGCATCGACACGGCGATCGACCGGGTCGAGGCGATCGGCGGCGAGTGCGTGCAGGTCTTCACCCAGTCCCCGCGGATGTGGAAGCCGACGAACCACAAGCCGGAGACGATCGCCCGGTTCCGTGAGCGGAGAGCGGAGGCGAAGATCGGCGGCGTGGTCTGTCACGCGCTCTATCTCGTCAACCTCGCGGCGCCCGACGACGTCATTCACCGGAAGTCGATCGACACGCTCCGGGCGACGCTGGACGCCGGGCAGGCGATCGGGGCGGACGCAATCATCTTCCACGTCGGTTCGCACCTCGGTGCCGGCTTCGACGTCGGGCTCGAGCGCGCGACCGAAGGGCTGGTCGAGCTGCTCGACGGCTACGACGGCGACACCTGGGTCTGCATGGAGAACTCGGCGGGTACCGGCGGCACGATCGGGCGCTCGCTGGAGGAGCTCGTCGCACTCCTAGACCGCGCGGGTCGTCATCCCCGCCTCGGCGTGTGTCTCGATTCGTGCCACCTGTTTGCGTCGGGCTACGACGTGCGCGACGCAAAGGCCGTCGATCGGCTCGTCGCGGAGGTCGACGCGGGCATCGGTCTCGACCGCCTGCGCGCCCTGCACGTGAACGACAGCGCCACGCCGCTCGGGTCGAACCGCGACCGCCACGCGAACATTCTCGAGGGCGAGATCGGCGAGGGCATGGCGACGTTCCTCGCGCATCCGGCGTTCCAGGGCCTCGATGCGTACCTCGAGGTGCCGGGCGTCAACCGGAGCGGCGTCAACGCCGACGAGCTGCGCAAGGTGCGCGACCTGCACAAGCAGGGCGTTGCGCGGGCGAAGCGGCGCGCCAAGCGGGGTCAGACCCGGGTCTGACCCCGAACCTGCACGATCCTCCGCAAATCGAGCCCGCCCCCACTGGCCTGGCCACGCTCGGGGGTCAGACCCTGGTCAGACCCCTACGGGTGCCGGTGCCACGGGTGCCGCGAAGTGTGACACCGACCGCCTGAGCGGCGTAAATGTGTGTGAGATGACGTTTGCCCAGGCTGCCGAGAACCACCTCGACGACGTGTACGGCTACCTCGCCTGGTTCACCTCCGACCGCTTCGTCGCGGAGGAGCTGACCGGCGAGACGTTCGAGCGCGCCTTGCGGCTCTGGCACCGCTTCGACCCGAAGCGCGGCTCGGTGCGCACCTGGCTCTGCCAGGTCGCCCGCACGGTCGCGCTCGACCACTTCCGCTCCGAGCGGCGGCGGGCCCACCGCGAGGAGCTCGCCGCCTCGCACGAGCAGGTCGAGGAGCGCTTCGTCGAAGGGCTGTCGCCCGACCTCGAAGCCGCCCTCGCCCGTCTGAGCGCCGGCGAGCGCGAGGTCGTGGCGCTCCGCATCCTGCTCGACCTCGACGCCGGCGCCGCCTCGCGGGTGCTCGGCATCTCCGAGACGAACTGCACCACACGGCTCAGCCGTGCACTCAAGAAACTCGAGGAGGCTCTCAATGTCGCAGCGTGATCTCGTCGCCGAGCTGCGCGCCGCGCGCGTCGCAGCCCCGCCGCAGCTGCGCGAGCGGGTGCGGATGATTGCCGCCTCCGCGGAGCCGGCTCCAGCGCGGCGCTTCTTCAACCGGCGCTCGCTCGTCCTGCTCGTGCCGGTCGCGGCGGCGGTCGCCGGGACGATCATCGTCACCCAGTCCGGAAAGAGCCGTCAGCAGCAGACGCTCGTCCTCGCCCGGCCCCCGGTATCGACGGTCGAGCGCTCGGCCGTCCCGGGCGCCGCGCAGGTTCAGCACGGCGCGGTCGCGAAAAGTAGCGCCGGCGCCACCGACAGCCTTGCCACCCCGGCACCGTCGACCGGGCGCGCCCAGCGCTACAGCGCCTCGATCGGGCTGCGCGTCGCGTCGCCGCGCGCGGTCTCCGACGTCGTGAAGGACGCGCTCCGCCTGACGGCGCGCCTGGGCGGCCACCCGACCCAGGTGCACGCCTCCTCGGAGGGCAAGGCGGGCTCGGCCGACCTCGTCCTGCGCATCCCGCGCGTCCACGTCCAGGAGGCAGTGACACGCCTCTCCCAGCTCGGCACGATCACCTCCGAGCAGGTCGACGTCCAGGACCTCCAGCCGGCGATCGACACGACCGCACGACGGATCGCGCGGCTGCAGACCCAGCTGGCGACGCTGCGGGCGGAGCAGCAGACGACCGACCGCGACCGCCAGATCGCGGCGATCACGGCGCAGGTCGAGCGGCTCCAGCGCGGTGAGGCCGCGACGCTGCGAAGCGCCCGGTTCGCGACCGTCAGCCTGCACATCGCGACCCCCACGAAGGTGCAGCCGGTGCACCACGGTCACGGCCCGCTGCACGGGCTGGGCGTCGCCGCGTACTGGACCGGGATCGGCGCGGTCTACGCGGTCGCGTTCGGCGTGCCGCTGCTGCTGCTCGTCGCGCTCTTCGCGCTCGCCGCGCGCACGGTGAGGCGCCGCCGCGTCGACGCGCTGCTCAGCCGGCCCTGAGCTGGGCGAACACCCGGAACGTCGGAGTGCCGACCGGCAGCTCCGAGAACTCCGGATTGATGCAGCCGAGCTCGTCGAACCGGGACTCGTAGGTCTGCTCTACCTCGGCCCGGCACATCGGGAGCGCCTGGCGTACGGCGCGGATCGCGCCGAACCCTGGTCGGCGCCGCTCGGCCGCCCGCAGCATGTCCAGGTCGATCTCGACGTCGAACACCTTCTGCATGCAGCCCAGGTACGTGTGGCCCCACGCCTCGTAGGTGTAGACGAAGGGGCACGACCGCTCGAGACAGGCTCCGGGGTAGACGACCTTGTCGCAGTGGACGCCGCAGCGACGGCACTCCATCTCGTCCTGCGGGTGGAGGGGCAGCGCCGGCGCGGCCGTCTGCTCGGGTGTCATGCGTGCATTGTCCGAACGCTGCCGGATACTCGCAAGACTTGACTTACGGGCCCGCGAGCGCTAGTCGCCGCGCGATGTTGAGAACGTCCATCGCCGTGAAGGCTCGATAGTCGGGCTCGACGCCGCCGAGGTGGTCGTCCGCGGCGAACCAGAGGGCCTGGACGGTCGTGATCCCGGCGCCGGCGGCGCCCGCCACGTCGGCGACCAGCTGGTCTCCGACGTGCATCGCCTCCGCAGCCTCGAACCCGAGGCCGAGCGACCGGAGCGCTGCCTCGAAGATCCGCCGGTCCGGCTTGCGGGCGCCGACCTCGTCGGCCAGCACGATCGCGTCGACCCGCTCTCCGACGCCGAGCTCGTCGATGCGCCGCCGCGTCAGCCGGGCCGGCTCGGGCCAGCCGTTCGCGACGATCGCCAGCCGCAGACCGCGCTCGCGCAGCGCTTCGAGCAGCGCGTGCGCAGATCCGAGCAGCACGTTCGCCGGCGTCCAGGCGACGTACTCCGCATCGAGGAAACGATCGACCCCCTCGTCGTCGAGACCGAGCTCGCGCCGGAGCAGGTCGCGGTAGTCGTCACCCAGGGCGAGCGCGGGCAGCAGGTCGTTTCGGAAGCGCGTGCTGAACGCGGCGGCGTCCGCTTCCCGTCCGAGGGCGGCGAGCCCGGCCCGGTGGCCGGCCGCCAGGAGCTCGTCGTCCCAGGTGAAGTCGAGGAGCGTCCCGCCCCAGTCGAAGAGAACTACGCGAAGCACAGCCCGGCTAGGCTAACGCCCGTGGCGCGACGGATTCTCTGGTCGTCCCTCGCGCTTGCACCTGTCGCGCTGGCCGCGCGTTACGTGGCTCACGCTGACGCGACGACGCTCTTCGTGCTGTCGGCGCTCGCGCTGGTCCCGCTCGCCTGGGTGATCGGCGAGGCGACCGACCACGCCGCCGAGCACACCGGCGCCGGCGTCGGGGGCTTCCTGAACGCAAGCTTCGGCAACGCCCCGGAGCTGATCATTGCGCTGTTCGCCGTGGCCGACGGACTTCCGGGCGTCGTGCGCGGGTCGCTCACGGGCTCGGTCGTCTCGAACATCCTGCTCGTGCTCGGGGCGGCGATGATCGCCGGTGGGGACGGCGACGTCGATACGCGCTCGCTGCGCCTCCAGCTGCTGGCCGTGTTCGGCGCGGTTGCGCTGCTGCTGATCCCGTCGGTGCCCGGCTGGCACGGCTCGGCGGACCGCCATTCGCTCTTCCTCGCCACGATCCCGGTGGCGGTCGTGCTGCTCGCGGCGTACGGCGTGATCACCGTACGGAACCTGCGCATCCACCGCGAGGAGGCGCGGGGCGCACCGTCCGCGGGGACGTGGTCGATCCGAAACGCGCTGCTCTTGCTCGCGGGCGCGACCGTGATCACCGCCCTGATCTCGGAGATCCTCGTGCACTCGCTGCACGATTTCGGAACGTCCGTCGGCCTGAACGAGTTCTTCATCGCGGCGGTGATCGTCGCGATCGTGGGCAATGCGGCCGAGCACGGCGGCGCCGTCGTGATCGCCCATCGCGGCAACACCAGGCTCGCAACGGAGATCGCCATCAGCTCGTCGATGCAGGTCGCGCTGTTCGTCGCGCCTGCAGTCGCACTGCTGTCGTGGCTCGTCGGCCGCGGCCTGCCACTGTCGTTCCGCGTCGTCGAGCTCGCGACGATCGCCGCCGCGGCCGCGTTCTCGACGATGGTGATCTGGGACGGGAGGTCGCGCCGCTGGGAGGGCTTCCTGCTGGTCGCCGTCTACGGCGGGGTCGTCGTCGTCTACGCGCTCGCCTGAGCGCCCGGGAACGGCTGCTGCGTGCGCGTGAACTCGTAGCCCGCCCAGATCAGCCGGTCGCCGTCGATGCGCAGGCGCTCCCCACGCTCCCGGCCGGCCCAGGCGAGCCAGCCGTCGCCGTCCCGCTCGAACGTCGTCTCGCCGCGACCGCGGGGAGCCTCGACGACGCGGGCCTTGAGGGTGCCGCCCTCCCACCAGAAGACGAACTCGTTGCCCTCCGACCACCAGCGGCCGAGCAGGGCGCGGGCGTCGCCGGGATCCTGCTCCGGCGCCCACGTCTCGACGGGCTCGGGCCAGAGCTCGGCCGTCTTGGCGGCGAGCCGGACCGCCGCCATGTCCATGTCGCCGCGGGTGCCCGAGTTCGTCAGGGCCGCGGCCCCGACCTCCGTCGTGCGGTTCACGTAGACGCCTGCGAGGTGGCCGGCCATGGCGCCGCCGTGCCCGGCGTAGATAGCTCCTTCGTGGCTGTAGAGCATCAGGCCGAGGCCCCAGGCGAGCAGCCAGTTGTCCGGGTAGTACATGACCTGCGGGAAGCACATCTGCTCGAGCGTGGACGCGGGCAGGACGCCGTCCGCGCCGCGCGCAAGGAACGTCGCCCAGCGGCCGAGGTCCTCCGGCGTCGACCACAACTGGCCGGCCGGGGTGGCGCCGCCGAGATCGGTCTCCGGCTCGCGCCAGACGGTGCGCGCGTATTCGTCGACGAGGTAGCCCTGCGCCTTCGGCGCCACCGGCTTCCAGGTCGTGCGCGTCAGTCCGAGCGGCCGGATGATCCGCTCGTCGACGTAGTCGGTGTAGCGCTCACCCGAGAGCCGCGCGACGACCTGCCCAAGCAAGGCGAACGCGAGGTTCGAGTAGTGGTGTGCTTCGCCGGGGGGAAGCACGAACTTCGCCGACCGCATCGAGTCGACCAGCTGCTGCTCGGTCGGCGACTCGCCTGTCACGAACATCTCTCCCACCTCTCGCTCGAGGCCGGAGAGATGACAGAGGAGGCGGCGCAGCGTCGGCGTCCCGTTGGCCACGCCCTCCAGATGCTGCTCGAGGCGATCGTCGAGGTCGAGCCTCCCTTCGTCCCGCAGCTGCATCACGGCCGTCGCGGTGAATGTCTTGGTGATCGAGCCGATGCGGTACTGCGTGTCGGGGGTCGCGTCGCGAGGCTCGTCGCAGTCGGCGCTCCCGACGGCGCCCGTCCAGACGACCTCGCCCTTGCGCACGACGGCCGCCGCCACCGACGGCAGCCGTTCGGCCTGACGCTCGGCGATCATCCGGTCGAGCGCCGGCGCCAGGGCGTCAGGCGGCGCGGACACCGGCTCCGAGCGCGTGCGGAACGAGCTCCAACGCCTGCGCGACGTCGTCGTCGTCGACGTCGAGGTGCGTGACGGCGCGCAGCACGCCGGGCCGCATGGTTCGCGAGAGCAGCACCCCGGCGTCACGCAGCAGGTCGACCGCCTCCCACTCCCCCAGGCCGAGCGACGCGACGTCGACCTGGACGAAGTTCGTCTGCACTTGCTCGAGGTCGACCGGGAGCCCCGCAGCCGCCCAGCCCTCCCCGAGACGGCGGGCCCGCGCGTGGTCGTCCGCGAGCCGCTCGACGTTGTGGTCGAGGGCGTACAGCCCGGCGGCCGCGACGATGCCGGCCTGCCGCATGGCGCCGCCGAAGCGGTGCTTCTCCCGTCGCGCCCGCTGCATCAGCTCGCCCGAGCCTGCGATCAGTGCGCCGAGCGGGCAGCCGAGCCCTTTCGACAGGCAGATGTTGACGGTGTCGAACTGCGCGGCGATCACCGCCGGCTCGACTCGCAGCGCCACCGCGGCATTGAACAGCCGCGCACCGTCGAGATGAATGCGGATCTCGAGCTCGCGGGCCGTGGAGACGACCGCCTCGAGCTCGTCGAGAGGCCAGACCGCCCCGCCGGCGGTGTTGTGCGTGTTCTCGAGCGTGACGATCGACGTGCGCGGCGTATGGAAGCCCCCGTCGGCATGCGTGCTCGCGCGAACCTGCTCCGGCGAGATGCGGCCGCGATAACCGGGGACTCCCCGCGTCTGCAGCCCGGCGAACGCAGCCGCACCGGCGAGCTCGGAGACCATGATGTGCGCCTTCTCCTCCACCACGAGCTCAGTGCCGCGCTCACCGAGAATCGCGAGCGCGATCTGGTTTCCCATCGTCGCGGTCGGCAGGTAGACCGCCTCCTCCTGTCCCAGCAGCGCGGCCATGCGCTGCTCGAGCTCGAGCACCGTGGGATCCTCGCGCTCCTGCTCGTCCCCAACCTCGGCGCGCGCCATCGCGTCGCGCATGGCGGCGGACGGCCTGGTCTGCGTGTCGGAACGAAGATCGATCACTTGACCGGAATCTAACGGGCGGCTCACATCCGCAGGTGACACTCCGGCCATGAAGCTCGCCACACTCGGCATTGCTCTCGCGCTGGCCGCGGTGCCGTCCGCGTCCGCCGGCCCGTCGCCGCTCGTGCCGCCGTTCATCGCTAGCCTCGTCAAGGCGAAAACCGGGCCGCTCGCCTACGCACCGACCCGGTCGCCGTTCGGGTACCGCTACCTGAGCTACACCTGGACCCCGGCGACGAAGATCCTGAACATCCGCCTTCACGACAAGCACTACAAGGCGAGCAATCCCCGGCACAGGGCGACGTTCACCGCCGAGTGGTTCGGCGGCTCGCTCGCCTCGTGCGCCGACGGCAAGCAGAAGACGATCCAGTACGACGGAAACAAGGTCTACTGGGACTCCGGTGTGGCGTGGCGCTGCGTTCGCGGCGCGGGCGGGCGGAACGTGAAGCTGCTCGCCGCGTCGCCGACGCTGCCCGACGTCGCGCTCGCACAGATCGTGGCGTCCGGCAAGCGGATCTAGCCGGCCGCATGCTTGACTGGTCGGGCGATGCGCCACGACCCGTACACGCTGCCGCCGGACCTGCCGGCACCCGTCGACGACGGCGGCGCCGACCATCTGACCGGGAGCGAGCTCCCGCCGCTCACGCTGGAATCGACGCAGGGGCCGGTCGACCTCGCCCAGCTCGCCGCCGAGCGGCTCGTTCTCTACGTGTACCCGCGCACGGGCACGCCCGGAGTGCCGTCCCCCGACGGCTGGGACGCGTTTCCCGGGGCGCGCGGCTGCACGCCGCAGTCGTGCGGGTTCCGCGACCACGTCGCCGAGCTGCAGGCGTTCGGTGCTCGCGTGGCCGGCGTCTCGGCTCAGACCCTCACCGAACAGATCGAGTTCGCGGAGCGCACGCACATGCCGTACCCGGTGATCGCCGATCCGGAGCTTCGCCTGCGCGACGCGCTCGGCTTACCGACGTTCGAGATCGCCGGCATGACGCTGTACAAGCGCCTCGCGCTCGTCGCCGAGGGCGGCACCGTCGTCAAGGTCTTCTATCCCGTGTTCCCGCCGGACCGGAACGCGGCCGACGTCGTCGCGTGGCTGGGGCAGCGGTGAACCTCGACCGCGTTGCAGCGACGCTCGCCGACGAGCCTGCCTATCGGGTGCGCCAGGTGTGGGAATGGGCGGCCCGTGGCGCGGCGTCGTACGAGGAGATGACGAATTTGCCGACCGCCGCGCGGGAGCGGCTCACCGAGGAGGCGCCCTTCTCGACGCTCGCGCTCGTGCAGGAGGCCCGTGCTGCGGACGGGACGGTGAAGGCGCTTTTCCACACGCACGACGGACATCCCGTCGAAGCGGTGCTGATGCGGTACCGAGACGGGCGTCGCTCGGTCTGCGTCTCGTCGCAGTCGGGCTGTCCGCTCACGTGCACGTTCTGCGCGACGGGTCAGATGCGGTTCCGGCGGAACCTCGACCTCTGGGAGATCCTCGACCAGGCGCTGTACTTCCGCCGGGTCGAGCCGATCGACCACGTGGTCTTCATGGGCATGGGCGAGCCGATGCTCAACGTCGACGCGGTGATCGGCGCCGCGCGACGGCTGCCCGACATCGGGGTGACGCACCGGCGGACGACGATCTCGACGGTCGGCTGGCTTCCCGGCCTCACGCGCTTCGTCGACGAGGTCGAGCAGCCGATCCGCCTGGCGCTGAGCCTGCACGCGGCACCCGATGCCCTACGCAGCGAGCTGATGCCCATCAACGACCGCTACCCGCTCGAGGACGTGCTCGCCGAATGCCGCCGCTACTTCGAGCTGCGCCGGCGGAAGGTGTTTGTCGAGTATGTGATGCTCGCCGGCGTCAACGATGCGCCCGAGCACGCAGCGGAACTCGCCGCCGTGCTCGATCGACACGTGTTCAAGGTGAACCTGATCCCGTACAACCCAACGGGAATGTACGAGGGCTCCTCGCGCGACCGCATCGCCGACTTCAAGACGGTCCTGGACAAGGCGCGGCTGCCCGCGACGATCCGGTTGACGCGCGGTCGCGATATTGCGGCGGCCTGCGGTCAGCTCGCAGCAACGAACCCGTAGCCCTCTCGTCAGTCCGACACGTAGGTCACTCGATGGCCGGCGCGCCATTTCGGTGGTTGCAGCTCCGCAGCTTGGGCAGCGGTAGGGGCGTTTGGCGGCGACTAATCGGCGGACGGTCGGCCAGGTGCTGAACCGGAAACGCCATCGCGACGTCTTTCAGCCAGGCGGGTTACCGGCGTCCGCGGTGTCCCCTCAGCGACGATCCGGCGCGCCGCGATCACCGCGATCCGGTCGGCCAGGTTCTCCGCCTCGTCCATGCAGTGCGTCGTCAGCGGCGTCGCTACGCTGGCAGACCGATGGGAGACAGGCTTCGTCCGTTGTGGGACTTCGACGACCTCGATACGAGCGAGGGGCGTTTTCGTGCACAGCTCGAGCAGGAGACGACGGACGCGGGCCGCGCGGAGGTGCTGACGCAGCTCGCGCGGATCGAGGGTCTGCGCGGCCGCTTCGAGCAGTGCGACGCGCTGCTCGACGAGGCGGAAGCGCTCGGTGGGGCCGAGGCGCGGGTGCTGCTCGAGCGCGGGCGGCGAGAGCGTTCGTCGGGGCGGCCGGGGGCGGGTGCCGCGCAGTTCGAGCAGGCGTTCGAGCACGCCCGGGCGAGCGGCGAGGACGTGCTCGCGGTCGACGCGGCGCACATGATTGCGATCGTCGGCGACACCGAGGCATGGACGGCACGCGCAGTCGAGATCGCCGCGTCGTCAGACGATCCCGGCGTTCGCTACTGGCTCGGCCCGCTCTACAACAACGTGGGCTGGTCGCGATACGGAGCGGACGACGCCGCGGGCGCACTCGAGGCGTTCGAGCTCGCACTCGCCTCCCGTGAGCGTGACGACCCGCGCCCCTACGCGCGCGAGATCGCTCGGTATGCGGTCGGCAAGGCGCTGCGCGCGCTCGGGCGCGCGGACGAGGCAGCGGCGGCGCTCGAGGAGTGCCTCGCCTGGGCCGCCGAGGCCGGACGTGGAAGACGCCTACTTCCACGAGGAGCTCGCCGAGGACTACGCCGCGCTCGGCCGCGACGCCGATGCCCGCGAGCAGGCTCGCCGCGCACTCGAGCTCACATCCGACGACGACGATCCCTCGCGCGTCGGCGCGTCTGCGCGAGCTCTCTGGCTCCGCGGCGCATCGACGCGGCGTGGCTGCGCGGCGCGTCGAAGCAACCTGAAGTTGGCTAGGCCGGGACGCTGGGTGGCCGTGAGCGGTCGCAGCTCGACCACAGCCATGCAGCGAAGCCGAGCGCGATCGCGAGCCACAGCAGGATCCACTCGACCGGAGTGGATGCGCTTGTGCGAAGGACGCTTGTGTGGAGGACTACCCGGCCTGGGCCGGGTGGTACGGAGGAGTTCGTCGGAGCGAGCCGATCCGTTACCAGCCACGTAGACGATCGTTCCGAGATGCACCCTGCCCGGTAAGCGAAGAGGCCGCTCGCGCGGCCCCTTCGGCTCTGGCGATGGTCGATACGGCCGAGCGATTACTCGATCGGGATCTCGAAGCGAGCGATGATGCCGGGGTCGCCGCCTCTCGCGAGTAGCTCGGGATCGGGATCGCGAGTCGCCACCCATGCATATCCGTGCTCGGGGTAGGCGACGACGTCCGGGAAGCCCCCGGCACTGATCGCGAGGATCTGAGCGGGTTCCTCGGTGGGGTTGCTGAACGTATGTAGTCCGGCACGTCCCTCGGGGCAGAAGACGAAGTCGCCCGGAGCTAACTCCTCTTCGCCGTGTTGGTTCCGGAAGACGGGACGACCGCTCAGGACGAAGAACATCTCTTCGGCTCCGAAGTGCATATGCATACGCATCTCAGGCGCGTCAGGGGCCAGTTCGTACAGCGTTGCTCCCATCCTGGCGTCGTCCGGCCGCCAGAAGATTCGATGCCGTGTCCCGGCCTCTTCGTTCTCTCCGTCCCATGCGTCGGAGAACAGGTTCTGACGATTCATTCGTGGTACCTCCGAGTCGTAGCGGTGGGCGCGCAGCGCCGGAGCCCCGCAGTACGGGCCTCGGCAACACTGCGCCGGAAACGCGCGGCTGCTCGCCGCGCCAAACCGCTACCTCGCCGCCGGATCCACGCCAGGATCATGCCTGCTCGAGAAGGCTGACGACGGCACAGCGTTCGCGTTGCTGCGACGAGCGGTAGGAATGCAGGCCTAGTGGCTGTGAAAGCCGTGTGCGAAATCCCAGGCCGGGTGCTCTCGCCCCAGAAGAGACAGATGGTCGTCCCAGTCTGACGGGGTAACGACTGCGGGGCAGTCGTAGCTGAAGATTTCGTCGCGAATCGAGAATCCCCAACTGAAGCCCAGGATCGCACGCGCCTCGCGCCTGTCCCGGTTTCCGGCGATGAAGCAGAGGAACGTGTGCGCCGTCCAGTCCACGGGAGCACGCGACTCGCGTGAAGGCGCGTCGAACAGCGTCGGTGCGAAGCCAAAGAAGCAGAATGGGTGGGCCGACGGACCGAGCGGCTCGAAGGGATCCATCTCGAACTGCTCTCCGCCGCTGTCTGCGTCGGTCGACTGGACCAACTGAATCCAGCCGAGCGCCGCCCTGTAGCCGCGCCCACGGTAGGTCACTTCCGCCGTACAGACAGGGAACTCTCTCGCCGCCGGCGGTTTCCCAAGCGCTTCCGGGTCCTGGTTGGGTTCGACCGTCACCGCGACCCAGCCAGGGAGATCCCGCAAGCTGAAGTCGAGCACCACCCCCGAAATCGTAGTCGGCCGCCGCAGATTCGCGTCGCGCCGACGTAGAGCTGTCCACCGTCGCCTGCGCCCGTGTTGGGGAATGTCCCCGGGCGGGGAAGGCTCGCCGTTTGTTCGTGTGGGCGGCCTCCGAGATGATGCGGTTGTGGCGAAGGGGATCCGGTATGTGCGTAACGGCGGTATCGCGATCGCATATCAGGTCGTTGGGGAGGGCGAGATCGACCTCGTCTACGTGCCCGATTATGTGTCGAATCTCGTCTACGGCTGGGAGTCTCCGCACTGGCGTGGGTTCTACGAGCGTCTCGCGCGGTCATTTCGCTTGATCCTGTTCGACAAGCGTGGGACGGGCCTCTCCGATCACGGCGCCCACTTCGCGGCGTTGGAGACGCGCATGGAGGACTTACGAGCGGTGCTCGATGCAGTCGGCTCCTCGAGTGCCGTCGTCCTCGGTGCGCACGAGGGATCCGGGATGGCGGCGTTGTACGCGGCCACGTACCCAGAGCGGACGCGGGCGCTGGTGCTCTTCCATCCGCTCGCGCGTGGACCCGGGATCGAGGATCGAGAGACGCAGCAATCGCTGAGCGAGCTCAGGGAGGGGTGGGGAGACCAGGCGTGGTGCGATGAGCTGCTTCAAAATGGCTGCCCGACGCTCTTTGCGGACGAGGATGACCGGCGTTGGTTCGCCAACTGGCTGCGAGTCGGTGCCAGCCCGGAGGTCGCGTACGCGCTCAACCGCGCGTTCACCGAGACCGATCTAGGCGAGGTGCTGGCGGCGGTCAGGGTGCCGACGCTCGTCCTCTACCGGCGGGGAGCTCCCTGGGACGCCGAGCACGACGCCTTGGATGTCGCCTCGAGGATCTCTCGAGCGCGGGCAATGCGCGTCTCCGGCGGCGACTACTTCGGCATCTTCCTCTCGCTCGACATCGCTGACGAGATCCAATCGTTCGTCGCCGGCGAGGTGGCGCCGCTTGTTCCGGAGAGTGTCTTGGCGACGGTCATGTTCACCGATCTCGTCGGCTCCACCGAGCGCGCTGCGAGACTCGGTGACCGAGCCTGGCGTGACCTACTTGCACAGCACCACGCGCTCGTGCGACGTGAGCTGGGTCGCTTTCGCGGCGAGGAGCGTGACACGGCGGGCGATGGGTTCTTCGCGACGTTTGATGGCCCAGCGCGAGCGATCCGTGCCGGTCAGGCGATCACCGCCGGCCTCGCCGAGCTCGGCCTGGACGCGCGCATCGGGATCCACGTGGGCGAGTGCGAACTGCACGAGTCCAAGCTGTCGGGAATCGCGGTCAACATCGGCGCCCGCATCGCTGCAACGGCGAGCCCGGGCGAGGTGGTCGTCTCGAGCACCGTGCGCGATCTCGTCGCAGGCTCCGGGCTCGCGTTCGAGGACCGCGGCCGGCGAGAGCTCAAGGGCGTCTCCGAAACCTGGCAGCTCTACGCGGCAAGCAGGGACGCGTCCGAGACCACGACTCGTCCCTGATTCCGACACCTCTTGTCGGTCACCGCAGAAGGCCGGTCCCCTGGGCCTGTGTTCGGGGATGTTTCGCGAAGGGATACCGGGAAATCCGCGGCTATGTCGCGAGCAACCACTGACCGCCTGGTGGCCGCACAGTCTCAGTAGCAGTACCGTCGGAATCGGCCGGGTTTCGCCTGCGAGGCGGTACTCGCGTCGCGATCAGCAACGCACACAGGCCCAGAACGCCGGACGCGACGCAAACCCCAGCCGGAGTGAGGGCGGCGAGGACGATGCCGCTGACGATCATCGCGACGCCGATTGCGCCTAGGTTTGCCGTGCCCATTGCCGCAAACGTGCGGGCGCGGAGATGGTCGGGTGCCCAGCGTTGGAAGATGAGCGTGGAGGCGATGCCGCGCGTACTCGCCGCAAATCCGCCGATCGAGAACAGAACGACGACAGCGCCCACGACCGGAACAATGCCGCAGAGTCCAATCGCGACAGCAACCACAGCACAGCCGAACAGCAAGCGGCGTCGCTCAGAGTATGCGTCACCCTGTCTGCGAATCACCCGGCCGGCGATGAAGGCGCCAAGTGCCCAGCCCGAAACAGCGGCGCCATAGGCTTCCGAGCCGCCGCCCATGTTCACGAACAGGGGATACTCGGCAACGTTGATCATGCCGGTGCCGAGAAGACCGACACTCGTTGCCAACAGCGTGAGACGAAGCGCCGGCGTCGAGAAGACCAGGCGAAAGCCCGCCGACACGCGTCGTCCTGTTCCATCCTCCGACGGTGCAGCGCGATAGGTGCCCTTGATCCGCGCGATCAGCGCTGCCGAGATCACGAACGACGCAGCGTTGAGCAAGAAGGCCGTAGCACCCCCGAAAGCAGCAACAAGGAAACCGCCCAGCGCCCCTCCCAGCAACTGCCCAGCCGAGTAGCTCGACGCACGCGTGGCAGTCGCCCAGGTGCGGCGATCTTCGGGAACGAGCATCGCAAGCAGCGCCTGCGACGACGCCGAGAACGGCGATTCGGCAAGCGCACTCAACCCAGCCAAAACAACCAGCAGCGGAAGCGAGTGCGCAAACGCGATCCCAATAAACGTCGCCGCCGCAGCGAGATCAGATCCGATCAGCACGAGGCGGCGGTCAAGACGATCGCCGAGTGCGCCCGCCCAGGGCCCCGCCGCAGCCGTCACACCGAACATCACGACGAGCACCCCAGCCACCCAAGCGCCCGAGTGGCCGCTACGCTCGTACACGACCGCGACGAGCGCCACATACGACACCATCGTTCCAACAGTCGAGATCATCCGGGACGAAGACAAGAAGTAGATGTTGCGGCGGTAGCCGTCCTCATGCCGCCAACCCAACAACACCCTCCAGACCGAACTGACGCCCGTCCTAAGCACGGCCGGACATTACTCCTGCGAAACACCTGCGAGGCGATCGCGGCGCGCGACGCATCGGGTATCCGCTTAAGCCCTACCGAGGTTCGGGGCCGAGCGGCAGCATGAGTGAGCAATAGCCCTTGATCAGGGTGTAGTCGCTGTCGGCGTAGAGACGAAGGGCCGGGTCGTTGTCATCCTCAGTCTGCGAGACCAACCGCAGTGCGCCCGACGCGATTGCAGCCGCTCGGACGGCAGCGAGGAGGGCGCGACCAACTCCGAGCCGTCGGTGTGTCGGCAGGACGAACAGGTCTCAAGATCGTTGGCGGCTGTAGAACTAGGACGGGTGTTCCGACTCACTGCTCTCTCCACGACAACGGTATCGCGAGGCGACAACCTTGCCTGCGCCGGTGTTCCTGGATGACGCCCGAGCAGCCTGTGCGAGGATCGTTCGATGACCGTCGGTGCCTGTGAGGTTCGAGACGTTGCACCAGGGCTGTGGATATGGCGGGTCGAGCACCGGAGTTGGTCGCCGTCGTCGCACTGGAAACCGTTCGTGACGTCCACGTGCGTCGAGTCTCGTGGCCAGGTGCTCGTGCTGGATGCACTTGCCCCACCCAACAACGCTCGGGACGTCTGGGAGCGGCTCGACTCGAGGCCGCCGTCGGTGGCTGTCGTCCTGAAGCCGGACCACGTGCGTGACGTTGATCTCTTCGTCGAGCGGTACGGATGTCGTGCCTTCGGGCCATGGCTCTTCTTTCGCGGCGATGCGCCCACGACGGAGTTGGAGTACGTTGAGCCGGGGCTGGAACTTCCCGGCGGGCTGCTCGCGCTCTACGACGGGCGCTTTCGAATGGAGACTCCGGTGTGGCTGCCCGAGCATGGTGCTCTTGTGTTTGCCGACGCGCTGACCGAGCGTGAGGGACAGTTGCTCGTCTGGGGGTCGGCCGCCCACGAGGAACGCGTCCTCCCGGCCCTCCGGAAAATGCTGGAACTCCCTTTCGAGCACGTGATCATCTCGCACGGCGAGCCGGTTCACAGGAGGGCCGCATTCGAGCGGGCACTTGAGCTTCCGCCGTTCGAGGAGTAGCACGAACGGCGAGGGCGCACCAGATGAGCGATCCTTCGGATGCGCGAGTGTTCCGAGTCGACACCAGCGTGTACACGTGCTGGACCGACCAGCACTATGTATTGGAGGGCACCGCCCAGCAGATCTCAGCGCCGACGACGCTCGTGTTCCGTCGTCAGAGTGCGGACTGGAAGCTGGTGCTCTTTCACTCGGTCCCGCTGGCCGAGCAGCCGTCGTAATAACGAGTTGGAAGGTGTCGATCTTCCCTCTTTATCCGTGCCCGGGTCGCGGGAGCCGGAAGGGACACGATCTGACGACACGTTTCGCAGAGGACTCTCGCGAGTCCGCAACAGCCGCCGTCCAGCTCCGAATCCGGGCACCTTCATCCACCTCGGTATCGCCGCGATGTGGGTTGCGCGAGGGTGCGGCAATGTTCCCTCAGCCTGGAATGGTTGCCACGTCCTCCGTCCGGGTGGCCAGTAGCGGAACGCCTGCGGTCAGACTCGGGCCCGGATTAGTGGCGGTGGTTAGCTCGTTGTGACGGCACTGCCGCAGGTTGGGCAGTGGTAGGGGCGCTTGTTGGCGATCAGGCGCCGTGCGGCGTAGAGGAAGATGGGGAAGCCGGGTTTGGGCATTTCGCGGGTGGCTTCGACGGTGCCGTGGGTGGGGCAGGTGCCGGTGCGCGTCTGTGTCTCGTTGGCCATGGCTCCTATCTTGGGATCGGCGGGGTCAGCTGGTCGCGGCGGCCGGCGTCCAGGTGAAGCGTGTGAGTGCGATCGCGAGGCCTGCTGCGGCCCAGAGGGCGAGCACGCCGAGGTCAGCCCAGACGATGCCGGCGCCATGGGTGGCGGGATCGAAGGCGTGGTGGAGGCCGTCGGTGAGGTGCTGTACGGGGAACACGTCGGCGACATCGCGCAGCCAGCTCGGCAGGTTGACGTTGGGGATGAAGACGCCGGAGATGAAGTACAGGGGGAGCATGATTGCCTGCACGATCGGTTGGGCCGCGTCGGCGGAGTGGATGGCGGTGGTGAGTGCGTAGGCGAGGCAGCAGAAGGTAATCGCGCCGACGACGGCGGTGACGACGACGCCGGGGATGGTGCTGCCGGGGAGCTTGACGCCGTAGGCGAAGCGGCCGAGCAAGAGCACGACGATCATAACCCCGAGCGAGACGACGATCGCCGTGAGCGCCCGCCCGGCGATCAGCACCCAGGCGGGGACGGGAGTGGAGCGGCGGCGCTTCAGCACCCCCGACTCGCGTTGGGCGGTGATCGAGATCACCAGGTTGACGAACGAGCCGGCGATGACGGCGAGCGCGGAGATGCCGGGCACGTAGTAGGTCGAGGCCTTGACGCCGGTGGCCGGAGCCGACCTTCTGGTTGCCGAAGACGCTGACGAAGATGACTAGGAAGAGGATGGGCAGGACCAGAGCGAAGAAGACACTCTGGCTGTTGCGCAGGAAGGCGATCAGGTCGTAGCGAGCCTGGTGCAAGACGAGCCCGACCCTGCCGCGCGGCTGCGCTCGGATCCGCGTCGGCCGCCTGGCCCTAACTCGCTTCGTAGTCGTTTCCTCGCCGCTGCGGCGTTGCCAGTAGGCGCGCAGCCGCCGAAACAACCACCAGAGGATCATGCCCCCTCCTCCCGCTCGGGGCTGCCGGTCAGCTGGAGATACACGTCCTCCAACGAAGGCCGACGAACATCGAGATCGGGCAAGTCAGCGTTGCGTGCACGCGCCCACTCGGCCAGAACTCCAACATCGACCAAGGGCCGCGCGCTGTCGAGCACAACACGCCCGTTCACACCCGAGGCGACCAACCCCTGAAGCTCGCCCGGAAGGTCTGCCGCTGCAAACGCGGCCGGCAGTGTGAACGTGATTCGAGCCGCCATCCCTTCCCTGCCACCTAGCGTCTGCGGCGTTCCCTCGGCGACGATCCGGCCGGCGGCGATGACCGCGATCCGGTCGGCCAGGTTCTCCGCTTCGTCCATGTAATGCGTCGTCAGAAACACGGTCTTGCCAAGCGAGCGCAGCCCGGCGATCATGTCCCAAGCCGCACGTCGCGCTGACGGGTCGAAACCCGTCGTTGGCTCGTCGAGGAAGATCAGCTCCGGATCACCGATCAACGCGAGCGCGACGTCGAGTCGGCGACGCTGCCCACCCGAGAGCTGCTCGGCCAGGGCCTCGGCCTTCTGCTCCAGCCCTACCATGGCGATCGTCTCCTCGATGTCACGCGGCGCTTCGTAATAACCGGCGTACAGAAACAGACACTCACGAACGCTCAGGCCGGGCTCGGGATGCGACTCCTGCAGCACTGCGCCGACGCGGTTGCGCCAACCACCATCCGCCCGGGTCGGATCAACCCCGAGCACGCTCACCTCGCCCTCGCTGCGCGTCCGGAAACCCTCCAGAATCTCGACCGTCGTCGTCTTGCCGGCACCGTTCGGACCGAGGAACGCGAAGATCTCCCCGCGCGCGACCTGAAAGTCGATTCCGCGCACGGCCTCGAACGACCCGTACCGCTTCGCCAGCCCCCGCACCGAGATCGCCGCTTCCACCGCCACGCTCACCCACCAGCCATCACCACGCACTCGGCGCCTGCGCCACGCACACTCTCCCACCAACCACCCAGCCAATCAAGAGAAGCACCGCACCCCTCAGCCCAGCACGTCGCGACATCGCCGCCGCGTGACCGTGTCCCTGACCGGGGCAGGGGTGCGTTCGCGCGACCCTAGGCGGAGATGACGACTTCGCCGGTCGAGACCTGCGGCGCCGAGCCGCCGAGCTCCGGTTACTTGCGAAGGGTGGCGTAGATGCGAACGTCCTGGTAGACGCGCCGCCGCTTCGACGACTACCCCGTTCAGGGTAGTCCGGGATCACCCGTTCCGGCACATCGCACGGCGGTTCACTCGTTCGGGTACGCGACTCCCTCGAATCCGTCATGTCGTCGTGTTGTCTGCGGCCGAAACAGTGTGAGCCACGTGGTCGGTATCCCCGCTGCACGAGGCGAAGACAGCACCGATCGACAACGAGGAGGACCACGTGACAGCACGGTCGAAAGCGGCCGTGATCGCCGCCGCATGTCTGTTGTTCCCTGCCGCCGTGGCGTCGGCCGCAGTTCACGGCAGCGCCGCTGGAACAGGACCGTCCTTCGGCGTCGCCGACGACGCGTCCAAGTTCGCGGACGACGGCGGCGCGACGATCTACACGAGCCTCTTGAGCGGAGGCATGACGCAGACGCGCTGGACGGCGACGTTCGACGGCGATCCCACCTCGATCGGCGACGAGGCGTTCCTCGACCGTTCGGTGCCTGCCGCGGCAACCGCGGGCGTCGACGTGATCCTCTCCCTTTTCCCCCAGCAGGCGCAGACACCGGATCCGACTGCCTTCTGCCAGTGGGTCGGCAACGTCGCGACGCGCTACCCGACCGTCACGAAGTTCATCATCGGCAACGAGGTGAACGCGACGCGTTTCTGGTCGCCGCAGCACACGGCGGCAGACCCGAACGCAGGCCCGAACAGCTACGAGCGGACCCTCGCGCAGTGCTACGACGTGCTCAAGGCCGTCAACCCGGACATTCAGGTGATCGGCATGGGGCTCGCGCCGCGTTCCGTCAGCGCGAGCTCGACGAAGCCGCTCGACTTCGTTCGTGCCGTCGGCGCGGCGTTCAGGGCATCGCATCGCACGACGCCGATCATGGACGCACTCGCGGTTCACCCGTACCCGAACCCGAACGCCAGCCCGCCGCCCCCTCCGGATCGCGCGATGTACGAGGACCCGGCGTTCTTTGGCATCAAGCAGCTCGACCGGGTGAAGCAGGCCGTCTACGACGCCTTCCGCGGGACACCGCAGCCGACCACGCTCAACGGCCTCCAGTTCGTCGTCGACGAGATCGGCTACCAGAGCAACGAGACCGGAAATCCTCAGTACACGGGCACGGAGTCCTCACCGGCCGTCTCCGAGCAACAGCAAGCGGCGTACTACGCCCGCGTCGTGCAGATGTACGCCTGCGACCCGACGATCGCCGACGTCCTCTTCTTCCACCTGGTCGACGAGGCGAACCTGAACGTCTTGCCGACCTCGGGCGGATGGCAGTCGGGCCTCGAGTATCCGGACGGGTCCCCGAAACCGTCCTTCGGCGCTGTTCAGCAGGCGATCGCAGCCGGCTGCGTGTCCGGCCAGGTCACCTGGTCACCCGGACGCACCAGCACCAAGCCACCCGTACACGCGAAGCCCAAGCCCAAGAAGCCGCTGACGCACCTGGCTCCGAAGCCGAAGCCGCGGAGCAAGGGGCACAAGTGAGCACCGGCCAAACGTCGAAGCGCAATGACGGCGGGCGTTGGGCGCTGCCCGCGCCCGCCCTGCTCTTCCACGTCAGTCCGAGCTGAACTGCAGCGCGACGAGCACCCACGCGAACAGCGCGCCCACTGTCACGACGACGGCGAAGAACGCTCCGGCAACCCGCTCGCGGCGAGGCCGAGCTAGCCGCGTCCCGATCGCGAAGGCCGCGACGGCCGGCAGCCCGAGCACCAGGCCGAGATACGCCGTGAAGTTGTCCACTCCGGCCAGGACACCGCCGAACGCGACGACGAGGCCGAGCACCGGGCACGCAGCGAGAGCGAACAGCCAGAAGGCGCGATCGGCCCCGAGCGGCTTCATCGCACCGGCGCCGTCGGTATCGCTAGCGGTCGTCGAGCTCGATGCGCCGGACAGCGGCATTCGTCTCGGCGCGGCGGCGGTCGAGGTGGCGGAGCGCGCGCGTGAGCAGCTCCTCGACTCCCTCGTCGGAGGCATCACGCTCGCGCGCGCGCCGGCGCCACTGCTGTGCGGCTTCCCAGCGCTCGAGCAACCGATAGTCGACCGAAGACATTCCGGTCGAATTCATCGGCTTGCAGGGGCTTTTTCTTTAGCTCGCCGTGGCCGCGAGGCGCGGCGTGCAGCTCGCGAGGCCGCGCTTCTCGAGGTACCGCTGGTGGTAGTCCTCGGCCTCCCAGAACGGCGGTGCGTCTTCGATCTGAGTGACGACCGGACGTCCGATGCGAGCCTGCACCCGCTCCCGCGACGCCTCGGCTGCGAGTCGTTGCTCATCGTCGTGCGTGAAGATGGCGGAGCGGTACTGCGAGCCGACGTCGGGCCCCTGCCGGTTGAGCTGGGTCGGATCGTGCTCGGCCCAGAACACCGTGAGCAGCTGCTCGTACGGGATCCGATCCGGGTCGTACGTGACCTCGACCACCTCGGCGTGGCCGGTGCGATCGGTGCACACCTGCTCGTACGTCGGATGATCAACGCCGCCGCCCGCGTACCCGACGCGCGTCCCCGTGACGCCGTCGAGTTGCCGGAACGCCGCTTCGACGCCCCAGAAACATCCGGCTCCAAATGTCGCTCTCTTCTCCGTCACTTCTCCTCCAGATTCAGTGCGACCGAGTTGATGCAGTAGCGCTGCCCGGTCGGATGGGGGCCGTCCTCGAACACATGCCCGAGGTGGCCGCCGCACGAGGCGCACATCACCTCGGTGCGAACCATGCCGTGAGTCGTATCCGTCTCCTCCTCCACCGCGTCCGCCGCGGCGGGCGCGAAGAACGCGGGCCAGCCGCAGCCGGAGTCGTACTTCGCCTCCGACTCGAACAACTCGGCGCCGCACCCGGCGCACCGGTAGGTCCCGGGCTCGAAGACGTGGTCGTATTCGCCGCTGAACGGCCGCTCGGTGCCCTTCTCCCGCAGCACGCGGTAGGCGTCCGGATCGAGCTGGGCCTTCCAGTCTGCGTCGGTCTTCTCGACCTTGTACGTCAAGCAAGCTCCCTTCGTTTCGTTGTCGCTGATACTGACTCCCCGGAGGGTCGGTTCGTTACGCGTCGACGGGGACGGCCTGCTCCCCGAACTGGTAGCGCAGAACCGGCTGCTTGGCGGCCCTGACCTCGTCGAGCCGGCGCACGGGCCGGTCGTGCGGGGCCTGCCGGAGGAGCTCGGGCGAGTCGGCCGCCTCGCGGGCGATCGCGAGCATGGCATCGATGAACTCGTCCAGCGTCTCCTTGGCCTCCGTCTCGGTCGGCTCGATCATCAACGCCTCGGGAACGTTCAACGGGAAGTAGACGGTCGGCGGGTGGAAGCCGTAGTCCATCAGCCGCTTCGCGACGTCGAGGGCCGTGATGCCGTGCTCTCGCTTGAGCGTCCGCGCGCTGAGGACGAACTCGTGCATGCAGAGCCGCTCGAACGGCAGGTCGTAGGCGTCCTTCAGGCGCGCGAGCAGGTAGTTCGCGTTCAGGACGGCCACCTCGCTCATCTCCTTCAACGCCGGTCCGTAGGAGCGCATGAACGCATACGACCGCACGAAGACGCCGAACGGCCCGCTGAACGCGCGAACCCGCCCGATCGACTTCGGCCGCTCGAAGTCGAGGCGGAACGACGAATCGTCGCGCGCGACCACCGGCATCGGCAGGAACGGCTCGAGCGACGCGCGCACCGCGATCGGGCCGCCGCCCGGGCCGCCGCCGCCGTGAGGCTGCGAGAACGTCTTGTGCAGGTTGATGTGGACGACGTCGAAGCCCATGTCGCCGGGCCGCGAGATCCCGCAGACGGCGTTCAGGTTCGCGCCGTCGTAGTACATGAGCGCTCCGACCCCGTGGAAGATGCGCGTGATCTCCTCGATGTTCTCGTCGAAGAGCCCGAGCGTCGACGGGTTCGTGAGCATCAAGCCCGCGGTGTGCTCGTCCACCTTCCCGCGCAGGTCGTCGAGGTCGATGTTGCCGCGCGCATCGGTCTTGACCGGGGTCAGCTCGTAGCCGGCCATCGTGACGCTCGCAGGATTGGTTCCGTGCGCGGTGTCGGGGATGACGATCTTCCGGCGCGTCTCGTCCTCGCTGCGATCCGCGAAGTAGGCGCGGAACAACATCAGCCCGGTCAGCTCGCCCTGGCTGCCGGCCGCGGGCTGCAGGCTCACGGCGTCGAGGCCGGTCAGCTCTTTGAGGATCTCCTGCAGCTCCCATTCGAGCTCGAGCGCGCCCTGCGCCGCGTCGTCCTCGACGAGCGGATGCAAGCCGGCGAAGCCCGGCAGGCCGACGAGCCGCTCGTTGATGCGCGGGTTGTACTTCATCGTGCACGAGCCGAGCGGATAGAAGCCCGTGTCGATTCCGAAGTTGCGGGTCGAGAGCGCCGTGAAGTGCCGGAGCACCTCCGGTTCGGCGAGCTCTGGCAGCCGCGGCGGTGACGACCGGCGCTGCTCTTCCGGCAGCTCGGGAACCGGCAGGTCGGGTTTCGGGATCTCCAGGCCGCGGCGGCCGGCACGGGACTTCTCGTAGATCAGCTTCACGAGCCGAGCGCCTCCGCCAGCCGATCGATCTCCGACACGGTTCGCTTCTCGGTGACCGCGATCAGCAGGGAATCGTCGAGACCCGGGTAGTCGCGCCCGAGCGGGTAGCCGGCATAGATGCCGTTCGCGCGCGATGTCTGCAGCGCCTCGCGCGCATCGCGACCGGTCTTCACGACGAACTCCTTGAAGGTGTGCTGGTCCGGGAACGCAAGCTCGAGTCCCGCGTCGACGAGGCGCGACTTCGCGTACCCGGTGAGCGCAAGGCACGTCTCCCCCACCTCGCGCAGCCCCTGCGGGCCGAGCAGGCTCAGGTGGACGAGGCCGGCGAGCGCGAGCAAGGTCTGGTTCGTCGTGATGTTGGACGTCGCCTTCTCGCGACGGATGTGCTGCTCGCGCGTCTGCAGCGTCAGGACGAAGCCGCGCTCCCCCGCCGTGTCGACCGTCTCACCGACGATGCGTCCCGGTAGGCGCCGTACCAGGTCGCCGCGAGCGGCGAGGAAGCCGTAGTGCGGCCCGCCGTAGCTCATCGCGTTGCCGGCGGACTGGCCTTCGCCGATCGCCATCGCGCAGCCGTACGCGCCGGGCGACTCGAGCACACCGAGCGACAGCAGGTCGACGTGCGCCACGGGGAGCGCCCCGCCGTCGTTCGCGGCAGCTGCGAGCTCGGCGGCCGGCTCGAGGCAGCCGAAGAAGTTCGGGTGCTGCAAGATGACGGCCGCAGCGCCGGCCGCCGCCTCGCGCACGCGGTCGGGATCGGTCACGCCGCCCTCGTGCGGCACCTCCACGACCTCGAGCCCGAAACCCGGCGCATACGTCTTCACGACCTGTCGGACTTGCGGGTTCGTCGCCTCGGTCACCACGACGCGCGTCCGCCCGGTTGCATGCTTGGCGACGAAGCACGCGTCCGCAGCGACGGTCGTGCCGTCGTAGCCGGAGGCGTTCGAGACGTCCATCCCGGTGAGCTCGCAGATCGCCGTCTGGTACTCGAAGATCGCCTGCAGGACGCCCTGGCTCATCTCCGGCTGGTAGGGCGTGTACGCGGTGAGGAACTCGCCTCGCTGGAGGATCGCCTCAACGACGGCCGGAACGTGGTGGTCGTAGATGCCGGCGCCGAGGAAGCAGACGTCGTCCGCGACGTTGCGCGAGGCGAGCTCGGAGAGATGCCGCTGGAGGTCGGCCTCCGAGAGGGCCGGCGGCAACTCGAGCTCGCGTCCCAGGCGCATGCGCTCTGGGATGTCGCGGAAGAGCTCCTCGATGCTCGAGACGCCGATCGCCTCGAGCATCGCCTCACGATCGGCGTCGGTGAGCGAGAGGTAGCTCAAGCGTCCTCGAGCTGCTGCCGATATGCGGCCGCGTCGAGCAGGGACTCGCGCTCGGACGGGTTCGTGACGCGGATCCGGATCAACCACCCTTCGCCGTACGGGTCCTCGTTCACCGTCTCCGGAGCGTCGACGACCTTCTGGTTCACCTCGAGCACCTCACCCGAGAGCGGCGAGACGAGATCGGAGACCGCCTTCACCGACTCCACTTCGCCGTAGCTCTGGTCCTTGACGACGGTCGCGCCCTGGTCCGGCGGCTCGAAGTGCACGAGCTCGCCGAGTGAGTCCTGCGCGAACCAGGTGACGCCGAGGATGGCCTCGTCGCCGTCGAAGCGCGCCCAGTCGTGCTCGGGGTGGTACGAAAGGTCATCGGGATACGACTCGCCTGCGGCCATTACGCCTTCTCCTCTCGCGTGTAGAACGGCTTCTTCACGACCTGCGCCACACGCGGCCGTCCGCGCACGTCGATCGTCAGCTCGGTGCCGGTCGCGCTGCGCGACGCCGGCACGTACCCGAGGCCGATGCCCACCTCGAGCATCGGCGACATCGTTCCCGACGTGACCTCACCGCCGCCCTCGATCGGCATGCCGTGGCGTGGGATCCCCTGGTGCATCGTGAACGGAACGAGCTTCTGCGAAGGCCCGTCGGCTCTGATCTCCCGCAACCGCTCGGCGCCCGTGAACACCGTGTCGAGTGCGCAGGCCCAGCCGAGACCGGAGGAGATCGCGTCCCACTGCGGGCCGATGTCGTTACCGTGCAGCGGGTAGCAGACCTCCAGGCGCAGCGTGTCCCGCGCGCCGAGCCCGCACGGAGTGACGCCGGAGCCGACGACGGCATCCCAGAGTGTTCCGGCGTCGTCATCCATGCACGCGAGCTCGACGCCCTCCTCGCCGGTGTAGCCGGTGCGGTTGATCATCACTTCGACGCCGCCGACCTCGCCCATCTCCCACGTGAACGGCTTGCCGTGCGCGATGCCGATGCGGTCGAGGGCACGCGGCCCCTGCACGGCCAGCAACGCGTAATCGTCCGAGACGTCGCGGACGTCCGACCCGCGTAGCTCGCGCTCGCGCAACCAGTCGAAGACCGCCTCGCGATTCGACGCGTTGACGACGAGCAGGTAGCGGTGCGGATCGAGCCGGTAGACGATCAGGTCGTCGACGATCCCTCCCGAGTCGGTCGTCAGGAGCGTGTACTGCGCGTCGCCCGGCTCGAGGCGGTCGACGTCGTTCGACAGCGACTTCTGGAGCAGATCGCGGGCAGTCGGGCCCTCGACCTCGATCTCCCCCATGTGGGACACGTCGAAGACACCTGCGTCGGTGCGCACGGCCTTGTGCTCGGGGATGACCCCCTGGTACTGCACGGGCATCTCCCACCCCGCAAACGGGACCAGCCGTGCACCGGCCTCGACGTGCCTCTCGTAGAGCGGTGTACGGCGCAGGGTCTGCATCCGAGGCGATGCTAGTGAATCCACTCACCGTGACCCGCGGCCGCTGTTTCACCGCGGGCAACGGGGGTACACCGCGTGGCACCGCAGATCGTCGGCACGCGAACCGGACGGTCTGCCACGAAGACGGCTCCACCCGGCTTGGCCCCCAGAACCCTGGGCCGTGGTCGGCTACTCACGCGCAACAAAAGGAGAGCGAATGCCTCTGCTCTGGATTCTCGTGCTCGCCCTGATCATCATTGCGGTCGGCGGCGGCATCGTCGTCGCCAAGCTGCTGTGGCTCGTGCTGATCGTCGCACTGATCGTCGCACTCTTCGCCGCCCTCTCGGGGCGACGCGCGCTCTGACCGATCGTACGCTGTCGGGACGGCGCTCGAACGGCCCGGGGCCGGGATCGACCCGCCTCGGGCCGTGCCGTCTCTGGCTCAGGACTCGCGGAGGAACGACGGCACGTCGAGCGTGTCGCCGGTGTCGAACTCGGGAGTCCGTCCGCCAAGCGGCGAGCCGGTGTCGGTGGCCTGCGTCCTCGCGCGCCGGCGCCGCTGGGCACCGAAGCCCGTCGCGATCACGGTGACCCGCACCTCGGCGCCGGCCTGCTCGTCGATCACTGCGCCGAAGATCACGTTCGCGTTCTGGTCGGCAGCGCTCGTCACAACCTCTGCCGCCTCGTTCACCTCGAAGAGCCCGAGATCCGGCGGCCCGGTGATGTTGAGCAGGATCCCGGTCGCGCCTTCGATCGACGACTCGAGCAACGGCGACGAGACCGCAGAGCGCGCCGCCTCCGACGCACGATTGTCTCCCTGGCCGATCCCGATGCCCATCAGGGCCGAGCCGGCGTCCCGCATGATCGTGCGCACGTCGGCGAAGTCGAGGTTGACGATGCCGGGCACGGTGATCAGGTCGGTGATGCCCTGCACGCCCTGGCGGAGGACGTCGTCCGCCATCTTGAACGCGTCCGACAGCGGGGTCTTCTTCTCGACGACCTGAAGCAGCCGATCGTTCTCGATCACGATCAGGGTGTCGACCTTGTCGGCGAGCTCCGAGATGCCCTGCTCCGCCTGCTGCGAGCGCCGGCGACCCTCGAACATGAACGGCCGCGTGACGACGCCGACGGTGAGGGCCTCGAGCTCACGACCGAGCTCGGCGACGATCGGCGCGCCGCCGGTGCCGGTGCCGCCGCCCTCGCCGGCAGTCACGAAGATCATGTCCGCGCCCTTGAGCGCCTCTTTCAGCTCGTCGCGCGACTCGGTCGCCGCGTCGCGTCCGACCGCCGGGTCCGCACCTGCACCGAGACCGCGCGTCGCCTTCGCGCCGATGTGGATCTTCACGTCCGCGTCGCACATCAGCAGCGCCTGCGCATCGGTGTTCACGGCGACGAACTCGACCCCCGTCAGGCCGGCGTCGACCATGCGGTTGACCGCGTTGGTGCCGCCGCCGCCGACACCGACGACTTTGATCACCGCGAGGTAGTTCCCGGAGCGTTCTCTCATGTGGATGTGGCTCGACCTCAAGCTCGAGTGCAGAATGGGGCTGTCGAGCGTCTCCTTCCTTCGGCAGCGTACGGCCGGTTTCCTGCCGTGTCAACGACGATTGCGCGAAGCTCGACTCGTCTCACCCTCAAGCTCAACCTTGGACTTGAGGGTTGACGGACAGCACCGGACGCTCGGGGACGCTGACGTCGAGGTACCCCGCTCCGACCGTGGCGCCGGTGGCGCGCAGGATGCGCTTGGCGATCGCGAGCTTCAGCCGGACGTCGTTCGGCTGGCCGAGCCGGAGCTCGAGGCCGGCCCCGAGCTCGAGCGCGAACGAGCCGTGGTCCTGCACGATCGAACGCACGCCACCCGGCAGGCCGGCGCCGTCGGCTACGGCCAGCGCATGGACCGACGCCGCCTCTTGCGACGGCAGGCTCTGCCCCACGCTGACCGGAACGTCGCTGCGCACCCAGAGACGTGGCAGATGCGAGAGCCGCGGGTGCGGGAGCGGCTTCAACACGCGGCCGCTCGCAGCCACCAGGTACGCGTCCTTGCTCTGGCGCAGCACGAGCACCGGGCGCTCGCGGCGCACGACCACGCGAAGTGTGTTCGGGAAGGCTCTGTCGTACGTGAAGGTCCGCACGTCGGCAACGCTCGCAAGGCGCGAGGCGATCGACGCCCGATTGACCGTGAGCAGGCTGCGCCCGACTTCGCCCGCCAACGCAGCGCGCACCTGGGCACGCGTCTGGGCGTTGCCGCCGCGTACGTCGAGCGCGTGCACCGCGAACACCGACGACTCCCGCGCGATCACGTAACCCGACACCGCGACGACCGCGATCGCGAAGCCGGCGAGGATCGAGCGCCCGGACGGCAGGTAGCGCGCGAGCGCTGGGTCGAGACCGCGCGCGGTCAGCACCGCGGCCTGCGCCGTCGGCCTCTTCGGGGCTGCCACGAGCCTGACTTCGCCGTTGGCGACCGCTTCCCTACAGCTCGGGAAGCGCCAGCCCGCCGAGGAAGCGGACCTCGTGCTCGAGCTCGTAGCCGAACTGCTCGAAGACGCGCCGGCGTGCCTCCGCCATCAACGCGAGGCAGTCCGCCGAGCTCGCGCCGCCCGCGTTCTCGATGAAGTTCGCGTGTCGCGGCGAGATCAGCGCCCCGCCGACGGCGTGTCCCCTGAGCCCGCATTGGTCGATCATCCGGCCGGCCCCGGCGGAGCCCTCAGGATTCTTGAAGACGCTGCCGAAGGTTCGCTTGTTGGTCGGCTGCGTCGCCTTGCGCTGCGCAAGCAGGTCGGCGGTGAGCGCCTTGACCGTGGCACTCGACGACTGCTCGAGCTGCAGCCGGACCTCGGCCACGACCTCGCCCGGTCGCAAGCCGGAGCGGCGATAGCCCAGCGCGAGCTCGGCGACCGGCACGGAGCGAGCTCCGTCGGCGTCGACCACCACCGCTTCGATCACCACGTCGCAGAACTCCCGGCCGTAGGCGCCGGCATTCATGCGCACCCCACCACCCGTCGTCCCCGGGATTGCCGACGCGAACTCGAACCCGGTGAGGCCCGCGCTCCGAGCCCGGTGAAGGCACACGGCGTTCGCCGCGCCGCCTCCGGCCACCAGCAGGTCGCCGTCGACGCGAACGCCGGCCAGGTCGCCGCCGAGCTTGACCACGACCGCATCGACGCCCTCATCGTCCGCGAGCACGTTCGATCCGAGCCCAACCGGCTCGACGGCGACGCCGTGGGCCGCGGCGTGAGCCACGGCCGCCCGAAGATCGTCGAGGGAATCCGCCCGGGCGAACCACCTGGCGGGGCCGCCGGTGCCGATCGTGGTGAAGCGCGAGAGCTCGACCCGCTCGTCCACGCCGCGAACCTAGCGCCCCTCGAGCAAGGCGACCGCCCGGTCGACGTCACCCGCGCCGAGCACGAGCAGCACGTCCCCCGGCCGGGCGCGCCGGCGGAGGCGCGCCGCGCCTTCGTCGACGGTCGGCGCCCAACCTGCGAGCACGCCGCGGTCGGACAGCCGATCGACGACGAGCTTCCCGGTGACGCCGGGAACCGGCTCCTCTCGCGCGGCGTAGACGTCGGTCACCGTCACGTCGTCCGCAGCCGCGAGCGCGCCGGCCAGCTCGTCGGCCAGGTGGCGCGTCCGCGAATACAGGTGAGGCTGGAAGAGCACGCGGATCGTGCTTCCCGGAAAGCGTTCACGGGCCGCCCCGACGGTCGCTGCGATCTCGGTCGGGTGGTGCGCGTAGTCGTCGACGAGCGTGAGCTCGCCGAGCGTATGGATCTCGAAGCGGCGGCCCGTGCCCGTGAAACGGGCGAGCGGTCCGGCGGCCGTCGCCCGGTCGACGCCCGCGAGCTCGAGTGCAGCCAAAGCCGCCCCCGCATTCAGGCGGTTGTGCTCACCGGGAAGCGACAGGTCTCCGTCGTAGGCCGCAGCGCCGCGGACGACCTGCGACGCACGCGCGAGCCAGCGGTCGAACTCCGCCTCGAGCTCCGCGGCGGATGCGAACTCCGAGTGATGATCGAGCTCGACGTTCGTCACGACGGCGATCTCGGCGGGCAGCGAGAACACGGTCCGGTCCGACTCGTCTCCCTCCACCACCAGGTACCCGCTCCCGGCACCTGCGTTCGAGCCGAGCTGCGGCACGGGGGCGCCGATCAGCCACGAGGGGTCGCGACCGGTCTCGCGCAGGACGAAGGCGACCATCGCCGCGGTCGTTCCTTTCCCGTGCGTTCCGGCGACGACGATCGACGGACGGAGCGAGACGAGCTCCCGCAGGAACTCCTCGCGGCGGAGGCCGGGCACCGCCGGATAGGCGGACGAGACCACCGCCTCGAAGCCGTCCGGCACGACGGGCTCGGCCGCGATCTCCAGCTGCGCGCCGGCGAGCGGTTCGAGATACGGCGTCGCGACGCGGTCCCAGCCGCCGATCTCGGCGCCCCACGCGCGGGCGAGCTGTGCGTACGCCGACAGGCCGGCGCCGCCGATCCCGACGAACCAGAGCCTGCGTCCCTCGAGCGGCCCGCTCACCGGTCCGCGAGCGCAATCAGCTCGGCCGCGATCTCCTCCGCCGCGGCAGGCTTCGCGGCCGCGAGCATCGCCGCTCCCATGCGCTCGCAGCGAGCCGGATCGTCGAGCAGCGAGCGCGCCAGCTCGGGCACGTCGTCGAGGTCGAGCTCCCGCACCATGATCGCGCCGCCGGCCCGCACGAAGTGCTCGGCGTTCAGCGCCTGGTGGTCGTTCGTCGCGAAGGGATACGGCACGAGCAGCGCGGGCTTGCCGGCGCCTGCGATCTCCCAGACCGACGAACCGGAGCGCGAGAGCACCAGGTCGACCGCCGAGAGCGCCGCACCGAAGCGGTCGGTCTCCGGCAGCACCCGGTAATCCGGCCTCGCGACGCGACGACGCACGAGGTCGTAGTCGCGCGCGCCGGTGATGTGGAGGATCGTCGGCCCGACCGAGCCCCACGTGTCGACGACAAACTCGTTGAGCGCTCGCGCGCCGGCCAGCGCACCGAAGATCCCGAGGATCCGCGCGTCCTGCGGAAGCTCGAAGATCTCGCGTCCCTCATCGCGCGGAATCGGGCGCGAGCGGGCGGGAATCGGGCGCCCGACGACCTGGTACTTCGCGGCGGTGCGTCCCGGCACCGGGTACGCCAGGAACACCCGTTGCGCGAAGGGTGCCGCGAGGCGGTTCGCGAGCCCGAGGTGTGCGTCGGCCTCGGAGAGCGCGGCCGGGATGCCCAGGGACTTCGCCGCGACGACCATCGGGCCGGCGACGTACCCGCCGCCGCCGAGGACGACGTCGGGCCGGCGGCGCCGAAGGATCGCACGGCAGGCGCGCGGCGCCGCACCCGCCAACAGGAGCGCCTTCGCGAGTCGCCGGAGAGGGCCCGCGCGGAAAGCCGCTGATCCGGAAGGTGTCGAGCTCGTAGCCGGCCTCAGGAACCAGCCGCGCTTCGACGCGATCCGGCGACCCGGCGAATGTCACGTGTACGCCGCGTGCCGTCAGCGCTTCCGCCACTGCGAGCGCGGGCAGGACGTGCCCGGCCGTCCCGCCGGCTGCGATCAGACACCGAAGCTGCGGCTGTGCTCCCACGTTGAGCGATGTTAAGGAGGATTCCCACGCCGACGAGCAAGACCACGAGGCTGGAGCCACCGTAGGAGAGGAACGGCAGCGGAATCCCGGTCAGCGGAGCGACGCCGAGCACGGCCGCGATGTTGATCACCGCCTGGCCGCAGACGAGCACCGTGAGACCGGCCGCGAGCCGCTTGCCGAACGGATCCTTGCAGCGGAGCGCGATCCGTCGAGCCCCGCGTAGGCGAAGAGCCGCATAGGCGGCGATCACCGCCGTGACGCCGACGAGCCCGAGCTCCTCGCCGATGTTCGCGAGCATCATGTCGGTGTGCGCCTCGGGGAGGTAGAAGATCTTCTGGACGCCCTGGCCGAGGCCGACGCCGAAGATGTGGCCGGAGCCCATCCCGATCATCGCCTGCACGATCTGGAAGCCGGTTCCCTGCGCGTCGTGCCACGGATGGAGGAACGCGAAGAAGCGGGCGCGCCGGTACGGCTCGAACCAGATCGCCGCCGTGCCGAGCGCGCGAGGCGATCGTCAGCGCCGCGCCGAGCGTCCGGGCCGGCGTGCCGGCGACCAGCAGCATTCCCGCCAGCATCACGAGCAGCGCGATCGCCGTCCCCATGTCCGGCTCGAGGATCAGCAGCACGCAGAAGAGCGCTCGTCAGCGCGCCGACCGGCCGCCACAGCTGCTGCAGGTTCGCGGCGCAGGCGTCCGCGAGAGGTAGCGCCGCCGCCCAGACGCGAGCGCGAGCTTCGCGAGCTCGGACGGCTGGAAGACTGCCGGCCCGAGCGAGATCCAGCGGCGTGCGCCGTTGACCGCCGGGCCGATCACGAGCACGGCGGCGAGCAGCCCGAGCGAGCAGCCGACGAGCAGCGGCGCGAGCATGCGCAGCCGCCGGTAGTCCCAGCGCTGCGCGACGATCATCAGCACGATCCCGAGCGCCGCGTAGATGCCCTGGCGCTTGAGGTAGTAGCTCGGGTCCTTGCCGCCCACGGCCGCGGCCGCCGACGTCGCGCTGTAGACCATCACGAGGCCGAACGCGACCAGCGCCAACGTGACCAGGATCAACAGCCTCGAATCGAGCTCTCCCCGCCTCACTCCACCCGTTTGCTTCGCGGACGGAGGCCGGATTCCTAGCGGATCGCCAGCTTTCGGAACTCCTCGCCGCGCTGCTCGAAGTTCTCGAACTGGTCGTAGCTCGCGCAGGCCGGGCTGAGCAGGACACGTCGCCGGCCGAGGCCAGGCCGGCCGCGTGCGAGACGGCGTGCGCGAGCGTCGCGTCGCGACGGCGCGCGCGCGGCCGAGCGCCTGCTCGAGCGGCGCGGCCGCCTCGCCCGATCAGGTGGATCGAGCGGACGTTCGACGCCGATCGCCGCGGCGAGCGGCGCGAAGTCCTCGCCCTTTGAGCGAGCCGCCGAGGATCAGGTGCACGGGCTCGTCCGCGTACGCCGCGAGCGCCCGCCGCGCGGCGGCCACGTTCGTCGCCTTCGAGTCGTTGACGTAGCGCACGCCGTCGCGCTCGCCGACCAGCTCGAGCCGGTGCGGGACGCCCGGAAACGTGCGGAGACGCCTCGGCGATCGCGTCGTCCTCGATGCCGGCGCCGCGCAGCGGCGGTCGCGGCGGCCGCGCGTTCTCGCGGTTGTGCGGGCCGCGGATGCAGCGGCTCGGCCGGCAGCTCGTCGTCGGCGGCGAACTCGACGACCTCCCCGGACGTGCGGACGCCGAGCGCCTCGCGGGACGACGGCGACCCGCGCGCGCTCGAAGATCCGCAGCTTCGCGTCGCGGTAGGCCTCGAACGTCCCGTGGCGGTCGAGGTGATCGGGCTCGAGGTTGAGCAGCACCGCGACGTCGCAGGCGAGCTCGTGGACGTCCTCGAGCTGGAAGCTCGAGAGCTCGCAGACGACCCAGTCCGCCTTGCGGACGCTCGTCAGCGGCGTGCCGACGTTGCCGGCGACCGCGACGTCGCGTCCGGCGGCGCGGAAGATCGCGCCGAGCAGCTCGGTGGTCGTCGTCTTCCCGTTCGTGCCGGTGACGCCGACGAGCTGCGCGCCGGGCGAGCAGGCGGTAGCCGAGCTCGACCTCCGACCAGACCGGGATGCCGCGCTCGCGGGCCGCCACGCACGAGCGGAGCCTCGCCGGGCACGCCGGGCGACTTCACGAGCAGGTCGACGCCGTCGAGCAGCGACAGGTCGTCCTCGTTGCCGAGCGAGCGGTCGACGAGCACCACCTCGTCGCCGCGCTCGCGCAGCCGCTCGGCGGCCGAACGGCCCGATCGCGCGAGGCCGTAGACGAGCGCCTTCACGGATGCGGCTGGATCTGGGGGTAGTACTTGTAGAACAGCGCGAAGCCGGCGCCGCAGAGGATCGCGGTGACGATCCAGAAGCGCACCATGATCTTCGTCTCGGACCACGCCTTCATCTCGAAGTGGTGGTGCATCGGCGCCATCAGGAAGATGCGTCGCCCGAGCCATTTGAACGACAGCACCTGCAGCATCACCGACAGCGCCTCGATCGCGAAGATCCCGCCGACGAAGAGCAGCAGCAGCTCGACCTTCAGCATGATCGCCATCGCAGCGATCGCGCCGCCGATCGCCATCGCGCCGGTGTCGCCCATGAAGACCTCGGCCGGGAAGGCGTTGAACCAGAGGAAGCCGACGCACGCCGCCGATCAGCGCCGCGCCGATGAAGCGCGACGTCGAGGCGGTTCTCGATGCGCCCGTGCTGCGCCGTCGGCCGAGCGGATGAAGATCGTCACGGCCATCGCCGTGAACGTCGCGAGCGCGATGATCCCGGTGCCGGCGGCGAGGCCGTCGAGGCCGTCGGTGAGGTTCACGCCGTTCACCGCGCCGGCGATGATCAGGAAGAGCAGCACGTACCAGAACGGGCCGAGCGGGATCCACGTGTCGACGATCGGGATGAAGACCGAGTGGCTGAGCTGCTGGTGGTGCGCGGCGAACCCGACCGCGACCGTGATCGCGAGCAGCAGCAGCATCTTCCAGCGGCCCGCGAGGCCGAGCGAGCGGCGGTGGCGCAGCTTGGTGAAGTCGTCGAGGAAGCCGATCGCGCCGCACGCGAGCGTGGTGCCGAAGATCGTCAGCGCCGGCAGCGTGTAGTCGCGAGAGCGGCGAGGAAGGCGATCGACGCGGCGGCGATGATCAGCAGCCCGCCCATCGTCGGCGTGCCCTGCTTGGCCGCGTGGTGCTGCGGCCCCTCCTCGCGGATGTGCTGTCCGAACTCGTTCGGGCGCAGGAACGCGATGAAGCGCGGGCCGAGCGAGGATCGCGATGATCATCGCGACGAGCGCCGCGACGAGGACTCTTGCCATTACGGGGCCAGGTTCTCCGCGACGACCTCGAGTCCCACCGAGCGCGAGCCCTTCACGAGCACCACGTCGCCGGGCCGGAGCGCGTCGCGGAGGCGGCCGGCGGCCTCGGCCGCGGTCGCGACCCACTCGCCGCCGTAGGCACGCGCGAGCTCGCCGACCGCGATCACCTGCTCGACCCCGAGCTCGCGCACGAGCTCGCCGATCTCCGCGGTGGTAGGCAGCCGGCTCCGGCCCGAGCTCGGCCATCTCGCCGAGCACCGCGACCCGGCGGTGCGCCGTGCCCGCGCTCGGCGAGGTGCTCGAGCGCCGCGCGCATCGAGACGGGATTCGCGTTGTAACAGTCGTTCAGCAGCAGCCCGCCGCCGGGCAGCGGCCGCTCCTCCTCGCGGAGCTTCGAGAACTCGACCGTCAGCTCGTCGGGCAGCGGGACGCCGAGCACGTGTGCGACGACCGCCGCGGTGCGCGTGTTCGCGAGCTGATGGCGCGCGGTGTAGCTCGTCGCGAACGGGAGCGCGAGGTCGGGGTCGACCCGCTTGACCACGATGTCGTCGCGGCCGAGGTACGGCTCGAGCAGCGGCTCGCCGGCCGGTACGACAGCGACGCCGCCCGGCGGTAGCGCCTCGATCAGCTCGGCCTTCGCGCGCGCGACGTTCTCGACCGTCTCGACGAGCTCGAGGTGCACCGGCCCGATGTTCGTGATCACCCCGATGTCGGGCCTCGTGAACGACGCGAGCCAGGCGATCTGGCCGAGCCCGCGCATCCCCATCTCGGCGATGCAGCATCTCGGTGTCGTCCTCGATCCGGCAGAGCGTCAGCGGCACGCCGATCTCGTTGTTGAAGTTTCCCTCGTTCGCGATCGTCCGGCGGTGCGGCGCGCAGAGCGCGAAGAGGATGTCCTTCGTCGACGTCTTCCCGGTCGAGCCGGTGATCGCGACGACGCGCGCCTGCGACCGCGCGCGCACCGCGCCGCCGATCGTGCCGAGCGCGGCCACCGGCGTCGTCGGGAACGAGCGCGGCCGACGCGCCGCGGGCGAGCGCATGCTCGACGAAGTCCGCGCCGCCGCCGACCGCGACGAACAGGTCGCCCTCCTCGATGCGCCGCGAGTCGACCTGCACCCCGGTGACGGCGTCGGCCCACGGCCGCGCGATGAAGGCGGCCGAGCGGCTCGACGAACGGCGAGCTCGAGCGGGATCACGCGGCCGCCCCGGCACGGCGCAGCGCGTCGCGCGCGACTTCCCGGTCGTCGAACGGGACGTTGCCGCCGGCGAGCTCCATCTCGGTGTCCGCGCCCTTGCCGGCGATCACGACGACGTCGCCGGGCCGGGCGTCCGCGATCGCCGCCTCGATCGCCGCCTGCCGGTCGAGGATCACCTCGAGCGTGCCGGCCGCGACGGCCGCCGGCGATCGCCGCCGGATCCTCGGAGCGCGGATTGTCGGTCGTCACGATCGCGCGGTCGGCGAGCGCGCCGCGATCCGCCCATCAGCGGCCGCTTCTCGCGGTCGCGGTCGCCGCCCGCGCCGAAGACGACGAGCACGCGGCCGTCACCGAGCTCGCGGGCCGCCTCGAGCACGTTCTCGAGCGAGTCCGGCGTGTGCGCGTAGTCGACGATCACCGCGAACGGCTGGCCCTCGTCGACCGACTCGAACCGCCCGGGCACGCCCGTCACGCTCTCGATGCCCGCGCGGATCGCCGCCTCGTCGACGCCGAGCTCGCGCGCGGCCGCGACGCCGCCGAGCGCGTTCGCGCGGTTGAAGCGGCCGCGCAGCTGCAGCTCGATGTCGCCGAGCTCGTCGTCGGGCGTGAACGTCCGCGCGTCCGGCAGCTCGGCCGCGAGCCGCCGCCCCCACTCGTCGCCGACGTTCACGACCGCCCGCTCGGCCTGCTCGAAGAGCGCGCGCTTCGCGGCGAAGTACTCCTCCATCGTGCCGTGGAAGTCGAGGTGGTCCTGCGTCAGGTTCGTGAAGACGAGCACCGCGAAGCGCGTCCCGTCGAGTCGTCCCTGCGTCGCCGGCGATCGACGTCGCCTCCATCGCGCACGACCGGTCGCCCGCATCGAGCATCTCGCGGAAGAGCCGCTGCAGGTCGATCGCCTCGGGCGTGTTCAGCCCGGTCGGGCGGACTCGCCGCCGACGCGCCGCTCGATGTTCGTCAGCAGCGCCGGCCGCCGCCCGGCCGCCTCGAGGATCGACTGGAGCAGGAACGCCGTCGTCGTCTTCCCGTTCGTGCCGGTGACCGCCGCGACGTCGAGCTCGTGCGACGGGTCGCCGAAGAACTCGTTCGCGGCGACCGGCATCGCCGCGCGGACGCTCGGCACGACGAGCTGCGGCACGCGGACGTCGACCGGCCGCTCGACGACGAGCGCGACGGCGCCGGCCGCGACCGCCTGCGGCGCGAGGTCGTGGCCGTCGACCTTCGCAGCCGGGGACGCAGAAGAACAGCGACCCGGGCGAGACCGCGCGCGTGTCGTAGGCGAGGTCGGCGATCTCGAGCGGCGCGGCGTTCGCCACCTCGGTCGGCCCGAGCGCCGCGATCAGGCGGTCGAGCTGCATCGGCGGAAGGCTAGATGATCGGTTCCTGAGTGCCGCGACTAGTGGGCCGCGGCGGCACGTCCGGCGGCACGGCGAGGTACTGCAGGTCGAACTTCGCGATCTGGGCGAAGGCGGGAGCTGCGACGACTGGCCGCCGAAGATGCCGCCGTGCGGCTCGTCGACGACGACCAGCACGAGCAGGCGCGGCTTGGCGACGGGCACCATCCCGACGAACGACGCGACGTACTTGCCGGTCGTATAGCCGTTCGGGCCTGGCTTCTGGGCGGTTCCGGTCTTGCCGGCGACGGTGTAGCCCGCGATCGCGGCCTCGTTGCCGGTCGCGCCGTGCTCGTCGACGACGTTCGTGAGCATCGCCTTCAGCTCGCGGTCGACGGCGGGCGACACGATCCGGTGCCGCTTCACGTGCGAGATGACACGATCGCCGACCCGCTCGACGAGGTGCGGCTGGACCCAGACGCCGCCGTTCGCGATCGCGGCGTAGGCGGCCGCCATCTGGATCGGCGTGACGGCGATGCCCTGGCCGATCGGCACGTTGCCGATCGTCGAGCCCGACCACTTGTCGAGCGGCAGCACCGGCCCGGGGCTCTCGCCCGGGAAGTCGATGCCGGTCTTCGTGCCGAAGCCGAAGCGCGTGATCCACTCCATCAGGGCCGGCGCGCCCAGCTTCTCGGCGATCGTGACGGCGCCGACGTTCGACGAGTGCGAGAGGATCTGCGCGACGGTCATCAATCTCCGTGTGACGCGAGCTCCGCGTCGTGCACGACGCGGTCGGCGACGTGGATCGAGTACGGCAGCCTGAACGTCGTACGTCGGCGTGACGATGCCGGACGAGAGCGCGCCGGCGATCGTCACGAGCTTGAACGTCGAGCCCGGGCTCGTACGTGTCGGTGACGGCGCGGTTGCGCTGCATCGCGAACGGCACGCGGTTGGCCTTGTTCGCGTCGTAGCCCGGCGCCTGCGCCATCGCGAGCACCGCGCCGGTGCGCGGATCGAGGACGACCGCGGTCGCCGACCTGGCGCGCCAGTGCGCGACCGTCTGGCGCAGCACGCTCTCGGCGTTCGCCTGGATCGTGTGGTCGAGCGTCGTGACGATCGTCGCGCCCTCACGCTCGGGCGTCGCGCTGACGACGTCGATCGCGCGGCCGAACGGGTCGCGCACGATCGTCTGCTTGCCCGGCCCGCCCGAGAGCGCGCTTGTCGTACTCCACCTCGAGACCGGCGAGACCCTTGTTGTCGGTGCCGGCGTAGCCGACGACCTGCGAGCCGACGGACTCCTGCGGGTAGATGCGCTTCTCCTCGGGGTACGAGCTGACGCCCGTGAAGCCCTTCTTCAGGAACGCGGCGGCCGCCTTCGGGTCGGCGAAGCGCTGCGACGTAGACGAAGCTGCCGGTTCTTGTCGAGCAGCTCCGGGTACAGCGTCGTTCGCGTCGACGCCGAGGAGGCTGATGCGCGGCGACCGCGATGCCTTCGCGGCTCCGTCACCTGGCGCGGGTCGGCGTACACGGTCGTCGTCTGCTCGCCGATCGCGAGCTGCACACCCGTGCGGTCGTAGATCGTGCCGCGGCCGGCGGGGACCGTGATCGTCTCGCGGTGCTGGTGCTGCGCGATCTTGCCGAGCGACGCTGCGCTGACGCCCTGCAGCCAGACTGCACGCGCCAGCGTCCCGGCGAAGACGAGGACGAAGACCGCGAGCAGCAGGCGGATGCGGCGGTTGGTCTGCCGGTCCTTCATCGGCGAGCCACTTGCGCGCGAGGTTGACGTAGCCGTACTGGGAGGGGTCGGCGTACACGAGCCCGAACTGCTTCGCCGCCTGCGCCTGGATCCGCGGCGAGGCAAGCGTGCTCGAGAGCTGCGACTGCAGCGCCGCGTTCTGCGCGCGCAGCTTCACGCGCTCGGCGTTCGTCGAGTCGAGTGCGAGGTTCAGCCGCAGCACCGCCACGTTCACGAATACGACGCCGGCGAGGAGAATCCCGCTGACCGCGATCCAGAGGATGCCGCCGCGGGCGCGGGCCCGCTTCCTGGCGCGGGACTTGGCGCGGACCTGGCGGGGCCGTACGACCGGTTCGGCGACGGCGGCCGGCTGGGCGTGCGCGACGCTAGCCAACCTTCGTCGCGACCCGGAGGCGTGCCGACTGGGCGCGCGGATTGCGCTGCGACCTCGAGCGCGGACGGGCGGATCGCACGCCTCGGCGTCGCCCGCAACGTTGGCTCCGGCCGCAGACACAGATCGGGAAGTCCGGCGGGCACGTGCAGCCGTGCTCCTCGGCGCGGAGGAACTGCTTGACGATCCGGTCCTCGAGCGAGTGGAACGAGATCACGCCGAGCCGCCCGCCGGGACGGAGCAGCTCGAGTGCCGCGGGCAGGGCACGCTCGAGCGCGCCGAGCTCGTCGTTCACCTCGATGCGGAGCGCCTGGAAGACGCGTTTGGCCGGGTGCCCCTCGCCGAACCGGGCCGGGCGCCGGGATCGCGCCCTTGATCGTCTTCACGAGCTCCCCGGTGCGGTCGAACGGCTGCTGCGCGCGCTCGCTTGACGATCGCGCGCGCGATGCCGCGCGCGTAGCGCTCTTCGCCGTAGCGGCGGAAGATGTCGGCGAGGTCGCGTTCGGACGATTCGTTGACCAGGTCGCGCGCCGAGTACTCGGCGGTCGGATCCATGCGCATGTCGAGCGGCGCGTCGACGGCGTAGGAGAAGCCGCGCTCGGGCCGGTCGAGCTGCATCGACGAGACGCCGAGATCGAGCAGCACGACGTCGGCGCGCACGCCGTTGTCCGCCAGCTGCCGGAGCACGGCGGAGAACTCGCCGTGCAGCAGGCGCGCCTTCACGCCGGTCTCGCGGCGGAAGCGCTCGAAGAACGGCGTGACCGTCTCGTCGCGGTCGATCGCGATCAGCTTCCCGTCGCCGCGCAGGCCCTTCGCGAGGAGCGAGGCATGGCCGCCTGCCCCGAAGGTGCCGTCGACGATGGTCTCGCCCGGGCGCGGGGCGAGTGCAGCGACGACCTCGTCGGCGAGGACGGGGACGTGGTCAGTCTCGGTTGGCAAGACGCTCGGCAACATCTTCCGCTCTCCCTTCGACCTCTTGCTGCTTCTGATGCCAGACAGTGCGATCCCAGATCTCGAGGTGGTCGTGGACACCGACGACGGTGACCTCGCGCGTGATCTCGGCCCGTTCGAGCAACTTGGCCGGGAGCACGAGCCGGCCCTGACGGTCGAGCTCGCCCTGGGCGGCGCCGGAGAAGACGCGGCGCTTCAGCAGCCGCGAGTCCGCCGACAACGAGTCGAGGGAGCCGATGCGACCGGCCAGCTCCTGCCACGTCCGGCGCGGGTAGGCCTCGAGGCAGCCGTCGAGCCCGTGCGTCACGACGACACCGTCCTCGAACGGGCCGCGGAGCTTCGCGGGCAGCGTGAGGCGCTTCTTCTCGTCGAGGGAATGGTCGTGTTCGCCGAGCAGCATCGGTCCACTTGGCCCCACTCTAGCCCACTACCACCCACATGTCCACCCCTGCGGACCACGCCGCGACGAGGGCTCCCGCGAGGCTGCGGATCGCTTAGAGCAGCTCGACGGGGTCGCCCAGACGCACCCGCCCGGGCGAGGCGACCGCCGCGTGGACGCCGAAGGGCAGCGGTTCGGTCGTCTCGATGCCGTCGCGGTAGTCGGCGAGCGCCCCGAGCGTGTCCAGGTCGCGGATCCCGGTCTTCGGGTCCTGGGTCGTGATCGCGCAGCGCCCCACGTTCCCCTGCGGGATGACGACCGCTTCGCCGACCTGGACGCGACTGCCCAGCCACGTGTCCTCGGCGTGCGGCTCGAGGCCCGCGACGCCGAAGTTCATGCGGAACCGGCGCGGATCGACGGTCTCCACCCCGAGCGCGGCCGCGATCGCCGCGAGCGAGCCGTCGCCGAGGAGCGTCGCGGCACCTCCCCGCCCCCGGTCCGGCGCGGGCAGGTCGGGCTCGACGAGCCGCACAGCCGTCCCGGCCACGCTCGACAGCGCCTCGTCCCAGGGCCCCGGCACGAGCCGCGCGCGCTTGGGCAGGCGATGGAAGGTCGTCTCGAGGGCCGCGCCCGCCTCGACGGTGCCGGTGAGCGACGAGCCGTCGGGGAACCGAAGGGTGAGCTCACGGGCCTCGTCGTCGTACGCTCCGCGGACGGTCTGCAGCGGGCCGTGCCTCTTGTCGTTGACGAGCCGGTCGTTCCCGTCGATCAGGAAGAAGCGCCGATCGCCCCTCAGGCCGGACTCGAGCAGGTCGATCTCGTCGACCAGGTGGAGTGCGAGCGCTTTGACCGGGGTGAAGGAGATCCACGAGACACGGGCCGTCACTCGGATAACGGTAGCTGCGCCGCATACGGGCCCCGTCCGGTCACGACGGCGGCTCCCGCGCGCGTTGCGAGGGCGAGCGCGTCTTCGAGCGAGTCGCCGCGGGCGAGCGCGAAGCACAGAGCCGCCGAGAACGAATCTCCGGCTCCGTAGGTGTCGACGACCGGGCCTGGGAGCGGCGCGGCCTCGTAGCGCATGCCGTTGGCGCTCCCGCCGCCCGCGCCCTCGGTCAGCACGATCGTCTTCGCTTCGAGGGATCCGTCGTACCGCTCGCCGCTGTCGCGGGCGCTTCCGACGAGCAGCTCGAGCGGGACTCCCGCCTCGCGCAACGTCGGCAGCTCCCGCGCCGTCGCGGCGACGAAGGAGGCGCGGCGCGCCGAGCGGAGCGCCTCGACGTCGCCGGAAACGAAGAAGACAGCGTCGTACCCCTCGAGCGGCAGCGGCCCGTGCGGCCGGAGCTTCTCGCTGAGCAGCGTGATCGTGCGCTCGCCGTCGGCGTCGACGTGCACCACGGCGCGACGCGTCGTACCGAAGCGCTCTACGTGCACGTCGACGCCCAGCTCGGCCAGCCGCCGCTCCGCCCGTCGGCCGAGGACGTCGTCGCCGAGCGCCGTGAAGAACTCGCAGCGGCCGGCGAGCATCGCGAGCTGGCGCGCGATCACCGCCCCGCCCCCGGCGGGCTCGTCGAGCAGCCCGGTTCCCTGGACGATCTCCCCGGCCGCCGGCATGTGCAGCACTCGGACGAACTCGACCCATTCGACATGCCCCACGACGGCGCATCTCACGATCGCGCACCCTCGCACGTTTCAGTCGATGATGGTGGCGATGGCGCACGACCCGGAGATCCCTCCCTTCGAGCGGTTCTACCGGGCTCATCGCGACGACGTGCTCGCGTACCTGCGGCGGCTGCTCGGACAGCGCGCCGAGGACGCCTGGCAGGAGACGTTCCTACGCGCGCTGCGGGCATACGACCGGCTGGAGCACGGCCGGCACCTCCGCGCCTGGGTGTTCACGATCGCCACGAGGGTGGCCATGGACGAGCTCCGTGGCAGGCCGCGGCCGCCGGTCGAGGGGGAGCCGGTCGTCGAGCTCCGCCGGGATGCGTTTCGGGAGATCGAGCATCTGACGGACGAGCTGCCCCCGACGGAGCGGGCAGCCGTCGTGCTGCGCTATGCGTACGACCTCCCCTACGCCGACATCGCCTCCGCGCTGGGCTCGTCCGAGGAGGCCGCCCGCGCGGCCGCATCGTCCGGAGTACGAAGACTGAGGAGGAACCAATGACCGTCGATCAGCAGCTCGACGCCAGCTTCCGCGCGGCCGCGCTGCGCGAGGGACTCGTGGACGTCCGGTACGACGTGATCGACTCGCCCGTCGGCGAGCTGGCGATCGCGGCGACGGACCGCGGGCTGTGCAGGATCTCGTACGGCGTCGAGCGATTCGACGAGGAGCTCGCCCGCGTGTTCGGAAGGCGCGTCCTGCGCTCGCCGCTCGACGACGTGCATCGCGAGCTCGACGAGTACTTCGAGGGCACGCGGCGCGACTTCGACCTTCCACTCGACCTGCGTGTCGCGCCGTTCCACGACGAGGTGCTCGCAGCGCTCGCCCGCGTGCCGTACGGGCTCACGACGACGTACGGGACGCTCGCCCGCGAGGTCGGGCACCCGAACGCAGCCCGCGCCGTCGGAACGGTGATGAACCGCAACCCGATCCCGATCGTGCTGCCGTGCCATCGCGTGATCGGAGCCAACGGGTCGCTCACCGGCTATGCCGGCGGGCTCGACAGGAAACGTCTGCTCCTGGGGCTGGAAGGCGCGACGCTTCCGTTGTAGGTAAAGCTGTCGGGGATGGCGGCGGGACGGAAGCGGATCGTGGTGGTCGGCGGCGGCTTCGGCGGGCTCCTCGTGGTGAAGGGCCTGCGCGCAGCCGACGTCGACGTGACCCTCGTCGACCGCCAGAACTACCACCTGTTCCAACCGCTCGTGTACCAGGTCGCGACCGGCGGCCTGTCGGCGCCCGAGATCGCGACGCCGCTGCGCCGGATCCTGCGACGGCAGCCGAATGCCCGCGTGCTGCTCGCGAGCGTGACCGGGTTCGACCTCGAGCGCCGCCAGGTGCGGCTCGACGGGATGCCGAACGGCGCCCACGGTGTCGCGCTGGACTACGACGAGCTCGTGGTCGCCGGCGGGTCCGCCTATTCGTACTTCGGGCACGACGACTGGGCGCCGAACGCGCCGGAGCTGAAGTCGCTCTCAGGCGCGCTCGAGCTCCGCTCGAGGATTCTCAGCGCGTTCGAGGCGGCAGAGGTCGAGCCCGACGAGGAGCAGCGTCGCGCCTGGCTGACGTTCGTCGTTGTCGGCGGCGGGCCGACGGGGGTCGAGATGGCCGGTCAGATCGGCGAGCTCGCCCGCGACGTGCTGCACCCCGACTTTCGCAACGTCGACACCCGCACGGCGAAGGTGCTCCTTGTCGAGGCGGGCCCGCGCGTCCTGAGCACGTTCCCGGAGTCGCTGTCACGCCACGCCGAACGCTCGCTCGCGAAGCTCGGCGTGACCGTGCTGCTCGACACGATGGTCGTCGGTGTCGGGGCGCGGCAGGTCGAGCTCCGGCACACGGACGGCACCGTCGAGACGACGGCTGCGCGAACGGCGGTCTGGGCGGCCGGCGTGACGGCGTCGCCGCTCGCGGCGAGCCTCGCCGAGGCAGCCGGAGCAGAGGTCGACCGCGCCGGGAGGATCGTCGTGCAGCCCGACTTGACGTTGCCCGGCCACCCCGAGGTGCGCGCGCTCGGTGACATGGTCGTCCTCGACGACGGGGCCGGGGGCCGGATCACCCTGCCCGGCGTCGCACCGGTCGCGATGCAGCAGGGCCGCTACGCCGCGCGGGCGCTTCGCGGCGCGTCGCGCGGGCCGTTCCGCTACCGCGACAAGGGCAACCTGGCGACGATCGGCCGGTCGCGGGCGGTGGCCGACATCAAGGGCATCCGGCTGAGCGGCTTCCCGGCGTGGGTGATCTGGCTCGCCGTCCACATCGCCTACCTGATCGGCTTCGAGAACAGGCTGCTCGTGCTGATCCGCTGGGGCTTCGCCTACGTGACGCGGAGTCGCGGTGCCCGCCTGATCGACGAGTCGCGCTAGCGACCGGCGAGGGCCTCGCCCGCGATCCGCGCAGCTTCGGTGTACGCGGCGGTTGCGAGCTGCGGCCCGAACGTGACCCTGGCGACGCCGAGCCGCTCGAGCTCCGCCGGCGGCGGCGTCTCGGGCAGCGCCAGCACGTTGATCGGCCCGTCGATGCGTTCGGCCAGCTCTGCGATCGCGGCTGCCGGGCAGAGGATCGGATAGACGCAGTCGGCGCCCGCCTCGAGGTAGGCCTGCGCGCGCTCGACGGCCTCGCCGACGCCGCCGGCGTTGCGGATGAACACGTCGACGCGCGCGTTCACGACGAGCTCGGGCACGGCCGCTCTGATCGCACGGACAACCTCGGCCTGTTCGGCGGTGGACACGATCGCCCCTGCGGTCGAGTCCTCGACGTTGATCCCGACGACGCCGGCCTCCCACGCCGCCCGCGCGGTGCCGACCGGGTCGCCGTAGCCCCGCTCGAGATCGGCGGTGACCGGGACGTCGACCGCCGCCGCAACCCTCCCGGCTGCACGGATCATCTCGTCGGCGGGCGCCTGCTCGCCGTCCTCGAAGCCGAGTGATCGCGCAACTGCGGCGCTCGTCGTGGCGAGGGCCCTGCAGCCGGGCAGCGTCGCGAGCGCCCGCGCGCTCGCGACGTCCCAGGCATTCGGCAACACGAGGATCGGCGGCGCCCGGTGCAGACGGCGCAGCAGCGCCGCCTTCTCCTCGCGATTCATGCGGCCGCGCCCGTCAGGCGGCCGGCGCCGCCGCGGGCTGCGCTGCCACCTCCGGAGCTTGGTGCTGGAGCGTCCAGAAAAGCCAGCCGTAGAGGATCAGCACGAGGAAGGCGTTGACCGGGTGGAGACCCGCGACCCAGCCGCCGGCCGCCGCCAGGATCACCTGGAGGAAGGTCAGGACCGCCACGACGATCGACACCGCTCGGACCCGCGTGTTCCGGTGCCACGCGACTAGCGCGACGATCAGGAACAGGATCGAGGCCATCACGAGGATGAAGCCGAGCCCGCGGTGGGCGTCGAGCGTCTTCGAGTTCGAGATGCAATGAGCACCCGTCTTGTTGCAGTCGTCGGAGTTCTTGATGTCGTTCATCCGGAAGATCCCCTCGCCGGCGAGGAAGACCTGGACCACGATCGCAATCACGTAGAGAGCCGCGAACCACTTCATCACTGCCGTCGCGCCGCGCCGCATGTAGACCCCTCCTAGTCGGAAACTCGCCGACCTTACACTGGGGCACCGGACGTGACAACGCGGGCACGCTATCCGCCCTCGGCGCCGAGGAGCCGGTAGCCGACGCCCCAGACGTTGTCGACCAGGTCGCGCGCCACACCGGCCTCGCGTAGCTTCCGCCTCAGCCGTGAGGCGTGCGAGTCGAGCGTCCGCGTGCGCCCGATCACGCGGTAGTCCCACACGTCGCGGAGCAGCTCCGCCTTCGTGAACACCCGGTCGGGTTCCCGGGCGAGGCGCAGCAACAGCTCGTACTCCTTCTGCGAGAGCTGGACCCGGCGCCCGTTGACGCGGACGTCCCGTGTCCTTGTGTCGATGCGAACCGGCGCCGCCTCGACGATCGGCGGTGCGGGTGGCCGCACGCGCCGCAGCACCGCGCGGATGCGCTCGACGAGCTCCTGGTAGTCGAACGGAGGAGCGAGATAGTCGTCGCAGCCGTGCCGGAACGCGCGAATCCGGTCAACTGCGTCGGCCTGCTCCCGGCCGAGCACGATCACCGGTACGTGCTCCGCCCAGCGGGCGACGCTGGCGACGTCGCCGGCGAGCACGAGGTCCGGCGAGCCTGTCGCGCCCACCAGCCGGAAGCCGTCCTGCGGCAGCTGCCGGGTGAGCAGCCTGTGCGTCTCCGGTTCGGCGTCGGCGACGAGCAGCGAGGTCGAGGACATACTGCGACCGTAGCCGCGCCTCACCGAGGCGGCTAGTCGTCCATCGGCGCGATTCTGTGCCGATCGCTCCTCAGGCTGCGTGCCTCGGACGGGCTACGGCCGCCTACAGACGGCCGGAGCGGACGACGCTCCAGAGCAGCCAGACGCCGAGCACGGCCGAGAGCACGAAGCCGAGCACGGACACGACGTGCAGGCCGAGCAGGTGCGGCCCGGTCTTGGCGAAGATGCCGATCAGGCTCGAGCCGATCAGCCCACCGGTGACGACAAGGGCGATCACCAGCCGGTTGAAGAGCACGTCGAGCTTCGCCATGAACTCGTCGAGCCCCTTGTGGACGAAGCCCACCTCGATCTGGCCGTCCCGCACCTGTTCGAGCGTCTCGTGGATCTGGTGCGGCAGATCCGCGGCGATCTGGCTCAGCTGCCACCCCTCGCGACGCATGCGGGCCGCCACCCTTCTCGGCGTGAAGCGCTCGATCATCAGGTTGCGGGCGTACGGCTTCGCCACCTCGAACACGTTGAAGTCGGGGTAGAGCTCGACGCCGACCGAGCCGAGCGTCGCGATCGCCTTGTCGAGCATCACGAAGCGTGTCGGAAGGCGAAGGTTCATCACATAGATGAGCGCGAACGCCTCCCGGATGACCTGGATCGGGTCGATCTCCTGGAGCGACGCCCCGTAGTAGCGGTCGAACATGTCGCGGAGCTCGGTGACGAACTCGGCCTCGCGCTCCTTCGGGTACTTCACGCCGAGGTCGGCCAGCCGCTTCGGCAGCATCTCGATGTTCTCCGACGCGGCGTCGATGAAGAGACGCGTCAGCTTCGACATGTCGTCGTCGCTGAGCTTGCCGCTGAGCCCGAAGTCGACCAGGCCGATCCGCTCGGGTGCCAGGACGAGGATGTTGGCCGGGTGCGGGTCGCCGTGGAAGAACCCGTGTCGGAAGATCATCGTCATCCACGTCTCGGCAATCAGGTAGGCAAGGCGACGACGCTGGTCGAGCCCCCAGTTCTCGAGCTCGAGATCAGCGAGCTGAAAGCCGTCGAGGCGCTCGAGCGTCAGAACGCGCTGACGCGTATACGACCAGTAGACGCGAGGCACCGCAACGTGCGGATGCCCGGCGAAGTTGCGATGGAAGACGTCGGCGTTCCGCCCTTCGCGCCGGTAGTCGAGCTCTTGGCGGATCGAGCGAGCAAATTCGTCCACGATCTCGTTCGCGTCGATGAAGTCGAGCGCGCGGATCCGCTCCTTCGCGAGACGCGCCGCCTGGTACATCAACGCGAGGTCGGCCTCGATCTGCCGCGGCGCGTTCGGCCGCTGCACCTTGACGACGACGCGGCGGCCGTTTGGAAGCGTGGCACCGTGCACCTGCCCGATCGACGCGGCGGCGAGCGGCGTCTCCTCGAACTCGAGGAACAGCCGCTCGATCGGTTGGCCGAGCTCCTCCTGGATCGTGCGCTCCACGTCCGCGAACGGGAACGGCCGGACGTCGTCCTGCAGGCTGCGCAGCTCGGCGATGATGTCGGGGGGCACCACGTCGGGCCGTGTCGACAGGAGCTGCCCGAACTTCACGAACGTCGGTCCGAGCTCGTCGAGCATCTCGCGCAGGTGGCGCCCGCGGGCGGTCGGGCCGGCCGGATCGCTGCCGCGGCGGCCCTCGACGACGTAGCCGAAGCCGTGGCGGACCGCGACCTGCGCGATCTCGCTCATCCGCCCGAGGTTGCGCTGCTTGGGACGTGCAGCCACGTCCCTAGTGTTGCACCCGCTACGGCGTGCGAGCTAGTGAATCCGGCGCACGGTGGCCTTCCAGGCACCCCGTGGCGCCTGGACGTCGACCGAGTCGCCGACACCCCGTCCGAGCAGCGCCGAGCCGAGCGGCGAGGTCGGCGACACGGTGCCGGCGCCGCCGAGCGCGCTGATCTCGACCGTCATCGTCTCGCCGGCGTCGGTCTCGACATCGACGACCGACCCGACGCCGATCTCGTCCGAGGTGGTCTCCTCGACGATCTCCGCGTGGTCGAGCCTGGAGCGCAGCGTCCGGATGCGCGCCTCGAGCAGACCCTGCTCGTTCTTCGCCGCGTGGTATTCGAAGTTCTCGGAGAGGTCACCGAACTCGCGTGCCTTCTTGATCGCGGCAACCGCCTCGGCCCGCCGCGGGCCCTCGAGCTCCGCCAGCTCGTCGTTCAGAGCCACCGCCTGCTTTGCGGTGAGGCGCTCGACGCGGTCTACCACTTCGAGCCTCGCCCGCGGCGAGACGTGTAGACAAGCCGCGGACGCGCGACAGCCATTCCGGACTCCTCGAAGCGCTCGACGTGGCCCTGCAGGCGCGCGACGCGCGAGACGTCGGCCTGCTGCTCCGGCAGCACGAGCGTGATGCCGACGCCGCCGCGGCCTGCGCGACCGGTGCGGCCGACGCGGTGCGTGTAGGCGTCCGGATCCTCGGGCGGGTCGTAGTTGATCACGTGCGTCACCTGTTCCACGTCGAGGCCGCGCGCAGCGACGTCGGTGGCGACGAGCGTGCGCACCTTGCCCGCATCGAAGCGCGACAGGGCGCGCTCGCGCTGTGCCTGGCCCTTGTCGCCGTGGATCGCAACCGCGTCGACGTCGTGCCGGCGCAGCTTCTCGACCAGCCGGTCGGCTCCGGCCTTGGTGCGCACGAAGACGAGCGCGAGCCCGCGTTCCTCCTCACGCAGCAGGTCGACGAGCGTCGGCACCTTCGTCTCGGCGGTCACCGGGACGAAGCGATGGTCGACCTCCCCGCTTCGGCGGTCCTGCGGCAGCCCGCCTTCGAACCGAGCCGGGTAGTGCGTGTAACGGCGGGCCAGCTCTCCGACCTCGCCGTCGAGTGTCGCCGAGAAGAACATCGTCTGGCGCTGGCTCGGCAGCAGCCGCACGATTCGGTCGACCTGCGGCTTGAACCCCATGTCGAGCATGCGGTCCGCCTCGTCGAGCACGAGCACGGTGACCGCGTCGAGCGAGAGCAGCTTGCGGTCGACGAGATCCTGCAGGCGACCGGGGGTCGCGACGATCACGTGGGCGTCCTGCGCAGCGCGCGCCTGCGACTTCAGCGGCACGCCGCCGTAGACAGAGGCGACGACGATGCCGCCGCGTGCGACGAGCTCGAGCTCCTCTGTCACCTGTGCGCACAGCTCGCGCGTCGGAACGAGGATGAGGGCGGCCGGGCGCCGCTCCTCCGGCCGCAGCCGCTGCACGATCGGGATCGCGAACGCCAGCGTCTTCCCGGACCCGGTCGGGCTCTTCGCGAGGACGTCACCGCCGCGAAGCGCCTCCGGGATCACGAGCGCCTGGATCTGGAACGGCACCTCGATGCCGCGCGCAGCGAGTGCTTCGCAGACGGCCTCGGACGTGCCGAGTGAACGAAAATCGGTCAGTTGTCTCAACTCCTTCGGACGTCGAGATCGCGTGTCCGACAGAGGAGACGTGATCTCACGGGAGCACGGCCGATCCGCGCTCCGTTATGTCTCACGGTAGCAGGCGCTACGGACGCTGCTTCTCGAGCAGGCGCAGACGGTGCTCGAGCTGGGCGACGCGCAGCTCGAGCTCGTCCCAGTCGTCGCGCGTGACCAGACCGAGCTCGCGCGCCAAGTCGCGGACCCGGCGGCGCGTTCCTTCTCCCACGCGAATCGCGTCACCACGCCAGCGCCCCGTCGCGTCGTCGAGCAACGAGCGGACGTCGTCGAGCCTCGGACCGAGCAGCGCCAAAATGCGCTCGAGCGCGTCGGGCTCGGGAGGGCCGTTACCGGGCGCGTCCATGCGGACGCGCCTTGCGGCGCTGGCGGCGCCGTGCGCGCTTGGCCTCGTCGTCGAGCGGACCGTTCGTGAGCGCGCCGACACCCGACTCCACCACGTCGAGCGGGGTCTCCGGCGTCGGCTCCTCGGCGGCCGCGAGCTCCGCCTGTGCGAGCAGGCGGTCGGCGGCCGCGCCCTCCGGCATCGTCTGACCCTTGCGCCGTGCGAACTCGGGCTCGCGCTCCTTCCAGATCGTCAGCAACGGCGCCGCGATGAAGATCGACGAGTAGGCGCCCGATACGACTCCCACCATCAGCGCGAACGCGAAGTCCTTCAGCGTCGCGCCGCCGAAGAAGAACAGTGCCGTGACCGGCAGGACCGTGATGAAGGTCGTCGCCAACGACCGGCGGATCGTCTCCCACAGCGAGAGGTTCGCGATCGCCGCGAACGGTGCGCGCCGCATGATCGGAACGTTCTCGCGGATGCGGTCGAAGATGATGATCGTGTCGTAGATCGAGTAGCCGAGCACGGTCAGCACCGCGGCGACCGTCGATTCGGTCACCTCCCGTCCGGTGATCGAGTACACCCCGACAGTGATGATGACGTCGTGGATCATCGCCGCGATCACCGGCACTGCGAACGCGAGCCCGTGGAAACGGATGGTGATGTAGAGCGTCACCATCAGCAGCGAGAAGATGATCGCGAGGATCGCCGCCCGCGCGATCTGGCGACCGAAGCTCGACGACACGTTCTTGGTGCTGGGCGTACCGGCGTTGGCCTTGGACGTCAGCAGCGCGGTGAGCCGGTTCTGGTCGCTGCTGTTCAGCTTCTTCAGCTGGACCTGAAAGTTCTTGTAGCTCTCGCCGCCGTTCGTCGACGGGCCGCGCCCCTGGACGATCGCGTCGCCACCGTGCCCGATCGCCTGCGTTTGCTGGCGCACCGTGGAGAGCGGCGTGTAGACAGAGGTCTTGAACGTGATCTGCACGCCGCCCTTGAAGTCGATGCCGAGGTTCAGCCCGCGGATCCCGAGCGAGAGCGCGCCGATCACGATCACGGCGCCTGAGATCGCGAACCACGTGTACCGGCGGCGCATGAAGTCGATCTGCAAGAACTTGAGGCCCTGCTGTCCGCCGGCGCCCATGAAGCTCGGGTTGTTGAACCAGCGGAATCCGGACAGCAGCCCGAGCATCGCGCGCGTCGCCGCGACGGCCGTGACCAGGGACACGACGGTGCCGATCAGGAGCATCAGCGCGAAGCCCTTGACGCCGGCGGTCGCGACAGCGAACAGGATCAGCGCGGTGATCATGGTGACGACGTTGGCGTCGATGATCGTGTGGAAGCCCTTGGCGTAGCCGTCCGCGATCGCCTTGCGCATGGTCTTCCCCGCACGCACCTCTTCCTTGATCCGTTCGAAGACGACGATGTTCGCGTCGGCTGCGACCCCAATCGTGAGGATCAGGCCCGCGAACCCGGGCAGCGTCAGCGTGACGTTCAGAAGCAGGATCGCGCCGTACATCAGTGCGACGTAGATGCCGAGGCCGAGCACCGCGACGAGGCCGAGGAAGCGGTACGTGAGCAGCAGGAAGATCATCACGGCGATCAGCCCGCCGATCGCGGCGTTGCGCGCCTGCTTGAGCGAGTCCTTGCCGAGCGTCGCGGAGACGTCGGTGCGCTCGAGCGTGATGAAGTTCACCGGCAGGGCGCCGGTCTGCAGCACGAGCGCCAGGTTCTTCGCTTCCTTGAGGCTCTGCAGGCCGGTGATCTGTGCGCCGTTACCGGTCGGGTCGATCCCCTGCGGGTTCTGGTTGTAGTCGATCTGCGGCCACGAGCGGATCTCGTTGTCAAGGACGATCGCGAAGTGCTGCGCCGACCGCTGGATCGAGCCCCGGATCGCCTCGTTCCTCGTGACCTGCTTGAAGATCTTGTTGCCCTTGCTCTTGAACTGCATCAGCACGACCGGGTCGCCGGTCGACGGATCGAAGTCCTGGCGCGTACCCGACAGGCTCAACTGGTCGCCGCCCATGTTCGGGTACTTGCCGTCGGTCGCGTACCGGTCGTTCGGATACGAACCGTGCTTGAACAGGTAGTAGTCCGTCTTGCCGGCGAGCGGGACGCCGTTCGGGTCACCCGGGCACACCGACGACGAGGCCGACGAACACGTGATCACGACCGTGTTGTGGGGCACGGTCAGCACCTTGTCGCCGGACGGCACCTTGCCCTTGAACGCGTCGAGCAGGCCGGGGTTGCCGGTGGACGGGTCGCGGTGGAGCGTGGCCACCGGCCCGGCGACCCGATGCCAGGTGACGGTGGTCGTCGTCTTCTTCTTGCCGGTTCCGGTCGTCGTCTTCGTCTTCACCGACGCGAAGAGCGCGTACTGGCTCGGCGTCCCCTTCTTCGCCGCCGCCTGCACCCGTGAGAGCAGCTGGTACAGGCTCGTCGTGGCCTGCGGGACGCCGGTCGCGGAGACCGACGGTGGGACCAGCGCCGGCTCGAGGTCGTACAGTTCGAGCTTCGCGGTCGAGCCGATCAGCTTCGCCGCGGCGGCCGGGTCGTGCACGCCGGCCAGCTGGATCACGATCTCGTTCGACCCCTGCTTTTGGATGTGCGGCTCCGAGACGCCGAGCTTGTCGACGCGGTTGCGCATGATCGAGACCGAGCGGTCGAGGTCGGACGAGGTCAGCTTGTGGCCCTTCGGCGGCACCGCCTTGAGGACGACCTCCAGGCCGCCCTGCAAGTCGAGGCCCTTTTGCAGCTTCTTGTGCGCGGGCGAGCCCGGCCAGCCGATCAGCGCGACGCCGCCGAGAGCGATCAGGATGAGCACGACCAGCGTCAGGTGTGAGCGCCGCGAAGACACGCGGCCACAGGTTAGCTGGCTTTCAAGCCGTCCTCGTGAGCCGAATCGGGGGCGTCGTCCTCGCCGTTCGGTTCGACCTCCACCTCGATTTCGCGGGCCACGGCGGCGACCGCGCGGCGGTCGAGCGTCACGACCACGCCCGCCGCGATCTCGAGGCGAACCTCGCTGTCGTCGAGCTCCCTGACCGTCCCGTGCAGGCCGCCGGCGGTGATGATCTCGTCTCCGACGTCGACCGAGTCCTGCATCGCCGCGTGCGAGCGCTGGCGACGCCGCGCCGGGAGCACGAACAGTGCCCACACGGCAGCGAGGATGACGATCAGGATCAGGAATCCGCCCATTGCAGCCTTTCGAGTCGTTCGCGCTTGTACGCGCCGAACGTCCCCCGTCCGATCGCCTCGCGCGCGCCACGGGTCAACGCGATCACGAATCGTAGATTGTGGAGCGAGAGCAGACGCAGACCGAGCAGCTCGTGCTGGTTCACGAGATGGCGGATGTAGGCACGCGTGAAGCGGGCGCACGCCGGGCAGTCGCAGTCCTCGTCGAGCGGCCGCCGGTCGCGCGCCGAGGCAGCGCCGCGCAGGTTCAGGCGCCCGGTCGGCGTCAGCGCGCTCCCGGTCCGCGCGGTCCGCGTCGGCAGGACGCAGTCGAACAGGTCGATCCCCGCCTCGATCACCTCGAGGATGCCCTCAGAGTCGCCGATGCCCATGAAGTAGCGCGGCCGGCCGGCCGGCAGCAGCGACGCAGCCCAGTCGGTGGTCTCGAACATCGACCCGCGATCCTCGCCGATCGCGAGGCCGCCGATCGCGTTTCCGTCGAGGTCGAGCTCGGCGATCTCCTCGATCGACCGCCGCCGCAGCTCCGGGTCGACTCCGCCCTGGTTGATCCCGAAGAGCAGCTGGCCGTCGGCGCGCGGCTCGGCTGCCTGCCGCGACGCCCAGTACGTCGTCCGGCGGACCGCCTCGGCGAGCTCCGGCCGCGTGACCCCGGTCGGTGGCACGTGGTCGAGGCACATCGCGATGTCGCTCCCGAGGTTCCGCTGGATCTCGGCGGCCAGCTCCGGCGTGAACTGCGCCTCCGCGCCGTCGTAGACGTTGCGGAACGTGACTCCCTCGTCGTCGACGCGCGCGATCGTGTCGCGGAGCGAGAACACCTGGAAGCCGCCCGAGTCGGTGAGAATTGGCGCGTCCCACGCCATGAAGCGGTGCAGCCCGCCGAGCTCGCCGATCAGCTCGTCGCCCGGGCGGAAGTGCAGGTGGTAGGTGTTGCCGAGCAGGATCTGCGCTCCGAGCGCGCGCACCTCGTCGGGGTCCAGGGTCTTGACGGTCGCCTTCGTGCCGACCGGCATGAACGCCGGCGTCTCGATCTCACCGTGAGGGGTGCGGAGCACGCCGGCCCGCGCGGCACCGTCCGTCGCCGTCAGCTCGAAGGGCAGCGCGCTCACAGGACCAGCATCGCATCGCCGAACGAGTAGAAGCGGTAGCGCTCGGCGATCGCGTGTGCGTACAGCTCGCGGACTTCCTCGACGCCTGCGAACGACATCACTAGCGCGAGCAGCGTCGACCGCGGCAGGTGGAAGTTCGTCAGCAGCAGGTCGACGCGGCGAAACTTGAAGCCCGGCGTGATGAACAGCTCCGTCCGCCCCTCGAGCGGGCCGCCGCGTGCCAGCGTCTCGAGCACGCGGACGGTGGTCGTGCCCACCGCCAGCACGCTCTCGGCCCGGCTGATGCGCGCCCATGCCTCCTCCTCCACCGCATACCGCTCGCCGTGGATCGAGTGCTCTTCGACGACGTCCACCTGCAGAGGCCGAAAGGTGTCGAGGCCGACGTGCAGGGTGACGCGCTCGACGTCGAGCTCGTCGAGCAGCTCCGGCGTGAAATGCAATCCGGCGGTGGGCGCAGCGGCCGATCCGGCGTCGCGGGCGTAGACGGTCTGGTAGCGCTCCGGGTCGTCGAGCGGCGTCGTGATGTACGGCGGCAGCGGCGCGAGCCCGGCCGGCTCACCGTGAAGGCGCACGCGCCAGCGACCGTCGCCGAGCAGCTCGAGCAGCTCGACATCGCCGTAGCGGCGCCCGGCGCGCAGCCGTCGCGTCGGCCGCGCGAGCGCCTCCCAGACGTCGTCGCCGATGCGCTCGACCAGCAGCACCTCGCCGCGCGGCGAGGCGATCGGGATTCGCCCCGGAACGACACGCGTGTCGTTGACGACCACCAGCGTCTGCTGCGGCAGCTCGTCCGCCAGATCCCTGAAGGTGCGGTCGCGCACGGCGCCGGATGCGCGGTCGTAGACGAGCAGCCGCGACCCGTCGCGCCGGTCCGCGGGCCGCTGGGCGATCAGGCCGGGCGGCAGGGCGTACTCGAGCTCGCGGCTGTCCATCCGGTGCGGACGCTAGCGTCGGCCCCGATGGACGAGTTGCGTGAGGCCCTCCGGGACGGGCTCCGCGAGGAGGCGGCGCCAATCGCCCGCCGGCTCGCGGAGGTGAAAGGGCTTTCCAACAACGCCGCCCGCCGGCTCGAGCGGATCGAGTCGACGATCGACGCGGAGCGGCTCGCGCGCGTCGACGACCTGGCGCTGCTGGTCGACCTGCTCACCGAAGGCTGGCGTGCGATGAACGCGAGGCTCGAACGGATCGAAGCGGCGCTCGCCCGCGACACGGCCACGGTCGTGCCGCTCCGCGAGAGCGCCTAGGAGGGTTTGGCGGAATGCCGTTCGTCGTCGGGGTGCGATGGACGTTCCGAGGCAAGGACGCAGGGCGCGCCGATAGCTGAAGCTATCGGCGTAACGGAGGACGCAGCATCGGGGCGGCCAGCGCGGCCCGACGGCACAACCTGTATTTCGCCAAACTCTCCTGACGTTTACCGCGCCGGCAGGACGAGCTCGAAGCGCGAGCCGCGCCCGACTTCGCTGCGCAGATCGAGCCGACCACCAAGGGCGCCGGACAGCTCGCGCGCGATCGGCAGCCCGAGACCCGTGCCACCGCCGACGTTCGAGATGAACGGACGGAAGATCCGCTCACGGCTCTCGGGTGCGATCCCGGGGCCGGAGTCCTCGACGACGACGTGGACGGTCCCGTTCTGCTGCGCGAGCTCGAGCGAGATGCGGCCGCCGTCGGGCGTGGCCTTGAACGCGTTCGAGAGCAGGTTGCCGACGACCTGGAGCACACGGTCGCCGTCCGAGTCGATCACAGGCCGGTCGCGGATCGCGCAGCGGTAGTCGATCGACCGCCGCTGAGCCTCCTCGCGGTAGCGCTCGAAGGCCTGCGCGAGCAGCTCGCCCATGTCGACCTCCTCGTGCATGACCGTGAAGCGGTGCGTGTCGAGCTTGGCGAGGTCGAGGATGTCGCCGACGAGCCGCTCGAGCCGCTGGGCCTCCAGCTCGACCGTCTCGAGCGACTGCTGCTCGAGCTCCGGGTCGGCCACGACACCCTCGCGGAGCGCGGCGACGTGCCCGCGAATCGCCGTGAGCGGCGTGCGCAGCTCGTGGGAGACCGACATCAGGAAGTTGCGCTCCATCGCCTCGACCTCCGCGAGGCGCTGCGCCATCTCGCCGAACCGCTCAGAGAGATGTCCGAGCTCCCCGGGCGCGTTCGGCGGGACCGAGACGTCGTAGTTGCCGGCCGCGACGTCGTCGGCCGCGCGCGAGAGCTGCAGCACCGGCCGGACGATGCGCCGCGAGAGGTACCACGCGAGGATCCCGGCGACCGCGAGACCGAGCAGTCCGGCGAGCGCGAGCCGGTCGATCAGCGAGCGGACGCGCTGGCTCACGTCGGTCTTCGGCTGCGCGACCACGATCGCGCCGACGGCCGTCTTGCCGATGATCAGCGGGTTCGCGACGGCGATGTACCGGCGGTGCGCGCCGGGCGGAGTGAACTCGAACGACAGCGACTTGCCGGAGTTCCAGTCGATCGTCTTCACCGGCAGCACGGGCAGGCCGAGGTTCGCCTTCTGGCCCGGGAAGGCGCGCTTCGGGCCGATCCAGTAGAGCTTCGCGCCGGTCGCGAGCCGCAGATTCGCGGCGGCGAAGGTCGGCGCCGCGCGATCGCCGGTCTGGTTGCCGTAGCCCTGGGTGATTGCGTTCGTGTAGAGGGCGGCAATGCCGTGCGCCTCGCGGCTCAGCTGCGCGACCGCCTGGTCGCGCGCGAACTGCTGGAAGAGCCGGACGGAGATCAGCGTCGTCACGACCGCCGCCAGCACGATCCCCGCGAGGAAGACGAGCGGCAGCCGGACGCGCAGCGACTTCAGCATCTCTCCGAGTTCTCTACGTCTTCGTCTTCTCTTTGCGCGCGTCCTTCGCGGGCGAGACCTTGTAGCCGACACCCCAGACCGTGACGATTGGCGAGGCGTCGCCCAGCTTGCGGCGCAGCTGCCGGACGTGGACGTCGACCGTTCGCGTGTCGCCGGCGAACGTGTAGCCCCAGACGCGCTCGAGCAGCTGGTCGCGCGTGAGCACGAGGCCGCGATGGTCGAGCAGCTCCCAGAGCAGGTCGAACTCCTTCGGTGCGAGCTGCACCTCTTCTTCGCTCACGGTCACCTCACGCCGGCCCGCGTCGACGCGCAGGTCGCCGTGCACGATCACCTCGGTCTCGCGCTCTCGCCGCTCGGGCGCCGCGCGCCGCAGGATCGACTTCACCCGCGCCACGAGCTCACGCGGGTTGAAGGGCTTGGTGAGGTAGTCGTCGGCGCCGACCTCGAGGCCGATGATCTTGTCGACGTCCTCGTCGCGGGCGGTCAACATCAGGATCGGAACGTCGCTCGACTGCCGGATCCGGCGGCACACCTCGATCCCGTCGATGTCGGGGAGCATCAGGTCGAGCACGATCAGCGACGGCATCTCCTCCGCGACCTTGGCGAGGGCGTCGCTGCCGGTCGGAGAGGTTCGCACCCCGTACCCGGCGTTCTTCAGGTACAGCGAGACGAACGACGCGATCGAGCCTTCGTCCTCGACCACGAGGATGTTCGCGGTCGGCGCGCTCACCCTACGGGCTCGTCGTCGTCGTCGGCGGCGGCGGCGGCTTGACGCCGAACTTGATGGGGACCGGGTCGGGGACCGGCACCGGCTTCCACTTGCCCGCGTCGAGGGCGTAGTCGCCGTCGTCGAGCGCGGTCAGCGATCCGAGGATCGTCGCCTTGCCGATGCCGACAGTGGTCAGGTCGATGCCCGCACCGTTGGTGAACTGCAGCTTGTAGCTCCCACCGGTGATGCGGAAATGCAGGTCGCGGCCGACGTGGAGCACAGACCCGTCGGGGAGGACACGCGCGGGCCTGTCGTCGCCGCTCACGAACGCGTCGCCGTCGCCGGCGACGGGATCGGTCACGATCAGCGCGCCTTTGTCCATCTGCCCCCAGAGCACGCCCTGGCCGCTGATCGTCACATTGCCGTAGACCGCGCGCAGCTCGAGCACGCCGTCGCCTGCCGTTCCCGACGCCGCGAGGGCGGCCGGGACGACGGCCAGACCTGCAAGCAGGATGAGACAGAGTCGGCGCATTCGACAAGAACAAGTGTTTCCGCAGCGATTATGCCGCTCATGAGGGACTTGTAAGGAGTTTTCGACAGGCGGGGGCGGCCCGACCTGCCGCACCTTGTAGCGTCGCCTCGCCGTGCACGATCTTACGACCTTCGGCCTCGCAGTGCTGGGCGTCGCCGGAGCGCTGTCGGCGGCGCTGCTCCTCGCGAAGCTCTCCGCCCGCGTCGCGATCCCGTCGGCCGCCGTCTTCCTCGTCGGGGCCGCCCTGGTCTCCGATCTGTTCCCCTCGCTGGTGCTGCGGATCGCCACGGTGGAGCGGATCGCGACGGTCGCGCTGATCGTGATCCTCTTCCAGGGCGGCGCGTCGATCGGGCTGCGACGGTTTCGCGTCGCCGCGGTGCCGGTGGCATCGCTCGGCGTCCTCGGCACCTTCGCGTGCGCGGGTCTCGTGACCCTGTTCGCGCACAGCGCCTTCGGGCTCGGCTGGCTCACCGCCGGCCTGCTCGGCGCTGCCGTCGCCCCGACCGATCCAGCGGTCATGTTCTCCGTGCTCGGGGACCGCCAGATCCACGGACGGGCCGGGACGATCCTCGAAGGCGAGTCCGGAGCCAACGATCCGGTCGGGATCGCGCTGATGCTCGGTCTGATCCAGCTCGCGACACACGCGAACGCGACGTTCTGGATCGTCGTCCGCGTGTTCTGCGAGCAGATGGCGATCGGCCTCGCGGTAGGAGTCGTCGGCGGTCTCGCGGCGACCTTCGTCCTGCGCCGCGTGGCGCTCCCGTCGGCAGGGCTCTACACGCTGCGCACGCTCGCGCTCGCGGGTGTGGTGTACGGGATCGCCGCGACGGCGCACGGGTCGGGCTTCCTCGCCGTGTTCGTCGCGGGCTTGATCGCGGGCGACGTCAGAGCGCCCTTCAAGCAGGAGGTCGACGTGTTCGAGGAGGGGCTGGCCTCGCTGGCCGAGATCGTCGTGTTCGTCGCACTCGGACTGACGGTCGGGATCACGGCGATCTCGGCGTCGCGGTTCGGCGAAGGGCTCGCGATCGCGGCGTTCCTCGCGCTCGTCGCCCGCCCACTCGCCGCCGGCGCACTGCTCGCCCCGACGCGGCTGTCGGCGGGCGAGCGGCTGTTCGTGATCTGGGGCGGCCTGAAGGGCGCCGTGCCGATCCTGCTGGCGGCGTTCGCCCTAGGTGAGCACGTCGCGCAGTCGCAGCGGATCTACGAGACCGTGTTCGTCGTCGTGCTCGCCTCGGTCGTCGTGCAGGGTGGGACGATCCCGTACGCCGCCCGCAGGCTCGGCGTGGACTAGAGGCTTGATGTGAAAGGGCACGCCCTTTCACATCAAGCCTCTAGGTGTCGTAGCTGTAGAAGCCCTCGCCCGACTTGCGGCCGAGCTTGCCTGCCTTGAGCATCCGGACGAGTCGCGCGGGCGGCGCCATGCGCGGCTCCCGCAGCTTGTCGTACAGCGCCTCGCTCGCGTGGACGTGGACGTCGACGCCGACCAGGTCGAGCAGCGTGCACGGGCCCATCGGCCAGCCGGCGCCGTGCCTCATCCCCGCATCGAGATCGTCCGGCGTGACCCCGGCTTCGTCGAGCACGCGCACGCAGTCGTTGAGCAGTGGGATCAGCACGCGGTTGACGACGAATCCCGGCGTGTCGAAGCAGTCGATCGGCGTCTTGCCGAGCCGCGCTCCGAACGCGTGAGCCGCCTCCGCGACGTCTGCAGCCGTGCGCTCCGCACGAACGATCTCGACGAGCGGCATCAGCGGCGCCGGGTTGAAGAAGTGCATCCCGACCGCGCGCTCCGGACGTGCGAGCACCGAGGCGATCTCGGTGACCGACAATGCCGAGGTGTTGGTCGCGAGGATTGCGTCGTCGCGGACCAGGGGCTCGAGCTCGCGGAACAGCTGCTGCTTGACGCCGAGATTCTCGAACGCGGCCTCGATCACGACGTCGCAGTCGGCGAGGTCGCGCAGCTCGGTCGTCAGCGCGAGCCGGCCGACGGCGGCGTCGCGGTCGGCCTCCTCGAGCCGGCCCTTCTCGACCTTGCGCGTCAGGAAATGCCAGATCCGGTCGCGCGCGCCCTCTGCGCGCGAGCGCTCGAGCTCGTGCCCGACCGTGTCGAAGCCGGCCTCGATCGCGAGCTGCGCGATCCCGGAGCCCATCGCGCCGAGGCCGACGACTCCGACCGTGCGGATCTCCGCCATCTAGAGACGCTCGACGACGCCGGCGATCGCCATGCCGAACCCGACACACATCGACGCGACGCCGTAGCGGGCGCCGCGCCGCTCGAGCTCGTTGACGAGCGTCGCGGTCACGCGCGCACCCGTCGCTCCGAGCGGGTGCCCGAGCGAGATGCCGCCGCCGTTCGGGTTCACGTCGGCGACACGCTGGCCCAGCTCGAGGTCGTGGATCGTCTGCAGCACCACCGACGCGAACGCCTCGTTGATCTCGAGCACCGCGACGTCGTCGAGCGCGAGCCCGGCTTTCGCGAGCGCCTTGCGGATCGCCTGCGGATTGCCGTGGAGCATGCGCGTCGGGTCGACGCCGGCCAGTCCGAAGCCGGCGAAGCGCGCGCGCGGCTCGAGCCCGTGGCGGGCGCACGCAGCCTCGCTCGCGACCAGGACCGCGGCTGCCCCGTCGACGATCTGCGACGAGTTTCCGGCCGTTACCACCCCGTCCGGCCGGAACGCCGGGGCAAGCGCGGCCAGCGCCTCCGCCGACGTGTCCCGCCGCGGCGTCTCGTCGATCGCGAAGACCGCAGGCGCGGCGACCGCGGGCCCGCCCGCTTGCAACAGACTGTTACTTGCGCCGGGACCGCTCGGCTCGGGCAGCTCGATCGGGACGATCTCCCGCTCGAAGGCTCCGGCGTCGATCGCCGCCAGCGCCCGGCGGTGCGACTCGAGCGAGTAGGCGTCGAGGGACGTCCGGTCGAGGTGCCACTCCTCTGCGAGCAGCTCGGCCGAGATGCCCTGCGCCACGAGCTGGTAGCGATCCGTGACGTGGCTCGAGATGTCGCCGCCGTTCGAGCCCATCGGGACGCGCGACATCATCTCGACGCCTGCGGAGACGACCACGTCGAGCTGCCCCGACGCGACGGCAGCCGCTGCGTTCCAGTTGGTCTGCATCGAGGAGCCACACTGACGGTCGACCGTCGTTCCGCACACGTCGACCGGCCACCCCGCGGCGAGCACCGCCATCCGTCCGATGTTCCAGCCTTGCTCGCCGACCTGGGTGACGCAGCCCATCTGGACGTCCTCGACCACCGTAGGATCGACTCCCGCGCGAGACGCTAGGCCGTTCAGGACTTGCGCAACGAGCTCGTCGCCGCGCATCGCGGCGAGCGTGCCGTTGCGCCGGCCGATCGGGGAGCGAACCGCATCGACGATGTACGCGTCCATCACGGCTAACTGTAGTTCGGCTCCCAGGGCCGTTCGTGGTGAGCGAGGTAGACGCGCCGCGGCTGCAGCGCGTGGATGCGGCGGATCGACGGAGTCGCGCCGTCGATCAGCTCGCGCATCGAGTACGTGACGTCGCCGCCGAGGACCACCGTCCCCTCGTCCGTCGCCACGACGACCGCCTGGTGTCCGGTCGAGTGCCCGGGCGTCGAGAGCACCGAGACACCGTCGAACAGCTGGGCGTCGCCGTCGACCTCGACGTACGTCGCCCCCGGGAACCGGACCCACTCCTCGAGATAGTCGGGCGCCACGGCCGCCTCGAGCTCGGCGCGCTGGACGTAGGTCGGCGTGCCCGCGAAACGGCGGTTGCCGCCGCAGTGGTCGAAATGCAGATGCGTGTTGACGATCGCGACCACAGTGCCGAGCTCGGGCCAGGCGAGCAGTTCCGGACGCCACTCCGCGTCGAGCTCAGGCGTCGAGTCGATCATCCCGGTGTCGACGAGAATCGTCCCGTCACGATGGGCGATCGCCCAGCCGTAGACCGGCCAGCGCTCACCGTCGACGGTGACGTCACAGAAGTGGACCGGCGTGATCTCCATCAGTCGGCGTAGATGCTCTCGACCGGGACAGTCTGCCGGCGGCCGTGTCGTTCGAGCACGACGTTGACCGCGACGTACGCCGCGATCGCATAGATCCAGCCCGCGACGCAGTCGACGAGGTAGTGCTCGCCCAGGTAGACGAGCGCGAACGCCATCGCGAGCGGGTAGACCGCAAGGACCGGACGAACCCAGCGCGGGACGACCGACCACAGGAACAGCGAGAACAGCAGCGCGTAGCCGGCGTGGAGCGACGGCATCGCGGCGACGTTGTTCGCGTAGTCCACACCGTGCTCGAACAGCGCATTGAAATGGGCGATCGGGATCTGATGCCAGACGATCGGCACGATCCGGTTCGATTCGCCGAGCTCGCCCTGCTGCGCCGCCATCCACGGCGGCACCGCCGGGTAGAGCACGTACGTGGCGAAGCCCGTGACCGTGAGGACGCAGACCATCAGGGCGTAGCGACGGAACTTGTCGTGCGCGAACGTCCACAGCGCAGCGGCGGCGATCAGCGTTGCGAGGAAGTGGGTGAGGTAGACGCCCCAGGCGAGGTAGTCCCACCAGCGCAGGTCGTCGGCACCGTGCCAGAGGTGCGACTGCAGCCAGACGGTCGGCGCCGGCGCGCCGAAGAGCGCGTTCTCGAGCTTGATCTGTGGAATCTCGTGCGCCGGGAAGAGGAGGCCGTCGGCGAAGCCCCGCAACAGGTCGTAGATCAGCAGGAGCGCGATGAACGGCAGCCAGTCGATCACGAGCCGTGGCAACCGGTTCCGCAGGTTGCTCGCCGAGAACGCCAGCATCCCGGTGAGCACCCAGATCAGGATCAATTCCCGAGACGTGGGGACGCCGCCGCTCGCGACGGCGATCACCGACGCTCCAGCCCACGCCAGAGGCGCGCCGATCTGCACGGCGCTCACGGCGGGCATTCTCGCATTTAGGCTGTCGCTCACACATGGCGACAACCGTCACCGACCACCTGCTGCCGATCGGCGGCGAGCGGGTGGAGACCGGCTCCTGGCTCGAGGTCACCTCTCCGTACTCGGGCGACGTCGTCGGGCGCGTCGCGGTGGGGGGCGCCGGCGAGGCACGCCGTGCGCTCGACGCGGCGGCCGCGGCGCTCGAGGAGCCGCTCCCAGCCCACGAGCGTGCGCGCCTGCTCGACGCGATCGCCAGGCTGCTCGAGGAGCGGACCGAGGACGCCGCTCGGACGATCTCGGCCGAGGCCGGGAAGCCGATCAAAGCCGCGCGTGTCGAGGCTTCCCGCGCGGTCTCGACGTACACGTTCTCCGCAGTCGAGGCGCGCAAGCTCGCGGGCGAGGTCGTCCCGATGGACGCCTCCGCCGCCGGCGTCGGGAAGCTCGGGTTCACGCTGCGGCTGCCGATCGGGATCGTCGGCGCGATCTCCCCGTTCAACTTCCCGCTCAACCTCGTGGCGCACAAGGTCGCGCCCGCCCTCGCCGCAGGCTGCCCGGTCGTGCTCAAACCGGCCGGCGTGACGCCCCTGTCGGCGCTGTTCCTGGCGACGCTCGCCGAGGAGGCCGGCTTGCCGCCGGGCTGGCTGAACGTCGTCGCGGGCCCTGCGTCCGAGATCGGCGACCAGCTCGTCAAGGACGAACGCGTGAAGTTGATCACCTTTACCGGGTCGGGCGCCGTCGGCTGGGGGCTCGCGGAGCGCGCGCACCGCAAACGCGTGAAGCTCGAGCTCGGCAACGCGACGCCCGCGATCGTGTGCGCCGACGCCCCCGACGGAACGGCGGCGAAGCTCGCAGCGAACGCGTTCTCGTTCGCCGGGCAGAGCTGCATCTCGGTGCAGCGGATCTTCGTCGCCGACGAGGCCTGGGAGGAGTTCGTCGGCGCGTTCGTCCCTGCGGTGCAGGCGCTCAAGGTCGGCGACCCGGCCGACGACGAGACCGACGTCGGCCCGCTGATCTCTGCGGACGAGCGCGATCGTGTCCTTTCCTGGATCCACGAGACGAGCGGTGAACTGCTGACGGGCGGCGAGAGGACGTCGGACGGCCTGCTCGAGCCGACGGTGATCGCCGCCCCGGCGCCGACCGACAAGGTGCAGTGCGAGGAGGTCTTCGGGCCGGTCGTCACCCTCACGCGCACGAGCAGCCTGGACGAGGCGATCGTCCAGGCGAACGCCACGCGCTACGGGCTGCAGGCCGCAGTCTTCTCGCGCGACCTGCGCACCTGCCTCGAGGCCGCCCGCAGGCTCGAGTTCGGCGGCGTCACGGTCAACGAGGCTCCGACGTTCCGCGCCGACCAGATGCCGTACGGCGGGGTCAAGGCGTCGGGCAACACGAAGGAAGGCCCCGCGTGGGCCGTGCGCGAGATGACCGAAGAGCGTCTCGTCGTGATCGACGTCTAGAATCGCCTTGCATGTCGCCGCTCCGTCGCCGGCGGTCCGAGGCCGAGGGGATCGCCCCGCGGCGCCCGCAACCGGGGGTGCTCCGCCGCGAGCGGCGGCTGCTGCAGCGGGCGCGCGAGGAAGCCCTGCGGGAGCTCGGCGGCCTGCTCGTCGAGATGTACCGGCGCGGCGGCTTCCGCGAGGACCTGCTGGCAGAGCGCTGCGCGGGCGTCGTCGGCATCGACGCACGCCTTGCGGAGATCGACGATCTCCTGCATCCGCAGCGCCATGCGCGGCGCTGCGCGTGCGGCACGCCGGTCCTGCGCGGGTCGCATTTCTGCCCGAACTGCGGTCGAACGCTGGACGACGACGGCACATCCGGCCCGGACGTCCCGTCCGAGGACACCGTCCTCGCCTCCCGGCCCGGCGCCTAGCTACCCGTGGCCGTCGGTCCGGAGACCCACCCGGTCGACCGGGCTGCCGCGATCGCCGGAACGGACGAGTCCTGCCCCCGCTGCGGTGCACGGCGCAAGGCCGACCAGACGTACTGCCTCGACTGCGGGCTGCTGCTGCCGGCCGTCCGGGGAGCGGTTCCCGCCCTTCGCCGCCGCTGGCTGCGCCTGTTCGGCTGGTACCCGGGCGACTTCGTCTGGACGGCGCTCCTGGCGCTGCTCGTCGCGGCGGTGGGGACGGCCGCGGCGATCGTCGTCAGCGACCGCCGGGCCGCTGCCGGGCCGCAAGCCTTCGACGCCGCCACGGCGGCGATCCCCGTGCGGACGCCGGCCGCGGAGCCGCCGCGCAGGCTCCGGGCCCGCGTCGCGACCGGCAAGCTCCCCAAGGCGCCGGAGCCGACCGGCGCCCGGCCGGGACGAGCCACCTGGCCCCGGAACGCCAACGGCTGGACGATCGTGCTCGTCTCCTACCCGAAGACGACCGGGCGCCGGGCGGCCCTCGACAAGGCCACGCAGGCCGCCAAATCCGGACTGGCCCAGGTCGGAATCATCGACTCCAGCCGTTTTGCGAGCCTGCAACCAGGTTACTTCGTGGTGTTTGCGGGCATCTATGGCTCGAAGGCGGATGCGGACACCGCAGTCCAGACCGTTCGCGGGACCGGTTTCGCGGGTGCCTACTCGCGTCAGATCGCGCGGTAACGTTTTCATTTCGGAAAACATTTGTAACAGCAGCAGGGACGGTGTAGAGTGGCCCACGGGTCGCAGAGGAAAACACGAATCTCACGCCTGCCACTGGGCTGCTGCTCGAATCTGAAGGAGAACAAGAGACGCCGATGGACGAGCGGATCCTGCATATCCAGCACTGCATGTATCAGTACTCTCGTGCGATTTACCGTTCGATCAGGGATCTGATCGACCCCTACGCCGACCCGAACACGCGCCTCGAATACCGCCGCGAGGTGCTCGTCGCCTGCGAAGGGACGATGGAGCGACTGGCGGCCGACCCTCATTACTTCGCGAAGCCGGATCGGGCGCTCTTCGGCGACATTCGCCGGTACTTCCCGATCAACGTGCAGGCGCAGGTCGCGTGGGCGGTCTCGCAGGGTGTCAGCGCAGCTGTGGGGTTCGTCGAGGAGCAGATCGAAGCAGGCGCATTCGACGGCGGCGTTGCACGCTGCCGTGCGACCACGCGCAAGGGCAAGCCGTGCCAGCGCACGCCGCTGCCGGAACGCGACTACTGCCCGTCGCACCAGCACCTCGAACGCAGCCGCGTCGCAGCCTGACCACCGCGCAGGCCGAGCCAGAGCTTCGCGAGCGGTAAGCTCGCGAAGCTCAGATGAGTCATGACACCGACAAGCTGATTCGTCAGCTCTCGCTGGTTGCGTTCCTGATGGCGGAACGTCGACCGCTGACCGCGCGCGACATCAAGTCCAACGTCGAGGGGTATCAGGAGATGAGCGACGAAGCATTCGCCCGTCGCTTCTACTCCGACCGCGCGGAGCTCGTCGCGCTCGGTGTGCCGCTCGACAGCCAGCGCGACGAGTTCACGGGAGAAGAGCTGTACACCCTCCGCTCCGAGCGCTACTTCCTGCCGGAGCTCGATCTCGACGACGAGGAACTGGCCGCGCTCCAGACCTGCTTCTACCTCCTGGAGGGTCGATTCGCATACGCCGAGCCGCTGCGACTCGCTCTGCAGAATCTCGCGCTCGGACGGTCTGCCGGCAACCTCGCCGCGCCTCCGACCGGGACGGCGGTGCGCGCGCTCGTCCGCGATCCCGACTACTCGCCGGAGCTGCAGGGACGCCTCGGCAAGCTGGAGGGCGCGATCTCGAAGCAACGGACGGTGAAGTTCCGCTACTGGTCGATCTACCGCGACAGCGAGCAGGAGCGCACGCTCAACCCGTACGCCCTCCTGCCGGAGAACGGATCGTGGTACGTGATCGGACACGATCTCGACCGCAACGACATCCGCACGTTCCGTGTCTCGCGCATCCGCTCCGACATCCGTTTCGCGACGCGGCGAGAGCGCGACTTCCGGTTGCCGCCCGAGTTCGACGTCGAGCAGTACCGCGGCCGGGCCGAGTGGCAGTTCGGGGACGAGGTCGGCGAAGCCAAGATCGAAGTCGCACCGGACACCGCGTGGTGGGTCGAGCGCGCGTACGGCGGGGAGCGAAACGACGTCGTCGGCGACATCTTCACGACGCGGTACGCGTCGTCGCATCTGCTGGCGCGCTGGATCCTCCGGCAGGACGGCCGTGCATTGCCCCTCGAGCCTTCCGAGCTCCGGCGCCTCGTGGTCGAAGGTGCGCGCGCAGCGCGCGCAGCGCACGAAGGAGCGCCCCCGACGCCCGCCGGCCCGGCGGAGCCGGGCGTGGTCGCGGCCGTCGCCGACCGGCCCGCAGGCCCGGTCGCACCCGAGCGGTTCGGCGTGCTCCAGTCCCTGCTCGCGTACCTGCTCGCCGCGTGCGGTGACGGGCGCAACGGCGTGATACCGGCGGCGGAGCTTGCCCAGCGCTTCGCGATTCCGCTCGAGCAGCTCGAGGAGCATCTGTCGCTGCTGAATCTCGTCAACTTCGGCGGCGGGTGCTACGCGGTCTATGCCGAGCTCCGCGGCGACGAGGTGCACGTCGACAAGGAGCTGTTCGGCGACACCTTCCGCCGGCCCCCGCGCCTGACCCCGCTCGAGGCGAGGGCGATCAGGCTCGCGCTCGAGTTCGTCGGCCCGATGATCGCCGCCGGCGCGCACTCTCCGCTCGATCGCGTCCGTGCCAAGCTCGAGGAGACGTTCGGTCAGTTCGAGCTCTCGCAGACACCTGAGCCCCACGCGGGCGAAGAGGAAGACCTGGTCGCGACGCTGAGCGCCGGCATCGACACGCACAGGCTGGTCGAGATCGAGTACCTGAAGCCGGAAGAGCAGGAAGTCGCGACGCGGACGGTCGAGCCGTACGCGATCGAGCGCCGGCTTCCGCACTGGTACGTGCACACCTGGGATGTCGAACGCGACCAGCCGCGCTCGTACCGGCTCGATCGGATGCGCAAAGCGAAGCTGCTGCGCAAGACGTTCACGCCGCGCGAGGGATTCGATCCGTCCGAGCTGAAGCAGGCCACGACCGCGCGCATCTGGTACTCGCCCGCGGTCGCGCGCTGGGAGGTCGAGAAGGGCGCAACGCCGCTCGTCGACGGGTCAGCGCTCGCGGAGAAGGCTGTCGGCAGCGCCGAGTGGCTCGTCGGCGAGGTCGTCTCGTACCGTGGCGAGGCGGTCGTGCTCGAGCCGCACGAGCTGCGGGCCCGCGTCGCGCAGCGAGCTCGCGAGCTCGCGAGCGAGCTGCGGCCTTCACGCGCCAAGACCTGATCGCAGCGCACCGGTTGCTTCCGCCGCCGAAGCGGCGTTCAATCGCCGCATGGGCCGGATCCGCGAAACCGTGTCTGCCGTCGGTGTCGCGGCTGCAAACGCAGACATCCGCCGGGTCGAGCTTGCGTGGGGCGCGTCGATCGCGGCCGAGTGGGCGCATTTCGTCGTGCTCGGCGTGTTCGCCTACCGCGAAGGCGGGGCCACAGCCGTCGGCATCGCTGGCCTTGTTCGCCTGCTGCCGGCAGCCGTCGTCGCTCCGCTCGCGGCGTCCCTGGGCGATCGCTTCCGGCGCGAACGCTTCCTGCTCGGCGTCACGCTGATCGGCGCGGTCGCGCTCGCCGCTTCGTCCGCAGCCGCGTTCGCCGGCCAGCGGTTCCTTGTCTACGGGTTCGCTGCCGTCGTCGGCCTCTGGACGACCCTGACCAGACCGGCGTTGCAGGCGTTGCTGCCGTCGCTCGCCCGCACGCCCGAGGAGCTGATCGCCTCGAACGGCGCGACGTCGACACTCGAGAGCCTCGGGACACTCGCAGGTCCGCTCCTCGCCGGGTTGGCGCTCGCCGTGACCTCGCCGGGCGTCGTCTTCGCAGCCGCGGGTGCCGTCGTGCTGCTCGCAGTGATCCTGCTCGCACCGATTCGCGTCGAGGGAGATGTCGTCGCCGAGGCGGGGAGCGACGCAGGCGAGGACCTCCGAAGCCTCTCCGCCGGCATCGAGATCATCGCGCGCCGCCCCGGACCGCGCCTCGTCGCCGGGCTGATGGTCGTCCAGACCTTCGTTCGCGGCTGCTTGAACGTGCTGATCGTCGTCGCCGCGTTCCGCGTGTTCCACACGGGTGCCGCCGCAGTCGGCTACATGACCGCGGCGATCGGCGTCGGAGGCCTCATCGGAGCGGTCGGCGCGATGACCCTGCGCGGCGGCCGGCTCGTCGGCTCGTTTGCGGCCTCGCTGGTGTTCTGGGGCGCTCCGATCGCGCTGATCGCCCCGCGCCCCTACCTCGCCGTCGCGCTGGTGCTGCTGGTCGTCGTCGGTGCCGCGAACAGCGTGGAGGACGTCGCCGGTTTCACGCTGCTCCAGCGCACGATTCCCGATGCGGCTCTCACCCGCACCCTCGGTCTCTTCTGGGGGCTGGCGATGGGCGCGGTCGCCCTCGGCTCGCTCGCCGCGCCGCTCGTCGTCCACCTGCTCGGCCCGCGCCCCGCGTTCCTCGTCGTCGGCGCCATCCTCCCGCTGGTCTCAGCGGCGGCCTATGGCCGCCTGAAGTTGCTGGAGCTGTCGGTCGCCCCGAGCAACGAGCGCGCCCTGATCGAGCAGGTTCCGATGTTCGCGCCGCTCTCGCTCGCCGCCAAGGAACGCCTTGCACGGCATCTGACGCCGGTGGCCGTCGCCGCGGGAGACTGCGTCATCCGTGCCGGAGATGCCGGGGACCGCTTCTTCGTCGTCGCGGCAGGGGAGTTCGACATCGAAGTCGACGGCAGCCACAAGACCGCCCAGGCGCCGGACTACTTCGGCGAGATCGCCCTCCTGCGCGACATCCCACGCACGGCGACGGTCACCGCGACGGTCGATTCGCAGCTCTACGAGCTGCTCCGCGCGGACTTCCTCGCTGCGGTCACCGGCCACGCGGCCGCACACTCGGCCGGCCAGAGCATCGTCGACGCACGCCTCGAGCTGCCTCGAGTAGAGAAAGCGTGACGTCGCTTCAGCAGTCGCGCTCCGCGAGCCGCTGGAGCCCCCAGCTCGCGTGCTCGGCCAACAGCGTGTCGTCACTCTCCGCGTGGCGTTCGAGCAGAGCGCGATGCTCGCCACCGCCGGTATTGCCCAGCGCGACGAGCGCGTTTCGCCGTAGCCAGCGTGGATCGTTGCGGGGCACGTACAGGCGGTCGTACTCCTCGACGAGCGCGCGGCCGTCGCCCTCGAGCCAGCGCACGAGATCGACGTGGCCGGCGCCGTCCTCGGCCGCGTCGCCTCTCCGCTTCTGAACGCCTCGATTCCACGGACAGACGTCTTGACAGATATCGCATCCGTAGACCTGGGCACCGAGCGCCGGGCGGTACTCCACCGGGATCGCCTCCGGCGCCTGGGTCCAGTACGACAGGCACTTCGTCGCGTCGAGAACGCCGGGCTCGTCGAGCGCACCGGTCGGACAGGCGTCGATGCAGATCCGGCAATCGCCGCAGTCGGCGGCAAGCGGCGGCGTGGGCTCGAGCTCGGCGTCCGTGACGAGGGTGCCGAGGACGACCCACGACCCGTACCGCTTCGTGATCAGCATCGTGTTCTTACCGTAGAACCCGACGCCGCTCCTCGAGGCCGCCTCGCGGTCGACGTGCTGGTTCGCGTCGACGTACACACGAAAGTTGCATTCGAGCCGTTCGCCGAGCTGCGTCAGCTTCACCCGCAGCTCCTCGTACCGATCCTGCCATGCATATCGGGCGAGCCTGCCCTCCCCCACGTCGAGCGGCGGCTCGGGCTCCCAGTAGCAGAGCGCGGCCGACACGACGCTCCGCGCGCCCTCGAGCAGGGTCTCGGGATGACACGATCGCTCGGGCTGGGCCATCGTGAACCGCATGTCGGCGAACAGGCCCCGCTCGCGGCGCTCGCGGATGTGCCGTTCCGTGTCGACGTAGGCCTCGGCCCGCGCGACGCCGATCGCATCCAGTCCGAACTCGTTCGCGAACCGGCGGAGCTCCTCGAGGTTCATGCAAGGATCATGCCGCGTGAAGGCGATCAGGATCCATGCGGACGGCGGCCCCGAGGTCCTGCGCTACGAGGACGTGCCGGATCCCGTTGCCGGCGACGGCGAGGTGCTCGTCGAGCTGCGGGCAGCGTCGTTGAACCACCTCGACGTCTGGATTCGCAAGGGCTTGCCGTCCGTGCCGAAGCCGCGCATCCTGGGCGCCGACGGAGCGGGTGTGATCGCAGGCACCGATGAGCGAGTCGTGCTCAACCCGGCGGTAGTGCGCGGCGGGCGCATGGGGATCCTCGGAGAAACGACCGACGGGACACACGCCGAGCTGATCGCCGTGCCGCGTGCGTTCGTGCATCCGATCCCGAACGGCTTGAGCTTCGAGGAAGCGGCGGCGTTTCCGCTCGTGTTCGAGACCGCGTACCGGATGCTCGTCACCCGCGCGCGCCTCGAGGCCGGCGAGTGGGTGCTCGTCTGGGGAATCGGAGGCGGCGTCGCGACCGCAGCGCTCGCGATCGCCAAGGCGGTCGGTGCCAAGGTCGTCGTCACGTCGTCGAGCGAGGAGAAGCTCGCGCGTGCACGCGAGCTCGGCGCCGACGCCGGGCTGAACCATACGACCGAGGACGTCGTCGCCGCGGTGAAGGAACTGACGGGCGACGGCGCCCAGGTGGTCGTCGACGACGTCGGTGACGCGACGTGGAAGCGAACACTCGATGCGGTTCGCCCTGAGGGCCGCATCGTGGTGTGCGGTGCAACGACCGGCCCGAACCCACCTGCGGGGCTGCACCGGGTGTGGTGGAAGCAGCTGTCGATCCTCGGCTCGACCATGGGGACGCCCGACGACTTCAAAGGCGCCTACGACCTCGTCGCCGCCGGCACGGCACGGCCGGTCGTCGATCGCGTCTTCCCGCTCGCGGAGGCTGCAGCGGCCCACGAACGGCTCGAGGCCGGCGCGCAGTTCGGGAAGATCGTGCTGCGGATCCCCGCCTGAGCAGCTACGCGGCTGCGTAGCCCTCGTGGCGCAGGAGCGTCCGCGCCAGCTCTGCCGTGTCGGCGCCGGCGACCAGGATCACGAGCACACCGCCGTATTCCGGCGAGACGTGGCGCAGCTCGAAGTCCTCGATGTTGACCGAAGCCGCGCCGAGGATCTGCGTGATTCGTGCCAGCACACCGGGGCGGTCGGGGACGCGGATGCGAATGCGATGCAGCTGGCCGGCTTCCGTCTGGTAGGCGTGCGAAAGCAGCTCGTTCCGGCCTTCGTGGCCGGCTGCGATCGAGCCCTCGAGAAACGAGCGATCGCTGCCGGCAAGCGCCTGCTCGAGCGACTCGAGCTCGGCACGAAGCGCCGCAACGGCGCGAGCGATGAGGTCACCGTTCTCGAGGAAGATGTCCGTCCAGACGGCCGAGTTCGCGCCCGCCACGCGTGTCATCTCGCGGAACGACGCACCGGCGGCCTCGAGTGCCCCTTCCTGATTCGCGGCCACTCGCATCAGCGCGTTGGCAAGCGCATGCGGGAGGTGACTCGTGAGCGCGAGGAGGCGGTCGTGCTCGGCTGCGTCGCGCCGCACCGGACGCGCGCCGAGCGCCGTCACGAACCGCTCCAGCGCCGCGATCCTATCGTCATCGTTCACGGCGCGGGGCGTCAGAAACCAGGTCGCGCCGTCGAACAGCTCCGCCGCCGCCCGGTCTGGCCCGCTCGTCTCTCCACCCGCGACCGGATGGCCGGGCACGAAGCGTGCGTCGTCGATCGCGTCGGCGAGCGCCCGCTTGGTCGAGGCGACGTCGGTGACGGTGGTCTCCGGGGGCGCCGCCGCGAGCGCAGCGCGCACAGCGTCCGCCGCCGAGCCGACCGGCACGGCCACGACGACGAGATCGGCGTCCGCCACGGCGTCCGCCAGGCTCGCCTTCGCGTCGAAGGCCCCTCGCGTCGCCGCCTGGCTCAGGCGAGCAGCGTCGGCGTCGAAGGCTGAGACCGACCCCACTCCCGCCCGCGCAGCCGCGAGCCCAACCGACGTTCCGACCAGACCGGTGCCGACGATCCCGAGACGGTCGACGCCGACCGCCTGCGCCCGCGCCGGGGCTGCGCTGGGCCGGTCCGCGGCCCGCAGCTCCTGCTTCATCACGTCCAGCACGGCGGAGAAGACCGCCGTCAGGCCGCCGTCCGAGAGCGGCCCGCGATTCACGCCCTGCAGCTCGCGAAGAAGTGCCGACTCGCGTTCGGCGTCGACGAACCGGACGCTCGCCGCCTCCTTGTGGTAACGGACGTTCGTCACGAGCTCGAGCCGGCGGTTGAGCGCGTCCAGGATGGCGCGATCGACGCCCGCGATCTCGGCACGGAGCGCTGCGAGCTCGGGGGGCGGTTCGCTCATCGCGCCTGACCCTACCGGCCGCGTCGCTTCTCGAACCGGTGCCAGGCACGAACGTGCCTGGCACCGCGCGGCTTCGGGCCGCTCGTCCAGCGCTGGCCGAAGCTCCGACCCCCCGGTGGCTTCGGCCGTCCATCCGCCGCGTGGGAAGACTCCAATGCGCCCCCGCGCAGAATCTTCCCGCGCCGATGATTCCCCGGGCTTGCAAGTAATAAACACCGAAGCCGCCGGGGGGATGGCGGCTCCGGTTCCCGGGGTCACAGTACGACCCCGTGGTCAGAACCAAGGTGCCAGATCGAGGCGGGAAGCCGTCGGTAGGCCCAGCGGTCGTTCGAGACTAGTTCTTGTCCGGCTGCGAAGAGCGGATCTGCTCTCCGTACGCGCGGAGGAAGCTGTCCACCCCATCCTCCTTGCCGCGCTTGTAGCCGTGCTGCCAGGCAAGTGACCCGATCAGCAGGACAGCCAGCACCGCGACATAGATCTCTGGAAGCACAGTCCGACCTTACTCCCGTGGGCTCGAAAGGTCCAGAACAGGATTCTCGCGACGAGCCTCTCCGCGGCCTCGACGGTTCCTAGAACCGCTTAACCAAAGCCAAGAATGAACTTCGCGTCGTCCGACATGCGGTCGGGCGTCCACGGCGGGTCAAACGTCAGCTCGCTCTGGACGTCGCCGACGCCGGGGATCTCGCGCACGACGCGCTCGATGTCCTCCTGGATCATCGCTCCGGCGGGACAGCCCATCGACGTCAGGCTGTACGTCACCTTGACGTCCTCGCCCTCGATCTCCGCTCCGTAGAAGAGCCCCAGCTCGACGATGTCCATCCCGAGCTCGGGATCCTCCACCTGGCGCAGCGCCTCGACGACCTCTTCGGTGCTCGGCATGCCTGGAGGGTAGCTACACCGTCTCTCGCGCCCGATCGGCAGCGCGGAGCACGAGCTCGACGACCTCGTCGATCGTCCGCTCGACGTTGGCGTTCTCGACCACCGGCACGCCTTCCCGGATCGCCCGCTCGACGAGGTGGGCCTGAACCGTCCGGATGTCGTCGAGCCGGTCGAGGTACTTGTCCATCGCCCGGATGCCGCCTGTCGCGGCGTCACGCACGTGGAAGTGCATCCGGTGAGCCTCCTCGTCGGGAATCGCGACGATGGCGTGCACGACGAGCGCTCCCTCGACCCGGGCCGGCACCAGCCCCGGCACGAGGTGGACGCCCTCGAGCACGATCGACCAGCCCTCAGTCAGCGCGCGCCGGATCGCCGCGTCGACGCCGACGCTGACGTGGCGCGACTGCTCGACGAACCCGACGACCGTCGGATCGCCCTTGACCTCGCCGACGACCGCCTCGCCCGCCTCGAAGCTCGAGCGGTGGATCGTCGGCATGAACTCCTCCGAGAAGAACGCGCGCATCGTCTGCCGGATGAAGTCCGTCGACGTGACGCGCGTGATCCCGAGCCTGTGGGCGACCTCGGCGGCGATCGTCGACTTGCCGGTGCCCGTCGACCCTCCGATCAGCACGATCAGTGGGACGTCGAGCGTCTGCAGGTCCGCAAGCCGGCGCAGCCGCTGCACGGCGCGCTCGCCCTCGTTCTCGCCGAGCGTCTCGCGGGCGAGCTCCTCGAGCCGAGTGAGGTCGATCGACCGCTCGTGCCGGTCGGCGAGGTCGACCTCGATCCGCCGGGCGAGGTTGTACGCGCGGTCGGCACTGATCCCGACCGCGATCAGGGCACGCGCCATCATCCCCTTCGAATACGGGAGCTCTGCGTCGCCCAGAGGCAGCGGGTCGCCGTGGCGGCGCTGGCTCATGCACGCGCTCCGATCGGAACGAGACCGAGCAGAGCGGCGTCGAGGTCGCCCTCCAACGCGATCACGTCGTTCGCAGCGAGCACGACCCGGCGGCCGTGCGCCAGCGCATGTTCGGCAACAACGTCGATCGCAGCAGCCTTCACCTCGACGAGGTAGGTGTCGGCGTCGATCGTCGCGAGCTCTCGCGCGAGCGCTGCCCGGTCGGCGAGGTTCGTCGACACGTGGGTCACCTCGGCCTCGAGGTGCGAGACGTCCGAGCCGCCCGCGGTGAACACGGCAACGCGTCCGGTGAGCTGCTCGGTGGCGCGAAGCCGCAACGTCACCGGAATCGCCCCCTCGATATCGCAGTCGACCGCGATCACCAGGTCGGAGATCAGGCGCCGGTAGGTGTTGAGGTACGCGTCGGGATCCTGGCCGGAGCCGACGACAAGAATGCGCCGGTCGGTCGCCACGGGTGGGATCGCAGCGCCGCTGCCGTCGAAGATCACCACATCAGGCGCGCGCTCGACCGCCAGACGCGCTGCCGCGGGAACCGTCGACGTGAAGACGGCGCCCGCCAGCCCGCCGCCCGCGCGACGACAGCCGATCGTCGTGACGCCGTACACGGCGGCGGTCTCGAGGTGGTCGGACGCGGCATGCCGGCCCTCGCGCGAACGCGCGACGAGCTCGGCGACGGTCGGGACGTGCTCGACGAGCTCCGGCTCGCGCGGTCCACCCCGTCCCATCGCCACGACCACGACGCTGCGGTCGCGCGCCAGGAGGCGGGCGAGGTGCCCCGTCACCGCGGTCTTCCCCACCCGTTTGCCCGTGCCGATCACCGAGATCGACGGCAGCTCGAACGGCTCGAATCGCGGCGGGTCGAAGCGGAAGTCGGCGCCGATGTACGACCGGCCCTCGGCGAGCGCCCGCGACACCCAGCGCAGGCGCTCGGCGGGACCGAGCACCGGCTCGTCCGACAAGTCGACGACCACCTCGGCGCCGGCCAGACCGTCGACGATCGGGATGCCGTAGTCCGGAGTGCCGCGCAGCTTCTCGCCTCCGCCGACGAGGATCGCACCGACCCAGTCGTACGGGAGCTGTTCGAGGGCGTCCCGCACCACGTCGGGATAGTGCTCACCGTCGACCAGGGCGACCGCGCGCACGGTGCTCACCTTCTCGCGCTCACCTCACGCTCGATCCGTCCGGTGTACTTCTCGTACTCGCCGGTACGCAAATCGAACTGGATGATCAGCTCCTGGCCGTGGAACGGATAGCGGCGCCAGACGGAGACGTGCGTTCCCTCGACCTCGACGACGTTGTAACAGGGGCGCGTGTTCCCTCTCAGACGAAGCGTCGAGACGGTGCCGGTGTTCACGACGAAGAGGTCTTCGAGCTTCCATGCGTACGGAACGTGCTTGTGCCCGGAGAGAACCAGCTGGACACCCGCTCGCTGCAGGCATTCGATTGCGTCGCCGGCGTCGTACACCACGTTTCGCTCACGCCCGGTTCCAGGGATCGGCAGCAGGTGGTGATGCAGCACGAACACGCGGAGCTCGGACGGCTCGGCGAACTGCTGCTCGATCCAGCTGTACGTGCCTCGGCCGATCTGCCCGTGGTCGAGATCGGGCTCCGTGGAGTCGACGGCGACCACGGTGGCCCCGCCCTTCCGCACGACCGAGTTGCGCTCGCCGATCAGCTCCTCGAAGTGGACGTAGCCGACGTTCCGGGAGTCGTGGTTCCCCGGCACGACGACCAGCGCCTCACAGGCGATCCGGTCGAGGTACCGGCGCGCCCGGGCGAACTCCTCTTTGAACCCGAAGGTCGTCAGATCGCCCGAGCAGACAACGACATCCGGGCTCAGATCGTTGATCTCGGCGATCGCGCGGTCCATCAGGTCTGGCACGAAGTGCGGATCGCCGCAGTGGATGTCCGACAGGTGTGCGAGCGTGAATTCCATGTGCGGGGACTCTACGTTCGCCGGGGAGCATCCGGGGTCACTGCTACCCTGGCCGGGGTGACGCTGGAAACCCCGGTTTTCCAGGCATATTGCGGGAAGGAGCCGCCGCGGTTCGCCAACCCGGCAGAGCTCGAGTACGCCAAGATCCTCGACTGGTACGGGATCCCCTGGCAGTACGAGCCGACCACGTTCGTACTGGCCCGCGACGAGGAGGGCCGGGTGGTCGAGGCGTTCAGCCCCGACTTCTACCTCCCGGAGCAGGACCTCTACCTCGAGGTGACGGTGATGAAGCAGTCGCTCGTGACCCGCAAGAACCGCAAATTGCGCCGGCTGCGCGAGCTCTACCCCGACGTCAAGATCAAGCTCTTCTACGAGCGCGACTTCGAGCGGCTCGCCGCTCGGTTCGGCCTGCAGAAGGCATCCTGAGCGAGCCCGGCCTGCACGATCCCCGCGTCGGGGAGGTATTTCTCGGCGCCGACGAGCTCGCAACCCGCGTCGGGGAGCTGGGAGCGGAGATCACCCGCGACTACGAGGGCCTCGAGCCGATCCTCGTGGGCTCCCTGAAGGCGACGATCCCGTTCATCTGCGACCTCTCGCGGGCGATCCCGATCCACCACGCCCTCGACTTCATCGAGCTGGCCGGCTACGGCCAGGAGCCCGACAACCACGATGGCATCCGCTTCCTCAAGGACCTCAATGACGAGATCGAGAACCGCCACGTCCTGCTCGTCGACGAGGTCGTCGACACCGGGTTGACGATGAACTACCTCGTCAGGTCGTTCCAGCTCCGCAACCCCGCCTCGCTGCACGCGGCGATCCTCTTCGACCGGCCCTACCGGCGGCTCGTAGACGACCTACCGGTTCGCTACGTCGGCTTCACGATCCCGGACGAGTTCTTCGTCGGCTACGGGTTCGACCTCGACGAACAGCACCGCAACCTGCCCGACCTCCGCCTCGTCCGCAGCGCCTCCTAGGGCTGGGACGCCCGCTCGCGCTTCCACTCGGCCGACCGCGAGCCTTTGTGCCGAAGCCCGAACAGCCTCCCCGGGAACCACCACTTGACCGCGCGCCCGAGCGCCGTCCGCCGGCACCAGCACGACGGATCGCAGCCGCACACCCTGTTCCGCGGGTTGTGGATGCGCTGCACGAGCGTGCGGCTCACGTCTCCAGGCTAGCCGCGACCGGACTCGCTCGCCGGAGATTTAGCCATGGCTAAAATAGGATCCGTGATCGCCACCCGCGGAGACGTGCTGCCCGAAGGTCTGCAGACCGTCGACGAGGCGCTGCACCGCACGCGTTTCCGGATCCTCCCGTTCCTCGGCCCTGCCTTCATCGCCTGTGTCGCCTACATCGACCCGGGCAATTTCGCAACCAACATTGCCGGCGGATCGAAGTTCGGCTACACGCTCGTCTGGGTGATCGTCGTCTCGAACCTGATGGCGATGCTCATTCAGACGCTCTCGGCGAAGCTCGGGATCGCCACCGGCCAGAACCTGCCGGAGGTCTGCCGGGATCGGTTTTCGCGGCGAACGTCACTCGGACTGTGGCTGCAGGCCGAGGCGATCGCGATGGCCACGGACCTCGCGGAGTTCCTCGGCGCCGCCGTTGGGTTCCATCTCCTCTTCGGATTCGGCCTGTTTCCGTCCGCGATCATCACCGGCATCGCCGCATTCGCGATCCTGGGCCTCCAGCGGTTCGGCGTGCGGCTGCTCGAAGCCGTGATCGCGGCGATCGTCGGCGTCATCGGAGCGTGTTACCTCGGCGAGCTGATCTTCTCGAATCCCGACCTCGGCCAGGTCGGACGCCACGCCGTCATCCCCGGCTTCAGCGGCTCGGACTCGGTGCTGCTCGCGGTCGGGATCCTCGGCGCGACGGTGATGCCGCACGTGATCTACCTCCACTCGGCGCTCACCCAGGACCGGCTCGTCCCCGAGACGGATCAGGACGCGCGCACCCTTCTTCGCTACACGCGCGTCGACGTGCTGATCGCGATGACGATCGCGGGGCTGATCAACATGGCCATGCTCGTGATGGCCGCGAGCACGTTCTTCGGGAGCGGCCACCGCGACGTCGACTCGCTCGAAGGTGCGCATCGCACGCTGCAGCCGATCCTCGGCGGCGCGTCGAGCACCCTGTTCGCGCTCGCGCTCGTCGCATCGGGTTTGTCGAGCTCCGCCGTCGGCACGTTGTCGGGACAGGTCGTCATGCAGGGCTTCATCCGCAAGCAGATTCCGATCATGCTGCGGCGGCTCGTGACGATGGCGCCCGCGTTCGTCGTGATCGCCATCGGTCTCGACCCCTCGCGGACGCTGGTGATCTCACAGGTCGTGCTCTCGTTCGGAATCCCGTTCGCGCTCGTGCCGCTCGTCTACTTCACCGCACGGCGCGACGTCATGGGCCTGCTCGTCAACCACAAGGCCACGACCGCCGCCGCGGCCGTGATCGCCAGCGCGATCATCGCGCTGAACATCTTCCTGCTCGTCCAGACCGCCGGCCTCTAGAGATAGCCGAGCGGGTCGACGGGGTTGCCGTCGATCCGCACCTCGAAATGCAGGTGCGGGCCGAAGCAGTGCCCCGTGCAGCCGACGTAGCCGATCACCTGGCCCTGGGCCACCTGCTCGCCGCACGAGACAGCGATCCGCTCCTGGTGGCCGTAGGCGGTCGCGAGGTTGCCGCCGTGGTCGATCACCACGAGATTCCCGTAGCCCGACTCCCACCCGCAGTAGATGACGCGTTCCGGCAGCTGCCGCGTGGATCGGTGTGCCGTAGCCGACGCCGATGTCGATGCCCTCGTGCATCCGGCCCCAGCGCCACCCGAACGGACTGGTGATCGGCCCGGAGACGGGCCAGATCAGGCCGGCGGACGAGGGCGTCGCACTGGAGGCGTTGCCCTGCGCGGCGCGGATCGACACGGCGAGGGATTGGCTCGACGCCTGCAGCGCATCGATCTCGCTCGCTTCGGCGCGTTCCGCCGCAGTGAGCTGAGAGAGGTCGACGAGCTTCCGCTGGCGCGACGAGGAGAGATCGTTGCTCGCTCCGACGAGCTGGTCGTGCACTTCGCGGGTCTGCGCGGTGCGCGCCGCGATCACGGCGGTCTCGGCATGGACGCGGGTGCGCAACGTCGTCGTCTTCGCGTGCGCCGCGCGCACCTGCGTACGTGCGAATGCGACCTCGCCCGAGACGCGCCGGTCCTGGATGCCGATCTCCGACAGGAACTGCACCTGGTCGATCGCATCGTCGAGATCGCGCGCGCCCAGGAACACCTCGAACGTCGACGGCGCATCCGATTCGTAGATGTCGACGAGTCGTTGTTCGAGCCTCGAGGACGCGATCGCCGACTGTCGCCGGAGAAACGCCAAGCGATCCGACTGGAAGCGGAACAGTGCGTTCAGTGCATCGAGCCGGCGTCGATGCAGGCCGAGGTCGGCGTCGAGCGTCTGCAGCCGCAGCGATACGTCGCCGACGCGAGACTCGAGTGCACGGATTCGCGCCGTGTAGTCCGAGACCTCGGCGCGCAGCACCCGTTCCTGCTGACGCTGGGACGACAACCGCCCCTGCAGCGTTCCGATCCGCGTGTCGAGCTGATGCTTCTTGGTCGAGTCGTCGCCGCGCGCGGGAGCGACAACGACGAGCAGCGCGACCAGCGCGACCAAAAGCCGCTGCATGTGCGTGGATTCGCCTGCGGGCGGGCTACTCCTCCGGCCGGTCGAGCGCTCGCAGCGCCTCGGCGGCAGACCGGCGCAGCGGGCCGAGCAGCTCGCGATATTCGTCGTCTCCGACCTTGCCGGTGCGGTGGTCGAACTCAAGTTCCTTCAATGCGGCCAGGGCGCGGTCACGCTCCTCGGCGAGCGTCAACCGGCGCTCGTCCTCGTCGGTTGGCGCGTCGAGTCGGTCGTCGTCGGGAGACGGGTCGCGGAGAAACGGCAGGCACACGAGGAACACCGCCGCTGCCGCCAGCACGGCGCCGAGCACGAGCGCGAGCCCGCTCACGCGCGCGCAGGCGCGAGGCGGAGCACGAGCCGACGCTGCTCGCGAGCATCGGGCCACAGCGCGACCGCTGCCCCGAGCAGGAACACCACGCCGGCCGCCCAGATCAGGTTGACGAGCGGCTTGACCAGGACCTTGAAGTAGACGACCCCGTTCGGGCGGATGTCGTCGGTGATCACGTAGAGATCCTCTGCGCGCAGCCAGTCGGTGTGGATGCCCACCTCGTTCGAGGTCTCCGGCGGGTTCCGATACGTGTTGCGGCCCGAGAGCAGCGTCCCGTTCCAGCGCCCCTTCACCGCGAGCACCGCGCGCGTCTCCGACGCGTTCGCGTTCGGCGGGTGCGTGATCCGGTCATAGGTGAGCGAGTAGCCGCCGACCGTCATCGTCTCGCCCGGCCTGAGCGGGCGTTCCGACGAGCGTCCGTACGCACTCGAGCCCGCGACGCCGATCGCCAGCAGGACGATCGCGAAATGGACCACATACCCGCCGTACCGACGGCGGTTGCGCGCGACTAGGCGGAACAGCGAGCCGGTCGCGCGGGTGCCGCGAACCAGCTCCACCCCGATCGCCGCGACGACGAACGCGGAGAACGTGTACGCGATCAACCCGGGGCGCGACGAGCCGGCACCGCCCGCGATCAGCGCGGTCCCCGTCACGATCGCAGCGGCGATCGGCCAGATCAGGCTCCTGGCAAGCGAACGCGCGCTCGTCCTCCGCCACGCGATCAGCGGGCCGATTCCCATCAGCAGCAGCAGCGGCAATCCGAAGGTGCGCAGGAAGAAGTCGTAGTACGGACGGCCGATCGTCCGGGATTCACCCTTCACGAGCTCGGTGACGATCGGGAACAGCACGCCCCACAACACGGTCAGACAGAGCGCGACGAGCAGCAGGTTGTTGTAGAGGAACGTCGCCTCGCGCGACAGCGCCGACTCGAGCTTGGTGCGTGCCTGCAGGAGCGGCAGCCGCCAGAGGATGAGCGCCACCGAGAAGATCGACGAGATGACGACGAACGCGAGAAACCATCCGCCGATCGGGCTCTGGGCGAACGAATGGATCGAGTTCACGACGCCCGAGCGCGTCAGGAACGTCCCGAACACGGACAGCTCGAACGCCAGGGCGACGAGCACCATGTTCCAGATCTTCAGCATTCCCTTCCGCTCCTGGATCATCACGGAGTGCAGGAAGGCGGTCGCCGCGAGCCACGGCATCAGGGCTGCGTTCTCGACCGGGTCCCACGCGTAGTAGCCGCCCCACCCCACCTCGACGTACGCCCAGTGCGCGCCGAGGAGCTGGCCGAAGCCGAGGAACGTCCAGGCGGCCAGCGTCCAGCGTCGTGTCGCGACGATCCAGCGCTCGTCGGCGCGACCCGACAGCATCGCTCCGGCAGCGAACGCGAACGGGATCGACAGTCCGACGTAGCCGAGGTAGAGCATCGGCGGATGCGCGACCATGTACGGGTTCTGCAGGCTCGCCGTCAGGCCGGCACCGTCGAGCGGCGCCGTCTGCGTGTCAAACGGGCTCGCGACGGCGACGAGGACGAACGAGAAGAACGTCGCGATGCCGCCGAGGACCGGCACGACCCAGGCGACGAGGTCCTTGAGCAACCGGCGGTTGACCGCGACGGCGAGCGCTCCGTACCCCGTGAGCACGAGCAGCCAGAGCAGCAGCGATCCCTCCTGGCCGCCCCAGAACGCACTCAGCGAGTAGACGGTCGGCAGCGTGCGGTTCGTGTGCGCCGCGACGTACGCGAACGAGAAGTCGTGGCGGACGAGCGCCGTCGCGAGCACCGCGGCGGCGACGAGGGTGGAAGCGAAACACGCGAGCAGCGCGTTGCGCGCGGAGTCGGCGAGCCGGCGCCGGTTTTCCCGCGCCGCGAACGCACCGACGACAAACGCGTAGAGCGCCAGCCCGAAGCTGACGACGAGCGCTGCCCGGCCGAGGTCAGCCATCGGCTAGGCCTTCGGCTGCGCCGTGTACTTCGACGGGCACTTCGTCACGAGGCCCGTCCCCTCGATCCGCCCGCCGGAGAACGTCCCGCTGACGACGACCTCGCGCGTCGGCTTGAAGAGCGGCGGCGGGCTGTCCCCGTGATAGACGACGGGCACGATCGCGCCCTTCGAGATGCCGCGGTCGCGGATGCCGAAGCGCAGGCCCGCCGGGCTGTGCGAGTCGCCCTTCACGGGCGCGACCACCACGCCGACGACCGACACGCTGCCGCTGTGCCCCTGGAGCTGGCTCGGGTTGAACTGCGGCGTCGACTTGCCGGCGATGGCCGTGTACAGCAGGAAGATCGCCAGGACGGCCGCGACTGCGAGGGCGACGATCAGCCGCGCAGGGCTGCGCGTGGACACGCGGTGAGTCTAGCTAGGCGTCGGTCGGGGCAGGCTGGGGTCGGCGCCCCGGCACGCGATACCCGTGCTCGGCGCAGAGCGAGCCGGGCGACTCCTCTGTCAACGCGTCGCAGTACCCCTTGCCGTACGCGGCCCGCATGAACGCGGACACGACGTCCAGTGTCCAGTCGCTGATCCCCGCGGCCTCCCGCCAGAGGTCGGCGAGCCGGAGGTCGATGTCGAGCTCGAGCAGATCGATACGAGACGGGTGCGTGGGCATGGCAAGAAGGGTAGGAACGGGGTCGGACGGACCCCGCTGGGGTTAGGCTGGGCGGCCTGTCGATGGCCCGCCGCCTTCATTTCGGCCCCGCGCGGGTGCCCGCACGCGAGTCGCCCGAGACCGCCGTCGCTGCGCTCCTCGAGCGCGGCCACTCGGCCTGCGAGGTCGACTTCGAGGGCCGCTTCTGGATGGACTACGAGTTCGCCGAGGCGTTCGGCGGCCTCTGCCGCGAGCACGACATCGTGCTGAGCGTGCACGCGCCGATCGCGGGCTTCATGGGCCACGCCGAGCGCGGCAAGAAGCTCAACATGGCGGTCGGGATGCTCGACCACTCCGCCGGCATCGCCGTCGCTGCCGGGGCGGAGGTGGTCGTCTTCCATCCCGGGTTCTTGCTCGGACGGACGCGCGAGGAGGCGATCGACTCCGTGTGCGAGCAGCTCGGAGAGCTCCGCGAACGGCTCGAAGGCAAAGGCCGGGCAGTGCCGTTCGGGATCGAGGTGATGGGTCGCGTTCGCGAGCTCGGCTCCCTCGACGACGTCGTCGAGATCGCCTCACGTCTCGACTGGGTGCGCCCGGTGCTCGACTTCGCTCACATGCACGCGACGTCCGACGGCGCGTACACGACGGTCGAGCCGTTCGCCGACGCGCTCGAGCAGGTCGACGCTGTGCTCGAGCCGGGCGCACCCTTTCACATCCATTTCTCCGACATCCAGTTCGCGAACCGCAACGAGACCAAGCACCTTCCCTACGGCGAGGGGACGCTCAGGGTGGAACCGCTCCACGCCGCGCTCGAGCGCTTCGAGCGGCCTGCAACCGTGATCTCGGAGTCGCCGGATCCCGCCTCGACCGAGGCGATCCGGCTGATTCTCGAAAGCGCCCTCTAGACGCCCGGATCCTCCGGCGGCGCGGCAGGCGGCGGCGCGGTCGTCGTCGTGCTCGGGTTGCTCCCCGAGCTTGACGGCATCGACGGGAACGCCTCGCCGCTGTCCTTGAAGACGAGGAACCCGCCGTAGGCCACGACGGCGGCCAGGACGATCCCGAGGTACGCCGGCCAGTGGACGAAGTTGTCGCTGAGTGTCTTGATCACGGCAAAGAGCAGGATCAATGCGCCGAGCGCCAGCGTGAGGAGCCCCTCGGGGAGGTTCCCGGGGATCGCGACACCGAAGGCACGCGCGGCGACCCAGGCGAGCAGCGCGATCGTCAGCAGCCCGAGCAGCACGCCCCAGAAGCCGTGCCACGCGCTCTGGCCACCGCTGAGCCCGCCGATCGAGATCTCCTGCCAGTGCAGGAACGTGTCGATCAACAGCAATGCACCTGCCCCCAAAACCAGCTTCCTGCCGAGCGAGAGTGCGTTCAGGTTCTCCATCGACCGTCCCTTTCGCGACGAGGGTGATTGGCCTTTCGAGTTTCTCAAGTTCGCGGCGGTAGTCACAAGCCCTCCCCTCGTCGCACCGGCCGTTATCGTCCTCGCGATGCTGGTGCCGGAGATCTTCAAGGCCTACGACGTTCGTGGCCTCTACCCGTCGCAGCTCGACGAGGACGGCGCCTACGCGATCGGGCGGGCGTACGTCGACCAGTTCGAGGCGAAGCGCATCGCGGTGGGCCACGACATGCGCGTGTCTTCGCCGTCCCTGGCGGAAGCGGTGCGCCGAGGCGCGGCCGACGGCGGCGCGGACGTGCTGGACCTGGGGCTCGTCGGTACGGAGATGGTGTATTTCGCCGTCGGCGAGCTCCGGCTGGACGGCGGCATCGCCGTCACGGCGTCGCACAACCCCAAGGAATACGCCGGGATGAAGATCGTGCGCGCCGGTGCGCTGCCGGTCGGCGGCGAGTCCGGGCTGTCCGACGTACGCGACCGTGCGCTGGCCGGCGAGTGGCGCGAGGCGCGCCCCGGGCTGATCCGCACGGAGGACATCTGGGAGCGCTTCGTCGACCGCGTGCTGTCATTCGTCGACGTCGAGGCGATCCAGTCGCTGCGAGTGGTGATCGACGCGGCCAACGGGATGGCGGGCGCGATGCTGCCGCCCGTGCTCGAGCGGCTGCCGATGCTCGACGTGGTCAGGTGCTTCTTCGAGCCCGACGGGACGTTCCCGAACCACGAGCCGAACCCGCTCCTTCCCGAGAACCGCGAGTTCATCATCTCGAAGACGCTCGGCGAGCGAGCCGACTTTGGCGTCGCATTCGACGGTGACGCCGACCGGTGCTTCTTCGTCGACGACACGGGTGAGTTCGTTCCCGGCGACTTCGTGACGGCGCTCTTCGCCGAGTCGATTCTCGCCGGCGAGCCTGGCGGCAAGGTGATCTACGACGTTCGCGCGTCGTGGGCGGTGCCGGAGGCGATCGAGCGGGCGGGCGGCGAGGCGTTCGTGAACCGCGTCGGGCACGCGTTCATCAAGCAGAGGATGCGCGAGCTCGACGCGGTCTTCGCGGGCGAGGTCTCGGGGCACTACTACTTCAGGGGCTTCTCGCAGGCGGACTCCGGGACGGTGCCGTTCCTGCTGATGTGCGAGTTGATCTCGCGGCGCGGAAAGCTCAGCAAGGTCCTGCGCCCGCTTCGCGAGCGCTACTTCATCACGGGCGAGATCAACACGCCGGTGGCGCACGTCGACTCGACGCTCCGCCGGCTCGAGGAGCGGTTCGGGGCGCAGGGAGCCGTCTCGCATCTCGACGGTCTCTCTGTCGAGGCGGCCGACTGGCACTTCAACGTCCGCCCGTCGAACACCGAGCCGCTGCTGCGGCTCAACCTCGAAGCGCGCTCGCAAGAGCAGATGGAGACCAAGCGCGACGAGGTGCTCGACGTCATCCGGGGCTGAGGGCGGTTCCATCGGTGCCTGGCACCGACGGTGGGGCGGCCATCCCCTCGCGGATGAAGCGCCAAAGCTCATCCCTCGCCGAGCGCGGCTCCCGCCCAAAGCGGGCGAGTACCTCTCCGACGTCGAGACAGGCCGGCGGGTGGTCGAGTCCGAGAGTCGCCCGCAGACTGCTCCAACGCCACCGGCGCGGATCGTCACACCCGGTCTGGCTTCGAACCGGATTCAGAAGGACGTATCGACACGCCTCCTCCCAGTGACCGTCGTCGTCGATCAGACGATCGAAGAATCGCTTGCCGAAGAGATGGTCGGTTCGCCGGGTCACGAGGTTGGTCGCCCGCGCGAATCGGCCGTTCAGCTCGCACATCCCGTGCGAGAGCCCACGGTCGCCGATTTGCAGGACGACGTGGTGATGGTTGGTCATCAGGCAGTATGCGAACACGCGCCAGCCGTAGCGCCGGGCCGTCCGATCCAGCTCGCGGACGAAGAGCCTCCCGCTCCAGTTCCCGAAGTAGATGCGCTGCCGGTCATTCCCACGCGTGGTCACGTGGTACGACGCACCGGGAATCTCGATCCGAGGGCGTCGCGCCACGTCGGCGACGGTAGACACCACCGATCCGACGCGCATCGTCGTTCAGGGCGGTATGGAACGTTTGTCGCACTTCTGTAACGGTGCCTGGCACCGGGGCTAGGATCGCCGCGTGATCGAGCTCGGCCACGCGACCGACCGGCGGCCGCCGTTTTGTTACGCGGCCTATCTGCGCGTGGGGTTCTCCGAGACCGACGCCCAGGGCGTCGTCTACTACGGCCGTTACATGCCGTACTTCGACCTCGCGCGGACGGAGTTCCACCGCCACCTCGGGCGCGCCGAGCTCGGCCCGGCCGACTTCGCCATGCGTGCTTCGGTTGTCGAGTACCACGCGCCGGCCCGATTCGACGACCTGCTCGAGGTCTTCGTGCGCGTCGAGCGCATCGGCACGACAAGCATCACCTACGACCACGCCGCCTACCGGCTCCCCGACGAGCAGCCGGACGGCGAGGACGTGCTGATGGCGACCGCCAAGCAGACGCTCGTCCTGATCGACCTCGCTTCGCGCCGGTCGGTCGCGGTTCCGGACGCGTTTCGCCGTCAGATCGCGGCATTTCAGGGCGTCGAGCTCTGACGCTATTGCGCCGTCGTGACGAAGACCTCCGTCACGTAACGGAACGGGAACGGCTCTGGGATCCCGCGAACGACCTCGCGCACCGATGCGAGCAGCACGTCTCGCTCGGCGGCGGGCATGGCGGCGACAAACGAGGTCGAGCTGACCCGGTCGCAGAGACCGTCGGCAGTGAGTCGCTGCTCAAACGAGAACTGCTCGAGCTCGACCGGCGCGAACAGGGACGACTGCTCGAGGCCACCACGCCACGCCTGACCGAGTTGGGAGTGCACCATGGCTCGCCCCTTCGCGAGCAGGCGCTCCACCGCGTCCTGCAGCGGATCGGCCAGATCCCGACTGTTCCAGACGAGGGCGAGCGCACCGCCCGGCCTGAGCACTCGATGGAGCTCGGGCAGCGCTCGCTCGAGATCGAACCAGTGGAACGCCTGCGCGACCGTCACGACATCGGCGCTGTCGTCCGGGAGCGGAAGCGCCTCGGCCGATCCGGACATTGCCTCGGTGCCTGGCACCGCGGTGACGAGCTTCTCCAACATCTCGGTCAGCGGTTCGACGGCGATCACGCGTGCGCCCGTCGGGACGAGCAGGCGCGTCAGCTTGCCGGTGCCTGCCCCCACGTCGACGACGGTGCGCCCCTCGTGCAGGCCGACCCGCCGCGCCAGCCACTCGACCGCATCGGCCGGGTAGCTCGGCCGCGCGCGCTCGTAGACGTCGGCGGCCGCGGAGAACCCCGCGGCGGCCACCGGATTAACGTTCTCCACTAGGTCGGCGTGACGCGGTACGAGTCGAACACCGCGTCGATGTTCTTCAGCGCGTTCAGCAGGGTGCGCAGGCTCTTCACGTCGCCCACCTCGACCGTGTAGCGGTTCTTCGCGAGCTGGTCCTCGACAGAGCCGACGTAGCTGACGATGTTCGCGCCGTGTTCCGCGAATGTGCGCGCGACGTCCTCGAGCAGGCGCGGGCGATCCCACGAGTCGACGGCGATCTGCACCCGGAAGCTCTTCGCGGCGGTGGCACCGTCCCACGACACCGGCGTCAGCCGCTCCGGGTTCCGCCGCAGTGCTCGAACGTTCGGGCAGTCCTCGCGGTGGATCGTGATCCCCTTGCCGAGCGAGATGTAGCCGATGATCTCGTCGCCCGGCACGGGCGTGCAGCACTTCGCGAGCCGCACGAGCACGTCCTCGACGCCCGGCACCACAACGCCCATCTCGGCGCCCTGCACCGTGCGGGACTTCGTCGGCTTGGTGACGACCGCCGCCTCCTCGACGACCTGCTCGGTCTTGAGGCGCTGGATCACCTTGTTGACGATCGACCCGGGCTGAAGCTTCCCCGAGCCGAGCGCCACGTAGAAGTCGTCGGCCTTCTTGAACCCGACCTCGCGGATTACCTGCGCGAGCGTCGGCGAGCCGCGCAGCTTCGCGTACGGCAGGTTCTGCCCCTTCAACGCGTTCTCGAGCGCGTCGCGGCCCTTCTGCTCCGTCTCCTCGCGCGTCTCGCGCGAATACCACTGCCGGATCTTGTTGCGGGCGCGCGAGCTCTTCGCCAGCGACAGCCAGTCGCGTGACGGGCCGCGACCCTGCTTCGACGTGAGAATCTCGACGAAGTCGCCGTTCTTCAGCTGGTAGTGCAGCGGCACGATGCGGCCGTTGATCTTCGCGCCGACCGTGCGGTGGCCGACGTCGGTGTGCACCGCATATGCGAAGTCGATCGGCGTCGAGCCCGCGGGCAAGGTCTTCACCTGACCCTTCGGGGTGAACACGTGCACCTCTTCGTCGAACAGGTCGGTGCGGAACGCCTTCATGAACTCGCGCGGATCGGCTTCGTCCGTCGTGCCCTCGTCCATCAGCTGCTTCACCCACGCGACCCATTCCGCGTCCTTCTGCTTGGCGCCGCGCTTGTAGAGCCAGTGCGCAGCGACGCCGAATTCCGCGGTCTCGTGCATCTCGCGCGTGCGCACCTGGATCTCGAGCGGCCGCCCTTGCGGCCCGATCACGGTCGTGTGCAGCGCCCGATAGCCGTTGAACTTCGGCATCGCGACGAAGTCCTTGAACCGACCCGGCATCGGCTTCCACAGAGAATGAATCAGGCCCAGCGCGCCGTAGCAGTCGCGCGTCCCCTCGTCGCCGCCGCGCTCGGCGATCACGCGCATCGCGGTCAGGTCGTAGATCTCGTTGAACTCGCGACCCTTCTTCGCCATCTTGTCGTAGATCGAATAGAAGTGCTTCGCGCGTCCGGAGATCTCGGCCGGGATGTCGACCTTGTCGAGCTCCTTCTGCAGGACGATCGCCGCCTCGCGGACGTGCTCCTCGCGGTCGGCACGCCGCTCCGCCACCATCTGCTTGATCTCCTCGTACTTGCGCGGATGGAGCGTCTGGAACGAGAGATCCTCGAGCTCCCACTTGAGCGCATGGATGCCGAGGCGGTGCGCGAGCGGCGCATAGACCTCGAGCGTCTCGCGCGCCTTCTGCACCTGCTTCTGCTTCCCGAGGTACTCGATCGTGCGGAGGTTGTGCATACGGTCGGCGAGCTTGATCAGGATCACCCGAACGTCCTCGGCCATCGCGACGATCAGCTTCCGGTAGTTCTCCGCCTCCGCGTGCTCGCGGCTCTGGAACTGGACGCGGGTCAGCTTGGTGACGCCCTCGACGAGTTTCGCGATCTCCTCGCCGAACTCGGCGCGGACGTCCTCGATGTCGGTGCCCGTGTCCTCCACCACGTCGTGCAGCAGCGCTGCTGCGAGCGTCGGCTCGTCGAGCTGGAGCCCCGCGAGGATCTTCGCCGCGCCCCACGGGTGGTAGATGAACTCCTGACCGGACTGCCGCACCTGGCCCGCATGGGCGTGCGCGGCGAAATCGAAGGCGCGGGTCAAAAGCGCCCGGTCGACGTCGTCCTTGTACGCCTCGACCTCGGCGACCAGCTCCTCGACGAGGTCCTGATGCCGCTCGAGGACAGCCATGAATCCAGTGTACCCCCGGCCTTTCGCCATCCCCCACGCGCGGGATGCGCGCAGGAGTCGGCTGGCCGACGATGAAAGCCAAGAGCCGTGTTCGCCCGTCGCCGACAGACGAGGAAGCTCAACCAGATCGCGCGCGTGCTGCGCGAGCTCGACGCTGCCTCAACCAGGCCCTCAGCTCAGAAGCCGAAACGCAGCCGCGTCGCTCTCGGCCGCGCCGCCTAGGCGGCCTCGGCCAGCCTGGGTGGCGCCTCGAGCAGCGCGCGGAAGCTCGGTGACTCGAGCAGGTTCCGCTTGGCGCCCCCGTCCAGCTCGAGCTCGGCGAAGATCGCGCGCGCCTCGGGCGTCCGGGACGCCTCGCCGGCCCGCCACTCGGCGGCGAGCCACTCGCGGAGATCCTCGTAGCGGTCGTCGGCGTCGAAGACGCGGCGCACGACGAGTTGCGGCGCGCAGACGCCGTTCCACCGGTTCTCCTGGAGGCGGAAGGCGACGTCGTAGCGCCCCGGGCTGCGCAGCCGGTCGAGTTGCCCGCCCTGGCCGAACGCGATCGCCGAGCCCGCATCGCGGCCCCTCTGGCGGACGCGAAAGCGAAGATGCTTTCCGTCCCCGACGGTCTGCAGGTCGGCGAGCTCGCAGCCGTCGACGAGCAGCGTCACCCCCGGGTTGCCCAGCCCGAACGGCGCGAGTGTGGCGAGCTCGGCGCACAGGCCGAGCGTCAGCTTCGAGCCGGAAACGATCGCGTCGATGCGCGTCGACGGCCGCAGGTCGTCGTCGGACAGCACCTCGTCGGCGTGCGCGGCGAATGCGGCCGCGAACGACTCGACGCGCTCCGGGCTGATCGACAGCCCGGCGGCCGCACGGTGACCGCCGTACCGCTCGAGCTCCCCCGAGCACGCGCCGAGCGCGCCGTGCAGGTCGAAGGCGGGCACCGACCGTCCCGAGCCCTTCCAGTTGCCCTCAGCCCCGGCGATCAGGACGACGGGGCGGTTGTACCGCTCGACCAGCCGCGAGGCGACGATTCCGATCACGCCCTCGTGCCAGCCCTCGCCGGCCGCGACGTAGCCGCGGCGCGCGCGCCGCGACGCCGGCCACGATTCGATCTGCTCGACCGCGTCGCGCAGGATCCGCTCCTCCACCGCCTGGCGCTCGCGGTTCAGGCCCTCGAGCTCGTCGGCCAGCCGCGCGGCCTCGTTCGCGTCCTCGGTGAGCAGGAGCGCGAGCGCGGCCTCGGGGCGGCAGAGGCGACCCGAGGCGTTGATCCTCGGCGCCAGCCGAAAGCCGATGCTCGACTCGTCCAAGGCCGCCGGATCGACGTGCGCCATGCGCATGAGCGCGCGCAGACCCGGCTTCGACGTCTGCGCCAGCCGTCGGAGCCCGGCGCGCGCGATGGCGCGGTTCTCGTCGAGCAGCGGCACGACGTCGGCGACGGTCGCGAGCGCGACGAGGTCGAGCTGTTGTTCGAGGAACGGATGGCCGCCTCCGAGCAGCGCCTCGGCGAGCTTCCAGACGACGGCGGTGCCGCAGAGCCCTGGAAAGGGATACTCGCCCTTCAGCGTGGCGACGACGGGGCAGGCCGGAAACTTCTCCGCCGGCCGGTGATGGTCGGTCACGACCACGGCCAGCCCCAGCGACCGGGCGTGCTCCACCTCGGCGACGGCCGTGATGCCGCAGTCGACAGTGACCACGAGGTCGAAGCCTTCCTCGGCCAGGCGCGTCAACGTCTGCCCATTCAGGCCATAACCCTCCTCGAAGCGCGAGGGGAGATGCCACGCCACGTCCGCGCCGAGCTCGCGGAAGAGCAGGACCGCGAGCGCGGTCGCGCAGATGCCGTCTGCGTCGTAGTCGCCGTGCACGCAGATCCGGGCGCCGGCCTCGACGGCCGCGACGATCGTCTGGACCGCCTCGCGCATGTCGCCGAGCGCGAACGGGTCGTGGCCTGGAAAGGCGCCCTCGAGGAACGACCGGGCGTCCTCAGGGCGACCGTAGCCGCGCCGGACGAGCACCGACGCCGTGATCTCGTCGACCGACAGCGCAGCCGCCAGGCTGCGAACCTCGTCGTAGACGCACGATTCGAGCTTCCAGGTCGCGGTCGCCATGGGGGCGAATCACCGTACGGCCCTCGTCGGACGGAGCGCTCGAAAAATCCCTGGAAACCTGGTTCAATGCGGTCCCCGTGCTGAGGACGCTTGCCGCCATCGCCGCAGCCGCCGGTCTCGCCTGCGCGGCGGCCCCGGCGTCGACCCCGACGCCGCTCGTCGCACCGAACGTCTCGGTGTCGGGCATCCGGGTCGGCGGCCTGAGCGCGGAGCCGGCACGCTCGCGCGTCGAGCAGGCGTTTGCACGTCCCGTGTCGATCCGGACGCCCGCCGGGCTCGTGCGCGTCTCACCCGACGAGGTCGGCGCGACCTCGAGCGTCGAGGCGGCCGTGTCCTCCGCCCTCGCGGCGACGCCGGGCAGCACGATCGAGCTGCCGACCCGCCTGTCGAGCACCAAGATCGCCGCGGTGGTGAAGAAGCTCGCAAAACGCTTCTACCGCGCTCCGGTGAACGCGACCGTCACCGGCGCAGACGCCGATGGGCCCGTGTTCAGCGCCGCGAAGCGCGGCCTGGCCGTCGACTCGCGCACGATGCGCGTGGCGCTCACGCAGGCGCTGCGCTCCGGCGACCGCCGGCCGATGATCCTCCTCACCCACTCGGTCGCGCCGAAGCGGACGGTGCAGAACTTCGGGCCTGTGATCGTGATCTCGCGCGGCGCCAACCGCTTGACGCTCTACCGGGGCGCGACCCTGGTGCGCACGTTCCGCATCGCGACCGGCCAGGCGATCTACCCGACGCCGAGCGGCCTGTGGCACATCATGGACAAGCAGCGGAACCCCTGGTGGTACCCGCCGACCTACGACAGCTGGGCGAAGGGCCTGAAGCCGGTGCCGCCCGGCGCCTCGAACCCGCTCGGCACGCGCTGGATGGGGCTGAACGCGCCCGGCGTCGGCATCCACGGAACCGACGCACCGACGTCGATCGGCTACAGCGCCTCCCACGGGTGCATCCGGATGCAGGTTCCCGACGCCGAGTGGCTGTTCGAACGGGTGTCGGTCGGCACGCAGGTCGTCATTCTCTAGGCAGCTCGACGCCCAGCCAGGTCAGCAGGAAGACGAGCCCGACCACCACGGCGACGCCGCCCCACACCCACCGCGGGTGGCCGGACTCCCGCACGGTCGCGACGAACGCGCGTCCCAGGAGGATCAGGACGCCGAGCACGAGCCCCGCCCCGAGCACGAGCGCCGGGGCCAAGATGACAAACCGTTCCCATTTCGAGGCGTCCGCCAGGAGGTTCATTACCATGAGATCGTGCCTGACGCGCTGCCCGTACCCGACGCCAACTACAGCTCGGGGAACGACTACATCGTCGAGTTCCTCGGCTACCGCTTCGCGTTCAGCTCGGTCGACTTCGAAGGACGCGTGATCGCGGCCGCCGTGAAGCTCGGCGTCGTGCCCTCACCGGAGCTCGACCAGGACGAGACCGCCGACCTGGTGGCGCTGGCCGCGTCCGGTGTGATCGAGGAGCCGTTCTCGCAGCTCGGCCGCTACCTCGTGCGCCACTGGGAGCGCATCTCGCTCGTCGACGACGAGTCGCTGGTCTACTGGCTCCGCAAGCTGATCTTCCGGGGCGCATGGCTCGACCACCAGGTGAAGCGCGGCGCGCTCGAGGTCGTCTGGGACGACGGCGAAGCCGAGTTCGCCTACCAGCACCCGGGCGGCGGCGGCCGACCGCTGCTCGAGCTCGCACCGGTGCCGAGTTGGCACGAGCTCCAGTTCCGGCCGTAGCCGCCGCGGCGGGGGCGGCCTACCTCGCCGGCCTGCTCGCCCTCGATCACTACGCGACGTACCACGAGCAGCTGGCGCTCGGCGTGCTCACATGGGCAGTGCTCGCCGGAGCACTCACGCGCGTTCCGGCCGACCGGCGTGCACAGGCGCTCGGCGTGGTCTGCTTCGCGACGATCGGCGAGGTCACCGGCTCGCTGATCTGGGGCGTCTACCACTACCGGCTGCACAACCTGCCCCTCTTCGTGCCGCCTGCGCACGGCCTCGTCTATCTCACCGGCCTGTCGCTCGCCGCCGCCCTGCGCAGCCACACGCGCGGGCTGGTCGCAACCGCCGCCGTCGGTGCCGCGACCTGGGGGCTGCTCGGCCTGACGGTCTTGCCGCGCCGTGACGTCGCCGGGGCGGTCGGCGTCCCACTGCTCCTGCTGTTCCTCTGGCGCGGCCGCAACCGCGCGATCTATGCGGGCGTGTTCCTCGCCGTGGCGTCGCTCGAGCTCTACGGCACGGCGATCGGCACGTGGCGCTGGGCGAAGGATCTCCCCGGGCTCGGCATCCCGGACGGCAACCCACCATCGGGTGTCGCCTCCGGCTACGTGTGGTTCGACGTGATGGCGCTGCTGGTCGCGCCGTACCTCATCGCCCGTACCCGCCGATCTGGCCGCTCGACCGATGATTTGCGCGCCTCGGCGCAGTCTCACTGAGCAACAACACGCGAGCGAAGGAGACGCCCTGAAACTTCTTCTCACCTCCGCCGGCATCAAGAACCCGAGCATCAACGATGCGATGCTCGAACTGCTGGGCAAGCCGATTGCCGAGTGTGACGCCCTCTGCATTCCCACCGCGTCGTTCGGGCACGCCCCGCGCGGCATTCACGGTGCGTACCGGTTCATCACCGGACAAGCCACGACCCCCATGTGCGAACTGGGGTGGAAGTCCCTGGGAGTGCTCGAGCTCACGGCACTGCCGACGCTCGAAAGCGAGCTTTGGGTCCCCCTGGTCGAGGAAACCGACGTCCTGCTCGTAAACGGCGGGGATTCCCTCTACCTGGCCCACCACATGCGCGAGTCGGGGCTGGCCGACCTCTTGCCCTCGCTGAGCGCGGTCTGGGTCGGGTTGAGCGCCGGGAGCATGGTGATGACCCCTCAGATCGGTGAGGACTTCATGGTCTGGAACCCGCCCGGCGGGCGGGACGGAGCACTGGGGATCGTCGACTTCTCGATCTTCCCGCATGTGGATCACCCGATGCTGCCCGAGAACACGATGGCCGAGGCAGAGCGATGGGCGGCCGGCCTTGCGGGTCCGGCGTATGCGATCGACGACGAGACCGCCATCAAAGTGGTCGACGGCAACGTCGAGGTCATCTCCGAGGGGAACTGGAAGCTGTTTACCCGTGACAGCTACGCGGACGCGCGCCGCTAGAAGAGCGTCGAGTCGTCGCGTGACGCGCCGAGGTGCTCACGGCCGAGCTCGGTGACGACGCGGCCGCGCGGCGTGCGCTGCAGGAAGCCAAGCTGCAGCAGATACGGCTCGTAGACGTCCTCGATCGTCTCGGCCTCCTCGCCGAGCGAGACCGCCAGCGTCGACAGGCCGACCGGGCCCCCGCCGAACTTCTCGACCAGTGCGCGGAGCAGCTCGCGGTCGAAGCGCTCGAGGCCGACGCCGTCGACCTCGAGCAGGTCGAGGGCCTCCTCCGCCACCTCGGTCGTCACCGCACCTTCGTGGCGTACCTCGGCGACGTCCCGCACGCGCCGCAGGATGCGGTTCGCGACGCGCGGCGTGCCGCGTGAGCGTGCCGACACGAGCTCGGCCGCCGCCTCGTCGACGTCGACACCGAGGATCCGCGCCGACCGCCGGACGATCGCAGCCAGCTCGCCGGCCGAGTAATGGTCGAGCCGGAACGTGAGCCCGAAGCGGTCGCGGAGCGGAGTCGTCAGCAGGCCGGTGCGGGTCGTCGCGCCGACGAGCGTGAAGGGCGGCAGGTCGAGCGTCAGCGTTCGCGCGGCAGGCCCCTGGCCGACCACGATGTCGAGCCGGAAATCCTCGAGCGCCGGGTAGAGGATCTCCTCGGCGGCTCGGCTCATCCGGTGGATCTCGTCGATGAAGAGCACGTCGCGCGGCTCGAGCGACGTCAGGATCGCGGCGATGTCCTTGCGCTCGAGCCCTGGCCCCGCCACCTGACGGATCCCGACACCGAGCTCGTTGCGCACGATCTGCGCGAGAGACGTCTTGCCGAGGCCCGGTGGGCCGGCGAGCAGGACGTGGTCGAGCGCCTCGCTACGAGCCTTGGCCGCGTCGAGCGCGATCTGCAGCTGCTCCTTGACGCGTGCCTGGCCGATGAAGTCGTCGAGCGTGCGCGGCCTTAGCGACCGCTCGACCTCTTCCTCGGCGTCGGCGAGGACCGGCGCGAGGAACTGGGTCATGCCGCTCTCCGGAGCGCCGAGCGAACCTGCTCCTCGACGGGCAGCGCCGGGTCGACGTCGGACAGCGCGCGCTCGGCGTCGAGCAGCGTCCAGCCGAGCTCGACGAGCGCATCGCGGGCCCGGAGCTCCTCCCCCACGTCGGACGTGTCGGGAACGGCGGCCAGCTTCTCCTTCAGCTCGAGCACGACGCGCTGCGCGGTCTTCAGCCCGATACCGGGGATCGCCTGGAAGCGTTTCACGTCGTCGCGCGAGATCGCCCGCCGCAGCTCGGCCGGAGTCGATCCCGAGACGATTGCGAGCGCGACCTTGGGGCCTACCCCCGAGACACCGAGCAGCAGCTCGAACAGCTCACGCTCCTCCCCGGTCGCGAAGCCGTAGAGCTGGAGGGCGTCCTCGCGCACGATCGTGTGGATCTCGACGGTGATCTCGCCGGCGCCCAGCCGCCCGACCGACGGGGCAGCATGCACCAGGTACCCGACGCCGTTGACGTCGACGATCAGCCCGGCCCCGGAGCGCCCGGCGACCCGGCCTCGCAAGCGCGCGATCATGGCACCACGTTACGGGCGCGAACGGACGTTCCTGCCTGCGCCTGCCCGGAAGCGCCGGGCCCAGGCGTGGGCGTCGAGGTCGCGGCCGCCGCGGGCAAAGCCACGCCGGACGAATGCCTCGAACGTGCGAGCCTGCCGAGGCTCGACCAGCGGCAGCTCTCGGCGCGTCGCACGCAGGACACCGGCTGCGACCGACGGTCGCGGGACGAAGAGCTCGGGCGGCAGCCGCCGGACGACGCTCAGCTCGTACCATGCTCCCCACACGACACCGGCGGCCGTGCTCGGCCAGAGCCGGGCGCGCTTCGCGGCGAGGTCCCACGCCACGATCAGGTCGGCGGAGCGCAGGGAGATCCGCGGGTCTCCGAGCAGCATGCGGCAGATCTCCGCGCTCGCCGCGAAGGGCAGGTTCGCGACGACGCGGAACGGCTCGGACGGCCACGCAGCCGCATCGGCGGCCGCCTCGACGACACAGGCCGCTGGGCAGGCACGGCGCAGTCGCGACGCGAAGCGCCGGTCGGGCTCGAGCGCGACCACTCGCGCCCCCACGTCGAGCAGCGCACGCGTCAGCAGGCCGGTGCCGGCCCCGATGTCCACGACGAGCTCGCCGTCGCGGACCCCCGCGTCACGGACGATCTCCTCGGCGAGGCTGCTACTGCAGAGGAGATGGCGTCCCGCCGGCCGACTGCCGGCGACGCCCACGGACCATCACCATCGTCATCGCGCCACAAGCGTAACGCACCGGTGCCAGGCACAAAGGTGCCTGGCACCGGTCTGAGACGCGCTAGATCGTGCCTGTGATCTCTGCTTCGGCGACCTCGATGTCGTCGCGAAGGTTCGTGTCCCCGAGGACGACCACCGTGTACACGAGCCAGCCGACGATTGCGCCGAGCAGGGGCCCGACGAGGTAGATCCAGAAGCCGGTCCACCGATCGCCGATCAGAGCCGGGCCGAAGCTGCGGGCGGGGTTCACCGAGGAGCCGCTGAAGGGGATCGCGGCGAAGTGGACGGCCACCAGGGTCAGCGGAATCGCGATCAACGCGGTGCCGATGTGGCGCTCGGCCTTCGTCGACTGCAGGATCACGCAGACGAAGATCGCCGTGAACGCGATCTCGATCACGAGCGCCGTGCCGTTCGACGACGGCGTCGTCGCGGTGCCGGCGACATCGTGCTTCGAGGTCGCGACCAACAGCACCAGCGCTGCCAGCACGGCTCCGGCGAGCTGCGAGAGCCAGTAGCCGAAGAGGTCGGTCGCCGTGAGTCGCCGGTCGAGGAACAGCCCGAGCGAGACGGCGGGGTTGAAGTGCCCGCCGGAGACCTCCGCGAACGCGTACAGACCGGCGAGCAGCGCCAGGCCGAACGCGAACGGAGCGATGAGCAACGGCGGGATCCCCGTTCGCACTGCACCGACCACCGAGGTCGTCCCGACGAAGACGAGGATGAACGTCCCGAAGAGCTCCGCCAGGTATTTCTGCCATACCTTCATGCCTGCCACCTCCTGAACGAGCGGTTGGTTCGGCAAACCGCGTGCCGCCCCGGGTTTCGGAGGGAGAACGGCGTTTCCTGCCGCTACGACGCGGCGCGGAGGAGCGGCGGCGAGGTGGCGTGGCAGATCGCAACGGCGAGAGCGTCGGCGGCGTGGTCGGGCCGCGGCACGTCGTCGAGCGCGAGGATTGCGCGGACCATCTTCCCGACCTGCGCCTTGTCGGCCCGGCCGTAGCCGCAGACCGCCTGCTTCACGCGCGCAGGTGCGTATTCGGCGCAGGCGACGCCGGCGGACGACGCGGCGACGAGGACGGCTCCCCGCGCCTGGCCGACGGAGAGTGCGATGCGGGCGTCGGCGCCGACGAACGATTCCTCCAGGGCGACGGCATCCGGGGCGTGCTCGGCGATCAGCTCCTGCACGGCCGTGAAGATCGTGAGCAAGCGTGCCTCCGTTGGCATTCCCGCCGGCGTTTGCCACCACCCGTGGCAGGTGGCCCGCAGGCGCCCGCCGCTTCCGTGGACGATCCCGTACCCGCATGCAGCCGTCCCTGGGTCGATGCCGAGAACCTTCACGGAGAAAGGTTAGGCGCCGCCCCGGACGGTTCCTGCGCCGCGCAAACCGATTCCCAAGGCGTGCCGTACGTGGGATATGCGCTCGGCAGCGGCGCTCGTGGTGATCTTCGGGTTGGGGCTCGTCGCCGCCGCTGTCGCTGCCCGCAGCGGATCATCGGCAGCGGCGGACGGAACGCTCTCAGCCTCTGTCGGGCCGCCGCCAACCACAACGGCACCGGCAACGACGACCACGACGCCTACGACGACCACCACCGCGACGACGACGGGAACGACGCCGACCACGACCGCCGCACAGACGACCACCACGACCGCCACGACGACGTCCAGCACGACGACCACCGCGACCACACGCACAACGACGCTCACGGCACGCGTCGCCAAGATCTCGACCACGCGGTCGCGGATCACGATCACGCTGCGGCTGACCACGCCTGCGCGGGCGACCGCCGACCTCTTCAAACCCGGGGGCAAGCGCCTAGCCCACGTGGCCCGGGCGGTCAAGCGGAACGCGAAGCTGACGCTCCGCCCCGCGCGCCCGCTCTCGCCGGGGCGCTACGTCCTGCGCCTCCGCTTCGTCGCAGGCGGAGGAATCGTGGCCACGACGCGAACGATCCGCGTCGCGTAGCGGGCTAGCCGGCGACCGCCTCGAGCACGCGCTCGGGGATGTCGAAGTTCGCGTAGACGTCCTGGACGTCGTCGTTCTCCTCGAGCGCCTCGACGAGGCGCATCACCTGCCGCGCCTTCGCCTCGTCGTCTACCGACACCGTCGTCTTCGGGACGAGCTGGAGCTCGGCGGACTCGATCGTGAACCCGGCGGCCTCCACGGCTGTCCGCACAGCGGTGAGGGCCTCCGGCGGCGACGTGACCTGGAACGTCGAGCCGTCCTGCAGGACGTCGTCGGCACCGGCGTCGGCTGCGACGAGGAGGAGCTCCTCCTCGTCGGCTCCGTCGGCCGACACGACGACGACACCGAGCCGCTCGAACTGCCAGGCGACGGCACCGGTCGCACCGAGGTTGCCCCCATGCTTCGCGAAGAGATGACGCACGTCGGCCGCGGTCCGGTTGCGGTTGTCGGTGAGCGCCTCGACGATCAGCGCGACGCCTTCCGGGCCGTAGCCCTCGTAAACGATCGTCTCGAACGCGTCCGCGTCGGCGTCGGCTCCCGATCCCTTCGCGATCGCGCGGTCGATGTTGTCCCTGGGCATCGAGTACGACTTCGCCTTCTCGATCGCGTTCTGCAGCGCCAGGTTGTTCACTGGGTCGCCGCCCCCCTCCTTGGCCGCGACGAGGATCGCGCGCGAGAGCTTCGAAAAGAGCTGGCCGCGCTTGGCGTCGGCCGCGCCCTTCTTGTGCTTGATCGACGACCACTTGCTATGCCCGGACAAGCCGCTCCTCCTTCGCCATCGCCAGGAATCGCTCGTGCAGCCGCGTGTCGTCCGTCAGCTCCGGATGGAAGGACGCCACCAGGAAGCGTCCCTCGCGCGCGAGCACTGCGCGGCCGTCCAGCTCGGCGAGGACCTCGACGTCCGGCCCGAGCTCCTCGATCCACGGCGCCCGGATGAACACCGCACGGATCGGCCGGGTCTCGCCCTCGACGGCGAGATCGGCTTCGAACGAGGCGACCTGCCGGCCGAACGCGTTGCGGCGAACCGTCAGGTCGACCAGCCCGAGATGGGCGCCGTCGAGGACGATCATCCCCGCGCAGGTGCCGAACACGGCGCCCGGGAAGCGAGCAATCGCCTCGTCGAGCCCGTAGAGGCGCATCAGGCGCATGAACGTCGTCGACTCACCGCCGGGGATGACGAGCCCGTCGAGACCGTCGAGCTCGTCCGGCTTGCGCACCTCGACGGTCTCGGCACCGAGGCTCTGGAGCATCTTGACGTGCTCGCGAAAGTTGCCTTGCAGCGCGAGAACGCCGATTCGAAGCGGCTTCACGGCCTCGATGGTATCGATCAGGCGCGCACGTACCCGCCGTCGGCCCGCGCGGCCTCCCGGGCGCCGACAAGCCGCTCGAGGTGCGCGAGCGACTCGGCGATCGCGAAACGGCGCTCGACCGCGGAGAGCGTCTGGGCGAACAGCGCCAGCGACACGTCGTACGCCGATCTCGGGTCGCCGTCGAGGGCTGCGGCCGCCGCCTCGAGACGCTCCTCGTGGTGCGCGCGGATCTCGCGGGCACGCGCAGCGGGGTCGGCGATCACGTCCTTGTGGCCGGAGTACGCGACCCGGGGCGCGAGCTGCTCGATCCTCTCGAGCGTCTCGAAGTAGTCGGCGAGCGGATCGGGGCGGGAGTTCGGATAGAGGCCGATCGTCGGGGTGATCCCGGCCAGGATCGAGTCGCCGGCGATCAGGACGCCGTCGCGCATCAGCACGATGTGGCCGTCGGCGTGGCCGCGGAACAGCTCGACGCGCCAGCCGTCGAGCTCATCGCCCTCCTCGAGCAGCTGCGGCGCCTCCACCCAGTGCACGGCGTCGGCGAGCCGCCCGGACTCCTGGACGACGCCCTCGACCTCGGCCGCCGGCATGCCGTTCGCGACCCAGTAGGAGGCGATCAGCTCCGCCGACCGCCCCGGTCCCCAGACGGCGAGGCATTGCGCGTAGTCCTCCCGGCCCTGCGAGACGGGCGCGCCCGTGACCTCCTGCGACGTCGCGAGCGCCGCCGACGTGATCGGGGTGCATGTGCGTGACGACGATCCGCTCGATCGGCGCGTCGAGCTCGTCGAGCACCGGCTGCCAGCGCTCTCGCGGCTGCCGCGTGCCGAGGCCGGTGTCGACGAGCAGGTAGCCGCCGCTCGAGCGAAGCAGGTAGCAGTGGACGTGGTCGAGCCCGAACGGCAGCGGGAACGTCAGGCGGCGGATCCCTTCCTCGAGCACGACCACGCGTGAGAAGCTAGCGCCCCCGATGGCGCCGCTGCTCGAGCTCGACGACGTCTCGGCCCGGTATGGGCAGGTGCAGGCTCTCCACGGCATCAGCCTGACCGTCGATGCGGGCGAGATCGTCGCCCTGCTCGGTGCGAACGGAGCGGGAAAGACGACGACGCTGCGCGCGGTCTCCGGCACCGTGCGCCGCGACGGCGGCGTCACGCTCGGCGGGCGGCGACTCGGCCGCGCCGGCCCCGAGGCGGTCGCACGGGCCGGAATCGCCCACGTCCCGGAGGGGCGGGGCATCTTCGCCGAGCTGACGGTCTGGGAGAACTTGCGGATGGGCGGGTACATGCATCGCCGCCGGCCCGACTTCGCCAGCGTCCTCACCTACTTCCCGTGGCTCGAGTCCCGCCGTCACCAGCAGGCCGGCACGTTGTCCGGCGGCGAGCAGCAGATGCTCGCGCTCGCCCGTGCGTTCCTCCAGCGGCCGCGGCTGCTGATGCTCGACGAGCCCTCGCTCGGGCTCGCGCCGCTCGTCACGCGCGAGGTGTACCGCGTCGTGACCGACCTGAACGAGAAGGAAGGGCTGGCCGTGCTCGTCGTCGAGCAGAACGCCACGATCGCCCTGAGCGCGGCACGCCGGGCGTATGTGCTCGAGACCGGCCGCATCGCCGTCACCGGGACCGCCGCCGACCTGAAGGCGAACGACGCGGTGCGGACCGCATACCTGGGGTATTAGGCGTGCAGGAGTTCTTCCAACAGGTCGTGTCCGGGCTCGCCGACGGTGCGATCTTCGGCTCGCTCGCGCTCGCGCTCGTCCTCATCTACAAGGCGACCGAGGTCATCAACTTCGCGCAGGGCGAGATGGCGATGTTCACGACCTACATCGCGTGGGCGCTGATGGGCCACGGCCCGGCGTTCAAGTGGTGGGCCTTCTTCGCGACGCTCGCGATCGCGTTCGTCGGAGGCGTCGGGATCCAGCGCGTGGTGATCCGCCCGCTCGAACGCGCAAGCGTGCTGACGGTGGTGATGGCGACGATCGCGCTGCTCGTGATCCTGAACGGGCTGGCGGCGTGGATCTGGTCGCCGCAGCTGCAGTTCTTCCCGAGCCCGTTCCCGACGTCGACCTGGGTGATCGCAGGCGTGCACATCTCCAAGCAGGACCTCGGCACGTTCGGCGTGACGATCGCGTGCGTGCTCGTGCTCTGGACGTTCTTCCGCTTCACGAAGCTCGGGCTCGGCATGCGCGCAGGCGCCGTGAACCCGGACGCGGCACGGCTGCTCGGCGTCCGCACGTCGTGGTTGCTCGCGCTCGGCTGGGGCTTCGCGGCCGTGCTCGGTGCGGTGAGCGGGATGATGGTCGCGCCGAGCGTGTTCCTGACGCCGAACATGATGCAGGCCGTGCTGATCTACGCGTTCGCCGCGGCGATCCTCGGCGGGCTCGAGAGCCCGGTCGGCGCCGTCGTCGGCGGGCTCACTCTCGGGGTCGGGCTCAACCTCCTCGGCACCTACGTCAGCTGGGTGAGCCCCGAGCTTCGCCTGCCCGTGGCGCTCGCCGTCCTGCTGGTCGTCCTGCTCCTCCGTCCGGCCGGTCTCTTCGGCCGCGCGATCGTGAGGCGCGTGTGAGGGCGCCGCTCGGGCTCGCCGGCTTCGTCGGACTGGTCGCGTGCGTCGTCGGCGCGCCCTTCCTGTTCACGCACTACCGCACGTATCAGCTCGCGTTCGTCGCCATCTACCTGATCGCGCTGCTCGGGCTGAACATCCTCACCGGGCTCACAGGCCAGATCTCGCTCGGGCACGGGGCATTCATGGGCGTCGGCGCGTACACGACGGCGATCCTCGTCGTCGACCACCATTGGCGCGATCTGTGGACGATCCCCGTCGCGGGCGTGGTCGCCGGCGCCGCCGGCCTCGCGTTCGGCATCCCCGCGACACGCTTCGCCGGGCCGTACCTCGCGCTTGCGACGTTCGCGATCCCGCTCTCGTTCATCGGCCTGCTGAAGCGCTTCCAGGGCTTCACGGGCGGGACGGACGGCAAGCCGTTGCCGCAGCTCCGGTCGGAGTTCGGGATCAAGTCGAACCCGTCGCTGTGGCTCTACTCGGTGTCGTGGATCGTTGCGCTCGCGATGCTGCTGCTCGCGTATGCCGTGGTCCACGGGCGGCTGGGACGCGCGTTCCGTGCGGTCCGGGACAGCGAAGTCGCATCGTCCGCGAACGGGATCTCCACGGCGGCGATCAAGACGCTCGCGTTCGGGATCTCGGCGTTCTTCTGCGGCATCGCCGGCGCCCTCTTCGCGATCGGGATCACCTATGTGAACCCGGACACCTTCCCGATCGATCTCTCGATCCTCCTCCTCACCGGCATCGTGATCGGCGGGGCCGGCTCCCAGGGCGGGATGGTCTTCGGTGCCCTGTTCGTCGAGTTCATCCGGATCAGCTGGGGACCGGCGCTCGTCCACCTGTTCAGCCGCGTGACGACGATCAACGTCAACACCCACGCGCCCGGCTCTCCGCTCGTGATCTACGGCGCGATCCTGCTGCTGGTGCTGTTCGCCGCTCCGGCGGGCGTCGCCGGGCTCGTCCGGCGGGTCGGAGCGCTCCGCGGCCCGAGGCATTCCTTTTCGGCTCCGCCGAGCCTATAGTCGCGCCCAGGCAGTTCCCCCCAGGCGACTCCGTAAAGGAGAAGACGAATGAAGAGAACGTTCCTGCTGATCGCTCTCGCGCTCGCAGGCTCGGCCGCCATCGTGATGACGGCCGGCGCGACGTCGACGGCGACGCCGGGTGTGACGGCGAAGACGATCCTGCTCGAGGGCACGTTCCCGCTGAGCGGGCCCGCGTCGGGCTATGCCCCGATCCCGGCAGGCATGGGCGCCTACTTCTCGTACGCCAACGCGCAGGGCGGCGTCAACGGCCGGAAGATCATCTGGAAGTACGAGGACGACGGCTACAACCCCGCGAACACCGTCCAGATCACCCACAAGTTCGTCGAGCAGGACCACGCGTTCGCACTGGTCGGCGGCCTCGGGACCGAGCCTCAGACGGCGGTCCGCCAGTACCTGAACGACAACAAGGTCCCGCAGCTGTTCGTGTCGACCGGCGCGACGACCTTCGACCACGACAACGGCCAGTACCCGTGGACGATCGGGTGGCAGCCGGACTACGCAGCGGAGGGCGTGATCTACGGCAAGTACGTCGCGCAGAACCTCCCGAGCGCGAAGCTCGGCATCGTCTACCAGAACGACGACTACGGCAAGAACTACCTGAGCGGGTTGAAGGCGGGCCTCGGCTCGTCGCATGTCTCGCAGATCGTCGACGCCGAGCCCTTCGACGTCACGGCGCCGAACCCGGCGGCGCAGATCGCGAAGCTGAAGGCGTCCGGCGCAGACACGCTGGTCATCTTCATCACCCCCACCGGCACGATCCAGTCGTACGTGATCGCAACAAAGCTCGGCTGGCATCCGACGAACGTGATCACGAACTCGGTCTCCGCGACCGTTCCGTTCCTCACGATCGCGAAACAATCGGGGTCGGACATCACCGACGGCACGATCACCGTCAACTACCTGCTCGACCCGAGCAACCCGGTCTACAACAAGACTCCGGGGATGAAGCTCTACCGGCAGATCATGGCGAAGTACGACGCGAAGGGAAATCCGAACGACCCGCTCAACCTCTACGGCGTCGCCAAGGCGTGGACGACCGTGCAGGTGCTCAAGGCCGCCGGCAAGAACCTGACGCGGGCCGGCCTGATGCAGGTCGTGCGGAAGATGAGCTTCTCGAGCACAACGAAGAACGCGAATCCGTTCGCGCTGCCGGGCGTCAACGTCCTGACGAAAGGTCGGTACCAGTATCCGATCTCGCAGGTGACGCTCGTGAAGCTCCAGGGTGGCGTGTTCGTCCCGTTCGGCAAGCTGATCGAGGGGCGCAAGCTGCCCTAAACCTCCCTCGGTGGGCGGAGCCGCTGCGCCGGCTCCGCCCACCGGGCTAGATTCCGCGCATGCCGGACGCCGTCATCGTCGCTGCAGCGCGCACACCGATCGGCCGCGCCGCGAAGGGGTCACTGGTCGACGTACGCCCCGACGACCTCTGCGCGTTCGCGGTGCGCACCGCGCTCGAGAAGGTGCCCGCCCTGCGCGGGGAGGAGATCGTGGACGTGATGGTCGGCTGCGGATTCCCGCAGGACCGTCAGGGCATGAACCTCGGGCGGCGGGTCGCCCTGCTCGCCGGGCTTCCCGAGACGGTGCCGGGCACGACCGTGAACCGGTTCTGCGCCTCGAGCCTGCAGACGATCCGGATGGCGTTCCACGCGATCAAGGCAGGCGAGGGCGAGGCGTTTGTCGCGGCCGGCGTCGAGTCGATCTCGCAGGTCGACGGCTACCCGAAATCACACGAGGAGCTCCACCCCGCGCTCTTCGGCGACGACGCGCCGATCGCGAACGTCTACATCCCGATGGGCCTGACCGCCGAGAACGTCGCCGAGCGCTGGGATGTCTCCCGCGAGGACATGGACCGGTTCGCGCAGCGATCGCAGGAGCGCGCCGTTGCCGCGCAGGACTCCGGGTTCTTCGCGCGCGAGCTGACGCCGTACGACGGCGCCGTCGCCGACGACGGCCCGCGACGGTCGTCGACGCTGGAGAAGCTCGCCGCGCTGGAGCCGGCGTTCAAGCCGGGCGGCAAGGTGACGGCGGGGAACTCCTGCCCGCTCAACGACGGAGCAGCGGCCGTCGTCGTGATGTCGGAGCAGCGTGCGCAGGAGCTCGGGATCGCGCCGCGTGCGCGCATCCTCGCGTCGAGCGTTTCGGGCGTCGAGCCGGAGATCATGGGTGTCGGCCCGATCGAGGCGGTGCGCAAGGTGCTCGCGCAGACCGGCCTGACGATCGACGACGTCGACGTGGTCGAGCTCAACGAGGCGTTCGCGGCTCAGGTGCTGCCCGTCTGCCGAGAGCTCGGCATCGATCCGTTCGGCGACAAGCTGAACCCACACGGCGGAGCGATCGCCTTGGGGCATCCGTACGGCATGACCGGCGCGCGCATCATGAACACGCTCCTCAACGATCTCGACGCGCTGGACGGGACGATCGGGCTCGAGACGATGTGCGTCGGCGGCGGGCAGGGGATGGCCATGCTCGTCGAGCGCCTCTAGCCGCCGCCAGACGGCGTGGGCGCCCTCGCGCTCTTCCTCGCCCTCGGGTCGTCAGTCGTCTGGGGGATCGCCGACTTCTCCGGCGGGTCGCTCACCAGGCGCCTGCCGGTCTTCGGCGTCACGATCCTGTCGCAGGCGGCGGGCTTCCTGGCGCTGCTGGTGGTCGTCGGCGTCCACGGCGATCTGAACGCGCGCTCGTTCGCGCTCGGACTCCTGTCGGGCATCGGCGGCGGCGCCGGGCTCGCTGCGTTCTACAAGGCGTTGTCGCTGGGCACGATGAGCGTGGTCTCGCCGATCGCCGCCTGTGGGGCGATCGTGCCGTTCGGAATCTCTCTCGCGACGGGCGAGCGGCCGTCGCGGATCGCGGTCGCCGGGGCCGTGGCGGCGCTCGCCGGCGCAGTGCTCGCATCCGTGGAAGAGCGGCGGGCGGCTGCGCCGGAACGTGGCCGCGCAGTGCTGCTCGCTCTCGCCGCCGCAGTCGCGCTCGGCCTGTTCGTCTACTTCCTCGGCCTCGGCAGCCGCCACGGCGACGCCGGCTCGGCGCTGTTCGGTGCGCGCGTCGGATCGCTGACGCTGCTCTTCGCGATTGCGGTCTCGCTGCGTGCGCCGCTTCGGATCCCGCGTGGGTCACTCGCAGTAGTCGCGGCGGTCGGGCTCGCCGACGTCTCGGCCAACGCGCTGTTCGCGTTCGCCAGCGGGCACGGCTTGCTCGCCCTCGTCTCGGTGCTCGGGTCGCTGTATCCGGTCGTCACCGTCGTGCTCGCGCACCTTCTGCTCGGAGAACGCCTGACACGGGCGCAGCAACTGGGCGTCGCCGTCGCGCTCGGCGGCGTCGTAGCGATCGCCGCGGCATAGCATCGCGCCGTGGAGCCGCTGATCGTCCTCGACCGGGTGGAGCGCTTCCTCGACAGGAGCGCTCTCGGTGCGGGCCCTCTCACCGCCGAGCGCATCGGGGACGGCGGCGGTTCGAACTTCACGTTCCTGCTCCACCGCGGCGACGACCAGTTCGTGTTGCGGCGGCCGCCGCGCCCACCGCTGCCGCCGTCGGCGCACGACATGGTGCGCGAGGCACGGCTGCAGCTCGCGCTGCGCCAGAGCGGCTTCGACCGGCTGCCGGTGATCCTGGCGGTCTGCGAGGACGAGGCCGTGCTCGGCGTCCCCTTCTACGTGATGCGGTTCCTCGACGGGCACGTCGTCACGCAGGTGCTGCCGCCCGGTCTGGAGAGCCCCGAGGCGCGCCGAAGGCTCGGGCAGGACCTCGTCGACACGCTCGCCGAGATCCATGCGGCCGACGTGACGACGCCGGCCCTCACCGCGTTCGCGCGCGCGGGCAGCTATGCCGAGCGCCAGGTGCGACGGTTCACGCAGCTCTGGGAGGTGAACCGCACGCGCCCGATCCCGGACGTCGACGAGGTCGGACGTCGACTCGCGGCGGATCTCCCCGAGCCGGTCGCGCCGACGGTCGTGCACGGCGACTACCGTCTCGGGAACATGATGGTGGCGCGCGACGAGCCGACGAGGATCGAGGCGGTGCTCGACTGGGAGATGGGAGCGATCGGCGATCCGCGCGCCGACGTCGGCTACCTGCTCGCGACATACAGCGAGCCGGGCGGACGGCAGAGCGCGCTCGGCTCGTCGCCGGTCACCGCCTCGGAGGGCTTCCCGTCGCGGGCGGATCTCGTCGCGCGGTACGTCGAGACGACGGGGCGCGACCTCGGCCCGCTCGCCTGGTTCGAGGCGCTCGCGCTGTGGAAGGCGGCCGTCTTCTGCGAGGCGATCTTCGGCCGCTACGTCCGCGGCGAGCTGGGCGCGGAGGATACGCGCGCCGCGATCTTCGAGCACGGCGTCCCGGCCCTCGCGGCAGCCGCGCTCGAGGCTCTCGACGCGTAGGCGCCGGGGTCAGACCCGGGTCAGACCCCGCCGAGCCAACGAACCGCAACGGCTTCGTGAACGAACTGCGACCGGAAGGGCGGAACGACGCTCGCAGAGCGCTGTTCCGTCGAGCTGCCAGTCCGCCGGCCCGGGCCTTCGAGTCACCGGCGGACCGGCCGCGCCCACACCTCAGGGGTCAGACCCGGGTCAGACCCCGGACGACGCCGCCGCCTCGGCGACCGCGCGCAGCGTCGCGACGTCCCTCGCCGAGACGAGCACCGTCGTGGCGCCCGATTCGCGCCACGCTGCTAGGCGGTCGGCGATCCGCTCCTGCGAGCCGACGAGCGCGACCTCGTCGACGAACCGATCCGGCACCTTCGACGCCGCCTCGCGCTGCTGGCCGCCGAGGAACAGCTCCTGGATCTCCCGCGCCTCCGCCTCGTACCCGTACCGCCCGAAGAGATCGTTGTAGAAGTTCTTGCCCCGCGCGCCCATGCCGCCGATGTAGAACGAGTAGTACTCCTTGAGCGCCGCACGACCTGACTCGACGTCGTCGGTGAGCACGGCGGGGACGCACGGCGCGATGTCGAAGCCGGGACGCGCACGTTCGAGCGGGAACACCGAGCGCGCCTGCTCGGGCGACCAGAAGATCGGGAGCCAGCCGTCGGCGATCTCGAACGCGAGCTCGACGGACTTCGCTCCGATCGCTGCGAGATAGATCGGGATCTCCGCGCGCAGCGGACGGACCATCAGGCGAAGCGGCTTGCCGAGTCCCGTCCCGCCGCTGATCGGGATGTCGTAGTGCGCACCGTGATGCTCGAGCCGTTCGCGCCGCAACGCTGCGCGAACGATCTCCACGTACTCGCGCGTCTTGCCAAGCGGCCTCCCCCACTCCTGCCCATGCCAGCCCTCGACGACCTGCGGTCCCGACGTGCCGAGGCCCATCAGGAAGCGGCCGCCCGACATGAGGTCGAGCGTCGCCGCGGTCATCGCGGCGTTCGCCGGCGAGCGACCCGGCAGCTGCATGATCGCCGTCCCGAGCTTGATGCGATCCGTCAGCGCGCCCAGCCACGCCAGCGGCGAGACGGCGTCGACTCCCCATGCCTCCGCAGCCCAGGCAGAGTCGTAGCCGAGCCGCTCCGCCTCCCGCGCGAGCTCGATCAGCTCGAGCGGGTTCGTGCCCGGCTGTGCGTATCCCATGTAGAACCCGAGACGCAACGATGCGATGCTAAACGCATGACCGTCACCGATTGGGCCCCGCCGGCCGAAAGGCTCGCCCAGGTTCGCGCGTTCATGGACGAGCGCGTGCTCCCGAGCGAGCCGGTGCTCGACCGTGAGGACGACGCCGCCGACGCGCTCGTCGCCGAGTTACGCGACGAAGTGCGGGCACTCGGGCTGTGGGCACCGCATGTGCCCCCGGAGGCCGGCGGCACGGGCACCGGCTTCCTCGACTACGCCTACCTCAACGAGCACATCGGCCGCTCGCTGTGGGGGCAGCTCGTCTTCGGGTGCCAGGCACCCGACGCAGGCAACGCCGAGATCCTCCACCTCTTCGGCACCGACGACCAGAAGGAGCGTTGGCTGCGGCCGCTCGTCGCGGGTGAGATTCGCTCGTTCTTCTCGATGACCGAGCCCGAGGTGCCGGGATCCGATCCGACCACGCTGCGTACGCGCGCGGTCCGCGACGGCGACGACTGGGTGATCGACGGTCACAAGTGGTTCTCGTCGGGCGCCGAGGGCGCAGCATTCGGGATCGTCATGACCGTCACCGACCCCGACGCAGCACCGCACGGACGGGCGACCCAGATCATCGTCCCTGCCGACACCCCCGGCGTCGACGTCGTGCGCCCGGTACCCGTCATGGGCCACGCCGGCCGCGGTTGGACGACGCACTGCGAGGTGCGCTACACGAACGTGCGTGTGCCGGTCGCCAATACCCTCGGCAACGAGGGCGAGGGTTTCCGGATCGCACAGAAGCGGCTCGGCCCAGGCCGCATCCATCACGTGATGCGCTGGCTCGGCCAGATGCAGCGCGCGTTCGCGCTGATGTGCTCGTACTCGCTCGAACGACAGGCCTTCGGCGGTCCGCTGTCGGAGAAGCAGACCGTCCAGAACTGGATCGCCGACAGCTACGCCCAGATCCAGGCGTGCCGGCTGATGACGCTCGACGCCGCTCACAAGATCGACGGCGGTGACGAGGCGCGCGTCGAGATCTCGGCGATCAAGTTCTTCGCCGCGCAGGCGCTGCAGGATGTGATTGACCGCGCGATCCAGGTCCACGGCGCCCGCGGGCTCACCGACGAGACGCCGCTCGCCCACATGCTCACCACGGCCCGCGCGGGCCGGATCTACGACGGCCCGGACGAGGTGCACCGCATGGTCGTCGCCCGCCGCATCCTGAAGACGTTTGCGAACGGCGACGGGTGGGACTTCCATTGACGTGGAGTCCTTGCGCGGAAAACTGCTCGTCTCGTCGCCGTCGCTGATCGACCCCAACTTCCGCAAGACGGTGGTCCTGATCGCGCATCACGACGACGAGGGCGCGATGGGGCTGGTGCTGAGCCGGCCCTCGGCGACGAGCGCTGCGGAAGCCGTGCCGTCGCTCGACGGTGTTCCAGGCGCCGGCGATCCCGTGTTCGTGGGCGGCCCGGTCCAGCCGGACGCGCTGATCGCGCTGGCGGACTTCGAGGACGTCGACGAAGCGGCGGCCGCGATCGTCGGCAGCCTCGGCTTCATGCCGGCCGAAGCCGAGCCGGACGAGCTGTCGATCCTGCGACTTCGTCTCTTCGCCGGCTACTCCGGCTGGGGCGCCGGGCAGCTCGAAGCCGAGCTCGGCGAGGCGTCGTGGATCGTCGTCGACGCCGAGCCCGACGACGCCTTCGCCGCCGATCCGGACGAGCTGTGGCGCCGGGTGCTGCAGCGCAAGGGGCGCGCGTTCACCCTGATGGAGCACATGCCGATCGACCCGTCGCTGAACTGACCGTCAGCCGGCAGGCGGCAGGCCGACGCGCTCGCCGTCACGGCGCGGGCCCGGGAGCGTCGGGAAGCGGAACGGCGCCGGATCACGGCCCGGCTGGACGAACCACGCTTCTCCGCTCCGGCCGCTCGTCGCTGCCCGCCAAACCGCGTCGGCGACGACAGCAGGGTCGACGAGAGGGAACCCCGCCGCGGCGAACGCGGCTCGCTGCGAATCGATCATCGGCGTATCCGCGATCCCCGGGCAGACGGCGTTGATCGTCACCGGCTCGAGCTGCGGCGCGACGCTGCGCACGAACCCCACGAGCGCGTGCTTGGTGAGCGAATAGACGGCATCGCTCGGCATTCCCGTCAGGCCGGCGAGCGATGCCGTCACGACGATCGCGCCCTCCTCCATCACCTGTGCGAGCCGGCGCACCCCGAACACGACGCCGTCGACGTTCACGGCGAGCGCGTGACGGTACTGGTCTTCGCTGAGCCGGCGCATGTCGCTCTCGCCGGTCAGCACTCCCGCGTTCAGACACGCCAGGTCGACCGGCCCGACCGACTTCCACGCCGTCGAGTCGGTGACGTCGAAGCCGTTGATGAGATCGAGCGAGTCGACCTCGTAGCCCGCGTCCTCGAGGCGCCGGGCGATCGCACGGCCGATGCCGCCGGCTCCGCCCGTGACGAGCGCCTTCACGGCTCGAGAACGACCTTGCCGACGTGCTTGCGCTCCGCGATCAGCGCGTGCGCCGCGTCGGCATCGGCCAGCGGGAAGCGCGACCCGATCACCGGGTCGATCTCGCCGCGCGTCCACATCGCGAGCAGCTCGAGCGCGCACTCGCGGACGAAGCCCGGCTCCAGCTTCATCAGACGCCCGAGGAACACGCCGACCACGCCGACGTTGCGGCCGACGAGCCACTGCACGCTCGGGTCCTCCCAGGGCCCGGTGGTGTAGCCGACCGCGACGATCATCCCGAGCGGGTTGAGCAGCGAAAGCGAGCGCGTGAACACCTCACCGCCGACCGGGTCGACGATCACGTCGGCGCGAACATCGTCGAGCTGGTCGTAGCCGACGGCCTCGTCGGCGCCGTTGTCGCGCGCGACGGCGCGCTTCTCGGGAGTGCTCGCCGTCGCGATCACATGTGCGCCCAGGTTCTTCGCGAGCTGGACGGCTGCGCTGCCCACGCCGCCCGAGCCGGCGTGGACGAGCACCGTGCTCCCGGGCAGCACGCGTGTTTGCCGGTGCAGCGGGATGAAGGCAGTCAGGTAGGTGAGCAGGAACCCGGCACCGGCCGCGAACGAGGCGTCGTCGGGCAGCGGGAACGTCCAGTCGGGGTCGACTGCGACCCGCTCCGCATAGCCGCCGCCGGTGAGCCTGGTGAACGCAAGGACACGGTGGCCGTCCAGCTCGCCGGCGACCTCCGAGCCAGGCACGAACGGCAGCTCGGGCATCTGCGGGTACAGACCGCGGCGGATCAGCAGGTCGGCAAAGTTGACTCCGGCTGCGCGAACGGAAACGACCGCGTCTCCCTCGGGCTCGGGCACATCTTCGATCCGGAGGTCGCCGCCCACCTCCCGCAGGACGGCCGCTCTCACCGTCCCGTCCAGCGCGCCTCGCGCTTCTCGAGGAACGCGGCGACACCCTCCTGGCCGTCCTCGGAGGTGAGGCAGGCCGCGAACGCGCGGACCTCGCGCTCGTCATTGCGCTCGTCGCGCGTGTCGTGAAGCAGCGACTTGATCTGGCGCAGTGCATGCGGCGACTGCTTCGCGAGCGGCTCGACGTACCGCGCGATGCCGTCCTCGAGGTCGTCGACGACGAACTCGACGAGGCCCCACGCCTCGGCGGTGCGGGCAGGGATCCGCTCGCCGGACATCACGAGCCACCGCGCGCGTCCGGGCGAGATCAGGCGCGGCGCCCGCTGCGTGCCGCCGCCCCCGGGAAGCAGGCCGAGGTTCACCTCGGGGAAGCCGAGCTGCGCGTCGACGTGCGCGATCCGAAAGTCGCAGGCGAGTGCGATCTCGAGCCCGCCGCCGAGGCAGTACCCGTGGATCGCGGCGACGACCGGTACCGGCACGTGCTCGATCAGGTCGGCGACCGGCTGGATGCCGGCCGGCCGGCCGCCGTCGTCGCTGCCGCCCTGGAAGCCGCCGATGTCGGCGCCCGCCGAGAACGCCCGCTCGCCTTTCCCGCGCAGCACGACGACGCGGATCTCGTCATCGAGCTGTTCGAGCTCGCGCCAGAGCGTGTCGATGATCCCGGCGTTGACGGCGTTGACCGGCGCGTTGTCGAGCCAGACGGTCTTGATCACGGCGTGCCGGCAGGTTGCTGGGCGAACATCTCGCGAAGCTCGGTCTTGCGGAACTTCCCGACGCTCGTCTTCGGAATCTCGGCGACGAACTCGAAGCGGTCGGGCAGCCACCACTTCGCGAAGTGCGGCGCGAGAAAGTCGCGCAGCTCGTCGCCGGTGGCGGCCTTCCCCTCTACGAGCACCACCGCCGCGAGCGGCCGTTCGTCCCACTTCGGGTCGGGAATCGCGATCACCGCAGCCTCGACGACCGACGGGTGCGCCATCAGTGCGTTCTCGAGCTCGACCGAGGAGATCCATTCGCCACCGGACTTGATCACGTCCTTGGCGCGGTCCTTGATCTGGATGAAGCCGCGTCGGATGGATCGTGACGACGTCGCCGGTGCGGAACCAGCCGTCGTCGGTCCAGCGATCGGACTGCTCGGGCGTCTCGTAGTACGCCGCCGCCACCCAGGGCCCACGGGTCTCGAGCTCGCCCATCGCCTCGCCGTCCCACGGCAGGACGTTGCCCTCGGCGTCGCGATGGCGCAGCTCGACCAGTGGCAGCGGCCGCCCCTGCATCGCGATGAAGTCGTAGCGCGTGTCGGGGTCCGCGGTCGAGAGCTCGCCGGGCAGCTGCGCGGTCGTGGCGACGGGCGAGGTCTCGGTCATTCCCCACCCGTGGACGACGTCGAGCCCGTGGCGCTCCTTGAAGCCCGCGATCAGCGAGCGCGGCGCGGCGGAGCCGCCGACGAGCATCCCCTTCATCCTCGAGAGATCCCAGCGCCCGGGGTTGTCGTCGAGCAGCTGGAGGATGCCGAGCCAGATCGTCGGGACGCCTGCCGTCCACGTCACTCCCTCCGACACGAACGCGTCGAGCAGGCTCTCCGGATCGAGATACGGCCCTGGGTAGACGACCTTCGCGCCGAGCATCGTCGCCAGGTAGGGATAGCCCCAGGCGTTCGCATGGAACATCGGCACGACCGGCAGGATCACGTCCTGCTCGGAGATGCCGAGCCCCATCGGGTTGCCGGCAGCGACGCCGAGCGTGTGCAGCACCGTCGACCGGTGCGAATAGAGGACACCCTTCGGCTGCCCTGTCGTGCCGCTCGTGTAGCACATTGCCGCGGCGGCGTTCTCGTCGAGCTGCGGGTCGACCCACTCGTCCGCATCGACGCCTGTAAGCAGCTCTTCGTAGTCGTCCTCGACGACGAACACGTGCTCGATGTTCGTGTTGGCTATGAACTGGTCGAGCAGCGGCACCAGGGTCTTGTCGACGATCACCACACGGTCGCCCGCGTGCTTCGCGATGTACGCGAGGTCCGTCGGATGCAGGCGCAGGTTCAGCGTGTGCAGCACGAAGCCTCCGCACGGGATGCCGAGGTACGCCTCGTGGTGGACGAGGTGGTTCCAGCACAGCGTCGCGACGCGATCGCCCGGCTGCAGCCCGAGCTGCCGGAGCGCGACGGCGAGCGCACGGGCGCGCCGGCACGACTCGGCGTACGTGATTCGCCGGAAGCTCCGGTCGGGCAGCCGGGTGACGAGCTCCGAGCCGCCCGAATACGCCTCCGCACGCCGGAGCAAGGTCGGCAGCGTCAGCTGGAAATCCATCATCAGACCGTTCATTGCGTGAGCCCCTGACGCTTCGCCAGGTCGTCCGGCCCGACGAGCTGCCCGTCACGGTCGACGTAGCCGCCCTTGCCGCCGACGATCAGGACGACGAGATCGTCGTCCGTGCGATTCGAGACGCTTCTCGGCGTCGTCGACTCGACGTGCACCAGTCCGCCCTCTTCGACCGTGTGCTCGTCGCCGTCGACCACGAAGGTCGCCGTGCCTCGATGGACGAAGTAGAGCTCGTCCTGCGTGTCGTGGTAGTGGTTGGGGCCGTCGTAGTGCGGCGGGAACACGATCGCGTTGACCCCGAACGCAGTCACGCCGAGCGGCTTACGGATCTTCCGGAAGCCGTGCCCGTCGCCGAGCGAGTCGAGCGAGTTCACCGAATAGCCCACGGCCGTGATCCTACGACCCGAACAGGAAGCGCGTCAGCATCCGGTCGCGCAACCGGTCCGGGAGGTGCTGAAGCCGCGCTCGCCGCTTGGCGTCGGGCCCGACGATGTAGCGCGTCCGCGGCTTCTCGGAGGTGAGGGCGTGCTCGATCGCCTCCGCGACCGACTCCGCGGGCACCGCGTGCTCCGCCGAACGCTGGGCCGCGAGGTTGCGGAGCTTCGTCAGCCTCGCGCCGTACAGCTCGCCCGCGGCCGGCGGGAGCGCCTCGGCAGTCCGCTGCGGCTTCGTCCAGATCGGCGTGGCGATCGTCCCGGGCTCGACGATCGCGACGTGCATCCCCCACGGCTGGAGCTCGACGCGGAGCGAGTCCGCCATCGCCTCCAGCGCAAACTTGCTCATCGCGTACGCGCCCATGAACGGCAGCGCGGATCTGCCCGCTACCGAGCCGACGATCACGACACGCCCGCGGCCCGCCCGCACTGCCGGCAGGAACGCCTGCAGGACTCGCAGCTGACCGACGACGTTCACGTCGAGTTGGCGCGTCAGCTCGTCCGGCGGCAGGAACTCGAGCGGGCCGGCGATCGCGATACCAGCGTTCTCGACGAGGGCGTCGAGGTGCTCGATCCCGGCCGCGGCCTCGGCGACCGCGGCCGCGTCCGTGAGATCGAAGACGAGCTCGTTCGCCCCGTCGGGCGCGTCGCCCGCGTTGCGGACCGACGCGTGCACCGTCCAGCCGCCGCGGAGCAGACGCTCGACCGTGGCACGGCCGATGCCGGTCGAGGCGCCGGTTACGAGGCAAGCAGGGATGCAGCCACCTCGGCGCGCAGCTCACGGCCGTAGCCGAGCGCACCCTCGAGCCACAGCGCACGCTTGTAGTAGCGGTGCAAGGGGTGCTCCCACGTGAACCCGATGCCGCCGTGCGCCTGGATCGAGCGCTCGCACGCGAGCACGGCGGCCTCCGCGGCCTGCGACTTCGCAGAGGCAACTGCGAGGTCGACCGCGTCGTCCTGCACTGCCACCGACCACGCCGCCCAGTACGCGAGCGAGCGCGCAAGCTCGACGGCGACGTACGCGTCGACGAGCGGGTGCGAGATCGCCTGGTAGGTCCCGATCTTCTTGCCGAACTGCTCGCGGGACGCCGCGTAGGCGATCGCGAGCTCGACCGCCTTCGACCCGATCCCGACCGCCTCGAGCGCGAGCGCCGCCAGCAGCCGGCGCCGCACGTCGACCCAGGCGCCTGTCGCGGGGCCGGCCCCGTTCGCGGTCAAGCGGCCGAGGCGCAGAGTCTCGTCGACGGTCGCGATCTGCTCGCCCTCGGCCGGTCGGCCGTGCATGTCCGGCGTGAGCACCCGGTCGACCTGGTCGAGGTGCGGCACGAAGCCGTCGATCTCGATCGACCAGACGTCCTCGCCCGGCTGGCCTGCGACCTCGTTCAGCACGTACGGGCCGTCGTAGAGCACACGGCCGAGCTCCTCGAACAGCACGGCCGCGTCGAGGAAGCTGAAGTCGTCGCTCTGCAAGATCCCGACCCAGCCGAGCGGGGCGAGCTGGTCGAGCGTCGGCGACGGATTGGCCTCGAGGAACGAACGCGCCTCGCGCCGGAGGTCGTCCTGCTCCGCGGTGAAGGAGAAGTCCATCTATCTGCACTCTTTCATCGACTGCGGGGAAGGCCGAGCACGCGTTCGGCGACGATGTTGCGGAGGATCTCGCTCGTGCCGGCCTCGATCGTGTTGCCGCGGGAGCGAAGCTGCTGGTACTGCCAGTACCCGTCCGCGTAGCCGCCGCCGTCTGTCAGCTGCGCGTGTGAGCCCAGGATCTCGAGCGCCAGCTTCGTCAGCCGCTGGTTGTTCTCCGACCACACGAGCTTCGACGCCGAGCCCTCGGGGCCCGGAATCCCGGTCTTCTGGAGCGTCGTCAGCGACCGATAGTTCGTGTACTTGAGCGCCTGCAGCTCGACCCACTCGCGGGCGATGCGGTCGCGCAGGATCGGGTCCGTGACCTTGCGCTCCTTCGCCAGTGCGAGGAGCTTGCGCACGGCGACGTCGAGCGTCGCCGCGAGTGCGAACCCGAGCGTGCCTCGTTCGTGCAGGAGCGTCGTCATCGCGACCTGCCAGCCGCCGCCGATCTCGCCGAGCAGGTTCTCCTTCGGTACCTGGACGTCGGTGAAGAAGATCTCGTTGAACTCGGGCTGCCCGGTGATCTGCACGAGCGGCCGAACCTCGACGCCCGGCGCGTGCATGTCGGCGATCACGTACGTGAGGTTCTTGTACCGCGGGTCGTCCGGCAGCCCGAGGCCGACGAGGATGCAGAAGTCGGCGATGTGCGCGAACGACGACCACACTTTCTGGCCGTTCACGAGAAAGTGGTCGCCGCGGTCCTCGATCCGCGTGCGCGCAGCCGCCAGGTCGCTGCCGGCATCGGGCTCCGAGAAGCCCTGGCACCAGATCTCCTCGGCGCTCAGGATCTTCGCCAGGTAGCGGTCCTTCTGGGCGTCGGTGCCCCACGCGATGATCGTCGGTCCGGCCATGCCGAGGCCGATCACCCCGAGGTGGGACGGCGCCTCGGCGCGCGCCAGCTCCTCGAGGAAGATCGCCTGGTGGTTGTACGGGGCGCCGGCGCCGCCGTATTCCTTCGGCCACGTCAGGCCGGCATAGCCCGCGTCACCGAGACTGCGGCTCCAGGTCCGGTCGGTCTCCTCGAAGCGCCTGCCGCCTCGCTCCTTCGACGCCGCCGGCAGGTTCTGCTCGATGAACGCGCGCACCTCCTGCCGAAAGGCGGCCTCCTCCGGCGTGTCGCGCAGGTCCACGCAGCGATCCTAACTTTCGCGCAGCGTCATGCACGTCGACGTCGCGTAGGCCACGAGCGACCCCGACTCGTCTGTGACGCGGCAGTCGGTGAGGGCGATCGTCCGCCCAGCCTTGAGGACGGAGCCGACCGCCGTGAGACGTCCGCTCCAGACCGGCTTCAGGAAGTTGATCTTCAGCTCGACGGTCGTGAACGCCTCGCCGGCTTCGAGGCGGGTCGCGTTCGCGCAGCCCATCGCCGCGTCGGCGAGGTCGCAGAGGATGCCGCCGTGCAGCGTCCCCGGCGGGCTGGAGTGTTGCGGGCCGACCTCGAGCTCGAAGGTCGCGCTTCCCTCGCCCACAGCGGTCATGCGCATCCCGATCAGGTCGCTGACCGCCGCACCGGGAATCTCCCCCGCGATCATCCGCCTGAACAACTCGACATTGCTGCTGACTCCCGCTCCAGCGCCGGCAGAGCCGGAGCCTCCGCTCCTGGGCGACTCCGTCGAGCCTACGTCGCTCATGGCTTCAACACCGTCCTGATCACGTCGCCGTCCCGCATCGCGTCGAGCGCGGCCTGCCACCCGTCGAGCGGCGCGGTGCGCGAGACCATCGCGGCGAGCTCGAGCTCGCCGTCGAGGGCCAGCTGCGCGAGCCGCGGGAAGTCCTCCTGCGGCAGATGGTCGCCGCCGTGGGAGACGACGATCGTCGTGCGCTTCGCGAAGAGCAAGGGAAGCTCCAGCTCGGCACGCTCGCCGGCCGGCGAGAGGCCGATCAGCACGTAGGTCCCGCCCGAGACGAGCAGCGAGAGCCCCTGCTCGAAGGTCGACCGCCGTCCGACCACGTCGAACACGAAGTCGACGGGCCCGGCCTCGACATCGCTGGCGCCGAAGCGGCGGGCCTGCTCCAGCTTGCGGGCGTCGACGTCGATCGCCCGGATCTCCGACGCCCCCGCGATGCGCGCGCCCTGGATCGCCGACAACCCGACGGCACCGCAGCCGATCACCGCCACGCGCGCCCCCGGCCACACCTTCGCCGTCTCCAGCACCGACATGACGCCGGTCGCGACGGCGCAGCCGATCAGGCAGGCCTGCTCCACCGGCAGCTCCTGCGGGATCCGCACGGCGGCAGCCACCGGGACGACGGTGCGAGTGGCGAACGTCCCCGTGCGCAACACCGGTGTCAGCACAGCGCCGTCGCGCCGGTGCAGGCGACCCGGCGCACCCGGCGGCCTGCGGCAGCGGCGAGGTGCACCACGCAGGCACGCCGGGCAGTTGCCGCACGCCGCCTTCCAGCCGAGCACGACCCGGTCGCCCGGAGACAGTACGTCGACGTCAGCCCCCACCGCCTCGACGGTGCCGGCCCCCTCGTGCCCGAGCAGCACCGGAAACGCGTGGCCCCACCCGTTCTCGTCGATCACGTGCTGGTCGCTGTGGCAGACGCCGGTCGCCTCGATCCGGACGAGCACCTCGCCCGCGCCGGGCTCATCGACCGCGATCTCTTCGAGCGCGACCTCTCCCGGCGCAGCGAGGACTACGCCGAGATCAGCCACGATCGATCGAGCTCGCGGACCGACGCTGCTCCGGCGAGGGCGAGCGTGAGGTCGAGCTCGGCCATCAGGTTCTGTGTCAGCTCCTCGACGCCGCGGCGGCCCCCGACGGCAAGCGCGTAGACGTACGGCCGCCCGAGCAGCACCGCGTCCGCGCCGAGCGCGAGCGCCTTGACGATGTCGGCGGCGCAGCGAATCCCGCCGTCCATCAGGACGACCGCCGACGGCAGCGCAGCCCGCACCTCGACGAGCGCGTCGAGAGCCGCCACTGCGCCGTCCACCTGCCGGCCGCCGTGATTCGAGACGATCACGCCGTCGATCCCGTGGTCGAGCGCGAGCTGCGCGTCGTCGGCGCGCAGGACGCCCTTCACGAGCAGCGGCAGCGACGTCTGGGCGCGCAGCCAGTCCAGGTCGTCCCAGGCGAGCCCGAGGTTCGGGAAATGCGTCAGCATCGTCGCGGCCGCCGTGAGGGGATCCTCGGCCGGTGGCTTGGCGAGCCTCGACAGGAACACCGGGTCGCTGAAGTAGACACCGCACCCTTCGCCCTGCAGGAACGGCAGGTAGGCGGCGCGCAGGTCGCGCGGGCGCCAGCCGAGCGTGAGCGTGTCGAGCGTCACGACGATCGCCGAGTAGCCGGCCGCCTCCGCCCTCCAGACGAAGCTCTCGCAGAGCTCACGGTCGTTGGGCCAGTAGAGCTGGTACCAGCGCGGGCTGCCGGCCTCTGCGACCTCCTCGAGCGAATGAGTCGCGGCGCCGGACAGCACCAGCGGGACGCCGGAGGATGCGCTCGCCTGCGCCACCGCCGGCTCGGCGTCCTCGTGGGCGATCGAGAGCACGCCGATCGGCGCATAGAGGAACGGCGCCGGCGAGCGGAGCCCCAGGACCTCGACGGACAGATCGCGCGAGACGTTGCCTGAGAGCATCCGCGGCCGGATCCGGTGTCGGCGAAACGCGTCGACGTTCGCCTGCGCCGTCGATTCGGCGCCGGCCGAGCCGGCGATGTAGCCGTACGCGCCGGGGTCGAGCTTCGCGGCTGCCGCGCGCTCCCAGTCGTCGGCGGTGATCGGCCACTCGGGGGGTTGCTGCGCGATGTAGATCGCGTTCTGGATCAGCGACCCGGAGAAGCTCATGTGGCGATCTTAGAAGCGGCTACGCTCGCGCGATGCAGACGGCCCGCCTCGAGACGTTCAGCGACGGCGTCTTCGCGATCGCCGCGACGCTCTTGATCCTCGACGTCAACCTGCCGCCGGAGCACGGGTCGCTCGTGCACGGGCTCGCGCATCTGTGGCCGTCGTACGCCGCCTACGCCGTGTCGTTCGTGACGATCGGGATCATGTGGATCAACCATCACGCGGTATTCGCGCTGATCGACCATGCCGACCGCACGCTGCTCGCGATCAGCGTCGTGTTCCTGATGGTGATCTCGTTCGTCCCGTTCCCGACCCGAGTCCTCGCCGAGCACCTGAACGACAGCCAGGCTTCCACGGCGGCCTTCTTCTACGGGCTCACGATGACGCTGATGTCGATCATGTACGCGCTGCTCTGGTTCTACGCCGCACTCGGCAGGCGGTTGATCGCGGCCGAGGCCGACCAGCGCATCGTCAGCGGCATCTCGCGCGCCTTCCTGCCCGGCATCCCGTCGTACGCGCTCGGGATGCTGAGCGCGCTCATCTCCTCGTGGATCGCGGTCTCGATCTTCGCAGCGCTGGCGCTCTTCTACATGGTCGAGAGCTCGCTCTTCGGACGCCGCTCGCAATAGGCCTTCGCGCGTGACTTAGAAGACGGCGTGAACGACCTCGAGGTTCGCCGCCCCGACCGGGGTGCGCGCGCGCAGCAGTGCCCCGAGCTGATCGGCCGGGAGCGGATGCCCGATCAGGTAGCCCTGGGCGATGTCGCACCCGTGAGCGCCCAGCCGGTCGAGCTCGGCCGCTTTCTCGACTCCCTCGGCGACGACCGTTGCGCCGAGGATGTGCGCGAGCTGAACGGTGCTGCGCACGATCTCGTCGTTCTCGCGGTCGCCGGGAATCCCGCTGACGAAGCTCCGGTCGATCTTGACCTGCTGCACGGGCAGGCGGCGAAGCATCGCGAGAGACGAATAGCCGGTCCCGTAGTCGTCGATCGCCAGGCGCACCCCGATCCGGTCGAGCTGCCGTAGAACCTTCCTCGCCTGCAGCTCGTCGTGCAGCAGCGTCCGCTCGGTGATCTCGAGGACGAGATATTCGGCCGGCATGCCGTACTCGATCAGCAGATCGGTGATGCTCCCGGGCAGCGAGAGGTCGAGCAGGTCGATCGTCGAGAGGTTGACCGCGACGTCGAGTGTGAGACCTTCCTGCCGCCATTCGCGCCACTGGCCAAGGGCCGTGGCAAGCACGAACCGGCCCAGCTCGGTGATGATTCCGCTCTGCTCGGCCGTCTGGATGAACTCGCCGGCCGCGAGCACGCCGCGCGTCGGGTGACGCCAGCGGACGAGCGCCTCCACGCCGCGAATCGACCGCGTCGCGAGGTCCGCCTGCGGCTGGTAGTAGACGAGCAGCTGATCGGAGTGCAGCGCCTGGCGAAGCTGGGCCTTCAGGCGCAGGCGGGCGAGGTCGCCATCGTTCGGGTCCGGCAGGTAGAGAGCCAGTGACTCGTGCATCGCCTTGGCGCGCGAAAGGGCCAGCCCGGCGTGATGGACGAGCGAGTCGAAGTCGTTGCCGTGCTCCGGATGCTCGGCCGCACCGCACCGTGCATCGAGCTCGAGCTCGATCCCGTCGACGAGGAACGGGGCCTTGAGCGCAGCCCGGATCTCGTCGACCAGGTCGTTCAAGCGCTTTCGGTCGAGGGCAGTCAGGAGGACGCCGAACTCATCCTCGCCGATTCGGGCGACGGGCCTGCCCGGGACGGCGCCGCGAATGCGACCTCCCACCTCGCCGAGGAGCCGGTCGCCGTTCTCGGCACCGATCGTCTGGTTGATCTCGCTGAAGCGCTCGAGATCGACGACCACCAGCGCCCCGGCCGTCACGGGGACGCCCAGAGCCTCCTCGCACGCCCGGCGGAAACCCGCGCGATTGAGCAAACCCGTCAGCTCGTCGTGACTCGCGATCGTGTCGAGCTCCTCGAGATGGTCGCGGAGCCGGGCCGCCGCGCTGGAGAGCACGGGAACGAGCAGGACGATCAGCAGCAGGAGCAGGCCTTCGAGGATCGCGGCGACGACCAGCGCCGAGTTCCGGGCCGCATCGGCAATCGGTGAGTAGCTCTGATCGATCTCGACCACACCGGGCCTCGCGCCGCTCGTCGTGGTCAGCGAGAGGGGAAGGAACGTCCGAAGAATCGGGCCGGAATCGGTCGACGTGACCGTCGAGATGACGCGTCCCGCCCTGGCCCGGTCGACCAGGCGCCCGTCCGCCGTCTGCAACGGTCCCGGAACCGACGAGAACACAATGCCGCGCTGGGCATAGAGGGAGGCGCCGAGCACGTCGACGCCGAGCGCACGCGCAGAGAACAGACGCCTGAGCTGCTGCCGACGGGCCGCGGAGGGCGTGTGCGCGAGGTCCGCGGGGCGCAGCTGGCGGTCGAGCAGAGCATGGGTCGCGACGACGGCGCGCGATACCGCCTGCCGCTCCGACTGCCTGGCGATCGCGTGATCGACGACGAGTGCCACGCCCACGCCGGCGATCGCCAGCCCGATCGCCGTCACCAGGACGAACCGCAAGACCAGCCGCGGCGCACGCCGCACCGGCAGGCGTCCTCCGGACGAGGTAAGCGTCACGGCAGCTTCGGGAGCGTGAGGGTCGGCGTCGTGATCGCAGGTGTCGTGAGCGCGGGCACCGTGGCGACAGGCGTCGTGATCGCCGGCGTCGTCACCGTTGAGACGGTGGCCGTCGGCGTCGTCGTCGGAGAGCTCGTCGGGTCGGTCGGAAGCGGGGCCGTCACGCCGACGGATGCGCCGCCGACCGATGCGCCTGCAGAGACGCCCGACGTCGAGGCACCCACCGATACGCCGACCGGGACCGGCGATGAGTTGCCGGTGTTGCCGCTCACGCCGACCGTGCCGTTCCCACCGGTGTTCCCGCCGGTCGAGCCACCGGCTCCTGCAGGCGACCCACCGCCGCCGGCACCGGTGCCGCCGCCGGAGGTCGGGACCGAACCTGTGCCGCCCGCCGCCGTGCCCGTCGTGGCCGGAGTGGCGACCGGCGCGCCGATGCGTACTCCGGCGCCGGCGCTCGAGACCGCCGTCGCTGCACGAGGATGAAGGCGCGCCTTGGTCGCACCGGTGCTCAGGTTGTGCGTCTCGGCCGCTACCTGCCTCGCGACGCCGTTCGGGACCGAAACGGCGGGCAACGTGTTCGTCGGGGCCGGCGTCGCCGGCTGGCTCTTGCCGCTGCCGGGGACGAGCCACGCCAGTCCCCGCTCGACCAGCGACGGAAGCCCGAGAGCATGACGGCCGAACGTGACCGCCGGGACGAGCACGAGCAATGCGAGGCCGAGCGCGGCGACCTCTCGCCGCGAAAGAGCTGGACCTCCGTGACCGGCGCCGACGATGAACAAGCCGCCCGCCGCAGAACGTCTCATGCCAGATCTCCGTCTCTCTCGATGTCAGTTGTCAAAATCGTCAAGCAACGACCGGCACGAGATCCCTCGAAGGAGGCGTTTGAGAACGACTGCTCAGCGCATCACTGGCCCCGCGAAGCCGGGTCGACGCCCGCGAACGTCAGGAAGTCGATCATCTGAAACGCGCTGCCCTTGCCGCCCAGTGTCGGCGTCCAGCCCGGCTGCTGCGCGAGGTAGGAGTCGGGGTCGGTCTGGAGCAAGCCGACGAAGACCTCGCCGACGATCCGTCCGCCGACGGGGCCGAGGTGCAGGCCGTCCGCGACCACCTCCGCCTCCTTCAGGACGTAGTACCAAAGGGGCGTCGACTGGTCGAAGCCGACGCCGAGCCCGGAGAGCTCGTGCAGGTCCGCTACCCCGAGCGGCGTGACGCCGAGTGCACGCGCGACGCTCTGGCCCGCAGGCAGCTGCCACGTCAGGTGGCGGAGAAGGTTCCGCTGGGGCAGCGAGGTGGGCGCGTCGTGACTCGCGATCGCACCGAGCGGCAGGTTGAAGAGCGGCGTCGACAGCTTCGTGTCGATCTTCTTGTTCGGCTTCACCTGCCCGTCGCCGAAGTCGAAGAACGTCTGCCAGCCGATGAAGCGGCGCGGCGCGCGGGCACCACCGCGAAGATCCGACGGATCGCTGCCGCCGGCCGACGGGTCGAAGACGAAAGCGAAGAACGGCTGGCCGTTGTCGCCGGCGAGATTCGCGCGATACGACGGACGAACCATGCTGTGGCCCATCCGGTAGGTGCCCGTCTGGAACTCGACCGGCATGAACGCATCTCCGGCCTCCGGTTTGTACAGTCGCCGGCCGCGCCGGAAGACGTCGTCGACCATCGACCGGCCGACGATCTGCGGCAGGAACTCGTTCACCATCAGCCATTGGTAGTGCCACGTCGTCAGCCGGCGTGCCTCGGCGAACACCTGCGAAGGTTCCGTCAGGCCCTGCTCGGTGCGGACGACGTCGACCGCGTTGTTGTGGAAGCGCAACATCGCGCAATGCATCCCGGCGATCATCAGGTTCTCGTCGTTGCGGGGGTCCGCGATCACCGCGGCGCCGTCGGCGCGGCGAGGCAGGTCCTCGAAGAGGCCGCCGCTCTCGACCTTCAGCTTGATGTGATCGTCCGGCTCGTACAGCTCCTGCTGGGCGACCGGCCCGGCGCCGTACACGGAGTCGAGATCGAGCGCGGGCGTCCGGAAGTTGCGGGCGTTCTCAGGATGGGTCGGCTGCGCGAGCCGCGAGCCCGCATCGAAGGTGATGTCGTGGTCGAGGAACTGTCCGAAGAACGTCGTGCCCGCCGTGTGCGTCGGGTTGTTCGGGTTGTTGGCACTCAAGGTCAGGTCGACGATCAGCGCCTTCGGCCCCGCAGCGAGATCATCGCCCGCGTCGAGGAGCCCGCCGGGCTTGCCGATCTCCAGCAAGGCCTGCTCGACGGCCGGGCTCTGACGGGCGAACGGCGGGAGCTGGAAGAGCCGCCCGAAGTGATCGCTTCGCACGGCTCCGCGGGCGGGAGCCTGGCGTGACGCCGCCAGCGCGCCGGCCGGATCGAGCGCCAGCGCCCCCGCACCCGCGCCCATCGTGCCGAGGAACCTCCGGCGGCTGAATTTGCGTTCGCTGTCGCGTGCCATGCTCTCTCCTCCTGGTGTTCGCCTGGGTTGCCGCAGCCCGTCGGTTCAGCTCGCCTTGGCTTTCGGCTCCTCGACCACCTCTGCGACGCGCTCGAACGCCATCGAGGCGCGCCGCGCGGCCTCGCGGACCGCGTCGGCCGATCCGGCTTCGTACAGGTGGAAGCACGTCTCGTCCTCGGGGACGAAGATCGAGCGGAGATAGCGGACCGGCGTTCCTTCGCGGGTCAGGGTCTCGGCTGCGAGGCGCGTCCGCTCGGCGCCTCGGGCCACCGCGCCGGGGTCTGTCCCCGAGACGTAGAGCTCGACGAGGTATTCGGTCACTTCGGTCGACGGTAGGCCCGTTCCCGCGTCGAGGAAATGACGGAAACCCTGAATCTTTCAGGGCGAGACTGCGAGGCGCTGCGCCAGTTGGGTCCGGGAGCGCACGCCGAGCTTTGCGTAGGCGTGCGTGAGATGGGCTTCGACCGTGTTCACGGTCACGAAGAGCGTCTGCGCGATCTCCTTGTTCGACAGCCCCTGGGACGCCAACGCCGCAACACGCTGCTCGGCCGGCGTCAACGTGCCACTTGCTTGCGGTCGACGGGCGCCGACACGCGCGAGCTCGGCACGCGCCTCTTCCCCCCAGCCCGTAGACCCGATGCCGTCGAACGCCGCCGCCGCCAGCTCGAGCGAGTGTCGCGCGGCACCCCACTTCCTCGCCCTGCGCTGCGCCCGGCCGAGGCTGAGCAAGGTGCGCGCATGATCGAAGCGGAGGCCGAGACGCGCGTACTCGGCGGCCGCCTGCTCGAGGCTCCACGCGGCACGCTCGTCGTAGGCCGACGATGCGAGCTCGACGAGAGCGGCGCAACGCGCCGCGGTCGTGAGCGCCCAGGGATGCAGCTGCTCCTCGGCGAGCTGCGCGAGCCGCGTGGTCACTGCTTCCGCCTGGCCGAACTCCCGGAGCTCCGCCAGCGCTTCGACGAGATCCGGTGCGAACGGGAAGACACCGGGCTCGTCCACCTGCTCGCGTGTCGTGTGCTCCGCAACGGCGCCGAGGCTCTCGGCGGCCCGGGCCGGATCGTGAGCGAGCAGCGCCGCGATGCCGATCGCGCGGAGAGCCTCGAGCTGGTCCCAGCGCACACCGACCGCTTCCGCGCGCGCGATCGCCTGAGAGGCCCAGCGCTCGGCCTCGTCGGGCAAGCCTCGGCCGGCGGCAAGCAGCGCGCGGCACCGCTCGTACATCGGCCAGAGCAGCAGCTCGTCGTCCGAGGACTCGCCCCACTCGTCGAGGAGCTCTGTCGCGTCGGCCCAGGCGCCTGCGCGCAGCTCGAGCTCGCACAGGTGAAGTCTCAACAAGGCGTAGGAAACGGCCTCGCCGCGCTCGTCGGCGACGGTGCGCAGGTCGGTGAGCAGCGTGCGTGCGGGCTCGATCTCACCGCGCCAGACGAGGCGCTGGGCCGCGACCCGTTCGGGAGACACGGCCAGATAGAAGGCGCCGCCCGAAATGGCGCGGAAGCGTTCGCGAAGATCGTCGACCGGACGCCCGCGCAAGCCGCGAGCCCAGCTCAGGCTCTGCAACACGTGCCGCTCGAGCTCGGGATCGGCCGCGCGTGCCGCGAGGAGCGCTTCCTCCGCCCACGCTTCGGCCTCGGGGATCCGCTGGATCAGGATGCTCGACCAGTTGCTCGACAGCTTGGCGAGCACCGGCGCGCGCAGGAGGGGATCGCCTCCACTCTCGACCAGGGCCCGCTCGAGAAACCGAAGGCTGTCCTCGCTGCTCTGATTCGCGCCGCCCTCGCTGAGCAGCAGGAGCGCCTGGACTCGCGCGGACGGCGTGCCGAACGAGTCGAGCTCACCCGCGATGAGCGTCGACACGCGCTGCAGATCGCCTGCGACCTCGAGGTACCCCGCCAGCTCGAGCAATCGCTCGCTCCGTTCGGGCGAGCCCGGCGTCGTGATGCGCAGGGCATGCTCGGCGAGGACGACAGCCTCCTGGGCGGCGCCGCGCGCCGCTGCGGCCTTGGCTGCGGCGGAAACCGTCGCTGCGAGCGCCGCGTCGGGCTGCTCGGTGGCGAGCGCGAGATGGAGCGCGCGCAGCTCCAGGTCGGAGACGACCCGGGCGAGCTCGAGATGCAGCTCGCGCCGTCCGCGTGCACCGGCTCGGCTCCTCGCGGCAGCTGCCAGCAGCGGGTGCGACGCGCGCACGCGGTCGCCGTCGACGACGAGCAACCCCGCCTCGACCGCATCGTCGACCGCCGACGAGCCCCGCAGCAACTCGAGCTGGGCGACACGGAGATCGCCGCTCAGCGCGACCGCGAGCAAGAGCGCGCGCAACGGCTCTGCAAGCAGCGCCACGCGGGTCCCGAGGGCGTCCTCGACGCCCTCCGGCACCGCAATTTCCTTGCCGGCGTCCGGCAGGCCGCGCTCCGCGACCGATCTGCCGACCTCGAGCGCGAAGAGAGGGTTCCCGAGCGTGGTGTCGACGATCCGACGGAGGAGCTGCCGGTGGAGTGTGAGGCCGAGGCGCTCGGACAGCACCCGGCGGATCGCGCCGAGACTCAGTGGCCCGACCTCGAGCTGCCGGACGTCGAAGCGCCCGAGCGCCCGCTCGAGCGCCGAGGGATCCCCGGGTCGCCGCGCCAGCAGGAACCCGACGCGTCCGACCTCCAGCCGTCTGGCGGCGAAGACCAGGACTTCGGCGGACTGGACGTCGAGCCACTGGAGGTCGTCGATCGCAAGCAGCACGGGTGCGACCAGCGCCAGCGACCGCACCACCGTCAGGAAGGCCACGCGGATCGCGTGCGGCTCGGCCGGCGCTCCGCCCGGATCGGCCCGCAGGAGCGCTGCGTCCAGCGCGCGGCGCTGCGGCGCCGGCAGGCCGGCCGCCTCCTGCAAATCGACGCCGTCGAGCAGGTCGATCAGCGCCGCGAACGTCGGCTCGGCGTCGGCGCCGCTCGACCGCGCCGAGAGGACCCGCAGCCCCTGCTGGCGGGCGGCCTCGATCCCCGCCTCCCAGAGAGTGGTCTTGCCGGCACCCGGGCCGCCCGTCAGCACGCAGACGCCCGGGGGTGTTCCCCGGCCGAGGAGCTCCCGTAGCGCGGAGAGCTCCGAGTCCCGACCGACGATCTGTTCGATCTGCTCGCCCACTGCTCGCCCCCTGGTTCCTCGAGCGTGACTTACACCAAACGGCGGCGCTCTGCTCGCCGAGTGGCCGCCGGGCTCACCGTCGTCGCACGCCGCAGCTCGCGTCGATGTGCAGGAGCCGGGCCCAGCGGTCCCGGTGGCTCGCGATGTAGCGGTAGCCGCGTTCGGTTGCGCCGGGAAAGGCGGCGAAGACGGAAGCGAGAGGGGCTCCGCCCGGGAGGATTCGCAAGAGCGGTGCGACCGCAGCGCCGGCGGAATACAGCGTGCCGTCCTCGCGGACGAGGTGCCAGGAGTCGAGGCGTTTCCCCAGGGGCACCCCCGCGAGCAGGCGCTCACCCGCCTCGCTCTCGATCGGGACGGCGCGGAGGCGTCTCGAGCGATCCCAGGCGAGGATCTTGTTCAGGGACCATTTGCAGAAACCGCAGTCTTCGTCGTAGAGGACGATGCTCTCGGCTTCGTCGTCGTCCCGGCGTCGCACGCGAGGGATGATGATCGAGATCGAGGCATAGCCGTCCCCTAGAAACGGCGACGACCGGATGCCGGTCCTGGCCGCGGCCAGAGGTTCGGGGTTCGTCCGCGACCCGGACGGGGGCCGCATGCGGAACATCAAGCTGCGAGCCTGTGCGAATCTCGCTGATGTGATCGACGTCTGCTACGCAGAGAGCGGCGACGTCAGCATCGCCTACCAGGTCGTGGGCGATGGACCGATCGACCTCGTGTTCGTCGCGGGGGCGATCACGAACCTGGAAGTGCTGTGGGAGGATCCTGACTACCGGCGCTTCTGTGAGCGGCTGGGAACGTTCACGCGTCTCCTGCTGTTCGATAAGCGTGGTATGGGTCTCTCGGACCGGGTTCGGATCGGCACGCTGGAGGAGCGGATGGACGACGTCCGCGCGGTGATGGACGCCGCCGGCTCCGACTCCGCGGCGCTGATGGGTGTCTCCGAGGGCGGCCCGTTGTCGATGCTGTTCGCAGCGGCACATCCGGAGCGGACGCGTGCGCTCATCCTCTGCGGCGCGGAGGTGAAGGAGGAGAAGACGGACGACTGGCCCTGGGGCGAGTCGACGCGGGCGGAGTTCGAGCAAGCTCTCGACCCGGAACAGGGTGGCCGCGCGCTGGGGGAAGGGCCTCGCGGCCGAGTACATCTTCCCGAACCGACGGGGCGACGAAGCGTTTCGCCGCTGGTTCGGTCGTCTCCAGGTGCAGTCGGCGACCCCCAAGGACGCGGTTGCATTCATGCGCATGGCGTTCGAGATCGACGTTCGCCAGGTGGTGCCCAGCATCAAGGTGCCCATCCTGATCATCCACCGCGCCGACGACCCGGTCTGCCACGTCGAAAACGCCCGCTGGCTCGCGCGCCACGTCGACGGCGCACGCTATCTCGAGCTCCCCGGCAACGAGCATGTGCCCTGGATCGACCGGGATGAGATCCTGGCCGAGACGCAGGAGTTCCTGACCGGCGTGCGCGAACCAGTCGAGCCCGACCGCGCGCTCGCCACCGTCCTGTTCACGGACATCGTCGGATCAACAGAACGCGCCAATGCACTCGGCGACCGTGGCTGGCGCGACCTGCTCGAGCGCCACCACTCTCTCGTCCGCAACGAGCTGGCCCGCTACCGCGGACGCGAGATCGACACGGCGGGGGACGGCTTCTTCGCCACGTTCGACGGCCCCGCGCGAGGTATCCGCTGCGCCCGCTCGATCGTGGACGCGGTGCGCGGGATCGGGCTCGAGATACGGGCAGGGCTGCACACCGGCGAGGTCGAGCTGGCCGCCGATTCCGTCCGCGGGATCGCCGTCCACACAGGCGCCCGCGTCGCCGCACTCGCACGGCCAGGCGAGGTACTCCTATCCGGCACCGTCAAAGACCTCATCGCCGGATCGGGCATCGAGCTCGTCGATCGCGGCAGCCACGAGCTGAAGGGCATCCCTGGCACGTGGCGACTCTTCGCCCTCACCTGAGAGGCGCCTAGCGGATTCGAACCGCTGTAAACGGCTTTGCAGGCCGCTGCCTAACCACTCGGCCAAGGCGCCCGAGCCGGGCATCGTATCGGCGGCCCCGCCCGGATCATCTGGCCCGGCGCGGGAGCGCCGTATACAGTCGCGTTGCCGTGTCCCTGCAGGAGCGCACAGCGACCGGGCGGCTCCAGGAGGCGCGGGAGCGCTACGTCGCCCGCGGGCTCTCGACGCCGCCGATCTTCGTCGACCGGGCCGAAGGCGCCCGGATCTGGGACGTCGACGGCCGCGAGTACATCGACTTCGCGGGCGGGATCGGCTGCGCGAACGTGGGGCACTCGCTGCCGGCAGTCGTCCAGGCCGTGCACGAGCAGGTCGACCGTTACCTCCACCAGTGCGCGATGGTCGGCATGTACGAGCCGTACGTGGAGGTCTGCCGCCGGCTGGCCGACCTGTCGCCCTGTCGAGGTGCCAACCAGAAGTCGCTGCTGCTCAACTCCGGCGCGGAGGCGATCGAGAACGCGGTCAAGATCGCGCGCGTCGCGACGGGCCGGCCGGCGGTCGTCGTCTTCGACAACGCCTTCCACGGCCGCACACTGCTCGCGATGACGATGACGGCGAAGGTCGTGCCGTACAAGAAGGGCTTCGGGCCGTTCGCGCCCGAGGTCTACCGCACCCCTGCTCCGTACGCCTACCGCGGCGTGACCGAGGACGACGCAGTCGACGCGTTGAAGCAGCTCTTCAAGGGCGAGGTCGACCCCGAATCGGTCGCGTGCGCAGTGCTCGAGCCGGTACAGGGCGAGGGCGGCTTCATTCCGATGACCGCGGACTTCCCGAAACGGTTGCAGGAGCTGCTCGATGCCCACGGCATCCTCTACGTCGACGACGAGGTGCAGTCGGGCTGCGGTCGTACCGGGCCGGTGTGGGCGATCGAGCACTACGGGGTCGAGCCGGACCTCCTCGTCTCCGGCAAGACGCTCGGAGGCGGTCTGCCGCTCGCAGCGGTGACCGGCCGCGACGAGGTGATGGACGCGGTCCCGCCCGGCGGTCTCGGCGGGACGTTCACGGGCAACCCGGCGTCCTGTGCGGCGGCGATCGCCGTACTGGATGCGCTGCCGGGCCTGCGGCAGCACGCGGAGGAGATCGGGCGTCGCGTGCGCGAGCGACTGCAGACGATGGCGCCCGCAGGCGCGGACGTGCGCGGCCTCGGGCCGATGCTCGCGCTGGAGCTTCCCGAGCAGACCGGCGACGAGGCCTCGCGCATCACCGCCGCGGCCCGCGAACGCGGGCTCATCCTGCTCTCGTGCGGGATCTACGGGAACGTGATCAGGATCCTCGTTCCGTTCACGGTCTCCGATGCGGACCTCGACCGCGGCCTCGACATCCTCCAGGAGTGCCTTGGCGGCTGAGGTTCGCGTCGAACAGGCGCGGAAGACCTACGGCGACGTGGTCGCGGTCGACGATGTCGACCTGTATGTGGCCGAAGGCGAGTTCTTCACCCTTCTCGGCCCGTCGGGATCAGGGAAGACGACGACACTGCGGATGATCGCCGGGTTCGAGCAGCCCGATGCGGGGCGCATCGTGCTCGGCGGCGAGGACATCACGCACCGTCCTCCCTACTCGCGCGACGTCAACACCGTGTTCCAGGACTACGCGCTGTTCCCGCACATGACGGTCGCCGAGAACGTCGGCTACGGCCTGAAGGTGAAGGGCGTCTCGCGGCGGGCCCGCGCCGCCCAGGTCGACGAGGTCCTGCGCATGGTGCGGCTCGAGGGCTATGGGTCGCGCAAGCCCGTACAGCTGTCCGGCGGACAGCGACAGCGTGTCGCGCTCGCGCGCTCGATCGTCAACCAGCCCAAGGTGCTGCTGCTCGACGAGCCGCTCGGCGCACTCGATCTCAAGCTGCGGCAGGAGATGCAGGTCTTCCTCAAGGCGCTGCAGCAGGAACTCGGCATGACCTTCCTCTACGTGACGCACGACCAGGAGGAGGCGTTGACGATGAGCGACCACCTCGCCGTGTTCAACGAAGGCCACATCGAGCAGGTCGGCTCACCGGCCGAGGTGTACGAGCGGCCTGCGACCGAGTTCGTCGCCGGGTTCGTGGGCACGTCGAACATCCTCGAGCGGGACGGACGCCGTTTCACCGTGCGACCGGAGAAAGTCCGCCTCGTCAGCAGCGGCGACGGCGTCGGCGAACCCGGCCGCATCCGCGACGTCGTCTACCTCGGCGCCGTCACGCGTTACATCGTCGAGCTCGACGGCGGCGGCGAGCTCGTCGCACTGCAGCAGAACCTCGAGTCGTCCTCCGCCGAGGCGCTCGAGCAACGCGGGCGCCCCGTACGGCTCACGTGGCGACCCGAGCACACGTTCGCGATCGAGCCCCCGGAGCAGGCCCCCGTGCAAGGAGGACTTACATCGTGAGAAGGCTTCGCAAGTTCCATCTGCTCGCCGTGGCGCTGGTGGCGGCGCTGATCGTGCCGGCCGCCGCTGTGTCTCGCGGCGACGGCAGCAGCCTGCCGACGGCGATCGGCAAGGGCGAAGGGTCTCTCAACTTGATCGAATGGTCGGCCTACAGCGATCCGAGCTTCGCGAAGAAGTTCGAGCAGCAGACCGGTTGCACGATCCACCGCAAGGACGCCGGCAGCTCGAACGAGATGGTCGCACTGATGCGGTCGGGCGGCGGTGGTGGCGGCGGCCAGTACGACCTCGTGTCGGCCTCCGGCGACGCGAGCCTGCGGCTGGTCTACGGCGGCGACGTCCAGCCGGTGAACGTCAACCTGATTCCCTCGTGGAAGGACTTCCTGCCGGCCTTCAAGTCGCCGGCTCACAATACGGTCAAGGGCGTGCACTACGGCGTCTCCGTCCAGTGGGGCCCGAACACGCTCATCTACAACACCCAGAAGGTGAAGCCCGCGCCGACGGGCTGGGCGTCCGTGTACTCGGCCAAGTACAAGGGCAAGCTGACCGTCCCGAACAACCCGATCCAGATCGCCGACGCGGCGCTCTACCTGCAGCAGACGAAGCCGAGCCTCGGGATCAAGGATCCGTACGAGCTGACGAAGGACCAGCTCAACGCGGCCGTCTCCCTGCTCAAGCAGCAGAAGCCGGATCTGAAGCGGTACTGGAACTACGCCACCGACGAGATCACGTCGTTCAAGAACGGGGACGTGTGGATGGGCGCCGGCTGGCCGTACCAGACGCTGCAGCTCCAGGGGGCGAAGGCGCCGATCAAGGAGGTCGTGCCGCTGCCGACGACCGGCTGGGCGGACACGTGGATGCTCGCCAAGAAGGCGCCGCACCCCAACTGTGCCTACCTCTGGATGAAGTACGTGACGACCCCCGCGGTCGAGGCGAAGCAGGCGCTCGTGTTCGGTGAGACGCCCGTCAACCCGAAGGCGTGCTCGTACATGAACAAGCTCGAGGCCGGTTCCTGCGCGAAGTACCACCTGAACGAGCCGGCATCGTACTACGGCAAGATCAAGTTCTGGAAGACACCGGTCGCGCAGTGCGGCTGGAAGTCGGGGAACGACTGCATGGACTACAACGCCTGGCAGCGTGCCTGGACGCAGATCACCGGCTAGCCGGTGAGCGTCGAAGCCCAGGCTGCACAGGAGGCGGGCCCGCCGCTCCGGCGGGCCCGCCTCCTGCTGGGCGCGACGTTGTGGCGGCGGCCGTGGCTGAAGGCCCTCGCACTGCTCGCGCCGCCGATCCTGGCGTTCGGGATCGTCTACGTGGGGTCGCTCGCGATCCTGCTCGTCTCCTCGTTCTGGACCGTCGACTCGTTCACCGGCAAGCTCCTCCACCACTGGACGCTCGACAACTTCCGTCAGATCTTCTCGTTCTCCGATCCGGTCTACCTCCGGATCGCGGGACGCACGATCGGCATCGCGGCGGCCGTGACGCTCACCGACGCGCTCCTCGCGTTCCCGCTCGGGTACTTCATGGCGCGGGTCGCGCCACCGCGCATCCGCGGAATTCTGTTCGTCGCCATCCTCCTGCCGTTGTGGTCGAGCTACCTCGTCCGCATCTACGCCTGGCAGACGATCCTCTCGGGCGGCGGCGCCCTCGACTGGTCGCTCCGCAAGCTCGGACTTCCGGCGGCGAACCTCGCGTACACGAACTGGGCGATGTGGCTGGTGTTCTCGTACGTCTGGCTCCCGTTCATGGTGCTGCCGGTCTACGCGTCGCTCGAGCGAATCCCCCACTCCTACATCGAGGCGTCGCGTGACCTGGGCGCGCGCGGCTTCCGCACGCTTCGTTCCGTGATCCTGCCGCTCGCACTTCCCGGGATCGTGGCCGGCTCGATCTTCACGTTCTCGCTGACGCTCGGAGACTTCATCACCCCGCTGCTCGTCGGAGGCCCGGGCTCCAGCTTCATCGGAAACGTCGTCTACGAGAACATCGGCATCAATGCGAACATCCCGTTCGCGGCGGCGCTCGCCGCGATCCCGGTGGCAGTGATGGGCGTCTATCTGTTGATCGCGCGGCGGCTCGGCGCGTTCGAGGCGCTCTGATGGAGAAGCGGTCGACGAAGATCGGCCTCTGGATCTGGGCGGGACTCGTCGTCGCGTTCCTCTGGATCCCGCTCGCGATCATCGGCGTCTATGCGTTCAACAAGTCGAACATCCAGAGCTGGCCGATCTCCGGCTGGACGTTCCACTGGTTCCACGTCGCGTGGTCGAACCCGGACGTCCGGGATTCGCTGCGGCTCTCGGTGGAAGTCGCGGCGATCGCCACCACGGTCGCGCTCGTGCTCGGCTCGATGGCGGCGTTCGCGATCCACCGCTTCCGGTTCTTCGGGCGTGAATCGGTGTCGTTCCTGCTGATCCTGCCGATCGCGCTGCCCGGCATCATCACCGGGATGGCGCTCAACTCCTTCTACGTGTTCGCCGGGATCGGCTTCTCGATCTGGACGATCGTGATCGGGCATGCGACCTTCTGTGTCGTGGTCGTCTACAACAACGTCCTCGCGCGCCTGCGGCGGACCGCTCCGTCGCTGTACGAGGCGTCGATGGATCTCGGCGCGGACGGTTGGCAGACGTTCCGGTACGTGACGTGGCCCGTCATCTCCACCGCGCTGATCTCGGGCGGCCTGCTCGCGTTCGCTCTCTCGTTCGACGAGGTCATCGTGACCACGTTCACCGCGGGCGCACAGTCGACCCTGCCCATCTTCATCCTCGACAACCTGCGTCAGGGCCAACAGCTCCCGGTCATCAACGTGGTCGCGCTCGTCGTGATCCTGTTGACGGTCGTCCCGGTTGCGATCGCCCAACGCCTGACCCGCGAGACTGGGATCCTTCGCACCGAATAGGAGGCTGGAACATGACAACCATCGAAGCGGCCCTCGACGTCCTCAACCCCGCCACCGGCGAGTCGATCGGCTCCGCGCCCAACATGTCGGCAGACGAGGTCGATGCGGCCGTCGAGCGCGCGAAAGCGGCGCTGCCCGAGTGGCTGGACGCGACCCCGGGCGAGCGTGCCGAGCTGCTCCTCAAGCTCGCCGAGGTGATCGCCGACAACGCCGAAGAGCTGGCACAGGTCGAGTCCCGGAACGTCGGCAAGCCGATCGGGCTGGCGCGCGAGGAGATGCCGTTCGCGGCGGACAACCTCCGCTTCTTCGCCGGCGCCGCGCGCAACCTCGAGGGCAAGTCGACCGGCGAGTACATCAAGGGCTACACGTCGATGATCCGCCGCGAGCCGATCGGGATCGTCGCCGGCATCTGCCCGTGGAACTACCCGCTGATGATGGCCGTCTGGAAGATGGGGCCTGCGCTCGCCGGTGGCAACGTCCAGATCCTCAAGCCGTCGGAGCAGACGCCGCTCTCACTGCTGCGCTTCCTCGAACTGGCGCAGGATGCGATTCCCGAGGGCGTGCTGCAGGCCGTCACGGGCGACGGCGTTCCCACCGGACAGCGGCTGGTCGAGCATCCGGACATCGGGCTCGTCTCGCTGACGGGCGACGTCGCAACCGGAAAGCTGATCGCACGGAACGCCTCGGACACGCTGAAGCGGGTGCACCTCGAGCTCGGCGGCAAGGCACCCATGGTCGTCTTCGACGACGCCGACCCGGTGGCGGTGGCCGAGGGGATCAAGATCGCGGGGTACGCCAACTCAGGGCAGGACTGCACCGCCGGCTCGCGCGTGCTCGCCGGCCCGAAGATCTACGACGCCCTGCTCGAGGCGCTGGTGCCCGCGGTGGAGTCGCTCAAGGTCGGCGACCCGGCCGACGGCGAAGAGATCGAGATGGGCCCGGTGATCTCGAAGGACCAGCAGGACCGCGTGCTCGGATTCCTCGAGCGCGCCAAGGGAGCGACGGTGCTCACCGGCGGCGGGACGAACGGCGACCGCGGCTACTTCGTGCAGCCGACCGTCGTCACGGACGTCGCGCAGAACGACGAGATCGTGCAGAAGGAGGTCTTCGGGCCGGTCGTGACCGTGCAGAAGTTCGCAGACGACGCCGAGGCGATCGCCTGGGCGAACGACGTGAGCTACGGGCTCGCAGCGTCGGTGTGGACTCGCGACATCGGCCGGGCGCTCAACGCCGCGCGAAAGCTGCAGTTCGGAACCGTGTGGATCAACGATCACCTTGTCCCGATCACGTCCGAGATGCCGCACGGCGGCTACAAGGGCTCGGGCTACGGCAAGGACATGTCGGCGTACTCGATGGAGGAGTACATGCAGATCAAGCACGTCGTCGCGAAGCTCGACTGACGTGGAACAGACCGACGAGGTCCGCGCACGGCTGGAGGAGGCGGCCCGCCTCTATGAGGAGGCGGCCGCCGAGCTCGAGCGCGGCGCCGCACATTGCCGTCGCGCCGCCGAGCACTTCCGAGGCGGCGACGTGCCGCGCGGGACCGCGCACGCGTGGGCGGCCCGCGGGCATCTCCTGGCCGGCTCGCGGGCCCTCGACGAGCAGGCCGAGACGCACCGCACACGAGCGAACGTGTAGACACCCGGCGCCTTGAACCGGCGAGTGCCGGGCGGTCGCGGCTCAGAGCGCCAGCAGCTCCGCGAGCTCGTCGGCGGTCGGCTCCCACTGACCCGCCGCTGCGTTCGCACGCACCTGCTCCGGGCTGGTCGCGCCGGCGATCACCGACACCACCGGCCTGACGGCGCCGAGGCCGCCGATCGCGACCTCGAGCAGCGTCACGCCGTGCCGTTCGGCCCAGTCCCGAAGCCGCTCGACGCGTTCGAGCTCCGCCTCGTCGATCCGGCGTCCGTGCAGCCGGGTGCCGGGCTCGGGCGGCCGTTCGCGCGTCACCTTGCCCGTGAGCAGCCCGCTCGCGAGCGGGAAGTACGGGATGAACCCCAGCCCGAGCCGCTCGCACGTGCCCAGGAGCTCGCGCTCGGCGTCACGCTCGAGCCACGAGTACTCGCTCTGCTCGGAGACGTACGGCAAGTCGAGCTCCGCCGCGATCGCCGCCGCACGCTCGAGCGTCCGGGGCGCGTAGTTGGACGTCCCGACGGCGAGCACCTTGCCTTCGGCGACGAGCTCGGCTAGCGCTCCGAACGTCTCCTCGAGCGGCGTCTCCGGATCCTCCTCGTGATGCTGATAGAGATCGACGTGGTCGGTCCGGAGCCGCAGCAGCGACGCGTCGATCGCACGGTTGATGTACTCGCGCGAGCCACGGCGTGTGGCACCGTCGCCCATCGACTTGCCGAACTTCGTGGCGAGCACGACCCGGTCGCGACGACCCTCAAGGATCGCCCCGATCAACGACTCGCTGCCGCCTGCATTGCCGTAGATGTCGGCCGTGTCGAAGAACGTGACGCCCGAGTCCAAGGCTGAGTCGATCACCGCGCGCGTCTCCGGTTCGCCGATGCGGCCGCCGAAGTTGTTGCAACCCAGGCCGACGACGGAGACTTCGAGCCGGCCCAGCCGGCGCGTCCTCATCGGTGCCACGTCTCGTCCAGCACGCGTAACCAGTTGCCGTGCGCCACCTTGTCGACCGCGTCGTCGTCGTAGCCTGCGTCGCGGAGGGCGTCGATGAGCTTCGGGAAGCCGGTGACACCTCCGAGCTCGTCGGACACCACGGCGCCGTCGAAATCCGAGCCGAACGCGACGTGGTCGATCCCCATGCGCTCGGACAGATAGTCGACGTGACGCACGATCTCCGCGATCGGCGTGTCGCGCTCCTCGCTGCCGTCGGCGCGCAAGAAGCTGACGGCGAAGTTCACGCCGACGACGCCACGCGACGCACGAATCGCCTCGAGCTGCCGGTCGGTGAGGTTGCGCGACGACGCGCACAGGGCGTGGGCGTTCGAGTGCGTGGCGACCAGCGGTGCGTCGCTCAGCCCGGCGACGTCCCAGAAGCCCGCCTCGTTGAGATGCGAGAGGTCGACGAGGATGCCGAGGCGGTTGCAGGCCTCGACGAGCGCGCGGCCGGCGTCGGTGAGCCCCGGGCCGGTGTCCGGCGAGCCGGGGAACACGAACGGAACGCCCTCGGCGAACCCGTTCGGGCGCGACCAGACGAGCCCGATCGACCGCACGCCGCGCTCGTACCAGTCCTCCAGATCCGAGAGGTCGGGGGCGAGCGGATCGGCGCCCTCGAGGTGCACGATCGCCGTGATCTCGCCCTCCTCGAAATCGTCCACCGACGTGGCGCGGCGAACGGGCAAGTCGCACAGCGTCGCGTACAGCTCGCCCGCGACACGGGCCGCCTCCTCCTGTGGAATCCGGTCGGCGAGCGGCATGGCGTACGGGATCTCGGGACGGTCCGGCGGATGCGGAGACGGCACGTAGATCGCGAAGAACCCGCCCGAGAACCCCGCGGCGCGTCCGGCTTCCAGGTCCATGTGCGGCGACGGCTCGCCGCGCCAGCGGCGGAGCACGAGGTCGTTGTGGCCGTCGATGACCATCTCCGCATCCTATGGTTCGGTGTGACAGGCTCTGCGGCAGTGGCAGGTGTGCGACTACGGGTCGTGATCGCGGAGGACGACGAGCGCCTGAGCGAGCTCGTCGCGCAGCTGCTCGACGGCGACGATCGGTTCACCGTCGTGGGGCGCGCGGCCGACGGCGACGAGGTCGTGCGCCTGACCGAGGACTGCGCGCCCGACATCGTCCTGATGGACATCGGGATGCCGGGGCAGGACGGGCTGGCCGCCACGCGAGCGATCCACGCGAGGAACGCCGAGCAGCACGTCGTCATCTACACAGGCTCGAGCGAGTACGAGGACATCGCGCGCTCCGCGGAGGCGGGCGCCGTCGGCTTCCTGCACAAGGACGCACTCGCGTCGCCCGACCTGCCGGAGGCGCTCCACATCCTGCACGCGAACTTCGTGAACCGGCTGCCCGAGCCGGATCCCGATCTCTAGAACGAGGCGTGCACTGACGCGCCGACGTGGCCGAGCAGGTCCGCGAGCGCCTCGACACAGTCCCGATCGAACTGGGAACCGCTGTGCTCGTGGATCTCGGCGAGCGCTTCCTCGCTCGACAGGCGGCTTCGGTACGGCCGGCCGCCGGTCATCGTCTCGTACGCGTCGGCGATCGCGATCACGCGCGACGCCAGGGGAATCTCCTCGCCCGCGAGCCCCGCCGGGTACCCGGCGCCGTCGTAGCGCTCGTGGTGGTGCAGCACCCACTCGGCCTCGGTGTCGAGATCGGCCGCGAGCAGGATCGCGTGCCCGATCGTGACGTGCTGCTCGAGCTCCGTCCGCTCGCCCGACTCGAGCGCGCCGGGCTTCTGCAGGATCACGTCCGGCAGCCCGATCTTGCCGACGTCGTGGACGAGGCCGGCGAGCCGCAGCCGCTCGAGCTGACCGGGAGGGATCCCGATGCGCTGGCCCATGCCGACGCAGAGCTCGGCGACCGTCTCACAATGATTGCGCTCTCCGCTGTCCTTGGCATCGATCGCGTGCGCGAGCGCGGCCGCGAGTGCGCGCTGGTTCGCAGTCGGCATCCAGTTGTCGGCTGCCTCCGTGCTCGAGGGCTCGAGGCCCGGTCGGTAGATCACGGCGAGCAGCGAGTTGCGCTTCGCTTCGTACAGCGCGACGTCCGCCTGGTTGATCAGTACACGCGCGCCTTCGGTGCCGACCGACTCGGTCACGCCCACGCTCAAGGCGCGCTGGCCGGTCGCGTCGGTTGCCCCGCGCTGGATGTTCTGCGCGATCGCGAGCGCGCTCCACGCACGCCGGTTCGGCAGCAGGACCATGAACTCGTCGCCGCCCGTGCGGTAGACGGAGCCGATGCGGTCTACCTCCATGCGAATCGACAACGCGACCTTCTTGATGTACTCGTCGCCCGCGAGGTGGCCGTGCTCGTCGTTGATCCGCTTCAGGCCGTCGAGGTCGATGGCCAGCAGGCTGAAGGTCGACCCCACCGCCCCGCGCCGCTTGATCTCCCGGGCGAGGTGGTCGTAGAACGTCCGGTGGTTGCCGAGGCCGGTGAGGCTGTCCGTGTGCGCGGCGTCGTGCAGGCGTTCGAGCTCGCGACCGCTCTCGATCGCGAAGCGCAGCCCAGCGAGCCGCCGGGCGATCTGCACGAGACGCCACGCGCCCATCAGGGCGACGAAGACGAGCACGATGGCTTCGAGCATCTCCCGCGTCCCCGACGGCCACGCCGTGGCAGACACCGCAACGCTGCCGGCGCGAAGGCGCGCGTCCATCGCGCGCAACGCCTTCGTGGCGTTCGCGAGGCGTGTCGGGCGCGCACCGGGCGCTGCGCCGACCGCGAGCGCTCGAGAGACGAGCGCGACGGCCTGATCGTGCAGGGAAGCAGCAGCGAGCAGGTCGTCCGAGCGGTCCGGTGGGGCCAGCTCCGCAACGTGCACGAACCGGCGGCTCTGCGTCGATGCGACGGCGGCGAAGCTCGACGCCGCAGCGCGATAGGCCTGGTCGTCGTGCAGGCTCGCAGCCGACGCGACGATCGACCGTTCGCGTGCCGAGCTCGACCTCGCAGCGGTGATCAACCGCTCGAGCTTCGCCCGGTCGATGTCGCGGTGCCAGGCGGACACGGCGCCGATCGCTCCGGCACCCGCCGCCGTGACGGCAGCGAGGGCACCGATGATTGTCAGCGTCCGTACTAGACGCATTGTCTTTTCGCCTCTCCACATAGCCGCAGATCGTGCAGCACCGGGCCTTGACCCGGGCAGATCGCAGCGTCGTTTGCGCCCGGAGCGTGGGCATCCCCCGCTCGGGGGTGGTGGCATCGGCCTAGACGAAGGTGGGGAGCCGCTCGCCGTACCAGCGCTCCCCGCCCCACTCGGCGCCGGGGGCGGTGGCCCGGGCCTTGCTAGACTCGGCGCCATGAGAGGGCGTCTGCTCGTTGCGACAGGGTCCGCAACGGCCCTCGCGATCGCCTCACCCGGCTTCGGCCGTCCCCAGACGACAAACCCGGGGACCTACGAGACGGTCAAGGTCACGCTCACGGAAGTCTCCACGACGGTGAGGCCCAACGTTTCGACGCGCGGCGTCACGGCCGTCTTCGTCATCACCAATCGCGGCAAGAAAACGCATACGTGGGTCATCGGCGACACCACGCGCGGACCGGGGAAGACGATCGGCTTCGCCCGCACATTGAGACCTGGACAGCAGAAGACCGTCGTCTTGTTTCTCGACTTCCGGGGCCGGCTGCCGTACTTCAGCCCCGGAGCGGCTCAGAAGGCCGCGATGAGAGGCAGCTTCAAAATCAAATGAGCTGATTCACTGCGGCTGCCACGCGGGAGGAGCCGCGACGGTGGGGTAGGCCTTCCCGGTCGTGATGTGCTTCGCTTTTGCAGTCGCGAGTGACCAGAGCACGAGCCCTCCGTGGGACACGAAGGCCAACTGCCGGCCGTCGGGCGAGAACGTCGCTGGACCGGCGTCGCGGGTGAGCAGCCGCGGCCTCCTCGGCTTGCGAACATCCTCGATGTAGAGCGCGAACCGCTGACATGGGGCTTCGCCGCACTCCATGTCTCCGGGGTCCGGTTGTCGCGCGCCGACGTACGTGATGGTCGCGCCGTCGGGCGCGACCGCCACGGTGTTCAGGCCCCACACTGCATCGATTTCGGCGCCGTAGTACTTCTGGATATGTCCAGTCGTGGCATCGATCCTCACGAGGTCTCCCCCGGTAGGAATCAGGAGCCCGCCCACGGTCCACGAAGGCCGGCCCGCCGGGGGCGCTTGCGAGAGCTTCAGCGGTGCACCGCCGGACGACGACACGACGTAGACGTTCCAGTCCGTGCCAGGTCGCACGAAGGCGATGCGCTTGCCGTCCGGCGACCAAGTTGGATAGCTGTCCCGGCCGTTCGTGGTGACCCGGCGGAGGCCCGTCCCGTCGGGATTCATCGTGAAGATTCCGCTGCCGCTGCGCGCGAATGCGATCCGCTTCCCGTCGGGCGAGAAGGCGGGGTCGATCGCTGAAAGCTTGCCTGTCGTGATCTCTTTGAGACCCTTCCCTGACGACTGGATCCGGAAGAGCTGACTGGCCGTCGTCCCCGGCGGTGTCGCCGAGAAGACGAGCCAGCGCGCCGATCCTGCCCGGGCGGCGGTGGCGGCGGCAGTGATTGCGAGCACGACCGCCAGGGCGAGCGGCACGGTGCACCGCAACGGCCGGGTCCGCGAGCCCGGTGCGCCGTCCATCGCGAGAGTGTAGTTGCTGTCCGAATTCTCCAACGCCATGGTCAGGGACAACGCGCCGACGCCGAACGACGTGAGGTGAGAGCCGTACGTCTCACCTCACGTCGTCGATCAGCACGCGTCGTTCAGGGTGTGACGGTGAGCTGTCCGACCATTCCCTGGTCGACATGGAACGGGACGTCGCACTGGTAGTTGTAGGTGCCCGCCGGGAGCCCGACGGTCCAGGTCTCGGAGGTGCCGGGCGCGATCTGCGCGCCGGACTTGACTCCGAGGATGTCGAAGTTGTGCACCTGATTGCCCACGTTGTGGATCACGAAGGTGACCTGTCCGGACGGGACGGACGACTGCGACAGCTGGAACGAGTAGTCGATCATGTTCACCGTCACGGTCGTCTGGGCAGTACCGACCGTCCCGGTCGGCGTCGTCGTGGTGGTCGGCGTCGTGGTCGACGTCACGGTCGAGGTGGGAGTGGTCGTCTTGGCCGGCGTCACACCGACCGCGAACGAGCCCTTCATGCCCGCCGACGCGTGACCTGGAAGGGTGCAGAGGTACGCGAAGCGACCCTTCTTCGTGAACTTCATCGTCAGCTTCGCCGACTTGCCGGGCGAGAGCGTCGGCGTCTTCTTCCCGCTGATCTTGAAGTCGTGCGAGATCTTGCCCTTGTTGACGATCGTGAAGACGACCGTGCTCCCCGCCGGCACGCTCCGCTTCGACAAAGTGAACTTGAACTCCTTGGCGACGACCGTCACGGCCACCGTCTTCTTGGCGCTGGCGGCGCCGCCCGCCGCGAGCACTCCGGCGGCGAGGCCGGCCGCAGCCAGTATCGACAGCACCAACACCGTCACTCCGCGACGCATAGAGCCCCCTCTTCCTCGTTCGAAACCTTACCTGTACGTGAGCCTAGCAAGCAGGTGGCCGCCGCCCGGGTAAGGCGGGAGAGGGGGCGGGGCCGCATCGCTGCGGCCAGCCCCCTCATCGCCTCGATTGGCTACGGCAAAGCGAACGTGTAGACGTAGTCGCCACGCACGCGCCGGGGGTCGAGGAGACCGAACGGGCGTGTGACGTCGTTATGGCCCGCGCCGCCGACCTCGACGGTCACGTACTGCTTCCCGTTCACCGAGTACGTGATCGGAGCAGCGGCGACCGGGTAGGGCATGGTCGGCGACGTCCAGAGTGACTTGCCGGTCTTGGTGTCGACTGCCTCGAGGTAGCCGTCACCCTTCGAGCCGTCTCCCGTGCCGAAGTGTCCGACGAACGTCACCCCGCCGGCGGTGTTCGCCGAGCCGGAGTAGCAGATGGCCCGCCAGTGCTGGTGGATCGTCAGCTTGCCGGTCTGCAGATCGAGCGCACTGAAATTGCCCGAGTTGCTGATCGGCGTGGAACCGTCACCGACGCCGAGCCGGTTGGCGCCGAGGCCGCCGAACGAGCTGGCGACCTGCGAGGCGGCGGGGATCTGCTCCATCGCCGTCGCCCGTCCCGTGACGCCGCACGTGAACATCGTGTGGTTCTCCGGGCTGTACGAGCTCGCCGGCCAGTCCATCATCTCGAACGGCGTGACGACGTACTGGGTCGTGTCGTACGGCGTGTACGCGCAACCGATCTTGTACGGCTTGCCGTCGGGCGCGGTTGCCGTGGCGTACGGAACGCCGAGGCTCGTGACCGCGTCCGGGGTCGTGCACGGGATCCCGTCCTTGCCGATCGGGTTGAACAGGACGTTCTGCGTGGCCGGAACCGGCTGCGTCGGCCACGTGTTGACACCGGGCGCCTTGTCCTGCGGAACGGGCGTCTCCTTGACTGGAATAAGCGGCTTGCCGGTCAACCGGTCGAGCACGAACGTCATCCCGACCTTGTTGACGTACGCAACGGCAGGCCGCGTGACCATCTTGCCCTTGATCTTGTACTTGCCGGTGAACAGGACACCGTTGTTCGGGAAGTCGGAGTCCCACATGTCGTGATGGACCTCCTGGAAGTACCACTTCATTTGACCCGTGTAGAGGTTGAGCGCGACGATCGAGTCGGTGTAGAGGTTCATCCCGGCACCACGCGAGTTCCACGGTTCGGGGTTTCCGCTGCCGACGATGACCAGGCTGTTGGCCGTATCGACGAGTGGGGACTGCCAGTACGAGCCGCCGCCGTAGAGGCTGCTGCCATTGCCCGTCTTGCCGCTGTTGTCCCAGGTCTTGTACCCGGGCTGCCCAGGCGACGGGATCGGGGTCCAGCTCCAGAGACGCGAGCCGTTCGCGGCCCTGAAGGCCTGGAGCGAGGCGCTGGGGCCGCCACTGTCGCCCGAGGCGTCGCCGGCCAGGACCATGCCGTTGACGTAGATCGGAGCGGTCGAGATCTTCGCGTTGGACTTGTACGATCCGACGGCGTTCTCCCACACCTCCGTGCCGCTGACCTGGTCGAGCGCGACGAGACGGCCGTCGGGCAGGCCGACGAAGACCTTCCCCTCGCCGACAGCGACGCCGGCTCGGCGGCCACCGCTGCCCGGTGTGAACTGCGTCCCGTTGTTCAGGATCTCGCCCGCGTACGACGGCGTCCAGCTCCAGATGATGTTGCCCGTCGCCGCGTCGATCGCGAAGACCGCGCCGAGAGGCGCGTTCGTCGTGTAGAGCACACCGTCGACGGCGACCGGGTTCGACTCCATCGACCCGCAGTTCGTCGGGTTGCCCGGCGAAGTTCCCGCTGCTCCACCGCCGACCCCGGGAGTCCCAAAGCCGGCCCCAGGCGGTGCACCGGGAACCACCGGGTTGCCGGCGATGATGTACGCACTGCAGGTGCCGAGGCTCATGTGCCAGACCTCTTTCAGCTGGCCGACATTTGCCGTCGTGATCTGCTTCAGCGATGAGTAGCGATTACCCGTCAGGCTGCCGTAATACTCGAGCCAGTTGTCGCCGGCCGGAGCGCTCAGCTGCGCGGCCGTCCAGACGGGCGAAGGAGTGATCGCCTTGGTCACCACGCGCGACGACGACGCGGTCGACACGAGGATTCCGCCGGCTACCGCCAGCGCGATGAGGATTGTCCAGCCTGGCCAACGAAATCGGTGCATCGAATGCCTCCTGTCGCGATGCCGGTCAGAGGCCGTGGTGGGTGTCGAAGCAACGGCACATCCGACGACCGGGGAATGTCGCCGATAATATATGACGCGCGCGTACGGATTGCACGTCGTACGTCTTGCGCGCTGATCAGATCGTCGACGGCGCGCTCACCGAAGACCGAAGGCGACGAGGGCGGGCGCCGGCCCGTGCGGGTGACGGATGCCTGACCCGACGAGCAGGCTGTCTCCGAGCACGGCCGGGCACGCGTTGATACCGGCCGGCAGCCGCGCGCGCCAGAGGAGCTTCCCGTCCTTCGTGCGGAGTGCGTAGACCGTCCCGTCGTACGTCGAGGTGAACACGACGTCGTCGGAGACCGTCGCGCAACCGAAGTCGGGCGAGCCGAGCCTGGCGCTGCCAGAGGACGCCGCCCGTGGCGGCGTCGAGGGCGACGAGCCGACCGCGGCCGTGGGCCGGGTCGGCGGTCTTGACGTCCTGACGCCCGATCGCGCTGCCCCAACCGCAGAGATCGACGACGGGGACGAACAGACGCCCGGCGGCGTAGGCCATCGGCGTCTCGACGCCGCCGAGCAACCCCGGGCACACCGTGACCCGCCGCCGCGGGAGCGGGCCGCAGATCGTTGCGGTGCACGCCGACGTCCGTCCGCCAGAGGCGCGCTGTGCGTCCTCCGGTTCCAGGCGATCACGCGTCCCGCCTTGCCGGCGCCGAACACGAGCTCCTTGCCGCCGACGGACGCGAGGATCGGCGTCGCCTCGAAGTCGTGGTCGCGGACGTCGTGCGGCGTCACCTGGTCGTGACCAGAGCAGGCGGCCCGTCCGCGCGGCGAGCACGATCAGCGAGTCCGTGTACGGAACTGGGCCCGGGAAGGCGGCGCCGTTCGGCAGCTTCGGGGACCCGCCCCACGGCGTCGGGTTCGAGTTGCCCGCGTACAACCGGCCGCTCGCGTCGACGGAGACCGGATACCAGAGGCCGCCGCCGCCGGCCTCGAGCGGGTGCCGCCACGGATGCTCGACCGTGACGAACTTCCAGCGCACCGTCCCGGTCGCCGCCTCGAGCGCGTAGATCGCACCGCGTCCGTAGGGCCGGTAGCCGATCGTGCTCACGAACACGAGTCCCTTCCACGCGACGGGTGCGACGTCGACGAACTGCTCCGCCTGGCTGGTGAGGTGCCGTCGCCAGAGCAACCGGCCGGTCGCCCTCGACAGCGCGAACGCGTCGGAGTCCGTCGCCCCGTAGACGCGGGGACCGGCGAGCGCGAGGCCGTTCGGTCCGTCGTTCGCCGCGCCGAACGAGCGGCGCCAACGCACCCGGCCCGTCGCAGCGTCGATCGCGAAGACGGTGCTCTCGAGATCCTCGACGTAGACGGTCTCGCCGTCCGACACGGGCGTCGACGCGAAGATGCCGGAGAAGCCCGGCCGGCCGGAGAACGTGAACCGCCAGCGAGCACGCAGGCCGGAGACGTTGCCGGCGTCGAGCGTCGACCCCGAGGCGGCGCGCGTCCCGGCAAGGTCATGGTTCGGCTGCGGCCAGCTCGACTGTGCGTGGTTGCCGCCACAGCCGACGACGATCACGGATGCGCCGAGCACGGTCGCGCGAGCGAGTCTGGAAAGCACGTGGTGCTAACGTAATCGCTGTGACGGCGCGCTCTCTCGCCCTCGCGGCGGTCACGGCTCCTCTCGTCGTCCCGCTCGTGGGAGTGGCACAGCGCCGCACACGACCGCCCCGAATGTGTTCGTCGACATCCACGTGAGGGCGACCGACTCGCGCGGCAAGCTTCCGCACGCGGCCGACCGCTCGAAGCCGGGCGTGCGGGGCTCCTTCAGGATCGGCCCGCCGATTCCCGGCGGCGTCGACTGACCGCGACCGGCACCTACATTCGCCTGATCGCCGCGGTCGCGGCGCTCGGCGCCGGCGCCGATCGCGCTGATCGTCGTCGTCGAGCTGCTGCACCGCACGCCTGGGCCCGTCGGCTCGACCACGACGACCGCGCTACTGACGCCCGCGACGACGCCGTCGCAAGGCTTTCCTGCGCCTCCGCCGACGGGAGTCGTGTTCACCCACCAGGACGGAGGGACCGTGCTGGCACTCGACGCCGCGCAGTCAGGCCCGCGGCTCACGTTGCAGGCCTCCGTGGTCGGGCAGACGGGCAGCGGGACGACGGGGCTCGACGATCATCTTCGCGGCGGCGGGGCGCCGCGCGACTGCGACCGACTGCGGAGCCGGGTGCTATCGCGCATCCCTGCCGTCCGCCCGGGCGCGCGCCATCGACATGATCGTGCGCGGCGGCGGTGTCGACACGACCTGGCACCAACCGCTCCCCGCCACGTGGCCCGCGCCGGATGCGACGGCCGTCGTTATCGATGCAACGCGCGCCTGGCGGTCATTGCGCTCACTCGCCTACGTCGAGCACCTGGCCTCCGACCCGAAGCATGCTGTCACGAGCCGCTGGCGGGTCGAAGCGCCGGACCGCGCCGCCTACCAGGTGCTCGGCGGCTACGCCGGCGTGATCATCGGCGGGCGCCGCTGGGACAAGGCACCCGGAGGGAAATGGATCGAATCACCGCAGACGGCAACGATCACCCAGCCGGTGCCGTTCTGGGTGGCGTTCCGGAACGCGCACCTGCTCGGCAGCTCGACGGCTGCCGGCCGGCCGGTGTGGGTGGTCTCGTTCTTCGACCCGAAATCCCCGGCCTGGTTCCGCATCCTCGTGGACAAGCAGACGTTTCGCACCGTGAGGATGCAGATGATGACGACGGCCCACTTCATGCACGACACCTACAGCGCGTTCGACCGCGCCCCGCCGATCACCCCGCCCTGACAATGGACTGATCGAAACCATCGATCGGTCCCGATTCACGAATCGATACCTTCTCCTGATGGCCCAGGCGAGCGCACCCGAGCCGGTCGCCGACATCGACCCCGTCCGCGAGACCGCGCGGCGGCTGGTCTCGAGCATCGAGAGCGTCGTCGTGGGCAAGCACGACGAGGTCGTGCTCGTCCTGTCGGCGCTGATCTCGGGCGGCCACGTCCTGCTCGAGGACGTCCCGGGAACCGCCAAGACGATGCTCGCGCGCGCGCTCGCGCAGACGATCGAGGGCGGCGACTTCGCGCGCCTGCAGTGCACGCCCGACCTCCAGCCGACGGACGTCACCGGTCTCTCGATCTTCAACCAGCAGACGCGCGAGTTCGAGTTCCGACCAGGCCCGGTGTTCGCAAACGTCGTGCTCGTCGACGAGGTCAACCGGGCGATGCCGCGGACGCAGTCGGCGCTGCTCGAGGCGATGGCGGAGGGACAGGTCACGGTGGACGGCCTCACGCGCCAGCTCCCCGACCCGTTCTTCGTGATCGCCACCGAGAACCCGATCGAGCAAGAGGGCACCTTCCCGCTGCCGGAGGCGCAGCTCGACCGCTTCGCCCTGCGCGCGGCGCTCGGCTACCCGACCGAGGACGAGGAGGTGTCGATCGTCCTCGCGCAGCGGCACGGCCATCCGATCGAGGCACTTCGCGCCTCGGTGACGACCGACGACGTGCAGCAGCTGCAGCGGGCTGCCGAGCACGTGTACGTCGACGAGCTCGTGCTTCGGTGGACGGTCGAGCTCGTGCGCGCCACTCGTGACGTCGAAGGCGTCGCGCTCGGCGCGTCGGTCCGCGGCAGCCTCATGCTCGAGCGCACTGCCCGCGCCTGGGCGCTGCTCCAGGGCCGCGACCACGTCGAGCCGGAGGACGTCGAACGCCTCTTCTTGCCGGTGCTCGGGCACCGGCTCGTCCTCACGACGGCGTTCCTCGCCGAGACGCGCGGGCTCGGGCGCGAAGCCGCGCTCGCCCAGATCCGCGACCGCACACTCGAGCTCGCACCACCACCGGCCCCGGGCTGGGACGGCTGAGAGATGCCGGCCCGCGAGCGGCGTACCTTCCCGCTCGTGCCGCGGCGCCGCCGCACCGGACTGCCGTTCGGCGACCTGCCGGGCCGCCGTCGCGGGCCCGGCTCGGAGGTGATTGCCCACCGGCCGTACGAACCGGGCGACCCGGTCTCGGCGATCGACTGGTTCGCGACCGCGCGGCAGTCGGCCGTCACCGGCGGCGACGCCTTCGTGATCCGCTCGAAGGCGGCCGACGAGGCTCCTCGGGTCGCACTCGTCTTCGACCGCCGGCCTGCGATGGGCCTCTACCCCAGCCCGCTGCCGTGGCTCGCGAAGCGCGTCGCGCTGCGCGAGGCATCGGTCGCGATCGTCACGAGCGCCGAGGCTGCACGCGCCGACGTCGCTGCGCTCGACTTCGCCGGCGACGAGCCCTGGTGGCTGCCGCCGGGACGGCGCGACCGGGCCTGGCAGGTCGCCGAGCGCGACCGGCTCGCCGGCTTCGACGCGCCCGAGGACACGCTCACCCTCGCGCTGGAGTTTCTCGGCCGGCGGCGCGCGAACCTGCCCGCGGGGAGCTTCGTGTTCCTGCTCTCGGACTTCCTCGCGCCACCGGCCGCAGAGGCGTGGCTCGACGCACTCGCCCACGGCTGGGACCTCGTACCGGTGGTGATCCAGGATCCACTCTGGGAGCGGAGCTTCCCGCCGGTCGCCGGCGTCTCCGTTCCCGTCGCCGACCCGCGCGACGGCGGCACGACGCTCGTCCGGCTGCGCCGCACACAGGCCGAGCGGTTGCGAGCCGACCACGAGGCGCGCTACGCAGCGCTGCTCGCCGAGCTCACGTCCTACGGGCTCGCCCCGATCCTGATCGAGTCGAGCGACCCGATCGACATCGACAACGCGTTCGCGGCCTGGGCCGAGGAGCGCAGGAGATTGCAGTGGGCGCGCTGATCAGGGCCGGCGCGGTCCTCGCGACGGTCGCGCTCGTGGTGGCAGGCGTGTTGGTGCTCGGACACGACACGTCGGCTCCGCCGAGCGACTCGGCGGCTGCACCGTCGGTGCGCACGAGCTTCGTGCCGCCCGCCGTGCAGTTCGGCGACCCGCTGACGGTGCAGGTAGCCGTGCGCCTCGACGACCGCTCGGTGCTGCCCGATTCGTTTCGGCTGACGAGCGGCGTGGCGCCGCTCACCCAGCTCGGCCCGACCAGGACGACCCGGACGAGTCGCGGCCACGTCACCGTCGTCTCGATCGCGATCCCGACCGTGTGCGTGGTCGACGCCTGCATCGCCAAGCCCGGCGAGACTCGCGTTCATCTGCCGGTCGTCGTCGCTCACGTCACCGGTATCGACGGCAGGCTGCGGCAGGTGTCGGCGACCTGGCCGCCGCTGCTCGTCGGGAGCCGCGTGACCGCAGCCGACCTCCAGCACGAAGCGCCGCCGCTCCGCGCGAACACCGCCCCGGCACCGCCGTCGTATCGAATCGCGCCGACGCTGCTCGCGCGCCTGCTCGAGGCGCTCGCGATCCTGCTCGCGGCCGGCGGCGTCGTGCTCGCCGCCGGCCAGGTGGTCGCGATCGTCCGGCGCCGCCGGCGGCCCGAGGAGGTCGACCCGCTCGAGCTGGCGCTCCGGCGCGTTCGCGAGTCGCAGGCGCGCTCGGCGCCCGACCGGCGCCGCGCGCTGGGGCAGCTCGCCCGCGTTCTCGACCGGCGCGGCCTCGACGACGCCGAGCCGGCCCGCGGCCTCGCGTGGTCGCGGCCTGCACCGACACCGGAGAGCGCGACCGAGCTCGCGGGCCGCATCGAAGGGGCCGGGCCTCCGTGACCGCGATCCCGCTCAGCGACGCGCGCCGGCTGATCGCCGCCGGCCGCAACGCCCGGCTCGTCGCCGTCGCGTTGTCCATCCTCACGATCGCACTCGTCGCCGGCTTCCTGCTCCGTTCGCGCGATCCCGGCACCCGCACGATCGTGCCCCTGCCCTCGAACGCGCAGACGGTGATCGTGCTCGACCTCTCGGCGAGCATCTCGACCGATACCTACTCGCGGATCGGCGGCACGCTGCAGGCGCTCGCCGACAGCGGCCGTCGCTTCGGGTTGATCGTGTTCTCGGACCAGGCGTACGAGGCCCTGCCGCCGGGAACGCCGTCCGCCGACCTGTTGCCGCTCGTCCGGTACTTCACCCTCCCCGTCCAGACGACGCCCGGCTTCCTGCCGATCTTCCCGCAGAACCCGTGGCAGCGCGACTTCACGGCCGGTACGCGGATCTCGGCCGGCATGGATCTCGCCCACCAGCTCGCGACCTCGAGCTCGCATCCGGCAACGGTGGTGCTCGTGAGCGACCTGTCCGACTCGCCAAACGACCTGACGCAGCTGACCACGGTGCTGCTCGCCTACCGGCGGGACGCAGTGCCCGTTCGGATCGTCGGGCTGAACGCCTCGCCGGCCGACAGCCAGCTCTTCAAACAGCTCCTGCCGCCCGGGACTTCGATCGTGAACGCCCCGACCCTCGAGCAGGCGGCGCCCCACGAGCAGACGCCGTTTCCGTCGGCGCTCGTCGTCCTCGCCTGCGTCGCGGCCGGGGCGCTCGCGATCGTGACGCTCTGGCGGCAGCGTCTCGATTGGAGGGCGGCGTGACGGCACTGAAGCTCGCAATCGCCGGCGCGCTGCTCGCGCTCGCGGTCCTCGTCGCGCTGCTCGCCGCGGACGTGCGCTCCTGGCCGCCGTCGCTCGAGAGCGGCGACGCCGTCTATGCAGCCGCACCGTCGCGTGCGTCCTGGGCGCCCCCGACGCATCTGGGCGACACTGCTTCGTCGCTGCTCGGGGTCAAGCCGCAGGTCGTCTACCGGCGGGCACTTCGCCTCTACCGGCTGAGCGCCGGGATCCAGCTGCGGCTCGACAACGCGCTCGACGCGTCGACCGCGCGCGGCCAGGCGCAGGATGCACTCAGCGCCGTCGCCCGCGACGGGAATCCGCAGCGGAGCTCACAGGCGCGCACGCTGCTCGGCGTGCTCGCGTTCAGCGCGGTCGGCGAGGGCGGCGGGCCGAGCCAGCTCAACCAGGCGGTGCTCGACTTCGACGACGCCATCCGCACCGACCCGACCAACGAGACGGCCAAGTACGACCTGGAGCTGCTGCTCCGCCTCTCGTTGACGAAGGGCGTCCGGATCAGCCGTGGACCGGGCAGGCAGATCGACGCCAAGGGGCGCAAGGGCGCCGGGGCTGGCGTCGCCGGCTCCGGCTACTGATGACCGTCCTGACGCCGCTCGCAGCGCTCGTCGTCCTCGCCGCGCTCCTGCCGGCCGTGGCGATGCTCCTCGGGCAGCGCCGGGTGGCCGCCGTCCGGTCGGCGCTCGGCCTCACTGCGCCGCCCCGGCGGGCGCGAGCCGTGCGCCTCGCCGCGGGTACCGCCGGGATTGCGCTGCTCGGGCTTGCCGCGGCGCAACCCGCGCTCACGACGGGCTCGCGCACCGACGTGCGCAAGGACGTGGAGGTGCTCTTCGTCGTCGACACGTCCCGCTCGATGGCCGCCTCGGCGAAGCCCACGTCGCCCACGCGCCTCGACCGCGCGGTGGAGGCCGCGATCAGCCTGCGCGCCTCGATCCCGACGGTCGCGTCGGGAATCGCGACGTTCACCGACCGGGTGCTCCCCGACCTGCTCCCGGTGCCCGACGCCGACGCGTTCGACGCCGTCGCCCGGCGCTCGGTCCAGATCGAAAGCCCACCGCCGACGTCGTCGAGCGCGCGCGCCACGACCTACAGCGCACTTGCCGACGTACCCGCCGGCAACTACTTCACGCAGGCGATCAAGCACCGGATCGTCGTGCTGCTCACCGACGGCGAGAGCAACCCGGTGAGCGTCGGCGGGCTGGCTGAGCAGTTCGGCCCATCGGGGCAGTACCGGCTGCTGGCGGTGCACGTCTGGGGCGCTCGCGAAGCGGTCTACGACAGCGACGGAAGCCCCGAGCGGGCATATCAGCCCGATCCGACGAGCCGGGCGCTGCTCGCGGACTTCGCGACCACACTCGGAGGGCGGTCGTTCGAGGCGAAGGACCTCGGCGGAGCAGAGAGGTACCTCCACCAGCTCGTCGGCAACGGGCCAACCGTGCCCAGCTCGGCGCGCCGACGCACGACGACGGCGCTCGCCCCTTACGTGGCGGCGCTGGCGCTGCTGCTCGTGGTCGCGGCGGTGCTCCCTGGCCATTGGTCGCCGCGACGCGTACGATCGCTAACTCGATGAACTATCGCGCCCGTGTGGGGGCGTTCGCGGGGCTCATCCTGGCCGCTGCCTGCTTCGTCGTGCTCGCGTCGGCTTCGGCACGCCAGACCGCGGGCCCCGACGTCGGTTGGGCCGGATTCGGCAACACCCCCGACGAGAACCGGCACTCGCCGCTCACGGAGATCACCCCGGGCAACGTCGACACGCTGGGCCGCAGCTTCACGGTCGACTTCCACACGCTCGACGCGAGCATCCGCCGCGGCGAGCAGTCGTACCCCGTCGAGGCGAACGGGACGCTGTACGTGACGACGAACGACGACAACGTCTGGGCGCTCGACGCGACGACCGGGAAGGTGAAGTGGCGCTGGACGCCGGACAACGTGGCCGTCTTCCGCAACTTCGGGATCGTCGCGAATCGCGGCGTCGCCTTGTGCGACGGCCACGTGTTCGTGCTGACGCTCGACATGACGATCGCGTCGCTCGACCCGGCTACCGGCCGGCTCGAGCGCAGGGTCCCGATCGCGGAGGCGGTTCCCGGCGCGTCTTCGAGCTACGGCTACTCCGAGACGAGCGCGCCAATCTGCGCGAACCACCGGCTGATCATCGGTGCGGCCGGCTCCGAGTACGGCGTCCGTGGATTCGTGATGGCGTATCACACGGACCTCACACCCGCGTGGCCGAACCCGTTCTGGACGATCCCGCCCGCCGGGATGCAGTGGCGGCGCAACTCGACACTTGCCGGCGGCGGCGTCGTCTGGACGCCCACGACCGTCGACACGACGACCGACACACTGTACTTCGGGACCGGCTCGGCGACGCCGCTCTACTTCGCTTCGGTCAGGCCCGGCTCTGACCCGCGCGCAGACTCGCTGATCGCCGTGAACCTCGCGACCGGGCGCATGCGCTGGTGGCAGCAGCAGATGGCGTTCAACGAATGGTCGTACGACACTGCGCAGCCGCCGCTCGTCTACACGGCGAAGGTCGGCGGAAAGAAGGAGCGCATCGTGTCGGTCGCGACGATGGAGGGCGTCTGGTTCGCGTACGACGCGGTCACCGGCCGTCCGATCTACCAGCGCATCAAGGTGATCGATCGCACCGAGCACCCCTCGTTGTCGCCGGGCAAGTCGGTTGCCGTGTTCCCGTCGTCGCTCGGCGGCCTCAACTATTCGCCGGCGTCGTACGACCCCCACACCAACTACATCTTCAACGCGGCGGCCGAGACCGCAGCGCTCGACACCCAGGCGAGGCTCACGCCGACCCAGAAGAAGCGCAAGTTCACGCTCGGCGACGTCTTCCTCGGCCTCGAGAACGGCAACTTCGGGTCGGTCCTGCCCGGTTGGCACGATCACGGCTCGATCAGCGCGATCGACGTGTCGTCGGGCAAGCGCGTCTGGAAGTTCGCGACGCCGGAGCCTGAGCGCGGCGGCGTCACCACGACCGAGAGCGGGCTCGGCTTCGCCGGCGGCGGCGACGGCGTGGTGCGCGCGTTCAACCTGAAGACCGGCAAGGTCCTGTGGACGTTCCAGACCGGCCATCAGATCGCCGCCGGCCCGTCGATCTACTCAGTCGGCGGCACCGAGTACGTGGCGATCACCTCGGGCGGCACGCCGACCTCGTCCAACGGAGGCATCGCGTCGCAGCTGCAGGTGTTCTCGCTCGGTGGCTCGTCGACGCAGTCGCCCGCTCCACAGCTCGCGACCTTCCAGGCATCCCACCCCGCGCCGTCGCGCCTGCTCGCGAGCGCCTCGGCGCCCAGGCATCGCGCAGCTGCGCAGGGGGTCGCTCGGATCAGCACTCCCGTGCCGCTCACCGTGCAACCGTGGTCGGCGGAGACCTCGAACGTCCAGACGGTGCAGGGCAGACTGACGCTGAACGGCTCGCCGGTTGCCGGTGCGCGCGTGACGGTCGAGGGCTACACGATTCCGCGGGCCAGCGGCAAGGATGGGTCGTTCTCCTACGACGTCGACAGCACCCAGCCCGGTCGCCACCCGGTCCGCGTCACCGGGCTCGCGGGCGCAACCGTCAACGGCCGCGCACTCAGTGCCGGTCAGCAGACGGCGTTGCTCGGAGCAGCGGGCGGCTTCAGCGTCGGCTACGCCGTGCACGCCTTGTCCGCGCGCGTGCTGAAGAACGGCACGGTGCGGCTGACCGGCACCGTCGGCAACGCCGCCGGTCATGGACCGCCCTCCGTGCGCCTGCTCACCTATCAGTTGAGCGGCACGATCACCGACGCCGACGGCAAGCCGGTGCCCGGTGCGGTCGTGATCACGCGCACCCAGGACCGGGACTTCTGGACGCACTCGTCCGCGAGCGACGCGAACGGCCACTACACCTCCTTCTACTCGGCGGCGGACGAGACGTCGCAGGACCCGGTGCTGCTGAGCGTCGGCGTCGCCTCGGGCGGTGTCTCCTACGGCGGCACCCTCGGCACGAATGCGCCGTTCAGCCGCCTGAAGAGCGCGGTCCTGAACGTGAAGCTCGGTCCCGGCACGAACTACACCATCTCGACGCCGACGTCCTACGATGGTGCCGTCTACTCGGGCCTCGTCGTCGGCGTGACCGTCGACGGCCGGGTCGTCAAGCCGGTCGCCGAACGGTGGCCGACCGCGACCGGCGTCTTCTCGATGACGCTCCCGGCCTCCGTCCGCGGCAAGACCGTCGCGATCTGGGAGAACCAGCGGCAGTCGTTCTCACGCTTCCCGGCGGTGCCCGGCGGCGCGATTGACCTGGCGTCGTGGCCCGCGCAGCTCGGCTCGGCCGTCCCGTCCGGCCTGGCACGGCTCAAGATCCCGTGAACGCCGTCTAGGGCAGCCAGCCGTCGCGGTATGGCATCGGCTTGCGGTTCGGCAGGTGCGCGTAGGCCTCGTCCGGGTCGGTCGTGTCGCGTTCGACGCTGACGCCGTGGCGCGCGGCCACCTCGTCGACGGTGTAGCCGCCCCACGCCGGCCCGAGCGACCGGTCGCGGGCCCCGACCGCGAGCATCAGGCACGGGCCGCTGCCGGCGCCGAGGATGGTGTGCCGCGCGCCGGCCGGGCAGTGAACGAGGTCCCAGCGGCGAAGCGGGCGCTCCTCGCCCTCGACGATCAGCACGGCCTCGCCCGACAGCACCAGGAAGTCCTCCTGGTCGGCCTCCCAGTGATACATCGCCATCGTCTCGCCCGGAAGCAGCACGCTGAGGTTGATGCCGAGTTGCGGGAAGTCGGGCTTCCCCTCGAAGTCGCAGACGGCGGTGCGGCCGTCGACGTGCCGCCAGGCGGCATCGCGGGCGTTGAGGACGAACCAGCCGTCGCCGTCGGGGCGCAGACCGTGCTCGGTGGGCTCGAGCCGCGCCTCGGCGGCTCGCGCCGGCTCGTCCTGGAGCCAGCTCCGGTCGAGATCGTCGGCGTAGCCGCCGAGCGCGCGTCGGTAGCGCTGGATCGACGGATCGGAGCCGGCTTCGACCAGCACCTTCACGAGGTCCGAGACGGCCTCCCGCGTGCGACCGAGGTTGTAGTTCGTCAGTGCCGCGAACGCTCGCAGGGCGAGGAAGTCGGGGAAGCGCTCGATCCCCGTGCGCAGCGTGCGCTCCGAGTCGGCATCGCGGCCGAGCGCCCGGTACGTGCTCCCGAGCCCGAGCAGTGCGCCGCGGAGCTCCTCGTCCGCGAGCTCGCCGGCGATCGCGGCTTCGTAGTGCCCGACCGCTTCGTCCTCGAGCCCGAGGCTGTCGTGCACCCAGGCCGTCTGGACCGCGATGTGCGCGTCGTCGGGGTGCTCGGCGCGGAGCTCGAGCAGCAGGAGCCGCGCCTCCTCGAGCTTCCCTTCTTCGCGCAACGCGATCGCGAGCGCGAACCGGTCGTCGGTCGCCTCCGTCACCCCGGCATCATGCCGGAGTCGCCCACACGCAAGATCGTCCTCGAGGACGACGCGAAAATCGTCCTCGCTCGGGTTTTGCAGAGCAACCACTGAACCTAATGTCAGGGAATGTCCGGTGAGGGTGCGCGTCAGCGAGCGCGCTCAGCAGCAGTTGTCCTGATCTGGGTCGCCGCGGCGGCGTTGCCGCTCGTCGGCCTGGTGTCACTGCTGCTCCGCAAGCAGCTCGACCCGCACTTCGAGAACTATCGGGCGCACTTCCTGGTGTTCGGCGCTGTGGGGGCGCTCGCGTTCATCCTCGGCTATACCGCCGGAGAGGCGGCCAACCGGCGGGGAGATGCACGCGTCCTGCTGCTGTCGCTGGCGTTCATGGCGACCGGCGGATTCATGGGCCTGCATGCGTTCGGGACACCCGGCGTGCTCGTCACCGACGACCACGCCGGCTTCGCAGTCGCCATCTCGGTGGGCCTGCTCGTGAGTGCGGTGTTCGCGTTCGCGTCGGCGTTCGTCGATGTCCATCCGGCGTTCGGGCCGTGGGTGGTTCGCCGGCGCGCGCTCCTCCGCTCGACGATTCCGATCGCGATGGGAGTCTGGTTCATCTGGACGATCACCGACCTGCCGCCGCTCCGTTCACCGGACAGCGAGGCGGCGCGCGGCAGCTTCCTCGCCGTGCTCGCGGTCGTGGGAACGGTCGCGTACGCCGTGAGCGCGGCGCGCTACTGGAAGATCTTCCGCAACGATCGCCAGCTGCTGCCCGTCGCGGTCGTCGCCTGTTTCCTGCTCCTGGCGGAGGCGATGATCGGCGTCGCTGTCACCGGCGAGCGCAAGTGGCACGCGAGCTGGTGGGAGTGGCACGGGCTGATCATGATCGCCTACGTGACCATCGGCCTCGCGGTTCGCCGCGAGTGGCGCGACGAGCGCTTCCGCCATCTGTACCTCTCGACCACGCGCGAGCGCCGTCAGGAGATCAGCGTGCTCTTCGGCGACCTGGTCGGGTTCACGCAGTTCTCCGAGCGGTCGCGGCCTGCCGAGGTCACGCAGATGCTGAACGCCTACTGGAGCACTGCTGCGCCGCTGATCACACGAAGGTTCGGTGGCGAGCTCGAGAAGTTCATCGGCGACAGCATCGCGGCGACGTTCAACAGCCGGGGCGACCAGCCCGATCACGCCCTGCGCGCAGCGCGCGCGGCCCTGGCGCTGCAGAGCGAGCTCGGCGCGATCGCCGAGCAGCATCCGGAGTGGCCGAAGCTGCGCGTCGGCGTGAACAGCGGCGAGGCCGTGCTGCGCGAGGTCGGAGGCGACGGCCACGTCGCGTATCCACTCGTCGGCGACACGGTCAACACCGGTTCACGGCTAGAGAGCCTCGCGCCCGCAGGCGGCGTTCTGATCGGCGCGCAGACCTACGGCCAACTGCCGGACGGGGCAGTGGTCGAGGCGAGAACGACTCTGCGGATCAAGGGCAAGGCGGACGCCGTGCACGCCTACGTCCTGCTCGCGCTGCCCTAGCTGCGCCCTAGCTGCGCCGCCCGGACTGGTAGTTCTGACCGGCAGAGCCGGCGCCGCGAGTCTGGCTCAGACGAACGGTCTCGATCTCGTCCCGCACGCGGGCGGCTTCTGCCGCCGCTTCCGGCGACTGTTGCTTGCGCGCGAACAGGCCGCGGAGCTTCTTCAGGAGTTCACTCATGGTGAAGACGATACGCGCCGCCGGTGATGGCGTTCTGCGACTAGGCGTTCTGCGAAGCGAGGCGCTCGCGCTTGCTGCGCGCCGCGGCAGTCTGGCGCTTGGAGGCAGACAGCTCGAGCTTGCGAAGGCGGATCGATTTCGGCGTGACCTCGACCGCTTCGTCGTCGCGAATGAACTCGAGCGCCTGCTCGAGCGAGAGGATGCGCGCCGGGATCAGGCGGACGTAGACGTCGGCCGACGCCGCCCTGACGTTCGTCAGCTTCTTGGGCTTCGAGGCGTTGACGTCGAGATCGTCGGAACGCGAGTTCTCGCCGACGATCATCCCCTCGTACAGCTCGGCGCCCGGCTCGACGAAGAGCGACCCGCGCTCCTGCAAAGCCTGGATCGCATAGTCGGTCGCCTGCCCGCGACGGTCGGCGACGAGGCTCCCGGTCGGACGCGTCCGGAGCTCGCCGTACCAGGGCTCCCAGCCTTCGAAGACGTGGTGCAGCATGCCCGTGCCGCGCGTCTCGGTCAGGAACTCGGTGCGAAAGCCGATCAGCCCGCGGGCCGGGACGAGGTACTCCAGCCGGGCCCACCCGGTGCCGTGGTTGACCATCTGCTGCAGCCGGCCCTTCCTGAGCGCGAGCAGCTGCGTGACGACGCCGACGTATTCCTCCGGGACGTCGATCGCGACACGCTCGATCGGCTCGCTGCGCACGCCGTCGACGTCCTTCGTCAAGACCTCGGGCTTCCCGACCGTGAGCTCGAAGCCCTCGCGGCGCATCAGCTCCACGAGCACCGCGAGCTGGAGCTCGCCCCGGCCCTGTACCTCCCACGTGTCGGGCCGCGACGTCGGGAGGACCCGCAGCGACACGTTGCCGACCAGCTCCTGGTCGAGCCGTCCTTTGATCTGGCTCGCCGTCAGGCGGTCGCCCTCGGTGCCCGCGAGCACGCTCGTGTTGATACCGATCGTCACGGAGAGGCTGGGCTCGTCGACCGTCGTCACCGGCAGCGGCCGCGGATCGTCGGGATCCGCGATCGTCTCGCCGATCGTCACGTCGGGCAAGCCGGCGAGGGCGACGATCTCGCCGGGCCCAGCTTCGAGGGCAGGCACCCGGTCGAGCGCCTCGGTGACGTAGAGCTCGGTGACGCGGGCGTGCTCGATCGTGCCGTCGGCGCGGCACCAGGCGATCCGTGCGCCCTTGCGCAGGATCCCGTGGTGAATCCGCAGCAGCGCGAGACGGCCGACGTACGGGCTCGCGTCAAGGTTCGTGACGAGTGCCTGGAGCGGGTGGCCCGGATCGTAGGCAGGCGCCGGGATCGTCTCGAGCAGCGTGTCGAAGAGCGGGCCGAGGTTCGCGGCGAGCTCGTCGGGAGCGAGACCCGCGCGGCCGGCGCGGGCGTTGGCGTAGACGATCGGAAAGTCGATCTGCGACTCGTCGGCGTCGAGGTCGAGGAACAGCTCGTAGACCTCGTTCACAACCTCCTCGGGCCGTGCGTCGGGGCGATCGACCTTGTTCACGACGAGCACCACCGGCAACCGTGCCTCGAGCGCCTTGCGCAGGACGAAACGGGTCTGCGGCAACGGTCCCTCGGAGGCGTCCACGAGCAGCAGGACGCCGTCGACCATCGTCAGCCCGCGCTCCACCTCCCCGCCGAAGTCGGCGTGCCCCGGTGTGTCGACGATGTTGATCTTGATGCCGCCGAGGCGGACGGCCGTGTTCTTGGCGAGGATCGTGATGCCCTTCTCACGTTCCAGGTCGGTCGAGTCGAGCACGCGCTCGCCGACGTCCTGGTTCTCACGAAACGACCCCGACTGCCAGAGCATCGCGTCGACGAGCGTCGTCTTCCCGTGATCGACGTGGGCGACGATCGCAACGTTGCGCAGGTCGTCGCGTTGCGCGCTGGCGGTCGAGTCGGACACGGCGTCGGAGGGTAGCCCGTCTCCCCGGGGGCGACGCGGAGCGGTCAGGCCTCGGGCGGCGCCGCGAGCACGGCTTCGAGCAGCTCGTCGAGGCCGACGGTGGCCAGGCAGACACAGCTGTCGGCGGCTCCGTAGTAAAGCCGGATCTCGTCGCCGGCCTCGTCGTGCACGAGCCCGCAGGGAAAGACGACGTTCGGGACGTCTCCGATCCGCTCGTACGGCGCCAGGGGCGCAAGGATCCAGGCCGGGAGGCGGCGGAGCACGCGGGTCGGCTCGTCGAGGTCGAGCAGTGCCAGCCCGACGCGGTACAGCTCGCCCGAGACCGTGTCCTTCACGCCGTGATAGATGAGCAGCCACCCGGCACGCGTCTTGAGCGGCGGCGGCCCCATGCCGATGCGAAGCGAGTCCCACCAGGCGCCGGCGCGAGGCTGGAGCACCTGCTCGGGCGCGCTCCAGCTCGTCAGATCTGCCGAGCGGGAGAGGAGGATCTCTCCACGCGCGCCGCCGAACTCGGTCTTCGGCCGGTGGAGGAGGACCCACTTCCCCTCGATTCGATGCGGCAGCAGCGCGGCATTCTTGTCCTCGGGCTGTCGGATCACCCCGTGCCGCTCGACCGTCGCGAAGTCCTCTGTCGTGGCGAGATAGACGGCAGGACCGGCGGGCCCGTACGCCGTGCACGTGATCACGAAGCGGCCCAGCTCGTCAACCCAGACGACACGCGGGTCCTCGAACCCCCACTGTTCGTGTGCGTCCTCCTCGTCGGGTGCGAGCAGCGGTTCGGCCGCAACCGCCCAGCCGTCGACGCCGTTCGCCGAACGTGCGACGGTGAGGTGGGAGATGCCCCGCAGGTCCTCGACCCGCACCAGCAGGATCGTCTCCCCGTCGAGCGTCACGGCGGCCGGGTTCATCACCGCGTTGGCCGGATACGGCCACTGGCCGGCGGTCAGGATGGGATTGGCGGCGTGACGGCTGAACAGCTCCCCCCGCTCACGCGACCACCACGTCGAGAACGGGCGCGGGCGAGGGGATCGACGCGCCTGCCGCATCGAGCAGGAGCAGGGCGCGATGGAAAGCCAGGGTCGATTCGGCGCCTTCGTTCTGATTGAGCGCGTCGACGCCGAGACCGTCACTGCACCCGCCCGTCGCAAAGTCGTACAGCGGCCGGTCGAGGCGATTCAGCCCGAGAAACCACTCGAAGGCGCGCGTGGCGCGTGCTCCGTGCTCTCGACTCTTCGTGACGTCGAACGCGACGAGCTCGGCCTCGACCATGGCAGCTGCGTCGAGCGGCTGCTCGTCGCCGAGCCCCGGCGCAGCCTCACCTCGCCGGCGACCGCGATGGCCGGACAGCCGGAGCCGGTCCGCAGCCGAGACCGTACTCGTCGCCGAGCCAGCGCAGGGATCGCAGACCGAGTTCGGTCAACTCACTCCGTCCGAGCGCTTCTCCGCCTCGCAGGAGCGCCTGCGAGAGTCGAGCGTTGTCGTAGGTGAGCTGATCCTCGAACCACCGCCAGTCGTCGGAAGCGGTCTGCCGGTATGCCTCTGCGAGCTGGTCGACCGAACGCTCGAGCAGCAGCCGGCCCTCCGGCTGGAGCCGGTCGGCGTCGACGAGCGAGAGTCCGAGCGTCGCGTAGGCCGCCGTGCGCAAGGAGATGTCGCCCCTCAACGTGCCGATGAGCCGTTCGAGCAGATCGCCCACGGGTTGCACGACCGCCGGGATCCACGCGGTGGCGAGAATCTCGCCGAGCGCCCAGACCGTGCGGCCGACGTGGTCTCCGACGTGCGGCTCGTCGAGCCAGCGACGGTCGTAGGCCATGAAGTTGCGCATCCCGCGGTCGTCGGTGGCCGCATGCAGAAAGGCGAGCGACCGGTAGAGGATCGCGGCCCAGGCCGGCTCTTCTCCACGCCGCGCCAGCGCGAGCGAGACGACCGACAGCCGCGCAACATCGTCGACGCAATAGCCGCTCTCGCGGTTCGGGACGATCCCGTGTGCATGCTGGACGATCCCGACGTCGTCGACGAGCGTCAGCAGATGGTCGTTTCGGAGGCTGGCCAGATGGAGGTCGGCGACGCCGGACGGACGTCGTCGCGGCGCTCGCTCGCTCGCTTCGCGGAGGACGGCTGCCGTCGCCTTCGCGACCGCCGGCCACGCAAGCGAGGAACCGAGCCGGCGCGCCTCCGCCCTCGCCGCCGCCAGCGCCTCCGGGTCGCCTGCGTAGTCGCAGACCGCGTCGGCCAGCGCGACCGGGTCGTCGAAGGGCACCAGGCGCCCGGCACCTGAGGCGAGCATGTCCTGCGCGTACCAGTACGGAGTCGACACGATCCCGCAGCCGGCTGCGATCGCGAAGGTGAGCGCGCCGGATGCGATCTGCTCCCGGTTGCGGTACGGCGTCACGAAGACGTCGGTCGCCGCGAGCAGGTCCCCGACCTCGTCGATCGAGAGGAACCGGTCGTCGAACTCGACGTGCTCGGCGACACCGAGCTCGAGCGCCCGCCGCTCGAGCATCAACCTGTAGCGCTCACCCTCGCGTTTCGCGATGTCGGGATGCGTGCGGCCGGCGATCACGTAGACGATCTCGGGATGCCGCTCGATCATCGCGGGCAGGCCATCGATCACGGTCTCGAGCCCCTTCCCCGGCGAGATCAAGCCGAACGTCGAGAGCACGAAGCGGTCGTCGGTGCGATGCGAGCTCCTTGCCCCGCCGCTGCCGTTCGACGCGGCGTCCGCCGACGCGTGCGCGGAAAGCAGCGCCGGTGCTCCGTGCGGCACGACGCGAACCTTCTCCTCGGGGCACGCGCCACACGCGACCAGCAGGCGCCGCGCGGTGTCGGTCATCACGATCACCAGCTCGGCCTGCTCACACAGCTCGGTCAGGACTTGCAGTTGATGAGCCTTCGGCTCGGAAAGAACGGTGTGCAACGTCACGACCAGGGGCTGCGCGAGCTCTTGCGCGAACGACAGGACGTACTCGCCGTCGCGGCCGCCGAAGATGCCGTACTCGTGCTGCAGGAGCACGACGTCGACATCGACACGTCCGACGGTCCGCGCTGCGCGGACGTAGTCGCCGCGGACTCCTTGACCGACAACCGCGAGCAAACCGAGACGCTGCGGCCTCGACGGCTCGTCCAAGATCGCGACGACGTCCGCATGCGAGATGCCGGCTGTCGTGACGAGCGCGCGCCGGAGGTCGGCCGCGAAGGTGCCGATGCCGCATGCCCGCGGCGGATAGGTCGAGACGATCGCGGTCCGCACTGGCTAGCCCACCGACTGATTTCTGCTCATGCCGCTCCCTGCTCAAACTCCACGAGGCAGCATACGGCGGGCTCGTGCGGAGTTAGGACACGGGACGCTCGCAACACCGTAGCAGCGGTGCTACGCGGCACTGGCCAGCGCACGTACGAAGAAGCCGTTCAGCCGGCCGAGCTCGACGAGATAGCGCGGATCGAGCCGCGGTGTCGCGTGCGCAAGGAGCGACGTGACGGTCAGGCGCACCTGCGCAGAGGCGGCGACGAGCGCACGCGACTCGGCGAGCGGGAAGTAACGGTCGCGCGGCGCCGACACGATCTCGACCGGCGCGCGGAACTCGGGAGCCAGGTGAAGCGGCGACAGCTCCTCGACCGCGGCGCGGATGTAGTCGGGGAGCGCCGCATACAGCTCGTCGAAGCGCGCGGGATCCGAGTTGTCCAGCAACTCGAAGAGCGTCACGGCCTCGTCGCCGGCCGACTCGAAGAGGTGCCTTCGTGGCGCAAGGACGCTCACGGCGGAGGGGTCGAGCGCTCTGAGCGCGCCACAGAGCTCGTTCGACGCGGCGGTTTCCGGCAGCATCGCCGCCAGTGAGCGGGCCAGGCCGACGCGGAGGTAGGGCGGCACCGGATAGGCGAGGCTCCGGTCGCCTTGGCGGTATGTCCCCGTCGTCGCGAGGTGGATCACCTTCGCCAGGTCGCTGAACGGAGCGACACACGCAACCGACGACAGCCGCCTCGCCACGCGAGGCGCGCCGGCCGTCAGCAACGCGAGGCTCCCGCCCACCGAGACCCCGGCCAGCGCAAGCCGCCCCTCCGCGACCTCCGGCAAGTCGGCGACGGCCTCGACACAATCGACGGAGCGCGCGAGGGTGGCCGGTGAGAGCTCCCCACCGGCGATCCGGGGGATGTCCGGGACGAACACGGCGTAGCCGGTGCGCGCCAGTGCGCCTCCGAGGCGAAGCACCGCCGGATGCGCCCGTCCGTCCGGCGTCGCCCCGTTGATGAAGACGAGCGCCGGCCAGGGCGGCTTTCGGGCGGGCCGTACCACGGTCGTGGGCGACCCGGCGAGGTCCTGCTCGGCGAGGCGCGGCTGCCCGCGGCGGCGCGTCGCGCCTGAGCCCGGCAGGCCGAGGGTCACACCCATCACCATGCACGCGCGCGCCTGGGCGCCGACCAGGGAGCTACGCGAGGGCCGCAGGACCGATCCTTCGACGCCGGAACGCGAAATACAGCGAGCCACCGGCGCCGAGCACTGCTGCGGCGAGTGCACTGGTCGTCAGCAGCATCCCCGACGCGAGCGAGAAGTTGATCGCCGTCCGCTGTGTGACTCCCAGCGCGAGCAGCACCCCCGACGTGGCGCTGAAGCTGACGATGGCGCCGCCGGCGGTGATCGGAAGGATGGACGCGGCCGCAGCCATGCAGAGGATGACGAGGGCGAGCGTCGGCGAGAAGCCCACACCGAGGGCACTGAGAAGCAACGTGCTGCCAAGCGCCCGCATCGTCCAGCAGCCGAACAGAAAGGCTCCGGCCACGAGCGTCGCGGTCGAGAGGCCGACGTGGTCGCCGACCCGGCCGAAGATCCGGCCGAGGCGCTCCGACCGACGCACCCACGGCAACAAAACGAGCCGGGGGCCAAGGGCGAGAACCGCGATGCAGCCGAGACAGAAGAGCAGCACCACGATCAGCGGTGCCCGGAAGATCGCGCCGCTCGTCGCGATCGCGGCGATCGCGAGCGGGAGCATCGCCACTGCGTCGACGAGGCCGAGCGAGATGATCGAGAGTGCCACCGCCTCGAGCCCCAACGTCACGCCACTGAGCCGTCGCAACGTCGAGATCTTGACGACGTAGTCGAGCCGAAACGGGAGGACGACGCCGCTTGCTGCGGCCGCACCGCACGCTGCGAGGCAGCGGCTGCGATCGGGACGTTCACCCGGGAAGAGACGCTGCCAGCCCAGAGCGCGCAGGAAGAAGCTGAGGAAGTAGGCGGCCGACGCGGCGAAGACGAGGCTGACGTTCGCCTCCTCGAGCGGCCAGCTCGTGCTGGTCAGGCGCCGGGCAACGAGGAAGCTTGCCACCACCACGAGAACGCAGAACGCGCACCCGGCGGTCACCTGAAGCCACCGCGGCGGTCGCCTGAGCATTCCCACGTTCATGCTTTCGGGAGGACGAAGAATGCGACCGCGCCGTACTGGCACGCGACTGCGACGACGACGAGTGCGTGGAACAGCTCGTGGTACCCGAACGCGGCCGGCACCGGATCCGGCCGTCTGCGCGCGTACACGACCGCACCGACCGTGTAGGCGAGCCCGCCGCCGACCAACAGCGACGAGCCGACCAGGCCGATGCGCCCGACGACCTGAGGCAGCACGATCACGGCCGCCCACCCGAGCAGGACGCAGAGCGCAGGCGCGACCCACATCGGCGCCCCGCGCCATGCGAGCCTGGCCGCGACGGCGGCGAGGGCCCCGCCCCACACGATCGCGAGCATCGGCACGCGCCAGGACGGATCGACGGCGAGCAGGCCGATCGGCGTGTACGTGCCGGCGATGAGCGTGTAGATCGTCGCGTGATCGAGCCTTCCCATCCACCGAGCTGCACGGGGCGACCACGACAGCCGGTGGAACAAGCTGCTGACCGCGAACATGGCGATCACGCTCCCGGCGAAGGCCGCCGCTGCGCCGCGCGCCACGACGCCGTGCGCGGAGAGCAGAAGCGCGAGTCCGAGCGGAACCGCGGCGAAGAAGCCGAGCTGGTGCGACACGCCGCGAAAGCGCGGTCTGGGCGCACCGTCGCACGTCGTCTTCTCCGAGCGGCGGGCGAGCGTCAGAGCACGTGTGTGCGTCGTGGTGCTCATCGCTGGTGAGCTTCGAGCCCGTGGATCAACGCCTGCTCCCGGCGCACGCTTCGCAGACGCGACCCTCGATGAGGCGGCCGCAGGAACGGCAGTTGCGCGACACTCTGCGTGGCGCGAGCAGATCTCGACTGATCCCGAGTCGGATCATCATCGCCCCGGCGGTCGTCGTCGCAAGGACAAGCTGTGGAATGAGCGCGATCATTGTGACCTCCCGCCGGCGCCCGACATTGGACCGATCACCGTGTAGGAGCGTTCTCCGATCGACAACGTTGCCGAGTCGATGCCGTCGGCCGTCAGCCACGACTGAACGGTTTCGACCACCGAGACGACAGAACGCGACCCCCACTCCGATCGAACGCGGACTTCGTTACGGCTGCCGTCGAATGAGACTGATGGCCCGTCGAAGAGACCCCTCAAATGCGGAAGCAGCCCGTGCGCACCTGCGGCGTTTGCGACCGCAACGCGAATCTCCACCATCAAGGTCCTCCCGGGCTCGAGCTTCATCGCCGGCCCAGTGTTTGGCCGACCAAGCAGGCTCCAACCGGTTTGCTGAGGGTGGACCTTCGCGGCGCCGTTTGCTGTGGTTCCGCGAGGGTGGGTCGCCGCGCCGAGTGGTTGAGGCGCGGCAGACAGATCGTAGCACCGGCCCTGGCGGGGCGACCCTTTCCTACCCGGGATCGAGGCGTGCGTGAATCTCGCGTGTCAGCGCCTCGATCTTCTCGGTCAGCGCCTTGTCCTCCTCGGTCAACGTGGTGTTCGCCTCGATCAGCAGCTTCAACCCGGCGGTCTCGCTCTTGATCGCCGTCTCACGCTCCTGCATATGGCGCATCACTTCTTCACGGTGCGCCTCGAGCAGATCGAGTGCCTCCTTGTCGCGGTCCGCCTGACGCGTCTGCGCGAGCAGAATCAACGGAGCGGCGTAGGCGGCCTGCGTGGAGAAGGCAAGGTTGAGCAGGATGAAGGGGTAAGGATCCCAGCGAAGGCCAACCGCGACGGCGTTCACGGCGATCCAGGCGATCACCAGCACCGTTTGGCCGGCGATGTACTTCGGTGTTCCGAAGAAGCGAGCCGCGGCCTCCGCTCGCCGGCCGAAGGCGTCCTCACCGAAGGCGCTCGGCACGCGCGACACGAATCAGGGTTCGGGACCGCCCGGACCGCTCCTCCTCCGCGCGAGTTCGGGAAGGTCAGCCCAGCCGCATGACGTTCCGTCGCGTGACCCGCGTCAGTCTCCGGTCTTCCTCTCCCCGACCACGCCCAGGCCGGCAAGCTTCTGAACTTCCTGTGCGATCTCCCTCACGGCGTTCTCGAGCGCTTCGGTCCGCACCGCGAGTTCCTGGATCGCGACGGCGGTGGGCGTCGCCAACAGGAGCGGGTCCCCCCATTGAAGCGAGTTGCTGGGTTGGATCAGCATGTTTACCCGCTCCATCAAGGTGTCGCTCAAGCTCTCCAACAGGGGCTCCTCTCCGATGACGGGACGGCCTTCGAGGGTTCAGCCTCCGGTTCTGACCACAGGGCCGGCGGCGAACATCTTACGCGCTGCCCAGGCTCCGACTGAGCGTTGCCTTACGTGGGAGCTAGACTTGCGTTGTCGACGTGGCCGCCAGCTCTGAGTCCGAAATGCTCGCTCAGGAAATCAGCGGTCTCCGCGCCAGAGTCGAAGTGGTCGAGGCTCGCCTGGTGGACATCGACAAGGTGATCAACAGATTGGAAGGCGCGGCTCTGAACACCGCGCGGTCCCTGCAGGAGATTTCGATGCACTGGGACAACGTCTATGAAGCAATGAGGCGCGCCGAAGAAGATCCCGACGCCGGCGACGCCCGGCCTCCTAGTTGATTCGCGCAGGCGCCCTCTGCAGATTGCACCAGAGAGCCGTGCCGGTACGCCAGGCGACAGCGAAGAGCAAGGTCGCCGCTCCGGTGAGGACGCCGAGCGCCCCCACCGAGAGGGCCACGGCGAGCGCCTGCGAAGCTCCCGCGCCCGATGCGATCAGCGCCGCTGTGCCGGCAGCCACCTGTGTCGCAGCGCCGGCCGGGCCGATCGGCAGCGCTGCGCCCGCCGCGCCGGCGCAGAGGAAGAGCAGCGCCAGTGGCAACGAGTAGCCGAGTCCGAGTGTCCCGAGCAGCAGAAAGAACGCAACGGCGCGGACAAGCCAGCAGGCAGAGACCAGCGCCCAGGCCTCCGACGCACGTCGCAACGACGTCGTGCGCGGGCTGAGCCAGCGGCCGAGCTGAAAGCGCAGAGCACGGCGGCTCACGGCGAGACGCGGCAGAGCGACGATCACGGCTGCGGCCGCGACCCCGCCCGCAGTCACCACCGCGAGACCCACACGGACGCCGGCGCCGGCGCCTGGCAGGACGATGCCGACGAAGGCAAGCGGTGCAAGGGCGGCGCTGTCGACCAACCCGAGCATGACGAGCGAGAGTGCCAGCGCACGCACGCCGGCGGGACAGCCCGGGTAGCGGCGCACGACTGCGATCCGGGCGGCGTCGTCGAAGCGGCCGGGAAGAACGACGCCGATTACAGCAGCACCTCCATTGCCAGCCGCCAGTGCAAGCGGCGTCGGGCGTTCCTTCGGGGCGAACAGACGAGCCCAGCCGAACGCCTTGAGCACCTGGGCGACCAGAAGCAGCAGCCCTGCCGCGACAAGCAGGCTGGGGTTTCCGCTCGAGAGAGGCCACGAACTGTTCGCGAAATGGCGGGCCGCCAACGCCGCAAGCGCGAGCGCTAGGACCCCGTACGCAACGCCAAGCGCCCAACGCCCTCGCCGAGAGCGACGGAGTCGAACGAGCGCTCCGACGAGAAGTCGATACCTGCCCTCGAGCACGATCGGAGCCGCGGAAACAGCGACCGCCGCCAGCGGGTCGCGGCGGCGGAGGCCCTGGCTCGGCGGGTGCGTCGGGGTATCGCTCATGCCCCTCCTTCTACAGAAGGCCGAGCCAGAGCATCGCATCGCTGACGACGTACACCAACGCGGCTCAGACAGATCGCGGGTGCACTCTTGTAAGCGCGTTGGCCTGGGCGAGGCGCCAAGCGCCTCGCCCAGGTCCGGTCATGACCTGCTCAAGGCAGGTGCAGTGTGCCTCGCCGGGCCGCAAATGCGGCTCCAGCGATCGCGAGCAGCGCCGCACCGGCAATCAGTGCATCGTCGGTGGACGGCGCCTGGATTGCGAAGCTGCCGCCGCCGCTGTCAGTTGCCGTCGGCGCGGCATAGCCGCCGCCCGTCGAGGCGTCGGTGACGATCCCGGTGCTCGCGGAGTCGCCGAGGCCGTACTCCGCGTTCATCGCGGCGCCACGCGCTTCGAGCGCACGCGTGGCGTCCTGGTCGGCGGCCGTCAGGCCGTACTCCTCGTTCAGTGCCTGCGAACGGGCCTGGAGAGCGGCCGCATCATCGCTCTGCGTCGGAGTTGCGTAGCCGCCGGTCGACGCATCGGTGACCATCGCGTCGCTCCCCGAGCCGGCGGGGGCGAACTCGGCGTTCATCGCCTCCGACCGAGCCTGGAGGGCGGCCAGCGCCGCGTCATCGCTCTGCGTCGGGGCTGCATAGCCGCCGGTCGACGCATCGGTGACCATCGCGTCGCTCGCCGAACCGGCGGGGGCGAACTGGGCGTTCATCGCCTCCGACCGAGCCTGCAGGGCGGCCTGCGCCGGGTCGACGCTCTGAGCCGGGGCTGCGTAGCCGCCGGTCGACACGTCGGTGTAAGCCGGCGCCGTGGAGGTGGCGGCTGCGATGCCGGCGTCGCCGCCCGAGACCGACGCGTTGGCGATGGCTGCGCTGCTGCCAAGTGCTCCCACCGCCGCGACGGCAAACACTGCGGCACGCGTGCGCACGCCGTGCGACTCGACGTCGTCGAGCGCCACCATGAGCTCGTTGCGGTCGAACGTCAGCACGACGTCGTCGCCGGACGCGCCGTCGAGAAGCTTCTGGAGATCGTCGCGGCTCCACGTCATGCTGATCGTTCCGTGCTCGTGCGAACCCTCCCCAGCCACGACCTCGAGCGTGAGCTCCGGCGTAGCGTCCGCCTCGCGAAGGACGTCCCTGAGTTCCCGGCGTGAGAAGTTCGCGACGACCGCTCTGTGCGCCGGGATCCGGTCCGTCAGTTGGGCTGTGCCCACTGCTTCCACTTCGGATTCTCCTTTCGGTGCCGCTCGCTGCTTGATGCAGCAATCACATGACGGTGATCGTCGCAGGTTTCTTCCCGGCCCTCAAGCGGCGCTTGGCGACCGGGTGGGCCTTGCCTCCGTCGCAGGGTCGTCCCAGGCTGAACGACGACTCCGCTCACATCAGGGAACGCCGGCTGGAGCGCGCGAAGATTTGCGACGGCGCCTGCCAACTCTGGGACACATCTGGGACGCACGTTGCCGAATTGACAAACAAAACCCCCGATTCACGGGGGTTCTAGAAGCGATGATGGGACAGAGCGGATGAAACGGCTTTGACCAGTTCATTCCTCGTCGAGAGCGAGGGCGACGGCCTCTTCCAGCGTGAGCTCCGACCCCACCTCCCACTCTCGCTCGAACTGCCCGCCGAGGCGTTCACGCGCCTGCCTCTCCGCCGTGTCCGCGACAGGGCCACTCAAACGGGGATCGACAGGCTGCCCGCCCTCCTCACCGATCGTCCTTGCCGCCGAGAGTAGCCGGGCCGCCGCGCCGGGCTCGGTTTGCACGCGAACGCACCCGACGGCGATTAGCGCTTCGACCGCCAACGCCAGGGACTGGAGATCGACTGCCGTCCGCAGAGCGTCTTCGAGAATCGGACGCGCAGGCCCGTACTCACCGTCCGCAATCAGCGCGTAGGCGATCTCGATCTCGGCGTTCGTCGCCTCCCAGCGCTTTCCAAGCTCCGTGAAGATCGCGGCCGCCTGCTCGAACATGTCGCGTGCCTCCTCGAAGCGTCCCTCATCGAAGAGCGCCCAGCCGAGCAGGTCGGTGACCCAGCCGAGGCCGGCGTCGTTGCCGAGCTCGCGGTTGAGGCGCTCGCACTCCTGCAGCAGCCGCCGGCGCTCGTCGAGATTCGGTTCGTCGAAGCTGAGGACGCGGAGGGCCCACTCGATCTGACGCTGGTCGTCGCGCTCGCGAGCGAGAGCGAGACTCTCGCGGGCGTACTCGCGGGCATCATCCCTCTCGCCGAGATTCGCGGCCGCGAGCGCGGTCGCGCCGAGTGCTTCGGCTCGAAATCGAGGATCGACGCCGCCTGCTCGCTCGAGGGCGGAGACGAGCCACACCTTCAGCTCGCGCAGGCTCATCAGTGTCCAGAGATTCCAGAATGCAGCGGTTGCGAGACGAAGCTCGCGCTCCACATCGCCCGCACCGATCAGCCATCCGAGCGCGCTTCGGAGATTGTCGAGGTCGTGTCTGAGGCTGCGCCCCTGTTCCACATCCCCGTCCGGCGCGCCACGGCGAGCCTCCTCGGCTAGCTCGAGGAAGTACTGGGCGTGCCGCTCGGCGAGCACTTCCGCCTCGCCAGCTTGTTCGAGCTGCTCCGCCGCGTACTCTCTGAGCGTCTCGAGCATCCAGAAGCGCTCCCCCCGCCGGCGGAGCAAGCTCTTGTCGATCAGCGACTGGAGCGTGTCGATTTCCGCGTCGCAGATCTCCTCGGCTGCTTCGAGCATGCAGCCGCCGCGGAAGACCGACAAGCGTTCGAACAGGAGCCGCTCCTCTTCATCGAGAAGGTCGTAGCTCCATTCGATCGTCGCGCGCAGCGTCTGCTGGCGGGGATCGATCCCACGGCCGGCCTTCAGCAGGTCGAGCCGGTTGGAGAGACGGTCGAGCAGCTGCTCAGGGGAGAGGACGGTGACGCGGGTGGCCGCGAGCTCGAGGGCAAGCGGAAGATTGTCGAGCCGAGCGCAAAGCTGCTCAACGATCGGGCCGGGCTCAAACCCAGGATCGGCAGCCCGCGCCCGGGCGGTGAAAAGCTCGGTGGCATCCGGCGCCTCGAGCGGCGGAACCGGATAGACCTGCTCGCCGGCAAGTCGCAGCAGCTCCCGACTCGTTACGAGCAGTTGAAGCTTCGGACAGGCGGCGATCAGCCCAGCGAGCTCACCTGCGGCATCGATCAAATGCTCGAAGTTGTCGAGGATGAGGAGGAGTCGTCGGTCGGCGATGCGCTCGGCAAGGCCGTTCCTTGCTCCGAGTGCCTGAGCGGCCACCTCGAGCACGAGCGTCGGGTCCCGCAGCGCAGCGAGGGGGGCCCAGAAGACGCCGTCGGGATAGTGGTCGGAGGCCTCCGCGGCCGCTTGGAGCGCGAGCCTGGTCTTGCCGGCGCCGGCCGGGCCGGTCAACGTCAGCAGCCGTGCGTCCTCGCTGCCGAGCAGGGCCGTCACCTCGTGGAGCTCTCGTTGGCGTCCGAGGAAGGGCGTGGCCGGAATCGGAAGGTTCGTCTGCTGCAAACTCCTCGGCGGCGGGAACGCCTCGCCACCGAGCTGATAGATCCGCTCTGGCGCAGCGAGGTCCTTCAGGCGGTGTTCGCCGAGGTCGCGCAAGCTGTCGTCGCCGACCAGCGATGCGGTCGACGACGAGACCAGGGTCTGACCACCGTGCCCGGCTGCGGCGATGCGCGCTGCCCGGTGAACGTCAGGTCCGACATAGCCCTCCTCGGTGACTTGCGGCGTCCCGGTGTGGATCCCTATGCGCACGCGGATCGGTCCGGCCGCAAGCAGCTGCTGCGCTTCGGCGGCTGCGCCAACCGCGGCCGGCGCGGTGGAGAACGCGACGAAGAACGAGTCGCCCTGCGTATCCACCTCGACGCCGTCGTGCCGGGCGAACGCCTCACGAAGGGCGCGGCGATGCTCGGCCAGCGCGCCTGCGTAGGCATCAGTACCAAGCTGCTGCAGAAGCCTCGTCGAGCCCTCGATGTCGGTGAAGACAAACGTGACGGTGCCGGTCGGAAGCTCGCGCGCCACGCGTCTCATTCAAGCGCGACCGCAAGGCGCGGTGCAGACCTTAGGAGCGGATGATGGGACTCGAACCCACGACCTTCTGCATGGCAAGCAGACGCTCTAGCCAACTGAGCTACATCCGCGAAGCGGCGGAAGTATAGCCGCCCTCAGGCGAGGCCCAGGCGGACGGAGATCGCCGCGGCGACCGCCTGCAGGCCCGAGAGCGGGCGGATCATCACCGTGAACGCGGCGATCTCGCCCGCCTCGTTCTCCTCGAGGATGTCGACGCCTTGCAGCTCGCGGTCGCCCACGTTCGCCTCGAAGAAGAGGATCGTCGTCCGCCCGTCGCGCCACTCGTTCGTGTAGCGGAAGTTCTCGAACACCGTGGCGACGAGGCGCAACAGCTGCTCGACCTGCTCCTTGCCCTGGTACGGCTTGTAGACCGCCGGGCTCCGGAACACGACATCCTCGGCGAGCGTGGCGAGCGCCGCTGCCTCGTCGTCGGCTTCGATCGCCCGGCCGAAGGGATGCGTCACGGTCATGCCGCGTCCAGTGCCTCATTGACGAGCCTGTCCGCAAGCTCGTTGTGCGCGCGCTTCACGTGTCGGTACTCGACGCGCGCGAGCTTCTCCGCGAGTCTGGTCGCCTCGTCGTGCAGGTCGCGGAGCGCGACGTTCTTGACGCGGTACTGGCCGAGCATCTGCTTCACCATCAGCTCGGAGTCGGAGACGACCTCGACCTCGGGCACGGCGAGCTCGAGCGCACGCCGCAGCCCGGCGATCAGGCCGCTGTACTCGGCGATGTTGTTCGTCGCCACGCCGATCGCCTCGCCTTCGGCGGCAAGCACCGTGCCGTCGTCTGCCTCCAGCACGAACCCGTACGCGGCCGGGCCCGGGTTTCCGCGCGCACCGCCGTCGGTGAACAGGCGCGCCTTCACGAGACGAGCTCGTAGAGGTCGAACGCCGGCTCTTCGTACGGGTGCGCACCGCGCAGCGCGGCGATCACGTCGGCCCTGCGCTCCGCCGGGAAGACCGTCTCGAGCCTGAGCTCCGGAACGCGCTCCTCGACGCCGACGGCGCCGACGGCCGGGCGAGGTTCCCTCGCCGCCCAGGAACGTGCCGGTGCCGTCCGTGTACCACGAGCAGTGCTCGTAGCCGCCGATCCGCCCCGCACCGGCCGCGAACACCGCGTCACGGACGGCGTCGAGCGACGCCGGCGGCACGAACACCACCAGCTTCAGGTTCACTCGACGTTGTCGATCTGCGCGCGCTGCAGCTTGCCGCTGTAGTCGACGTACACCGACTTCCACTCGGTGAACACGTCGAGCGCCGCCTGACCGGCCTCGCGGTGGCCGTTGCCGGTCTGCTTCATGCCGCCGAACGGCAAGTGCACCTCCGCGCCGGTCGTGCCCGCGTTGATGTACGTGATACCGGTCTGCAGATCGCGCATCGCGCGGAAGGCCTTGTTGACGTCGCGCGTGAAGATCGACGACGACAGGCCGTACTCCACGCTGTTCGCAGCGCGCAGCGCGTCGTCGAAGGAGTCGACCGGGATCAATGCGGTCGTCGGCCCGAAGATCTCCTCCTGCGCGATCCGCATCTGCGGATCGACCTCGGCGAACACTGTCGGGCGGTAGTAGAAACCGTGACCTTCGACCCGCTCACCACCAGTGAGGAGCTTCGCCCCCTCGTCGATGCCGATCCCGGTGTACGCGTGGATCTTCTCGACGGCCGCCTCGTTGATGACCGGGCCGATCTCGGTGTCGTCCTCCCACGGGGCGCCGATGCGCATCGCCTCGGCGCGCGCGACGAGCTTCTTCTGCAGCTCGTCGTAGACGGCGCGGTGGACGATCACGCGCGAGGCCGCGGTGCAGCGCTGTCCGGCAGTGCCGAACGCCGACCAGGTGATGCCGTCGACGGCAAGGTCGAGGTCGGCGTCGTCGAGCACGATGATCGCGTTCTTGCCGCCGAGCTCGAGGTGCACGTGCTTGAGGCGGTCGGCGGCCGCCTTGGTGACGGCAATGCCCGTCTCGCGCGACCCGGTGAAGGTGATGATCGGAACGTCGGGATGCCGCACGAGCGCCTCGCCCGCCTCCTCGCCGAAGCCGTGCACGACCTGCACGACGCCTTCCGGCAATCCGGCCTCGTGCAGCAGGTCGACGAATCGCTGCGCGAGCAGCGGCGTGTCCTCGGCGGGCTTCAGCACCACGGTGTTGCCGCAGACGAGCGCCGGCGAGAGCTTCCACGCGGGAATCGCGATCGGGAAGTTCCACGGCGTGATCGCGCCGACGACGCCGACCGGCATGCGCACGCTCATCTGGAACTTGTCGCGGAGCTCGGACGGAGTCGTGTGACCGAACAACCGCCGGCCCTCTCCGCCCATGTAGTAGCTCATGTCGATCGCTTCCTGAACGTCTCCCCCCGCTTCGGCCTTGACCTTCCCCATCTCGCGCGTCATCAGGTCCGACAGCTCGGGCTTCGAGCGCTCGAGGATCTGCGCGAAGCGGAAGAGGATGGTTCCGCGCTCCGGCGCCGGCACGAGGCGCCACTCCTCCCAGGCTGCGCGGGCCGTCTCGACGGCGCGGTCGACGTCGTCGGCGGTCGACCGCGGGAAGGTCTCGATCACCTCACCGGTCGAGGGATTCAGGGATTCGAAGGTTGCTGTGGCGGTCGCCATGACCGCGATCCTAGCCGGGGATAAGAAGCTCTCACACAATGAGCGATTGAGTCGAACGTCATCGTGTGAGAGCTTCTTACTCGGTGGGCGGATCGGGCGGGAACGTCCCGGGCATGCGCATACGGCGGCGGTCGCGCGTATCGCGACGCTCCTTGAACGACCCGTCCTCCTGGCCGGAGCGCCGGTCGGGCCCGTCGCGGCGGTCGAGGATCACCGTCACGTTCGGGTTGTCCTTGTAGTACTCGACCATCTTGTCGAAGAGCTCGTCCTCGAGCTCACGCGGGATCACGCAGTAGATCACGCGCTCAGTCTAGGTCGGTCGGCGGCGCGCGTAAATCTAGAGGCGCGCGATGTCGGGCACCAGGCGGCCGTCCTCCGCCATGTGCGCGTTCCAGTCCGTGAACGACGACTCGAGCCCGGCGGGGTCGTGCCCGCGGCCCTCGAGGCGCACCGGGTTCTCGGAGTCGGGCGAGACGCGGTACTGGTACCACGAGATGTCCCACGCAACCGTGACGACGACTTCCGAGTTGACGCCGGACAGCACGACGACGGACACCGTCGGCTTGCCGAGCGACTTGGCGATCCCGCTGACCGTGCGCCGGTACTGCGAGGCGTTGAACAGGTCCGCAGCCTCCACCATCGCGAGCTCGTGCTCGCTCAGGCGGCGCAGGATCGGCTCGGACGCGACCGTCTGCTCGGCTGCCCGCGGGCGCGGGTGGATGAACGACGAGAGCCAGCCCCCGGGTGCGCGGCGGCGCCGGTCGACGGCGACGGTCGGCGAGGTCGGTGCCCCCTCGCGGATCCAGCCGTGCTCGACGGCGGCCTCCTGGCAGAGCGGGCACACGTCGACGTAGTCGGTGCCGCCGTTCGGCGAGAAGCGAACCGCCCGCTCGCCCATCAGCAAGGTGCGCTCGCAGATCGCGCACGAGCGCTCGACGGTGACCCTGGTCACACGCGTCATGGCCGTCCGAGGGTAGCGCGCTTCTGGCCCGTCAGGCCGGAACGGCCTCTTTCTCCTTCTTCGCCGCCTCGATCAGCTTCTGTGCGATGTGCGCGGGAACCTCTTCGTAGCGCAGGAACTGCATGCTGTAGTCGCCTCGGCCGCCGGTCATCGACGTGAGCGCCTGGTTGTACGAGAGCACCTCCGCCATCGGCACCTCCGCCTTGATCATGGTCATGCCGGCCTTCGGCTCCATCCCGTGCAGCCGGCCGCGCCGCGAGTTGAGATCGCCGTTGATCGCCCCCACCGAATCGTCGGGCACGGTCACCTCCAGCTCCATGATCGGCTCGAGCAGGGTCGGCTCGGCCTTCTCGTAGGCGGAGCGGAACGCCATCGAGCCGGCGATCTTGAACGCCATCTCCGACGAGTCGACCGAGTGGTACGAGCCGTCGACGAGCGACACGCGCACGCCCTGCACCGGCGCGCCTGCGAGCTCGCCGTGCTGCATCGCCTCCTGGATCCCCTTGTCGACCGCCGGCCGAAAGCCCTGCGGGATCACGCCGCCGACGATCTTGTCGAGGAACTCGTAGCCGATGTGGCCGTCGATCGGCTCCAGCAGGACGTGGCAGTCCCCGAACTGGCCGCGGCCGCCGGTCTGCTTCTTGTACCGGCCCTGCGCGCGCGCCGAGCCCTTGATCGTCTCGACGTACGGCACGCGCGGCTGGTGCAGTTCCATCTCGACGCCGAACCGCCGCTTGGCACGCTCGACGGCAACTTCGACGTGGATCTGGCTCATGCCCGAGAGCAGCTCTTCGCCCGTTTGCGGGTCGCGGCGCAGGCGCAGTGTGGGGTCCTCCTCGGCAAGCCTGCGGATCGCCTGAGCGACCTTGTCCTCGTCGCCTTTCGTCTTCGCCGTCACGGCGAAGCTCATCACCGGCTCGGGGAAGCCGAGCGAAGGCGGCTCGAGGTCGTGCTCCGCGTCGACGAGCACGTCGCCGGTCTGGACGTCCTTCAGCTTCGCCACGGCGCCGAGGTCGCCGGGCCCGAAGCCCTCCGACTTCTCGTGGTCCTTGCCCTGCAGCGTCATCAGGCTGCCCAGGCGCTCCTTGGAGTGGTCGCGGTGGTTGACGAGCGTCGTGTCGCCCTTCACTTCGCCGGCATAGACACGGAAGACGGAGATCCGGCCCGCGAATGGGTCGGCGACCGTCTTGAACACGAACGCGGCGATTGACGCATCTGTCTCGATCGGCGACCCCTTCTTTGCCGGGCTCGGGACGCCCTCGACGAGCAGGTCGAGCAGGGCGTGCGAGCCGAGATTCTTGGTCGCGACACCGCACGCGACCGGGTAGATCTCGTCCTGCGTGACCGCGTTCTTCAGCGCTGCCGCGATGTCGGCCGGCGGGATCTCCTCGCCGCCGAGATAGCGTTCCATCAGCGCCTCGTCGGTCTCGACGACCGCGTCGAGCAGCTTCGTGCGGTACTCGGCCACCGTGTCCGCAAGCTCGGCGGGGATCTCGACCGGGTCGCCCTCGCGGCCGCCCGACGGATCGAGATACGCGCAGTTGTGCAAGAGGTCGACGATGCCCTTGAGCTCGTGCTCCGACCCGATCGGCAGCTGGATCGCGACGCAGCGCTCCGACAGCTGCTCGGTCAGCGCACCGAGCACGCGGTAGAAGTCCGCGCGCTCACGGTCGAGCATGTTCACGAAGAGCACGCGCGACAGCTCGAGCTCCTCGGCGCGGTTCCACACACGCGCGGTGTTCACCTCGACGCCCATCACGCCCGAGACGACCACGAGCGCACCTTCGACCACGCGCAACGACGCGACCGTGTCCGCCTGGAAGCCCGAGTCGCCGGGGGTGTCGATCAGGTTGATCTTGCGTCCCTGCCACGTGCAGTGGGTGAGGGTCGCCGACAGCGACATCTGTCGTCGCTGCTCGTCCTCCTCCCAGTCCGAGACCGTCGTGCCGGCCTCGACCGACCCGAGCCGGTTGGTCGCCTCCGCCTGGAAGAGCAACGACTCGACGAGTGACGTCTTGCCCGTCCCACGGTGGCCGACGACGGCGACGTTGCGGATCTTCCCGGCTTCGATGGGCATCAGGTCCTCCTGGCGGCGTGACGGGGTCGCCGAATCCTATGCAGTGTGCGCAGGCGCCGCGACGCGCGCCAGCCGTGGCGCGAGCGCGAGCCCGACCGCGGTGACCGCAGCCGCCGTGAGCCCGAGCAGCCACGGATCGGAGCGGTCGGTTCCGGCGAGCAGGAGGTGGACCGTCGCGCCGAGCCACACCACGATCGTCAGCGTGTGCGCCCGCCGCCAGAGTCGACGCGGCATCCGGTCGCGGAGCAGGTTCGTGATCCCGATCGCGGCCAGCAGCTCGGCCGCGACGACGCCGACCCCCACGGCGAACGGACGGTACGACGACGTGAACGGCACGAGCTCCTGGCCCAGCGAGAAGGGGACGACGCTGTCGAGAAGCAGCGAGCCGCCGTGGATCACCACAAACACACCCGTCAGCTGGGAGAGGAAGCGGTGCACCTCCTCGACGGCGAAGCGCGGCCAGCTGAGCCGCGCGCGTGTCGACATCAGCAGCCCGAGGATCACCGAGCTCGAGAGCAGCACGTACGCCACGATCCCGGCCGACCGCGCCGAATACCAGATGACACCGTTCATGCGGCCCGGACGGCCGGCACCGACTGGCGCCAGGTCTCGTTCAGGTGCACGACGCCGTGCACGTCGACGAAGCGGCCCGGCAGCGCGCGGCGGTCGAGCCATGAAGGGCCCGCCGGCCCGAGCAGGAACGCCGCCTTGGCGGCGACGTCGGCTGCCAGGCAGCTCCCGGCCGCGACCGACACGTGGAACCACGGCACCCGGGCCGGGCTGCCCGTGGACGGATCGATCAGATGGTGCTGCAGCTCTCCCCCGCGCCGCCAGCGACGGTTCGTGACGCTGCTCGTGGCGAGACCGCCTCCGTGCAAGGTGACGGTGCCGCCGCCGGGCAGGCCGACCACGAGCGACGCCGAGGTCGCCACATCACCGCCGGCTGCCACGAAGCCGCCGCCGACGAGCGCGAGCGCGTCGTCAACGGTCGCTCCCTTGACGACACAGTTGAGGTCGAGCTTGATCGGCTCGGCCCGGACGAGGAGGCGGCCGCGGAGCGACAACGACCCCGGCGGCGGAACCCGCGCGGGCCGCACCGGCGGCCCGTCCGCGGGCAGCCGCCCGAAGTCGTCGTCGTAGCCGGCTGCCACCACGGCCGCGCCGACGGCCGGCGTGACCAGGCCCCCCGTGGACCTGGACGCGCCGAGCGCATGCCCGAGCATGCGCGAGAAGTCCTCGCTCACGAGTGCTGCGCCCGCCGGCGTGCGGTTCAAGCGCGACAGCTCGGAGTCGGGACGAAAGCGGCTGAACCGGCGGTTTCGCTCGTCGAAGAGCGCGCGCACGTCTGCGTCGGGAGTGCCGGGCGACACCTCGATCGCGCAACCCATCGCGCGAAAGGAGGTCATGAGCCCGAGCTCTGGATCTGCGGCGCGAAACTGCCCGAATCGCCTACCGAGGCAGTGCCGAAGCTGAAGGAATCGCTCTCGTTCTCGGTCGCGCTGCTGCTGTCGACGACCGCCGTGCTGCTCGCCTGCGAGGTCGCTGGGTGGGCGTCCCGGACAGCGGCGCCGAAGACCGCGAAGCCCGCCGCCGCGCCCGCCCCGATCGCATAGCGGGCGACACGAACGCGGCGGCGGGCTTTCACGATCCGAGAGGAGGATTCCACGGGATCCAGCCTCGCGGCCGATCCTTAGTGCAGCCTGTGAATCCGGTAGGAGTTGGCTTACATGCGGGCCGCGGCGCCCGCCAGACGTGCCTTCAGGCGCAGGACGGCCTTCGTGTGGAGCTGGGAGACGCGGGACTCGGTGACGCCCAGCACCTCGCCGATTTCCCGGAGGGTCAGCTCCTCGTAGTAGTAGAGCGTGACGACGAGTTTCTCGCGCTCAGGCAAGCGCGCGATCGCGTCCGCGAGCGCTTCGCGGAGCTCGGTCTCGTCGAGCACCTCGGCCGGCCGCGGCCCGGTCGTGTCCTCGATCGTGTCGAGCAGCGAGACCTGGTCTCCCTCACCGGTCGCGGACCACAGCTCGTCCAGCGCGGCGATCGACGAGCGTGAGATGTCGGTGAGCGACTCCTCGAGCTCGTCGACCGAGATCCCGATCTTCGACGCGATCTCCTCGTCGGTCGGCGCACGGCCCAGCCGTGCCTCGAGCTCGCCGATTGCACGCTCGATCTCACGGGCGCGCGAGCGGACGGAGCGCGGCACCCAGTCGAGCGCGCGCAGCTCGTCGATGATCGCTCCCTTGATGCGCGCCATCGCGTAGGTCTCGAACTTGATGTCCCGATCGGGGTCGTACCGCTCGATCGCGCTGATCAGGCCAAGCAGCCCGTAGGAGACGAGATCGCCCTCGTCGACGTGCGCAGGCAGGCCCGAGCCCAGGCGGCCGGCGACGTACTTCACGAGCGGCGCGTACGTGAGGATCAGCCGGTCGCGGAGCCCTTTGTCGTGCGTTCGCCTGAATTCGACCCAGAGGGACTGCGTATCGGCGCCCGTGGCCACCAGGGGAGAATACGACCTAAGACCGCGTTTTCCTTAGTGCCGTCCAAGCAAAGGTCCCCATCCAGACTGCCAGGGCCCCCGCAGCGAAGGCGATCACCCAGCGGCCGGCGGACGCGCTGCCGACGGCGATCCCGGCGAAGCCGACGGTGAGCACCGAGAACAGCACCGCCATGGGCACGGCGCGGATGCTACTCCGGGCCCGGGGCTACACTTTGCGCGCGAACCGAGGGGCGTAGCTCAATTGGTAGAGCACCGGTCTCCAAAACCGGGGGTTGCAGGTTCAAGTCCTGTCGCCCCTGTTCGCTCCAAATGATCCGAACCTGCGAGCAGCTACGGCTGGCGGCACTCGAGGTGAAGCGGCATCACGACACGCTCGCCGGACCCGAGCCGCACGCGCAACGCGAGCGCGCCCGTGTTCATGCGCACCACGCTGACGGGCTTGGCGCCGAGCGCGTTCCACCACGGGATCCGTGCTCGCTCGAACGGGTTCGTCATGCGCCGATTCTAGAAGGAGTCGGGGCCCCGCCCCTGCGGCCGGGCGGGGCCCCAGGGGCACATGAGCCTCACGGCTCCGGCCCCAGCTGGGCGGCTTCGAGACCTGGCGGCGCTGCCGACGGCATTGCCTGCACGGGCCGAAGCCAAACGATGAAAGAAAAGAGCGGGGCCGCACCCGCTTGCGGCGCCGGGCACGGCCCCTGTGCGCGGCCGGGGGGGAGGGCAGTGGCCGCGCGTGGATCCCTTCGCGCCCAGGGGCGGAAAGTCCTCCGCGTTTGTAAACCATGCGTGCGTCAACGCTCGGCCGCGCAGTGCGCGTCTCCCCCGAGAATCTGGTCGAATTGCTGCGTCGAGGCGGCGTTCTTCGCCGAATCGAACGGGCCGAGCTTCGTCGCCTACCCACTGCACGATCGGCGTGACGCCGGGGCCCATCGCGGAGATGCGGTAGCTCGTCCCGAGGCCGTTGCCGTTCGGCTGTGTGCTCGGATAGCCGGCCGGCGGCGCCTGCGGCACGAACGTGTAACAAAAGCCACCGTTGCCGGGATGCGTCGAGATCGCGGTGTCGTGCTTCCACCCCGGGCCGTAGTCCGAGTCGTACGCGTCGATGTAGATGTTGCGGGCCCAGGTGTCGGCGACCGTCGCCGACGCCGAGCGCGTTCCGTAGACGGGCTGCCCGTTGTAGGTCAGCCGCCCGAAGAAGCCCTGCTGCGCGTTGGCGTAGGTCCAGTGCTGGTAGATCTCGAGCACCGGCAGGGCGCCGGTCCAGTGCGAGAGGTGCAGCTCGACCGCCTTCTGCGCATCGGTCCACGGAGCGAACCCGCGCATCGGCAGATTCCGCTGCCAGGTCTGCAGCGCCCAGTAGCTCCCGTCGGGCGCGGTGCAGCCGGCGACGAAGAACGGCAGGGCCGGCCCGTCGTACGGCTTGCACACGTTCTTGATCTTCTTCCAGAAGTTCGCGTCCTGGTGGCTCTTCCAGCCGCCCGAGTAGTCGAACTGGAACGCGGTCTGCACGTCGGTCGGACTGGTCTGGTGTGCGAGCGCGTTGACGGCGCCCCAGGCGAGCACGTGGCGCTGGACTCCGGCCGATGTCGTGTACGTGACGACGGCGATTCCGCGTGCGTCGACGGCGATCGAGGCGTTCGAGACGTTCCGGTCACCAAGCAGCGTGCTGGCGCGCGCGCTGCCGCCCGCTGTCGCGATCAGCACGACAACAAGGAACAACGCCGCAGTCAGTCTCGAGTTCGTGGTTCAGCTCCGTTCGTGGTGCCCTCGGAGCTGGAATCGGCACCGTGCGCGAGGCCGTGACCCTCGTTCGAGTGATCGGGCTAGGGATCTTCGGTCGCGAGTCGCGCGAGCGAGAGGAGAGCGGCGATCGCGATCACGACGTCGTTCGCGACACACCACTGGCAGATCGCGTCGATCGGCCCGAGTTGGGCCCACAACAGGTATCCGCTGAACGCCGCGCCGCCCAGGGCGAGCACCACGCCCGCCGTCGCCGCCACCGCGCCGCGCCGAAGCGCCGTCAGCGCCAGCGCGACGTAGGCGGCGAGCCCGAGCAGCGCCACCGGGATCCCGGCGAGCTCGGCGTAGCTCGATCGCTGCACGGTCTCGCACCCGCCGCTCGTGCAGATCGGGGCGACGTGTGCGTAGTGCACGTACGTCAGATACGCGGCGATCGCGGCCCCGGCGAGCGAGGTGCCGAGGATCGCGGCGCGAAGGAGCGTCACTGCAAAGCGGCGGTGAGCACTGCCGAGAACGGCCCCGGCGCGAGACTCGTCACTGCGAGGGGACGCGGAAGCGAGGGCGGCCGGGTGATCAGGAACGCCGGCGTTCCCGGCACGCGGTTTTCGAGCGCTTCGTTGTTCGCCCGCGCGAGGTCGGCCGTCACCGCCTTCGACGGCGAGGCCGCGAGGATCGCCGCCGCATTCGCTCCGGCGGACGCCGCGGCCTCTTGGATCACGGAGTCCGTGATCCAGCCGCTGTTCTCGCCGCCCTGGCGGTCGTACAGCGCGGACGCGAGGTTCCAGAGCTTGTTCTGCTGCCCGGCCGCGAAGATCGCCCGCAGGCCGGGTTGCGAGTTCGGGCCGATGATCCCGATCCCGCGGTAGACGAGCCTGAGCTTCCCCGGGCGCACGAAGTCGCGCACGATCGTCGGCAGGGTCTCGACCGACCACTGCCGGCAGAACGAGCACTGGGGATCCTCGTAGACGACGAGGGTCGCGGGCGTGCTCGCCTTGCCGAGCGTGTCGCCGTGCTGGGGAATTCCGGCGAACAGCGAGACCGGGGTCGCGCCTGCCGGGGTGGTCGTCGTCGACTCGGTGGTCGTGGTCGACGTGGACGAGCCGCTCGAGGCGACCAGGATCAGGACCAGGGCCAGCACCGCAGCACCGCCGACGGCGGCGGCCAGGAGAAGGAGTCGCTTCGAGCCCATCGCCCCCAGGATGCCCGATCTCGCGGAGGCCCGACCCGGACGTTCTGGCAGCGATTAGGGTCCGGTTGGATGGCGCTCCTGCAGACGAAGGTCGAGCGGACGGACGACTTCGGCCGGCGCCAGGCTCGCCTCGAGTCGCTCGTGGCCGAGCTGCGCGAGCGCACCGCCACTGTCGCCTCGGGCGGCGGCGAGAAGGCGCGTGATCGCCATCGCAGCCGCGGCAAGCTGCTCGCACGCGACCGCATCGACCGCCTTGTCGATCCGGGAACGGCGTTTCTCGAGCTGAACGCGCTTGCGGCATTCGACGTGTACGACAACCAGGCGCCGAGCGCGGGCATCGTCACCGGCATCGGGATCGTCGAAGGCCGCGAGTGCGTGATCGTCGCGAACGACGCCACCGTGAAAGGCGGCACCTACTTTCCGCTCACCGTCAAGAAGCACCTGCGGGCGCAGGAGGTGGCGGAGCAGAACCGCCTGCCGTGCATCTACCTCGTCGACTCGGGCGGCGCCTTCCTGCCGCTCCAGGCAGAGGTGTTCCCCGACCGCGACCACTTCGGGCGCATCTTCTTCAACCAGGCGAGGATGTCGGCGCTCGGCATCCCGCAGATCGCGGTCGTGATGGGCTCGTGCACTGCCGGCGGGGCGTACGTCCCGGCGATGAGCGACGAGACCGTGATCGTGCAGGGAACGGGCACGATCTTCATCGGCGGGCCGCCGCTCGTCAAAGCGGCGACCGGGCAGGACGTCACCGCCGAGGAGCTCGGCGGCGCAGACGTACACACGCGCCAGTCCGGTGTCGCCGACCACTTCGCGACGAACGACGAGCACGCGCTCGCGATCGCCCGGCGCATCGTGGCCGACGCGCACTTCCGCAGGCCGGACCTGCCCTGGACCGTCGCTCCGGCCGAGCCTCCGGCCGTCGACCCGTCGGATCTCTACGGCTTGATCCCGGACGACCACCGGACGCAGCTGGACGCCCGCGAGCTGATCGCGCGCATCGTCGACGGGTCGCGGTTCGACGAGTTCAAGGCGCTGTACGGCGACACGCTCGTGTGCGGCTGGGCGCGCATCGAGGGGTACCCGGTCGGGATCCTCGCGAACAACGGCGTGCTCTTCGCGGAGAGCTCGCAGAAGGGCGCCCACTTCATCGAGCTCGCCTGCGCCCGCCGAGTGCCTCTCGTCTTCCTGCAGAACATCACCGGCTTCATGGTCGGCAAGGAGTACGAGGCCGGTGGGATCGCGCGTGACGGCGCCAAGCTCGTGATGGCCGTCGCGTGCGCGGAGGTTCCCAAGTTCACGGTCGTCGTCGGTGGGTCGTTCGGAGCCGGCAACTACGGCATGTGCGGGCGCGCCTACTCCCCACGCCAGCTCTGGATGTGGCCGAACGCGCGCATCTCGGTGATGGGCGGCGAACAGGCGGCGACGGTGCTGACGATGGTCGGCGACGCCGACCCGGAGGAGATCCGCGCCAAGTACGAAGCCGAAGGCAATCCGTATTACTCGACCGCCCGGCTGTGGGACGACGGGATCATCGATCCGCTCGACACCCGCCGCGTGCTCGCGCTCGGGATCTCGTCCGCGCTCAACGCACCGATCGCCGAGACGCGCTTCGGCATCTTCCGCATGTAGGCGTTAGGGTCGCTCGGCGTGGGATATTCGATCGTCGATGTAGCCGAGATCGAGGGCGCAGGCCCGGGCGGTGCCGTCCGCTTCGTCCGGCGGCAGCTCGGCGTGCAGGCCTTCGGGATCAACTGGTTCGAGATTCCGCCGAACACGGAGGGGCGCGAGCACGACGAGACCGACTCGGGCCAGGAGGAGGTCAGCGTGATCGTCCGGGGCTCCGGCACCTACATCGTCGACGGGGAGCGGATCCCCGTCTCGGTCGGCACGTTCCTCCGCTTCGACGCGGAGACGACCCGGCAGATCGTCGCAGGCCCCGACGGGATCACGATGATCGCCGTCGGAGCGAGGCGCGGCAGCTACGAGGCCCGCGGGCCGTTCTAGAGAGCGAGTCGTGAGCGCGCTTCGCATCGAACGCGACGGCCCGGTCTTGCGCATCGCGATGGCGCGACCCGAACGGCGGAATGCGTTCGACGCGGCACTGATCGCCGAGCTGACGGAGGCGTTCGGCGCCGCCGGCGATGCGCGCGCGGTCGTGCTGAGCGGCGACGGCCCGTCGTTTTCCGCCGGCGCCGACGTCGAGTGGATGCGGGCCTCCGTCGAGCTGACGCACGCCGAGAACGTCGCGGACGCAATGCGGCTGCGCGCCATGCTCGACGCGATCGACGGGTGCCCTGCGCCGGTCGTCGCGCGCGTACAGGGGCACGCGCTTGGCGGAGGCTGCGGCCTGGTCGCCTGCAGCGACGTGGCCGTCGCCGACCCGGATGTGCAGTTCGCCTTCAGCGAGGTGAAGCTCGGGATCGTCCCGGCCGTGATCTCGCCCTTCGCGCTGGCGAAGATCGGCTCGTCAGCGGCGCGGCGCTGGTTCGTGACAGGCGAGCGCTTCTCGGCCGACGTCGCGCTCCGCATCGGCCTCGTCCACGAGGTCGCCACCGACCTCGACGCCGCGGTCGAGGCGGTCGTCGCCGAGCTGCTGTCCGCGGGCATCGAGGCGGCGCGAGCCGCGAAGCAGCTGGCTCGGCGCGTGCACTCCGCCGAAGAGACCGCGGAGCTGATCGCCGCGCACAGGACGAGCCCCGAGGGCCAGGAGGGCCTACGGGCGTTTCTCGAGAAGCGTCCGGCGAGCTGGCACAACGACTGAGCCGGTCTCGCGCTCCCCGGACGCTCTTGTAACAGACTGTTACTAGCTGCGCGGCTCGTTCTTCGCGGCTGGGCGCCACGGAAGTCGATCGCCGTACCAGCGGTTCGGCAGGTCGTAGGCCGGGCGAGCCCGAAACGCGATGTCCAGCAGAACGTCGGTCGTCGTCACGCGCTGCTGCTCCGCCTCTGCGTACCGGAGCAGCACGCGGACCTGTTCGTAGCTCGGACGCGCGAGCCCGAGCTCTCCGGCCGCCTCCCCCACCGCCCGCGTGACGTCGGCGGCTGCCTCTCCGACGCTCGCATCGATCAGCCTGAGCAGCCGGCGGTCGATACGTGGTGCAGCACGGGACACAGCGCGAAGTGTTCAGCGGCGGTCGGCACGGGACCGCAGCGAATGCGCAACGACTTCCGCGCAAGTAACAGTCTGTTACTAGCGCGCTCTTTCGGTTCGGCTAGCGGTGCAGGCCGACCGGAGCCGAGACCGTCGCCGTGTAGCCGGCGCTGCCGCCGACGGCGATGCGGTAGCTGCCGGGTCTGAGGCTGCGGTCGAAGACGCCGTTGCCCCGCGCAACCGGGCGCCACGAGCGCTGCGTCAGCCGCTCCACCTGCAGCGGCAGCCGCGGCGCGACGCGCACATGGAGGCTGGTGCCGTCGGCGCTCAGCTGCACCCGCGGCTCGACGCTGAACGAGACCGTGTCCCCCGCCACGCCGTTGTAGGCGAGACGCAGCTCCACCGACCGCGACGCGCGCAAGGCCAGCGCGAACCGGCCGGCGGGCGTCGCATGCACGTGGGCGACCGTCTGCCAGCCGGACGCCGTGAGCTCCTGCAGGCGCGCCTTACCCAGGCCGCGTACCCACCCGCTCACGTGCAGGTGCGAGCCGAACAGCGCGGGCGTGGCCGGGGCGTCGAGCGTGAGCGCGCTCAGGTCGAAGTCGTTCGAGCCGAGCTTGAAGCGGTCGATCACGACTCCCGCGGGGAACGAGCGCCAGCCGCGCAGGCCGAGCACGCGCACCGACTGCGCGCGCTGCGACGAGTTGAGCACAACCCGCGCATCCCGGACGCCGCGCACGCGCAGGATCGACCCGACCTCCGCGGCGGTCAGCACACGGGTCGGCCAGACGTGATGCGGTGAGATGTAGTCGTAGGGGTCGGGAACGGAGACGAGATACGGCTCCGGGCTCATTCCCGGCCACGCATCCTGGATCGCAGACGTCCGTCCGCCCGAGCTCGAGAAGTAGTACGCCGTGATGATCCGCCCGTGGTAGGTGAGCACCCGGCCGGCCGTCGCGCCGAGCGCGAGGTTCGTCTCCGGGCGCTCCGCCCGAACGCCTCCGTACATCTGCGACCGCTGATCCGGGAAGAGATCGAAGTCCTCGCCCGGGTGCAGCGTCGCGAGTGTGTACGAGCGCGCCGCCACGGCCTGCGCTTCGTAGGTGGCGACGTGCCAGCCCTTGGGCGCCTCCCACGGCACGACTCCACGCAGGTAGCGATCTAGCGGCAGCACGTTCACGGCCATCAACCCGTCGTTCCGCCGTTTGACGACGACGTCGCCGCGATACGGCGTGCGCTCGACCTCGAGCGGCATCGCGCCCGGCTCGAAGCGAAGCGGCTGCCGGAGCAGCGGGTGTCGCTGCATGAACCGGCGGCCGACGACGACGGCGCGCGCCGGCAGGTGCACCTTGCTTCCACGCGCGTCGACGACGAGGAACGGAGCCGCGGAGCCGACGCGCACCGTCGGTCGGCCGCGTTCGAGCAGAACGCGCACGACGCGTGGCTGCACCGTCGACAGCACGGTTCCCGGGTAGTAGTGCCCGAGGATGCGCTCGTACGCCGTTCCGTGCCGCGCATAGCCCTCGGCGCCCCACTGGCTCAGCCCGACCCCGTGACCCCAGCCGCGGCCGTCGAGGAGGAACACGGTTCCCGCGCTCGCAGGTAGCGGCAGCGCGAACACGGCGGCGAGCGCGGCCAACCAGACCCTGGCGAGCGCGGCAGGGTGGCGGCCCGCCGACGAGTCCATGCGCCGATCGTAGACTCGAATTCGTGCGCCGGCTACTGCTGCTGACGAGTGCAATCGTGTTCTTCGACACGCTGTTCTTCGCGGCGCTGACGCCGCTGTTGCCGCACTACGCCGCATGAGCTGCATCTCGGCAAGGCGGGAGCGGGGATCCTCTCGGCCGCATATCCCGCCGGCGCGCTCGTCGGAGCGCTGCCGAGCGGGGTCGTCGCAGCGCGGTGGGGCGCGAAGCGCACGGTGTTGCTCGGGCTCACGATCGTCGCCACGTGCACCGTGCTGTTCGGGATCGCCGACCAGCCGTGGCAGCTCGACGCCGCACGCTTCGCGCAAGGGCTCGCGAGCGCGTTCTCGTGGACCGGAGCGATGGCCTGGCTCGTCGCCGCGGCGCCCCCGGGCCGCCGCGGCCGCCTGATCGGGACCGCGTTCGCGACGGCCGTCGGCGGTGCGCTGTTCGGCCCGGTGCTCGGCGGCGTCGCCTCGGTGGCCGGCATCGGCTGGACGTTCGCCGTCGTCGGGGTGCTCTCCCTCGGCCTCGTCGCCTGGGCCGGCGCCACCCCCGACGAGCGGACGGGCGACGCGCAGGGCCTCGGCGAGCTGTTCAAGGCGCTCACGGACCCGCAGATGCTGGCCGGCTGCTGGCTCGTGGTGCTGCCCTCGCTGCTGTTCGGCACGCTCTCGGTGCTCGCCCCGCTGCGGCTCTCGGCGCTCGGCTTCGGCGCCGTCGCGATCGGCGCGACGTTCCTCTGCTCGGCTGCGCTCGAAGCGGGCGAACAACCTGCTGCTCGGGCACCTCTCCGATCGCGTGGGCCCGCTGCCCCCGCTCGTCGCAGGCTTGATCGCCTCGGCTCTGGTCGCGGCGCTGCTGCCCTGGCCCGATCGCCGGTTCCTGCTCGCCGCGGTGGTGGTGGTCGGCGGAGTCGCCTTTGGGACGTTCTTCACGCCGGCGATGACAATGCTCGCCCACCGCTCCGAGGAACGCGGTCTCGGCTACGGCTACACGTTCGCGCTGATCAACCTCGCCTGGGCACCCGGCCAGTCGTTGGGAGCCGCAGGAGGCGGGGCGCTCGCCCATGCGACCGCCGACGCCGTGCCGTACCTGACGCTGGCCGCTGTCTGCGTGGTGACGCTCGCCGCCGGCCGCCGCTGGCTAGCCTCCGGCGCGTGAAGGCGGTGCTCGTCGCCAACCGGGGGGAGATCGCGCTCCGCGTCTTCCGCGCCGCGCGCGCCCGCGGGCTGGAGGCTGTCGCCGTCGTCGCCCCCGACGACCGCGGCTCGCTGCATGCGCGGTCGGCCGACCGCGTCGTGGAGATCGAGTCGTACCTCGACGCCGGCGAGCACGTTCGGGCAGCACGAGAGTCGGGGGCGGACGCAATTCATCCCGGGTACGGGTTCCTCGCCGAGAACGCCGACTTCGCAGCCGTCGTCGACGAGGCCGGCCTGCGCTGGATCGGACCGCCCGCCGCTGCGCTGCGCGCCGGCGGCGACAAGGCGGCCGCGAAACGGATCGCAGAAGCGGCCGGCGTGCCGACCGTCCCGGACGCGACCGAGCCGCCGCTGATCGTGAAGGCAGCCGCGGGGGGAGGCGGCCGCGGCATGCGCATCGTTCGTTCGGCCGCCGAGCTGGACGACGCGATCGCTGCGGCGCGGCGCGAGGCCAAGGCCGCGTTCGGCGACGACCGCGTGTTCCTGGAGCGCTATCTGGAACGCCCTCGCCACGTCGAGATCCAGCTGCTCGCCGACGCGCACGGAACCATCGTGTCGCTGGGAGAGCGTGAATGCTCCGTGCAGCGGCGCCACCAGAAGGTGCTCGAGGAGTCGCCGTCGACCGCACTCGACCCGTTCCTCCGCCGCGAGCTCGGCGACGCCGCGATTCGCTTCGCCCGCGCCGTCGGCTATGTCGGCGCCGGTACCGCAGAGTTCATGCTCGACGGCCGCGCGTTCTTCTTCCTGGAGCTGAACGGCCGCATCCAGGTCGAGCATCCCGTCACCGAGCAGGTCACCGGGATCGACCTGGTCGACTGGCAGCTGCGGATCGCCGACGGGGAGCACCTCGACGTGCGCCCGGAGCAACGCGGGCACGCGGTCGAAGTGCGGCTCTACGCGGAGGATCCGCGGACCTTCCTGCCTCAGGCCGGGCGCGTCGAACGGCTCCGCCTCCCCACCTCGATCCGCGTGGACGCCGGCGTCGCCGAGGGCGACGACGTGACGACCAGCTACGACCCGATGATCGCCAAGTTGATCGCGGGCGGTGCGACCCGCGTCGAGGCGCTCGACAGGCTCGCGTCCGCACTGGCGGAGACCGAGGTCGGCGGCGTGACGACGAATCTGGCGTTCCTCCGCTGGCTCGTCGCTCATCCCGTGCTCCGCGCAGGCGAGACGACGACCGCCTTCCTCGTCGAGCATCCCCCACTCTCGGCTCCGCCGGCTGCGGTGCCCCCGGCCGCCTGGCGCGGCGCGTTCCGCCTCAACCTGCCCGGCGCGCCCCTGCAGTCGCCGCCCGATCTCGACGATCCCGCTCACCGGCACGTGCACGCGCCGGGCGGCTCCGCGCTCGTCACCGCCCCGATGCCCGGCACGGTCATCCGTGTGCTCGTCGCCCCCGGCGCGACGGTCGGCGCCGGCACGCCGTTGGTCGTGCTCGAGGCCATGAAGATGGAGACACCCCTCGTCTCACCGTACGACGCAGTGGTCGAGGCGGTCCACGTCCAGGAAGGAGATCGCGTTGCGGCCGGTGAGACGCTGGTCGAGCTCGGGTCTTAGCCTCACACTGGTCGCGCTGACGCTCGCGCTCGCGGGCTGCGGCGGCAAGCCCTGGCGGGCGCGCTTCGTCGGCCCGATCGGCTATGGCAAGGACGCCTACTGGCTCGTGCACGCGGAAGGCAAGCCGCGCGCCGTGATCGTGTTCCTGCATGGCCTGTCGCGCGACCCGAACGAGCAGCTGACGAAATGGCAGGCGCATCTCGCGTCACTCGGGTACGACGTCGTCTTCCCGCGCTACGAACAGCCGCCGCCCGATCCGTACGCACGGAACAACATCGTCGGGGCTGCCGAGCGCGCAATCGAGCAGCTCGGCGACGGCAAGCTGCCGCTCGTGCTGCTCGGCCACTCCCGCGGTGGGCGGCTCGCCGTCGAGGCCGCGGCGTACCTCGATCCGCGACTCGTGATCGCGGTCTTCCCAGGCTTGATCAACCCGTCGTTCGAGCCCGATACGAACCTCGGGCTGATCCCCCCGACGACAGGCATCTACATCTGGGTGGGCGATCACGACCGGTCGGTCGGCAACGCCGGCGCGCTCGAGCTCGCGCAGCGGCTCGTGGCGGACGGCTTCCCGGCGACCCGCCTGCACGGCGCCGTGATCCACTCGACAGCCGAGTTCAGTGCCACGCACGACTCCGTCTACAAGACGGGCCCCGGCGTCCAGCACGCGATCTGGGATCGCGTCGACCGGCTGATCGCGGCCGTGCTCGGCGGCGGGTCGGGCTAGAAGAGCTTCTGGAGCTTCATCGCCGCACCCATGTCGCCCTTGATCTTCAGCTTCCCCGTCATGTAGGCGGTCGTCGGATTCTGGTTGCCGGCGATGATCTCGCCGAACGTCTCGCTGGAGGTGCTGATCGTCGCGTCGGTGTTGCCGTCGCCCGCACCGTCACTGACAGTCAGCGCACCGTCGCGGACGTCGACCACCCATTGTCCTTCGCCCTCGATGTCGAACAGGTACGAGTTGCTCATGCCCGCCAGCTTGTCCGCGTCTGCGCGCGTGGGCAGGCTGTCGAAGAACTCCTTGGCTGCCATCGATCTCGCTCCTCACGTCGTGGATGAGGCGTGGACGCTACCGAACGCGCGCAGCGGTCAGGCGACGCCGCGTTCGGGCAGGTAGCGCTCGATCAGCAGGTGCGAGAGGCGGCTCTGGGCGTCGGCGAGACGTCGCCGGTTTTCCTCGAGCACCTCGATCCCGGCGCCGTCCGCCCGCAGGCGCTGTCGTTCGTCCACGATGCGGCCGATCTCGTCGCCGAGGCTCTCGACGGTGTCGCGAAAGACGCGCTCGGCGCGGGGCGCAGGCATCGCGAGTCCCGATTTCGACACGCGCGCGCCGCTTCCTCGGTAGCATCGCGACCCGATGCGGGTGGAGCTGAGAGGACCGGGCGCCGGCGATGTCACCGGTCGCGTCGACCCGGGTCTCGCCGTCGGCGAGCTTCGTCGCTCGGATGCCGAGCTGGCGGTCGGCGTGCCGGCTCCGCTCGACGGCGACGGCCTCCGGACGGCGGCCTCGGCGGCTGCGCGCGCCCTTCGCGGCAGCGGCGGCACGATCGCCTGGGGCGTCGACGCCTCTCTCGGAGTCGACGCCGCCGAGCAGGTCCGCGCGTACGTCGAGGGCACCGCGTTCGGCACCTACGACGCTGGGCTCTTCAAAGACGGCTACGGCGAGCGCGCCGACGTCGTGCTCGCGCTCGACGCGCCGGCAGAGCTCCACGAGCTCGCGACGCGCCAGGCGACGGTGTCGCGCCACGTCGCCGCAGCCCGGGACCTCGTCAACCGGCCGGCCAACGACTTGACGCCGACTGCGCTCGCCGCGTACGCGGCGGGCACGACGCTCGACCACCTGACCGTCGAACGACACGGGCGCGACTGGATCGAGTCGCAGCAGATGGGCGCCCTGGCAGCAGTCGCGACCGGCAGCGCCGAGGAGCCGCAGTTGATCGTGCTCAGCTACGACCCGCCCGGCGCGAAGGCCGGCGTCACGCTGGGCCTCGTCGGCAAGGCGATCACGTTCGACTCGGGCGGCGTGTCGCTCAAGCCTCCGCTCCGCATGCAGGACATGAAGGGCGACATGGCCGGAGGCGCGACCGTGCTCGAGGGCGCGGCCGCGATCGCCGAGCTCGGGCTGCCGGTTCGCACGCTCGCCGTCGTCGCGGCCACCGAGAACGTCCAATCGGGGACGTCGTACCGGCCGGGCGACGTGCTGCGCGCGGCGAACGGCAAGACGATCGAGGTGATCAACACCGATGCCGAGGGTCGGCTGGTCCTCGCCGATGCGCTCCATCACGCGCGCTCGAGCGGCGCAACGCACATCGTCGACTTCGCAACGCTGACCGGCGCGATGTCGCTCGCGCTGGGCGACCTGATCGCCGGATGGTTCTGCAACGACGAGCAGCTCGCCGCGCAGATCGACGCAGCGACGGTCGCGAGCGGCGATCTCGGCTGCAGGTTCCCTCTGCACCATCGCTACCGCCGCTATATCGATTCGACGTTCGCCGACATGAAGAACGCCTCCGACCTGCGGGAAGGCTCGCCCGTGCTCGCCGCGATGTTCCTGCAGGAGTTCTCGGGAGACGGCCCGTGGGCCCACGTCGACATGGCAGGGCCCGGCTACGTGCAGCGCAAGCGCCCGGACTACATCCTCGACGAAGGCGGCACCGGCTACGGCGTGCGCCTGATCGTCGAGCTGGCGCAGACGCTCGCGTCCGGATGAACTTCGACCTCGCCGACGAGCACGAGCTGCTTCGCGAGACCGTTCGGCGCTTCGCAGTCGAGCGGATCGCGCCGGTCGCCGAGGAGCTCGATCGCGAGAAGCGCTTCCCGTACGACATCGTCGCCGAGCTCGGCGAGCTCGGCCTGATGGGCATGACAATCCCCGAGGAGTACGGCGGCGCAGGCGCCGACACGCTCTCGTATGCGATCTGCATCGAGGAGCTGACGCGCATCGACTCGTCGGTCGCGATCACGGTCGCGGCGCACCATTCGCTCGGCACGCTCCCGATCTTCCTGTTCGGGAACGAGGAGCAGAAGCGGCAATGGCTGCCCGACCTTGCCTCGGGCAAGAAGCTCGCCGCGTTCGGGCTGACGGAGCCGAACGCCGGCTCCGACGCCGGCGCGACGCGCACGACCGCGCGACTCGAGAACGGCGAGTGGGTGATCGACGGTTCGAAGATCTTCATCACCAACGCCGGCACCGACATCAGCGCCTGCGTCGCGATCACGACGCTCACCGGCGACGATGAGATCTCGAACCTGATCGTGCCGAACGGGGTGCCCGGCTACACGATCTCGGCCCCGATGCAAAAGCTCGGCTGGCGGGCCTCGGACACCCGGGAGCTCTCGTTCCAGGGTGTGCGCGTCCCGGCGGAGAACCTCCTCGGCCCGCGCGGCGAAGGCTTCCGCCAGTTCCTGCAGATCCTCGACGGCGGCCGCATCTCGGTTGCTGCAATGGGCGTCGGGCTGGCGCAGGGGTGCTACGACCTCGCGTTCGCCTACGCGCAGGAACGCGAGCAGTTCGGCCGCCCGATCGGCAAGTTCCAGGCGGTCCAGGAGAAGCTCGTCGACATGGCCACCGAGATCGAGGCCGCCCGGCTGCTCGTCTACAAGGCGGCCTGGGAGAAGGATCAGGGCCGCGCGTTCGCGCAGACGGCCGCGATGGCGAAGCTCTACTCGGGGGAGCTGTCGCATCGCGTCGCGAACTGGGCGTTGCAGATCCACGGCGGTTACGGGTTCATGGACGAGTATGCGATCTCGCGGCTCTACCGCGACCAGAAGATCCTCGAGATCGGAGAAGGGACGAATGAGGTGCAGCGGATGGTCATTGCGAAGCACCTGGGCCTCTAGTCGGTTCGCGGCAGCGCTGCTGATTGCGGCGGCTCTCCTCGCCCCGGCCGCCGCCGCCGCTCCCGCTCGCCCCTCGATCGATCCGTCCACGGTGACCGTCGGCACGCAGGTCGACCTGCTCGTGGCGGTTCCGAACGCCAACGACCGCATCGGCGTAAACCACGTCACGATCGGCATCCCGCAGGACTTCGCGCTCGGCGACGCCGAGGCGAAGACGGGCTGGCGGCAGTCCCGGACCGGTCAGGCGGTCACCTGGTGGGGCGGCACCATCCCGGTCGGCGAGTTCGCGCGGTTCGGGATTCGGGGCACGGCGCCGGCCACTTCCGAGACCGTGTTGCTGAACGTGGTCGTCGGCGATCGCAACGGGAAGTCGGCCACCTACCGGGTGCCACTCGAGGTCGTCGACGCAGCGACAGGGCGGGACAGCGCCCGCTCGCTCGCAAAGGCGAGTCTGGTCGTGGGGGTCGTCGGCATCGCGCTCGCGCTCGGTGCGGGCTTTGCGGCACTGGCGCTCTGGCTCAAGCGGCCGCCGCCCTAGCAGGCTGTTAGCCTCACCATCCGTGTTCCTCTTCCGGCAGTTCGTGGACGAGGACCTCGGCTGCGCCTCGTATCTCGTCGGTGACGACAGCGCCGGCGTCGCGGTGGTCGTCGACCCGTCCTTCGAGATCGAGCGCTACGTCGAGGCGGCGGCGGCCGACGGCGTCGTGATCGAGCGGGTGCTCGAGACGCACACGCACGCCGACCACGTCTCGGGGCACGGTCGCTTCGCGCTCGAGCATGAGCTGCCCGTCGCGATCCACCCCCTCGCCGAGCCCGAATTCGCGTTCACCCGGCTCGCCGACGGCGACGTGCTCGAAGTCGGCGCGACCTCCGTGCGCGTGCTGCACACGCCAGGGCACCGGCCCGAGCACTGTTCGTTCGTCGTCGACGACCGGATTGCGCTCACCGGCGACTCGCTTTTCGTCGGGGACGCCGCGCGTCCGGACCTCGCCGTCGCCGCGCGGGAAGGGGCACAGGAGCTCTTCGGGTCGCTCGCGCGCCTGACCGAGCTCGGCGACGGGATCGAAGTCTTTCCAGGGCACGTCGCTGGCTCGCTGTGCGGGAGCAACATGAGCCCGGAGCGCTCGTCGACGATCGGGCGCGAGCGCACGGCGAACCCGGCTCTCCGTTTCCGGGACGTGCAGGAATTCGTCCTCGAGTCGGCGTCGGTGTCGACGCCGAGGCCGCCCACCACCGAGCGGGTGGTCGCGCTCAACCGCGGCCCGTGGGTGGCACGGCCGGGCGAGCCGGCAGAGCTCGGCGACGCAGACGGCGCCACCGTGCTCGACGTCCGCCGCTTCCGGCAGTACGCAGCAGGCCACCTGCCGGGAGCGATCAACGTCCCCGAATCCGGAGCGTCGTTCGGCACGCGCGCCGGGTTCGTCCTCGTCCCCGGCGAACGCGTCGTCCTGCATGCGACCTCGCGCGACGAGGCGCTGGCCGCCGCCCGCAAGCTGTGGGCGATCGGCATCCTCGACCTCGCCGGCTACGTGCTCGCAGCGGACTCGCCGGAAACGCTCCGCGCGGTCGACGTGACCGAGCTGCAGGAGCTGCTCGACGACGGCGACGTCCAGGTGATCGACGTGCGCGAGGCGTCGGAGCGCGACGACGGCTACATCCCAGGTTCGAAGAACATCCCGTTCCGGCTCCTGCGCAAGCTGGGACCGGGGGCGCTGGAACGCTCGAGGCCGGTGGTCACGGTCTGCGAGTCGGGTGCACGCGCAACGATCGCGGCCTCGCTGCTTCAGCGCGAAGGCTTCGACGTGAGCGTGGTCGCCGAAGGCGGAGTCGCCACGTACGACGGCGAGGTCGTGTCGTTCAGGCGCTGCGGGGGTCAGCCGACGCGGTCGAGCACGTAGCCCCGTGCCTCGAGCGCGTCGCAGAGGCGGCCGCAGTGCTCGTCGTTCCGCGTGATCACCGTCAGCTCCACGCCCGTCTCGGCGACCTGAACGCCCGTCTCGCGGTGGTGCTCGACCGACAGGACGTTCCCGCGCTCCGCCGCGACCAGCTGCAGCAGCTCGACCAGGGCGCCCGGCCGGTCCGCGATCCGCGTGCGCACCACGAGGTAGCGGCCGGCGAGCGCGAGGCCGTGCCGCATCACCGAGATCAACAGCGTCGGGTCGATGTTGCCGCCGGAGAGGAGCACGCACACCCCGTCGTCGCCATCCACCTTGCCGGCGAGCAACGCTGCGACCGAGGCCGCGCCCGCCCCCTCGACAACGAGCTTCGCCCGCTCGAGCAGCAGGGTGATCGCATCGGCGATCTCGTCGTCGAGCACGTCGACGCGCTCGTCGAGCAGGTCGTCGAGGATGCGCATCGTCAGCTCTCCCGGGTGCTTGACCGCGATGCCGTCGGCGATCGTCGGGCCGAAACGGCCGGCTTGGACGCCGACGAGCCGCACGTCCGGGCGCAACGCACGCAGAGCGATCGCGATGCCGGCCGCCAGGCCCCCACCGCCGATCGGCAGCACGAAGGTCCGTGCGTCGGGCAGCTGCTCCGCGAGCTCGAGCCCGATCGTCCCCTGGCCGGCGATCACATCACCGTCCTCGAACGCGTGGACGAAGGTCGCACCGGTGGCGCGGGCGTGCTCCAGCGCCTCGGCCAGCGCCTCGTCGAACCCTGCGCCGGCCAGGACGGTCTCCGCACCGTACGACCGCGTCGCGTCGACCTTGGCCATCGGCGCGTCCTCCGGCATGTAGACCGTCGCCGTGATCCCGAGCTCGCGCGCGGCCCGCGCGACCGCCTGGCCGTGATTCCCCGCGCTCGCCGCCACGACGCCGGCGGCGCGCTGTTCGTCGTCGAGCAGCGCGAGCTTGTTCGAGGCGCCGCGGATCTTGAACGATCCCGTGCGCTGCAGGTTCTCGGCCTTGAGCCACACCTGACGCCCCGTTCGCGCAGTCAGCGCATCGGAGCCGTACACGGGGGTCGCGCGGATGCGGCCGGCGATGCGCGCGCGTGCGGCCTCGATGTCCTCCAGCCTCGGTGGACTGATCAGCTCAGCCAATGCGGAACACCTGCTCGAGGATCTCACGAACCGCGGTGAGCGGGTCGAGGCGGCGCTCCTGCACGTCGTCGAGCAGCCGTCGCAGCTCGGGATCGTCGCGCACCGTCTCCTCGAGATGGCGGCGCGCCCGGATCGCGGCGACCTGGAACACCTCCCGCGCCAGGTTCCGCCGCCGCCGGCGCTCAAGCTCTCCCTCTGCCTCGAGCCACGCCCGGTGCTCGGCGATCTTCTCCCAGAGCACGTCGATGCCTTCGCCGCGCACCGCCTCGGTCAGCACCACGGGCGGCCGCCAGCCGTCCTTCGGGCCGAGCGAAAGCGCCTGGCGCACCTCGCTGAGCATCGTCTTCGCGAGCGGGTGATCCTTCTTGTTGATCGCGATCACGTCCGGGATCTCCATGATCCCGGCCTTCAGCGCCTGGATCGAGTCGCCCGAGCCGGGCATCAGTGCGAGCACGACGGTGTCGGCGATCGAGAGGACGCCGACTTCGCTCTGTCCGGCGCCGACCGTCTCGAGGAAGACGACGTCCTTGCCCGCAGCGTCGAGCACGAGCAGCGCCTGGAGCGTCGTCTCCGCGAGCCCGCCGAGGTGGCCGCGAGTCCCCATCGAGCGGATGAAGACCTTCGGGTCGAGGAAGTGGTCGGACAGCCTGATCCGGTCGCCGAGCAACGCGCCCTGCGTGAACGGGCTCGACGGATCGACCGAGATCACCCCGACGCTCTCGCCGCGCGCGCGCACGAGCCGCACCAGGGCGGAGGCGAGGCTCGACTTGCCGACGCCGGGCGGCCCCGTCAGCCCGATCGAGTAGGCGTGACCGGTGTGCGGGTAGAGGTCTGCGACGACCTCATAGGCGAGCGGGTCGCCGTTCTCGACAAGCGTGATCGCGCGGGCGAGCGCACGCCGGTCTCCTGAGCGCACCGCTTCGCCGAGACGTTCGCGCGTCCAGTCGCTGCGTGTCGTCATTCCGCCAGCTCGCCCCGCAGCAGCCATGCTGCAGCGGCTGCAGCGGCCAGGATCGAGCCGGCGCCGATCGCGTAGACGGCTCTCGCGCCGATCGCATTCGTCGTCGGTCCGACGGCGACGAACGCGGCGAGCAGCACCGCGTAGCTGACCGCGATGATCGACGTGACGGCCCTGCCGCGGATCTGGTCCGCAGCGGCGCGTTGGAGCAGCGTGATGTTCAGGACCACCGCGACGCCGTTCCCGACGCCGTAGACGAGCATCCCGCAGGCGCCGACCCACACGGTGGGCGCGACCGCAGCGCCGAGGGTGCCCGCCGCGAAGACGAGCATCGCGCGCGGATACGCCGATCGCATGCCGAGGAACGCGACGGCGGAGCGTGCCCACAGCCCGCCGATCACGAGCCCGACTCCCGCAGCGGCAACCATCACCCCGAAGCCGACGGTGCCGGTGTGGTACGCGCGGCGGGCGAGGAAGATCTCGCCGGCGTTGATGCAGCCGATGCCGATCTGCGCGATCGACCATGCAACGAGCACCGTGGTCAGCACCCGCGACTCGAGGACGGCTTTGAAGCCCTCGCGCATGTCCGCCCAGTGCCCGCGGCCCAGCGACCGCGCGCTCTGAAGCAGGCGGCTCGGGATCGTCGCGACGAACAGCGCCGACACGGCGAAGGTGCCGGCGTTCACCCAGTAGGCGAGATGCGGGCCGGACGCGGCGACGATCGCGCCGCCGGCCAGCGCACCGATGACGGTCGTCCCCCACTCGACGAGCTGGAGCAGTGCGTTCGCATCTGGCAGCTCGTCGTCGCTCACCAGGTTCGGAACGCCCGCGATCACCGCCGGGCGGAAGAACGCGTTCCCCACTCCCGCGAGCACAGCGAGCGCGACGATCGCACCCGCGCTGTTCACGAACGGCAGCGCGGCGAACACTGCGAGTCGGCCGACGTCGGAGCCGATCATCAGTGCCTTGCGCGACAGGCGGTCGATCAGCGGCCCGAGCACGAGGCCGAGCGGGATCGCAGGCACGATCACCGCGGCCAGCAGGCCGCTCACCCACCAGCCCGAGTGCGTGCGGTCGTAGATGTCGACCTGGAGCGCCAGCAGCGCGAGCCAGGTGCCGATGCCGGACGTGAGGTTCGCGACGAAGAGCCGGCGGAACTCGAGTCGGCGCAGCACCGCCAGGCGGTTGTGGCCCACCGACGCCGCGTGCGCGGCGGAGGTCACGCGCGGGCGAGCACGCGGTCGAGCGCCGCGGCCAGCGCATCGATCTCGTCGGGCAAGCCGACGGTGACACGAACCGCAGTGGGCGCACCGAAGCCGCCGAGTGGCCGCACGACGACTCCTTCCCGTATCAGGCGGTCATACAGATCCGTTGCCTCACCGCCGGTCTCGGCGAAGAGGAAGTTGCCGACCGACGGGACGGGCTCGAGCCCGCGCAACCGCAGGACGGACTCCAACCGCGCGAGGCCCTCGGCATTCGCGGCGCGGCGACGAGCGAGCTCGTCCTCCGCATCGATGCTCGCCAGGGCGGCTACCTGCGCCGGCGAGCTGATGTCGAACGGGCGGCGCACCTTCGCCAGCGAACCGCAGACGTCCGCCGCCGCGACGGCGTACCCGATCCGCAGGCCGGCGAGGCCGTAGATCTTCGAGAACGTTCGCAGGACGCACGCACGTGCGCCGCGCTTCACGTAGCGCTCGACGGCGTCCGGATAGTCGGGGCGGTCGATGTACTCGAAGTACGCCTGGTCGACGACGGTGAGCACGTGGCCGGGTACGCGTGCGAAGTACGCGTCGAGCTCGTCCGTGCTGTTCATCGTTCCGGTCGGGTTGTTCGGCAGGCAGATGTACACGAGCTTCGTGCTCGGGGACACCGCGTCGAGCAGTGCGTCCAGGTCGTAGCGGTGCTCGGCGAGCGGGACCGTGCGGACCTCCGCACCCTGTTTGCGCGCGTAGATCACGTAGCTCGGGAACGACGGCCAGCCGCAGACCACCTCGTCGCCCGGGTCGAGGATCGCCTGGCTCAGCAGATCGATGCAGCCGTCGGCGCCGGCCCCGACACAGACCTCGTTCGCGCTCACCCCGTGCCGGGCGGCGAGGGCCTCGTGCAGGCGATACGAGCCGCCGTCCGGATAGCGGTTCAGCTCTGGCGCGGCGCGCTCCATCGCCTCGAGTGCAGCGGGAAACGGGCCGAGGGGCCCCTCGTTCGAGGCCAGCTTGACGACCCGGTCGATCCCGAGCTGCCGCTGGACCTCCTCGATCGGCGTGCCCGGCTCGTAGGGCCGCAACCGCTCCACGGCAGCACGGAAGAACGGGTCGGAAAGGCCCGTGGGCTGGCGGCTCATGGCGGTGGACCCTACCGGCTCTCGTAGATTTCCAGGCAGTGGCCGAGCTGGGCTTGTTCCCACTACCGCTGGTTCTCGTTCCGACCGAGCGGATCCCCCTGCACATCTTCGAACCGCGCTACCGCGAGCTCGTCTCCGAGTGCGTCGAGTCGGACGGCGAGTTCGGCCTCGTGCTCGCCACCGGCGACGGCGCGGTGCACGAGGTCGGCACCCGCGCAGCGATCATCCAGGTGCTCGAGGTGCTCGACGACGGGCGCATGAACATCGTCGTCGAGGGTCGCGAGCGCTTCCGGCTGCTCGAGCTGACGAGCGGTCGCTCGTACACCACCGCGCTCGTCGAGCCCGTCACCGACGAGCCGGAGCAGTCCGACGCCGCCGACGCGGCACGTGCGCTCGAGTTGTTCCGCCAGCTCGCCGAGGTCTCCGACAGCGACGTCGACGTTCCGGATCCCGGCTCCGAACTGCTCGACTTCGAGCTGGCGGCCCGCGTCGACTTCGGCACCGGCCCGAAGCAGGAGCTGCTCGCCTCGACGTCCCCGCGCACGCGCATGTCGCGCCTGGTCGAGCTGCTGGAGCTGTCGATCGAGGCGTTGCGCCGCGAGCGCGAGCTCCGCGAGCTCGCGAGCCGGAACGGCAAGGTCTCACCGCCGCCCTAAGTCTGTTCCTCGCTCACTCGACCACGACGCCGCCGCCGCCCCGCCGGGCGTCGCCGGCCGCGGCCTCGGAGCCGTCTGGCAGCACCTCGACCGCGTTCGCGCCGCCGAAGAAGAGGTTGCGGCGCCGCCAGCGCACCAGGTCGTAGCCCTCGGCGGCGAGCTCCGCGAGCGCACCCTCGTCGAAGCCACCCTCGCAGTGGACGTGCGGTTCGTCGACGTGCACGCGCGGTCGGTCGATCGCCTCTGCGACGCCGAGGCCGTGTGCGATCACGTTGACGATCACCTGCATGATCGCTCCACGGAGGCGAATCGACCCGGCGCTCCCGACCACGAGGCGCGGCCCGTCCGCACTGACGACGATCGTCGGCGCCATCATGCTCGTCAGCCGGCGTCCGGCCGCCGGAGGCAGGTCGCCGACGAGGTCGAACTCGCCGAGCATGTTGTTCATGTGCACCGCGGTGCCCGGGACGATCACCCCGGACCCCGAGCCGGTGGACGCGGTGAGCGAGGCCGCGTTCCCCGAAGCGTCGACCACCGAGACATGCGTGGTGCCGCCGGGTGGCGCCGGTTCGGCTGCCCCGGACGCGCCCGCGCGAACCCGTGCGACCGCGTTCGCGACGTTCGCCGGTGCGAGCAGCCGGCCGGCGAGGCCGCCACGGCGCAGCCCGCTCGCGAAGCCCTCCGAGCGCACCCGCGCCTGCTCGCGCATCACGCTCACCAGTGAGGCGATCGCCTCGGCGCCGCCCACCTCGGCATCGCCGAGCTGCTCGAGGATGGCGAGGCCGTAGGCGATCAGGATGCCGCCCGAGGACGGGGGCGGGTTCGAGATCACGTCATAGCCGTGGAAGCGCGCCCCGACCGGCCGGCGCCAGATGACGCGGTACGAGGAGAGATCCTGCTCGGTCACGGCCCCACCTTCCGCCTCGACGGTCGCGACGATCTGCAACGCCAGGTCCCCGCGGTAGAGGCAGCCGGCCCCCTCGGCGGCGATCCGCTCGAGCGTCCCGGCAAGATCGGGTAGTCGCAGGACATCGCCCGGCTGCAGCCTCCCGCCGTCGGTGCGGCTGTAGAGACGCCGTCCCTCGGCGGCGTGGCGCAGGATCAGGTCGAGGATGGCGTGCAGGTGCGCCTGCGCGCGGTTCAGCTCGACCCCGTCGCGGGCCAGGTCGCGCGCCGGCTCGAGGATCACGGGCCACGGCAACCGTCCGTACGCGCGATGCACCGCCTCGAGCCCGGCTCCGGCGCCCGGCACCGCACAGGACGCACCCCCGATGCGGAACACCTGCGTCGTCTCGCTCGCGCCGCCGAAGCCGATGTCGACCGCCTCCATCTCGGCGGGCGTCTCGACTCGCCGCCCCAGCCCCGGCTCGGCGACGAAGAAGTCGGCGACCCGGGGCGGACGCCCGTCGGCTGGGCGCACGAGCGCAAACCCGCCGGCACCCGGCCCGGTGAGTGGGCTCTCGGTCACCCAGGCCGCGAACGCCGCAGCGACACAGGCGTCGACGGCGTTGCCGCCCTCCGCCAGGATGCGCGCCCCGGCCTCCGCAGTCAGCGGATGCCCGGCCGCGACGGCGCCGTTCATACCGCGTTCATCTCCAGAAGCGTGGAGTTTCGGTCGAGTTCGTCCATACGCCGTTGAATCTTCACGCTTTCGCAACCTTCTCGATGCGAGGTCACACGTACAACGTGACGAAGCCCGAGTCATGAAGCTCACTCGCCCCCAGCTTCTCCTCTGCGTGGCCGCAGTGTTTGCGATCGCCCTTGCGGCGGTCTCGCCTGGTCCTGCCCGCGGCCATCTCTCGGCCGCGATCGCCGCGCTGCGCGAGGCCGACCCGCGCTGGCTCTGGCTCGCCGCTGCCGCCTTCGTGGCCGGCTTCGCCTGCACGGTCGGCGCCTGGACGGCCGCCTTCGGGGCCGCCGGCGGCCGGATCTGCCCGCGCCAGGCCGCCGCCCGGCTCGGCATCGGCTCGCTCGTCAACTGCTTCGCGCCCGCCAAGCTCGGCGACGCCGTCAAGATCGCCCTCTGCTCGCGCGCGATCGACGCACCCGGACGGCTCTGGACGGCCGGCGGCGTCTATGCCGCGCTCGGGGCGGCGCGGTGCCTCGCGCTCTCTGTGCTGGTCGTCGTCGCGGCGGCGACCGGAGCGCTGCCGTGGTGGCCGGTGCTCGTGCTCTGCGGCTTCGTCGGCGTGCTCGCCGTCGCGGGACTGTTCTCGGGACGTCTCCGGCATCCGCGCGTCGCTCAGTTCCTCAGCGGTCTGGCGGCGCTCGAGCGCTCCCCGCGGACGATCGTGACGGTGCTCGGCTGGACGTTCGCGATGGCCGGCGCACGCCTCGCCGGCACGATCGCGGTGGCGGCTGCCCTCGGCCTTCCGCATCCGGTGCTCGCCGCGCTCGTGATCGCTCCGGCGCTGGACGTCGCAGCGGCGTTCCCGATCACGCCCGGGGGCGTCGGCATCGGCAGCGGCGCAGTGGCGGTGGCGCTGGCAGGCCGCGGGATCGGCATGGCCGACGCGCTCGGAGCCGGGATCGCGATCCAGGCAATCGAATCCGCCGTCTCGATCGCCGCCGGCTCGCTCGGCATCCTCTATCTCGCGCAGTCGCGCCCCGCCTACCGCCGGTGGACGCTGCGCATCGCCACGGTCGGCGGCTCGATCGCGCTCGCCGCGCTCGTCAGCGCGGTCGTCCTCGACCTCACCTAGCTTTAGCTTCGAGCCGGCTAGCTCTCGCGCAGGAACGACGGCGGCTCGAGGATCTCGCCGCTCCCGCCCGACGCCGCGGTGACAAACGTCCCGCGCCGCGAGCCGCGCGCTCCACCGATGCCGGTGGCGACGACGGTGATCCACATCTGGCCGGTGAGCCGGTCGTCGATCGTCGCGCCGAAGATGATGTTCGTGTCGTCGGTCGCCGACTCGCGCACCGCCTCGGCCGCCTCGTTGACCTCGTAGAGCGTGAGGTCGTCGCCGCCGGCGATCGAGAGCAGGATCCCGCGAGCGCCCGTGATCTCGGTCTCGATCAGCGGGCTCCGCAGCGCCAGCTCGGCCGCCTCGCGCGCCCGGCCCTCGCCGGTTGCGTAGCCGATCCCCATCAACGCCGAGCCGGAGTCCTTCATCACCGTGCGCACGTCGGCGAAGTCGAGGTTGATCAAACCGGGGTTGGTGATCAGGTCGCAGATGCCCTGGACGCCATGGCGAAGGACGTCGTCGGCGATCCTGAACGCCTCGAGCATCGACGTCGACTTGTCCAGCACCTCGAGCAGGCGGTCGTTCGGGATCACGATCAGCGTGTCGCACGCCTCACGCAGCGCCTGCACGCCGTCGTCCGCCTGCTTGCGCCGGCGCGATCCTTCGAACTTGAAGGGCATCGTCACGATGCCGACGGTGAGCGCGCCCAGCTCGCGCGCGATGCGCGCGACGATCGGTGCGGCGCCGGAACCGGTGCCCCCGCCCTCGCCCGCGGTCACGAACACCATGTCCGAGCCGCGGAGAGCGCGCTTGATCGCGTCGTATCCGTCTTCGGCGGCGTGGCGCCCGATGTCGGGATCGGCGCCGGAGCCGAGGCCTTCGGTGAGCTCGCTGCCGATGTGGATCTTGGTCGGCGCGTCGCACATCTGCAGCTGCTGGATGTCCGTGTTGACCGCGACGAAGTCGACCTGGTTGATGCCGGCGTCGATCATCCGATCGACCGCGTTCAGGCCGGCTCCGCCGACTCCGACGACCCGGATCACGGCCAGGTACGAGGTGCTTTCGCGCGCGCGCTCGAGCCGCGCCGGCGGATCGGGCAGCGGTTCGAGCCAGCGCGCGGGCGGACGAGCAGCGGCCGGCTCGGGATCCTCATGGGGAACGACGGCCGGGGCCGTCACGCGCAGTGGAGTCGGTTCGGGGTCGGGCTCGCCGTCGGAGGCGACCGGATCGGTCGGCAGCTGCTGCTGCCCCGATTCCTCGGGCTTCCCACCGCGCTTCGCGGCTTCGGTCGCCCGGAAGAGATCGGCCAGTGGGCCTTCACGCATACTGGCGCGATTTCTGGCCATCGAGCACCTCCTTCGCGAGGTCACGGTACATGGCGGCAGCCTCGCCGTTCGGCTCGTAGGCCAGCACCGAGGCGCCCTTCACCGGCGCCTCCGCGAAGCGCACGGTCTTCCTGATCCGCGTCGTATAGACGAGGTCGCCGAAGTTCTCGCGCAGGATCTCGTCGGCTTCGCGCGAGTGCGTGAGGCGGCGGTCGTACATCGTCGGCACGATGCCGATGATGCGGACTGCGGGGTTGAGGTTCTCGCGGACCATCGCCAGCGTGTTCTCGAGTTGCACCAGGCCGCGCAGGGAGAGGTACTCGGTCTGCACCGGAACGATCACGCCGTCGGCCGCGACAAACGCGTTGATCGTCAGCAGGCCGAGCGACGGCGGCGTGTCGATGAGGATGTGGTCGTACCGATCCTTGATCGGCGCGAGGGCCTTCTCGAGGGCGCGCTCGCGGCCGATCATGCTCGAGAGCGCCATGTCCGCCCCGGCGAGGTCGATCGACGAGACGGCGATGTCGACCTCACGGGTCTCGATCACCTGGTCGATCGGCAGCCGGTGGACGAGCACGTCGAACATCGAGCGCTCGATCGTGTCCGGGTTCAACCCCTGCGACATGGTCAGATTGCCCTGTGGGTCGAGGTCGACGACGAGCACGCGATGCCCCTGCTCGGCGAACGCCACGCCCAGGTTGAGCGTCGTCGTGGTCTTGGCCACGCCGCCCTTCTGGTTGGCGAGGGCGATCACCTGGGCACCGGCAGGCGCAGCCCCGCTCGCAGGGCGAACGTTCGGGCGCGGAAGCAGGCGCGCAAGACCCATCCTCATCGCCAGTTCGGGCCGATCTAGGACATTCCTGCCGTCTGCCGCCGAAGTTCGGCTACAGCGTCGCGCGCACGATCGTCGCCCTCCCTTCTGGCCCACGCCTCGGCCTCGGCGACGAGCGCCCGCAGCTCCAGGAGGATCGCCGCCGGCTCCGCGTGCGCGGCGTCGAGACGCTCGATCCGCTCGAGCCGTGCGAGCACACGTACGGCGGCGTCCATGCGTCGACCGTAGCGGCGAAGCTGTGACGCCTCCGAGCCGTTTTTCCGACGTCTTTCAGGCGACGCGCAGCGTCGACGCCGGCCGCGGGCGCAACCCGAGCAGCGTCTCGTCCAGTGCGGCAACCAGCTCTTCGCGGTTTCCGTGCAGCAGGACCTCGACGAGCGTTCGCCGGACCGCATCTCGCGCGTTCCCACGCAGCCGCTCGGCGCGGAGCTCGGCGACCAGATCGCTCCGCTCCCGTGTCTTGTCGGCGAGCAGCACCGCAGCGCGCATCCCCGACGCCCAGACGCCGTCGCCTTCCCCGAGCAGACAGTCAAGGCTCTCACGCACCTGCGCGGAGCGAAACGGTTCCTCGGCGAACAGCGAGAGCTCCCAGCGGTCTAGTGCCTCCCCGAGCGGCCGGTCGCCGTCGGCGAGCGTGAGCCGCTCGCGCAGGTCGGCTGCGAGCCCGGCTCGCACCTGGTCGAGCCGGATCGCCTCTCCGCGCGGCTGCGTGCCGGCGATCGGCAGGATCGGCGTGATCCGCAGCGGGCGGTAGTCGAGCCGCTCGAAGACGACCGGGCCTGCCGCGATCGCTCCCGCGGTCGCGAGTCGCAGCGCGGTCACCGCGTCGGCGAGCTCGGCCGCCGCATCCGGGGCGTCCTCGTCGGCAGCGAGCTCGCGTCCGAGCGAGAGGACGAGCAGACGGTCGACGTCGCGCCCGAACTCGGGAGGCAACAGGCCCTGCGCCTCGGGCCAGAGCTGCGACAGCTCGCCGGTCACCGCCGGGCGAAGCAAGATCCCGCCGCCGAGGTCGACGTCCGACCCGGCGGACACGCCGACGAGCGGCGCAAGCGCGAGGTAGCTCCGGGCTGTCCCGAAGAGCGAGAGCTCGAAGTCCGCATAGGCCGCGTCGAACGCGTCGTCGTTCCAGTCGAAGCCGCCGCAGCGTTCGGCTGTCCACGTCAGCATCGGCAGCAGGATCGACCGGAACAGCGCGTCGGCCGGGTCCCGTCCGAGACCGGCGTGTGCGCGCGCGAAGATCGCAGCGGCCGGCTCGCGCTTCAGATCCTCGACGGCGTTGCGCGCGTCGGGCAGGCGTCGGAGGGTCGGCGCCTGCTCGTCGACGAAGCCGCGGACGAGCGGCCGGTACTCGTACAGCGAGGGCCCGCCGGGCGATGCGTGCTCCTCGAAGGCGAACGGGATCTGGGCTCCGCGTTCGGCGGCGAACGCTGCCAGGCAGAACGCGCGCAGGGACTCGTAGAGGTGCGGTGCTCTGTGCGCCACCCGGGCTTACTACGCGCCGCGCGCCCGCTCTCCTACCCCGGTGCCGGGCACCAGGTGCCTGGCACCGGTTCACGACTGACAGCCTGGGCACCAGTAGGCGGTGCGGTTCGCATCGCCCTGCCCGCGGGCCGCGATCGGCGTCCGGCAGCGCGGACACGGGCGCCCCGTCTGCCGGTACACGTTGCGGCGCGCCGCGCGCCCACGGTCGAGTGCGGCGCTCATCCGCGCGGCCGCCGTCTCGAGCGCCGAGCGCCGTTCGGCCTCGGTCACGTCCGCGAGCCGCCGCCACGGCGAGAGCTGGACGGCCCACAGGACCTCCGCCAGCCACATGTTCCCGATCCCGGAGACGAGCGACTGGTCGAGCAGCGTCTCGCCGAGCGTGCGCGTCCAGTCGGCAGAGCGAAGCCTCGCGAGCATCGCGTCGATTCGCGGTGGACGCGCGAGGATGTCCGGGCCGATGCGGCCGAGAGCCCTGAGGTGCAGCTCGAGGACGGGCCCGTTCCACAGCACTGCCTCCGCCCGTGAGCCCGTGAGCACGAGCCACGGCAGCCCGGCCCGCTCGGCCCGCGGCGGTTGCACCGTCCAGCGTCCGGACCTGCGGAGGTGCGAGCGAACAGCCACGCCACCCTCGAATCTGAGCACGAGGTTCTTGCCGAGCGCCTCCACCGCCTCGAGCCGCCGGCCGTCGACCGTCTCGGCCACCCTCGACGGGCGGGCGCGCGGATGCGGCGACGACGCACTCACCCGCTCGCCGACGAGCACCTGCAGGCGGCGGGCCGCGCGATGGATCGCGTCGCCCTCGGGCATCTGTTCACCGTACCGGGGACCGGCAGAATCGAGGCCGGCTTGAGTTTCCCGACGTTGCGCCATCCGATCGTGCTGGCGCCGCTTGCCGGCGGTCCGTCGACTCCGGCGCTCGCGGCGGCCGTCGGAGCAGCGGGCGGGCTCGGGTTTCTCGCCGCCGGCTACCTGAGCCCCGAGGAGCTCGACAGGCGCATCGGCGCCGTGCGCGACGCTGACCGCATCGCCCCTCGGCGTGAACCTCTTCGTCGTCCAGCCGTCACCTGTCGACGACGCCGCGGTCGACCCGTTTCGCGGCGGAGCTCGAGCCCGAGGCGCACCGGCGCGGCGTCGCGCTGGGCGAGCCCCGATTCGACGACGACGGCTGGGACGCGAAGCTCGAGGTTGCGATCGCCCGGGGCGTCGAGGTCGTCTCGACCACCTTCGGCCGCCCGCCCGCGGCCGACCTCGAACGACTGCAGGCGGCGGGCGCGTCGGTCTGGCTGACGGTCGGCTCGCTCGGGGAGGCGAGAGCCGCCGCGGAGGCCGGCGCGGACGCGCTCGTGCTCCAGGGAGCCGAGGCGGGCGGTCACCGCGCGAGCTGGGACGACGCAGTCGAGCATGACGTGCCGACGGCCGAGCTCGTCGCCGAGGGTCGCGGCCGAGATCGAGCTGCCTCTGGTCGCCACGGGCGGGATCGTCGACGGCGCCGGGATCGCCAGGATGCTCGCCGCCGGCGCGACGGCAGCCCAGCTCGGCACGGCGTTCCTGCTCTGCCCGGAAGCCGGCACGGCTGCGCCGCACCGTCGTGCACTTTCCTCTCCGGGCACGACGCAGGTGACGCGCGCGTTCACGGGCCGGCGGGCGCGCGGCATCGTGAACGCGTTCATGCGCGCGCATCCCGATGCGCCGTCCGCGTACCCGCAGATCCATCACCTCACGGCGCCGCTGCGTGCGGCGGCACGTCAGGCGGACGACCCGGACGGCATCAACCTGTGGGCGGGCGAATCGTTCCGGCGCGTCCGGGAGCTGCCCGCAGGCGTGCTGGTCGCCCGGCTGGCCGCCGAGCTCGCCTCGGCCGGCCCCTAGGGACGGAGCACGGCGCGCCGTGGGCCGGCGAGGAACCCGGCCTCGACGAGCAGCGCCATCGTCTCGGACTCGGTGACCGGCTCGCCGTCGAAGCGCTCGACCGCCAGGCGCTTCACGCCGCCGGCCTTGACGTGCGCGACGAGCGCCTCGAGTGCCGGACGCAGCCAGTCCTCGTCCGGGTCGCGAAGCGGCACGAGCGAACGACCGCCGCGCTCGACGTACAGCAGCGGCTCGCCTCCGCCGAGCACGACGAGAGCGCCGGCGACACGTGCCGCGCGCGCACCGGCGCGCTTCGGCCACGGCAGGACGGCGCCGTACGGCTGCGCCGGGTCTGCGGCGGCGAGCACGAACGGCGCCTCGTCGCCGCGCTCGCGCACCTCACGCAGCCGCTCGACCGCACCGCCCAGCGCGAACTGCGCGCCTCCGAGCCCCTCGACGAAGTACCCGCGCCGGCACAGGCCGAGCGTCTCGAGCGCGCGCAACTCCGCGTACACCGCGCCGTACCCGCCGGGAATCCCCTCGGCCCTGACGCCGTCGCGGGTGACGACTCCGTGCCGCTCGAGCAACAGCTCGGCCAGCGCACGCCGATCCGGCGGTGTCGCGAACAGGCGCGCCGTCTGCGACCACCGTCCCTGGGTCGCAAAGGTCGATCCAACCCGCCGTCGCGAGAAGCGCCGCGGCCTCCGTTCCTGGTTCGGCAGAGTGTTCCGCCTCGCGGCACGCAACGGCGCCCACGCGTCGTTCGTCGCCTCTCCGGCCCAGACGAGGTCCCACAGCGCGGGCAGCGCCTCGGCCTCGTCGAGGCTCGATTCGGCGATCAGCTCGTCCCAGTGGAGCGCGTGCGCGAGTGCGCCGCGGAGGGTGTCGTGCACCGGTCCCTCGGGCGGCGGCGAGCCGGGGACGCGACCGAGAGCGGCGGCGTCCTCGCGGAAGTACAACGCGACCCGGTCCGGGCCGGCGCCGAGCCAGATCACCTCGCCGCTCGCGCAGAGTGCATCCAGGTGCTCGGGCCGATACCCGGGCACGCGTCGCGGCAGAACTCCCGACTCCCACAAGGAGACCGGCAGCGGCAGCGCCTGCAGCGGCACGAGCGCCTCGCGCAGGGAGGCCCGGCGGCCGATCCCGTGCCAGCCCGGCAGGAACCGGGCGAGCGCCGCGTGCTCGACCGGCTCGACCTCACGGCGCAGCGCGGCGAGCGACGCCCGCCGGAGCCGCCGCAGGACCTCCGGGTCGCACCACTCACGCTCGCTCCCGCCCGGGCGCAGCTCGCCGCGGACGAGCAGCTCGTCCTGTTCGAGCGCACCGAGGTGGGCGGTGACGTCGCGCCCGAAGTGCTCGGTCGCCTGCGCAGTCGTGAAGGGCCCGCGTCCTTTCGCGAAGCGGAGCACGAGCTGGCGCAGCGAGTCCGGGCCGCCCTCGAGGAATGCGTCGGGGAGCCCCGACGGCGGCATCGCGCCCAACGCGTCGCGGTAGCGCCCGGCATCCTCGGCCGCAATCAGACGCTCCTCGCCGGCGATGCGCACGAGCACGGCACGGCGCTCTGCGAGCAGCGGCGTCGCGAGCATCGGATCGAACTCGCCGGGGCGCCGGTCGCCGCGAACGCGCAACTGGTCGTGCAGCTGGTCGGGTGTCGTCGGGTCACCGCGAAGCTGGCGCTCGACCTCGTCGACGGCGTCGGCGTCGAGGAGGTCCCTGAGCTCCTCCTGCCCGAGCAGCTCGCGCAGCAGGTCACGGTCGAGGCTCAATGCCTGCGCACGCCGCTCGGCCGGCGGCGTGTCGTCCTCGTACATATAGGTGGCGATGTAGTCGAAGAGCAGCGACGCTGAGTACGGCGACGCCGACTGCGTCTCGATCTCGACGAGGTCGATCTCGCGTGTCTCGAGCGAGTGCAACAGGCCGCGCAGGGCCGGCAGGTCGAAGACGTCCTGGAGGCATTCGCGGAACGTCTCGAGCACGACCGGGAAGGAGCCGTAGCGCCGCGCCACCTGCAGCAGCGACTGGGCCTTCAGACGCTGTTGCCAGAGCGGCGTGCGCACGCCCGGCCGGCGCCGCGGGATCAGCAGCGCACGCGACGCGTTCTCGCGGAAGCGTGCGCCGAAGAGCGCGGTGTCGCCGAGCTCGGAGACGACGAGGTCTTCGACCGTGCCCGGATCGATCATGAGCTCGTCGACGGGAGGCGGCGTGTCGGCCTCGGGAAAGTGCAGCGCGATCCCGTCGTCCGACCAGATCGACTGCGCCTCGAGCCCTCGCGACTCGCGCAGCTTGGCGGCGATCGCCATCGCCCAGGGAGCGTGCACCCGACCGCCGAACGGGGTGAGGATGCAGACGCGCCAGTCGCCGATCTCGTCGCGGAAGCGCTCGATCACGACGGTGCGGTCCGACGGGACGGCGCCGGTCGCGTCCTGTTGCTCGCGCAGGAAGGTGAGCAGGTTGCGCGCCGCACGCTCGTCGAGGTGGTACTCGCTGCGCAGCCGCTCGGTCGCTGCAGGTTCCGCGAGCGCCGACAACTCCCGCGACGCGGCGCCGATCTTCTGCCCGAGCTCGAACGGGCGGCCGACGCCCTCGCCCTTCCAGAACGGAACGGCGCCGGGCACGCCGGGCGCGGGCGAGACGAGCACGCGGTCGCGCGTGATCTCCTCGATCCGCCACGTCGACGCTCCGAGCAGGAACGTCTGGCCGGCACGCGCCTCGTACACCATCTCCTCGTCGAGCTCGCCGACCCTGCCGCCGCCGTCGACGAGAAAGACGCCGAACAAGCCGCGGTCCGGAATCGTGCCGGCGTTCGTCACCGCGAGCCGGCGTGCACCGTCCCGTGCGCGGATCGTCCCACCGGTCCGGTCCCAGACGATCCGCGGCCGCAACTCCGCGAACTCGTCGGACGGATAGCGGCCCGCCAGCATGTCGAGCACGTTCTCGAGCTGGGCTCGAGAGAGGTCTCGAAACGGATACGCGCGCGTGACGAGCGCGTGCAGCTCGTCGACCGCGATCTCGCTGTCGACTGCGATCGCGACGACCTGCTGCGCGAGCACGTCGAGCGGGTTCCGCGGGATCCGCGTCTCCTCGATGTCGCCGTCGCGCATCGCGCGCGCGACGACCGCGCTCTCGAGCAGGTCGGCGCGGAACTTGGGGAAGATCCGGCCCTTCGACACCTGCCCGAGCTCGTGGCCGGCGCGGCCGATCCGCTGCAGCCCGCGGGCCACCGACTTCGGCGACTCCACCTGGATCACCAGGTCGACCGCTCCCATGTCGATGCCGAGCTCGAGGCTCGAGGTCGCCACGAGGCAGGGGATCCGCCCAGCCTTGAGATCCTCCTCGACCAGCACGCGCTGCTCGCGCGCGAGCGAGCCGTGATGAGCGCGCGCGAGCTCGCGTTCGGCGAGCTCGTTCAGACGCAGCGCCAGCCTCTCGGCGAGCCTGCGGTTGTTCACGAAGACGATCGTCGAACGGTGCTGCTCGACCAGGCGCAGGATCTCCGGATAGATCGACGGCCAGATCGACTGCACACCGCGCTCGGTGCCGATGTCCATCTCCTGTCCGTCGGCGGGCGCGGGATGCGAGAGCGCACCCGTGGAGCCGAGCTCGCGCAGGTCCTCCACCGGGATCACGACCTCGAGATCGAGCTCCTTCCGCGTGCCGGCGTCGACCAGCTCGATCGGCCGTCCGCCCGAGACGAAGCGGCCGATCTCCTCGAGCGGCCGTTGCGTCGCAGACAGGCCGATCCGCTGGAACGGGGTGGCGACGAGCTCCTCGAGGCGCTCCACCGAGATGGCGAGGTGCGAACCGCGCTTGGTGCCGGCGACAGCATGCACCTCGTCGAGGATCAGCGTCTCGACGCCGCGCAGCGTCTCGCGTGCCTGCGAGGTGAGCATCAGGTAGAGGGACTCCGGGGTGGTGATCAGGATGTCGGGCGGCTCGGCGACGAGCTCCCGCCGCTCCTTGGCGGGCGTGTCGCCGGTCCGCACCGCCACGCGCACCTGCGAGTCGAGCCCGGCGAGCGGGCCGCGCAGGTTGCGCTCGATGTCGTAGTTGAGTGCCTTGAGCGGCGAGACGTACAGCACCCGCAGGCCGTTTCCCGGCGTGGCCGCAAGCCGGTCGAGTGCGTAGAGAAAGGCGGTGAGGGTCTTGCCGGAGCCCGTCGGCGCCTGGATCAGCACGTGCGAGCCCGTCGCGATCGCGGGCCAGCCGAGCTCCTGAGCCGGTGTGGGCGCGTCGAACGTGCGCTCGAACCAACCGCGCGTCACCGGCGAAAACACGCTCAGCGCATCCACGCCTCCAGCGTACTGGTCAGGCTGGGGCTCGACGGGCGCCGATCGCCGCGCGAATCCGCTCGAGATCCGCACGCAGGTCGGCCTCCGGAAACGGCGGCGATTCGCCCTCGGGGAACGGGAACGGCCACTCGGGCCGCGGGTCGATCGCATACCGCGGGATGACGTGCGCGTGCAGATGCGGAAGCGTGTTGCCGAGGATGTCGTAGTTGAGCTTCACGGGCTCGAGAGCCTCGATCAGCGCCCGTCCGACGATCAACAGCTCGGCCCAGAACAGCGACGCCTCGGCAGGCTCCAGGTCGGTGGGCTCGACGACGTGGCGGCCTCGCCAGACCGCGACCGTGTACCCACGCTGGACCGCAGCACGCTGCAGATACGCGTCGACGACCTCCCCGGCAAAGAACCTGATCCCGTAGGGCGTCTCGGCGGGGCGTCCCTGCTCGCAGAACGCGCACCCTTCGCCACGGCGCCGGGCGTAGAAGGCATCAGGCCACTCCACCGCTGCCGATTCTCGCAGGACGCGTAGGATCGGGACGTGCCCGACGCGCTGTGGTTCACCGACGATCCGGATGCGTGCAGGCTGCTCGCCGACGACCCGTTCGCCCTGCTCGTCGGCTTCGCGATCGACCAGCAGGTCCCGGTGCAGAAGGCGTTCGCCGGGCCCTACGTCCTCAAGCAGCGCGCACGAACGCTCGACCCGGGAAAACTGGCGACGCTCGACCTCGCACCGCTCTTTGCAGAGCGTCCCGCCATCCACCGCTTCCCGAGCGCGATGGCCGAGCGCGTGCGCGAGCTTGCCGCCGTCGTCGCCGAGGACTACGGCGGCGACGCCTCCCGAATCTGGGCGGACGCGGCCGACGGCGCGGACCTGAAGAGGCGCATCGGGGCGCTGCCGGGGTTCGGCCCGATGAAGATCACCGCGCTCGGCTCGGTGCTCGCAAAGCGCTTCGACGTCGACGTCGCGAAGCCGCTCGTCCCGAGCCATCCCACAATCGCGGACGTCGACTCGCCGGCTGCGCTCGAGCGCTACCAGGCCGCGAAGCGGGCGTACAAGGCCGAGCTGCGTGCACGTGCCGGAAAGCCCTGAGCAGCTCTGGGAGCGCGCCCGCGACGCGCTTCGCACACCGCCGGTCGAGGACTGGGAGACATTCCCGTTCGTCGGCCCGGCGCAGCCGCGGCCGCTCGAGCGGCCGGTCGAGTCCGAGCCGCCCCGCCGCGGCGCCGGGGGTATCGACTGCTATCGCTGTCGCGCAGGTGACGCGGACGCGTTGTGGTCGGACGCCAACTGGATCGTGCGGGCACTCGAGCCGAACGGCCTGCCGCTGGTCGTGCTCCTCGAGACGCGCGCGCATTTCGACTTCCCCGACCTGCCGGCCGAGCTGGCGGCCGAGCTCGGGCCGATGCTGGTGCGCGTGCAGCGCGCCGTCTTCGCGATCGGAGACGTCGGCAACGTCCACGTCTGTCGCTGGGGCGACGGGAGCGAGCACTGCCACGTCTGGTTCATGGCGCGTCCGGCGCGCATGCCCCAGCTGCTCGGGTCGTTCGCGGCGATCTGGGACGACGTGCTGCCCCCGGTGCCGGACGAGGTCTGGCGCGCGAACTGCGCAATCGTCGCAGCCGAGCTCGGCGCCTAGCGCGGATCCGCGCCGTCGACGTTCCAGTGGCGCGCGACCGAAACGAGCCACGATCCGTCCTCGCGCGGCGTCAGGGAGAACAGGCTGATCACCCGCCGGCCGAGCTCGTGGTCGCCGTAGAGGATCTCGACGCCGACGCGGCGCGGCTCGGTGAGAGCAGCACCAGCGCCTGCGAACTCGGGATCGGCCGGGTCTCGAAACGCTCCCTGCCAGAAGGAGACCTCGCCGGGAGCGATGTACAGGTCTCGCGTCAACCGCCGGAACGAGTCGAGCGGACTGGGCTCGCGCGCGGCGCGGGCATCGCGGGAGAACTCCGTGTGCAGTCGCCACCCGTGAAGCACCGCGATCCCGCTGCCGACGTTGCGCAGCGTCGCGGCCAGGTAGATCGCGTCCGGCGCCACCTCAACCACGGCCGCTCCTCCGGGCACGTGGAACCAGCGGTCGTCGGCGAAGCCGACCTTCTGCGGCGGGTCATCCGGCCGTGCGGGCATCAGCACCGGTCGCAGGCCGGCGAGCAGCGACCGCTCCGCTGCGCGTGCCGTGCGATTCGCGGAGCGCACGGACGCGAATGTCGCGAGCGCGAGGATGAGCGTCGCGCCGGCGGTCGCGATCGAGGAGACGCTGACCCAGTCAGTCGCCAGCATCGGCGCGCAGCTTCTTCAGGGCCGGCCCGAGCGACTGGCCGCCGCGCAGGACCGGCTCGAACAGGTCGCCGTGCTGCCGGACGCGCTCGAGCGCGACGGCCATCGTGAAATCACGGGGCCGCACCGACTCGGTGAGCTCGTCCCAGTGCAGCGGCGTCGACACGGGCGCACCCGGCTTGGGCCGCACCGAGTAGACGGATGCGATCGTCCTTCCCCAGCCGTTCTGACGATGGTCGACGAGCACGCCGGAGCGTTTCTTCTTCAACCACTCGGTCGTCACCTCGCCGGGATGCGCCGCCTCGAGCTGCCGTGACAGCAGCTCCGCGAACGCATACGTGTCCTCGAACGTCGAGCGACGGGTGATCGGCACGAGCACGTGGATGCCGTCGGACCCACTCGTCTTCACGTACGAACGAAGCTCGAGCTCCTCGAGCGCGCGCCGCACGTAGTGCGCCACGCGGATGCAGAGCGCGAACGCGCCCTCCTCGTCGGGCGGGTCGAGATCGAAGAGCACGAAGTCCGGACGGTCGGGCTTGTCGACACGCGAGTACCAGGCGTTCATGTCGACGCAGTTGACCTGGATCGCCCAGAGGACCGCGGCGGCCTCGTTCAGCAGGACGAAGTCGACCATTCGCGACTCGCCCTTCTTGCCCCGCGGCCACGTGCGGAACGTTCGCGTCGGGATCCAGTCAGGCGTCCCTTTCGGCGCCTGTTTCTGGAAGAACGCCTCGCCGTCGATCCCATGCGGCCAGCGCTTCAGCGTGAAAGGCCGCTCGCGCAGGTGCGGCACGATGACATCCGCAACGCGGCCGTAGTAGTCGAACAGGTCGCCCTTCGTGATCCCGTCCTCCGGGTAGAGCACGCGGTCGGCGCTCGAGAGCTTCACCTCGCGGCTCATGCGCGACCCCGACACCTCACCAGAAGTCGACAGTCGGAACGCGAGCGTCGTCATCGAGGCACGACTGGAGGTAGAGCGCGACGCCGACGTCGCCGGTCCAGAGGGTGTAGCGACCGCGTCCGACCGCGGCACGTTCGCGGTCGACCTGCGCGATCGCGTGCATCGCGAAGCGCCGCGCGCGTTTGCGCCAGAGCTGCTGCGCGAGCGCGCCGAGGGACGCGCCCACCCGCTCCCGCAGGACGTCGTCGGTCACAAAGCCGCGCAGCGCGTTCACGCTGCCGACGAGCCCGTGCGCCGGGCCGACGTACTGCGCGATGTGGCCGTAGAGATCCTGCGTGAACAGGTTCGTCTCCTCGTCCCAGGCCGCCCAGAGCAGCTCGGCGCTCTCGCGCCACAGCTCGTCGAAGCCGCACGCCCGCGCGGCGTCCATCGTCCCCGGCGAGCCCCACATCAGCTCCCAGGTCGGATTCGCGCGGTTCTCGTGGATGCGCGCGGCGAGGCGGTCGTCGTCGGCAGCGGCCGAGCCGACGATCCGCGCGACGAGCAGCAGGCCGCTCTCCCCCATCCACAGGCTCGGCTCGTCGCCGAAGTCGGGCGCGAAGTCGGGACGCTCGCGGTAGTGCTCGATCGCCCGCTCGAGCACTGCAGCGACGTCGAGCGACGAGCCCAGGCGGTGGAGCGCCCAGCACATCCCCGCCGAGCCGAGGTAGATCGTCGTCGGTCCCGGCGGGAACGCCGGCCACTCGTCGCGCGGATGATCGCGCCAGAAGCGCCCGTCGCACGCACGCTCGGCATCGCCGACGATCGCGGCGACGGCGTCGCGCACGCGTCCTGCATCCCACTGCTCCTCGACGAGGGCCTCGTGCTCGGACGGTCGGAAGAGCGCCAAGGCTCAGCCGACGCCGGCGAGGAGGAAGGCGCGATTCTCCTTCAGCATCTCGCGAGCGATCACGAGGCGCTGAATCTGGTTCGTGCCCTCGTAGATCTGCGTGATCTTGGCGTCGCGCATCATGCGCTCGACCGGATACTCGGAGATGTAGCCGTAGCCGCCGAGGATCTGCACGGCATCGGTCGTGACGTCCATCGCGACGTCGGTGCAGTAGAGCTTCGCCATCGCAGAGAGCTTCGTCAGCTCAGTCCCGGTGTCGTTCTCGTCGATCATGCGCCCGACCTTGTAGAGCAAGCCGCGAGCCGCTTCGCACTTCGTCTCCATGTCCGCGAGCATTCCCGCGATCAGCTGGTGCTGCGCGATCGGCTGTCCCATCGTCTCGCGCGTGCGCGCGTACTCGAGCGCGTAGTCGGTCGCCCCCTGCGCGAGCCCGAGCCCCTGCGCGCCGATGCCGGGCCGCGAGCGGTCGAGGATCCGCATCGCGATCCGGAAGCCGTCGCCCTCCGCCCCGAGCAGGTTTCCCGCCGGGATCCGGCACGCGTTGAAGAAGAGCTCGCCCGTCGTCGAGCCCTTGATCCCCATCTTCGGCTCGATCCGTCCCACCTCGAACCCGGGCGCGTCCGCCTCGACGACGAACGCCGAGATGCCGGCGTGCCCCGCCTCCGGCTCGGTCTTCGCGAAGACGACGTAGAGCGACGCGACGCCGGCGTTGGTGATGAACCGCTTGCCGCCGTCGATGACGTACTCCTCCCCGTCCCGCCGCGCCGTCGTCCGCATTGCGGCGCTGTCGGAACCGGAACCGGGCTCGGTCAGCGCGTATGCGGCGAGCCACTCGCCGCTCGCGAGCCTCGGCAGGAAGCGGTCCTTCTGCTCGTCGCTGCCGGCGAGCTTGATTCCGAGCGATCCGAGCTCCTGCACGGCGACGATCAGGCCGCTCGTCGCACAGACCTTCGACAGCTCCTCGACCACGACGAGCGTCAGCAGGGAGCTTGCGCCGATGCCGCCGTAGGCCTCGTCGTACATGATCCCGAAGAGGTCGTTCTCACGGAACAGCTCGACGACGTCCCAGGGAAACTCGGCGCTCTTGTCGATCTCGGCCGCCCGCGGCGCGATCCTGTCGCGCGCCAGCGTCCGCACCAGCTCACGGATCTCCCGCTGCTCGCCGGTCAGCGGATCGAAGGCGCTCATCGGCGCTCTAGTGTAGTCGCGGCCCTGCCGATAACCCTCCCGTGACCATCTCTGCGCGCATCGTCGCACTCGTCTTTGCAGCAATGCTGCTCGCGCTCGCCGGGATGACACTGGTGCTCGTCGCCGCCGCCGCCGGGTAGATTCGCCGGCAGTGATCCTCGAGAACGGCCTGGTGCGGACACTCGACCCGCAGGTCCCCACGACACGCGCGCTGTCGATCGCCGGCGACCTCGTGGCCGGCGGCGTCGGCGTACACGAGACGGCGCTTCCGTCGCCGGAGGTCGTCGACCTCGGCGGCTACACGGTCGTTCCCGGGCTGACCGACTCGCACGTCCACTTCCCGACGTGGGCGGTCGCGCAGACGGAGGTGAAGCTCGACGGCTGTGGCTCGCTGGAGGAGGCGCTTGCACGCATTCGCTCCGTGCCGCCGCCTGAGTCCGGACGCTGGCTCCGCGGTTACGGCTGGCGAAGCGGCGACTGGCAGCCCGCGGCCGAGCCGACCCGGCAGGACCTGGACGCGGTGACGGGCGAGGCGCCCGCCGCGCTGATCGCGAAGGACTACCACTCGCTGTGGCTCAACTCGGCCGCGCTCGCGCGCGCGAACGGCGACCTCGAGGTTGCGGGCGGTGTCGTCGAGCGGAACGAGCGCGGCGAACCGACGGGCGTGCTCCGCGAGGAGGCTGCGTGGCGCTTCAAGGAGCGCTACCTGACGCTCGCCGACGACGAGTACGTCGAGGCGATGCGACACGGCGTCCGGCTCGCGTCGAGCCGCGGCGTGACGGCGGTGCACGACAAGGACGGGTGGCTCGGCGCGCTGCGGCTGTGGCAACGGCTCGAGGAGGCCGGCTCGTTGACGCTTCGCGTCTGGCAGTCGATCCCGCACGAGCTCGTCGCGCAGGCGCGGGAGCTCGGCCTTCGCTCCGGGCTCGGGAGCCGATTCCTTCGGCTCGGCTATCTGAAGGTGTTCATGGACGGGACACTCGGCTCCCAGACCGCACGGATGCTCGACGGGAGCGGCGTCGAGATCACGAGCAGCGCGGAGCTTGCGGAGATCGTGCGGGCCGGTGCAGCCGCGGGCTTTCCCGTGGCCGTGCACGCGATCGGCGACGGTGCGAACCGCGCCGCCCTCGACGCATTCGAGACAACGCGCTCCGACTGGGAGCCGCTCGGGCTGCGGCAGCGAATCGAGCATGCGCAACTGCTCGCGCCCGACGACGTCGGGCGGTTCGCGGCGATCGGCGTGGCCGTGTCGGCGCAGTTCTCGCATGCGCCGTCGGACCGCGATCTCGCCGACCGCCACTGGGCCGGGAAGACAGACGGTGCCTACGCCTTTCGCTCGCTGCTCGACTCGGGCGCGACGCTCGTGAACGGCTCCGACGCGCCGATCGAGGAGCTCGATCCGCTCGCCGGCATCAGGGCGGGCGTCCTGCGGACGATCGACGAGCGCCCCGGCTGGCATCGCGAACAGGCACTGACCGTCGACCAGGCGTTCCAGGCGACGTGCGTCACGCCTGCCTGGCTCTCGCGCGACGAGCGCCGCCGCGGCCGGCTCGTGCCGGGGATGCTGGCCGACCTCGTCGTGCTCGACCGCGACCCGTGGGAGGACCTCGATGCGCAGGTCGTCGCCACGATGGCCGGAGGCCGTTGGGTGCACAACCCGCCGCCCTGGTAGCCGCCTGAGGTTTTGCGTACGGCTTACGTGCCGAGAACGGGCGGCTTGCGCCCGGGAGGGATCGTCCGTCGAGTCAAGACCCGACCCGATCCAGAGGAGGACCTCCACCATGACCCACCGCCTTGTTCTCTCCCTCTCCCTCGCCGCGACGGTGTTCGCGGTGGTGGCCGCAACCGCCACGGGCGGCCCCAAGGGGCAACTGTTCCAGTTCAGGGGCGATCTCCTGAACGCGAGCTCCACGAACGTGCAGGTGCAGGTCGAAGGCGGCAACCATGCCGCGTTGCGCGCGCTGATCGGCCAGTCGCAGGATCAGACGTTCACGATCGGCCCGTCGACCGAGATCCTCGTGTGGTCGCACGGCGTCCCGCACGTCGGTTCGGTCACCGACCTCCGGAGTGGTGACGACGTGCAGGTCAACGTCCGCGCGCCGCACGGCTCACCGCTTGCGACGATCGAGGCGACCGCCGCCGGCATCGTCGGCGACCACGGCCCGGTCTCGCACCCGGCCTCGAGGCCGCTCTATCTCTACGTCGGCACCGTGACCGGCCCGCAGTCGGGCGGCCACGTCGCGCTGCACGTGTCGAGCGGCAACTGGCGCGGCCTGCAGTCGATGCTCGGCCAGTCTCTCGACCAGACGTTCTCCTACGACGACGGCACGATCTTCCTGCTCTGGCAGGGGAAGGTGCCGACCGTCATCGACGCGTCGCACCTGCAGGCAGGCGACCGGATCACCATCCGGATCCGCGCCCCGCGGGCTGCCACGCTCGCCCAGGTCGAGGCGACGCCGGCGAACCACGTCGGCGACCACGAGCCGGGCGATCCGTCGACCCAGTCGTAACCCGCTCTCCCTCCCCCGAGCGACCACGTCGCGGCCGGTCCCGTACCGGCCGCGACGTCGTTACAGGGAGCCGAACGCGCGGAAGAGCTCGCGGGCGGCGGCGGTCCCGCTGTCCACGTACTCCACGCGCAGGCGCTCGTTCGGGGAGTGGATCTGCGAATCGGGCAGTCCGAAGCCCGTGATCACCGAAGGGATGCCCTTGGCCCCGAGGGCCGGGACGATCGGAAGCGTGCCCCCGGTACGGACCAGCGCGGGGCGTACTCCGAGCGCCCGCTCGAACGCGTCGAGCCCGAGCTGGATCGCCTTGGCGTCCGGGGGCACCAGCCCCGGGTCCGCTGCCGACCAGCGCTCGATCGTCAGCTCGGCTCCGGGCGGCGCCGAGGCGCGGAGGAGGCGCTCGACCTCCGGCGCGATCACGTCGACCTCCTGGCCGGGCGCGAGCCGGATCGAGACGTTGGCGATCGCCTCGACCGGCAAGACCGTCTTCTGGAGCTGCGGCGAGCCGCTGGCGATGCCGTTCACGTCGAGGGCCGGCTCCGCGAACGTCCGCGTATAGAAGTCGGCAGCGGCCCGCGGATCCTTCGGCCTCGCGCCCTGCTCGCCGAGCTCGTCGGCACCTGAAGGCAGCGCGGCCCAGCCGGCAATCTCCTCGGCGCTCGGCGGCACGATTCCCTGCCGCAGCGAGTCGGCCAGCGTCCCGTCGCGGGCGATCAGACCGCCGAGCGTCGCGATCAATGCGTGCGCTGCGTTCAGCGCCGCGCCGCCGTAGATCCCCGAGTGGAGATCGCGGTCGCCCGTCCTGAGCGTGACGTGGAAGTACACGACGCCGCGGGTGGCGACGTTGAACGCCGGCAGGTCGCGACGGATCATGCCGCCGTCGAAGATCACGGCCGCGTCCGCCCCGCGCTCGTCCGCCTCGAGGAACTCGACGATCGAGTGACCGCCGGTCTCCTCCTCGCCGTCGCAGCAGAAACGCACGTTCACCGGCAGCTCACCCGCCTGCGCGAGCTCACGCGCGGCCGCGAGCAGCACGTACAGCTGGCCCTTGTCGTCGACGGTGCCCCGGCCGTAGAGATAGTCGCCGCGCACCTCCGGCTCGAACGGCGGGGATTCCCACAGCTCGAGCGGATCCGCCGGCTGGACGTCGAAGTGCCCGTAGCAGAGCACCGTCGGCGCAGGTCCGCCGTGCGATGCCTTCAGCTCTCCGATCGCGAGCGGCTGTCCGTGCCAGTCCACGACCTCGCAGTCGCCGCCGGCGGCGCGGATGAAGTCACACACCCACGCGGCCGCCTTGAGCACGTCGCTCGCGTGCAGCGGGTCGGCGCTGACCGATGGGATGCGGAGAAACTCCGCGAGCTCGTCGAACCAGCGCTCGCTCACGCGCGGGAGCCTACCCGCCTCCGGCGTCGAGCAGCGCGCGGTCGAGCGCAGGTTCGACACCGAGCCGGCGTCCTTCGCTCCAGGCTCGGCCGAGCCCCTCCGCCCCGAGCGCCTGCTCGAGGGCGGTCAGCGCCCGATCGTGCAGCCCGACGTCGAGCCCCTCCGGCGAGATCCCGAGCTGCTCGCGCCCGGCCTCCGCGGCGGCGAGCAGGCGGGCTGCCTCCTCGGGCGCCGCTGACGCGCGTGCGACGCCGTACAGCTCGAGTGCCCAGACACCGTCTTCGAGATCGCCCAGCCGGCGCGAGAGCGCGAGGCTCTTGCGGAGATGAACAACGGCGTCGGCGACCGCGTCTCCTCGCAGGGCCACGGTGGCAAGCGCTGTCAGCGAGCGCGTGATGCCGTACTCCGAGCGGGCGGCCGTGAAGCGTGCGAGCGAATCGTCGAACTCGACTCGCGCACGGCCGAGATCTCCCGCTGTCAGAGACGCCCAGCCGAGGTTGAACAGCGCCATTCCGGCGGCGCGCGGCAACTCCATCGCATCGGCGACCGCAAACGACCTCTCGAGCGCCAGCCGCGCGCCCTCTGCCTCTCCCCGCGCGATGAGGCAGCGACCCAGCGTCGCCAGCGCCTGCGCCTCGAGCCCTCGCTCTCCGAGCCTCCGGCTGAGCGCGATGCACGCCTCCGACCACCGCTCCCCTTCCGCCCAGTCTCCTTGGAGCGTTGAGACGAGCGCCAGGCCGCGGAGCGCGGTTGCGCGCTCCGCGGACGGTTCCGGCGAAAGGTCCAGCGCCGCCTGCAGCACCTTGCGCCCCTCGGTGAGATGGCCGCGCATCACCCACAGCGCCGTGAGCGATCCCGCCAGCGCCAGGCCCAGGCCGGTCCGGCCTCCGGCCGAGAGCGATCGGTCGATCGCAGCACGGAGGTTCGGGAGCTCGGAATCCACCCGGGCGAGCAGGCCCGTCTGCCCGTCGCCCTGGAGCAAGTCGTCGATTCCCTGCGTGAAGGCGTGAAAGTAGTCGGCATGACGACGGTGCAGTTCGTCCGTCCGGCCGCTCCGCTCGAGCTGCTCGACGGCGAATGTCCTGATCGTCTCCAGCATCCAGAAGCGTTCGCCGCTCAATCTGACCAGACTCTTCTCGGCTAGCTCCTGCAGGACGTCGAGCTCGGCGGACACGACGCGTTCCGCCGCAGCGAGCGTCCAGCCGCCCGCGAAGACCGAGAGGTCGGCAAAGAGTCGCTGCTCGGCCGGCGACAGGAGCTCGTGGCTCCACTCGATCGCGGCGCGCAGCGTCCGCTGGCGTGGCCCCGCGTCACGACCGCCCACGAACAGGTCCAACCGCTCCGACACACGCGAGAGGATCTGGGCGGGGGAAAGCACGCGGACGCGGGCAGCGGCAAGCTCCAGCGCGAGCGGAAGGTTGTCGAGTGCGACGCACAGTCCACGTACGTCGTCATCCGCCTCGCACCGTGCGCGGGCGCAGAAGAGCTCGACGGCGTCGCGGTCGGCGAGCGGCCGAACCGGCAGTTCGACCTCCCCGGAGATGCGCAGAGCCTCGCGGCTCGTGACGAGCAGACGGAGGCCGTCACAGGCAGCGAGCAGCTTCCCGAGCTCGGGCGCGGCGTCGACGACCTGCTCGAAGTTGTCGAGGAGCAAGAGGAGCTCGCGCTCGGCGATGTGCGAGGCGAGGTCCTCCCTCGCGCCGAGAACGCGTGCGATCGTCTCCGGGACGAGAGCCGAGTCGCGGATATCGGCCAATCCGACCCAGAAGACGCCGGCGCGGAAGCTCGGCACCAGCTCGGCAGCGGTCTCGATCGCGACGCGTGTCTTCCCTGAGCCGCCGGGCCCGCTGAGCGTGACCAGCCGCGCGTCGCCGCGCAGGAGCTCGACGGCCTCGCCCACCTCGTCGACGCGACCGACGAACGAGCTCGCCGGATGCGGCAGGTTGGTGTTGGAGATCGTCTTGAGCGGCGGGAACTCCTGATCCCCGAGCTGGTAGATCGAGATCGCCTCCGCGAAATCCTTGACCCGGTGCTCGCCCAGATCGAGCACGAGCACGGGCGGCTCGAGGCCGCGAAGGGTCTCGCGCGAGAGCACGACCTGCCCGCCGTGCGCGCTCGCTGCGATCCGGGCACCGAGGTGAACGTCGAGACCGACGTAGCCTTCCGCAGTCAGCTCAGGCTTTCCCGTGTGCAGGCCCATGCGCACCCGCAGCCGGCCTCGCTCGAGTGCCCGCTGGGCGTCGGCAGCAGCGGCTACTGCAGCTGCAGGGGACGGAAAGGCGAAGAAGAACGCGTCACCCTGCGTGTCGACCTCGACCCCACGGCGTTCGGCAGCAGCAGCCCGGAGCACGCGGCGGTGCTCGGCCAGCGCGGCGCCGTACGCCGGTCCGAGCTCGCGCAACAACCGGGTCGATCCCTCGACGTCGGTGAAGAGAAACGTGACCGTTCCGGTCGGAAGCTCGGCCAGGACGCGAGCCTAGCGAGCCGATCGCTCCGTGGATCCGGCTGTGGACGTCGGGCCCGCGCGCTACGCGACTTCGCGGAGCTTCTCGCTGTCGGCGAGCGCGCGCAGCTTCTTCAAGCCCTGGCTCTCGATCTGGCGGATGCGCTCGCGGGTGACGCGGAACGCGCGCCCGACCTCGTCGAGCGTGCACGGCGACTCGCCGTTCAGCCCGTAGCGCAGCTCGAGCACGCGCCGCTCGCGCTGTGAGAGTGCGGAGAGGCACTTCTGCAGGGCAGCGATGCGGAACGCCGTGTCGGCGGCTTCGTCGGGGAGCGGGACGCTGTCGTCCTCGATGAAGTGGCCGAACTCCGACTCCTCCTCGTCGCCGACGGGCTTCTCGAGCGACACCGGCACCTGCGAGGTCCTCCGGATCGCGTCGACCTCCTCGACGGTCATCCCGAGCTCGACCGCGATCTCGGCGTTGAGAGGCTCGCGCCCGCGCTCGGCGCGCAGCTTCCGCTCGGTGCGGACGATCTTGTTGAGCTTCTCGACGACGTGGACCGGCATGCGGATCGTCCGCGCCTTGTCGGCGAGCGCCCGCGCGACCGCCTGGCGGATCCACCACGTCGCATACGTCGAGAACTTGTAGCCCTTGCGCCAGTCGAACTTCTCGGCGGCGCGCACGAGGCCGATCGTCCCCTCCTGGATCAGGTCGAGGAACGGCAGGCCCTGATTGCGGTAGCGCTTCGCGATCGAGACGACGAGACGCAGGTTCGCCTCGATCATCTCCTGCTTCGCGCGGTGGTCGCCACGCTCGATGCGCTTGGCCAGCTCGACCTCCTGCGCAGCGGTCAGCAGGTCGACGCGACCGACGTCCTTCAGGAAGAGCTGCAGCGAATCGGTCGTGAACTCGAACTCGACTTCGGCGGCGTCGTCGAGGTCGTCGGCATGGAGCTCGTCGAGTGCCGCGTACACCTCGGCCTCGACGTCGGGCTCCACAGCCACGTCTTCGACGTCGCCCTGTTCGGGCTGCGGCTCTTCCTCGACTCCCACCGTCTGGCGGGCCCTCGTTCCCATCGTTCCCCCTCGCCGGATGCGGAACTGTCGCATCGGGGCCGGACGGACGCCAGGGCCGCTCGGCTCATCTTTGTGTGCGGATGGTCCTGGTCCTCACAAGACGCTGGAGGAACACGTTCGCTTCCCGGCCGAGCGATGAGCGAGGCGCAAGCCGCTTCGCTTGGCGGAACTCGTTCTCCGCCTGTGCACGCTGGCCCGTCCACGCGAGCAATAGGCCGAGGTGGAAGCGCACCGAGACACTCCGCGGGAATCGCTGCACGAGCGGGCCGAGCCGCGAGAACGCTGCCGACAGGTTGTCCTCGTCGAAGCGCCCGACCGCGGCTGCGACCTGCGCCTGGTCTTCGTCCGGATGCAGCCGCGCTGCGCGCGCGTACAGCCGCTCGGCGGTGTGCTGGTGTCCCGCCTCCTGCGCCGCGATGCCACGGCGAAGGAGCGGCACGACGGCGCCGCCGTCGGGCTGGAAGACGGGGTAGCCCTGGTCGAAGTACTGGGGGTGCATGATCGAGTCGGCCCGGATCTCGTAGAACGTGTCGCGCCCGCTCGTCTTCGCCGCGACGAACGCCTGGCTCGCATCGGCCAGGTAGCCGGCGCAGTAGAGCGCGAGCGCGTAGTTGAACTGCACGACCGGGTCGCCGGTCGCCTCCTGCGCAAGCGGCTCGAGCGCCTGCGCCGTCCCCCGCACCGACAGCGTGAAGGCGTGCCTGACCGCGCCCGCATGCGCAGAGGCCACGCCGGGAACGAAGTACGCCTGCCGCGGCGCACAGTTGCGGGCCTTCGGCTGGGGTGGGTCCTGGCCCGTGGCCCAGACGACGCCCACCACGACCGCCGCCGCGGCCACCGCGGCGAGCACGGCGACCAGGCGCACGCGAGCCGAGGGCGACACGGCGCCACGGTAGACGACGGGAATGAACGCCGGTATCGCTACCGTTTCTATAGTCATGACCACGTATCGGGAGCTGTTGCAGCGCACGAAGGCGGAGATCTCCGAGGTCGACGCCAAGGAGGCCGGCGAGATCGCCGGCGCCGTCTGGATCGACATCCGCGAGGCCGACGAGTGGCAGGAGGGCCACCTCCCGGGCGCCGTCCACGTTCCCCGCGGGTTCCTCGAGTCGCGGATCGAGAGCGTCGTCACCGACCGGGACGCGCCGGTGATCCTCTACTGCGCAGCAGCGAATCGGTCCGCCTTCGCAGCCAAGACGCTCGGCGAGCTCGGGTACACGGCTGCTCACTCGCTCGCCGGCGGCTTCACGGATTGGAAGCGGAACGGCGGCGAGATCGTCCTGCCGCGCACGTTGTCGCCCGAGCGGCGCACGCGCTACTCGCGGCACCTGCTGATCCCCGAGATCGGCGAGGCGGGCCAGCTCAAGCTCCTCGACAGCCGCATCCTGCTGATCGGCGCCGGCGGCCTCGGCTCCCCGGCGTCCCTCTACCTCGCCGCGGCCGGGATCGGGCGCATCGGGATCGTGGACGCCGACATCGTCGACGAGACGAACCTCCAACGGCAGGTTGCGCACTCGCTCGACACGCTCGGTACGCCCAAGGTCGACTCGGCGAAGCGCGCGATCGAAGCCTTGAACCCCGACGTCGACGTCGTCACCTACCGCGAGCGGCTCACGTCGGAGAACGTCGAGCGCATCCTCGGCGACGGCTGGGACCTGATCGTCGACGGCGCCGACAACTTCCCGACGCGCTACCTCGTCAACGACGCGTCCGTCTGGCACGACATTCCGGTCGTGCACGGCTCGATCTACCGGTTCGAGGGCCAGGTCACGGTCTTCTCGCCGCACGGTGCTGGAAGCGTCGTCGGCGAAGCCGACGACGCCCGGCAGCAAACTCGGGGACCGTGCTACCGCTGCCTCTTCCCCGAGCCGCCGCCGGCCGAGCTCGCGCCGTCGTGTGCGGAGGGAGGCGTGCTCGGAGTGCTGCCCGGGATCATCGGCTCGCTGCAGACGAACGAGGCGATCAAGCTCGCCGCCGGAGTCGGCGAGCCGCTGATCGGCCGGCTGCTGCTCTTCGACGCCCTCGCGACCGAGTTCAGCGAGGTCCGGATCGAGCGCAACCCGGACTGCCCGGTGTGCGGCGACCACCCGACGATCACCGAGTACATCGACTACGTGGAGTTCTGCGCGAGGTGACACGCGACGTAGGCTCGACGGAGTCGCGCGGAGCGGAGGCGCCGGCTCGGCCGGCGCCGGAGCGCACATGACCCTCGTCCGTGTTCCCCCGGTCCTGCGCAGTGAGGCCGGCGGCGTGCGGGAGGTCCAGGCCAACGGCGGGACCGTGCGCGAGGTGATGGAAGACCTCGCGCGCCGGCTGCCCGAGCTCGGCTGGCGCGTCTACCGGTCAGGCGAGCTGCAGCCGTTCGTGAACGTGTACGTCGACGGCGAGGACGTTCGCACCCGCAGCGGCCTCGAGACCCCGGTCGCCGACAGCTCCACGGTCATCCTTCTGCCCGCCATGGCGGGCGGTTGTGGTCGCTAGCTCGCTGCTCGACCTGATCGGCGACACGCCGCTCGTCGAGCTCCGGAGCCTCTCGCCGGCGGGCCGCACGATCTACGCGAAGCTCGAGGGACAGAATCCGACCGGCTCGATCAAGGACCGGGTCGCGCTCGCGATGGTCGAGGCGGCGAACCTCGAGCCCGGCCAGGAGCTGCTCGAGCCGACCAGCGGCAACACCGGCATCTCGCTGGCGCTCGTCGCGAAGCTCAAGGGCTATCGCCTCACCTGCGTGATGCCTGCGAACGCGACGCCCGAGCGCCGGACGCTGCTCGAGCTCTACGGCGCCACGATCGTCGACTCGCCCGGCGACCAGGGCTCGAACGGAGCCGTGCGCCTGGCGCAGGAGATCGCCGGGCGTGACGACCGCTACGTGATGCTCTTCCAGTACGCGAACGAGGCGAATCCGCAGGCGCACTACGACGGCACGGGCGCCGAGATCGCCCGCGACCTGCCCCGCGTCGACGCGCTCGTCGCCGGCCTCGGCACCGGCGGGACCCTGATGGGCGCCGGGGCACGGATCCGCGAGGCATTCCCCGCGGCGCAGGTCGTGGCCGCCGAGCCGCTGCCGGGCGACCCTGTGATGGGCCTGCGGTCGCTCGAGGACGGGTACGTCCCACCGATCCTCGACGTCGCCGCGCTCGACCGGAAGCTCCTCGTCTCGAATGCCGAGGCGGCCCGCGCCGCACGCGTGCTGCTCGACCGCGAAGGCCTGTTCGCAGGCGTCTCGTCGGGTGCCGTCGTCCACGTGGCGCGCCGGATCGCCGACGAGCTGCCGGAGGGCGCCGTCGTCGTCGCGATCCTGGCCGACGGCGGCTGGAAGTACCTGTCGGCAGACTTCTGGAGCGGTGAGGACATCGACGAGGCGGTCCTCTGGTGGTGATCCCCGCCTCGATCCGCGACGAACTGCGAGCACACGCCGCCGAGGAGGCGCCCAACGAGTGCTGCGGCGTGCTCGTCTTCGCCGACGGCGTCGCAGCCCGCTACGTGCGCGGGCACAACGCGCTCGCCTCGCCCTACCGCTACGAGCTGGAGATCGAGCCTGCGGTGTGGTTCCTCGAGGACGAGGGCTACGAGCTCGCCGTCTTCCACTCGCATCCGGCGACGCGGCCGGAGCCGTCTCGCACCGACCGCGAGCTGTCCGGGCTGTGGGCGGGCCGGCCGTTCCTGATCTATTCGCTCGCCCACGACGAGCTGCGAGCGTGGCGGGTGTCACGCGACCACGTCGAGGAGATCGAGCTCAGCTCGCGCGCCGATTGAACCTGGTTCACGCCCGCCGCCCGCGGGAACACGCCCCGCATGGGCCGGGTCGTGTCGTGGATCACCGTCCGGCTCGGCTTCCTGCTGGTGCCGCTCTGGGTCGTTGCGGCGGTCGCCTCCGCCCACTACCTGCCGTCGATCGACCAGAGCCTGGCCACCCCTCTCGGCGGCCTCGTCCCCGGAGGCGCGTCGGCGATCGCGACTCAGGTCCGGGAGGAGCGGCTGTTCGGGTCGACCGTGCTCACGCGCATCGTCGTCGTGCAGCACGCCGACCGGCCCCTGACCCGCCCGCAGCTGCGGCGCACCGTCGCGCTCGCGGTCGCGGTCGACCGGCACAGGTCGAGCGCCCTGAGGCAGGTCTCGTTCGCGGCGCCGCTCGTCTCGCCGGATCGCACGACCGCGATCACCTACCTCTACTTCACACCGGCCGTGGACGCAGGTGCACAGCTCGCGCTCGCCAAGACGTATGCGGAACGTCTCGACCCACTCGGCCTTCGCACCGGGGCGCTGGCGGCGCGCACGTCGGAGTTCGACCGGATCCAGGGCGCGCTGCCGCGTGTGACGCTCGCGACGATCGCGCTCGTCGTGCTGGTCCTCCTGCTCACCTTCCGTGCCCCCGGGCCAGGGCTCGTCGTGCTCGCCGCCGCGGGAGTCTCGTACACGGTCTCGATTCACCTGCTGGCGTGGCTCGGCCGCCACGAGCACCGAACCGTCCCCAAGGAGGTCGAACCGATCCTGATCGCGCTCCTGCTCGGGCTCCTGACCGACTACTCCCTCTTCTTCCTGTCCGGCGTCCGGCGCAGGCTCGCCGAGGGTCGCGGGCGCTTCGAGGCGGCCCAGGAGTCGACGCGCGAGAACCTGCCGATCGTGCTGACCGCCGGGTTGATCGTCGCGCTCGGCTCGCTGACGCTGGTCGTCGGCCACCTCGACGTTTTTCGCTCCTTCGGCCCCGGCATGGCGCTGACTGTGCTCGTCACGCTCGCGGTCGCGTTGACCTTCGTCCCCGGCCTGCTCGCGCTGCTCGGCCCGGCGGCGTTCTGGCCGGCGCGCTCGACGCCGCGAGCGCCGTCAGCGCTGCGCGCGCGGGTCTGGCGGCTCCTGACCGCCCGCCCGGCCTCGGCGCTGCTCGCGCTGCTGGTGACGGGCGCGCTCGCGGCGGCGTCGCTCGGCCTCCTGCACGCACGGCTCGGCTTCACGCTGATCAGCGGACAGCCGCCGGGCGCAGAGGTCAAGGCCGCCGCGGACGATGCCGCGCGCGGCTTCGCCTCGGGCATCGTCTCGCCGACCGAGGTGCTGCTCGAAGGTCGGGGGCTCGGCAGGCGACGGCCCGCGTTGATCCGCTTCGAGCAGGCGCTCGACGCCGTGGCCGGCGTTGCCACCGTGATCGGCCCGCGAGAGCAGCCTGCCCGCCGCGACCTGCCGCTCAGCGTGTCGCGGAACGGACGTGCGGCGCGCTTCGCGGTCGTCCTCGACCACGACCCGCTCGGCGCGCGGGCGATCACCACGTACAACCGGCTGCGCGCACGCGTCCCGTCGCTGCTTGACGAGGCTGGTCTCGGGAGCACGCGCGTCTCGTACGCCGGCGACACTGCCCTCGCACAGGAGACGGTCGCGGCGATCCGCTCCGACGGCTTCCGGGTCGGCGCAGCCGTCGTGCTCGTCAACCTCCTGCTGCTCGCGGCGTTCCTCCGCGCGCTCTGGGCGCCGCTCTACCTGCTCGCGGCCAGCGTCCTCGCCCTGGCGGCGACCCTCGGGCTGCTCACGTGGGTGATGCAGGGCCTGCTCGGCCACGAGGACCTCACCTACTACGTCCCCTTCGCCGCTGCCGTGCTGCTGCTGTCACTCGGGTCGGACTACAACCTCTTCGTCGTCGGCGGCATCCGCCGCGCCGCGCGCCGGCTCCCGGTCCGCGAGGCGATTGCCGAGGCGGCGCCGGCGGCCTCGTCGACGATCGCGACCGCCGGCCTGGCGCTCGCAGGCAGCTTCGCGATGCTTGCGCTCATTCCGCTCCGGCCGATGCGCGAGCTGGCCTTCGCACTCTCGGTCGGCATCCTGCTCGACACGTTCGTGGTGCGAAGCGTCCTCGTCCCCTCGCTGCTCGCGCTGTTCAGACGCGAGCAGCGAGAAGATGAGGGCGAAGCCGCTACGTGACCTTGAACGACCCCTTCATGATCGACGCGTGCGGGTCGCACAAGAACTTGTAGGTGCCCTTCTTCAGCGTCAGCGTCCACTTGGTGGACCCGACGAAGCCGACGGCCGTCTTCTTGTTGACGCCCGGGCCCGCGAGGTGGAAGTTGTGGAGGTTCGACTTGTCGCTGATCTTGAAGACGTAGCTCCCGGCCTTCAGCGACTTGACGGCCTTCGAGCCCTGCTTGAGCGTAATGGTGAAGCCGGGGCCGACGGTGCCGGTCAGGGTCGTCGACTGCGACTTCGCGAGCGCCGCCGGAGCGGCGAGGGCCGCGCAGAGGGCGGCGAGCAGCACGATCTTCAACGGATCTCCTCGGTCGGTGGTACCTGCCAGGAGACAGGGTACGCTCGCCGCCATGGATCTCGCGTCGGTTGTCTCGCCTGACGCCCTGCTCGAGCCCCAGGGGCGCTTCCTCACCGACCTGATGGGCCGCGGCGTCGTCGGCCGTGCCGATGCCGTCGTCATGCCGTCGACCGTCGAGGAGGTCGCCGCGGTGCTGCGGTGGTGCTACGACCACGACGTGCCGCTCACCGCTCGCGGCGGCGGCACCGGCCTCGCAGGCGGTGCGATCCCGGTCGAGGGAGGCATCGTGATCGGGTTCGAGCGGCTCAACAAGGTGCGCCGGTTCGACCCGCTGCTCTGGCGGATGCATGTCGAGGCGGGCGTCTCGACGGGCGACATCCAGCGGCTCGCGCGCGAGAGCGGCCTGCGCTTCCCACCCGATCCCGGGGCGGCCGAGATCTCGCAGATCGGCGGCAACATCGCGTGCAACGCCGGCGGCCCGCATGCCTTCAAGTACGGCGTGACGGGCCACTGGGTGACCGGGATCGAGGCGGTCGTCCCGCCCGGCGAGATCGTCACGATCGGCGGCCCGCTGCGGAAGGACGTCGCCGCCTACGACCTGAAGAGCCTGCTCGTCGGCTCCGAGGGGACGCTCGGCCTCGTCACCGCGGCCTGGCTGCGGCTGATCCCGGCGCCCGAGGCCGAACTGCCCGTGATCGGGCTCTACCCGGACGCCGACACCGGCATCGGTGCGATCGAGCGCGTGCTCGGCTCGGGCGTCGTGCCCGCGGCGATCGAGTACCTCGACGGCGTCACCCTTCGCGTCTCCGGCGACACCTACCCCTTCGGGCTGCCCGATGCCGCTGGGTTCATGGTGATCACGGAGGCCGACGGCTCGGCCGCCGAGGCGGCGCGCGTTGCCGGCGAGCTGCGCGAGGCGCTCGCCGAGGACGCGGTGGCCGTGCACGCGCCTGCCGGTGTCGACGAGGTCGCGTCGCTCTGGCGATGGCGCGGCAGTGTCGCGTTCGCGATCCTGGCGCAGCGCGGCGGGGCGTTCAGCGAGGACATCGCGGTCCCGCTCGACCGCCTGCGGGACGTCGCCCGCGAGACGATCGAGATCGGGGCACGCCACGACGTGCCGGCGCTGTCGTTCGGCCATGCCGGCGACGGCAACATCCACGCCACCTTCCTGTTCTCGCCCGACGAGCCGGGCGAGGAGCAGCGGGCCGACGACGCGTGCCACGACCTGTTCGACCTCGCTCACTCGCTCGGTGGAACCGTGTCGGGAGAGCACGGGATCGGCTGGCTCAAGCGCGGCCAGCTCGAGCGCCAGCTCGGCGCGACCGGATACGACCTGCACCTGCGGCTGAAGCGGGCCTTCGACCCGAAGGGCCTGCTCAACCCGGGCAAGAAGCTCTGAGCTCGCTCGCGGCCCTCCGCGAGCGCCAGTTCAGGCTGCTCTTCACCGGACAGATCGTCTCGCTGCTCGGCGACGCGCTCACCGGCGTCGCGCTGGCCTTCGCCGTGCTCGACCTGACGGGGTCCGCAACGGATCTCGGCTACGTGTTCGCGGCGAAGACGGTACCGCTCGTCGCGTTTCTGCTCGTCGGCGGCGTGTTCTCCGACCGGCTCCCGCGCCGTGCCGTGATGCTCGCCGCCGACGTCGTTCGCCTGGGCACGCAGGGCAGCGTGGCGCTGCTCGTGCTCACCCATCACGCCCAGCTGTGGCAGCTCGTGATCCTGCAGGCGCTCTCGGGCACGGCGACCGCGTTCTTCAACCCGGCGTCGACCGGCCTGACACCGCTCACGGTGAGCCCGGAGCGGCTGCAGCAGGCGAACGCGCTGCGAGGGCTCGCCATGGCCTCGACCGGGATCGTGGGCAGCGCGCTCTCCGGCGTGCTCGTCGCGACGGTCGGGCCCGGCTGGGCTCTCGCGATCGATGCCTCGAGCTTCGGCGTCAGCGCGTTCTTCCTCGCGCAGCTGCGGCTCCCGCCGCACGTGACGCTGCCGCCGCAGTCGTTCGCCGCGGACCTGCGCGACGGGTGGCGCGAGGTCGTGGCGCGCACCTGGGTCTGGGTCGTGATCCTCGCGGCGTCGCTCGGGAACCTGACGGGCTCCGTCTTCGTCGTGCTCGGCGCGGTCATCTCGAAGGCCGACCTCGGCGGCCCCGGAGCCTGGGCTGCGATCATCGCCAGCCTCGGCGCCGGGTCGTTGATCGGCGGCCTCGTCGCATTGCGGGTCCACGTGCACCGGCCGCTCTTCTTCGGCTCGGCGATGCTGGGCTGGTTCGCCGTAGCGCTCGCGCTGCTCGCGCTGCGCGCCCCGGTCGTCGCGATCGCCGCCGGCGCGTTCTTCGCCGGTGCCGGCAACATGATCTTCAACTCGCTCTGGGAGACCGCGCTGCAACGCCACATCCCACCGGCGGCCCTCTCACGGGTCAGCGCCTACGACTGGTTCGGCTCGCTGGCGTTCCAGCCGCTCGGCCTCGTGCTCGCCGGCCCGGCCGCCGCCGCGATCGGCGCCTCGGCGACACTGTGGATCGCCGCCGCGATCTCGCTCTCGATCACGGTCACGATGCTGGCGACCCCGAGCGTGCGCAGGCTCGAAGCGGCACCTGCGCCTGCGTAGACTCGAGCGGTGACGGACGAGACGTCGACGGCGCAGGACGCGCTGCGTCGCCGCGCCCGCGCGGCGCTCGCAACCGGCGTCGAGCGCGCCCCGGCGCGGGCCCACTTTCGCGCGCTGGGCATCGACCCGGCACGGCTCGACGGCCCGATCGTCGGGATCGCGTCGACGTGGACGGGCACGATGCCCTGCAATCTCAACCAGCGCGACCTCGCGAGCGCTGCGGCTGCGGGTGTCGAGGCTGCAGGAGGGGTCGCGCTGGAGTTCAACACGATCGCCGTCTCCGACAACCAGTCGCAGGGCACCCCGGGGATGCGCGCGTCGCTGATCTCGCGCGAGGTGATCGCCGATTCGATCGAGCTGATGGCGCACGCACACGACTTCGACGCACTCGTGTGCCTCGTCGGCTGCGACAAGACCGCCCCGGCCGCGCTGATGGCGCTGGCGCGGCTCGACAAGCCCGCAGTTCTGCTCTACAGCGGCCCGATGCGCGCCGGCCACCTGGCGGGACGGCCCGTCACGATCCTCGACGTCTGGGAGGCGGTGGCCGCCGAAGAGCGCGGCCTGCTCCCGCGGCGCGAGCTCGACGAGCTCGAGCTGGCGGCGTGCCCCGGCCCGGGCACCTGCGCCGGGCTCTTCACAGCCAACACGATGGCTGTGGCTGTCGAGCTGCTCGGGCTCGCGCTCGTCGGGGACGGCCTGATCCCCGCGGACGACCTCGCGCGCAAGCGGCCGGCCGCGACGCGCGCGGGCGAGCTCGCCGTCGGTCTGGCATGCGACGGCATCCGCTCCCGGCGGTTCCTCGACCGGCGCGCGCTGCTGAACGCGATGGCGGGGATCGCAGCCGTCGGCGGCTCGACCAATGGGATGCTGCACCTGCTTGCGATCGCCCGGGAGGCAGGCGTCGAGCTCACGCTCGACGAGCTCGCCGCGGTCGCGAAGCGAACGCCCGTGCTGGCGAGCCTGGCTCCGTCGGGGCGCCATACTGCCGACGAGCTCGAGCAGGCCGGAGGCACGACGACGCTGATCGGCGAGCTCGTGCGCGGCGACCACATCGACGGCTCGGCGCCCACCGTCGCCGGCACGACCCTCGCCGAGGCGGCGCGCAACTGCCCGGAGCCGGACGGCGAGGTGCTCTTCGCGGTCGAGAAGCCGTTCCGCGCCGAGGGGATGCTGCGCGTCTTGCGCGGCAATCTCGCCCCGGACGGCAGCCTCGTCAAGCTCGCGGGCTCCAGGCGCGCGCAGCGCGGCCCCGCGCGGGTCTTCGACTGCGAGGAGGACTGCGCGCAGGCCGTCCGCGGCGGGCGCGTGCAGCCCGGCGACGTCCTCGTGGTGCGGTACGAAGGCCCGGCCGGCGGGCCGGGAATGCGCGAGATGCTCAGCGTCACCGCATCGGTCGTCGGCGCCGGGCTCGGCGAGTCCGTCGCGCTCGTCACCGACGGCCGCTTCTCGGGAGCGACGCGCGGCCTGATGGTCGGCCATGTCTCGCCGGAGGCGGCGCGCGGCGGCCCGCTGGCCGTCGTCGCCGACGGGGACCCGATCGCGATCGACGCTGACGCGGGCACGCTCGAGCTCGAGGTTCCGGAGAGCGAGCTCGCGTCACGCCTCGCCGGTTGGCGCCTGCCGCCGCTCCCCTACACGACCGGCGTCTTCGCGCGCTACCGCGCGCTTGTCGGCTCGGCGTCGGAGGGCGCGGTGCTCGGGTCGTCCGCGTGGAAGCATTGACCCCGTGAGCTTCGACGGAAAGAGGGCGCTCGTGACCGGCGCCGGGTCGGGAATCGGGGAGGCGGTCGCGAGGCGGCTGGCGGCGGACGGCGCAGCAGTCATCCTTGCCGACGTCCATTTCGGCCCGATCGCCGAGCTCGCCGCCGAGCTCGACGCGGACCTCGTCAAGATCGACGTGCGGGAGGAAGAGGACGTCGCGCCCGCGATGGCGGATCTCGACGTCCTCGTCAACGTCGCCGGGATCGGATCGACGACCACCGCACCGGAGACGCCGGTCGCGGTCTGGGACAACGTCTTCTCGGTGAACGCCCGCGGCACGTTCCTCTGCTGCAAGCACGCGATCCCGGGGATGATCGCGCGCGGCGGGGGCTCGATCGTCAACGTCGCCTCGGTCGCCGCACTGGTGGGGCTGCGCCGCCGCGCCGCGTATTCGGCGTCGAAGGGTGCGGTCGTCGCGCTGACGCGCGCGCTCGCGATCGACCACATCGGCGACGGGATCCGCGTGAATGTCGTCTGCCCCGGCACCGTCGACTCGCCGTGGGTCCGGCGGCTCGTCGAGGAGAGCGGAGAGTCGCTCGACGAGCTGCGTGCGCGCCAGCCGCTCGGGCGACTCGGGCTGCCCGAGGAGATCGCCGACGCGGTCGCCTATCTCGCCTCGGACGCGGCGGCGTTCGTCACCGGCTCGACGCTCGTGATCGACGGCGGCCTCACCGCCGCCTGATCGCCGACCGTGCAGGCGTTGATCACGCAGCCGGGAGTCCCGCACTCGGCTCGAGTCGCAGAGGTGCCGGCGCCGACCGCGGGGCCCGATCAGGTCCTGCTGCGCGTGCTGGAGGTCGGCGTGTGCGGGACCGACCGCGAGATCGTGCACGGCCTGTTCGGAACGCCTCCTGACGACGGAGCGATGCTCGTGCTCGGCCACGAGTCGCTCGCCCTCGTCGAGCAGGACGGCCACGGGTTCGCGCGCGGGGACCTGGTGACCGCGACCGTGCGCCGCTCCTGCGGGCACTGCATCGCCTGCGCCGAGGGCGCGCCCGACTCCTGCCTCACCGGCGACTACGTCGAGCGCGGCATCACACGTCTCGACGGTTTCGCGCGGGAGCTCGTCGCGGAGGATCCGACGCAGCTGGTGCAGATCCCGCGCTCGCTGGGCCGGCTCGGCGTGCTCGCCGAGCCCACGTCGATCTGCGCACGGGCGCTGCGGCACGCGACCGTGATCGGCGACCGCCAGCCGTGGCGACTCGAGCGTGCGCTCGTGCTCGGCGCCGGTGCCGTCGGCATCCTCGCCACGCTCCTGCTGCGACTCGACCGCGTCGACGTCTGGACGGCTTCGCTGGAGCCGGCGGACGATCCACGCGCGACGCTCGTCGGTGCGTGCGGCGCGCGCTACGTCTCGCTCGGGGACACCGAGCTCGACACGCTCCGCCGGGAGACGGGCGGGTTCGACCTGGTGATCGAGGCGGCGGGCGATGCCCAGCTGATGGCCGACACGCTCTCCCTGCTCCGCCGGAGCGGTGTCGCCTGCCTGCTCGGCATCGACGGCCGCGGCCGCAAGGTCTCGATCGACGGCCCGGTGCTCGGCGTCGACACGGTCATCGAGAACCGCGTCGTGTTCGGCAGCGTGAACGCCCACCGCCTGGACTGGCTGCACGCTGTCGACGCGCTCGCGAGCGTGCGAACGCGTTGGCCGGGCTTGCTCGAGGAGTTCGTCGGAGTGCGGCTGCCGCTCGACCGGTTCGCGGAGGCCGTCGACTACCGCGGCGGCGGCAAGGCGACGCTCGTCCTCGACGAGCGTCTGTAGCTCAACTCTTGTACGCGACCGGCTCGCGGGCGCCCGACGCGCCCGAGCGGACGATCGCGTCGGCGACCTCGGCCGCGCGATAGCCGTCCTCGAACGTCGCGCCGAAGGGCGCGACGTCGCCGTCCGTGGCGATCACCTCGAGAACGTGATGGAGCTCGTGCACGAACGTGTCACCCCACCCGATGATGTGCCCGGGCGGCCACCAGTGCTCCCAGAAAGGATGGTCCGTCTCCGAGACGAGAACGGTCTTGAACCCGCGTGCGCGGTCGCCGTCCGCCCGGAACACCTGCAGCTCGTTCAGGCGCTCCATGTCGAATGCGAGCGATGCCTTCGCGCCGTTGATCTCCCACTGGAAGGCGTTCCTGCGGCCAAGCGCGAGCCGTGTCGCCTCGATCGTCCCGACTGAGCCGTTGGCGAATTCCACCGTCGCCTCGAGGGCGTCGTCGACGCGGCGCTCCGGCAGGAACGTCTTCAGGAACCCTCCGACGCGCTCGATCTCGCCGTTCAGGAACCGGGCGAGGTCGATCACGTGGGTGGCGAGGTCGCCGAGCGCGCCGGAGCCGGCGTCGGCGGGATCGAAGCGCCACGTGTCGAGCGACGGGTCGTCGGCCCAGTCCTGGAGGTACCGGCCCCGGAAGTGCCGGATCTCACCGAGCTCGCCTGCGTCGATCATTTCTCGCGCGAGCCGCACCGCCGGCACGAAGCGGTAGTTGAACGCGCAGAGATGCTTGACGCCGGTGGCCGCCACCCGCTGCCAGATGTCGTAGCTCTCGACGGCGTCGCGACCGAGCGGCTTCTCGCAGATCACATGTTTTCCCGCCTCGGCGGCCGCGATCGTCGGCTCCGCGTGCAGCGAGTTCGGGCCACCGTTGTCGAAGAGGCCGATCCGCTCGTCGCGGACGAGGTCGCGCCAGTCGGTCGTCGCGTAGTCGTAGCCGTACCGCTGCGCCGCTTCCTCGACCGCCTCGCGATTGCGGCCGGCGATCCCGACGAGCTTCGGCGCGAGCGGCGGCGGCCAGGTGATGTACGCGATCTTCTTGAACGCGTTCGAGTGCGCCTTCCCCATGAACGCGTAGCCGAGCATGCCGATGCCGATGTCTTCCACTTTCGCGATAGTAAGTGCGCCGGCGAGACGAGAGGAGCGAGAACGTGGCGGACCCCGTGTCGTGGGGAGTGATCTCGACCGCGGACATCAACCGGAAGCTGATCCCGGGTGCGAAGGCGTCGCCGAAGGTGCGACTGACGGCCGTCGCGAGCCGCGACCCGGCGCGCGCAGCCGCGTACGCGCAGGAGTGGGGATTCGAGCGCAGCCACGGCAGCTACGAGGCGCTGCTCGAGGATCCAGAGGTCGAGGCCGTCTACATCCCGCTTCCGAACACCCTTCATGTCGAATGGTCGATTCGCGCGCTCGAGGCGGGCAAGCACGTGCTCTGCGAGAAGCCGATCTCCCGCCATCCGGACCAGGTCGCCGCAGCGTTCGACGCCGCCGAGCGGGCAGACCGGTTCCTGATGGAGGCGTTCATGTACCGCCACAACCCGCAGACCGCGCAGCTCCGGAAGCTGGTCGAAGACGGCGCGATCGGCGAGCTCCGGCTCGTCCGCTCGACGTTCAGCTACAGCCTCTACGACGAGTTGAACATCCGCCTGAGCAGCGACCTCGAGGGCGGCGCGCTGATGGACGTCGGCTGTTACGACGTCAGCGGCTCGCGCCTGCTCGCCGGCGAGCCCGAACGCGTCTTCGGGGAGGCGTGGTTCGGCCCCACGGGCACCGACTGGGTGTTCACGGCGGTGATGCGCTTTCCGCGCGACGTGCTCGCGACGTTCGACTGCGGCACGGCGCTCGTCGAACGGGACGAGCTCGAGGCAATCGGCAGCGAGGGCAGCCTGTTCGTCGACGACCCGTGGCACGTGCTGCGCCCGGGGATCGAGATCAGGCGCGGCGGCGAGGTCGAGCGCGTCGAGATCGAGCAGGTCGACTCCTACCGGCTCGAGGTCGAGAACCTGAGCGACGCGATCCGCGGCGAGGCGACGCCGCTGCTCGGGCGCGACGACGCGCTCGCCCAGGCCCGGACGCTCGACGCGCTCCACCGCTCGGCGAGCACGGGCGTGCCGGTGGCGCTGTGACGCACGACGAAGCCCGCACGCGGGCCGCCGGGGCGCTCGCGGCGGCCGGCATCGTGCTGACGGAGGCGGAGCGGGACGGCATCGAGGTCGCGGACTTCGGTCTCGGACGGCTGGAGGACTACGGCCTGCAGATCGTCGTCTACGTGAACACCGAGCGCGTCTGCGCGAAGGAGCTCGTCCTCTTCCCCGGGCAGGCGTGCCCGGAGCACAGGCACCCGCCGGTCGGAGACGACCCGGGCAAGGAGGAGACCTTCCGTTGCCGGAGCGGGATCGTCTACCTGCGGGTGGGCGACGGTCCCGAGATCGTGCTGCGCCCGGGCGAGCAGCACACGATTCCGCCGGACACCCTGCATTCGTTCCGGGCCGGCCCGGAAGGCGCCGTCGTGTCGGAGTTCTCGACGCGGAGCCGTGACGAGCTCGACGTCTTCACCGACCCGCAGATCGTTCGATAGCCAGCAGCGCCAGCCGCTCGTCCTCCTCGCCCGGCAGGCCGCTCACCCCGACGGCCCCGACTCGCCGCCCGCCGTCGAAGACGGCGACGCCGCCGAGGAAGAACGTGAAGAACGGGTCGAAGCTCGCGCGTTCGACGGGATCGTCCTTCACCTTCTCGGCGAGCTCGCGGGTCGTGCGCGCGTCGCTGCGCGCAGCGGTGTAGGCCTTGCGCTGTGCGTTCAGCCGCGTGTCCGGCGCCGCTCCGTCCATGGTCGCGGCGGCGACAAGCTCGCCGTGGGCGTCCGCGACGAACACCGACACCGGCCCCGGAGCTTCGGCGACGATCGTGTCGATGATCGCCTGGGCGCGCGCGAGCAGCATCGCGCGCGACGGTACCTAAAGATCCCGGCGTCGGGCTAGGATCGCGAGGCGATGAGCGCCCACGCCGCACCTGCTCCGGCGGGCCCACCGACGCTCACGATCCGCGGCCGGACCTACCCGGTGCTGCTGCCGAAGTTGAGAGATCCGCGGCTGCATCTCGCCGCGACGATCATCTCGCTGCAGGTGATCGGGCAGGTGGGATTCCACTTCCGGGTCTCGATCGCCCAGATCCTGATCTCGCTGCTCGTCTGCGCCGTGCTCGAGATCGGGATCGCGGCCTGGAGACAGGGCGTGCTCCTGTGGCCGGCCAGCGCGATGCTCACCGGCAACGGGGTCGCGTTCGTCCTGCGCGTGCCGGGCACCCGGCACGGCGACTGGTGGTCGACGCGCGGCTGGTGGATGTTCGCCGGGACCGCGGCGATCTCACTGCTCTCCAAGCATCTGATCCAGTGGCGCGGAGCGCATCCCTTCAACCCGTCGAACATCGGGCTCGTCCTCTGCTTCCTGGCGCTGCCGGTGTCGAAGGCCGAGCCGCTCGACTTCTGGTGGGGGCCGATGTCCGTGTGGCTCGTGCTCGCGCTCGTGATCATCCTCGCCGGCGGGTTCGCCATCCTCTCGCGACTCTCGCTGCTGCGCGTCGCGCTGACGTTCTGGGTGACGTTCGCCGCCGGGCTCGCCGTCCTCGCCGCCGCCGACCACGAGATGACCGCGCGCTGGCACCTGGGGCCGCTGCGCGGACTTTCGTTCTGGTGGGTGCTCGTCACCTCCCCGGAGATCCTCGTCTTCCTCTTCTTCATGATCACCGACCCGCGGACCGCGCCCCGCGGGCCGTCCGCGCGTGTCAAGTACGCGGCGGCGATCGCGATCGTCGCGACGCTGCTGATCGCACCGATGCGGACCGAGTACTGGACCAAGGTCGCCCTGCTCGGCGCGCTCGCGATCGTGTGCGTCGGCCAGACCGTGCTCGCGCTGGTGCCGCGCCCACTCCCTCGGCTCTCGCGCCGTGCGCTGGCGGTGTCGGGCGCCGGTGCGCTGGCCGTGTATGCGGCGGTGCTGGTGACCGTCAGCCCGTCGCCTGCAGCCACCGCCGCCCCCGTGATGAACGCCGACGACCTTCCCCAGGTCACGATCCGGCACTCGGCCGGCGTGTCGACGCAGATCGACCGGCCGCACGCGCTCGAGATCGCGCGCGACCTTGTGCGCGACCTGCGACTGCAGGCGGCGGCGCTCCGCGGACACGATCTCGACCTCGCGTCCCAGGCGGCCGACGGCAGCTCGCTGGTCGCGCTCCGCACCGAGATCGCGAGCCCGGTCGACCGGCCCGTCGCGGTGCCGACCTATCACCTCGCGCACCTCAACCTGGGATTGAAGCCCGGCCAGGGTCAGGGGCCGCCGACGGTGGTGGCGATCGCCTCCGGCACCGCCCAGAGCGTCGAATACCGCGGCCGGCCGGCGCAGATCGTCCGCCGCCACGCCGCGGCCGCGTTCACGAGAACGTTTCAGCTTCGCCAGTCCGGCGCTCGGTTCCTGATCGTCGCCTCCGGGACGGCGTCGCTGCAGGCGCCCGTCACCCGCACTCCCCCGGCCCCCACGCTCGAAGCGAGCGCCGGCGGCGTGCGCCTGCGGGACGTCGCCGCGCAGGTCGGGCTGGATTTCCAGCCAGGGGTCGTTCCGCTTCGGAATGTCGAACGACTACAAGGCGATGATGGGCGGCGGAGTCTGTTGGCTCGACTACAACGACGACGGCTGGGTCGACCTGTTCGCCGTGAACTCGTACTCGAGCGCCGACACGGCCCAGTGGGAGGCGCACGGCGGCCTGCCGCGCACCGCGCTCTTCGAGAACGTCCATGGCAAGTTCACGAACGTGAGCGCGAAGGCGCACGCCGACCTGCAGGTGCAGGGCGACGGCTGCGTGGCGGCGGATCTGAACGGCGACGGCAGACCGGATCTCGTCGTGACCACCACCGACGGCATCGACCTGCTCTGGAACAACGGCAACGGCTCCTTCACCGAAGGTGCGCACGCCGCAGGGATGACTGCGTACGGGTGGTACACGGGCGCGGCGGTGGCGGACGTGAACGGGGACGGCCGTCCGGACGTGTTCATCGCCGGCTACACCGACACGAACACACCCGTGCCGAACTCGGCCGCCGGCTTCCCCACCGACTTCGCAGGCGTCCGCGACCTGCTCTACCTCAACGAAGGCAACGACGCCGGCGGGCACGCGAGGTTCCGCGAGGTCGGCGTGCAGGCCGGCCTCGAGGCCGCCAGCCCGCGTCACGGGCTCGGAGCCGTGTTCACCGACTACAACGGCGACGGGCGGCCCGACCTCTACGTCGCGGACGACGAGGACCCGAATCAGCTGTACGAGAACGTCCCGTGGCCCGGCGGCGCGCGGGCCGACCCGGCCGGGCTCGGGTTCCGGTTCGAAGAGCGCGGCCTCGCCGAGGGGGTCGCCGACCAGTACGCCGGAATGGGCATCGCCGCCAGCGTCGCCGGCGATGGCCGCCTCGGCCTCTTCGTGACGAACTCCCGGAACGAGCCGTCTGCGGCGTTTACGCAGCAGTCGAGGGCCGGTGCGTTCGCCGACGCGCGGCCGTCCTTCGACCAGGCGCTCGGCGCCGACTTCGCAGGCTGGGGCGCGTCGTGGGTCGACCTCGCCAACTCGGGGACGCCCGATCTCGTGCTCACGGCAGGCGCGATCCCCGTCACGAGCCTGCAGCGCGACGCGGAAGCGGTGCGCGTGCTCCGACAGGTCGCAGGGCGCCGACAGCTCGAGCGCTTCGGGGACGCGCGGTCGGTCCTCGGTGCCGGCGGCGTGCTGTTGAACGGCCGCGGGCTCGCCGCCGCCGACGCCGGCAACGACGGCCGCATGGAGATCGCGATCAACACGATCGGTGGCAAGCTCGTGCTCCTGCTCCCGGCCGGCACGAGTGGCCACTGGCTGGAGGTGCAGCTGTCGCGGTTCTCGCCCGGGGCGGTCGTGACGGTCGTCCTGCCGACCGGGCGGCGTCTCGTCCGCCGGGTCGAGGCGGGCGGCAGCTACCTCTCGTCCGAGGATCCGCGCCTGCACTTCGGCCTCGGGAGCGAGGCGACCGCCACGCGCGTGACCGTGCGCTACCCGGACGGCAGAGAGAGCGTGCTCGCGAACGTCCGGGCGGATCGGATCGTGCAGATCTCCACGCCCGCACGTGTCTCGCCACCTGTGGCCGCGGCGCAGGCGTCCCGGCTCGCGGCCTGCACACCGACCGACCTGCACGGCCGCTCGGTCGCGTCGGTCTGGGATGCAACAGCCGTCGCGGTGCTGCAACAGGGCGACGCGCCGGAGCCCGTCCAGGCACGCGACCTCTTTCATCTGTCCGCGGCGATGTGGGATGCCTGGGCCGCGTACGATCCGAAGGCAGGCCAGTTCTTCGTCCACACGCGGGCGAGCGCGCCCGACGTACGGGCTGCGCGCGCGACGGCGATCAGCTTCGCGGCCTACCGGCTGCTGCTCTGGCGGGCGTCGCTCGGCTCCAACCTCGACCGCACGTTCGCGCTGCTGACCGCGCGGCTCCGCTCGCTCTGCTACTCGCCGTCGTTCACGCGCACCACGGGGAGCTCACCCGCCGCGCTCGGCAATCGCATCGCCGCGGCTGCAATCGCCTACGGGCGCAACGACGGGTCGCTCGAGAGCCTCCACTACGTCGACCCGTCATACGTCGCGCAAAACGCGCCGCTCGTCGTGAGCCAGCCGGGCTCGACGGTTCACGACGCGACGTTCTGGCAGCCGCTCGCGCTCTCGCAGGTCGCCGCGCGCGGCCTCGCCCCCGTTCCCGCGCAGATCCAGGACTTCGTCGGCGCCGAGTGGGGACGTGTGCGGGGATTCGCCGTGCCTGCGTCGACGAAGGGGCGCCACAGCCTGTTCGGAGCGCCGCCGCTCGGCGACCCGAGCGGCGCGTTGTACAAGCAGGCGGCGGTCGACGTGATCCGGGCAACCGCCGGCACGCCGAAGCCGGCGGCCTCAGCGGGGCCGCTCGCGTGGAACCTGAGGGCCGGCTCGCTCCCACGCAGCGGAGGGGCGACGGCGCGCCTAGCGCACGACGTGCGCGTCTACCTGGCGCTGAACGGAGCGCTAGGCGACGCGGCGATCGTCGCGTGGGACGCGAAGCGCGCCTACCAGTCGCCGCGCCCGATCTCGATGATCCGCTACCTCGCCTTCCAGGGGCAGTCGAGCGATCCGAAAGGTCCTTCGTACTCGGCGGACGGCTTGCCGCTCGTCCCGGGGCTGATCGAGCTCGTCACGCGCGCCTCCAGCGCTCCCGCGCAGCGGCACGCCGGCCTCGCCCGCGACGTCGGCCAAGTGGCTGTGCTCTCGGGGGGCCGCTGGATCCTCGGGACGCGCTGGACACCGCGCGCCGCGACGCCGGCGTCGCCCGGCTGGGTCGCCGAGAACGCCGCCTTCGCGTACGCCGCGAACGAGGTCCTCGCCGCCCTGACGGGCCGCTCGTTCGCCGCGCAGGCCTCAGAGGCGACTCGCTGGGGTGTCGCGAGCGGCACGGCGACCGCAGCCGACGACGACGCCGGCCGCGCGGTCGGGATCGCCGCCGGGAAGCGCGCTCGGGCGCTGGCCGCGCGCTACGCCGCCGGCATGGTCGGGCGCTGACCGTACGACGCGTCAGCGGCCGCTGCGTACCTGCAGCCGCCGCGCGATCGTGTCGAGCGTGACGGCGAACAGGAGGATGACGCCGGTGACCATGTAGATCACGCCGGTCGCGTACCCGGCCGTGTTGAGCCCATTTGAGACCGTGGCGATCACCAGAGCGCCGAGGAACGCCGCGCGCACCTCGCCGCGCCCGCCGAAGAGGCTCACGCCACCAATCACCGCCGCTGCGATTGCGTTGAGCAAAAGCGTGCCGCCGCCGAAGTTGAGGTCGACCGAGTTCACGTTGGCGGCGAGGATGATGCCGCCCACCGCGGCCATCGCGCTCGAGATCATGAACACGAGAATGCGAATGCGCGGCACGTTGATACCCGCGCGCCGGGCCGCTTCAGCATTGCCGCCGACGGCGTAGACATGACGGCCGAACGTCGTGCGCTTCGCGAGGAAGGTCAGAACGACGAGGAACAAAACGACCAGGACGCCGGCGAGCGGCAGCCCATGCGGCACCTTCGCGTGGTTGCAGATCGCGACCGTGAGGAAGGCCGCGACGGCAACGCCGAGCAGCTTGGCAACGACGAGCACCGGATGCCCGATCGCGACCCCGGCCCGTCGCTTGCCGATCACGCCGCCGAGCACCGTTAACCCGTAGACGCCGGTGATGATCCCGGCGATGAGCCAGCCTGCCGTATCCGAGAAGTAATAGCTGGCGGTGTAGTTGATCCAGCGGTCCTGGATGATGATCGAGCCGCGCTGCTGGAGCTTCTGCAGGATCACGCCCTGCCAGATCATGAAACCGGCGAGCGTGACGACGAACGACGGGACGCCGACGAAGGCGACGATCGCTCCCTGGGCGAGGCCGATCAGGGCGCAGACTCCGACGGCGGCGGCCATTGCGAGCAGCCCGTTGATCTGATGCCCGCTGCCAGGGAGTTGCAGCTCCGCCACCGTGAGGGCGCCGATCCCGGCGACGTAGCTGATCGAGAGGTCGATCTCGCCGAGCAGGAGGACGAAGACGACGCCGAAGGCGAGCATCGCGTCCCCCGCCATCTGAACGATGATGTTGTCGAAGTTGTTGCCGGTGAAGAAGTTGGTCGCCTTGAAGCTGAAGAAGACGACGATGAAGACGAGACCCACCGCGATCGGCAGGACTCCGAGGTTGCCGGACTTGACGTTGTCCAAGGCCCGGCGGTAGACGCCGGCCAGGCCGGCCGGCTTCTCCTCGGCGGGCTGGACGGGCTTGTCCTGCCCGACGACGTCGGTGGTGGTCACTGTGTGACGCCAGACGTCGCTGGGATGCCCGAGACCTTCGTCGGCACGCCGGCCGTGATCGCGTGCACGACTTCTTCCGGCGTGGTCTTGGCGCGCTCGTAGACGCCGACGTTCCGTCCGAGGCGCAGCACGGTGATGCGGTTGGCGGTCTCGAAGACGTCGTGCAGGTTGTGGGAGATGATGACGACCGCGAGGCCCTGCTCGGCGAGACGCCTGACGAGCGCGAGCACCTGCTCGGTCTGCGCGACGCCGAGCGCGGCGGTCGGCTCGTCCAGGATCACGAGCTTGGAATTCCATTGCACGGCCTTCGCGACTGCGACCGACTGCCGCTGGCCGCCGGAGAGCGTGGCGACCGGCTGGCGGATCGAGTTGATCGTCGTGACGGCGAGCGACTTCAGCGTCTCGGCCGTCTTCTGCTCCATGATCGGCTCCTTCAGGCGCTGGAGCACGTCGTGCACTTCACGGCCGAGGTACATGTTCTGAACGACGTCGAGGTTGTCGCAGAGGGCGAGATCCTGGTACACGACCTCGATCCCCAGCCTGGCGGCGTCCTTCGGCCCGTGGATGTGCACCTCCCTGCCCTCGAACAGGATTTCGCCGCTGTCAGGGGAATGGGTGCCCGCGACGCACTTGACCAGCGTCGACTTCCCCGCGCCGTTGTCGCCGACCAGGGCCATGACCTCGCCGCTCCGCACCTCGAAGTCGACGTCCGTCAGCGCCTGCACCGAGCCGAACGACTTCGTGATGTCTCGAAGTTGAAGGAGCGGGGTCTCGTCCACGGTGGGCGTTTCCTACCACAACGCCGGTGGAGGCGCCGAGCGGGCGCCTCCACCGGCTGAGCCTGCGTCGACTACTTGCAGTACTTCTTGTACACGCCGATGCAGACGTCGCTCTTCTTCAGGAACTTGTCCGTGAAGAGCCGCGTGTAGTTCGCCTTCGTGATCCAGACCACCGGAAGCGCGAACGTCGGCTCGCTCTTGCTCCCGTTCTTCCTGGTCGTGTTCGACTTCGGCTTCTGGCCCTTGAGAAGTGCAACCGCAGCCGCAGCCGCAGCCTTCGCCTCGTCGGGCACGTACTTGTACACCGTCCCCGTCTGCCAACCGGCGAGGATGTACTGGACGCCCTGTGGTGTCGCGTCCTGCCCGCTCAGCGGGATCGGCGAGAGATGGCGGGCCTTGAGGTCCGCAACCACGGCGCCGGCGATGTTGTCGTTCGCCGCGATCGCCGCGTCGATCTTGTTGTTCGTCTTGACGAGCATCTGCGCGAAGATCGGGCCTGCGTTGGTCGCGAGCCAGTCGGGCACGAACTGCTGCGGACCCTTCGTTACAGCCCCGCTCTTGAAGAGCGGATTCAGGATGTCGTCGTTGCCGCTCTTGAACCAGAACGCGTTCTGGTCGGTCTGACCGCCCCAGAGCTCGGCGACGGTGCCTTTCTTGCTGTAGGTGCCCTTCGCCTTCATCGCGGCGATGATGCCGTTGGCCTGTGCCCGTCCGACTGCATTGCCGTCGAACGTGACGTAGACCGACGCGGTGCCCCCGGTCACCTGGCGGTCGTAGTCGATCGCCTTCCCGCCCTTCGACGTGAAGAGCTTCTCGATCGACGCGGCCGAGCCGTTGTCGAGTGCGGTCTCGACGACCACCTTGGCGCCGGCCGCCAGGCACGCCTGAGCCTGAGCCTTCTGCTTCTGCGGATCGTTGAGGGCATTGGTGATCGAGTACGTGACGCCTGCGGCCTTCAGAGCCTTTGCGAAATCCGGTGCGTCGAACTGCACCCAGCGGACGGATGACTTGGTGTCCGGGAGCAGGACGCAGACCTGGATGTTCGCGGCCTTCTTCTTGGAGCTTGCCATCGCGCTCGCCGCGATCACCGTCGTCGTTCCGATGGCCGCCACGAGCAGCAGAACCACGGGCCTGCTGAGAACCTTCTTCAAGATCGTCTCCTCACTATGGCTGGGTGGGGGGGTGAGTGAGGAGTCAAGTTCTCGGATTCTGCGGCCCGAGTCAAGTCGGAAGCGGCGGCGGAGCCACGCCCGTTAGGCTCGTCGGATGAAAACGAGCCTCGGTATCTGGGCCTTCGGAGCGATGGCGACCCGGTTCAACCCGGGCGGCTACAAGCCGGAGCTGGCGGGCGCCACCACGGTCAGCAAGGTCCGCACGGCCGTCGAGGGCCTCGGCGACCTGATGGACGACTACGAGTTCCACTACCCGCAGGAGCTGTCCCGCGACAACCTCGAGGACGTTCGGGCCGCCCTCGACGGCCACGGGATCTACTGCCTCGCGAGCGGCCTGCACCTGGACCCGCGGTTCGCGAAGGGCGGCCTGTCGTCGCCCGACGATGCGACGCGCGAGGAGGCTCTGCGCCTGACCCGGGAGGCGATCGACCTGGCGGCCGAGATCGGCGCGCAGATGATCGTCTGGCCCGGGATCGAGGGCTACAACTACCCGTTCCAGACGCCCTACTCCGAGTCGTGGGCGCGGTTCGTCGACGGCCTCGGCCAGGCGGCGCAGCACGCGCGCGAGCGCGGCGTCACCGTGTTCCTCGAGCACAAGAACTCCGAGCCGGCGATGAAGATCTTCATGCGCAACATCGGGATGACGTTGCACGTGATCCACAAGCTGCGCGGCCAGGGCCTCGACAACGTCAAGGTCAACATGGACTGGCAGCACCTGATCATGAACGGCGAGAACCTCGCCGAGTACGCCGCGCTGCTCGCCGCGGAGGGCCTGCTCGGCCACCAGCATGCCAACTCGGGCTGGGGCACGTTCGACGACGACAACATGGTCGGAGCGACCGCGTTCATGGAGACGCTCGAGCTCGCAATCGAGCTGCGGCGCGCGAACTACGGCGCAAACGGCGAACGCCTCGGGTTCGATCTCTATCCATACACGGAGGACGCCGTCGGAGCGGTGAGGCGCTCGGTGCTGCAGTGGCGCTTCATCGACGGCGTCGCCGGGCGGATCGACGAGACGGCGCTGCGCGAGGCCCAGCACGTGAAAGACGCCGTGCGCGCCTATGAGCTCGTCTACGCCGCGCTCGGGGCGTGACTGCCGCCCGTACGTGACTGACTGCCTCATCGGACTCGACATCGGCACGACCGGCGCCAAGGCGGTCGCGATCTCGCCCGACGGCGAGCTGCTCGCGAGCGCCGAGGAGAGCTACCCGCTCTCGACGCCGCGCGCGGGCTGGGCTGAACAGGACCCGGAGGACTGGTGGCGTGCCGCCGAGTCGTGCCTGGCCCGCCTGCCGCGTGGACCGGTCGGGCTGTCGGGGCAGATGCACGGCCTGGTCTGCCTGGGCGGAGGCGGGAAGGTGCTCCGCCCGGCGATCCTCTGGAACGACCAGCGCACTGCGGCCGAATGTGCCGAGATCGAGCGGCTGATCGGGCTCGACCGGCTGATCGAGCTGACCGGGAACCGGGCCCTCCCCGGCTTCACGGCGCCGAAGCTGCTGTGGCTCCGCGCCCACGAGCCCGACACGTACGCGCGGATCCGCCACATCCTGCTCCCGAAGGACTACGTCCGCTACCGGCTGACCGGCGAGCTGGCGATCGACGCCGCCGACGCGTCCGGCACGCTGCTCTTCGACGTTGGCCGCCGACGCTGGTCGGACGACATGCTCGAGGCCCTCGAGCTTCCCCGTGAGTGGCTGCCGGCCGCCTACGAGGGGACCGAGGTCGCGGGCGCCGGCGACCAGGCCGCGGCCGCGCTCGGCGTCGGGATCATCGACACCGGGCCCGTCTCGATCGTTCTCGGGACGTCGGGGGTCGTCTTCGCCGTCCTGCCGGCCTACGCCCCGGATGCGCAGGCACGCGTGCACGTCTTCTGCCACGCCGTGCCGGAGACCTGGCACGCCATGGGCGTGATGCTGAGCGCCGCCGGGTCGCTGGCGTGGGTGCGGCGGACGCTCGGCACGGACTTCCGCGTGCTCGACGACGAGGCCGCAGCGTGGGCACCGACCACCGAGGGACTGCTGTTCGCGCCGTACCTCGCGGGCGAGCGGACGCCGCACGCCGACCCGAACGCACGAGGCGCGTTCACCGGGCTCTCGCTCCGCCACGACCGCGGTGCGCTCTGGCGCGCGACGCTCGAGGGAGTCGCCTACGGCCTCCGCGATTCGCTCGAGCTGCTGCGACTGCTCGGGGTGCGCGCCGAGGTCGGTCGCGTCTCGGGGGGAGGCGCGCGGAGCGAGCTGTGGCTGCGCATCGTTGCTTCCGCGCTCGGGATCCCGGTCGAGCGCATGGTGTCCGAGGAAGGCTCGGCCCTCGGCGCCGCGCTGCTCGCCGGCGTCAAGGCGGGCGTCTTCACCGACGCCGGCGATGCGGTACGCCGTTGCGTGCGCGTGCGCGACCGGATCGAGCCCGACGACGGGTGGGCTCAAGCCTACGAAAACGGCTACGCGCGCTTCCGGAAGCTCTACCCCGCCCTGCGACCTCTGGAGGACGAATGACTCTCGACGGCAGGACCGCAGTTATTGGAGCCGGGCCGCGGACGGACGACGGAAGCGCTGACCGGGATGATGACCGCCGAGGACGTCGCCGAGGTCGTGGTCTTCGCGCTGGAGCGCCCGCGCCGCTTCCGGCTGCTCGAGACCGCGCTGCGGCCGATGACCGAGACTTCCTGGGGGCTGAGGCGCTAGTAACAGTCTGTTACTAGCGGCGTCGAGCTCGTTCGGCGCCGCGAAACGCTCAGCGCTTGCCGATCGCGGTCAGGCGGTAGCCGCCCTCGAGCATCGCCGGGGCGCGCTGCTGCAGACGCTCCCAGGTCGGGACGTCCCAGCCGAGCGAGTCCGCGAGGCGCACGATCATGTTGAAGAGGCCGCACACCGTCGCCGCGTCGCGCAGCGCCTGCTCCGAGACACCGGCTGCGCGAACCGCCTCGGCGTCGTCGGGGCCGAGCTCGTCGGGCCGCAGCGTCTGCTTCTCGAGGAACGCGAGAGTCGCATGCAGGCCCGGCTCGAGCGGCGCCGTCCGCCAGTCGTCGACGACCGCCTGCCAGACTTCCTCACCGAGGGCGTACGACGCAACTGCGCCGTGGGAGCCCATTCAGAACGGGCATTGGTTGAGCAGCGAGGTGAACCCCGCGAACAGCTCGCGCTCCCCCGGGCTCCAGTCCGACGGGCCGCGCATCACGACGTCGAGCGCCTCGGAGAACGGCAGCCCGAACAGCTCCGGCCGGTACAGGAGTGTCTTGATGACGCCGAGCGGCTCGTTGCCGCTGCGCTCGCGAATCACGGCGAGGACGGCCGCCTCGTCGGGCGCGTGACCGCGATCGACGACCGTCAGCCTCATCCGATCGCCCGCTCCGCCGCATCCAGACGCCGCAGGCCCGCCGCGATCGCCACCACCACCGTCTGCTCGAAGATCTCGTCTTCCGAGTGGCCCGCGGCCTTGAGCGCCTCGACGTCCGCGTCGGTCACCGTGTAGGCGCGGTCGCGGACCTTCTCGAGGTAGCCGGCGAGCTCGGGCGGCGGCGGCGGCGTGCGTTCGACGTTCGCGCGCAGCTGGTCGATCGGCCCGCTCACGCCGCGCAGTCTACGTGTCGGTCTCGCCGGCTTCTTCCCCGCGGCGCGTATGCCACGGCTGGAACGTCACGCTGAGGCGGTCGATGCGCTGCCCCTCGACGGACTCGACCTTGAACTGGAGGCCGTCGTGCGTGACCTCGTCGCCGGGCGTCGCGGCGCGCCCCAGGCGGCCGAAGACGAAGCCGGCGACGGTGTGGTAGCCGTCCTCGGGCAACTCGACGTCGAAGCGCTCGTTGAAGTCGTCGATCGGGAACGTGCCGTCGATCCGGATCGTGTCGTCGTCGACGCGCTCGACCGTTTCGTCCGGCAGGTCGAACTCGTCCTCGATCTCGCCGACGATCTCCTCGAGCAGGTCCTCGAGGGTGACGATGCCCTCGGTCGAGCCGTACTCGTCGATCACGATCGCCAGGTGCTGGTTCGTGCGCCGGAACTCGGTCAGGAGCGCGGCCAGGTCCTTGGTCTCGGGGACCATGTACGCCGGGCGGACGATCTGCTCGAGGTCGACGGCGGCGAGCCCGCGGTCGTAGATCGCAACGACCAGGTCGCGCACGTGCAGCACGCCGACGATGTCGTCGAGCGACTCCCGGTACACCGGGTAGCGCGTGTATGGCGAGTCCAGGACCGCCTGGAGCGCCTCCTCGGGCGGCAGCGAGATCGTGATCGCCGCGACCTCGGGCCGCGGGACCATTACGTCCGCGACCTCCTTGTCGGCGAAGTCGAAGACCTTGTAGAGCATCTCCTGCTCGCCGTGCTCGATCTCGCCCTGCTCGGCCGAGCTCGAGAGGAGCATCCGCAGCTCGGCCTCGGAGTGCGCCTCGCTCTCGGCGCCCGGCGGCTCGAGCCCGAGCGCCCGCAGCAGCGTCTCCGTCGACCACTCGAGCAGCCAGATCAGCGGTCGGAGGATCACGAAGAAGGCGCGGACCGGCGAGGACACCCAGAGCGCAGTGCGCTCGGGGTGACCGAGTGCGATGCCCTTCGGCACCAGCTCACCGATCACCACGTGCAGGTACGTGACGATCAGCAGCGCGAGGATCACGGCGAGGAACGAGGCCATCACGGCGTCGAAGCGATGAGCGAGGACCTGCTCGCCGAGCGCACCGATGCCGAGCGAGGAGATCGTGACGCCGAGCTGCATCGCCGCGATGAAGCGAGGCGGGTCAGAAGTGATCTCGCGGACGCGGCGCGCGCGCTTGTTGCCCTGGTGCTCGAGCTCCAGGATCCGCGTCCGCCGTGACGTGACCAGCCCGTACTCCGCCGCGACGAAGAAGGCGTTCAGCACCAGCAGGCCGGCGAGCGCCAGCAACTCGAGCGGGAGGGTCATCGTCTGCGCCCCGAAGGCGCGCGCGTACTGGGCGGCAGATCGTCGTCCACGCGAATCAGCGTCACGAGTATAGCCGGGCCTCGGCCGGACACGAACGTATGTTCTATGATCCCGGGGTGCAAGTCGCCTACCGCGAGGAGCCGTGCCGGAGCGCCCTCAACCGCGTCCGCGGAATGCCCTTCGGCTGGTCGCTGAACCCGTACATGGGTTGCGTCCACCGCTGCACGTTCTGTTACGTGCGGGCGTTCGAGCAGCGGGCTGACCGCCCCGCCGACGACCGCTACGGCCGCTCGATCCGCGTGAAGGTGAACGTCGCCGAGGTGCTGCGGGCCGAGCTGGCGCGGCCGTCGTGGTCCGGCGAGGACGATCGCGATCGGCGCGGCCACCGATCCCTACCAACCAGCCGAGGGCCGCTACCGGCTCACCCGTGCGTGCCTCAAGGTGCTCGGCGCGGCCGCCAACCCGTTCGGGATCATCACGCGCGGCCCGCTGATCGTCCGGGACGTCGACGTGCTCGCCGAGGCCGCGCGCCGCACCAACGTCTCCGTGACCTTCTCGGTGCCCACGCTCGACGAGGACGTCTGGCGGACGACCGAGCCCGGGACCGCTCCCCCGCGGCAACGCCTGCGCGCGCTCTCCGTGCTGACCGAGGCCGGCATTCGCGCCTCGGTGGGGATGGCGCCGATCCTGCCCGGCCTCTCGGACCGGCCCGAGCAGCTGCGGCGCGTCGTCGAGGCCGCGCGTGCCGCGGGCGCCTGTGGGATCTGGGCGAACCTGCTGTACCTGAAGCCCGGCACGCGGGAGCACTTCCTCGCCTGCCTCGAACGCGACTGGCCGGAGCTGCTGCCCGACTACGAGCGCCTCTATTCCGGTCGCGCGTACCTGCCGGCGCGCGAAGGGGATCCTGTGCGCGACCTCGTCCGCGGGCTCGCGCGCCAGCACCGGATCCGGGATCGGCGCCGTGCCCCGCTGGCGCCCCCGGAGCGCCCCGAACAGCTCTCCCTGCTCAGCGCATAGGATTGGGCGCTCCCATGGCCGACGAGATCACCACGCTGATCGTGGACGACCACGAGGTCGTCCGCGAAGGGCTCCGGCTGTCGCTTTCGCGGGCGCCTCACATCCGCGTCGTCGGCGAGGCGTCGGACGGCGCCGGCGCGATCGAGCTCGCCGAGCGGCGCAAGCCCGACGTGATCATCATGGACGTCCGCATGCCGGGGATGGACGGCCTCGAGGCGACGAAGCTCCTGACCGAGCGGGTGCCGGACGCGAAGGTGCTGATCTTTACCGCCTACTCCGAGCGGTCGCTGCTCGGCCGCGGGCTCGAGTCCGGCGCGAAGGGCTACATCCTCAAGGAGGCCCCGCACCAGACGCTCGTCCGTGCGATCGAGAAGGTCGCGAACGGCGAGGGCTACGTCGACCCGGCGCTGATGCCCGCCTTCCTCGCCGGCAAAGACTCGACCGACATGCTCACGACCCGCGAGCGGGAGATCCTCCAGCTGCTCGCGGACGGCCTCTCGAACGCGGACGTCGCCGGCCGGCTCTTCATCTCGGCCGAGACGGTGAAGAGCCACGTGCGCCACATCCTCACGAAGCTCGAGGCCGACACGCGCACGCACGCGGTCGCGATCGCGCTGCGTGAAGCGATCATTGACTGAGCCTCCCGTCAGAGGAGAGACGCTCGACCGCCTGATCACGGCCGAACAGGACGAGCGGCGGCGGATCGCGCTCTTCCTGCACGACGGCCCGGTCCAGAACCTCTCGGGCATCGCGCTGATGCTCGACGCCGTCCTCCACTCGATCGAGACCGGGAACACCGAGGACGCCGTGCGCGTGCTCACCGGCGCGATGGAGCGGCAGCGGGCGACGATTCGCGAGCTCCGCGACCTCTCGTTCGCGCTCGAGCCGGTCGTGCTGCGCGACCAGGGGTTCGGCGCCGCGCTCCAGGCGCTCGCGTCGCAGGTCGGCGAGGCGCACTCGATCAGGATCGACGTCGACGTCGAGCAGGCCGACCGGCTCGGGGAAGCCGCGCAGGTTGCCGTCTACACGATCATCCGCGAGCTGCTCGATCAGGCCGTGCGGCGCGGCCCTCCCACCCACATCCGGGTCGCGATGGCCGAGGCGCCGGGCGGCGGCGTCACGACGGTGGTCTCCGACGATGCTGAGCCGGAGCGCCGGCGCCGGTCGTTCGAGGCGATCGAGGAACGCGTCACGCAGCTCCACGGGATCGTGGCGATCGAGGCGTCGGACGCCGGTGGGACACACGTCGTCGTGACGCTCCCTCCCTATGCGACCCGCCGTTAACATTCGACCGTGAGCGCGTTCGGCAGCACCGAGTACCTGCTGTTCGTCTGGTCGCCTGCGGGCTACACGCTGCGCGAGGAGCACGGCGAGCTGCCCCGGGTCGGCCAGGAGCTCGAGGAGGACGGGCGGACGATCGTCGTCTCGAAGATCGGCGCCTCGCCCCTGCCGGGCGACCGCCGGCCCTGCGCCTTCTCCGTCGGCAAGAGCTGACGGCCCTTACAGGCTCGCCGCGACGTCCTCGGCTGCGACGAGGCCGAGCACGAGCGCCTGCGCAAGGCCGCTCGCGTAGCCGCCCGTTGCGACGCCGCCGGCGTCGACACCGGCCGCCCAAAGCCCCGCGACCGCCCGGCCCGCGCCGTCGAGCACGCGCGCACGCTCGTCGACCCGTAGGCCACCGATCGTGTGGGTGATCGAGGCGGCGACCCTGACGGCGGCGACCGTTTCCTCGGGCGGCGCGAACGGCAGCTCCGCGGGCGGCACGCGCGCCTCGGGCGGCGCCGTGGCGATCATGTCAGCGACGCTCCGGTCGCGGACCCGCTCCGCGAGCGCCGGCTCGTCGAGCAGGTAGTACGCGCGGGCATGCGGCCGGCGAGCGGTGGCCTCGACGACGTTCGTCTCCGACCACGAGACTTCGGACCGGTCGAAGAACTCGACGCCGTCCTCGTCGTAGATCCGTGCGAAGCGGGCGTACAGCTGCGAGAGCGAGACCAGCTCGTGCTCCTCGAAGGCCGCGTCGGGCATGTTGCGGCCGTAGAACTCGTCGAGCCCACTGGTGAGCGCGGCACCGCGTTCGAGACCGGCTCGCAGGCCGTCGCCGGAGGACCAGGGGTTCGCGCGCAGCTTGAGCGGCGCCGCGGGCCGGATGTAGCGGCCGACGAGCTCGCTCGAGCCGCCGAACCCGCCGGTGCACAGCACGAGCGGCCGCTCCTGCTCGGTCGCCGCGGCTCCGAGCTCGACGCCGGCGCTGCTCGCAAGGGCCCCGGTCAACGCGGCGGGCGAGTACCGCCGACCACTCGTGAGCGGATTGCCCGTCTCGCGCGCGGTCGGCTCGCCACCCTGCGCGTCGAGCCAGTCGAGCGCGTCGTCGAGACGGCTCCAGACGAGCCGCTGCAGCGCCTCGTCCCCGTCCGGGCACTCGCGGCGGAAGTCGCCCCATTCGCGGTGCCGCCAGATCACTCCCGACGAGAGCAGCATCGAGCCCCCGGCTCGCGATCCCTTCTCCCGCACTGCGGCAGCCACGCCCAGCTCGCGCAGGCGGGCTCCGGCCACCAGGCCGGACATCCCGCCGCCGGCGATGACTACTTGAGGCTGAATGTCGGCTTGTGCTCGACGTACTCGATGCGAACGCGCTCGGGCCCGACGAGGAAGGCGGCGTACGTGTTCGCTGCGTCGACCACCGAATCGACCTCGATCGAGAGATCGGACGCATCGGCGATCACTTCGTCAGCGGAGTCGACGAGCACCGCGAGATGGTTGAGCAACGGCCGGTCCGACTGGGTGACGGGCCCCTCGTGCAGCTCGACGTATGCGCCGCCCACCTCGACCCGCGCCGGGCCGGCAGGCTCGAACCCGTAGCGCACGTAGTCACGGGCGGTCGCCGCAGGGTCGGGCGACCAGAGCGCGACGTGATCGAGGTCGTAGTCCACGTCGGTCTCGGCTTGGACGAGCGTGACGTCGATCCCGTCCCCGATCCCGAAGACGCCGGGCGTCCCGGGCGGCAGGGCTGCCTTCGCGAGGGCGAGGTCGGTGACGCGCAGCGCGACGTGCTTGAACGGGCCCCGCTCGCGAGGCCCCTCCGCGTCGAACAGCGTCAGCTTGCCGCGGCGGGCATCGCTGCCGAGCAGCGTGAAGTTCTCCTCGACGACGATCGCGTGCATCCCGAGGTGTCGCTCCGCGAACTCCGCGATCCGGTGCCGCGCAGTTACCCAGAACGCAACATGGTCGAGCGTTTTCGGGTGCACAGCCGTCGACGATAGCGAAGCGTCTATGGGTGGCGGCGCGGCTCACCGGGCCCCGCGAGACGCCGCGGGGCCCGGTGTTGCCGAGAGTGCTATCTCGAACTGCGCCGCGAGGACGAGCGCGAACGCGACGCCGGCCGACGAGTCGCCGCCTTGCGGGCGGTCGACTTGCGGGCGGTCGTCTTCCGTGCGGTCGTCTTGCGGGCAGTCTTCTTCTTGGCCGCCGTCCTTCTCTTCGGCGCCGCCTTGCGGGCCGTCGACTTGCGGGCGGTCGTCTTCCTGCGCGCGGTGGTCTTGCGGGCCGCCGTCTTCTTCTTCGCAGTGGTCTTCTTGCGGGCGGTCGTCTTCTTCCGCGCGGTCGTCTTCTTCCGTGCAGTCGTCTTGCGGGCCGCCGTCTTCCGCTTCGCGGCGGTCTTGCGAGCCGCCGTCTTCTTCTTCGCGGTCGTCTTGCGGGCGGCCGTCTTCTTCTTCGCGGCTGTCGACTTGCGGGCCGTCGTCTTGCGGGCGCTGGACTTCTTGGCGCTGGTCTTCTTCTTGGCGCCTGCCTTCCGCTTCGGAGCAGCCTTCTTCTTCGCTCCGGACTTGGCCTTCGAGCCGCTGCGCGAACTGGAGCGCGAGCGCGTCCCCGACCGCGAAGACGAGCGCGTCGCCGCAGGAACGGCACGCGACGGTTCGGCGATCTCGTCGATGGACGTCTCTTCGAGGGTGGTGGTCCCCCACATCGGCTCGGGCGTCTCCTCTGCCGTGTCGATCGACTCACCAATCGAGTCGGCGGACTTCTCGTCCGTCGATCCCGTCCCGCTCCAATCCTCTTGGGTCATCTATGACCTCCTGTTCGCATTCCGCGTGCACGATTCCCTACCACGTGGGTTTGTAACGTGCAATGCGGACGACAAGCATGCGCTCGCACGTTGCTGGAAAGGAAAACGCGTGCGCGCGGCGAATGCGCGCGGCTCGCGCGAGCTGATTCAGACGTTCGCGCTGAGAACCGGAAGCGACGTCGGCGCATCGACACCGCCCGCCGGTTCGAGCGTCACCAGCACGGTCACACCCTTGTGCAGGCGCCGGTCGAGAACCGCGGGCTTGCCGTTGAACAGCCGGTCGCGGTGGACGCCGTCGTCGCGCACCCACGCCTCATACGTCTTGCCTGCCGGAGGCGCCGGCAGGTCGACGGCGAGTGCCGCTTCGCCGGACGGCGTCACGACCAGCTCACCCGTCGCGCCCTGGACCGGGACGTGCCGCGCGCGTGGGTCGCCGAGGATCTGCACCGCCGCGCGCTCGTGCGAGAGCGAGTGGTGCAGCGACGCCGCCCACACACCGAGCGCGACCGCCGCAGCAGTCGCGGCGACCGCGACCGCCGCGGCTGCCGAGACCGCGACCGAGCGGCGCGGCAGGAGCGGGACGACGTTCGGGGGCTCAGCCCGCGCCCGTTCGAGGATGCGGCCCCGGAGCGCCGCGGGCGGCGCCGGGCCTTCGGCGACGAGGCCGAGGCCAGTCGCGGCGTTGCGCAGCCCACGCAGGGCGCTCTGGCACTCCTTGCAGCCCGCGAGGTGCGTCTCGAAGCCCACACGCTCGTCGTCGTCGAGGACGTCGAGGGCGTAGAGGGCGGAAAGCTCGTGAGGGTTGTCGGCCATAGTTCGTCGAGCCGGATTCGCCGGACCGGCCTGCTCGGTTCGCTATTCCAGAGGCTGGTTCTGGACGTTGTGCTCGGTCGCGTACTCGTTCGTCAGCCGGTTGACGGCCTCGGCCCCCTCGGCGAAGGCGTAGTTGACCGGGACGAACGCGTTCCACTTCTCGGGAAGCGCATCCTCGGGGAAGATGGCCTCCACCGGGCACTCGGGCTCGCAGGCTCCGCAGTCGATGCACTCCTCGGGGTCGATCACGAGGATGCGGTCGAACTCGTGGATGCAGTCGACGGGGCAGACGTCAACGCACGAGCGGTCTTTGATGTCGATGCAGGGCTCCGCGATGATGTACGTCATCGGCGCCTACTCTACCGACGTGAGCAGCCGATCGATCAGCTCGCGGCCGCGCTCGAACAGCGCGGACTTCGCGACGACCTGGTCGAAACCGGCGGCGTGAGCGCGCCGCAATCCCGCGGTGTCGGTGTGGTTCGTGAACCCCAGAATCGGCACCTCGGGGAAGCGGTCGGCGACGTCGGCGGGGTCGAGCCGCGCCACGTCCGCGATCACGAGATCCGGAGGCTCGACGCCGTCGGACGTCTCGAAGCGATGCTCGGGGGCGAGCGCCTCGAGCTTGCTCCTGATCAAGAGATCGACCCCACACAACAGGATCGTCGCCATGCCCGACGTCGAATCTAGCATCGTCGCCCTCGAATACAAGCGTGGGCTCGAGCTCGCCCGAGCGGGCGAGTTCTTCGAGGCGCACGAGGCGTTCGAGCTCGCGTGGCGCGCGTGCGACCCGGCCGAGCGCGACTTCTTCCAGGGCCTCGTGCACGTCGTCGTGTCCGCGTACCAGCGCGGCCGCGGCCGTCCCGTCGCCGCGGAGAGCCAGCGCGGGAAGGCGCTCCGCCGACTCACCCCGTTCGCGCCGGGCCATCGCGGCCTCGACGTCGAGGCGCTGCTCGGTTCGCTAGACCGTGCCGAGCCCGATCCGCGTGAATACCTGGTCGAGCGCGACGCGCAACCACCAGTCGCGGTTGAAGAAGAGCAGCAGCCCGAGGACCACGAGCGTCGCGCCTGACGCACCGCGCACGATCATGTAGTGGTCGCGCGCCCACCGGAACGCGCGCATCGTGTGCGCGAACGCGATTCCGGCTGCGACGAACGCGGCGGCGAGGCCGAGCGAGTACGCGACGAGCAGGACGATCCCACGGAGGATCGTTCCCGACGACGACGCGAGCACCAGGATCGAGGCGAGCACCGTGCTGATGCACGGCGCAGCGCACACGGCGAAGGCGCCGCCGAGGAGCAGCCGCGATCCCGACCCGCGCGCCCGCCGCAGCAGCCCCGGCGCCACGGCACGCTCGGGCCAGGGGAGCACGCCGAGGAACGCGAGCCCGATCACGATCAGCACGAAGCCGGCGATCTCGACCTGCGAGCGCTTGTCGACAGCACTCCCGACGGCCGCCGCGGCCGCGCCGAGAAGGACGAAGACGATGGTGAAGCCGGCGATGAACGGCAGGCTGGCAGCGACCACACGGCGTGAGACCCGCCGTTCGCCGAGGCCCGTCACCTCGACGGCCGAGATCGCCGACAGGTAGCCGGGAACGAGCGGGAGCACGCATGGCGTGATCACCGACGCCAGGCCGGCCAGGAACGCGACGGGGAGCTTCTCAAGCATCGAAGCGCGCGAGCTCGGCGTCGACGCGTGCCTCGTCCTCGGGCGCGAGCGCCGGCCCGCCGGCGACGGCGAGGTCGTCCGGCCGTCGGCGCGACCAGTACCACGCGCCGCCGGCAAGCCCGGCGGCTCCCGCCAGGATCCCGCCGAGCGGCAGCACCCAGGCGAGGAGGTCGAAGCCGTGCGTCGCAGGTGTCGAGAGGACGGTCGGTCCGTAGTTCGCCACCATCTCGTCGAGGATCTGCCGTTCGCTCCACCCCTCGGCGATGCGGCGCCGGATCTCGGCCTTCATCTGCTGAGCCTGCGGCGAGTTCGATTGGTCGAGGGTCTCGTGGCATGTCTGGCAGACGAGCTTCGTCTCGAGGTCGGCCTGGCTCGGCCGCGAGCCGGCCACGGCCGGCGCCGCCAATGCGAGTGCCAGCAGGACGCCGGCGAAGACCCTCATGAGCGGAGCGCGCGACGTGCGCCGGTGCGGAGCGCCTGGTCCGAGACCGGCCCGAGCACGTGGTCGACGATCCGGCCCTGGCGGTCGACGAAGAACGTCTGCGGGGTGCCCTGGCCGACACCCCACGGGTCGACCGTCGACCCCGTCGGGTCGAACACCATCGGATAGGTGGCGCCGTACCGGTGGCTGAAGGCGCGTGCGGGGCCTTTCGACTGCTCGAGCACGTCGATCCCCACCACGACGACTCCCCGCGCCGACCACTGCCTCGCAAACGAGACGAGCCGGGGCATCTCCTGCTTGCACGGCCCACAGTCGGACGCCCAGAAGTTGACCACGACCGCCTTCCCGCGGAGCGAGGCGAGCGACAGCGTGCCGCTGCCGACCAGCCGGCCGAGCGTGAAAGCCGGCGCACGGACGACCTGATGGCGTGCGACCTGCGGCGCGACCGAGGCCGGCTGGTGCGTCACGTGCCAGACGAGCACCACTGCCAGAGCGGCGACGGCGGCGACCGCGACGGCGCGGACCATGCCCCGCGCGCTCATGAGCGGATGGCCTGACGGATCGCGGCGTTCAGCTGCGCCGCAGGGATCGGCCCGTTGACGTGCGGTGGGATCACGTTGCCGTCGCGGTCGACGAAGAAGGTCTCCGGATACCCCGTCACGCCCCAGCGGTCGCTCGTGGAACCGTCGATGTCGCGGACGACGCCGTAGTTGACGCCGTAGCGCGACATGTAGCGCCTCGCTGCGGACGAGAGGTCCTTGGTGTCGATCCCGACGACGACCGCCTTGCCCCGCCAGCGCGCGGCGGCGTCGCGGAGGGTCTTCGCCTCGAGCTTGCACTCGACGCACCACGAGGCCCAGAAGTTCACGACCACGACCTTGCCACGGTACGCGGCCAGGTCGAACTTCGACCCTCCGTTCAGGCGGGGCAGCCGGGTCGCGGGTGCCGCGACCGTCTGGCCCTTGTCGACCTTGGCCGCGATGCCGGCTCCCTGCTGGTGGGCGACGTCCCAGACGAGCAGCGCGAGCAACGCGGCCACCGCGGCGACGGCGACGGCCCGCAGCGGCCGCATCAGATGATGTGGACCGTCGTGCCGAGGTCGACGTGCTCGAACAGCCACTCGGCGTCGGGAACCTGCATGCGGATGCAGCCGTGCGACGCGCTGTAGCCGATCGAGGACGGCTCGTCCGTGCCGTGGATCCCGACGCCGGGCGCGGAGAGCCCCATCCAGCGCGTGCCGAGCGGATTCGAGGGGCCGGGCGGGACCGGCTTCAGCCCGCGCGCCCAGGAGTCGTTCACCGGCGGGTACCACCACGGGTTCTTCCACTTCACGACGATGTGGAAGGTCCCCCGCGGCGTCGGGTAGATCGCCTGTCCGGTCGCGACCGGGAAGGAACGGACGAAGCGGGCCCCGTGGTACAGCGTCAGGCGATTCAGCGACCTGTTGATCACGATCACCGAGCCGAAGCTGCTCGCGGAGACCGCCGGCCGGACCGGCCGCGTGTGGACCCGCACCGGCAGGCGGGAGTTGGCCTGGAGCGCGGCAGCCACGCGCGCGGTCAGATTCTGGACGTCGAGCGCGCGACCCGGATGGTCCTTCGTCACGCGCGGGAGCCCGTTGCGGAACGTCAGCTCGGCGTCGAGCGCGGAGCGCAGGAACCGGTGCGCAACGGTGCCCGCCCACGCCCGAAGCGGCGCTCCGCGCACCGCTACGACAAGGCGCGCGTTGGTCCCCGGATCGGAGATCCGCGCCCTCGCCACGGCGGTGGCGATGTACGCGGAGGCGAAGTTCTGCGGCGCGACCGTGAGCGCGCTCCGGTCGACCACGATGCTGAGCGGCCGCGCGAACGCGGCCTGCACCGCCGCCACGGCCTGCGCAGGCGTGAGCCCGCCCACCCGCACCCCGGCGACGCGCACACCGGCCGGGATCAGCCCCGCCGGCGCGGCAGGCGTGGTCGTGGTCGTCCCGGTCGTCGTCATCGCGACCGTGGTGGTCGCCGCAGTCGTGGTCGTCGGGGAGGTGGTCGTCGCGACCGTCGTCGTGACGTCGGCGACCACCACTCCGGTGAACGTGCCGGCAGCGACGAAGCCGGCAGCGAAGAGTGCAGGGAAAAACAGCCGCTTCACGGACGACTCAGTGTAGCCAGGGCGTGCCGAGCCATCTCCGGGTCGTCCGAGACGATGGCGTCGACCCCGAGCGCAGCCAGGCGCCGCACCTGCCGCGGGTCGTTGACCGTCCAGGCCAGGACGGGTGCCCCGGCGCGCTGCGACGCCGATACGGCGGAGCGGGAGCAGAGGGTGTGGTGGAGCGAGAGCACGTTCGCCCGCGACCGCCGGAGCAGCAGCGGCACCCGCAGCGGCATCGCAGCCCGGAGGGCTGAGGCCCCGGCGCGCGTGAGCGGTGCGGGCCAGCGGAAGCGCGAGACGCCGTAGCGGTCGCGCGGGTAGCCGATCGCGCGGGGCAGGAGGGGCGCGAGCTGCTCGAGCCGTCGCGTCGTCGCTCCGAACGCGGTCGACACGAGCGCGCGTCCTTCGAGGCCGTGGCGGCGGAGCGCGTCCACGAGCTCGGCCTCGTAGCCGGGGAGCTTGGCGTCGAGGTGGACGCCAAGACCCGCCTCGGCGAGGTACGCGAGCGCGTCGTCCAAGGTGACGACGTCGGCCGGACGCTCGTCAGCGGAGTGAGCGAGGTGGAGATCGCGCCCGACGTCGAACTCGACGATGTCCGCGCCTGCGGCGACCGCCGCGCGAAGCGACTCGAGCGTGTTCTCGGGCGCGCGGGCGGCCGCACCGCGGTGGCCGATCACGAGCGGAGGGCCGCCGTTACGGCGCAGGTTCACGGGCGGCCGATCACGACGATCGCGCAGTCGTCGTCGAGCTCTCCCGCCGCGAACGCACGGCAGTCGGCGATCACGGCATCGGCGAGCGCCTGGGCGCCCTCGCCTGCCGACGCGGTGAGCACTGCGTCGAGCCGCTCGAGCCCGTACAGCTCTCCGTCGCTCCGGGCCTCGACGACGCCGTCGGTGTAGACGACGACCGAGCTGCCCGGCTCGAGCGCCACGCGCACCTCGTCGTACGTCTGGTCGGGCGCGATCCCGAGCGCGAGCCCGCCGCAATGAAGCTCCTCGATGCGCCCGTCCGCGTGCACGAGGCGCGGCCGCGGGTGCCCGGCACTCGCCACGCCCACCCGGCCGTCCGGGTCGGCGGCGAGATACGCCATCGTGATGAACGCGCCCCCGGTGATCTCCGCGACGACCACGTCGTTCGCGCGTGCGAGAAACTCCGACGGCTCCGGGTGCCGGCGTGCGAGCGACCGGAACACGAACTTCGCCATCGCCATCTCGGCCGCGGCGTCGATCCCATGCCCGGTCACGTCTCCGAGCACCAGTGCCAGGCGCCCGTCCGGCAGCTCGAGGAAGTCGAAGACGTCGCCGCCCACCTCGACCTGAGCCGCCGACTCGTAGCGGTAGCCGACGTCGAGATCCCGCACCGACGGCGGCTCCTGCGGCAACAGCGACTTCCGCATCGTCTCCGCGAAGTGCGTCAGCTGCTGGTGGAGCCGTGCGTTCTCGAACGCGAGCGCCGCCTGCTGGGCGAGCGTGCGGGCGGTCGTCAGCGCGTCGGCCCCGATCGGCCGCGCAGGATCGAGCGAGACCACGGTGAGCTCGGCGAGCAGCTCGCCCTGGCCGACGATCGGGATGAGGGCCGCGGTCGAGCCCTGCTCCAGGAACGGCAGGAGCAGGCTGTGCGCACCGCCCAGCCGCCGGGCTTTGCGGGCATCGAGCAGCTCGGGGGCGGCATCGCGGAGCGTCCGGGCAGGCTGCGGATGCTCGAGCAGGGACTTCATCGCCCCTGCATGACGCTCGTCTGCGACGTGCACGGAACGCGACACGAGGACGTCCCCGCGCTGGTCGGGGCTCCGCACGACCGCCGCATCGACCTCGAGCGCGTCGACGACCGTCGCCCCGATCGCGTCGACCGTCCGCTCGAGCGACAGGCTCTGCGTGAACGCGTTCGCAATCTCGTACAGGGACACGAGCCGCCGCCCCGTCTCGCGGGCCGATCGCAGCGCGGTCGACCGCTCCTCGAAGAGTTGCTGCGACTGCTCGTGGAGACGCGCGTTCTGCACTGCCACGGCGAGCTGCGCCGCGAGGGCAGCCAGCAGCTCCTCGTCACCGGCTCCGATCGAGCCGGCACGCGGGTAGGCGGCGAGCAGCCCGATCGGCTCGCCGAGCATCTGCAGCGGTGCCGCGATGACCGCGCTCTCGCCCGTCTCCCGCAGCGCATCGCGCACGTGCTCGAGGGCCGGCTCCTCCCCGCCGGCGACGACGTGGACGGAGGCACGGGCGCGCAGCGGACCGCGCAGCGCGTCGAGCAGTGCGGTTGCGACCTTGAGGTGCTCGCTCGGCAGCGCCCTCCCACCCGCAGCGCTCAGCCGGTCCTCGTCGAGCAGGTAGACACCCAGCCGGTCCACCGGCAGCAGGTGGCCGACGCGGTCGACGACCGTCTCCAGCGTATGGGCGAGCGAGAGCCGTGAGCTCGCGTCGCCGATCAGGCCGAGGAGCGCGCGCGTGCGCTCGAGCTCCCCCACCTGCGCGCGAACGCGCTCGCCTTCGCGCAGCGCATGCGCGGTGCGGGCCGCGAAGGAGGACAGCGCCCGCAGCTCGTGTGCCGAGGGGACGTCGCCGACGGCGAAGAACAGCTGCAGCACGCCGGACGGCGATTGGCCGAGGGGAAGCGTCGCAACGTGCCGCAGGCTCGCGGGGAGCTGCTCCGCGAGCGCGATCGCCGGCGCGGGGCGGTCGCGGAGCGCAGCCGCCGCCAGCCCACCGGCCTCGGCCACGAGCTCGTCGGGAAGCCCATGCGAGGCGGCGAGCACAGGAGCATCGGCGAGGCCGCGGCGCCACAGCGCGCCGGCCTGGGCCTCGGACGCGTCGACGGCGATCCGGATCGCCTGCCGCGCCGAGCGCTCCACGTCGGTGCCTGCGGCCAGCGCGTCGCCTGCGAGCCCGAGCAGGCGGTCGCGACGGCGCCGCCTCGCCTCGTTCGGCGCGAGCCCGCGGATCGCAAGCGCGAGCTGTGCGGCGGCCAGCTCGGCCAGCCGCCGCTCGGCCCGGCCGAACGGCGACGCCACGCGCACCGCCTCGAGCAGCCCGACGACCCTGCCTTCGACGCGGGCCGGCACCGCGAGCAGCCCCGCCGCCCGCGTCCGGGCGGCGGCGCGCTCGGTCGCCTCGGACGCGCCGCTGCGGAGGAGCTCGTCCACGGACGCACGGGTTCCCGCGAGCTCCGCCCCGAGCGTCGACCCGGCCGGCGCGAACGCCCGCGCCTCGAGCCGGCCCTCTTCGTCGGCCAGCCGCACCACCACCGTGTCCGCCTCGAGGGCCGCCCTGGCGGCCTGGGCGAGCACGTCGAGTGCCGTCGGCAAGTCGCCCGCGGCGGCAACGCCCACGGCGGCCTCGGCGAGCGTCTCCACGGGCGGGCGCCCCTCTTCGCCGTCCATCCTCCTGCTGATATTGCCTAGAATCCTCGTGTGGCCCGCCCTGCACGCGGAACTGCCCCGGCGCTGACCGACGAGACCCCTTCGCTCGACCCCCTCGCGATCGAACGCGCGTACCGCCGTGAGCGGGCCCGGCGGCGGGCCCAGGTCGAGCGGCGCCACGCCGCACGGCGGTCCGGCCTGCGTTTCTGGTGGACGCTGCTCGTGCTCTGCTTCCTCGCGGCCCTCGTCGCGCTTGCGGCGTGGCACCAGGTGCAGACGCTGTTCGGCGTCTGACCAAGGACCCATACTCCCCGCTGTGGAACCCCCCGACTTCTTCGACATCGACGCCCCGGGCACGCGCGCAGCCGGGAACGACCGGCCCGCGCCCGCGCCCGCGCCGGCCGGCCTCTACGCGCTCGGCGAGCGGGTCACCTGGATCGCCGGCCTGATCCTGGCCCTCTCGGCGTTCATGGACTGGTACGCGGGCTCCGGCGTCGGGATCAAGCTGGCGGTGATCGGCTGGCACACCGGCATCCTCGGCAAGCTCGTCTTCTTCATCGGGCTGGCGGTGCTCGGGCTCGTGGTCTTCCGCGAGCTCGGCTTCGAGCTGCCGCCGTCCGTGCCGGAGAGCCTCCTCGTCCTGGCCCTCGGCATCCTTGCGACGGTCTTCGTGATGATCCGCGTGATCTCGATCCCGGACGCGATGCTGCCGGCCGACGGGCGCGGGATCGGGATCTGGATCAGCCTGCTCGCGAGCCTCGCGGTGATTGCCGGCGGACTGCTCCGCGCGATGGAAGAGCTCTGAGCCGGTAACCGACGCTACGCCGGGAGCAGCTGCTTCGCGCGGTCGACGAGCTGCTGCGGATCGAACGGCTTTCCGACGAATGCCTTGGCGCCGCGCTGTTCCGCGTCCGCGTTCGACGCGTCGACCTGGCCGCTGAACATGATCACGGGGATCGCTCCGTGGCGCTCCTGCAGTCGCTGGAGCAGCTGCCAGCCGTCCGTCCCCGGCAGCACGACGTCGAGGAGCACGAGCGCCGGAGCCTGATCGTCGGCGGCGGCGAGCGCCTCGTCTGCGCCGCCGGCCTCGATCACGTCGTAGCCCTCGCGCTCCAGGTTGACCCGGACGAGCGCCCGCAGGGTCGCGTTGTCGTCGACGACGAGCACGAGCGGCCCGCGCTCCTGCAGCGAGGCCGGCCCCGACCGGTCGACAAACGCCTCGAGGTCCGTGCGGAGAAAGCGCCGGTGCCGGCCCGGTGTGTAGAACGCCGGCAGGCGGCCCTGGTCGGACCACTTCCTGATCGTCGACTGGGCGACGCCGAGAAACCTGGCCGCCTGGCCGAGCGTCAGCCAGTCGGGGTCGCCGCGGGTGGGCCGAGGTGCCGCCATGCTCGAAAAGTATCCAAAGCTGCTCGTACCTAAACGTCGTCAGCGCGAACGGACGGTGACCGTGACCGTCGAGCGGGCCGCGGGGGCGAGCGGCAGCGGCGTCAGGGTCCGCACGATCGTCTGCGACCCGCCCGGCTTCGGGCGGTCGTGAAGCGCCTCGCCGAGCGCGATTCCGAGCACGAAGGCCACGACCAGCCCGGCCGCGACGAGGGCCGTCCGCAAGAGCCGGCGGTCGCGCCGAGGGAGGCGCCGCGGGCGGATCGCGGACTCGCTCACGGGCGGTAGTCCGTGGCGCCGCGCGCGTAGCTGTGGAAGGCGGCGTCGGCGACCGTCCCGGCCTCGGTCACGTGCTCCGACTCGGGGTCGGCGTCGTCGAGCAGCTCGAGGACCCACATGTCGGCGCCGTCGTAGGCGTCTGCGAGCTCGGAGAGCGTGAAGGTCTGGCCGACCCGCCCGCGCAGCGCGGAGACCACGAGGTCGACCTGGCCGGCGAGCGTGACGTAGCGCCGGGCGTCGCCGCGCGCGGCATCGACGCGCCGCCGACCGTCGTCCCACTGATGGCGCGCGAGGTCGACGTCCACGGTCAGGCAGTACAGCAGGTAGCCGGCCAGAGGGCAGGCAGCTCGCCAAGGATCCGGTCGCCGAGCTCGTACCCCGGCCGGGCGAGCGCGAACGCGGCGTGGGCGTGCAGGCACTTGAGGCTGCCGCCGCGCGTCGCGCCGCCGATGCCGGCGTCGAGCTCGGGCCGCGACCGGCGCTGTTCGCGCTCGGCGAGCGCGAGGCTGGCCGCGAGCTCCGGCTCGTCCCGGGCGGCCCGCGAGTAGCGCTCGACGCCGCCGGCCGCCTCGAGCCGCGAGATCGCCGCCACGAGGAACGGACAGGTGACGTAGAACTGGGTGGGGAACGGCCGGCCCGCCTCGTCGAACGGCGCCTGCTCCGTCACCGCGGGACGGCCGAACGGGCAGCGAACGGCGACGCCCCGAAAGGCGCGCGGCTCGCGGCCGAGCTGCCGCGCGACGACATCCCGGTCGTTCACGACTCCGAGGCTAGATGATTGATTCCTAAGTGCCGTGGATGCGGGGAGGGCCTGCACCAAGCATTGGGGACGACTCGACCGCCGGCAAGGCTGAAGCCTTGACGGTGGGCGAGGGGGCCGCAATGCGCCGTGTGCAGGCCCCCAACCGCGCCGCGCCGACTTGGGAATCAATCATCTCGTGATCGCGACGAACAGGTGCCAGGCACCACGGTGCCTGGCACCGCGCGTCGGCCGTCAGTGGTGCTTGCGCCAGGCGGCGATGCCCTTGACGATGAACAGCTTCTCGCCGGGCTTCACGAGCCCGAGCCGCCGCGCCTCGCGCACGAACTGGTCGCCGGTCCCCGCCTGCGCGATCCGGCGCTGCAGCCGGGTGCGCTCGGCCCGCAACGCCTGCACCTCGGCTCGCCGGCCCTGCAACTCCTGCTTGGCGTGGAGGTACGCGTGCGCGGGCTTCCAGTAGAGGAAGGCGAGCAGAACGAGCCCGCCGGCAGCGAGCAGGCGGGTCCCTCTGAGACGCAGCATGCTCCCCCGTTTCGTCGGCGGCGGCCCGATCCCTACGCTCGGCGGACGGCGACGATCGCCGCCATCTCAGGCGTCACGAGCACCTCGGTCGCCTCGAGCCGGGGGTCGCGCAGCAGCGCTTCGCGCGCGGCGTCGCCGTCGACCGCCCGCCCCGGCGTCAGGTCGTCCTTGATGAGGATGCCGCCCGGCGCGAGCAGATCGGCGACCTGCTCGTAGAACGAGCCGCCGTCGGCGAACACGACGTCGAAGGGCCCGCGGGCGGGCAGCAGGTCGCGCCAGTCGCCTTCCAGCACCTCGGCAGCGGTGCCGGCGAGCGCCGCCCGCGCCTGCGCGGCACGCTCGGGATCGAGCTCGACGGTGACGAACGTCGCGTCCCGGGGCAGCGCGGCGACGATCGCACGCGCGCCGTCGCCGTACGACGTCCCGATCTCGGCCACCTTCCCGCCGGGCTTGGCGGCGACGAGCGTTGCGACGAGCCGCTGCACCTCGGGGATCGAGTAGGCGCCGCCCGTCATCTGCGCGTGCTACGCGACGTCGACCTTGATCACGTTGGTCGAGCCCGGCAGGTTCACTGCGGTCCCGGCGGTGAGGACGACCCGGTCGCCGGAGTCGATCGTCCCGGAGGCGAGCGCCGACTCGATCGACCTCGCCCAGAGATCCTCGACGTCGTGGGTCTGCGGCATCAGCACGGGTGTGACCCCCCACTCGAGCGCGAGCTGCTGCACGGAGGTCTGATGGTGCGAGAGCGCAACGATCGGCCGGCGCGGGCGAAGCCGGGCGACGGCCGACGCGGTGCGGCCGGTGAACGTCGGGACGAGGATCGCCCGCGCGCCGAGCGCCTCGGCCAGATCGCACGCGGCGTTCGACATCGCGGTCCCCACGGTGGTCTCCTCGCCCGGCTCCGGCATCTGGTGGCGGTAGCCCATCGACGGCTCGACCGCACGCGCGATGCGATCCATCGTCGCGACCGCCTCCACCGGGTAGTTGCCGGTCGCGGTCTCCGCCGACAGCATCACGGCCGACGTGCCGTCGAGCACGGCGTTGGCGACGTCGCTCGCCTCGGCCCGTGTCGGCTCGGCGTGCTCGATCATCGACTCGAGCATCTGCGTCGCGGTGATCACGGGCTTTCCGGCTTCGAGGCAGCGGAGGATGATGCGCTTCTGGAGCAGCGGCACGGTCGCGGCGCCGATCTCGACGCCGAGGTCGCCGCGCGCGACCATGACCGCGTCGGTCTCGTGCAGCACCTCGTCGAGCACCTCGACTGCCTCGGCCTTCTCGATCTTCGCGATCACGCGCGCAGCGGAGCCGTGCTGCCGGATGATCTCGTGGAGGTCGCGCACGTCGGCAGCGGCGCGCACGAAGGAGAGCGCGACGTAGTCCACGTTCAGCGACAGCGCGAACTCGAGATCGTCGAGATCCTTCTTCGTCAGCGAGGGAATCGGAATGGGCACGCCGGGCAGGTTGACGCCCTTGTGCGACTTCACCTCGCCGCCGACGAGCACGCGGCAGCGGGCGCGACCGTTCGCCACCTCCTCGACGCTGAGCCGCACGAGCCCGTCGTCGATCAGGACGTCATGTCCCGGGCTCAGGACCTCTCCGATCACCTCCGGCGCGACGGGAAGCTCGCTGTCGACGGCCCACTGCTCGCCGACGACGACGACCTCTTCCCCCTTGAGCAGCACCCGCGGCCCCGGGAGATCGCCGATCCGCAGCTTGGGGCCCTGGAGGTCGGCGATCACCGCCAGCGGCTTCCCCGTCTCGGACTGGACCGCCCGAACGACCTCGGCGCTCGTCCCGTGATCCGAATGCGTCCCGTGCGAGAGATTGAGCCGAACCGCGTCGACCCCGGTCTCGACCAGCGCGCGCAGCACGTCGTGCGTCGACGACGCAGGCCCGATCGTGGCCACGATCTTCGTCCTCCGGCGTTCGACCGACATCGGCGCCCAGACTAGCCGTCTGCGGGGCTCGTCCTCACGGACGACGGCAAGATCGTTCGCGGCGACGACGACCCGGACGGCGCCCGGGCGTACCGTCTGGCGCATGATGATCTCGATCGGCAGCGCGGCACCGAGAGTCACAGCAGACGCATTCATTCGCGGCGAGCCGCCGCGGAGAATCTCGCTCGACGAGTACCGCGGGGCCTGGCTGGTCGTCGCCTTCGGGGCGCGCCGCTTCGACACCCGTGAGCTCGCGGAGCTCGAGGAGGCCTTCGCCGCCGACGGCGCAGTCGTCGTGGTCACGACACCGCACGACTGGCACAACACGGCCAGCCTCTACAGCGGCGAGCCCGTGCGCCTCCCGGTCCTGAGCGGCGTCGACGAGCACCGCCGCATCACGATGATCGTCGACCAGGCCGGCGTCGTCCGTCACGTCGGCCTCCGCCGCACGGCGCGCGAGACGCTTGCCGCACTCGAGCTCCTCCGCGGCGCACCCGGGCTCCGGCAGGCCGCGTAGGCAAAGTCGGCCATGAAGCTTCCCGCAGGGCTCGAGCAGCGCCCGCTGCAGATCCGCGACGCCGCAGCGGTCGCCGAGGTGATCGCAGCCCAGGAGCTCCACGACGTCGGCGAAGTCGCGATCGAAGAAGCCGACGTCGTCGCCGACTGGCAGCGGCCGTCCTACGACGTCCCGTCGTCCACGGTCGGCGTGTTCGACGGAGACGCGCTCGTGGCCTACGCCGAGCTGACCTACGCGGACCGCGGCTTCGTGGCAGTCCACCCGGACCACCGCGGACGCGGCCTCGGCACCGCACTCGCGGGTTGGACGCAACGGAAGGCGAGAGAGCACGGGTCGAAGGTGGTCGGGATGCCCGTGCCGACGGGCTCGGTGGGCGAGCGGCTGCTGACGTCGCTCGGCTATCGGCCCCGCTGGACGTCCTGGGTCCTCCAGCTGCCGCCGGGCAAGGAGATCGAGGCGCAGCCGCTGCCTCGGGGCCACGCGATCCGCGCCGCCGAGTCCGAGGCCGACCGTCGTGCTGCGTGGACGGTGATCGAAGACGCGTTTCTCGAATGGTCGGCGCGCGACCGGCAGAGCTTCGAGGACTTCGGCGCCCAGGTCTGGAATCGGCCGGCGTTCGAGCCCTGGCAACTGCGAATCGTCGTCGACGGCACCGGGGACGCGGTCGCAGCGGCGTTCGTGATCATGGCCGACGACTACGCCTTCATCGACAAGCTCGCCACGCGGCGCGATCGCCGCAACCAGGGCCTCGCGCGAGCGCTGCTGGCCGACTCGTTCCGCGAGGCGCGTGAGCACGGAGCGACGCGATCCGAGCTGTCGACGGACTCGCGCACGGGCGCGCTCGGCGTCTACGAGAAGGTCGGCATGGAGGTCACCTCGACCTGGGTGAACCTCGCGAAGGAGCTCTAACCGGCGCCCGAGGCGCGCGGGAAGGCCTCGCGGCCCGGGTAGAAGGCTCGGGCTCCCAGCTCTTCCTCGATCCGGAGCAGCTGGTTGTACTTCGCGACGCGATCCGAGCGCGCCGGCGCGCCGGTCTTGATCTGCCCCGTTCCGAGCGCGACCGCAAGGTCGGCGATCGTCGCGTCCTCGGTCTCGCCCGAGCGGTGGGACATGACGGCGCTGTAGCCGGCGTCGTGCGCGAGCCGGACGCACTCCATCGTCTCGGTGAGCGTGCCGATCTGGTTGACCTTGACGAGAACCGAGTTGGCGACCTTGCGCGCGATACCGTCGCGGAGACGCTCCGGATTCGTGACGAACAGGTCGTCGCCGACGAGCTGCACGCGGTCGCCCAGGTCGGCCGTGAGCTTCGCCCACGCGTCCCAGTCGTCCTCGGCGCAGCCGTCCTCGATCGACACGACCGGGTAGCGCTCGACGATCTCGGCCCAGAAGCGGGACATCGTCTCGCCGGTCTCGGTCCGACCTTCGAAGCGATAGGCGCCGTCGGCGTAGACCTCGCTCGTCGCCGGGTCGAGCGCGATCGCAACGCGCTCGCGGTGCCCCGCCCGCTCGGCCGCGTCGAGGATCACCTCGATCGCCGCTTCGCTCGAGTCGAGGTCGGGCGCGAACCCTCCCTCGTCGCCGACCGCGGTCGAAAGGCCGCGCTCGTGCAGTAGCTGCTTGAGGGCGTGATAGACCTCCGCGCCGATGCGCAGCGCCTCGCTGAACGACGAGGCACCGACCGGCACGACCATGAACTCCTGCAGGTCGATCGAGTTGTCGGCGTGCACGCCGCCGTTGATCACGTTCAGCATCGGCACGGGCAGCGTCGCCGCGCCGTCGCCGCCGAGGTGGCGCCAGAGAGGGAGGCCGCCGGCCGCCGCCGCAGCCTTCGCTGCGGCGAGCGAGACGCCGAGGATCGCGTTTGCACCGAGCCGGCCCTTGTTGGGAGTGCCGTCCAGCTCGATCAGCCTCCGGTCGAGCGACTCCTGGTCGCGCGCGTCGAGGCCGCGAACGGCGTCGGCGATCTCGATGTTGACGTTTTCGACCGCGTCCGTCACGCCCTTGCCGCCCCACTCGGCGCGGCCGTCGCGCAGCTCGACCGCCTCGTGGACACCGGTCGACGCGCCGGAAGGGACGGCGGCGCGGCCGTATGCACCCGACGCCAGCACGACGTCGACCTCGACGGTCGGGTTCCCGCGCGAGTCGACCACCTGCCGACCCCTCACTGCTGCGATGGTCGTCACCGGCCTGCCTCCTTCCGCTTCGCCTGGTCGTAGTAGCCGTCCTGCTCCGCGAGCGACAACGACGTCCAGTCGGAGCCGTCGGCCGCCGCGATCTGCTCCGCAAGCTCGACACGCGTGCGAAAGCGCTTCGCCGACGCGCGCAGCTCGAGCTCCGGATCGACGTTCAGCCGCCGTGCGACGTTGACGATCGCGAACAGCACGTCGCCGAGCTCTGCCGCGACAGCCGAGTCCGGCTCGCGCTCGGGCACCGGCTCGTCGGCGGGCAGCTCGGCGCGGAGCTCGCGCAGCTCGTCGTCCAGATCGGCGACTGCCCCTGCCAGATCCGGATACTCGAAGCCGACGCTGGTCGCGCGGCGCTGCAGCTTTCGCGCATAGAGGAGCGCGGGGAGGCTCTCCGGGACGTCGTGGAAGATGCCCTCGCGCCCTTCCTGCTCACGCTTGACCTCTTCCCAGCGCAGACGCACCGCACCGGCGCTCGCCGCCGCGGCGTCGCCGAAGACGTGCGGATGACGGCGGACCAGCTTGGTCGTGATCCCACGGATCACCTGCTCGAGATCCCCGCTGCCCGCCTCCTGCAGCATCAGCGCGAGGAACACGCATTGGAAGAGCAGGTCGCCGAGCTCGTCCAGGAGCTTCGCGTCGTCGCCGGCGACCGCGGCATCGGCGACCTCGTAGGCCTCCTCGACCGTGTGCGGCACGATCGTGCGTGCTGTCTGCTCGCGATCCCACGGGCAATCGCGGCGCAGACGCTCGGTCAGCTCCTGAAGCTCGACGAGCGCGCCGGCAAGAGACACGGCGAGAACCTAGACGATCGGTCGAGCTAGCCGGTCGTCGTGGCGTTCGTGGTGGTGCCGGCAGCGCAAGGATCCGGGCTCGGCGTGAAGTCGGCCTGGTACTTGACCTTCGAACAGAAGCTCTTCGTCAACGTGGTCGCCCAGTCGTTGACGGCAGTGGTCTTCTTCTGGCCGAGGATCGTCTGCCTGATCCGCGCGGCGACGGTCTTCTCGGGCGTGACGCTGCGCGGGTGGACGTTCGAGGTCGGTTCGACCACGAACCACCCGTACTGCGCGTTGTGGATCGGTGCGTGCACCTGCTTGGTGGGCGCCGAGAAGAGCACCTTGTCGAACTCGGGCACCGTCTGTCCCTTGCTGAAGGTGCCCTTGCCGCAGCTCCCCTTCGAGCTCGGGTCGAGCGAGTACTTCTTCGCCAGGGTGCACCACGTCTTGTCGGGCGCGTTCTTCAGCTGTCCGTACAGCTGATTCGCGGTCTGCTTCGACTTGACGAGGATGTAGCGCACGTCGCGCGACTGCGGCTTGGCGTAGTCCTGCGAGTGCAGCAGGTAGTAGTCGTGAACCTCGGCGTCGGAGACCTTGATCGACTTGGTGACGCTGTTCTCGAGGGCGGTCGCGATCAGCTGGCCCTTGATCGAGTCGCGCACCTGCGCCTCGGTCAGCTGCTGCTTCTTCAGCTGGGCGAGATACTTCTTCTGGCTTCCGCCGAAGTACTGTTTCTTGATCTGGTCGAGCCGGTTCGTGACCTGCTTGTCGGTGATCTTGATGCCCTGGGAGTCGGCGCGCTGCTGCCGCTCGGCCTGCTGGACGAGCAGGTTCACGACCTGGGTCTTGACGGTCGCGTATTCGGTCGTCCCGGCCTTCGGGAACGCCCGGCCGTTCTGCTTGAACGAGAGCTTGGCCTGGGCCAACAGGTCGTCGAACTGCTGCTTCGTGACATGCGACTTGCCGACGAGCGCGACGTCGTTGCCCGAGAGCGAGCCCGAGCTGCCACCGCCGCAGGCGGCCAGTAGGGCCGCACCGGCGAGCAAAATCGAGAGTCGAAGAAGGTGTCTCTGCATAGAAAAGCGCCGCTCAGGCCGCCCGGCGCGCGGCCAGCATAGCATCGACCAAATCGAGCGCTCCCTTGAATTCACCGTGCCTTAACGTCACCTCACGGGTGCCCGTCGAGTAGACGGCGGTGTCGATCAGCGCGCGCAGTTCACGAAGCTCGCCGGACCCGAGCACGACCGGCCCGACCGATGCGCGGCCGCCGCGGAAGACGAGGTAGTCGGCACCCAGCCGGGCGAGCTTCAGCTTCGCCTCCTGGATCGAGAAGAGGTTCGTGACGGGCTCCGGCAGCGGTCCGTAACGATCCTCGGTGCCGACGCGCAGCTCGTGCAGCTCGTCCTCCGACTCGCTGAGCGCGATGCGCCGGTGCAGGTCGATCTTCAGCGCCTCGGCCGCGATGTATCCGGCCGGCACGTACGCGTCGACACGGACATCGACGCGCACCGGGCGGGCGGCGATCCGGCGCTGGCCGCTCAGCTCGGCGACGGCTTCGTGCAGCATCTCGACGTAGAGCTCGAAGCCGAGCGCCGCCACGTGCCCGGATTGCTCCGCGCCGAGCAGATCGCCGGCGCCTCGGATCTCGAGATCGCGCATCGCGATCGCGAAGCCGGCGCCGAGCTCGGTGTGGTCGGCCAGCGTCGCCAGCCGCGCCCGCGACTCGGGCGTCAGCTCCGTCTGATCGGGATAGAACAGGTACGCGTGAGCGAGGACGTCGCTGCGTCCGACGCGGCCGCGGATCTGGTAGAGCTGGGCGAGACCGAGCGTGTCTGCTCGCTCGACCACGAGCGTGTTCGCCTGCGGGATGTCGAGGCCGGACTCGATGATCGTGGTCGACACGAGCACGTCGGCGTCACCCGCGAGGAACGTCAGCATCTTGTCCTCGAGCTCGCGCTCGCGCATCTGCCCGTGCGCGACGAGGAAGCGCAGGTTCGGGCACAGCCGCTTCAGCTTCTCGGCTGCCTCCTCGATCGTCTCGATGCGGTTGTGCAGGTAGAACGCCTGCCCTTCACGCGCGGCCTCGCGCTCGAGCGCCTGCTTGATCAGGTCGTCGTCGAGCTCACCGACGTACGTACGGATCGGGCGCCGGCCCTCAGGTGGGGTCTCGATCACCGAGATGTCGCGGAGGCCGGAGAGCGACATGTGCAGCGTGCGGGGAATCGGCGTCGCGGACAGCGCGAGCACGTCGACCTCGAGGCGCAGCTGGCGCAGCAGTTCCTTCTGCGCGACGCCGAACCGCTGCTCCTCGTCGACGATCACGAGGCCGAGCTCCTTCGGGATCACATCGCGCGAGAGGATCCGGTGCGTCCCGATCAGCACCTCGACCTTCCCCTCGGCGAAGTCGCGCAGGACCTGCTTCACGTCGGCCGGCCTGCGGAACCGTGACACCATCTCGACCCGAACCGGGAAGTCGCGGTAGCGGCCGCGGAAGGTGTTCCAGTGCTGCTGTGCCAGCACCGTCGTCGGGACGAGCATCAGTACCTGCCGGCCCGAGACGGCGACGGTGAACGCTGCCCGCAACGCAACCTCCGTCTTCCCGAAGCCGACGTCGCCGCAGACGAGCCGGTCCATCGGGCGCGGCGCCTCGAGATCCTCCTTGACCGCCTCGATCGCCGTTCGCTGGTCGTCGGTCTCGCGATACGGGAACTCCGCTTCGAGCTGCTCGACCCATTCGTGCTCGACGTCGTACGCGACGCCCGGCTGCGTCTGTCGCTGTGCGTAGAGCTGCAGCAGATCGCCGGCGAGCTCGCGCAGGTGCTCGCGCGCGCGCGACTTGAGATTGTCCCACGCTTTCCCGCCGAGCTTGGAGAGCGCCGGGGCGCGGGAGTCGGCGCCGATGTAGCGGCTGACCTTGCCGATCTGCTCGTGCGGGACGTAGACACGGTCCTCGCCGCGAAACGCCAGCAGCAGGTAGTCGCGGGTGACGCCTGCGACCTCCTTCGTCTCGAAGCCGAGCAGCTGGGAGACACCATGGTCCTCGTGGACGACGTAGTCGCCGGTGCGGAGGTCGGAGAAGCTCTGGAGCGCCCGGCCCGGGGCGGTCGTCGCGCGCGGCGGTCGCTTGCGGAACACCTGCGTGTCCGGCAGGAGCGCAAGCCCGAGCTCGCGCCACACGAACCCGCGGCGCGCGGGCGACACCGCGAATGTCAGGCCCGCGGGGCCGTCACCCGGTTCGAGCATCGCCGCAGAGACGCGCCGGAGCAGCTGCTGCTGGCGCAGCGCCTCGCCTCGATGCGGGAACGTGACGACGATGTCGAGCTCCTGGCGCAGCAGGCCGCCGAGCTCGTTCTCGGCCTCGGAGAGCCCGCGCGCCGCGAGCGCGGGCCGCTGGGCGTCGAAGCTGAACCGCTGGCCCTGCGGCAGCGGTCCGAGCTCGGCTGCGCCGCTCACGTCGACCGGCGCCAGCGACTCCTCAGTCCAGACGTCCGCCACGTCCGACGGCTCCCAGACCACGTCGGGCGGCCGGTCGAACGGGGGCACGAGATCGTCGGGGACGGTCGTCGGCTCGTCCCCCTCCTCGGGCCCGAGGTCCAGCTCCTGCAGCTCGCGACGGCGCTCGGCGGCCGGATAGAGGACGGCTTCGTCGAGCTCGCGTAGCGCGCGCTGCGTGAACGGCGAGAAGGCGCGGATCTGCTCCACCTCGTCGCCGAACAGCTCGATGCGCACCGGTTCGCGCCCGGTCGTCCCGAACACGTCGACCAGGCCGCCGCGCACCGCGAACTGCCCGCGCTCCTCCACCCGTTCCACGCGCTCGTAGCCCGAGGACGAGAGTTGCTCGGCGAGCGACTCGAGGCCGGGCTCGTCACCGGGCGACACGCGCAGCGGCGCCGGCCGGGAGTCGACCGGCGGCAGGCCCTCCGCGACGGCGACCGCCGACGCGCACACCAGTCCGCCCCGCTCGAGCACCTCGAGCGCGCGGGCGCGCTCCCCCACGAGGTGCGGCGGCGGCTCGAGCCCCGAGCCGAAGTGCACGCCGCGCGACGGGAACAGCGCGACGTTCTCCTCACCGACGAACCAGCCCGCCGCCTCGGCGGCGTCGCGTGCGTCCGCGTCCTCGGGCAGGAGCACGACGAGCCCGCGGCCGAGCTCGGCGTGCAGGGTCGCGAGCAGCAGCGGCAGAATCGGCTCCGAGACGCGCGCGCGCTCCGGGAACGCGGCAACGTAGTCCTGGAAGCGCTGCTCGCCGCGCAGGCGCTCGACGAGGCCCGCGAGGACCGGAGTCGTCGTGGCGGCGTCCATCAGTTCACCCGCCGCTGGGCGGCGTCGAGCCCCTCTGCGTCGAGCGTTTCGACCGCGTCGGCCGCACGGCCGACGATCGCGTCGGCGTCGTCGTGCGGCGCGAAATCGGACAGCACCCAGTCGGCGAGCGGGCGCGGGTCGCCGCGCTCGGGACGCCCGACGCCGACCCGCAGGCGCAGGAAGTCCGGGCCGCCGAGCTGCTGGGCGACCGAGCGGAGCCCGTTGTGGCCGGCCAGCCCGCCGCCGCGGCGGAGCTGCAGGCGCCCGAGCTCGAGATCGCTCTCGTCGTGGACGACCAGCACGGTGCCCGGATCGAGCTTGAAGAACCGCATGGCGGCCTGAACCGCCCGCCCCGAGTCGTTCATGTAGGTCTCCGGTTTGAGCAGCGCGACCTTGTGGCCGTCGATGCGGATCTCGGCCAGGCGCCCGTTGAACTTCGCGCGCCACTGCCCGTCGTGCCGCCGCGCGAGCTCGTCGACGACGAGCCAGCCGACGTTGTGCCGGTTCGCTGCGTGCTCGCGGCCGGGATTGCCGAGGCCCGCGACGAGCAGGTCGAGCGACGTGCCGTGGCGGCGCGGCCAGAGCCGCATCGCCGCCTAGCCTTCGGCGTCGCCGTCGCCTTCGGCGGCGGCGTCTGCTTCGGCCGCGGGCTGCTCGGCGGCGGTCTCACCCTCCGCAAGCTCGCCCTCGGCGGGTGCTTCCTCGGCCTCCGGCTCCTCCTCGACCCGGGCGTGGGTGACGCTCGCGAGCACGGTCTCGGGATCATCGAGCAGCTTGACGCCCTCGGGGACGTGCAGGGAGTCGAGCCGGGCGATGTCGCCGATCTCGAGTGCCGAGACGTCGAGGTCGAGGTGCTGCGGCACGTCCATCGGCAGCGCCTCGACGTTGACCTCGATCGTCGCCTGCGAGAGCACGCCGCCCTCCTTCACGCCGACGGGCTCGCCGACGAGGGTCACCGGCACGGTCGCGTGGATCGGCTGGTCGAGGCGGACTTCCTGCAGGTCGAAATGGGTGATCACCCCGCGAACCTTGTCGCGCTGGAACTCCTTGAGCACCGACGGGTGGGTCTTGCCCGCGTCGACGACGACGTCGAGCACCGCGTTCAGGCCACCCTCGGTCGTGAGGGCGCTGCGCAGGTCGCGCTCAGGGACGGTGATCGGCACGGGCTGCTCCCGGCCGTACAGGATCCCGGGGATCAGCCCCCGCTTGCGGAGGCGGCGCGATTCGGAGGAACCGAGTACCTCGCGGTGCGCGACGGTGAGCTTGTGACGCTCGGCAGGCACGGCCGAGCAGTGTAGCCGGTCGGGCTCCTCACCTAGACTCAGGACGAGGCGATGGGGCTCGCCTGAACCGCCGCTTCCGGCTGATGGCTCCTACGACGACAAGGAGCCCGCATATGTCCGTAATCCTCGGCCTGTCCGCGCTCGGCACGCTCGGCGTCCTGTCGCGTTACGGCATCGACCGTCTGATCGAGCAGCGCAGCGAGTCGGTCTTCCCGCTCGCGACATTCGTCATCAACAGCAGCGGCTGTCTCGCGGTCGGATTCGTCATCGCCGCGGTCGTCGACCGGCATCGGGCACCGACCTGGCTCCGGACGGGCCTCGTGATGGGATTCTGTGGCGGCTTCACGACCTTCTCGACGTTTGCGCAGGAGACGCTCTCCCTGATCGACGACGGCGCGCACAAGGTCGCGTTGGCGACCATCGCCGCGAACGTGCTCGTCGGCCTCGCTGCCGTCTGGGCCGGCGCACGCCTGGGTCGGTTCGTCTGAGGCGCGACGGCTCGGCTGCATGCGCTTTCTTCCGTCAGGACGCGCCTGACCATCGCGACCGAAGCCGAGCTTGGCTCGGCGAGAGGTCAACGAACGGTCGAGAGGGCGCGCGGAGGGAGAGAGGGGCCCTGGGGGAGAACCGCAGGTTCTTCCCCCAGCTAAAACAGCTGGTTCTCGCCGCCGAAGATCGCGCTGACCGAATCGTCGGCGAAGACGTTCATGATCGTTTCGGCGAGCAGCGGGGCGACCGTGAGCACCGTGAGGTTGTCGGGCTTCGCGATCGGGTCGATCGGCACGGTGTCGGTGGTGACGATGCCGGCGAGCCCGGCCTCGCTGAGGCGCTTCAGCCCCTCGTCCGAGAGGAGGGCGTGCGTGACGAATACCCAGACGTCCGTCGCGCCGTGCGCCTTCAGCGCCTCGGCTCCGGCGATCAAGGTGCCGCCGGTGGTCGTGATGTCGTCGCCGATGATCGCGATCTTGTCGCGGACGCGACCGGTGACCTCGGTGATCGAGACCTGATCGTGCGAAGGCCGCGTCTTGTGCATGATCGCGAAGTCGGCGTCGATCATCTCGGCGAAGCGGACGGCGTGCTTCGCCCGCCCGGCGTCGGGCGCGACCGAGACGACGCCTTCGCCGAATAGCCCGAGGTCGCGGAAATGGCGCGCGAACAGCGGCAGGCTCGTCATGTGGTCGACCGGAATCGTGAAGAAGCCCTGGATCTGGCCGGCGTGCAGATCCATCGTCAGCACGCGGTCCGCGCCGGCCAGCTGCAGCATGTCGGCGACGAGGCGTGCCGAGACAGGCTCGCGCGGCTTCGCCTTGCGATCCTGGCGGGCATACGGGAACCACGGGATCACGGCGGTGATCCGCTTCGCCGACGCGAGCTTGGCCGCCTGGATCATCAGCAGCAGCTCCATCAGGTGCTGGTCGACGGGCGGGCTGCCCGTCTGCACGATGAACAGGTCGGCGCCGCGGATCGATTCGCAGTAGCGGCAGTACGCCTCACTGTTGTCGAACGTGTGCAGCTCGATCTCCCCCAGCTCGACTCCGAGCTGCTCCGCGATCCGCTCGGCGAGCGTCGGGTGCGACCGGCCGCTGAAGACCATCAGCCGCTTCTGGGGACCACGCTCGATCCAGTGGCCGGGCGCCGGCTGCGTCAACGTCTCCGGCCCTTCGAGGCCCGGGAGGGCGAGCTCAGTCGTCGCGCTGCTGCCGGGCTGCATACCCCTCCTTGTTCTCCTGACGCGGCCGCGCGATCCCGAGCGCACCCGGCGGAACGTCTTTCGTGATCACCGAACCGGCTCCGATCCATGCGCCGTCCCCGACCTCCACTGGAGCGATGAAGCCATTGTGGATCGCCGTTCTGACGTTGCGGCCGATCGTCGTCCGTTTCTTCGGCTCGCCGGGCCGATGGCCGAGGTTCGCGGTGATCGCACCGGCTCCGATATTCGTGTCCTCGCCGATGTCCGCATCGCCGATGTACGACAAATGCGGCACCTTCGTGCGGTCGCCGATGCGCGAGTTCTTGATCTCCACGTAGGTGCCTGCCTTCGAGGACTCGCCGAGACGCGTTCCGGGTCGAAGGTAACAGAAGGGCCCGACGACCGCGCGTTCGCCGATCTCGGCGTCGACGGCGACCGTGTGCGGCTGGATGTCGGCGCCGGTGCGGATCGTCGTTCGGCCGCGGAGCACGGTGAACGGGTTGATCGTGACGTCTTCGGCGATCTCGACCGTCGGGTCGATCCAGGTCGACGCCGGATCGACGATCGTGACGCCCGCGAGCATGTGCTGCTCGTTGATGCGGTCGCGGAGCACGGCTGCGGCGTGGGCGAGCTCGACGCGGGTGTTCACGCCCTCGGTCTCGTCGGAGTTCGCCGCAACGTGGGCAGCGACTCGCTTGCCGCTCTCCACCAGCAGCGCGATCACGTCGGTGAGATAGAGCTCGCCCTGCACGTTCTTGGGCTGCAGGCGCTCCAGTGCAGGCCACAGCGCATCGGATCGGAACGCGTAGATCGACGAGTTGATCTCGTCGATCTCGAGCTCCTCCGGGGTCGCATCGGTGCCCTCGGCGATCCGGAGCACCGAGCCGTCCTCGCCGCGCACGACGCGGCCGTAGATGCGCGGGTCGGCGGGCTTCGCGCTGAGGATCGTGGCCGCTGCGCCTTCGGCTCGATGCGTCGCCAGCAGGTCGTGCAGCAGCTCCGCCGTGAGCAGCGGCGTGTCGCCTGAGAGCACGAGCACGTCGCCGGCGTGCTCCGCCAGCGCGGCATGCGCGGCGCGCGCCGCGTCGCCGGTGCCGAGCGGCTCCTGTTGCACGGCGATCGTGACCGGACGGCCTGCGAACTGGTCGCTGCCCGACGGCGACGCCACCACGACGACCGGGTCGGCGCCCGCGTCGACCGCGACGCCGATCACCCAGTCGACCAGCCTGCGCCCGAGAATCGGATGGAAGTGCTTCGGCACGGCGGAGCGCATCCGGGTACCGAGGCCTCCGGCCATGATCAGGGCTGCGAGCGGCGGATCGGACATATCGTCGCGTCAGCGAGATGGCTGGGGCGCCAGGATTCGAACCTGGGATCGCGGGACCAAAACCCGCTGCCTTACCGCTTGGCTACGCCCCACTGCCGCCCGAGTATAGGCGGGGGCCGGACTAGTTACGTTCGGTGAAGAGGAAGATCAGCGCGATGATCGCAAGCACGGCGACCACGGCGATCGCAACGGCCTTCACGAGCCCGAGCGCGAGCGGAACACAGAGCACGAGCAGCTGGGAGGCCGCCAGGATCCAGCTCACGTTCCGCAGGATGTCCGAGCGGTGCGACCGCCCCGTGTACCACCAGAACGCGCCCGCCAACGCCGCCAGCACGACGGCTTCCCACCAGTGCAGGACGTGGAAGAGGTAGAGCAGCGCCTCGAACGCCGCGATCCAGAACGTGATCCGCAGCCGCTTGCCGCGGAGCCAGCGACCGGGCCCCGTGGAACCGTGTTCGATCGCGTACGACATGGCGATCAAAGCTACCACGCAGGATTCGTGATCCAGCTTTCGCCGAGACCACCGAGTGCGTCGCGTGCGCGGTCTGCCCCGGCCGCGTCGTCGAACAGGCCGTAGACGACCGGCCCCGCGCCGCTGACATCCGCTCTGAACGCTCCGGCGGCAAGCAGCTCGGCGGCATGCGGCGATGACGCCAGGTCGTTCCGCGGCAGCTCGGCGAGGTCGCGTGGAGCGTCGAGCTCCCTGAGGGCCGTGCGGAGCGACCGCGCGCGCTCGTCGAACCCGGCCGCTCCGCCGCGCTCGTCGAAGGCTGCGTACACGTCGCCCGTCGAGCTCTTGGCGGAGCCGCGTGGAAGCAGCAGCAGCACGACGAACGCCTGCGGGATCGAGACCGGCTCGAGCGTCGTTCCGTCGCCGCTCCCGAGCTGTGGCCCCTCGCGCAGGAAGAACGGGACGTCGGCGCCGAGAGCGGCGGCGAGCTCGTGCAGCGCGTCGTGCTTCAACGGCTCCGCGAGCTGGAGGTTCCCGAGCCGAAGCGCAGCCGCGGCATCAGAGCTCCCGCCTCCGAGCCCAGACGCGGCCGGGATCCGCTTGTCGATCGTCGCGCGCCAGCCGTGCGGCGCGCCGAGCGAGTCGAGCGCCCTCCGTACGAGCGTGTCGTCCGGGTAGCCCTCGACCGTCGTCGACCCGGCAGGCTCGACCGAGATCGAATCCGCGAGGTCGAGGCGCTGCAGGACCGTCAGCACTTCGTGCTTGCCGGCGCCACGGCTGGGACCGACGGTCAGGGCGAGGTTCAGCTTCGCCGGCGCGGACGCGATCACCGGAGCGCCTCGGACAGCGCGACGAACTCCTGCGGCTCAAGCGCCTCCGCGCGCACCGCGGCAGGCCGGCCGATCGTTGCGAGCGCCTCGACCGCGCGTTCGCGTGGAACGAGGCCGGCGAGGGAGACCGCGTTCGCGAGCGTCTTGCGGCGATGGGAGAAGGCCGCCTCGACAACCCGCTTGACGGCCGGATCCGGCGCCGGTGCGACACGCCGGAACGCGACGAGGGCCGAGTCGACGTTCGGGCGTGGCCGGAAGACCTCGCGCGAGACCGGGTGGAAGCCGGTGCGCTCCGTCGTCAGTCGCAGCAGAACCGAGACGGCGCCGTAGGCTTTCGTCGACGGTTGCGCGAAGAAGCGATCGGCGACCTCTCGCTGCACCATTACGCACCAGAGCTCGAGCTGCTCGTTCGCCAGGCTCTCGACGACGAGCGGCGTGGCGACGTTGTACGGCAGGTTCGCGACGAGCTTGTTGGGCGCCGGGTCGAGCGAGCCGGGATCGAGCTCGAGCGCGTCGCCCCAGTGGAGGCGCGTCCGCGGGATGCGGACGAGCTCGCGCTCGAGCCGACGGTCCACCTCGACGGCGTGCACGAGCGAGACACGGTCGGCGAGGAAGCGTGTGAGGACGCCGAGCCCGGCGCCGATCTCCAGCACGACGTCGTCGGCGTCGAGCTCCGCCAGTCGGCCGATCACGCCGAGGATGTTCTCGTCGACGAGGAAGTGCTGCCCGAGCGCCTTGCGTGGCCGGACGCTCACAGTCCGAAGACCGCAGCGGCGTTCGCGTCGATCCGCGCGGCGAGCTCCTTCGCTTCGACGCCTCGAGCGTCGGCAAGCGCCGCGAGCGTGTGGACGACGAACGCGGGCTCGTTCCGCCGCCCGCGAACTGCCTGAGGTGCGAGGTAGGGGCTGTCGGTCTCGGCGAGCAGGCGGTCGGCCGGGACCGCGCGGGCGGCAGCACGGAGCTCGTAGGCGTTCTTGTAGGTGACGTTGCCCGCGAACGAGACGTACCAGCCCTGTTCACGGGCAGGCGCGAGCAACGCCGGTGCGGAGAAGCAGTGGAGGACGACCTGGCCGGCGTGTCGCAGGAGCAGCTGGACGGTGTCGTCGTCGGCGGCGCGTGTGTGGATGACGACGGGCTTGCCCGTCTCGAGTGCAAGTGCGAGCTGTTGCTCGAACAGGAGGCGCTGCGACTCGCGCGGCGCGTAGTCGCGGAAGTAGTCGAGCCCCGTCTCGCCGACGCCCACAGCCTTGGGATGGCCGAGCAGCGTCCGCAGCGCGTCGACGGACGACGCGTCGGCCGACGCGGCCTCATGCGGGTGGATGCCGAGGCACGCGTAGACGCCTTCGTTCGCGTCAGCGATCGCGAGCGTCGCGTGAGCATCCTCGACCGTCGTGGCGATTGCGATCACGCGCTCTACGCCGGCCGCGCGGGCGCGGGCGAGCACCTCGGCCGCGTCGTCGCCGAGGTGCGCGTGGGTGTCGATCACTCGTCGTCGGCGCCGCCGGCCATCCGGCGCAGCTCCTCGTCGACGATCGATTCGTCGAGCTTGCGAAAGAGCGGCTTCGGCTCGAGCAGCAGTTGGCCCGGCGCCAGCGTGCTCGGCTCCCAGCGGCCGACCCACGACGCGTAGTCGCCCGTGAGGACCTCGTGCGTCCGCCCGTCCTCCTCGCCCACCTCGCGGAACTCGAGCGGACCCGCGAGCACGCCTTCGTGGCCGAGCAGCTCGTGGACCACTTGCGATGTGTGCGGCAGGAACGGCGTGAACATGGTCTTCAGACTGTCGACCGCGCGCAGCGCGACGTACAACACCGTTCCCGCGCGGGCGCGGTCGGTCTTCACGAGCGCCCAGGGCGCCTGATCCGACAGGTACTGGTTGACCTGCGAGGCGAGTCGCATCGCCTCTGCGAGCGCCGCCCGGAACCGACCTTGCTCGATGTGGGCTCCGAGCGTCGCAAAGCCGTCGTCGATGGTGGCGAGCAGCGCCTCGTCGGCGGCGTCGAGCGGGCCGGGCTCCGGCACCGCACCGAAGTTCCGGTGCGCGTTGGTCAGCGTCCGGTTTACGAGGTTGCCCCAGTTGGCGAGCAGCTCGTCATTGTTCCGGCGCACGAACTCCGCCCACGTGAAGTCGCTGTCCTGTGTCTCGGGTCCGGCCGCGACGAGGTAGTAGCGAAGCGGGTCGGGGTCGTACCGGTCGAGGAAGTCCCCGACGAAGATCGAGTGCTGGCGGCTCGTCGAGAACTGCTTTCCCTCCATCGTCAGGAACTCCGACGCGATCACATTGTCGGGGAGGTGGAGCGCTTTGCCGGCACCGTACTCGCCCCCGGTGCCGTAGCCGAGGAGCATCGCCGGCCAGATCACCGTGTGAAAGACGGCGTTGTCCTTGCCCTGGAAGTAGGCATGCTCGGCGTCGTCGTTCTGCCACCAACTGCGCCAGGCGTCCGGGTCGCCGGTGAGCGACGCCCACTCGATGCTGGCCGACAGGTAGCCGATCACCGCGTCGAACCAGACGTAGATGCGCTTGTTGGGATCGTCGTCGTAACCCTCGACCGGGATGCGGACGCCCCAGTCGAGGTCTCTCGTGATCGGCCGCGGCCGGATCTCGTCGAGCAGCCCTAGCGAGAAGTTGCGGACGTTCGGCCGCCATTCGGTGTGGCCGGAGATCCACTCGCGCAGGGTGTCCGCGAACCTCGGCAGGTCGAGGAACAGGTGGTTGGTCTCGCGGAACTCGGGAATCGAGCCGTCGACCTTCGAACGCGGGTTGATCAGGTCGATCGGATCGAGCTGGTTGCCGCAGTTGTCGCACTGGTCGCCCCGCGCCTCCGGGTAGCCGCAGATCGGGCACGTCCCTTCGATGTAGCGGTCGGGCAGCGTGTGCCCCGTCGTGGACGAGAACGAGACGAGCATCGTGTGTTCGACGATCGCCCCGTGCTCGTACAGCGTCCGGAACAGATCCTGGGTCACCCGCTCGTGGTTCAGCGTGGTGGTGCGCGAGAACAGGTCGTACGAGAGACCGAGCCGCCGGAAATCGCGGCGGAACGACTCGTTGTAGTAATCGGCGACCTCAGCGTAGGACTTCCCCTCGCGATCGGCGGCCACCATGACCGGCGTACCGTGCTCGTCCGTCCCGCTGACCATGAGGACGTCGTTCCCCTTCAGGCGGTGATAGCGGGCGAACGCGTCGGACGGGACGCCAAAGCCCGCCACGTGGCCCAGGTGACGATGGCCGGCTGCATACGGCCAAGCGGGTGCCACCAAGACCTTCCTCCGCGACGTCGACACTGGCGGCAATCATACGAACGCCTGTGCGGCCGCCCTTTCGAGCGACTGCGAGCGCGCCAAGCAGCAACATCGCGACGAGCCCTGCGACAAGCACACCGATCCCGACGGGCACGGTATGGCGCGCAGGCGCAGCGACAGGCCACCCAGCCACAGCTCCCGGAACGACGCGATGCCGTCGACCGGCGGCCGGAGCGCCGCGCGGTGGATCGGCAGACCGTGGATCGGCAGATCGGGCGACCCCGCGGGAGCCGAGAGCGGCGGGCGGCCGAGCCGACGCGGGCCCTGGGACTACGGGCCGACCCGCGACCGCTGCCCGCGGAGCGACCGCTCTCGCGACCGGCACGCGGCGGCCGAGAGCCGACGTGCCCGCGGAAGCGGCCGCCTTTACCTGCTTGCGGGCCAGGGTCGGACGTGCGGGGGTCTCGCCCCGCCCCACTGCCTGCGGAGCGGCCGGCGCAGCGGCCCGTACCGGCTGCGTGGACGGCGTTGCGCCGACGGTGCGCCGCGCGCTGTGTGACGCGGCGCTGTGTGACGTGGACGCGGCGCTGTGTGACGGGGCGCTGGGTGACGGCGCGCTGCGTGACGGCGCGCCGGTCGAGCGCGGCGCGGGCGTGACGGTCGCTGCAGCCGCCGGCGCAGCCTCGACGCCGTCGGCCTGCGCCGCGACGGCGGGTTCGGGCGGCAGCATCGCCGGGGCGGCACCGGCGGCGGCCGCCGCCGGGGGAGGATCGGGAGCAGCCGGAACCGACGCCGCAGGAACGGGCGCGGGAGCCGGCACCGACGGCGCCGGCGGCACCGCGGGAGCCGACGAGCGCGCCGGCAGGAAGAGGAGCGGGTCGAGATAGCCCTGCTCCTCGGCCGCGGTCCGGATTCCCAGGTGGACGTACGGAACCGCGACCTCCGCGTCGCCGCTCGGGCCGACCGTTCCGACCGCATCGCCTTCGGCGACGCTCGCGCCCTTCGCGACGAGCAGCGAGCCCAGGTGGGTGAGCGTGACGGCGTAGCCGTCCGGCGTGAGGATCGTGACGCTCTTCCCGGACGCGGGCACGGTGCCGGCGAAGGACACGGCACCAGCTGCGGGAGCGACCACGGTCGACCCGGAGTCACCCGCGACGTCGACGCCGCGATGCTGCCCGGCGGCGTACGGATGTGCAGGGTCGAACGAGTAGGCCTGGACGACGACACCGTCGGTCGGCCAGCTCCAGGCCGCAGCGGCGGGAGCGAAGAGCAACGCGGCCAGGACGGCCAGCGGGACGAAGCGTCGCATGCGCACCTCCGAACAAGTCGCTGTTGTCAAGAAAGCAAACGTCTTGACAACGGTAGGTGCGAGCCGCCGCAGACGTCAAGCGAGTTGACGAAGTTGTCACAGAGTGCCGCGGTACAGGTCGTTGCGCGACACGCCGCTGACCCGCGCGACGACGTCGGCCGCCGTACGCCGCGGTGCTCCGGACGCGACGAGCTCGCGCACGGCCGCCAAGGCATCGGACAGGTCCGGGACCGCCGGAGCAGGACCGAGGACGAGCGTGATCTCCCCCTTCGGCGGCTCTGCGAACTGCTCCGCCAGCTCGCCGGCGGAGCCCTCCACCACCTCCTCGAACCGCTTGGTCAACTCGCGGCAGACGGCGACCGGCCGGTTCGGGTCGTGCAGCGCCAGCGAGCGCAGGGTCGCCGGCAGCCGGCGCGGCGATTCGTACGCGACGACTGCGCCGTCCCAGCCGGCGAGCTCGCGCCAGAGCGCACGCCGTTCGCCCTCCTTGCGCGGCACGAAGCCGATGAACGCAAACCGGGTATCCCCGAGACCCGTCGCGACGAGCGCCGTCGTCGCGGCCGATGCTCCCGGCAGCACCGTGACCTCGACACCGGCGTCGCGCGCAGCGCGCACGAGCCGCGCGCCGGGATCGGACAACCCCGGCAGGCCTGCGTCGGAGACGAGTGCGACACGTTCGCCTGCCGCGAGCCGCGGGAGCAGCTCGGCGACGCGCGCCGCCTCGTTGTGCTCGTGGTAGGAGAGAAGCGTCGCGCGGATGCTGTGGCGCTCGAGCAGCGTGCGCGTGTGGCGCGTGTCCTCGGCGAGGACGAGGTCGGCGTCGCGCAGCGCCGTCAGCACGCGCAGCGTCACGTCCTCGAGGTTGCCGATCGGCGTCGCGCAGACCGCGAGCGGCACGCGAAACCTAGCCGAGCGCCTCGAACGCGAGCAGACCGGCTCCGATCAGGCCGGCGGACGCACCGAGCTCGGCCCGCTCGATCTGCAGATCCTGGCCCGCCGGCGCAAGCGCCTCGGTCAACACCGCCAGGCGCGCCGACGGGAGCAGGAGATCGAAGGCGCTCACCCCGAAGCCGCCGCCGATCACGATCCGCTCCGCGCCGAAGATGTTGACGAGCGATCCCATGGCCACACCGAGGTGATGTCCGACCTCGGCGAGCGCCGGGTGCTTCTGGCTGACGAGGTCGCGCGCGGTCGCCTCCGGTCCGAGCAGGACCTTCGCGAGCTTGTCGACCGCGCGACCTGAACAGTACGCCTCGACGTGACCACTTCCCGAGCACGCGCCGGCGCACGGCGCTCCGTCCTCGACGATCACCATGTGGCCGAGCTCGGTCCAGGCGCGGAACAGGCTGCCCATCGCGACGACGCCGCCTCCCACACCCGTGCCGAGCGTCAGCATCACGAAGTTCTGCACGCCCTGCCCCGCCCCGTGCCGGAACTCGGCGTATGCAGCGCAGCTCGCGTCGTTCTCCATCGCGACCTCGAGGTCGAGCCGGCGCTCCATCTCCGTGCGAAAGGCGACCTGGCGCAACGGGATGTTGACCGCGCCGAGAGCGATCCCGTTTTGGTGGTTGATGCGCGAGGGGATCCCGAAGCCGACCGCTTCGACGCCGTCGTGCGGTAACGCACGAACGACCTCGGCAAGCTCGTCCAGGAGCGCGGCCTGTGAGGTCGTCACGGTGGGCCGTTCGACGGTCTCGTGCACGGTCCCGTCCGCGTCGATGACGCCGGCCAGAACCTTTGTCCCACCGACGTCGACTCCGATCACGCGCTTGGACGACACAGCCGCTCGGTAACCTAGCTCGCCGGATGGCGCCCGACCCCAAGCCGTATCGGCTCTACCGAGGCGGCCGCGTCAAAGGGAAGGTTCCGGCACCGGCTCGGCCCGGTCGCAGGCCGCGGCCCGGGCTGCGCTCCGGAGATGCCGGCGTGGCGGACTACCGCGGTCCGGGTGCGCCGCCGAAGCGCCGGCGGTTCACGCGCGGCAGGATCGTCGCGCTCGCCGTGCTCGGGCTGCTCCTGCTCCTCGTCGTCTGGGCGGTCGCGAGCTGGATCGCCTTCTCGAGTGGCGTCTCCGACGCCAACAAGCGCCTCGACCCGAACGCGCGGCTCGCGCTCACGCACCAGAGCGGCCTTTTGATCTCGCATCCGACGACGATCCTGCTGCTCGGCACCGACAACGCCAGGATCGGTGGACGCGAAGGCGACCGTCACTCGGACTCGATCCTGCTGCTCCGCACGGACCCGTCGCACCACCGTCTCTACTACCTGTCGATCCCGCGTGACCTCGTCGTCTCGATCCCGGGCGGCGGGACACAGAAGATCAACGCCGCGTTCCAGATCGGCGGGCCGGCGCTCGCGATCAGGACGATCCGCAACTTCACGAGCCTCCCGATCGACCACGTGATGGTCGTCAACTTCGCCGACTTCAAGGATCTGATCGACGCGCTCGGCGGCATCGACGTGAACGTGCCGAAGGCGATTCGTTCGAACCGCTTCGACTGCCCGTATGCGACCCAGGCCCGCTGCGACCAGTGGCCGGGCTGGCGGTTCCAGAAGGGCACACAGCACATGAACGGCGAGCGCGCGCTGATCTACTCGCGAATCCGCGAGAACGTGCTCGACCCGTCGGAGACCGACTTCACGCGCGGCGCGCGCCAGCAGGCCGTCCTGAACGCGGTGGCGTCGAAGTTCACGTCGCTCGGAACGCTGCTGCGGATGCCGTTCTCCGGCTCGTCGTTCGTGAAGCCGCTGACCACGGACCTGACGGCGGGACAGCTGCTCCAGCTCGGCTGGGTGAAGTTCCGGGCCGGCAACGGTAGCTCCGTGCACTGCCGGCTCGGCGGCGACTTCGGGGGCGGCGGCACCGGTGCGCCCAGCGAGGACAACCCGGCGACGATCGCGATGTTCCTCGGCCGGTCTGCGCCCCAGCCGCCGACGGGCCAGTTCGAGCCGGGCTGCGTGATCGGGCACACCCTCCAGTAGGGCTGCACCGGCCCGGCAGCGCGCGTCAGGCCTCGGCGGCCTTCTTCGTCTCGCCGCCCTTGGAGTCCGACGAGCCCGAGCTCGACGAGTCGCCGGAGGACGACGAGTCGGACGAGGAGTCGGACGACGAACCGCCGTCCTTCGCCGCGGTCTTCTTCTTGCGGCCGTAGTCGGTCGAGTAGAACCCCGAGCCCTTGTAGTGGACGGCGACCGGATAGAGGACAATCTGCAACGGGCCTTCGCCGCAGACCTCGCAGACGCTCGGACCGTCCTCAGTCATGCCGCGGATGACTTCCATGAGGTGTCCGTTCGGACACTTGTACTCATAGACCGGCATGGGAAGCGGCAAGGCTACCAGCGGGTACGCTCGCCGACGGTGGCGCGCGCCCTCGCCGTCCTCGTGGTCGTGGCCCTGGCCGCTCCGGCAACTGCGGCGGCGCACGCGAGGCTCGTTCGCACGGTGCCGGCCGACGGCTCGACGCTGACCCGGGCGCCGCGCGTCGTGCTCGTCGAGTTCGACGATACGGTTCGAGCGGCGCAGGGAAACGCTGCGGTCGCGAACGACTCGCGTCGCTCCGTGCTCGCCGCGCCTGCACGGACACGCGGGCGCACGCTGCTGCTGCCTCTCGAGCCTGGCCTCCACGTCGGGGCATACACCGTTCGCTGGAGCATCGTCTCGGAGGACGGCCACAAGGAGGAAGGCCTCGTCGCGTTCGCCGTCGGGAAGGGCGCGGCGCAGCCGGTCGCCGTGCTGTCGGCGTCGGCGTCCGCCCGGCCACGCGACGTCGCGTTGCGCGCGCTCTACTACTTCGGGCTCCTGGTCGCGGCCGGGACGGCGGTGTTCGCGCTGCTCGCTCGGCCGCTGCTGGACGCGCGGCTCCGTCGCCCGGTCTCGGAGCTGCTGTTCGTCGCGCTCCTGGCCGCGTTTCTCGGTGCGAGCGGGCTCGAGGCGGACGCAGCGTCCGGCACGCGCTTCGCGCTCGTGCTCGAGCTGGCCGTCGGTGTCGCGCTCGCGGGCGCGGCGGCCGCCGCGCTGGCGCCGGTCTACCCCCCGCTCCTCGCCGCGGCGGGCGCCTGCGCGCTCGCCCTCGTCCTCGCGCCTGCCTTGGCCGGGCACGCGCTCGATCGCGACCAGCCGGCCGTCGTCGCGCCCATCGTCGATGTGCTGCACACGTTCGCGGCCGCGGTGTGGGTCGGTGGGCTCGTTGCGGCGTTGTGGATCCTGCGACGGTCGTTGGCCGACACGCGGGAACGCCGGGCAATCCTGCGCCGCTTCTCCTCTGCTGCCACAGCGGCGGTCGCGCTGCTCGCGCTCTCGGGAGCCGGACGCGCCGTCACCGAGCTCGGCGCCGCGTCGCATCTGTGGTCGACGTCTTACGGGCGCGCACTGCTCGCCAAGACGGCGATCTTCGTCCCGCTGCTCGCGCTCGGCCACCTCAGCCGCTCACGCCTCGAGCAGCGGCCTGCTGCGGCCGCACGTTCGATCCGCGTGGAGATCGTGCTCGTCGCGGCGGTCGTCGCCGTGGTCGCCGTCCTGACGGAGCTTCGTCCCGGCCGCGAGTCGCCGGCGCCGCTACGCGGAGGTGCCGGGGCGCTGGCCGGTCTCGCCCTCGGAGGGACGCTGCGAGCCGACCGCCTCGAGGAAGCAGGGCGCGTCTTCGAACGCGGACAGCCCTGAGGGCACACCGCGGGGACTGCGCTCCCGGGAGGCCGCGCGCCGCGCGGTCGCGATCGCGCCGGCGGCCCCGAGGAGACCGCCGATCGCGAACGAACGGAGCCTGCCGCCGCGCCCGGTGCCTTCCATGCGAGCATCGTACGCGTGCGCATCACGACGCTCGGCGACCTGATCCTGGATGTGATCGTCTCCCTCGACGAGCCGCTCGTCCCCGGCGACGACCGCCCGGCCGCGATCCGGACCGGCGCGGGCGGCCAGGCCGCCAACGTGGCAGCGTGGGCGGCCGACCTGGGAGCACGGGCGCGGCTCGTCTGCCGACGCGGCGACGACCAGGCCGGCGAGCTCGTCGCAGCCGAGCTGCGGTCCTTTGGCGTCGAGGTCGTCGGGCCTGCCGGCGGCAGGAACGGCGTCGTCGTGTCGTGGGCGTCGTCGGGCGACCGCACGATGGCATCCGATCGCGGAGCCGCGACCGGGCTCGACCCGCGGCAGCTCGAGGACGCATGGTTCGATTGCGACGTGCTGCACATCTCGGGCTACTCCCTGCTCGCCCGGCCGATCGCCGACGCGGCCGTCCGCGCGGTCGACGCTGCGCGTGCCTCCGGCGCAACGGTGTCGATCGACCTCTCGACCTTCACGCTCGCCGACCACGACTTCGGCCGTCGCGTGCGCGAGCTCGCACCGGATGTCGTCTTCGCGAGCGAGCGCGAGCGGGACGCGCTCGGCCCGCTCGAAGCGCAACTCGTCCTGAAGCGCGGCGCCGCCGGAATCGTCGTCGACGGGCGCGCCTATCCCGCCGTCGCGACGGCGGTCGTCGACGCAACGGGCGCCGGCGATGCGCTTGCGGCCGGTTTCCTCGTGGGCGGACCCGAGCTCGGGCTCGAAGCCGCCGCCCGCTGCTGCGCGAAGCTCGGGGCGATGCCGTGATCCGCGTCGCGGACGAGGTGCAGGAGGCGCTGCGAGACGGACGCGGCGTCGTCGCGCTCGAGACGACGCTCGTTGCACACGGATTCCCTCCCGGAGACGGAGTGGCCGTCGGCCTCGCCTCCGAGCAGGCGGTGCGGGACGGCGGCGCCGTGCCGGCGACGATCGGCGTGCTCGACGGCGACGTGCACGTTGGGCTCACGCACGCGCAGCTCGAGCGCTTCGACGCCTCGGCTCGCAAGCTCGGCCCGCGCGACCTCGCCGCGGCAGTGGTGCAGGGCGTCGTGGGTGCGACGACTGTCGGAGGCACGCTCGCTGTGTGCCGCAGGGTCGGGATCGCCGCAATGGCGACCGGGGGCCTCGGCGGCGTCCACCGGGGCTGGCCGAGCCCGCCCGATGTCTCCGCGGACTTGCAGGCGCTCGCGGCGGCGCAGGTGATCGTCGTGTCGTCCGGCGTCAAGTCGCTGCTCGACGTCCCGGCGACCGCCGAGCTTCTCGAGACGCTCGGCGTGCCGGTGCTCGGTTTCCGCATCGACGAGCTGCCGCTGTTCTACGCGGCGACCGGCGGGCCTCCGGTGTCGGCGCGGGTCGAGTCGGCCGCCGAGGCAGCGCGCGTCGCGGCGGTGCACTGGAAGCTCGGTGGCGGCGGCCTCCTCGTCGGCCGGCCGCCCGACGACAGCCTCGACGACATCGAGCCGCTGATCGAGCGCGCGCTCGCGGACGCGGCCACACAGGGCGTGCGCGGGCAGCAGGTCACCCCGTTCGTGCTCTCGTTCCTGCATGCCGAGAGCGGTGGGCGCACGCTCCGGGCGAATCGCGACCTGATCGTGGGCAACGCCCGCCTCGCGGGCGAGGTCGCTGCGGCGATCTAGCGCGTCAGACCAGCCAGCGCCCGTTCTCCTGGACCAGGCGGCCGTCGGCGTAGAGCCTGCCCTCGCTGCGCAGGTCCTTGACGAGATCCCAGTGGATCGCGCTCACGTTCTTCCCGCCCGTGTACGTGTAGGAGTTGCCGACTGCGAGATGGACGGTGCCGTCGATCTTCTCGTCGAACGCGACGTTCTTCATGTAGCGCTGGATGGCGGGGTTGCAGCCGATGCCGAGCTCGCCGAGCCGGCGCGCGCCCTCGTCCGTGTCCAGCGTCCGCACGAGGTGCTCCTCGCCTGCGCGCGCCGTCGCGTCAACGATGCGTCCGCCGTCGAAGACGAGTCGCACACCATCCACCTCACGGCCGAGGTAGACGGCCGGGAACTCGGAGAACTCGATCGTCCCGACGGCCGAGTCCTCGATCGGCGAGTAGAAGACCTCCCCGCCCGGCATGTTCATGAAGCCGGCGTCCACGGCACCCTGCCGACCCGCGAGCGACACCGTCAGGTCCGTGCCGGGCCCTGCAATCCGCACCTCGTTCGCCGCGTCGAACACGTCGGCGATCCGCCGCATGCGCTCGCCCTCCGCGTCCCAGTCGCGCAGGACCGCGTCGAAGATGAACTCCTCGTACTGGCCGAGCGTCATGCCCGCGTCCTGGGCGCCGGCGGGCGTCGGGTACTCGGCGATCACCCACGGGACCTCCATCGCCATCGTGCGCGCGCGCATCGGGCGCAACGACTCCTGGACGGCGGCCTGCCGCTCCTCCGACAGATCGGCACCCTCCCGGGCGTTCTCGGGTGCCCAGATGATCACGAAGCCGTCGGCCTCCCTCCAGATCGACTGCTGCAGCGGCGACGCGTCGCGCAACAGCTGGATCGGCGCCTCGCGGGCGAACGGGCCGCCGACGAGCTCGAAGGCGAGCTGCAACAGGGCGTGGGCGCCGTGGCGCGCGATCTGCTCGACCACCGCCTCGATCAGGGGGCGCGCGAGCGGCGTCGACCGCACGACGATCTCCGCGCCCGGACGGGCCGGAACGGAACGCTCGACCAGCAGCCGCGCGTATTCGTCGATTCTTGGATCTCGCATGCGCCGCAGTTCTCAGTTTCAGTGCCGCTACGCCGGGCGGCAACGACCCTTTCGGACTATTTCTCTATTCGAGTGTGCGCAGAAACTCCTCTATTTCCAGCGCCGGCAGGGTCTCGATCTTCGTCGAGCCGCGCGAGCCGAGCGCGACCGAGACCTTGGCCACGGTTGCGATGTCGGGCGCTTCGACGACGTTGACGAAATCGAACTCGCCGAGCGTCGCCCACTGGTGCAGCACCCGGCAGCCGAGCTCCTCGACGTCCTGATTCACCTGCCGCAGCCGCTCAGGGTTCGACTTGAGGGTCTGAACGCCCTGCTGCGTCAGCGTCGACAGGAGAATGAAGATCGGCATCGCGTCCTCTCCCTTGCGTTGTGCGACGGGCCTTTGATCGGCGGGACCCTACACGGGCGGCCTGGTCGAGATAGAGCAGTGCGCCGCCGAGATACAGCAGCGGACTGAGGATGAGGTCCGCGAGCAGGTGCGCGAGCCGTTGCCCATTGTCACCTTGCGTTCGGAGCAGGGCGATCAGCGTCAGCTCGGACACGCCGACGACGATCACGAGCGCCGAGAGCGAGCCCAGCGCGTGCACGAAGTCTGCAAGCCCGAGCGTCCGGCCGCGGGCGAGCGCGTCGCGGAAACCGAGACGCTCGATCATCGCTGCCGGAACGGCGAGCCCGAACAGCGCGAGCCACGCGACGCCCGGCAGCACGAACAGACGAAGGAGGATCGGGACGGGCGCGAACACGAGCACGGCGCACGCGTAGGCGGCGACCGTCGCGCGGGCGCCGTGAACGAGCGTGCACGCTCGCACGAACGCTGCGGCGATCAGCGGCGTGAACGCCAACTGGATCACGGTGTACGCGTTGACGGAGTGCCCGAGCGAGATCTGCGTCGAAGCGGCAAGCGGCACCCCGAGCGGCAGCGCACGCCAGAACCGGTCGCCATAAGCGCGGATCGTCTCTGCAACGAACTGGCCGACGGTTCGCTCGCTCGCCGGCAGCGGCGCCGGCAGCTCAGGCATCGAGCGCCTCGAGCAGGATGGCGACCGCCGGAGCCAGGGCAGCAAGCGCGTCCTCGATCGCCCAGCGGGTGCGGTCGGGCTCGGCGACGGCGTTCGAGACGGCTCGCAGCTCGACAGCCGGGACGCCGGTCACCTGCGCCGCGCGCAGCACGCCGAATCCTTCCATCGCTTCGACGTCGCAGGCGGTCCCGCCGCCCACGCGCGCGGTGGTGGCGATCGGCATGACCTCAGCCGCAGGCAGCGCCCGCCGCGCTGTCGCGAGGAGCCCGGCGTCGGGCTCGATACGCTCGAGGCGTGTCATCGTCGAGTTCGGATCGAGCAGGTCGCAATAGACCGCCTCCGAGCCGAGCACGAGCGTCCGCGGCGGCAGGGTCGCCGCGCCCGCGATCCCGACGTGGAGAACGGCGTCGGGCTTTCGCCGGGAGAGCGCGGAAGCCGTGGCGAGCGCGGCCTCGACCGGCCCGATGCCGCAGACGAGCGTCGCGGCGCTGTCGAGGTCACCGAGCTCACGTGCCGTCGCAGCGACGACGAGGATCACGCGTCGAGCCGCGGACCGGGAGCGAGCTCACGCACGCCGAGAGTCTACGATCGCGCGATGGGCTATCAGTGGATCGACCCCACAGAGCTCGACTTTGAGGAGCGGCCGGCCAAGGAGGGCGAGTCGGCGGCGCGCAAGTTCGGCGACCTCACCTCGACGGTCGGGCTCACGCGCTCGCGCGCGCGGCTGTGGCGCTACCCGCCGCACACGACAGGCCGCCGGCATCGTGACCGCGCGCAGGAGGAGGTCTTCGTCGTCGTTTCGGGCACCGCGACGATGCTGCTCGGAGACGACCCCGAGCGCGTCGACCTGGGGCCGGGTGGCGTCGTCGCCGTTCAGCCGATGACGCCGCTGCAGCTGCGCAACGAGTCTGACGAGGAGCTGGTCGTGTTCGCGTACGGCGCCCCGCCCGAGCAGGAGGGCGCGGACTTCCTCGACGACGTCGACCTGCCGCCGAAGGCGTGAACCCCCGAACGGTGCCTGGCACCGTCATGCCAGGCACCGGGCGAGCATCCCACTCGCCCTGACGTCGCGCCAACGGACACGACTCGAAACGCCGAGCTCGCACGCGGTGCCCTCCCGGCATGTCCCGCTGCGTCGTACCGCTCGAGCATCGCGCACGCGCACCCTCGCCGCCAGGGCTGTTGAGCATTTGTCACGCTTTTGGCACAGGTGAAACACCGGTGCCTGGCACCGCCGGTCAGACCGCGACCGGCGCCTCCGCCCGGGTGAAGACGAGCTCGCCGCCCTGGACGTCCACGCGCACCCTGTCCCCTTCCGCGAAGTCGCCTTCGAGCAGACGCAGGGCGAGCGGGTTCTCGACGAGACGCTGGATCGCCCGCTTCAGCGGCCGCGCACCGTACATCGGGTCCCACCCGGCCTCGACCAGCAGCTCGGCTGCGGCGTCGGTGAGCTCGAGCGACAGCCCGCGATCTGCCAGCCGCGCCCGCAGCCGCTCCAGCTGCAGGCCGACGATCTCGGCCAGCTGGTCTCGCGTCAGCGGCGCGAACTCGACGATCTCGTCGATCCGGTTCAGGAACTCCGGACGGAATACATCGCGCATCGCCTCGACGCTGCGAATGTTCGACGTCATGATCAGCACCGTGTTGCGAAAGTCGACCGTTCGGCCCTGACCGTCGGTCAGGCGCCCGTCGTCGAGCACCTGCAACAGCACGTCGAACACCTCGGGATGCGCCTTCTCGATCTCGTCGAGCAGGAGCACGCAGTACGGACGCCGGCGCACCGCCTCGGTCAGCTGGCCGCCCTCGTCGTAGCCGACGTAACCGGGCGGCGCGCCGATCAGGCGCGCAACGGTGTGCCGTTCCTGGTACTCGCTCATGTCGAGCCGCACCATCGCCCGCTCGTCATCGAACATGAACTCGGCGAGCGCCCGCGCGAGCTCGGTCTTGCCGACGCCTGTCGGCCCGAGGAACACGAACGAGCCGATCGGACGGTTCGGGTCCTGCAGCCCGGTGCGCGCGCGCCGCAGCGCGTTGGCGACCGCGGCCACCGCCTCGGGCTGCCCGATCACCCGCTGGTGCAGTCGTTCCTCCATGTGGATGAGCTTCTCCGTCTCGCCCTCGAGCAGCCGGTCGACGGGGATCCCCGTCCAGCGCGCGACCACGGTCGCGACGTCGTCCTCGTCGACCTCTTCCTTGACGAGCAGGTCCTCGTCCTGGGGGCGCTGTGCGAGCAGCTGCTCGAGCTCGGGGATCTCGCCGTAGCGGATCTCCGCGACCCGCTGGAGGTTTCCGTCGCGCTCCGCGCGCTCCGCCTCCATGCGCAACTCGTCGATCCGGCGCGTCGCATTCTTCACCTGCTCGAGCACGGCCTTCTCCCGCGCCCAGCGCGCGGCCAGCGCGTCGCGGCGCTCCTTCGTCTCCGCGAGCTCCTTCTCCAGGCGCTCGCGGTCGTCGGGGTCGGCGGCCAGCTCGATCTCGAGCTGCGTCACGCGGCGATTCGCCTCGTCGAGCTCGAGCGGGCTGGAGTCGATCTCGATCCGCAGCCGCGACGCGGCCTCGTCGACCAGATCGATCGCCTTGTCGGGGAGGAAGCGGTCGGCGATGTAGCGGTGGCTGAGCACTGCCGCGGCGACGAGCGCCGCGTCGCGGATGCGCACGCCGTGATGCGCCTCGTAGCGCTCCTTCAGCCCGCGCAGGATCGCGATCGTGTCGGCGACCGACGGCTCGCCGACGAACACCGGTGCGAATCGGCGCTCGAGTGCCGCGTCCTTCTCGATGTGCTTGCGGTACTCGTCGAGCGTCGTCGCGCCGATGCAGCGGAGCTCGCCGCGCGCGAGCATCGGCTTGAGCAGGTTCGCGGCGTCGACGGCACCTTCGGCCGCGCCCGCACCGACGATCGTGTGCAGCTCGTCGATGAAGAGCACGATGCGGCCGTCGCTCTCGCGGATCTCCGTGAGCACCGCCTTGAGGCGCTCCTCGAACTCGCCGCGGTACTTCGACCCTGCGAGCAGCGCGCCGATGTCGAGCGCCCAGACGCGGCGGTCCTTCAATCCTTCCGGTACGTCGCGCGCGACGATGCGCTGCGCGAGCCCTTCGGCGATAGCCGTCTTGCCGACCCCGGGCTCGCCGATCAGCACCGGGTTGTTCTTCGTGCGGCGCGAGAGGATCTGGATCACGCGGCGAATTTCCTCGTCGCGGCCGATCACCGGGTCGAGCTTCCCCGACTCCGCAGCCTCGGTCAGGTCGCGCCCGAACTTCTCGAGCGCTTGGTAGCTGCCCTCGGGATTCTGCGAAGTCACGTGCTGGCCGCCGCGCACCTGCTCGATCCAGGCGACGATCTCGTCACGCGGCATCGGCTCGAGCGCCAGGAAGAGATGCTCGGTCGAGACGTACTCGTCCTCGAGCTTCTCGCGCTCGGCATCGGCGCGGTCGAGCACGCGCGTGAACGAGGCCGACGGCCCGGGCTGCTGCGTGCCGCCCTGGACGCTCGGCAGCCCGGCCACCTTGCGCTCGGCCTCTGCGCGCAGGCCGCGCCAGTCGGCAAACAGCTCCTGCTCGAGGAGCGCCAGCAGCAGATGGTCGGGCGTCAGTTCCGGATTGCCGCGCCGGAGCGCCAGCCCCTGGGCGTTCGCAATTGCCTCCTGCGCCTTGATCGTGAGCCTGTTGAAATCCATCCGAAGTCCTAATTCCTGGTCGAGGGTGGCTGGGGCGGCCGGTACGGCACCAGCTCGCGCCGGTACGAGCGGTGCACGTCGTCGAGGGCACGGCGCATCTCCTGCTCCATGCGCTCGATGCGCCGGCGCATGCGCTCGAGCTCGTCCTCCAGGCGCAGCACACGTTCGGCACCGGCGAGGTTCAGCCCGACCTCGGTCGTGAGTCGCTGGATCAACCGCAGGCGCTCGACGTCGGCGTCGGAGTAGAGCCGCGTGTTGCCGGCGGTGCGCTGCGGCCGGACGAGCCCCTTCTGCTCGTAGATGCGAAGCGTCTGCGGATGCATGCCGACCAGGTCGGCCGCGACGGAGATCATGTAGCGCGGACGGTCGTCCATTACCCCGTCGTCTTCCGCAGCTCTTCGAGGAGCTCGCGCTCCTGCTTGTTCACCCGCTTCGGCACCTGGAGGCGCAGGCGGGCGAGCACGTCACCCTTCCCCGAGCCCTTGAGGCGCGGGGCACCGCGGCCCTTGATGCGAAGCAGCTTGCCGTCCTCGGAACCGGCCGGCACCTTCAGCGACACGGCGCCGTCCGGGGTCGGTACCTCGACCGACCCACCGAGCGCCGCCGTCGGGTACGAGACGGGCACCTGCACGATCAGGTCGTCGCCACGGCGCTCGTAGACGCTCGACGGCTCGACTCGAGTGATGACGTAGAGGTCGCCGGCCGACGCGCCGCCGTATCCCGCCTCGCCCTTGCCGCGCAGCTTGATCCGGGTGCCGTCCTTGACGCCGGCCGGGATCTTGACGGTGAACCGCTTGGTGCGGCGTTCGCGGCCTGCTCCGTGGCAGGTGGGGCACGGCGTCTCGACGATCGTCCCCATCCCGTGACAGCGCGGGCACGGCTGCTGCAGCGCGAACAGCCCCTGCGAGGTGGCGACGACGCCCGTGCCGTCGCACTGGGGGCACGTCGTCGGCGCCGTGCCCGGCGCGGCGCCGGTGCCGTGGCACGTATGACACGCCAGCTCGAGCTGGACCGCCACCGTCGTCTGCACGCCCTTCAGCGCGTCCTCGAACGAGACGCGCACCTCGACCTCGACGTCGTTCCCGCGCTGTCCGCGCTGCGGCGTCGGGCCGGTGCCCCCACCGCGGCCGAACAGCCCGCCGAAGATGTCGCCGAGATCGAAGTCGCCGAAGTCGAACGTCGTGCCGCCCGGCGCGCCGACGCGGCCGTTCGTCGTGCCGACCGTGTCGTACGCCTTGCGCTTCTCCGGATCGGAGAGCACGTCGTACGCCGACTGCACCTCCTTGAAGCGCGCTTCGGCCTCCGCGTCGCCCGGATTCTTGTCCGGGTGGTACTGGCGCGCGAGCTTGCGGTAAGCCTTCTTCAGCTCGTCGGGGCTCGCATTCTTGGCGACACCGAGCGACTCGTAGAGCGACCTAGCCACCGTTCTCCTGCTGCGGCCCGGCCGAGATGACCACGCGCGCCGGCCGCAGAACGCGGTCGCCGAGCAGGTAGCCCTTCTGCAGCACCTGGATCACCGTTCCCTCGTCCGCATCGGAGGGCTGCGAGAGCAGCGCCTCCTGCGAGTGCGGATCGAAGCGGCCGTCGGTCGGCACCTCGGCGAGCCCCTCCCGCGCGAGCAGGTCGACGAGCGACCGGTGCACGAGCGCGACGCCCTCCTCGAGCTTCGCCTCCTCGTGCTCCGTCACCGCCTCGAGCGCGCGCTCGAGGTCGTCGAGCACCGGCACGAGCTCCTTGACCAGCCGCTCGTGGGCGCGCGCGGCCAGCTCCTGCTGGTCGCGCGCCACCCGCTTGCGGTAGTTGTCGAACTCGGCCTTCAGCCGCTGCAGCGCGTCGAGGTACTCGTCCCGCTCGCGCGTTACCGCGGTCAGCGGATCGGGCTCGGGCTCCGCCTCGCGCTCGACCTCCTCGACCGGCTCGACGCGCTCCTCGTGCGCGTCGGTCACTCGTCGACCACCTCGTACTCGGCGTCCTCGACCACCTCGTGGTCGGCGTCACCGGACTCGCCGCCGTTGCCGGACGGCTGCTGCGCAGATGCCTGCGCATACAGCGCCGAGGCGGCCTGCGTCCACGCCTCCTGCAGCGCGTCGGTCTTCGCCTTGATCTCGGCGACGTCGCCCGAGTCGAGCACGCCGCGCAGCTCCATGATGCGGCCCTCGACCGTCGAGGCGAGGCTCTCGTCGAGCTTCTCGCGCTGCTCTGCCAGCGACTTCTCGATCTGGTAGGCGAGCGACTCGGCGCCGTTGCGTGCGTCCGCGAGCTCGCGGAGCCGGTGGGCCTCCTCGCTGTGCGCCTCGGCGTCCTTGATCATGCGGTCGATCTCGTCCTGCTTCAAGCCCGAGCCGCCTTCGATCCGGATCTGCTGCTCGTTGCCCGTGCCCATGTCCTTGGCCGAGACGTTGATGATCCCGTTCGCGTCGATGTCGAACGCGACCTCGACCTGCGGCATGCCACGCGGCGCCGGCGGAATGCCGACGAGCTGGAACTTGCCGAGCGTCTTGTTGTAGGTCGCCATCTCCGACTCGCCCTGCAGGACGTGGATCTCGACCGACGGCTGGTTGTCCTCGGCCGTGGTGAAGACCTCCGCCTTGCGGGTCGGGATCGTCGTGTTGCGCTCGATCAGGCGCGTCATCACGCCGCCCTTCGTCTCGATGCCGAGCGACAGCGGCGTCACGTCGAGCAGGAGCACGTCCTTGACCTCGCCCTTGAGCACGCCGCCCTGGATGGCCGCGCCGACGGCGACGACCTCGTCCGGGTTGACGCCCTTGTGCGGATCCTTGCCGATCAGCTCCTTGACCTTCGCCTGCACGGCCGGCATGCGGGTCATGCCGCCGACGAGCACGACATGGTCGATGTCGGACGCCTGCAGGCCGGAGTCGGCGAGCGCACGCTTCGTCGGCTCGACCGTCCGCTCGAGCAGTCCGTGCGCGAGCTCCTCGAGCTTGGCGCGCGTCAGCTGCAGGTCGAGGTGCTTCGGCCCCTCGGGCGTCGCGGTGATGAACGGCAGGTTGATCTGCGTCGTCATCGTGCTCGACAGCTCGATCTTCGCCTTCTCCGCGGCCTCGTAGAGGCGCTGCAGCGCCATCGGGTCGGTACCGAGGTCGATGCCCTGGTCCCGCTTGAACTCGGCGATCATCCAGTCGACGACCGCCTTGTCGAAGTTGTCGCCTCCGAGATGGTTGTCGCCGTTCGTCGCCTTCACCTCGAAGACGCCCTCGCCCAGCTCGAGCACCGACACGTCGAACGTGCCGCCGCCGAGGTCGAACACGAGGATCGTCTGGTCGGCGCCCTCCTTGTCGAGGCCGTAGGCGAGCGCAGCCGCGGTGGGCTCGTTGATGATGCGCAGCACGTTGAGGCCGGCGATCTTGCCGGCGTCCTTTGTCGCCTCGCGCTGCGCGTTGTTGAAGTAGGCGGGCACCGTGATCACCGCGTCGGTGACCGACTCACCCAGGAAGCTCTCGGCGTCGGCCTTGAGCTTCTGCAGGATCATCGCGCTGATCTCCGGCGGTGCGTACTCCTTCCCGCCGGCCTCGACGCGCACGTCGTCGTTCGGGCCCTTCACGACCTTGTACGGAACGATGGTCATCTCCTCGTCGACCTCGTCGAACTTCCGGCCCATGAAGCGCTTGATCGAGAAGATGGTGTTTTGGGGGTTGGTGACCTGCTGCCGCCGCGCGGGGGCGCCGACGAGCCGCTGACCGTCCTTCGTGAAGCCGACGACGGACGGCGTCGTGCGCCCGCCCTCGGCGTTCGGAATTACGGTCGGCTCGCCGCCCTCCAGGGTGGCCATGCACGAGTTGGTCGTGCCCAGGTCGATGCCGATCGTCTTTGCCACGGAATCTCTCCTTGGATGGCTTGTGTGCAGAAAATCTAAGCCGAGTTATATCAGATTTCTGGGCGCCTGAGCCGCCTCCGCTAGCGGAAGGCGCCGATCACGGCGCCGCCGGCGACGATCAGCGCCGCCCCGAGCACGAGCCGGCGGCCGATGCCCTCGGACCGCCGGATCAGGAGCGCCGAGAGAGCGACGCCCCAGAGCGACTCCGTCGCGACCAGCGGCGAGACGACCGTCACCCGCCCGTGGAAATAGGCCTCGAACAGGCAGACGTAGGAGAGCCCGAACAGGAGCCCGGCCGGCGCGAGCCTGGCTAGCTCGCCGCGCGTCGGCGCGCGCCGCGTCCAGAGCGCGGCGACCACCGTGCCGGCAAGCAGGGTCGCGGCGGCCGCCATCTCGGGGCTCGCGTGGCCGTGCAGCGCCCGGGCGAGGTTGTCCCGCGTGGCGAACAGCACGGCCGCGCCCGCGGCGTAGACGAGGCCGAGCCGGCGCAGGTGCCCAGGCCGGTCGCGTTCGGCGGCGAGCAACAGCCCGCCGCCGACGACGGCGACCGCCCCGAGGAGGAGCGGCGCCCGCACCGGCTCGCCCAGGGCGATCAGTGCGATCGCGACGGCGACGAGCGGCGCGGCTCCCACCGCCACCGAGGTCCGCGAGGAGCCGGCCTTCTGCACCGCGAGCGTGAAGAGGATCTGCGAGCCCCCCGGGGCGATCAGCCCGGCAAGGAGGAACGGCCAGGCGCCGTGCAGCTGCGGGTTGAACGCCGCTGCGACGAGCGCGACGGCGAGCGCCGGGAGCATGGTCGCGAGGGCCGCGGCTCCCGCCTCGCCACCGCGCAGCCCGAGCCGGACGGCCACCGTCATCCCGCCGAACAGCGCCGCCGAGGAGAGAGCGAGCAGGACGGCCGTCACGTCAGGCGCGGCCGCCGCACGAGTCGCGCGAGGACGTCGGCCGCGGCGGGCTCCGCCAGGACGATGCCGGCCATGATCACAACGCAGCCGAGGTAGCCGGTGGCACCGAGCCGGTCCCCGGCGAGCGTGAACCCGAAGAACGCCGCCCAGACCGGCTCGAGCGAGAAGGCGAGCGCGGTGCGGGTCGCACTCGTTCGCCGCTGCGCCCACGTCTGCGCGAGGAACGCGAGCGCGCTCGCGAACACCCCCGTGACGAGCAGCGCCCCCCAGACCGTCCAGCCGTGCGGCGTCGACAGCTGCCCGGCTCCGAGCGCAACGGCGAAAAGCCCCGCGAACGCTGCGAGCATCTCGACGAGCGTGAAGGCGACCGCGTCGTACCGCGGCGCGAAGCGCTCCATCAGCACGATCTGCAAGGAGTAGACGGCCGCGCCGGCGAGGACGAGCAGGTCGCCGGAGAGGGAACCGCCGTGGATGCCCGAGAGCAGTGCGAGGCCGATCGTCGAGAGCGCGACTCCGAGCGCTGCGCCACGGGAGAGCCGCTCGCGGAACAGAGCGAGCGCGAGCACGGGCGTGAGCACGACGTACATGCCCGTGACGAAGCCTGTCGACGAGACCGATGTACGCTCGAGGCCGGCCGTCTGCAGGACGTAGCCGGCTCCGAGCAACGCCCCGGCGAGCGCTCCGGCTGCGACGCCGTCACGGCCGAGCGAGCGCAGGCGAGCCGCTCCGGGCACGGCGAGCGTGCAGCTCGCGATGGCGAACCGCAGCGCGAGGAAGGCGAACAGCGGGTAGATCGCGACGGCGTCCTTCACCTGGACGAACGTGACGCCCCAGACGGCGGTGACCGCGACGAGAACGAGGAGGGCGGCCACCAGCCCGATTCAACCTGGTTCGCACCGCTACCGTTGGGCGGGTGACGACGGTCGACACGCTGAACCGGCCGCTCCGGGATCTCAGGATCTCGGTCACCGACCGGTGCAACTTCCGCTGCGTCTACTGCATGCCCAAGGAGGTCTACGGACGCGACCACGTGTTCCTCGAGCGGCGCGAGCTGCTGTCGTTCGAGGAGATCGCGAGGCTCGCGGGCCGGTTCGTCGCGCTCGGGGTGAGCAAGCTGCGGATCACGGGCGGTGAGCCGCTCGTCCGGCGTGACCTCGAGCGGTTGGTGGCGATGCTCGCCCCGCTCGGCGCCGACCTGACGCTGACGACGAACGGCTCGCTCCTTCCCGCGAAGGCACAGCTGCTCGCCGACGCCGGGCTCGAACGGATCACGGTGAGCCTCGATTCGCTCGACGACGAATCGTTCCGCGCGCTCAACGACGTCGACTTCCCGGTTGCGAGGGTCCTCGCCGGCATCGACGCCGCCGCGGCGGCGGGCCTGCCGGTGAAGGTCAACTGCGTGGTCAAGCGGGGTGTCAACGACGGCGAGCTCGTCCGGCTCGCGCGCCACTTCCACGGCACGCCTCACACTCTTCGCTTCATCGAGTACATGGACGTCGGGCACACGAACGGGTGGCGGCTCGACGACGTCGTCCCCGCGGCCGAGATCGTCGAGACGATCGGGCGCGAGCTGCCGCTCGAGCCCGTCGACGCCGCCTACCGCGGCGAGGTCGCCCGGCGCTACCGCTACCAAGACGGGGGCGGCGAGCTCGGGGTGATCGCCTCGGTGACGGCGCCGTTCTGCGGCGACTGCACCCGGGCACGGCTGTCCGCAGAGGGGCGGCTGTTCACCTGCCTGTTCGCCGTCCGCGGCCACGATCTGCGGGCTCTCGTGCGGGGCGGCGCCTCTGACGAGGAGCTCGACGAGGCCCTCCGCGGCGTCTGGCGCGTGCGCACAGACCGTTATTCGGAGCTGCGCTCCTCGGCCACAGAACGGCTTGAAAAGGTAGAAATGAGCTATATCGGCGGCTAGCCGAGCGCTGCCGGCGGATTCGCCTGCCTCCGGCTCTGCCTCTACAATTCGCTGGTCGTGTCGAGCGTGGTTGCAGCAGGCCGCAGGCATCTGCCTCGCGGGTGGGGTGATCTTGGCCGTCAGCTGGGAATCTGGTTCGGCTTCGCCGTGCTCTACCAGTTGGCGCGCGGGATCGCGGACCGCAACCCCGACAAGGCGTTCAACAACGGTTACCGCGTCGTCAATCTCGAGTCGCACATCTTCCATCGCCTGTACGAGCTGACGTTCCAGCAGTTCGTCGACCAGCGCCACCTGCTCGAGACGGCCGTCTCCTGGACGTACTGGAACTCGGAGTTCACGGTCGTCGGCCTGACCGTCCTCTGGGTCTACCTGCGCCGGCACGATGCGTTCAACGGATTCCGCAACTCGATCCTGCTCGCGAATACGGTCGGGCTGCTCGGCTACGTCGTGATGCCGACCGCCCCGCCGCGCCTGCTCGGCGTCGGGTTCGTCGACAGCCACCGCGACGGCCTCGTCTCGCTGGCGGGCAACCCCTACGCGGCAATGCCGAGCCTCCATGCGGGCGACGCGCTGATCGTCGGCGTGGTCATGCTGAGCGTGTGCCGCTCGTGGTGGGCCAAGTCCCTCTGGGCGGCCTGGCCGGCGTGGGTGTGGTTCTCGGTGATGGCGACCGGCAACCACTTCTGGCTCGATTGCGTCGCCGGGATCGGCGTCGCCCTGCTGGCGATGGCGGTCGTCTACAACCGGCGGGTCCGTACCGTTTTTGCCGCTCGTCCGGCGTAACCGACCGCCTGCCGACGATGGACAGGAGGCCGGCAGCGCCGGTGCTACGGTCCCGCGCGTGACGAGGGCGGCTGCGATCAAGCAGGGCTACACGACCGGCGCGCGCACGCTGGCGTCTCGCTCGGTCGGCAGCCTCACGCGCACCCGCGTCACTCCGAACGCCCTCACAGCCAGCGGCGTCACACTCTGCGCGACTGCGTCGATCCTCGTCCTGTTCGAGGACCGCGACAAGCTCCTGTTCTTCTGGCTCGCGGCCGTCGTCTTCGTCGTCGGGTCACTGCTCGACATCCTCGACGGCGCCCTCGCCCGCGCCGGCGGCAAGACGACGCCCTTCGGAGCCTTCCTCGACTCGACCACCGATCGCGTAAGCGAGGGCTTCATGCTCGCCGCGATCGCGTACGTGCTCGCGCGACACCATCATCCGGTGTTCGTCGCGGTCGCGACGCTGGCAGTGGCCGGATCCTTCCTCGTTTCCTACACGCGCGCGAGAGCCGAGGCTCTCGGACTGCGCGGCGACGTCGGCATCGGCTCCCGCGCGGAGCGCGTCGTCGTGATCTCGGCGGGCCTCGTGCTCGCACCCTGGGGCGTGCTCGGCTGGGCTCTCGTGCTTCTCGCCGCTACGGCCTGGATCACCGTCGTCCAACGCGTCCTGCACGTCCGCAAACAACTGATGGAGGCACAGTCATCGTGAGTGAGACGAACGGGAACGGTCGCTCGCAGGAGAAGGTGCGCGTCGCCCTGATCGGCGTCGGAAACTGCGCCAACTCCTTCCTGCAGGGCTTGACCTACTACCGCGACGCGAACGCCGACGAATTCGTTCCGGGTCTGATGCACGTCGACCTGGGCGGGTACCACATCCGCGACATCGAGGTGGTCGCCGCCTTTGACGTGGTCAAGGGCAAGGTCGGCGTCGATCTCGCCGAGGCGATGTGGGCGCCGCCGAACGACACGATCAAGTTCGCAGATGTCGCGCCGACGGGAATCAAGGTGTCGCGGGGCATGACGCTCGACGGCATCGGCAAGTACCTCTCGCAGATCGTCGAGAAGGCAGACGGCCCGACCGACGACGTCGTCGGCATCCTCAAGGACCGCCAGGTGGACGTCGTCGTCAACTACCTGCCCGTCGGCTCCGAGGATGCGACGCGGTGGTACACGGAGCAGATCCTGAACGCGGGCTGCGCGATGGTGAACTGCATGCCGGTCTTCATCGCCCGGGAGGACTACTGGAACAACCGCTTCCGCGAGGCGGGCGTCCCGATCATCGGAGACGACATCAAGTCCCAGGTCGGCGCGACGATCACACACCGTGTGCTGACGACGCTCTTTCGCGAGCGCGGCGTGCATCTCGACAAGACGATGCAGCTGAACGTGGGCGGCAACTCCGACTTCCTGAACATGCTCGAGCGTGAGCGCCTCGAGTCGAAGAAGATCTCGAAGACGAACGCCGTCACCTCGATGCTCGACTACGACCTCGGCGCCAAGAACGTGCACGTCGGCCCCTCCGATTACGTTCCGTGGCTCACCGACCGCAAGTGGGCGTACATCCGGCTCGAGGGCTCGAGCTTCGGCGATGTGCCGCTGAACGTCGAGATGAAGCTTGAGGTCTGGGACTCGCCGAACTCGGCCGGCATCGTGATCGACGCCGTCCGGCTCGCGAAGCTCGCGCTCAACAACGGCATCGCCGGCTCGCTCGAGGGGCCGAGCTCGTACCTGATGAAGTCGCCACCGCGCCAGATCGCCGACGACGACGCGATGGAGCTCGTCGAGGAGTTCATCGAGCGCAACCGGCGGGAGATCGCCGCCCCCGCGCCCGCGGAGATCTAGTACGCGCGCGCCCCGCATCGCCCCTGAGGCTTCTAAGCTCAGGGGCGATGCGGATTTGCCTGGTAACCCCGTTCGCCTGGTCGCAGCCGCACGACGTGAACGAGCACGTCGCGGGCGTCGCGGGCGGGCTGCGCGCACTCGGCCACGAGGTCACCGTGCTGGCGCCGTCGACGCGGGCGAGCGACCTGCTGGCGGGGCGACGTGCCCTGATGCACGGCGAGCACCCTGAGGTGCTCGCGGTCGGGCCGGCGATCCCGGTCTCGCGGCGCTCGCAGCTCGGCGTCCCGGTCGGCGTGCAGGCCAACCTGCGCCAGGCGATCGACCAGGGCGGCTTCGACGTCGTGCACGGCTTCGACCCGGGCCTGCCGTCGCTCTCGTACCTCGCGCTCCGCGACGGCGACTCGCTCGCCGTCGCCACGTTCACGTCCGAGAGCCGCCTCGGCTATCCCCCGGCGCGCTCGCAGCGCGAGAAGCTGCTCGCGCGGCTGGACGTCCTGATCGCACCGTCCGTCGCGGTGCGCGACGCGGCCGAGGAACGGTTCCCGGGCGACTACCGGATCGTCTCGCCCGGGGTCGACACGAGGCTGCACGCCCCGGGCGCGAAAGAGCGGACGATGGTGATCGAGTTGCGCCCCAACGAGCGGATCGTCGCGCGCGGCGTGCTCCTCGCGCTCCGTGAGCTGCCGGACTGGAACGCCGTCCTGCTGCGAACCCGCCCGTTGATCGGCCGACCTGCGATCCCACGCGACCTCGCGGCGCGCGTCCAGATCCGGACGCTCCGCGACGGGCCTGCCCGGGCGCCGCTGCTCGCACGCGCCTCGATCTTCGTGCCCGGGATCGCCGGGTTGCAGCGGCTCGCCCTCGAAGCGTGCGCTGCAGGCTGCGCGATCGCCCGTCCCCACGGCGTCGAGGACCAACCCGAGCTCGCAGCGGCGGCCGCAGCCCGTCTGGCGGAGGACGACACGCTGCGCGAGCGCGAGGGCGCGAAGGCACGCGCGGAAGCGGAGTCGAGCGACTTCGCAGTCGTCGCCCGACAGCTCTCGGAGCTTTACGGCAGCCTGCCGCTCCGGCGGCGCCGGCGGCCGCAGGCCGATCCGCTCGGCGACCGGCCGCTGATCGTCGCCGATCTGCACATGCATACGTCGTGGTCGCACGACTGCTCGACCGACCCGGCCGAGCTGGTCGACTACGCGGAGGCCCAAGGCCTCGGCGCGATCGCGGTCACCGACCACAACGTGTTCGGGGGCGCCCTCGAGGCCGCCGACTACGCCTCCGGCCGCGAGCTGGTCGTGATCCCCGGCGAGGAGGTGAAGACGGACGGCCAGGGCGAGGTCATCGGGCTGTTCCTCGAGCGTGAGATTCCGCGCGGCCTGGGCTTCGCGGAGACGATCGCCGCGATCCGCGAGCAGGGCGGCCTCGTCTATGTGCCCCATCCGTTCGACCGCCTGCATGCGATCCCCGACCCGCGCACGCTGCACCGCCATCTGGCGGACATCGATGTCCTGGAGGTCTACAACGCGCGCCTGCTGCTCGAGGCCTACAACGACGAGGCCCTCCGCTTCGCCCGCAAGTACAACCTCACGATGGGGGCAGGCTCCGACGCCCACGTGCTGCAGGGAGTCGGCACCGGCGCGCTGAAGATGCGGGCCTTCCGCGACCCCGAGGAGTTCATCGTCTCGCTGCGGACGGCCGAGGTCCTGCGCCGCCCCAAGTCGCTCGCCTACCTCCAATCGCTGAAGTGGGTGGCCCAGGTCAAGGAGAAGGTTCGCTAGGAGAGAAGGACCCTCGTGCCGCCCGTGCACGCCGTGACGACCGACGACATCTACCAGCGGTATCTCGACAAGGCGATCACCGAGATCAACCGCCTCCACCACGAGATCGTGGAGGCGGCCGACGGTGGCTTCGCCGCGCAGCCGACCGGCCATCCGCTGGCCGACATCTTCCTGCTCAAGTACGGGGCGCAGACGTCCGAGTTGCGGGAGGGCCTCGCGTTCCGCGGGCGTTCAGGCGACGCGATCATCAAGTCGCTGAAGCGCCTCGGCGTCGACGCGTCGGAGGTGTACGGCACGAACTGCGTCAAGTTCGCCGGCTGCGATCTCGGCGTCGCCGCGGAATGGCTCCGCCGGGAGCTCCGGATCGTCGAGCCGAAGCTCGTGGTCGTGATGGGCGAGGACGCGCTCGACTTCGTGAACGGGCTCGACTTCCCGCTCGCCCGGCCGCTCGAGCGCACGCTCGGAACCATGCAGCGCTTGACACCGACGATCGAGGCGCTCGCCGTCCCCGACATCGACTCCTCGTTGGACGAAGCTCAGACCAAGACGGCGTTCTGGAACGCATTCAAGCCTGTGGGCGCCTGGTGGGCCGCACTTCCGCCCTACTAGCGGCGGCGATCCTCGCGACGCTCTTCGCGTACGACGACGTCTCCTCGCATCTTTGGAACGCCGGCCTGTGGTTGGACGTCGCCTGGATCGCCGTCGTCCTCATCCCGCTGACGTTCTCGCTCGTTCTGCTGACGTTACCGCTCTCGCGCGTGAGGTGGCTGCTGCCGGCGGGGCTTGCGTTTGCCGTCCTCGCCGCCGTGCTCACCGTCGTGCATGCCAACGTCCTCGCGAACTTCGCCAGGCTCGGAGCGGCGACGCTGCTCGGCTGGTGGTTCCTGCGCTACTTCGAGGAGCTGTCGTGGGTCGTGCTCGTCGCGTTCGTGATCCCCTGGGTCGACGCGTACTCCGTGTGGCGCGGCCCGACGAAGGAGATCGTCGCGCACCACGAGCACATCTTCACGGTGCTCTCGTTCGCGTTTCCCGTCCCGGGCGAGCATGCCGCCGCGAACCTCGGCGTGCCAGACCTGCTCTTCTTCGCGCTGTTCCTCGCCGCTGCCGCGCAGTTCGGTCTCCGCGTCGTGCCGACGTGGATCGCCCTGGTCGCGTCGCTCGGTGCGACGATTGCGCTCACCGTCTGGTTCGACCTGTCGGGCCTCCCCGCGCTGCCGGGAATCGCGCTCGGCTTCCTGCTGCCGAACGCCGACCTGCTCTGGCAGCGGCTACGACGGCAGCCCCGGCTCGCTGACGGCACGGACGTACCGGGCGGCGGAGCGACGCACGACCTCTGATCCGTCGGGGACCACCCTTCCCCACCACGCGCCGACGATCGTGTCGAACTCGAACGGCGCAAGCGCAGCGGCGATCGCCTCGACCTTCGACGCGGGCAGCGGGATCAGGTTCGGGTACGAATACATGAAGCTGACGTAGCGCCGGTCCGGGATCACCTGCACGACGTCGCCGGAGAAGAGGATGCGCCGGTCGGCCCAGTGCAGCACCTGCGCCCCTGCGAAGTGCCCGCCGCAGCGAATCAGCGTCAGGCCGCGGCCAAGCGAATGCGTCTCGCCGCTCCAGAGCTGAACCGCCGAGTCGGGACGCGCGACGTGCGCCCCGTCGTCCTCGTGCAGCAGGATCGGGCACCCGAACGCGTGGGCCCATTCGACCATTGCCGAGTAGTAGTGCGGATGGGAGATCGCGATCGCCGCGAGGCCACCCTCCCCGGCGATGCGCTTGATCAGCTTGTCGTCGAGGTACGGGACGCAGTCCCACAGCACGTTGCCTCCAGCGCTCTTCACAAGCAGCGCGCGCTGACCGATCGCGAACGACGGCTTCATCCCGATGCCGACGACGCCGGCTTCGTCGCGCGCGTCCACCTCGTGGGAGTCGACCACCTCGCCCCACCGGAGCCACACCTGACCCTCGTCGGCAGGAACGTACTGCCGTGGGTCCTGGCAGATCGCGCAGGCGCCGGGCGGCGCCTCTGCCTCCGGATACTGCGTGCCGCAGGCCTTGCAGACCCAGGTGGTCACGAGTCGCGCTCGAGCAGCGCGACGCACTCGACGTGCGGCGTGTGCGGGAACATGTCGACCGGCTGCGCGCGCGCGAGCCGGTAGCCGTAGTCGTCGGCGAGCCGCTTCGCGTCGCTCGCGAGCGTCGTCGGGTTGCAGGAGACGTAGACGACACGCGGAGCGCCGATCTCTCCGAGCCGGCGAAGCGCCTTCCCGGCAAGCCCCGCGCGGGGAGGATCGACGATCACGACCTCCGGGTCGCCCGCACGGTCGTGAAGGTCGCGCAGCACCTCGCCGACGTTTCCGGCGAAGAACGCCACGTTCCCGATCGAGTTCAGCTCGGCGTTCTCGATCGCGCACGCGACCGACTCCTCGCTGATCTCGATGCCCCAGACGGTCAGCGCAGAGCCCGCTGCGGAGAGGCCGATCGTGCCGATACCGCAGTACAGGTCGTACACTGTCTCCTTGCCGGTCAGCGCGGCGGCGTCGAGTGCGAGCCCGTAGAGGCGCTCTGCCATCTCGGTGTTCGTCTGCAGGAACGCGTTCGGGCGGACGCGGAAGCGAAGATCGCCGATCTGCTCCTCGATCGCGTCTTCGCCCCAGAGCAGCTCGGTCGGGAGATTGGTCACCTCGGCGACGCCGCGGTTGACCGACCAGTGGATCGAGCGCACCTCCGGGATCTCGGTCAGCACCTCGATCAGGCGCTCGCGGTCGAAGCGCTCGCCACGCGCAGTGACGAGCTGCACGAGCGCCTGGCCCGTGTTGCGGCCCTCGCGCACGACGAGGTGGCGCAGGTAGCCCTCCTGCGTTCCCTGGTCGTACGCCTGCAGCCGCTCCTCGCGCGCCCACTCGGCCACGCGGTTCCGGATGCGGTTGCCGGTGTCGCTCGTCAGCCAGCACTGCTCGATCGGGAGCACCTCGTCCCAGCGCCCGGCGCGATGCAGGCCGAGCACGAGCCCGTCCTCGCCCGGTGCGAACGAGTACTCCATCTTGTTGCGGTAGTGGAACTGCGACGCGGCGGGGACGATCGCCTCGAGTGGCGGGTCGGTGAGGCCGCCGAGCCGCTGCAGCGAATCCGCGACCCACTGTTCCTTGGCGGCGAGCTGGGCGTCGTACGCGAGGTCCTGGAAGCGGCAGCCGCCGCAGGCGGGGTAGTGGGCGCAGGGCGCGTCGACCCGCTGCGGCCCGGGCGTGACGACGGAGGTCGCGATCGCCTCCGCGTGGCGCCGCTGCACCTTGGTGACCCGCGCGCGCACGGTGTCGCCGGGAAGCCCGCGGCGGACGAAGACGACGAACCCGTCGAGCCGGGCGACGCCGTTGCCGCCGTAGGCGAGCGAATCGACCGTGAGCTCGAGCTCCTGGTCACGCTGAACGGGTGCGGCCATGGCCGGAGGCTAGCCCCCCGGTGCCAGGCACCGTTACGAATCTGCAACAAACCGTCCACAGCCCTGGCGGGGAGCACGTCTCCGTGGCACCCTCGTCGGGCGGGTGGGATGCCCCGTCCGGTGCCAGGCACCGTTAGAAAGGGGCACACCGGAGACGAAGGGCCGCCGGGATGGCGGCGACAGGTTCGCTACTGCAGGACGGTCACGTAGACCGAGCGCGTTCGCGGGCCGTCGAGCTCGCAGAAGAAGATGCCCTGCCACGTGCCGAGCGTGAGCTCGCCGTCGCGGAGCGGGATCAGAACCTGCGGGCCCATCAGCGCGGCGCGGATGTGCGACGGCGCGTTCTCCTCCCCCTCCTCGACGTGCTGCCAGCCCCAGCCGTCGCCGACCATCCGCTCCAGCGCAGCCTCGAAGTCCCGCGCCACCGCCGGATCGGCGTGCTCGTTGATCGTCACGCCCGCGGTGGTGTGCGGCACGTAGACGAGCACGGCGGCTCCCTCGGCGCCGGAGACCGCGTCGCGAACGGCGCGCGTGATGTCGACGAGCTGCGTCCGGCGCTCGGTGCTGACCGTGAGCTCGTGCACCGGCGCCTATCCTATGGATCGATGTCCGTCGAAACGCCGACAGGCCGCGAGCTCGACGTCTTCCGCGAGGAGGCCGACCGCTTCGTCTCCGAGCTGAACGAGGAGTACTACCTCCACTACGCCGGGCTCAAGGAGACGCTCGACGTCGAGGCCGTCTACGAGCGCCACGAAGACCTGACCCGCCTCGACACGGCGCTTCGGCTCGCCGGCGCGCCGACCGAGCTGTGGCGCTTCGCCTGCGAGGGGTTCCTCGGCAACCTGACGCGCGAGCACCAGGCCCGCGCGGCCGCGGTCGAGTCTTCGCTCGAGGCGATTGTCGACGGCGAGACGATCCCGTACCGCATGCTTCGCGTCGCACTCGCGAACGAGCCCGACCGCGACCGCCGCAAGCGGCTCGAGACCGAGCGTGTGCGCCTCCTCGACGAGCACCTGAACCCGGTGTACCTCGAAGCGCACGAAGTCGATCGCACCGCCGTGCTCGAGCTCGGCGCGCCGAGCTACTACGAGCTGTACAAGCGCTTCGGCTTCCGGCTCGACGAGCTGCACGCCGAGTGCCGCGAGCTTCTCGACGAGACGGAGACGCTCTGGGAGACCGAGGGCGATCGCCTCTTCCGCAGCCGGCTCGGAATCGGGCTCGCCGACGCCGGACCGTGGGACGTCGCCCGCCTCTTCCGCGCGCCGGAGCTCGATCAGATCTATCCGAACGGCTCGATGGTGCCGGCGCTCGAGGCGACGCTCGCGGGCCTCGGCATCGACCTGCGCTCGCAGGAGAACATCCACCTCGACGTCGATGTCCGCCCGAACAAGTCGCCGCGCGCCTTCTGCGCGCCGATCGACGTCCCCGACCGCGTGATGCTGGTCATCCAGCCGATCGGCGGCAAGGACGACTGGGAGGCGCTCTTCCACGAGGCCGGGCACGCCGAGCACTTCGCCAACACAGCGGCCGACGCCACGTTCGAAGCCCGCCGTATGGGCGACATGGCGGTGACCGAGGGCTGGGCGATGCTGCTCGAGCACCTCGTCACCGAGCCGGTGTGGCTGAACCGGCGCCTCGACGTGCCGAAGGTCTCCGAGCTGGCGCACGAGGGCGCGGTCTCGTTGCTCTACTTCATCCGCCGCTACTGCGCGAAGCTCCTGTACGAGATCGAGTTCTTCCAGGCGGACGACATCACCTCGATGCGGAGCCGCTACGTCGAGCTGCTCGGCGACGCGCTCAAGCTCCCGATCCACCCGGAGAGCTACCTCGACGACATCGACGGCAGCTTCTACGTCACCGGTTACCTGCGCTCGTGGGCGTTCGAGGCGCAGCTGCGCGAGTTCCTGCGCGCCGAGTACGGGACCGACTGGTTCGCACGCAAGCCGGCGGGTGACCTGCTGCGCGAGCTCTGGTCGCTCGGGCAAGGACCGACGGCGGACGAGCTGCTGCGCGACGTCACCGGTGCGAAGCTCGAGCTGGCCTCGGTGGTCGCGCGCGTGCGCGAGGGCCTCGCAGCCTGAACCCGGTCGCATCCGTTCACTCGAACGGGTGAACCGATTGGTGTGACCGTGCGAATCACGCGCGTTCACCCCGGCACCACCAGCTTAGCCGGGCAAGCCAAGAAGGAGGACCACCTATGCGCAAGCTCGCAGTCGCCCTTGGGGCGGCGGCGCTGGTGACGCTCGCCCTCGTCGGGGCGTTGCATTCGCGGCTCCGGGCCGAGCACGGCCGGCGCCTCGAGTCACCGTGAGGCGCCGCTCATCTCCGAGGACCCGTCGGCGGACAACACCGACCTGTACGCGTTCCGCTCGCCGGACAAGCCCGACACGCTGACCATCGTCAGCAACTTCATCCCCGGCGAGGATCCGGCGGCCGGCCCGAACTACTACACCTTCTCGCCGACCGCCCGGTACGACATCTACGTCGACCGCAACGGCGACGGGAAGCCGGACGTCTCGTACTACTTCCAGTTCCAGCGGAAGACGGCGCCGTTCTTCCTCGGCGACACCGTCGCAGCCGTACACGGTCACGCGGGTCGAGAACGGCAAGTCGACCGTGATCGCCACGGCGACGACGCCGCCCGACAACATCGGGCCGCGGTCGACGCCGAACTACCACGCAACGGCGATGAAGGCGGTCGCGCCGCTGCCGGGCGGCGGCCAGGTGTTCGCCGGCCAGCGTGACGATCCGTTCTTCGCGCGACGTCGGCGACATCTTCGACCTGCTCGCGATCCGCAAGGGCACGGGCAGCGACCGGCGGCGGCAAGGACTTCCTCGCCGGCTACGCCGTGCACTCGATCGCCCTGCAGATCCCGATCTCGCAGGTCGACACGCCGTCGCACACGATCGGCATCTGGTCGGCTGCCGACCGGCACCGCGACGAGCGTCGCGGCCACGGCAAGGGCAACGGGCCGTGGGTGCAGGTCTCGCGGCTCGGCAACCCGCTGATCAACGAGGTCGTCATCCCGACCGGGCTGAAGGACCTCTGGAACCGCTCGACCCCGGCGAAGGACGCGCAGTTCGTCAAGTACTACAAGACGCCGATCCTCGCCGCGGTGATCAACAAGCTCTACACGCTCGGCGTTCCGACCGACAACCGCGACGACCTCGTCCAGGTGCTGCTGACCGGCATCCCGAAGGTCACGTTCACGGGCTCGACGCCGGCCGACGAGCTCCGGATCAACCTGTCGGTCCCGGTCACGCCCGCGGCGAACCAGTCGCGGCTCGGCGTGCTCGGCGGCGACAACCAGGGCTGGCCGAACGGCCGGCGTCTGAACGACGACGTCGTCGACATCGCGGAGCAGGCGGTCGGAGGCTTCCTCCTCGGCCACAAGCTCCCGCTCGGCGACGGCGTCGACAGCGGCGACACGGCGCCGATGAGCTCAGTTCCCCTACGTCGCCGACCCGTTCAGCGGAGCCGACGACACGCACGGGCAGCAGAAGTAATGACGCAGGACGCGGCTTCTCGTCGCAGGGGCGGTGGCGGCCACGGCCGCCGCCGCCCTCCTCCTCGGCGGGCCTGTGCCGAGACGGACACGTCCCGGGGACTGTCCCCGAAGGCCATGGCGCATCGGGACAGCTGGCGGCCGGCTTCGCGGCCGGCAACACCGCAGGCGCTCGTGCTGCAGCTGCAGGCCGGGCTGCGCTCGCGGCCCGACGAACGTTCGCGGCCTCGACCTGCTCGGGCTCGCCTACCAGCAGCGCGCCCGCGAGACGGGCGACCCGTCGTACTACGCGAAGTCCGCACGGCGTGCTGCGCCGCGCGCTGCGGCTCGCCCCGCACGACCTCGACGCGACCGGCGGCCTCGCCTCGCTCGCGCTCTCGCGCCACCGGTTCGCGCTCGCGCTCGACGCTCGGCCGGCAGGCCGCTGCGATCTCGCCGACGACCGCGCGCAACTACGGCGTGGTCGGCGACGCGCTCGTCGAGCTCGGCCGCTACCGCGCGGCGTTCCACGCGTTCGACACGATGGCGCGGCTGCAAGCCGGGCGTCTCGTCGTACTGCGCGGGTCGCCTACGCGCGCGAGCTGCTCGGCAACGTCGACGGCGCGCACGCAGGCGCTGCTGCTCGCACGCGACGCGGCGGCCGACGAGAAGGAGCCGCTCGCCTGGACCGAGATGGCAGCTCGGCAAGCTCGAGCTCGCGCCGCGGGCGCCTCGCCGCCGCGACGGCTACCTCCGCGAGGCGCTGCCGCACGTTCCCCGGCTACGTCTACGCGCTCGACGCGCTGGCGCAGGTCGAGGTCGCGCGCGGGCGACCTCGCGCGCGCGACCGCGCTCGAGCGCCGCGCGGTCGACACGATCCCGCTGCCGCAGTTCGTCGGCCTGTACGGCGACCTGCTGCACGCGACCGGCCACGAGCGCGCCGCGCGCGTCCAGTACGCGACCGAGGACGGCATCCGGCGCCTGCTCGCCGCGAACGGCGTCCGCACCGACCTCGAGACCGCGCTCTTCGACGTCGACCACGGCATCCGCCTGCGACGCCTCGCTCGCGCTCGCGCGGCAAGGCGCAGCGCGAGCGGCCGTCGATCGACGGCGACGACGTGCTCGCGTGGGCGCTCGCGCGGAACGGCCGCTGCGGCGAGGCGCTGCACTACTCGCAGCTCGCGCTGCGGCTCGGCACGAAGGACAGCGCCAAGCTCTTCCACCGCGCCGAGATCGAGCGCTGCCTCGGCCACGACCCGCGCCCGTGGGCGCGCCGGGCGGTCGCGCTCAACCCGCACTTCTCCGTGCTCTGGACCTCGACCCTGAGGAGGCTCGCGTCGTGAAGCGTCTGCTCGCTGCTCGCCACCGTCTGCTACCTGCTCGTGCCGGCCGCCGCCGCCTCGGCGCATCCGCTCGGCAACTTCACGATCAACCGCTTCGCGCGCGTCGAGGTCGCCGGCGACCGGCTCTACGTCCGCTACGTCGTCGACATGGCCGAGATCCCGACGCTGCAGCGCGTCCCGATCCGCATCGACGCGCTGCACGTCACCGTCGACGGACGGCCCGGTGCAGCTGCGCGTGCTGCGCACCGCGCTCGCCCACCCGCGCGGCGCGGCCGGCCTGCGCACGACGCGCTTCCAGGCGATCCTCGCCGGGCCGCGGTCTCGCAGCGGCGCCGACGATCGCGCGTCGACGACCGCAACTACGCCGACCGCATCGGCTGGAAGGAGATCGTCGTCGGCGCGACACGCGCTCGACCTCGAACGAGCTGCGGGCCTACCCGAAGGACCTGCTCCGCAGCCCGCTCGACGTCTCCGCACGCCTCGGCGCGTCCTCGCGCCGACGCACGACGCGCCGCCGGTGCTGCTCACGCGGCAAGGCGCTCGCGGCCCCCGACCGGATCGCCGACTCGCGGCTTCGCCTCGCTCGTCGGCCGGCGCCACCTGAGCGCGCTCGTCGTGCTCGTCTCGCTCGCTGCTCGCGGTCTTCTGGGGCGCGGCGCACGCGCTCTCGCCCGGGCACGGCAAGACGATCGTCTCGGCCTACCTCGTCGGCTCGCGCGGCACGCCGTGGCATGCCGCGCTGCTCGGGCCTGATCACGACCGCGACGCACACCGCCGGCGTCTTCGCGCTCGGCGGCGTGACGCTGCTGCTCTCGCAGTGGATCGTCCCCGACCGGCTCTATCCGTGGCTCGACCTCAGCGCCGGCCTGATGGTCGTCGGCGTCGGCGCGCTCGTGCTCGCGGCCGCGCGCCGCCACGCCGCGCGCACCAGCACGGCCACCACCACCATCACGACCACGAGCACGAGCGAGCGCCGCTCGCTGCTCGCGGTCGGCATCTCCGGCGGCCTGCTGCCCTGCCCGTCGGCGCTCGTCGTCCTGCTGGCGGCGATCTCGCTGCACCGCGTCGCGTTCGGGATGCTGCTCGTGCGTCGCGTTCAGCATCGGCCTCGCCGCTCGCGATCACCGGCGTCGGCCTCGTCGCCGTCCTCGCCAAGCGGGCGTTCGCGCGCTTCGACGGCGGCGGACGCCTCCTGACCGTCCTCCCCGCCGTCAGCGCGCTCGTGATCGTCGTCGCCGGCGTCGGCGATGGTCGCGCGCGCGCTCCCGAAAGTGAGCGTCTGATGTTCGGACTCGACAACTGGCTCGTCCACTTCTCCGACGGAACGACGCTCGTCGATCGTCGTCGCCGTCGCGATCCTGCTCGGCCTGCGCCACGCGAGCGACCCCGACCACCTCGCCGCGGTGACGACCCTCGTCACGAACGGCCGCGGCCGGCGCGACGCGGCTCGGGCTCACCTGGGGCCTCGGCCACGCGTCGTCGCTCCTCGTGCTCGGCGTGCCGATCGTGCTCTGGAAGGCGTACCTGCCGGACCGCGGTCGAGCAGAGCGCCGAGGTGACGATCGGGCTTCGTGATCATGGCGCTCGCGCTCTGGCTGCTCCTGCGCTGGCGCCGCGGCGCCTTCGCCCACGACCACACGCACCTGCGCGTGCCGCCGCAGCGCACGCCGTGGCAGGCGTACGGGATCGGCCTCGTCCACGGGATCGGCGGCAGCGGCGGTGTCGGCGTGCTGCTGCTCGCGGCGATCCACAGCCACGTGCTCGCGCTGGTCGCGCTCGCGCTCTTCGCGGGCTGCACCGCGATCTCGATGGCGGTGCTCTCGACCGGGCTTCGGCGTACGTGCTCGGCCGTCCGCGGATGCAGCGGGCCTTCGCCCGGGTCGTGCCCGCGTTCGGGGCGCTCGGCCTCTGCTTCGGCGCCTGGTACGCGCTCGGCGCGCTCGCGCTCGTGCCGTACGTCTTCTGAGTCGATCGCTGCTGCCGCGGCCCGTAGGCTTGGCGGGCCGCCGATGCCGCCCCCGCTCGCACAGCTCACGGACGAGGAGGTGCTGGCGCTCGTCGCGCGCGCGGACGAGGACGCGCTCGGCGGCGCTCTACGACCGCTTCGGCCGGGTCGCCTACGGCCTCGCGCTCCGGATCCTGCGCGACGCCGGCGCTGGCCCAGGACGCCGTGCAGGACGCGTTCCTCGCCGTCTGGCGCACGGCGGCCGTCCTTCGACCCGCGGCGCGGCAAGGCCTCGACGTGGCTCCTCACGCTCGTCCACCGGCGCGCCGTCGACGTCGTGCGCCGCGAGGACCGGCGCCGCGCGCAGCCGCTCGAGGACGACGCGCCGGTCGCAGGCGAGGCGACCGACGAGACGCGCCGCGGTGCGCGAGCAGCGCCGGGCCGTCCAGGCCGCGCTCGCCCAGCTGCCGCCCGACCAGCGCGAGGCGCTCGAGCTGGCCTACTACGGCGGCCTCTCGCAGTCGGAGCTGGCCGAGCGGCTCGGCGTGCCGCTCGGCACGGTCAAGAGCCGGATGTTCGCGGCGCTCGGCCGGCTGCGCGACCTGCTCGGCGAGCGACCCGTCAGCGTGCTCCCGCTCTTCGACAACGTGCCGACCGGCGCGCCCCGCGTCGTCACCTAGGCGCTGATCGCCGCGAACTTCGCGGTCTGGTTCTGGGAGCTCGGCTCCCGCGCGAGCCGCATCGACCACTACGCGTTCTATCCGTGCGCCGTCAGCGGCCCCTGCGCGCGGGATCGCGCGTCCGACCACCTGGCCTGGCCCGAGGGAACGCTCACCGGCGATGTTCCTGCACGCGAGCTGGCTCCACATCCTCGGCAACATGCTCTTCCTGTTGATCTTCGGGAACAACGTCGAGGACGTGATGGGCCGCGCTCCGCTTTCTCGTCTTCTACCTCGCCGCCGGCTTCGCGGCCGCGCTCGCGCAGACCTGGGTGACGCTGCACTACGCGGACGCCGGCGCGGCGAGCATCCCGAACGTCGGCGCGAGCGGAGCGATCGCCGGCGTCCTCGGCGCGTACTTCGTGCTCCTCCCCCACGCCCGCGTCGTGACGCTGCTCTTCGGGTTCCTGCCAGTGGCGGCTCTCGGCGGTGCTGTTCCTCGGCTTCTGGTTCGTCTTCCAGCTCTGGCAGGGCGGCTTCTCGCTGACGCATCCGGTGCCGGCGGCGGCGTCGCGTTCGCCGCCCACGTCGGCGGCTTCCTCTTCGGGGCCTCGCCGGTGCGCGCTGTTCCAGGTGCGCGCGCCGCTCACGCCGACGCTGGTGACCTTCGAGGAGCACGTTCGCGGGCGCTCGACGAGCTGCCGCCGCAGCTCGCCGGCGCGCTCGAGAACGTCGCCGTCGTAGTCGAGGAGCAGGATCCCGACGATCCCGACCTCTTCGGGCTCTGGGAGGCGCACGAGTATCTGCCCGACAAGATCTCGATCTTCCGGCGCCCCCTGGTCGAGTCGTTTCCCGATCCCGCTCGAGCTGGAAAGCGAGATCCGGATCACCGTCCTCCACGAGCTCGCCCACTACTTCGGGATCGACGAGGACCGGCTCGACGAGCTGGGCTACAGCTGAGATGCCGGAATAGGGCACCGGGAGTCCGCGTTTTCAATGATATGCGAACGCTGACCGAGATCAAAAGAGAAATCGACAGGCTCTCCGATCGTCGCTCGGACGTGATGCGACGCTGTCAGAGGGCTATGACGCCTCCCTGACGGCCGAGCACCAGCGCGCTCGAAGAGCAGATCGCCGCAGCTCTGGGACGAACAGCGCCACGCCCGCGCGATGCTTCGCTTCGGCGAGCGGGACCTGATCATCCAGAGGGCCCGCCAGGAAGAGCGGCTCTCGCGCGCCGCCTAGGCGGCCACACGCCTCGGGTACGGTCGTACCCGAGATGTGGCGTGCCCGCGTCGTCGTAGTGCTGGGGGCCGTCGCGCTCCTGGGCGCGAGCCCGGGGCGCGCCGACCCTCCGCGCGTCACGATGATCGCCGACTCTGTCGCGGACGTCCTCCTGTTCAACCCCGGGCCGCTCGCGACGCTCTCGAACGGGCTCGACCTCCAGCTGCTGGCCCAGCCGTGCCGAAAGCTCGTCGATCCGGGTTGCCCTGCCGAGAACAGCGACCATCCGCCGAGCGCGCTCGAGACGATCGAGGAACTCGGCCCGAAGCTCGGCCCGGAAGTCGTGATCGAAGTCGGCTACAACGACACGCTCGGCGCCTACACGAACGGATTCGATCAGGTGATGTCGGCGCTGACCGCCGCCGGCGTCCAGCACGTGGTCTGGGTCACGCTCGCCGAGAACCAGGGGACCTGGGTCGACATCAACTCGGTGATCCGTGCGGCGCCGGCTCGCTGGCCGCAGGTGACGGTGGCCGACTGGGCGCCGCTCGCGAGCGCCAACCCCTCCTGGTTCGTCGACCCGGCCCACCTCGACTACCAAGGTGCAGTCGGTTTCGCGGACTTCCTGCGACCGATCGTGATCGCGGCCTGCGGCGCTCCCTGCGCACCGCCGCCACCGCGTCCCGCGCCTCCGGCGGTCCCTCGGTTTTGCGGACTCGCCAACACGGTCAACGGTTTCGACCCGGTGCGCTCCGTCAAGGGCATCTCGTGCCCCCGTGCGCGCGCCGCAATCGCGCAGATCGAGCACGGGCACGCCGGCCCGTGGGCGTGCTCGCGTGCAGTGCACGCCGACTACGAGCTCGACTGCCGGACCGAAGCGGCGGAGATCCAGGTGCTCGAACGCAGCCCCGTCGCCGCGAGGCGCCACGGCGGCGTCGTGACGCTCGCGAACTGGTCGTTCCGCCTGCACGGCCGCGCGCTCGAGGGCCGGTTCGGGAGCCACCCGTGGCTGACGCTGATCGCGCGACCGCCGTACTGCCAGCCCGATGCGCCGCGGGAGGTGCTGATCGCGCTCCGCTTGCGGAGCGTGACTCCGTCGGGCGGCTGTTTCGTGCCGAAGTAGAAGCTACGATGCGCTCTGGCTCGGGGCGTTAGCTCAGCTGGGAGAGCGTCGGCTTTGCAAGCCGAAGGTCGCCGGTTCGATCCCGGCACGCTCCATAACTGACATTGCGCAAACTTCTGCGTCGCGAGCCGCGCCTCGCAGTAGCTTCCCACCGTGCGGAAAATTCTGCTCACGGGAATGTCGGGCACGGGGAAGTCTGCGGCGTTGGCAGAGCTCGAGAAACGCGGCTTCGCGGTCGTCGAGACCGACTACGGGGGCTGGAGCGAATGGTCGGATGCCGACGGCGGCTATGTGTGGCGCGAGGATCGCATCGCCGAACTTTTGGCACGTGAGCAGGGACCGACCCTCTACATCTCGGGCACGGTGTCGAACCAGGGCCGGTTCTACCCGCAGCTCGATGCGGTGGTCCTGCTCAGCGCTCCTGCCGAGGTACTCCTTCGCCGCGTCGCCACGAGAGCAGCGAACGACTACGGCAAGAGCAGCGAGGAGCGCGACCTCATTCTGCGCCACCTGGTCGAGGTCGAACCGCTGCTGCGCGCAACATGCACGCACGAGGTCGACGCGACGCAGCCGCTGGAGGCCGTGGTTCGCCAACTTGTCGCGATTGGGCAAGGCAGCGACGACTGATCAGGCTACGATTCTGCTCGCCTTGGCAGGGCGGGTTGGGGCTTCCGTCGCCGCTTGTGCTCCTCACGCTGGCCCACCCGACTGCGACGACAGTGACCCGACGAGACGTCTAACTGACGCCTCGGGCGATCGTGCCGCGCCGGCCTCTGTAACGTTGTTGCTTATCCAGACCGGCAGGCGTAGTCTCGCGCCCAAGTTCCCTACCCAGGGAGGTCCTCATGACCACCACCAGCCTGCTCCCTGACGTCGGGATCGAGCTTCGGGAGGGTTACGCCGAGGTCGGCGATCAGAACTTGCATTACGTCGAGGCCGGCGACGGGCCGCTGATCGTTCTGCTGCACGGCTTCCCGGAGTTCTGGTTCGGTTGGCGGCTACAGATCGCGCCGCTCGCGGCGGCGGGTTTTCGGGTCGTCGCCCCCGACACGCGTGGCTACAACCTGTCATCGAAGCCAGAGGGCTTCGAGGCCTACGCCGTCGACCTGCTCGCCGCCGACATCCGCGGCCTCATCGGAGAGCTCGGTGCCGAGTCCGCGCTGTTGGTCGGTCACGACTGGGGCGGAAGCATCGCCTGGACCATCGCGATGAACCACCCCGAGGTGGTCGACCGACTCGCCATCCTCAACGCGGCCCATCCGCGGCGGCTCCAGGAGGGACTGCACCACCCGAGCCAGCTCCGGAAGTCCTGGTACTTCTTCTTCTTTGCGGTACCGGGACTGCCCGAGGACGTGGTGCACGCCAGAGACTGGCACTTCTTCCGGCACTTCCTGCAGGACGCGAACCCGCCTTACACGCCGCAGGAAATCGAACGCTACGTCGAGGCGTGGTCGCAGCCAGGGGCAGCGGCCGGGATGATCAACTACTACCGCGCCTCGGTAAGACAGTCCCAGAAGGAAGCCGCAGCAAAGCTTCGCCCGATCTCGGCGCCGACACTGGTCATCTGGGGGGAGCGCGATTCCTACCTCGGCTCCGAACTCGCCGAGCCCGACCGCGACGACGTGCCCAACCTCGACCGCGTGGAGCGCCTGGCCGACGCGTCGCACTGGGTGCATCACGACGAGGCTGAACGCGTCAACCAACTGCTCATCGACTTCTTCGCTGGGCGGCCGCGGCATAGGGACCGCTCAACCTCGCGGCGAACGGCGCTGGCTATATGCACCTTGGCTGCGCGAGCATCCCTCTCGCCTGAGGCTTCGCGTTCTGGACGCTTGACGATCTCTGCTCAGCAGCTACGGCACTCTCGGCTGGGACAGCGTGCGGGAGTCTCACCTGATAGCGGGCGATGGTCGCGGCGCTCCACTTTTTCTTAGCCTCGCCTCCAGGGTAATCTCGCGCCACGTCCACGAAACCAGAGAGGAGGTCAACCGGAACCGCACCACCCACCAACCGCGGAGGTCCTCATGAGCACCACCGTCCAGACCGCCACCGACATCCGTCCCTTCCACGTCGACATCCCCGAAGAGGAGCTCGCCGAGCTGCGCGACCGCATCGCCGCGACGCGTTGGCCCAGCAAGGAGCTCGTCTCCGATCGCTCGCAGGGTGTGCAGCTGGCGACGATCCAGGAGCTCGCGCGCTACTGGGAGACCGACTACGACTGGCGCAAGGCCGAGGCGAAGCTCAACGCCTTGCCGCAGTTCACGACCGAGATCGACGGCGTGGACATCCACTTCATCCACGTCAAGTCGGCGCACGAGAACGCGCTGCCGCTGATCATGACCCACGGCTGGCCCGGCTCCGTCATCGAGCTGATCGACTCCGTCGGCCCGCTGACCGACCCGACCGCGCACGGCGGCAGCGCCGAGGATGCCTTCCACCTCGTGCTGCCCTCTCTGCCCGGGTACGGCTTCTCGGGCGAGCCGGTCGAGGTCGGCTGGGACCTGGGCCGGACCGCACGGGCCTGGGCCGAGCTCATGCGCCGTCTCGGCTACACCCGCTACGTGGCCCAGGGCGGCGACGTGGGCGCCGGCGTCACCGACGCGATGGGCCGCCAGGCACCCGAGGGGCTGATCGGCATCCACACGAACCTGCTCGTGCCGGCGCTGAGCGGCACCATGCCGACGGACACCGACGAGGAACGCGCCGCGGCCGCGCAGATCGCCACCTTCCGGCAGTCCGGAAACGGCTACTTCGTCGAGATGGCCACCCGCCCGCAGACGATCGGCTACGCCCTGCTCGACTCCCCCGTCGCTCTGGCCGCCTGGATGATCGACCACGACACGGACGCCTACTACAAGATCGCGCGCGCCTTCGTCGACGGGCAGCCCTCGGGCAACCTCACCCGCGACCACATCCTCGACAACATCACGCTGTACTGGCTGACCGGCACCGGCGCCTCGGCGGCCCGGTCGTACTGGGAGGCCTACGGGCCGGACGCCCCGGCCGCGGGCGGCCAGCCTCTGCCGCCGCCGACGATCCCGTTCGGCTTCACGACGTTCCCCGGCGAGATCTGGCGGACGCCGCGCAGCTGGGTCGAGGCGAGCTACCCGAACGTCATCTACTTCAACGAGGTCGACAAGGGCGGCCACTTCGCCGCCTGGGAGGAGCCGGAGCTCTTCTCGTCCGAGCTCCGGGCCGCGTTCAGGTCACTGCGCTGATCGGCGCCGGCGAGCGGCGCGCACGTCAAGGTGCGCGCCGCTCGCGGCTTGTTTGCGAGCGTCTTGTGCTCTCTCGCCAACCGCTAGCTTGCTAGCCCCCTAACACCGCGATCGTTTGACTGGGCGAGCGTCCTACACCTGAAGTTGTGTTCTGGGCCCGTTGACGAACGCTGCTCAGGTGCGAGGGCCCTCGCCTGCGCGAGTGCGCGGGAATACACCCTGACGGTGATCTAGGCGTCGATCTAGGCGTCGCTAACGGCGGTTCTCATTCCGCTCTCTCGTTCGAAGAGTCGCCGGTACGGCGTTCTCGAATGACGCGTAACCTATTTTCTGGCGAGTACGTCGGCGGCCAGAATCTCTGGCGGACCAGCCAGAAGTTCGTCGGCCTTCGCCATCAGGGCGGCGGCGATCTCGCCGTTGATGTGTGCCTGACGGGCCTCTTCGCTGCCGAAGGTGTCGAAGATCCAGAACGTGGTCGCAGACGTGCGCGCCGCGTACCAATCCACCGTGCCCGGCTCCGCCTCGGCGAGCGGAAGCGCGCTGCTGAGCAGAGCGGCGACCTCCTCGGCCTTGTCAGGCTTCGCTTCGATCCGGGCCACGAATGCGTAAGGCGTGTCCATGACTCCTCCTGGCCGATTCTTCCTCGGAAGGGAGGTTACGTTCAAATCGTGGGCCTTTGCAACCGGTGTTTGCGCCGGTTCTATGCCCGCCATCCGGCGCGCTGAGAACGGGAAATGTCTTCCGGGATAGCGTGAACCGCTCGGTTGACATGATCGGGTGATGACGGATGACGCGGGTGACAAGGCAACTGAGCAGCTCGCCGCTATCGAGAGCCTCGATCAGGCGCTCCGAGCCGCCCGGCTCGACTATTGGCTGTTCGGTGGCAGGGGGGTCGACTTCTGGGTGGGACGCGTAACGAGAGATCACGCCGACATCGACGCGGCCGCGTGGCGGCGGGACTACGACGAGATTCGCGCGGCGTTGCTCGCTGCCGGATGGCGGCACACACCGCTGGAAACCGACGTCGTCGGCACCCGATACAGATGGCAGAGCAGCGAACTGGAGCTCACGTTTGTCGAGGATCGCGACGGGACGGTCGTCGTCCCGATCCCCGAGCACGAAATAGTCTGGACAGAAGAGCCTTTCGGAGACCACGAGCGCTCGCTATTGGGCGTGCGCGCCCGTGTTATCCCACTTGAGCTGCTTCGCGATGGAAAGCGACGACCGCGCGAAGTGCCCGCGGAGGCGGCCAAGGACGTCGCTGATCACGCCGCGCTCGCGGACATCTAGGCTCAGCTCCGCGACGTCGCCCACACGTGAAGGCGGAACGCGAATCGAGAAGAGCGCCCCACTGTCGGCTGGGCGAGCGTCCTTTCGCCCGAGGATTCCGTTCTCACCTCTTGAAGAACGCTGCTCAGGCAACGGTCAGAACCGATCGAGTGAGCGCACGTGTGGGCCATCGTTCGGGACTACTCATGCGTGAGATGATCCGCCAGCGGCGGTTTCGCCACACACGCGCCCCAGAGTGAAAGGGAGTCAGCATGTCGCACATGGGAAAATCCCACCTCGTCGTCATGTTTACGGTAGGCCCCGACGACGTGGCCGAAGGAGATCGCATCTTCGCGAGCCACGGCGAGTGGATGAAGGGGCACACGCGCGAGGGCGATGAAGCGTTGCTGGAGTACAGCATCTCCAAGGGTCCGGAACTGTCGAACCCGATGGATCCGAGCGCGGAGCCGACTGGCAAGACGATCTTCGTAATCGATGAGTACTACGCGTCGCCGGCCGGGATCGCCCGGCACTGGCAAGACGCGGCAGACAACTGGTCGGACATGGCCGCCGCGGTGGCGTGGAGCGCCAAGGGCACGGTGACGACGCTGCACAACGGAACGGCTGTCCAAGCGCTCTGATAAGGACGTTCAACGTCGGCATAGTCGTCCCCGAGGGGACGCCTGCGCCCAGGCTTGCCGCCTCGGGTGACACTGACGAACGCCGGCGCAGGCGTCCGTCCTCTAGCCAACGATCGGCTGACCTGCTCCGATTAGTGGGTACGCAGGGACGGTGTGTCTGACGACGCGGTGGGTGTCAAGTTCGACCACGGCTGCTTTCACGTCTGTGCCGAAAAAGGTGACGAAGGCTCGCGGTCCAACGACGAAGACGTTCCCGACCGAGCCGGTGCGGAACAGCTCGACGGGTGCGCCGGACGGCTGGAGAATCCGCAAACCGACGTTCCCTTCGCCTCGGGCGAATACGAGTCCACCGGCCACCCTGAACCAGCTTGCGGTCGAGTCGAGAACGCGACGCGACCAGTCCTTTGGGTCGATCAGCGAGATGCCTGTGTTGCGTACTCCGTAATCAGACCCGGTAACGACAATGCGCCCGTCGGGGAGTGTTGCCGCAGTCCGTACGGATCCACTGACCTGCTTTGTGGCGGCGGCCATTAGGCGTTGCGGCGAGTACCGAACCGCCAGCGTGCGAAGGTCAATCGAGGCGGCAGGCTCACGCGCCCCGAGTACATAGGCACGCCGGAGCGAGGGGGACAATGCGAGCGCAGGACGGCGCACCGTCATGTGACGTTCCCGATCAGTACCGGTCGATGTCGTTCCCGCCGTGATCTTGTCGAGCAGCACTGTCCGCACTCGCGGAGACTGGTCGACGACCGCGAGCGTGACGGGGCCGATCCCATCGGGTTGGGCGAGTAGCAGCACGACTCCGCTCGGAGCGCGCTCTCCGAGAAGGACGGTACCCGGGAACTCGACCTTGGAGATCGTGACCCTCCTCTTTGGATCGACCGAGTACGCAGTCGTCGACCTTGCCCCCGAAACGACGACAAGCACGCGACCCCGAATCCAGGCCGTCGCCGTCACCCGCCGGAACTCACCAGGAAGGCTCAGCGTCCCCTCGACTCGTCCGGTCAGCAGATCGACAAAGCTCAGGGCTGTCGGCTCTCCCTGGACACGCCAGCCTGCTGCGGCAACCAGGTGCGAGCGGTCAGGACTGATGCTCCAGGCCTGCCCGAAGTGCCCCATGCGGATCACCGGCCCGGAAGGCACAAGCCGGACTGGGTCGTACGGCACGAGCACGTTCATCTTCGCCCCGTAGCGAAACGCGTAAAGGCTACCCAGCTTGCCACTCGCCGGTGACGCACCAACAAGCGCCAGAAGCACTACGCCGAGCGCCAGCATTCTCGCCATGACCATCACAACGTAATACGTCGCCACGCCCCGGGAGGTTCCGCCGCCGTATTTCTCGCAGTAGGCGACGCGCCAGCTCAGGCGTTGTTGGCCCGCCCTGACCCAGGCGGAGTTCCTAGTCGTAGCTTGGCGAGGCAGTCTGTCTACGGCCGGCGGCGAAACAGTCGCGCGAGGTTGACGGCGTAGCCCCAGCCGAAAGCCCTCGGCGTGAACAGGCGCGGCTCGGCGGGGTTCCACCAGCGCTCCTTCAGGCGCGCCTTGAAGCCGTGCCGCCGCCAGTCATAAGGCACCCCGAGAAACCTGCCGGTGCGCGGTTCCTTATCCGAGGCTGACATTGAGCGCTCCCTCTCCGTGCTTCCCCTCAAAGCGTACTCCTCGTTCACGCGCTGCAACGCGACGAGGCTGCCCCCGAGGTGCGGCACGCGCTACCTCGCGGCCGCTCGACCCGCCTTCAGCCGGACAATCGAGTAAGAGACAAGAAACGCCACGAGCAACACCAGGATGGTGAGCACGAAGTCGCCGTCGATGTGCTCTCGATGATCGAAGAAGTTTCGGTCGATCACCTCGTTGACCGCGACAACTACCACCGCGATCAGCAGCCAGATGCGCCAATGGGAGACAAGGTGCCCACGCACGCCGCTAAGCATTCACGGCATGACGGAGATCTACAAGAGCACGGGAGTTCCTGACACGAATGCCAGGAGATTCACGACGAGAGCAGGGCGAACCGAACGTCAGAGCCCTGCGAAGACGTCGCGCAGCGCTGCGGTGTACGTGTCGAGTGCTGCGCGGCCCTGGCGGGTGAGGACCTGCGCGCCCGCTTCTCCGACAGCTCCGGTCGGGAGGGGCTGTGTGCCGTCGAGTAGCCTTCGCGCATGGAGCCAACCGAGGCGGTCGTCGTGAAGGTGGTGTCCGGTGAAACGGAGGCCGACGTGGTCTGCGGGCTCCTTCGCTCGGCCGGCATCGAGTGCGCCTATCGCGATACCGAAGCGATCGATTCGCCGCTGGAGGACTTCACCGCGGCTGGGCCGCGCGAGATTCTGGTGCGCGGTGTCGACGTCGAGGCAGCTCGAGCTCTGCTCGAAGACGCGACGCGCTGATCCCCGGCGACGTGACCGTCGCCGTCGCCACTGCAGATCCGACCTAGACTCGGCGTGTGGCAGAGGCGCTCGTTCGGTCGGTCGCGTTGCGGGACGTTGAGGCTTCGACGCTTGAGAGTTATCCGTTCACGATCCCAGCCATTCGGTCGTTGGGTGAGTTGGAGTTGGCCAGCGGAGTGACGTTGCTGGCGGGCGAGAACGGGAGCGGGAAGTCGACGCTCATCGAGGCGATCGCTGTTGCTCTCGGGTTCAACGCCGAAGGTGGCAGCCGCAACATGTCGATCTCAACTCGTGCGTCTCACTCGACGTTGCACGAGTCTCTGCGGGTGGAGCGAGGGAGCCGCACGGCGCGCACTGGATTCTTCCTACGCGCGGAGAGTTTCTTCAACGTCGCAACGCATATCGAGCAACTGGACGGCAGCCCCGGCGGCGGCCGGCCGATCATCGACTCGTACGGCGGCGTGCCGCTGCATGAGCAATCACACGGCGAGTCGTTCCTTTCGCTGATCACGAACCGGTTCGGGCCGAACGGTCTCTACATTCTCGACGAGCCTGAAGCCGCGCTCTCTCTCCGAGGGAACCTCGCGCTGATGCGCCGGATGCACGACTTGGTCGCCGAAGGCTCGCAGTTCATCGTCGCGACGCACTCGCCGATCCTGCTCGGGTACCCCGACGCCCGGATCTACGTGCTCGACGACAGCGGCATCACCGAGACGCGCTACGAGGAGACTGAGCAATACGAGCTGACCCGCTCCTTCCTGCACGACCGAGAACGATTTCTGCACTACCTATTCTCAGAGGACTGACCGCTTTTGTAGAAGGTGACGCTCAGGTCACCGTCTGAACCGGCACCTCGTAGAACTCGACCGACGTTCGCCGCTCACCGGCACCCGGATTCATGGCGTTGAGTGTCTCGTCGCCGCGGCGCATCTCCTCTTCGCTGGCGAAGAGTGTGACGCCGAGCCCTTTTCCCGTCTTCCGGTCGATCAGCATCAGCATCTTGGCGCCCTCCAGCCCAGCGGGAACGTTGCCGGACTCGACCTCGCCCCGAACCTGGCTGATCGCGTCGTCGATGTGGGCGGGATCGCCCTCGAATGTCGCCACGCGTGCGTACATGCCTTCTCCCCTCGAGTCGATCGAACCGAACAGGGGCAGCTTACGGACAGTTCACGCGCTCAACTGGCCGAGCGTGTTTGCGCAGGTACACCTTCAGCGCTCCGGCGAAGAGCACGAAGAACGCCAACGCGAAGACGGCGATGATCACCGATGCCCGCTCGACCGAGTGGTGCGCCTCGTAGTGCGAGACGACCCGTCCGCGTTTCGCCCGCACCGACTTCCCGGCTAGGCGCCGGCCGGGGGCCTACGCTCGGCTACCGGCAGGCACCCCCGGTTCGAGCTCCTACTTGCCCTTGCCGCCCTTGAGCCAGGCGCGGATCTTGGCGATGAGAGTGTTCATTCGGCCACCCTACGCTTCTTCGCGCGCGAAAGCGATTTCTGCGCCGGGCGCGACCTCCATCCTGAAGTGCGTCGGCGTCTCCTCGACGACGCGAAACCCCTCTCGCTCGTAGAGCTGCTTCGCGCGAGGGTTGACCTTCAGCACCTGAAGGGCCACCGGCTTTCGCTCCGCGGCTCCGCGACTCAGCACCGACCGGATGATCGCCGTGCCCACGCCTCGTCCCTGCCATTCGGGTGCGACGCGAATGCTCGCCAGAACCAGGCGCGCCGGCTCGTCCCAGATCTCGACCGTGCCGATACCCTCGTCGCTCACCTCGATCACGTGGCGATTGCTGCTCACGTCGAAGTGCTCGTCGAAGAAGCGTGCCTGGAAGTCGTCGTCCCAGCCCCAGACGGCGTCGACGTACTCGAACATCGTCTGTCGATTCAGCTCGAAGAGGAAGTCGCGATCCGCCGGAGTGACCCGACGAAGCGACCAGGTAGGCGGGCCGGCTACCAGAGGTCGGTTGGCGGATCGAGCACGGCCGCACCGCCGGGGCCGGCCGGCCGGGGACGACGCGGCTCGCGCACGCCGATGTCGGGCGGAGGCTCGCCCCAACCGCTCCGGTCCTCCAGCCGCGGCGCTCGCCGGAACAGCCTCGCCACGATCCGCTTGAACAGATTCGGGCGGGAGCGGCGGCAGTCGGCCGGAGGCATGCCCGAAGCTTACGCCGGGCCAGCCCCTAGGTCGGCGGCGGGATGTATGCGGCAGGCTGAGGCCCGGCGTCGAGCACGGGCTCGCGTTCCTTCGGGCGGATCGTCCCCGCCTTGACGGCCTCCGCGTAGTGGCACGCGACCAGGTGGCCGCTCACGTTGCGGAGCTCGGGCTCCTCGTCGGCGCAGCGCGTGGGCTGGACGAACGGGCAGCGCGTGTGGAAGCGACAGGCGTCCGGCGGGTCGACCGGGCTCGGCAGATCGCCGCTGACGCGGATCGCGCGCCGGTTCCGCTCGACCTCAGGGTCGGGAATCGGGATCGCCGACAGAAGCGTGATGGTGTACGGATGGAGCGGGTTCTCGTAGAGGTCGTCGGCGGGAGCGATCTCGACGATCTTCCCGAGGTACATCACGACGATCCGCGTCGAGATGTGGCGCACGACCGCCAGGTCATGCGCGATGAACAGGTACGTGAGCTGGAACTCCCGCTGGAGATCCTCCAGCAGGTTCACGATCTGCGCCTGGATCGAGACGTCGAGCGCTGACACCGGCTCATCGCAGACGACGAAGTCCGGATTCAGCGAGAGCGCGCGTGCAAGTCCGATCCGCTGCCGTTGACCACCGGAGAACTCGTGCGGGTACCTGTTCGCCGCATCGGTGGGCAGCCCGACCACACTCAGGAGCCGAGACACCTGCGCGCCGACCGTCTGCCGCGTCGCCATGCCGTGCGTGCGCAAGGGCTCGCCGACGATGCGGCCGACCGAGTGGCGCGGATTGAGCGACGCGTACGGATCCTGGAACACCATCTGCATCCTCCGGCGAACGGGATGGAGCTCGTTCTCGGACGCGCTGGTGATGTCCTGCCCGGCGAACACGACCCGGCCGCTCGTCGGGCGGTAGAGACGCAGGATCGCCCGCCCGAGCGTCGACTTGCCGCAACCCGACTCGCCGACGAGCCCGACGGTCTCGCCCGTCGCGATCGAGAAAGTCACACCGTCGACGGCCTTCACGTCGCCGACATGCCGGTCGAGGACGATTCCGCTCGTGACCTTGAACCACACGCGCAGGTCGTCGACCTCGACGAGCGGCCCGCCGAGCTCCGCCGTGCTCACGTTGCGCCCACCAGCCGGCTGCGGCTCCACGCATCCGCCTCGACCGGGAAGAAGCACGCCGCTGTGTGCTCCGGCTCGAGCTCGCGCAGCAGCGGCAGCTCGGCGTCGCAGCGGCTCTGCCGGAAGCGGCAGCGCGGCGCGAACGGGCACGACGTCGGAGCCTCGAGCATGTTGCGAGGCGCTCCCGGGATCGGCGTCAGCGCCGCCGATCGTCGTGCGTCGAGCCGCGGCACGCTCTCGAGCAGCCCCAGCGTGTACGGATGACGAGGCCGGCCGAAGATCTGGTTCGCGGGCCCACTCTCGACGAACGTCCCCGCGTACATCACCTTCACCCGCTCGCAGATGCCGGCGACCACGCCGAGGTCGTGGGTGATCATGATCAGCGCCGTGTCGCGCTCGGCGACCAGCTCGCGGAGCAAATCGAGGATCTGAGCCTGGATCGTGACGTCGAGAGCGGTCGTCGGCTCGTCGGCGATCAGGAGCTTTGGCTCGCAGGCGAGGGCCATCGCGATCATCGCCCGCTGGCGCATGCCGCCGGAGAACTGGTGCGGGTAGTCACGCAGACGCGACTTCGCCCGGGGGATGCCGACCTGGTCGAGCAGCTCCGCAGCTCGCGCGAGCGCGCCCTTCTTGTCGAGACCGAGATGCGTCTCGAGCGGCTCGCGCAACTGGCGTCCGATCGTAAGCACCGGGTTCAGGCTCGTCATCGGATCCTGGAAGATCATCGCGATCTGCCGGCCGCGGATCGATCGGAGCTGCGAGTCGCTCATCGCGGTCAGCTCCTCGCCGTCGAAGCGGGCGCTCCCAGCGGTGACGCGACCGGCGCGCGGCAGGATTCCCAGCAGCGCCAGCGAGGTGACGCTCTTGCCGCAGCCCGACTCGCCGACGATGCCGAGCGTCTCCCCCGGTGCGATGTCGAACGAGACCCCGTTGACGGCGTGCACGATCCCCCTGCTCGTCCAGAAGCGGACCTCGAGGCCGTCGACGACGAGCAGCGGCGTGCGCGCCACTACGCCCGCCCTCGGAGCTTGGGATCGAGCGCTTCGCGCAGTCCGTCGCCGATCAGGTTGAACCCGAGCACCGAGATCACGATCGCGACACCGGGGAAGATCGCGAGGAACGGCGCGGTCTGCAGGTAGCGGACGGTGCTCGTGAGCATGTTGCCCCACTCGGGCGTCGCGGGATCCTGCGGCCCGAGGCCGAGGAAGCCGAGACCGGCGGCGTCGATGATCGCCGTTGCGAGCGCCAGCGTCCCTGCCACGATCACGACGGAGATCGAGTTCGGCAGGACGTGCGAGATCAGGATCTTCCGCCGCCGCACGCCGACAGCGCGCGCGGCGAGCACGAAGTCGTTCTCGCGCTGCGCGAGCACCGACCCACGCAGCAGGCGCGTGAAGATCGGGATGTTGACGACCCCGATCGCGATCATCACCTGAAACAGGCCCGGCCCGAGCAGCGCGACGATCCCGATCGCCATCAGAAAGCCCGGGATCGCGAGCATGATGTCGACGATGCGCATCAGCACGTTGTCGACCCAGCCGCCGACGAACCCCGAGATCGCGCCGAGGACGATGCCGAGCGAGAGGCCGACCGACACGGCGACGATGCCGATCAGGAGCGAGAGCCTGGCGCCGTAGAGGATCCGGGAGAGCTCGTCGCGGCCCAGATCGTCGACCCCCAGCAGATGGTGCGCCGACGGGCCTGGGCAGCAACCGCTCGTGATCAGGTTCAGATCCTGCGCGCGCGGATCGTCGGGCGCGAGGAACGGCGCGAACAGGGCTACGACGACGAAGATCGCGACGAGCACAAAGCCGATGATCGCGCTCGGGTTCCGCCGCAGCCGCCGAAACGCCTCCGACCAGAGCCCGCCCTGCCCTTCCATCGCGATCTCGACCGACTCGAGCTCGGCGACCGACACCGCTACCTCCCTCCCAGCCTGATCCGCGGATTGATCAACGCGTACGAGATGTCGACGAGCAGGTTCACGAACACCACGATGATCGCGACGAACAGGATGCCGCCCTGGATCACCGGGTAGTTGCGATCGGCGATCGCCTGCTGCAGCCACGAGCCGATGCCTGGATAGGAGAAGACCGTCTCGGTGAGGATCGCTCCCGACAACAGGAGCCCGACCTGGAGGCCGACGATCGTCGAGACCGGCAGCAGCGCATTTCGCAACACGTGCCGCATGTCGACGGTGCGCGGCGGCAGGCCCTTGGCACGCGCGGTGCGGACGTAGTCCTCGTTCTGGACGTCGAGCACCGCGGCGCGGGTGATACGCGTGATGATCGCGAGCGGGATCGAGCCGAGCGCGGCCGCCGGCAGGATCAGATGTTTGGCGACGTCCCAGAACGCGCCCAGGTTCCCCGCCAGTAACGCGTCGAGCAGATAGAGGTTCGTCGGATGCGGGATGTTGATCAGCACCGAGATCTGGCCAACCGTCGGCAGCAGCCCGAGCCGCACGGCGAAGATGTACTTGAGGATCAGCGCGAGGAAGAAGATCGGGATCGAGATCCCGAGCAGTGAGATCCCGAGCGAGACGTGATCGAAGACGCGGCCGTGGTGCTTCGCGGCGAAGAATCCGAGCGGGATGCCGATCGCGATTGCGAAGATCGCCGCAGCGACGGCAAGCTCGACGGTCGCCGGGAACCGCTGCCCGATCTCGGTGAGCACGGTCTGGCGCGTCGTGATCGATGTGCCGAGGTGGAGCTGGGCGGTCTGCTCGAGGTAGCGCCAGTACTGCACGTAGATCGGCTTGTCGAGGCCGTACTGGTGGTTGATCTGCCGGATCGTGTCGGTGCTCGCTCGCTCGCCGAGCAGTGCCTGGGCGGGACCGCCCGGTAGCGATCTGATCCAGACGAAGACCAGGACCGAGAGCCCGAGCAGGATCGGAACGAGCAGCAGGATGCGGCGGACGACGAACCGGAGCATTCGAGGGGACCGGGCCTCCTTTCGAGCGGCCGAACCTGTGGGGCCGGCTGGTGCCGGCCCCACAGACGGGCTTCGGGTCTAGCCGATCGACACGCTCGAGAAGAACTGGATGTCGACCGGGCTCGGTACGTAGCCGTTGACGTTCTTCTGGAACGCCAGTGCCGGGCTCGTGTGCACGTAGGGAACGCCCGGCAGGAAGTTCATGATCAGGTTGTTCGCCTGCTTGTACAGGGCGATCCGCTTGGCGAGGTTCGACTCATCGCGCGCCTTCGTCAGGATGTTGAAGATCGCAGGATTGTTGAAGCCCCACTGCTTCTGCGGCGTGCGGAAGAACACACCGGCGAAGTCGTCGGGATCGCCGAAGTCGCCCGTCCACCCGTAGAGGTAGACCTGCGCCTTGCCGGCCTGGACGCCACCGAGGTAGTCGGGGCTCCAGGGCGCGGCATGCGGGACGACCTTGAAGCCGGCCTTCGTGAGGCTCGCCGAGAACGCCTCGAAGTTCTTCTGCGGATCCGGCATGTACGGGCGCGAAACGCTCGTCGGATACCAGAAGGTGATCTTCACGGGCAGCTTCAGGCCGGCGGCCTTCAGCAGTGCCCGCGACTTGGCCGGGTCGAAGTTGTACGTCTTGACGGTGTTCGAGTAACCGAACAGGCTCGGCGGCTGGAACTCCTTCGCGACGACACCACGGCCGCCGTAGAAGGCCTTGACGACGGCCTGGCGGTCGAGACCGTAGGCGACCGCCTGCCGGACCTTCAGCTTGTTCATCGGCGGCATCGACTGGTTCATGCCGACGATGCCGACGTTGAACGGCGGACGCGAGAGCAGCTTCAGGTTCGAGTCGCCCTTGATCGTCGGGATGTCCTGCGGCTCGACCAGGTCATAGCCCTGGATCTCACCGTTCTGCAACGCCTGCAGCCGCGCCGCGTTGTCGGCGATCGGCTTGAAGATCAGCGTGCTGAGCTTCGCCGGCGTGCCCCAGTAGTTCGGGTTCTTGACGAGGACGAGCTTGTCGCCGCGCGTCCACGACGAGAGCATGAACGGCCCGGTGCCGGTCGGATGCTGCGTGGCGTAGGTGCCGGTCGGGTGGAAGACACCGCTGGAGTCGACCGTACCGTCGTTCGCACCATACTTCGTCATCGCCGTCGGGCTCTCCATCGAGAACGACGGCAGGGATAGCGCGCCGAGGAACGACGCGGACGGCGCCGTGAGGTTGATCGTGGCCGTCGTCGCGGTCGACGAGCAGCTCTTGAACAGGCTGCCCTTCGGCGCGCCCGAGGTCGGGTCGTAGGTCTTGAATCCACCGAAGACGGTCTGCCAGTAGTACGTGGCACTCGGGTTCTGGAACGAGCCCGTGAAGTTGTACCAGCGGTTGAAGTTGGCACAGACCGCAGCGCCGTCGAACGGCGTGTCGTCGGTGAACTTGACGTTCTTGCGGAGCGTGAACGTCCACGACTTGCCGTTCGCAGACGACTTCCAGCTGGTTGCGAGCGACGGTGAGACGATCGTCGTACCGGGCTTCAGCGAAACGAGGCCCTCGTAGATCTGGATGATCACACGACCCGACTCGCCGTCGGAGATCAGCGCCCCGTCGAGGGCGACGGGATCGGCCGACGAGGCGAAGACGAGGGTGTCGTTTGCGGTCTTGTGCGCGCGCGCACCGTAGGCAACCGCGACGACGATGAGCGCTGCTAGCACGAACGCGAGCGCCACCTTGGTGAGGTTCCGCATGCAGATCCTTTCGTTCGGACGAAAATCCTGGGGGAAGCCAAGTATGTCGAAATGCGGCGCCCGATAGGCGTAAATGCAATAACCCTCATATCCGCTCCTCGGGCCTCACCCAGAGCCAGCTGGACGAGCTGTTCGAGCTGCTCCGCTTTCCCAGCGTCAGCGCCGACCCGGAACGCGCCGGCGACGTGCGGGCGGCGGCGGACTGGCTGGTCGCGCTCTTCGCCCTCGGCGGCGGCGAGGCGCGGATCGTCGAGCGGGCCGGACGGCCGCTGGTGGACGGGCTGGTCAGGGCGTCCGACCGCTCCGACCGGACGCCCACCGTCATCTGTTACGGCCATTTCGACGTCCAGTCGCCCGACCCGCTCGACCTGTGGGCGAGCGACCCGTTCTCGCCCGAGGTCCGCGACGGCTGGCTCTATGCCCGCGGCGTCGCCGACGACAAGGGTCAGCTCTGGGCGCTCCTCCGTGCGGCGCTCGACCTCGCGGCCGAAGGCGCGTTGCCGGTCGACGTGCGCTTCTGCCTCGATTCGGAGGAGGAGGTCGGCGGCACCTCGATCGTCCAGTACCTCGACGAAACGGCGGGCGACGCGCGAGCCTGCGTGATCTTCGACACGGCGATGCTCGACGACGAGACGCCGGTGCTCACGATCGCGACGCGCGGAACCGTCTATCTCCACCTCGAGGTGCGCACCGGCGGACGCGACCTGCATTCGGGCGTCTACGGCGGTGCGGCACTGAACGCGCTCCACGTGCTCGTGTCGGCGCTGGCCAACGTCCTGCCCAAGGCCGGACGGCTGCCCGCGCCGCTGCAGCTCGACGTCCTCGCGCCCGTCCAGGGAGAGGCGGACGAGTGGGAGTCGCTCCGCAGCGGCGGGGAGCAACTCCACGACCAGGGCGCCGTCCCGGCCGACCCCGCCGCCGAGCGTGAGTTCTACGCGCGCACCTGGGCGCTCCCGTCGATCGACGTCAACGGCATCGAGGGCGGGTCGCCCGTGCTGCAGCGGACGATCGTCACGTCCGCCGCACGCGCGAACCTGTCGATGCGCCTCGCGCCGGGTCAGACGGTCGAGCGCCTCGTCCCCGTCCTCGAGCAGCTGTTGCGCACGGGTCTGCCCGACGGCGCGGACCTCGACGTCTCCGTCGAGGCCTCGTGCGACCCGGGGCTGACGGCGCGAGACTCTGCCGCGCTAAGTCTGGCGCTCGGGGCGTTCGAGCGCGCAACCGGCACCCGCCCGCTCGTGCTGCGGAGCGGCGGCTCGCTTCCGATCATGCCGCTGCTCGAACGGCTCGGCATCCCGGCCGTGGTCTCGGGGTTCGACGTCCCCTCGGGCAACGTGCACGCGCCCAACGAACGGATGCGCGTCGCGAACCTCGGGCTCGCCGTCGAGACGGCCCGCGAGCTCTTCCTCTCGTTCGCCGAGCTCTGAGCTCGACCCGCGTATATCAGCCGTGACACAGGCATCGACGACAGCCGGTGCGCTCCCCCCGCCGAAACAAAGGCCCGCACACGCGGGCCTCCAAGCCGTGCGCACTTGACAAACCTCACCCCATATCAGCTGTACGCGCTAGGCCACGACGAGCGCGCCGTGGGCGTCGAACCGGGCCGCCGCGGAGCCGAAGTCCTCGCGGGACAGCTGCCGAACGAGTCGCAGGCTCGCGCCGTTCGGATCGAGCGTCGGGATCCCCGGTGACTGCAAGAGGAGCGAGGTCCACCGACCGCCCGCAACGGTGCCGTCGCCGCGGAGCGTGACGGTGATGATCGCCGAGTCGGAGAGCGTGCCGCCCATCCCGAACGTGCGCCACCCGGCGAGATTCCCGAGCGAGTAGGCGATCAGGCGCCCGTGGTACCACTGCACGCCGCGGATCACGTGCGGGCCGGAGCCGACCACCAGGTCGGCGCCGGCGTCGACCACGGCGTGTGCGAACGCGCGGCTCGAGCCGCGGTTCTCGCCGAGGAAGTACTCGGTCCCCGCCGGCACGTGAACCGCGGTCGAACCTTCGGCTCCCGCGTGGATCGCGACCGCGACCAGGTCGGCCTTGGCAGCCGCCCGCTTGACGAGCGCCACGGCTGCGGGAATGCGGTCGAGCCGCGCCGCCCACTGGTACGGAGCGAAGCCGAGGAACGCGATCCGGATGCCGTGCACGCGGAGCACCTCGATCTGCCCGGGCTTCCCGTCCCACGCGACGTGAACCGCCCGCAGAGCCGCGAGCGTCGACGCCTGACCGGCCGCGCCGTAGTCGTCGGCGTGATTGTTCGCGAGATTCACGATGCGGATGCCCGATACCGGCAGCGCGCGTGCATAGCTCGTCGGCGCACCGAACGAGTAGCACGTTCCCGGCGTCGACCCGGCGCACTTCGAGGTCGAGCCGTTCGCCAGGGCCTGCTCCAGGTTCACCCAGCCGATGTCGGCAGCCCGGAAGACGTGGGCGACGTTCGCGAGCATGGTGCGCCCTTGCTCCGGCGGCAGCCCGTACATCGAGCCGAGCACGGTGTCGCCTCCCCACGCGATCGTCAGCGCGCCGGTGGGCGTCGGACGCTTCTTCGCAGCGGGCTTTGTCGCCACCGGCAGATGAGGCGCGACGGTTCGTTCGCTACCGCGCGCCGGGAACGCACGAGTCAGCCCGAACGCGATCGCAGCGGCCATGACGGCGAACCCGGCCAGGGCCACGAGGCGGCGCTGCCGGACCGCACCCCGGCGTGCTGCTCGACGGAGCGCACGCTCCGGGGGGACGGCCGGCCGATCGCCCACAGCCGGGAGGGATACCAGTTCGCGTCAGGGCCGGACGACGACGATCGTCCGGCTCTTGCCGCCGAGGTAGCCGGCGCCGGCCTGATTGATGCTGATCGCCATCCGGAGGGCGGAGACGCCGCGCGGCAGGGTCGCCTTGAACTCGGCGCGCGAACGCACGCCGAGCCGAACGCGCCGCACCGTCAGCCACTTGCCGGCAACCGTGCGCCGCTGCAGCTGCACGACGCGCCCGGCGAACGCGTGCACGCCGCGGACGCGAACCGTGAAGCGGCGGCCGGAGCGCCCGAAGGCGACGACCGGGTGGACGCCGATCGCGACCGTCGCGCTGGAGCCGCCTTGCCAGATCGCGCGATACGAGGTGCCGATGGCCGGCTTCGCCAGGTACGCCCACGATCCGTCGGCGGCAGTCAGGACGACGGCGACCGACTGGAAGGACGGCGCTCCGTACGCCTGTGCGAACACCGTCACCGCCTGGCCGGCGGTGTGCGTGGGCACGGTGCCGCGGAGGAAAACCGTGCGCCCGAAGGTGACCTCGCGCGCAGCGGCGGCGAGCGTGACGCCCGTCGTCTGGAACGTCGCATCGGCGCCGCTCGTGGTGCCTGCGTCACTCCTCGCGACGAGCCGGAAGTGATACACGGTGCCGTTGGCGAGGCCCTTCACCGCAGCGTTCACGCTCTTCGCGCCGGAACCGGAGCCGGCGCTCTGCGACGACGTCTTCGAGCCGTACGCCGTCGACGTGCCGTACTCGAACCACCACGTGGTCGAACGGCTCTTCGGGTCGACGGAGCCGGTGAGGGTGGCCGTCCCGACGGCGACGCTCTGCGCAGCTCCGGTCTGGACGACCGGCGGCACGGATGTCGAGAACGTCCGGTCGACGCCCGCCGTCGCTCCGGCGCTGTTCGACGCGACGATGCGGTAGTGGTAGACGGTCGCGACCTTGAGCTTCGTCAGCGACGCCGACTCGTTCTGCGCCGTCGTCCCGGAGCCGGCGCTCTTCGTCGCAGTGCGGGCGCCGTAGGCGGTGGTCGTTCCGTACTCGAACCACCACGTCGTCGCGAGCCCGTTCGCGGTCACGGTCCCGTTCAGCCTTGCAGTCGTCGGGGCGATCGAGCTCGCAGCGCCCGTGCTGACACTCGGCGAGCCACTCGTCGTGAAGGTCGCGTCGGCTCCGCTCGTCGTGCCGCCGTCCGACGTGGCGACGAGGCGGAAGTGGAAGGTGCGCCCCGCCTGCAGGCCCGCCACCGACGCGGACACCGGGTTGGCAGTCGAGCCCGACGCGCTCTTGGCGGCCGTCTTCGAGCCGTAGCCGGTCGACGTCCCGTACTCGAAGTACCACGTCGTCGGGCGCCCGTTCGCGTCGACCGAGCCGTTGAGCGTCGCGGAAGAGGTGGTCAGCGCCGAGGCCTGCCCGGTGACGGCTCCCGGCGGCGAGAACGTCGTGAACGTCCCGTCGAGACCCTTCACCGTGCCGTCGCTGTTCGACGCGACGACGTGGTACGTGTACGTCGTTCCCGGCGTGAGCCCGGTGACCTTCGAGCTCACGGCGACGTCGGCGCTGCCGGTGTGGCTCGAACTTGCCGTCTTCGTGAGCTTCGTGGGATCGGTTCCGTACTCGAAGTAGACGGTCGTCGTCTTGCCTTCGGGGTTGACCGTTCCGTTGAGCGTCGCGCCGCTCGGGCCGAGCTGGCTGGCGACGCCGGTGGTCGCGGTCGGAGAGACCGTGACCGCGGCCCCGGCGGGCAGCGCCGACAGAAGCGTCAGAAACGCCGCCGTCGCTGCAAAACGCACGCCTCCCCAGGTCGCGGTCACGGTCTACGGACCATTCCGCACGCTCATGGGGCTTTTTGCGGCACCGTGTAAAACCGCGGTAAATCGCGTGCGGCCTCGAACGACGAAAGACGTCGGAGTACCATCGACCCTGTGAAGCAGTTCGCGTCCGTTCGGTTGACGCAAGCGGTTGCGCGGTACGGCGAGCACGCTCCGGTCGCGACGGCGTGCTGCAACGCTTGCCGGACCTGCGTCACCACCAACATCGTCGGGATCGCGACCGCCGCGCTGGCGGGGGCCGGGCTCGGCGCCGCGAACCTCGCACGGAGGGTCACTCGGCGCGGGTAGGCCGACGGCTGTTCACCCCGCTGGCGCCGCCGTAGAATCGGCCGACCGCGAGCAACGGAGGCGTGAGATGACGGGTGTGACCGTGACCTTCCAGTACGACGAGGGCTCGTTCGACCGCGAGCGGATCGAAACCGTCGCGGAGAAAGCGCACCCGTCCTTCCAGGGGGTTCCCGGCCTGCGCCTGAAGGCGTTCACGATCGACGAGCCGGGCCTCCGCGCGGTCAACATCTACCTCTGGGAGTCGGCGGAGGCGGCCCACGCGTTCTTCGGCGACGAGCTGCGCGAGCGGGTCACCGGCCTGTACGGCGTCGCCCCCGCGATCGAGTTCCTCGAGGTGGCCGCGCTGGTCGACAACGCCGCAGCGCCTGTCGCCGGCTGAGAGCAGCTCATCCCACCGGTCGATGCGGAATCATCCCCGCGACCGATGTCCGCATCCGGTAGGCGTCGTAGTGTCGTCGACATGAAGCAGCGCATCCTCTTCCTCCTCCTCGTCACCGGGCTGATCGTCCTGGCGCTCGGCGGCTGGATGGTTCAGGGCCTCCGCCGGCTCGCAGCCGGTGGGCGCGCTGCCGGCGTCCCCCAGCCTGCTTAAGAAGCTCTCGCACATGAGGTTCGTCGATCCGGGTGCGATCGGCGAGTGCGATGCAAGGACGCAGGGAGTGTCGATAGTTTTGCTATCGACACTCCCGAGGACGCGGCAGCGCGCCGCCGAGCGCGGCCAGGCGACACAATCGCTCATGTGCGAGAGCTTCTTTAACCTGGTTAACGGACCGGCTGGTAGCTTGCTTAGGTGAGCAGGCATCGCCACCTCGCGGTCGATCCTCCCGACCTCGGAACCGTCGCGACAGCGAAGCGAATGGCGCGTCTCTGGCGCGAGCAGGGACAGCTGGTGGTCGTCGGGCTCGTCTGCGCGCTCATATACAGCGGGCTCTCGCTGGCGATCCCGATCGTCGTCCGGCACGCGATCGACCGCTCGATCGCCCCCACGAACGGGCACCGCGCCGCGCTCTGGCCCTACCTCGTGGCGGTGCTCGGCCTCGCCGTGCTCCGCTTCCTGCTCAACTTCACGCGCCGCTACGCGACAGCCAGGACCGGCATTCGCGTCGAGTGGCGGATGCGCGAGCTCCTCTACCAGGCGTACCTCCGCTATCCACGCGCGTTCTACGACCGGCACGCCACCGGCCAGGTCGTCTCGCGCGCGACCAACGACCTCTATCCAATCCGGTACTTCATCGGCTGGGGCATGACCCAGGGCATCCAGTCGCTGATGATGATCGCGGGGATCGCGGTCGTCCTCTTCCTGGTCAACGTCAAGCTCGCTGCGATCGCGCTGATCGCGATGCCGCTCGTCGGCGTGCTCGCGTTCATGTTCGCCCGCCGCGTGATGCCGATCTCGCGTCAGGTCCAGCAGTTGAAGGCCGACGTCACGGAGGCGGCCGACGAGGCGGTCGTCGGGATCGAGATGGTGCAGGCGTTCGGCCGCGAGGACGACGTCCAGGCGCGGTTCGCCACGAAAGCGGAAGCCGTGCGCGACGGCGTGCTGCGACAGGCGCGGGTCGAGGCGACGTTCTTGCCGGGGCTGCTCTTCCTGCCCACGCTCTCGATCGGCGCCGTGGTCCTCTTCGGCGGCCACGACGTGATCGGCGGCACGCTCACCTACGGCGAGTTCTTCCTCTTCTACCAGCTGCTCCTGCAGCTGGTCTGGCCGCTCGAGGCCCTCGGCTGGATCCTGTCGCTCGCGCAGCGCGCGACCGCCTCGGCCTCCCGGAGCTTCGCCTGGCTGCAGGGGATCGAGACGATCCCCGAGCCCGAGCAACCGTCGTCGCTGCCGGCCGGCGGGCTCTCGCTCGCCTTCGAGGATCTCCACTTCTCCTACGGCACCGGCAGCGAGGTGCTGTCCGGGATCGAGCTCGCGGTGGAGCCGGGCGAGGTCGTCGCAGTCTGCGGCCCGACCGGAGGGGGCAAGTCCTCCCTGCTCAACCTCGTCCCCCGCTTCTACGACCCGACCGAGGGACGGGTCGTGCTGGGCGGCGTCGACCTGAGAGATCTGCGTCTGACCGAGCTGCGCTCGGCCGTCGCGCTCGTGACGCAGCGGCCGATCCTCTTCTCGATCCCGCTCCGCGACAACCTCACCGCCGCACGCCCGGATGCGCCGTGGGACGAGGTCGTCGCCGCATGCGAGGCCGCCGGCGTGGCGCAGTTCGCCGCGGAGCTGCCCGACGGCTACGACACGCTGATCGGGGAGCGCGGCGTCAACCTCTCCGGTGGCCAGCGCCAGCGCGTCGCCCTCGCGCGCGCGCTCATCGCCGGCGCGCGCGTCGTGGTGCTCGACGACCCGATGTCGGCCGTCGACACGCAGACCGAGCGCCACCTGATCACGAACCTCCGCCCTGCTCTTGCGGGCCGCACCGTGCTCGTCGCGACGCAACGGCTGAGCACCGTGCTGATCGCCGACCGCGCAGTCGTCGTCGACGACGGCGTGATCGTCGAGGAGGGCAAGCCGCTCGAGCTGCTCGAGCGCGGTGGCCCGTTCACCAGCCTCTTCGGCGAGGAGGTGCTCGCCGCGTGACCAGAAAACCGCGCGTCGGCCTGACGCGCCTCACCCGCTACCTGCGCGGGCGGCGCGGTCGCGTCGCGGTGCTCGCGGCGATCGGCGTGTGCCAGGCGGCAGCCCCGGTGACCGCGCTTCTGATCGTGCAGGATGCGATCGACCGCGGGATGCGCGCGCACGACCGTGCCCGGCTCGGCCGCGATGTCATCCTCTACCTGTGCATCAACGCGATCGCCTGGATCCTCCAGACGACGCTCGTGCGGGGCCTTGCCCGAGTCGGGCAGGACGTCGTCCTCGGCCTGCGGCTCGACCTGTTCGATCACCTGACGAAGCTGTCGCTCCGTTACTTCAGCGGCCAGAAAGCAGGTTGGATCATCGCGCGGCTGACCTCCGACGTCGACGCGCTCTCGGACGTGCTCTCGCAGGGGCTGACGACGCTGGTCGTCAACACGCTCACCCTGCTCGCAGCGATCGTCGGGCTCTTCATCCTCGATTGGCGCCTCGGGCTCGTCGCGCTCGTGATCTTGCCGCCCACCCTCGTCCTGACGCGGTGGTTCCAGGTGCGGTCGCACGCGGCGTTCCTGCGCGTCCGCGAGACGATCGCGTCGATGACCGCGCAGATCGCCGAGTCGGTCTCGGGCATGGCAGTCATCCAGGCGTTCAGCCGTGAGCGCGCGTTCCTCGCCGAGTTCGACAAGACGAACGCCGCGAACCGCGAGACGAACACGCACGCGCAGTACCTGAACTCACTGTTCTTCCCGGGCATCGAGCTGCTCGGCGCCGTGGCGATGGCGTCGATCCTGTGGGTCGGCGGCCAGATGATCGCGCACGACACGCTGACGATCGGCACGCTCGTCTCGTCGGTCTTCCTCCTCAACCTGATCTTCCAACCGCTCCAGGAGCTCTCGGATCTCTACGGCCAGGTGCAATCGGCCGGTGCCGCGATGGAGAAGATCACTACCGTCCTCGACGAAGAGCCCGAGATTCGCGACGCGCCGAACGCGCAGGCGCGGCGCATCGAGGGCGACCTGCGGATCGACCACGTGACGTTCGCGTACGGCGCAGAACCCGTGCTGCACGCGATCGACATCCACATCCCCGCCGGCGGCTGCCTCGCGCTCGTCGGGGAGTCAGGCGGCGGCAAGTCGACGACGGCGAAGCTGATCGGCCGGTTCTACGACCCGGACGACGGCGCGGTCCGCATCGACGGGCACGACCTCCGCGAGCTCGAGCTGCGCGCGTACCGCCGTCAGCTGGGTGTCGTCCTCCAGGATCCGTTCCTGTTCGCCGGCACGATCGCCGACAACATCCGCTTCGCACAGCCCTCGGCGACCGATGAGGACGTCGCCGAGGTCGCGCACTCGGTCGGCGTCGACCGGATCGCGCGCCGTTTCGAGGAAGGCCTGCTGCATCCGGTCCGCGAGGGCGGCGCAGGCTTGTCCGCCGGCGAGCGCCAGCTGATCTCGATCGCGCGCGCGCTGCTCGCCGACCCCCGGATCCTGATCTTCGACGAGGCAACCTCGAACATCGACCGGCCTACCGAGATCCTGATCGAGCGCGCGCTCGACCGGCTCCTGCGCGGGCGGACGTCGATCATCATCGCCCACCGCCTGGCCACCGTCCGGCGGGCCGACGAGATCCTCGTCGTCGAGCACGGGCGGATCGCGCAGCGCGGCCGGTTCGACGAGCTGCTCGCCGCCGAGGGGCCGTTCCGGCGACTCGCCCGCGACCTCGAAGGTGCGGCCGTCTACTCGCCGCAGTCGGATGCGGCCGCGCCGGTGACCGGCAGCCGCGCGAGCAACTGGGCGAGCGTGTCGAGCTCGGAGCCCGAGTAGCGGCCGGTGAAGAGCTCGTCGACGCCGCGCAGGTGCGTGACCGCCGCCGCGCGCAGCTTCCTCCGGCCCGCGTCGGTCAACTTCGCGTAGGAGACGCGCGCGTCCGAGGCACAGTTCGCCTTCTCGACGAGCCCCGTCCGTTCGAGGCCCTCGAGCAGCCGGGTGATTCCCGACGCGGTCAGAAGGATGCTCTCCGCCAGGTCGACGCGCCGCATCATGAAGCCGTCCGCATGTGAGAGGTGCAACAGCACCTCATAGTCGTTCAGCGTGAGCCCGTGCTCGCGTTGCAGCTGTGCCGACAGCTCGCGGGTGATCGCCGCGTGGGCACGCAGGAACGTCACCCAGCTGGTGAGGTCGACGGTGATCGCAGGTGAGCTCGCCATAGTTGCGCCCACAAGTATAGCGCCGGACCGGCACGACAGACAGTCACGATAGGTTTTTCGATATGTCGGCGCGGGAGCAGGGAATCGTCGTCGAGGGCCTCGTCCGCCAGTTCAAGGACGTCCGGGCCGTCGACGGGATCGACCTGGCGATCGAGCCGGGCCAGATCTACGGCTTCCTGGGCCCGAACGGCGCCGGCAAGTCGACCACCGTGCACATGCTGACGACCCTGCTCCCGCCCACCGCCGGCCGGGCGTCGGTCGCGGGCTTCGACGTCGTCAAGAATGGGCCGGCCGTGCGCGCACGCATCGGTGCCGCGCTGCAGGAAACGGCTCTCGACCCGTTCCTGAGCGGACGCGAGCACCTGCGGCTGCAGGCATCGCTCCACGGCATCCGCGGCGCCGAGCGCCAGTCGCTCCAGACGCAGCTGCTCCAGCGCGTCGGGCTGACGCAGGCCGCCGACCGCAAGGTGCGCACGTACTCGGGCGGGATGAAGCGCCGCCTCGACCTCGCGCTCGCGCTGATCCACAGCCCGTCGATCCTCTTCCTCGACGAGCCGACGACGGGCCTCGACCCGCAGAGCCGCGCTGCATTGTGGGAGGAGGTCGGACGGCTCGCACGCCAGGAGGGCGTCACTGTCTTCCTCACGACCCAGTACCTCGAGGAGGCGGACGTGCTCGCCGACCGCGTCGGGATCATCGACCACGGCCGCATCGTCGCGGAGGGCACGCCGACACAACTGAAGGCGGAGATCGGCAAGTCGACGGTCGAGGTCGTGCCCGAGGATCACGACGAGCTCGGACGGCTCGGCGCGCTGCTCGCACCGTTCGGCACCGGGACCGCGGGGCGCCCCGGTGCGGCGGCCGTGCGGCTCGACGGTCACGGCGGGCTCGCCGACGTCGTGCGCGCGCTCGACCAGGGCAACCTCCGCGCCGCCGAGATCAATCTCCATTCGCCGTCTCTCGACGACGTGTTCCTCGCGAAGACCGGCCGCAAGCTCGAGGGCGCAGACGAGGAGGGCGCGTGAGCGACGGCGTCCACCAGGTGCTGCTGATCGCGCAGCGATCACTGCTGCGGACGGCGCGCCAGCCGGGAACGTGGATTCCACCGCTCTTGTTCCCGCTGATCCTGATGGCGGTGAACTCGAACGGGCTGCGCGCGGCGACGCACCTTCCGGGCTTCCCGACCAACTCGTTCCTGTCGTTCTTCCTTCCGTTCTCGTTCCTGCAGGGGGCGCTCTTCGCCTCCGGCATCGCCGGGACCGACCTCGCGCGCGACATCGACACCGGCTTCCTGAACCGGCTCGCGCTCACCCCGGTGCGCGGCGGCGCGCTGCTGCTCGGGCAGATCGGCGGCGCGCTCGGCCTCGGCGCCGCGCAGGCAGTCGTCTACCTCGGCGTCGGACTGGCGGCGGGCGTGCACATCGACGCGGGCGTCGGCGGCGCGGTGCTCATCCTCCTGCTCGCGCTCGGGACGGCTGCGGGCTTCGGGGCGCTCGGGCTCTGGCTCGCGCTGCGCACCGGCTCGGGCGAGGGTGTCCAGTCGATGTTCCCGCTGCTGTTCTTCCTGTTGCTCGTCTCGAGCATGAACCTGCCGCGGAACCTGATCGAGGTCGGCTGGTTTCGCGACCTGGCGACGATCAATCCCGTCAGCTACCTGATCGAAGCGATGCGGTCGCTGGTGATCGAGGGGTGGAACGGCGAGGCGCTCGCGCTCGGCTTCGGGTTCATGTTCGCGCTCAATGCGGTGGCGATGGTGCTCGCGACCCGGCAGCTCCGTGTGAGGATGACGCGGACGTGAGGTCCCGGCTCGAGGTGGCGGCCGCGGTCGCCTACCGGCAGACGACGGTCCTGCTCAAGAACCCGTCGCTCTTCCTGCCGCCGATGCTGTTCCCACTGATGAACTTCGTCGCGTTCGCGGGCGGGCTGTCGCGACTGCGCCACGTCCCCGGCTTCGACTTCACGGGCGGCTATACCGCCTTCCAGTTCGTCTTCGTCCTGCTGCAGTCGGCGGCGTTCGGCGGCGTGTTCACCGGGTTCGGCATCGCCCGCGACTTCGAGCGCGGCTTCGCGAAGCGCCTGCTCGTGTCGGCGCCCCAGCGCAGCGGCATCATCATCGGCTACGGGCTCGCCGCGTTGATCCGCTGGGCGATGATCGCCGTCGTCCTGACGATCGTCGCGCTGATCGCCGGCATGAAGGTCGGCGGCAGCGGAATCGACCTCTTCGGGCTGTACGGGCTCGCGATCATCTTCAACCAGGTCGGGATGCTGTGGGCCTGCGGCGTGGCGATGCGGCTGCGCACGGTCCAGGCGGCGCCGCTGATGCAAACGCCCGTCTTCCTGGTGCTCTTCCTCGCGCCGGTGTACGTCCCGCTGCACCTGCTGAAGGGCTGGATCCATCACGTCGCGCGCCTCAATCCCCTCACGTTCCTGCTCGAGGCCGGCCGCGGCTTCATCGAAGGCCGGCCGACCCAGGTCGCGGCGGCGTTCGGGACCGCCGCCGTGCTGTTCGCACTCTTCGCCGTCTGGGCCCGCACCGGGCTCGTCCGCGCAGAGCGCGCGGGTTAGAGGCGCGCAAACGTCGATACCTGCCTTGGGTGCCGCCGGCGCCGCATCACCCGGCCGCCGTCGGAATCGTCGCCGACGGCCGTGTTGCCCTCGACCGTGTCGAGGTCGCCGTCGGCCCGAGACGCCACGACGATCCCAACGTGGTCGGGCAGGCCGCCGTCCCAGTCGAACACGGCGATGTCGCCGGGCGCCGGTGCGCACCCGTCCTGCAGCCGGCGGCCGCTCGCGCGCAGCCACGACTCGAGCGTCGGGACGTAGCAGACACCCCGCGGATAGACCCCGGCCCCGTGCCAGCCGCGGCAGAGCGTGACGCCCGCACCGACGGAGAAGCAGTACGACACGAAGATCGCGCACCATGGGACGCCGTCGACCCCGAACCAGCGCCCGAACATGGTGCGGTTCGAGCCGGGCGGGCTCTCGCGAACGCCGACGTGCCGGAGCGCCTCGGCCAGCGCCCTGCGTCCGTGGAGCGATGCCGCAGCAACGTCGGTTGCGCTCATGGCGCCCTCCCTCGTCGCTTGCGGAGAACAGCCTACAACGAGCCGCTGAAGGTGTTGCACCCGCTCGGCTCCCCGCGTTGGTAGCCGGTCAGGAACCACTTCTGGCGCTCGGCGGAAGAGCCGTGCGTCCAGGTCTCGGGGTTCACCTGGCCCTGCGTCTCGGACTGGATCCGATCGTCGCCGACCGCGGCTGCGGCGTCGAGCCCCTCGTTCACGTCCTGCTGCGTGAGGTCGACGATGTACCCCGTCGCCACCGCGTGCCGCGCCCAGACGCCCGCGTAGCAGTCGGCCTGGAGCTCGGTGCGCACCGAACGGCTGGTCGGTCCCTGCGAGCCGCCGGGCTGGAGGTCGCCGAGCAGGTCCTGGGCATGGTGGCCGTATTCGTGTGCAATCACGTACGCCTCGGCGAACGGGCCGCCCTGCGCGCCGAACCGGTCGTGGAGCTCGTCGAAGAAGCCGAGGTCGATGTAGACCTTCTTGTCGACCGGGCAGTAGAACGGCCCGACGTCCGTGGTCGCCGGCCCGCAGCCCGTGTCGGTGGAGTCGGTGAAGAAGACGGTGTCGGCGAGCCGGTACGGCTTGCCGTGCGCCTGGAAATATCCCTTCCAGTACGCCTGCACGGAGTTGACGTCGGCGACGATGCGGCAGTCCTGGCGCGTGTTCGCGTCGGCTCCGGTCCGGCAATCCGTGCCGAGCGTGCTCGAAGGCGACTGCTGCGGCGAGGCCACGGTGATGCCGTCGAGCCCGTTCAGGGCATTGCCGTTGCCGCCGCCGAGCAGCGCGAAGAGCAGGTAGATGACGACGCCGGCGAGCCCGAGGCCGCCTCCGCCGAAGGCGATCGGCCCGCCGAACGAGCCGCCGCGGCCGGCGCCGCGCCGATCCTCGATCTGGCCGGGGTCGAGCGTCTGTCCGGGCCGGAAGCGCATGGGCGCACACCTTAGACGGCGGCCGACTCGGCCGCGGCGACCCCTCAAGGCCCCAGCAGTACTTATTTGACGGATGAGTGTTCGTTATGTATTTGTTCACCATGCCAATGAACAAACTGTGGAAAACGAAGCTGATTCCGGCGGCCGCCGGGGCCGCCGCCGCGCTCGCGCTCGCGGCCGGTGCCGCCGCCCGCACCGCCGACACCACCCTCTCGCTCGTCGGCTACTCGACCCCGAAGACGGTAATGGGGAAGATCATCCAGGCGTGGCAGAAGACGCCGGACGGCAGCGGCGTCTCGTTCAACCAGAGCTACGGCGCCTCGACCGACCAGGCGCGGGCCGTCGCACAGGGCCTGAAGGCCGACGTCGTCTTCCTCTCGACCGGGGACGACGTCAACCTGCTGGTGGACGACGGCCTCGTCGACTCGAACTGGAACCACCAGAGCTACGACGGAATCGCAGCGGACACGCTCGTCGTCTTCGCCGTGCGTCCGGGCAACCCGAAGCACATCAAGAGCTGGCAGGACCTCGTGCGCCCGGGCGTCCAGGTCGTCACGCCGAACCCGTTCAGCTCGGGCTCGGCGAAGTGGAACATCCTCGCCGCCTACGGCGCGGAGCGCCGGCTCGGGAAGACGGACAAGCAGGCGACCGCGTACGTGCAGCAGCTGTTCCAGCACGTCGTCTCGCAGGACTCGTCGGGTCGCAACGCGACCAACACCTTCCTGGCCGGCAAGGGCGACGTGCTGATCACCTACGAGAGCGAAGCCCTCAACTCACGCCTGAACGGGCAGGACATCCAGTACGTGATCCCGCGGCAGTCGATGCTGATCGAGCTGCCGATCGCCGTCCTCAAGTCGAGCTCGAGCAAGGACAAGGCGAACCAGTTCGTGCGGTTCGTGAAGGGCGACAGCGCACAGGATCTGCTGGCCCAGTACGGGTTCCGCCCGGTGGACAAGAAGATCGCCAAGAAGTACGCAGAGAAGTACCCGTCGCGGCCGGGCATCTTCAAGGTCGACGACAAGATCATCGGCGGCTGGCGGAACGCCGACAAGGTCTGGTTCGATCCGAACAACGGCCGCATGGCCAAGATCGAACGCGCGGTCGGGGGGCCGAGCTCTGGCTAGCACAGCCGGAGCCGCGCCGTTCGCGGGGCGGTCGACCAGACGTCGTCCGAGCGAGGGGGCCCAAGCGGCCCTCTCGCTCGGTTTCACGACGGCTTACCTGTCGGCGATCGTGGTGCTCCCGATCGCCGCACTTGTCTGGGCCTCGCGCGAGCACGGTGTCGGTCAGTTCTGGAGCGTGGCCTCGGCACCCGAGGCCGTGGCCGCGTTGAAGTTGAGCCTCGGTGCGGCCCTCGCCGTCTCTGCGCTCAACGCGGTCCTCGGGACGATCACCGCCTGGGTGCTCGTGCGCGACGAGTTCCGCGGCAAGCAGCTCGTGAACGCGCTGATCGACCTGCCGTTCGCCCTGCCGACGATCGTGGCGGGGCTGACGCTGCTCGCGCTCTACGGCCCCTCCTCCCCGGTCGGCGTCAACATCGCCTTCACCAGGACGGCGATCGTCGCCGCGCTGCTGTTCGTGACGCTCCCATTCGTCGTGCGAACGGTGCAGCCCGTGCTGCTCGAGCTCGAGCCCGAGGCCGAAGAGGCGGCGCGTTCGCTCGGAGCGAGCGAGGCTCGCGTCTTCCGCAGCATCGTCCTCCCGAACATCCTCCCGGGGATCCTCTCCGGCGTCGCACTCGCGTTCGCGCGGGCGGTCGGCGAGATCGGAGCCCTCGTCCTGATCTCGGGCAACCTCCCGTTCAAGACGGAGGTCGCATCGGTCTTCGTCTTCAACCACATCCAGAGCGGCGACCAGGCCGGCGCGGCTGCCGTCGCGGTGGTGATGCTGGTGATCTCGTTCGCGCTGCTGCTGGCGATCGGCGGCGTGCGCTTCCTGGCGACGAGGCACGAACGTGCCTAGAACCGCCGCTCGCCTCGGCCTGCGCGGGATCGCACTCGGGTACCTGCTGCTCGTCCTCATCGCGCCGCTCTCGATGGTCTTCTGGCGCGCATTCGACAAGGGCGCGGGCCATCTCTGGCACTCGCTCACCGATCCGAACACGATTCACGCCTTCAAGCTGACGCTGATCATCACGGCGATCGCGGTGCCGCTGAATGCTGTCTTCGGCGTCGTCTGTGCCCTTGCGATCGTGCGCAGACGGTTTCCCGGCGCCGGCATCGTCAACGCGATCGTCGACCTGCCGCTCGCGCTCTCCCCGGTGGTGGTCGGGCTGTCGCTGTTCCTGCTCTTCGGCCGCACCGGCTGGTTCGGCCCATGGTTCCAGCGACACGGCATCCAGATGCTGTTCGCCTTGCCGTCGATGGTGATCGCGACGATCTTCGTGTCGCTGCCGTTCGTGGCGCGCGAGGTCGTGCCGACGTTGCGCGAGATCGGCGACGAGCAGGAACAGGCGGCGCACACTCTCGGCGCGGGCTCGTGGGCGACGTTCTGGCGGATCACGCTGCCCTCGATCCGCTGGGCGGTCATCTACGGAGTCGTGCTGACGACGGCGCGCTGCTTCGGCGAGTACGGCGCCGTCGCGGTCGTCTCGGGCCACATCGAGGGCAAGACCGAGACGGCGACGCTGCTCGTCCAGGACAAGTACGAGAACTTCGACCTGCCGGGCGCCTACGGCGTCTCGCTCGTGCTCGCATTCATGTCCGTCCTCGTCCTCGTGACGATGACGCTGCTCAAACCGAAGGAGACGCAATGAGCCGTAAGCTGGACGGAGGCGACCAAAGAGCGGAGGCGGCGGCTTTGCCGCCGTTGGAGCGGGTATGAGCATCCAGGTTCGGAACGTGTCGAAGCGCTTCGGCGACTTCCAGGCGCTGAGCGACGTCTCGGTCGAGGTCGCGACCGGCTCGCTGACTGCGCTGCTCGGCCCGTCGGGCTCCGGGAAGTCGACGCTGCTGCGCATCGTCGCCGGCCTGGAATGGCCCGACACGGGCGACATCCGCCTCGAAGGCGAGAACGCCACGGCGCTCGCTCCTCAGCGCCGCGGAGTCGGCTTCGTGTTCCAGCACTACGCCGCGTTCAAGCACATGACGGTGCGCGACAACATCGCGTTCGGCCTCGCGATTCGTAAACGCCCGCGCGACGAGATCCGCTCCCGCGTCGACGAGCTGCTGGCGCTCGTGCAGCTGCAGGGATTCGGCGACCGCTACCCGGCGCAGCTGTCCGGCGGACAGCGCCAGCGCATGGCGCTCGCCCGCGCACTCGCCCCGGAGCCGAAGGTGCTGCTGCTCGACGAGCCGTTCGGCGCTCTCGACGCGCGGGTGCGCGCCGAGCTGCGTCAATGGCTGCTGCGTCTCCACGCCGAGACGCACACGACGACGGTGTTCGTGACGCACGACCAGGAAGAGGCGATGGAGGTCGCCGACAACGTGGTGGTGATGAACCGCGGGCGCGTCGAGCAGGCGGCCGGCCCCGCCGAACTGTACGACTCGCCGGCCAACGAGTTCGTGATGTCGTTCGTCGGGCAAGCGAACCGCATCGGCGACGCCTGGGTCAGGCCGCACGACCTGCGAGTTGCGCTCGATGCGGACGGGACGACCCGCGAGGTGCTCGTGGAGCGCATCGTCAACCTCGGCTTCGAGGTACGGGCAGAGCTCGTCTCCGGTGACGGCGAGCGGCTCCACGCCCAGCTGACCCGCGACGAGGCCGAGCGCCTGGAGCTGCAGAGCGGCCAGATCGTCTTTGTCCAGCCGACGCGCGAGAAGATCTTCGACGGGAGTTAGAAGCTCTAGTGCGGTGCCCACGCGTCGGGATCGGCGGCGAGCGCCTCGACCGACGCCGGCAGCTCGCCCCGCGCGAGGTCGGCGAGGGTCACCTGCTCCAGCACGGAGCGCAGGCTCGCCCGCACGGCGACCCAGACGTCGCGCAGCCGCTCCGAGCTGCCCTGGTACGCCACCTGCTCCGACCGGAGCCCGCGCACGTTGGCGAGCGGCCCGTCGACAGCGCGGATCACGTCGGCCAGCGTCACCTCGTCGGCCGGCCGCGCCAGCCAGTAGCCGCCGTCCGCCCCCCGCTTGCTGGCCACGAGGCCGGCGTTCCGGAGGTCGGCGAGGATGTTCTCGAGGAAGTTCGGCGGGATCTCCTGTGCCTGCGCAACCCGATCGCCCTTCACCGGCCCGGGTCCGGCGGCCGCCAGTTCGACGGCGGCGCGGATCGCGTAGTCCGCCTTCGCGGAGACCCTCACGCGCCCCGCCCGAAGTCGTCGAGCAGGATGCGGATCTCGCACACCTCGCGGAAGCCCACGCGCGCGAGGATCGGCCGCGACATCGGGCTCGCCTGGGTGACGAGCGCCGGTGTGCCCCGACGGACCGCCTCGTCCCAGCGCGCGGCGACGAGCGCACGGTAGGCGCCGCGGCCGCGCGCCTCCGACAAGGTGGCGCCGCCGAAGAGCGTGACGCCGTGGGCGGAGAACGAGGCCGTTCCACGCGCCACCGGCTCGCCGTCGACATAGGCGACGTAGACGACGTTGTCGTTGTCGCCGTCCTCCTCGTCGGAGACCGACTCGGGCTCGGGCATGCCAAACGCTACGGCTGCGATCCGCGCGGCCGCGAGCTTCTCGTCGGGCGTGGTCGCCGGGCGAACCTCGACGTCGGGGCGGAGCCCGAGCGGCGGCTCGGTGAGCACCATGCCGACGGCGAGCGGCGTCGAGTCGTCGACCAGCCCGCGCTCGAGCAAGCGGTCGACGAGGTCGCCGGGCGTTGCGTGCGTGCCGACCTCCCACGTGCAGGCGGATCGCCCTTTCGCCCGAAGGCGCGCGTGGATCTCGGCACGCACGTCGTCGATCTCGCCGTCGCTGAGGCGGAAGCGCTGCGCGACGTTCCACGAAGGTTCATCGGCGCGGCCCATCCAGAGGACGTAGCGCCCGGTGACGTCGCGCTCGTCGGTAGGGCCGAGCGGCGTGTACGTGTTCGCGTTCTCGGCCAGCTCGAGCAGTGCCGTCACGCGGGCACCCTAGATGATCGATCGCCGAGCGCCGTCGCGGGGTAGAGCTGCGACCGCCACGCCCGCCGGTAGACGGACTGCAGATGCTCGACGCGTTTGATGTACGCCCGCGTCTCGGCAAATTGGATTCCCACGCCCTGTGCGCGCCAGTGGTCGACGTTCCCCTGCCCGGCGTTGTACGCGGCGAGCACGAGCCGCTCGCTGCCGTACTTCTTGAAGAGATTGTCGAGGTACCAGGCGCCGTAGCGGATGTTGATCTCCGGGTCGTACAGGTCCTGCGTGCGAAAGGCGCTCCCGCCGGTGCGGATCGCGATCCCGCGCGCGGTCGACGGCGTCAGCTGCATCAACCCGATCGCACCCGACGAGGAGACTGCGCTCGAACGGAACTTCGACTCCTGGTAGATGACCGCAGCGAGCAGCGCAGGATCGAGGTTGTGCTCGGATGCGTGGACGCGGACGAACTCCGAGTAGCGCAGCGGATAGCGGAGTCTCTCGTACCACGGCGGGTTCGCGCGATCGACGTACACGACGACGCCCGCCAGTGCGACGAGCAGTGCGACCAGAACCAGGAGAACGCCTCGCCTCACCGAGCCTGCAGCTCTCGCATCACCGACTCGACGAATTGGTCGAGCTCTTCGAGGGTTCCCGTGTTCTTGTAGGCGAAGTCCGCCCGCTTCACCTTTTCGGAGTCCGGCAGCAGCCGGCTCTCGCGCTCCTCGGTCGCGACCGGTGAGCGGGCGCGCCGCAACTTCGTCGGGGCGGTGATCAGCACGACCTTGTCGAACCGCTCCTCACCCCCCACCTCGTAGAGCAGCGGCACCTCGGTGACGCACACCGCCGGCGGATTCGGCAGCTGCGCCAGGTCGTCACGCCAGCTCAGGTACTCCGCCGCCACCAGTGGATGGAGCAGCTCCTCGAGCCACGTCAGCGCGTCGCGGTCGTTGAACACGGCCGTCGCGAGGGCACCGCGGTCGATCTCGCCGTCGTCACCGACGATTCCGTTGCCGATTCGCTCGACCACGCGAAGCTTCACGTCGTCCCAGCGCAGCAGGTGGTGGACGATCTCGTCGCTGGAGACCGTCGCCGCACCGTGGCGGGCGAAGGCCTGCAGGGCCTCGCTCTTGCCGCTCCCGATGCCGCCGGTGATCGCGACGGCGACCGGGCGGCTCACTCCTCGACGACGGCCTCGGGCTCGACGTCGGCCGCGGCGGCGCTGTCCGGTACCTCCTCGACCTCGCCGGCGTCGACCTCCTCGACCTCCTCGACGTCCTCGACCTCGTCCGCGGCTTCCGCAGCGGGCTCGGCGGGAGCGTCGGCGAAGACGTCCTCGGAAAGGTCGAGAGCCGGTCTGGTGTGCACCGATTCGGCGCCGTCGGCACGCGGCTGGACGGGGTCCGAGTCCTCGACGCGCTTCAGCGACAGCGAGAGGCGGCGGCGGTCGCCGTCGACCTCGATGATCTTGACGTTCACGGGCTGGCCCTGCGACACGACCTCGCGCGGGTTCTCCACGTGATGCTGCGCGAGCTCGGAGATGTGGACGAGACCCTCGACGCCCGGGAGGATCTCGACGAAGGCGCCGAACGTGACGACCTTCGTCACGCGGCCCTCGACCACGTCGCCCTCGTTGTAGCTCGAGAGCACCTGCTGCCACGGATCGCTCTGGGTCTGCTTGAGGCCCAGCGAGATGCGCTGCCGGTCGCGGTCGATGTCCAGCACCTTGACCTGCACGTTCTGGCCGATCTCGAGCACCTCGGACGGGTGGTTGACGTGCGACCACGAGAGCTCCGAGATGTGGATCAGGCCGTCCATGCCGTCGAGGTCGACGAACGCGCCGAAGTCGACGATGTTCGAGATCTGGCCCTCGACGACGTCGCCGGGCTGCAGCTTGTCGAGGATCTGCTGCCGCTGCTCCTTGCGCTCCTCTTCGAGCACGGCGCGGCGCGAGAGCACGACGTTGTTGCGCGAGCGGTTGAGCTCGATCACCTTTGCACGCAGCTCCTGTCCGAGGAACTCGTCGAGATCCTGGACGCGGCGAATGTCGACGAGCGACGCGGGCAGGAACCCGCGGACGCCCAGGTCGAGGATCAGACCGCCCTTGACGACCTCGATCACGCGGCCGTTGACCGGCTCGCCCGACTCGGCAGCGCCCTCGATGTTCTTCCACGCGAGCTCGAAGCGCGCGCGCTTCTTCGAGAGGATGAGCCGACCCTCGGCGTCCTCCTTCGTGAGCACGAGCGCGTCGATCTCATCGCCGAGCGTCACCTCGTCGGACGGGTTCACCGAGCGGCGGATCGAGAGCTCGGAGACCGGGATGACGCCTTCCGACTTGTAACCGATGTCGACGAGGACCTCGTCCTTGTCGACGCGCACAACGGTGCCGTGTACGACCTGTCCCTCGTTGATCTCGGGGAAGGTTGACTCGTAGTCGGGGATCAGCTCGCCGTCCGGGCCTTCGACCCAAACGCCCGGCTCTTGCTGCATGAGATCGTTGCTTGCCAAAGCGGCCGCGAAGTATAACCAGGTCGGCCGATTCGCCCGAAAATCGGGGGTTCTCCAACCCGGTGCCAGGCACCAAAGTGCCTGGCACCTGCCCTAGGACTTCGCCTCGGCCCAGTTGTCGCCGACGCCCACGTCGACGGCCAGCTTCGGGTCGAGGTCGTAGGCGCCCACCATCTCGGCGCGGACGAGCTCCCGCACCTTCGACACCTCGGGCTCGGGCACGTCCAGGAGCAGCTCGTCGTGCACCTGCAGCACGAGCCGTGCCCCTCTCCCCTCCTCGCGCAGCCGCCGCGCGATCCGGATCATCGCGACCTTGATGATGTCGGCGTTCGAGCCCTGCATCACGAAGTTGACGGCGACGCGCTCGCCGAACCCGCGTGTCTGCCGGTTCGACGCGCGCAGCTCGGGGACCGGGCGCCGCCGGCCGAGCAGCGACGTCACGTAGCCGTCGCGTCCGGCCTGTTCGATCGTGCGCGCGATGAAGTCCTGCACGTGCGGGAACCGCGCGAGATACGCGTCGATGTACCGCTGCGCCTCGTCCCGAGGGATCTCCAGGTTCTCCGACAGGCCGAACGCCGAGATGCCGTAGACGATCCCGAAGTTGATCATCTTCGCGATCGAGCGCTGCGCCGACGTCAGCGCGGCCGGGTCGACGCCGAGCACCTCGGAGGCCGTCGCGGTGTGAATGTCCTCGCCGCGCTCGAACGCGTCGCGCAGCTTCGGCTCGCCCGACACGTGCGCGAGGATGCGCAGCTCGATCTGCGAGTAATCGGCCGACAGCAACCGGTGCCCGTCGTCGGCGACGAACGCCGAACGGATCTCGCGACCGAGCTCGGTGCGCACGGGGATCGACTGCAGATTCGGATCGGACGTCGACAGGCGCCCGGTGGCCGCGACGGTCTGGTTGAAGTGCGTGTGCAGCCGGCCGTCCGTGTCCGAGATCAACGACGGCAGCGGCCGCAGATAGGTGTTCAGGAGCTTCGTCAGCTCGCGCCACTCCTCGACCACCGGCACGAGCGGATGGTCGCCGCGAATCGTGCGTAGCACCTTCGAGTCGGTCGAGTACCCGGTCTTTCCCTTACGGCCCGCGGTGAGCTCGAGCTTCTCGAACAGCACCCGCCCGAGCTGCTGCGGCGAACCGAGCACGAACTCCTCACCGGCATGCTCGTAGGCCTGAGCCTCGAGCTCCTCGACCCGCTCCGTCAGCCGTGCCGTGATCTCGCCCATGCGGTACGTGTCGATGCGAACGCCCGACGCCTCCATCTGCGCGAGCACGGCCGACAGCGGCAACTCGATCGTGCGGTAGAGATCGGTGAGGTGCCGCTCCTCGAGGCGCTCGAGCAACGGCCCGACGAGGCGGCGCGGCGTCTCCGCGGCGCGCACCAGAGCCGCGGTCTCCTCCTCCGTCTCCGGGGAGGGGCGAAGTTCCACGCCGTACTCGGCCGCGAGATCCGAGAGCTCGTACGACGCGCGGCCGGGGTCGATCAGGTACGCGGCGAGCAGCGTGTCGTCGCGGGCAGCGACTCCATTCGCCTTCCCGTCGTGGACGACGAGCTCCGCATCGGCGAGCTCGCCGGCAGGACGCGGACCGACGACGACCTCCGTTCCCGTCGCCACGGCGGCGCGATCGTGGCTTGCGGCGTAGCCGACGACGCCGCGGAAGTCGAGCTCGCCCTCGCGCCACGGCACCTCGATGCCCGTCACCTGAAGCGGCGCCGAGGGCACGGCTTCGTCCAGCTCGTCGACCCGGTTCAGCAGCCCGCGGAACTCGAAGCGCCGGAAGATCTCCTTGAGCTGCGAGCGATCGGGAGGCGACAAGACGAGCGCCGCCGGGTCGCAGTCGATGTCGAGATCGCGGCGCATCGTCGCCAGCTCCTTGGACACACGCGCCTGGTCGGCGTGCTCGAGGACATTCCGGCGACGCGCCGGCGACAGCTCGTCCGCGTGCTCGATCACGCCGTCGACCGATCCGTACTGCGCGATCAGCTGTCCGGCAGTCTTGTCGCCGATGCCGGGGACGCCCGGGATGTTGTCACTGGTGTCGCCCTTCAGGCCGATGAAGTCCGGCACCTGCTCGGGCGTGACGCCGTAGCGCGCCTCGACGCGTTCGGGTGTGTACACGTTGACGTCGGCGACGCCGCGCGGCGTCATCATCAGGCTGACGTTCTCGCTGCAGAGCTGGAACGCATCGCGGTCGGTCGACACCACGCACGTCTTGATCCCGGCCGTGTCCGCGCGCGTCGCGAGCGTCGCGATCACGTCGTCGGCCTCCCAGCCCTCGAACTCGAGGTTGCGATAGCCGAACGCGTCGACGATCGGGCGGAAATGCGGGAACTGCTCGCGCAGCAGGTCGGGCATCGGCCGCCTGCCCTCCTTGTAGACGACGTCCGCCGCCTCGGCGACGGCAGCCCGGTGGACGGGCCGCGAGTCCCACGCCACGGCAACGCCCTTCGGCCGGTAGTCCGCCAGGAGCTTGAACAGCATGTTCGTGAACCCGAGGAGCGCGTTCGTCGGCTGGCCGTCGGTCGTCTGCAGCTCCTCCGGGAGCGCGAAGAACGCGCGGTAGGCGAGGTTGTTGCCGTCGACGAGGAACAGATCCGAGCCGCGCGCAGGCGCGTCGTCCAGCTGCAGCTCGGCTCCGGTGAGCGTCTTCGGCACAGGCCCACGGTATCGTCACGCCGCGATGCCGAGCCTCGAGATCCACCCATTTTCGGACGAGTTCCTGGACGGCGCCGCGACGCTCCTCGCCGACCGGCATCGCCGCCATCGACTCGTCGAGCCGCTCCTGCCCGCGGCCTACGAGCAACAGGTCGCGGCGCGAGCGGCGATCGAGGAGCTGCTCGCCCGCGACCAGCCGGACGGCGTGGCTGCGACCCAGGCGGGGCGCCTCGTCGGCTACCTGCTCGGGATCCGCAAGAACGACGACGTCTGGGGTGCGAACGCCTGGGTCGAGCCGGCAGGTCACGCCGTCGAACGCGCCGAGTACGCGAGGGATCTCTATGCCGCGGCGGCCGCACGCTGGGTCGACGCAGGCCGCAAGGCACACTACGCGGTCGTCCCGGCGACGGACGTCGAGCTCGTTGCTGCCTGGTTCAGAGTCGGGTTCGGCCAGCAGCACGCCTACGGCATCCGAGAGCTCTCCGACGTCGCCTGGCCCGACGGTGTACGCGAGGTGGCGGAACGCGACATCGAGCAGGTGATCGCGCTCGAGCCCGAACTGCAGAACCATCAGCGTGAGACGCCGGTCTTCTCGGGGCAGGTGCCGGCCGACGACGACCCGGACGAGCGTCGAGCCGACATCCTCGGGGACATCGCCTCGCCGACGATCGGCTCGCTGGTCGCAGAGCGGGACGGCCGCATCGTCGGGAACCTGATCGTCTGTCCGCTCGAGCTGTCGACCGGAACCCACTACGGCCTCGCGCGGCCGGAGCACGTCTCGTTCCTCGGCTTCGCGGTGACCGATCCCGCCGTTCGCGGCAGCGGCGTGGGGCTCGCGCTGACGCGGGCCGGCTTCGCCTGGGCCCGCGCGCACGGCTACGACGCGATGGTGACCGACTGGCGCGTCACGAACCTGCTGTCGTCGCGGTTCTGGACGGCGCGCGGTTTCCGCCCCACCTTCCTGCGCCTCCACCGCCTGATCGCGTGACACGCATCCCGCTGCTCGCGGACGCGCGGCTCGTGGTCGCCGACGCGGGCCCGGACGACGTCGTGTTACGCCCGCACCGCCCGTCCGCACCGCTCGGTGACGTGTCTGCCGCCGCCCGGGAAGCGCTCGCGTTCCCGCTGGCGGGCCCGCCGCTCCGCGACCTCGTCCGGCGCGGCGGCACGGCGACGATCGTGATCGAGCAACCCGTCTTTCCGATCCCCGGTGCGCCCGCCGGGCCGAGGCACACGGCGATCTCGGCGGTCGCCGACGAGCTGGCGCGCATGGGCGTCGCCAAGGTGACGATCCTCGTAGCCGGCGGACTGCTGCGCCGCACGACCCCGCGCGAGATCGGCTTGCTCGTCACGCCCGAGTTCCGCCGGCGCTTTCGCGGCCGGTTGATCGTGCACGACGTCGAGGCGGACGACCTCGTCGACCTCGGTGACGCCGACGACGTCTGGCTGCGGGCGAACCCGGCGCTGGTCGAGACCGACGTCGTCGTCACGGTGACGGCGGCCGAGACGGTTCTGCACGGAGGTCCTGCTGCACTGCTCGGCGCAACGGGCCGCGAGTCGCTGCTGCAGCCCGCGACGCCCTCGCTGCTCGAGCCGAGCACGTCGCCGGGCTGGCGACTCGCCCGCGAGGTCGAGCGCCGGCTCGCGACGCGCGTCGGGCTCTTCGGCGTGTCGCTCGTGCTCGACACGCCGCAGCTCACAGGCCCGATGGCGGGTTACCCGTTCGATCAGGCTGCGATCGAGCGGCTGCTCGGCTCGCGGCTGCAGCGTTTGCTCCAGCGTGCGCCCGTCGGAGTCAGGCGCCGCGGGCTCGAGCGCCTGCCCCGCGAGATCACGGCGGCCGCCGTGTTCGGCGGAACACCGTCGGTCGCGCACGCGGAGGCGTTGCTGCGCGGAACGCTCTTCAAGGGTGTCGAGCTCGCCGAACAGGTCGATGCAGTCGTGATCGGCATCCCACCGACCACGCCGTTCCTGCCTCGCGAGCGCCCGAACCCGGTGAGCGCGGCGTATCTCGGGCTCGGCCATGCGCTCCGGCTATGGCGAAATGCACCGCCGGTGGCGGCCGGCGGCACGGCGATTCTGGTCCACCCCTTCCAGCGCCGGTTCCCGCGCCCGACGCAGACGCCGTACCGCGCGCTCTTCTTCGACCCGCGCCCGGCCGGCGACACCGAGACCTTGCATGCCGCCGAGCGCGCCGCGGCGCGTGACGAGCGCACGATCGCCGAGTATCGCGCCGGCCGCGCGTCGCACCCGCTGCAGCCGTTTGCCGAGTGGCGTGCGTGTGCGTCGGCGGCGGAGCGGCTGGGCGCTGTCCTGATCGCCGGCTGCCGGGACGCGCAGGCGGCCAGACAGCTCGGCTTCGTCGGCGTGCACGGCCTCGGCGCGGCGGTCGAGATGGCGCACGGCCGCGGAGCGAAGCGGATCGGCTATCTGCTCTCCCCGCCGTACTTCCCGCTGGTCGTCGCGGGGTGACAACGCTCGGTCCAGACCACGGTACGACCTCGGATCATCCGCATGGAGGACGCGGCGCCTCCCGCCGCCCCGTAGCGTCGAGATCGATGGATGCAGTCATCGAAGCCACCCGGCTGACGAAGTCGTTCGGGCAGCGGCGGGCGGTCGACGGCGTCGACCTCGTCGTGCCCGGCGGAGTCGCATTCGGCTTCCTCGGGCCGAACGGCGCCGGCAAGACGACCCTGATCCGCACGCTGGTCGGTTTGACGAGGCCGTCGGCGGGTGCGATCTCGCTGCTCGGTCTTCCACAGCCCGCGCGGCGACGCGAGGCACTCGCGCGTGTCGGCGCGATCGTCGAGGAGCCGCGCTTCCACCCTCACCTGAGCGGCCGCGAGAACCTCAAGATCATCGCTGCCGCACGCGATCGTGCAGCCGAGGGACGCATCGCGTCGGCCCTCGTCCGCGTCGGGCTCGAGCACCGCGCCGACGAGCGCGTCAAAACGTACTCGCTCGGCATGCGACAACGTCTCGGCATCGCACGCTGCCTGCTCGCCGATCCGGTGCTGCTGATTCTGGACGAGCCGATGAACGGGCTCGACCCGGCCGGCATCCTCGAGATGCGCCGGCTCATCCGCGCGTTCGTCGAGGAGGGCCGAACGGTGTTCCTCTCGTCGCACCTCCTCGACGAGGTCGAGAAGACGTGCGACGAGGTTGCAATCGTCGACCGCGGCAAGATCGTCGCGCAGGGATCGGTCGCCGAGATCGCCGGCGGCGCCGAGCCGCAGCTGACGATCGAGGTGGACGACGAAACGGCAGCGCGCCGCGTGCTCGGTGATCGCACCGACGTGCAAGGCGTGACCGAGGACGACGGCGGCGCGCTGCGGGTCAGGCTCACGGCCGCGGCGGCCGCGGCGGACGTGAACCGGGCGTTGGTCGTCGCCGGAATCGCCGTCTCGCGGCTCGAGCCCGCGCGTGTCACCCTGGAAGAGCGCTTCCTCGAGATCACGTCGCGTCTGGAGCAGGACGAATGAGGCTTGTCGGCGCGGAGATCCTGAAGCTGCGGAAGCGCCGCGGGCTGATGCTCTGGTGCGCGATCCTGGCCGTCGGCTCGATTGTGTTCACCGAGGGCCTGCTCGTCATCCTCCATGCGGCATCGCCGGACCGGCACGGCTCGGCCGGCGGGGCTCACAACCTCGACAACATCATGTTCCTGCTCGCGACGCTCGGCGGCGTCGCGGGGATCATCATCGGCACGACCGCCGGCTCCCAGGACACCAGCGCAGGCGTCTTCCGCGACCTGGTCGTGACGGGGCGCCCTCGGCGCTCGCTGTTCTACGTTCGCCCGCTCGGCGCGCTGGCCGTCTATCTGCCGCTGCTCGCGACCGGGTTCGCGATCGCGGTGGGGTCGAGCTACGCGTTCGCCGGCGACAAGATGACGTCAAGCGCGCACGACGTCGCCGGGTACGCCGCGGCACTGTTCTCGTACGGCGCAGTCTCACTGATCCTGGGCGTCGGCCTCGCTTCGGTGATTCCGTCGCGCGTCGCGGTGGGTGTCCTCGTCGCGTGGAACTCAGCGGTTGCGCAGATCCTGATGAACATCAACGCCCTCGGCTCGGCGCGTGACGCGATCAACGTCGCCGCTTCGTTCCATTTCGCGCCAAACGCGTCCGACAGCGCGAACCTCCACATGTCGGCGGCCACGGCGGTGCTCGTGCTGGTCGCGTGGGTCGCGGTCGCGCTGGCAGTGGGTCGCGAGTGGACCGTCCGCCGCGACGCCTGACTGCGCGACCTACGACTCGCCGAGGTAGGTCTTGCGAACCTCGTCGTTCGTCTTCAGCGCTTGGGCCTTGTCGGCGAGCACGATGCGGCCGGTCTCGAGGACGTAGCCACGGTCTGCCGCATCGAGCGCCATCAGCGCGTTCTGCTCGACGAGGAGGATCGACGTTCCCTGCTCGTTGATCGTCTTGATGATCTCGAAGATGCGCTCGACGAAGATCGGAGCGAGACCGAGCGACGGCTCGTCGAGCAGGAGCAGCTTGGGACGCGCCATCAAGGCGCGCCCGATCGCGCACATCTGCTGCTCGCCGCCCGACATCGTCCCTGCGTGCTGGTGGCGCCGTTCCTGGAGGCGCGGGAAGAGTTCGAAGACGCGATCCATGTCCTCACGGATGCCGGCGCGGTCGGAGCGCTGGAACGCGCCCATCTCGAGGTTCTCGGTCACGCTCATGCGCGGGAACAGGCGCCGGCCCTCCGGCGACTGCGCGATGCCTCGCTTCACGATCTCGTGTGCGGCGACGGTGGTGATGTCGCGCCCCCGGAAGCGGATCGACCCCTGGCGCGGACGGTTGAGGCCGTTGATCGACCGCAGCGTCGTCGACTTGCCGGCGCCGTTCGCACCGAGCAGGGTCACGATCTCGCCCTCACGCACGTCGAGCGAGATTCCCTTCAGCGCGTGGATCGAGCCGTAGTACGTGTGGACGTCCGCGAGCTCGAGGATCGGCCCGCCGCCGTTCGTGCTCGTCACGAGAGCCCTCTCCGCTTCATGTCCTCGACTGCCGCCTTGCCCAGGTACGCCTCGATCACCCGCTCGTTCTGCTGCACCTCGCGCGGGCTCCCCTCGGCGATCTTCTCGCCGTAGTCGAGCACCGAGACGCGATCGGAGACGCCCATCACCACACGCATGTCGTGCTCGATCATCAGCACGGTCAGCTTTCCCTCTTCGCGCAGCCCGCCGACGAACGCGGTGAACTCGGCGGACTCCTGCGGGTTCATGCCTGCGGTCGGCTCGTCGAGCAGCAGCAGCTGTGGATCGGTGGCGAGCGCACGCGCGACCTCGAGCCGGCGCTGGTCGCCGTACGGCAGGTTGCGCGCGACCTCCTGCGATTTGCGTCCGAGCCCCGTGTAGTCCAGGAGCTCCCGTGCCCGCTCCCGCGCAGCCTTCTCCTCGCGGCGCACGTAGGGCGTCCGCAGGATCGAGTTGAAGAGGTTCGCGTGCATGCGGGCATGCCGCCCGACAAGCACGTTCTCCATTGCCGTCATGTTCTGGAAGAGCCGGATGTTCTGGAACGTGCGGCCGATCCCACGCTGGGTGATCGCGTGCGGCGGCTTGCCCGTGACGTCCTCGCCGAGGAAGGTGATCGTGCCCGCGGTCGGCTTGTAGACACCGGTGAGCATGTTGAAGAACGTCGTCTTGCCGGCGCCGTTCGGGCCGATCAGCGAGACGATCTTGCCGTGCGGGACGGTGAAGTCGACGTCGTTGACCGCGATCAGGCCGCCGAACACCTTCCGCACGCCTGCGGCGACGAGGACATCGCCGATGTCGCCGTTGGCGCTCATGCTCCCGCCGTCGTGATGTCGTACAACGGCTCGTCGTGCACGCCCTCGTGGAGCTCGGCGGCGACGCGTCGCGATGGGATCAGCCCCTCCGGCCGGAACAGCATCACGACCAGGATGATCAACCCATAGATGCCGGACGCGTACAGCGGCACGTCGAGATTCGGATGCCAGCCGCCGACGTGGACGTTCGAGTTGATCCACGCGCCTGTGTTCGCCAGTCCTTCCTGGTTGAGGTAGGCAAGGAAAGCGGCGCCGACCATCACCCCCCAGATGTTCCCCATGCCACCGAGGATCACCATGCAGAGGATGAACACGGAGATGTTGAAGAAGAAGTCGCCGGGGAACGTCGCGCTCTTGAACGCCGCGTAGTAGGCGCCTGCCACGCCGCCGAAGAACGCGCCGGTCGCGTAGGCCCAGGTCTTCGTCCGCATCAACGGCACACCCATCGCCGCGGCCGCCGTTTCGTCCTCGCGAATCGCGATCCACGCGCGGCCGAGACGCGAGTATTGGAGCCGGAGCGAGCAGAACACCGTGATCAGCAGCAGGACGATCGCCGTCCAGAAGAAGACGTCGGTCGACTGGATCTGGTGCCCGAGGTACTTCGCCGAGCAGCACTGCAGGTAGTTCGCCGGGAGGAACCCCCCGGTCAGGTTCGACAGCTCGTGGCCAAACCCCGGTGAGTCGAGCGGGGTGATCCCGTTGGGGCCGTTCGTGAGGTTGAAGCCGGTGCCGAAGAGGTTGTCGCCGTTCCGCGCGACCTGCGGCAGGATCTCGCCGAAGCCGAGCGTGACGATCGCGAGGTAGTCGCCGCGCAACCGCAACGTCGGCAGACCGATCACGATCCCAGCCAGGGCCGTGAACACCCCGGCCAGCAGGAGGAGCAGCCAGATCGTCACGTGGATCCCGGCCAGGTCCGGCGTGATCCCGATCGCGCCGAAGTGCCACGTCCGATGTGGGAACTGCAGGGACGCGAACCAGGCGGCCGTGTAGGCGCCCGTCGCGTAGAAGGCCACGTAGCCGAGGTCGAGCAGGCCTGCGTAGCCGACGACGATGTTCAGGCCGACGGCCATCATGATGAACACGAGCATGTAGACGCCCGTCGCGACGTCCGGCCACGCCCCGAACACCGGGATCGTGAACATCTTGGGCTGGTAGAACGGATAGAGGACGGCGAGGGCGAAGGCGGTCAGCGGGAGCAGGTACGTCCGCAGCCGGCCCGGCAACCAGGTCAGCGCGAAGGCGATCGCGAGGACGGCGGCGAACGACCGCGGACCGGCGATCAGGAAGACGAGGACGAGTGCGCCCTGGGCGGCGAGCCGGTACGGGAGCGGCGGCAGCCTGCGAATCCAGAAGAGCGCCGTGACGGTGAGGACTGCGACCGCGAGTGCGTGGTCGACGAAGAATCCGAGAACGGCCAGAGCGACTGCAAGCCCGATCGAGATGCCGGCACGCTGCACGAGAGGCAGCGCGCGCCAGCGCGCACGAAGCTGATTGCGAAACCCGATCTCCTCGCCGCGGGCCGCAGCGGTCGCCGGCGTTGCCGCGGGCTCCGTCATCCGCCCTCGGGCGTCCGCTCGCCGAGGAGCCCCTCCGGCCTGAACACGAGGATCAAGATCAGGATCGAGAACACGATCGACTGCGTCCAGTCGGATCCCGGCGCGTGCCAGTTGAGGCCCTCGTTGAAGGCCTGGATGAGGCCGATCAGGAGGGCGCCGAGGACGGCGCCCGGCAGGTTGCCGATGCCGCCGAGCACGGCCGAGGTGAACGCGATCAGCCCGAGCTGGAAGCCCTGGTCGTAGCGCACCGTCGTCACGTAGAGCGCGTAGAGCACACCAGCGGCACCGGCCAACGCGCCGGCGATCACGAACGTGAACGAGATCGTCCGGTTGACGTTGATGCCCATCATCGCGCTCGCATCCATGTCCTGGGCGGTCGCGCGCATCGCCTTGCCCTGGCGGGTGCGCTGCACGAGCCAGAGGAGCGTGAGCAACACCGGCACCGTGATCACGACGACGAGGAGCTTGTTCCAGGTGTACTCGACGCCGCTGATCGTGAAGACCGCCGAATGCGGGAAGACGTCCGGCGACGTGACGTAGGTCGGTCCCTTCCAGGCCAGCCCGACGTCCTCAATGATGAAGCTCGCCCCGATCGCGGTGATCAGCGGCGCCAGGCGCGGCGCCCCGCGCAGCGGCCGGTAGGCGACGCGCTCGATCGTCGCGTTGATCAGGCCGCACGAGAGCATCACCAGCAGGAGCGTGGCGAAGACGATCGGGACGATCACGATCCCCTGACCGCTGTGCAGATTGAAGAACGACGTCGAGAAGGTGATCGTGAACATGCCGCCGAGCATGAACACGTCGCCGTGCGCGAAGTTGATCAACTCGAGGATCCCGTAGACGAGCGTGTAACCGAGCGCCACGAGCGCATAGACGCAGCCCGTCGTGAACCCGATCAGGAGGACGGAGAAGAAGTCGCCGGGCGTCTTGACCAGGTTGATCGCGAGCCAGAAGATCAACCCGGCGACGAACAGCAACCCGACCGCTGAGACGGCCCCCGGGCGCGGGATCCTGGCGGCGAGCGTCGGAGCGGAGGCGTCGGCGGCCACGGTTCCGGGCGACTCTAACCACCTTGCACGGAAAAGTCCTCCTGCATGGGAAAACCCAGGCCACGAGAGGTCTCGCGGCTACGATCGGAGCGGTCGGCCGAAGTGGCGGAATTGGTAGACGCGCCGGACTCAAAATCCGGTTCCCTTCGGGGAGTGTGGGTTCGATTCCCACCTTCGGCACCTGACGGTTGAGCGTTTCGACTCTCGCGAGTTCCGGACCCAACGAGACGCCTTGGGGCAACGCATGGGGCAACAGAGCGTTCCTGCTTCGCGGCCGGGCGCAGGTCGCGCGGTTCCGTCACGGAAGATCGGACGTCAGGCAACAAGGACCCGGGACGAGACACGGTAGGTCAGTCGATGCGCAGTACGAGGCCGCGGGTGGCTATCAAGCTCACCCGTGGGGCGCGAGCGCATCGCGCACAGACCAGCATCGGCACGTAAACGCCTCGCGACAGCTTCGGGACGCGGAAAACAAGTAGCCCCCAGCCGTTCACGGATATTCCGCGCAATTCGTGCCAGCGCGTCACGCTCCCGACGACCCTGAAAGGAGGCTTTCGGATCGCTCCCGGCAAACGTGTCGGACCACAGATCGCGCGCGTCCCGCACTTGTACGGGCGAGGCTCGGCCGCGGACGGCACGAGAACGACCGGGTATGCGTCCCACGGCTTCGGGCCGAGGTAGCCCTCGACTCGTAGCGACATGCGCTCGCCAGGCTGCGCGGTCCGCGCGGACATCGACACGATGCCGATGTCCGCAGCCGCGACTCCGCACCAGAGAAGAAGAACCGCAATCGACGTGACCAAGACCCGCAACGACATCTAATACGCCAGCACCAGGAGTCGAGGTCCCGGTTGACTTCGTGAGGGACCTTCTCCGCAGTGCGGCGCGTAGGTGAGTGGAGTGAAGTTCGTTGTGGCAGCGATGCTCGCGACGTCGGTTTGCCTCGTCGTTCCGACAGCTTTCGGTCGGTCGGAAGTCGTGTGCTCGTCCCCCGGGGAGTGGCCGCACACGAAGGACGCCGCCTGGCTCGCGCGCGCCCTGACACAGACGGGATTCGGATCGTTCGGATGCACCGGTAGCGCGTTCGTCGTGGATCTCGGCGGCGACACCTCAACAGGACAGATCTACGTCTGGACCACGCAGGGTCGGCTGATCGCGCCGCCTGCTGCACATCTGCGAATCGCGGGTGTGGTCGTGCGCTATGACCGGGTGCGCGGCGTCTGGCCGGCGCAGGGTCGCAATGTCTGGGTTCAGACGGCATCAAGCCGACCCCTGCCGCCCAGTCGTCGCTGGGCGAGAATCATCCGTGCAACCCTGGCTACGCCAGACTGGGTGAACTTCCAGAGCGTCCCCTACCACTACAAGGTCAGCTACCCGTCTTACTGGCATCGCGCCAACCGCTCGCTGACGCCGCACCTCAGCGACCCACACGAGATCCTCACAGTCGGAACCGGACCCCTGCCGATAGGCGGGCCACACTGCACGCAGGTCCCCGTGAACGCTCTCGAAGCAGTCGGCAGGCAGGGCGCACTTGTCAGCATCCAGGAGCGCGCACCGGCAAACGCCGACGGTGGCTTCCCTCCTCGGCCGGCTCGGTTCGGCTTCCGTGCAGAACGGCTCGAGACTTCAGCCTGCCTCGCAGCGCGGGCGAGGCCGCTTATGGAGATGGTCCCGTTCAGCGATCACGGCCGACACTTCTACGCGCTCGTCGCACTCGGGCGCACCGCCACAGCTCAGACGCGGAACGAGGCGCTCCGAGTTCTCGACAGCCTCCGGTTCGGCTGGGCGCATTGAACGATGCTCGGGTTACATCCCAAACGCGGGCGCAGGCGACGGATCTCTAGTCCGCGGGAAGTGTTAGCCGGTTGAGTTCGGCCTGGACCGCCGCGAGCAGCCGCTTGCCGGGATGCTGTGTGCCGAAGTAGACGCGCACGTCGAGGTTCCAGCCATGCACCGAGACGGCTCGCAGCCGTTGCTGGATGTTCGGCGCGGGCTGTCCCTCCCAGCCGCGATCGATCCGGAAGCTGGAAAGGCGGAGCGGCCAGCTCGCGTGTGGGAAAGCAGGAAACGGCGAGGTCGCGACTCGTCCGATCGTCGTCGCCCAGATGATGCTTCCTCGGGGCCGCAACCGCCTGAAGCCGACGAAGGGCGCGAACGGGTGAAGAACGGCGACGTCATCGGTCGTGACAGCGACCATCATCGAGGCGAACGCGTCTGGCTGTTCCGATCGGGTCGGGTGGCGGACGATCCATCCGGCCGCTGGTCGAAACCGCGGCGACGGCGGCGGAAGTGTGCTGGCTCGGTGACCCGCAGCGACGGGAGACAGCACGAGGACGAAAGCCGCCAGGACGGCGAGATGCACAATGCGCTGCACCATCGTCTTACGCTACGTTCGCCGACCTGCTGAGAGTCCGTGAGGGGACACTGGCGCAGGCCAGGCTCGTCGGATGGGGACCCCCTGGCTCCGTGCGGTCGTAGACCTGATGGAAGTGATGGAGTTCCTCCCCGTGACGTCGGCGCGACGCGTTTTGGTCGGCGTCATCGTGACGGCCGTTTTCGTGTCCGCACCGGCTGCGGTTGCGGGAGGCTCGTTTGAGCGGATCGTCGGTGTTGGTGCGAACGGAGCGTGGGCTGCGATCAGGCTGAGCCAGACCGGTCCGCGCAGCGAGGATGTCCTTGGCGGCCGCGCGGTCAAGGTGCCTTCCGGCGGTTACATCCGCATCTTTCCGTTCATCGGCGGCCTCCCTGCGGTCCCTGGCCGGTTCTACCCCGGCACGCACGTCGTCTGCCTCTACTGGCAGGAGCCAGCCCACAACTGCTCGCGCCTTGGCGCTCCTGGCATTGAGCTGCTCACTCCGTTCGCCAAACTGCCCCTCCGACGCGAAGCGCCCACGACGGCTGTCGCGGTTCGTTACCGCGCGCGGCTTCTCCGCTATGCGAACGGAAACATCTTCGCCGCCCTGGAACTCGCGTTCGAACGACCTGCACTCGCGTCGTTGCACCTGCCGCCCGATCCGATCAGACTCGCTGTCAGTTGGCGCGGGCCACATGCGTCTCGCCGACCCAGGAGTCTCTTCCTGACGCCCAAGGGCGTGTACTCCTCTGGTCGCCTCTTCCCTCTTCAGCGCGGTCCCTGGTGTTACCTCGCAGGAAATCTTCGCGACGCATCAGCCTCGCTGATCGAGGCAACAAGCCGCATCTGCCGCTGAGACGAACCTACGGCGTCCCGGAGCTCCGCGACCCGCTGCCTATCCGCCTTCACGTTTCTTTGGCCAACAGGCGTTGGTGCGTGCAGGCGTGAGCGAGTGCGTAGGCGTTGGCCTCTGCGAGGCTCGTGCGGATAGCGAGTAGCCGGTAGCAGGTTGGCCCGATCGTTGGGAATGGCTCGAGTAGCCGACCGAGCCGTGTGAGCACGAGGCACGTTTCGGCTTCGTCTGAGTACCAGCGTCGCGTTTCGGCGTCTCGGCCGAGCGGCGCGGAGATGATCATGAAACGACCGACGCTGCGCATCGCAAACTCGCCCTTTTCCGCAGTTCCGTTCTCTTACTACGGGCGATGGCGCCAGTCGGTTCACCTGGCGTTCGAGGCGATCTGTGTGAGTGTCGCTAAAGGGCTAGCAGTCGCAGTCCGGGCCGCATTCGCAGTCCGTACCGCACTCACAATTCGGGTTGTCGCACTCGTGAGGCACACCTGAAGACTACCTCTACCAGTGCCCCTATCCGGGTCTAGTCAAGTCGATTTGGTAGGAGTACGTTCCGGAGATGAGGCGGCTACTCGCGCTCGTCGCGATCGCGATTGCGACGCTCGGCGGTTCAGCAGCCCGGGCGGCTCATGCCGCGCCCGTCTCGGTCGCGAAGACTTGCAGCGCCGGTTACGTCCGTGCCAGCCTCCCGTGGGGTGAGAAGTGTCTACGCGCCGGGGAGTTCTGCAAAGTTGGCAATCACGCGTACTACAAGTACGGGTTCAGGTGCCCGTCCACAGGTCACCTGAAGCGACGTTAGCCGTGAAGGCGCTCGGCGCCCCGCCGAGAGACCTGCCGCGGATCCTGGAGGTCGAGAGATGAGCCTGACAAGCATGCTGTACCGACTGGCCCGGGCGAGCGCAACCGGCCGTGCCGCCAGGAAAGGGCCAGACGCTCTTGCCAAGCGAATGATCCGCAAACAGGTCGGCAGGACGCTCGCTCGCACGGGCATCTTCCGCTGGCCGCGCTGACAGTGAGGTCGCGGGCTCAGCGCGAAGATCGGGTCAGCCTCAGTGCGAGGAAGAACGGCGGGTCGTCGTCGCCAGGCTCCTCGAGCGCGGTGATCGCGAATCCGGCCGCGAGGAAGGCGCTCACGAGCCCGGCGAGCGTCACGTGGTTGATGCCCACGCGAGCGCGGATCTTGGCACTCTCCTCGTCCGGCGGCAGCCTCTGCCAGCCTTCGTTTCGGTAGCCGGGAACCAGGATCGGCCGTTCGACGTCCCGGCGTTGGACGAACGGCGAGCCGAAGCACGGATGGACGCCGAGATAGACGAACGCGCCTCCTGGTCGAAGGACGCGGTGCACCTCGCGCCACGCGGCGACGGGGTCGTCGAAGTCGGTGTGGGTCAGGATCGAGACGGCAACGTCGAACTCGCCGTCAGCGAACGGCAGCGCATGCGCGTCGGCCTCGAGAATCCGGGCCGGGAGGCCGCCGACGTTCTCGCGCGCTGCCTCCAGCTGGTCGGATGAGACGTCCGTCGCCGTGACCGACCAGCCCGCTTCAACGAGCAGTGGGATCGCCAGGCCTGTCCCACAGCCGAGGTCGAGGCAGTCGCCCGGGCCGACGTCAAGCAGCCGGACCGCGGCTGCCCGCGCCTCGCTGAGCAAAGCGGTCGCTGCGAACGACTCGTACCAGCCCGTCTGGCCGTCGTAGCGCGCGCTACCCACGCCTCGAGTCTAGGAAGCGAGGTAGGGCGGGTGGGCGGCCAGCCGCGGCGGCCGCCCACCCGTTCTGCACGCCGATCGCGCCGTTCTGCTGCTCCGTCGAGCCCTCGTCCTGCAACTGGTCCGTGGACGGCCCGCTGTCACCGCAGGAACAGCGGTTGCCGTCGGTGGACTGGCCGTCGGTGTTCGACTGGTCGACAGCGGTGACCGGCGACCGCGCCGTTCGAGCCCGCCCGGTTCCCGATCCCTGGATCGTGTCGACTCGGGCCGGCGCCCAGAACGAGCGGAAGCCGCGACTAGCCGGGTCGCTCGACCGGAGCGAGCAGCGCCGGCACCAGGACGAGGCCATGGAGCGGCCGGAGCCAGCGGCCGGGCCTCGGTAGTGCGAGCGCGAGGAGGAAGACGAGGGCCAGGATCACGCCCGATCCGAAGAGGGACGAAAGTGAGCCGCCGAGCAGCGCGGACAGCCCCGACGGAGCCGACGGGGCGAACGGCGGAAGATCGGTCGGGCGCAGCATCTGCGCCGCGCGCTGCGGAACAGACTGCGCCGGAGCCGCCCCGAACGACACCGTGCTCAGAGGAACGGCGCGCGAATGCGTCAGGACGACCGAAGCTGCGTGCGAGCGCGCGGGGCGCGCGGCGGGCGCATCGCGGTGAAGCGACCGCGGAACGTCGACCGCTGCGGCCGGTGCCGCCGGCTTCGCGACCACCGCCGAGGGAACGGCGGCCGCGGCCGGCACGGCATCGGCCTGAACGACGGAGTCCTCCGGCGTCGAGGAGGGGGACGCGATCGGCTCGGAGCCCGTCGGGGCGGGAAGAACGGTGGGCGGCTGGGCGGCTTGGAGTGGGGGCTTCGGCGTCGTGGCGGCGACCGGCGCAATCACGTGCCCGGCGGCCGTCGCCACCGGCTGGGTCGTCTGGGAGACGACAGTCGTGACCGGTGCGACCGCCTGGGCGGCGGTGTTCAGGACCGGAGCGGCGACCTGCGCCACCGCCGTCGTTACCGGCGCGACGATCGTGGCGGCGGCGTCGACGACGGGAGCAACCGCGTTGGCGACCGGGTCGACCGTCTTGGCGACGGTCTGAGCGACCGGAGCCGCCACGGCCACGACCGGAGCGGTCACCGGCGCGACGGTCTTGGCCACGGTCTGCGCGACCGGCGCCGCGGCTGCGGCGACCGGCTGGGCCACCGGGGCAACCACGCCGGCCACGGTCTGGGTGACCGGCGCCGCTGCGCTCGTGACCGGCTGGGTGACGGGCGCGACCGCCGACGTGACCGGCTGCGTGACGCCCGCGACCGGCGAGGTGACGGGTGCCGTGGCCTGTGTGAGCCCGCCGAGCAGATCGCCTGCGGGTGCCACCGCCGGGGCACCCAGCGCCAGAACGGTCAGAAGGAGCGAGACGACGGTGAGGCGCCGTACCGCTCGTGGCGAGTTGCCGCAGGCCACGCCCGAGACATCCCTCGAACGAGGGACTCCTAAACCTTCAAATTACCCGCCGCGTCGCTCAGGTCACGGGCCCGAAGGGCAGGGCCCGCGACCCGGCGGCGCGGGTTCACATGTTCGGGCAGTTCGCGCTGCTGCCCGAACCGTTCGGGGCCGACGGCGTCGTGGTCGACGGCGTCGTCGTCGCCGCCGAGGGCGTCGTGGTCGTCGCAGCGGCCGTCCCCGAGGACGACCCGCCGGCCGACGACCCCGAGGCGGCATTGGCGATCGCGACGACGCCTCCAGCCAATGCGCCCGTCGCCACGACACTCGCGAGCATCATGCGGACTCTCATCGTTTACGCCTCCTTCGCTCGTCCTGCTTTGCTGGTCGATCCCATTGCACGCGACTCGCCTGAGAGTCGAATGTGAGTTCATGCAGAGTCCGCTATGGAGCAGGGTCGCCCTCGTCGCGGCGCTTTCGGCGCTGAGTGCGGGCTGCGGCGGCAGCGCCCCCCGCGACGCCTCGGGCCTCCAGCCGATCGGCGCCGGCCTGCGCGGCCCTTCCGGGCTCGCGGCGAGCGTGTACGCGCGCGGCATCACGCACGTGTCGGCATTGGCGTTCGACGGCCGGGGAAGGCTCTGGGCGACGGGCTCGGGTGCCACCGCGCACGGCAGCGACGGCGTCTACCTCGTGCCGCGGGGCGGGCGCGCGAAGAAGGTCGTGACGGGCCCGAACGGCCCACTCGGGCTCGTCTGGATCGGCCAAAGCCTGTACGTCAGCTCGCTCGGCGCGGTCACGCGGTACTCCGGCTTCACGGGAACGCGGTTCCGGTCACACCGGACCGTCCTCGTCGGCCCGGTCGCGGGCGGCGAGAACAACAACCTCGTCCGCGCACCTGACGGCCGGCTCCTGATGGGGATCTCGTCCACCTGCGATCACTGCGTCCCGCCGTCGAGGTTCGCCGCGACGATCGTGTCGTTCGAGCCGGACGGGACCGGCCTGCGCGTGTTCGCGCGCGGGCTTCGCGCCGCCTACGGCCTCGCCTTCTACCCCGGCACCGGCGAGCTGCTCGCGACGATGAACCAGCGAGACGACCTGGGCGCGAAGACGCCCGGCGACTGGCTCGCACTCGTGCGCCGGGGCCAGAACTGGCGCTTCCCGGCCTGCTACGGCCAGGGCGGAGCGGCCTGCCGCGGTGTCCCCGCGCCGATCGCCGTGCTCGACAGGCACGCGGCCGCCGGCGGATTGACCGTCCTCACGGGCCAGCTCGGCGGCGGCTACCTGAGCGGCGCCGTCCTCGTGACGGAGTGGCAGTCCGGCAAGGTGCTGCGCATCCCGCTCGCAAAGGCGACGGACGGCTACACAGGCGTCGCGCACCCGTTCCTGACGGGCATCGCGCACCCCCTCCCGGTGATCACCACCTCCGACGGCGCAGTGCTGGTCGGCGACTGGGCGACGGGCCGGATCTACCGGATCGCTACGCGCTGATCCGGCCGGCGAGCAGCCGCGCGAGCTGCAGCTCGGCCGGGTCGACCCCGGCAGCGGCCGCGGCGGGCGCGGTCACGGTCAGCGTCAGCTCCGTCCGCGACCGGCCGATCAGGATTGCGTCCGACCGCACGCGGACTCTCGTCCCGCCCGTCGTCACCTCCACGAGCACGCGAAGCAACACCGTGTACGTGGCGAGCTGCGGAAACGGGACCTTCCGCACGGAGACGACCTTGGCGGTCGCCCCCGCTTCCTTCGCAAACGCCTGGCGCAGGCAGGGCAGCAGCTTGGGCGAGACCACGCTCCGCTGCCAGTCGAGCCGCACCATCTGGGCCGTCTCCAACACCTGCGCCTCCGAGTCGACCTCGAGCCCCGGGTGCTTCCAGTCGGTCTCGGCGGCGCCGGTCAGGACCAGGTCCGACTGCTTCGGCTGGAAGCCGGGGCACGGCGGGGTCGACGAGAGATCCGGCTTCTTGGAGCCCCCGGTCCAGCCGGTCGCCGTGCCGAGATCGGCGCGCTTCAGCACAACGGCACGCGCATTCGCCTGGTCCCTGGCGTTCAGGCGGATCTGCTCCTTGTCGCCGCCGGCCCAGGCGGCCGCCGCGAGCCCGGCCAGCAGGCCGAGCGCGGTGAGCGGGCCGACGATCCGGCGGGCGGGCGAGCTCGTCACAGATCGCCTATCGGCGGACGGTCGCGCCGACTCAAGCTCGAGCTGGTGCCGGCTGCACAAGGCGGCCGGCACCAACCCGTGCAACCTGTCAGGGCAGCGTCACCTTCTCAACCGACCCGAGTCCGGTGTAGGCCGGGGCGATGCTCCAGTTCGAGAAGTAGAGCGACCCGTCCGCGCCCGCGGCGAAGCCGCCGGGGAACGAGAGACGGTCGACCACGGTGACCGGGCTCGAGCTGTGCGGCGGCACCCGCACGAGCGCACCAGTGCCCGGGGCCGCATTGTCGAGGCCCAGCGTCGAGAACTCGGTCGCGTAGAACTGCCCGTTCGGGGCGAAGCCGCAGCCGGTCACGGCGGTGAGCCCAGTCGCCCACTGCTGCAGGGCGCCGCGACCGCCGGCGAAGCGCCAGACGATCGAGGAGCCAGGCGGATTGCCACCGCCCGTCAGCTCGCCGATGTAGAGCGCGCCGTCGGGGCCGCGATCGATGCAGGTCGGGACGGCGTCACTCGAGGCCGGGTTCGGGAAGAACGCGACCACGCTCACCTGACCCCTGGCGTTCACGAAGTCGAGCGTGTTCGCCGCGGCATCGACGACCCAGTGCTCGGTGCCGAAGTACCCCGGCTGGGACAGGATCCCGTACGGATTCGCGTCCGGGAACTGGTCGGGCACGAGATCCTGGTGGATCCCGGACCAGATGAAGTCGTTATGCCCGACGTCGGCGACGGTGCTGAAGCTGCCGGCCGGGCCGACGGCAATCAGCCGGCCGAACTCGGCCTGCACGATCGGCCCGAGCTGCGGCGAGAGCACGTCGACGGGCACCTGGTCGGAGTCGCTCGTGACGATCCCGTAGACGACGCCGTGCGGCCCGACGGAGATGCCGTCGATCCCCGTTGCCCCGAAGCCGTCCGGGCCTGCGCTGGACGCGTACCCGTCGAGGATCCGCGTCGCGGTATGGCTTGCCTGATCGATGATGCTGATGCCGCTCGTCAGACCGAAGCACGCTTCGCCCTCAGGGCCGCCGGCGGCGCACTCCGAGCCGCCACTGCCTGCCTCCGCCACGTAGAGCTTGCCGCCGGGCCCGAACGCCAGGTCGCGCGGGTTGTCGAGACCCGGGACGACCGTCGAGACCGTCGGCGCCGGCGCTGCCGCCGCACTCGAGACCGCAGCGCCGAGCACGAGCATCGCGCCACAGCCGACCGCGAGCAGCCGCCGTGAGAATTCCATCATCGCCGCACCTCCCCTAGATAACACGAACCTGGACGATACGACAGGATCGGCCGTTTGACGAGAGGGACGTGCGATCAGGCGTTCGAGCGGCGGGCGCGCTGGTTCTGGACGAGCAGGTTGACGATCATCCCGCCGACCGCGAGCACGAAGATCAAGGTGCCGATCACGTTGATCTGCGGCGGGGTCGCCACCCGGGCCGCGCCCCAGACGAACAGCGGGAACGTGATCGTCGCGCCGGCATTGAAGTACGTGATCACGAAGTCGTCGATCGACAGCGCGAAGGCGAGCAGGCCGGCTGCGATCAGGCCGGGCGCGATCAGCGGCAGCGTCACGCGGCGGAAGGTGACGAGGGGCGTGGCCCCGAGATCCATCGCCGCCTCCTCGAGATGCCTGTCGAAGCCCGCGAGGCGCGCCTTCACCGTCACCACGACGTAGCTGATGTTGAACATGATGTGCGCGATCAGGATCGTCCCGAACCCGGTCGCGATGTTCCGGTTGAGGAAGAGCGTCAGCAGCGACGAGCCCATCACGATCTCGGGCGTCGTCATCGGGATGAAGATCAGGGTGTTCACGATCCCGCGCGCGCGGAACGAGTAGCGGGCCAGCGCGAGCGCGATCAGGGCGCCCAGCGCGGTTGCGGCGAGGCTCGACAGCAGTGCGATCTCGATGCTGATCTGGATCGCGCTGCGAATTCCCGGCGTGGCGAACGGGTGCAGCCAGTTGTTGAGCGTGAAGCCGTCCCACGTGTAGTTGAAGCGCCCGGCCGGGTTGTTGAAGCCAAAGGCGATGACGACGGCGACGGGCAGGAACAGGTAGCCGAGGACGAGCACCGCGAACGCCGTCAGCACGTGGCGGCGCGCGAAGGCGCCGACCTTCCGCCGCGGCACGGCGATCGCCGGGGCTGCCTCAGCCGCGCTCGTCATCCCGTCAGCCGCTCCGTGCCGAGCAGCCGCGCGTAGACGAGCACCAGTGCGAGGATCGCCGCCATCAGCACGAACGAGAGCGCGGCGGCCTGTGGATAGTCGGTCAGCTCGAGGAACTTCGACTGGATGACGTTCCCGATCATGTACTGGCTCGGTGTCCCCAGCAGCTGCGCGTTGATGAAGTCGCCCGCAGCCGGGATGAAGGTCAGCAGCGTCCCGGCGAAGACCCCGGGCAGCGACATCGGGAGCGTCACGCGCAGGAACGACCAGATTCGGCTCGCATAGAGGTCGTGCGCAGCGTCGAGCAGCCGGGCGTCGAACTGCTCGAGGCTCACGTAGATCGGCAGCACCATGAAGGGCAGGAAGTTGTAGGTGATCCCCGCGATCACGGCGACCGACGTCGCCAGCAGCCTGCCGTTCGGGCCGAGCACGTGGATCGTCTTCAGGGAGCTCGTGACCGGGCCGCTGTCGGAGAGGATCGTCTCCCAGGCGAGCGTCCGGATCAGGTACGTCACGAAGAAGGGCGCGATCACGAGCAGCAGGAACAGGTTCTTCCAGCGGCCGCCCCGGAACGCGATCCAGTACGCGAGCGGGTAGCTGACTGCGAGAGAGGCCAGCGTCGCGATTCCCGCGTATTCGAGCGAGCGGACGAACTGCGTGTGATAGGTCGTGACCGCGTCGCGGTAGTTGCCCCACGCCCAGCTGAACGTGTACCCGACCTCGAGCGAGCCCGTCTGCAGCGACGTGACCGCGAGGTAGTACATCGGGACCAGGAAGAACACGATCAGCCAGGCGAGGCCCGGCGCAAGCAGCAGGTACGGCGCGAGCGAGCGTCTGCGCAGGACGTTCAGGGCGTCACGCTCCGATCAGGTGCTGGAACTGCTGCTTGTAGTCCTTGTTGTTGACCGCCTTCGGGTCGTACTGGTGCGCCTTCGCCAGCATCGCCTTCGTCGGGAAGATCAGCGGGTTCTTGGCGACCGACGGATCGGTCTTGAGCAGGATCTTGTCGGCCCCGGCGACCGGGCAGATGTAGTTGACGTAGTCCTCGACCTCGGCCGCGATCTTCGGCTGGTAGTAGAAGTTCATGTAGGTCGACGCGGTGAAGACGTTGCCGCCCTTCGGGATCAGCATGTTGTCCGTCCAGATCATCGCGCCCTCGTCGGGCACGACCCACTTCAGGTTCGGATGGTCAGCCCTGAGCTGCACCATGTCGCCGGACCACGCGAAGCACGCCCAGATGTCTCCCTTGGCGAGCAGCGGCGCGTAGTCGTTGCCGGTGAACTGCCGCACCTGGCCGGATTTCACGGCCTTCTGGATCAGGTCGATCGCGCGCTTGAACGAGGCGTCGGTGACGTGGGACGGATCGTCGCCGTTGGCGAGCGCCGCGAGGCCCATCGTGTCGGCGAACTCGGTGAGCAGCGTGATCTTGCCCTTGAGCTTCGGATCGGTGAGCAGCTTCTTGATCGAGGTGACGTCGCCGCCGACCTTGTTGGGGTCGTAGCCGATGCCCGTCATGCCCGACTGCCAGGGCAGGCTGTAGTCGCGGTTCGGGTCCCAGGACGGATGCTGCTGGGCCGGAATCAGGTTCTTCATGTTCGGGATCGCCGACTTGTCGAGCTTCGACAGCCAGCCGAGCTCGATCATCCGCTGCGGGAAGCCGGACGAGTCGGTCATCACGATGATGTCGCGGTGGATCGACTGACCGTGCGCGAGCGGGCCCTCGATCTTCCCGAAGAACGACGGGTTGTCGTTGATGTCCTCGGTGTAGTTGACCTTGACCCCGGTCGCCTTGGTGAACTGCTCGAGCGACGGGTGGCCCTTGGTCTTTGCGTCGATGTCGATGTAGAGCGGCCAGTTCGAGAAGTTCAGTGTCTTGGCGAGTGTGCGGCTCTCGGTGGCTGGTCGCCGCCGTGGAACCGGCGGCGCCCTTGATGCCGCCCCCACCGCCGCCGCAGGCCGCGAGCAGCCCGGGAACGGTCAGCAGGGCAGAGCCGGCGGCGCCGCGGCGCAACAGCTCGCGCCGGTCGATGCGCTCGGTCATAGCGAGGTCTCCGTTCTCTCGATGACAAAGGTGCATTCGGGATCCCAGCTCAGGGAAACCGTTTCGCCCGCCTGCATGCCTGCCCCGCCGGGCCGGTCGTTCTGCACGTACACAGCGACCGACCCTGCAGGTGTGTCGACGAGGTACTGCGTCGAGACGCCGATATACGCCGTCTCGGTGATCTCGCCCGAGAGCCGATTCGCATGGTCCTCCCCCACGCGGATCTTCTCGGGCCTGATCCCGATCGACACCGGGCCCGAGCGGCCTGCCAGCGCGGCCTTCGGCACGAGCACCTCGGTGCCGTCCGACAGACGCACGCGGTCGTCGCCCGCGAGCACACCCTCGAGCAGGTTCGAGACGCCGAGGAAGTTCGCCACGAACGCCGTCCGCGGGCTCTCGTACAGGTCGTCGGGGGAGCCTGCCTGCTCGATCCGGCCCGCGTTCATGATCACGATCCGGTCCGCCATCGTCATTGCTTCTTCCTGGTCGTGCGTGACGTGGATGAACGTGATGCCGACGTCGTGCTGGATCCGCTTCAACTCCAGCTGCATCTCCTTGCGCAGCTTGAGGTCGAGCGCGCCGAGCGGCTCGTCGAGCAACAGCACGCGCGGGCGGTTGACGAGCGAACGCGCAAGCGCGATGCGCTGCTGCTGCCCACCGGAGAGCTGGCGCGGCTTGCGGTTCTCGACGCCGGCGAGGCCGACGAGCTCGAGCGCCTCGACGACCCGTTTGCGCAGCTCGGCGCCCTTCATCCCCTTGCGGCGCAGCCCGAATGCGACGTTCTCGAAGATCGACAGGTGCGGGAAGAGTGCGTACGACTGGAAGACCGTGTTCACGTCGCGCCGGTACGGCGGCAGGTCGACCACGTCGCGCCCGTCGAGGTAGATCCGCCCGGAGGTGGGCTCCTCGAAGCCGCCGATCATCCGCAGCGTCGTCGTCTTCCCGCAGCCGGACGGCCCGAGCAGCGCGAAGAACCGCCCGCGCTCGACCTCGAGGTCGATCTGGTCGACCGCGGCGACGTCGTCGAACCGCTTCGTCAGCTGTTCGAGGCGGACGTCGATCGAGCCGGTGCCGCCGTGCGGCTCTGCGCTCACCACGGCGTTGACCCTAACGCCTCCGCCGTCGCCGGGTCAGCGGACGACGAAGGTGCGGGAGACGAACACGCGCTCGCGCGCGGGGGCCATCGCCGCGCGCAGATCGATCATGTACGCGTACCGGCCCGGCGCCAGGCGCTTGAGCGGGAAGCGGACGAGCGGTGTCCAGGCTGCCTTGGCGGAGCCACGCGTCGACAGGACGGGCCTCGTCGTCAGCGCCTGCTTCGCCGAGAGCACACCGCGTCCCGAGACGGGCACGACCGACGCGCGATACGTCGCGTCCTCGCCGACCCGGACGCCGAAGTTCCAGACCCGTTGCTTCCACCAGTGGGTGCCCTTGGCCGAGCCGAACAGCACGCGTGCGCCGACGACGCTGTTCGTGTGGCTCCACTTCACCGGCGCGCCCGCGCAGCGTGTGCCGCGGGCGAGAGCTGCCTTGACGGTGTCGTACGACGGCCGCTTCGAGCCGTCGGCCCGGACGAGCCCGCTCTGGAAGCCTGCGAGTTGCGACTCGTCGACGAACGGCGCGAACAGCACCGAGGAGATCGACGAGTCGCAGGCCGCCCGCGCGACGATCTGCCCGTAGACGGTCGCCTGCGAGGCGTCGGAGGTGACCGGAACCGTCTCGGTGCCGCTGTACGCGGACTGCGCGGAAGCGGGGACGGCTGTCTGCCAGCCGATCTCGTCGATCGAGATGCGAAGGCCGCTCTCGATCGTCGACTGCCCGGTGCCGCCGAACGCGTCCCAGAGCGCCTGCTTGACCCGCGCGAGGTTCGAGAACCCCGCGTTCGGCCAGTCGAAGCCGCGGGAGAGCGAATCGTTGTTCGAGCGCGGATACGCGTGATAGCCGAACTCGTCCATCAGCGGCCGCGTGCGGCCACTGGCCCGGTATGCGGCGCCGAGCGCGTGGAGGAAGCGCACCGGGGACGCCGACGCGTTGCTCAGGGCGTGCGGGTCGTCGTTCCCGCGGCTCGAGAGGACGCCGCCGACGACGGTGATCGTCGGGTCGACGGCCTTCAGCGCGTCGTAGGAAGCCGCGAGGGCGCGCTCGTACCCGGCCGCCGCGACGGGCTTTCCGCCCGCGAACTGCGGCTGCCAGAACCGCGGCTGGTTCGGCTCGTTGCCGATCACGAACGTGCGCACCTGCGGGTAGCGCTGCGCGAGAGAGCCGACGAACTTCGCAAAGGATTGCGCGCGTGCAGCCGAGAGACCGATCCCCGCGGCCGACGAAGGACGAACCGCCAGCCGGATCTGGACGCCCGCCGCGGCGGCTGCCGCGATCGAGCTGTCGAGGAACACGCGGTCGGCGATCTGCATCGGACGCGAGGCGTCCCAGAGCACCGTCATCCGGTCGTCGCGCAGGCCGAGCGAGGCGATCTGAGCGAAGAATGCGGCCCCATTGTCGTTCGCGTACTTGCCGGTGTCGTCGGCGACACCGAAGCGAACGGACTGCGACTTCCCGCCTGCCGCAGCTGCGGCGACCACGGCGAGGCCTGCGCAGAGCACCGCGACGGTGGTGGCACCGCGACGCATCGCAAGGTTGTACCGGGGCGTTCGGACGGCGGGCACTGGGGGATTTGGAGCGGTCTTCGAAGTAGAGGGGTACCTCGAACGAGGCATACCGTACCCCGGATCGGCTCGGAATGCGCCGACCTTTAGCGCTGGACGGTCTGGCCGTTGCCCTCGCGGGCGAGGAGCACCGCGCCTGCGACGACCAGCACGAAGGCGCCGACGCGGGCCGCGCCGGCCATCCCGCCGGGCGTTCGCTCGTGGAACAGCGCGACGCCGGCGACGATCGGCAGGGCGTTCGTCGCCAGGGTGTTGAGGCCCGCCGTGACGAGTGCGCCGCCGCGCTGGAACGCGAGCTGCAGGGCGCCGAAGGCAGCGCCGTGCGCCGCGAGCACGGCGGCGATCAGCACGATCTCGCCGCCGACGGCGGCCTTGGTCGCGACGTCCCCGGCGGCGTAGAGCGTCCCCGCGGCGAGACCGAGCCCCGCCCCACCCGCGAGCGTCCGCGCGACCGGTCCGGCGAGGAGCGCGACGCCCGCGGCCGAGACTGCGAGCCACAGGAGCACGGCGCCGACCGTGCTCGTGCGGCCGTGGACGATCCCACCGGCGAGCGACGCTGCGAGCAGCACGAGCCCGGCCACCGACAAGCCGACGGCGGCGAGCTCGCGCGCGCCGAGCCGCGCGCCGCGTAGACGCTGCGCGGCCAGGGCGAGCAGCCCGAGACCTCCCGCCGACACCCCCTGCACGAGCGAGAGCGGCGCCAGTGCCAGCGCGCCGACGTACAGCGCCCAGCCGCCGAGCCCGGCTGTGAAGCCGACGAGCCAGCGTCGGCTCGAGAGCAGTGCGGCGAGTGCGCGCAGCGGACGGCGCAGGGACAGTGCCGGCAAGCTCGCGACGGCACCGTGCTGCACGACCCAGCCGAGATTCAGCGCAGCGGTCGACGCGAGGGCGAGCGCAAGCCCGGCCGCCAGGGTCACCGCCGTCCTCCGCGCACAGGCAGATACGCCTCGGCCGCCAGAGCGGCGATGCCGACGCGCGGCAGGTCGCGGCGATGCTCGTAGACGACGAACCGCCGTTCCCAGGCCGGGAAGAACTTGCGGTTGAACAGCAGCAGGTTGTCGAGCTGGAAGTGCCCTTTCAGCGCAAGCAGCGCGCGGCGCTGCACACCCTGGAGCGGCGTCAGCACCGCTCCGGGCGAGAGCAGCTGCGCGAACGGCGAGAAGTTGAGCGAGACGCGCGCGTACCCGTGCTCCCGAGCCCACGCGATGCTCTCGCAGATCAACCACTCGTTGAAGCCGTTCGGGACCGACCGGAGCCGTGGCATCGACGACAGCGAGAGCGACCGCCCGGCACCCGCGATCGCGAAGTGCAGGTAGCCGGCCGGCCGTCCCGCCGGGTTCAGCCCGACGATGAAGAGCGCCTCGTCGTCGCCGAGCGAGTCGAGCGCGTCCAGCGCCATCACGAATCCCCGCTCGGGCTCGTCGCCGCGCCAGTGCTCGGCGATCTCCTCGAGCCCCGCCCGGAGCTCGGCGTCAAGCTCGCCGGGGCGGAGCACCGCCGCCGAGTAGCCGGCGGCCTGCAGCCGGTGCACGGACTGCCGGACCTTGCGGATCGGGCGCCCCTCGAGCGAGAACACCGAGGTGTCGACGATCGCCTCGTCGCCGTGGTAGATCGCGTTGAGCCCGTGCCGGCGGTACAGCTCGAGTCGGTCCTCACACACGCCGAGGACGGCGATCCGCCATCCACACCGTCGTGCGTACGCGACGAACCCCGCAACGAGATCAGGCAGATCGTCCTCGGCTCCGATGGGATCGCCCGACACGATCGCAACTCCGTGCACGACGCGGTACGCGAGGAACGACCGCTCCCCCTCGCCGAAGAAGTACGCCTTGTCCCGCCGCAATGCGAACGGAGCGAGCGTGTCGACGCCGAACGCGCGCACGAGCTCACCCGCACGCTGACGCTCGCGGGATCCCTGACGCACGCGATGGCGCCAGGGCGCAATGAAGCCCGCGATCATCCAGACGACTCCGAACGATGAGAGCAGCGCGAGCGCCAGCGGGAACCAGTCGCCGAAGAACCCGACGAGGTGAGGCGAACCGCCCAGGTCGAGCCCGAGCGCACCGGCCGCGATCTGGTCGAACGCGAAGCGCAGACTGAAGGCCTGGTCGGCGACCATTCGATTGAGCCAGAGCGCGCTGCACCCGAACGCTCCGATCGCTCCGAGCACGATCGCTCCCCGAGCGAGCACACGTCGTCGCGTGTGAGGTGCGCCCGGCCCGTCGAAGGAGTCGCGGCGTGCGACCAGAAGCACGAGTACGACCGTCGACGCAAGCGTGCCGCTGTTCAGCCCGTGCAGGACGTGCAGCGCTGCCGAGAGCGCGGCCAGCGCCGTTGCGACACGCCACGCCTCGCGGCGGCGGCGCGCAAGCCCACGTGCCGCAGCGAGCAGCGCCAGCCCGATGAGGGCGGCGGCGGCTCGGGTGAACGGGGCGGCGCCGTCGGGCGTGAGCGCACGCACGACGCCCTCGTTCTCGCCGGGCAGGATTCCGTGCGCAAGGTCGAACGCGCCGGCGATCGCGACGAGGGTCGCGATCAAGAGCGGGCCGGCCGGCCGCTTCCGGTCCGGAGAGGCAAGCACGGCGCCCCCGAGCGCGGCAATCGCGGCGGCTGCGTAGACCGATGACGAGCGGGCCGCGATATCGAGCGCCTGCTGCGCGGGAATCTGACGAACGATCGCGATCGACGCTGTCAGCGCGGCGTACTGCCACGCCCCCACCCCCACGGCGAACGCCACCGACGCCACGACACGGGCGACGTTCGCCCAACGCGCGATCGCACCGAGAAAGACAGCGGTCACGCCCCACACGCAGACGAAGGTGACCAGCGACACCGACGAGTGCCGGGCGAGCTCATCGAGGGGGAGTACCTCGACGCGCGGACGGAGGTCGAACAGCCCGCGGGTGGCGTACAGCCAGCCGGTCGCAGCGACGATCAGGCAGAGCGAGAGCGGGAAAGCGGCTGCCCTACGCATGTCCTCGCGCGATTCCGACATGTCGCGACGCCGTCATGTAGGCCCGCCAAGCGTTACCCCGCCAGAGAGCCCAGTTGTGTCCCCCGCGCACGACGTAGAAGTGGTGGGCGATGCCGTCGGCTTTCAGCTCGGCCGCGAACGCAACGTTCTGCGGCCGGTAATGGTCGTCCTCTCCGCTGTAGAACCACACGAACGTATGCTCCCGGCGAAGCACTCGTGCAACTCGGCCGACGGTGTCGATCGGGCTGTTGGCACGTAGCAATTCGCCGTGCTTGCCGAAGATCGTCTTGATCGGGTCGGCTTGTGCATATCCCGACCAGCTCTCGAGCACCGCGAACTCCCTCGGGTGGCGGAGCCCGATGTTCAGCGCCCCATAACCACCCTCCGAGAGACCGGCCAGGACGCGCCAGCGCGGCGACCGGATCGTTCGGAAGCGGGCGTCGACGGCGGCGACGACGTCGCGCGAGACGAACGTCGCCCAACCCTCGTGCTTGCCGACGCCGTTTGCCCATTCCTTGTCGGTGAACGAGCCGGTCGAGCCGAACGGCATCACCAGGATGAGCGGCCGTGCCCGTCGCAGCGCGACGAGCTCATCCTCGACGACGCCCATGCGAACCGTCTGCAGAAACGCACCGGGCCGGCCGGGGATCCCGTGGAGCAGGTACATCACGCCGTAACGGCGGAGTGGATGCGCCGAGTAACCCGGCGGGAGGAACACGTCGACCGGCTGCCTGCGACCGCCGAGAGCCGGGCTCGCCACGTAGAAACGCGTCGTCGTTCCGCGGTTCGTCACCCAGGCCGGGTCGCGCGGAGCCGCAAAGCCGCGATAGAGCCAGAAGTTGTCGAGGTAGCGATAGACCGCGACGCCGCCGACTGCGAGGAACGCCGCGAGCAGGGGCAGGAAGACCCACGACGCACGCGCCCGAGGGAAAGTGGGAGCGACCACGGCCACGTTGTATTGCGATCCAGGTTTGCGGCGGGTGGAGCGTGTGTTACGCGGCCGTTACGGCGTCGCCGGCGAGAGACGGTGCAGCGCGAGCCGCAGCCAGGTGACGGCGTGGCGCCTCCAGAGATCGGTGGTGTGAGCCCCGGAGTACACCTCGAAGACGTGTGCGATGCCCGCCGCCGCGAGCTCCCGGTCGAGTTGGACGTTCTCGCGCCGGAAGCGCGTGTCGCCGTTGCCGACGTAGAACCCAAAGAAGGGGTGCGCGGCCTTGATCGCCCGCGCGTCCGACCCGACCAACGCGTGCAGACTCGCCTGGTTGTTCGCTGCCTGCGAGCCCCGATCGAGCTTGACGCGCCCGGTCGGGTCGGTCGGCTCGAAGTAGCCCGACCACGACTCGATCGCCGCGAACCGATCGAGGTGATGGAAGCCGATCGCCGCCGCGCCGTAGCCGCCCGCCGAGAGGCCGATGATCGCCCGGCCGCTCCGGCGTGCGAGCGTCCGGAAGTGCGCGTCGACGTACCCGACGAGCTCGGTCGAGACGTACGTCTCCCAGTTCCGCCCCTCCCCCCAGTCGAGGTACTCGGGGTCGGTGTCGTCGTCGCGGGCGCCCTGCGGCGCGACGAGGATCGCGGGCTCCCCGGTGTCCGCGAGCGCGTCGGCCACCCAGCTGAGCTGGGCGTAGCTGATCGACGTCGCCGGCAGCCCGTGCAGGAAGTACAGGACGGGGTACCGGCGGGAGCTCGACGCGTAGCCGTCGGGCAGCACGACGCGCGCATGCATCGTCGCCTTGAGCGCGGCCGAATGGAATGCGACATCGAGGCGCGACTGCGGCGCTGGCGCCGCGGCAACGGACACGACCGCGGCGGCGAGGAGCGCCGCGGCGGCCGCTACCCTCGACGTGTGCACGTTGTCGCTGCGTTGCTCACCGCCTTGATCCTTCCGGGCTTTACGCAGGTGCAAACCGGTCCTCAGGGTGGTCGTGTGTTGAGCGGCGTGTTTCCAGGCGAGCTGCGACCGGGTCTCGTCTACCTTCCGCCCGGCTTCGACGCAGTACACCGCTACCCGGTTGTCTACCTGCTGCACGGCATGCCGGGCTCACCCGACGAATACCCGTCGGGCACCGGGCTCGTGAGCTTCGCCGACGACTCGATCGCCGCCGGGACCCTGCGGCCGTTCATCGGCGTGATGCCCGCCGCCGGGCCGGACGATCGCTACAACGGCGAATGGGCCGGCCCCTGGGACTCGAGCTTCGTCGACCAGGTCGTGCCGTGGGTCGACATCCACCTGCCGACGATCCCGGATGCGCGCGACCGGGTGATCGCGGGCCTGTCGGCGGGCGGCTTCGGCGCCGTCGACATCGCGCTCAGGCATCCCGGCTTCTTCGGCACGGTCGAGTCGTGGAGCGGCTACTTTGTCCCGCTCGAAGACGGACCGCTCAAGGACGTGCCCGGCTCGGTCCTCGCCGCGAACAACCCCACGCTGCTCGCTCACCGAGAGGCGTCGGCGTTGCGCTCGGCAGGCGTGCGCTTCTTCCTCTCGACCGGTCCGGCGCACAGTCACTGGTTCCGGCCGGAGCAGACGCTCGCCTTTACGCGCGAGCTCCGAGGTGTCGGACTGACCGTCGTATACCACGCGTACGCGAACACGAAGGGCGAGTACGGCACCCAGCTCGCGGTCGGTCTGCGCTTCGCACTGCACACGTAGACTCGTCCGCTCATGCGCATCGGCGTCCTCACCGGCGGCGGCGACTGCCCGGGCCTGAACGCGGTCATCCGCGCCGTCGCGCGGCGCTCGTGGCAGCGGGGCGACGAGGTGGTCGGCGTGCGCGAAGGATGGCGCGGCATGGTCGAGCGGCTGTTCCAGCCGCTCGGACCGTCGGAGATCTCGGGGATCCTGCCGCGCGGCGGGACGATCATCGGCACGAGCCGCACGAATCCGTACAAGATCGACGGCGGCGTCGAGCGAGTGCAAGCTGCGTTCGAGCAGCTCGACGCGCTGGTCGCGATCGGCGGCGAGGACACGCTCGGCGTGGCGACCCGCGTGTATGCGGACTTCGGCGCACCGGTCGTCGGTGTCCCGAAGACGATCGACAACGACCTCTCCGGCACCGACTACACCTTCGGCTTCGACACCGCCGTGCACATCTGCACGCAGGCGATCGACCGGCTGCACACGACTGCCGAGTCGCACAACCGCGTGATGGTCGTCGAGGTGATGGGCCGCCACACAGGCTGGATCGCCGTGATGAGCGGGATCGCCGGAGGAGCCGACGTGATCCTGATCCCCGAGAAGCCGGTCGAGCTCGACGAGGTCTGCAGCGAGATCCGCCGGCGCCACGGCCGCGGCAAGAACTTCTCGATCGTGGTTGTCAGCGAGGGCTGCGAGCTGCCGGGCGCCGAGGACAAGGGCGAGGTCGACCAGTTCGGGCACAAGCTGCTCGCGAAGCGCGGCGTCGGCGAGCGGCTCGGCGAGGAGATCGAGAACCGAACCGGCTTCGAGACGCGGGTCACGGTGCTCGGCCACATCCAGCGCGGCGGCAGTCCGACGGCGCGCGACCGCATCCTCGCGACCCGCTTCGGCCTCAAGGCCTCCGACCTCGTGGCCGAAGGCGCATACGGCCAGATGGCGGCGCTACGCGGTGACGACGTGATCTCAGTGCCGCTCGCGCAGGCGACCGCCGAGCTGAAGACGGTGCCGGACGCCTGGTACGAGGTCGCCCGCACGTTCTTCGGCTAGACGACCCTCACACCTCGGCCAGTGGGAAGCTGCGGTGCCGGCGCGGCGGCACGAGGAAGTTCTGCCGGTGCGTCGTCTGCAGGACGGAGTTGAAGCCCTGGTTCCGGTCGCGCGGCGGCAGCGGGATCTTGCCGCCGGGGATCACGCCGTCCATGGCGAGCCGGTTCCGGCGGAAGTCGTCGCCCGTCGGGTTGAACACGACGAAGTGGACGCCGGCGGCCGGGGTCGCGCCGATCTCATCGGGCCGGACCGACCAGGCGAACGGATTGTCGAGCGTGTTGAAGTCGGCGCGGACCGGCACTGCAGAGCCCTTCGGGTAGACGGTGCCGTCGGCCGCGGTGAAGTCCTGCTGGAGCCGTGACGTGGTCTGGATCGACGCGCTGTGCCCGATCCGGCGCGCGCTTCGATAGTCGCGCCGCACCGCCGCGCTGTCGGAGACGTCGCGCGGTCCCTGCGCAACCGTCTGCACGTCGGGCTTGACCGTGAGGTTCGGCCGGAACGCCGTCGCGACGCGCTCGTCGAAGTCGAAGTTGAGATACCACGACTCGATGTCCTCCTGGATGTGCGACAGGTGCATGTGCGTGCCGTTCGGGAAGTAGTCGCTCCCGCGGAAGTCGACATAGCCGAGCGTCTCGAAGTTCGCGATCAGCCCCGGCCCCATGCCCGCCTTCTGCGTCGAGGTGAATCCGAGGAAGAGCTCCGAGGTGTCCGGGATCAGCTCGGCCCCCGGCACGCCCGCGGCCACCGCAAGCCGCTTCGGAAGCGACTGTCCGCCGTCGAAGCCGCCGCCGGCGAAGCCGCGGCGAACCGAGGTGAGGTCGAACAGTTTCGAATCGCGGAGCCGCTTCGCCGCGTCGTCGATGTGCGCCCGCAGGTCCGAGCGGAGAAGGATCGCGACATCGTTCGACTCGAGCCGCGTGTCGGTCGGGTCGCTGGGAAAGCGGTGCGCAGCGAAGAGGACCGGCTTGTCCGCGCGTCGGTCGTGCGGAAGGTGGCGCCGGGCAGCGTCGGGCACGAGCCGCCGAAAGTACGGGAGGCCCCAGGCGACGGTGACGCCGAGCCCGGCCGGCGAGGCCACGTAGTCCGCGTCGAGGCCTTGGAGCACGTGCGTGAGCTCCTGCTGGGCGTCGGCGAGTCCCGCGCGGTCGACGGTCAGCCGCGCCGTGTGGATCTCGTGGTGGAGCGGCGGGACCAGCACCTCGATGCCGTCCGACTCGACGATCCGGATGCCGTCCAGGAGATGCTGCTCGGGCGGCGGGGGCGCGACCGCGGGTCGCTTCGGCGAGCTCTTGGTCAGCTGGTCGACGAGCTCGTAGATCCCGCTCGCGCCGACAGCGCCCGCGGCTGCTCCGGCGAGCACCTGCCTCCGGGTGAGCTTCATCAGGTCGCCGCGGCCGGGCGGACGAGCACGAGCGACCGCAGCTCCTGGTGGAGGTAGCGGACGACGTGGTTGAACGTCAGCGGGGGGGCGACGTGCTCCGAGAGGGTGTAGAGGTTGCCGAACCGGCGCCACAGGAGCAGCGCATGCCACTCGTCGGCGTCCTGGTTGACCGTGTAGAGGGTGGCGGTGATCCCACGCTCGGTGACGCGGCCGTTCGCGTCGGCAAAGCAGGGAACGTTCCGGCTCTCGCTCCCGCCGGTCCGACAGGTCGGGATCTTCGTGACCCCGGGGTAGCCGCGCAGGTTCACGTGCAGCTCCCCGCCAGCCGCGCCGCCGCCGGTCTCCTGCCAGACGAAGCTCTCCAGGTAGCTCCGGTCCTTGGAGACGGAGTCGATGTTGTTCCAGCGGTTGCCGATTGCCCCGATCAGCGGGTCGGGGAGCCAGGCGGGGCAATAGACGGGTGCGCTGATGCGGTTCGCGAGCCGCTGCCAGCTCGTCCGGTCGGGACAGGTGAGCTTCGCCGGCGAGGCCGGCGCGGCCGCGGCCCGCTTCGCGTCGGAGGAGCAGCCCGCAGCGACGAGCCCGCAGGCGCACGTGAGGACGGCCAGCGCGAGCAGCGCTCTCATCGGGGCCATGGTAGACGGCCCGGGCCGGTGCTCAGACCTCGAGTGGCCGATGGCCGACGAGGCTCGAGACCTCGCCGCCCGCCACGAGCACCGCGTCGATGCCGGCCCGCTCCAGCGCGAGCACCTCTTCGCGGGTCGAGACGTCGACCTGGGCAATCGCCAGCTTGCCCGCGGGAACGTCTGGCAGCAGCTCGAGCACGGCGTCGAGCGGGTCCGCATCCTCGTCGGCGCCGTTCGCCGAGAGCAGGAAGATCTCCGGATCGATCTCCTCGAGCGCGATCTCGAGCTCCTCCTCGTCGCGGACGTCGACGACCGCCTCGACGTGGTCGTGCTCGAACTCCGCGTCGGGCCTGACGCAGATCGCGTCCGCGTCGACCGGGGCGCCGCGCCCGATCCAGAGCACCGGCAGCGTGGTCGCTTCCCGGATCCCGCGGACACCGTCGCGCACGGCGACGGCCTTCGCGCCCTGCGCCTCGGCGGCACGCGCGGCGTCTGCGTCGTCGACGCAGACGATGATCGCGATCCCGTCACCCTCCGAGATCCGCTGGCTGAGACGTCGTGACCCGGGCACCTGCGTCAGGACAGGGTAGAGCAGCCGGGAGCGATCGTCACGGAAACAGCGGCGGATGGGACGGCCGCAGCCGCTCGCGGTCGGCCCAGTCGCCGCGCGCCGGCGCGAAGACCTCGACCAGTCCGGCGCCGCCGGGCCCGGCCCAGACCTGGTGAGGGACGTGGGCGCGGATGCACCAGGTCGCACCGGGCTCGAGGTCGCGTTCCTCGTCGCCGACCCGGAACCGGAGCGATCCGGACACCAGCACGCCGACCTGCTCGTTCACGTGGGCGTGCTCGGGGACGTGCGTGTCCGGCTCGAGCTCGAGATAGGAGAACGTCGTCTGGTCGCCGACCGTCGAGCGCGCGACCACGCCCGGCCAGATGACCAGCGGCTCGATCTCGTCGATGTGATCGAAAGCGCTCATTCCCGCTCCGGCGCCGTCAAGGCCGGCGCCTCCGTCCTGGTCGCCTCCGTCAGCTACGGCTCATACCCCGATCGGGTGCCAGACCGTCTTCAGCTCGAGGAACGAGGAGATCTCGTCCAGCGCTCTGCGAGTCGGGCTTGCCGACGACGACGCGCTTGACGTTCTCGGCGGCGGCCGTCTCGAGGTCGGCGCGCAGGCCGTCGGCGCCGGTCAGGTCGATCGCGTTCACGTCCATGTGCGAGGCGAGCCACGGCGCGAGCTCGGCGCGGTGGCCCGTGAGCAGGTTGACGACGCCGCCGGGCACGTCGCTCGTCGCGAGCGCCTCGGCGAGCTCGATCGCGGCGAGCGGCGGCGTCTCGGAGGCGACCGCGACGACCGCGTTGCCGCCGACGAGCGCGGGCGCGATTCGCGAGACGAGGCCGAGCAGCGGCGGCTCGTCCGGCGCGACGACGCGACGACGCCGGTCGGCTCGGGCACCGTGAAGTTGAAGTACGGCCCGGCGACCGGGTTCGACGACGCCGAGCACCTGCGCGAGCTTGTCGGCGAAGCCGGCGTACCAGACCCAGCGATCGATCGCGCGCTCGACCTCCTCGCGCCCGCTGCAGAGCTCGGCGAACTCGCTCGTCCGCGCCTCCATCATCTCGGCGATGCGGTAGAGCACCTGGCCGCGGTTGTACGCGGTCGCTGCCGCCCACTTCGGCTGCGCGGCGCGCGCCGCCGACGACGGCGTCGCGAACGTCCTTCCGCGACGCGCGCGCGACGTTCTGCCCCTCGGCCTCGTAGGTGCGCCCGGACTCCGAGCGCGGGAACGCACCGCCGATGTAGAGCTTGTACGTCTTCTTGACCGGCAGGCGGGCCATCTCCGGATCCAGGTGTATCAGAGGTCGAGGGCCATGAGCACGTCGTCGACGTAGGAGCCGTCGAGGAGGAACTCGCCGCGCAGCATGCCCTCGACCACGAAGCCGCACCCGGCGTAGAGCCGCCGCGCCGCCGTCGTTGTGGGCGAGCACGCGCAGCGTCAGCCGCCGGGCTCCGCGGCGGCCGGCCTCGGCGATCGCCGCCTCGAGGAGCGCCCGCCCGACTCCTCGACCGCTGCGCGGCCTCGGCAACGGCGATGCCGGTGATCGTGCCGGACGTGGTCGCTCGCCTGCAACTCGGGCGCGCGCGACAGCGTCACGTAACCGGCGACCGCTCCGTCGACGACGGCGACGAGCACGTCCTCGGGCGACGTGCGGACGTCGAAGAACGGCGAGCCGCCGGCCGGTGCCGGTGCCCGGGCTCGTCGCGGTCGTCCAGGTCGCGCGGTCGAGCGGCGCGAGCGCCGGGCCGTCCTCGGCGCGCGCGGGTCGGATCTCAGTCGTCGAAGGCGAGGTACGGCTCGAGCCCGTGCAGGCCGCCCTCGCGGCCGAAGCCGGACTCCTTGTAGCCGCCGAACGGGCTCGTCGGGTCGAAGCGGTTGAACGTGTTCGCCCAGACGACGCCGGCGCGCAGCCGCTCGGCCATCCAGAGGATCCGCGAGCCCTTCTCCGTCCAGACGCCGGCGGAGAGCCCGTACGGCGTGTTGTTCGCCTTCTCGACCGCCTCCTCCGGCGTGCGGAAGGTGAGCACGGAGAGCACCGGCCCGAAGATCTCCTCCTGCGCGATCCGGTAGCTCTGCGCGACGTTCGTGAACACGGTCGGCGCGAACCAGTAGCCCTTCTCGGGCAGGCGGCACGGCGGCTGGTAGATCTCCGCGCCCTCCTCGCGCGCCCGCGGCGACGAGCTCCTCGATCTTCTCGAGCTGCGCCTGCGAGTTGATCGCGCCGACGTCGGTGTTCTTGTCGAGCGGATCGCCGACGCGCAGCGTCGCCATCCGCCGCTTCAGCTTCTCGATCGACGGGCTCGGAGATCGACTCCTGCACGAAGAGCCGCGAGCCCGGCGCAGCAGACGTGGCCCTGGTTGAAGTAGATGCCGTTGACGATCCCCTCGACCGCCTGGTCGAGCGCCGCGTCGTCGAAGACGATGTTCGCGGCCTTGCCGCCGAGCTCGAGCGTCAGCTTCTTGCCGGTGCCGGCGAGCCGGCGCTGGATCGCCTTGCCGACCTCGGTCGAGCCGGTGAACGCGATCTTGTCGACGTCGGCGTCGACGAGCGCGGCGCCGGTCCGGCCGTCGCCGGTGACGATGTTCACGACGCCCGGCGGCAGCTCCGCCTGGCGGAGCACGTCGCAGAAGAGCAGCGCCGTGAGCGGCGTCGTCTCGGCCGGCTTGAGCACGACCGTGTTCCCGGCGGCGAGCGCGGGCGCGATCTTCCACGCGAGCATCAGCAGCGGGAAGTTCCACGGGATGATCTGGCCGGCGACGCCGAGCGGCCGCGGCGTGCGGTTCGGGAAGGCGTACTCGAGCTTGTCGGCCCAGCCCGCGTAGTAGAAGAAGTGCGCGGCCGCGAGCGGCAGGTCGACGTCGCGCGACTCCTTGATCGGCTTGCCGCCGTTCAGCGACTCGAGCACCGCGAACTCGCGCGAGCGCTCCTGCGAGGATGCGCGCGATCCGGAACAGGTACTTCGCGCGCTCGCGGCCGGGCAGCGCCGACCAGCGCTGCCGAACGCCTCGCGCGCGGCCTCGACCGCAGCGGCGACGTCGCGCTCGCTCGGCCTGCGCGACCTCGGCGAGCGGCTCCTCGTCGCGCGGCGAGATCGTGTCGAAGTACTCGCCGGACCGCGGCGCGAGCCACTCGCCGCCGACGAAGAGCCCGTAGCGCTCGCGCAGCGAGACGATGTCGCGCGACTCGGGCGCCGGCGCGTACGTCCAGTCGGCCGGGACCGGCGAGCGGTCGCGGCGCTTCGCGACGTCAGTCATTCGTGAAGTAGTCCTTCGACTGGTAGGCGCCCGTCTTCTCCTTGCGGATCTGCATCAGGATGTCGTTGACGAGGCGACGACGCGCCGAGCCGGTAGAGGTCGGGCGTCAGCCAGTCGGGGCCGAGCGTCTCGTGGACCTGCACGAGGTACTGGATCGCGTTCTTCGAGGTGCGGATCCCGCCGGCCGGCTTCATCCCGACGCGGCGGCCGGTCTCCTCGTAGACGTCGCGGATCGCCTCGAGCATCACGAGCTGAACCGGCAGCGTCGCGGCGCCGGGCAGCTTGCCGGTCGAGGTCTTGATGAAGTCGGCGCCGGCGGCCATCGCGAGCAGCGACGCGCGGCGGACGTTGTCGTAGGTGCCGAGCTCGGCCACCTCGAGGATCACCTTCAGGTGCGCGTCGCCGCAGGCCTCCTTCACCCGGCACGATCTCGTCGTAGACCTGCGCGTAGCGGCCGGAGAGGAACGCGCCGCGGTCGATCACCATGTCGACCTCGTCGGCGCCGATCGCGACGACCTCCTCGACCTCGCGCACCTTCACGTCGAGCGGGCTCTGGCCGGACGGGAACGCGGTCGCGACCGACGCGACCTTGACGCCGCGTGCCGCGCAAGCCGCTCGACCGCGGTCGGGACGAGGTTCGGGTAGACGCAGACCGCCGCGACCGACGGGATGTTCGGGTCGCTCGGGTCGGGCCGGATCGCCTTCGAGCAGAGCGCGGCGACCTTGCCCGGGCGTGTCCTGGCCCTCGAGCGTCGTCAGGTCGCAGCAGCGGATCGCGAGCTCGAGCGCCCAGAGCTTCGCGTCCTTCTTGATGCTGCGCTTCGCGAGCTCGCCGGCGCGCGCCTCGACCGCGACCTGGTCGATCGAGCCGATCCGCGGCAGCCGCTGCTTGAGCGGCAGCTCGAACCCGCGCGGAAGAGCAGGCGCCTGCGCCATCGGCGAGTGTAGCTCCGCGGATCAGCCGCCAGGTTCGGCCCCAAGACGGGTCAGACCCGGTCTGACCCGTTGGTCACGCGCTCGTTGACCGATCAATGATACGATCAGGACATGGCAACGATGAACGACAGCCTCTCGCACCGTCCTCGACCTCGCGCTCGACGCGCGACGACTCGTCACGCGCGACGTCGACGCTGCACTCGGCGCGCCACGGCGATCGGCCTCGGCGACCTCGCGATCCTGCTCGAGCTGTGCGACGCGCCCGACGGCGAAGCTCCGCCGCGTCGACCTCGCGAACCGCCTCGGCGTCACGCCCTCGCGGCGTCGCGCGGCAGCTCCAGCCGCTCGAGCGGATCGGCGCTCGTCGCGCGCGAATCGCACGCCCGCGATGCACGCCTCGCGCTCGTCGTGCTCACCGACGCCGGTCGCCGCGATCGCCGACGAGGCGCTGCCGACGGCCGAAGCCGCCGCCGAGCGCGACGCTCGAGCGGCACTGGCCGCCGGCCGAGCGCGAGCGCGCTCGCGCGGCTCGATCGCCGGCAGCCGTGCGCTAGAGGCCGAGACGCTCGAGCATCGTCTCGTTCCGGCGCCACTTCGGCGACGCCTTCACCTGCAGCTCGAGATAGATCGTGATGGCCGAGGAGCGCCTCGATGCCGGGCGCGCGCCGCGGCCGATCTCGCGCACCATCGTGCCGCCCTTGCCGATCAGGATCTGCTTCTGGCTCTCGGTCTCGGTGTAGAGGCGAACGTGCACGCGGCGGTCGTCGATCTCGACCACCTCGGCCGTGACCGCGTGCGGCACCTCCTCCTTCGTGCAGCCGAAGCGCCTGCTCGCGGACGAGCTCGGCGATCCGCGCCTCGAGCGGCATGTCGGTGTCGGTCTCGCGCGGGTAGTAGCAGCGGCCCCTCGGGGAGCAGCGAGATCGAGATCGGTCGCGCAGCTCGTCGATCCCGTCGCCGGTCGTCGCGCTGACCGGATGCAGCGCGTGGAAGTCGCCGAGCGTCGCCGCCTGCTTCATCTGCGACGGCGATGTGACCCGCCTTCAGCCGGTCGACCTTGTTCAGCGACGATCACCACCGGGACGCCGAGCGCGAAGACGTGCCGCGCGACGAACCGGTCGCCGGCGCCGATCCGCTCGCGCGCGCTCACGACGAGCATCACGACGTCGACGTCGTCGGCCATCGTCTCGCTCGACCGCGCCTGCATGCGCTCGGTCAGCGGGTCGATCGGCCGCTGCCAGCCGGGCAGGTCGACGAGGACGAGCTGGGCCTCGTCGTTCGTGTACACGCCGCGGATGCGATGCCGGGTCGTGTGCGGCTTGTCGGAGACGATCGCGACCTTCGCACCCGACGAGGGCGTTCACGAGCGTCGACTTGCCGACGTTCGGCCGCCCGGCGACGGCGACGAAGCCCGACTTCATCCGGGCAGGTCCCAGGTGTCGGGCAGCAGCTCGCCGAGCGCTCGCCACGTCGCGATCGGCCGTCCGCGCGGCGGAAGCTGACCTCGCCGATCCGCCACTCGTGCAGCCACTGCCGGCAGCCGCCGCAGGGTGAGGCGGTGATCCCGATCGCCGCGAGGTCGCCGGGCCGGTAACCCGCGGTAGCGGCCGCGACGATCGCCGTCTTCTCGGCGCAGACCCCGAGCGGATAGGCGGCGTTCTCGACGTTGACGCCGGCGAACTCGCGGCCGTCGCGCGTTCGCACGACGGCGCCGACGAGGTAGCTGCGAGTACGGCGCGTACGCGTGCGCGGCGACCGCCTCGGCCTTCTCGACGAGCTCGCTCACGAAAGCACCTGGAAGACGACGAGCGTCGCGAGCGCGCCGAGCAGGCCGCCGGACGCGACCTCGAGCGCCGAGTGGACGCCCGACTCGACGCGGGTCTGCGCGACGAGGAACGCCATGATCAGAGCGATCGACGAGACCAGGAAGCGGTGGTGCCGCCGGCGACGTAGGTCGCGGCGATCCAGCCGGCGAACGCGACCGCCGCGTGTCCGGACGGCAGCCCGCCGCGCAGCGGCGTCCCGCGCCCGGTCCACGCCTTCAGCCGCGATCACGCCGATCACGGTGACGACGAGCGCGACGAGCGTGAGCTCCGCCGGCGCCTGGCGGAGGCGGTCGAGCAGGTCGGCGGACCGGTCGGCGACCTTGCCCGCGAACACCAGGTAGCCGACCGCGATCGCGTTGACCGACGCGATCAGGACGGCGCCCGCCGCGATGTCCTTCGCGAGCTTCGCCATCGGGTCGAACGAGGTCGTCGCGATGTCGATCGCTCCCTCGATCGCCGTGTTGATCATCTCCGCGATCAGCACGAAGGTGATCGAGATGAGCAGCGCGATCAGCTCGAGCTTCGTCACGTTCACGATCAGTGCGAGCACGATCACGACGAACGCGACCGCGAAGTGGATGCGCATGTTCCGCTGCGTCCGGAGGACGTGGATGATCCCCTCGAAGGCGTTGTTGAACGAGTCGAGGACGCTCGGCGCGCGCCGAGCGCTCATGCGAGGGCCTCCTCGACCTGCGTCATCGCCGCGCCGTGATCGTAGCCGAGCAGGTGCAGCAGCCCGTGCACCAGCGGCCGCCGCCACTCGTCGCCGACCACCTGAGGGCAGATCACGACGTCGCCGAGCTGCCGAGGCACCCCGTCGGGCAGCTCGTCGGTGCCGTCGATCGGGAACGAGAGCACGTCGGTCGCCTCGTCGATGCCGAGGTGCTCGCGCTTGAGCTCACGGATCTCGTCGGGACGCACGAAGGCGATCCCGAGCTCGCCGTCCGCGACCTCCTGCGCGCGCAGCACCGTCCGCGCGAGCTCGAGGACCGCGTCCTCGTCGACCGCGAGCCCGCTCCGGTTGTCGACCTCGATCACGAGCTCGGTCATCGGTTCCGCTCCTCCGTGTGCTCCTTGTAGGCCTCGACGATCCGCTGCACGAGCTTGTGGCGCACGACATCTTGGTGGCCGAAGTGGATGAACGAGATGCCATCGATGTCGGCGAGCATGTCCTGCACCTGGACCAGCCCGGATCGCTGCTCGCGCGGCAGGTCGATCTGCGTGACGTCTCCGGTGACGACCACCTTCGACCCGAAGCCGAGGCGTGTCAGGAACATCTGCATCTGCTCCGGGGACGTGTTCTGCGCCTCGTCGAGGATGATGAAGCTGTCGTTCAGCGTCCGGCCGCGCATGAACGCGAGCGGCGCGACCTCGATCGTCCCGCGCTCCATCAGGTTGTTGGCGCGGTCCGGGTCGAGCATGTCGTAGAGCGCGTCGAACAGCGGACGAAGGTACGGGTCGACCTTCGCCAGCAGGTCGCCCGGCAGGAACCCGAGCCGTTCGCCCGCCTCCACGGCCGGGCGCGTGAGGATGATGCGCGCGACCTCGCGCTCGTGCAGGGCCGACACGGCCAGCGCCATCGCGAGATAGGTCTTGCCCGTCCCTGCAGGCCCGATTCCGAAGGTCACGGTCGACCTGCGGATCGCGTCGACGTAGCGCTTCTGCGTGACCGTCTTCGGGGAGATCCGCTTGCCGCGATGACGCCAGACGACGTGGTCGAAGACCTCGCGCACGTCGGTCTCGGTCGCGAGCGCACCGAGGACGGCGTCGACCGTGTGCGCGCCGATCTGATGGCCGCCTTCGACGAGATCGACCAGCTCGCCCAGCACGGAGCGCGCCTCTGCGACCTGCGCATCCTCGCCCTCGAGAGTCAGCTGGTTGCCGCGGAGGCGGATCGTGCAGTGGAGGCGCTCGCGGAGCGCATCGAGCACGCCGTCGGACACGCCGGCCAGTTCGGCGGCGACCGCATTCGAGACGTCGAACGTTTCCTGCGTCACGGCCTGAGTTTAGGCCGCACCCCGGAACCTCCGCCTGAACCCGGCCGGGGGGTCTATGTTCCGTCGGTGGAGCGGAAGTGGTGGACGCTGCTCGCGGTCTGCACCGCGACCTTCATGCTCCTCCTCGACATCACGATCGTGAATGTCGCACTCCCGGCGATCGAGAGCGCGCTGCATGCCTCCTTCTCCGATCTGCAGTGGGTAGTGGACGCCTACGCGCTCGCCCTCGCCACGTGCGTGCTCACCGCCGGGGCGCTGGCCGACCTCTTCGGCCGGAAGCGCCTCTTCATCCTCGGGATCGCGCTGTTCACGGTCGCCTCCACGGCCTGTGGGGCCGCGAACGACGCGCTGTTCCTGATCATCGCGCGCGGCGCCCAGGGCGTGGGCGGAGCGATGATGTTCGCGACCGCACTCGCGTTGCTCTCGCAGGAGTTTCACGGACGCGAGCGCGGAACGGCGTTCGGGATCTGGGGCGCGACGATCGGCGCCGCCGTCGCGATCGGCCCGCTGGCCGGCGGCATGCTCACGTCCTGGCTCTCGTGGCGCTGGATCTTCTTCGTGAACATCCCGATCGGGGTGGGCGCGATCCTGCTCTCGCTCGCGCAGCTTCGCGAGTCGAGCGATCCCGAGCACAGCCGGCTCGATCCGATCGGCCTGGTCACGCTCACCGGCGGCCTGCTCTGCCTGATCCTGGCGCTGATCGAAGGCAACTCCCACGGCTGGTCGAGCACCTTGATCGTCTCTTTGTTCGCCGCCGCGGCCGTCCTGCTCGGCCTCTTCGTCGCGTCGCAGGCCAGGCCGCGGCTGACGATGATCGACCTCTCGCTGTTCAGCCGGCCGGCCTTTGTCGGCGCCCAGATCACCGCCTTCGCGATCTCCTCGACGCTCTTTGCGATGTTCCTCTACCTGACGCTGTACCTGCAGAACGTACTGGGCCTGTCGCCGCTCCAGACCGGGGTGCGCTTCCTGCCGCTCAGTGTGATCTCGTTCTTCGCCGCACCGATCGCAGGACGCCTGTCGGCGCGCGTGCCGATCCGGCTGCTCCTCGGAGGCGGGCTCGCCCTGGTCGCCCTCTCGCTCTGGCTGATGAGCGGGATCACGCCGTCGTCCGGCTGGACGACGTTGCTGCCGGGCTTCCTCGTCGGCGGCGTCGGCATCGGAATGGTCAACGCGCCGCTTGCGTCGACGGCCGTGTCGACCGTGAGGGTCGAGCGCGCGGGCATGGCGTCGGGGATCAACAACACGTTCCGGCAGCTGGGCATCGCCACCGGGATCGCCGCGCTCGGGGCGGTGTTTTCGAGCCGGGTGACCGACCGCGTCGACGCAGGCCTCAAGAACGTCCCGGATGCGCATCGCATCGCGGTTCAGCTTGCGAGCGGCCGGGCCCAGAGCGCGATCGCATCGGCGCCGGGCGGCGAGCGCCAACGTGTGGCCGAGATCGCCCACACGGCGTTCATCTCGGGGCTGAACCACATCCTCGTTCTCGCGGCGATCGTGGCCGCGTGCGGCGCGGTGCTCGCGACGGCGCTCGTTCGGCGTCGCGACTTCATCGCCAGCGGTCCGCCGCCGGCCGACGGCCAGGGCTAGGCGAGCTTCTCGCGAACGATCTGGCCGACCGCCGAGCCGTCTGCGCGGCCGGCGACCTGCGGCATCACGTCGGCCATCACACGCCCGAGGTCCTGCAGCGAGGTCGCACCGTTCTCGGCGATCGCGTCGTCGACAATTCGCTCGAGTTCCTCCTCGCTCAGCGGCTCGGGCATGAACTCCTGCAGGATCGCCAGCTCAGCCTCCTCCTTCGCCGCCTGCTCGCCGCGCCCGGCGTCGTGGAACGCCTCGGCCGCCTCGATTCGCTTCTTCCGCTCGCGCTGCAGGACCTGCAGCTCCTCGTCGCCGGACAGCGGGCGCTGCAGATCCTTCTCCGCCGAGCGGAGGCTGGAGAGCATGAGACGGAGCGCATCGCGCCGACCGACGTCGCGAGCGAGCATCGCCTGCTTCACCTCGTCTTCGATCTGCCCGATCAGCGTCACGTGGCCTCTCCCATCACATGCCAGTGGAGGTGGAAGACGGTCTGTCCTGCGCTCGGTCCTACGTTGACGACAACACGGTAGTCGGTCAACCCGGAACGTTTCGCCGTCTCGGCGACGAAGGCGAGCATCCGGGCGGATTCCTCGGCGTCGAACTCCGCGACATCGCGGAACGTGTCGACGTGCCGTTCAGGGATGACGACCAGATGCACGGGCGCCTGCGGCGCGATGTCGGCGATCGCGACGAAGCCGTCGCCGCGATGCACGTGGTCGCCTTCCCGGAACAGCCGGCAGAACAGGCAGTTGGGGTCAGGCGGCAAGGACTCCCTCCTCTGTCACGGCCGCGCCGCGCACGCGGACGAGCTCGCCGACCGGCGCGTCGACGACCCACGGCGTGTAGTCGTCTCCGTACCCGCGACCCGGCCGGTCGACGAGCACGACATCCGCCGCTCCGATCTTTCCGCTCCAGCGGCGGCGGGACAGCTCGCGCGACAGCGCCCGCAGCCGCACCCCGCGCTCGCGCTTCACCTCCGGCGAAACGCGGTCGTCGTCCTCGGTGGCGGTTCCCGGCCTCGGCGAGTACGGGAACACATGCACCGAGGAGATGCCCGCACGTGCGACGACGTCGAGTGTGCTCGCGAACGCTGCCTCGCTCTCGGTGGGGAAGCCGACGATGACGTCCGTCGTGAGGTTGAAGTCGTCGAGCGCCGCGAGTCGCCGGAGATACGTCGCGCTCGTGTAGCGACGCTTCATCGCGTAGAGCACGTCGTCGTCGCCCGACTGCAGCGGCACGTGCAGATGCCTGCTCACGGTGGGCGTCTCGCGCAGCGCCGCGATCAGGCGATCGTCGACGTGGTTGATTTCGATCGAGCTGAGCCTGAGGCGCTCGAGACCGGGCGTCCCGCCTGCGTCGCGAACGAGCCGCGGCAGGTCGTAGCCTGCGGCGCGGTCGCGGAAGCAGCCGAGGTTGATGCCGGTGAGAACGACCTCCTTGTGGCCCTGGTCGACACGGCGCCGGACCTCCTGCAGCACCGCAGCGGCGCTGCGGCTGCGCGAGGCACCGCGAACGAGCGGGATCACGCAGAAGTTGCACGAGAAGGAACAGCCGTCCTGGATCTTCACGAACGCGCGGACACGGTCGAAGCGCGCGTCGGCCTGGACGCAGCCAATCGCGCCGACGTCTCCCGCCACGAATGCGGCCGTCTCCTCGCTCCGCTTGTTGACCACGGTGACACCGGCATGCAGACCGTCGAGCGCTGCGGCCGGAAGGTTGGCGGTACAGCCGGTCAGGTAGACGCGGCCATGGCTTCGCGCCGCACGCGCGACCGCCTTGCGGCTCTTCGCCACAGCCTCGTTGGTGACGCAGCAGCCGCTGATCACGGCGACATCCGCGCGCGGGTCGTCCCATTCGACATGACCGTCGGCAAGCAGGGCTTCGCGCACCTCTTGCGCATCGGCATGCGAAACCTTGCAGCCGAGAAAATCGACACGGAAGGTCGCCACGCGCGGATCGTACTGACGGCTCAGACGCGGTGATACACGTCGGCCGCCCAACCCTGGGACACGCGCCGCTCGGCGCGCGACCAGCCGCGGAGCGCCGGCTCCTCCGCGAGCAGGTACCCCGAGGTGATCAACACTCCGGCGTCGACGCGCTCGGCGACGGAGGCCGCACCGGCGAGCGAGATGTTCGCGACTGCAACCGCCGCCGACGGCAGGGCCTCGTCGGCGCCGATCAGCTGCGCCTCGACCCGAACATCGTTCTTGCGTGCGTTCGCGAGAGTCGCCTCGACCGCCGCGAGCTCCACGTCGACGCCGATCACCGGAGTGAATCCGAGCAGAGCTGCGGCGACCGAGAGCACGCCGGAGCCAGAGCCCACGTCGAGCAGCGAGCCGGGCTCGATCCCCTGCAGCAGGTCGAGACAAAGCTGCGTGGTCGGGTGCGCGCCGGTGCCGAACGCACGACCGGGGTCGATCACGACCGCCAGCATGCCCTCGCGCGGCTCCTCCCACGGCGGCCCGACCCAGAGCCGGCCGACCTGCACCGGACGGTGGAAGCGCTGCCAGCGCTCTTCCCAGCCGTCCTCGACATCTGTCGACTGCGCGCTTCCGAAGACGTGCCAGACGCGTTCCTCTCCGGCTGCGTCGGTGTAGGCGACGAGCTCCGTCGAGCCGTGGTGCTCCACCTCCTCGAACCCGCCGGGGAAGAGCGCGATCATCGCGGCGCGCGCCTCTTCGACGCGCGCGTCACGGATCTCGACAGCCACGCGGCGCAGCGGGCTCAGCGGAACGCGCTCTTCAGCTTCTCGAAGAAGCTCTCGTCGTGGCGATAGGTGTCCTCGTCGCTCGCCGCGTCGAACTCGGCCAACAGCCTGCGCTGCTCGTCGGAGAGGCGGCGCGGGACAGTGACGTTGACGAGCACCCGATGATCGCCGCGGCCGAACCCCTGCAGGACCGGCATACCGCGTCCTCGCAGCACGCGCACGTCGCCGGGCTGCACGCCGGGCTCCAGCTCGAGCTCGATGTGCCCGTCGAGCGTCTCGACACGCAGGTTGACCCCGAGCGCCGCCTGCACGACGGTCAGATCGACCTGCGAGAAGATGTCGTTGCCCTCCCGGACGAAGCGCGGATCGGAGAGCACATGCACGCGGACATAGACGTCGCCGGCCCGGCCGCCGAGCGCACCGGCGTGGCCCACGCCCGAGACACGGATCCGTTGTCCGCCGTGAATGCCGGCCGGAACCTTGACGTCGAGCGTGCGCCGCTCGACGACGCGGCCGGCGCCGTCGCATGCCTTGCAGCGATGCTCGACCAGCCGCCCCACCCCGCCGCACTGCGGGCATGCCTGCGTGCGCACGAACTCGCCGAAGACGCTGCGGGACACCTGCTGCAAGCGTCCGGTGCCGCCACAGCGATCGCACTCGATCGGCGTCGTCCCGGGCTCGACGCCGTCACCGCCGCACGTCGCGCACGGGACAGCGACCTCGTACGGGACGTTGACCGTCGTCCCGCGGGCCGCGTCGGCCAGGGAGATCTCGATCTCGGCGGCGATGTCGCCCCCGCGCTGCGCACGCCGAGCGCGGCCGCCGAACATCTCGTCGCCGAAGAACGTCGCGAACAGATCGCCGAGTCCCCCGATGTCGAAGTTCGTCGGCGTGAACCCGCCGGACCGGAGGCCGGCGTGGCCGTAGCGGTCGTAGAGCGCCCGCGTCTCGCTGTTCGTCAGCACCTCGTACGCCTCGACGGTCTCCCGGAAGCGGACTTCGGCATCCGGCGCCTCGGAGACGTCGGGATGGTGCTCCCGCGCGAGGCGCCGGAACGCCTTCTTGATCGCTGCCTCGTCGGCATCGCGCGCGACGCCGAGGAGCTCATAGAGGTCGTGTTCGCTGCGTGCCATCACTCGTCCGCGTAGACGTCTTCGACATACCGGGACAACTCGCTCGCGGCCGCCCGCACGGAGCGAAGCGCCTTGTCGTAGTCCATTCGCAGCGGGCCGAGCAGGCTGACCGCGCCCAAGGTGCGGTGCGCGACGCCGTAGGTGGCCCCGACCAACGCCAACTCCCGGAGGCCCGGCTGCTCGAGCTCTTCCCCCACGCGGGCGAACGCCCGTCGCGGGTCGAGTTGCTGGGCGAGCACGTCGAGCAGCGCGGCGCGCTTCTCGAGCGCTTCCATGAGGCTGCGATACGCCCCGATCTCGCCTTCGCGCATCTCGTCCAGGAGGCCGGCGGCGCCGCCGACGTACAGCATTCGGCCCTCGTCCGCCGCGTGGTCGAACGACGGCCGGATCGCGTCCACGAACCGCCGCTCGCGCGGCGACAGCGACGGCTCCTCGAAGGCGAGGCGCATGGCGCGCGAGCCGATGCGGGCACCGAGCAGGCGGTCGTTCACGTAGTCGGCCGCCCAGATCACGAGCCCGGGATCGACCTCCTCCGCAAACTCGGTGCGAAGCTTCGTGACACCGCCAAGCGACGTGATCACGACGGTCATCACCACGCGCGGCTGCAGCAGCAGCACCTCGACGTGCCGCACGGTCGCCGCCTGCAGCGGAGGAGCAGAGACGAGCGCCAGCAGCCTCGTCACCTGCGAGAGCATCTCGGTGGTCGCCTGCAGCGCGTCCTCGACCTCCGCGCGCGCAATCGGCAGCCCGAGTGGGAAGTCCTCCGGCCGCGACTCCTGCCGCTCGAGCAGGCCGTCGACGTACAGGCGGTACCCGGCCTCGGTCGGCACCCGGCCGGCAGACGTGTGGGGATGTGTGAGCAGGCCGATCCGCTCGAGCTCGGCCAGCTCGCCTCGCACCGTCGACGAGGACACGGCTAGACCGGACCGCTCGACGAGCGAGCGGGAGCCGACCGGCTGTCCGGTCGCGACGTACTCCTCGACGACGCGTCGCAGGATTCCCTGTCGCCGTTCCGAGAGCCTCTCGCTCATGGGCTCATGGTAGGAGCGAGCAGCCTGGCGGTGACGCCGCCGCCCAGAAACCGGCCGCGCCTGGTCAGCGCCAGCAGCCCGTCGCCGGTCGCGACGAGCCCCGCCCCCTGGAGGCGCGCGAGCTCGTCCCGGTCGAGGGCGCCCTCCACCTCGGCGAGCGGCAGCGGCTCGTCGAGTCGCAAGCCGAGCAGCACCCGTTCGGCAACCTGGACCGGCGGCGCGAGCTCCTCCACCGTCCGCGGCGGCTCCTCGCCGCGCTCGAGCGCCTCCATGTAACGCGCGAGCGACGGCGTGTTGCGGACGCGCCGGCCGGCGATCGTGCCGACGGCTCCGACGCCGATCCCCAGGTAGTCGTGCCCCAGCCAGTAGCCGAGGTTGTGCCGCGCACGCAGGTCGCGTCCCCCGGCCTGCCCGGCGCTTCGACAGAAGTTGGCCGTCTCGTACCACCGGTAACCAGCGCCCGTCAGGGTGTCGACGACGTCTTCGAAGTAGCGTTCCATCGCCTCGGCCTGGCTCACGAGCTCGGCGCCGTGCGCGTGCGTGAAGCGCGTGCCCGGCTTGGCCTCCAGCTCGTACGCCGACACGTGCTCGGGCTCGAGCGCCAGCGCTTCGGCGAGGTCATGGGCGAGCTGGGCGGGCTTCTGGCCCGGGATCCCGTAGATGAGATCGAGTGAGATGTTGTCAAATCCGGCATCACGAAGAGTATGAACAGCGCGCCGGACGTCGTCCGGCGAGGCAACACGTTCGAGCACCCGCAGGAGACCCGGATCGAAGCTCTGCACGCCGAGTGAGACCCGGTCGACTCCTCCGTGCCGCAGCAGCGCCGCGAGCTCGGGGGTGACGGTCTCTGGATTTGCCTCGACGGTCAATTCGCAGGCCTGGGGCAGCCCAGCGAGCAGCGCTGCGAGCGCATCCGGTTCGGTGAACGTCGGCGTGCCTCCTCCGAGGTACACCGTCTCGACCGTCGTCGCGAGCGCGGCACGCTCGCGTTCGAGCTCACGCAGGAGTGCGCGGACGTATCGTCCGTGCTCGCCGCGACGTCCGACCGCCGTGACGAAATCGCAGTAACCGCAGCGCGACGAGCAGAACGGCACGTGAACGTACAGATGCCGCACGCCGGTCGAGCGCGCGGGGCTCGTCACTGCCGGCGGGACCCCTCGTTGAGGTTCAGCACGGCCAGGAATGCCTCCTGCGGCACCTCCACCCCACCGACCTGCTTCATCCGCTTCTTCCCCGCCTTCTGCTTCTCGAGCAGCTTCCGCTTCCGGCTGATGTCGCCGCCGTAGCACTTGGCGAGCACGTCCTTGCGACGAGCCTTCACGGTCTCACGCGCGATCACGCGCGCGCCGATCGCCGCCTGGATCGCAACGTCGAACATCTGCCGCGGAATCTCCTCACGCAGCTTCTCGACGAGTGCCTTGCCGCGTTCGTAGGCGAACTCGCGGTGCGCGATCAAGCTCAGCGCGTCGACCGGCTCGCCGCCGACCAGGACGTCGACGCGCACCAGCGAGCCCGGCCGGAAGCCGTCGAAGTCGTAGTCGAAGCTCGCATAGCCACGTGTGCGCGACTTCAGCTGGTCGTAGTAGTCGAGCACGATCTCGCCGAGCGGGAGCTCGTAGACGAGGTGAACGCGCTCCGGCGACAGATACTCCATGTGGTCAAAGCGCCCACGCCGGTCGTTGTTGAGCTCCATGATCGCCCCGACGTACTCCTTCGGAACGATGATCGATGCCTTGATGTACGGCTCTTCGACCTCCTCTGCACCGTCGGGCAGATCCGACGGCGTGTGCACCTCGCGCCAGTCGTTCTCGTTCGGCATCCGCACGCGGTAGGCGACGTTCGGGGCGGTCACGAGCAGGTCGAGGTCGAACTCGCGCTCGAGGCGCTCGCGCACGATCTCCATGTGCAGGAGACCGAGGAAGCCGCAACGGAAGCCGAAGCCGAGCGCCTGCGACGTCTCCGGCTCGTAGAAGAGCGCCGCGTCGTTGAGCTTCAGCCGTTCGAGCGCGTCGCGAAGCTCGGGATAGTCGTCGGAGTCCGTCGGGAAGAGCCCGGCGAACACCATCGGCTTGACGTCCTTGTAGCCCGGCAGCGCAGAGGCGGCCGGCGAACGGTCGGACGTGAGCGTGTCGCCCACGCGAAGCTCCGAGACGTCTTTCAACCCCGTGATCACGTAGCCCACCTCGCCCGCCCGGAGCTCCGGGACGGGCCGCATGGCGGGTGTCATGAAGCCGATCTCCTGTGCCTCGAAGCGCGTGCCGAGCGCCATCGCACGCAGCCATTCGCGCCCCCGGAACACGCCGTCGACCACGCGCACGAACGCGACGACGCCCCGGTACTGGTCGTACGACGAGTCGAAGATCAACGCACGCGGCGGCGCTTCGGGCTGGCCGGTCGGCGTGCTGATCCGCTCGATGATCGCGTCGAGCACCTCGGCGACCCCCTCGCCGGTCTTCGCAGAGATGCGGAGGACGCGATCGGCGTCTTCCCCGATCAGGTCGGCAAGCTCTGCTGCCGCACCGTCGGGGTCGGCCTGCGGCAGGTCGATCTTGTTGACGACCGGAACGATCTCGAGGTTGTTCTCGATCGCCAGGTAGGCGTTGGCGAGCGTCTGGGCCTCGATCCCCTGGGCCGCGTCGACGACCAGGAGCGCGCCTTCGCACGCCTGCAGGCTCCGGGACACCTCGTAGGTGAAGTCGACGTGCCCGGGGGTGTCGATCAGATTGAGCTCGTACCCGCGCCAGTGGACGCGGACGGCCTGCGCCTTGATCGTGATCCCGCGTTCGCGTTCGAGGTCCATCGAGTCGAGCAACTGGTCGCGCATGTCGCGTGCTGCCACCGTGTCGGTGAGCTGGAGGATGCGATCCGCGAGCGTCGACTTGCCATGGTCGATGTGCGCGATGATCGAGAAGTTGCGGATGTGCTGCTGGTCCATGATGCGTCGGGCCGCTACGGTCGGCGGCCCCGCACGGAGAGTAGCGCCTGAATCTCACGCACCCGGAGCGCGGAGCAGGTGAAGAGATACACGGCGCCGCCCAGCACGAGCGCGAGGCCCAGCGACACGATCTGTGCGGGCCAGGACCGGCCGAGTGCCGAGTCGAGCTCGTGCCAGACCGGCCACGCGACGACGGCGAGCAGACCGGCTGCGACGATCATCCGGAAGACCGCCGACGTCAGCGCGGCGAGGTGCAGCGGACCGTCTCGGTGCCGCAGCAGCACCAGCAGCGCGGCGGTGCCGCAGATGTTCACGACCGCCGTCGACAGCGGGATCCCCCAGACGCCGAAACGGTAGAAGGCGGCGTCGAGCGCAGCGTTCACCGCGAGGTTGCCGAGCGCGACGATCGTCGGGACCCAGTTCTCCTGGAGGCTGAAGAACGCCCGGTTCAGCATCAGCATCATCCCGTTGAAGGTGAGGCCGAGCGCGAAGGCAGCGAGCGCTCCTGCGACGACGGTCGTCTGGCCGGGCTTGAAGGCGCCGCGCTGGAACAGGAGCCGAATAATCGGCTCGGCCAGGACCGCCGAGACGACCGATGCCGGCACGAGCAGGAACGCGATCTGGCGGAGGCCACGGGTGACGGTCTCGGCGTGCGCCTTGAGATCGCCTCGCGCGGCGTGGCGTGCGAGCGACGGGAAGAGCACGGTCGCGATGGCGACCGAGAACATTCCCTGCGGGACCATATAGACGAGAAACGCCTTGTTGATCGCCGCCGGCGCAAGGTTGCGGTCGATGAAGCGCGATGCGAAGAAGGTGTCGATCAGCGCGTTCACGTTGATCAAGCCCAGTCCGAGCGTCACCGGAACCATCAACTTGAACGTGCGGGCGACGGCGGGATCGCGCCAGTCGATGACGAGTCGCAGCCGATCGTCGCGGCCGCGGAGCCAGGGCAACGGAAGCAGCACCTGCACGAACGTCGCGACGAGGATCGAGCCGGCATAGACATAGAGCTTCGCGTCCGAGCCGTGCACCGAAGGCACGCCGATCGCGAGGCCGACGATGATCGCGAGGTTCCAGAAGACCGGGGTCAGCGCCGGCACGGTGAAGTGGTCGTACGAGTTGAGGATCCCGACGACGATCCCCGAGACGCCGAGCAGCACCACGATCGGGAACAGCACCCTGGCGAGGCCGACAGTCAGCTGCGGATCGGCAGCGTGGAACGGCCGGAGGAGCAGCGGCGCGGCGAGCATCAGCAGCGCGGTCACCGCGCCGAGGCCGAGCAGCATCAGCCAGATCAGCGAGGATGCGACGCGCCACGCACGCTTTCGCTCTCCCTTCTCGAGCAGCTCGCTGAACACCGGGACGAACGCGGACGAGAGGGCCGCGTCGGCGACGAGCGCCCGCACCAGGTTTGGCAGCTGGAAGGCAACGGTGAACGAGTTGATCGGGCCGCGTGCGCCGAAGTAATACGTCGCGACGATCTCGCGGATCAGCCCGACAACCCGTGAGACGGCGGTGGCGGCCGCGAAGATGATCGTCGAGATCCCGAGCCGTCGACGGGTCTCGTCGATGCCCGGCGGAGCCGGGACGACGGCCTCGAGCGGCGGGCCGACCGGGCCCCAGGTCGGCTGCCCGCGCGCCCTGCGGCGGTCGTTTCGGGCTTGCAGCCGTTCCTCGCGTTCGAGAGCTAGGCGCGCGTCGTCCACGTGCAGGAGCATAGGGAGCGGCTCAGCCGGTTCCCGGCGCGGGCACAGGGTGCGCCGGGCCTCTGGTACCATCGCCGAGCCCGCTCGAGCGGGCATTTCTTCGCCGATGCCCAACATCAAGCAGCAGAAAAAGCGCGTACGGATCGCCGCCGAGGAGCGGCTCGAGAACCTGCGCTACCGCTCGACGATCAAGACGCTGACCAAGCGCCTGGCGACCGCCGTCGACGGCAAGGACGCCGACGAGATCGAGTCGGCGCACAAGAGCCTCGCCCAGCTGATCGACCGCGCGGTCTCGCGCGGAGCGATCCACCGGAACACCGGTGCCCGCAAGAAGTCGCAGGCTGCCCGCCTCGCGTCCGGCACCGGCGCCGGCGCCTGAGCCGCCCGACGAGCCTCAGCTCTGCGTGATCTCGACGAGCGCGCGCTCGAGCTCGAGGTCGTTCGCGAGGCGAGAGCCGCCCTTGAGAGCGTGGTCGAGGTCGGCAAGCCGCACCGTCGCGCCGCGGAGCTCGTCGGAGCTGTAGTTGCGCGCCTGCGCGTAGAGCTTGCGGACGTAGAACGGATGCAGCTTGAGGCGCGAGGCCGCCTCCTTCGATTCGACGCCCTCCCCGTCGAGGCGCTGGACCGCGCGAAGACGCGCGACGTGATTCGCAAGCGCCCCGACGACCCGTGGGATCGTGCGCGAGCGGGGATCCCCGGTGCGCTCGAGCATCCGCTCCGATGCCCGCAGGACCGCAGCGACGTCGCGCGCGCCCCACGCGTCGGTCAGGACGAACGCCGGCGACCCGGCGCGCGGCGCGACGAGTGCCTCGACCGCGGCCGCGGTGACAGGCTCGTCCCCCGCCCACGTCGCAAGCTTGTCCACCTCTCCCGCGAGGTCGTAGAGGTCGTCGCCGACCAGCTCGAGCAGCAAGCGACAGGCGTCCGGATCGGCGGTCGTCGACCGGATCTTGAACTGCTCGGCGATCCAACGTTCGAGCCCGCGCCGGGGCGCGTCCCAGATCAGCACCTCGCCGGTCGACCCGACGACCTTCGCCAGTGGCGCGTCCTTCTTCAGCTCCCCCGCGACGAGCGCGAGCACGGTCCCCGGTGACGGAGCCGCCAGGTACGCGGCGACCACCTTCGCATCGTCGGCCTTCCAGGTCTCGACGCCGGCGACGACGATCAGCCGATCGCCCGCCCCGAACAAGCCAAGGGCGTTGCAGGCGGCAACGACGGACTCGCCGTCCGTGTCTGCCGCGGCGAGCAGCTCGACAGCGTCAGCGTCGAATCGGCCGCGAAGACGCGCGACGGCGCGGTCGACCTTCGGGCGGTCGCTGCCCGCGATCAGGTAGGCCGGCCTCAGGTCCTCCGCCATCGCCGCCAAGCATAGGCCGCGAGCAGGAGCGGCCCAGCCGTCGCTACGGCCGCCGCTGCGCCGTGGAGCTGAGCGAACGGCGCCGCCCCGACGAGCCGAGCACACCCGGCGACGTACGCGGCGAGCCAACCGTCGAGCCACGCCAGAGAGCCGGCGAGCTCGGGGGCGACCGGAGCGACAGCGGCCGTGGCGAACGCCAGGCCCAGCAGCAGTCCGACGACCGGCTCGACGAGGCCGTTGGCGACGATGCCGAGCACCGGGACGGCTCCGAACCTGAGCGCGAGCACCGGGGCGGTGGCGACTCCGCACACGGCCGAGATCGCGACCGCGACGCGTGCCGACTGCGGCAGCGGATAGCCCTCGAGCCGCTCGAGGACGTGCGGAGCGAGCACGAAGATCGCGACGACCGCCGCGAACGACAGCTGGAAGCCGGCGTCGAGCACGGTGTACGGGCTCCACGCGAGGAGCACGACCGCCGCCAGCAGCAGGACGTGCCAGCTGTCGCGCTCCCGCCCGGCGAGCCACGCGACCGAGACGGCCGCACCGGCGACGGCAGCTCGGATCACCGACGGCTGCGGCCCGACGGCCAGGACGTAGCCACCGATCGCACCAAGCGCGCCGAGATGCCCGGCAAGGCGCGGCACGCCGAGCAGGAGCGCGAGCGCAAGCACCCCGCCCGCGATCAGCACCACGTTCTGACCGGAGACGGCCAGGAGGTGGTACAGACCAGAACGCCGAAACGCCATCCTGAGGCCGGGCGACAGGCCCTGGTCGTCGCCCAGCACGATGCCTTCGATCACCGCTCGACGCTCGCCGTGCAGCCCGGGCGCGGCCGACCGCCGCAACCATCCGCGCAGGCGGTCACCGGCCCCGGCAAGCCCGCCGCGGCGGCCGATGATCCGCCACTCGTCGACCCGGATGACCACGTGGATTCCCTGGCGCCGCAACCAGACGCGCTCGTCGAAGCCGCCGCCCGACGGAGCGGCGCGTGGCAGCCGCACGAGGGCAAGCGCGCGAATGCGAGCGCCCTGAGGCGGCGCGCGACCCAGCGGGAGCACAAGCTGGACCCGTTCGTCGACCCGCACGACCCCGAACCGGCGCACGCGCCCGAAGAGCCGCTGTTCGAAGGGGCCTACGCGGGCCTCTGACGTGACCTCGAGGTCGAACCAGTTCGCTTCGTCGACGTGGCGAGAGAGCGGGCTGCGGTCGAGCGCCGCCAGCCGCTCGCCGCCCCACCACCAGCCTGCGCCCGCGACGAGGAGGCCGGCGACGGCGAGGCGCGCCGGCGCCGGCGCGACGAGCACCAGCGCAAGACCGATCGTGACCGCGAGCACGGAGAGGTCCACGCGCAGCTGCGCGTGGAACGCGACCGAGAGCGCGAGCCCTGCCGCCGCAGCGCCTGCGACGACGTGCGCCGGCAGGGGCCGGGTCACGGCACGACCAGCCCGCGCAGCTCATCCAGGCGCGCCGGCCCGATGCCCGGGATCGCATCGAGCTGTGCGACGGACGTGAACGGCCCGTGCTCCTCACGGTAGGAGACGATCTTCTGAGCCGTCACCGGCCCGACTCCGGGCAGCGTGTCGAGCTGCTCGGCACTCGCCGAGCTGAGCGACACCGGGCCGCTTGGAGCGGCAGCGGCCGAGGCGGCGCCGGCTGCTCCCGCAGGTGAGCCTCGGGCCGCAACGACGACCTGCTGGCCGTCGGCGAGCGGAGCCGCAAGGTTGACGGCGGTGCGCTCGGCGCGGCGCGTCAGCCCGCCCGCTCGTGCGACCGCAGCGGCCACACGGGAGCCGCGGGGCAGCCGGTAGAGGCCGGGGTGCCGCACGGCGCCGACGACGTCGACCACGAGTGGGCGTGCTCCTCCGCCCGCCCCGGCGGCCGTGACGGGAGCGCGCGGCCGGAGGGGCGCGACCTGGAGCGCACCGCCGGCAGCCGGGGCGGCGGAAGACGTGTGACGCCAGACGAGCACGAGCGCGACAGCGGCGAGCAAGGCGAGCGCGACGAGTCGCCGGTGGCCGACGGAGAGCTGGAGTGAGGGCACACACGCACCGTGCCGGTCGAGTCCTCACGCGTGGGTGACGACTTCGCGCCGAGAGTGCGCCGATTCGTCCACAGCCGTCGATAACGGCCGGGCAGCGAGCGAGTCGCGCTAGACGACGAAGTTGACGAGCTTGTCGGGCACGACGATCGCGCGCACCTCGTCGCCGTTCAGGTGCGCCTGCACCTTCGGCGAGGCCTTCGCCCGCTCGACGAGCTCTGCTTCGGACAGGCCGACCGGGACCTCGAGACGGTCGCGCACCTTGCCGTTGACCTGCAGCACCAGCTGCACCGTGTCGCGCTTGAGCAGCGCCTCGTCGGCCGTCGGCCACGGCTCCGACCACAGCCGCTCGTGGCCGAGTGAAACCCACAGCTCCTCGGCGACGTGCGGCGCGAACGGCTGGATCAGCGAGACGGCCGTCTCGGCGGCGAAGCGCGCGGCCGGATCCTCGGGGGCCTTCGAGAGCTCGTTGACCAGCTCCATCACTGCGGCGATCGGCGTGTTGAAGACGAAGCGGCGCTCGATGTCGTCGGTGACGCGGGCGATCGTCTCGTGTGCCTTCCGGGCGAGCGGCGTGTCGGTGTCGGCCGGCGCTGCCGGCCGGCCGGCAGCGTCGTGCACGACGCGCCAGAGCCGCCGGATGAAGCGCGCCATCGGCTCGATTCCGTCCGGCGTCCAGTCCATGTCCTGGTCGGCGGGACCCTGGAAGAGGATGTAGAGGCGAATCGGGTCGGCGCCGAACTGGTCGATCAGGTCGTCTGGCGTGACGTCGCCCTGCGACTTCGACATGCGCTTGCCGCCGTGCCTCACCCAGCCCTGGTGGAACAGGCGCTGGAACGGCTCGCGAACGCCGATCAGGTCCGAGGTCGTTCAGCGCCTTGATGAAGAAGCGCGAATAGAGCAGGTGACCCTTCGCGTGGTCGATGCCGCCGATGTACTGGTCGATCGGCAGCCAGTAGTCGACGAAGCGCCGGTCGAACGGCGCCCGGTCGTTGTGCGGGTCGCAGTAGCGCACGAAGTACCACGACGAGTCGACGAACGTGTCCATCGTGTCGGCCTCGCGGCGGCCCGGCTGCCGCAGCGCGGGCACGGCACGTTGATCCACTCCGTCGCCTGCGCGAGCGGCGGCTCGCCCTTCGGCTGGTAGTCCTCGATGTCCGGCAGCAGCACCGGCAGCTCGTCCTCGGGAACCGGCACGAGGCCGTGCTCGTCGCAGTAGATGATCGGGATCGGGCAGCCCCAGTAGCGCTGACGCGAGAAGCTCCAGTCGCGCAGGTGGTAGTTGATCGCGGGCTGCCCCTTGCCGTGCTCGCCGAGCCAGGCGACGATCGCGCGCTTCCCCTCCTGCCACGGGAGCCCGTCGAACTCGCCGGAGTTGATCAGCGAGCCGTCCTCGTCGATCACCGGCACGATCGGCAGCCCGAAGGTCTCGGCGAACTCGCGGTCGCGCTCGTCGTGCGCGGGGACGGCCATGATCGCGCCGGTCCCGTACGTCCATCAGCACGTAGTCGGCGACCCAGATCGGGATGCGCTCGCCGTTCGCCGGATTGATCGCGTACCGGCCGGTGAAGACGCCGGTCTTCTCGCGCGTCTCGCGCTCCGCGGTCGGACGCGCGGCGGCGATGCGGGCGTAGGACTGCACTTCGTCGGCCTGCTCGGTGCCGTCGACCAGCATGTCGACCAGCGGCGATCTCGGGCGCGACGACGAAGAACGTCGCGCCGAAGAGCGTGTCGGGGCGCGTCGTGAAGACGGGGATGTCGAGGTCGAGCTCGTCGACGCGGAACAGCACCTCGGCGCCCTCCGAACGGCCGATCCAGTGCTGCGCTGGATCTTCTTCGTCCGCTCGGGCCAGTCGATCGTGTCGCAGGTCCTCGAGCAGCGCGTCGGCGTACGCGGTGATCTTGAAGAACCACTGCTCCATGTTCCGCGCCTCGACCATCGCGCCGCAGCGCTCGCAGCGGCCGTCGATCACGTGCTCGTTCGAGAGCACCGTCTGGTCGTTCGGGCACCAGTTGACCGGCGCCGCCTTGCGGTAGGCGAGGTCGTGCTCGAAGAGCTTCAGGAACAGCCACTGCGTCCAGCGGTAGTAGGTCGGCTCGTGCGCCGAGACCTCGCGGTCCCAGTCGATCGCCCAGCCGATCCGCCGCATCTGGCGGCCGATCGAGGCGATGTTCCGCTCGGTGATCTCGCGCGGATGGCCGCCCTCCTTGATCGCCGCGTTCTCGGCCGGCAGGCCGAACGAGTCGTAGCCCATCGGCCGCAGCACCGTGAAGCCGTTGCGGCGGCGGAAGTGCGTGACGACGTCGCCCGAGCGTGTAGTTCAGGACGTGGCCCATGTGCAGCGTTGCCGGAGGGGTACGGGAGCATCTCGAGCATGTAGAAGTCGCGCCGGTGTCGCTCGGCGCCGGGCGCGGGGTTGTCGACCGCGAAGGCGCGCTCGGCCGCCCAGACCTCCTGCCACTTCGGCTCGATTGTGTGTGGGTCGTAACGTTCCACGTCCATCGGTCTCCAGAGACGAAAAAGCCTCTCGATGCTGAGAGGCCGTGGGGAAGCTGCGCGGCCGGGCCGCGTTCGCTTCCTGGTCAGGTAAGAAGCAGGCTCACGGATCTCAGTGTAACGATGGTCTCCGCACGCAGCCAGTCGATTCGGCACCCCGATTGACGAGCTCCTGCCGGACGGCGCATCGGTCGCCGGCGGCGAGCTCGTCGGTCGGCGGCGTGCGCGCGACGGAGCTCGCCGAGCGGTTCGGGACGCCGCTCGTCGTCTACGACGAGGCGACCGTGCGCGCGCAGGCGCGCGCGTACCGCGACGGCCGCCCCGGACGCGTTCGTCGTCTACGGGACGAAGGCGTTTCCGTCGGTCGCGATGCTCCGCGCTGCTCGCCGAGGAGGGCCTCGGCGCCGACGTCTCGACGTCGGCGAGCTGGCGTTCGCGCTGCGCGGCCGGGATGCCGGGCGAGCAGCTCGTCGTCCACGGGAACAACAAGGAGGACGAGCTCCTCCGGCTCGCCGCGCCGAGGTCGGCGCGCTCGTCGTCCTCGACTCGCTCGAGGAGATCGAGCGGGCGCGGGCGGCCGGCGTGCGCCGCTTCCTCGTCCGCGTGACGCCCGGGCATCGAGGCCGACACGCACGAGGCGGTCAGGACCGCGCATCACGGCTCGAAGTTCGGCCTGCCGCCGGACGACGCGCTCGAGGCGCTCCGGCGCGCTCGCCGGACTGCGAGGGCCTGCACGTGCACGTCGGCTCGCAGCTGACTGCACTTCGGCGCGTCGCTCGAGACGGTCGACTGGCTCGGCGGCCTTCGTCGCGCGCGCTCCGCGCCGAGCTCGGCTGGGACGCCGCGCATCGTCGACCTCGGCGGCGGGCTCGGCGTGCGGCACGTCGCCGGAGGAGCCGAGCTTCACGATCGGCGACTTCGTCGGCGGCCTGCTCGAGCGAGCTCGAGCGCGCCTGGCGCCGCGCACGACCTGCCGCGGCCGCAGCTCGATCCTCGAGCCGGGCCGATCGCTCGTCGCGCGCGCCGGCGTCACGCTCTACACCGTCGGCGTCGTCAAGTCGGTCGGCGCGGCGACGACGCTACGTCGACGGTCGACGGCGGCATGTCCGACAACCCGCGGCCGGCGCTCTACGGCGCGCGCTACACCGCGCTGCTCGCGAACCGGGCCGACGAGGCCGCCGACCGACGCGTACGCGGTCGCCGGCAAGCACTGCGAGTCGGGCGACGTGCTGATCGACCGCGTCGAGCTGCCGGCGCCGCGCCGCGGCGACATCCTCGCCGTCCCGGTCACCGGCGCCTACACGCTGGCGATGAGCTCGACCTACAACGCGGTGCCGCGGCCGGCCGCCGTGCTCGTCGCCGACGGCGAGGCGACGCTGATCCGCCGGCGCGAGACGATCGACGACCTGCTCGCGCTCGAAGTCTGAGTCTTTTTCCAAATTGGCACAGACACGTGCGCTTGCTCGGGCAGAGTTTGGGGCGGGGCGGGTTGGTCCCCTGGTGCGGACCGGGCGCGGACCAGCCGCAGCGAGCCGCCCGTAGCGAGCGACGCGCGCAGCGGGAGCCGCGCCTCGTTCACGTGCGGGTTCAGCGGCTCGGCGAGCGGCGCGGCGCCGAACGAGCGCGCACCCGCTCCTCGGGCGGCGTCGCCGTAGAGCGTCGTGCGCTGGCGCGGGATGCGGCCGGCGCGCGCGGATCAGCGCCTCCATCTCCTCGGGCGGCAGCTCCTGCCCCCACTCCGCGCCGGCGGCGCGCGAGATCGACTCGTTCATCAGCGTGCCGCCGAGGTCGTTCACGCCGGCGCGCAGCGCCTCGACGACGCCCTGCGGGCCCGGCCTTCACCCACGAGACCTGGATGTTCTCGATCCACGGATGCAGCGCGAGCCGCCCGACGGCGTGCATCAGCAGCACCTCGCCGAACGTCGGCCCGCGGCGCGCGCGGCCCTTCAGGTAGATCGGCGCCTCCATGTGCACGAACGGCAGCGGCACGAACTCGGTGAAGCCGCCCGTCCGCCGCTGCAGCTCGCGCACCGCGAGCAGGTGGCGCGCCCAGTTCCGCGGGCCGTCGACGTGGCCGAACATGATCGTGTTGTTCGAGCGCAGACCGACGCGCGTGCGCCGTCTCGTGCACCTCGAGCCACTGCGCGGTCGTGATCTTGTCGGGGCAGATGATGGCGCGCACCTCGTCGTCGAGCACCTCGGCCGCGGTGCCGGGCAGCGAGGCGAGGCCCTCGTCGCGCAGCCGCGCGAGGTACGTCGCGCAGACGGACGCCGAGCGTCGCGGCGCCCTGCCAGATCTCGAGCGCGCTGAACGCGTGGACGTGCAGATCGGGCACGGCGTCCTTGATCGCGCGCACGACCGAGGCGTAGTAGTCGCCGTCGAACGACGGGTGGATCCCGCCCTGGAGGCAGATCTCGGTCGCGCCGCGCTCCCACGCCTCGACCGCGCGGCGGACGATCTCCTCGTGCGGCACGAGGTACGGCTCGCCGCGCAGGTTCGCGGCCAGCTTCCCCTTCGAGAACGCGCAGAAGCCGCAGCGGAAGTAGCAGACGTTCGTGTACTGGACGTTGCGCGTGACGACGTAGGTGACGACGTCGCCGTTCACCTCGCGGCGGAGCGCGTCGGCGGCGCGCGAACACGCGCTGGCGCTCCTCGCCGCGCGCGCGAACAGCCGCGACGATCTCGTCCTCGCCGAGCTCGTCGCGCGATGTCGACCGGCAGCGGGTCGCGGCGGACGACGAACGGCACGTCGCCGGTCTCGCCGGGCGACCAGGCGTCCTCGCGGCGAGCCCGAGCGAGTCGGCGGCCGCAGCACGCGCGGCAGCACGCGCCGGGTCGACCCAGTCGCGCGTCGATGAAGCGCGGGTAGACGGTCAGGCGCGGCGCGAGCTCGAGCCCGCGGATGCTGCACGCCGCGCGGAGCAGCTCGACCTCCGGCCACGGCGCCTCCGGGTTGACGTGGTCGATCGTGACCGGCGAGACGCCGCCCCAGTCGTCGATCCCGGCGTCGAGCAGCGCGGCGAAGTCCTCGGTCAGGTTCGGCGGCGCCTGCACCGCGACCTCCGGCGGCAGGATCAGCCGCGCGCACGCGATCGTCCAGAGCAGCTCCTCGAGCGGCGGCTCGGGCGCGCTCGGCCATCCGCGTGCCCGGCTTCGCGCGGAAGTTCTGGACGATCACCTCCTGCACGTGGCCGTGCCGGCGTGCGCGGCGGCGATCGCCCGCAGCGCGTCGAGCCGCTCCGTCGCGCGTCTCGCCGATCCCGATCAGGATCCCGGTCGTGAACGGCACGCGCGCCTCGCCGGCGAGCCGCAGCGTCTCGAGGCGCGCGGCCGGCAGCTTGTCGGGCGAGCCGAAGTGCGGGCCGCCGCGCGCGAGCAGCCGCTCCGACGGTCGTCTCGAGCATCAGCCCCATCGACGCGCGACACGGGCCGCAGCAGCGCGAAGTCCGCCGCCGTGAGCACGCCCGGGTTCAGGTGCGGCAGCAGCGACGTCTCCTCGAGCACGGCCCGCGCGGCGCGCTCGAGGTACTCGAGCGTCGTCTCGAACGCCGAGCGCCGCGAGCTCGTCGCGCGCGGCGCGGTAGCGCAGCTCCGGCTTGTCGCCGAGCGTGAAGAGCGCCTCGCGGCAGCCGGCCGCGCGCGCCGGCGCGCGCGACCTCGAGCACCTCGTCGATCGTCATGTACGCGCGCTCGCCGCGCCGCGGCGGCTGCGCGAACGTGCAGTAGTGGCAGACGTCGCGGCAGAGCTTCGTCAGCGGGATGAAGACCTTCGGGCTGTAGGTGACGAGCCGGCCGCGTGCGCGCGCTCGCGCACCGCGCGCGCCTCGGCCATCAGCTCGTCGAGCGGGCGGCCGAGCAGCTCCACCGGCCCAATCGTAGAGGCGCGACCTACATCCGCGCGCGCAGCGCGAGCACGTCGGCGACGAACGGCTTCGTCACCTTGTAGAGGCCGAAGCTGCGCACGGCCGCTCGCCCTGGTACCAGGCGGCGAGCGCGAGCCGCTCGTCGCCGTCGAACTGTCGAGCAGGTGCGCAGGTAGAGGACGCCGACCTCGATGTCGCCGTCGAGCGTGTGCGGCACCGGGGGCCGAGCGAGCACCTGCTCGACGAAGTCGCGCGTCGTCGGCAGCGTCTGCAGCACGCCGCGCGGCGCCGACGGAGAGACGACGCGCGGCTGGTAGCCGGACTCCATCCAGGCGAGCGCGCGAACGAGATGGCGTCGACGCCGAGGCGCCCGCCCAGGCGTCGAGCGATCGTCCGCACGTCGCTCCGCTGCGCCACCAGCGCCGGGGCGGCAAGACGCGCGGGAACCTTCAGTCGCGCGCCGATCACGATCGGCCTCGCCGGGTCGATGTGGTTCGCGGCGGCGAGCCCCGCCACGCTGGTCCCGAAGCGGCGCGCAATCTGGGTGAGGTTGTCACCGGCGCGCACGACGTAGATCATCGCCGCGGCTGCGGTGTGCGTGCGCACGGGCACGGCATCGCGCTTCACGATGGCCGAGAGCGTGTGTGGGCCGACGACGGCGTCGGCCGTGAGCCGGAGCTGCTTCTGGTAGCGGCGAAGCGCCGCTGCCGTCTCCTTCCCGAAGTAGCCGTCGAGTGCGCCCGAGTAGACGCCGCGCCGCGTCATCAGGAACTGGAGCACGGCGACGTCCCAGCCGAAGTCGCCCGCTTTCAGCACCCGCGAGCCAAATAGCGGGCGCCCGAGCGGACCGAGGGCGAGCCGCGTCCGGCGGTCGGCAACGCCGACCGGCAGGCCCTTCTTGCGCTGGAACGCATGGACTGCGGCGGCGGTCTTCGGGCCGGCAACGCCGTCGATCGCGCCGAGGTAGAGGCCGTTGGCCCGCAGCGCGACCTGCAGCCCCGCGATCTGCGGGTTCACGGCCGCGTGGGCCGCTGCAGGCCCGAGCAACGCGAGCAGGGCGATGAGGGTCGCTGTACGACGCACCGGACCGGAGACTTCGGCCGGCGGCCGCGACCTCCTCCCTGGCGGGTGGCTAGGGCTTCGCGGCGACGATCGGCCCGAAGGGCACCCAGTGCCCCTGGTGCCAGCGCTGCAGCTGCACCTGCGCGATCGGGAACCTGAACGTCGGCGTCGTCCGCACCGAGATGCCCGGTGCCAGGAACGGGTTCGCGGTCTCGTCGAGGTGCGTGACCGCGGTCATCAGGCCCTTGCGCGTCAGGTTCTTGCCGGCCGCCTTGAGCGCATCGACGAACGAGTACGCCTCGGCCATCCCGGCCACCAGGAAACCGTCGGAGGTGTTGCCGCCCGGGAGGTACTTCTTGATGATCATCGTCGCAAGCTTGACACCCGGATCCTTCGCGAACTTCGGCGTCGCGGGATCCTCGCCCCAGAGGATCGAGATCGCCCCCTCCGCAGTGCTCTGCGGGTTGAGCCGCATGATCGACGAAGCCGACGCGACGTCGTTCACGTAGATCTGCGGATGCCAGCCGAGCTTGTCGGCGTAGACGAACGACTGAATCGCGAACTTTCCGAACGCGAAGATGCAGAACGTGTTCGCGCCGCTCGCCTTGAGCTGAGCGACCTGCGACTGGACGTCGGAGCTCGTGGGGTCGTAGCCGACGGTCTGCACGATCAGCTTGCGCGCCTTCGAGCCGAGGCCCTTACGAAAGCCGCTCAGCAGATCGCGTCCGTAGTCGTCGGACTGATAGAGGATCGCGATCTTCGCCTTGCTCGCGTTCGTGGCGAGGATGTTGCGCGCGTACACCTCGCCCTCACCCGCGTACGTCGGGAGGTACCCGATCGTCCACGGGTACTTCGCGTAGTCGCGCCCGAAGGTCGTCGCGCCGGTCGCCGAGAACACCTGTGGCACGCCGGCCGCGTTCAGGAAGTCGCGAATCGCAAGATTGTTGTTCGTGCCGACGACCGAGAAGAGCGCGAAGACGTTGTTCTGCTGCACCAGTTGGCGGATGTTCTGCACGGCTTTCGACGGGTCGTACGCATCGTCGAGGTAGGTGAACTTGATCTTGCGTCCGTAGACCCCGCCACGGCCGTTGATGTACTTGAAGTACGCGTCGGCGCCGCGCAGGACGCCCGCCGCGGCGGCTGCCTCGCCCGTCAGGGGCCCGCTCGAGCCGATCGAGATCTCGTTCGACGAGACGCCGGGGGTGCCGGCCGGGGCAGCTCCGGCGACGCCGCCGAGGACCAGCGCGAGCAGGGCGACGAGCGTGGCCGGCGGCAAGACCCTCCCCATCTAGGCACGAGGGTAGCGTCGATCCGAGACGGCGGCGCCGAGCCTGACCACGAGTGGCAGCACGAGCATCAGCACGACCAGGAGGAGACCGAAGACGAACGTCGTCGGCCCGGCTTGCTTCGTGTCGACGTGCGGGATCGCGCCGACGATGTCCGAGAGGAACTGGATCAGCAGCGCGCCGAGCAGCGCGCCCCAGATCGAGCCGAAGAAGCCGACGACGGTCGCGACCAGCAGGTAGAGCGAGAGGGTGATCGGGAAGGTGTCGGGGCTCACGTACGCGACGTTGATCGCGAAGAGCGCTCCCGCGACGCCGGCGTAGGCCGCGGACACGCCGAAGGCGGCGACCTTGTACGCCGACCGGTTCACGCCCGAGGCGAGGGCGGCCACCTCGCTGTCCCGGACCGCCCGCAGCGCGCGCCCGAAACGCGACTCGAGCAGCGCCCACGCGGCCAGGAAGAGAACGATTGCGACCGCCCACGTGAGCGCGTACAGCCACGTGTTGTTCGTCAGGTGGCGGCCGAGGATCCTCACGCCGGCGCCCTGGCCGGTCTGCGTCGGCTTGCCGAAGAGCGTGATCCCGGTCGAGCCGCCCGTGAAGTGGTCGAACTTCTTCAGGATCGTCGGGAGGGCAATCGCGATACCGAACGTCGCGAGTGCGAGGTAGAAGCCGCGGAGCCGCAACGCGGGGACGCCTGCGGCGAGGCCGAGCACGCCGGCGACGCCCGCGGCGATCGGGATCGTCCAGACGTCGCGGACGCCGTGGTTCGCCATCAGGATCGCCGTCGTGTAGGCGCCGACCGCCATGAAGGCTCCGTGGCCGAGCGACACCTGCCCGCTGTGGCCCGTGAGGACGTCGAGCCCGAGGACCGCGATGAAGTACGCGCCGACCGTCGCGAGCTGGACCGTGCGGAACTCGGAGAGCAGAAACGGCAGCACCAGGAGCACGACGACACCGGCACCGACGGCGGCGGGACGGAGCGGCACACGCTGGAGCCGCGTCATACGCGCCGCACCACCGAGCGTCCGAACAGGCCCGAGGGACGGACGAGCAGGACCGCGAGGATCACCGCGAGCGCGGTGGCCAGGCGCAGCTCGCCGCCGACCCAGTGCACGTACGTGCCGACGAGATTGAGCATCACGCCGAGCAGCAGGCCGCCGACCACCGCGCCGACCGGCGATTCGGCTCCGCCGAGCACCGCGGCAGCGAACGCGTACAGCAGGACCGTCTGCATCATGTTCGGCTCGAGGAAGAGCGACGGCGCGGCCATCACGCCGGCGATCGCGCCGAGCGCCGCCGCGAGCCCCCAGCCGACGGCCAGCATCGCGCCGGCGCGCACCCCGACCAGCCGTGCCTCCTCCGGGTTGACGGCAGCGGCGCGCATCCCGAGCCCCAGCTTCGTGCGCGTGAACAGCGCGCCGACGATCACGACACAGACGATCGCGACGGCGATCACGCCCAGGTCCTGCTTCGAGAACGCGACGCCGCCGACGCGGATGGGCGCGGTCGAGAACGGGCCGTGGAACTGGCGCGCAGCACCGCCCCAGATCCAGGTGTCGAGGCCGTTGATCGCGATCAGCAGGCCGATCGTCAGGATCACGATGCCGATCACGGGGCCCCCTTCGAGCGGCCTGATCACGGTCTCGTGCAGCACGACGCCGCCGGCGAACGAGAGCGCGAGCGTCGCGCCGAACGCGGGCCAGAACGCCCAACCGTGCTGGATCAGCGCCATGCACACGAACGCCGACAACGTCGCCATCTCCCCCTGGGCGAAGTTGAGCACGCCGGTCGCGCGGTTGATCAGGACGATCGCGAGCGCGAGCAGGCCGTAGATCCCGCCCGACGCCAGCCCGGAGACGACCTGTTGCAGGAAGTTCGCCATCAGTAGCCCAGGTAGGAGCGCCTCACCGCGTCGTCGGCCCGCAGCTCGGCGGCCTCCCCGCCGAGGACGACACGGCCCGCTTCGAGCAGGAACGCATGCTGAGCGGCGTCGAGCGCGAGCGACGCGTTCTGCTCGACCACCACGATCGTCGTCCCCGACTCGTTCATCCGTCGCAGTGCCTCGAAGATCTCGCGCACGACGAGGGGCGCCAGCCCGAGCGAGGGCTCGTCGAGCAGGAGCAGGCGCGGACGCGCCATCATCGCGCGGCCGAGCGCCAGCATCTGCTGCTCTCCTCCCGAGAGCGTGCCGGCCTGCTGGTCCTTCCGCTCGAAAAGCCGCGGGAAGAACTCGAAGACGTGTGCGAGGTCGCGCGCCGAATACCCGCGCTGCACCCATGCACCGAGCCTGAGGTTGTCGAGGACGGAGAGCGTCGGGAAGGTGCCGCGCCCCTCCGGCACGTGCGCGACGCCGCGACGCGCCATCCCCTCGGGAGTGCGTCGCGCGAGGCGCTCGCCGTCCAGCAGCACCTCGCCGGCCGTCTTCACGTTGCCCGAGATCGCGCGGAGCGTCGTCGTCTTGCCGGCGCCGTTCGCGCCGAGGATCGCCACGAAGTCGCCGTCCTCGACCGCGAAGGTCACGCCGTGCAGTGCCTTGATGGCGCCGTAGCGCGCCTCGACGTCGCGCAGCTCAAGCAGCGACAAGGCGGTCCCGCAGACGATCGAGCTGGTGGTCGTCCAGGCCCGCGCGCCGCAGGTAGCCGGGAACGCCGCCGTAGCGGCGGTCGAGCTCGTGGAGCACACGCACCATCGCCTCCGCCGGCGTGCGCATCAGCTTGCGCCGCCGCTCGCGCTCGAGCTCGTTCGGCGCGGAGTCGAGCCACGCGGGACCGCGCGGCGCCAGGTTGATCTCCGACACGGCATAGTCGGCGCCGATCACCTCCGCCTCGACGCCGGCGAGGCGAAGAAGCAGCGCCGACACGAGGCCGGTCCGGTCCTTGCCGCCTGCGCAGTGGACGACGACCGTGCCGTCCGCGTCGGCGACGGCCGCGAGCGCCAGTCCGAAACGGTCGCGGAAGCGCTCGAGGAAGTCGAGGTACGACCACGCGTAGTGCTCGGCGACGTCGTCGGCGGCATCGAGGCTGGCGTCGAGCTCCGCGATGTACTCAGCGTCCAGCGAGTCGCCGAGCACCGGCACGTGCACGACCTCCACCTCCGCCCCCGGCGGCTGTTCGCCCTCGAGCTCCTCTGGCCAGCGCAGGTCCACGATCCTCACGACACCGTGGCCGGCGAGCGCACGCCAGCCGCTCTCGGTGAGGCCGCGCACGTTGTCGGCGCGGATCACCGAGCCGAGCTGCGTCTTCCGCCCGTCGACTGTCGGCAGGCCGCCGAGGTCGCGGACGTTCAGGCAGCCCTCCCAACTCAGCGACGTCACGACTCGGCGCCGAGGTACGCCTCGATCACGGCGGGGTCGCGCTGGATCTCCTGCGGTGTTCCCTCTGCGATCTTGCGCCCGAAGTCGAGCACGTAGATGCGCTCGGCAATGCTCATCACGAGACCCATGTGATGTTCGACCAGGAGAACGGTCAGGTCGAAGTCTTCGCGGAGCTTGCGCACGAAGATGCCGAGCTCGCCGACCTCCTCGTGGTTCAGGCCGCCGGCCGGCTCGTCGAGGAGCAGCAGCCTCGGCTCGGCGACGAGGGCGCGTGCGAGCTCGACACGCTTCAGCGTTCCGAACGGCAGCCCCGCGACCGGCCGGGGGGCGAGGCTCTCGAGGCCGACGTACTTCAGCATCTCGAACGCGCGTGTCCGCGCCGCTCGGCCGCCGAACGGCGTCGTCCGCGTATGCGCGCCGACGAGCACGTTGTCGAGCACCGTCATCGTGCGGAAGAGCTCGACGTTCTGGAAGGTCCGGGCGATCCCGCGCCGGACGATCCGGTAGGGCGGCGTGTGCAACAGGCTCTTGCCGTCGAACCGAAGCTCGCCCACGTCTGGCTTGTAGAGCCTCGTGACGACGTTGAAGAGCGTCGTCTTCCCGGCGCCGTTCGGCCCGATCAACCCGACGATCTGCCCGGCGTCGACGTCCAGCGACACATCGTCGATCGCGACGATGCCGCCGAACCGGCGCGTGACGTTTCGGACTTCGAGCAGCGCCATCGCGCGAGGACTTTACGCCAGCGCCGCCGCGTCGGTTACCGGCAGGCTGCAGACAAATCGCTCGCAGAGGTAGACCGCCGGGCGGCCGTCGACCAGTCCGCGACCGGCGAGGAGCGGCACGTCGCCGGCAGGGCCGAACGCGATCACGTCGGTCGGAGCTGCGCGCTCGATCGCCGCGCGCGCCACCGCGGCGTCCGGCGGCCCGACGACGGCGAGCTCGCGGTGGGGCGCCAGATGCTGGTCGAGCGCAACGAGCGCCCATCCGAACGCGGACGGCGCCCTCGGCAGCAGCTCGGCGACCAGGCGAAGGACGCCGACGGCCCGCCGCTCGAGCTCGTCGTCGCCCCAGATCCGGGCCAGGCGCAGCAGGACGTACGCGAGCATCGAGTTGCCGCTGGGCGTCGGATGATCGTCCAGCTCGACCTTCGGCGCGATCAGCTGCTCGCCGTCGGCGGGGACCTGGACGAAGCCACCGTCGTCGCCGGGCGCGGCGAAGAGCTCGACCGCGACGAGCGCCAGCCGGTGCGCCTCGCGAAGCCAGCGAGCCTCGCCGGTCGCGACGTGCAGCTCGAGCAGCCCGTAGGCCACGTCGGCGTAGTCCGAGAGATAGCCCGTTCCCTTGGCGACGCCGCCGCGCCACGTGCGGTGGAGCCGGCCGTCGGCGGTCGACAGCGGCCCGAGCAGGAATGCGCCGAGCCGCTCGCCGGCGGCGAGCCAATCGGGCCGGTCGAGGGTGCGTGCGCCGGCCGAGAGCGCAGCCAGCGCAAGCCCGTTCCACGACGCGATCGCCTTGTCGTCGCGTAGCGGCTTGGGCCGGGTCTCGCGGATCGCGAACAGCTGCTCCCGCGTCGCATCGTCGACCTCGCCGCGCAGGACGAAGCGCCCGTGCTCGAACGGCTCGAGCAGCGCTTCCGGAGCGCCTTCCCCGGCGCCCACGTGAACGTCAGCCCCTCGACACCATGCGTGTCCGCATCCTGCGCGGACGCGAAGCCGCCGCCGTCGAGCGCGAGCTCGCGCAGCATGTAGTCGATCGTGCGCTCAGCGACCTCCCGGTAGCGCTCGTCGCCCAAGCGCCGCCAGGCGTGGAGGTAGACGGGCGCGAGGAGGGCGTTGTCGTAGAGCATCTTCTCGAAGTGCGGGACGAGCCAACGCTGGTCGACCGAGTAGCGATGGAAGCCGCCGCCGACGATGGTCGTACATGCCGCCCGCGCGCCATCGCGTCGAGCGTCGTCCTCGTCATGCGTCCTCTTCGCCGCGGCGGAGCAGGAACTCGAGCACCGGCCCCGGCGGGAACTTCGGCGCCCGGCCGAAGCCGCCGCTCGTGCGTGTCGAAGCCGGCTTCGAGACCACGCTCCGCGGCGGTCAGGAGCGACTCCGTCGACGGCTCGAGCGACGCCTGCAGCACGCGCTCCCTCGCGCAGATGGGCTGGCGAGGTCGCCGCCGGAGCGGACGACGTCCGCGCGCCGGTCGCGCCACGCCTCGGCGATGGCCTGCAGCACCTGGCGGAAGGCGGGCAGTCCGTGGCGCGGCTCGGGCGGGAAGTAGGTGCCGCCGAAGAACGGCTGGCCGTCCGGCGTCAGGAACACCGTCATCGGCCAGCCGCCGCTGCCGGTCATCGGCTGACGACCGCGTCCATGTAGACCTGCGTCGAGGTCGGGCCGCTCCTCGCGGTCGACCTTGATGCAGACGAAGTTGTCGTTCATCGAGCGCGCGATCGCCGCGTTCTCGAACGACTCGTGCTCCATCACGTGGCACCAGTGACAGGCCGAGTAGCCGACCGAGAGCAGGATCGGCCGGTCTTCGGCGAGCGGCGCGGTCGAGCGCCTCGGCGCCCCACGGGTACCAGTCGACGGGGTTTCCCGCATGCTGCAGCAGATACGGCGATGTCTCCTGCGCGAGCCGGTTCACCCCGCTAGCGTAGGCCGGTGCCACAGCTTCCCGGCGGAACAGTCACCTTCGCCTTCACCGACATCGAAGGCTCGACGAAGCTCTTGCAGGAGCTCGGCGACGCGGTCTACGCGACGGTCTCGGCCGATCACCGCCGCATCGTCCGTGAAGCGTTCGCCGCACACGGGGGCACCGAGATCGACACGCAGGGCGACGCGTTCTTCTACTCGTTCCTGCGGGCGCGCGACGCCGCGGGGGCCGCCGTCGACGCCCAGCGGGGGTTGCGCGGGCACACGTGGCCGGACGGGAAAGAGGTGCAGGTGCGCATGGGGCTCCACACCGGCGAGCCGCACGTGGGCGACGAGGGGTATCTCGGCATCGACGTCGTCCGCGCCGCGCGTATCGCCGCGGCCGGGCACGGCGGACAGATCCTCGTCTCCGAGACGACGCGGGCGTTGCTCGGCAACCAGCTGCCGGACGGCGTCGCGGTGCACGACCTCGGGCAGCAGAACCTGAAGGACGTGCAGCACGAGCACATCTACGAGCTGTCGGTCGACGGACGCAACGCCGCGTACAAGCCGCTCAAGACGGAGCCGAGCCGTTCGCGCGGCGACGATCTGGCGGCGCGCTTCGAGGAGCGGATCCAGAGCTACGTCGAGCGGCAGCTCGAGAGCGCGTTCAGCGGCGGGAAGGACAAGGCGTCCGAGATCCCGACGAAGCTCGCGCTGAGCGGGCTGGGCATCGCGTTCGCGGGGCTGGCCGGGCTCGTCCTGATCGCAGCGCTGGTCGTCCTGCTCGTCAAGCTCCTCTTCTGAGCTTGCGCACGCCTTCGACGGCGATCGTGATCCCGAACGCGATCCCGAGCGCGACGAAGACCGCGAGCACGGGTCGGTCCTCGAAGGCGTGGCCGCCGAAGTAGCCGAGCAGGGCGCCGTAGAGCGCCCAGAGGATCGCGGCGAGGGCCGAGAAGCCGACGAACCGGCGCCACGAGAAGTGCGTCAGCCCGCAGGTGAAGGTCGTCGCCGTGCGGCCGCCCGGTACGAACCGCGCGACGACGACGAGCATCCCGCCCCGCTCGTCGAGGTGCCCGCGCGCCCACGTGAGCGCCCGCGTGCTGCGCTCGCCCGAGAAGAACCGGCGCTGCATGGGCTTGCCGGCGTAACGCCCGAGCGCGTAGGAGGTGTTGTCGCCGACGAATGCGCCGAGCGCCGCGGCCGCGACCACCCAGCCGAGCGTCAACTTGGGCCCCGTCGTGCAGAGGACGCCCGCGAGGATGACCGCAGTCTCGCTCGGCAGAGCAGGCAGCACCGCGTCCCCGGCAGACAACCCGAGCACGATCAAATACGCCTGTGGCGAGCTCCAGAGCAGGTGGAGGATCGAGTCGAACAGGTCGCGAAAGCCTTGCAGGTTCCGCGACAGGCGGGGAAACGGGGTCGGGGAACGGGGTCAGACCCGGGTCAGACCCCGAGCAGGCCCGGAGTGGTCGAGGATCGGCTCAAACAGGTCGATTGCGGCTCCTCCTACGTCGCGCCGGCGCCGGAATCCGGCGGGGAGCCGGGGTCAGACCCGGGTCAGACCCCGGGCCGTGTCCATGAGGGCCAGCCGGCACACGAAGGTGAGGGGGCGCGTCCGCTCGCGGAAGCCGACCGACTCGTAGAGCCGGCGCGGGATCGGATGGGCGTCGTCACCGCGACAACCGACGAGCGCCGTCTTCGCGCCGTCGTCAGGCCCACGGGGTTACGAGGCCGGCCAGCGCGCAGCGCGGTACAGCTGGCCCTCGAGCGGACGGCCGAGCAGCTCGGCCAGCCACCGCGAGACAGCGATCAACCCGTCGACGTCGATGCCCGTGGCGACACCGTCGCGCTCGAGCTGCCAGACGAGGTCCTCGGTGGCGACGTTGCCGGTCGCCTGCGGCGAGAACGGGCAGCCGCCGAGTCCGCCGACCGATGCGTCGAGCAGACCGGCCCCGGCCTCGAGCGCCGCCCAGGCGGACGCATAGCCGGTGTTCCGCGTGTTGTGCAGGTGCGCGCCGAGCGGTACGCCGAGGATCGACACGCGCTCGAGCAACCGCGCCACGCGCCGCGGCGTCGCGACGCCGATCGTGTCGGCGAGCACGAGCTCGTCGGCCCCGGCGAGCCGCTCGCAGAGAGCGGCGACGGAGGCCGGATCGACTTCACCCTCGAACGGGCAGCCCCAGGCGCACGACACGGTCACCGTGACCGGCACGGACGCCTGCGCGGCGATCGCGCGGACGCGCGCGACCGCCTCGTCGAGCGAGGCGTTCGCGTTTCGCCGGTTGAACGTCTCCGTCGCCGCGAGCGTGCAGTTGACGCGATCGAGACCCGTCGCTGCGAAGCGCTCGTACCCGCGCTCGTTGAGCACGAGCCCCGACAGCTCCGTGCCGGCGCGTCGCTCGACGGCCGCGACGACCTCCTCTGCGCCCTCCATCTGCGGCACGCGATCGCCGCGCACGAACGACACGGCCTCGACCCGCGGCACCCGGGCGGCCGCGAGACGCGACACGAGGTCGGCGCGAACCGCAGGTGCGAGCACCTCCACCTCGTTCTGGAGGCCGTCGCGCGGCCCCACGTCGCAGATCGTGACCTGCACGCGTGGAGCGTAGTCCGGCCGCTATCCGCGGACGATCACGTCGGTCGCGCGCACCCCGGCGGAAGGGTGGAGGCGCTTCCAGGCCTCGGTGAGCACGTCACCGAGGATCCCGACCATCTCCGAGAACTGCTCTTCGCGCGCGACGAGCGGCGGCGAGATCTGCACCACCGGGTCGCCGCGGTCATCGGCGCGGCAGATCAGGCCGCGTTCGAACAGCTCGGGCGAGAGGAAGCTCCGGAGCAGCGTCTCCGACTCCTCGCTGGTGAAGGTCTCGCGAGTCTCCTTGTCCTTCACGAGCTCGAGCGCCCAGAAGAAGCCTGTGCCGCGCAGGTCACCCACGATGTCGAGCTCGAGCAGCGTTGCGAGCTCCTTGCGGAACGTTTCCTCATGCTCGGCGACGCCGGTGATGATCCCGTCCCGCTCCATGATCTCGAGGTTCTTGAGCGCGACCGCGCAAGACACGGGGTGACCGCCGAAGGTGATGCCGTGCGTCAGCATTGCCGACTGCTTTGCGAACGGCTCGAACACGCGCTCGCCGGCGAGCACAGCCCCGATCGGCGCATACGCGGACGACAACCCCTTCGCGCACGTGATCAGGTCGGGCCGGATGTCGTACTTCTCGCTCGCGAACCAAGCGCCTGTCCGACCGAAGCCGGTGATCACCTCGTCGGCGCACAGCAGGATCCCATAGAGGTCGCAGATCTCGCGCACGCCCTGGAAGTAGCCGGCGGGCGGCGTGAAACAGCCACCGGCATTCTGCACCGGCTCCATGATCACCATTGCCACCGTCTCCGGCCCGGCTTGCTGGATCGTGCTGTCGAGATCCTCGAGCAGGAACGCCGTGAACTCGGCCTCAGTCTCGTCCTTCGCTCGGTGGTAGCGGTTCGTGTTGCGCACGTGCATCACGTCCGGGATGAGCGGCTCGAAGGGCGTGCGCAGCGCCGGGATGCCGTTGATCGAGAGGGCGCCGAGCGTCGTGCCGTGGTACGCCGTCCGGCGCGCGATCGCCTTCCAGCGGCGCTCGCCGCGCACTGCGTGGTACTGCCGTGCGATCTTCCACGCCGACTCGACGGCCTCTGACCCACCAGAGACGAAGAAGGCTCGATCGATGCCTTCCGGGCTCAGCTCGTTGAGCCGCGTCGCCAGCTCGATCGCGCGCGGGTGCGCGTACGACCAGTTCGTGTAGAAGGGCAGCTCGCGCAGCTGGTCGTGCGCGACCCGGCCGACCTCGTCGCCGTACGAGTACCCGATGTTGACCGCGAACAGCCCGGCGAGCGCGTCGAGGTAGCGCTTGCCGCGATCGTCGAAGAGATAACAGCCCTCGCCGCGCACGATCACCGGCGGCTCGTAGCCGTGCATCCGCGTGAAGTGCAGCCAGAGATGGTCCCGCGCACCGGCGCGGAGGTCGACCTCACCCGTCGTCTGAGAATACGCGCTAGTCATCTATGCAGACCATAGTCGCTCAATCGTCGTGGTAGTCGTAGATCCGCTCCGGGGTCACGCGCACGATCAGGCGGTCGACCGGCGTGTGGAAGTCCTTCCCCGCGTACTTCCGCGACATCGCGTGCATGTGGTTACCGCCCTCGTCCTGCTCCAGCTCCGCGACTCCCTCGACCGAGAAGTAGCGGTAGGGGTCGTCGCGCTCCCAGACGAGCATGCTGAGCCGCGGGTCGCGCTTGAGGTTGTGGCCCTTGGCGCGGGCGTTCGTCGTGTTGAACACGGGCCGTCCGTCCTCCTCGTCGATCCAGACGATCGTCGTCTGCGGCGCGCCGTCCGGGCCGAGCGTCGCGATCGTCGCGTAGTTCTTGGCGCGAAGCATCGCGATCTGCTCCTCGGTGAGCTTCGGCACTGTCCGAGCTACTTGACGATCGTGGGGATGTTCTTGATCTTGCCGGCCTTCATCTGCTGCTCGATCTTGGCCACCGACGCCTTGATCCCTGCCGGCGCCTGGGACGAGAACTTGCCGATGCCGACCCCGCCGATGTCGATGCCGTAGACCGCGTCGGTCCCGCCCTTGAACTTTCCTTCCTTCGCATCCTTGATCGCGTCGTACACGGAGGTGTCGACGCGCTTCAGCGCCGACGTGAGGACGTAGGGGCCGAGGTAGCCCTGGTCTGCGTCGACGCCGATTCCCCAGACGCTCTTCTCCTTCGCCGCGTCGAGCGCGCCGAGCCCGCAGCCGCCCGCAACCTGGAAGACGACGACCGAGCCGGCCGCGATCTGGTTCAGCGCGACCTCCTTGCACTTGGAGGGGTTCGAGAAGTCGTTCGAGTAGCCGTTCAGCGTCTGCACGCCCGGGTCGGCGGCCTTGGCACCGGCCTGGAAGCCCGCGATGTACCGGTCGACCGGCGGCTGCTTCTGGCCGCCGACGGTGGAGACCGCCTTCCCGCCCCGCTGCTTCGCCGCGAGCCCGGCGGCGTAGCCGGCCAGGTAGCCCGCCTCCTGCTCCTTGAAGAGCAGGCCCTCCACGTTCTTGAGCTTCCCCTCGTCTGCGTTCGAGACGTCGACGATCGCGAAGTGCGTCTTCGGGAACGACTTCGCGACGGCCGCCATCGCCTGGATCTCCGTGAAGCCGACGCCGATCACGAGGTTGTAGCCCTGCCGTGCGAGCGCGGTGAGGTTCGGGATGTAGTCGGACGACGAGCTCGCGAGCACGACGCGCCCCTGCACGCCGAGTTGCCGCTGGGCGCGCTGCAGGCCGACATACGCGAGATGGTTGAAGCTCCGGTCGTTGAGGCCGCCCGTGTCGGTCGAGAGGCCGACCTTGAACCCGGCCGCGGGCGCCGTGGTCGCCGGCGCAGTGGTCGTCGCGGCATGCTTCTTGGAGCCGCAGCCGGCCGCGGCAAGCGCCAGCGCGAGGATCAGGGCGACGAGGGGCGCGGTCGTCTTCATGGCACGTCAGTCTACGGACGGGCTGCGTCGGCGAGGATCTCCTGCCAACGCTGGAAGAGCAGCTGATGCGTGCCTGCGACGACGCGCAACTCGGCGTCCGGGAGGCGGCGTTGGAACTCCTCGCCGATCGAGGGCGGAGTCACCCGGTCGGCGTCGCCCCACCAGAGCGTCACGGGCGCGCGGACGTCCGCCAGCCCGAAGCCCCACGGCCTGCCGAGGTAGGCGAGCTCGTGCGCGAGCCAGCCGCCGCCGTCGCGGAACGCCTCGAGCCGGCCGCGCGCGTAGGCCTCGTCGGTGGCGGGAGCGCCGGTCGGCAGCGTCACCTGGCGCGCCCACCGCTCGAGGCCGGGAACAGCGCAGCGCGGCGAGACGCGCGCGACGCGCATCGCCGCGCGCACCGGGGCCGGCATCGCGCCGAGCCCGTCCGGCACCGGCATCGATGCGACGAGCCCGACCCGGGTCACGCGCGCCGGCGCGGCGGCCGCGACGCCCAGAGCGTGCGGACCGCCTGCCGACCAGCCGACGACGGCGAAGCGCTCGACTCCGAGGCTGTCCACGAGCTCGAGCAGTTCGGCGGCGAAGCCGAGCAGCGTGCGCGTCCGGATCCGCGGCCCGCAGCGGTCGACCGCGAGCAGGCGGACGCCGAGCGCCGCCGTGAGCTCGTCGTCGGGATGGCGCGAGAGGCGCGAGTCGCCCCCGCCGTGGAGATACACGACGGGCACGCCGGCCGGGTCGCCGACGTCGTCGACGATCAGCGCTTGGTGACGACGAGCGTCGCGCGCATCCCGAGCGCGCGGTGATTCGCGACGGAGCACCACAGCGAGTATCGCCCCGGAGCGAGCTTCAGCGAGAGGTCGGCGAACTTGCCCGCCCCCACCTCGCCGATCCCGGCGATGTGCCGCGAGCCCGCGCGCTGGAGCCGCAGGTCGTGTCCGTCCTGGCCGTAGTTGACCAGTTCGACGACGGCCGAGCCGGACTTGACGCGGAGCCGCGAGAGCGTGAAGGAGTACTCCCGGGCCGCCACCTGCACGCGCGAGGGTGGCGGGGACGCCGCTTGTAACAGACTGTTACTTGCGAGGAAGAGCGCGACCGCGGCGAGCGCGAGCTTCACTTGACCAGCGTCGGGCGCTGGAACTTCCCCGCGCCCGGGATCACGCGCTCGGCGTCCGTGTGCAGCCACTGCTCGAGCAGCGCCGCGTAGACGCCGCGGAAGTCGGCGGTCGGCTTCAGGTTGCCGTCGGCGTCGAGCGCCGTCAGGCCCGGGAACTCGCCGATCTGCGTCCCGGCGGCGTGCGTGCCGATCAGGAAGCCGCAGCCGGCCGCGCCGTGATCGGTGCCGCCGGAGCCGTTCTCCTGCGCGCGCCTGCCGAACTCGCTCCAGACGAGCGTGAGCACGCGATCGTCGATCCCGCGCGCCTCGAGATCGCGCTGGAACGCGAGCAGCGAGCTCGCCGTCGTGTCGAGCGCCGGCCCGAGCTCCGTCGTCTGGTCGGCGTGAGTGTCGTAGGAGCCGCTCGCCTCGAGCGAGACGCAGTGGAGCGGCAGCCCGGCGGCGATCATCGCGGCAAGGCCCGAGAGCTGCGTCGGGAACGAGTCGTCCGACTGCGGGTACGGCACGGGCGGCGTCAGCTTCTTGCCCGCGAACGGCTGCAGCTGCCGCCGGAGCCGGTCGGACTGGCGCGCCGCGTTCGCCGCGGTCGCGAAGGCCGCATCGTGCGAGCGCACGGCACCGAGACCGCCGATCGCGTCGAGCATCCGGTCCTGGACCGATCCCCACACGCCCGGCGTCCAGAAGTCGTACTGACCCGGCGCGTCGATCGTCGCGACCGGCATGCGCGCCGTCGCGAGCGACGGCGACAGCGAGCCTCCGAGCGAAAGCCCCTGCAGCGGGTTGTCGGGCGATCCGATCGTGTCGAGATAGCGCCCGAGCCAGCCCGTGAGCAAGCGCGTATCCGTCGCCCCGACTTCCCAGTAATGGCGCGACGTGAAGTGCGACTGGTCGGGATGGTCGTAGCCGACAGCCGGGAGCACCGACACCTTGCCCTCGTCGTGCAACTGCGAGAGCGGCGTCAGCGACGGATGCCAGAAGAGACGCGCATCCTCGGTGAACGCCGGGCCGCCCGTGACGGCGAGCGCCTTGCGGTACTTCGGGTACAGCGGGTCGCCCTGCGGGTAGAGCAGCGAGAGCGAGTCGGCGCCGCCCTGCAGGAACACCGTGACGAGGATCGGCTTCGGCCCGGCGGCGGCCGCGTTGGCGATTCCCTCGTCGAAGGCGGCGAGGCGGCCCACGCCGTAGACGGAGAGCGCGAGCCCGAGCGAGCGCATCACGAAGCCGCGGCGCGACAGCCCGGTGCCCGCCGGCAACGGCATGCCCGGCTCGATCGCCGGCAGCCCACGCCCGGCGGTCGCACGGAACAGGTCGGCGCGCGTGCACTCGTCGCAGACGATGCGCTTCGAGCCGGCGCTCATGCCGTCTGGAGGTCGGGGGACATGGCGACGAGCTGGCGCAACGCGTTCTGCACGAGCACCGGGTATTGCTGCTGCTTCCACGATGCGTTGCCGGCGTCGGCGAGAGCGTGCTTCGCGAATCGCAGCAACGCGACTTGCGTGCCGGTCGAGAGCTGCGGGTCGCCCCAGAAGTCGAGTGCCTGCGAGACAAGCTGCTTCGCGTCGTACGGAGCCTTCGCCTTCTGCGGGTCGAGGGTCTTGTCGCGCAGCATCCGCTGCACCGCGTACCAGCGACCGCGGAACGTGGCGGTGTCGAGCCAGCGCGTGTCGTCCCAGCCGGCGACGTTCGGCGGATAGAAGAGCCGCTGCCCGGAGAGGTCGCCGATCCACGCCCAGTCGGTGGTGGTGATCCCGCATGCCGAGCCGGCGCAGCAGGCCGGCCGTGTGCACGATCGGCGGCTTCACGAGCCGCGGCCCGGTGAACACCGCGGGATGGCTGAGGATCGCGCTGACGACGGGCTTGATCTCGTAGCCGTTCTTGTAGACCGCCTCGAGCGCGGACTGCGTCGCGTGGTCGGGCTTCGTCGGCACGAAGTAGCTCCACAGCTTCTGCACGAAGAACGACGGGTGCATGTGGTGCACGAGGCAGAGGTTGCACGCGTCGCGCCAGTCGAAGTTCCCCGTCTTGCCGAAGACGCGCTTCATGCCGGTGTCGTGGCGTGACGCGTCGAAGTGGAAGTCGTAGGCGCCGGCGCCGCGCTTCCAACGGTTCTGCCAGCCGGTCAGCGCGCGCGCCTGCTCGCGCACGTCCCGCTCCGAGTAGGCACCGCGGTCGGCGCCGAGTGTGAACAGCTCCATCATCTCGCGGCCGTAGTTCTCGTTCGGCGAGCCCTTCTCGTTCACGAGGCCGTTGAGCCATTCGAGCATCGCGGGATTTGCCGTGACGTCGCGCAGCAGGTCGTGGAACGACCCGAGCGCGTGCCGCCGGAACAGCGCGTTCTGCTCGAGCATCAGCTTCTGGCTGCCGACTCCGTCGTTCGATGTCGCGAACCAGTCGTGCCACACGAGCGTCATCCGCTCGACGAGCGGGCGGCTCGTGCGCACCATCCGGTCGAGCCACCAGGCGTGATCGTGGCCCCACGCCGAGTACGGCGCGAGCGGGCGGCCCTTGTCGTCGTGAGGCTTCGGGCCGACGAGCTTCTCGTAGCCCGGGTTGACGAGCGCGTGCACAGCGCCCGCGAGCCCGAGCTTCGCGAGCGCCTCAGCCTCCCCCTTGCGCGGGCCGAAGCCGGCGCGCCAGAGCAGGCGCTCGGCCTGAGCCTTTCCGAATGGACCACGATAGACGGGGAGCGGCGGCACCTCCGGAAGATCGTCGGCGCTCTCGGCGGCGCCTCCCATCCCTCGCCCGAGGGAGGATGGTCAGGCGCGGCGCCAGACGAGCAGCGCGCGGGCCTCACCGTGCCCGTCGTAGCTCTCGTCGATCCGCTCGACGTCGAAGCCGAGCGCACGGTGGAAGGCGATCGACCGCTCGTTCCGCGGTGACGTGACCGCGCGCACGACCGAGCGAGGCACGACCGCCGCGAAGAAGGACTCGTAGAGGGAGCGCGCGACGCCACGCCCCCGCGCCTCCGGGTCGACGCCGACGAAGTGGATGTAGGCCTCGTCGGCCTGCGTCTGCGACCGGAACCCGCAAAGGAACCCGACGAGGCGCCCATCGTCATCGGCGGCGAACGATGTGTCGCGGAAGTGGACGAAGAAGAGCTTCGGCAGCATCGCCGCCATCGCCCGTCCTCCCCACCACTCGTCGACGACGCCGATCACCTGCGGGTAGTCGGCCGGCTCGAGTGGTCGGATCACGGCTGCCACCCGATCACGTCCGGCAGTTCGATGCGCGCCCACTGGTCGAAGCCGTAGCCGAGAAAGAGCGCGAGGACGGTCGCATGCGTCACGACCGCCGCATCGTCGACTCCCTCCAGCGCCGCCGCGAAGCGCGCCTCCGCCTCCGCCCGCGGCTCCCACCCGTCGATGGCGCGACCTCGCAGGTAGTCGCGAACCGCCGCCCGGTGCGCGTCGGCGCTCGGCAGGTTCGTGTCGCGACGCACTTCACGAAGGCGCTCGTCGAGCTCCAGCTCGACGCTCGACAGCCGCGCGAGCGGCTCGGCCGTGGCGACCGCCTTCGGCTCGGGGCTCGAGATGACGCGCGGCACGGGCGCGAGCCGTCTGGCGAGCTCAGCCGCCGCTGCCCGCCCTGCCGGCGAGAGCCGCCATTCAGACGCCGGCCGCTCGAGCTCGAGCGAGACCTGCGCATGTCGCACGAACCAGACCATACGCTTGAGCGTATGCGGATCCTCGTGCTCGGTGGAACGCTCTTCCTCGGCCGCGACGTCGTCGACGCCGCGCTCGCGAACGGCCACGACGTGACGCTGTTCAACCGCGGCCGCACGAACCCGGAGCTGTTCCCGGACGTCGAGAAGCTGCACGGCGACCGTGACGGCGATCTCGCTGCACTCGCAGGACGAGCGTTCGACGCCGTCGTCGACACGAGCGGTTATCTGCCGCGCGTCGTCGAGGCAACGCTCGACGCGCTCGGCGACGTGGGTCACTACACCTTCGTCTCGTCGGTCTCGGTGTACGCCGACCTGTCGACGCCGGCGGGCGAGGACGCGGCGACGGCGACGCTCGCGGAGGAGACCGAGGACTACCGCAGCGAGGCGTACGGACCGCTGAAGGCGCTCTCGGAGCAGGTCGTACTGGCGCGGTTCCCCGATGCGTTCGTCGTCAGGCCGGGCCTGATCGTGGGGCCGTGGGACCCGACCGGCCGGTTCACGTACTGGCCCGAGCGCTTCCTCGAGCCCGGCCCGGTGCTCGCTCCCGCACCGGTCGACGCGCCGGCCCAGGTGATCGACGCCCGCGACCTGGCGGCGTGGATCGTCGCCGCCGCCGAGCGCCGGCTCGCAGGCACCTTCAACGGCGTCGCGCCTCCGACGACCCGCGGGGAGCTGATCGAAACGTGCCGGAACGCCGCCGGCTCGAGCGCCGAGGTCGTGTGGGTCGACCCCGAGTTTCTCGTCGAGCACGAGGTCGGCGAGTGGATGGAGCTGCCGCTCTGGCTCCACGATCCCGGCTACGCGGCGATGCTGTCGACACCGGTCGACCGCGCCCTCGCCGCCGGCCTGGCGATCCGGCCGCTGGTCGAGACGGTGGCCGCGACGCTCGAGTGGATCGCGACCGGCGAGCACGACCGGTCAGACCCGCGCCCCGCCGGCCTCGCCCGTGAGAAGGAGCAGGCCGTGCTCGCCGCCTGGGCCGCCCGCCCCGGTTGAAGCACATCGTCGTCACGGGAGGCGGTACCGGCATCGGCCGCGCGATCGCGCAACGGCTACACACCGACGGCGCGCTCCGACGCGTCGCTCGGCATCACCGGCCAGGCGATCGACCACAACAACGCGGCCTGGATGGGATCACGGCTCCCGATCGCGCCGCTTGCGGTAGGTTCCGGCCGCGATGGTGCTGCACGTGTCTCTCGTGATCGCCGGGCTGTCGACCGGCCAGAAGATCAGCCTGCTCGCCTTCGGCGTTGCCTTCATCGTCTTTGCACTGATCTCGTCGTTCGTCCTGCCGTCTCGCAATCCGAACTTCCCGGGCCGGCACGTCGGCTGGTTCGTCGTCGTGACGGCGCTGCTTCTTCGTCGCGATGCTCGCCGCCGTCATCGTCCTCGGCAGGGAGAAGAAGGAGGCGAGCGCGGCGGCGCCGGCCACGACGTCGTCGGCGCCGCCGACGACGACAACCGGCGGCGGCGGAGGGGCTCCGGCGGTCAAGGGCGACCCGGTGGCGGGCAAGGCGGTGTTCACGTCGGCGGGCTGCACCGCATGCCACACGCTGAAGGCGGCCGGCTCGACCGGCACGGTCGGGCCGAACCTCGACCAGCTGAAGCCGGCCGAGGCCGTGATCGTGCACCAGGTCGAGGTGGGCGGCGGCCCGATGCCGGCGTTCAAGGGCCAGTTGACACCGAAGCAGATCCAGGACGTCGCGGCGTTCGTCTACACCTCGACGCACTAGATTCGGCCCCAGAAACAGCGAACCCGCTCTATTGAGCGGGTCGCCGCAGGCCGTACATGTGCCGGACAGTGTCAGGGGGAGCCGGCAAGGCGCATCGTGCGGGAGACAGCCCGGGCCTGCCATAGCTCGGAAGGGTGATTTTCGCGCCGGCGGCCGCGGGAGCGGAGAAGGAGGGATTCGAACCCTCGAGGCAGGGATTTCCCCACCTAACGCCTTAGCAGGGCGCCGCCTTCAGCCACTCGGCCACTTCTCCGGGCGCGCGCATCCTAGCGAAGGCCCCGGTAAATCCCGGCCCCGCCCACCGCTACGCTGTGGCGCGCTGGAGGGGTGGCAGAGCGGTCGAATGCGGCGGTCTCGAAAACCGTTACCGGCGGTTCCGTCGGTCGAGGGTTCAAATCCCTCCCCCTCCGCTCTCTCGAGCCGAAACCCGCAGCGTTGCGCGGGAATCGGCCTGCGCTCGTGACCGCCGATCGGCATCAGGGCGCGTTGTCGCGAACGACGATTCGCTTCCCTTCGATTCGGACGACCTCCTCCCACGGAATGACGTCATGGCGTTCGTGCGAGCGAACTCCGAGATGTGACAGTAAGCCGCCTCGTCCGACGCAGAGCCCGGTGACGCGCAGCGTCGAATCGAGGAGTTGACCCCGCAGATCGTGGCAGCGACCAAGGGAACGGCCGGACTCCGTTTCCACGCTGCGACGAAGGAGCGAGGAGAGGGTCCTCATCGGCCGGCGCCCGGGATCTTCTCGATATATGGCCGCAAGCGGTCATCACCGACGCCGAGGCCAAGCGACGTCGCATCGTGTTTGAGATGGACGGCGGAGTCGATCTTCGAGACTTCAGTCCAGGCGATGCGGACTTTGCGGCGACCTCCGATCCAGCCTGCGAGGCGTCCGATCCAACCCGCTCGCGCGCCCCACGTGCCTGGGCCGACGAGAATCGCGACGATCTCGGCCACCTCGCCCGGTCCACCCTGAACAGCGAGATCGTCGACGTTGCCGCAGCGACGGCCGTTCTTGTCGAGCAGCTGCCGGTCGAGGACGTGTAATCCGATGTCGAACTCGGTGTCGCTCAATTCTGGCCCGCGTTCGTGAGGATCATCAACGGGATCGCGGTCAATGCGACAACCATGATCACGACGAGGTACACGACTCCGACCGAGTTCGAGAGCCTCCCGTTGCCGTAGCGACCCATGTAAGAGCGGTCGTTCGCGACGAGCAAGATCGGTATGTAGGTGAGTGGGAGTGCGACGACCGAGAAGATGACCGCATACTCCGTCAATACGACCGGATCAACACCGGTCATCACGATTGCCATCGCGAGGACGAGCAGGATGATCCACGTGAGCGCGAAGCGTGGGGCGCCCGCCGGGCTCCGATATCGGCCCCACTCCCAGCCGCAGAACTGCGCCAGGTTGTACGCGCCCGCAAAAACCGTGTCGATCGACGCACCACCGACGGCGAAGAGGATTCCGACGAGTGCGAAGAGGAGGCCGATCTTCCCGAGCGGATCCGCGGCCCCGAGGGCGATCGTGCCCAGGTGTTGCGGCGAGATGCCATGCGCGAGGAACACGGTCGAGCCGACAATCATCAACGCGAGCGACAATGTGCCGCCAAGCCCATATCCGACGATCGCATTCGCCCGATTCATGCCCAGGTCCTTTGGGCTCCAACGTTCTTCGACACCGCCAGACGAGTAGAAGTACACCTCGTATGGAGTCATCGCCGCCCCGAGGAGTCCGACGACGAAGTACAGATAAAGCGTCGGATTGTTCTGGCTGAGGTGCGGGATGAAGCCGTTCCCGAACTTCGACCAGCTGGGACCCACCTTCACCGCGGCAACGGCGAAGACGAGCATGCAGAGGCCCCCGTAGCCGAATCCACGCTCGAGCCAGTTGAACGACGTGACCCAGATGACGATCGCGAACCCGACTGTCGCCAGCAGGATCAGCCACCGATAGGGGACGCCCGACAGCAGCTGCAGCGCGATCGCGACGCCTCCGAGCTCGCATGCCAGAGTCATGAGGTTCACGATCTCGGACGACACGAGCGCACCGAGCGCGGCCTTGAAGCCGACGCGCTCGCGCACCGCGTCGAAGACCGCCTTGCCCGACACTGCAGCAACGCGTCCGCACATCTCGGAATAGACAATGATCCCGACGACACCGATCGGGATCACCCACATCAGCTGGTACCCGAACGTGGCACCTGCAGCCGTGTTGAAGACCAGGTCGCCGATGTCGACGAAGCCACCGATCGCCGAGAGGATGCCGAGCGCTAGACCGAGCAGCTTGCTCACGTGCAGTCGCCCAGCCTCTTCAGCCGCTGCTGGACGCTCGCAGCGACACGACGATCGGACGGATGATCCCGGATGCGCCGGAGCTGGGCCGAGAGCTCCGCCGAATCCTTGGCCTTGGTCCGAACCTTCCTCTCGATTGCTGCAAGCGCAGGCCGCGTTGCCAGGGCATCGGCGAGATTGGACGACTGGACACGCAACGCCTCGGCTTGTCCCCGGACAAAGTTGGCGGTCGCTTTCCCGCCCACAACCTCGTGCGCGAGCAGTGCTCCCTCGCAAGCCATCGAATCGACCGCAGCTGAGTCGTTTTTCAGGGCGTGACGATCGACCGTTCCGCCGTTACATCCGGCAAGGAGCACCGCCACGGCGGCGACAACGGGGACTCGTCTCTGCATGGGCCGACCTATGCTGCCCATCCGGACGAACATGAATCATGGAGCGCCGAAACCGGACCGAGGCATCACGACCGGCGAAACCAGACGCGCGGCCTGCGCTACGTGACGGCCTGCTCGACCGTCGGGACGATCGTGAAGGTCTCCGTTAGGTGAGTCAGCTCGAAGATCGCCGCCGCGGGTGTCCCCGGTGGGATGACGAGGGTCAGTTCGGTGTCACGCGCCGTCAGCTCCTTCTCCTGCCGCACGAGCACGTTGAGCGCCGACGAGTCGAGGAACGTCGTCCCCGCGAGATCGACGACCACGCGCGTCACGCCATCTGTGACCGAGGCGAGCATCTCCTCGAGCTCCCCGCTCGTGCCTAGATCGATCTCGCCTGCGACATCGACGACGTAGACGTCTCCTCTCCGGGACGAGCGGAGCTCGTGCAGCGGTGCGCTCACCGCCTCAGCTTACGACGCGACCGGGTCTGGGTCGGCCGCGGGGCGAGCCGGACCGGCGACCTTCGACCGTCCGCCCATCGGCCGGCGGCGCCGGAGGATCACGCGTGTGCCCTCCCGCCCGCGCTCGATCTCGACCGAGTCCATCAGACGCCGCATCAGCGCGAGGCCGCGGCCACGATCCCCGTGACCGTTCGGCTCGATCCAGCGGCCGTGATCCTCGACCGTCGCCGTCAGCATCTCAGCGTCGGCCCCGAGGATCACCGTGATCACGTCGTCCCGGCTCGGCCGGGCGTGCTCGATCGCGTTGTTGCAGGCCTCGCTGACCGCGAGCACGATCTCCTCGGCTTTCGCCGGATCGAGCTCGAGCGCCGCCAGCCAGGCGCGCAGGCGCTGCCGAATCCTCGGCAGCGACGAGGGATCAGCGGGAATGTCGATACGTGTTCCTGCCCTCGATCCCGAAAACGCAACCAACAACAACGCAAGGTCGTCGCCGGTCTCGCCCAGCACAGCGGAAACACGGGCCACGGCTTCGCGGGCATTCGAGGTGGAATCGTCGGCAAGGACGTCACCGAGGATCGTCATGCCCTCGTACAAGTCCCTGCCGCGCCGTTCGACGAGCCCGTCGGTGTACAGCGCGAGCGTCGCGTGCTTCGGCAGCGGCACGGTCGTCTCGATGATGTTGTGGAACTCGGCTGCACCGAATGGTGGTCCTGCGGCGACGTCGAGCCGCGTCACCTCGCCGGAGTCACGGTCGACCAGGAGCGGCGGGAGATGCCCGGCGAGCGAATAGGTGAGCAAGTCGCGCGACGGATCGACGCTGACGCATGCGACGGTTATGAACTCGCCCTCGCGCACGTGGCGCATCATTCGCTGCAGGATCTGCGCCGGCGAACTGTACTCGAGCGCGTAGGCGTCGAACGCATTTCGCAGTCCGACCATCACCGTCGCGGCGGAGATGCCCCGGCCGCTGACGTCGCCGACGCAGAGCTGCAGGATGCCGTCGGGGCGTTGGACGGCGTCGTACCAGTCTCCGCCCACCTCGAGCTGGGCGGCACCCGCAAGGTAGTGCCCGGAGAGCGAGATTCCCTCGAGAGCCGGGAGCTGGTCCGGCAGCAGCGCGCGCTGCAGCTGCAGCGACAGCTCGTGCTCGTGTGCGAAGACGTCCGTCCGCTCGACCGCGATCGCGGCCTGCGCGCCGAAGGTTGCGAGCAGGTCCCAGTCGTCGTTGTCCAGGTGCTCGTCGGTCGTGAGTAGGGCCACCGTGCCGAGCCGCGCTCCGTCGCGGCTCAGAACCGGCTCGACATGAAGTCCGCGGTAGTTCCCGGGCAGCCGCTGCAACGTGCTGAGGCTCGGATGCCGATCGAGCCGGAAGCTCCGCGGAGCATCTCCGCCGAGCCGGGCGATCTCGGTGCCGAACAGCATGCTCTCGGCCGAGATCGGAGCCGCCCGCACTCCCGACGCCGCACGGAGCTGCGCGTGCTCGTCGCCGATCGCGACAAACGCGATCGAATCCGGGAAGGCGCGCACCAGCGCATCGAGCAGCGCAACGGTGATCGCCTCCGGTGCCATCGCCGACATGAGCCGCCGCGTCAGCCGGGTCCAGGACCGCGCCTTCACGTCCTGCTCGCTCTCCCGGCGGCTCGCGCGCCGGATCAGCAGGGCCAACAGGGCTAGCACGAGTGCGGCGGAGACTCCCATCGACGCGAGCTCGAGCACGAACGAGCGCAGAGCGGACGCGAACACCGTCGAGCGCGGCCGATCGATCAGCGTGATCCAGTTCGAGCGCTGCGACGTCGCGAACAGCACCGCGTGATCACCTGTTCCCTCGAGCCCCGGCGAGGACGCGATGATGCCCGTCCGCTTCTTGCGCATCTGCCGAAGTAGGTCCGTGTTCGTCACGCGTGGCAGGCCCGGCTGCAGCAGCCGGCCGTTGCGGTCGACGATCGTGAGGTTCCCGAAGCCGAGCGCGAGCGACTGCCTGCTCGGCTTGGCGCCGGTCTTGAACACCAGCCGGCCCCCGAGGACACCCGTGAGCCGGCCCCGCGCATCCTTCGTCGGGACTGCAATCACCACGATCGTCTGCCCCGTCTGCCGGCCGATCAGCCCGGAACTGACGTAGGGCTTGCCGGTCCGGACGACGCGCCGGAAGTAGAGCCGGTTGGCGACGGATGTGCCGGGCGAGCTCGGGAGCGTCCCGCTCGCCCGCACCTGCCCGCGGCGATCGAGCCAGAAGATCCCCCCGGGAAAGAGGCCGTTCTTCTGGTCGAGCCGGCGAATGTACGCCTGGATCAGCACCGGGTCGTGCCGGACGACGGCCGGCGCCTTCGCGACGGCGTCGAGTGCGTTGATCTGCTCGGAGAAATAGAGATCGAGGATCGCGTTCACGGCGACCACGCGAGCGTCGAGATCGGTGAGCGCCTGTCGCTTCGCGGAGTCGTACTGGCGCCACGCGAGGAGGCTCGAGACGAGCGCGACCAGCAGCACCGAGAGGATCGAGCCGACGATCAGCCCGCGCCGCACGCTCGACGTCGCGAGCAGGCGCTCGGACCGCCTCGTGCCGCCGCGAGGCCCGCCGGTTCGGCGGCGGAACAGGTGCGAACGACGCGCTTGCTCGGCTGACAAGGCGAGGAACTCTAGCGGCTGTGTCGCGCCGTTCTCGGCGGCGGTTCCTTGCTCGCGACGAGCCGGAGCGCGCGCGTCGGGCACTGAGCTACGGCACGTTGCGCGTGTCGTGCGAGCGCCGGCGGGACGTTCGTCGGGTCGACGATCGGATAGCCCCAGTCGTCGAGCACGATGCGGTCCGGGAACAGCTCGGCGCACAGGCCATGCCCGTCACAGGCGATCGGGTCGACCGCGATGCGCCCGATTGGCTTCACCGTTGCACCCGTGGAACGGGCAGCACGGGCGGGCCTTCGCTCGCGCAGCGACCTCGGCTGTGTTCGTCGAGCTCGACGCGAAACGCAGACAACGCGCTGAGTGCGAACCCGACCGCTCCGTCCGGATGCCGGCACGCGCCTCGACCGCGCACCTGTTCCGCCCAGCGCTCGAGTTGCGCCCGCGCCCGCGCCTCGCCGGCGACGAGGCGCTCGACGGCGTCTGCCATCGCAGCGAGGCCGTGAACGCACGGGCCGCATTGCCCCGCGCTTTCACGCGCGAGGTAGCGAACGACGCGTGAGCACTCCCGCAACCCACAGACGGACGCTGGGAGCGCCACCACCGCGCCGGCGCCGAGCGTTTCCGGCATCAGGCGAACCGGTGCGGCGTCCGCAGCCGTGACCCAACGCCCGAAGTACCCTCCCACGAGGAAGGCGCTGACGGGCTCTGTCAACCCACCGGAGCGGCGGATCAGGTCGCCTAGCGAGGACCCGAGCTCGATCTCATGCACGCCGGGGCGGCGCACCGCCCCCAGGAGCGTCACCAGCGCGGTACCGGGCGCGTCCGGCGCCCCGACCGATCTGAACCACTCGGCGCCGAACCGGGCGATGAGCCCCACGTATGCCAGCGTCTCGGCGTTGTGCACGAGCGTAGGTGCGCGCCGAAGCCCGCGCTCGAACGGGTACGGCGGCTTCAGCGTCGGCTTTGGATCACCACCGCTCAACGCGTTGAGCAGCGCCGTTTCCTCTCCGCTCACGAATCCGCGCGGAACGGCGGCTGCACGCAGCGAGACCGGGCCTCGACCGCGCTGGCCGAATGCCGAGATCAGAGCCGCGAACTCGGGGCGAGCATCGTCGGCGACACCGACGACGACCTCACCGGCGCCGACCGCCCTGGCTGCGACAACCGCCCCGTCGATCACGAGATGCGGTGCGAAGCGCAGCAGCAGCTTGTCCTTCCCGCTGGCCGGCTCGCCTTCGACGCCGTTCACGACCACGACCGGCTTGCGTGCTCCGGCGACGCTTCGCAGCTTCCTCGCTGCAGAAAACGCGCCGCCGCCCCTCCCGCGAAGTCCGGCGTCCTCGAGCAGGGCGCCCACATCGACTCCGTCGGGCAGAGCCCCGAAGCGGTCGAGATGAGCGCGGTACGGCATGGGAGCGCCACCTCGTACGCCGGCAAGGAGCCTCTCCGTGCCGGCGGGCGCCGGGGGCGCAGCGACCGAACGGGCCGCTCTGCTCATTCGCCGCCGCTCCCGGCGGACGCCCTGACCAACCCGGACACCGTGCTACCGCCTGCATCGATCCGAAGCACGAAACGCAGCCGAAGCCGTTCGCCGAGGCCGTTCCGGACGTCGGCCACGACCTGCGTCCCGGCGAGGCCTACGACCTTCCCCGTGAAGACCTGTCGCGTTGTCTGCGGGACGAACGAGACGCCGCTCGCCGTCATCGCCACGCCTTGGTCGCCAGGTACCCCTTGGAGGTCGATCCGGGCCGCACCCTGCGGGCCGCCGCGAAGGCGAAGCGCGAGGTGGACGGTCACGAGGCCCGCAGCAGCCTGAGTCTGCGAGACGCTCCCGCTGAGTGCAGAGACGAACGGCGCAACCGGCGTCCTCGGGGCGCGGACCAGCGAGGTAGCGACGACCGGCCGGGTCGACTGGGCGAGCAAGGCCGTGGGCGTACCGGCGCGCTTCGCCCACCCAGGGCGCAGCGGGCCACTGCTGTACCAGAGAACGATCGCCACCGGCGCGACGAGCGCCCCTGCCGCCGCAAGAGCTCGCAAGCCTGTCCGACCGCGTCCGAGCACCGCCCGCGCGAGGACGGCGAGCGCGACCAACGCGAGACAGCCGAGCCCGAGTGCAGCCAACCACCCGAGCCGCGCGTCGCTCCCGGTCCCGAACGAATGCAGCAACGCGACCGGCCACGCCGCATACGCCAGCCAGTGGAGGGCGCGCCAGAACTGCGGACGGATCCATTTCCGGGCGAGGCTCGTCGCGACGAGCGCGAGCAGCAGATCGAACGCAATTGCCCCCAGACCGAGCCACAGCGGTCGATACGGCGAGTCGAACGGGACCACAGCGGCGGTGAGAGAGATCGGCGCGTAACCGTCCGCGACCGTCGTGACGACGTGAACCGCGACGAAGAAGATCGAGAGCAGCGTCACGTTCCTGTGAACGTTCGTGACGGCAAACCGAGGCCAGGTCGGTGCGCGCCAACGGGTCGCGACCGTTACGCCGAGCAGAACCGACGCGGTAAGGAGCAGCAGAGCGACAACGCCGCTGCCACGCGTGACGAACCACAGGACCTTCGCACTCGCGAGCAACATCGGTCAGCTCACGTGCTTTCGGAAGGCCAGCCCGCAAGCGTCGTCAGCGCGCCGTCGCGGGAGATCAACCGAGCCGGAAGGTTGCGTTCGACGAGCCAGCCCGGCGCGCTCGCGCCCAGGACGATCGCCGCCGTGCTGGCGACGTTCGCCTGCAGGCAGGTTGTCGCGGCGACCGAGGCAGCCCTCCACGGAGTGCTCGCCGAGAGCCCGGTGCGGGGGTCGAGCAGGTGATGCATCTCCCCTCCGGACGTCGACCAGGCTCGAACGTCGGTGCTCGACGTCGCGAGACCGCCACTCGAGAGCGTGACTCGCTGTCCCTCGCCGTCGAGCGGCGCGTCATGCGCGGACGAGACGAGCACGCACCACCCCTCTGCGGGCGGCTCGCCGGCGACGGAAACGTCACCGCCGAGCGACACGAGGACGCCGGCGCCGCTTTCCCGAGCGATCCGCTCCGCCGCGAGGTCTGCGGCAAGAGCCTTCGCAGTCGCACCCAGGTCGAGCTCGATCCCCGCCGGGGCCCGCAGCAGCCGGCGCTCATCGTCGAGCTCGACTCGACGCCATGCTGCCCGGGGCGCTCCGAGCGACTCGAAACGCCAACCTGGACGCGCGCGGACACAGGGGAAGGTGCGGTCGTAGCCCAGCGCGCGGAGGTGTGCGCCGAGCGTCGGATCGACGATCCCGTCGGTCGCCTCGGCCGCATCCAGGGCGGCGCGGACCGCGCGGTGGAGATCGTCGCTCAGGCGAACGACGCTGCCGGACAGTCGGTTGACAGCCACCAGCTCGGAGTCGGGCCGAAAGCGGCTGCACGAGCGGTCGACGCGGTCCAGGAGGGCCGCGAGCAGCGTACGCGCACTCGCGAGGAACTCCGCCTCGGCGACGACGACGACCGCCGATGTGCCGAGTGCCGAAAAGGACGCGCGGGCAATCACGAGCCGCCGCTGACGACGACCGGGCCCGCGTCGGGCGGCGCGGAGACGGGCGGGGCAGGCGGGGACTGGGTGGCCGGTGCGCTCGAAGACGCCTCGGCCGCAACGAGCAGCGGCGTCGGCGCCACGACGGGCTTTCGGGACGCTGCCGCGGCCTGGGGACGATCGGCACGGCGTGCCACCTTGCGCGGATGGGTCGAGCCGGCGGCCAACGCGGTGAACACACCCGTGAGCCCGGCTGCCGCGGCCAGCGCGATGCCGGTGAGTCGGCGAACGCGCGCCGAGGCGGCGTCACGCTTCTCGATCGCGCGCCGCAGGGCTGCAGGGTCGACGTCCATCGTCCGCACTGTCGCGGCCGCGAATGAGATCTCGATGAACGGCGTCAGACGCCCGCGGACAGGGGCCGAGCCGGGAGCTCGTTGGAAACGGCGCCCGCTCGAACCGGAACCGTCAACCAGACATCCGCCCCACCCGCGGGCGTGTTGCGCACCTGCGCGTCGCCGCCGTGGGCACGCGCGATCAAGGCGACAATCGACAAGCCGAGACCCGTGCCCGCCGTGGTGCGCGCGTCATCGGCGCGACTGAACCGATCGAACGCGCGATTCAGGAACTCGGCGGGAAAGCCCTCTCCCTCGTCGCACACGTGCAGCTCGATCACGTCGTCATGCGCACGGGCCGACAGCCTCACGGCGCCGCCGCCGTGCACCAGTGCGTTGTCGACCAGGTTCCCAAGAGCCTGCTCCAGACGCAGAGGATCGGCGTCGAGATCGCCGTCGACGGATCGGTCCACCTCGATCTTGCGATCGACGGTCGCCGCTCTCAGCGCGAAGCGGTCGCGCACCGCCTCGAACAGCGCGACGGCACCGACCGGTTCGCGTCGCAGCGGGATGCCTCCCTGATCGGAACGCGCGATCAACAGGAGATCCTCGGCAAGCCTCGTGAGTCGTTCGGTCCCCGCCGCAGCGGAGCGAACGGCGTCTTCGAGCTCGGCGCGCGAGCGCGGCCGCCGCAGCGCAAGCTCGAGCTCGGCTCGAAGGAGGGCGAGCGGAGTCCGGAGCTCATGACTCGCGTCGGCGACGAAGCGCCGCTCGTGGTCGAGTGCGTCCTCGAGACGTCCGAGCATGTCGTTCAGGGTCACCGCGAGCGCCGAGATCTCGTCGCGTGCAGCCGGCACGGGCAGGCGCCTTCCGGGGGTCATCGCGCTGATCACACTCGCGCGTCGCCGCATCGCCTCGACCGGGCGTAGAGCTGCTGCCGCCACCGCATAGCCCGCGAGGATGGCGAGCAGGAGCGCGGCCGGCGCGGCAAACAGGAACTCGCGTGCCAGCCGATTGAGCGTCTCGGTTCGCGCCGCGACCGACCGACCGACGACGAGAGCTGCTGCGTGCCCGTCGACGCGAACCGGCACCTCGATCAGCCGCCACTCGCCGCGCAGACTCGGGAGCGTCGTCGTCCGCCACGCGACCCGGCTCCCGCCGAAGACCCTCCGCCGCGCGGCCGCGTCGAGCAGCGGCGGCAGTGTGGCGGGCGACGAGTCGTCGATCGTTCCATCGGGAAGCTCGACCTCGGCGATCGCCGGCCCGTCGCTGACGTCGCGATCGAGCAGCGTCCGACCCTCGCGCGCGTGCGAGACAGCCTCGGCTGCCTGCGCACGCAGGTTCTGGTCGACCGAACCGAGCAGAGCGCTCCCGACGCGCAGATAAATGACGATGCCGACCGCCGCGAGCACGAGCGCCATCCCCAGCGCGAACGGAAGCGTCAGGCGCAAGCGGATCGAGAGCTTCCTCACAGTCCGTCCTTCCGTAGCCGGTAGCCGACGCCTCGCACGGTCTCGATCGATGCGCGGCCGAACGGCCGGTCGATCTTTTCGCGTAGGTAGCGCACGTAGACGTCCACGATGTTGGAGCGGCTCTCGAATGCCATGTCCCACGCGCCTTCGAGGAGTTGGAGCCGGGAGAGCGTCTGTCCGGCGCGCCGCATCAGCAGCTCGAGCACGGCGAACTCCCGCGCCGACAACTCGATCTCGCTGCCGTCTCGCCAGACGCGGCGCTCGGCGGGATCCAGCGTGAGGTCACTGACGACGAGGGTCGTCGGGCGGTCGATCGGCCCACGGCGCGCGACCGCTCGGATCCGCGCGAGCAACTCGGCGAAGGAGAACGGCTTCGTCAGATAGTCGTCGGCGCCGGAGTCGAGCGCGCCGACGCGATCGCTCACCGCATCGCGCGCGGTGAGCATCAGGACTGGAGTCCAGATCTTCCGTGTGCGCAACTCGCGCAGCACCTCGAACCCGTCGAAGTCCGGCAGCATGACGTCGAGGACGATCGCGTCGTACGGCGCCGCCTCAGCCATCCACAGCGCATCCCGACCGCGCGCGGCGACATCCGCGGGATGGCCCTCCTCGCGCAGCGCCCGTGCGACCAGTTCCGCCATCTTCGGCTCGTCCTCGACGACCAACACGCGCATCGGCCTGATTGTTCCTGGCGTCAAGCTCCACCGTGGGCCACTCTCATCGGGGTCTCATGCGCCGATGGTCTGCTGGCCGCCGTGCGGACGCGAATCCTCCGCGGCGGAACAGAGGGAAACGCCCGCCTCACCGCGACGAATGCCGTCGTCCTACTGGTCTTGCTCGCGGCAGAGGGCGCGACGATCCCGTTCATCCGCCAACAGATGGCGCTTCACGTCTTCCTCGGGCTGATGCTGATCCCGCCGGTGCTCCTGAAGATGGGAAGCACGGGCTGGCGCTTTGCGCGCTACTACCTTCGCGACTCGGCCTACCTGCGCAAGGGGCCGCCGCCGCCGCTGATGCGACTGCTCGTAGCCCCGCTGACCGTGGCCTCCACGGTGGCCCTGTTCGGCAGCGGCGTTCTGCTCGCCGTCGTGCATCCCCGGCAGGGCCTGACCGTCGCGCTGCACAAGGCGAGCTTCGTGGTCTGGTTCGGGTCGATGACCTTGCACGTGCTCGGCCATCTGCTGAACGTCCCACGCTTCGTGCGAGCCGACCTGACGGCGTCGCTGGCCGGTGCCCGCCTGCGACAGTTCGTCGTGGCGGCTGCGATCGTCGCCGGTCTCGTCGTCGCGATCGCGGCATTGCCGGCCGCGCACGACTGGGCCAACTGGGCCGCGAGCCACCACCACGCGCACGATCGGTAGAAGCTCGCCGAGCCTCGACTCCCCGGTCCGCTCCGGCAAGGCACTCCTCGGCTTGCCGGGCGGTGCCGGGGCTTTCGGCCGCAGGGGCGACCGGGTACGCTGCCCGCGCTCGGAGAGGTGTCCGAGCGGTCTAAGGAGCGCGATTGGAAATCGCGTACGTGCTGAAAGGTGCGTCGAGGGTTCAAATCCCTCCCTCTCCGCTCAAGCGGGCCCGCTCGGCGGGCCTCCTCGCGTTTCCTCAGTCGTGCACGCGCGCGACGACGTCCTCGCGCTTGAGGACGCGCACGCGATGCGACGACCGCGCGAGGCGTACCTCCCAGCCGGCGTCGCGCGGGTAGAGCACCTTGTCGCCCGGCTCGATCGCCGAGACGTCCGGGCCGACGGCTGCGACGATGCCGGTGCGAATCTGGGCGGCCTCGTTCACCGGCACGATCAGGCCGCTGGCCGTTTCGCTGTCGTCGAGCGGCTCCACGACGAGGTAGTCGTCGAGTGGCTCGAGCGTGACGTCGGTCAACGGGCCCCGTTCCAACACGACTTCACGATACTCGCTGGATGCGCGTCGGTCGCATCGACGTACCGATCTCGAATCCCGACAAGATCTTCTTCCCGGCACGGAAGCTGACCAAGGGAGACCTCGTCTCCTACTACGTCTCCGTCGCCGATCTGGCACTCCCCCACCTGCGCCGTCGACCCTTCCACATGAAGCGCTACCCGAACGGCGTCGACGGCGAGTTCTTCCACCAGAAGCGCGTGCCGGCGAACCACCCGGACTACGTCGACGACGTGTTCATGTCGCGTTCCCGAGCGGCCACTCGACAGTGTTCGCGATCGTCGACAACGCGCCGGCACTCGCCTGGGTCGCGAACCTCGGCTGCATCGAGCTGCACACGTGGCACTCACGGGTCCCGGAGATCGAGTACCCGGACTACGTGCTGATCGACCTCGATCCGACGACCGACGGCCAGTGGCCGTTCGTCCGCGAGATCGCACTCGTCGTCCGGGCGGTCCTGGACGAGCTCGGGCTTCGCTCGTATCCCAAGACGTCGGGCTCGACAGGACTGCACATCCTCGCGCCGATCAAGCGCGAGGTGGGCTTCCCGGAGGTGCGGCGCTTCGCCAAAGCGCTAGCCGAGGAGGTCGAGCGACGGATCGGCGATCAGCGGGTCGCGACGACGACCTGGCGTGTCGCCGACCGGATCGGCGTGTTCGTCGACTTCGGCCAGAACGCGCGCGACCGCACGATCGCGTCGGCCTACTCGGTGCGGCCGACGGAGGACGCGCGCGTCTCCGCCCCGTTGCGCTGGGACGAGGTCGCGGGCGTCGAGCCGGAGGCCTTCACGGTCGAGACGATGGCGGCGCGCATCGAGGCCGTCGGCGACCCGATGCACGGGATGTGGCGCAACCCGCCCTCGCTGCGCCCGCGCTTCGAGCGGCTGGGTCTCGAGCCGCCGGCATGAGCGGACTTCGCCGGCTCAACCTCCAAAACCCGGTGCCAGGCACCGGTCGGCCGACCGAATCGGAACTGTGTCGATTCATCCACAGCCCTTGCGCGCAGCGATCGTCGGAGCGATGCTCGTGCCGCACGGCGCGCCGGAAGACGTCGGGAGGACACCGGTCGCGAGAAACGATTCACCCGCGGAAGACGACCGCGGCGCACGACCCGGCGAGCGGGATGCCGCCGGCGGCCGCTCGGGGAGGCGGTCGGCACGGTGCCAGGCACCGAGGGTCGCCGCCTGCCCTCGTCCGCTCCGGACGCGTCGGCCGGGACTACCCGAGCAGTGACTCGATGCCGGCGGCGTTCGGGTCGCGCGGCGGCTGCACCTCGCGCCACGTGCAGTCGGCCGGATTCTTGTCGTCGCGCCAGCGGATGAACTTCGTGCCGTGCCGGAAGCGGTGGCCCTGCACCTTGTCGTAGCGCACCTCGACCACGAGCTCGGGCCGCACCGCGCTCTCCTCGAGCTCGCCGGTGCCCCAGCGGTTCGGCTCCGAGAACCGCTGGTCGGACGACTCGTCGAGCAGCGGCAACACGCGGCTGGCGACGTCGTCCCGCATGCGCGCCGCCGACCGCACACGATGCCGACGTAGTCGAGCCGCCGTCGTCCCGGTAGAGACCGAGCAGGAGCGTCGCGATCGCGCTCGCGGTCGCCCTTCCAGCGCACGCCCGACGACGACGCAGTCGGCCGTCCGGTGCTCCTTGACCTTCACCACCGCGTCGCGCGAGCCGGGCAGGTACGGCGAGTCGAGCCGCTTGCCGACCACGCCGTCGAGCCCGAGCGCCTCGAAGCGGTCGAGCCAGTCGCGCGCGTCCGCGACATCGCGCGTCGCCGGCGAGAGGCGGAAGCCGTCGAGCGCTCGACCCGCTGCCGGCGCTCGGCGAGCGGCAGGCTGCCACACCTCCTCGCCGTCCCAGAGCAGCACGTCGAAGACGACGAACTGCGGCGGGGATCTCGGCCGACAGGCGGCGGATCCGCGACTCCGCCGGGTGGAGGCGCATCTGCATCGCGTCGAAGTCGAGCGCGCCGTCGCGCGCGATCACGATCTCGCCGTCGAGCGCCGAGCGCGGCGGCAGCAGGTCGCCGAGTGGGCGCAGCTCCGGGAAGTAGCGGAGCAGCGGGCGCTCGTTCCGCGACCAGAGGTTGAGCTCGCCGTCGACGTTCTCGAGCACGCCGCGGAAGCCGTCCCACTTCGGCTCGTACTGCCAGCCGTCGCCGGTCGGGCAGCTCGCGCACGAGCTGCGCCTCCATCGGCGGGAACGGGACGGCGGCGGCCGGCACCGGGGCGAAGCGTAGGGTTTCGGCGGATGACCCGCGTCGCCGTCACCGGCATCGGCTGCGTCACGCCGCTCGGCCTCGACGCGCCGAGCACGTGGAAGGCCGCCCTCGCCGGCGAGAGCGGCATCGACTGGATCCAGGCGTTCGACACGGACGGCCTGCCCGTCCGCGTCGCCGCCGAGGTGAAGGGCTTCGACCCCACGCAGGTCGTCTCCGCCGAAGGAGGCGCGCAAGCTCGAGCGGAACGTGCTGCTCGGCGTCGCCGCAGGTCGCGAGGCGCTCGCCGACGCCGGGCTGAACGGCTTCGACCCGACGCGGGTCGGCGTGATCTTCGGCTCGGCGATCGGCGGCGTGCCCGGGCATCCTCGAGCAGGCGGACACGCTGCGCGAGCGCGGCCCCGACCGCGTCTCGCCGAACTTCCTGCCGAACGTGCTCGTCGACTCGGTCTCGGGCCAGCTCGCGATCTCGCTCGGCCTCAAGGGCCCGAACTACGCGGTCGTCTCGGCGTGCGCGACGGGCTCGCACGCGATCGGCGAGGCCGCCGAGATGATCCGGCGCGGCGCCGCCGACGCCGTCCTCGCGGGCGGCACCGAGTCGTGCATCGTGCCGCTGATCCTCGCCGGCTTCACCGCGATGCGCGGGCTCGCGGTCGAGGACGAGCATCCCGCCGCACGCCTCGCGTCCGTTCGACGCGACGCGCGCCGGCTTCGTGATGGCGGAGGGCGCCGGCGCCTGCTGCTCGAGCGCTCGAGAGCGCCGAGGCGCGCGGCGCCGAAGATCTACGCCGAGGTGCTCGGCTACGGCGCCTCGAACGACGCGCACCACATGGCGCAGCCCGAGCCCGAGGCGACGGGCGTCGCGGCGATGATGACGGTCGCGCTCGAGCGCGCCGGCGTCGAGCCGGAGCGCGTCGGCTACATCAACGCGCACGGCACGTCGACGCCGCTCGGCGACGCGGCCGAGACGCGCGCGATCAAGCAGGTGTTCGGCGACCACGCCTACGAGCTCGCGGTCTCGTCGACCAAGTCGATGATGGGCCACACGTTCGGGGCAGCCGGCGCGATCGAGGCGATCCTCTCCGCGCTCGCGCTGCACGACGGCGTGCTGCCGCCGACGATCAACTATCGCGAGCCCGACCCCGACTGCGACCTCGACTACGTGCCGAACGAGGCCACGCCGCGCGCAGGTCGACGTCGCGCTCTCGAACGCGATGGGGCTCGGCGGCCACAACGGCTGCGTGCTCCTCGGCCGCGTATGAAGCTGACGCTCGTCCGCAACGCGACGCTGCTGCTCGAGACCTCGGGCAAGCGCGATCCTCGATCGATCCGATGCTCGACGACGCGGGCGCGCGGCCGCCGATCGAGGACACCGCGAACGACCTGCGGAACCCGCTCGTCGGCTGCCGATCCCGGCCGAGGACGTCGTCGCGGGCATCGACGGCGTCGATCGTCACGCACCTGCACGAGGATCACTTCGACGATCGGGCTGCTGAGCTCATCCCGCCGTACGATCCCGTTGCTGACGCAGCCCGGAAGCGTCGACGACCTGCGCGGCACGAGGCTTCTCGGCCGCGACCGACGAGCCGGACGGCTGGCTCGGGCTCGACGTCGCGCGCACCGGCGGGCGTCACGGCACCGGCGAGATCGACGAGGCGCTCGGCCCTGTCTCGGGATTCGTGGTCGACGGCGTCTACGTCGCCGGCGACACGATCTGGTGCGACGAGGTCGCGCGAGGCGCTCGAGCGCCACCGGCCGCACACCGTCGTCGTCAACGGGAGCGGCGCGCGGTTCGTCGAGGGCGATCCGATCGTGATGACGCAGCGCGACGTCGCGCGCGCTTCGCGACGCGACCGACGCGCGCGTCGTCGTCGTGCACCTCGAGGCGATCAACCACTGCGTCGAGCGGCGCGACGTGTACCGCGCGATCGACGGCGTCGTCGTGCCCGGACGACGGCGAGACGATCGAGCTTTAACCGGCGGACGACCTCGACCGTCAGCTCGTCGATCGACGTCGAGCACGACGTCGGCGAGCGCGAGCGACTCGGCATCGGGCGGGAAGTGCGGGTTCGGGATCGCGATGACGCGCAGCCCGGCCGCTTGCGCCGAGCGGATGCCGTTGTGCGAGTCCTCGACAGCGGCCGCGCGGCGCGGCTCGACGCCGAGTCGCCGCGTCGCCTCCAGGTAGACGTCCGGCGCAGGCTTGCCGCGGCGACCTCCTCCGACGAGACCGACGACGCGGACGACGTCCTCGAGCCCGCCGCACGCAGCACGACGTCGATCAGCTCCCGATTCGACGACGACGCGATCGCCGACCGGCCACCGTCCGCGATCCGGCGCACCGCCTCGAGCGCGCCGGGGATGAACGGCGGCCCGTCGGCGTAGCGCGCGAGCATCCGCTCGACGACCGCGGCGTTGATCTGCTCCGGCGTTCCCGGCACGCCGACCTGCTCGGCGAGGTACCGCGACCACTCGGGCGAGCTCATTCCCATCATGTCGCGCGTCGCGCGCTCGGGAAACGGGAGCCCTGCCTCGTGGACGTAGCTCGACGCGGACCTCGTCCCACACCTGCTCCGAGTCGACGATCACGCCGTCGAGGTCGAAGACGACCGCGTCGATCACAGCGCGCGGTAGCCGCGATGGACGTAGGTGAGCGACTCCGGCGCCACGCCCTCCTCCAGGCTGACCACCTCGCCGACGAAGAAGCTGTGGTCGCCGGTCGACGACGCGATCGACGGTGCGCGCGACGATCCAGCCGACGGCGCCGCCGAGCAGCCGCTGGGTCGTCGTCGCGCACCGCGATGCCCGTTCCAGAGCGCGATCGGCGGCACGCTGCGGGCGAAGTGCTGTGCGAGGTGCGCCTGGTCGCCCGCGAGGATCGAGACTCGCCCACTCGTCCGCGCGTCGGAGCACCTCGTGCAGCGACGCATCGAGCGCGATCGAGACGCCGACCAGCGTCGGCTCGAGCGAGAGCGAGACGAGCGACGAGACGGTCAGCCCGGCGCGGCGGTCGTCGACCTCGGCGACGACGACCGACACGCCCGGCCGGCCACCGCCGGAACAACGCTCGCTGCTCGGCACCCCGCTCCTCGTCCACGGCGGACGAGGTTAGACGGTGGCGGCGCGCTCCGGCGTACAGCTCGGAGCTCCGGCCGCGACGACCATCGTGAGCGCGTCGACGACCAGCGGGTCGAACTGCGATCCCGCGCAGCGCATGATCTCGGCGAGCGCGTCGTCGGTGCGAGCGCGTCGAGCGGTAGAGGCGGTCGGTCGTCATCGCCTCGTACGCGTCGGCGACGAGCAGGATGCGCGAGCCGATCGGGATCTCCTCGCCGGCGAGGCCGTCCGGGTAGCCGTTGCCGTCGTAGCGCTCGTGGTGATGCAGCACCCAGGTCGCGACCGGCTCGATGCGCAGCGACGTCAGCATCCGGTAGCCGACGAGCGGGTGAACCGCGATCGCCTCGTGCTCGTCGGCGGTCAGCGGGCCCGGCTTCGAGAGGATGTGCTCCGGCACCGCGACCTTCCCGAGGTCGTGCAAGAGCCCGGCGATGCGCAGCAGCTCGACCTCCTCCGCGACCAGGCCGAGGCAGTCGCCGATGCGGCGCGGCGAGCTCGCCGACGGCGTGCGAATGGCTTCCCGTGTAGGCGATCGCGCACGTCGATCGCGCCCGCGAGCGACGCCGCCGCGCGCAGCCGCGCGCGGCGGTCGGCATCCTCGCCGCGCCGGCGCACGGAGAGATCGATCACGCCGTGGCGGTAGACGCGCACGGCTGCCTTTCCCTCCGCCTTGGCCGCGTAGAGCGCGCTGTCCGCCGCACGCACGAAGTCGGCGCGCGCCAGCCCGTCCGACGGATACGTGGCGAGCCCGGCGGAGACGGCGACCGTCAACCCGCGCTCCGTCTTGGCCCGGCCGATCCGTGCGACCGCGCGCGCCGTCGCCGTCGACCGCGTCCGCCTCGGTCCGGTCGTGCCAGAAGACCGCGAACTCGTCGCCGCCGAGCCGGAACGCGGCGCCCGCGTCGCGCAGGCACCCGCCGACGAGCGCGAGGATCCGATCGCCGACCGGATGGCCGTGCTGGTCGTTGATCGACTTGAACTCGTCGACGTCGAAGAGACAGAGCGTCAGCGAGCGTCCCGGTCTCGTCCGCCTCGTCGAGCAGTCGCTCGAGCTCCTGCTGGAAGTGTCGATGGTTGCCGAGACCGCTGAGCGGATCGGTCAGCGCCAGCTCCATCGCCTCGAACGCGCGGAGCACCGAGCGCTGGTAGAGCGAGATCGCGAGGAACGGGCCGACCAGCGTCGCCGCGAGCACCGGCGAGCGCTCCCAGAGCACGCAGAGCATGATCGTGACCGACGTCATCGTCGCGAACGCGACGATCGTCGACTGCACCGTCTGCGCGACGACAGCGCCGAGTCTCTGCCGCCGACGAGATGCTGACGGCCAGCGCGACGAGGACGACGTTGAGAGCGTAGAAGGTCAGCCGCCGCGCCGATCACCTGGACGACGAACCAGCCGACGCGATCGGCGCCGAGACGTAGCCGGCGATCACGCCGGCGCTCGCGCCCGAGATCGCGTAGACCGCGGTGTTGTACGATGACCTTCAACCAGGGGCGGCGCTGGTAGCAGCTCGATCGCACCGCGCGTGATCGCGCCGAGCACGGCTGCAGCTCGCCCAGCCGTAGAGACAGCCGGTGGCGACGATGAAGACCGCCGCCAGCGAGATTCCCCCGGCCCGAACGCCCTTGATCGGCACCGGAAAGGCCTCGACGAAGACAGACGCGACGCAGCAGCGCACGCCAGACTCAGCCAGGTCGCGCCCGACGCATGCGACGTCGCGAGCGTCAGCCCGCCGACGAGCCGGTCAGCGCGAACGTGCCGGAGCTGACGACGAGGACGTAGACGAGGAGCCGGCGGCGCGCGACCCCCCGGCTGCCTCGCGTACCGCGCCGGTCAACGCTCGGGGTGAGGTGCTCCGGCCACGGTCGCAAGACGTGGAAGGTCGCCCGGGCGCCTAACCCAGGAACACGTGTTGCGCCCAGTGAATGCCGGCGCCGAGCGGCCGCCAGCACGCCCGCACCGAGCACGAGAGCCGTCAGGAGCACGATCCGCCGATTCCAGTGAAGCATTGGCTGCATCTCCTTCACCGCACGATCGAGACGTTCGAAGTGTCCGAGCAGAGCCGTCCCGCAACAACCCCCAAAACGGGGATCCGATCGGCGCCGCTAGATCAGTTCGGCTTGCACTGGCGGTCGTCGAGCCGCGAGATCGCAGCGTTGGCGGCCGCGTCGGCGGAGCGACGGTATGGGCCCGGCGACGTCGCCCTGCCACATCACGTCCGGCGTCACGCCCGGCCCTTCGACCGTCGCGCGATACTCGACGCTCCCTTGCCCGCCGGGCTGCGACCCGTGCGGGTTGAAGCTGTAACAGAAGGCCCCGGTGCCGGTGTGCGTGAGGAAGCTGTTCTCGCGATGCCAGCCGGTGCCGTAGCGCGAGTCGAACGTGTCGACGTAGACGTTGCGGCCGAACGTGTCGAGCGGAGTGCCGCTCGACGTCGAGCGGAAGCCGTAGACGCCGGTGCCGCCGTAGGTCAGCGTGCCGAAGAGATGGTCGAAGCGATGCCACGACCAGTCGGTCTGGATGTCGAGCACCGGCAGTGCGCCGGTCCAGTGCGAGAGGCGAAGCTCCCAGGCGCCCTGGCTGCCCGGTCGGCGTGAGGCCGTAGTTCGGCAGCCCGCGCTGCCACGACTGCAGCGCCCAGTACGAGCCGTCGGGCGCCTTGCAGGCGACCACCTTCCAGGCGAGCGCAGGCCCGTCGTAGGCACCGCAGTCGCTGCCCGAACGTCTTCCAGTAGTCGCGGTGGTACTTGCCCCAGCCGCCCGCGTAGTCGAGCCGGAAGGCGACCTGCTGGCGAGTCGGGCGTCGGCGCGATCGCGTTCACCGCGCCCCACGCGAGCACGTGCTTGAGCTGGCCGCCGGCCGTGTAGGTGATCATCGCCTCGCCCTTGTCGTTCACCGCGAGCGAGACGTTCGTGCGCGTTGCGGTCGATCAGCTGCGACGCCTGGGCCGCCTCGACGGCCGCCCAGCGCAACGACCAGGGTGAACATCAGGAGGAGTGAGCGCACGCCTGATGGGGGTATCGACGAACCTGCCGGGCCGTTGGGCGACTGAGCCCTCGATCGCGGTACCCCATTTGGCCGCTTTACTATCCTCCGGCCCATGACGCGTCGGGAAGCGATCGAGCTCGCGATCACCGCCGCGCTCGTGGCGATCGCCGCAATCTGCCACTACGGCGGGCTCGGCCAGGTGCTCACCTTCGCGCTCAGCGCCGTCGCGCTCGCCGCGCTCGCGCGTCAGGTCGGCCACGCGACCGAGCAGCTCGGCGCCCGGCTCGGCTCCGGCGGCGCCGGCGTCGTCCAGTCGGCGCTCGGCAACCTGCCCGAGCTCTTCATCGCGCTGTTCGCGCTGCACAAGGGCCTCGTCGAGTGTCGTCCAGGCCGCGCTCGTCGGCTCGATCCTCGCGAACAGCGTGCTCGTGCTCGGGATCGCGTTCGTCGTCGGTGGGCTGCGCAACGGCACGCAGACGTTCAACTCCGTGCGCGCACGGACGATCTCCACCCTGACGCTGCTCGCCGCGGCGACGATGGCGATGCCGTCGCTCACGCACGCGCTCCACACATCGGCGAGCGGGCACGAGCACACCCTCTCCCTGCTCTGCGCCGCGGTGCTGCTGATCGTCTTCGTCGTGACGCTTGCCCGGCGTTCCTCCGGCCGACCGCCGGCGAGGAGCACGAGCCGCCGCGCTGGTGCGGTGTCGCTGACCGGCAGTCGTGCTCGCGGCGGCCGGTGTGCGCCGCCGCGTTCACGTCGGACTGGTTCGTCGATGCGCTCACGCCGGCGATCCACACGCTGCACATGAGCGAGGTCTTCGCCGGCCTCGTGATCGTCGCGATCGCCGGGAACGCCGTCGAGAACGTCGTCGGCGTTCAACTGGCCGCCCGCAACAAGGCCGACTTCGCGATCTCGGTGATCATCAACTCGTCCCTGCAGGTCGCGCTGGCCCTGACGCCCGTCGCTCGTCTTCGTCTCGCTCCTGTTCACGACGCACCTGACGCTCGTCTTCTCGCCGCTGCTCGCGTTCGTGCTCGTGATCACCGCCATCCTCGGCGCGCTGATCGTCAACGACGGCGAGTCGACGTGGCAGGAGGGGGTCGTGCTCGTCGGCTTCTACGTCGTGATCGCGACGAGTTTCTGGTGGGGCGCATGAGAGCTCCGCGACGGACGCGTCGGTCAGCCGTACGAGATCCGACGGCGCCAGCTCGATCTGCAGGCCGCGCCGGCCGGCGCTGACGCGCGGTCGGCCGGCACTGCTCGCGCGCTTCGCCGCCTGCACCGCCGGGGTCATTCGGCCAGATCCTCCGCGAGCAGCGCGAGCGCGAACAGCCGCCAGGCAAGCTCGTGATCGCCCGCGAGGAACAACGCCCCCTCCCGCGCGCGGGGCAGGTCGCGTACGCGCGCGACGAGCGCGTCGATACCGCCCCTGAGCTGCGCACGCCGGTCGTCGTCGTGCAGATCGGCCGCGAGCGCCTTGACGGCACGGTCGTCGACACCGAGCTCGCGGTGCGGGTCGCCGCCGGCGGCGAGCAGCAACAGCGCGCGGCGGCGCGCGGCGTTGAGCCGGTCGTCGTCGAACGCGACGCCGAGCGCCGGCGACATAGGCGAGCACCGGCAGCGGATCGCCGAGCTCGCCGGCATCGGCCCGCGGAGCAGATCGTCGACCGGAGTCCATCGGACTAGGATTCTTGCGTGGACGAGGTCTTGGAACGCGCAGAACAATGGCGCGCGCGAGGGCGAGGACGTCGCGCTCGCGACAGTCGTCGCGACGAGGCGCAGCGCGCCGCGCCCGCTCGGCTCGAAGCTCGCGATCGGCGCGTCGGGCCGCCTCTTCGGCTCGGTCTCCGGCGGCTGTGTCGAGGCGGATGTCGCCGAGCGCGCGAAACCGGTGCTCGACGGCGAGGCCGCCGCACATGGTCTCGTACGGGATCGCCGACGACGAGGCGTGGACCGTCGGTCTGCCGTGCGGCGGCGAGATCGACGTCTTCCTCGAGCGCTTCAGCGGCGCGCCCCCGATCGTTCGCGGCACGAGCTACGTCATCGTCGCCGGCGACGGAGTCGGCGAGCCGCTGGCACGACGACACCCGGTCGTCGACCCACCTCCGCGAAGAGGACGGCACGGACGGTGTTCGTCGAGTCCGTGGCGCCGCCGCCGCGGCTCGTCGCTGTCGGCGCCGGCGACATCGCCGAGGCGATGTGCGCGCTTGCGCGCCCGCTCGGCTGGCACTCGGTCGTGGTCGACCCGCGGCCCGGGCTCGCGACCCGGGACCGCGTGCCGAGCGCGGACGAGATCATCGTCGAGTGGCCGGAGAACATCGAGGTCGACGAGGACACGGCGCTCGTCTCGCTCGTGCACGAGGAGCGGCTCGACCTGCCCGCGCTCACGGCGCGGCGTCGAGGGAGGCGCGTTCTACGTCGGCGCGCTCGGCTCGCGGCGTGCGCAGGAGAAGCGCGAGGAGAAGCTCGGCGAGGTGGCCGACTCGATCCACGGCCCGATCGGGCTCGACCTGGGCGGCGAAGAGCCGGCCGAGATCGCGCTCGAGATCATGGCCGAGCTAGTCGCGGCGCGGAAGAACGGCACCGCCTGACGGCGACCAGCCCGATCCCGCCGACGAAGAGCATCCAGTTCTCGGTCGGGGTGGTGCCGAGCCTGCCCGCCACCCCGACCAGCCACAGGCGAGCGCGACCGTCCCCGCGGCCTGGGCGAGTCGTTGCGGCGACATGCGCCGAGACTAGTCGCCGCCGCCGGAGCGGCCATCCGAACCGCCGCCGGGCGAACCGCTACCGGCGTCGGAACCCGGGCCGGGCCCGGAGCTCGAGCCGTCGTCGTGGTGATCCTCGGTGGTCGTTGCATGCGAGGACTTGGGGAAGCCGCCGCCGGTCGGCGGCGAGGCGATCATGACGCTGGGTGTGTCGTCGCCGCCGTCGTCGGAGCTCGGAGCCGGCCCGGCGCTCGCGCCGCCGTCGTGGTGGCCGTCGTTCGACTCGGTCGTCACGGCCGGCGCGGGAACCTGCGACGACCCGCCCGACTCCCGGTCGTCCGAGCCCGACCCTGTGCCGACGCGGCGGCGCTCGTCGACGCGCCGCGTCTCGACGTGTGAGCGGCCGCTCACGTGCTCGGTCACGAGGTGCGTCTCGGAGACGAGTTCCGGGGCCGCCACGATCGGCGCGCGGGTGACGATGCTGGGATGCTGCACGCGAGGCTTGCTCGTCGCGGCGTGGTGCGGGACCGCCGGCACCGCGGTCGCGTGACGCGGGTTCTGGTCGCGGGTGATGTCGTAGGCGATCGGGGCGCCCGTCGCCAGCGTCGCGGTGGCGACGACGGCTCCGACCTTGGCGGCCACGGGAGCGCCGCCGCCGGCGAGCAGACCGGGCAGCACCCGTAGCCACTCGCCGGCCGGGAGCAGACCGAGCGCCCGCCGGAGGCGGGGAGGGCGCGGCGGCACTCGGCGCAGGAGCGGACGTGGGTCTTGAGCGCGCGACGCTCGTCGCCGTCGAGCGGCCCGGAGGCGAGCCGGCGGACGGCGACACAGCTCAGCCGATCGCCGAACACGAGGTGCTCGGCGAGCCGGTTGCGCGCGGCGAACAGCGCCTGCTCGACCTGCGCGGGTGCGAGGCCGAGCTCGGCCGCGGTCTCGTCGATGCGGAGCCCGTGCAGCCTCACGGAGGACGTAGACGTGCCGCTGGCGGTCGGGCAGCGACGCCAGTGCAGTGACGAGCGCACCGACCTCCGCCCCGCGCTCGGGCGCGGGACGATCGGGAAGCGACTCGGCCGGAATCTCGCGACGGCGTACGACCAGATCGACCGCCGTGTTGTGCGCGATCCGGAACAGCCACGGCTTCACGCGGTCCGGCACCCGGCCGTCACGCAGCGCGCCGTACGCCTTGAGCAGCGACGACTGCGCAACGTCGTCTCCAGCGGCGGCGTCGCCGAGCAACTGGGCGCCGTAGCCGGCCAGACGGTGGACGTAGCGGCGGTACAGCTCGTCGAAGGCCGCCGCCTCACCTCCGGCGAGGCGGCGGCCGAGACTTTCGTCCGAGAGCCGGCGGAGGAGGAGCGGGCTCACGTCATCTCTATCGACGGTGGGAGCGAATCGGTTTACCTCAGTCGTCGTCACCGCCGCCGCCGCCATCGCCGCCGCCACCACCACCGCCGCCACCACCGTCTCCGTGGTGATCGCCGTCGTGGTGGTCGCCGTTGCCCTGCTCGTTCTGGTCGTCGGCCTGCTGGGCGTTGTCGTCACCGGAGAGCTTCGTGAGCAGCAGCGAGCCGTCCGTCTGCTGAGCGAACACGGCGAGCACTTCCTGGCCGGCGGTGAAGCCGGTGAGGTCAAACCCGGTCGGAACCTTGATCACCAGCGACATGTGCTCCGACGTGACCGTGATCGAACCCGTCCCGAGCGTGAGGCTCCCCTCGATGCTGCCTCCCGGGGACGTCGGCGAGAAGACGGTCAGGTCGTCCTCGTCGAGCTCACCGGACGTCCCGACGGTTGCGGTGACGTCGACCTGGGAGCCGGGGGCCGGAGCAGGAGTGGTGTCCCGCGCCGACGCAGTCGCGCGCGTGGACGCATGCAGGCTGATCACCGCGCCGCCCGCAGACACCACGACCTTGGAGTGCGACCGAGCAAGCAGCAGACCGCGGAAGTGCACCTTGTGCGAGCGACCGAGGACGCTCACCTTCGACGCGGCGAGCGTGCCGTTCTTGAGCGTGCGCGCCGTGATGTCGACCCGCTGGCCGACCTTGAGCCGCGACGCCGCCTGCGTGTGGACGAGCGCGACGTTCGACGGCGTGCGGGCGACGGCGACGAGGTGGCGCGCCGGCTGCACCTTCAGCACGACGCCGCTCGCCAGCGCACCCGCGGGGACTGCGAGCGCCGCGAGTGCGACGACGGACAGGATCAATCGCTTCATGGAGGGCCTCCTGCGGAGGGAACGTGGCCACCAGAAGACCCGCCGGCCGACACGCAAGACCTTGCATGAGGTCTTTTCAGCCGGCGCGGCGGCTCGCGGAGCCCCTCGACCCACTTCCGGTGGTGCTGCAGCGCCCAGTCCTCGTCGACCCAGCCGCGCGTCATGCCGCTCAGCGCGTGCCGCGTCGCCGGGTAGATCAGCGAGAGATAGAGGTGCCCGACGAACAGGAAGAACGAGACGTACATCAGCCAGTCGTGCACGAGCAGGGCGTTCGCGAGCCGGAACCGCGTGTCGCGCTCGCCGTACCAGAGGAAGAAGCCGGTGATCGCGAACAGCACCGCGAACGCGGCGGTGACGATCGCGTTCAGCTTCTGGCCGGCGTTCAGCCAGCCCTGCGGCGTCCCCGTCCGCGAAGCCACGCGCGGTCGTCGGCGTCGAAGCGGTCGATCTCGCGCGCCGCGCGGCGCAGCTCGCGCCGATCGCCGAGCACGACGATCAGCACGAGCGCGCACGATCCACGCGACCGCCGTGTAGACGTGGATCGACTTCAGCAGCGGCCGCCGGCTGACCGCCTCGGAGAGGCTCGGCAGATAGAGGCAGAGCCCCGAGCCGAGCAGGATCACGAACGCCGTCGCGTGCACCCAGTGCACGGCGCGCGAGGTGCGGCCGAAGCGCGGCAGGCGGCGGCGCTCAGCGTGCCATAGCCGTTCGACCGCCCCACCCACGCGTTCTGGTCGTAGCCGTGCTGCTTCCCAGAAGCCCTTCGGCTGCTGCGGCGACGAGCTCCATGCGCGTGAGCCACTTGACGCCCTTGTAGCCGTACATCTCGGGGATCACGACGCGCGCCGGGCGAACCGTGCGGCCGCGAGAGCGGCTTGCCGTCGAGGTCGTAGGCGAGCATCACGTTGGGCAGCCGCGCCTGCTCGAGCGTGAGCGAGTCGTCGTACGGCTGCTCGAGCGAGACGAACCGGATCGCCGTCGCCTGCGGCAGCGGTTGCGCGGTCGCGAGCAGGTCGTCGAAGCGCACGCCCGCCCAGTGCACGTTCGCGCACCGACCAGCCGGTCACGCAGTGGAAGTCGCTCACCTGCTCGGCCCGCGGGAGCGCGCGCAGCTCGCGCGTACGTCAGGCTGACCGGCCGCGCGCACGAGGCCGGTCGATCTCGAGCCGCCACGACTGCTCGTCGAAGATCGGCATCGAGCCGGAGATCGTGTAGATCCGCCAGCCGCCGATCGGGAAGAGGTTCCCGAGCGAGCTGCGAGAACGCGGAGGTGACCGGCGCGAGCGGCCGCGACGCCCACCCGGCCCAGCCGAGCGACGAGACGCCGCCCGCAAGGAGCAGGAGGAAGGCGCGGCGCCCGTAGGGGCGCGATGAGTCGTCGGGCACGGTGCTCATATCGGCAGACGAACGTCCGCACCCGACGTTACGCCTGCTTCGGGTGGATCGCGGTTAAGAGGCTCTTACGGCGACGACGGGACGGTGATCGTCACCGTCTGCACGACCGTCACGACTTTCCACTCCACCTGCGGAACCGTCTTGGTCACGACCTCGGTCACCGTCTGCGGAGGCGCCGTCACCACGTGGGTGACGTACGACGGCACCCTCTCGAAGACCGTGCTCGTCCGGACGGCCGTCCGCGTCCGCACCACCGTCCGGGTCTTTCCCGTCGGCTTCTTCTCTTGCACGACGACCCGCTTGACGACCGGCACCTTGTCGGTGACCACTCGCCCTCGGTCGTGGACGGTCACGACCCGAGTCATTGCCTCGACGGCGGCCGACCCTGACGAGCCCCGGCTCGAGCCGGCGCTCGCCGAGGAGAGGTTGTCTGCGACCACCCAGCCGCCGACCAGCAGGGCCGCCAGCGCGAAGACGGCGACGGCGACCTTTTCCTCGAACGGGACTCGATCGCGCCACCAGGCGCTCGAAGCGCGCGAGTTTTTCCCGAGCCTCCCTCATCCGCCGCCGCGCGACTCTAACCGGCGGTCCCCGACGATCCCATCGGCAAGTTCGCACAGAGCGGCAATTCGCTCAAGGATCAGGGCCGGCCGCTTCGAACTCCGAGCCATCAGAGGACTCTTCGTGATCAGCTCAGGCGTGCTCGGCCTGCTCGTGGGCGGCCCCTGGGTGGCGGTCGCCGCCACGGCTCTTGCCCCATTCTGTCTCGGGTTCGCGCGCAGCCTCAGGCCGGCGCGCTGACGTAAGCGCCGGCTCAGCGGGGAGCGATAACGATCTTCCCCGGCGCCACGGTTGCGCCAAGCCTGACGGCGCCGACGATCTCGATCCGAGTCGACCCGCCCGCCAGACGCACGAGGTGAACCAGGTACCGCCGCTTGGCGCGGTCAGAACCCCGGAGCCATGCGCTTGCGCGGTCGCCCCGTAGCCCCAGCGCGTGAATCGCAACGGACCGAAGGACGCCGTGGGTGTGCAGCGTCAGCGTTCCCCCTGCCGACTTGCCGTCGGACTCGGCCTTCAGTCGAAGCGTTCCCCCAGCGTCCAAGCGCAGAGTTCCCTTCGACCAGACCGTTGCAGGCGAGTTCACGATCCGCATCGTCACCTTGAGCCCCGAGCCGAGGTCGGCAGGATCGCCCTGGAAACGGATCGCAACGCGGGTGCGACCAACGGGTAGCGGTGGCTGCGGAACGACCTGGGCGATGCCTGCGTGGTTCGTGGTCGCGAGATAGCCGGTCTTGCCGACGACGAAGAGCAGCTGACGGCCTGCCATCGTCTGCTTGCTGACCTTGACGCCGCGCGTCAACCGAGCCCGCAGGTGCAGGAAGCCGAACGCCGCGTGCCGGCGGCTCAGCACGGTCACCTTCGTGATGCTTCGCTTCGGCGGAGCGGACGCCGCCGGCTTCTTGGTCGAAGAGCCGGCGCCCGGCGCGCCGGGGCCGACCGTCACCGGCACGAGCGGCGCGCCGGCGACCAGACTGCAGTCCACGGTGCCGGCGTTCACCTGTGCGACGGCTGCCTTGAAGGCGTCGTAGGACCCCTTGCGCGTGCCGTCCGCCCAGAGCAGCCCCGACTGCCAGCCGCCGAGCGACGGCTCGTCCTCGAGCATGAAGTTGAAGTCTGCGGCGACGTAGGGCTGGCAATACGTGGTGCGGAGCTCGTCGACGAGCTGGGTCGCCTGATCCGGGGCCGGGCTCGTGTCCGGCGGGTGGGCCGCCGGCGGCTCGGGCGACACGATGTCGGGCACCGCCCCGGGCCAGGTCTCGACGCCGAAGTAGAGCTGGCTCTTCGACGGTGCGATCGTCGTCTGGTACCCGGTCTCGAGGTACCAGAGCGGCAGGCCGTTCTCGAGCACCTTCTGCGCGGTTCCGCCGAATGCCTGGTCGATCGTCGAGACGAGCCTCGGGAGGTCGCCGATCGAGATGATCGCCGGGTCGGCGTGGACCGTCCACGGGCGCTCGTTCGAGCTCGTCGGATACGGATGGTGGCCGAGCGTGTCGAACAGCGGCGTCATCCGACCGCTCGCGCGGTACGCGGCGCCCATGCCCTGGATGAAGGTCGTCGGCGAGTGAGAGATGTTGTCGAAGGCGTTGGGGTTGTCGTTGCCCCAGACGGAGGTCGCCGGCGCGATCACGTTGATGGAGGAGCGCAGGCCGTGGAGAACGTCGTAACAGTGGGCGAGCAGCGCCTCGTACTCCTCGGGCGCGCCCTGACCCGGATTCCCGAACTGCGGCCGCCAGAAGCCGCTCAGGTTGGGCTCGTTCCAGATCACAAGATCGTTGATCTGCGGGAACCGCTGCACGATGTTGGCGACGTACGAGCAGTAGGCGTCGCGGCTTCCGTCGTCGAGCGGCGGGTCGCCCTGGTTGAACACCGCCACCACGACCCGCATGTGCGAGCCGAAGACGACATTGCTGAGGCCGCCGACGTCGCTCGGCGAGAGGGAGCGCTGGCCGGGGGTCCAGTTCAGGGCAACACGGACTGCGCGCAGGCCGAGATCGCCGGCGACGGCCGCCATCGGGGCCGTGTTCCATTCGAACGCGTCGTCCGACACGCCGACGAACAATCCCGACGCGGCGTTGGAAGCTGGGGCCTGGGTCGCGACCATCAGCGACAACGACGCGAGGGTGATCATCAACGACCACCTCATCCCCGCCTGTGACCGTAGCAGCGATCCTCGAGCGGTGCGATGACAGTTCGGTGACGGGTTGCCCACCGTCGCCGGACCGAGCCACAAGCGGCGGGGCTGGGATTTGAACCCAGGGAGCCCGTGAAGGCTCAGCGGTTTTCAAGACCGCCCCGTTCGGCCGCTCCGGCACCCCGCCGTGGCCCTGTTGTACCGCCTGGGCCGGCCTCAGGCTACGGCCGGCTCCGTCACTTCACCGCAGCGACTTGACCGCCGAGCCGCGCCGGCGCACCGAACTCCAGCAGCGGCTCCGGCACGGAGACCGAGCCGTCCTCGTGCTGGAAGTTCTCGAGGATCGCGATCATCGCCCGCGCGGTGACGGCGGTGCCGTTCAGCGTGTGGACGTGCTCGAGCTTGCCGTCGCGCCGGAAGCGGACGTTCAGGCGGCGCGCCTGGTAGTCGGTCGTGTTCGAGGTCGACGTGATCTCGCGATAGCGGGACTGGCCCGGGAACCACGCCTCGATGTCGTACTTCTTCGCCGCCGAGGAGCCGAGGTCGCCTGCCGCGATGTTCAGCACGCGGTAGGGCAGCTCGAGCTCCTGGACGAGCTCCTCCTCGATCTCGAGCAGCCGCTCGTGCTCCTCGCGTGAGCGCTCCGGCTCGCAGAAGACGAACATCTCGACCTTGTCGAACTGGTGCACGCGGAACATCCCGCGCGTGTCGCGACCGGCGGCGCCGGCCTCGCGGCGGAAGCACGTCGAGAGCGCGACGTAGCGGAGCGGCAGCCTCGTCGAGCACCTCGCCCATGTGGAACGCGGCGAGCGGCACCTCCGACGTGCCGACGAGATAGAGGCCGTCCTCCGGCACCTCGTAGAAGTCGCTCTTCTCCGACGGGAAGAAGCCGGTGCCGTACATCGCCTCCTCGCGCACGAGCACCGGCGGCAGCACCGGCACGTGCCCCTTCGCCACGATCCGCGCGAGCGCCCACCGGTAGAGCGCGATCTCGAGCAGCGCGACGTCGCCGACGCGATAGACGAACCGCGAGCCCGACACGCGCGCGGCGCGCTCGACGTCGATCCAGCCGTGCGCCGCCGCGAGATCGAGGTGGTCGCGCGGCTCGAACGAGAACGTCGGCGGATCGCCGACCACCTTGACGACGACCGCGTCCTCCTCCGTCGCCCCGTCCGGCGTGTCCTCGGCCGGCGAGGTTCGGAACGCGGTCGAGCAGCTCCTGCGGCGCGCTCCGCCTCGCCGAGCCGCTGCTTCGAGCTCCTGCAGCTGCGTCTTCACGCTCGCGCAGCTCCTCGAGCTGCTCCGGCGTCGGCTTGCCCTTCAGCTTCGTGCGCGCGCGCAGCTCGTCGACCTGCGGCACGAGCTCGAGCCAGGCGACGGTCGGCGGCGAGCAGCTCGTCGAAGCGCCTCCGCCGCGCCCTTGCGCGCGAGCGCGGCGCGAAACGCGTCGGGATCGTTGCGGGCTGCGCGGAGGTCGATCATCGCGTCGAGTCTAGAAGCGCCTCGAGCACCTGCGCCACGCCTTCCTCGGACGCCGACGGGCAGACCCAGTCGGCGACCGCCTTCACGCGCGTCGTGCGCGTTCTCGACGGCGATCCCGTAGCCGGCCCACTCGACGCAGCTCGACGTCGTTCTCGCCGTCACCGAACGCGATCGTCTCCTCCCGCGTGAACCCCATGTGCTCGGCGAGGAAGTCGAGCCCCGCGCCCTTCGTCACTCCCGGCGCGGCGAACTCGAGGAAGTACGGCAGCGACTTCGAGATGTAGAGCCGGCTCGCCGAACCGCGCCTTCATCCGCACCTCGACCTCGTCGAGCGCCGCCGGGTCGCCGACGCAGACGAGCTTCGTCGGCGGCTCCGTGAGCCACTCGAGCAGGTCGCCGACGACGTGCACTCGATGTCGCTGGAAGCTCGCGTAGTTGCGCGCTGCCTCGGTCTCCTCGGCGACGTAGAGCTCGTCGTCGACGTAGACGTTCGGCGAGTAGCCCTCGGCCCTCGACCGCGGCGATCGCCTCGCGCGCCAGCTCGAGCGGGATCGGCTCGTGCCGCAGCCAGTGCCACTCGCCGTCGGCGACGACCGCGCCCTGGTAGCAGATCACCGGATCGTGCAGCCCGGCCGGCTCGAGCGCGCGCCGCACCGACTGCACCATCCGGCCCGTGACGACGATCACGTGCAGGCCGGCGCCTTCGCCCGTGCGAGCGCCGCGAGCGTCCGCGCGTGCAGCTCGCCCGTCCGCCCACACGAGCGTGCGGTCGAAGTCGGTCGCGACGACGCGAACGTCCGCGCGGAAAGTCGTCGGGGAGCGAGAGGCTCAGCCGTTCGGGTTGCCGCCGGTCGCCTTGACGACGTAGGCCGTCACGTCGGCGATCTGCTTGTCGGTCAGCTGGCCCTTGAACGACGGCATCGCGCCCTTGCCCTTGGTCACGCGCTCACCGCGATCGAGAGCGGCGGCTTGACCTGGTCGAGGTTCGGCCCGACCGTGCCGGTCGCGCCGGCGTCCGCGAGCGTGTGGCAGCCCTTGCAGCCGGCGGTCTCGAAGACCTGCTTGCCCGCGGTCGCGTCGCCGTTCTTGTACTCGCCGGCACGGTGCGTGCTCGGCGTGGTCGCGCGGCACCTTCCCGATCACGGTCGACGGCAAGCGGCTGCGACGACCTTCTCCCCCGGCTTCGACGTCGACGCAGCCCGCGGCGACGAACAGGAGCAGCACGGCGAGCAGCGGCGCGAGGCGGCGCATCGGGCGCTGAGCATATACGGCGCGCCGGAGCGCGACAGCCGCGATCGCGCCCCAGAAAAGCACGTCCTGCGGCGTGTCGTTTGCCACGAGCGAGACGGCGAGCCCGACGAGCAGCGCGTCGACGATCCGCACCCGCGGCCGGCGCGTCGCGACCCACCCGAGGACGGCCAGGCAGATGACGCGACTGCACCGCGCGCCCGGGCGTCCCGGTCGCGCCGTGCCACGAGACGCCCCAGCCGGTGCGAGAGGTCGTGGCGCGACTCGGCCCGAGCCGCCGCCGACGCGCGTTCGTGACGTGGCTGCGACCGCCGGTCGCCGCGTCGAGCCCGACGAGCGCCAGGCCGAGCGCCGACCACGGCGGCACCGCATGCGAGTACCAGTCTGTTCTTTGCTCTGACGTGCCGGGGCCGAGGAAGCAGCCAGGCGTAGGCGGCGAGCAGGACGAGGATGCCGCCGCCGTCGGCACCGGCCTTGCTCCAGCCGACGGTCAGTAGCACGAGCGGCGCGGCGGCCACGCCGAGCAGGAGCGCCGGTGCGAGCAGCATCGTCTCGAGCTCGTTCGAGATCCCGTAGAAGCGGCCGCCGCCCCACGGGTGCGGGCCGAGCAGCGCGAGCGACTGCGTCTCCGGCGACGCGACCAGCACGACGAGGTACGCCGCGAAGAACAGCCAGAGCGCGCGCCGCGGCAGCAGCGTCGCCGACGAGGGTGAGCAGCGCGAGCAACGTCAGGCTCGTCCAGCCGAGCGCCGACAGGACGAGCGCGCCGCCGATCGCGGACGCGAGCCCGACCAGCGCGCGCCGCGGCGCGAACAGCGCCAGCGTGATCAGGATCGATCGCCGAGGAGGATGCGCACGCGCAGCTCGTTGCGCCGCCCGTGTCGAGCCGCGAGCGCAGCTTCGCCACGTTCGCGTGACCACCGCCGCTCGACGTTGCCGTCCAGCAGCTCCGGCAGGCCGACGAGGCCGTCGACCCGCGTCGCCGGCGAGTGCACCGTCCCCGAGACAGCCGGCGCCGCGGACGGTGAGCGCGTGCAGGCTCGAGCCGCGGATCCGGTCGACGAAGAACGTCGACGCGGCAGTCAGCATCCGCCGGTCGGCACGGATGCTGCCGGGGCGCAACGCAACCAGGCCGTGTGCGCCTCCAGACGCTGGTCCCGTGAGCGACGCAAGCGGCCTGCCGCATGCGCTGTTGACACAGCGTTAAGCGCCATCAGCAGAACCGACCCCAGCCCTACAATGGCGGTCATGAAACGCCGCTCATACGGACGCGACGCAGGGCTCACGCTGCGGATGCTCTTCACCACCGGGCTGCTCGGCCTGCTGTACGTCGTCTTCGCCGTCGTCCTCTTCACGCTCTTCAACGTCGGCCTCGTCCCGATGCTGCGTGATCGTGATCGGCATCGCGGTGTTCCAGTACTACACGTCCGACAAGCTCGCGCTCGCCGCCGCCGGCGCGAAGGTCGTGAGCCGCGAGGAGGCACCGGCGCTGCACGACATGGTCGAACGGCTCTGCGCGCTCGCCGACCTGCCCGAAGCCGAAGGTCGCGATCATGGACACGCCGGTGCCGAACGCGTTCGCGACCGGGCGCTCGCCGAAGCATGCGGCGGTCTGCGTCACGACCGGCCTCTGGGATCGGCTCGAGCCGAAGGAAGTCGAGGGCGTCCTGGCCCACGAGCTCTCGCACATCGCGAACCGCGACGTGCTGATCATGACCGTGGCCAGCTTCTTCGCGATGCTCGCCGCGATGCTCACCCGCTTCGGCCTCTACGCCGGCATGTGGGGCGGCGGCGAGCGGCGCGACAACAACAACAAGGCCCGCCCGTCTGGCTGATCGTCCTCGCGGTCTCGATCGTCGTCTACGCGATCAGCTACATCCTGATCCGCACGATCTCGCGCTACCGCGAGTACTGCGCAGACCGCGGCTCGGCGCTGATCACCGGCGCGCCCGAGTACCTGATGAGCGCGCTGCAGAAGATCTCCTCGCAGATGACGCTGATCCCGAACCGCGACCTGCGCCAGGTCGAGGGCATGAACGCCTTCTTCATCATCCCGGCGAAGGTCCAAGTCGGCCGCCTCCGAGCTCTTCATGGATCACCCCCCGCTCGAGAAGCGGATCGAGGCACTCGCCAAGATCGCGCGCGAGATGGGTCGCCCGGTCGCGTAGCTCTCAGCTAGCCTGGCACTCCGATGGGCTGCGCGACGCGCTCTTCGGCAAGAAGAAGCTGTCCGAGCCGAAGGATGACCGCCTGTTCGCACTGACGACGGCGGCGGTGACGCTGCAGGTCGAGCTCGGGCTGACGCACCGCGGGCGTCGGCGCGATCGCGTTCAAGCCGCAGTCGTCGGGCGAGTTCCGCAGCGCGTTCGACGACGTCGACCAGCTCGTCGAGGCGGTCGCGCAGCAGTCCGGGCTCGACGCTCGAGCGTAAGACCGACGAGTACGGCTTCGACTGGTTGATCGTCCACGACCCCGAGCTCGAGGACCTCGTCACGACCGTGCACACGGTCGCATCCGAGCTGACCGCGAAGGGATTCGGCCCGCAGCTGCTCGGCGGCGGCGTTTCGTTTTACGGGGGGCGAGCATCCCGTCTACTGGATCTATGGCTTCAAGCGAGGAGCCTTCTGGCCGTTCGTCCCCTCCGGCGACCAGAAGCGAGACAACGCGACCGAGCTGGAGCTCAAGGCGAAGCTCGAGAAGGAGCTGCCGATCGAGCAAGACCTGACGCGCTGGCTCGCGCTGTTCGACGCCCCGATCTAGCGCGTCGCACTGGCTGCACTCGTCGGCTCTCGACGCTGCTGCACTGGTTCGCGGCTCGGCGCTTCACCGGGCTCTGGATCATGCCGGACGAGGCGATCTACGCCGAGCGCGCGATCGCGCTCTACCGACGACGGGACGCTCCCGCTCCTGCACGGGCAGCGGCGCCGGCTACGGCGTGCTCTACCCGTCGTCGCCGGACTGCCGCTCTCGATCGGCACGTTCGCCGACCGGCGACGCGTGCGCTGAAGCCGCTGCAGGCGCTCGTCGATGTCGCTCGCGGCGGTGCCGGTGTTCTTCGCCTGTCGCCGCTGATGCCCGACGTCTACGCGCTGGTCGCTGCCGCGCTCGCGCTCGCCTCGCCACTGCTCCTCTACTCGGGCTTCGTGATGACCGAGGTGCTCTTCTACCCGCTCTCCGCGCTCGCCCTGCGTCGCGATCGCGCGCGCCGTCGAGACGGCGACGCGGCGCGACCAGGCGCTCGCCTTCGCGGCGATCGTCGCTGGCGGTGCTGACGCGCGACGCAGGCGATCGTGTTCGTCGGCGTCTTCGCGCTTGCGGTCGCTAATCGATGCCGCGTTCGCCCGCGACCGCTCGGCGGCTACGCGCGTTCTGGCCGGTCTGGGCCGTGCTCGGCATCGGCGTCGCCGTCACGCTCGTCGTCCCGGTGTGCTTCGGCGCATACGCCGCGACGATTCGCGGCGACTACCCGTTCGGCCGCGGGCTCGGGCTGACCTACGACCATCTCGCGTACATCGTCGCTGGCGGTCGGTGTGATCCCGCGCGGCAGCGCCTGATCGTCCTCGCTCGTCGAGGCGATCCGCGGCAGGCGAGGACGATCCCGGACGCTCGCGCGCTGATCGCGGTCGCCGTCTCCGCGGTCGTGCTCGTCGTCGTCCAGGTCGGGTTCTTCGCCGCGCGCTTCGCACCGCACCTGCTGGGCCGCGACCTGGCAGCGCTCCCGCCGATCCTCTTCGTCATGCTCGCGCTGTGGCTCGTCGCGCCGCGCGTCGATGCGCGTGGTGACGACGACGCTAGCGGCGTTCGGGGTGCTCGCGGTCGTGCTGCTCGCACCGTGGAACCACCTCACCGTCGTCGAGGCGCTGCCCGACACGTTCGACCTCTCGCTGCTCGAGCGGCTGCCCGTGCAGCCCGCGAATGCGATCGCGATCGCCGCCCCGATCGTTGTTGCTGCTGTTCGTGGTCGTCCCCCGGCGCGCGCTCGTCGTCCTGCCACTGGCCGTGCTCGCGCTGCTGACGGCGAGCTCGGTCGTCGCCTCGAACCGCATCAGCGGCATCGTGCGCCGCGAGCAGGCGAACCTCGTCGGCCCCACGCCGAACTGGATCGACCGCGCGGCCCATGGCGACGTGACGTACCTCTACGACGGCGAACCGTCTGAACATTCCGCTGGCAGGAGCTGTTCTGGAACCGCCGGCTGACGACCGTTCTCTCCGCGCTCCCGTACGTCTTCCCGGGTCCGTTGCCGCGCGGGCCGGTGCCGCTGCTGCCGTCTGGCCGGCTGCCGATCACGACGCCGTACGTCGTCGCCACGCGACATCCACAAGTTCGTCGGCACGAGCGTCGCGCACCTCGTACAGACGAACGTCCCGGCCGGCAGCGGGCTGACGCTCTGGCGGCTGCAGGGGCCGCCGACGCTCTCGCTCTTCACCTACGGGGTGAGCCCGAACGGCGACATGGAAGGCGTCGCGAACATCGACTGTCTACGACTGCGCCGGAGGTCAGCTGCAGCTGACGCTGCTGCCGAAGAAGACGATCCGGCTGCGCATCCTCCTCGACGGCCGCCTCGTCGCTCGACCGCCGCATCGCCGGCCTGCCGTCGGTGAACGTAACGGTCGACGTGGCGTCGTCGCACACGTCGCGTGTGTGCCGCTTCACGATCGTCGCCGCAGACGCTGCTCGGCTCGACCGAGATCGCGTTCGTGCGCCCCTGAGCGTCAGTCGGGCCCGACGCGGACGAGCATCTTCCCGACGTTGTCGCCGCGGAAGAGACCGGCGAACGCGTGCGGCAGCCGGTGTCGATCCCGTCGACCACCGTCTCGCGGTAGTCGAGCTTCCCGTCGCGCACCCAGCGGCCCGACCTCCTTCGACGAACTCGCGGAAGCGGCTCGACGTGGTCGAGGACGATGAAGCCCTCGACGCGCAGGCGCTTGGTGACGATCAGACCGAGGTTGCGCGGGCCCGGCTGCGGGCCCGCGTCGTTGTAGCGCGAGATCGCGCCGCACGCGATCACGCGGCCGAACGGTCGCAGCGCGAACAGCGCCGACTCGAGCTGCGTCGCCGCCCACGTTGTCGAAGTACACGTCGATCCCGTCGGCGAGCGCCTCCTTGGCCGGCGTCTGCCGTGTAGTCGAAGGCCTCGATCCCGAGCGACCGCAGCCACTCGACCTTCTCAGGCGATCCGGCGCTCCCGATCACGCGCAGCCCCTTGAGCTTCGCGATCTGTGCCGCAACCGAGCCGACGGCGCCTGCGGCGCCCGACACGTAGAGCGTCTCGCCCTCCTGCACGCGGCCGACGTCGACGAGACCGATCCAGGCCGTGAACCCGGGCATGCCGAGCACGCCGAGCGCCGTCGACGGCGGCGCGAGCGCCGGGTCGAGCTTGCGGAGGCGGTCGCCGTCGGACGACACCGTGCTCGCGCCAGCCGAGCATCGACAGCACCCAGTCGCCTTCGGCGAAGCCGGCGTGCCGTGACGCGACGACGCGACCGACGCCTCGCGCCGTCGACGACCTCGCCGACGCTCGTACGGCGGCGACGTACGTGTGCATCCCGGTCATGCGCCCGCGCATGTACGGGTCGACCGAGACGAAGACGTTGCGCACGACCACCTCGCCCGTCGGCCGGGCTCGCGCTCGTCGGCTCGGCGGAGCTCGAAGTCGCTCTCGCGCGGCTCCCCGGCGGGCCGTCGCGACGAGCACGACCTCCGGCTCACGTGCGGGCGCGGGCAGATCCGGGATGAAGCCGTCGTCGGACATCAGCTCGCGGGCCTCGTCGAGCGAGAGGTCGTCCGGCGGGACGATCGCGTCCGAGGTCGAGAGGTCGTCGTCGGCAGCTGCTCGCCGTGCGATGCGCACCGCATCGGCAAGCGCGGCGAGCGCGGCTCGTGAAGCGCCGCCTCGTCGCCGGCGTCGAGCGCCTTCGCGACCTCGTCGTCGAGCTCGTTCAGCCGGTCGCTGCAGCCCGTCGTCGACCCGCCACTGGCCTTCGCCGAGCACGCGGACGATCATGGCGTCTTCGCCTCCCTTCTCCTCGCCGCCCTCGAGCGCCTTCGGCGGCGCGGTCGCCCTCGCCGAGCTCGGCCTTCATCTTCGCGAGCTCGTCGTCGACCTGCGCGCCCTGCGAGATCTGCGCGAGCTGCCGGTCGATGTCGTCGCCCGACGAGGTGTAGTCCTCGAGCGCGCCCGAGGCGGTCAGCTCGTCGATCGCGTTCGCGCGCGCCTGCATCGACTCCGTCTTGTCCTTCGCGCGCTGGATCGCGAGCCCGACGTCGGCCATCTGCTCGCCGAGCCCGGTCGCCGCCTCGCCGATCCGCACCTGCGCCTCGGCCGCCGAGTACTGCGCCTTGATCACTTCCTTCTGCGTGCGGAACGACTCGACCTTCGTCTGCAGGGTCTTCTCGCCCTCGATCAGCTTCTGCTGCTGGGCCTCGAGCTGCTGGCCCTGCTGCATGATCCCGTCGAGCTGCGCCTGCACGGCCGCCTTCCGGGCCAGCGCCTCGCGCGCGAGATCCTCGCGGTTCGCCTGCAGCGCCTGGCGCGCCTGGCCGTCGAGCTTGTCGACCTGCTGCTGCATCGACGTGTACTGCAGCTCGAGCCGCTTCTTGGCCGTCGTCACGTCGGCGATGCCGCGCTTGACGTTCTGGAGCTGCCGGAGCTGCTCCTCGTACGAGTAGTCGAGCGTCTCGTTCGGGTTCTCGGCGCGGTCGAGCAGCTTCGAGAACTTCGCCTTGACGATCACGGTGGCGCGTCCCATCAGGCCGGGCATAGAGCGTTCAACTCCTCGGGTCGTGTGTGGCCCCGTTAGCCTATCGGCGTGCTGGTCGCGCGGAGCATGGACGACCGGCTGGCTCTCGAACGCCTACCTCGTCGCGCGACGAGCCCGGCGGCACGGCCGTCTTCGTCGACTCGGGGGCGCCGCTCGAGCCGCTCCTGCGCGCGGCCGAGGAGTGGCGCGTCACGCCCACCCACGTCCTGCGGACGCACTGCCACGCCGACCACGTCGCGCACGAGGGCGAGCTCGGCCTGCCGGTCGCGCGCGGCTCGCTGGAGATCGGGCAAGCTCGCGATCGAGGCGATCCCGACGCCCGGGCACTCGGACGACATGGTCTGCTTCGTCGTCGACGACGAGGCGCGTCTTCTCCGGCGACACGCTGTTCAAGGACGCGGTCGGCGGCGGCGAACTTCGAGCGAGATCAAGAGCGCCGTGCTCGACGTCTACATGTCGATGCCGCACGACCGCCGCGTGCTGCCGGGCCACACCGACGAGACGACGATCGGCCGCGAATGGGAGCAGAACCCGTTCGTCCGCGTCTGGCGCGGCGTCGAGCCCGAGGGCGAGGAGCGGTGCGCGTGGACGGGCGCGACGCGACGCTGATCGTCTGGTCGCCCGACTACGACGGCAAGGGAAAGGCGTGGGTGCGGTTCGACGACGGCGACGGACGCGATCGTCGGCGGCTCGCGCGTCGAGCGCGGCCTGGTGGCGATGGACATCATCGACCCGGCAGATCGAGGCAGTACGTCGAGCGGCTGACGATCGCCGCACGAGGCGCTGCTCGCGGAGCTCTCGGCGGAGACGCGCCGAGACAGCTCGGCTCGGAGATGCATGCTCACCGGGCCGGTCGCGGGACGGTTCCTCGAGCTGCTCGTCTGGGGCATCGCAGCCGCAGCGCGTGCTCGAGATCGGCACGCTTCAGCGGACACTCGGCGCTCGCGATGGCGGCGGCGCTGCCCGACGGCGGCCGCATCGACGCGTGCGAGCTCGATCCGGAACGTGCTGCGGTCGCGCAGAGCTACTTCGACCGCTCGCCGCACGGCTCGAAGATCACGCTCCACCTCGGGCCTGCGCTCGAGACGATCGCGACGCCTCGAGGGCGACGTTCGACTTCGTCTTCATCGACGCGGACAAGGACGGGCTACATCGGCTACTACGAGGCGGTGCTGCCGCCGCCTCGCGGAGCGCGGTCTGATCGTCGCCGACAACACGCTCTGGAGCGGCCGCGTGCTCGACGGCGAGGGCCCGATCGTCGCGCTTCAACGACCACGTCGCCGCCGACCCGCGCACCGTCCAGGTGCTGCTGAGCGTCCGCGACGGCATGACGCTGATCCGGCGCGCGTAGCGCATACGTCCGGTGCACCCGGGTGTGTCCGCGGGCCTGGACGGTGGTCCGCTCGGGTTAGATCATCCGGTCGTGCGCGATATTCCCTCTGGAACGGTCACGTTCCTCTTCACGGACATCCAGGGCTCGACGCGGCTCTTGCACGAGCAGGGCGAGCGCTACGCGGAGCTACTGAGCGAGCACCGCCGTGTGTTGCGGGAGGCCTTTGCGCGGCACAGCGGCGTCGAGGTGGACACGCAAGGCGACGCGTTCTTCGTCGCGTTCGCGCGCGCCTCCGACGCGATCGCCGCCGCCTCCGAGGGGCAGGCGTCACTCCGCGACGGTCCGGTCAGTGTGCGCATGGGGCTCCACACGGGCGAGCCGATCGTGACCAACGAGGGCTACGTCGGGATCGACGTCCACCGCGCAGCGCGGATCGCCGGCGCCGGGCACGGCGGTCAGGTACTGCTGTCGCAAGCGACCCGCGACCTCGTCACCGGCGAGGCCGTACGCGATCTCGGCGAACACCGTCTCAAGGACCTCTCGGCGCCGGAGCGCATCTTCCAACTGGGCGACGACGACTTCCCGCGCTTGAAGACGCTGTACCAGACGAACCTGCCCGTCCCTGCGACGCCGTTTCTCGGACGCAAGCGCGAACTGGACGAGGTCGTCGACCTGCTGCGGCGTGATGACGTCCGGTTGTTGACGCTCACAGGCCCCGGCGGGACCGGGAAGACGCGGCTGGCGCTGCACGCGGCGGCCGAGGTCGCCGAGGACATCCCCGACGGTGTCTGGTGGGTTTCGCTCGCTCCACTGCGCGACCCGGCCCTCACGCTCGACGCCGTCGCGAAGGCGCTCGACGTGCGCGAGCGCCCCGGTGTCCCGGTCGAGGAGACGCTCGTCGACGCGCTCGCCGCGAAGCGGGCGTTGTTGCTGATCGACAACGCTGAGCATCTGCTTCCGCAGGTCGCGACCGAGATCGCCCGCCTCCGCGAGGCCGGCGGGCCGAAGCTCCTCGTGACCAGCAGAGAGCGGCTCCAGCTCCAGGGTGAGCACGCTTGGTCTGTGCCCTCGCTCGATGACCACGACGGCACGGCGTTGTTCACCACACGTGCGCGCGCCCTGCGCCCGGCGTTCACCGAGACGCCGGCGACCACAAAGCTCTGCGCGCGGCTCGACAACCTCCCGCTCGCGCTCGAGCTCGCCGCCGCGCGCGTCCCGATCTTCTCGCCGGAGCAGTTGCTCGAACGGCTCGGGAACGTCGAGCTCAGGGGCGGGCGCGACGCCGATCCACGCCAGCAGACGCTCGACGCGACCATCCGCTGGTCGTACGACCTGCTCACGCCGGACGAGCGGCGGCTGTTCACCCGGCTTGCGGTGTTCGGGGGCGGTTGCACCTACGAGGCGGCCGAGGAAGTGTGCGCCGCGGACGTGGACACGCTGCAGTCGCTGATCGACAAGAGCCTCGTCCGGAGCCGTGAGGAGACAGGTGGGGCGCGGTACTGGATGTTGGAGACGATCCGCGAGTTCGCCGCCGCTGAACTCGAAGCTTCCGGCGAGGCCGACGCCCTGCGACTGCGCCACGCCGAGTTCTTCGCCGCGCTGACCGAGCGCGCTGACCCTCACGTCCGGCACGGCCCCGACCAGCAGCTCTGGGCCGACCGCATGGCCGCGGACTACGACAACGTCCGGGCGGCGATGAGTTTCGCGATGGCCAACGTACCGACGCTCGCACTGCAGATCCTCGGCCGGCTCAGCTTCTTCGTCTGGCTCCGCGGAGGCTTTGCCGAGGCGTGGGGCTGGATCGAGGCGATCCTGCCCCTTGCCGATGATCAACCGCCGGAGCTCCGTGGCCGGGCACACGAGTGCGCTGCGGTGATTGCCGAGCGCCTCGGCAAGCTCGACGCCGAGGCTCGACATTCCGACGAGGCCTATGCGGCTTTCGCGAGCGTCGGGGACGAGCACGGGATGGCCAACGCGCTGCGCGAGCGCGGCAAGACGGCAACTGGACGGGGAGATCTCGAACAGGCGAACGCGATCCACGCGGAGCTCGCCCAGCTCGCCGAGCGGATCGGCGACCCCTGGAACGGCGCGATCGCGCTGAACAACCTGGGATATGCCGCGGCTCTGGCAGGAGACTGGGAGCGCTCCGTCGAGCTCTGCGGCCGAAGCAGCACCCTGCGCCGCGACCTCGGCGACGAATGGGGGATGGCGCTCGCGCTCAACAACGTCGCGTACGGCGAGCTCCAGCTCGGCAGGCTCTCGTCTGCGGTGTCCAGCGTCCACACCGCCCTCCAGACGAGTGTGCGAATCGACGCAAAGGTCGTCGTGGCCCTGTCACTCGCGAACGCCGCCGCGATCGCACTCGCGCTGAACAACGTTGGCGAGGCTGCGCTCCTCATCGGAGCGACGACTCGACTCCACGAGGAGCTTGGCACGATTGGCACGGACCCGGAGTGGCTGGAGCAGACGCTCGAGCACATTCGGGCTGCACTCGGCGCCAGCGCGGATGCCGAGCTCCAGCGCGGGCGCGAGCTGTCGCTCGGCGAGGCAGCAGCCGTCGCGCTCGCCGCAACCGGCGACCCGGACCGGCCGAGCGCGAGTGACTCGACCCGTTAGCCGATCTGCTCCGCCAGCTCGACGATGATTCCCTACGGGCCGCGGACGTAGCAGAGCAGGTAGCTGTCCTCGTAGCGCTCCAGCTCGCCGACGAGTTCAACGCCGCGGGCTCGCAGCCCGGCAACGACGGCGTCGATGTCGTCGACGGCGAATGCGACGTGGCGGATACCCGGCGTGTTCGCCGGCGCGTGGCGATTATCGGTACTCCATCCGTTGGATCGTCACGTGTTCGGCGCCTGACTCACGGGCTCAGCCGGAACGGCGGGTACTCGTCAGTGACGAGCACGATGGAATACGCGAAGACGCGGACGGTCCAGCGTCCGACGCCTTCGAGGTAGTTGAAGAGGACACGTGGGTAGCGCCCCGTGAAGAGGATCGCGAACCAGGCGCCGATCACCGCCCCGATCGCGCCGAGGAAGAGGAAGAAGAGCAGGATGTAGTGCGGGATCGCGAGCAGCCACTTGACGAGCGGGAGCCAGCGGTTGAGGCCGTTCTTGGCGTCCGGGTACGGAAAGTCGAGCGACACCCCTTGGCGATCATCGGTCGAGGGATAGCGGTCGTCCATCAACGCGAGATAGACACCGACTCGATTCAGGAAGCGAAGCAGCTCGAGGTTCCAGTCGTACCACCAGCGTGGGTACTTCTGACGGAAGACGATCATGAGGAGCGGAGGCAGGAAGAGAAGCCCCCCGGCCCCCACGGCAGCGCCGTGACCGGCGTTGTGCCCATAGCTTCCCCAGCCTTCGCCACTGAGGGTCGCGGCAAGGATGAAGATCGGGATCGCGACAATCAGCCTGAACGCTGTTGTCAACCGGTTGAGATCGCGATCCGGGTACTCGACCGAAAACCGCACCGGATAGCCCGAACTGATCGATTGCTGCGTTGGCTCCATCAGGGGCTCCTTTCGTTGCCTGAGCAAGAGACGATCGCGTGGGCACCAAGTGAATGCAACCCAACTGGCCGTCGGCGCACACGTCCGATTCGGCCAGTACCGTCGCGCCGTGCGCCTGATCGTCGCCCGCTGCGAGGTCACCTACACCGGCCGCCTGACCGGGCATCTGCCGGCGTCGACGCGCCTCCTGATGCTGAAGGACGACGGCTCCGTGCTCGGGCACGCCGACGCGGGCGGTTACAAGCCGCTGAATAGCAGCTTCCGCTAACGCCAACGCTCGTGTAGCTCCCGCCCCACTGATGTTCTAGCCTCGGTTGATGCTGGTCTGTGCGAGCTGCGGCCAGGAGACGCCGGAGGGTTACCCTCGTTGTGCGAACTGCGGCGCGCCGCTCGGCGCCGCTGCCGCGCGTGAGGTGCGGAAGACCGTCACGGTGTTGTTCTGCGATGTGACCGGATCGACCGCGCTCGGCGAGTCGACGGACCCCGAGGCTCTCAGAGGGTTGCTCGCCCGCTACTTCGAGCGGATGAAGGCGATCGTCGAGCGACACGGTGGGACGGTGGAGAAGTTCATCGGGGATGCCGTGATGGCGGTTTTCGGTGTACCGCTGGCGCATGAGGACGACGCGTTGCGTGCCTGCCGTGCCGCACTGGCGATGCGGGACGCCTTCGGGGAGTTGGGGATTCGCGGCCGGATCGGCGTGAACAGCGGCGAGGTTGTGGCTGGGACGGGCGAGCGGCTGGTGACCGGCGATCCCGTGAACGTGGCCGCGCGGCTCGAGCAGGCAGCGCAGCCAGGCGAAGTGCTGATCGGCGAACCGACGTTGGCGCTCGTCCGATCGGCGGTTGAGGTCCAGCCGCTCGAGCCGCTCGCGCTGAAAGGGAAGTCGGAGCCGGTGCCGGCCTTCCGGCTTCTTACAGCGGCGGCGGCGTCCGAGCGAACGCACGGACTCCGGTTCGTCGGTCGGGAGCAGGAGCTGGCGCTCGTCCGCACTCATTGGGAGCGGGCGCTCTCCGGCCGGGGCTGCGAGCTTGTCACCGTGGTAGCCGAGGCGGGGGTGGGCAAGTCTCGTCTGGTCTCCGAGGCGCTGGTGCTGATCGACGCTCGCGTCGTCAGCGGCCGCTGCCTGTCGTACGGAGAGGGGATTACGTATTGGCCGGTGGTGGAGGTGCTGAAGCAGCTTGCCGCCCTCCCGTCGGATCCGGCGGCGGCGATTTCGATCCGGTCGTTGCTCGGCGAGTCGGATCAGGGGACGTCGGCAGAGGAGATCGCCTGGGCGTTTCGGAAGCTGCTCGAAGAGCAGGCGCCGCTGGTGGTGCTGTTCGACGACGTCCAGTGGGGAGAGGAGACGTTCCTGGATTTGGTAGATGGCGTGGCCCTGCTCTCCTCCGGGGCGCCGTTGCTGATTGTCTGCATGGCCCGTCCGGAGCTGCTGGAGCGACGTCCCAGCTGGCCGGTGACGTTGCGTCTGGAGCCGCTGCCGGCCGGCGCGGTGGACGCGCTGATTGGCGACCAAGTGCCGGATGGGCTGCGGGAGCGCATCGCGGCTGCGGCGGGTGGCAACCCCCTTTTCGTGACCGAGATGCTCGCCATGGCCTCGGAGACGGAAGCGGTCGAGGTGCCGCCAAGCTTGCGGGCGCTTCTCGCCGCCCGCCTCGACCAGCTCGACGCTGCCGAGCGGCGCGTGCTGGAGCGTGGCGCAGTCGAGGGGGAGGTGTTCCATCGCGGCGCGGTGCAGGCGCTGGCGCCGGAGGAACTGCACGTCACGCCGCGGCTCGCTGGTCTTACCCGGAAGCAGCTGATCCGCCCTACCAGGCCGCAGCTCGCCGGTGAGGACGGCTTCCGTTTCCGGCATTTGCTGATCCGCGACGCGGCCTACGCCTCCCTCCCGAAGACGGTCCGCGCTGAGCTGCACGAGCGCTTCGCGGCCTGGCTCGAAGATCGCGGCCGGGACTTGGTCGAGCTGGACGAGGTCGTCGGCTACCACCTGGAACAGGCGGCCCGCTACCAGGAGGAGCTCGGCCGACACGACCCGGCCCTCTCGCTGCGGGCCGGTGAGCGTCTCTCCACGGCCGGCCGGCGGGCGCTTTGGCGCGACGACGGTCGAGCGGCCGTCGGGCTGCTGGGGCGGGCGCTTGAGCTGACGCGGGCGCTGCGGCTCGACGTCAACCTCGAACTCGACCTCGCCGCGGCGATCGGCGATCCGCAACAGGCCGCAGTGGTCGCCGAGCAGGCCGCGAATCGGGCGGCCGCCGCAGGCGATGCGGCCGGCGAGGCGCTTGCCCGTTCAGTCAGCGCCCTACACCGATCGCAGCTGGCGCCCATTTCGCCCGATGAGATCGAGGCGCTCGCCCTCACGGCGTTGGCCCTGCTTGAGCAGGCTGAAGACCACGCTGGGCTAGTGCACGTCTGGGACGTTCTCGGTTACGGCGTCGCGAACGCGCGCACGCGCTACGACGACTGGGCGCGGGCAGCCGAGGAGGCGCTTCGCCATGCCCGGCTCGCGGGCCGGCAGTCGTCGAGCGGCGGCTTTCTCGGGGTTGCACTTGCCCACGGTCCGCGGCCTGCGGACGAGGCGCTGGCGACGTTCGAACGGCTGGAGGAGAGGCCGGTGCCCTGGTCAGGCCTCTGCCGCGCGTGGTTTCTGGCCATGCTCGGTCGCTTCGCCGAGGCCTGGCCGCTCGCCGACGAATCGTACGCGCGCCACCGCGACCAAAGCGGGAACTGGCTTGGCGATTGGATCGTTGCGGAGATCGCCACCCTCGCCGGTGATCACGAGACAGCGAGCCGCCGGCTGCAGGAGGTCTGCGAGTGGCAGGAGGCGCGCGGGCACGTTGGCCACCTCTCCACCTATGCACCGATGCTTGGACGTGCGCTGTGCGCGCTCGGCCTTCACGAAGAGGCAGAGGAGGCGGCGCGGCTGAGCCGCGAGGTCGTCGAAGAGCAGGACATCGGCGCGCAGGCGCTCTGGCGGCAAGTGCAGGCGCGCGTCCACGCGAGGCGTGGCGAGCACGCCGAGGCTCTGCGGCTCGCCCGCGAGGCGGTCGAGATGCTGGAGCAGACGGACGCGCTGCAAGCCCAGGGCGACGCGCTATGCGACCTCGCCGAGGTGCTCGACACTGCCGGCCGGCACGATGAAGCCGCCGCTGCCCTGCGCGAGGCGCTCCAGCGCTACGAACAGAAGCGGATCATCCCGCTCGCCCGCCGCCTCCGCGACCGACTCGCCGCGCTTCAACCGACAGAGGCTTGAGAGGAGCCGCCTCGAGAGACATTCCCGGGCAGGCTCGCGCAGCACTGTCCGTAACCGACAGTAGGGTGCACGGCCGTGCGCCTGATCGTGGCCCGCTGCGAGGTCAAGTACACGGGACGGCTGACCGCCTATCTGCCTGAGTCGGTTCGACTGCTCATGCTTAAAGCAGACGGGTCTGTCCTCGTCCATGCGGACGCAGGAGGCTATCGGCCGCTCAACTGGATGACCCCGCCGACCGTGCTCGAGGACGAGGGCGAGCTGCTCGTCGTGCGCAAGCGCGCCGGGCGGTCCGAAGACCGCCTCGAGATTCGCCTGCTCGAGGTGCTCTCCGATGTCTCGCACGACATGGGCGAGGCGGCCGGCTTGCAGAAGGACGGCATCGAGCGCGACCTGCAGCTGCTGCTCGCCGACCGGCCGGAGCAGCTCGAGGAGGGCCTCCGTCTGGTGAAGCGCGAGTGGGCGACCGACGTCGGCCCCGTCGACTTGATGTGCCGCGACGCCGGCGACGAGTGGGTCGCGGTCGAGATCAAACGCGTCGGGACGATCGACGCGGTCGAGCAGCTGAGCCGCTACCTCGACTGCATCCGAGTCGACAGCGCGCGGGCTGCGTGCCGCGGCGTCCTCGCAGCCCAGACGGTCAAGCCGCAGGCGGTCGCACTGGCCGACAGCCGCGGGATCGCCTGCGTCGAGGTCGACCTCGAGGTGCTGCGCGGCGAGCGTGAGCCAGAACTCACGTTGTTCGCTCTCTAGCGGACGACGAACGAACTGCCGCCGAGCAGCGCGCCGTACCGCGACTCCGAGCGTGCGCCCCGGCCGGGCCACACGTACCAGCGATACGTGCCCGGCGTCAGGCGGACCGTCCGGCCCGCATACGTCCAGGTGCGCGGCACACGCAGCGAGGCCGTGACCGGCCACGCGCTCAGCACCTTCTGCGAGCCGCGGAAGAGCTGCACGTTGTAGTAGTGCGCACCGGGTGTCGCGACCCAGGCGAGCCGAACGCCGGCGCGGACGCGCGCCCCCGGCGCCGGCCCGTACAGCGCGCGCGGCTTTGCGGAGAGCGACGCGACCGCCTTGTTGCCCGCGACGTCGCGGCTCGTGAGCGTGTAGTGGTAAACAACGCCGACGCGCAGGTTCCTGTCGCGGAAGCTCGTCGTGCGCCCCCGGAAGACAACCGACGACGCTGCGGAACCGCGCCCCGGCCGCCGGGAGATCTCGACCGACTTGACGTCTGCCGGCCGCTTCCACGTGAGCGTCGCGCTGTGGTCGCCGATCGCGGCGGCGAGCTTCCCGAGGCGCGGGCTCGAGCCGTCATAGTGGAGGTCGATTGTGCCGGTGCCGACGTTGCCGGCGTTGTCGCGGCACGTGCCGCTCACCTTGTCGGTTGCTCCGTCCGGCCCCTTGAACGTCTTCGCCGCCTCGCACGACGCGAGGCCCGACACCGAGTCCGCACCGCTGAACGTGGCGACGACCGGACGCGTGTACCACCCGTTGGCGTCCGGCTTGCGCGACAGTGCCGCCGTCACCTTCGGTCCCGTCGAGTCGAAGTGGAAGGTCGTCGACGACTTCCCCGTGTTCCCCGCCTGGTCGACGCACGTGCCGGCGGCGGAAGCCGATGCGTCGTCCGGGCCTGCGTACGTGACTGGTTGGCTGCACGAGGCGATGCCCGACGCGTTGTCGGTTCCCGCGAACGTGAACTCCACCGAGTGCGAGTACCACCCGTTCGCATCCGGAGCGCGCGCGGGGCTCGCCGTGACGGACGGCGGCGTCGAGTCGTACTTGACCGCGAACGCCGCGGCATTGCTCGTGTTGCCGGCCTTGTCGCGGCAGGTACCGCCGACGGTCGCCGTTGCGAGTCGGGCCCGCTGTACCCGACGTCGTGCACGACGCGATTCCCGACGTCGCATCCGCGCCGACGAACGAGATCGTGACGGGATGGTTGTACCAACCGTTCGAATCGGCGGGACGGTCGACGGACGCCGACGAGACGGTGGGCGCGTCAGTGTCGATCTTGAACTGCAGCGAGAACTGGGTGGTTGCCACACCGTCGGTCGCAGAGCAGTTGAGAACGTCGCTGCTCGTGTTGAACGTCTTGGCGAGTGGACAGTCGGAGTTCGTTACTGCTCCCGTAACGGCGAGAGTGACGGTGACACGCGCTCCGGTACCAGCCGTTGTCGCCGAGCGTGCCGGCGGTGATCGTGTAGCTGATGATCGGCCCCGCGGCGCCCGCCGACGGTGCAGCGACGACCGCGAGCGCGAGCACGACGCCGAGCGCGAGCCGCCTCATGCGGCCCGGCCCGTCGGTTCCAGACGAGACGAGCCGCGCGCCCGAGCCCGGCGGTCGCCGCAGCGAGCAGCAAGGCGACGCCGGCGAGCAACGCGTCGAGGTCGCGCGGTGAGCGCACGGGCGAGATCGCGACGAGCGCCGGCACCGCGACGTGCGGCAGCGTGAACGTGGTCGCGTGCGTGCGGCGCCGATTGCGCACCTGAGGTTTGTGCGCGGGCCGCACGACGGCGTGCTTCTTCGTCACTGCGTGACGTCTTCGCCGCTGCGTGCGCCGGGTGGACGCGGCGCGACGTACGACCGGGCGACGCGGCACCGTCGTCGTCGAGGACGACGGACGGGCGGGCGCGGTGCCCGGCACCGGGTCGGGAGCGAGCCCGCTCGAGGCACCGTCCGGGCGGCCGGTCGGGCGACGGCGACCCGGCGAACGGCTAGGCCGGCGCGAACAGCACCGCCACCACCGCGATCAGCGGTGCGAATCGCCGCAGGAGCTCACATACTGGCCGCCCCCTCATTCGAACCTCGCTCTTTGCGACTTTCCCGTTCGCGCTCAGCCTACTCCTCGCCGTCGGCACCCGCCAAGCCGACGGCGGGGAGGGCGGAAGCGCCCTCCCCACCCGACAGCCGGCATCAGGTCAGCTGTGACGCCGACTGATCCGTCCGGCCCCGGTTCCCGCCATTGGCCTGAGGGAACCATCCGGTGTTCTCCTGCCCGACCGACCCGCCGTCGCCGTCAGCTGCCGATGCGAACCGGCGACAGCGTCGTTCTTCGGGAAGAGCTGGAATGCGGCCGAGCCGGCGAGACCGAGCTGGTCGAGCTCGGCCTGCTGGCCGATCGCCTGGATCGGCGAGGTGTAGGCAGCCACACGCGGCTGCCGCCGATCGCCTGCGGTCGCGGTCTGCGTCGTCCAGGCGTCGTTGCCGGCGTTGGCCGCCGACGAGGCGCCGTTCGACTGGTCGACCGAACCACCACCGCCCGGGCTCGCACACCCGGACCGGCGACGCGTCGTTCGACGCGCCGAGCTGTGCGGCGAGCGACCCGGCCGCGCACCCTGCCAGGTGCCTGCTTCCTGGCCGAGCGCCTGGACCTGCAGGCCAGCTGCCGCTGCCGGACTGCTGCGTGGTGTCCTGCCTGGTCCCTGCGCTTGGTTGCCCGCGTTCGCCGTCGAATCGACGGAGTTGGTCTGCGTCAGGTTCCCGTCGGTCCCCGGGCTCCAGACGCGCACCGGCGAGGCCGTGTTGCCGGCCCCGCCGACCGCTTCCCACTCCACACCCGCAGCGCGACGGCTCGCCGCCGCCGAACTGCTGGATCGCCCCCGACAATGCCAGGGCGCCCTGCGCGGTCTCCGCCTTCTGAGCCGCTGCCTGGATGTCGATACCACCACAACCACAGGACTTGAGCCGTCGCTCGACTGATCGGCGGACTGTCGCGTCCACGCGGAGTTGCCCGCGTTGGCCGTCGAGCTGACGGTGTTCGACTGGGTCACGTCGCCGTTGTCGCCCGGGCTGTCGATCCGCACGGGGTAGTTGGCGTTCGAGGCGCCGGTCTGCACCGCCGCGGAACCGGCGATCGCCGTCTGCTGGGTGGAGGCGTCCTGGCCGACTGCCTGGACGCTGGGTGCCGGAGAGCTCGCGGGCGCGACGGCCGAGTCCGCCTGCCCAGTCGGCTCCCGGCTGGCTCGCCAACGAGTCGGGCTGCGTCGCAGCGTCGGCTGCGTCGTCGCTGCAGGCTGCGTCGCCGCCGTCGGGCTGCGTCGTCGCTGCGGCTGCGTCGCAGCATCGGCTGCGTCGCGGCCGGCGTCGTCGTGGCTGCCTCACATCCACAACTCTCGCCCGCCTTGCCCTGCGACGCCTGCTGCTCCGTCGAGGCAGCGTTGCCGGCGTTGGCGTTCGAGGTCACCGAGTTGGTCTGGGTGACGTTTCCATCGTTGCCAGGGCTGTTGATCCGCACCGAGATGTTCTGGTTCGAGGGATCGACCTGGACGGCCTTCGAGGCCGCGAGTGCGGCCTGCTGACGGTGCCGGCCGGCTGGTTGGCGCTCTGCACGCCGCCCGCCGAGCCGCCGCAACCGCAGGACGAGCCCTGCGACTGCGTGCTCGCCCTGCTCGCGTCCCCGCGTCGTTCCCGGCGTTGGCCGTGGAGCCCGCGGTGTTCGACTGCGTCGTCGAGCCGCCGTCGCCGGGGCTCAGATGCGTGACGGGACGTTCGTGTTCGAGGCGCCGTACTGCTGCGCCTCGGACAGCGCTGCGGGCGCAGCTGGTCCGTGCCCGGCGGACTGAACTGCGACGACTGGACACCGCTGCCCGCCTGGGACTGGTCGCCGACTGCGACGTCGACGCCGAGTTGCCGGCGTTGGCGGTCGAGCCGACGCTGTTCGTCTGCGTCACGTTGCCGTCGTTGCCCGGGCTGTTGATCCGGATCGAGACGTTGACGTTCGTCGGCTGTGACCTGCTGTGCGCTCGACAACGCAGCGGCTTGCTGCGAGGTCGTCGCCGACTGCGTCGCCGCTTGTACGGGCGGCGGCGCGCCGTCGGCGAAGGCGACGGCGGCCGACGTCAAACAGACGGCTGTCGTCATCCCGAGCGCAACGATCAACTTGCGCATTCACTTCCTCCTTCATTGGATCGATCGTTGAGGCCGCGGTCGTCACCGCAGCCGGGCTTGTCTCGGCGCGCTACGCGCGTCAGCCCGGTCGATCGATCCGCTTGTCGCTCTCACGTCGCCGCAACGGGACCGACGTGACTGCGTGCGGCAGTCGTGGGAGCTCGAGCCGCTGCGACACCGAAGGCCGTCACGGAGGCGGAGACCGTGACGTTGCCGGTGCCGTGCGCACCCGGGGAAGGAGAAGTGAGAGACGATGGAGGCGGCGCCTCCGGCGACCGCCCGGGCGGCGCAGGGATGAGAGGCGCGGGCGTACTGCCCGCGCCCCCGGTATGAACTGCTTCGCGTTTCGTCCGGTCGTGCTTGTCGTCCTGGTGCGCCGCACGCCCGCGCGCGAGCTCCGCCACCGTGACCCCCAGCGACGGAGAGCTCGCGCACCCCCCCGCGGATGGGTGCTGCGGCGGCTCCCCGCGGGTAGGGCTCGGGCGCCTTGCAGCTCGCTTTCTGCGAGCACGCCTCGTCGACGCGTTCTGTGGACGCTTTGTCGTGCGTCTTTCGCGGCAGTATCACCTTGTGCTTCTCGCGTAATACCACTCGAAATGTTCGCAGGGTTTTTCCGTCCGCGCCGCCGGCGCTCAACTCGACGCCGAGGTAGCCTGCTCGGCTCACCGTCGCCAGCGGGCTCCCCGGCAAGGGACTGCGGCGTACCCGCCGGGGAGCCTGGCGTGGGAGGAAGTGGCGGCGGTGGCGATACCGCGGGTGGTATCACCGGCGAAACTGGCGATACTGCTGCGGGTTTCGGGCACGATCGGCGTCGGGCGGCGCCTGCGGCACGACCGGGGTCGACGCAGAGATCGCGACGGCAGCCAGCGCGGCACCGTCGACCGGCACGACGACCGGGTCATCCGGCGAGTGCCTTCGGCACCGCGACCGCCGCGACGAGTACCGCGCCGATGATGGCAGCCTGCCGGCGCGGGTTCGATGTGCCGCGCATCGAGAAAGTCATCTACCCGTAGCGCAACGGAGTCGATGCAAGAAATTACTACGAAAATTTCGCGAATCGACAAGGTTTACGATCGTCTTGTGGCGGCGGTTTCACCTGCTGTCGGACGAGCGAGACGCGGCGACTCCTGATCGAGACGCACCTTCCGCTCGTGCACGACGTCGCCGGCCGGTTCGCACAGTTCGGCGAGCCGCGCGAGGACCTCGAGCAGGTCGGAGCGCTCGCGCTCGTGCGCGCGTCGACCGGAGCGATCCCGCGCGGGCGACGTTGCGCGCCTACCTGGCGCGTGCGTCGAAGGCGAGATGCGCCGCCACCTGCGCGACCGAGCAGCGCTCGTTCGGTTCCACGGCGCGTCCAGGCGGAGGAGGCGCAGGCGCGCAAAGCCGCTGAAACCGGGGCCTCGAGCCGGAGCGACCCGCGTGCGGTCACCGCACGCAGGCCGCTCGAGCTGGTCGATTGAGACGTGGCTCCGGACGGGCCCGCCCTCGACGAGGTCATGCTCGCCCGCGCGCTCGTCAGCCGCGCTTCGCGTGCGCTCGATCCGCGTGAGCGGCAGATCGTCCTGCTGCGCTTTTTCTGCGACTGCACCCAGGCCGAGGTGGCTTCGGCGCTCGGGATCTCGCAGCCCACGTCTCGCGGCTGCTCCGTTCTGCGATGACCAAGATGCGGCGGCGGCTGGAAGTAGGTGAGCCCACGCGCTACGCTCGGTAAATGGCGACTCCTGCCCGTCAGGTGCCCAGGGGCAAGCTTCGCCGCAGCGCCGAGGCGATGGCGCAAGCCGACGTCTCGCACAGCGGCCGGCTGTTGCTGCGCATGCCCAAGGGTTTGCACGCCGCGTTGGCCCGGCGGGCTGACGACGAGAAGGTCAGCCTCAACCAGCTGATCGTGCGCGTGCTCACCGACTCGGAGGCAGGCGAAGGGGCGCAAACCGTCCACGGAGCCGCACCCGATCGTGTGTCTCGCACGCTCCACCGCGCGCTGGTCGCGAACGCCGTCGTGGTTGCGTTCGCGGCGATCGCCTGCGTCGCGATCCTGATCGCCGCCTGGCGCTGACGCATCCTCAGCTGTTGTAGAAGCGCTCGAGCGCGTCGCGCTCGCGTTCCAACTCGCGACGCGTCGCCTGCGGGAGCGGCGCGAATGCCTCGGTCTCGACGCGCCACGCCCCACGGGCACGCTCGGCCCGCCAGGATCCTGCGACCAGGCCGTCGACCGTGAAGGTCGCGAGCGTCGTCGCGTTCTTGCGTCGGAGGACGACGTCGCGGTACTCGTCGGGAAGGATCCTCCTGCGGTCGCGGTGGGCGAGGATGATCGAGTCGTACGGCGGCAGGAACCGGACGGGTGCGACCGCATCCGGTGCGGCAATCCGTGCTCGCGGCAGGTCGTAGAGCACACGGCCCGCGTCGTCGGCGAACGTGCGCAACCCTGCGAGCGCCGGCTCGAGCTGGCGGACCTTGAAGGACGTGAACTGCTCGATGTCCTCCCGCGCCGCCGGGCCGTAGCCGGCGAGGTAGTCGCGGACGACGCGCGCCGTACCGTCCGCCGGATCGGCCAGCGGCTCGCGCCACGGCAGTGACGGCGACGGTCTCGTGTGGGGCCACTCTCCGAGCGGCGCCGTCCGCACCCACGGGATCGCTCGCAGCGTGAAGGCGATCGTCCACTGGTCGTCGGTACCGAGCAGCTGAGCGGCGAGCGCCTGCGGATCCTCGACCGGCTCGTCCGGCCAGGCCGCGTGGAGCGCCGCGAGGTCGGTGCCGAGCCCGGCGACCCGACCGCGCTGGGCCTCGATGTGGGCGGCCTCGATGAGCGGATAGAGCTCGCGCGTGACGACGTGCAGCGTTCCGCGCATGACGCCGGACTTGATCGCCGAGCCGTCGCGAAGGGCGTCGGTCAGGTGGGCCTTGCGGAAGCCGGTGACCCGCGACCAGAGCGCGACGTACGGCGAGGGCGCGTACTGCGCCTGCAGCGCCACCAGCCGCGCGATCACCTCGAGCACCGGGCGGCGGCGCCGCTCGAGGAGGAACTGCCGCAGCAAGAGCGTCCGGTTGAGCTCCCGCGGGCTCAGCGTCCTCAGGGAATCACCGCCGCCTTCAGCAGGTCGCGCGGCGGATCCGCGAACAGCGCCGGCAGCTCGGCGAGCGCGACGCGGTGCGTGATCAGGCGCTCCCACGGATAGGCGCCGCTCGCCAGGAAGCCGAGCGCTGCACGCACGGTCGCCGGCGTGTGGTGGAACGAGCCGCGCAACGTCAGCTCCTCGTAGTGCAGGCGATACGCGTCGACGCGGCGGACGTGCGCCTCGCGGGCAGGCCTCCGAACAGCAGGACGGTGCCACCCGGCCGGACGCAGCCCGACCGCGTCGAGCCACGCCTGCTCGGTGCCGGCGGCCTCGATCACGAGGTCCGCGCCGCGGCCGTCGCCGAGCTCGGCTCCGAACGCTGTCGACCAGCGCGCGGCGCTCCGCACGGCCGCCGACGATCACCGGCCAGCCCGCCGGCGTCGGCGACGCACGCAGCGAGCATCAGCCCGATCGGCCCGGCCCCGAGGATCGCGACCGTCTCGCCCCGCTGCCGACCCCGGCGCGCCCGATCTCCGCGCAGGCAGCAGGCGAGCGGCTCGACCAGCGCCGCGACCTCGGGGGCGAGGCCGAGGCGGGACCGTCGTGCAGGTTGACGGTCGCGATCCGCGCCGGCACGACGATCCAGTCGGCGTACGCACCGGCGAGGAACTCGAGCTCGCGGCACTGCTCGCCGCGCTCGCAGCCCGCGCACGTGCCGCAGGGCGCGCTGTTCGCGGCGACGACCCGGCGGCCGTCGACGATGCCGCAGAACTCGTGCCCGAACGGAGACGGCGTGGTCTGCGCGAGCAGCGGATGGCCGCGCCGAAACGTCTTCAGGTCGGTGCCGTCGGTGAGCGCGACCTCGACCTGGACGAGCACGTCGTCCGGCCCCGGCTCCGGGCGTGGCACCTCCTCGATGCGCAGATCGCCCGGGCGCGTAGAGCCGTGCCGCCTTCACGGCGTGAAGGCGACCTTGAGAGCCGCACCGGACCAGATAGCGGTCGACGCCTTCGCGCGAACCGCTCGAGCGGCAGCAGCTCGACCGGCGGCAGGTGAGCGTCGGCAGCAGGTCGATCGCGGCCGCGAAGTGCTCGGGCGTCGCCGAACGGGAGCCGACGACGTGCAGCTCGCGGCGGTAGAGCGGAGTCGAGGGCCGACGGGGCGGGCGACGCGAAGACGAGCAGCGTGCCTCCCGGCGCGAGCGACTCGAGAGCGCACTCGAGCCCCGCGTGGGCGGTGAGCACGGCAGCGCCGACCTCGCCGCGACCGGCGAGGCTCCGAGCTCGTAGCGCCTGCCGTGCGCCGGTCCGTCGCGCGGGTCCGACGCCGTCGACCTCGTCGCCGCGGCGAAGCAGCACCTGCACCCAGAGCTGCCCGATCGCGCCGCAGCCGACGACGTGCACGGTGCCGCGCGGCACCCGGTCGGCCGCGCGCAGCACGCAGGCGAGCGGCTCGACCCAGATGCCGTCGAGCTCGCCGAGGCTCGTCGCGGAGCGCGAACGACGTGCGACGCTCGCAAGCGCTCGGCGAAGCCGCCTGGATCGATCCGCAGCTGCGCGAACTCGGTGCACGTCGACCCGAGCCGGCACGGCAACGTTCACAGTTCGCCGCACGGCACGCGGTGCATCACGGTGACGCGCGTCCCGTCGTCGAGCTGCCGGCCACCTCGTGTCCGAGCACCGTTCCGTCGGCGGCCGGCGATGCCCGAGCTTCTCGACGTCCGAGCCGCACAGGCCACAGGCCCGGACGTGCACCAGCTCACCAGGGCCGGACGGTTCCGGCTCGGTCGGCGAGCCGGGCCGCCCCGGCGGCGTCGAGGGCGACCGCGCGCACCGCCGTATCGTACGGCGGTGCGCGCGGAGCGCCTCAGGTCTACGACGTTGAGGTTGACCGGGAACGAGACGAGACGGCGGGTCGAGATGCCGCCGAGCGGCTCTCGCCGGACTTGCGAGCACGGACGAACACGGCCAGCAGCTGCTGGCGCGAGCGAGGCCGGGAACCGCGACGCGCGGTGCAGCGTCAAGGTCGCCCAACCGTCGGAGCCCGTCGCGATCTCGGCCGGGACGTCGAACTGCTCGAACGGGACGGCCGTCGCGTAGACGAGCGCGCCCTGCACCGAGCGGCCGCTGCACGCCGAGACGTGGAACTTCAGCGTCAGGTCGGACGACCGAACGGCCGATCGTCGTCGGCGAGGCCTGCTGACCGTCGACGATCAGGCGCGCCGGCGACGAGATCGTCGCGATGTCGAGCGTCCCGGATCCGCTCGTCGGGCAGCCGTCCTTGCTCGTCGTCGGCGGCGTCGCGGCAGCAGCGACGACCGCCGTCGGCACCGACGTAGACGAGTTCGAGCCGTCGCTGTTCTTCGCCGTGACGCGAACGCGGAGCGTGTTGCCCGAGTCGACCGGCTTGAGCACGTACGACTTGTCGTTCGATCCGCTGATCGACGGACAGCTGCCGCCGTTCGGTCGCAGCGGCGCCAGTCGTAGCTGTACGTGATCGGCGTCGCTCCCCCCATTGCCGACTCGACGCCGTCAGCGTCTGACCCACCTGCGCCGTGCCCGAGATCGTCGGCGGCGACTGGTTGACGGGCGGGCTCGCAGCCTGCGAGAGACCTGCCACGACGAGCGCGGTGACGGCGACTGCTGCGAGCAGCGTCAGAATGGACGCGGTCTTCTTCTTCATCACGCTTCTCCTTCCATTGGTCGTCAAGCCCGGTTCCCGCGAGTCGGAAAGAAGCAGTGAAAGCTGTGTGAGCGTGCAGGTAAATCCGCACTCGTGCGAAACGGCGTATCGTGCCCGGGCATGGCAGTCAAACTCCACCGCTGCAGCAACATGTGGGTGAAGCTGAGCGGGCATCCGTGCTGGCGTGTGCAGAAGGCGCTCGACGAACAGGGAGTCGAGTACGAGATCGTCAAGGGCCCGTGGCTGCCCGGCAAGCGCAGCGACCTCGAGCAGCTGAGCGGCCAGCGCAAGTATCCGGTGATCGAGTTCGAGGACGGCACGTCGTATCGCGCGGAGTCGAAGGAGATGGCGCAGCGGATCCGCGACGGCAAGCTGTTCGAAGGCCACGGCGGCACGACTGCGCCGCCCGGAGCCGGGCTAAACTGTGCCCCGCTCGGGGCTATAGCTCAGTTGGGAGAGCGCCTGGATCGCACCCAGGAGGTCGGCGGTTCGAGCCCGCCTAGCTCCATCAGTATCTAAGCCATTTCTGTCGCGCCAACTGCGGCGAAATGGCTGTGTGGTGAGCAATGTGGTGAGTAGACTCGCCCGACTCGGCGAAAGCTGTCGTCGGCGTCACGCGCAGATGTTCGGCGCTGCATCCGGATCGATCTGGAGTGACTGGAGTGCAAAGCCGTCGGCCCGACATCGTGAGAGCCTGTGAACCGAGCCTTGATCTCGCGCAGAAGAGGTTTGCGCGCTTCGAGGTCCGGAGCGAACTGCCCAGTGCCGAGCCTCCTCTCGAGCATGAGAGCAGTGACTTCGCGGAGCAGGGCTGCCGTTATGCCGGGACGCGCGCCTGCTGCTCGGCGGCAACCGCCGTGACTCGCTCGAGCCAGGGGCGCGCCTCGAGCCGTCCGAAGATCTCGGCGGCCTCGGCGAAGAGCGCGTCGGCGCGGCTCGCCTGTCCCTGATCGACGAGCGTCTGGCCGTGCTCGAGCAGCGTGACCGCCAGGTGGAAGGGAAGCTCGAGCTCGCGGAAGCGCCCGGCCGCAGCTTCGTAGCCGCCACTGTCTTGGGCAAGCCGGGCACGGAATCGCCGCGCCTGCGCGTCGAGATAGGGCGGACGGGTCCCGGGCGGGACGGCTTCGATCGAGGCGAGGACCTCCTCCACCTTCGCCGACTCGCCGAGCGCGAACGCCGCTTCGAGGGCCTCGACGGCTCCCTGCTTGCCCCCTTGCGAGGAGATCCCGAACGTGCTGGCGGTCTCGATCGTCGCCTCGGCATCGGCGAGCGCCTCCCTGAGGTTTCCCTCCGCACGGCGCAGCGCGGCTCGCGCCCCCAGGTAGGTGGAGCGCTCCTGCCGGTCGGTCGAATTCTCGAGGCGCGAGAACATCCGGAACACACGTCGGGCGCCGTCGAGGTTCCCACGCTGGATCTCGATTTCGACCGCCGACTGGAGCAAGCTCAGCACCGTCCCGCCGGAGTCGACCTGTTCCTGCTTGAACTCCGCTGCCACCTCGTGCGCCTGCTCCCAGCGGCCGAGCATCAGCAGCGGATAGGTCCGCTCGGCCAGCACCGCCCACTCGTGCGGCCGGTTTCCTACCTTTCGCGCGAGCGCGAGCGCCTCGTCGAGAAGCCCGAGCGCTTCGGTATACGCATCCCGCTGGAAGCAGCGGTCGGAGAGCCAGAAGTAGCAGACGCCCGCCTCGGCCACCACATCGTGCTCGAGCGCGATCTCCAGGGCGCGGGTGAGCAGTGCCGTCGCCTCCTGATGGTGTCCACGGCTGTTGGCGATGCCCGCCTTGGCACGCAGGACGCGTGCGAGCGGCTCCGGATAGGCATGGGGCTCGGCGATGTCCAGCGCCAGCTCCGCCCGCGCAGCCGCCCGCTCGAGATCGCCGCCGAACCAGTAGCCGAGTGCAAGACTGGCTGCGACGAGGGCGAGGTCCTCGTCCGGCTCGTCGTCGACGAGCACCGCGAGGGCACGCTCCGTGCGCTCGATCGCCTCCTCGCGCTTACCGGCACCGGCTTCGACGAAGGCGAGCTTGTGGTGGACGCGCGCAGCCGCGTGCAGGTCGCCGAGCTGCTCGTACAGCTCGATCGCCTGCTCGTACAGGTGGCTCGCGGCGCCCTGGTCCGCAGCACGCCGGGCCATCTCCCCCGCACTCGCGAGCAGCGCAGCCCGTTCCGAGGGTGCGTCCGTCAGCTCGGCGGCCTGTTCGTAGTAGCGCCGAGCCTCCGCCGCCGCCGCGAGCGACGCCGCGTGCCCGCCGGCTCTCGCGAGCATCGCCTGCGCGTCGCGCCTGATCTCTGAAGCGTCGTCCGCGTCCGGCGCCGCCTCGTACGCGGCCAGGTAGTGCGACGCGACCACTTCGACCACCTCGTCCTCGTCCTCGGCGAAGGCGGTGCGGAGGTGCGTCGCTGCCGCGAGGTGCCTGGCACGACGTTCCCGCTTCGAGAGCGTCTCGTAGGCGACGTGCCGGACGAGATCCTGCAGGAAGCCGTATTGGCCGTGCTCGGGCGAGCGCGGGTCAGCCTGGACGCCGAGCACCTCCTTGCGCACCAGCGACGCCAGGAGCGCGTCTATCTCGACCTCGCCGCCCGCGAGCGAGGCCAGCGCAACTCTCGTGAAGGTCTTGCCGAGCACGGCAGCGTCCTGCAGGAGCCGCCGCTCGTCCGCCGAGAGCCCGTCGAGCCGGGCCGCGATCAGCGCGTGCAACGTCTCGGGGACCTCGAGCGCCTCGACGGGTCCGGTCAGCCGGTAGGCGGAGCCGTCCTCGACCAGCAGGCCGCGGTCGAGCAGCATGCGCACCGTCTCGACGGCGTACAGCGGAATGCCCTCGGCGCGCGCGAGGATCCGGTCGCAGACGTCCTGCGGGAGCCCTGGCACGAGACCGGTGAGGAGCTCCCCCATCGCGGCCTGCGAGAGCGGCTCGAGGTACAGCGACGTGAAGCTCCGCTGCCCCGCGCCCCAGGTCGGCCGGCGCTCGAGCAGCTCAGGCCGGGCAAGCGTGATCACGAAGATCGGCGAGCTGCGCGACCAGTCGAGCAGGTACTCGACGAAGTCGAGCAGGCTCGCGTCCGCCCACTGCATGTCCTCGAACAGGAGGACGGTCGGATATCCCTCAGCGAGCCGCTCGAAGAACAGCCGCCAGGCGGCGAACAGGTCCTGCTGGTCGCGGGCCTGATGCTCGCCGACCCCGAGCAGATGCGCGAGCCTCGGCTCGAGGAAGCCACGCTCGTCCGCGTCGAGGATCTGCTCCTCGAGCGTCGCGCGCAGCTTCTTGAGCGCCGAGCCCGGGTCCTCGTCCTCGGCGATCCGGCAGCGCATCCGCACCATGTCGGCCAGCGCCCAGTAGGTGACGCCCTCGCCGTAGGAGAGGCACCGGCCGCGGTGCCAGTAGATGGTCTCGGCAATGCCGTCGAAGTACTTGTAGAACTCCCAGCCGAGGCGCGACTTGCCGATCCCGGCGATCCCGGTGATCGACACGAGGTGCGCCTTCTTCTCATCCGCGCAGGCGTGGAACAGATCCTTGATCTGCCGCAGCTCGCGATCGCGGCCGACGAACGGTGCCTCGAGACCCTGCGACTTGAGCGAGCCGCGCAGCCCCGAGACGACCCGCTGCGCTTGCCAGAGCGGCGTCAGCCCTTCCTTGCCCTTGAGCTCGAACGAGCCCGAGTCGAGATAGACGATCGTCCCCTCGGTTGCGCGGCGCGTCGACTCGCCCACGAACACGGTGCCGGGCTCGGCCACCGATTGGATCCGCGAGGCCGTGTTCACCAGATCGCCCGCGACCATCCCCTCGCCCTCGGCGCCAAGCGTCACCGCCGCCTCGCCGGTCAAGACGCCCGCGCGCGCCCGCAGCTCCTCCGCACCCACCTCCTGGCCGAGCGCCGAGACCGCCACCACGAGATCGAGCGCCGCCCGCACGGCGCGCTCTGCGTCGTCCTCCGTCGCCGAAGGCGTCCCCCAGACGGCCATCACCGCGTCGCCGATGAACTTCTCGACCGTGCCCCCGTACAGCCCGATCAACCTCCGGCACGTGTCGAAGTAGCGTGACAGGAGCTCGCGCACATCCTCTGAGTCGCGGCTCTCGGAGAGGGTCGTGAAGCCGACGAGGTCGGCGAAGAGTACGGAGACGAGTCGGCGCTCCGCTGTCGGGGCTATCGTTGGGGCCACCTGGGGCAACTCGGTTGCTCCAAGTGCCGTCCCGCACTGGGCGCAGAATGAATCGTCGGGATCGTTTTGTGCGCCGCACGCCGGGCAACCGCTCGCGAGCGATGTCCCACACTTCGAGCAGAACCGGCCGCCCTCGCGATTCGAAGCACCGCAGCTTGGGCAGAGCGCCATATCTGTGCGGAGCCTACTGCCCACGACTTCGCCGTCAACGACGATCAGCGTCTTCAGACCGTCCGACCATCGTCCGACTTCCTAGAGGCCGCTCAGCAGTCGTTCAGCTCCGGAGGCCGGAACCCGCGACCAGATCCTTCATGCTCGAGACGAGTACCTCTCCCGGGGGCGGCCAGGAATGCGATTCGCGCCCCAATCGAAACTGCGAGCCCGCGAACGCGATCAACAACCAGTGAGCGGTAGGGCGTGGTGAACTTGTGGCGACTAGAGCTGCCTCGCACCGACTCATACAGCCTCAGTTGCAGAATCAAAGCCGCATAACCATGCGGTTTCACGGGGCGGAATCACTCACAGTTGAGGCGTGCTGACGAATCGCACCCAGGAGGTCGGCGGTTCGAGTCCGCCTAGCTCCATCATCGTTCACTGGTCTGCGCAGAGCTGGCGAATTCCCAACTCGCTCGCTGGATGCCAGTTCCCGCGATGGCTCTGCGAATCAGAGCTCTTGTGGTCAGTGCGCCCATCACGCACGCGGCGTTGCCGCAAGCGTCAGCGTGCTGACGTCGAACGGGTCGGCCTCTCGTCCGGCTGCGTACCACTCGTCGAACTCGGCACCGAGCTGTTCGCGCGCGAGGGCGAGCGTGCGCGCATGCAGGTCCGACTCGTAGGGGTCGAAGGTAAGGCCGGTGCCGTCGGCCACGCCGTCCGCCGCTCCGGCAAGACGAGCTGCGGTGACCGCGTCGCCGTCGGCGGCCGCGACCGCCGCGAGACCGAGCAATGCGTACGCAATACCCGTCTGGAGCGGGAGCCCGAGCGACGTTCGCAGCGACCGCTCGAGGGCGCGCCTCGCGGCCGTGCGCTCACCGCGTTCCAGCAGCGCGAGGCCCCTGTTGAAGAGCGGAACCGGCGGACCGCTCAGCCCCGGCCAGAGGCGGTCGGCGAGGTCGATCGCCTCCTGCGACGACTCCAGCACTCGGTCGTAATCGCGGCGTGCGAGCGCAGTGCCCGAGACGTTGACGAGCAGTAGGAACAGCCGCTCGTCGCGCGGCGGCTCGCTTCGTGCCAGTGCGAGCGCCTCGTCCAGCAAGGCAGCGGCCCGGTCGTGCTCGCCGAGCATGGCACAGTTGATCGCCATCTGGTCGAGTGCCTCGACGGCGAGCTCTCCGTCGAGCGTCCGAGTCAGCTGGAGCGTTTGCTCCGCGGCACGGAAGCCGCGCTCGTAGCTGCCGCGGATGTAGGCATTCCCCGCCAGCGCGAGCGCGAGCCGTGCCTTCCGTTCCGGGTCGCGGCAGCGCTCGATCGCATCCTCGAGCCACTGCCCAATCTCGTCGAACGCTCCGAGCGTCATCGTGATCGGCCAGGCAAAGGCGACGAGCCACGATAGGAGCTCGTCCTGGCCGGTTGCCGTCGCCCACCGGACCGCTGACCGCAGGTTGTCGCGTTCGGCCGCCACGCGCGCCACCCACTCGGGCGGCGGATCCGCGCCGCTGATCGCAGGTGAGCCGGATTCGACGAGCTCGGCGATTGCCGTCGCGTGCCGACGGCGGAGGTCATGATCCTCGCCGCTTCGCCCCAGTTGCTCGGTAGCGAAGTCCCGGATCGTCTCGAGCATCCAGAAGCGCGGCCCCTCTGCGTGCTCGCTGCGCCGGAGCAGGCTCTTGTCGACGAGCGCTCCGAGCGTTTCGAGCGTCGCATCGCAAACGCGCTCTGCCAGCTCGAGTGTGCATCCGCCGATGAAGACTCCGAGGCGCGCGAAGAGCCGTTGCTCAGGCTCGGACAGCAGGTCGTGGCTCCATTCGATCGCGGCGCGCAAGGTCGCGTGCCGGTCGTCCGCGTCGCGTCTTCCGCGCGGCAAGTCGAGCCGGCGCTCGAGCCGGGCGAGCAGCTGCTCGGGCGCCAGCAGGCGCGCCTGGGCGGCCGCGAGCTCCACGGCGAGCGGCAGCCCGTCGAGGCGGCGCACGATCTGTTCGACAGCGGACGTCGCCGCAACCGTGGCGCCTGCGGCGCTCGCTCGCTCGAGGAACAGAAGCTCTGCCTCTTCTCCCGACAGCGGCGGCACCTCGTAGACGTGCTCGCCGTCGATGCGCAGCGGCTCGCGGCTGGTCGCGAGGATGTCCGCGTCGGTTTCCTTCAGCAGCGAGGACAGGTCGCGCGCCGCGGTGGTGACGATCTGCTCCAGGTTGTCGACGACGAACAGCGTCCGCCGCCCGGCGAGCCGGTCGCGCAGACCGTCCTCGGGCGCGTCGACTAGGCGCGCGATCTCAGACAGGACCGAAGAGGGCTCGCGCAGCGCGGCGCATGCAACGAAGAACACGCCATTCGGGTAGACGTCCGCGAATCCGCGGGCGAGCTCGATCGAGAGGCTCGTCTTGCCGACGCCACCGGCTCCGACCAGCGTCACGAGGCGCGCCGCGCCGTTCCGGAGCAACGCGCCTGCCGCCGCAAGCTCGTGGTGGCGGCCAACGAAAGACGTGACGCGCGACGGCAGATTCGTCACCGAGAGCGACCGGACCGGCGGGAACTCGTCCTCGCCCACCTGATACAGCCACTCCGGCTCGGCGAGGTCCTTTAGACGATGCTCGCCAAGGTCGAGCAAGACGACCCCGGCCGCTCCGGCGAGCTCACGCGTCTCTCGCGAGAGAAGGATCTGGCCGCCGTGTGCAGCCGCCGAAATCCGCGCCGCGCGATGGACGTCGAGACCGACGTAGCCGTTCTCAGTCAGTTCGGGCTCACCTACGTGGATTCCCATCCGCACGCTCACAGGCCCGTCCTCGAACGCCGCCTGCGCGGCGACCGCTGCTCGTAGCGCGTGGGCGGCCTCGGTGAACACGACGAAGAATGCGTCGCCTTCAGTGCCGACCTCGATCCCGTCGTGCGCCTGGATCGCCGCCCTGAGCGCCCGGTGGTGGGCTGCGAGCAGGTCGCGATACCCGACGCCACGCTCGATCAGCAGCCGCGTCGAACCTTCGATGTCGGTGAACATCAGCGACAGGCGGCCCGACGGCAACTGCGCGGCAGCCACGAGCCGATCATCTCACCACGAAGAGTTTCTAGCCGTTCGCGTGGGGCCGGCACACGCCTCGACGTGAAAGCCGGTCTTGACTTTGGACGACAAAGTATGTTAGCTTTGCATCACAAAGCAACCGATTGGGGAGCACACGATGCAAGGAACACACGAAAACGACGAGACCACGACGGACGATGACGGCGATGGGCTCGATCCCCGCGAGGCGGCGCGGCTGCTGGAGCAGGCGAACCGTCAGGCGCAGCGTCAGTTCAGCCTGCGCCCTCCGTGGATCACCGCGTTCGGCGCAGTCGTGCTGCTCGTGGCCTACGGCGCGCTGTGGCTCTCGACCCGCGGTCAGCATCCCTACAAGGGACCGAGCCTCGGCGCGATCGCGCTGGTGTACGCGGCAGTCGCGGTCTCGATCGCCGTCTCCGTGAAGGTCTACCGGCGCGCGACCGCCGGCGTCAGCGGCCCCACCGCGAGACAGCAGGCGGTCGAGGGCGTGGCGATCCTGATCTCGTACCTCGGCAGCGCCGTGATTCAGGGCGCGATGAAGCACCAAGGCGCCGGCGACGCGATCGTCTACGGGGTGATCCCGGCCGCGGCGCCGCTGATCATCGTCGGCACGACCGTGGCGGGGATCGCGGGCAGCAAGGCCGACTGGCCGCAGTTCGGCGCCGCCCTCACGGTCGTTACCGGCGGCATCGTCGCCGCGTTCGTGGGACCGAGCGGCGCGTGGCTGGCAGCCGGCATCGGCCTGTTCGTCGGGGTGGTCGGCTACGCCACTGCGACCGCGTGGCTCAGACCGGCGCGTGCCACGGCGCGCATGACGGCCGACGTGCTCGACCCGGTGATCCATGCCCCTGCACGCCTGCGGATCGTCGTGACCCTGGCCGCGCTCCCGGACGGCGACAGCCTGTCCTTCACCCGCCTGCAGGACGTGCTCGAGCTGACCCCCGGCAACCTGATCACGCATCTGCGCAAGCTCGAGGACGCCGGCTATCTCATCACCGACACGACCGGCAACGGAAGAGCATCGCGCACCTCGATCGCACTCACACACCAGGGCCGCGCAGCATTCGACGCATACACCGACGCACTCCGCGCCCTGCTCGGCTCCGCCTAGGTTCACGACCGTGACTCGCCGGATAGGGCATTCGCCCGATGCGACGGCGACGCAGTCGTTGCAAGGTCGGTGCACACGACGCGTGTTGCGGGCCGGCCGTCGGGCGTCCGGCGACGCGCCAAGGAGGAGTCATGCTGGATTCAGCCGATCCGATCAAGGTGGGAGTGATCGCCGACCAGACGGGGCCGCTCTCGTTCATCGGCCTGGCGAACGCAAACGTGGCCCGGATGGTGGTCGACGAGCTCAACGCTGGAGGAGGCCTGCTCGGCCGGCACGTGATCCTCGTCCTCGAGGACAGCGCGACCGACGACGCCGTTGCCGCCGCCAAGGCGGCGAAGCTCGTCGGGCGCGATCAGGTCGACGTCGTCTTCGGCGGCATCTACAGCTCGACGAGGCAGGCGATCAAGGGCCCCGTCGTCGTCGAGGCCAAAACGCTCTACATCTACCCCGAGCAGTACGAGGGGCAGGAGTCGGACCCGTTGATTTTCTGCACAGGCCCGGTGCCGGCGCAGCAGGTCGATCCGTTGATCCCGTGGCTGATGCGAGAAACGGGTGCGAAGACGTTCTACCTGCCCTCAGCCGACTACATCTGGCCGCACGTGCTGAACGCGCGCGTCAAGGAGGTCGTTGCGGCCAACGGCGGCTCGATCGTGGGCGAAGAGTATTTCCCGCTGGACCACACCGACTACCACGAGACCGTCGAGAGGATCACGGCGAGCGGCGCCGACGTCGTGTTCAACACGATCGTCCCTCCTGGGCTGACGCCGTTCTTCGCCGAGCTGTACGACTCGGGCTTCACGCAGCGCGGAGGACAGCTCGTCTGCACGTACTTCGACGAGAACTTCCTGAACATGGTGCCGGCCGCCCACGTCGAGGGCCTCTACGGCTGCCTCGACTACTACCAGGCCGTCCCCGACCCGTTCAGCCGCAAGCTCCTCGAGCGGTACAACACGCTCTATCCGGGCGCCGCCAAGTTCACCGGCGGCAGCGCCTGCTCGGGCCTCTACCGCGGCCTCCGGCTCTGGGCAGCCGCGGTGACGGAGGCCGGCTCGCTCATGCAGGAGGACGTGATCGCCGCCCTCGACCGCGCGCGAATCGAAGACGGCCCCGGCGGTCCTGCAGCGATGGTCCCCGGCCAGCACCATCTGCGCCTGAACATGTACATCGCGCAGGCCCGAGGCGGCACATTCGAGATCGTCGAGAACCTCGGCGCCATCGATCCGCAGGAGGCACTCGTCGAAGCGCCGATTCTTGCCGGCTAGCGCGCGCGAAGTCAGCCACGCACCCGAGCGGGGCGGCGGCGAGCACGCGGGATCGCCGCCCCGCCCCTGTTGCTTGACAACGCCTCGCCGAGGGCGTAGTAGCCCGGGCAGATGACTGATCTCCCACGGGGGACGGTCACCTTCCTGTTCACGGACATCGAGGGGTCGACGCGGCTCCTCAAGCAGGTCGGTGATCGCTATGGCGACATCCTCGACGCCCAGCGGCGGATCCTTCGGGAGGCCGTCGAGGCGCGCGACGGGCGCGAGGTGGACACGCAAGGCGACTCCTTCTTCTTCGCCTTCGCGCGTGCGAACGCGGCACTTGGAGCAGCAGTCGCGGCTCAGCGTGGCCTCGCGGAGTTCGAATGGCCCGACGACTGCGAGGTGCGGGTGCGCATGGGTCTGCACACCGGCGAGCCTGTCGTGGGAGAGGAGCGGTACACCGGGCTGGGGGTCCATCGCGCAGCTCGGATCGGAGCGGCTGCCCACGGCGGTCAGGTCCTGCCCTCGGGCGCGACGCGTGAGCTGGTCGACGACGAGGTGGGCGGCGTGTCGGTACGCGAGCTCGGCCTGTACAGGCTCAAGGACTTCGATCGTCCCGAGCGCCTCTACCAGCTGGACATCGAGGGACTCCAGACCGCGTTTCCGCCTCTCAAGGCGGAGACGGTCTCGGAGCGACCCCGGCAGCGGCGCCGGGCGATCGTACTCTCCGCACTCGCCGGGGTGATGGCAGCCGCGGTCGCGATTCCGATCTTCGCCTTTGGCCAGGGTGGTGGAGGCGGGCGGACCGCGTCCAGCGGAGCCGCGACCGGAGACTCGCTCGGCTTCGTCGATCCGAGCAACGGCCGCCTCGTCGCGGACACCGGCGTCGGCGCGACGCCGTCTCATGTCGCCGTCGGCGACGGCGCAATCTGGGTCACGAACACGGACGGGCATAGCGTCTCGAAGATCGATCCCGCCACGCGATCGACCGAGGACACGATCGAGGTAGGGAGCAGCCCGAGCGGGATCACCACCGGGAACGGCGCGGTCTGGGTCGCCGACGCCCTGGACGGCACGGTCTCGCGGATCGATCCGGACACCAACACCGTGGTCCAGAAGATCGACGTGGGGAACGGCCCGGTCGGCGTCCTCTACGCGGCCGGCAGTGTGTGGGTCGCCAACACGGGCGACAGCACGATCACGCGGATCGACGCCGCAACCGGCCGAGCAGGGAAGCCCCTGCCGGTCGCAGGGACCGAGCTCGCCTACGGCGCGGGCTCGCTGTGGGCAAGCCAGCGGGGCGCCAACCACGTAGCCCGGATCGACCCTGCGAACGGCGAGACCGTGGCGTTGATCGCGGTCGGAAACGGCCCAACGGGGATTGCCTTCGGCGCCGGCGCTGTCTGGGTCGCGAACACGCTCGACGGCACGGTGACGCGGATCGATCCGGAGACGAATGCGCAGGCGGCTGTGATCCCGGTCGGCAACGGCCCGACCTCGGTGGCGGCCGATGCCCGCGGTGTCTGGGTGAGCGACCAGTACGGCGGCACGCTCGTCAAGATCGACCCGCTGACGAACCGACTTGCTCGGCCGATCGATGTCGGCAATGGCCCGCAAGGGATCGCGTTGGCGGGGCCCGACGTCCTGGTTGCGGTACGAACGTCCGGGGCCGGCCACCGCGGCGGGATTCTGACGCTCCGCTCCGACCTGCCTGGTCGAGCGAGGCCCCTCGACTCGATCGATCCAGCAGTCACGTACTCAACAGTGACCTGGCCGCTCTTGCGGCTGACGGGCGACGGTCTGATGGCTTTCGACCAGGTCAGCGGGCTCGCGGGTACCCAGCTCGTGCCCGATCTCGCCGTCTCGATTCCGACGCCGACCGAGGGTGGGAAGACGTACACGTTCCGGCTGCGGCCGGGCATCCGCTACTCGACCGGAGCACTCGTGCGGGCGTCGGATGTTCGCGCCACCTTCGAGCGTGATTTCGAGGTGGGGTCACCCGTGCACTTCTACGACGGCATCGTCGGTGCGACGGCGTGCAAGCAGCACCAAGGCTGTGATCTGTCGAGAGGGATCGCGGCCGACGATGCAGCCGGAACAGTGACGTTTCACCTTGTTGCGTCCGATCCCGAGTTCCTCTACAAGCTCGCCGCTCCATTCGCCTACGTCCTGCCGCGAGGGACACCGGCCCACGACACCGGCAGGCACCCGCTCCCGGCCACCGGGCCGTACGTGGTCGCGGAGTACCGGCCGAGAAGCGTGCTCCGGCTCGTCCGCAACCGGTACTTCCGCGAGTGGTCGCAGGCGGCCCAGCCCGACGGCTACCCCGACGAGATCGTCCTGCGCATCGGCGGCGGCTCGAAGGCGGCGGTCGACGACGTGCTGAACGGGAAGGGCGACGTCGCCTGGCTGGCCGAACCATTCTCTCCGCAGGAGGTGACGGAGCTCGAGACCCGCTACGCGAGCCAGGTGCACGCGAATCCGACTCCCACCACCCAGGCTCTGTTCCTCAACACCCGCGTCCCGCCCTTCGACCACGTCGACGTCCGCAGAGCGCTCAACTACGCTGTCGACCGGGCGCGCGCAATTCAGTTGAACGGCGGCCTGGGCCGGGCGACCTGCCAGATCCTGCCGCCGAACTTTCCCGGCTACAAGCCGTACTGCCCGTACACGTCGGGCTCGCCGCGAGCCGGCAAATGGACGGCTCCCGATCTGGCGAAGGCGCGGGCGCTGGTCGCGCGCTCGGGCACTCGCGGAATGAAGATCACCCTCTGGGCTTGGAACGAGGCCCCCGGCTTCACCCAGGTTGCCGTCGACGTGCTCCACTCGCTCGGCTATCGCGTCGTTGTGAAGCGCGTGTCCGGCAACGACTACTTCAACTCGATCGCGGACTCGCGGAACCGGCCGCAGATCGGCTTCACCGGCTGGACTGCCGACTACCCGGCCGCATCGGACTTCTTCACGAACCTCTTCAGCTGCGCGTCGTTCCGTCCACGGGACCCGAACGCCAACAGCAACTTTTCCGAGTTCTGCAACCCGCGTTTCGACACGCTGATCGCCCGGGCTTCGGCCCGGCAGGTGAGCGATCCGAGCGCCGGGCGAGAGCTCTGGGCGCGCGTCGACCGGGAGGTCGTCGACCAGGCGCCGTGGGTGCCGCTGTTCAGTCCGACGCAGTTCGACCTCCTCTCGAAGCGGGTCGGGGACTACCAGTACAGCGACTCCGGGTTCGGGATGCTGCTCGACCAGCTCTGGGTTCACTAGCGAAACCGACCGTCGCCGACGCGCAGGCTCAGGTCGGCCGCTCCGGGTAGGCTCGCCCGAAATGTCGGCGCGATCGCGACTCAGGCTCACGCGGCAGCAGATCCTGGCGTTCCGGCGACGGGTCGGTGGGCTCGACGAGCGGATGCCGAAGGGCGCGGAGTCGCTGCGGCGGGCGGCGTGGGCCGGCCTGCAGGACAGCATGCCGAGAGCCGCGCTGCTGTCGCTGCACGCGCGGGTCGACGGGGTCGAGCCGTCGACGTGGGAGGATCCGTCGCTCGCCCAGCTCTGGGGGCCTCGCTACCACACCTATGTCGTCGCCAAGCGCGACTTCGCGCTGTTCTCGCTCGGGAGGCTTCCCGACAACGCCAAGAGCCGCGCTGCGGGCCGAGCGCATCGGCCGAGCAGCTGCACGCCCAGCTCGACGGCGCGCGCAAGACGGACCGCGAGGTCGGGCGCGCGCTCGGCATCGACCCGAACGCGCTGAAGTACGCCGCGACGACGGGCACGGTCGCGATCCGCTGGGACGGCGCGCGAGCGCCGATCGTCTGGACGGTGGCCGCTGCCGAGATCGACCCGGCCGACGCGCGCCGCGAGCTCGCTCGACGCTACCTCCACATCTTCGGGCCGACCACGGCCGACGGGTTCGCGCGCTGGGCCGGGATCTCGCGGCGCTCGGCGGCCACTGCATTCGCCTCGCTCGAAGGATCGCTGCTGCCGGTCCGCTCGCCACTCGGCGACGAGTGGCTGCTCGCAGACGACGAGCCGGCGATGCGCGCCGCCGAGACGGCCGCCGCGCCCGCGCGCCTGCTGCCGAGCGGCGATGCCTACTTCCTGCTCGACGGAGCGGAGCGAGAGCTGCTCGTCCCGCGGCGCGGATCAGCGGCAGCGGCTCTGGACGTCTCGCGTCTGGCCGGGCGCGCTCCTCGTCGACGGCGAGATCCGCGGAACCTGGAGACGTGCGCACCACACCGTGCGGATCGACACGTGGGCACGCCTGTCGCGCGGCGACGCGCGACGCGATCGAGGCCGAGGCCGCCGCCCTGCCGCTTCCAGGCGTCGACCGGCCGATCGAGGTGGTCTGGAACACCTGAGCCTCGTCACCGAACGGCGAAGACGCGCCAGGGATCGGTGATCCCCTTCAACGCATGCTCGCCGCGGTCGTCGAACTGGAGGCCGGAACCGGCGACCAGATCCTTGACGGTGCTCGAGACGAGCACCTCTCCCGGGGCGGCCAGGGACGCGATTCGCGCCCCGATCGACACCGCGAGGCCGACGATCTTGCCGTCGCTGAGCTCGCACTCGCCCGTGTGCACGCCGGCGCGGACCTCGATCTCGAGCGTGTGCAGCGACTCACGAATGGCGGTCGCGGCGCGAACGGCCCGCGCCGGCCCGTCGAACGCCGCGAAGAACCCGTCGCCGGCCGTGTCGAGCTCGCGACCCTGGAACCGCGCGAGCTCACGACGGACGGCCGAGTGATGCCGTTGCAGAAGATCGCGCCAGCTCGCGTCGCCCAGGCGTGAAGCGAGCTCGGTCGAGCCGACGATGTCCGTGAACAACACGGTCGAGAGCACCCGCTCCGTCTCGCGACCCGCGGCAAGCCGCGAGACGAAGTCCCTCCGTCGCCGCCATCGTTGCTTCATGCGCCTCGTCGTCGACCCAGGTGTAGATGCCGCGAAGCTGCGGCAGCTCGACGACCGTGGCGTCCTTGATCCGTTCGGCGATGTAGTGCCCAGGCCCCGGCTGAGACGGCCTCGGCAGGACGAGCGTCGGAACGCGAACGGCCGAGAGAATGTCGCTCACGTCGAGATCCATCGCGGCTCGGAAGGAGGTCAGGGCAGCACCGGGGCTGAGGCTCTGCCGCATGTGCCACACGAACCACTCGCGAAAGCCGTCGTCGCCGGCGACCTCGGGCGCCCAATCGCGCGCGCGCGTCCTCCAGAAACGCCCGATCTCCCCAACCGGCCCGCAACGCTCGCGAGCTCGTCTCGCCATTCGGCATCGGTCGGCGCCCACGGATAGTCGGTCGCACGTGTCCCTTTCACGCGTGGGTCGAAGAGGACGAGGCCCGCACAGCGGTCCGGGTACGTCGCCGCGAACAGCACCGCGACCCCGGTGGCGGTGCCGCCTATCCAGAGCACCGCGCTCTTCGAGCCGACGTCGTCCATGACCGCCCGGACATCGTCCATCGCCGTCTCCGCAGACTGCACTTCGCGCGGCCGGTCCGACAGGCCCGTCCCGCGCTTGTCGAGGAGCAGGACGCGGCCGCACGCCGCCAGGCCTTCGACGTGCCGCACGAGCAGGGGCTGCGCCCACGTCGAGACGAGATCGCCTGCGACCCCTCGGACGAACACGATGTCGGGATGGCCGTCGCCGACCACCTGATACGCGATCGCCACGTCACCGCTGCGCGCGTATCGAACATCCGGGAGCTGCACCGCCAGAGTCTCTCTGACGGCGGGGTCGACCGCCATCGTCGCGAACGACGACGAAACCCCCCGCGGTCGCGGAGGGTTTCGGTGCGTACCGGCGTGTCGCGTGGCTAGGCGTCGTAGCGGCCGCCGAGCTCGGCGGCCTGCGGCCGGCCCTTGTGCCCGGCCTCCTGCATGATCGGCGGGACCTCGGGGTCGGAGACGAAGCTCTGCCAGCCCGCGGCGTCCCAGTCGAAGAGCACCCAGACGCGGTCGTCCTCGTTCGGGTCGCGGAAGACGGTCGCGCCCTTGGAGCCGTGCTGCCGGCGCTTGTCGGCGCCCTTGGTCGAGAAGATCTCCACGAAGCGGTCGAAGTCCTCGACCTGTCGTCGTTGCCAGGATCATCGTTCGTCCTCCTCTGTGGTTCTCGGCGCCGCAGCTCGACGCCGATGGTGAGGCGAGTCTGCGCCCCGCGCGCGCCGGCGCGCATCGGGCGAATGCCCTATGCCGGTGCGAACGAGGTCGTGCTCGAAGGCCCAGACCGTCGCGGCGGCGCGGCTGCGGACGCCGGCCTTCTGGTAGACGTGCTGGACGTGGTGCCCGACGGTCTTGGCCGAGATGCCGAGATCCTCGGCGATCGCCTGGTTCGACTCGCCGCGCACGAGCACGAGGAGCACCTCGAGCTCGCGCTCGGTCAGCCCGGCCGGCAGCTCGCGAGGTCGCTGCCGCACGCGGTGGCCGGCGGCGTTGAGCACGGCGTCGACGGCCTCCGGGTCGAGCCGGCCCTCCTCGGCCTCGCGCAGCAGCTCGGCCTCCGCGGCCGGCGCGTCGAGAGCCGGCCGGTACGGCCGCGCCTCGCGCATGGCCGCGTAGCAGTCGGCGGCGGCGAGGATGCGGGCGGCCTGATCGAGCGCCGGCCCGCGCGTGCCGCGGTGGTAGCCGGAGCCGTCGAGCCGCTCGTGGTGTGAGCCGGCCAGGATGCCGATCGGAGCGAGCGCCGGCGACTGGGCGAAGGCGCGCTCGGTGAAGTGGGGTGGAGTCGCACGCGCTCCCACTCGCCGAAGCCGAGCGGCCCGGGCTTCTCCCAGATCGCGTTCGACACGCCGACGCGGCCGAGGTCGTGCGCGAGCGCGGCGCGGCGCACGAGCGTCACGGACGCCGGCCGGGAGCCCCATGCGCCAGGCGGCGGCCTCGGCGAGCTCGGCCACACCCGTCGAGTGCTCGCGCAGCCACGGCGACTTGAGACCGGTGAGCGCGGCGATCGCCGTGAACGCGGCGTCGATCCGCTCGCCGGCGATCCAGATCTGCGGGAACGGCTCGGCTCTCGAGCGCCTGCTCCCACATCCGCGTCTCGTCCAGGTCGGCGAGCAGGTCGGCGAAGTTGCGCGCGGCGAGCTCGGCGAGCCGCGGCTCGTACGCGGCGCCCGCGCGGCGCTCGATCACGGCCCGCGCCTCGTCGGGCCCGGCGGCGGAGAGGAAGAGCGAGATGTCCCGCGCGACGTGCAGAAGACGCATCGGCAGCGGGATCGCGTCGCCGCGGACGTCCGGGAAGCCCCGTCCGTCCCAGCGCGCGAAGACGTACTCGAGCGCCGCCTGGACGCTCGCGTCCGAGGTCGAGCCAGCCCGCGAATCGCTGCGCCACCTCGCACATCGTCGCGAACGCCTCGCGGGCCCTCGGGCCGGCGTTCGCGATCGCCTCCTCGATCAGCGCCGCGCGGACCTCCGGGGGCCGGCCGGCGCCGATGTTGGCCCGGTAGAACGCGAGCACCTCCGCGGGGTTGGTCGTGTCGATCAGGAAGAACGCGGCTCGGTGCGCGATGTCGTCGTCGTACACCTGCGATCGCCTCGTGCCCGTTCGACGTGCAGCCGGAGGCGTGCAGGAGCGCGACGTAGTACGTGTCGGCGAGCTCCTGCGCCGACGCTCCGGCGAGCTCGCCGAGCCGGACCGCGAGCACGGCGGTGCGCAGCGCGTGCTCGAGCGGCTGCCCGGTGCCGAGGTCGGTCGCGAGCGAGAGCGCGCCGACCACCTCGGCGGCGCGGATCGGCCGCTCGCCGGGTGGCGGCGTCGCTTCGACTGCGTCGGGAGCACCCGTCGCCATCTCGCGATCCTACGACCGAATGGTCTCGAGATCAGGTCGTGCGGTGGTGTGTCCACCACGCCGCGAATGCGATCAACGCCAGAGCCGTGCCGGCGAACAGCGCGGTCTCGATCCCCTGGAACAACCAGAAGCGGCTCGCCGGCTGGTAGACGGCATGGCTGAAGAACGTCCCGTGGCGCTGGGCGAGGCACCTGACCACGCCGGCGTGCGTGGGAGTGGCGTGAACGCACGGACCGAGCACGGCGTTGATCGGATGGCCGAACTTGTCGCTCGGGTACTCCCTGAGGATCCAGGCGTGAGTGAGGTTCGGTGGTTGAGGGCCGAGTCGCCGGTGCCCGACGGTACTGGTGACGGCCTCGGCCCAGGTCGCGGTGAGGGGCTTCTCGAAGCGTTGGCGGAGCCAGGTGTCGACGAAGATGCGCGACGCGACGTAGCCCATGAACGCGACGATCAGCGCCGGGACCGTCCGGCGCCACACGACACCGACGGCGAACGCAAGTCCGAGCGCAAGGAGCACGTAGCCGAGTGCGACGGTGCCCTCGAAGTCGAACGCGCTGTTCTCCATCCGCCCCTGGAGATGGACGAGCGGCGTGCGCCACCAGGTGATGAGCAGCGTCATCGCGACCGCCGCAACCAGTGCCGCAGCGATTGCAGCGCCGAGCTTGGTGGCGATCCAACGGCGTCGCGTGATGCTCTGCGTCCAGGCGAGGCGGTAGGTGCCGTTCTCGAGCTCGAGGACGAACGGCGCAGCGAGCAGCACGCCGATCAATCCGGGAAGAAGCGTGAACCACGCCGTCAGGTTCCCGATCGACCGGAAGCGCGATGTGAACGAGTCGATCGCGTTGCCACAGGCGTCCGAACCGCTCTGACCGAGGCACGCCGCGAGGCCGTCGTGGTGATAGGCGTTCGCCATCTCGATCCCGGTCGGGACGAGCAACGCTGCGAGCAGCACCAGCAGGCCCGCGGCGATCAGCGTTTCCGTGCGCTGCTGGCGCCAGCCGACCCAGATCACGATCCCACTGCCTTCTCAACGGCCGTGGGCCGTGCGGCGAGATCGTTTCGGTGCCCGAGGTACGCGAGGACGATCTCCTCGAGATCGACCTGCTGCAGCTGCCAGCGCGCGTCGTACACGTGCCCGTTGGCGCGGACCAGGAGCGTCGTCTGCCGTTCCGTGTGACTCTCGCGGATCACCTGGTGCAATCGGGCAACTGCAGCGGTGTCGCTGCGAGGCCCGGTCAGCAGCCGATGCTCGGCGACGATCTCGTCGATCGGGCCGGCCAGCTGCACCTGCGCCTGCGCCAGGATCACCAGGTGGTCGCAGACGCGCTCGAGGTCGGCGACGATGTGCGACGAGAGCACCACCGTCGTCCCACTCTCGGCCACGACCTCCATGACCGACTGGAGGAACTCGCGCCGAGCGAGCGGGTCGAGTGACGCGACCGGCTCGTCGAGCAGCAACAACTCGGGGCGTTTCGCGAGTGCGAGTGTGAGCGCGACCTGCGCCTGCTGCCCACCCGAGAGCTTTCCCACCTTCTTGCCGAGCGGAAGCGCGAGCTCCTCGATGCGACGAACAGCGACGCCTTCGTCCCAGCTCGCGTTGAGCTTGCGGCCGAGCTTCAGCGTCTCGGCGATCGTGAACCCCTTGTAGAGCGGATGATCCTGGGCCAGGAAGCCGACGCGCGGAAGCACGTCGCCTGCCTCACGCGAAGGAGACCGACCGAACACGAGCACGTTGCCGGCGCTGGGCGCGAGCAAGCCGACCGCGAGCTGGAGGAGCGTTGTCTTGCCCGCGCCGTTCGGGCCGACCAGGGCCGTCACCGTGCCCGCGGGGATCTCGAGGGTGCAGTCCTGCAGCGCCCAGCTCGACCGGTAGCGCTTGCCAAGCCCGCCGGCCGAAAGGGCGGCTGCGGCGTTCATGCCACCCTCCGCGCGGCCGGCGGACGCATCGTGTCGGCGAAGAGGGCGGACATGTTCTCGTCGTCGAGGCCTGCAGCCCGCGCGCGCTCGATCCAGCGCTGAAGCGACGCGCGCAGCGCCTTGACGTCGTCCGGCGGCAGCGGCGGCAGCTCGGTCGAGACGAACGTGCCCTGCCCTCGCCGCCCCTCGACGAGCCCGCCGAGGTCGAGCTCCCGATAGGCCTTGAGCACCGTGTTCGGGTTGATGGCGAGGCTCCCCACGACCGACTTGACCGTCGGGAGCTGGTCGCCGGGCCGCAGGATCCCGAGGCGAAGCGCCTGCCTGACCTGCTGCACGAGCTGGAGATACGTCGGGACGCCCGAACGGGAGTCGAGATGGAACTCGATCACGTTAGCCTCTTTATCTAGTTAGCTAGATAAAGCTATATGAGCCGCAGCGCGACGTCAAGGCTCGGCCGTTCAACGCTCGTCGTCGCAAGCGACGTTCGCGTAGCCGGAGCGGAACGGCTTCGCTTCACCGGACGCCTCGTCGTACGCATGCCGCCAGACGCAGCCGGTGTCGTTCGTCAGCAGGTGGATCGAGATCGAGCTTTCGGAGGAGGTCGTGCGCACGCGGTGGACGTCGTCGCGCGGGGGAATCAGCGCGTAGAAGTCGCCGGGCCGCAGCGACCGCCGCTCGACCAGTTCGAACGCCTCGCCCTCGCCGGCGTAGATCTCCTCCTCCTGGGTGCCGCGATAAAGGCCGACGAGACCCCAGGCGAGATGGTCGTGGATCGGCGTGGCGGCGGCCGGGGGGACGACGAGGGCGAACAGCGACAGCGATCCGTCGCCGGCCCGATAGAGGAGCCACTGCCCGATCCCGCCACCCATGCCGCTCTCGGGCGCATTTGCCCGGTACTCGGCGGGCAGCCACTCGGGATCGGCGAGCAGCCTCGCGAATCCCGGGCGGATCGAGTCGCACGCGGCTTCGGGCGACGAGGACGCCGCGATCGCCGCCTCGACGTCGCTCACGAACGTGCGTACCACCGGCGTGTCGAGGACGAACTCGCTCACGGACCTACTATGCTTCATCGCAGTACCACGTCGGCGCCGATCGACCAAGGAGCGGAGATGCGCCCAGCGTTCATGTCCATCGAGATGAGCTTTATGACCTCGGAGGGTATGACGCTTGCTGCACCGAACGCTGAACTTGGGGATCGTGGCGCATGTAGACGCCGGTAAGACAACTCTCACCGAACGGCTGCTGTACGCCGCCGGAGTCATCGACGAGATCGGGAGCGTCGATGACGGGACAACACAGACGGACTCGCTGGCGCTCGAACGCCAGCGCGGAATCACGATCAAGGCGGCCGTCGTCTCGTTCGCGATCGACGACGTCACGGTCAACCTGATCGACACTCCGGGTCACCCGGACTTCATCGCCGAGGTCGAGCGCGTCCTCAACGTGCTCGACGGCGCCGTGCTCGTCGTCTCCGCGGTCGAGGGCGTTCAGGCCCAGACGCGCGTGCTGATGCGAGCGCTGCAGAGGCTGCGGATCCCGACGGTGATCTTCGTGAACAAGGTCGACCGCCGCGGCGCCGACTGCGACCGCGTCCTCCGTGATCTCGCCGACCGCCTCACGCCTGCCGTCGTCGCAATGGGGACGGTCGCCGCCGAAGGGTCGCGCGCGGCCGTCGCAGTCCCGTTCAGCGCCGACGACCCGGCTTTCGCGGCCCGCGTCGCGGAGCGGCTCGCCGACCACGACGACGCGCTGTTAGCTGCGTTCGTCGATGACGAACGCAGCATCTCGGCGGGCCGGCTGCGTGCCGAGCTCGCGCGTCAGTCCCACTTGGCACTCGTGCACCCCGTGTTCTTCGGGTCCGCGATCACCGGCGCCGGCCTTGATCGGCTCACGCGCGGAATCGCGGACCTGCTGCCGTCTGCCGCGGGAGACGTCGACGGCGACGTCGCCGGGAGCGTGTTCAAGGTCGAACGAGGCGACGCGGGCGAGAAGATCGCGTACGTCCGGATGTTCGCGGGAACGGTTCGCGTTCGGGATCGGCTCCGCTTCGGCCTCGACGGCCACGACGAAGGCTCGAAGGTCACGGCGATCAGCGTGTTCGACCGCGGCGGCGACCGGCGCAGCACCTCGGTCGGCGCGGGCCGGATCGGCAAGCTCTGGGGCCTCGCGGACGTTCGGATCGGCGACGCGATCGGCGGCGTCCCGGCGAGAGCGCCACTGGCGAACGCCTTCGCCCGCCCCACGCTCGAATCGGTCGTGCTCCCCAGCCGACCCGACCAGAAGGGCGCCCTGCACCTGGCACTCTCGCAGCTCGCCGAGCAGGACCCGCTGATCGACCTGCGGCAGGACGACGTCCGCCAGGAGCTGTTCGTCTCGCTCTACGGCGAGGTCCAGAAGGAGGTGATCGAGTCGACGCTCGCCACCGGCTACGGCATCGAGGTCGAGTTCCGCGAGACGACTCCGATCTACATCGAGCGGCCCGTCGGCGTCGGCGAGGCGGTCGAGCTGCTCGGCAAGGGCGGTTCGACGCCGTTCCTCGCGGGCATCGGCCTGCGAATCGAGGCCGCGCCCGTCGATGCCGGCGTCGACTTCCGGCTGGAGGTCGAGCTGGGATCGATGCCGATCGCGTTCTTTCGGGCGGTCGAGGAGACGGTGTTCGAGACGCTGCAGCAAGGCCTCTACGGCTGGCCGACCACCGACTGCACGGTGACGATGACCTACTCGGGCTACTACCCGCGGCAGAGCCACGCGCACCAAGGGTTCGACAAGCGCATGTCGAGCACCGCCGGCGACTTCCGCAACCTGACGCCGCTGATCTTGATGGCCGCACTCCAGCAGGCTGAGACGACGGTGTACGAGCCGATGCTCCGCGTCGTGCTCGAGATCCCGGCCGACACGCTCGGCGCGGTTCTTCCGGTGCTGGCGCGGCTGCTTGCCGCGGCGCAGACCCCGACGGTCCGCGGCCCGCTCTGCACGGTCGACGCGGTGCTGCCTGCCGCCCGCGTGCACGAGCTGGAGCGGCAGCTCCCGGGACTGACGCGCGGGGAAGGCGTCGTCGAGTCGTCCTTCGCCCACTACCAGGAGGTTCGCGGCGCGGTCCCGACCCGCGAGCGATCCGACCGAAACCCGCTCAACCGCGAGGAGTACCTGCTGCACACGGCGAGACGCGCGTAGCTCGTCTGCATACGATCGCGGGATGATCGTGCGCACCGTGCTGGGCGACATCGTGCCGCGCCGATCTCGGGCCGTGCGACGCGCACGAGCATCTCTTCCTCGACACGCCGGCACAGCCCGGCGAGGAGTTCCTCGACCGCGAGAAGGCGGTCGAGGAAGCGATGACGCTCGTCGCCGCGGGTGCGCGGTCGGTCGTCGACTGGACGCCGATCGGGCTCGGACGCGACCTCGACGGTCTCGCGCACGTGGCGCGCGAGACCGGCCTGCACGTCGTCGCCGCGACCGGGCTCCACCGCGACGCGCATTACACCGCAGACGATCCACTGCGCACCGCCGACGTCGACGAGCTGGCCGAGCGGTTCGCGGGCGAGCTTGCCGACCGCTGCGGCGTGATCAAGGCCGGCGCGAGCTATCACCACCTGACGCGGTTCGAGCAGAAGGGATTCGAGGCGGCCGCAGCCGCCCACGTCCGCAGCGGAGCGCCCGTCTGCGTGCACACGCAGCACGGGACGATGGGGCTCGCGATCGTCGAGCGGCTGGCACGCGCTCGGGGTGCCGCCCGCGTCGGTGATCCTCGCGCACGTCGACCGCAACCCCGACGCGGCCGAGCATGCCGAGACCGCAGCGACCGGTGCGACGCTCCAGCTCGACGGTCCCGGGCGCGCCAAGTACTGGCCCGACTCGACGATCGTGCAGCTGATCGCCGACCTCGCCGAGCGCGGGCACGCCGACCGTCTGCTGCTCGGCGGCGACACCGGGCGGCGCGGGATGCTGCGCGCCTACGGCGGCGGGCCGGGCATGGACTACGTCTTCGCGCGCTTCCGCCCGCGGCTCGCGCGCGAGCTCGGCGGCGAGCTGCGCGAGCGGATCTTCGTGGCGAATCCCGGCCCGCGCGTTCGCGTGGACGCCGGCTGCTTGCTCTACCGTCTAGACAGCTATACAGTCGGCTGCATGGACGGGCCGTTCAGCCTGGCCGGCCGCCGCGTCAGTCGTCACCGGCGTCGTCGAGCGGAATCGGCGAGGCAGTCGCCCGTGGCGTTCGCCGCGCGCGGGCGCACGGGTCGCCGGCATCTCACTCGACGGCGACGCGCCCGTCGACGGCATCTTCGTGACCGGCGACACCGGCGATCCCGACGCCGTCGAGGCGCTCGCGGCACGCGTCGAGGCGGACTGGGGCGGCATCGACATCTGGGTGAACAACGCCGCGCGGCTGATGGTCAAGCCGGTCGTCGAGACGACCGACGACGACTGGCACGGACTGCTGCGCGCGAACCTGCACGGCTACTTCTACGGCTGCCGCGCAGCCGCACGTCGCATGGTCGCGGCAGGGTGGCGGCAGGATCGTCAACGTCACGTCGGCGGCGCGCGTGCTCGCGGTGCCCGGGTTCGGCGCGTACATCGCCGCCAAGGGCGCGATCGATGCGCTCACACGCACGCTCGCACTCGAGCTCGCCCCGTACGCGCATCACCGTCAACTGCGTCGCACCAGGCGCGATCGACACGCCGCTCAACGCGACCGCCTACACGCCGCAGGTTCGCCGAACGTACGAGGAGCGCATCCCGATGCGCCGGATCGGATCGTCCGAGGAGGTCGCCGACACCGTCGTCTTCCTGGCCGGCGACGCGGCCCGCTACGTCACCGGTCAGGAGCTCGTCGTCGACGGCGGCCTCACGATCAACGGCGCGGTCGGTCATGCCCGTGACTGAGGTCCTCGTCGACGGCCTCGACCATCCCGAGGGCGTCGCGCTGGGATCCGCAGCAGCAGGTGCGCTCTGGGCGGGCGGCGAGGACGGGCAGCTCTACCGCGTCGACGTCGACGCGCGAACCGTGGAGCGAGTCGCCGCGCGCGCCCGGGCTTCGTGCTCGGCCTCGCCGTCGACGGGCGAGGCCGAGTCGCGATCTGCTGCTCGGGCGCCCACGCGCTCTGCGTGCTCGCCGACGGCGCCGTGCGACGGTGCGCGAAGGCTTCGTGCTCCCGAACTACCCGGCGTTCGCGCCGGACGGCGCGCTCTACGTCTCCGATTCGGGCCGCTGGGGCGCCGACGACGGCCGCGTGCTACCGGCTCGGCGCCGGACGGCGACCTCGACGTCCTCTCCGACCGAGCTCCCCCACTTCCCGAACGGCTGCGCCGTCACCCCCGACGGTCGTCACCTCTGGATCGTCGAGAGCCACACGCCGACCGTGAACCGGCTCGACCTCGCGACGGGCGCTCGCGAGGAGGTCGCGCGTCTCGACAGGCACCGTTCCGGACGGCATCGCGCTGACCGACGACGGCGGCCTGCTCGTCTCGTGCTACCGGCCCGACCGGATCGTGCACTCGCCGCGACGGCTCGATCGAGATCGTGGCGGAGGATCCGCAGGGAACGATCCTCTCGGCGCCGACGAACGTCGTCTTCGTCGGCAGCGGGCTCGACCGGCTGATCTCGGCGAACCTCGGCCGCTGGCACCTCACGCTGATCGACGACCGGGCCTGCGCGGCGTACCGCTCCACCACCCCGAGCCTGGGCGGTCGACGCGTGAGCGATTTCGTTCCGCGCTACTTACGCGATCGAGCAATCGCTGCGCGCGCGGATCGCGGCACTCGACCCGCACGCGCCGCTCCCGTCCGACGCCCAGCTCTGCGAGGAGTTCGGCGTGTCGCGCATGACCGCACGCGGCGCGGTGCAGCGGCTCGTGCAGGAGGGCCTCGTCTACCGCGTGCCCGGGCCGCGGCACCTTCGTCGCGCCCGCACGGGCGAATCGCACGGCAAGCCACATCCTCTCGTTCAGCGACGAGATGCGCCGACGCGGCCGCGCGCCGTCGTCGCGGATCGTCGAGCAGATGCGGCGCGCGGCGAACGACTGACGAGTCGCGCCGGCTCGGCACCGACGAGGTGTTCGTGCTTCGCCGCGTGCGCGAAGCAGACGGCGAGCCGGTCGCGCTCGAGACGGCGATCTTCCCGGCGGCGCGCGTCGCCGAGCTGCTCGAGCGCGACCTGGGCTCGGAATCCGCTCTTCGCCACCCTCGCGGCGGCGGGGCTCGTGCCGACGGCAGGACGCGCCGACATCTCGGCCGAGGCGGCGAGCGCCGAGGACGCACGGCTGCTCGGCGTGAAGCGCGGCGAGCCGTTGCTCGTCGAGCGCCGGCTGATCCACGACCAGGACGGTGCTCCGCTCGAGCTCACCGAGAGCCGGTACGTGGGCACGCGCTACGGCCTCGATGTCGACTTCGACGTGGAGCTGCCGCGATGACCTTGCTCGAGACCGCGACCCTGGCGAGCGGCCGGCTGAGCCTCGACGTGCTGCCGGCTCGAGGGCTCGACATCGCCGGCGCGCGGCTGGACGGGCGGTTCTTCTCGTGGGAGTCGCCGATCGGGCACATCCCCTGGCAGGGCGACTTCGCCCGATCGTTCGGCGGCGGGCTGGTCGTCACGTGCGGGCTGCGCAACGTCGGGGCCCCGTCGGAAGGCCAGCCGCGGCACGGCTGGTACAGCTCGCTCCCGGCCCGCGACGTGCAGTTCGAGGCGACGTCCGCTCGTGGACGCGTCATCGATGCCGAGGTGCCCGGCCCGACGCTCGAGCTCGCACGCGAGATCGCGGTCGACGATGCCGGCGTTCGCGTGACCGACGTCGTGCGCAACCTCGGCACGCGCGACGAGCCGGCGCCTCTTCTCTACCACGTGAACCTCTGCTGGGACGCGGTCGAGACCGATGCCGAAGCCGTCGTCCCGCGCGACGCCGACGCGGAAGCCGGCGACTGGCGGCACGTCGGACCGATCGGGCCCGAGCGCGTCTACGAGCACGTCGGCGCATCGTTTGCGTCGGTCACGTACCAGAACGTGCGTGTCACGGTTCGTTCGAGCCTGCCGCGACTCTGGCAGTGGATCGAGCCCTCGTACGGCGCCCTCGGCATCGAGCCGGCGAACTGCTCGGTGCACGGCCGCGCCCACGACCGGGCGGACGGCCGGCTGCCCTCGTTGGCGGCGGGCGAGTCCCGCACGACGACCCTCGAGATCACCGTGGAGGCGACATGAGCCGTAGGCTCGACGAGCTTCGCGCCGGTGTCGTCGGCACCGGCTTCATCGGCGCCGTCCACGTCGACGCGCTGCGGCGGCTCGGCGTGGAGGTCGCCGGCGTCGTCGGCTCGACGCCGGGAGCGAGCGGCAGCGAAGCGCGCTCGCGCCGGTCGTACGAGAGCTACGACGCGCTGCTCGCCGACCGGCGTGTCGACGTCGTCCACCTGACCACGCCGAACCACCTGCACTACCCGCAGGTGAAGGCGGCGCTCGAGGCGGGCAAGCACGTGGTCTGCGAGAAGCCGCTGGCGACTCACCGCGGCCGAGTCGGCGCGAGCTCGTCGAGCTCGCCGACGCGAGCGGGCTCGTGCACTGCACCAACTTCAACATCCGCTTCTACCCGCTCGTGCAAGAGGCGCGCGCGCGCGTCGAGCGCGGTGAGCTCGGCGAGATCTGGAACGTGCACGGCGGCTATCTGCAGGACTGGCTGCTGCTGCCGACCGACTGGAACTGGCGACTCGAGCCGGACAAGGGCGGCGAGCTGCGCGCCGTCGCCGACATCGGCTCGCACTGGCTCGACCTCGTCCAGTTCGTGACCGGGCTCGCAGGTCGAGCAGGTCTTCGCCGACCTCGCGACGACGATCCCGGTCCGGCGGCGCCCGGTCGGCGAGGTCGAGACGTTCGCAGCCGCCGGCGACGCCGAACGCGTCGAGGCGCCGATGTCGACGCGAGGACCTGGCGCACATCCTGGTGCGCTTCCGCGGCGGCGCACGCGGCTCGTGCGTCGTCTCGCAGGTGTCCGCCGGCCGCAAGAACGCGTTCGCTTCGAGGTTGACGGCGCGCGCGGGCGCGCTGGCGTGGGAAGGCGAGCGACCGGAGGCAGCTGTGGCTCGGCCACCGCGACGAGCCGAACGGCACGCTCCTGCGCAACCCGGCGCTGATGAGCGAGCGCATCCGCCGCCGACGACGCACCTGCCCGCCGGCCATGCCGAAGGCTTCGCCGACACGTTCCGCGAGCTGTATCGCGCCGTCTACCGCGCGATCGCCGCGGGCGAGCCGGGAGACGACTATCCGACCTTCCGCGCCGGCCACGTCGAGAACGTGCTCGGCGAGGCGATCGCGCGATCGAACAGTGAACAGCGATGGGTGGAGGTGGACGCCGTGAAGCTCGGACTGCTGACGGCCGCGTTCCCCGACCTCTCGCTCGACGAGGTCGCCGCCTGGGCGGCGGCGAACGGCTTCGAGACTGCTCGAGGTCGCGTGCTGGCCGGCGGGCGGCGGCGAGAAGCGCCGCTACGCCGGCGTCTCGCACATCGACGTCGACGCGCTCGACGTCGACGCGGTGCACGCGACGCTCGAGCGGCACGGCGTCGGGATCTCGTCGCTCGCCTACTACCCCAACAACCTGCATCCCGACGACGACGCACCGCGCGAGGAGGTGAACGCGCACCTGCGCAAGGTGATCGACGCGGCGCAGGCGCTCGGCGTCGGCATCGTCGGCACGTTCGTCGGCAACGACAAGGACCGGCCGCTGCCGGAGAACCTCGAGCGCTTCCGTCAGATCTGGCCCGAGCTCGTCGGCGTACGCGGGCGAGCGCGGCGTGAAGATCGCGATCGAGAACTGCCCGATGATCTTCAGCTACGACGAGTGGCCGGGCGGCAACAACCTCGCGTGGTCGCCCGCGATCTGGGACGAGATGTTCACGGCGATCCCCGACGCGAACTTCGGTCTCAACCTCGATCCGTCGCACCTCGTCTGGCTGATGATCGACTACGAGCGCGCGGTCTACGACTTCGGCGACCGCATCTTCCACGTGCACGCCAAGGACCTCGAGATCCGCCGCGACGGGCTCTACCGGCACGGCACGTTCTCGGGCGGGCATCGGCTGGCAGGTGCCGCGGCTGCCGGGGCTCGGCGAGGTCGACTGGGGGCGCTTCCTCGCGGCGCTCTACGCGGTCGGCTACGACCACGTGGTCTCGGTCGAGCACGAGGACCGGCGCTTCGAGGGCGACCAGCGAGCTCGTCGAGCGCGGCTTCCTGATCGCGCGCGACACGCTGAAGCCGCTGATCGCCTAACCGGTCTTCCGGGGTCAGACCCGGGTCTGACCCCGGAGGGAAGCGCACATCGCAGCAAACCCTGGCGTGGAGCAGGCTTTCGACGCGCGAGGTCTGGCACCGTCGGGTGATTCCCCGGCAAGGACGGGGGTCTGACCCGGGTCTGACCCCTACTCAGGGCACGAGCACGAACTTGATGCCCTCGCCGCTCCGGGTCGCGGCGAAGGCGCGCTCCCACTCGGCGAGCGGCACGGCTTCGGTGAGGAGCGGCGCCAGTTCGACGCGGTCGCCGTCGATCAGGTCGAGGGCGCGCTCCCACGAGCCGGGGGTCGAGGCGTTGCCCGAGGTCACCGTCAGCTCGCCGAAGCACACGAGGTCGAGCGGCACCGAGACGGGCTTCCCCGCGAGCCCGATCTGCACGTAGCGGCCACCTCGTCGCACCGACTGGAGGCCGAACGTCATGCCCGCCTCGTGCCCCGAGCACTCGACGACGACGTCGAACGGCTCGAGGGCGCCGTCGTCGGTCGTCGACGTCGCAAAGCCGAGCGCCGCAGCAGCCGCGAGCCTGCGCGGCGTCGCGCGGTGTGCCACGCACGTGCACGTCGCCGCCCGACGCGCCGGCGATCTGCGCGGCGAGCAGCCCGATCGGGCCTGGTCCCGACGACGAGCACGGAGTCGCCCGGCATGATGCGATCGGGATCGAGCAGCGACTGGCAGCAGCACGCGAGCGGTTCGGCCATCGCCGCCGCGTGCCCGTCCACCGACTCCGAGAGGCGGTGCAGGTTCCTCGCCGGGACGAGCAGACGCGGCGCGAAGCCCCCGTCGACGAACGAGCCGATCGACTGCCGCTCGGGGCAGAGGTTGATCCGTCCCTCGCGACACCAGGCGCAATGGCCGCACGTCGAGAAGTACGTCTCGGTCACGATCCGTGCGCCGCGCCAAGACTCGTCGACTCCTTCGCCGAGCTCGGTGACGACGCCGGACACCTCGTGACCCATCGTCACCGGCGGCCGCGACGCGTACTCGCCGTCGAAGATGTGGAGATCGGTGCCGCAGATCCCGGCGGCGACGACCTCGACGACCACGTGGCCCGCGATCGCCTCCGGCTCGGGCCGCTCGGCGAGAGCAACGTGACCCGCACCGGGCGCGAGCTTCGCCAGGCCGACCATCGCTAGTCGCCGCCGGCAGTCGCGCGCGCGTAGATCGCCGCGAGCGCGAGCACGATCAGCCCGTAGATGATCTGCCGCACCGCCTGCGACGCGTTGAGGATCGTCAGCAGCGAGTCGAGCACCGTCAGGATCAGCGCGCCGAGGATCGTCCCGGCGTAGCCGCCGAGGCCGCCGAAGATCGAGGTGCCGCCGATCACGACGGCCGCGACCGACGGCAGCAGGAACGGCGCGCCGATCCCGAGGTCGGCGGCGTTGTTGAAGCCGACGAGCAGGATCCCCGCAGCGGCCGACGAGCAGCGCCGCAGAGCGCGTAGACGAACAGCAGCACCTGCCACGATGCGCACGCCCGCGAGCCGCGACGCGACCGGGTTGTCGCCGACCGCGTAGATCATCCGCCCGATCCCGCGAGTAGCGCAGGCCGAGAATGATCAGCGCCGCGATCGGCGCCCAGACGAGCAGGTCGTACGGGATGTACGTCAGGAACCGTCGCCGACCCGAGCGTGACGACGAAGTTCGGCACGAGCGACGGTGAACTGCTTCTGCGCCTGCACCGTCAGCAGCCCGAGCGTGATCGTCGAGATGCCGAGCGTCATGATCAGCGCGTTCACGCGGAAGATCGCGACGCCGATGCCGTTGACGAGCCCGATCCCGAGGCCGATCAGCGAGCGCGATCGCGATCGCCGTCGCCGACGCCGTGCGTCCCGAAGCGCGAGACCGCGAACGCGCCCGCCGTCGCCGTCGTCGCGACCGAGAGGTCGACGCCGCCGGTCAGCATCACGAGCGTCTGCCCGGCGGCGATCAGCCCGAGCACCGCCGCGTAGAGGAACGTCGTCGAGACCTGCTTCGCGCGTCAGGAACGCGCCGCCGCCCTGCGCGCGGTTGATGATGTCCGTGCGCGACGAAGAGCCCGACGAAGACGAGCGTGAGCACGAGCGGCCGGGTTGTCGCGACGCGAGCGCGCCGCGCAGCGACGGCGCGCCGCGCGGGTCTGCGGCGCGGCGCTCACGCGCCCTTGCCTCTTCTGCCGGATCGCGAGGCCGCCGATCATGACGACGAGCACGATCAGCGCGCCCTGGATCACCTGCGCGTAGTTCTGGTCGACGCCCTTGCAGGATCATCAGCGTCTTCACGAGCGTGAGCACGAACGCCGCCGCGATCGGGCCGATCAGGCCGCCGACGCCGCCGAGCAGCGAGACGCCGCCGAGCACGACCGCGGCGACGGAGTTGAGCGTGTAGATGCTGCCGGCGTTCGGGTCGCCGAGACCGGAGGCCGCGGTCAGCGCGAGCCCGCCGAGCGCGGCGAACGCGCCGCGAGTACGCGTAGGCGAGGATCCGCGACGCGCGTGACGTTGACGCCGGCGAGGTAGGCGGCGTTGCGATTCGAGCCGATCGCGTAGAGCGCGAGCCCGACGCGCGTGCGCCGCACCGTCAGCCAGAGCACCGCATACGACGCCGAGCAGGATCACGAGCGCGGCCGGGAACCAGTGCGTCACGACGGTGTCGACCGTGACGAGGCTCTGGTAGCGCAGCGGGCGCGCCGCCGCCGGGCACCTGCAGCACCGCGAGCGCCAGCCCCGCCGAGCACGAAGAGCATCGCCAGCGTGACGATGATGTCGGCGACCCGCGTGACGACGATCATCAGCCCGGTGATCGCGCCGGCGAGCGCGGCGCCCGCAGCACGAGCAGCGATCGAGAAGAGGAGCGCCTCGTCGAAGCTCATGTGCAGCATGTACTTCGCCGAGACGACGTTGACGAGCGACATCATCGAGCCGACCGAGAGGTCGATCCCGCCGCAGATGATCACGATCGCCTGGCGCGCAGGCCGCGAAGCAGAGCGGCAGCGCGTCGATCGCGAGCGACTGCACGTCGAACGGCCCCCACTTGCACGGTCGTCTGCCGAGCGCCAGTAGATGACGAGGACGAGCAGCAGCACGTAGACGCCGATCGTCCAGCCGTGGCGGCGCGACGAAGCGGCGCGAGCGCCGCCGCGCGGCGGACGGCGACGGTCGCGCGTCGCGCTCACGCGACCGCCTCCTCCTCGACGAGGCCGTGCATCGCGCGCAGCAGCGACGCCTCGTCGGCCGCCGCGCCGGGCAGCTCGGCGGTGATCCGCCCGCCGAAGAGCGTCAGCACGCGGTCGCAGACGAGCGGGAACTCGGCCAGCTCGCTCGAGAAGAAGAGGATCGCCGCGCCGTCGTCGGCGAGCCGGCGCAGCAGCGCGTAGATCTGGCGCTTCGTGCCGACGTCGATGCCGCGCGTCGGGTCGAAGCAGAGCATCGTCTGCGAAGCCCGATGGCGAGCCAGCGCGCGATCGTCACCTTCTGCTGGTTGCCGCCGGAGAGGCGGCGCACCTGGCGCGCCGCGCGCGTGTCGATCTGCAGCGCGTCGATCGCGCCTCGCGCACGCGCCGTCCCTCGTCGCGCATGTTGATCGGGCCCCAGCGGCGCGACCGCGTTGTAGCGCGGCGACGCGATGTTCTCGCGCACCGAGCGCTGCGGCAGCAGCGCGTGCAGCCGGTCGGCCGGCACGAGCACGACGCCGGCGCGGATCGCGTCGTACGGATGGCGGGCCTTCAGCGGCGGCCGCCGACGCGGATCTCGCCGCCGCTCGGCGGACCGCTGCCCGGAGAGCACGTCGAAGAGCTCGTCCTGGCCCTGGCCCTCGAGCGCGGCGATGCCGAGGATCTCGCCCGGCGCGCAGCGCGAACGAGACGCCCTGCGACGCCGGCCGACCGAGAGGTCGTCGACCTCGAGCGCCGACGGCGCCGTCGGCGCGCCGGCGCCGGCGCGCACGGCGCCGGCGTCCTGCTCGACCGCGGCCGACGACCGCCTGCGCGCCGCCTCGGCGCCGAGCATGTGCTCGACGATCGTCTCCTCGCCGCCCTCCTGCGGGACGATCGTCGCGACCGCGCCGCCGTCGCGCAGGATCGTCGCGCGGTCGCAGGCGGCGATCACCTCCTTGAGGCGATGCGTGATGAAGAGCACGGAGCGGCCGCGCTCGCGCGACGCGCCGCATGACCGCGAACACGCGCTCGGCGAGATCCGACGGCAGCGCGGCGGTGATCTCGTCGAGCAGCAGCAGCTGCGGGTCGCGCGAGAGCGCGCGCGCGAGGTCGATCATGCGCAGCAGCGGCAGCGGCACGTCGCGCGACGAGCTCGCGAGAAGTCGACGTCGAGGTCGAGCGCGCGCAGCTCGCCGCGCACCGCGCTCGGCGATCGCGCCGGTCAGGCGCATGTTCTGCGCGACCGTCAGGTCGGGCACGAGCGCCGGGATCCTGGAACACGGGCGCGAGCCCGATGCGCGCGGCCTGCGCCGGCGAGCCGATCCGGACCGGCCTTGCCGTTGACCGCGACCGTGCCGCGGTCGGCCGCGATCACGCCGGTCAGCATCTTGACGAGCGTGCTCTTGCCGGCGCCGTTCGCGCCGAGCAGCGCGTGCACCTCGCCCGGCTCGACGACGAGGTCGGCCGAGCGCAGAGCGCACGCACGGGGCCGTAGCTCTTCGCGAGGTCGCGTGCTTCGAGGAGTGAGATCGGACGTCGGTCATCGGAGAGACGACCGCGGGAGAGGGCGCCGCGGCCCTCTCCCGCGGTCGTCGGCCGCTACGGCCCCTTGCAGGCCGTCAGCTGTGCGGTCGTGTAGGTCGTCCACGGCTTGATCTGCAGCCGTGCGCTGTACGTCGGCGCGCGCTTCGGCGAGTAGTTCGCCTTGATCTCGCTCTTGCGAGCCCGGCATCGACCAGACGAGCGGGGTCAGCTTGACCCAGTTCGGGACCTTCTGGCCCTGGAGCAGCTTGATCGCGACCGCGGCGCCGGCGCCGCCGATCGTCGGCCGGGTTCGTCACCGCAGCCGCCTGGAGCTTCGGGTACTGCACGAGCATCTGGTGCAGGAACTCGTTGTTGTCGGCACCGACGATCGGGACGAGCGGCTTGCCGGCCGTCTTGAACGCGTTGACGACCGTGTAGTCGATCCCCGAGTTCCAGACGCCGTCGACCTTCACGCCCGAGTTGAGGATGTCGAGCATCTGCTTGCCGGCCGTCGCGAAGTTCCAGCCCATGAAGGTCGACTTGACGACCTTGATGCCCGGGTACTTCTTGAGGGCCTGCTGTGAAGCCGGTGTGGCGGTCGGTGTCGGCCGGGACGCCGGCGATGCCGCGCATCTCGACGACGTTGCCCTTGCCGCCCAGCTTCTTGAACAGCCACTCGGCGCCGAGCCGGCCGTAGGCGACCTGGTCGTTCGTGACGTTGTGCGCCTGCGGCGCCGTCACGCGCTGGTCGACCGAGACGACCTTGACGCCACGGGCGTGCGGCCTGGGCGATCACGCGCGTTGAGCGCGTTGCCGCTCGACGGGTTGATGATGATCGCGTTCGCGCCCGCCGAGATCAGGTTGCGGATGTCTGCGATCTGCTCGGCCGGGCCGCCGTTGCGGTTGGCGACGATCACCTTGCTGACGACGCCGCTCGCCGTGGCCTGCGCCTTGACCGCGCAGATCATCTCTTCGCGCCAGCCGTTGCCGACGAGCGTGTTCGAGACGCCGATGACGTACTTCGCGTGCGTCTTGTCCGTGCTGCGCGGACGCCGTGACGGCGACCGTGACGGCGACTGCCGGCAGCGCGACGAGGGCGATTGCCCAGCGTGCGCCTCTGTACGAGCCCTTCAACTCTGCCTCCTCTTGTGCGGGGGGAACGCTGACTTGGGGGGTCGTGCGGTCAAGCCTACGGGACCGTCCTCCTTTCTCCTAGCGGGGCCTCATCCGGCGCCCCGAAGCGACCGGGCATACCGCCGCGCGTGCTCGGCATACGCCGCGTCGAACAGCTCGGCGGAGCCTCCTTGCCCGACGACCGCCGCGCTCGTGAGCACGGGCGGCATCGCGCCCCGCTCGACGAGCAGCTCGGCCGTCTGCGCCTTGATCTCGTTGACGAGCGCGACGGCGGCGATCGTCGAGCCCGGCGCGACGGCGTGTCGAGACCGTCGATCGTCGACGAGCGCGTCGCCGGCAGGCGTGCAGAGGTCGAGCACGACGTCGGCGTGGTCGAGCAGCCGGCCGGCCGGGTGCGTCGGGCTCGCCGCGCCAGCGACTGCGCGACCGACGTGACGGCGACGACCGGCAGACCGCGGCCGCGCGCGCCCGATCGCCATCTCGATCGGCACGGCCGAGAGCCGCTCGCCGAGAAGACGATCAGCACGTCGGTCGGGCGCAGCTCGAAGTTGGCGAGGATCGCCTCGGCGAGGCCCTGGCATGCGCTCGATGAACATCGCCTGCCGCTGGCCGTTCGCGCCGACGACCTGCGTGTGGAACGTCATCGACAGCTCGACGATCGGGTTGAAGCCCGGGTACGAGCCGTAGCGCGGGAACATCTCCTCGACCGGGATCCGCGAGTGGCCCGTGCCGAAGAGGTGGACGAGCCCGCCGGCGGCGATCGCGTCGGCGCACGCATCCGCCACCCGTCCGATCGCGTCGGCCTGCGCCTCGACCGTGTCGAGCAGCGCTCGGGCAGCCGTGACGAACCTTGTCGTTCCGGCGAGGTCAGAGTAGAGTCGATCCCCATCAACCTGTCTAGACGTTTAGACAGCTGCGACCCTACTCCGGTCGCCGACCCCCGTCAAGGAAGGAGCGCGAGGAGCCGTGAACGGCCACAAGGTGACGATGCTCGGGACGGGCCTGATCGGCCTCTTCTACACGCGCACGCTGCACGGCCAGCGGAACCGCGACCGCGTCGAGGTCGTCTACTCGCGCTCGCAGGAGCGCGCCGAGGCCTTCGCGCGCGGCGAACGGCGTGCCCGAGACGTCGACCGACCTCGAGGCAGGCGATCGCCCATCCCGAGACCGACACGGTCGTGATCGGGCTGCCGAACCATCTGCACCTCGAGGCGGTCGAGCTGTGCGCGCAGCACGGCAAGGCCGTGCTCTGCACGAAGCCGCTCGCGCGCACCGCCGACGAGGCGAAGCAGATCCTCGACATCGCCGAGGGCGCCGGCATCTTCGGCGGCTACCTCGAGGATCTCGTCTACACGCCGAAGACGCTGAAGGCGGTCGCGGCGGTGCAGCGCCGGGCAGATCGGCGACGTCACCTGGGCGCGCTCGCGCGAGACGCATCCCGGCCCGCACTCCGCCTGGTTCTGGGACGCGGAGCAGGCCGGCGGCGGCGCGGTCGTCGACCTCGGCTGCCACTGCATCGAGATCGTCCGCAGCTTCATCGGCAAGGACAACCGGCCGCTCGAGGTGATGTGCTGGGCCGACACGCTCGTGCACCCGATCGAGGCCGAGGACAACGCGATCGCGCTGATCAGGTTCGAGTCGGGCGCGATCGGCCAGTTCGAGGTCTCGTGGACGTTCCGCGGCGGCATGGACCTGCGCGACGAGGTCGCCGGCACCGAGGGCACGATCTGGACGAACCACTTCCTGCGCACCGGCTTCGAGATGTTCTCGTCGGGCGAGGGCGGCGGCTACGTCGCCGAGAAGGCCGAGACGGCGAGCGGCTGGCTGTTCCCGGTCGGCGACGAGGTGGCCGAGCTCGGCTACGTGGACATGTTCACCGACATGTTCGACGCGATCGACGAGGGCCGCGCGCCGACGGAGACGCTTCTACGACGGCTACGTCGTCAACGCGATCATGGACGCGGTGCTACGCGTCCGCCGCGAGTCGACGCGCTGGGAGCCGGTGCAGCTCGACGACTGGCGTGGCGGCACGACCGAGCGCATCGCGCGCACGCGCCGCGAGCACGACGGCAAGACGGTGATCAAGGAAGAGCAGATGCCGGACGGCCGCCGCAAGCTGATCCTCAAGGACGAGTCGACCGGCGAGTTCTCCGACGTCGTCGCCTAACGCGGCACGTCAACCCGGTGCCAGGCACTTTGGTGCCTGGCACCGACTCAGGAGCCGCTGCGCGCGACGGCCCGAGCACCGCCGCGAGCTGCGCCGCGTCGTCGCCGAGCGCGGAGCCGATCCCGACGGCGACGGCGCCGGCGTCGAGGAACGCCCGCGCGTTGCCCGCGTCGACTCCGCCCGTCACGAGCAGCGGGATGTCGGCGAGCGGCGCCAGGAGGTCGCGAACGTACCGCGGGCCGCCCAGCGACGCTGGGAACACCTTCACGAGCGCCGCGCCGGCCGACCAGGCGGCCTCCACCTCGGTCGGCGAGAGCGCGCCGGGGATCGCCGGCACCCGGAGCTCGGCGGCCCGCTCGAGCATCGCCGCCACGGTCGAAGGGCCGACGACGGCCTCCGCGCCCGCGTTCACGGCAGCGTCCACGTCCGCGGCAGTCCGGACGGTCCCGGCGAGCACCGTCACGTCGCCGCGAGCACGCGCCCGCTCGATCGCCGGCAGCGCACCGGGGTCGTCGAGCGTGATCTCGACCACTCCGACGCCGGCAGCGGCGAGCTGCGCGATGCGCGCGTCGACCTCGGGGACGCGGCGCAGCACCGCGACGAGCGCTCGGCGCGGATCCGCTCAATCGCCGACATCTGCACCGTCCTCGCTCAGTCGCGCGCGCAGCGTGTCGGAGTCGAGACGCTTCGGCTCGGCGCCGAGTGCGGCGGCAGTACCGGCGGCCTGCCCCATCGCCATGCACGTGCCCATCGACCGGGCCGAGGCGTGCGCGTCGTGCGATCGCCGAGAAGCAGCGTCCGGCGACAAGCACGTTGTCGAGCCCCTGCGGTTGCAGCGAGCGATACGGGATGCCGTAGGTCGCGCCGTCCTCCAGATAGACCCAGCGCGTGTCGTCGCCGGCGTGATGCTCCTCGATCGGTGCACCGCAACGCGCGATCTGATCGGGAAACGGCGTCGCGGCCAGGATCTCGTCGGCCGTGAGGACGTGCTCGCCGACGATGCGGCGGCTCTCGCGCACGCCGATCGCCGGACTGGTCGAGACGAGCACTGCACGCTCGTAGCCCGGGACGCACTCGCGCAGGAAGCGGAAGTACTCGTGCGCCTGGCGGCGACCCTCTCGCTCCGCGGCGGCGAGCTGGTCGGCGTCGGTGGCGTCGACCTTCCGCACCCGTGTCATCAGCGCCATCATCACGCCCTCGTGCGGCGTGCGATGGATCGAGCCCTCGATCCGCGTCAACCCGTACCGGCCGCTGTCGCGCGCCTCGCGCATCAACGCCCACAGCTCCTGCTTCGGCACGCGTCTCGGCGCGCGCGACGTCGACGTTCGCGACCCGAAAGACCGTCGAGAGGCTCTGCACGTCGTCGCCCGGCGCCTCGAACGGCGCGCCCGCGAGCGCACAGACGTCGGCGTCGCCGCGACGCGTCGACGACGACGCGCGGCCGGAGCCGGCGCACGCCGCCCTTCGTCGCGACGTCGACCGGCGACGACGCGGCCGTCCTCGACGATCGACGGCGAAGGCGAACGCGTGCAAGCAGGACGCGGACGCCCGCCTCGTCGGCGAGCTCGTCCCAGACGCGCTTCAGCGACTCGGGGTCGTACGTGATGCCGGTGCCGGCGCCGTACGTGTTCGGCCGCTCGAAGGCCATGCCTCGCTCGGTCGAGCCGGCCGACGACCTCGTCCGGGATGCCGGCGACGACCTTCTGCGGCGTCGCTCCCGGCGTGTAGAAGGCGTAGAAGGTGTCGAGCACGGCGGTCGACGTGCCGCCGAGGAAGCCGAAGCGGTCGACGAGCAGTGTCGACGCGCCCGTGCGCGCCGCCGCGATCGCCGCGGTGCTGCCGGCGGAGCCGGCGCCGACGACCAGCACGTCGACGTCGTCGCTCATCTGTGCAAGAGTATGCACGTAATGAGCAGCACGCATGACGCGGGCGGCGATGGCCGAGGTCGCACGCCTCTACTACGTGCGCGAGCTGACCCAGCAGCAGATCGCCGATCGCCTCGGTGTCTCACGCTTCAAGGTGCTGCGGCTGCTCGAGCAGGCGCGCGCGGAGGGCGTCGTCCGGTTCGAGATCGACGAGCCAGTCCCTGTCCGACGACGAGCTCTCACGCGCGCTCGAGGAGCGCTTCGGCATCGCACCGCCGTCGTCGTCGAGCGCGACGTCGCCGCGCGCCGCCGCATCGCTGCTCCCCCGCCTCGCTGCGGCCGCAGCGACGTGCTCGGCGTCGCGTGGGGCGAGACGCTCGCGGCGATCGTCGAGCAGCCTGCCGCCCGGCGAGCAGCGGCGTTCCCGGTCGTCCAGATCTGCGGCGCGATCGAGGGCGTCGTGCCCGGCACCGGCCCGACCGAGGTCGCGGCGCGCTTCGCGGCCTGGACCGGCGGGCGGCTTCCATCCGCTCGAGGCGCCCGCGGTCGCCGACGAGCAGCGCGCTGCGGCGGGCCGTCCGTCCGACGACGGCGATCTTCGACGACGTCTCGCTGGTCGCTCGTCGGCATCGGCGCGCGGCCGCGACGCCGCCGGGCACATGCTCGTGCACGTCTTCGACGACGACGGCCGGATCGTCTCGGCCGAACGGGCGATCGCGCTGTCGGTGCGCCAGCTGCGCCGCGCGACGCGTCGTCGCCGCGGCGGGCGGCCGCTCGAAGCGACGGGCCGTGCTCGGGCGCACTGCAAGACGGGCCTCGTCGACGTGCTCGTCACCGACGTCGCCTGCGCGAGGCACGCGCTGCGATGAGCGTGGCGGTCGTCACGGGCGCGCGCGGCGGCATCGGCATCGGCGACCGTCGCAGCATTCGAGGCCGCCGGCTTCACCGTGCACGGAGTCGACCGCGACGACGCGTTTCCCGACCTCGAACGGATCGACGCGCTCGTCTGCGCGCACGGCATCAGCGGCCGCAGCCTCGGTGACGGCCCGGTCGACGACGTGCACGGAAGAAGCCTGGGACGCGGTCCTCGACGCGAACCTGAAGAGCGTCTTCCTCTACGCTCGGCAGGCGCTCCCGCTGCTGCGCGCCAACGGCGGCGGCGCGATCGTCACGCTGTCGTCGGCGCTCGGGCTCGTCGGCGGCGACGACGACTTCGCCACGCATGCCTACGCCGCGTCGAAGGCAGGTGTGATCGGACTGACGCGCGCGATGGCGGTCGACGTATGCGCGCGACGGGATCCGCTGCAACGTCGTTGCGCCGGGACTGATCGCGACGCCGATGAGCGCGCGCGCGCAGGTCGACCCGGCACATTCGCGCGCGTCTTGCCGAGCTGCAGCCGCTGACCGGTGACTTCGGGTCGCCGCAGCGACGTCGCCGCCGCCTGCGCTCTATCTCGCGACGGCGCCGTTCGTCACCGGCGCCGTGCTGACCGTCGACGGCGGCTGGACTGCGCGATGAGGAGCCTCGGTCTCGACCTCGGCGGGACGAACATGAAGCTCGCGCTGCTCGACGGACGATGTGCTCGATCGAGCAGCGCGAGGCTCCGACGCTCTCCGAGCACGGCCCGGCGTCGGTGCTCGGCGCGGATCGTCGAGCTCGGCCGCACGGCAGGAGACGGTCGACTCGATCGGCGTCGCTCTGCCCGGGCTCTTCGACGGCGTCGGAGTAGCGCGTGCTCCTGCCGAACCTCTACGGCGACTGGACGGGCGTGCCGATTCGCGAACCCCTGGAAGCCGGCGTTCGGCCGCGCCGGTGCACCTGATCAACGACGGTCACGCGTTCGCGCTGGCCGAGGCGTCGCTCGGTGCCGGCCGTGGAGCAGCGGACGTGATGTGCATCGTCTGCGGCACGGGGATCGGCGGCGGCCTCGTGCTCGGCGGGAAGCCTGCATCTCGGGCGCGCCGAGCGTGCCGGCGAGTTCGGGCACCACACCGTCGTCGAGGACGGGCCGCTCTGCGACTGCGGCAACCGCGGCTGTCTCGAGCTCTACGCCGGCGCTCGCGCCATCGCAACGCCGCGGGCGCCGACTCGTTCGACGAGGCGGTCGCGCTCGCGCGCCGGGGCGACGAGACCGCCGTGGCGGCCCTCGCGCGCGCCGGGACGTTGATCGGGCTGCCGTCGCCAACGTTCTCATCTTCATCGCGCCGGAGCGCGTCGTGCTCGGCGGCGGGGTCGCCGAGGCCGGCGCTCTGCTCCTCACACCGTTGCGCACGTCGATCGCCGAGCGAGCGCGCGTGGCGCCGCTCGACGAGATCGCCATCGTCACGGCCGAGCTGGGGCCTGTCGCAGGAGCGATCGGCGCCGCACTCTGGGGAGCGGAGCCGGCATGACACAGCCCGTCGCCGTGCACTTCGCGCCGCACCCCGACGACGAGGTGCTCGGCGCTCCCGGCGCGCTGCTCGCCCTACGCGACGAGGGCTGGCGCATCGTCAACGTCGCGTGCTCGCTCGGGCGGCCCAAGCAGCACGAGTATCGCCGAGACGAGCTGCTCGAGTCCTGCCGGCGCGCCGGCTTCGAGCCGAGACTCGACGCGGTCGAGCCCAGCAGGGTGCTGGCCGAGCTCGAGCCGACGCTGGTCGTGCTCCCGAGCCCGCACGACCGCCACCCGTTCCACGAAGAGGTCGCGCGCGCGGTCCTCGACGCGGTTCGCACGGCCGGCTCGCCGGCGCTCGCGTGGCTCTGGAACCTCTGGGGCGACTGCGCGATGCCGTCGCTGGCCGTCGAGCTGAGCGACGCGAGACTCGGCGAGATCGTGCATGCGCTCGGCGCACACGCCAGCGAGCTCTCGCGGAACGACCTGCGCCGGCTGCTCTACGCGCGCAGCGCGGCGAACGGCGTGCTCGGCGCGGAGCGGATCTTCGGCTTCGCCTCGACGGCACTCCCGTTCGCAAATGCCGAGCTGCTCACCGAGCTGAAGCTGGTCGACGGGCGCTGGCACCTCTGCGAGCCACGAGCGCTGCGAAGCGGCAAGGATGCGCTCGCGGGGGTGCCGAGCAGCGTCGACGTGACCGGCTGGCTCGCGGAGGCGAGCCTCACGACCCGTTTCGGATCACGTCACGCTTGACGCCGCCGCGTCGGCGACCGACACGACGCGCGTTCCGGTCGCCTTGAACGACGCGTACGCGTGCTGCCCCGTCGTGAGCCCAAGGCGGCCGAGCGACTCGGCGGTGATCTCGGCCGTGACCGGCCCGACCGCCACCCGGACGCGGTTTCCGAGCTCGGCGACGCTGCGGATCTGGCCCGCGATCACGTTCATCGCAGAGTCGTGCGGCGCGGTCGAGCCGACGGTCACGTCCCAGGGGTAAACGGCGAGCACGACGGTGCCGCTCGCAACATCGGCCGTCGTCAGCACCGTCCCGTCGCCCAGGAGAACGCGCGTCGATCCGTTGCTCGACGGCTCCGCCAGGCCGTGCAGGAGGTTCGCGCCGGTGAACGAGGCGACGAACGCATCGGCCGGCCGCTCGACCAGCTCCGCCGGCGTCCCGGTCTGACGGAGGCGGCCGTCGACGATCACACTGACCCGGTCTGCGAGTGCGGCGGCATCCTCGAAGTCGTGCGTGACGAGCAGCGTCGGAATCCCGAGTCCGGAGAGGAGCTCGTGCAGCTCGGAGCGAACCGTCGCCTTGGTGTGCGCATCGAGCGCCGAGATCGGCTCGTCGAGCAGCAGCACCTCGGGGTCGCGTGCGAGCGCACGGGCGAGGGCGACGCGCTGGCGCTCGCCGCCCGACAGCTGTGGCGGTCGCGCGTCGGCGAGCCGCGTGATCCCGAAACGCTCGAGGTACTCGTCTGCGCGATGGCGGCGCGCGTACTCGACGTTCTCGCGCACCGTCATGTGCGGGAAGAGCGCGTAGTCCTGGAACACGAGCCCGACACGACGCCGGTCCGGCGCCAGGTCGACTCCGCGCGCCGCGTCGAACCACACGTCGGCGTTCGCGGCGATGCGGCCGGAGCGCGGCTTGACGAGGCCGGCGATCGCGCGCAGCAGCGTCGTCTTCCCGGAGCCCGACGGCCCGACCAGCGCGACCGTCGACTCGACGTCGAGGGTCAGGTCGAGGTCGAAAGACCGAAGAGGGACGACGAGCCGGTCGACGGTGAGCGTTGCCACGAGAGTCCGATCCGAAGTGTGACGAGCAGGACGACGCTGAGCAGAACGAGCACGCCGCTCATCGCGAGCGTGGCGTTGAAGCTGCGGTCGAACTCGGCGTAGATCGCGAGCGGCAGCGTCTGCGTGACGCGCTGGAGGCTGCCCGCGAACATGATCGTCGCTCCGAACTCGCCCAGTCCCCGGGCGAACGACAGCGCGAGCCCGGCGATCAGCCCGCCGCGCGCGAGCGGGAGAACAACCCGGAAGAACGTCCGTGCAGGCCCCGCGCCGAGCGTCCGCGACGCCGCCGCGAGGTTCGGGTCGGTCGCCTCGAAGGCGGCGATCGCCTGGCGGACGTACAACGGGCTGGCGACATAGGCGACGGCGATCGTGACCGCGCTCTGCGTGAACGGGAGCGTGATCCCGAGGGTGCGCAGGCTCGAGCCGAGGAGGCCGAAGCGGCCGAGCGCGGCCAGCAGCCCGATCCCGGCGACGGCCGGAGGCAGCACGAGCGGCAGCTCGACCAGCGTGATCGCGAGCGAACGGCCGCGGAACCGCCGGCTTGCGAGCAGATACGCGGTCGGTGTGCCGAAGACGACGATCAGCAGCTGGGCGATCGCACTCGTCTTCAGGCTCACGACCAATGCGTCCTCCACGACCGGGTTCGACAGCTGGTCGAGCAGATGGCCCGGTGACGTGTGGACGAAGATCGCGACGATCGGAAGGAGCAGGAAGGCAAGGGCGACAACAGACAGGCCGACCCATGCCACGGCGAGGGCTGCGCGCTGCACGGCTACTTCTTCTTCGCGACGGGCTTGACGCGCGGCAGGAAGCCGGCTGCGATCAGCTTCGCCTGGCCTGCCTTCGACAGCACCTTGTTGACGAAGACCTGCGCGTCGGACGCGTTCGCGCTCTGTGAGACGACGCAGATCCCGTACTGGACCTTCGGCTGCGCCCAGGCGGGGACCTTCAGCACGGTCACCTGGCCGGGCACGGTCTTCGCGTCGGTCGAGTACACGAAGCCGGCATCCGCTTCGCCGAGCGCGACCTTCGAGAGCACTTCGCGCACGTCGGTCTCCTGGCTGACGACGTTCTTCAAGACGGCGGCGGAGAGGTTCATGTTCTTCAGGATCTGCAGCGTGTAGCTGCCCACCGGAACCCCGGAAGCGGCGATGTCGAGCTTCACGCCGGCCTTCGCGAGGTCGTAGACGCTGTGGATGCCGGCCGGGTTCGACTTCGGCACGACGATCACGAGCGTGTTGCGCGTGAAGACCACCGGCTTCGAGCAGAAGCCCTTCGCGTTGAGCTGGTTCGGCAGCGTCACGTTTGCCGACGCGAACACGTCGGCCGGCGCGCCTTGCTGAATCTGCGCCGCGAGCGTGTTCGACCCGGCGAACGAGTACCTGGGCGATGCGTCGATCTTCGGGAAGACGTCGGTGAGCGATGCGGCGGCGTACACGGTGATCTGCGCCTTCGCCGTGGCATGCACCTGCGCCGCCGACGCTACGAGACAGATCAGCGCGACGCCGGCGGCTGCCGCGAGACGGGCCCGACACCGGCCGCGCATCAGCTCTGCACCATCACATTGGTCGACTTGACGATCGCCGTGGTCGCCATCCCCGGCTTCAGGCCGAGCTCTTCGATCGCATCGCGAGTGACGACCGCGACGAGCCGCACCGGCTCGTTCACGACGATCTCGACCTGAGCCATCAGCCCGTCCGTCTTCACGTCCGTCACGATGCCCTTGAACCGGTTGCGGGCGCTGAGGTGCGAGCCGGCTCCGTCACCGCGGAGCCGGTCGATCTCGCTCGCCGACACGGTGCGGCGATTGCCCGCGTCGCGCTCGACGCGGATCTTCCCCGCCTTGTCCCAGCGCCGCAGCGTGTCGAGGCTGATCCCGAGCGCGGAGGCCGCCTCGCCGGCAGGGTAGACCTGCTTCGCCATCAGCTCTCGTACCCGTCGAGCGCCGCCGACACCGCGCCGATCGAGAGCGACGGCGCGAACGCATGCCCGATCGCCGGCTTTCCGAGCAGGCCCGCCAGCGCGCTCACGTGTTGCGCCTCGTTGGCCGCGATCTGGCCGATCGGCAGCCGCAGCTGCGAGGTCTGAACGTTCTCGACCGCACCCAGGTAGGCGCCGACCGCCAGTGTCTCGAGGCTCCAGGCCAGCTTCAGAACCGCGGCCTGCGACGAGAAGCTCCCGCGCGGGTACGAGAAGTCGATGTCGTCCGCGGTCGCCGGCACCTGACCCGCGGCGGAGACGAGCTGAGCGAGGCCGGCATAGTGAGCGCGCTCGTCGGCCCGGGTCTGCTCGAGCACCGCCCGCGCGCGGCCGCCGACCGTCCCGCCGGCGAGAGCCTGGGCCTGGAAGTCGGCTGCGAGCAGCTCGACGCCGATCAGGAGCCGCAGGCATGCCAGGTCGTTGTCGGGGACCGCAGCTGCGCCCGCCACGGCCGGAAGGAGCAGCGCTCCACCCCCGGCCGCGACGAACGCCGCGCCGTGCCGCAGGAGCGCGCCTCGGTCGAACCGCCCGGTCTGCTCGCGCGTTGTCACAGGCATTGCCTAGGCACGATCATCGACGGGCCGAGCATACACACCGCGCCGCAGGCGGCGCGAAGGCCGCTCAGCGCGCGAGACGGTCGACCAGCGACGACGCCGTCACCACGCCGACGAGAACGGCGGCGAGCAGGACGGCGAAGTCCAGCGCAAGATTGGCAGGCGACCCGATCAGCAGGCCGCGGAGCGCATCGACCTCGTAGGACAGCGGGTTGACGTGGCTGAGCACGCGCAGCCACTCGGGCATCACCTTCACGGGGTACAGCGCGTTCGAGGCGAAGAACAGCGGCATCGTGATCATCCTGAGCGCCACACCGAGGATCGCCGCGAGGACGATCACGACGATGGCGTGTGTACGTCGCGACCGGGACGGGCAACCTGTACCGCATCGGCATCCCCGCAGCCGCCTCGGCGGGCGGCGGCAGCTGAGCCGGAAGACGCTCAGGCGTCGATCCAGCTCGTCTCGACGGCCTGTGCGGACGCGCGCCGCACCACCAGCCGTACGCGCATCCCGGCGGCGAGCTCGACGCGGAAGCGTCCCAGCTCGTCGGCCTCGGCACTCGCAGCGATCGAGCCGTCGTCGCGTTGCACGTCGATCGCGGCCCGGCCGGCAGGCGCAAGCTGGCCGAGCATCCGCACGGCGCCGTCCTGATCCTCGAGCTCGACCGCCACCTCGAGATCGCTCGCCTTGAACGTGAGTGAGCGCGGGCCGCCTCCGCCACGAGCGGCGCCCGCGGCCAGACGAGAGTCGACGAGCAGCTCGGCGAGCTCTGCATCGATCCGCCGCCAGCCCAAGGCGGCACGAGCGTACGCAGTGACCTCGTCGGGTACCGGGTCGACGCGGTTCGCGAGTCTGCGCAGCTCTCTAAGGAGAGGATCGTCCGTGGGGTGATCGGTCATGTCAGCTGGGCCTCATCGGATAGAGCCACCGGGCGGGTGCGCTGATACATCATGCGCCGAGCTCCGCGACGCCGGCGACGCGGCGCAGCCGGTCGAGACAGCGCATGCGCGTCGGCCCGATCGCCCCGACCGGCATGCCGAGCGCTGCACTGACCTCCTCGTAGCTCGGCGGCTCGTCCGCCATCAGCACGCGCAGGAGCGTCTTGCACCGCTCGGACAGCGATGAGAACGCCTGCCAGAGCGCGCCGTCCCGCTCGCGGTCGAGCAGCAGCCGGTCGATCCCGTCGTCGTCGGGAATCTCGAAGAGATCCGCGTCCTCGGTCGGCTGCTCTCGCCCACTGCGACGGATCAACCGCAATGACTCGTGCCGGGCGGTGGTGGCCAGCCAGGCGCCCAGCCGCTCGGGCTCGCGGATCCGGTCGAGGTGCTCGACGAGCCGCAGCCATGTCGTCTGCGCCACGTCGGCCGCATCGTCCCGCGAGAGCCGGTGAGCGCGCGCAGTCGCCCAGACCAGGCTCGAGAAGCGCTCGACCAGCTCGTTCCACGCGGTCTGATCGCCGCGGGCGGAAGCCGCCAGCAAATCGGACGTCGTCACTTGGCCAACGAACGGAGATCCAGGCCGGTGCCGCCGGCGGCGGCTCCGTGCAGCAAAGCGCTGGGCGCGGCGGCTCGCATCGCCGCCGCCGCCGCACGTGCCGACCCCGGGCTGGGTGAGTCGTTCACGAGCGCCGCGGCGACCCTCGGAGTCGCGAACGACGTACCCGACCATCTCGACCAGCCGTTGAACTGCACCGGGTTCGGCCCGCCCTCCTCGACCCTGACGGTCCGATTCAGATACGGCCCGATCACATTCTCGCCACCCGCGTAGCCGAACACCCAGTTGCCGAAGTCGGAGAATTTGGACAAGTTCCGCTTCGCAGTCGGTGTCGGGTGAAACGACCCGACGCCGATCACCGGATAGCCGGGAAAGCTCAGACCGGCTGGATAGTGCGGCGCAGGCGACGACTCGTTCCCCGCAGGACAGACGACGACCGAGCCGCTCCCGAGCTGCGGCAGGATGTTCGGGAACGTCCAGTTGCGGATGCCCATCAGCGAGTGGAACGCGAACACCGGAACGATCACGTCAGCCTTGGCGTGCCGATAGATCGCACGCGCGACCGCGGACTCCGTCGCCGCCGATTCGACGGCGCGGATCCCCACCAGCGTGATGTGAGCCCTCGGACAGCGAGCGGCGATCACACCGGCCGTGAAGGTTCCGTGTCCGACGAGCAACGCGACGGCTCCTCCCGGGATCTTGTAGACACCGTCCGGCTCGCTCGCGACCCACGCCTGATTCTTCAGCACCTGACCTTGCACGTGCACGAAGCCTCCGTGGGCCGCACGAGCCTCGAGCGCGGGGTGGCGGATGTAGCCCGTGTCGATGACGACGACGCGGATGGTGTCCTTGCCGGGCGTGAACGTCGCGATCTTCGCGGCCAGCCGAGCCTGGACAGCCACGCGCCGTGGGGGCCCGGACGGGCAGTAGCTGCCGTGGTTGCACGGCACCAGCAGGTGGTTCGGCGAGACCTTCGGCGGCTTCCCGAAGGTACTCGCCAGGTTCGACATGACGACCTCGACGATCGAAAAATGGTGGCCAACGGGCTTCCAGACCTCGATGTCGACGACTCCGGACTCGCGCTTCGGCAGTTTCCCGCCGGCGCCCGGGGCGAGCACACTCGACGCCCTCCCCCAGCCCAGCTTCCCGAGTTGAGCGCGAACGGGCTTGGGCACATCCTCCGAAACGAGCAGCTCGTCCTTCACCCAACTCGACAGCTCGAAGGTCGGCGCCGGCCCGAACTGATGGTCGAGACGTGGGTCCTTGAGCAGGCGAGTGGTCAGATGCGTCAGGTTCGGCGGGGCGACAGGCATGAAGCCCTCCTTCTCGGCTCTTATGCCGAACGAGCGCCGCAAAGGCGATTCTGATACGTGTCCTGGAGTTCATACGACTCCGAGCCGTCTCGCGCAAGGAGGCGTGGCATGAGATCCCGTGTTCGCGAGGGGGACAACGGACGCGCTGAAGCGCTCGTCAGCGCGGCCGAGGCCGCACACGCGCTGGTCGAGACCTCGCCCCGCGGGGCGGCGGCGCAGGCCGAAGAACTCGCTCGGGACGCGACGGCAGCCGGCATTCCGGATGCTCGAGCAGCGGCCCTCCACGCGCTCGGATACGCGCAATACCAGCTGGCAGATCCGCGCGCGCTCGGCACGTTGCGCGCCGCAATCCGAGTCGCAGAGCGTGCATCGCTCTCGAAGCGAGCGGCGTACGCGCGGCGACTTCTCGCGGGGATCTACACCGACCGGGGCAAGGCCACCCTGGCGCGCCGTGAGATCGACCTCGCCTGCGTCGGACTCGGCGGTGCCGACCTGGCGCGCGCTCAGGCGGTACGCCTCGTCGTGCTCGCCAACCTCGGTCAGGAGGATGTCGACCTCTCGTTTTCAGGTCGCGCGCTCAGAGAGCTCGACCGCGAAGGCGACTCGATGTGGAAGGCCCGTCTGCTCCAAGCCCGCGGGCTCGTGCTCTGGAACCGCGGGCGCGCCGACGCGGAGAACGACCTTCGAGCATCAAGAGCGCTCTGGGGGTCCCTCGGCGCTCAGGTGGCCGCAACGGTCGTCGATCTGCTGCTCGTCCGGCTGGCTCTTTCGCAGGACGACATCGTCGAGGCGCTGGCGAGGCTCGAATCGATCGACACCGAGAACCTCCCGCTGCGAATCAGGGCGCTTGCCGACGGCGACCGGGGACGCGTTCTGCTCGCCGCGCGCCTCTACGACGAAGCGTTGCCATCGCTGTCCAACGCGGCTGCGATCCTCGAGCAGGCCCGAACGGACGCAAGCGCCCTCGAAGAGCGTCTAGAGCTCGCCAGGCTGCTGCTGATCATCGGCAAACGCGACGAAGCGATGCGCATCGGGGTATCGATCCGCCGATCGGCGGCGAGGCGCGGCAACACCCTCCTCGCCGCGCGCGCCGAGTTGCTGGTGCTCGAAGCCATCGCTCGCGAGGGGCACGCGAAGCCGTCCAATCTTCGCGCGGCGTCACAGGTCATCTCGACGTTCGACTTGCTGAGGCGACCCGGCGACCGCACTCGAGCACGAATCGTCCGCGCACGATTGGCGCTCCACCTCGACCGTCACGAGCTCGCGGCCAAAGAGCTCGCGTCGCTCTCGCGCGCACGCGTTGCCGCCGTGGACCGGATCGACGCATGCGCGGTCGACGCGATGCTCCGGGACAGGCGCGGGGATCGAGCCGGCGCCCTACGCGCTCTTCGTCGTGGCCTACGTCTCCTGGAGGAGCACCGTGCCGGGTTCGGCGCGATCGAGCTGCGGGCGGCCGCGTCGGGCGCAGGAATCGAGTTGTCGACGCTCGGGCTACGGCTCGCGCTCAGCTCCGGCAAACCGTGGGAGGTCTTGACGTGGGCCGAATCGCTACGAAGCAACAACCTGAGGCTGCCGCCGGTCCGGCCGAGCCGTGACGCCGCCCTGAAGACCTTGCAGCTCGAGCTTCGACGCGTCGCCGAGCGTACGGCGGAAGTTGACCGGCGTGGCCTCGCGACCGCAACTCTGGCGCGCCGCCAGGCCGAGCTCGAGAACCTGATCCGCAACCGCGCACGCCGTGCGCGAGGCAGCCGCCGCCGGCTGCCGGTCGCACCGACCGCGCGGAGCCTTGACGGCCTTCAGGGCAGACAGCTGCTCGAGTACGTGGAGCTCGACCGACGCCTCTTCGCGATCACTCGCACGGGGCGCGAGCCTGTTCTCCACACCCTCGGCGACGATGGGGCCGAGCAACTCGACTGGCTCCGCTTCGCGCTTCGACGCATCGCGCGTGGCGGACTCGACGCCACGAGTCGCGCAGCCACGCTCGCAAGTGCGAATGCGGCCGCCGCCGATCTCGACCACAAGCTCGTGGCGCCACTTCTCGACCACCTCGACGATTCACCGCTCGTCGTCGTTCCTACCGGGCCGTTGCACGCGCTGCCGTGGAGCGCGCTTCCGTCTCTGCGTGGGAGACCGGTGACTGTCTCGCCCTCGCTCGAGACCTGGCTCGACCTGACTGCGCAGCGCCGGAAGCGGCCAGGACGGCCCGCGCTGATCGCCGGGCCCCGGTTGCGCCATGCCCAGGCTGAGGTGAAGGAGCTCGCTGCGGCGCTACCCGATGCAACGGTCCTCACCGGGAAGGCGGCGACAGTCGAGGCCGCGCTTCAGGCACTCAACGGCGCCACGCTCGCCCACATCGCCTGCCACGGCCATCTCCGCTCCGACAACCCACTCTTTTCAGCGCTCGAGTTGGCAGATGGACCGCTGACGGCACTCGACATCCAGGGCCTGCGCCAGGCCCCCGACGTTCTCGTGCTCTCTGCGTGCGACGTCGCCCTGTCGGAGCACCACCCCGGCGACGAGTTGTTCGGGCTCTCGGCCGCGCTGATCGGCGCCGGCACCCGCGCGATCATCGCAAGCGTCGTCCCCGTGCCTGACGCCGCTGCACGGCGATTGATGCTCGCCTTTCACGGGCAGCTCCGCGCCGGTGCGCCACCGGCTACTGCACTCGCGACGGCACAGTCCGGCCTCAGCGGGGCAAACGCGGCGCTCGCCGGCTTCGTGTGCCTGGGCGCAGGCTGAGACATCGACGTATCTGGAGACGACCCACGCGCTCCTCCTCGGTGACTGGGCCAGACGGGCCCGAATCGGAAACAGGAGGAGAAAGATGTTCCACGTTCGTGCACCGAAGAGGCTGATCGTCGGGATGCTCGCCCTCGTCTTCGGGCTGATGGTCGTGCAGTCGGCAGCTGCCGCGACCGCCGTCATCCCGTACCTGAGCCACGGCATCGGGGTCGACCAGAGCCTCTACAGCGGACAGAGCCACCAGCTGCGCCGGACGTCCTCGACGCGGCGCATCGACCCCGGCCCCGACGCCTTCATGCGCGCGGTCGCGCGTCATGAGGCGTCGCTTGCGAAGTCCGCCAACCTGAACACCTACAACTACGAGCGCGTCGTCGCGCAGGCCGAAGCGGTGCAGCCGCAGGTCGTGCGGCCTGACGACCGGGCAGGCACGCGCGGCATCGAGACGCGGACGTACTCGCCCTCGACGTCCACCGACCTGAACACGTCGAACTACGAGCGTGTCGTCGCGAACGCCGAGGCCGTGCAGTCGCACGCTTCTCGTCCGGACGATCGTGCCGGCTCCCTCGGGATCGGCTCGGGCGGCGCCGCATCGCAGCAGTCCTCGGTCTCGTCGTCGAGCACCGACTGGAACACGATTCTCTTGGCAGTCGGCGCCGTGCTCGCGGCGATGCTGCTCGCAGGCTGGGGAATCCAGTTCGGCCGTCGTCAGAGCGGCCGCGTCGTCACCCACTGAGCGATCAGCCACTCGGTGACACGCCGAAGCCGGCGCCCTCGGGTGCCGGCTTCGGCGTGTCCTAGGACCCCGAGTCGACCACGGCGAGGAGCGCGCCGACCACCGCCGGATCGAAGTGCGACCCGGACGACGCCCGCAGCTCCTGGGCCGCCTCCTCCGGTGAACGCGCCTTTCGGTAGCTGCGATCGGTCGTCATCGCGCTCCAGGCGTCGCACGCGCAGACGATGCGCGCGACCAGCGGAATCTGCTCGGCGGCGAGACCGTCGGGATAGCCGAGACCGTCCCACCGCTCGTGACAGGAGCGCACGATCCGCCCGGTCTCCCCGAGCAGCCCGCCGATCTGGTCGAGCATCTCTTCCCCGAGGATCGTGTGGGTGTTCATCAGCGCACGCTCGTCGTCGTCGAGCGGTCCCGGCTTGTTGATGATCTCGGCCGGGATCTTCACCTTGCCGACGTCGTGCAGCAGCGCCGCGAACTCGGCCTGACGAAGGTCGGCCGGCCCGACTCCGAGCCGGTTCGCCACGGCAACCACGAGCTCGACGACGTCGCGGCTGTGGCTTCCCGTGTACTCGTCGTCGGCCTCGATCACGTCTCCGAGCAGCATCGCGGTGCCGCGATAGGCGCCCGACAGCTCGAGAGCGTGGTCGATTCGCACCTGCCGCTCGCGCGCAAACACGCGAATCAGCCCGACGAGCGGGAGCACGAGCAGCACCGACCAGGCGTGCGCGCCTGCGGCGAGCGCAACCGTCAAACCAATCGGCGCGAGCGCGAGGTCGACCAGCACCGGGACACGCATCGCGCGTGCGTGCGCCGTCACGGACACGTTCCACGCCGCGCGCGACCAGACCGCACTCGGGACGAAGTCGGCGCAGAACTGGGCTGCCAGCGCACCGGCGTAGACCGGCACATGATGAAGGGACGGCACTCGCTCCACCGCGAGGGAGAGCACGACTGCGGGCCCGAGGGCGTGCCAGCCGTTCGCGAGCAGCAGCGGGACCTTGCCGGCCGGCATCGCCTTCGTCGCGATCGCCGGCGTCTCGGCGAGGACAAGCGCGGCGGCAACGAGCAGCGGCACCGAACGTGGAGGCAATGCGAAGAGCATTGGCACCAGCACGAGCTGCGTCGGGAGCGCGAAGCCGTTGCCGACCTCGAAGTGCACTCGCGACACGACCGCGTAGACGGCGACCGCGACGACGGCCGTCGGAAGCGAGAACGGCCGGACCGACGGAAGCAGGAACGTTGCCGCGACCGCCGCCAGGACGAACGCCCCGCCGAGAGCGAGAGCGACCGCCTCGTCGGAACGGGCGAGTGCGCGCCGCGAGCGCGCGCGGGCGCGCTCGACCAGTTCTGTGCCGTCGTCGTCGATCGAGCGCGACGGCGCGGACCGTGCCTCGACAGTCGCCATCGTCCTTAGATCGGCATCCGGACGGGCGCGGATGAGTCCGACGCGGGGTCACCCGCCTGGGTGATTGCAAGCTCGGCGAGATCTCCCAAGCTCAGAGCGAATCTGCGGCGAGTGAGAGGGGCATGACTGTGGCAAGGGTGTTTCCGCGTCGCCTGGTGGCGACGATTGGCGTAACGATGGTGGGCTCGGCGGTCCTCTCGGCGGCTGCGTCGGCAGCCCTCCTCCCGGTTCTGCCCGTCGTCTCGGCCCTGTTGCCGTTGCCGGGAATCACGGTGCCGGTCGCGGCACCGGCGGCGCCCGCGCCGACCCAGCAGGGATCCACCCAGGCTCCCGTCACAACCGCACCGGTTGCCTCGCCGGCTCCAGCTCCGGCCCCGGCGCCGGCTTCGGCCCCTGTGCCCGTCGACCCACTCGGCGCACTGCAGCAGGCGCTCCTGCCGACGTGCGGAGCGACGGTTCACCCGTTTGCGCAGTTCGGCGACTCGAACGCGTATTTCGCCTTCCCCAACAACGGGTTCGAGAGCGGCACCGTCGGCTGGCGCCTGTCGGGGGCCTCGGTCGTCAAGGGCAACGAGCCGTGGCAGGTCAACGGTCCCGGCTCGTCGTCGCTGTCGCTCTCGCCGAGCGGCACGGCCGCCAGCCCCCTGGTCTGCATCAACCTGCTCGACCCCGACTGGCGGATGTTCGCGCGTGCTGCCGGCGCCAACGGCCCGCTGCACGCCCAGGTCGTCTTCTACGGCGTCACGGGCAACATCACGGGCCTCGTGAACTTCAACGATCTTCCCGCTTGCCAAGTACACCTCGTGGGCACCGACCGCGACGATCCGCTCGATCCTGGCGCTCCCTCTGCTCACCAGGTACGCGCAGCTCCGCGTCTCGTCGGCCGCGTCTCGCGGGTCCTGGCAGCTCGACGACGTGTTCGTCGATCCCTGGGCCAACCGCGGGTAAGCGTTTCGGTCAAGCGGCGGGCGCGATCGAGCCGAGCAGGCCATGAACCTGCAGCTCGGTCGCGCCGCGCCACGCGTGCGGTCCCGCGTGCAAGCAGGAGGCTCGGAAGCCGCCGCCTGATCTAACGTCACGCTCGTGACTCGAAGCTCCGAACTGCTCGACCGCGAGCGCGAGCGTTACGCGTCATTGCATCCGAGCTCCCGCTCGGCGCACGCGGCTGCGCGAGAGAGCCTCATCGGCGGCGTGCCGATGACGTGGATGGCGAAATGGGCGGGCGGCTTCCCGCTCCACTGCGTCTCGGCGCACGGCAACCGGATCACCGACCTCGACGGGATCGAGTACGTCGACTTCTGCCTCGGCGACACCGGGGCGATGGCCGGCCACTCGCCGCCCGCGACCGTGGCCGCCGTGAACCATCGGCTTGCCAGTCTCGGCGGCGCGACGACGATGCTGCCCACGGAGGACGCCGCGTGGGTCGGCGCCGAGCTGTCGCGTCGCTTCGGCGGGCGGCGCTGGTCGTTCACCCTCACGGCGACGGACGCGAACCGTTTCGCGATCCGGATCGCCCGCCAGCTCACCAGCCGTCCGAAGATCCTCGTGTTCTCGTACTGCTACCACGGCTCGGTCGACGAGACGTTCGTCGTCGCGACGCCCGACGGTCCGCGCGCGCGTGCCGGCAACGTCGGCCCACCCGTCGACCCCGCCCTGACGACGCGCGTCGTCGAGTTCAACGACGTCGATGCCGCTCGCGCGCGAGCTTGCGCACGGCGACGTCGCAGCGGTCCTCACCGAGCCGGCACTCACGAACATCGGCATCGTCCTGCCCGAGCCCGGCTTCCTCGACGCCGTCCGTGCGCTGACGACCGGCGCGGGGACGCTGTTGATCGTCGACGAGACGCACACGCTGAGTGCGGGGCCCGGCGGCTGCACGCAGGCCTGGGGCCTGGACCCGGACATCGTCACACTCGGCAAGGCGATCGGCGGCGGTGTCCCGGCCGGCGCCTACGGGCTGCGTCCGGACCTGGCCGAGCGGATCGGCGCCGACCCGCGCGCCGACCTCGAGGACGTCGGCGGGGTCGGCGGCACGCTCGCCGGCAATCCGCTGTCGGTGGCCGCGATGCGGGCGACGCTCGAGCTCGTCCTCACCGACGAGGCGTTCGTCCAGATGTGCTCGCTCGGCGAGCGGTTCGCGGCGGGGGTCTCGGGCGTGCTCGAAGAGGCGGCGCTGCCGTGGTGCATCGTCTCGCTCGGCGCGCGAGCCGAGGTGCGCTTCTGCCCGGAGCCGCCGACGAGCGGCGGCGCCTCTGCGGCCGCAGCCGATGACGACCTCGACGAGCTGCTTCATCTCTACCTCGCGAACCGCGGGATCCTGCTGACGCCGTTCCACAACATGGCCTTGATGTGCCCGACGACGTCGGCGGGGGACGTCGACCGCCACACGGCGGTCTTCGCCGAGCTCGCCGGCGAGCTCCAGGCGTAGAACAGGTGCCAGGCACTTTGGTGCCTGGCACCGCGGTTCGCCCTAGGCCCGGACGGACGGGTGGAGCAGCGGCACCGCGCCCTGCCAGCCCGCCCGCAAGACGCCGACCAGCGACGGTGGCGTGACCACGCGAGCGGGGCCGCCGGCCGGACGAGGCTCGCGGTCTGCGTAGCCGCCCGCCGTCCAGCGCCGCAGCTCCGCCCCGGCGACGAGCCACGGCACACCGTCGCGCAGGACAAACGCACCGTCCGGCAGCTCGTCGAACGGCGCCTCATGGTGACGTTGCGTTCGCCGCGCTACGTCAAATCGCTCGCCGTGGAGTTGCAGATCGATCGCGTCGGCGCCGGTCTGGCCGGGGTGCCGCGCCGACCAGAGCTCCCGGAAGCGGTCGTAGTCCTCTCGGCGACACAGCGCGCACGGACGGTGGCCGGCGGCGAACGCGGTCGCTTCGTCGAGGAAGAACAGCTCGGTGAACCGCCCAGGCTGGAGCAGCGGCGAGCGATGCCAGCCCTTGAACTCGAGCCGGCACGCGATCCAGCGCCGGACGGCAAACGGACGGCGAATGCGCCCCTCGTCGTCGTGGAGGCAGCCGCGGTTGCCGTACACCAGCCCGCGCGCCGGCTCGGCCACGAGCTCGCTCAGCGGGGTGACGCGATTTTGCAGCGGCATCCCTGTCGACAACAGTATTCGACCCTCTGCACGAGCAGGCTCGCAACGCATGCGCAGCGGACGACGCTGGCAGACTGTCGCTCGAGTGTCGACTCCACAGGACGAGGCCGCGGCGAGCGAAAACGGGCCCTCGATCGGCGACGGTGCGCGCAGGCCGAACGCGAACGCCGACGACCTCGTGATCAGCCCCGAGCTCGTCATGACATCGACGCCGGAGGAAGCGGAGCGCGCGCGCAGGCTCCTGGATCCAGTCGTTCTGACCGACGAACGATTCGCCGAGGAGATCGCGAACCGAGCCGCGATTCGCACGCCTGAGCCGGCGGAGGTGACCATCCCCGAGCCGGAGCCGGAGCCGGAGCCGGAGCCGGAGCCGGAGCCGGAGCCGGAGCCACTCCCGGAACGGCGAGTCGAGCGCGCCCCGGCCGCGCGGCGGCGTGGCCGCACGACACTCGTCCTCGTCGTCATGAGCCTGATCGCGGCGGCCGGCTTTGTGGTCGGGATCGGGTGGCACCGGATCATCGGCTCGAACGCGGCGACACCGGCGCCCGTCCCACCGGCGACGAGCCGAGTGGGAACGGCGACGTCGTCAACTCCGACGGAGCCCCGCTCGACGCAGGGGCGGCAGCCGCCTTCGACGAGTTTCCCCGGCCACGCCACGACGGCAAGGCGGCCGACGACCTCCCGGGGAACCACGGCGCCGGCGACTCCCCCACCCTCCACGAGGACGAGCCACCCTCAGACGACGAAGACCGCCAAATCGACCTCCCCCCGTACGACTACTCCTCGGAAGACGACGACTACACCCGACTTCTCCCCGTCGCGGTCGTTCGCCTGGCCCGCGGCTGCAAGCTCGACCTTCTACCTGGTCAGGTTCGACCGCGAGGGCGTCAGGGTCTTCCAAACGCGTGTGACTGGGCCGCGCATCACGCTGCCCGCGACCTTCGTCTTCAAGGCCGGCAACTACCGGTGGGTCGTCATCCCCGCCTTCGGCGCAAAGGCACATCCACGTTACGGGCCTGCCATCGTCGACTCGCATTTCGTCGTAAAAGGCTGACGACCGGTCGAACCGGCGCTGTAGATTCTGCGAATGGAGGGGTCAGCGGAGCCGCGCTCGGATGCCGAGATCGTCGCGGGCTGCCGCGACGGACAGCGGGAGGCGTGGGACCTCCTCGTCGAGCGGTTCTCCCGCTATGTCTATGCGATCTGCACCCAGGGCTTCCGGTTGAGCCCGTCGGACGCCGAAGACGTCTTCCAGGACGTCTTCAGCAAGGTGTACGAGCAGCTACCGGGACTGCGGGACGACAACGCGATCAGGCCGTGGCTCGCCCAGATGACGCGCCGCACCTGCATCGATCGCCTCCGCGCCTCTGCCCGCGAGGCGGCCGCCGAGGACGTCGAGCCGACCGGGGCCGACGACCTCGTGAGCACACTCGACGAGGCACTGACGGTGCGCGCGGCCCTCGAGCTGCTGCCCCCCGACTGTCGCGAGATCCTCGACCGCTTCTTCGCGCGGGACGAGAGCTACCGCGTGATCTCCGAGGCCCTCTCGATTCCGGCAGGCACGATCGCCAGCCGGATCTCTCGATGTCTCGACAAGCTGAAGGCGGTCCTGGAAGATTCCGAGGCTCCAGTCCGTCATGTAGCCGGGTGATTCGAGTTGGATAGCGACATCGGCCAGATTGCTCGTTTGCTCGCGGCTCTGCCGCCCGCTCCAGTGGGGTGGGTCGAGGCGGCTCAGGAGCTGCCGCACGCGAGGACAGCGCTCGATCGGCTTTTCGAGCGGGCAGCTGCCGACGCCGAGCTTAAGGCCAAGATCGTCGCAGACCTCGAATCGGCGCTCGCGGAGTCGGGGATCTCCCCGACTCCGCGGCTCCTCGCCACGGCGCGAGCCCGCCTGCAGGCGATGTGACCTCGGCGCCCGCACCGTCGGCTGCCGGAACGAGCCGGTTCCCAGACCGGTTCGGTCTCACGACGCTGCTCGAGACGCTGCGTTCGCCGGCCGAGACGCCGGCGTCCGGTTCGGCCGCCGCCGCCGCTGGGGCGCTCGCGGCCGCGCTCGTCGCCAAGGTCGCCCTCGCATCCGGGGACCAGGGCACCGCGGCGCAGGCCGATTTGCTCGCCGCGCGGCTGACGGCGTTCTCCGCCGAGGATGCCGATGCGTATGAGGCTGCAGTGCGCGCGCTCGCACAACCCGGCGGCTCCGAGACCCACGACTTCCTGCTCGGCACCGTGCTCCGCCGGGCGGCTGACGTCCCGCTCCAGATCGCCGAAGCGGCTGCGGACACGGCGCTGCTCGCCGCGGCGACAGCTTCGTCGGCTCCGCCCGACCAGCATGCCGACCTCGTCGGCGCGGCAAGCCTGGCCGAGGGCGCCGCCCGGGCGGCCGCCCACCTGGTGGAGATCAACCTCGCGGCGCGCACCGGCGACGACCGCCAGGCGCGCGCCCGCGATGCGGTCGAAGCGGCCGCCGCTGCCGGCGCCTCACTCGGCGGCAGTCGTGGCTGACCAGGAGCAGGCGCAGCAGGTCGAGGAAGAGGAGGACGACCTCCCGGCGTGGTCGCTGCCGCTCGACGCCGTCTCCAGGATCGCCCTCGAGAACCCGATCCCCGCCTCGGTCGACCGCGAGTGGGCGATCGGCGGAGCGACGGGCGACGGGGTGAAGGTTTGCATCCTCGACAGCGGCATCGAGCCGGATCACCCGCGGGTCGGCCCGATCGCGGGCGCGGTCGCGATCAGCGTCGACGAGGAGGGCGAGACGCACGTCGAACCCGACGAGGAAGGAGATCTCTGCGGGCACGGAACGGCGTGCGCGGGCGTGATCCGCGGCATCGCGCCGGATGCGGAGATCTATTCGGTGCGCGTGCTCGGGGGCGGCTTCACCGGATCGGGCGACGTCCTCGTCGCCGGCCTGCGCTGGGCCGTGGCGCAGGGTTACGACATCGTCAACATGAGCCTCTCGACCACGAAGCGGCGGCTCGGCGAGGCGCTGCACGAGCTCGCGGACTCCGCGTACTTCAAGCGGACCGTGCTCGTCGCCTCCGCCCACAACATGCCGGTCGAGTCGTTCCCGTGGCGGTTCTCGTCGGTGATCTCGGTCGGCAGCCACGAGGAGCCCGACCCACTACGCTTCTATGCGAACCCGAGCCCTCCCGTCGAGTTCTTCGCCCACGGTGTCGACGTCGACATCGCCTGGATCGGCGGCCGCTCGATCCGGGCGACGGGGAACAGCTTCGCAACGCCGTGCATCTCGGCGATCGCCGCACTGATCCTGAGCAAGCATCCACGACTGACGCCGTTCCAGCTCAAGAGCGTGCTCTTCCAGATCTCGTCGAACGTGGGAGGAAACCGGTGAACGACAGAACTGACGAGCTCCAGGCGGCGGTAGCCGCGGGCGTGCTCGCATCCGACGAGCACTTCGGTCGGCTGCTGCGCTCGATCGTCGACGTGGCGCGCGCGATCTTCGGTGCGAAAGCGTCCTCGATCCTCCTCTTCGACACCGACACGGACGAGCTCGTGTTCGCCGCGGTGTCGGGCGAGGGCGAGCAGGACCTAGTCGGCACGCGGATGGCCTCGACGACCGGTGTCGCCGGCTGGGTGCTGTCCTCGCGAACCCCGCTCGTGCTCGAAGACGTGCAGAGCGACCCACGGTTCGCCCGCGACGTCGCCGAGAAGACCGGCTACGTCCCCAAGGGCCTGATGGCGGCACCGCTCCTCGACGACGAGATCGCCCTCGGCGTGCTGCAGGTGCTCGACCGGCCGCAGCGGGCGCGTTTCACGTTGCAGGAGATGGAGCTGCTCGGCCTGTTCGCGAGCCAGGCGGCGATCGCCCTCGGCCTCTTGCGGAGCGCTCAGCGCGCCCGCGCAGCCCTGGCAGGCACCGGCGACGTCGCGTCGGTGGCCGGTGTGGCGAGGGCGCTCGACGCGCTGGAGGGACGGCGCCGGGAAGACGGGGTCGCCCTGCTCCGTGATCTCGAGCGCGTCCTCGCGCAGAGATAGGGCCCGGTCTCCCAGGCCCCTACCCCTCCCCCGCTACTTGCCGCAGTCAGTCAGAGTGGCCGGCCTTGAAATGGGCCTCGACGTCGTCGCCGTCGTCGTCTTCCTTGGGGGCGCTGTCCTTCGGGAAGGTCGACTTCGAATGGGCTTCGACGTCGGCCTCGCTGAGCTGGCCGCTCTTGTTCTCGCGCTCGCCGGTGTTGCTGCTTTTGTTCTCGCGCTCGTCCGCCATGTGAGGTTGCCTCCTGGTTTCGGATCCGATGACATCAACTAGACGGTGTTCAGGGACCCAATCTTCCCTCGCCCTTCAACTCCACGTCAAATGCTGAGATTCTGCGAACGGTGAGCCCGGCCACTTCGAGGATCTCCGAGTCGGTCGACGCCTTCCGTGGAGTCTTCCGAAACCCGGACATCCGGCGGATCCAGCTCGCTTTCGCGGGATCGGTCACCGGCAACTACGCCTACTCGATCGCAGTCGCCGTCTACGCCTATCGCCAGGGCGGGGCGACGGCTGTCGGGATCCTGACGTTCGCCCGCCTCGGGGCTGGCGCGGCGGTGGCGCCGCTCGCGGCATCGATCGTGGACCGGCACCCTCGGCAGCGGGTGATGCTCGCCTCGGATCTCGTTCGTGTGGCAACGATGGGCGGGCTGGCACTGTCGGCGATGCTGCACTCGGCCGCACTCGTCGTCTACGCGCTGGCCGTTGTCACGACAGTCTCCAGCACCATCTTCCGGCCGGCCGAATCGGCCCTGCTCCCGACTCTCGCCAATTCCCCCGAGGAGCTGACTGCCGCCAACGTCTCGTCGAGCACAATCGACAGCGTCGCCTCGTTCGTTGGGCCTGCGCTCGGCGCGCTGCTGCTCGCCGCTGCAGGCCCTACCGTCGTCTTCTTCGTCAACGCGGGAAGCTTCGCCTGGAGTGCGCTGCTCGTCGCGCGGGTGCATGGTCCCGACAACGTCATCGAGCTGTCGGCGAACAGCGGTGAAGACGACGACCACGAGGGCCTACTGGCCGGCGTGCGCGCAATCCGCCGCGAGCCGCGCCTTGCCTTGCTGATCGGCCTCTACGCAGCTCAGACGCTCGTCGCGGGGGCGCTCGGCGTGCTCACCGTCGTCACCGCCCTGCGGCTGCTCGATCTCGGCTCGGCCGGCGTCGGGATCCTCGAGGCCGCGAGCGGCATCGGCTCGATCATCGGCGCGGGCGTGATGCTCGGGCTCATCGGCAGGAACCGCCTCGGTGAGAACCTCGGCGCCGGCATCTTCCTCTGGGGCGCTCCGATCGTGCTGCTCGGTGTCTTCACGAACACGCCGATTGCGATCATGGCATTCCTCCTCGTAGGTCTCGGCAACACGCTGGTGGACATCTCCGCGATCACGCTGCTCCAGCGCACGACACCCGCCGCGGTCGCGGGGAGAGTCTTCGGCGTTCTCGAAAGCGCACTGATCGCGGGCCTGGCATTCGGAGCGCTCGCAGCTCCGGCGCTCGTCGCGATCGCAGGCCCGCGGAACGCCCTGATCGTGACCGGAGCGTTGCTCCCGGCCGTGGCTGCCTTGGCGTGGCGACAGCTCCGCCACGTCGACGACGGCGCGACCGTCGACCGGCAGGTCGTCGACGCGCTGCGGGGGGTCCCGTTCCTGGCGCCGCTACCGGTCGGCACGCTCGAGCTGCTCGCGAAGCAGGTAGTGCCGGTCGAGCTCGCCGCAGACCAGCCGCTGTTCGAGCGCGGAGATCACGGCGACCGGTTCTACGTCCTCACCGAGGGGACGATCGAGATCGAGCTCCCCGACGGTGCGAAGCGCGAGGAGGCGCCGGCGTACGTCGGCGAGATCGCGCTGCTCCGCGACGTTCCGCGAACGGCGACCGTAACGGCGATCACGGACTGCACGTTCCTCGCGCTCGAGCGCGACGACTTCCTCGCACGCCGTGACCGGCCACTCGGGCAGCCGTGGCGTCGCCCAGGACATGGTCTCGGCCCGGATCGGGGTGTTGCCCGGCCCGGCGTGACGATCGGGATGCGCCCGGGCCGCCCGTCCTTTACGATGGCGGCTGTGTCAGCACCCGTCGATCTGATCAAGCGCGTGCCGTTGTTCGAACGGCTCGGCAACCGTGAGCTGAACACGCTGGCGGCGACGTTCACCGAACGGTCCTTTCAATCCGGCCAGGCCCTCACCACCGAGGGGCAGGGCGCCGCCGGCTTCTTCGTGATCGAGTCGGGCAGCGCCGATGTGACCGTCGCCGGCGCCGAGCGTCGCACACTCGGGCCGGGCGACTACTACGGCGAGATCGCCCTGCTCGACGGAGGCGCACGGACGGCGACGATCACGGCGACGTCCGACGGCAAGAGCTACGGGCTCACGTCGTGGCAGTTCCGGCCGCTCGTCGAGGAGCACGCATCGATCGCGTGGCCGCTGCTCGAGGCGCTGGCCGCGCGGATCCGCCAGATCGAAGCGCGCTAGAGCGGCCCCTACAGCTCGAGCTCGAACCCGTCGTAGACCTGTTCGAAGTCGTCGTCGAGCGGGCGTTCGGACGGGCGGTGCGTGAGCAGCAAGCGCCTCGCGCCCGACGCCCGGAACGCCTCGTCCGCCTCCTCCGCGGAGAGATGTCCGCGCAGGCCCCCCTCCGGATTGGGCTTGAGCAGCGTCGCCTCGCAGAGGAACAGATCGGCGTCGCGCGCGAGCGACACGAGCGCATCGGTGGGGCCGCTGTCGGCCGAGTACGCGAGCGTCGCTCCGTTCGACGAGACCCGGAAGCCGAACGCGAGCATCTCGTAGTGCAGGACGCGGTGTGCGACGACCTGCTGGCCGGCGGCGACGAAGGGCTCGCCGTCCGTGTACTCGTGGATCTGGAACGTCCCCTCGAACATGTCGGGCTTCCCCAGCTCGACGCCGAATCGCGCGAGCGTCTCGCGACCGCCGGGCGGGACCCATAGCTCCGGATGCGGGCCGCCGCTCGCGGGACCGAACTGCAGGCCCCACACCCACGGGACGACGTCGCCCCAGTGATCGAGATGGAAGTGCGAGATCGCGATCGCGTCAATGCTCGGCCATCCTTCGGCGGCGCGGAGGCGCGGCAGCACTCCAGGCCCGCAATCGAGCAGAAGCCGGCCGCCGCCGCTCTCGACCAGGTATCCCGACTGCGCGCCACCCGGGTTCGGCCACGCAGGCGAGCACCCTACGACGGTCAGCTTCACCGGCGCATAGTGCCCGACGGGGTCAGAGCGCGTCGGCTGCAAGGCGCTCGGAGAGCGCCTTGAGGACGTTGGCCTGCACGGACGGCATCTCCTTGGTCACGCGTGCGAACGAGCGTGACGTGAGAACGAGGAGATCGACGTCCGAGGTCGCAGTCACCGTCGCCGTCCGCGGGCCGCCCGACAGCAGCGCGATCTCGCCGAGGAAGTCCCCGGCGCCGAGCAGGTTGACGCGCCGACCGTCCTTCGTCACCTCGGCGGTGCCGTCGACGATCACCACGAACTCACGGCCCGGCTCGCCTTGCGTGGTGAGCGCCTTGCCGCCCCCGACCGCCACCTCGTCGAACTCGGACGTCAGTGCGTCCAGTTCCTTGTTCGAGCAGTGTGCGAACAGGGGAACCGCCTTGATCAGCTCGCGCTTGCGGTCTTTGCGCATCCGCATGTGGCGATCATGCAGCACGCCGCCCCCGGCAGGCAACCGTGAGGTGGTCAGGGAGAGGGCTGGCGCCGCGACAGAACTGTCTTGGTGCGGTTCTGCCCGAGCTTGCGGACGACGAGCAGCTCCGTCTCCGAGACCACGCCGACGAAGCCCCCTCGGACGAACATCCCGGAGCCGTCGGCCGGACCGCAGGTGACGTACGGCCTGGCGGAGATCTTCGTGACCGCGCAGAAGACGTGCGTGCCGGAGACGGTCATCGCCGTTCCGACGCCGGCGGTCAGCGACCGGCCGCCCCCCACCGCGCCCGGGTAGGCGGCGCCGGCGAGCGGCGGCTGCTTCCGCTGCGCGACCTCGACCGGGGTCGACGAGCGCGACGCCTTGAGCACGAGCAGCGACGCGTCGGCGACGGCGAACGCGAACGTGCCGGCGCGCGGGCCGGAGGGGCTGCCCTCGCCGCAGACGATCGTGGTCGGGCTGCCGCCGGCCGACGACACCGAGCAGCGCAGCGACGTTCCGGTGATCGCCACCTGGTCCCCTGCCGCGAGCGGTTGGAGTCGCAGTGCGTGCTCAGGCGCGGACCGCGCGCCCGCGACCACGAAGGTCAGCACGGCTGCAACCGCACCGGCCGTCGCGACGACGGCCAGTGAGCGTGATGCGGCGACCTCGACGAACCGCCGTGGCACCCGAACCCCTTTCGCTCCGACCTCATGGACCTCTTCGATCAGGGTACTGCCCGTTCCTACGCGGTCAATCGTTCGCCGGGTGGGTTTTCGTGCCGGCCGCGTCTACGCTCAGGGCCGTGAGTGCAGGGAAAACGTATGACGTGGTCGTCGTCGGCGCCGGGATCGTCGGCCTCGCGACGGCTCGCGCGCTGCTCGAAAAGCGGCCTGCGCTCCGCCTGGCGGTGCTCGACAAGGAGTCGAAGCCCGGGCTGCACCAGACGGGCCACAACTCGGGGGTCCTGCATTCGGGGATCTACTACGTCCCCGGCTCGCTGAAGGCACGGCTCTGCACGAGCGGGAAGGAGGCGCTCGAGCGATACGCCGAAGACCGCGGAATCCCCTTCGTCCGCTGCGGGAAGTTGATCGTCGCGCTGGACGACTCCGAGCTCCGGCGCCTCGAAGAGCTCGAGCGGCGCGCCGGCGCGAACGGCGTCGGCGGCCTTCGTGTTCTCGACGCCGAGGAGTTGCGTGAGATCGAGCCGAATGCGACCGGCCTGCGGGCGCTGCACGCCCCGGGAACCGGGATCATCGACTACGGCGCGGTCACGACCGCGTACGCCGACGACGTCCTTGCGTCCGGCGGCGACCTGCTCACGAGCCGCCCCGTCGAACGGTTCGAGCAGGGCGCACGCAGCGTCCGCATCGTCACCGAGGGGGAGTCGATCGAGGCACGAGCCGTCGTCGCGTGCGCCGGCCTGCAGTCGGACCGGATCGCGCGCCTCGCAGGGGAGCGACCGCCTGTCAGGATCGTCCCGTTCCGGGGCGACTACTACACACTCGGCACGCGCACGCAGGAACTCGTCCGCGGTCTGCTCTATCCGGTGCCGGATCCCGCCTTCCCGTTCCTCGGAGTCCATTTCACGAAGCGGCTCGACGGATCGGTGATCGCCGGTCCAAATGCGGTGCTCGCGCTGGCGCGCGAGCGCTATCGCCGGGCCGCGCTCAACCTGCGCGACGCAGCATCGGCGATCGCCTACGCGGGCTCGTGGCGCTTCGCGTCGCGGCACCTCCGCGTCGCCGCGGGCGAGCTTTGGCGCGACCTCTCGAAGGCGGCGTTCGTCCGCGACATGCAGCGCTACGTGCCCGCCGTGCTCGCCGACGACGTGGTCTTCGGCCCGACCGGGATTCGTGCTCAAGCCCTCGGGCGCGACGGGCGGCTCGTCGACGATTTCCTGATCGTCGGCTCGCAGCGGATGATGCACGTGCTCAACGCACCGTCTCCGGCGGCCACTGCCTCGCTCGCGATCGGGAACGAGCTCGCGGAGCGCGCGCTCCGCGACGTGATCACGGGCTCTTGACGGTGATCTGGCGCGCCGGCGCCTGCACCGTCACGAACCAGGCGGTGATGCCCTTGACGTTCTGCTGATCCTTCGCCTTCACCGTGGCCTTCACCTTGATCCGGTGGTAGGCGTCGAGCAGCGTCAGCCCCGGCTTCGAGACCTTGACCTTCACCGAGGCCGACTTGCCGACGCTGATCGTGAACGTGCCGGTCCCGACGTTGACCGTCTGCAGCGCTGGCGCCTTCTTCGCGCCCTTCTTCTTCTTCGGCTGGACGCGGACCTGGAGCACGATCGTGCCCAGGCACCGCTTCACGGCCGGCACCGAACAGCGGAGCATGTAGTGCGCGTAGCCCTTGTTGTCGACGACGCTCTGGCCGGTCAGCATCTGGACGAGCACGACGTGCTTGCCACCCTTGGGCTGCGGCGTCGGGACCGGAACGGGACGTCTGCGGGGGTCCCGGGTTCGTGCTGACGACGGGCGGTGGCGCCGGCGCGGCGGAGTCGTCGTTGCGAATCGTCAACGTGGCCGTGGCGTTGCCGAGCGTGCCACCGGTCGGCGCCGACAGCGCGAACGTGAAGTACCGGTTCGGCTCGACGACGTTGTCGTCGGCGATCGGCACGGAGACCGTCTTGGCCGTCTGCCCGGCTGCGAACGACAGCGTGCCGCTGACCGCGGTGTAGTCGGTGCCGGCCTTGGCGGAGCCGTCGGCGGTCGCGTAGTGCACGGTCACCGGACCGGTCGGCGCGGGTGCGAGCGACACGACTGCCGGGATCGAGCCGGCCGACTCGTTTGCCGACGCGTCGACGACCGAGATCAAGGGCGGGCTCGTCGGTGGAACGATGGTCACGTTCGCGGCGCTCGAGCCGACGAAGGCTGCGGAGATAGTCGTGAACTGGACGGTGAACTTCTCGGAGCTCGTCGCGTTGCCGTCGAACGGGTTGATCTGCACCGTGAACGACTGCGGCCCGAACGTGCCAGCGTCCCAGTGCAGGTCGCCGGACGCGTCGGTGTAGTCGGCCGGCGCGGTCGCGGTGCCCGCCTGGGTCTGCCAGTGGACGTTCACCGGCTGCGGCGTCGAGGGCGACACCGCCGGCGGGTTGAGCGTGACCTTGATCGTCGCCTGAACCGGGGGCTTGCCCGCGGCCGGTTGGGCGACCGGCGCCGGGTCGGTGATCTGCAGCGACGGGAGCTTGTCCGTGCCGACGTTCGACGGCTGGTGGACGGTGCAGTTCGCGGTCGCAGCGCTGCTCAGGATCGTCGTGTGCTGACCGTTCGAGATCGTCAACTTGAAGACGCGGTCTCCCGACGGTGGATTCGCGTGCGTGTGAATCGTGATCGAACCGTTGCGCGTGCCCGCCGGCACGGTTGCGGTCCCGGTGCCGCCGTCGTAGTCGCCGGAGACGGTGCTCACGTCGGCGGTCGTCCAGGTCACGGTGGCAGGCAGGGGGCTTGCGTACGAAGTCGTCAACGGGAAGGTGGCATCGGTCCCGCCCGTGACCGTGCCGCAGCTGCCGACTCCGATGATCGGCGCTGCCGACGCCTCGGTGATCGTGCCCGTCTCGGCGATCGTCGCGCCTGCGACGAACGATGCTCCGACCGGATTCGACAGCGTCAACGTGAACTGCTTGTCGAGGCCGTAGACGTTGTCGCTGATCCCCTGCACCTTGACGTGCACGACATGGGTGGTGGGGGCAAATACCAACGTCCCCGATTTCTTCCCGGACGGATCGGTCGTTTGATAGTCGTGACCGTAGACCGCACCCCCGGCGCCGGTGCCGTCGGCGAGCGTGAAGTCGACCTTGATTGGATGATGCGCCGGCGCGTCCTTCGGTTGATTGTTCGCCGCGTCGACGAGCGCCACCGTGAAGTCGATCGTCCCGCCGCCCGCCTCGCTGACGGTCGCGTTCGCCGGGTTGGAGGCAAGTCCGGCGAGGCGCCAGTCGTCATCGATGATCGGGGCCTTTCCTTCCGACGGCGTGCCGACGGCAACCGAGTCGGTCGCGTTCGAGCCGGAGGGTGACCAGTCGACCGCCGTCAGGTCGACGGTCAGCGTGCGGTCGTCCTCTGCAGTGGTGTTGCCGTTGATCTGAACGGGCATCGTCGTCGACGCCGTGTTCGCCGGGATCGTGAAGCTCTGGACGAGCCCCTCGGAGCTCGTGTAGGTCACGGCGATGTCGTTGGGTGCGGCGCCCGGTGAGACGGTGATCGGGAAGCTGACCGAGTTGGCGCCGGCAGAGTCTCCTTCAAGTGTCCCGGCCGACACGTTTCCGATCGACACGGTGTAGCTCACCGGGTCGGCGCTATTGCCTCGCTCGGCAACGCCGAACAGCAACGCCCCGGCGAGCAGAGCCGCCAGAACGACGCGCCCCCCCAGTCCGACCTTTCCCCCCATCGACCCTCGTACCCCCTGTTCGGATCATGGCACGACCGCGTCCATGCCCGGTCGCCGGGTTGCATAGTGCACCGTTTTCGACTCGACTGCAGGCTAGGTTTCCCCGGGCGAAGGTCGCAGCCGGTTTCTCGTAGTGTTCCCCCGGGGACGCCGGCGGAACGAAAGGTTGTGTCCGGCCGTGCGGCCTGGTAAGAACAGGGGTGGGAGCGGGTATCGGAGGGTGTCGGTGGGACTGAAGGAAGCGACGAGGGTCGGTCGGTCGCGGAAAGCAGCGGTGCTGCTCATTCCGCTCTGTGTCGCCGCCCTGGCACTCGCCGCCCCGGCCGCAGCCGACGACGCGACGCCGACCGCGCCCGCGCCGACCGTGACGACGACCACTCCGTCGACCACCACTACCGGCACCGCGACGACGACGGACGGCTCTGCAGCGCCGACGTCGACGGCTCCGAGCGACGGCGGCACGACGACGACGTCGACTCCGTCGACCGGCGGCTCGGCTGCCCCGACGGACGCCAGCACGACGACGACGACGACCATCACGTCGACCGGTGGCTCCGCCGCCCCGACGGACGGCTCGACGGCACCGTCCGGAACCTCTGCGTCGGCCGGCACCGGAACCGGTAACGGGACCTCGGCCCCGACCGGGGCAACGACGACCGGCGGCACCACCACGACCCCGACGCCCGTTCCCGCCGCGACCACGGCACCGCCGCCGCCCGCGCCTGCGCCCGATCCTGCTCCGGCCGTCGCCCCCGCGCCCGCCCCCGTGACGGTTGCAGCAGCGCAGCCGGCACCGGCGCCCACGACCGAGATCACGGTGAACATCCCCGTCGATCCGACTCCGGCGGCCGCGACGACCGCGCCGGCCCCGCCCGCGCCCGACGCGACGGTCGCTCCCGCTCCCGTCGTCCACGCTGTCGTGCTGCCGCCGGCGCACGTCGCGAAGCGTGCTCAGCCGGCCAAGCCGCGCCGCCACATCGGGCCCCTCACGCTCACCAAGGCGGCCGTGCAGCAGCTACTCACGAGGCCGGAGATCCCGCTTCAGTCGGCGCCGCTGTCGCCGACGCACTACTCGTTCGTCCCGGCACAGGGCGTCACGCTTGTGCCCCCGACCGAGGTGCCGGTCGCGCCGGAGGTCGACCTGAAGACTTCTCGCTCCGTGGCGCCGCCACAGGCGCCGTCGCTCCCATCCGCGCCGAGCTCGCCGACGAACGATTCGCCGGTTTCCTTCGGCGGCGGGTTGAGCGGCCCCGCGGGCGGCGCGCTCCTGCTTGTGGCGGCACTCGCCGCCGTCCTCTTGATCATCCCGCCGTGGCTCTCCTCGCGAGTGGCCCTGGCGGTCGCGGTGCCCATCGAGTGGCATCGCCGGCTCTCCCTCGAACGCCCCGGCTAGTTCACAGCCATGAGCTGTCTCCCCGGGTCGCGGGAAATCGACTCGGGCGCAGACCTCGGACTGGTATGTGCGGACGTCTTTCGCAAGGAGAGGGGACATGAGGGAACGGAATTTCATGAAGGCCGCGGCTCGTGCCGTGGTGATCGATCCAGATCCACTCTGGCAACAGGCCGTCACGGCGGCGCTGACGCGCTCGGCTGTCTCCGTGGTCGCCAACTCGGGCGACCTGCGCCGGGCACCCGAACTCGCCGACGCGCACGCGGCGGACCTTCTGCTGGTCGGCCTCGAGGAAGAGGTCGACAACCGCGAGCTGTACCGCCTGCTTCGGCGGGTGCACAAGTGCTGCCCCGACCTCGTCACCGTCGTCTTCGTCGAGAACGAGGATCGGCTGACTGTCGACGCCGCGCTCGCGGGCGGTGCTTACTGGGCCGTCGACCGGCGCCTCGGCGCGTCCGAGCTCGTGCGTGCCGTGACCGAGGCCTACACGGCTCAGCTCGAGGAGACCGGCGCGACCGAGACGTGCAACGGAGTGCGGGCACGGCTCACCCGCCGCGAGCTCGAGATCCTTCGGCTCGTCGCGGAGGGCAGGCCGAACCGCGAGGTGGCGAAGATCCTCTGGGTGACCGACCAGACGATCAAGTTCCACCTGGCGAACACGTACAAGAAGCTCGGCGTGCGCAACCGGATCGAAGCGAGCCACTGGGCGATCTCCCGTGGGCTCGTGCGCCCGGTGCGTGCGATCGAGGGAATGCAGGCGGGCGCCGTGGCGGTGGAAGCATCGTGACGGCGCTCCGCTTCACCTTCGCCCGTCGGCGCGGGAAGAATGACATTCCGAGCCGGCGGGCGAAGGTGAAGCTCAGTTAGATGATTGATTCCCAAGTCGGCGCGGCGCGGTTGGGGGCCTGCACACGGCGCATTGCGGCCGCCTCGCCCACCGTCAAGCTTCAGCCTTGCCGGCAGTCGAGTCGTCCACACTGCTTGATGCAGTCCCTCCCCGCATCCACGGCACTTAGGAATCAATCATCTAGTTCGGGAACATCGCGGTCGCGTCCAGCGAGTAGTCCTTTGGACGCGAGGTGTGGCAACTGATCGTCACGTTGTAGTTGCCGGCCGTGACCGTGGCCGCGAGGCTGCGCACGACCTTCTCGCCGGGCAGGTCGACGTACAGGATCCCCGCCGCCCGGAAGCTCATCGAGCAGTCGGCTGCAGCCGACCTGCCGATCAACTGGAGATACAGCGGTCCCGAGGCGAGCTGCAGCCGCACGACCACTTTCCGGCGGACGACACCGTCGGTCAGCAGCACCTGTCGTGAGGAAGTCGGCGTGCTCGCCGGCGCGGGTGTCGGCGCCGGAGTCGGGGGTGTCGCCTGGACGAGGCCGAGGTAGTTGGCCGCAGCCCACGCATCGATCCGCCCGCCGCCGATTCCCTGCACCGGGTGAGCGGTGGTGAGGAGCGCGGCGGTCAGCTGGTTCGCCGTCAGCCCCGGGTTCAGCGACAGCAGGAGGCCGGCGATGCCGGAGACGGCGGGAGGGCCGAACGAGGAGCCACAGCCGTAAGCAGGATTGCCGTCCTGCCCGAGGACCTCCTCGCACCCGGGTGCGGCGAGCTGCACCCACGACCCCCGCGTCGACCAGTCGTCGAGTACATCGTTCTGATCCGTGCCCGCCACCGCGAGAACGCCCGGATAGCCGGCGGGATACAGCGGGTTCGTGTCGCCGCCGTTGCCGGCCGCGCCGATGATCAGCACTCCGTGCTCCTCGGCGTACTCCACCGCGCCGAGCTCGCCGAAATCGAAGCCGTTCGACGCGAGGCTGACGTTGATGATCCGGGCGCCGTGGTCGACGGCGTACCGGATCCCGCCAGCGATCGTCGAGGCGAGGGCACCTCCCTCGCGCCCGGCCGCCACCCGCACCGGCATGATCGAGCACTTCCAGCAGTAGCCCGCGATGCCGGTGCCGTTGTTGCCGAGCGCACCGATCACGCTCGAGACCCAGGTGCCGTGGCCGTTGTCGTCGCCCGTCGAGGCGTCGTTGCCGACGATGTCCCAGCCCGGCACGATTTGTGTGAGCTCGGCCGGAATCGGCGTCAGGCCGGTGTCGACGACCGCGATCAGGATCTGCGGATCGCCGGTCGTCACCTGCCAGAGATCGGACGCCCGCGTGAGCCTCGGCCCCCATTCGGCGGCCCAGCTCGGGTCGTTCGGATCGGTACGTGCGGATGCTGTCGCGAGCGCCGGCAGCATCGCGAGCAGGACGAGCCCGAGAAAGAGCAGCCGCCGCACCGTCCACCCAATGTACTGTCATCGCCCGGGAATCGAAAGGTGGGGTTTTCGACAACCTCGAAACTCGGAAATTCCTGCGGAGGCTAGGTTTTTCCGGCCGAAAGACTACCCGCCAACCTCTTGATCTGAGCGCGCTTCACGTCTAGAACATCAACCGTGCCTGCCGAACCACCGCGGGCTCGTTCTCAGGTCGAAAGGGGGGATCGTTAGGCAGGGACCCTTTGTCGTGGCTTTCAGGGTGTTCGGGCCACGACCAAACCATCGGCACGTTGGGTTTTCACTTCTAGGGATTGAAAGAGAGGGGGAAGGGATGCGTCTACGCATCAGCTTGGCCATCGCGGCTCTCGTTGCTGCCATCGGCGTCCTCGCCGTCGGCGTGGGCACCGCAGGGGCAACGCCAGTGCTGCAGGGCCAGCCGGATCCACAGACCACGAACATTCCGTACGTGGCGTGGAACGGCGAGCAGGTGAAGGTCGTCAAGTGCTTCGGCAGGGAAGAAGGTGTCTCTCAGGATGCCTTCACTCAGGGCGGCGGGATCGCCTCGTACCTGTCGGGCAAGTTCCGCGTCGAGCTCTGGTCGGGTGACCAGGCTCAGAAGCCGGTGTTCCTGAACGACAACGACGGTTCGGTGGTCGGCCAGTGGAGTAACGGCCGGCTCTGCTTCGCCGTCCACGTCGCGTCACTCGAGCCGGGCCTGGCGGTCATCAAGCTCGCCGTCAGCCCGAATCTGCTCGGCCTGTTCCCGGGCCTCGACGTGATCGCAAAGCATCAGTTCCTCGTCATCTGGATGACGGACCAGGCTCCGGTGATCAACGAGGCCGCAGGTGCGAACCTCGGCGATCCGACCGGCAACGGGATCTTCAACCCGATCCCCGGCGCCAACGGCAACTCCTTCGGCGTCGGTCTGATTCACATCCTGGTCAAGGGCACGTTCCCGCTCGGTGGGGCCTTCACCGGCCTCGGACACCCGACGGTCACGCTGCCTGACGACTGGGTGTGGCTCGCACAGCACATGGCAGTCGACGACTCGCTCACCGGCAGCAACTCGCCGGGTGCCGCGTCGATGCGCTGGGACATCCACGACGACATGACCAACTTGGAGGGCCACGTTGCGACGAGCTTCTGCGTCGACAACTTCGCGGCGGCCGAGTCGGTCGACAACTGCCTCGGGACGCCTACTGGCGGAGACCCGGATCTCGGTCCGTTCTCCAACATCTACGGCGGAACGGGCGACACGGGTGACGGCGGGGCAATGGGCCCGTTCGACCCGATCCGTGGCACCGAGACGCTGCTGTCGAACGGCGTGCTGGACACCGGCGACGCTCCGATGCCGCAGCTCCGCGTTGACGTCAACCTCAGCGCAGACAGCACGGTCGGCACGCTCGAGAAGGCCGACAAGTCCCTGATCTACAGCCGTGACGGCACGGGTAGCGGCGCAGCGCACAACCTGTACGCGCCGTACTACAAGGCTCTCCTGCCGCCGGCACTGCCTGGTGACGATCCGAACACGTCGGGCGTCGCAGGCGCGTTCTCCAACAACTTCACCGGGTTCCTTGGATGGGTCGACGCTACGAAGACCTATTCGACCGAGCAAGTTGCTGGCATCTACGACTACTGGGATACGTTCACCACGAGCTACTCCCATGGCTACAACGCCTGCAAGGACGCCCTTGGCCGGCCGATCCCGCTGCCCACGGGCAACACGGGCGTGGCCGTCTACACGGACGAGCATGGCGAGGCCTATGTCACGTACCGCCCGGATCACGGCATCGTCCTGACGCCTGATTCGAACGGCCGCTGTGACATCTACGGCCCGGCTCCGATCGGCCACTCGACGATCACGGCGCTTGCCGTGTATCCCGACCAGCCGGTCATTTGGGACGGTGGCAACAAGACCTCCAACTCGCTCACGAAGACAGTGAACTTCGCGTCGAGCAAGGTCCTGAACTGCCTCCCGAAGAGCACCAACGAGGCGTACTGCGTCGAGACGATCAAGGACCTCTGGGGCAATCCGGTTGTCGGAGCCCCGGTGGAGTTCAGCGCCCAGGCGTTCCAGGGCTCTGAGCCGGTGATCGGCCGCGATGCAGCCAAGGTCGGCGCGTTCGACACGCGTGACGTCTCGGCCGGTGGCCCGAGCCCGCAGATGGGCCCGAACACCAGCAGTGACCGGAACTACGTCGACATCACGACGAACAAGCTGGGTGAAGCCAGCATCTTCGTCCGGTCGACGACCGGCAGCTGCATCGACGTCGTGTCGGAGAACGTCGGCACCCGCAACGGTGGCGACGGCATCTTCCGCTCGACCGACTTCAACCCGACCAGCGGGACGGCATGCGGTGGCACGACTCCTCCGCCCGCCGGCACTCCGGGTGGCGGCTCGACCGGCTCGACCGGCGGGACGGCCTCCTCGGGTACGGCGACCGCCCCGGTCGTGACGGCTGCTCCGGTTGCCGTCTCGGCTCCGATCCCGACCGCCAAGTCGGCTCCGGCCGCCGCGGCGAAGACGATGACGCTTGCCTCGGCTCGCGTCGTCAAGGTCGGCCAGGGCCGGTACCTGATGGTCCGCGTGAACGGCGCGGCAAGGACCGCTTCGCTCCGCATCACGCTGATCGGCAAGTCGCACGGCAAGATCACGCGGCACGTCATCACGAGGACCGTGGCGACGAACCACTCGGTTCGCGTCCCGAACCTCCGGCTTGCCCCGTCGGTCCGGTCGGTGCGGGTGGCGCTCGCGTAGCGAGCTGACCCACCGAACGGTAGGAACACGGAGGGCCCGCGCGAGCGGGCCCTCCGTCCGTTCGGGAGCAGAGCCGTCAAATCGGTGCCAGGCACGTTCGTGCCTGGCACCGGAATGCGTGCGTGACGCGCGCGCGCCCTAGTGCGCGGCGGTCTGCTGCAGCAGCTTCAGCGCGTCGACCCGGCCGCTGCCGACGGCGCCGGGAAGCGGGGTCGCCGTCTGCTCGAGCGCGGCCTCGACCTGCGCGGCAGAGCCGGCGCCGGCCGACAAGGCGAGTCCGGCGAGGCCCGCGACGAGAGGTGCAGCGGCCGACGTGCCGCAGAAGGTGACGAACGCGGAACCGGGAGCGGTCGTGTACGAGCAGCCCGGCGCGGCCAGGGTGACCCATGAGCCGTGCGTCGACCACGGGAACAGCACGCCGGACGGGTCGACAGCCGCGACCGAGACGACGCCCGGATAGGCCGCCGGATAGGTCGGCGTGTCGCCCCCGTTGTTCCCCGCGGCCGCGATCAGCAGCACGCCGCGTGCGTGTGCGTAGGCGAGTGCGGACTCCACGCCTGCGTCGGGGCCGCTCAGGACGAAGCTCATGCTGATGACATCCGCGCCGTGGTCGGCGGCGAAGCGGATGCCGCTCGCGATCGAAGCTGCCGTGCCGCTGCCGTTGGCTCCGAGCACCTTGACCGGCATGACCTGACACGACCAGCAGATGCCCGCGCCGCCGACGCCGTTGTTCGGGCGCGCAGCGATCACACCGGCCACCATCGTGCCGTGGCCGAACTGGTCAGAGGTGTCGCCAGTCGAATCGGCGAAGTCGGCGCCGGGAACGAGCGCACCTTGCAGGTCGGGTTGCGCAGCGTCAACACCGCTGTCGATGAGTGCGATCACGACCGGCCGCGACCCCACCGAGACGTGCCAGGCTGCGGGTGCGCCGATCAGCGTCAGGCTCCACTCCTGCGACCAGGCCGGGTCGGTCGGCACGACCGTCGTCGGCTGCGGTGCCGGGGAGGCGGGAGTCCGCGGGCCGCCGGAAGAGACGTGCTTCGCGACGCGTGCGCTCGAAAGGCGCCGACCGTGCGTCTTCTGACGAACGATCCGGTGATGCGAGACGCGCAGGACGTCGGAGCCGGGCTGGAACGCAGCGAAGCCGATGGGAGCGGCCCTGCCGCCTGACTGGGCAACGGACGCGACAACAGCCAGCAAAGCCAGGACGGGAGCGATCCGGCGTGAATGCCCAATCCTCACGTCCCGGGTATCGGCAGCACCCGAACCGACCTTTAGCCAGGCTACCCTGTGGCCCGATGAAGGCCCGTGCAGCACTCCTGGGGCTCGTAGTCGTCGCTCTCGCGGGCTGCGGCTCGAGCAAGCTCACGAACGACAAGCTCGCGACCGACCTCTCCAAACGCGTCGGCCTGAAGACGCCGCTCGTGTGCTGGGAGAAGACCGGCAAGCTCGGCGGCATGAGTGCGATGGGTTACACCCGCATCTGTGGGATCTCCCAGGACCGCCCCGCGGTCTACGTCCGCACCGGCACGGATACGAAGCCCGGCTGGTGCCTCGTCACGCCGCGCTACGTCAAAGCGCCACGCTGCCCGCTGTAGCGGCTCGCGTCCCCCGGTGCGCGCGTCGCTAGTGCGTGCGCTCTTGCGAGATGAGCTTCCCGGCCGGGCTGTAGCCGAGCACCTCGCGAACCCAGGTGGCGCAGTTCGTCGGCGCCGGGCAGCCGTAGATGTAGCCGCCGTCCTTGGTCAACGGAATCGTCTTCTTCGCCGTCGCCCCGACCAGGACGACCTTGGTCACGCCGTCGGCTGCGATGCCGCCGATCAGTCCCTTGATCACCGAGAACGTGCGCCGGGAATGGTCGAACAGCGCCGAGGCAGGCGCGCAGCGAGCCCGGTACGAGCTCGACTGGACGAGCAGCGTGCACACCGACTTGTCCTTCATCCGCGTCACGTAGACGAGGTACGGGCGGCGCTTCGCGTCGAGCGCAGTGGCGACCCGTCGCGCGGCCTCGACGGCGCCGACCTTCCGGGCGACCGCGGGGAGCCTGTCGTAGGCATGGGCCGACCGCTTGAAGACATGCAGCGGGAGCGGCGGCGCAGTCGCCGCCGCGGCTGTCGCCGCGACCACCAGAGCCGCTAGGAACCCCCCTCCGAGACGCCGCATCCGGCGGCATGGTAACCGCATCCGGTGCAGGCCGCCGGAAGGTCGGGGATCATTTACAAACGAGTGAACGTCCTCCCTGCCCTGATCGCAGCAGCAGTCGCTGCGCTGCCGCCCGCACCGCACGTCGTGCCCCGCCTCATCCCGTTCGGCGCCGGCCGGCGGGCGGAGACGGCCCGGTACGCCGAACGCCACTACGGCCTGGACACCTGGCGGCTGCGGCACCCCCGGGTGATCGTCGAGCACTACACCGGCACCACCACGTTTGCGTCCGTCTGGGCGACCTTCGCAGCCGACCGCCCGGACGTCGAGCTCGGCGAGCTCCCCGGAACCTGCGCGCACTTCGTGATCGACCGGGACGGGACGATCTATCAGCTGGTGCCGCTCGGGACGATCTGCCGCCACACGGTCGGGCTGAACTGGACGGCGATCGGCATCGAGCACGTCGGTACGAGCGACGCGTCGGTCCTCGGCGACCGCGCCCAGCTCGCGGCGTCGCTGCGGCTCACGCTCTGGCTGATGCACCGGTTCCGGATCTCGCTGCCCAACGTGATCGGGCACGCGGAGAGCCTGACGAGCCCATTCCACCGCGAGCGCTACGCACCGTGGCGTTGCCAGACGCACGGCGACTGGCAGCACGCCGACATGGTTCGCTACCGCGCGCGACTTGCCGCGCTCGCGCGCTCGGAGCACGTCTCGGTCTCGCTCGCCGGCGGTCCGGTCACGACCGCCTGCTGAGCTCGTCCTCGACCCGCGCCAGGTCGATTCCGCGGGACGCGAGCAGGACGTAGAGGTGGTAGATCACGTCCGCCGCCTCCTCGACCACCCGCTCGTCGCTCTCGTCGAGCGCCGCGACCGCGAGCTCGACGGCCTCCTCCCCCACCTTGCGCGCGCAGGCCCCGGTGCCGGCGTCGAGCAGCTCGGCGGTGTAGGAGCCCGCCGGCCGGCGCTCGGCGCGGTCCGCCACGGTCCGCCAGAGCCCGGGGGCGAAGCACGACAACGAGCCGGTGTGGCACGCAGGCCCGGCCGGGCGCACCCGCAGGAGCAGCGCGTCGCCGTCGCAGTCGTCCCGGAGCTCCTCGACTGCGAGCGTGTTGCCGGACGTCTCGCCCTTGCGCCAGAGCTTCTGGCGCGAGCGGCTCCAGAACCAGGCTTCGCCGGTCGCGCGCGTCCGAGCCTCTGCTTCGGCGTCCATCCACGCGAGCATCAGCACCCGGCCGTCGTCGGCGTCCTGGACGATCGCAGCGCGGAGATCAGGCGGCATCACGGACCGCCACACCGAGAGCGAGGAGCTCGCCGCGGAGAACACGCAGCCGCGCCGGGTCCTCGTGAAGGATCGACGCGAGCAGCGCGGCCTGCGCAACCTCGAGCACATCGGCGACGTGCTGGGTCGTCCCCGCTCCACCCGACGCGATCACGGGCACGTCGACAGCCTCGGCGACCGCCGCGGTCAACGTCACGTCATAGCCGCGGCGCGTCCCGTCGGCGTCGATCGAGGTGAGCAGGATCTCCCCCGCGCCTCGCCCGGCCGCTTCGACCGCCCAGTCGACCGCTGCGCGCGGGGTCTCGAGCGTTCCCGCATGCGAACGCACGCGCCCTCCTTCGGCGTCGATCGCGACGACGACGGCCTGCGAGCCGAGCCGGCCGGCGAGCTCGGTGAGCAGCTCGGGTCGCGCCAGCGCCGCCGAGTTGACCGCTACCTTGTCCGCGCCCGCCTCGAGCAGTGACTCCGCATCCGCAGTCGAGCGGACCCCGCCTCCGACCGTGAACGGGAATCTGCAGCCTCGCCGCGACGCGACGCACGAGGTCGACGAGCGTCGAGCGGTCCTCGAGCGTCGCCTGCACGTCGAGGAAGACGAGCTCGTCCGCGCCCTCGGCCGAGTACGCGGCGCCGAGCTCGATGGGGTCGCCGACGTCGCGCAGAGCCTGGAACTTCACGCCCTTGACGACACGGCCGCCGGCGACGTCGAGGCACGGGATCAGGCGAGGGAAAGGCACCGGACGTCCTCGAGCACGCGCTGCAGATACCGGGCACCCGCCGCGCCGCTCTTCTCGGGGTGGAACTGGACGCCGAGGAAGGATCCGGCGCGCGCCTCGGCGACGATGCCCTCGGACCACGCAGTGGCGGCCGGTGTCTCGCAGGCGTACGAGTGGGCGAAGTAGAACGCCGACCCGAGAGGTGAGACGTCCGCCCACCCGAGCCGGGGAACACGGGCAGCCTGGAGCCGAACCGCGCGACCGGGCAGCAGCCCGAGACCGTCGGCGCCGCCGTCCTCCTCGGTGTGCTCGAGCGCGAGCTGGAGACCGAGGCAGATGCCGAGCACCGGCCGCCCGGTGGCGCACCGCTCGCGCAGCGCAACGTCGTCACCGCGTGCGCGCATGCCCGCGAGCGCGCTGCGCGCGGCACCGACGCCGGGGAGCACGGCGAGGTCGGCCCCCTCGACGTCGTCGACAATCTCGGCGCCGAGACGTCGCAACGCGAGCTCGACCGAGCGCACGTTGCCGGCGCCGTAGCGGCAGATCGCCACTCTCACAGCACGCCCTTCGTCGACGGCAGCCCGGACGACTCGCGGCGCACCGCGGTCTTCAGCGCACGACCCAACGCCTTGAAGGCCGCCTCGGCGACGTGATGGGCATCTCGCCCGGTCGCCTCGACGTGGATCGCGGCACGGGCTGCCTGCGCGAGGCTCGAGAACATGTGCGCCGCGAGGCCCGGATCCTGCTCGAGTGCCAACTCCGCGAAGGGGCGGCCGCCGAGGTCGACCGCGACCCTGGCGAGAGCGTCGTCCATCGGGACGACCGCGTCGCCGTAGCGCGCGATGCCGCGACGGTCGCCGAGCGCAGCGTCGATGGCGCTGCCGAGCGCGAGCGCCGCATCCTCCGCCGTGTGGTGGTCACCGGTCTCGAGGTCGCCGACGCCTTCGAGCACGAGATCGAAGCCCGCGTGGAAGGCGAGCTGCTCGAGCAGGTGGTCGTACAGCCCGGCACCGGTCGCCACGCGCACGCGGCTCGCGCCGTCGAGCGGCAAGCCGCACGGCGAGTCGCGTCTCAGCGGTCGCGCGGAGCAAACGGCTCCGCCGTCGTCCGGCCGGCGCAACCGGCGCCGGACGGTCGAGGATCCGTGCGAGCGTCTCGACGAGCACGTCGTCGTCCACGGCGTCGCGCACCGAAGCTCGGATCGCGTCGTCGTACGCCCGCACGACGAGGCCGCGGCGAAGCAACGCATCGCCGAGCGCGCGGCCGTCGTCGACGGGGACGTAGAGGAAGTTCGTGGCCGACGGCTGCGGGTCGAGCCCGAGCGCACGCAGCGCGGCGGCAAGGCGCTCGCGCTCCTCGATGTCCGCCTCGACGCTCGGCGGCTCTCGCAATGCGGCGAGCGCCAACGTCGACCGACAGCGACGAGACGGGCGCCGGCGCCTGTCGCGCGTTCAGCTCGGCCGCGAGGTCGGGGGCCGCCAGCGCGTAGCCGACTCGTGCACCGGCGAGCGCGAACGACTTCGAGAACGTCCTGAGCACGACGACGTCGCCGTCGTCGATCAGCGGCAGCGCCGTGACACCGGCGTACTCGTAGTACGCCTCGTCGACGACAAGCGGCCGCGCCTCGGGCAGGTCGCAAAGGGCACCGGTCGGATTGTTCGGGCGGCACGCGAACGTGACCACCGGGTCGGGACCGCCGACCGTCGCGCCGGCCAGCTGCGCGGCGATGCGGTAGAGCGGGTACGTCGGCTCCGGCGGGATCGCGACGGAGTCGCCGGAGCCGGCCCACGCGCGCGCGCAGAGCAGGATCAGGTCGTCCGCACCGGCGCCCACGACCACGTTCTCCGGCTCGACGCCGGTGTAGCGGGCGATCGCGGCGCGAAGGTCGAGGTAGCCGTCGGCGGGATAGCTGCTGACGCGTGCGATGCCGCCGGCGATCGTGCCGGGGCGTGTCGAGGGCAGCGGCAGCGGCGGCGTGTTCTGGTCGAACCGCAGCACCTCGGAGGGGTCGATGCCGGCCAGGCGCGCGACCTCTGCGGTCGACGCCGCCCAGGCATAGGGCGCGAACTCCGGCGCGAGCGCTCTCACCGGCGCACCGCCTCGGCGTGCGCAGGCATCCCCTCCGCGGCGGCCAGCGCCTCGACGGTCGGGCGGAGCCGCGCCAGTCCTTCGCGAGACAGCCGCTGCACGGTCACCGGCTTCAGGAATGCCTCGAGCCCGAGGCCGCCGGTGGAACGCGCGCGACCGCCCGTCGGCAGCACGTGGTTTCCGCCGGTCGCGTAATCGCCCGCAGCGACCGCCGACCACGGGCCGACGAACACCGCGGCGGCGTTCCGAACCCGGTCGGCCTCGCGCTCGGCGTCGCCGAGCAGCACGAGGTGCTCCGGCGCGATCGCCTCTGCCTCCTCGAGCGTGGCGACGCGCCGGCACACCGACTCGGCGCCGTGCTCCTGCTGCGCTGCGAGCTCGAGCGAGATCAGCCGGTCGTCGCCGTCACCGAGCACGACGACCTCCGACGGGCCCCCGGGGAGGTCGATCGGGACGTCGCGCGCGACCTCGAGCTTCGCCTCGTTCACGTACCTGCTCCCCGGCCCGACGATCTTGTCCACCTGCGCGACGTAGGCGAGCCAGCCGATCGCCTGCGCGCCGCCGATCGCCCAGACCTCGTCGAGGCCGAGGGCCTCCGCCGCGGCCGCGATCAGCGGCGCTCCCGCGGGCGGCGTGCACACCACGATTCGGCGAACGCCGGCGACCTGCGCCGGCACGGCGCACATCACCAGGGTCGAGAGCAGCCGGCGCGGCGCGTAGATGCCGACGGTGTCGAGCGCGACCCAGCGGCGCTCGAGCAGGACACCCGGCTCGATCTCGAGGGCCACGTCGGCCGGGCGCTGCAGCTCATGCCAGCGGCGAACCCGGTCGGCGAGCGTGAGCAGGGCCTCGCGCGGCAAGCCGGTCGCGTCCGCGACCGCAGGTGCCGGCTCGACACCGTCGAGCTCGAGCGCCCACTCGCGCACGGCCTCGAGGCCGCGCTCCTTCACATCGGCGACGATGCTCGTCACGCGGCCATCCGCTCGACGGGCACGATCAGGATCGAAGACGCCCCCGCCTGTTCGAGCTTGGGCAAGAGCCGCCAGACCTCGGCGGCGGGGACGAGGACGTGCACGGCGACCAGTCCCGCCTCGGCGAGCGGCAGCACGCTCGGAGCGCGCGGCGCAACGAGGGCGCAGATCTCGGGCAAGGCAGTCTCCGGCGCGTTGAGCATCAGGTAGCGGTGGCGGCGCGCGTCGACGACCGCGCGCAACATCGCCGCGAACGGGCCGGCGTGGTCCGCGTCGCGGGCGATGAGGACGGCTTCGGAGTGGACCAGCGTCCCGAGCGAGCGGAGCCCGTTCGTCCGCAGCGTGTTCCCGGACGAGACGAGGTCGACGATCGCGTCGGCCAGCCCGAGTCGCGGCGCGAGCTCGACCGAGCCGGTCACGTCGACCAGCTCGACCCGCGCCGGCAACAGCTCGCGCGTGAGCCGCGGGTACACCGTCGCCACGGTCGCGCCGTCGAGGTCGGTGGGAGCCTGCGCCGGGGACTCCTCGGGCACGGCCGCCTCCAGACGGCACGAACCGAAGCCGAGCTCGACCAGCTCGTCCACGAGGGCCGCGCGCTCAAGGACGAGGTCGCGCCCCGTGATCCCACAGTCGACGACGCCGTCCTGGACGTACTCCGGAATGTCCGCGGCGCGCACGAGCAGGACCTCGACGGGAGCGTTCCGGCAGGGAAAGGCCAGTGCCCGCTCGCCGGGCTGCTCCGGGCCGAGCCCCGCGTCCTCGAGCAGGCGCACCGACGGCTCCCGCAGCCGCCCCTTGACCGGAAGCGCGACCCTCAGGAGGCCGCGCGGTCGAGCGCCAGCCGATAGCCGCCTTCGCCGTGTCGCAGCCAGTGCGCCACCCGTGTCACCGTCGTCGTCGACGCGCCCGTTCGCTCCGCGATCTCCAGATACGGAAGCCCCTGTTCGAGCAGCCGCGCCACCTCCCAGCGGTGTGCCATCGCCTCGAGCTCCGAGAGCGTGCACAGGTCCCGCAGGAAGTGCTCCACCTCCGGCCGTGTCCGCAGCGCCTTGACCGCGTCGAAGAGCGCCTCCATCTCCGGGGTGCGCCATGGGTGTCGAGTCCTGGTTGCCATCGCGAGTTCTCATGTTAGCACGTTAACATGGAACCATGGTGCGGGAATGTTGATGAGGTCTAGGGGACGTTCGTGCAGCGCGCGACCCCGAGGTGCACGACCACCCGTACCGGCGAGCGAGCTCCGTCGATCCGCACGAGCAGCGGTACGCATCGCGGCGAGCGCGCCAGCAGACCTCCCGACCAAAACGTCACCGATCGCCCGCCCGCTGTGCTGCCGGAAGCGCGCCCACGCGGACAAGCCACGAAGGTCACCGCGCGATGCGCATCGCGAACGCCGACCTGGCCTTGCGGAAGCGGGCCGTACCCGAGACCCGCACCTTTGCGAGTCTGGTCGGATAGCGCGACCGTCACACGGTGCCCCGCCGACACGAGCAGCTGGAACTTCTGCCCACCGAAGGACTCGCTGTACGTCGGTGTGCCCCCGGCGCCAACGAGAACGAGCGGACCGACGACGAGGTTGCGCCGACTCGTGAACGCCGTGGGGAAGTCAGCCGCCGACCGGGACGCGCAGTCGGCGACCACAGGCGCGGCAGGCGAAGCCGCGACCCCGATCCCCGCCACCACGCCCATGGCCGCAGCGGTCACTGCGCCCAGGACGATGCAGGCACCAAATCGACTCATCGCTCGTCCCTTTCTACACCTGGCGGACCAGAGTGGTTCCGATCGGTCTTCGGAGGGGGCCGCTGCAGACGCGCAAAATGGAACCATGGACGAGCAAGCTGCTCGCTGGTTCAGCGGCCCGATCGAGGTGATTCCTGCCGTCGACGTGCTCGGCGAGGAAGCCGTCCGCCTCAGGCGCGGCGCGTACGACGACGTCGTCGAGCGCGCCGCCGACCCGCTCGAGCTCGCCCGCCGCTGGCGCGACGCCGGGGCCGGCCGGATCCACCTGGTCGACCTCGACGGCGCCCGCTCCGGCCGCATCCGGCCGGAGCTCGTGCGGCGTGCGGTGTCGGCCTGCGCTCCGGTCCCGCTCCAGGCCTCGGGAGGGATCCGCTCGATCGACGACGCGCGCACACTGCTCGACGCAGGCGCCGACCGGGTGGTCGTCGGAACCGCCGCCTGGCCGGATCCCGAGCCGTGGGTCGCCGCCCTCGGGCCGGCGCTCGTCGTCGCGGTCGACGTGCAGGACGGCCGGCTGCGCACGGCCGGCTGGATCCGCGACGACGGTCTCGCCGTCGAAGAGGCGCTGGCCCGGGCGGCCGCCGCCGGCGTCGCGCGCTGCCTGGTGACGGCGATCGACCGCGACGGGACGCTGGCCGGGCCGGATCTCGAGCTCGTGCGCACGGCCGCGGCCGCCGGCGCGGCCGTGCTCGCAGCCGGCGGCATCCGCTCCCCGGCCGACGTCGAGGCGCTCGCCGCCGCCGGCGCGGAGGCGGCCGTCGTCGGCCGCGCGCTCCTGCGCGGGCCTACGTCTACGCCGTGACGAGCGCCAGGTCGGCCTTCAGCGCCTCCAGGTCGAAGCCGTTCGGCGCCTGGCCGTGGTCGAGGAAGTCGTTCGAGAGGATCGCGTAGACCTCGTCGCAGTAGCGGTCCCAGAACGCCCAGGTCACCTCCTGCAACCGGCCCCAGGTGACGACGGTGACACCGTCCGGGCCGTAGCGCGACGAGGTCGATCGCGTGGCCGCCCCACGAGCCGGGCTTCGCCGGCCCGGTGAGCGACCCCGTCCAGTCCCAGACCCGCTGGTCCTGCGCGGTCAGCGGCAGCTCGACCCCGACGTAGAGGCCGCCGAACAGCCAGGCAGACGCCCGTGCGAGGTCGTGGTCGTACACCGGGACACGGGCGTAGGCGCCGATCCGATGGTGCCCCACCCCGTGGCGGCGCCAGTCGCGCAGGACGTCGAGCACGACGGCGCCCTCCTCGCCCGTGACAGGGTCGACCAGCTTCACGCGGTCGAAGGCGCGCGAGCACCGACGCCTCGGAGACCTCGACTGCCTCGCCGCGGCTCTCGGCCGTCCAGGCTTCGATCATGTGCCCGGCCGCGGCGATCGTGCAGTCGCCGATCCGGTCGTTCGCGTACATCGGCCAGTCGCCGACGCGGTCGGCGAGATCGAGCGCGACGGGCGGCTCGGGCAGCTTCGCGGTGTCGACGTAGCGCCCGATCCGAAGCGTGCGCACGTCCGTACGGACGGGCAGCTTGCCGAGCTTGCGGAGCATCGTCGCGGTGGTCATCACGGCCCTCCCTCGTAGCGATGGATCGAGGCCGCAGTGACCGCAGTCGCCTCGCCGAGTCTGACGAGGACGTCTGGCCTCGTCAAGCGTTGTCGCGCGCCCAGGCCCCCAGCAGCCCGCGGTAGTGCTCGACGAAATGCTCCTGCTCGTGCTTCGGGAAGGTCGCGCGCACGGTGTCGACGATCACGGTGTCGAGCTCCGGTGACGTGAACCACTCGTGTGCAAGCTCGTCGAGGTGCGCGAGCCGGCGATCGCAGAACTCCTGGTACGCGTCGATCTGGAAGTAGTCGTCGGCGAGCTTCCGGTACGCGGAGAGCTTCGTGTCGTAGTCGAGGCTCTCGTCGTCGCCGATGTCGAAGTAGTCGCGCGAGTTCTGGTTGAGGCGCATCTCCCGCCGTGTGCAAACGCAGAACGCAGACCAGCGCACGAGCGCCTTGATCGCCCACGGGAAGTAATAGTGGAGCGACGTGATCGCAACGTCCGGCGACGCGTTCGCATAGTCGATCGGGTACGCGACGCCATCCTTGACGATCGTCTCGCACGAGTTGAACTCCCAGCGGAAGAACGCGTTGATCAACCGCGAGATCGTCACGACCTCGTCGCCGAGCGCGGGGCTGAGGAAACCGTGACGCACCTGGTACCGGTCGTGCATCGGCCGCGACGGGTCGAACGACATCGACATCGTCTCCGCGCCGATCGACAGAGAGCGCACGAACACGTCGAAGTCCTCGAGCGCGCTCTGCAGATGCATCATCCGTTCGCCCGACTCGTCGTAGCGGCTGCGCAGCTCGTCGGCGGTGCCGACCCGCGACACGCCGACCCACTGTCCGCCGTCGAACGGCTTCATGAACAGCGGATAGCCGACCGCGGCTCCGATTCGCTCGAGCTCGAACGGCGCGTTGTACCGCTCTGCGGTCGGCTCGAAGCGCGGGTTGGTCGGGGGCACCTTGTGCGGGATCAACCACGTCTCGGGGACGCGGATCCCGAGCCGCATCATCGCGCAGTACGCGGAGTGCTTCTCCATCGCCTGGAACGTGAACGGGTTGTTGAGCAGGTACACGTCGTCCATCAGCGAGACCTTCTTCAGCCAGGCGCGCGGCAGGTCGTACCACCACGCGAGCCGGTCGATCACGAGTGCGTAGCGCGGGACGAAGCGCAGGTCGAAGGGCTCGTTGACGAGCCGCTCGGTGCGAAGCGTCCGGCCGTCGACCGGCCCGAGCCGCGCGACGAGCGCCTCGAACGCGGCCGGCCAGTCCTCTTCGGTGCCGAGGAGCAGACCGATCAGGGAGCTGTCGCGGCCTCTAGACAAAGCGGGGCAGATGATGCGCGATCTGGCGACGCCACGACGGCCAGTCGTGGGGCACGTCGTGGCCCCAGAGGTCGACCTCGCAGCGGATCCCCTTGGCGGCGAGCAGCCCGCCGAAGCGCTGTGTCGACTCGAGCGCGCCGGTCGTGTCCTCCCACTGCCCCTGGCCGCAGACGAGCAGGACCGACGCACGCCCGCGGAGCCAGTCGAGGTGGTCGCCGTGCAGGTGGACGACGTAGTCGGACGGGTTGGCGAAGTAGACGGCGTCGCCGCGCTCGCCGCCGCCCTGGACGGCGACGTCGTAGACGCCGCTCAGCCCGAGAGCGAGCGGGAACACATCTGCGCGCTTCAGGCAGAAATTGACCGCGTGGTAGGCGCCGAAGGAGCACCCGACGGCGCCGATGTCGTTCGCCTGACAGTCGTTCTGGACGAAGGGCACGAGCTGGTCGACCACCCACCGCTCGTAGTGCGCGTGCCGGCGCGCGCGCTCCTCGAGCGGCAGGTCGCTGCGAGTCCAGCTCTCGCGGTCGAACGAGGGGATGCAGTAGAGCTTCAGCCGCCCGTCGTCGAGCAGCGGCGCAACAGCATCGATCATGCCGCGGTTCTCCCAGTCCCACGCCTCACCGTCCTCCGAGGGGAACACGACGAACGGCTTGCCCCAGTGGCCGTACGCGACCATCGTCCCGCCGTCGATCGTGATCTCGCGACGGTTCACTCAGACCGCTCCGAGCAGGTCGACGAGCGCCGGGTCGAAGCCGTCGCGCCAGCACGTCCAGGTGTGTGCGTCCCGCACCTCGGTCAGCTGCACGGGATACCCCTGCGCTGCCAGGGAAGCTGCGACGGCGCGGTTGTTCGCGAGGTTCTCCTCGGCCGTGCCGCAGGTGAGCGCGACAGGGACCGGCCGCGACGCCGCCTTGCCGCGGAGCAGCGCTCCGACGAAGCGCGTGATGCGCTGGTACCGCCCGAAACCCGACTCGACCTTGTCCCAGCGCCGCTGGAAGAAGCTGCCGGACTGCAGCAGGAGCGCGTCGAACGTCTTCGGGTGGCGGTAGTGCGCGTGCAGCATCGCAAGCGCGCCGAGGCTCGCGCCCATGCCGATGCGCGGGCCGTGCGGTGCTCGCCGTGCGAGCTCGGGCAGCAGCTCGCGCACCAGCGCCGCGGAGTAGAGCGCCGACGCCGAGTAGGTCTCGTTGCGGTCGATCGGCTGGATCAGCGCGGCCGTGAGCGCCGGGATGCGCGCGTCGCTGTGCGCCGCGTCGAGGAAGCGCGTCAGCGCCGCGTACTCCGCGTACTCGGGCCCGTCGTGCACGACGAGCAGCGGTGCGGTGTCGAGGGGCTCTGCTGGCGTCCGGTAGAGCAGCACCTTGACGCGCGCGACGAGCCGCCGCGAGCGCAGCTCGATCCACTCGACCGACCCGGCGTCGGCCGGTGCGCCGAGCCATCCGGGCGGCGCGTACTCGGGCCACTCGACCACCGACTTGTCGCCGAACGGCCCGGCGGCCCGCAGCGGGTTGCCCGGATCGGGGGCGAATGTGCGGTCGATCCCCAACAGGTACTCGAGCCGGTCGAGCGGCGGCCGAGGGAAGCGAAGCCGCCAGACGCCGTCGCTCCACGCGAACGGCGGCCCGCTCCGCGGACGCGACACTTCCTGTCCGAGGACGACGGAGCCGAGCTCGCGCTTCGCGTCGGGCAGGAGGAACTCCACCGCATCGGGTAGGGCGCGCGGCGAGACGAGCATGGTTTCGACGGGAGCTGCCGTCCCCAGATCTTGACGTGCGTCAGGCGCGGAGGCCGAGGTAGCGGCCGAGAGCCGCGAACCCGCCGAGGCAGGCCGTCGCTTCGAAGACGCCCCGAAGCGCGCCGTCGAACGGATCTGAAGCGGCGATCCCGGCCACCCAGACCGCGAGCCCGGCGAGCAGCGCGACCCGCCGCGCGAATCGCCACGGCTCGGTGCGGTAGCGCTCGAGCCCGAGGTCGTCGAAGACGTCGCCCGCCGCACCCGGGACCTGCGGATGCAGCCGTGCTGCCGTCACGGCCTGGACCGCCGCGAGCGCGAGCAGCACGGATGCGCCCACGCTCCCGGCGAGCGTGACGTTCACCCACCAGTGGGCCAGGTCGTGACGCAGTTCGAGGGCGTAGACCGCGAGCGCGGCCATCGTCGCGATCCCGCACACGAGCGCGAGCGCGGTTCGGCGGTTGATGACGGTGCGCTCGCCGGACGCGAAGACGCGATCCGAGCGACGGCGCCAGACGCGGAGCAGAGCCAGCGAGCCGGCGACGAAGGACACCTGCGGTGCGAGCACGATCACGAGAAAGGCGAGCGACGCGAGCGGCGGATCGTCACGCGACGTCCCGGCGAACGAGGCGCCGACGAACGACGTGGCGTACACGGCGCCGGCGACGCCGAGCGCTGCGAACGCGCCGACCGCGGCGCGGCGCGAAGCGCGCGTGCCGAGCTCGGCCGCGAACGCGTTCGCGATCTCCCTCGGCGAGCCGAAGCGGCCCGGCGCCTCGTCGTCCGAGCGAAGGTGGTCGTCCGCCTCGGCGACGATCCGCGCGCGAAGACGGCCACGGATCCCCACGGCTCGGAGCTCCCGCGACAGCTCGTCGACGTAGCTCATGCCACGACCGCCTGCACCGCGCCGGCGAAGACGTCCCACTCGCGACGCCGCGTCGCGAGCTCCGAACGGCCGCGCGCAGTCAACCGGTAGACGCGCCGCCGCCGCCGCCCGTCCGCCGTCGCCCAGGCGCTCGTGAGCAGCCCGCCGCGCTCGAGCCGGTGCAGCGCGGGATACACCGTGCCCTCTGCCAGCCCGAACACGCCGCTGCTCCGCTCCTTCAGCCGCTCGACGATCAAGTAGCCGTGTGCGGGCTCGCCGCTCAAGGCCGCGAGGATCAGGAGATCCAGATGACCTTTCAATGCCTCGCCTCGCATAGCCTAGTAAGGCTATGTATCGAGCCCGCCGGTGTCAACTCCGATCAGCGGCCCTTGCTCCGGTGCTGGCGGGCACGGATCTTGTACTCGCGCACCTGCTCCTTGCGCAGCAGGTGGTTGCGCCTGGTCTCGAGCGCGAGCAGCTCCCGCTGCAGCGCCACGTAGCTCGACCAGCGCTCCGCGGAGAGCGAGCCGTCGAGCAACGCCTCCCGGATCGCACAGCCGGGCTCGCTGCGGTGAGCGCAGTCGGCGAAGCGGCAGCGCAGCACGATCTCGTCGACGTCGCCGAAGGCCTGCTCGAGATCGCCGTCCCAGAGCTGCAGCTCGCGGATGCCGGGCGTGTCGAGCACGATGCCACCCTCCGGCAGCACGACCAGCTCGCGCCGCGTCGTCGTGTGGCGTCCGCGTTGGTCGTCCGCCCGCACCTCTTGCGTCGCGAGCAGATCGACGCCGGCGAGGGCGTTCACGAGCGTCGACTTGCCCACGCCAGACGATCCGAGCAGCACCGCGGTGCGGTTCCCACGGAACCAGGCGCGAACCTCGTCGAGGCCCTCTCCGGTGCGCGCGGAGACCGGGTGCACCGGGCACGCGCCGACGGTGACCGCCTCGGCCTCGGCGAGATAGCCCGCGACCTCGTCGACGAGATCGACCTTCGCGAGCAGCACGACGGGTTGCGCGCCGCTCTCCCACACCATCGTCAGGTAGCGCTCGAGCCGGCGTGCGTTGAAGTCGAGCGGGAGTGCCTGCATCAGGAACGCGACGTCGACGTTCGCAGCGAGCACCTGCTCGCGGGTGACGCGGAACGCCTCCTTGCGGGAGAGCTGAGTGCGGCGAGGCAGCACCACCTCGACGAGCAGCGACTCCGGGTCGACCCCGACCCAGTCGCCGACCGCCGGCAGCCCGTCCTCGCGCGCCAGCCGGGCGGCCGCGCTCGCGCGGAACTCACCGGTCTCGCCGGCGAGATCGAAGGCCCCTCTGTGTTGAACGGTGACGCGGGCGGGGACGAGCCCTGCGGCACGGTGCTCGGCGAACGCGACATCCCAGCCGTCGTCCCAGCCGAGGCGCTCGAGCGGTGAATCCGTGAGCGGAAGGATCAAGCGAAGCTCCTTTGCGTGCGTTGTCGGTGATCGGGCGCGCTGCCCGTCACCCGACTCCGCTCAGGAGCAGGCGCGACGGGCGGCGGCGCGGGGCTCGCAGAACTCATGGACAGCCTTCATCTCGCACCACCTCCTCGTCGTGAATGTCTCGAACACCGACCATTGTGCGCCCGATGCGCGGGTTCCGCAAGTCGCGCTACCGTCGCGGCCGTGCGCTTCGCGGCGGTTCTCGCGCTCGTCCTCGTCGCCTCGGGCTGCGGCGGCGCGAAGCGGCAGACCGTCTCGGGCTGCCTGAACGGCCACGGTTTCCTCGTGTCGCCGGCGGGCGTGAAGATCATCGGCACGTCGCCGGAGGGCATCGCGTTCACGCTGACCGTCTACCGGGAGCGCGGCCGCTGCCAGGCGCGCAGCGTCGACCGCCGGCCGGCCCGAGCTGACCGTGGTCGGGACTTCCGTGGTCGACGCAAGCGGCAATCCGAAGGCGAGCCCCCCGCTGTCGCGTTCGGCGCTCGCAACGATCCGCGAATGCCTCCGGAAGGGCGCCGATTGAGGCGGATACACTGGTTTCGCCCGCGGCGCGGTGAGATTCCGAACCGGGTCAGATCCGGGAGGAAGCAGCCCTAAGGATCCCTCACCGGTGCCGCGGCCTTTCGAGGCACAAAGCCCCCCCGTGCCAATCGCCGACGACGGGCCTAAGATCCGATTCGGTCGTCCGTTCGCGTCGAGCACAAAGGGGAGCCCGTCTTGAGGAAGTTCACTGCCCTCGCGGTCATTGCGATTTCGCTCGTCGTTGCCCTGGGAGCGACCGGCGGCGCGTCCGCCCTCGTCGGCACCGGCGGCGGCAGCGGACCGAGGCAGAACCCGGGCGGCGGTCGCTGGTTCGTCCGCGCCTGTCCGGCGCCGGCAGGCGCGATCGGTGCCTGCGGCGCGCAGGTCGTCACCAACAGCGCCGGCACGCCGCTCGTCAGCAGTGCTGCGCCTCCCCCGTCTGCGCTCGGCCCGACACAGTTCCACACCGCGTATGGACTGCCGACAACGGCGCCGACGCCTCAGACGATCGCGATCGTCGACGCGTATGACAGCCCGACGATCGAGTCGGACCTCGCCACCTACAGTGCGCAGTACGGACTCCCATCCTGCACGACCGCGAACGGCTGCTTCCGCAAGGTCAACCAGATCGGCGGGACGCTCTACCCACCGGTCAACTCCGGCTGGGCCCTCGAGATTGCACTCGACGTCGAGACCGCTCACCAGATCTGCCAGAACTGCAGAATCCTGCTCGTCGAGGCGTCGAACGCATCGCTTGCGAATCTCGGCGCGGCGGAGAACGAGGCGGTCGCGCTCGGCGCCAACGTGATCTCGAACTCGTGGGGCGCACCCGAGTATTCGAGCGAGACGACCGACGAGAACCGTTATTTCAACCACCCGGGCGTCGTGATCACGGCGTCGACCGGCGACAACGGATACGGCGTGGAGTTCCCGTCCTCGTCGAGATACGTAACGGCGGTGGGTGGAACCACCCTTGCGCTGAACGCGGACGGGACCTGGAAGTCGGAGACAGCCTGGTCGGGCACCGGCTCGGGCTGCTCCGCATTCATCGTCAAGCCGGCCTGGCAGACCGACGCGTCGTGTGCGCGCCGGACGGTCGCTGACGTCTCTGCCGACGCCGACCCGAACACGGGTGCAGCGGTGTACGACTCCGTGCCCTACCAATTCCAGACCGGCTGGTTCCAGGTGGGCGGCACGAGCCTTGCCGCGCCGCTGATCGCGGCGATCTACGCGCTCACCGGCAACGCCTCGTCGGCCAACTACGGATCTGCGCCGTACGGCAATCCCTCGCAGCTGCACGACATCACGAGCGGCAGCAACGGCAGCTGCAGCGGCAACTACCTCTGCACGGCGAAGGTCGGCTTCGACGGCCCGACCGGACTCGGGACGCCGAATGGGCTCGGCGCCTTCAACGGCACTGCCGGCCCGCCGCCCCCGCCCGACTTCACGGTCAGCTCGGCGCCGCCGACCTCGACCGTGACGCAAGGCTCGAGCGCGACCTACACGGTGACGGTCGGCGCGTCCGGCGGGTTCTCGGGCACGGTCAACCTCAGCCAGTCCGGGCTGCCGAACGGCACGTTCACGCCGTCGTCGGTCGCCGGCTCCGGCTCCTCGACCCTGAGCGTCAACACGTCGGCGATCTCTCCCGGCAACTACCAGTTCACGATCACCGGCACGAGCGGCGCGACCACGCACTCGACCCAGGCGACCCTCGTCGTCCAGGCGGCACCGCAGGCCGACTTCACGGTCGGCGTGTCGCCCGGCAGCCAGACGGTGACGCAGGGGGCGAGCGCGACCTACACGGTGAGCGTCGGCGCCGTCAACGGCTTCTCCGGCGCCGTCAGCCTCAGCCAATCGGGGCTCCCCAACGGGACCTTCTCGCCGTCGTCGATCAACGGCTCCGGCTCCTCGACGCTGACCGTGAGCACGTCCGCGATCGCTCCAGGCAGCTATCCGTTCACGATCACGGGGACGAGCGGCGCGACCACGCACTCGGTGCAAGCAACCCTTGTCGTCCAGGCTGCCGCTGCGGGTGATTTCTCGATCTCGGCGTCGCCAACGTCGCAGCGGATCCCGGCCACGTCATCGACGACGTTCACCGTCACGATCACGCCGAGCAACGGCTTCTCCGGCCCGGTCTCGCTGTCGGCGTCGGGCTTCGTGGTCGGCCTGAGCGGCTCCTTCTCACCGAACCCGGCGACATCGTCTTCGACGTTCACCGTCGTGTCGAACAACGTCCACACCGGGCGCGGGCGGATCGTGCTGACGATCACGGGCACGAGCGGGTCGCTCACCCACTCGACGACGGTCTCGATTCAGACGTTCTAGCCCGCGGACGAGATGGCTGCGCCGTGGCGGCGCTCGACCAGGCCTTCGACGCTCCTGAGCCCGGGAATCAGGAGCGCCCCGAGCGTCGCCACCGCGCCGATCACCCCGGCGCCGATGAGGGTCGCTCGCACGCCCACCACACCCGCGACGGGCCCCGTGATGGCAAACGACACCGGAAGGAGGCTGATCGAGATCAGCCAGTCGAGGCTCGAGACGCGACCGAGCAGACGCGCCGGCACGTGCCGCTGTTTGACCGTCGCCCACATGATCGTGCCGGCGGCCTCGAGCGCGTTGAAGAGCAGGCACGCGAGCATCAACTGCGGGACGGTTCGGCCCACGCCGTAACCGATCACGGCGAGCGTCGCCACCGTCCAGCAGAGATAGATCCAGGTCATGTCGCGTCGCGGTTGCCCGCGCTGACCCATCACGAGCGCAGCGCCGACGGCGCCCACTCCGCCGGCCGCGAAGACGAGGCCCAGATCGCTCGCAGAGCCGTGAAGCTGGTTCTTGACGAGATACGGCAGTAGGGCCTCGGTGGGACCGAGGAACGCGAGGTACGCGATCGCGGCCGAAAGCAGCGTCCCCCAGAGCCAGGCGTTCCTGCGAACGAAGCGCAAGCCATCCTGCAGGGCCGCAACGGTCGACTCGGGGCCGGCGTGGGCCGAGGCCGTCCGCAGTCCGAGGATCGCGGCCGCGGAGACGAAGAACGAGGCGCCGTCGACGGCGAAGGCGGTGCCCGCTCCCAGTGAGCCGATCAGCCAGCCCCCGAGCGCAGGACCGGCGAGGCGCAGGGCGATCGGGCGGACGAACTGGTCGAGGGCGTTGGCCTGCGCAAGATCGGCGGGATCGACGATCGTGGGCACGATCGATTCGAACGCCGGGGTGAAGAACGCGGCGCCGACTCCGTAGAGCGCGACGATCACCGTCAGAGCCACGAACGTGAGCGCACCCGTCAGGGCGAGCACCGCCAGAACGCCGACCACAACACCGCGGGCGAGGTCCGCGTACAGAAGAACCCGACGGCGATCGAAGCGATCGCTGATCACACCGCCGATGAGCAGACATGCAAGCGTCGGCACCGTGATCGCGATCCCCACGATCGAAAGCGCCGCGGGCGCGTTCCAGAGTGAGTAGGCGGTCCACGCGATCGCAACGAGGAAGATGCCGTCGCCCACCAGCGACGCCGTCATCCCGGCCCAGAGCAAGCGGAAGTCGCGAGACCGAAGCGGCCTCAGCAGACCGACGCGGGCAACGCCTCCGGGACGGTCGAGCCCCTCGAAGTTATGCTGCATCGGAGTCGAACTGCGGTGCGATCGACTCGCCTTGCGCCGTCAGGTAGTCCGCCAGCGGACCGTGCGGCATCGGATGCCCGAACAGGAAACCCTGTCCGAGCAGGAAGCCGAGGCTCTGCAGCGAATCGATCTGATCCGCGCGCTCGATGCCTTCCGCGACGACCTCGAGGCCCAGGCGTTCGCCGATCGCCATGATCGCCGCGGCCAATCCATTGTCGTCGATGCCGCCGCCGAGGAACGAGCGATCCATCTTGATGATGTCGACGGGCAGTCTGCTGAGATAGCTGAGGGACGAATAGCCCGTCCCGAAGTCGTCCATCGCGATTCGGACACCAAGCTCCTTGAGTCGGTGGAGCCGGTCGGCGGCGACGTCGGCATCCGCGAGCATCACGGTCTCGGTCACCTCGAGCACGAGGGACGAAGGGTCGAGTCCGGTCTCTTCGAGGATCTGCTCGAGGTCCTCGACGATCGCGTCCGACTGCATCTGCTTGACGGAGAGGTTCACGCTCATCCGCAGAGGCTCCGGCAGCGGGAAGCGGCGCTGCAGCTCGACGGCCATCCTGCAGGCCTGCTCGATCACCCACTTGCCGATCGGGATGATCAACCCGGTCTCCTCTGCGAGCGGGATGAACTGGGTGGGTTGGATCAGCCCCCGGGTCGGATGGTGCCACCGCAGCAGCGCCTCTACCCCGTAGTCGCCACCTGTGCTCAGATGGACGACGGGCTGGTAGTAGACCTCGAGCTGCGACAGCTCGAGCGCGCGCTGGAGCTCGGCCCGGAGCTCGAGGCGCTCGACCACGCGCTCGTGCATCGCCGGCTCGAACAGGCGATAGCGGCCCTTGTTGTCGCGCTTGGCCATGTACATCGCGACGTCGGCGTTCCGCAGCAGCTCCTCGGCATCCTGGGAGAGGAGATCCTCGTCGCTCATGCAGATTCCGACACTCGCGCGGGGATAGACCTGCTTGCCGTCGATCTCTGTCGGCGCCTCGAGCTCGGCGAGCAGCCGTTCGGCGATCAGCGCCGCCTCGTGCGACCCGCTGACGCCGTCGAGCAGGACTGCGAATTCGTCGCCGCCGAAGCGAGCGACGGTGTCCGCCGGGCGGATCGCGCGCTCGAGTCTCCGTGCGACCTCGTGCAGGATCGTGTCGCCGGCCTGGTGTCCGAGGCTGTCGTTCACGGTCTTGAAGTCGTCGAGGTCGATGAACATGACCGCGATGAGCGAGCCGGCGCGAACGGTCGAGCGAAGCGCGTGACTCACGCGGTCGGCGAAGAGCGCCCGGTTCGCGAGGTCGGTCACCGGGTCGTGGAAAGCCTGATGCGCGAGCTGCTCTTCGAATGCCTTCCTCTCGCTGACGTCGCGTGAGTTGAGCACGATCCCCTGGATATGCTCCTCCTCGAGGAGTTGCGTGTGCTGCACCTCGAACTGCAACCACCGACCGTCGCTGTGTCTCAAGGAACAGTCGAACGTGTGGGACTCCGAGCCTGCGCCGGTGGCGCCGCCGGTGATGCGCTCGAGGCGTGAGCGATCGGTTTCAGGGAGCAGCCGGCCGAAGCTCTGGCCTTCGATGTCCTCGACGGAGTAGCCGAGCACCCGCTCGATCGAGGGGCTCTGGTATGTGACGACGCCGTCCTTGTCGAGCACGGTGATCAGGTCGCTCGAGTGAGCCACCAGCGAGCGGAATCGCGCCTCGCTCTTCTGCCGGTGGAGGTTCTCCGCCAGCGCCGCGGCCTCGAGGGCAAGCGACACCTGCGACGCGAACGCCTCGAGCGAGTCGAGGATGTCTGGGGGCACTGCGTGCGGAGCATGCGCGATCAGCGCCCCCTGATCCTCGTCGCGGACCGAGAGCCGCACGACCAGCGTGCTGGACGCATCGCCCAGGCCGAGGGCTGCGAGCGCCTGCTCGGGAGGGCTTGCGGCCACTACGTGCTCACGGACATCGCGCTGTGCGCGGATCCAGTCGGCCGCGTCGGGTGCGAGGTCCCAGCAGCCCGCTCCGTTCGAGGCGACCACACGCGCACCGTCAGGCGTCCAGAGGACGAGTCTGATCTTCGCGGATGGCCCGACGATCTTGGCGGCGGATGCGGCGACCTCGTCATGCACGCCGGCTCGCCCGACAGCTTCGACGAGTGCTAGACCGGCATGGCGGAGCGCAAGCTCGCGCGCTGTTGCGCGCTCCTCCTGGCGGACGAGACCCGCCATGCGAAGGACGACGAGCAGGAAGAGGACTGCCGACGCGCCGATGACGACCAGGAGATCGGCGTTCTTCAATTCCTCGGCGAAGTGGATCCCCGGCGCGATCAGGCAGGCAAGCGCCAGCAAGGCAAGCCGGGTCGCCGTGAGGCGCACGCGTGAGTCGGCCGCCGGGACCTCGAGCGAGCGCATCGATGGGTGCAGCGCCGCCGCCCCCCACAGCACGAGGTACGCGATCCAACCGGCGTCGTAGATCAGCTGGTGGTTGTACGTCCCGGCGAGCAGCGCATAGTTGTAGGCGCAGTCGGTGGCAAGCAGCGCAACGGTGCTCGCTCCGAGCAGGTAGAACGCCGGCCCTCTCGCGCCGGCCTGCACCGCGAACCGGATCAGCGCGCCGAGGAGCAGCACGTCGCCGAGCGGGTACGCGACGGAAACGAGCTTCGCGAGCACCGTGAGGCCCGACAGGTGGAGGTTCGGAGCGACCAGGAAGACCCACGACAGCAGCGCAAACCCGACGGTGAGGATCAGGGAGTCGACGACGGCCGAGCGGTCGCGCCCATGCGGATCTCGCCGGCGCACGAGCAGCATCAGCCCGGTGAAGAGCGCCGGATACACACTCAGGTAGATCGCATCGCCGGCTGACGGGAAGCCCACCGTGCCGCCGAGCAGGTCGGGGTAGGTGTACGTGTAGAAGTCGCCCGCGACGTACAGCAGCTGGCCGACGAGCAGCAGCGTCCAGGCGATCCGTGCCTTCGGGTGATGGATCCAGATTCCGACCCCGATCGCTGCCACCGACAGCAGGCCGATCACGTTGATCGCGACCGCATAGCCCTTGAGCGGCGGCACGAACAGGTACCCCGCCGTCAGAGCCCCCATCGCGGCGATGTACCAGGCCCACAGCGTGGTCCGCCGCGGCCGCAGGAGAGCGATCACCGTCATGCTGCCCGCTCGTTCGCCGGCTGCAGGTCGAATGCGTTTGCGAGCTCGCCGAGGACATCGACGAGCTGCTCGACTTCGGCATCGGTGTTCGCCGCCGTGAGCTGGACGCGGAACCCGACCTCTGCGCGCGGCACGAGCGGATAGGCAGCCAGCGTGACGTAGATGCCCTGTTCGAAGAGGAACTTGCCGACGTCGCCGATCTGCTCGGGCCGACCGAGCGGGACCTCGACGATCGGCAGTCCGTCGTGGTTCGGCGTGTGGACGCCGAGCTGATCGAGACGATCGAGAACGCGCTGGGTCTTCGCCCAGAGGTCGGCGCGTAGCTCGTCGCCGCGGCGGTCGTTGACCGCCAACCCGGCAAGCGTCGTCGCCAGCGACGCGACGGGCGAAGGGCCGGAATACAGGTACGGCGGCGCTGCCGTCTTCAGCAGTCGCTTCATCTCGGGCGGGCACGCGATGAACGCAGCCAGCGACGAGTACGCCTTCGAGAAGCCGCCGACGAGCACGACGTTCTCGTACGTCTCGCCGAAGTAGCGGACGACGCTGTTGCCGCGGCGTCCGTACGGCGACGGCTCGTCGGCAGTTCGCTCGCCGATCACGCCGAACCCGTGAGCGTCGTCGACGTAGAGGATCGCGCCGTGCTCGCGCGCGAGCGTGGCGAACGCGGGGATGTTCGCCACGTTGCCGGTCATGCTGTTGACGCCGTCGATGCAGATCAGCCGTGCGGAGGACGAGTCGTTGCGCAACAGCGACTCCAGCTCGTCGAGCGAGCCGTGCTCGAAGCGCTTCAACGTCGCGCCGCGCAACGTCGCAAGCTCCGCACCCTCGTAGATCGTCTTGTGCGCACGCCGGTCGACGAAGACCGTGCCGCTGGCTGCGAGCAGCGGGATGACGGAAAGATGGATCAGCGTGATCGTCGGTAGCACCAGCGCGTCGGACGTTCCCAACAGGGCGGAGAGCCGCTCCTCGATCTGCTCGTAGAGGATCGGGCTTCCGAGCAGACGGGACCAGCTCGGGTGCGTCCCCCACTGCTCGAGGTAGGTGGGAACCGCGTCGATGATCTCGCGGTCGAGGTCGAACCCGAGGTAGTTGCACGACGCGAAGTCGGCCAACCAACGATCGCCGATCCGGATCATCCGGCCGTCGATCTGGTCGATCACCGCGTCGGTCATCGGGTTGGAGCGCTCGAGCTCGGCGAGGTCCGAGCATGCCTCGAGCCAGCGAGCAACCCAGTCGTCGCTCGCCCTGCGACGATCGGAACGCCGAGAGCCCACCGCAGCCATCGGCCACGTATCGGCCGTGTCCGGTAGGGACTTGACGTCCGAAGGTCCTGCGATTCCACCATCCGAGGGATGGAGGGTCGAGCTTCAAACCGGTTTCAAACCGAGCCTGTTTGACGGCTCGGTGCTTGAAAGGTCGGCCGTGGCGGATCCTGGTCAGAGCGACGGGTTCCTCGGCGAGCGCGTCGCCTCGGTCTACGAGGAGCGGACGGCCGCGATGTTCGATTCTGCGGTAGTCGAACCGGCGGCCTCGTTGCTCGCGGAGCTCGCCGGACACGGGCCGGCGCTCGACCCCTTCGGCCAGCAAGGCGCGGGCGAGGCCTTGCCGCTGGAAGGCCTCGCACACCGCATCGGTTCGACCACCCCGACCTTTTGACAGGGTCGAACCAGAACATTCAGCGAGCCCCGGAACGCCGGATTGCGATTGGTCCGGCAGCGGTCTAGCCTGGGTCGGTGGCGATCTGCGCGAGCTGCGGTTACCAGAGCGAGAGCGCGTTCAAGTTCTGTCCCGAGTGCGCCGCTCCGTTCGCGGCTGCGCCCGCTGCACGCGAGCAGCGCAAGATCGTGACGATTCTTTTTTGCGACCTGACGGGGTCGACGACGTTGGGGGAGAGGCTCGATCCGGAGTCGTTGCGGGCGCTGTTGGCGCGCTACTTCGAGCGGATGAAGGCGATCGTGGAGTCACACGGGGGGACGGTGGAGAAGTTCATCGGCGACGCCGTGATGGCGGTGTTTGGCGTTCCGGTGCTGCACGAGGACGATGCGTTGCGTGCGGTGCGGGCGGCGGTCGAGATGCGCGACGTCCTGCCGGAGCTCGGCGTCGAAGGGCGAATCGGGGTCACGACCGGCGAGGTCGTGACGGGCACCGAGGAACGGCTTGCGACGGGCGACGCAGTCAATGTCGCCGCGCGGCTGGAGCAAGCCGCGCAGCCGGGGGAGATCCTGGTCGGGGCGGAGACGCTCGCGCTCGTGCACGACGCGGTCGAGGTGGAGCCGCTGGAACCGCTGGAGCTCAAAGGCAAGACCGAGCGCGTGCCGGCGTACCGGCTGGTCGCGCTCGGTCGCGAACCGGGGCCGCGGCGGGGCGCGGCGTTCGTCGGCCGGGAGCGCGAGCTTGGCCTTCTACGGGAGGCGTTCGGCCGGGTCGTCTCCGACCGCAGCTGCCAGCTGTTCACGCTGCTCGGCACGGCCGGAGTGGGCAAGTCGCGGCTGATCGAGGAGTTCCTCGGCTCGCTCGACGGTACGCGTGTCGTGCGCGGCCGATGTCTCTCGTATGGCGAAGGGATCACGTACTACCCGGTCGTCGAGGTGCTGCTACAGCTGTTGGGTACCGATCCGAGCACCTCGATCGGGGAGCTGGTGCCGGACGAGGTCGCGGCGGGCACACTACGGGCGCTGCTCGGCAGCGAGGGCGTGGTCACCTCCACGAACGAAGCGGCCTGGGCATTCCGCAAGCTGGTGGAGACGGTCGCGCTCGCGACACCGCTCGTGGTCGTGTTCGACGACATCCACTGGGGCGAGCCGACGTTTCTCGAGCTCGTCGAGCACGTTGCCGATCTCTCGCGCGACGCGCCGATCCTGCTCCTCTGCGTTGCACGGCCGGAGCTCCTCGACAGGCGGGTCGGCTGGGGCGGCGGCAAGCTGAACGCGACGACCTCGCTGCTCGAGCCGCTCGACGCGCTCGCGACCGACCTGCTGATCGAGGCGCTGCTCGCCGGCGACGAGCTCGACGACACCCTGCGCACGCGCATCCGCGACGCTGCGGCAGGCAATCCGCTCTTCGTGGAGGAGATGCTCGCGCTCGTGCGCGAGAGCGGCAACGGACAGGCGACGGTGCCGCCGACGATCCAGGCGTTGCTCGCAGCGCGGCTCGACCAGCTCGAACCGTCCGAGCGGGGGGTACTCGAGCGCGGCTCGGTCGAGGGCAAGGAGTTCCACCGCGGCGCGGTCGTGGCGCTCGCGCCCGAGCAGTCGGCGCCTGACGCGCAGCTGACGACGCTCGTGCGCAAGGATTTGATTCGCCCCGACCGGCCGACCCTGCCGGGGGAGGATGCGTACCGCTTTCGCCACCTCCTGATCCGCGACGCGGCCTACGAGGCTCTGCCGAAGTCGGTGCGCGCCGAGCTGCACCAGCTCTTCGCCTTGTGGCTGGACGAGCGGGGCGCCGACCTCGTCGAGCAGGACGAGATCGTCGGCTACCACCTCGAGCAGGCGTACCGCTACAAGGCAGAGCTCGGCCAGATCGACGACGCCGCCCGCGCCCTCGCAGCGGCTGCGGCAGAGCGGCTCGGTGCGGCGGGACGGCGGGCGATCGAGCGCGCCGACGTCGGCGCAGCGCGCAACCTGCTCGAGCGGACGCTCGCGCTGCTGCCGCCCGACGCGCTCGACGTCGTGCTCGAGCTGAAGCTGGCTCAGACGCTGTTCATGGCAGGAGATCCGTCTCAGGCCGTGGCCCGCGCGGCCCGCACGGCGGAGCGCGCCGCAGCCGCGGACGACCCACTGGGAGAGCTGCACGCGCGCATCGAGCACGTGCAGCTCCTCGCCCACACCGACCCGCAGGGACGGACGGAGGAGCTGGAAGCGCTGGTCGAGGAGGCGCGCCCGCTCTTCGAGCAGGCCGGCTACGACGTGGGGCTCGCCGCTCTGTGGGGCGCCGTCTGCTGGGTCGAGCACACCCGCTGCCGCTTCGACGCCGGGTCCGCCGCGGCCGAGCGCGCGATCGAACACGCCCGTCGCGCCGGCGACCGCCAGCTGCAACAGCTGCTCCTCCTTCCGCTCGTCGCGGACACGAGCATGGGAACGAAGCCCGTCGACGAGTACCTGCTGTGGCTGGACGAGATGGCTGCGCGGCACGGCGACCAGCCCATGCTCGACGAATGGCGCGCGGGCGCGCTCGGCCTGCTCGGACGATTCGAAGAGGCACGGGGGGCATACGCAAAGGCGCTCGCGGCCGCGCAGGAACGCGGAGCACGAATCGGGGAAGCCATCTACGCGCAGACGGGCTGGCGGATCGAGATGGACGCAGGCGACCTCGACGCCGCCGAGCGGATCGCCCGCCGCGGCTGCGAGCTCCTGCAGGAGATGGGGGAGCGCGGCTGGCTCTCGACCCAGGCCTGCCACCTCGCCGAGTCGCTCTACGCGCTCGGCCGCAACGAGGAGGCGGCGGAGTGGGCCGAGCTCGGACTGGAGCTCGGCGCAAACGACGACATCATCACCCAGATGCTCGCCCGGCAAGTACTCGCCAAGCTGGCCGCTCGGCGCGGCGACCAAGAACACGCGCAGACCCTGGCCGGCGAGGCGGTAGCGCTCGGCGAGACCACCGACTATCCGATCTGCCAGGCGGACGCGCGCACGGACCTCGCCGAGGTACTCGCCATCGCGGGCCAGGCCGACCGCGCGACCACGGAGCTCGAGCGCGCTGCCGCCCTCTACCGGCGCAAGGGCGCCACGGCATGCCTGAGCCGAGCGCAGCAACGCCTGCGCGAGGTCGCTGAGAGCTCGCCAATCTGATCTTGCGCGCGCGAACGTGTAGTCGCGCTCAGCGTTCGTTTGCTGTGCTGCAGAGAAACCCCCTCACCCGGCCGGCTTTCGGTCTATTTGGCCGCCCGCGACGGCGAGTCCGTCGGTGCTGCTCATGGTGATGTCCTTCCGTCGCGGGTGATCGGGCCGAGGCGCTGACGCTCTCGGAGTAACGCTTCAGCCCGAACTATGGTGGGGTGAGCCCTTCGCCAGGAGGCGCAATCAGAGCGCGGCATCACGCGGCCTCCAGCGGCCCCTGCGGGGAGCGCACCCAAGAGCGCCGCGCCACATGAATGGCGTTGCGTCAGTGGCTCCGAGCAACGAGCCGTGACGCAGCGGTGCGATGACGTGGGCGGTGTCGGGATTCAGGCGGCGAGGTACTGGTGGCGCCTGGACTTGATGAGTCGACGGAGTGTCGTGCCGTCGCTGAGCTTGGGATCGAGCGCGGACTTCTTTCGCGAGACGGTCACGTATTCCGCGATCTCGCGGCACGAGGCGACCTTGAGCACTGATTCGGGCTTAGCGGTCGATTACGCTCTGGTTCGCTTCGTTGTAGCGCGCGCCTTCGAGCGTGATCCGGGAAGCGCCCTGCTCGATCTCTTCGAGATCCGCTTCGGTCAGCTCGACTTCGGCAGCGCCCGCCTCAGACAGACCGAACTCTCGAACCTTCCCTTGCTGGATGAGTTCCTTGACCGTCCCAGCCACCTCCTCAATCGGCACCTCAGGATCAACGCGGTGCTGGTAGAGAAGGTCGATGGTCTCCGTACGCAGTCTCTTCAACGAACCTTCGACTGCTCGCTTGATGTTGTCGGGGCGACTGTTGACCCGCCCGGTGCGCTGACCGCCTTCGAGATCCCACCCGAACTTCGTCGCGATGACGGCCTGATCGCGAATCGGCTCAAGTGCCTCGCCGACGAGTTCCTCGTTGGTGAAGGGGCCGTACACCTCCGCAGTGTCGAACAGAGTCACGCCGCGCTCGACAGCCGCCCGGACGAGGGAGATCATCGCCTCCTTGTCGGTGCGCTCTCCGTACGTGCCGCTCATGCCCATGCAACCGAGGCCGATGGCTGAGACTTCGAGGCTGCCGAGAGTCCGCTTCCGCACGACACCACCCTCCCACTCGACTCGCTGAGTCGTTCGCAGAGGGAGACGCATCATGCCTCGACGTGGTTCTCTCGCGCGGGATGATGCTCCGCTGCGATGAGATCCGAGGATCGAGAGCGTCTCTGTCGGTGAAGCCCTACGGAAAGGAGTCCCAATGAGTACCGACCCGGTTCGGCGGGCCAACCTCGCCGCGATCGCGTGCGAGCCGCGTCCACAGCTGCCTGACGGCTTCCGGCGAAACAGCACCCGCGTTGGGGCGGCGCTCGGCGCGGCCCGCACCGGGCTCAGCGTCTATGAACTACCTCCCGGCCAGGCTGTCAGCCCCTACCACTACGAAGATCCAGACGAGGAATGGCTCCTGGTCGTCTCAGGCACGCCAACCCTGCGGCACCCCGGCGGCGAGGAGCAGCTCGAACCGTGGGATCTCGTGTTCTTCCCCTCCGGCCCCGCTGGAGCACACCTCGTGCGGAACACCAGCGAGTCAACCGCCCGCGTTGCGATGTTCTCCTCGGCGTCATCAGCGGTCGGTGCCGTCGTCTACCCGGACAGCGACATGATCTGGATGTGGACAGCCGACGGCGCAGTCGACATCGTCGTTGAACGAAGCAGCGCCTTGGACGACGTAGCCCCGTGGACTACTACTGGGAAGAACGAAGCCGAATCCGAGAGGTAACCGCTCGCCGCGCCAGTTTCCTGTCCCAGCAACCACGAGGTTCGAGGAGATGGCTCAGTCGTTGAAGTCCGTCAACGCGATCACGCTGTCACGCTTGGTCAGCGAGCCGTGAAACGGACGTGAAACGACACGCGGCAGACCTACGATTCCTCGCATGCCGATTGATCCCGATCCTCAACTCGCCGCTGATGGCGTTGTTCTCCGCGTGCCGGACGATGGCGATGCGTCGTGGATCACGGAGGCATGCAACGACCCGGACATCGCCCAGTTCGTCGTTCGGATGCCGCCGCCGCGTCGCTGGGTCTCAGCCACGGATGTTGAGCTCGTAATCGTCGATGCAGCTCGCACCGAGGCGCTCGGCTTGATCTGGCTGCGCATCGCGGAGCGCGATCCGGGTCTTGCCAGCGTCGGCTATTGGCTGCGTCCTGAGGCTCGCGGCCGGGGCGCCGCGACCGTCGCGGTGCAGCTCGTCGCACGCTGGGCATTCAGCGAGTTGGGCGTGCAGCGGCTTGAGCTGACAACCGCACCTGAAAACGTTGCGTCGCAGCGTGTCGCTGAACGCGCAGGCTTCACCCGCGAGGGCATCCTGCGCGGATTGGTGGCGACGAAGGACAACGGGCGCTGGGACACCGTGATGTTCTCGCTCCTGCCAGCCGATCTCGCCGCCGAACCTGAATCGTGAAAAACCGTGAAACGAAAGGCCTCGGACAACCGGGGCCTGTCTCGTTCTTGGCTTACAATCACGCCCGAGGGCGCATAGCTCAGCGGGAGAGCGCTCGCTTCACACGCGAGAGGTCCCTGGTTCGATCCCAGGTGCGCCCATAACTGACATTGCGCAAACCTGAGAGGCCCGGTTTGACGGTGTGACGTGAGTCCGTACGTCACGCAAGTCGAGCGCGCTGCAGCTGAGATAATCCCTCGATGGCGGTAGCGCTCCGGACGCCGCTCGCTGACGCATTGGGAATCGACGTGCCGATTCTCTCTGCCGGTATGGGGTCGGTGGCCGGCCCCGATCTCGTGGCGGCGGTCTCCGAGGCCGGCGGCTTCGGCGTCCTCGGCGTCAGCGGCGCTTCTGCGGAGACGGTTCAGGAGCGCATCGACAGCACGCGGGCGCTGACGAGGCGCCCTTTCGGCGTCAACGTGATCATCGACGAGGTCGGGTGGGCAGCCTCTGAGGAAGACCGTGAGCTCGTACGCACTGAAGTCGTGACGGCGATCCAGGCGCAGGTGGCGGCTGTGGTCCTGTTCTGGGGCGACCCGGCGCCGTACGTCGAGCCCGCGCATGAGAAAGGAGTGATGCTCCTCATTCAGGTCGGGTCGGTCGCCGAGGCCGAGACCGCAGCCGCCGCGGGCGTCGACGCCGTCATCGCCCAGGGTGTCGAGGCGGGCGGGCACGTTCGAGGCACGAGCTCGATCTGGGAGCTTCTTCCGGCAGTCGTGGCCGCGGTCTCGCCGCTTCCTGTTCTCGCGTCCGGCGGGATCGGCGACGGCGCCGGCGTTGCCCGGGCAATCGGCTTGGGCGCTCAAGCTGTATCGCTCGGCACGCGCTTCGTGGCAACTGAAGAATCGCTGGCTCACCCGGAGTACAAGCGCCGCATCGTCGACAGTGTCGCGAGAGACACCGTCTACACCGAGGACCTCTACGACATCTCGTGGCCCGGGGCGCCAACCCGAACGCTTCGCAATCGGACCTTCGACGAATGGGATGCGGCGGGACGCCCCCCGTCGGGACATCGTCCAGGCGAGGGCACGTTCGTCGGAACGATGCGCCTGCCCTCGGGGCAGACATTCGAGTTGCCGCGTTACGCCGGGGCCGGGTCGCTGCTCGTCGGCTTCGAAGGAGATTTCGATTACCCGGCGATGTGGGCCGGAGAGTCAGTCGAGGTTGTGAACGACGTGCTGCCAGTCGCCAAGATCGTCCGGAGGCTGGCCGAGGACGCTGCCGCGGCACTCGGGCAGCCGTTGTAGGCCACGACGAGAGCTGCGTTCGCCATCAAACGTGTATCGGTGATGCGACGACGACTGCGCGGTTTGCGCAATGTCTGGTTCCACCCATAACTGACACTGAGCAAACCCGCCCGTGACCTGTTACGCCGGTAGGGCGTAAGGTCGTCTTCGGTGTTTTCTTTCGCCGTGGTGGCGACGACGGGCAAGCGGTTCAGCGGGTTCGCGCCCTACGTCGCTTCCGTCAACGATGCAGGTCTTGTGGCGTTCCAGGCTGCGCTTCGGGACGGCGGGTCCGCCGTCTTCGCCGGTGATGGCGGAGAGATCGAGGAGCTGGTCCCGCGATCCCTCCACGCAGGCGTCACGAGCCATCCGGACGTGAACAACGCGCGCGACCTGAGCTTCTACGGCGAGCTCCCACGCGGCGGTCAGGCCACGTTCTTACACCGAGACGGGCGCTTGCAGATCGTGGCGGACACCCATGGGGCTTTCGCCTCCATCGGCCCGCTCGGCCCCACGATGAACGAAGGAGGCACGGTTGCCTTCCGCGGGGACTCGGCTGACGGGGCCAACGGCATCTTCGCCGGCGACGGTGCCGCCGTTACGACGGTCGCCGATACGAACGGCCCTTGGACCCGTTTCCATGGCCTGCCGGTGATCACGGACGACGATACGGTCGTGTTCCGGTCCGATCGCAAGGATGGCGTCCAAGGGATCTACGCAGGCCGGGGCGGATCGATCCGGCCGATCGCGGAGACCGGGGAGCGATTCGAATCCCTTGGCCTGTTCCCGTCTGCGAACCCGCGCGGCACCGTGGCGTTCGCGGCGACTCTGCGAAGCGGAGTGGCGGGAATCTTCACCGACGACGCCGGGCAAGTCACGTGCGTCACCGAGACAGACCGCGCATTCGAGGCGTATCGAGGCGCCCTGATCACGAATGCAGGTGCTGTGGTGATCATCGGGACTGCACGAGGTGGGAGGCTCGGCCTGTTCGCCGGCCCAGACCCCGAAGCGGACCGGATCCTCGCCCTCGGAGACTCGCTCCTCGACTCCACGGTCGAGGACTTCGCAGCGAACCCGGTCTCGGTCAATGCGTCAGGTCAGGTGGGGATCAGGGCAAGCCTCGCCGACGGACGGGACGTGATTCTGAGGGCCGATCCGCCCCGTTGAGTCTCAGACGCGGGCGAGAACCAAGCGTCTCGTCCGACCGGAGCTTGGAACGGCTACGGCATCGTCAGCGCCGGTGCCGCGAGGACCGGCTGGTTTGCGCAATGTCTGGTTCCGCCATCGCCGCGACGGCAGTACTGGAGCCAAGAGCGACGAAGGCCCCGGGTGCCCGAGGCCCCTCGAAGGCGGCCCCGGGTCGAGGGGGACCCGGCGCGTGTCCCTCGGGGTGTCCCAGTTCTGATCACGCCGCGCGACCTCGTGCGCCTGCTCCGACAGATCCGCTATCTCTTACGGAAGACGAACAGGAGAAGCCTGCATGACTGACCATCCCGCCTTCGACGTCGACACCTTCCTGGCGGCCACCGACCTGAACAGCGATCACCGGCAGGTCGTGAAGCGGCTCTTTGCCGTTCCGGCTAGCGAGAACATCGAGTGGCGTCAGGTGCGGTCGCTTCTCGAGGCGCTTGGAGTGGTGACCGAAGAACACAACGGCAAGCTCAAGGTCGAGCTCGGCGGACAGGTCGAGGTGCTCGAGCCGCCACGCGGCAAGGACATCGACCGCCAGATGATCGTCGACCTGCGGCGCATGCTGTCGAATGCGACCGACGTGTTCGTCCGGCCTGCCGAGCTCTAGCCGGAAGCCCGCAAGTGGCGTAGCCTCGCACCGGGACGATGACGGAGGCGTCTCCTCCCACTCGGCAAGTGGCCATCCTCGGGGGCAGCCTGGACGATGTGCTCGAGCGTGTGCGCGTTCCGGCCTACCTCGTCGATGCGGACGGACGGATCCGTTGGCTCAACGGCGCTGCGCGCCGCCTCGTCGGCGACCGCACGGGACGCTCGTTCGTCGACGTCATCGTGCCGCGCGACAGGGCGCGCGCCGAGGCGGCGTTCAACGACAAGATCCTCGGTCGTAAGGATGCGACCGAGCTTCGTCTCGAGGTGCGCGGACGGCGTGGCTCGACGCCGGTGGAGGTCAGTTCGGTGGCCGTTCGCGGGCGGAGTCACCGGCCGGTCGGCGTCTTCGGGCTGGCTGCGCCCCGCCGCACGCCTCCTCCGGACGCGAGTCGCGCGCCGCATCTGACGCCGCGGCAGCGGGAGACGCTGATGCTGCTCGGGGAGGGAGCCTCGACGGAGATGATCGCCGAGCAGCTCGGGGTGGCGCGCGAGACGGCGCGCAACCACATCCGGGCGGTGCTGCGGGAGCTGGGCGCGAGGACCCGGCTCGAAGCGGTCGTCGAGGCGCATGCCCGCGGGCTCCTCTGATCGACCCTGACCCATCTGGGTCAAGACAAGCGCGCCCGAAACGGGAACGATGGCGACCGCTGCTCGACGCCTCGAGGGAGAGGACGCCTGCCCCCTCCCGTAGTCCTCTTCCTCGGGGCGCAGCGCCCCGAGCAGCGCCGGCGCAAGGTGCTGGTGGCTCAGCCCCCGTCGGGGTGCGTATAGACGACCTCGGCGCGGTCGGACGTGACATAGCCGTTCAGCAGATCGTCGGTGACCGCGTCGGAGCCGCGAAGCTGCGGGTCGCCGTAGCCGCCGCCGTTCCCGGTGTGGATGCGGATCACGTCGCCCTCGTCGACCTGCGAGCGCCGGTCACGACCGCGTACTCCTCCACGCTGCCCCGTCGCGGCGGATGACCTCGACGTAGTTCGGCGAGCCCTCGAGCCCGCCGTCGAAGCCCCACGGCGGGTGCTTGTTGCGCGTGTAGGCGCAGGTGAAGAAGCAGCCGTCGGCGCGGACGCGGTACTCGAGGACGATCCCCTTGCCGCCGCGGTGCTCGCCCTCGCCGCCGGGCTCGTCGTTCAGCGCCAGCCGGTCGACGTACAGCCCGTAGCGCGCCTCGGCGACCTCGGCCGGGCAGTTGAACGTGTCGCCGTGGAAGCCGCTGAAGATCGGCGCTGTTGCCGTCGGCGTCCGGCGACGCCGCCCCAGCCGCCGACCTGCGGCTCGACGATCGTGAAGTGCCGGCCGGTGTCGGGATGCGGCCCGCCGATGAACGTGCCGCAGATCGAGGCGAAGCTCCCGGCCGGCAGGCGGCCGCCGAGGTGCGGCGCGAGGCAGCGCCAGATCAGGTCGTAGAGCCGGATCTCGACCTCGTAGTAGATCGCGAACGCGGCCGGCGGCTTCGCGTCGAAGACCGAGCCGGGGCGCGTGAGCAGCCGTCAGCGGGCGGAAGTGCCCGGCGTTGGCCGACGCCGTGCGGCTCGGTGACGTTCATGAAGACCATCTGCGCGGCGATCATCGACGCCGTCGCGGCGACGCGTTGTTCGGGCCCGTGTCCTGGTCGGGGTTGTCGCGCAGGTCGACGACGAACTCGTCGTCGGTGATCTCGACCGTGACGCGTGTAGACCGGCCCGCTGTCCTGCTCCTCGGCGAGCGTGAAGCGTGCCCTTCGGCAGCGTCCTGCGAGCGTGCGCTGCGACACCTGCTCGCCGTAGTCCATGAAGTGCTCGAGCGCCGGCGAGGAAGGTCTCGATGCCGTAGCGCGTCGACGAGCTCGAGCGATGCGGCGCTCGCCGACGCGCGCCGCCGCGATGCCGGCCCACATGTCGCCCTCGCAGGAAGTCGGGCAGCCGGCTGTTGACCTTCATGATCTCGCATCACCGACTCGATCGGCGTCGCCCGCCGATCGATCAGCTTGACGCGCGGGCAGCCGCAGGCCCTCCTGGAAGATCTCGCGTCGCGTCGTTCGAGATCGAGCCCGGCACCATCCCGCCGACGTCGTTCCAGTGCGCGATGTTCGCCGTCCACGCGATCAGCTCGTCGCCGGCGAAGACCGGCATCGCGAGCACGACGTCGTTCAGGTGCGTGACGCCGCCGTAGAACGGGTCGTTCGTGACGAAGATGTCGCCGGGCGCGGATCTCGCCCGGCGCGCGTTCAGCTCGATGATCCGCTTCACCGCCTTGTCGAGCACGCCGACGAAGGCGGGGATGCCGGCGCCCGACGAGGCGAGGTTGCCGTCGCGCGTCGGTGATCGCGGTGCCCATGTCGAGCACCTCGTAGATGATCGCGCTCATCGCGGTCTTGCGGAAGCGCGGCGAACATCTCGTCGCTGATCGCCTGCAGCGAGCTCTGGATGATCTCGAGCGTGATCGGGTCGGACTGCGGCGTCGCTCATCAGCCGGCCTCCCGACGCGAGATGATCAGAGGTTGCCGAAGTCGTCGACCGTCGACGCCGGTTCGCCGGGATGGACGACGATCGTCGTGCCCTTCGTCTCGACGATCGCCGGGCCGGCGAACGCGCATCCCGGGCTCGAGCAGGTCGCCGTCGTAGATCGTCGGCCTCGTGGACGCCCTCGGTCGCGAAGTCGACGCTCGCGTCGCCCTTCGACGGCGTCCGTCGAGCGACCGGCCGGTGACCGGCAGCCGCGCCGGGCTCGAGCTTGCCGACCTCGGCGATCGCGACGAGGTGGGCGCCGACGAACTCGACCGGCGCGTCGAGGCGGTAGGTGTACTCGCGCTCGTAGGACTCGTGGAAGGCCGTCGCGATCGCCGCGATCGTCGGCGCGTCGATCGCGCCGTCCGGCAGCGGCGATCTCGACGCCGTGCTCCTGGTTCTCGTAGCGGAGGTTGCCGTAGCGGAGGAAGCGACCTGCGTCGGCGGCGATGCCCTTCGCGCGCGAACTGCGCGAGCGCGCGTCTCGTCAGCTCGGCGAGCAGCCGTCGAGCGTCGGCTCGCGTTGCCGCGCGTCGAAGCGCGACGAGCCGCGTCAGGAAGTAGTCGCGGCGCAGGTCGCTCATCAGCATCCCCCAGGCGGAGAAGACGTCGGCGGCGCGCGGGATCACGACCTTGCGCGATGCCGAGCTCGGCCGCGAGCGCGACGGCGTGCATCCCGCCGCCGCCGCCGAAGGCGACGAGCGTGAAGTCGCGCGGGTCGTAGCCGCGGTTGACGCGAGACCAGCTTGAGCGCGTTGACCATGTTGTTGTTCGCGATCCGGACGATGCCGCGCGCCGCCTCGGCGCGGTCGACGCCGAGGCGCGCGGCGACCGCGTCGAGCGCGCGCTCGACCGCCGTCCATGTCGGCCTCGATCTCGCCGCCGCAGAAGTAGTCGCGGTTGATGCGGCCGAGCGCGAGGTTCGCGTCGGTCGTCGTCGCCTCGGTGCCGCCGCGGCCGTACGCGGCCGGGCCCGGGCATGCGCGCCGGCCGAGCGCGGCCCGACGTGCAGCTTCCCGAAGTCGTCGACCCAGGCGATGCTGCCGCCGCCGTTGCCGATCTCGACGAGGTCGACGACCGGCACCATGATCGGGTAGCCGGCCGAGAGGCGGCTCGCGCTCGATCCAGTAGTCGGAGATGACCTTCACGTGGCCGCCCTCGATCAGCGAGCACTTGGCGGTCGTGCCGCCGATGTCGAGCGCGAGCACGTTCGGCTCGCCGATCAGCCGGCCGAGCTCGGCCGCGCCCCAGAAGCCGCTCGCGGGGCCCGACTCGACCATCGTGATCGGGATCGCCTTCGTCTTCTCGACCGAGTCGACGCCGCAGTTCGACTGCATGATGTAGAGCTGGCCGGCGAAGCCCGCCGTCGCGGACGCCGCTCGGCGAGGCGCGTCAGGTAGCGCTCGGCGACCGGCTGCACGTACGCGGAGAGCACGGCGGTGCTCGTGCGCTCGTACTCGCGCCACTCGCGCGTGATCTGGTGCGAGGCGACGACCGAGACCTCCGGCCAGAGCTCGCGCACGCGCTCGAGCACCGCCTGCTCGTGCCGCGGATCGGCGTAGGAGTGGAGCAGGCAGATCGCGACCGCCTCGACGCCGTCCGCGCGGAAGTCGTCGACGATCGCCGGCAAGCCGCGCGAGGTCGAGCGGCTGCGCGCTCGCGCGCCGTCGTGGGTGAGCCGGCCCGGGCACCTCGCGGCGCAGGTAGCGCGGCACGAACGGCGGCGGCTTCTCGTAGTGGAGGTTGAAGTAGTCGGGCCGGTTGCCGCGGGCGATCTCGAGCGAGTCGCGGAAGCCCTCGGTCGTGATCAGCGCCGTCTTGACGCCCTTGCGCTCGGTGATCGCGTTGATCACGAGCGTCGTGCCGTGGGCGAGGAAGCGCGATGTCGTCCGAGCGCGACGCCGCTCTTCGCGAGCACGTCGAGCACGCCGCGCTCGAAGTCGGGCGGCGTCGTGTCGGCCTTCGCGGTGACGATCTCCTGCCGCCCGGTCTCCGGATCGGTCGAGAAGTAGACGAGGTCGGTGAAGGTGCCGCCGACGTCGGTCGCAGCCCGGATGGTGCGGCCGTTCGAGCTCATCGCGGGCTCAGCTGACGTGTCCGGGCGCATCGAGCGAGGAAGTACTATATTACTCGACCGAAGGCGAGGGAAACGACGACTGCCGTGACACGTCCCGCTGGCTCCGCCGCCGCCGAGCGGATCGCCGCCGTCTCCTCCACTCTCACAGCCGGCGAGGTCGTCGCCCTCGTTCCCGGCGACAACCTCGTGTGGCTCCTCGGCTTCACGCCGATTCCGGACGAACGGTTGTGCGTGCTGCTCGTGTCGAGGGAAGGCACAGCGTTCGTCGTTCCGTCGCTGAATGCCGACCAGTCGCGCGAGTTCCTGCCGGCCGCCGTCGAGCTGTTTGCCTGGGACGACGACGAGGGGTTCGAGACGGCGCTCGAGTGCGGCCTCGAGCGCATCGCGCCCCGCGGCGTCACGCGTGTCGACGCCGACGCGCTGATGCGCGCCGACCACCTCCTGGCGCTTCAGGGTCGACTCGGTCCGGGAGCGACCTATGGAACAGAAGACGCCGTGCTCGGACGACTCCGCGAGGTGAAGTCACAGGACGAGCTCGAGCTGCTGAAGCAATCCGCCCTGACTGCGGACCGCGCGACGAAGGCGGCTCTCGAGGCCTGTCGCGCCGGGATCTCCGAGCTGGACGTCGCGGCCGCCGCGGCGGCCGAGCTCCGTGCCGCAGGCGCAGACGAGGTTGCGTTCACGATTGTCGCCTCCGGCCCGAACGGGGCACTGCCACACCATCACACCGGCCGCCGGAAGCTCGAAAGCGGCGATGTCGTCGTCATCGATCTCGGCGGGCGTCGGGCGGGCTACTACTCCGACATCACGCGGATCGCCTTCGTCGGCAAACCAGACCCGGAGCGCGCGAAGGTCGCGGCGATCGTCGAAGCAGCGGTCCTGGCCGCGCTCGAGGCCGCCCGGCCCGGCGTGACCGCGGGCGACGTCGACGCGGCGGCGCGCGACGTCATCGCCGCGGCAGGGTACGGCGACCGCTTCGTCCATCGAACAGGGCACGGCCTCGGTGTCTCGATCCACGAGCCGCCGTGGATCATGCGCGGCTCGAGCACCGTTCTCACAGAGGGAATGGTGTTCAGCATCGAGCCCGGCATCTACCTTCCCGGAAGCTTCGGGGTACGACTCGAGGAGATCGTGCACATCTCGAGCGGCGGCTGCGAACCATTCAGCGAGCTCTCACGCGCACCGCACATCGCTGCGCCGTGACACCCGCTGAGCAGGCGATTCGCGCCGCCGTGCGGGAACGCCGTGACGAGCTCGTGGCACTCACCACCCAGCTGATCCGCCAACCGACGACGCTCGGCAACGAGGAGGGCGGCCAGCGCATCGTCGCCGACCGGCTGAACGAGGCCGGCTTCACCGTCGCCCGGATCGAACCGGACGCCGAGGCCGCGCTGGCGGACTCGACGGCCGGGTATCCGCCGCTCCCGTACGCGGGCCGCACCTCGGTCGTCGGCACACGTCAGGGCGCGGGCGGCGGCCGCTCGCTTCACCTGACGGGTCACGTCGATGTCGTGCCGGTCGACACGGACGAGGACTGGGTCCACGACCCGTGGGCCGGCGAGATCGCCGAGGGCCGGATCTGGGGGCGTGGAGCCGGCGACATGAAGGGCGGCCTCGCCGCATACCTCATCGCCGCGTCGGTCGTCGCCGAGACCCTCCGCGAGCCGCGCGGCGACTTGATCTTCAGCTCGGTGATCGAGGAGGAGTGCACAGGTAACGGGATGTGGTCCGTGTTGCGGACAGGCCTCCACGCCGAGGCGACCCTCGTCGGGGAGCCGACCGATGTCCAGCTCGGCCACGCGGGAACCGGTGTCGTGTGGGCGCGACTGCGCGCGCGGGGCCGCGCCGGCCATTCCGCCTACAGCGGCGGCGACGGGCCGTTCGACGAGCTCGCGCGAGCCGTCGCAGCTCTTCGCGAGCTGGAAGCAGCGCAGAACAGCCCGCCCCGCGACGGCGTCTTTGCCTCGGTGTCCGGCTGGCCGTACGGGATGACGATCGGCCGGATCGACGGCGGGGTCTGGACGTCGTCGGCGCCGGCCCTCCTGGAGGCGCGGGTGCGGTTCGGATTCGGACTCGACGTCGAGCCCGAGGATGTTCAGTCCCGCCTCGCGGCCGCGGTTGCCGCTTCGGCGCCGGGCGTCGAGATCTCCTTCGAGGCCTTTCGTGCGAAGGCGTACTGCCACGACGCAGACGGCCCGCTGGCGGCGGTCCTGAGCGACGCGCACGAGCAGGTGCTCGGATCCAGGCCCCGGCCGGTCGCGTTCACCGCGACAACAGACGCACGTTACGTCGCCGGCCCCTGCTTCTGCTACGGCCCCGTCGCCGCCGGTTTCCACGGCGCCGACGAGTGGGTCGACGTCGAGTCGCTCGAGCACGTCGCGACGGTCGTTGCGCTCGCGGCGGCTCGCTGGCTCGGTTAGAGGCTTGATGTGAAACTCACGCACGCACGGCTGGTGCGCCAGACACGGCGCGGCTCGGCCCCGTCAGGCTCGCCCGTAGCTTCAGCTACGGGCTGCGCCCGCAGTGTCCAATCCGCTTGGTCTGGCGCATCCCCGCGCGCACGCCGTTTCACATCAAGCCTCTAGCCCGGCTCGCCCACACGACCGCTCGTGTACCCGACACAGCGCACCAGATGGCCGGGCTCGACCTCGACGAGCTCGATCGGCGCCGCGCACTCCTCCGCAGCCCAGGGACAGCGCGAGCTGAGCCGGCACGTTGCAGGCGGGTCGATTGCGACGTACGGCTGACCCGGTAGCGTCGGCCGCTCGCGGCGCTCCGACGGCGAATCGACCGGGATCGCCGCGAGCAGCGCGCGTGTGTACGGGTGGAGCGGCCGCTCGAAGAGCGTCGTGGTCGGCGCAAGCTCGACGATCTGCCCCGCGTACATCACGAGCACGCGCTGAGCAAGAGCGCGTGCGATCGCAAGATCGTGCGTGATGAAGAGCATCGAGAGCTCGAGCCGGTGCTGCAGATCGCGGAGAAGCTCGATCAGCTTCGCCTGAACCGACACGTCGAGCGCCGACGTCGGCTCGTCGAGGACCACGAAGCTGGGTGAGGTGACGAGCGCGCGCGAGATGCCCACGCGCTGCCGTTCTCCTCCGGAGAGCTGATGCGGGTAGCGCTTCGCGTATCTGGCCGGCAACCCGCAGAGCTCGAGGGTCTCGGCAACACGACGACGGAGCTCGGCGCCTTCCGCGAGACCGTGGACGCGCAACGGCTCGCCGACGAGCCGCCCGACCGTGAGACGTGGATTGAGCGACTCCGTCGGATCTTGAAAGACGATCTGCATGTCCCGGCGCAAGCGCCGGAGCTTCGGCGGGGGAGCGCCTCCCACGTCCTCACCGCGGAGCTCGATGCTCCCTCGCGTCGGTTCGACGAGCCGGAGCAGACAATGTCCGGCAGTGGTCTTGCCGCTCCCGCTCTCGCCGACGAGCGCCACGGTTTCCCCGGCCTCGATGTCGAACGAGACGTCCTCGACCGCCTGCAAGGTCTGCCGCTTCCAGCCGGTGCGAACGGGGTACGTCTTTGACAGGTGTCGAACCCGAAGAACGGGCGGCGCGGCGTTCACGACGGCGATATCTCCCCCACCCGTTCGGCGTAGTGGCAGCGGACAAGACGTCCGTCGAGCGCCCGCAACGCCGGGCCGTCTCGCCGGCAGCGGTCATCCGCATATGGGCAACGAGGTTCAAAGCGGCAGGCGGCAGGCGGGGAGAGCAGATCGGGCAGACCTCCCTCGATCGGTATCAGGCCCGGATTCCTCAGCGTCGGTCTGGCGCGTAAGAGGCCGATCGTGTAGGGGTGCCGTGGCCGATCGAGCACGTCGCCGACGTCCCCGCGCTCGACGATCTCGCCGGCGTACATGACGGCGACCTCGTCGGAGATCTCTGCGACGACGCCCAGGTCGTGTGTGATCAGGATCACCGTCAGCCCGAACCGGTCGCGGAGCGAACGTAGCAACCTGATGGTCTCCATCTGGACGGTGACGTCGAGCGCCGTCGTCGGCTCGTCGGCGATCAGGAGCTTCGGGTTGCAGGCGAGCGCCAGGGCAATCATCACGCGCTGGGCCATCCCGCCGGAGAGCTCGTGGGGGTAGGCGCGCATCACCCGCTCGGGCCCGGGAAGTCCGACCGCGGCGAGCATCTCGACGGCCCGGCGCTGCCCGTCACGGCGGCCGCTCCGCTCATGGGTGCGGTAGACCTCGCTGAGCACCGACCCGACTCGCGAGACCGGATCCAGGTAGCCGCGAGGGTCCTGAAAGATCATCGCGATGCGCTTTCCGCGGACGGCGCGCATCTCACGCTCGGAGAGCCGCAGCAGATCGACGCCGTCGAACCACACCTCGCCGGAGACGATCCGGCCCGGCGGAGCGATCAGCCTCAGCACCGAGAGCGCCGTCACCGACTTGCCGGATCCGGACTCCCCGACGAGGCCGAGGATGCGCCCCGGCTCGAGCTCGAGGTCGAGGTCCTCGAGCACGCGGACCGGCCCCCGCGGCGAGTCGAAGGTCGTCGACAAGCCCTGGATCCGGAGGAGAGCGCTCACGTCAACGCCGACGTGGATCGAGAACGTCCTGCAGGCCGTCTCCGATCAGGTTGAACCCCATCACGGCGACCGCGATCGCGATTCCGGGGAAGAACGTGATCCACCATTCGCCCGAAACGATGTATTGCAGGCCGAGATTGATCATGACCCCCCACTCGGCATCCGGCACCGGCACGCCGAGCCCGATGAAGGAGAGCCCGGCAGCCTCGAGGATCGCATACCCGGCTTGGAGCGTCGCCTGAACGAACAGCGGCGCGATCGCGTTCGGGAGGATGTGACGCACGAGAACCCGCCAGCGCGGGTTCCCGACCGCGCGAGCCGCCATCACGTATTGCCGCTCGCGGACGCTGAGGATGTTCGCTCGCAGCAGTCGGGCGTACACCGGAACGTTGACGAGCCCGATCGCCAGGATCAGGTTGACGAGGCTCGGCCCGAGCGCGGCGACGACACCCATGGCGAGGATGAACGTCGGAAAAGCCGACAGAACGTCCATCGTCCGCATGATCCCTTCGTCTGCGATGCGCCCGAAGTAGCCGGCCAACGAGCCGAGGATCGCACCGGCTGCGAGCGCGATCGCAACCGCGCCGAATGCGATCCCGAGGTCGACGCGCGCTGCGTAGAGAACGCGCGAGAAGATGTCGAAGCCCGTTGCGTCGGTGCCGAACAGGTGGTGCCATGACGGCCCCTGGAGCGTCGCGTCCGGATGCGCCACCAGTGGCCCGTACGGCGCCAGCAGCGGTGCGAAGATCGCGACGAAGACGACGATCCCGACGACGATGAAACCTGCGACGCTGACGCTGCTGCGAAGCAGCCGCGCGCGTATGTCCGCGAGCCGAGCTGCCGTCTCCCGCTGCTCGACCGCAACGAGGCTCATCAGTACCGCACCCGCGGGTCGGCAGCGAGGTAGAGGACATCGCTGACGAAGTACACGATCACGTAGATCGTCGTCGCATAGAGGATGAACCCCTGAACGGCGAGGAAGTCACTCGCGGAGATCGCGTTGTACGCGTACAGGCCCATCCCCGGCCAGGAGAAGATCGACTCGATCAGAACCGATCCGCCGAGCAGATAGCCGTAGACAACAGCAGTCATCGTGATGACCGGGAGCAGCGCGTTCTTCAGCGCGTGCTTCAGGAGACTGCGGCGCGAGACCCCGAGCGACCTCAGCGCCAGGAGCGGCGGCGAGGCAAGCGCCTCGACCATTCCCTGTCGAACGATCCGCATGATCGGCGCCATCACCGAGAACCCCATGACCGCCGCCGGCAGCCACAGGTGGTTGATCGCCGATCGCAGGACGGCCCAGTTCCCGGTCAGCGTCGAATCGACGACGTAGAGCCCTGTGATCGTCCGCGGCGGCGAGAGGCCGGGGTCGATTCTTCCCACGGGCGGCGAGGCGATGCCGAGCTTGTAGAAGAGCAGGTAGGACAGCATGATCCCCGACCAGAAGATCGGGACGGAGATCCCGCTCACCGCGATCACGTGAGCGACCGCGTCGACCCACGTGTTTCGCTTCACGGCGGCGAGCACGCCGAGGGGAATCGCCACCGCGAGCGCGATCACGAGCGCGGTGGTCATCAGCTCGACCGTGGCGCCGAGGCGCTGCGACAGGTCGCCCGCCACCGACTGTCCGGTCGTCAGCGACACGCCGAGGTCGCCGTGCAAGACCTTTCGCACATACGTCAGGTACTGGTCGTAGAACGGGCGGTCGAGGCCAAGCTGGTGTGCGACGACCCGCCGCTGAGCGGGACTGACGTAAGGGCCGACGATCTTCGCAACCGGGTTGCCCGGAAGGATGTGCGTCAGCGCGAACGTCGCAAAGCTGACGCCGAGAAGCACCGGAACCAGCAGAAGCGCGCGGCGCGCGACATACCACGCGATCTTCACGGTGAACCGGGCGATCCGACGCCTTACGTCTTGTACAGCGTCCAGTACCTCGTCACGTTATCGGCTGGCTCGTACACGAATCCGTTCACATGGTCGCCCATCAGATAGACGTTGGGCGGCTGGTACAGGAAGATCCACGGCGCATCTTCGACGATCAGCTTCTGAATCTGACGCGATGCGGCGTCGCGCTGCGCGCTCGGCGGCCGGTTGACCCACTCGTTGACGAGCTTCACGACTCTCGGATTGATGTACCTGCCGTACGTGCAGCAGTCCTGCGTGAACAGCCAATAGAGGTGGTAGAACGGGTCGTTGTTGTTCGAGACCCAGGAGCTGTTGATGAAGAACGGAAGCGACCTGGCCTGCGCTCCTGCCGTGTAGGCCGAGCCAGGGAGCTTCTTGATCGTGCAGTGCACACCGATCTGTTGCAGACCCTGCTGGATCCAGATCGCGGTGTCCTGATCGGTCGAGGCTCCGACGTTGACCGACAGCTCGACTGACAGCCCCTTCGCGTAGCCGGCCTGCTTCAGCAGCTCCTTGGCCTTGGCGATGTTCGTGTCGTAGTGCCAGAAGCTGAAATCGCTCGTCGGCGTCCCCTGCGGGACGGGGCTCTTGAGCTGCACGCCCTGGCCGTGCATCACCTGGGCCATGATCGTGTCGTACGGGACGGCGTAGTTGAACGCCTGCCGGACGAGCTTGTTGTCGAACGGCTTGTGCGCAACGTTCATGCCGGCGAACACGACGTAGCGCGAGGGCAGGCTCACGACCTTGATTCCGGAGGTCTTCTGCAGGCGCGGAACATCCTTGACCGGCGTCCAGGCGACCGGCACGAAGTCCGCCTTCCCCGAGCGGAGAAGGAGCTCGCGTTGCGACGCGTCCGGAATGACCTGGAACACGATCGTCTTCGTCTTCGGTTTGATCGGCGAGTGAGGGTTCGCCTGCGAATGTCCAACCGGTGCCGATCCGCCACTCCTTGAGGTAGTACGGGCCGCTGTCGGCGGTGTGCGTCTTCATCCACGCCTTCGCATGCGGATCTGACGCCGTGGCGTGCTTCTTCACGAGAGTCGGGTTCACGATCGCCGTCGAATAGAACTGCGCCATGTTCCCGAAGAGCAGCGAGGAGGCATGCGGCATCACGACTTCGATGTGATGCTTGTCGATCAGCCGAAGCTGGCTCTTCTTCGTTACACCGACCATCGAGAACAGGAAGTAGCCGCTCCCTTGGACGTCGAAGCAACGGTCCCAACTGAACTTGACGGCGGTCGCGTCGAGCGGCGTGCCGTCGGGGAACATCAAGCCCGGCGGAATCTCGAACGTGACGGCGCTTCGCTTCGCGTTCCACTTCCACGAGCTCGAGAGCCACGGCGCGAAGACGTTCGCGTTCGCCGCGGGTACACCGCCGACGGCGGGGCCCGGGATCTTGAAGTTCATCGGGAGGCCGTAGATGTTGGTCAGCGTCTCGGCGGTCGCGTTGTCGTTGTTCGTCAGGAACGGGTCGATGTTCGTCATGTCGCTACCGAGCGCGACATAGATCGTGCTCGAAGCCGCGCCTGTTCCCAGACGCCGCTCCGCAGCCGCCAGCGCGTCGTCCGAAAGCAGGCCCTCGAGCGCGGCAGGCACGAGCAAAGCACCTCCGGCGACCGCGGCCTTCCCGAGAAACGAGCGCCGGCTGAACTGCGCCTGGCGCCGGGCCAACTCGTCGTGGATATCCGTCATGGAATCCTCCTCCTGAGGTGTCCTCGTCGCATCATTCCTGCACTCCCGCCCACACGCCACGCGTGTGGCGTAGGTGCCGGGTCATCAGACTCTCGACCTTTCGCTTGTTCCCCTCCGTCAACGCGCGCAGGATCTCGCGGTGCTCGCGCGCCGTGGCAGCGAGCTCCGGTGTGCCGATCAGCGCCTCGAGCCCGGGCAGGCGCGCCTGGAGGCGCAGTCGATCGACGAAAGCGACGAGCCGGCGATTCCCGAGTCTCGCGAGCAGACCCAGGTGAAAATCCCGGTCGGCGTCGAGAAAGCGAACGAGATCGCCGGCCTCCGCCGCCGCCTCGATCCTGTCCACCAACCGGGCGAAGTACTCCGCGTCCTCGTCGGAAAGCGAGCCCGCGAGTCGACCGACAGACGGCACCTCGAGCAGCAGCCGGAGCTCGAAGATCTCGTTGAGAGCCTCCGGGCTCGCCTCGATGATCCGAAAACCGCGGTTTCGAACAGGTTCGGCGAGGCCGTCGGTCACGAGATCGAGCAATGCCTCGCGGACCGGCGTGGCCGAAACGCCGAAGCGAGCCGCCAACGTCGGGACCGAGTAGATCGCCCCGCCCTCGATCTCTCCCGTCACCACCGCTGCGCGGATGGCACTCGCCGCCTGGTCACGAAAGCTCGTGCCCTCGACCTTCAAGAGCCTCATCGTCGTCGGGCTCGGACTCACGGAGGGAGCAAGAGTAACAAGTAGTATATTACTGAGTCAACCGGGCGTCCCGCCCGCTTTCAGCGAGGCTCAGTAGCGGTAGCTGCACGACAACCGGCCGTCGTCTCGCGGACGGGCCAGCGATGCGCTGAACTCGCCTGCGAAGCGAAACGAACCGTCGAGCAACGGGAGCGTCCCGAGGTAGAGCACGAAGGAAGTTGCCGCGGCGACGCCTCGAGGCATCAGCGACACCAGCTCCTCCGGTCGTCGGATGAGCGAAAGCGTTCCACGCTGGTAGGGCCGGCCGTCTGCGGTCGAGGACAACTCGAGCAGATCCCACTCGTCCGCGGCGTCCTCGAATCGCCAGACGTCGGGCCCGACGAGCTTCGGACACGAACGCTTCGACTCGAGGATCGACCGACGCTCGAGCTCGCGATCGGTGTGGTCGCTCCCCACACCCAGGTAGAGCTCGCCGCCGGAATCGCGAATGACCACCGGCTCGGCCTCCCCGGACGTCGTTTCGCCGACGTCGAGGTCGGTGGGCGCAACGCGAAGGAGCTCGCTCGACAGCTCGTAGAACGCCGGGACCTCGGCCGGGCGCGGAATGCCGTGCGCCGCAAGCTCTCGGATGTGCTGTTCCACGGCCTCGGCGTCGCGGCCGGTGTAACCGGCGATCACGAGCCGAAAGGATTCGAGACGAACCGACGCTGCCTCGCCCGCGACCCGAAGCTCGATCGCCATCTCCTTCGCTACGCGGTCTGTGCGTGGGTCAGGTCGATGCCGGTGATGTGCCACCGCCCCAGGTTGGCGCAGAATGCCGTGTTCCCCCGAAAGGCGATGTTGGTGGGATGCGCGAGGACGATCGCATCGTCGTCGCGGATGAGCACGGAGGCCTTGCCGTCCGTGTCGACGCGCATCACCTGACTCGGCTGGTAGCACGCCACGTAGAGCAGGCCGTCCGGGCCGAAACCGAGTCCGTCGGGAAGCGTGCCGGGCAGGTCGACCACCAGCTCGAGCGCCCCAGCCGACCCGTCGGCGAGCACGGGCACCCGTGTGATCCTCCGCGACCACGTCTCCGCCACGTAGACGGCGTCCTGGCCCGGCGAGACGGCGATGCCGTTCGCGAAGAGGAACGGCCCCTCGCTCCAGAGCGTCCCCGATCCGTCGGGATCGATCCGGAAGACACCCGGCCCCGGCTCGCTCGGCGAGTGGCTCTCGGTCAGGTACAGCCGGCCCACCTCGTCGAAGGCGATTGCGTTCGGAAGCTTCAGCTGGTGACCCCCGATCTCCGGGCCGGCAAAGAGCTCTGGCTTCGAGCCGTCCGGGTCGAGGCGCATCACGGCGCACCGCTCGAGGTCGACGTAGTAGAGAAGACCGTCGGGCCCGAAGGCCAGCGCGAGCGTGAAGCCGTCACCACCGGCGACGCGGACCTCGAGCGTTCCGCCCTCGGGTGGGATGCGGTAGACCTGACCCGCTTCGCCGCCGCACCAGACGCTTCCGTCCGGATGGACCGCGACTCCCTCGGCGTGGTCGAGCCGCACGGGTCCGACGGATGCATCGACGAGGATGTGTGCGGCCGCGAGATCGAGAATCGGCTCGGTCGACATCGCGGACGGGCTAGGCGACTGCGAGCCCTGACGAACGCGGCTCGAGGACGTCGGGCCGGATCTCTTCGCTGCCGAGGCGCTCCCCGACATGGCGGACGGCTTCGACGAAGTTCTCGCGGATCACCGATGGCTCGGCGGACTGCCAGGCGACATGGATCACTCCGCGCTCGCCTTTGAGCGGCACGAAAGCGAGCTCGTTCGGACACAGCATTCGGAAGAGCTCGGAGAGAACGGTGATTCCCACTCCCGCCTGAACGAGACCAAGCGTCGTGTACGGGAGCGAGCTTTCCTGTACGACCTGCGGACTGAACCCCGACGCAAGGCAGCGCTCCACGACGGGGTCGAACCCCTCTCGCACCTCGGCCCGGGGCCGTGCGCACGAGCAGAGGACGAAGCGCTCCTCTGCGAGATCCGCGTAGGAGAGTTCGTCGTTTTGGGCGAGCCGGTGAGCGCGTGGGACGACGACGCACATGCGATCGGAGAAGACCGGCTCGCATGAGATGTCGTCGGCGTTCGCATGAGGCGTGCGGACGAGGGCGACATCGAGCTGGTGCGCCGCGACGGCTTCCAGCAGCGGCTCGTCCAGCATCTCGACGAGCTCGAGGCTCACGTCGGGATACGTCGCCCTGAATGTGCGAACGCACGACGGCGCAAGCCACGACGCCGTCGACGGGATGAATCCGACCGAGAGCTCGCCGAGCTCGCCGCGGCCGGCCTGGCCGGCTCGCGTCAGCGCGCGTTCGATCTCCGCGAGGGCCCCCGGCGCCTCCGCGAGCAGCAGCCGCCCTGCATCAGTCAGGCGAACCTCGCGCTTGGTGCGCGTGAACAGGTCGACGCCCAGAGACTCCTCGAGGTTGCGAATCGCGTAACTCAGGGACGGTTGAGAGATGTGCAGTCGGGCGGCGGCGCGTCCGAAATGCAGCTCGTCGGCAACGGCGAGGAAGTAGCGAAGCGGCCGAAGTTCAGGAGCGGACCGGACCACCATGAGAGGGCGAGTCTATCGGACGCTCTCGCGTGTCATAGAGGTCTTCGAACGTCGCACACCAGGGGATGCCATTTCGACAGTCCCGACGATGGCCCAGTGACGGCTACCGATAGAGACGTCCTATCAGCCGACGGTAAACGCCTCTTGGACAACGGACGCACAGGGTGATTTCGTATTGGCGTCGTCCGAGTCGCTAGCCCCCAAGAGATTAAGGGAGGAACCATGAGGCATCGACGGACCCCGCGCGGCCTGCAGCTCGCCCCGCTCGCAGCGCTTGTGGGATGCATCGTCGCCGCGGCCGTCGTCGCCGGCGGCGCATCTGGCAAGCCCGGGACTTCTACGTCGTCCGGGAACGCCACGGCAACCGTACGGATTGCCGTGCTGCTCTCGTCGACCGCGAACACGTACGAGCAGGCCGACCTGAAGGGCATCAAGGCCGCGGCCGCCAAGTTCGGCGGTAAGGTGGTGAAGGTCTTCGACGCGAACTTCGACGCCAGCACGCAGTCGACGCAGGTCGAGGATGCGATCACGGCCAAGGCATACGACGCCTTCATCATCTTGCCGCAAGCCGGCAACGTGATCGTTCCGCAGGTGAAGGACGCGATCAAGGCGGGCATCAAGGTCGTCTGCCTGCTCTCGCCGTGCGGCTTGAACCAGCAGTCGAACGCGCGCCAGATCCCCGGCTACGTCACGACCGTCGGTTATCAGTTCGCCGAGAACGGCACCGATATCGCTCGTGCGATCGTCGCCGCCTGTGGCAGCCTCAATCCCTGCAAGGTCGCGTACGAGCCTGGTCTGCTGTCGTTCTCGACCGAGAAGTTCCGCACGAGCGGGATCACCGCCTACCTGAAGAAGCACCCGAGCATCAAGATCGTCGCCGAGCAGGAGGGCAAGTACCTCGCCAATACGGGGCGAACAGCGATGCAGAACATGCTTCAAGCCCATCCCGACATCAATGTCGCTGCGTCCAGCGGTGACCAGATGACCCTCGGAATGGAGCAGGCGGTGAAGAGCGCGGGCAAGACCGGCAAGATCAAGCTGGTCGGGAACGGCGCGAGCGTGCCGGGTGTCGCCGCAGTCGCGGCCGGCCGTTGGTTCGCAACCGTCGCGAACCTTCCGTACACCGAGGGGTACCTCGGCGCGAAGTACGCGATCATGGCGGCGAAGGGCACCCCGCTCTCGAAGATCCCGCCGTTCGTGGACGACCTGAAGTACTCCAAGGTCGGCACGACGATCATCACGAAGGCCAACGCCGGCAAGTTCAAGGCGGAGTGGGCCGGATAACGGGCGCCTGAGCCGAGACGACGGCCGGTGCCGCGCCGACGAGGATCGATTCCCGGCGCGGCACCGCCTCGTCGAGGCGCGTACGGTAAATCCGGACAGGGGTGATGGATCTGGACCCGCAGGGCACCGTGACCACCGGCGAGCCGCTCAGCTCTGCGGCGAACAGGTTCCGTCTGCTGAACACGCTGCGGGCGACCGCCGGCGCGGTGCGCGACTACGGCATCGTCGTCTTCTTCCTCGCGCTGTTCATTGCGCTCAGCTTTCTGAGCAACGTCTTCTTCACGAAGACGAACTTCCTCAACATCCTCGATCAGACAGCGCCGGCCGGAATCATCGCGTGCGCGATGACGCTCGTGATCATCGGCGGCGGGTTCGACCTCTCCGTCGGTGCGACCTTCGCTCTCGGCGGCGTCGCCGCGGCGCAAACCGCGCCGCACCTCGGTGTGTGGGAGGGAATGATCGTCGGCGCGTTGTTCGGCCTCGGTCTCGGCGTCGTCAACGGGCTCCTCATCACCGTCGGGAGAATCAACTCGTTCATCGCGACGCTCGCGTCGAGCTTCATGTTCTACGGACTTGGGCAGGTGATGACGAGCGGCTTCCTGGTCTCGGTCACCAATCCGTCGTTCGCCAGCCTCGGGAACAACGGGTTCGCGGGGATCGACTACTCGATCTGGCTGTTCGGGGCCGTTGCAGTCTGTGCGACCGTGATCCTCACGCGCACGACGCTCGGCCGCTACATCTTCGCGGTCGGAGGCAACGCCGAGGCAGCACGCCTCGCCGGAATCCGCGTCAACGTCATTCGGGTGACGACCTTCGGCCTGAGCGGGCTCGCCGCCGGCATCGCCGGCGTGCTCGTGGCATCTCGCATCTCGCAGGGCCAGGCGGATACGGGCGGCGATCTCACGCTCACGACGATCGCCGCGGTCGTCATCGGCGGAACCAGCATCCTCGGCGGCGAGGGCGCCGTCTGGCGAAGTGTGCTCGGCGTCCTGCTGCTCTCACTGATCGGGAACGGGTTCAACCTCTTGAACATCAACCCCGTCTATCAGCAGATCGTCGAGGGAGCGATCATCGTGCTCGCAGTGGCGTTCGACTCCTGGTCGAGGAGGAGCGGCGAATGACGACCGCCGCCCAGCAGCGCCGGCTCGTGCGGACGCCGGTCGCGACGCTCGCGAACGGACACGAGCTCGAAGTCGTGCGGCACGTGCTGGACGGGGGGAGCGACGGCCCGACACTCGGGCTGATCGCGGGAATTCACGGCGACGAGCCGCTCGGGATCGAGATCGTTCGCCGCCTGCTGCTCGAGCTCGAGCACGACAGCTTTCGGGGCCGCCTGATCGCCGTTCCCGTCGCCAATCCGTATGCGTTCGCGGCGCTCGAGCGGAACACGCCGATCGACTCGGTGAACCTCAATCGGGTCTTCCCCGGCAGACCGGACGGCACGCTCACGGAGCAGCTCGCCTCGGAGATCGCCTCAGAGCTCGTCGACGGATGCGATCGCCTCATCGACATCCATTCGGGTGGAAGCCTCGCGACGGTCGACTACGCCTACACCGGAACCGACAGCCGGATGGCCAAGTCGTTCGGCTCCGAGCTCCTCTACCGCGGCTCGGCGCCTGCAGGCTCGCTCGCAGCTCACGCCGAGTCGCTCGGCGTGGCGACGCTGATCGTCGAGCTGGGCGGCGGTCAGCAGCGCAACGAGCATTTCGTCCGCAAGGGCCTGCGCGGTGTGCTGAACGTGATGAGGCACCTCGGCATGCTCGACGGCGAACCTGAGCTTCCCTCCAAGCAGCTTGTGTTCGACGAGCTCGCCGACCTGAAGCCGCACCACGGAGGGCTGATGTTGTCGCGTTACGGCGCGGACCGACTCGGCGAATGCGTCGAGGGCGGCGAGGAGCTCGCGCGGGTGGTAAGCCCCTACACCTTCGAGACGCTCGAGACGATCGCTGCACCTTTCGAGTCGACGCTGCTCGTCCTGGTACGCGAGGCGTTGACCACGGTCGAGCCGGGCGACTACGGATTCATCGTCGGAAACGGCGCGAGTGCGGTGGCGGCCTGACGATGACGCCGCGGCGTGTGGTCACAGGCTGGAGCGATCATGGTGACGCGATCGTCCTGTTCGACGGTGCCCCGCCGACCTCCCTCGACTTCGGCGTCGCGCAGGCGAGTGAGCTGTGGGTGACGCGTTCCACGCCGGCGGAGACACGGATCGGCAGTGACGCCGCCGCCGGCGACTGGCAGCTCGATCCTCCGGCCGGGGGAAGCGCCTTCCGTCTCGTCACCTACGCGCCCGGGGCCGAAATCGACCTCCACGCCACCGACACGCTCGACTATGTGGTCGTCGTCTCGGGCGAGCTGACATTGCTGCTCCCGGAAGAAGAAGTCGCGTTGCGTGCCGGCGACGTCGTCGTGCAGCAGGCCACGGTCCACGGATGGGCGAACCGCGCCGCTGAACCATGCGTGATCGCGGCCGTTCTGCTGAGCGCTCGCGACAGAGAGTCGGCCGAATGAACGGCGCTTTCGTTCTTCGCGGTGCGTCCGTCCTCGACGAGCGCGGCGGCTTCGACGGCCCCCTCGATGTCCACGTCGTAGACGGGGTGGTCGTTGCAGTCGGGTCGAACCTCTCCGCCGGAGCCGCCGTCTCCGTCGACGCGTCAGAGCTCTGGCTCGTTCCCGGGATCTTCGACTGTCACAACCACATTTCGATGTCGACGTTCGCGCTCGCCGAGGCGCTCGCCACGCCGATCAGCCGCTGGGCGCTCGAGACGGCTCAGAACGCCAGGCTGACGCTCGAGGGTGGAATCACGTTCGTGCGCGATCTCGCGGGGGCGGACGCCGGGATCCGCGATTCGATCGCACGCGGGTTCGTTCCGGGTCCCACCTTGCAGATCTCGACGGTGCTGATCTCACAGACGGGGGGCCACGGCGACGGGTTCCTCGCCGGAGCGGGGCTCGAGCTCGCGCCCGCCCATCTCGTCCCGAACTATCCCGGCAAACCGCGGTTCATCGTCGACGGGGTCGACGAGATGCGGCTGGCCGTCCGCGAGGTGATCCGATCGGGAGCCGACTGGATCAAGCTCGCGACGACGGGCGGGCTCGTCTCGGATCACGACCATCCTCTCGTCGCGGACTTCACCCTCGAGGAGATCGAGGTCGCCGTTGCAGAGGCGAGACGAAAGGGGAAGCCGGTTGCCGCGCACGCCTACGGCGGTGAGGGACTTGACAACGCGGTGGCCGCCGGCGTCACCTCGATCGAGCACGGCGGCTTCCTGACCGAGGCGCAGGCCCGCCGCATGGCTGACGCCGGCTGCTGGCTCGTGCCGACCCTCTCGGCGATGCGCGACACGCTGCGGTGGGCCCAGGAGGGCGTGCTGACGCCGGTTCAATGCAAGAAGATCATCGACTTCGAGCTCGACCTCGGCGGTGCCGTCCGGATCGCGAAGGAGTACGGCGTTCGCCTGGCGGTCGGCACGGACTACATCAGTCGCGAGCAGCACGGCTCGAACCTCGAGGAGCTGGCGCTGATGCAGGAGGCAGGCTTGAGTGCGGAGGAGGTGCTCCTGGCCGCGACGAGCGGCGGAGCCGAGCTCTGCGGCGTCGGCGATCGGTACGGCCGCATCGGCCCGGGCTTCGTCTTCGACGCGGTCGCCTTCGCGCGCGAGCCGGCCGAGCTCCGTCGACTCCTCGAGCCCGGTGCACTCGCAGGCGTCTTCAAGGACGGCCGGGTCGTCGTCTCGAGCGGCCGGTTCGATCCGCTGGACGGTCGATGAGCGCCCGGCTCGAGCTACGGTCGATCGGCAAGCGCTTCGGTGGCGTCCAGGCGCTCTTGGGCATCGAGCTGACGATCGAACCGGGCACGATCCATGCGCTCGTCGGCGAGAACGGCGCCGGGAAGTCGACGCTCGGGAAGATCATCGCCGGCGTCCATCGGCCCGACGAGGGAGAGCTTCGGTTCGACGGCCGGCGTGTCGACTACCGGTCGCCGAGAAACGCGCTGAAGAACGGCGTCACCGTGATCACCCAGGAAGGGGCGCTCGTGCCCCACCGCTCCGTGATCGAGAACATCTTTCTCGGCATCGAGAGCGGGGTCGGCGGTGTCGTGCGCGGGCACACGATGCGCGTCCGTTACCGCCGGTTGCTCGACCAGGTTCAGCTCGATCTCCCTCCAGGGGCGCTCGTCCGCACGCTCTCACTCTCGGACCAGAAGAAGGTCGAGGTCCTGCGCGCGCTCGCACGCGACGCGAGAGTGGTCGTCATGGACGAGCCGACCGCCGCATCGACGACGGACGAGGCCGATCAGTTGTTCCGGATCGTGCGCGGCCTGCACGAACGCGGCACCACGGTCGTGTACGTCTCGCACTTCCTGGCCGAGGTCCTCGAGCTCGCCGAGACGGTGACGGTGCTCCGTGACGGCAGAGTCGTGCGGACGTCGGCCTGTGCGCAGGAAACGCCGGAGCGGCTCGTCGCCGCGATGCTCGGTCGCACCGTGGAGCTCACGTTCCCGCCCAAGTCGGAGCTTCCGGCTGACGCGCCGGTCGTGCTTTCCGTACGCGACCTGGAGCGTGCGCCGGCCGTGCTGGGGGTGTCGTTCGACATCCGCGCCGGTGAGATCCTCGGCCTGGCGGGTCTCATCGGGAGTGGCCGTTCCGAGCTCGCACGCGCGATCTTCGGCGCGGACCGCAGGGATCGGGGCGAGCTTCAAGTCCGCGGTCGTCCCGAACGCCTCCGCTCGCCGCGCGATGCGATCGCGAACGGGGTCGTCCTCCTCCCCGAGGATCGGAAGGCGCAGGGGTTGCTGATGAAGCGTTCTGTGGCCGACAACGTCGTGCTCCCCTACATGCGGACACTCAGCCGCGGGGGCCTCATCGCCGAGCGGCGGACACGTCGAACCGCGCGAGCACTCATGGACCGGGTCGAGGTACGCGCTGCCGGCCCGCATGCGCGGGTCAGCACCTTGTCGGGCGGCAATCAGCAGAAGGTGCTGTTCGCGCGCTGGCTCTACCGTCCGCCGGTCGTCTTCATCGCGGACGAGCCGACGCGAGGAGTCGACGTCGGCGCGAAGCGTGCGATCTACGAGCTGATCCATTCCCTGGCAGCTGACGGGATGGCTGTGTTGCTCATCTCCTCCGAGTACGAGGAGGTCCTCGGCCTGGCTCATCGCGTCCTCGTGATGCGAGGCGGCCGTTTCGTCGCCGAACTGGAAGGCCCGTCGATGACCGAAGATGCCCTTCTGAACGCCGCGTTCGGAACCGTCGAAGCCGGCGGCAGCCGATGATCGTCTCGATGCTTCGTCTCCCGGTGCGTGCAGGATGCGAGGCCGACGTCGTCCGCTTCTACGAGGAGCGCGAGGTGTTTCGCCTCGCGGCAGAGGTCGGCGGCTTCCGTGCCGGCCACCTGCTTCAGCCCACGGACGCCGGAGCGCCGTTCTTCGTCGTCGCCGAGTGGGACGACGGCGCAGCCTACGCACGCTGGCTCGCCGCGCCGGCGCGTGACGAGTTGTCGGCCGGCCTGATGAGCCTCCTCGACGGCGAGCCGTCCGGCGCGATCTATTCGGTCGTCAACACGACGCAGGAGGAGACACAGTGAGCGGTTACCGCGTCGCCATGGACATCGGTGGCACGTTCACCGACTTCGTCTCACTCGATGAAGACGAGGGGACCGTCAGCTCCGGGAAGGTGCTCACAACGCCGGCGAATCCGGCCGACGGAGTGCTCGACGGCCTTCGCCAGTTCGTACCGGAGCTGACCGCAATCGAGTTCCTCGTCCACGGGACCACCGTCGGTCTGAACGCGTTCCTCGAGCGCAAGGGCACGCGGTTGCTGCTCGTGATGACCGAGGGCCTCCGCGACGCCTACTCGATCGCGCGGCACGATCGCAAGGAGCTCTACACCCTGCGCTACCACAAGCCTGAACGGCTGGTGCCACGGCGCGACGTCATCGAGGTCCGCGAGAGGCTGCGCTGGGACGGTTCGGTCGAGAAGCCGCTCGACCCGGCCAGCCTCGATGTCCTGACCGCACGAATCAGGGACGAGCAGGTCGAGGCCGTCGCGATCTGCCTGATCCACGCATACGTGAACCCTGTCCATGAGCTCGAGTTGCGCGATCGGCTGCGTGCTGAGTTCCCCGATCTCTCGATCACGTTGTCGCACGAGATCGCACGCGAATGGCGCGAGTACGAACGCGCGTCGTCGGCGACACTGAACGCGTACATCGCGCCACGGGTGGAGCGGTACATCGGAACGCTCGAGCGCGAGCTGGAGGCCCTCGCGGTTGCGAGCCCGCTGTACGTCATGCAGTCGAACGGCGGCATCACGACCGCGCGGCGGGCCCGGGCCGAGCCGATCCAGACCCTGTTGTCCGGACCGGTTGGCGGGACGATCGGAGGTGCTGCGCTCGCGCGCGCGACCGGACGACGCAACCTTCTGTGTGTCGACATGGGTGGCACGTCGTTCGACCTCAGCCTCGTCGTCGACGGTCAGCCCACGGTCTCGACCGAGACAGAGCTGGAGGGTCTTCCGGTGCTGATGCCGCTCGTCGACATCCACACGATCGGTGCCGGGGGCGGTTCGCTGGCGTGGCTCGAGGCCGGCGGACTGCGCGTCGGGCCGCAGAGCGCCGGATCCGATCCAGGCCCCGCCTGCTACGGCCGCGGCGGCACCCAGCCGACCGTCACCGACGCGAATCTGTTCCTCGGCCGTCTCGACTCCGGCTACTTCCTCGGGGGCCGCATGGGGCTCGACGAGGGCGCAGCGGAGAGAGCTCTCGAATCCGTCGCCCCGGAGGTCGGGCTCAACGCCGCGGAGCTTGCGGAAGGAATGCTCGCCATCATCAACGCGCGCATGGCCGACGCGATGCGAACGATCACCGTGAAGCAGGGAATCGACCCACGCGAGTATGCGCTCGTCGCCTTCGGGGGCGCAGGGCCGATGCACGCCGTCTGGCTCGCGGAGGAGCTCGAGATCGGAGAGGTGGTCGTCCCCTGGAGCCCGGGGACATTCTCGGCCTGGGGGATGTTGCAGACCGACATGCGCCACGACGTCGTGCGCAGCTTCTACCGGCCGCTCGCCGGCCTCGGCGACGAGGCTCCGGCGGAGACGTTTGCCGCGCTCGAGGCGGAGGGCTCGGACCTGCTCGCCCACGAAGGGATCGCCGCCGCCGATCGCTACTTCGCCCGCTCAGCGGACATGCGGTACGTCGGCCAGGAGTACACGGTCAACGTCCCGGTCCCGGTCGAGATCTCTCTGGAAAGGATCGACGCATCGTTCCACGACGCCCACCGCGTGCGTTACGGCCACTCCACGCCCGGGGCTCCGGTCGAGTTCGTCAACCTGCGCGTGGCCGCGATGGGTCGCATCGCCGCCGGTGCGCCGACGTATCGCCCGCCGGCCAAGGCCGGCGACCCGCTGCTCGGGCGGCGGGGAGTCGTGTTCGACGGGGCGACCCACGACACACCGGTGTTGCTTCGACAGCACCTTCGGCCCGGTGATCGCCACGACGGGCCGGTGGTGATCGAGGAGGACAGCTCGACGACCGTCGTTCCTCCCGGTCACGGCTCCGCCCTCGACGAGCTGGGCAACCTCCTGATCACACGAGCGAGCGAAGGGAGCTGACTTGCGATGAGCGCCGACCCGATCACGACCGAGATCATCCGTAACGCGTTCGTCTCGTGCGCGCAGGACATGAACGCGACGTTGATCAGAAGCTCGTACACGCCGATCATCTACGAAGGCAAGGACTGCTCGGTCGCGATCCTCGACGAGCACGGTGACGTCCTCGGCCAGTCGCTCGGTCTACCGCTGTTCCTCGGCAACCTCGAGATCTGCGTGAAGCTCGCTGCGGAGATGTTCGGCTGGGAGGCGTTCCGACCCGGCGACGTCTTCTACATGAACGACTCCTACATGACCGGCACGCACTTGAACGACGCCACGATCTTCGGGCCGATTCACTGGAACGACCGTCTCGTCGGGTTCTCGGCCACGCGGGCGCACTGGCTCGACGTCGGCGGCAAGGACGCCGGCGGGCCGATGGACTCGCGCGAGATCTACCAGGAGGGAATGCGCTTCGCTCCGACGCGGATCTACGATCGCGGCGAGGCGCGCGAGGACATCATCGACATCTTGCGCCGGAACGGCAGGTTCGGCTACTCGCTCGTCGGAGACATGAACGCGCAGGTCGCTGCGTGCAGGACGGGCGAGGCGCGGTTCCGGGCGATCCTCGACCGGTTCGGGTACGACACGTACGTCGAGGCGAGAGACGAGATCTATCGCCAATCCGAACAGCTCGAGCGTGAGGCGGTCGCCGCCATCCCGGACGGGACGTACCACTCGGAGGGATTCCTCGACGAGGACGGCCTCGGGCATGGGCCGATTCCGGTCAAGTTGACGGTGGACGTTGCGGGCGACCACATGACGATCGACCTCGAGGGCTCCTCGCCTCAGGCCGAGGGGCCGGTGAACTGCGGGTTCGCCCAGACGATCTCGGCCTGTCGCGTCGCCTTCAAGCTGCTGATCAACCCCGAGCGGCCGGTCGACGGTGGAACCTTCCACACACTCGACGTCAAGGCACCGGAGCGATCGATCTTCGACGCGCACGAGCCGGCGGCCTGTCAGTGGTACTTCACGCCACTCGGCCTCCTGATCGACCTCGTCGTGACGGCTCTGGCGCCCGTGCTCCCCGACAAGGTCGCTGCCGCGCACTTCGGCGACTCGATGGTGCTCTTTCTCGCGGGCAAGGACCCCCGGAACGGGGATGCGCCCTTCCTCCACGTGATGCCCCACGCGGGAGGCTGGGGCGGCTTCGAAGGCGGCGACGGCCAGGATGGCCTGATCAACAACGTCAACGGCGGCTTCAAGGACTATCCGGTCGAGGTCTTCGAGGTGAAGTTCCCCGCGTTGATTCGCGGCTACGGCTTCCGCGCGGACACGGGTGGCCCGGGTCGGTTCCGGGGTGGCTGCGGCCTCTTCCGCACCTTCGACGTCGAGCCCGACTCCTTCCTCTACCTCTGGCTCGACCGGTCGGTGACCCCGGCGTGGGGTCTGTTCGGTGGCGCCGACGCCGTCGGCCCGGACGTGATCATCAATCGAGGTCGCCCCGACGAGCGCCGGATGCTGAAGGTGAACGCTCACCCCCTCGAGGCCGGCTCGGTCGTCGAACTGCTGACCGGCGGCGGAGGGGGCTTCGGCGATGCGTACCAGCGCGAGCCTGCGCGCGTCCGCGCCGACGTTCTCGACGGATACGTCACCCTCGAGGCCGCCGAACGCGATTACGGTGTGGTGCTCGACGCCGAACTGGCCGTCGACGAGCGCGCTACGCGCGAGCGACGGGCGTCGCGCGTCGCAGGTTGACTCGCGCCCGGGTCCCGAGGCGAAGGGGGAACCGGCCTAACCGTTCTCCGGCCAGGCGTGAATCAGATGCGCGTGCCGCGCGCCGTCCCAGCCGAGCGCCGTGACGACGGAGTCGCTGATCCCGAACGAATAGGAGTGAGGCCGGACGACCCCTTTGGCGTCGAGGTAGTAGCAGATGATCGTCGCCTTGCCGCTCACCCGGCTGGCGGAGCACGACAGCGCGGTCCCGGGGACGGTGACCGTGTCGCCGGGACGTACGACCGTCGGCGACGGCGTCGCAACCGCTGCGGCGGGAACTCGGGAGAACTCGGTCTTCAGCGTCGTCGCGGAAACGATGTTCACCCGCCCGTCCGCCGCCATCAGTGCGACGTAGCTGCCCCGCTTCGGCTGGCCCGAGCCATCCGCCACGCCGCAGTCGACGTAGGTCAGTCCTTTCAGCTGCCCCGAGCCGCAGCGGATCTTCGAGCCGGCGAGGACAACCGTGCCGTGCAGCTGCAGCGGGATCACGCGGGTCGACCGCGCAGCGGCCCCGGCGGCTACGAGAACCGCCGCCGTCGCGCAGACGAGGATCGTGCCGGTCAGTCGTTCGCGCCTATTGCACAAGGTGCCCTCCTACGGTCTCGAATGCCGCCCTGGTGAGTCGCCGACCGTCTCGGTCACGCGCTCGAACTGCAGCCCCGCGCGGCGAGCGGCTTCGCCGACCGCCGCAGACGTGGCCGCCTCATACAGGTAGAAGCACGTCTCGTCCTCGGGCACGAAGATCGCCCGCAGGTAGCGCACGTGCGTGCCCTCTCTGGTCAGCTCCCGTGCGGCGCGACGGGCTCGCTCGGCACAACGCTCGACGGATGCGGCTTCGGCCCGGGGGACGTACAGCTCGATCAGGAACTCAGCCACGACGCGACTCAGCCGGGGTACGTGTCCGCTGCGACGCCGGGTCGACCGTTCGACGGCGACGGATAGGGCTTCTTCGACGGGATCCCGCCGCCGAGCCCACCCGCTCCGGCGGCTCCGTGCTGCAGCTTGGAGCCGCTCACGGTGGCCGTGGACGTACCGGCCTTGTAGATGCCGACGCTCCATCCGCCCGTCCCGCCGCCGCCTGCACCGCCTCTGCCGCCGTCGCCACCCCGGCCGCCGTCGCCGCCTGCCCCGACCTCGCCCGTGCACGTCGTCCCGCCCTTGCCGCCGGCTCCGCCGAGCCCTCCCGCGCCGCCCGAACCGCCGTTGCCACCGGCGCCCCCGTTGCCCGCGCTGATGACACTCGAGTCGGTGACGATCACGGTCGAGTTGTCGAGGTACACGCCGAACGACCCGGTCCCCCACGTTCCGCCCAGGCCGCCGCGGCCTTCGACAGCGCCGCCGCCTCCGCCGCCTCCGGCGTTGCCCGTGCCGTCTTCGACGAACAATCCGGACTGGCCGCCGCCGCCTCCCCCACCCGCGCCGCCGTCACCCGGCGCGCCGGCAGCACCGTTTGCGCCGCTCGTCCCGCTCCAGGTTGCCGTCGCCGGGAACAGCGACGCTCCGGCTCCGGACGACCCCGCCGAGCCGCTCGCTCCGTCCTGGCCCCTGCCGCCCGGCTTGCCCGGGTTCTCCGTGTGTCCGCCCGCGCCGCCGAGCGCTCCACCGAAGCCACGCTGACCGGGAAAGCCGTTGATGTCAGTGAATGCGCCCCAACCGGCGTCCCCTCCAGTTCCTCCGGGTCGGCCGGCGAGGCTCGGCCCTCCGGCCCCACCACGCACTTCCGCGTACGCGTCGCACACACCTGGATCACCGTCGCCGCCGACTCCGCCGCTCGGACCACTGACGCCGTTTGCGCCCTGATCGCCGTTGACGCCGTTGCCTGCAGTGGCGGTGACCGTCTGGAGCGTGAGGCTGGAGCCGTTGATCGCGCGGATCCCGTAGGCGTTCGGGTCGGCCGTTCCGATGTCACCGGCCACACGGATGAGCTGGAGCACCACGTCCTTCGTGCCGTCGAGCAGGACGCCCTCCGGTGAACCGGAGATCGTCGTCGTCTGATTCGCGCTCCGGTGCGACCAGTTGCTCGGGTCGTAACCGCCGTAGATCGAAACCCCGCTGACTGCAGCGACGTGCGTGTACGAGCCGGCGGCCGCGAGGACGTACTTCTTCGTCTTCGCCGCCAGGAGGACGGCTGCCTGGATCTGCCGCTTCGGCTTGTCGATCGTGCCCGGGTTCGCGTCGTTGCCGGTCGGAGAAACGAAGACCGCGTTCGCCGCCGTCCCGTCGACCCCGTCACAGTTCGAATCGACGAACTTCAGATCCGGCAGATCCGGCGCACCCGGATGGACCGACGGATCATGAGGCGCACAATCCTGCGCGTCCGGCGTGCCATCACCATCACTGTCAACCACCGGCGACGGCGCCGACGGCGGAGGCGACACCGGCCCCGGCGACGACACCGGCACCCGATGCCCATGCGCCCGCGTCCCCCGGAACAGCTGCGCCGGCACCTGCCTCCCCGCCAGATCCGTCACCGGCTTCGACCCCGTACGGCGATACCGAACCCACGGACGAGCAGCCGCATCAGGACGCGCCCCCTCCACCAACAACACCACCAACGAACGACCACTCGCCCCACCAACAGCCCGAACCCGGTACCCCGCAACCACAAACGGATACCGCCCATCCCGATCCGCCAGATGCCGGATCCCCGCCGAATACCTCAACCGCACACCATCCGCCCGCCCATCCCGATTCGCATCAACCATCACCGCCGACACAATCCGCACAGACGGAGGCTTCACTGCGGACGAAACCGCCGGGCCTGCAAGCAGCATCAGCGCGGCCAGCAGGGCAGCAGCTACCGCTCCCGCAGCTGTGGAGCAAGTCCGCTCGCGTGCGCTCATGGGTAGACCTCCCTCGCGACACCGTTCGCACCCACGCCCGGCGTTCCGAAGCCGCCGACGCCACCGAGCCCACCCGCTCCGGCGGCTCCGTGCTGCAGCTTGGAGCCGCTCACGGTGGCGGTGGAGGTGCCGGCCTTGTAGATCCCGACGCTCGGACCCCCCTGACCGCCGCCGCCCGCCCCGCCGGCGCCGCCGTCTCCGCCGCTCCCGCCGTCACCACCGGCTCCGACCTCGGTCAGACAGGCCTTCCCGCCCTTGCCGAGGGCGCCTCCGGTACCGCCCGCGCCTCCATCTCCGCCGTGGCCGCCTGCGCCACCGTCGCCGGCGCTGATCGAGCTCGAATCGACGACGAGCGTCGAGGCGAAGAGGTAGATGCCGAAGGAGCCGCCGCCGCTCGAGCCGCCACCGCCGTGGGTGCCGTTGCCGGCGCCGCCGCCGCCGCCGCCCCCTCCGTTTCCGTTGCCGTCGCTGACGAAGATGCCGGCCTGGCCGCCACCGCCGCCACCACCGCCACCCCCGTCGCCGGGCCGCCCGTCGGTGCCGCCGGCGCCGTTTTCTCCTGTCCAGAGGGCACTCACGATCGCGGCCGTCCCGCCGATCCCTGCCGTTCCCAGCGCCCCGTTGGCCCCGTCCTGGCCGACGCCGCCTGCGAGGCCCGGGTTATCCGTCACTCCGGCCGCACCGCCGGGAGTTCCACCGCCGCCCGGACTGCCGGGAGCGCCGTTGTTGCCCGTCTCGTCATGGTTGCCGCCGTTTCCGCCGCCGCCGCCGGGACGCCCGATCGGGCTCGCTCCTCCGCTTCCCCCCGCCGCGCCGTTCGTGTCGTCGCACTGGCCCGGGGCGCCCTTGGTGCCGGCACCTCCATCGAGCCCCGCCCTGCCGTTGGTCCCGGGCACGCCGTCGACACCGGCGCCGGCAACGACCGTGACGCGCTGCAGGGTGAGGCTGGAGCCGTTGATCGCGCGGATCCCGTAGGCGCTCTTGCCGCCAGGCCCGGCACCGCCGGTGACGGTCACGAGCTGGAGCACGACGGCCTTGTTGTGGTCGAGGAGAATCCCCTCAGGCGAGCCGGCGATCGTCGTCTTGTTGCCGTTCGACCGCGTCCAGTTTGAGCCGTAGCCGCCGTAGATCCCAACGCCGGTTTCGGCGTCGACGTGCGCATACGTCCCCGCGGCGGCGTAGACGTCCTTCCTGCTGTCGACCGCCAGGAGGACGGCTGCCTGGATCTGCCGCTTCGGCTTGTCGATCGTGCCCGGGTTCGCGTCGTTGCCGGTCGGAGAAACGAAGACCGCGTTCGCCGCCGTCCCGTCGACCCCGTCACAGTTCGAATCGACGAACTTCAGATCCGGCAGATCCGGCGCACCCGGATGGACCGACGGATCATGAGGCGCACAATCCTGCGCGTCCGGCGTGCCATCACCATCACTGTCAACCACCGGCGACGGCGCCGACGGCGGAGGCGACACCGGCCCCGGCGACGACACCGGCACCCGATGCCCATGCGCCCGCGTCCCCCGGAACAGCTGCGCCGGCACCTGCCTCCCCGCCAGATCCGTCACCGGCTTCGACCCCGTACGGCGATACCGAACCCACGGACGAGCAGCCGCATCAGGACGCGCCCCCTCCACCAACAACACCACCAACGAACGACCACTCGCCCCACCAACAGCCCGAACCCGGTACCCCGCAACCACAAACGGATACCGCCCATCCCGATCCGCCAGATGCCGGATCCCCGCCGAATACCTCAACCGCACACCATCCGCCCGCCCATCCCGATTCGCATCAACCATCACCGCCGACACAATCCGCACAGACACCGGCCTCGGCTTCACCTTCGCCTCAGAGGCCGCAGCCGAACCCGCGACGAGCGTCCCCGTGACGAGCACGCTCAGCCAGCCCGTCCACCAGTTCCTTCCCGTCACGCAGCCGACGGTACGTCTGCGGCGCCGGACGAGAAACCCCGGAGACCTCCAATCTTTGGCGTGCTACCCCGGGGTGGGGAGACGTGACGCGAGCTGCGACCGTGACCGGATGCCGAGCTTCGCGTACGCGTGCGAGAGATGCTCCTCGACCGTGTGCACGCTGACGAAGAGCGTGTGGGCGATCTCCTTGTTCGCAAGCCCGGCCGCCGCCAGCTCGGCGACGCGCTGCTCGGCGGGTGTCAACGTGCCCTCCGGACGAGGCCGTCGCGCGCCGACGCGGGCGAGCTCCGAGCGGGCATCCTCGACCCAGCCGCCCGATCCGATCTCCTCGAATGCGTCGGCGGCATCCTCGAGCGAACGTCGCGCCAGAGCCCATTTCTTGGAGCGCCGCTGCACTCGTCCCAGACTGAGCAGGGTTCGCGCCCGGTCGAAGCGCAGGCCCAGCCCGCCGTAGTCCTCCGCAGCGTCCGCGAGCTCCGCGGCCGCTTCCTCGTCGTACCCGTCCGAGGCGAGGCGCAGCAGCGCACCGGATCGCTTCGCGGTCGCGAGTCCCCACGGATGTTCCTGCTCCTCGGCGAGCGTCGCCAGGCGATCGATCACGGCCGCGGCCTCGTCGGCCTCGCCGAGCTCGACGAGCGCCTCGACGAGATCCGGTGCGACCGGAAACACTCCCGGCTCGTCGATCCCCTCCCGGACCGTGTGCTCCCACACCCGGCGCAGGCTCTCGGCTGCTCGGGCCGGCTTGTGTGCGAGGAGCGCCGCGACACCGCGCGCCCGCAACGCCTCGAGCAGGTCCCAGCGGACCCCCGTGGCTTCAGCGCGGCCGATCGCTCCACCGGCCCACCGCTCCGCATCATCCGGGAGACCGCGCCCCGCGGCCAGCAGCGCCTGGCACCGCTCGTACATCGGCCAGATCACGAGCTCCCGTTCCGAAGGCTCGTCCCACTCCTCGAGTAACGCAGCCGCGGTTCGCCAGTCACCTATTCGCAGCTCGAGCTCACACACGTGCAGTCGCTGCAAGGCGTAGGAGTACCCCTCCCCGAGCCCGTCCGCGACGGACAGCAGCTCGACGAGAACCCGGCGCGCCTGCTCTACCTCCCCACGCCACACCAGGCGCTGCCCGGCAACCCGCTCGGGAGAGACAGCGAGGTCTGCCACGGCGTCCGAGCTTGCGCGGTGACGCTCGCAGAGGTCGTCGATCGGAGAACCGTGCAGGCTGCGCGCCCAGCTCAACGCGTACAGCACCGATCGCTCGATCTCTGGTCCCGCACGACGTGCAGCCGGCAGCGCCTCGTCAGCCGACGCCTCTGCCTCACCGATTCGCTCGACGCGAATGACAGCGTTGTTCTCGGAGATGCTGGCGAGCACGGACGCGCGCAGCCCCGGGTCGTTTCCGGTCTCCTCGAGCGCTCGTTCGAAGCATCCTCGAATGTCGTCGTTGCTCCCAACCGCCCCCCCGGCCAGAAGCATCCAGCCCTGCGCCCGCGAGGCGCCGGGAGGCAGGGACTCCAACTCGGCCGAGAGCAGATCCGTCACCCGTTGCTTTTCGCCGGCCACGACGAGATCGTGGCCGACGGCAAGCAGCCGATCAGGCCGCGCAGGCGCGTCGGGCGGGGTGAGACGAAGCGCGTGCTCTGCCAGCTCGAGGGCCTCCTGCCAGGCGCCGCGCGCAGCGGCTTTCGACGCAGCAGCCGCAACGATGGCCGCGAGGCCCTCGTCGGGATCGTCGACCGCGAGGGCGAGGTGCCGCGCCTGCAGCTGCTCGTCGGTCACCACGCGCGCGAGCTCTCGGTGAAGGTCTCGCCGGGCGCTCGAACGCGCGTGCTTCTTCGCCGCCGCGGCGAGCAGAGGGTGGCCCGCACGTACCCGGTCGCCCTCCACCTGCAGGAGCCCGGCGCCGATCGCATCCTCGACGGCGGCCGGGTCGACGACCATCCCCAGCTGCGACGTGCTCAGATCGGCGCTCAACGCGACCGCGAGCAGGAGCCGGCGAGCACGTGCCGGCAGCCGTGCCACACGCGTGCCCAGCAGGTCTTCGACCGCGTCCGGCACCGGCAGCTCCCGGCCGACCGCCGGCTCGCCCGCTTCGACCAGCATTCGCCCCACCTCGAGCGCGAACAGCGGGTTGCCCAACGTCGAGTCGAGCAACCGCCGCAGCAGGTACCGCGGCAGGCTCAGCTTGAGGCGGCGAGACAGGAGAAGCCGCAGCGCGCCGAGACTCAGCGGGCCGACCTCGATCCGGTCCAGCCGCTTCGCCCCGAACGCGCGCTCGAGGTCGAACGAACGTCCGGGCCGCCGCGCGAGCAGGAACCCGACAGGCTCTGCCGCGAGCCGGCGCGCCGCGTACGCCAATGCCTCAGCGGAGGGCGGATCCAGCCACTGGACGTCGTCGACTGCGACGAGCAGGTGCCCATCCGCTGCAAGTGAGCGGAGCGCGTTCAGGAAACCGAGGGCGATCGCCCCCGACTCGGGAGGCGCGCCGGCCGGCTCGGCTCGAAGAAGCGCCACTTCCAGTGCTTGCAACTGCGGCGCCGGCAGGTGCGCCAGGTCCCCGCCGTCGACTCCGTCCAGCAGATCGATCAGCGCCGCGAAGGACAGCCGCGCCTCGGCGCTGCTCGCCCGACACGAGAGGACGCGAAACCCCCGCTCCCGTGCCGCGGCAATCCCCGCCTCCCAGAGCGTCGTCTTCCCGATCCCGGGCCCACCCGACAGAACGAGCGCTCGCGAAGAGCCGGCGGAATCGAGAAACGCACGCACTCCGGCGAGCTCCTCGTCGCGTCCGATCGGCTCGGCCCCCACCTCCCCTGCCGCGTCCATCTCCAGCCTCCTGCGTGAGTGGATAACACAGCCTCGAGAGCGGAACAAGCGGGGCGCGCGATCGCGCCGACCCACGCAGTGACACCACCGGGAGGCGAGGCGTGTAGAAATGGCGCATGGCGAACCGGTATGGCTTCGAGGGCAGGGTCGCGCTCGTCACCGGCGGCGCGAGCGGCATCGGCGCCGCGACCGTCGAGCGACTGCGAGCCGGAGGTGCTGAGGTGCACATCTTCGACCTCGTCAACGGCGACGACGTGCGCGATTCGGCTCAGCTCGACGCGGCGATCGACCGTCTCTCCCGACTCGACATTCTGGTCTGTTCCGCGGGAGTGGCGGGAGACTCCATCCACACCGAAGAGATCTCGGACGACGAGTGGACGCGCGTGCTCTCGATCAACCTGAACGGCGTCTTCTACGCCAACCGCGCCGCAGTCCGGAAGATGAAGCCGGCGGGCTACGGGCGGATCGTGAACATCGCGTCCATCGCCGGCAAGGAAGGGAATCCGATGGCAGCCGCCTATTCCGCGAGCAAGGCCGCCGTGATCGGCGTGACGAAGTCGATCGGCAAGGACGTCGCCGGCTCCGGCGTGCTCGTCAACTGCATCGCCCCGGCGGTCATCGACACGCCGCTCGTCGGCCAGAGCACCGAGGAGCACATCGCCTACATGACCTCGCGCATCCCGCTCGGCCGGCTCGGCCGGCCGGAGGAGGTCGCGTCGCTGATCTGCTGGCTCGCGAGCGAGGAGATGACGTTCTCGACCGCTGCCTGCTTCGACATCTCCGGCGGCCGCGCGACCTACTAGCTACGCGACCTACTAGCTATGGGACGAGAGCGATGCAGTCGATCTCGATCTTCCCGACGATCAGATCGGCACGGACGGTCGCGCGCGCAGGTCTCGGCTCCGAAAAGCACGTCTCGTAGACGCTGTTCATGCCGGCCAGATCGTCGAGGTCGCTGAGCCAGACACCGCAGCGCACGACGTGCTCGAACCCACTTCCGGCCTCCTGGAGCACCGCGCCCATGTTGGCGAGGGTCTGCTTCGTCTCCTCCTCGATCGACCCGGAGATGTACTCACCGTCCCGCAGCGGCCCCTGCCCGGCGACGAACACGAACCTCCCCTCGGCGACCACCGCGGGTGAGTAAGGCCCACCGACGGCTGCACCAACGATCGCTTCCCGCATCACGCACGCTCCTTTCGAGTAGAAGGGCGACTCTGCCAGACTCACGCGGTGAGCCTCGAGCACCTTCGCGCCGCCCTCGCCGCGAGCGGCCACACCCAGGTGGTGCTGTCGCATCCCGAGTCGCTCGCGTCGCTCGGCTGCTTCGAGACGCCTGCTGAGGACTGGCCCGTCTCGACTCCGTTCGTGCTCGTTCCTGCGCTGCTCTGTGTCGGCCCCGAGGAAGCGGTGCTCGTCGTCGCCGACTTCCACGCTCCCGACGTCCGGCCGTCCACCGCACGCCTCGTCACCTACCGCTCCTACGACTTCCAGCGCGCGCCCGATCCGGCCGGCGAGCTGCGCACCGCACTGTTGTCAGCGCTCGACGATGCAGGATTCGCGCAGGGCCCGACAGGGGTCGAGGCACGGCACCTTCCGCACGCCGTCGCCGAATGGCTCCGGCAATCGGGCCGCACGCCGATCTCCTGCGATGCGGCCGTCGTGGTCACTCCGGATCTCGACGCGATCAGACGCGCCTGCCGGCTCGCCGACGTCGTGCAGCAGGCGGTCAAGGATCATGCCGAGCCCGGGCTCAGCGAAGCCGAGCTCGCCGGGCTCGCCGCCGCCGCGATGGCGCGCGAAGCGGGCAAGCGGGTGCCGGGAATCCTCACCGTGACGACCGGCGCCGACGCGACCGCGACCGGCGGCGGAGTCGCAACAGGCCGCGTCGTCCGCGCGGGCGACCTCGTCCTCACCGACACGTCCCCGTGGATCGACGGCGGCTGGTCCGACACCGCGAACGCGGTCTTCGTCGGCACGCCCGACAAGGTGACGCGCGATCGCTTCGACGCGATCCGGCGCGCGCTGCACGACGGGATCGCGCTCTGCCGGCCCGGTGTCGTCGCGAAGGACGTCGACCGGCAGGTGCGCGAGCTGCTCGCCGAGCACGGACCGACGTACAACCACCACACCGGCCACCGCATCGGCGCAGCATGGTCGGAAGAGCCGCGGATCACGCCGTACTGCGAGGAGCGTCTCGAGGAGGGGATGGTGCTCGCGCTCGAGCCGGCGATCTACCTGCCGGGCTGGGGCGGCATCCGACTCGAGCACACGTTCCTCGTCGGCGCGGACGGGAACGAGATCCTGACGAGGTTCGAGCACACGCTGTGAGGATCGCGAAGGTCGAGACGATCCCGGTCAGCGTTCCGTACACGCACCGGGAGGTCAGCTCGCAGGTGGCGCGCGACGGCGTCAGCGACGTCCTCGTGAAGCTGACGACCGACGACGGGCTCGTCGGCTGGGGCGAGGCGTGCTGCGGCGCCGACACGGCATCGGTCGACGCTGCGGTCCGGGCGATGGCGCCGTTCGTCGATCGGACGCGACCCGTGGAACCGCGAGGCGATGCGCCGCGACGCCTTCACGCACGGGCTCTGGCAGTTCCGCGCCGGCACCGGCAACTTCGCGTGGGCCGGCATCGACATGGCGCTCTGGGACATCTGCGGACGCGCCGCCGGCCAGCCGCTCTGGCGGCTCCTCGGTGGCCGGCAGGAAGCCGAGGCGACGTACTTCTACTACCTCGCGCGCGGCTCGCGCGAGAGCCTCGACGCGCAGGTCGCCGACGGGCTCTCGCACGGATTCGAGGTCTTCTACCTCAAGGTCGGCCTCGACGACGCGGAGGATCTCGCGCTGGTCGCGGCCGTGCGCGAAGCGCTCGGACCGGGGCCGCGTCTCCGCCTCGACGCGAACGGCAGCTGGACGCTCCCCCAGGCCGTTCGCATGCTCCGAGCGCTCGAGGAGCACGACATCGACTTCGTCGAGCAGCCCGTGCGCGATCACCCGATCGGCCACCTCGCCGAGCTGCGCAAGCGCACCGCGATCAGCGTCTGCGCGAACGAAGGGCTCTGGTCGGAAGCCGAGGCGTACGCGCGCATCCGCGCGCGGCAGGCCGACGTCTTCTGCTTCTCGCAGTACTGGGTCGGATCGATCCTCGACTTTCACCGGCTCGCCTGGGTCGCCGAGTGCGAGGGGCTGCAGGTCTGCAAGCACACGCACGGCGAGCTCGGGCTCGCCGCCGCCGCGGCCCATCACGTCGTGCTGACGCTCCCGAACGGCGTCGAGGGCCACCAGCAGACCGCGTACCTGCTGGAGCACGACATCCTCACGGAGCCGCTCCCGATCGCGACCGGCCCGCGCTGGGGCACGATCGACGGGCCCGGGCTCGGCGTCGAGGTCGACGACGATGCGGTCGCGGAGGCGGCGGCGCGCTACGCGAGCCGAGGGCCAGTACCTGCCGTGGCAGGACGATCAGCTCGCGAAGGAGGAGCGGTGAGACTGGACGGAAAGGTCGCGCTCGTCGTCGGCGGCGGCTCCGGGATGGGGCGCGCCGGCGCGGCCGCGATGGCGGCCGAGGGCGCGAAGGTCGTCGTCTCCGACCTCTGCGCTCGACCGCGCCGAGGCCGTCGCGGCATCGATCGGCGAGAACGCCGTCGGCGATGCACGTCGACGTCACGTCGCCCGAGCTCGTCGAGCGCCTCGTCGCGGAGACCGTCGAGCGCTTCGGTCGCCTCGACGTGCTCTACCACTGCGCGGCCGACGTCCACTTCGTCAACACGCAGGACAGGCGACTGACCGAGCTCGACGACGACGTCTGGGCACGCATGATCGACATCCACCTGACCGGCACGTTCTACGTCCTCAAGCACGTCGGCCGTCAGATGGTCGCCAGGGCTCGGGCTCGATCATCGTCTCGAGCACCGTCGACGCGCTCGTCGGCTGCGCCGGCCTCGACTCGTACACGGCGGCCAAGGGCGGCGTGACGTCGATGATGCGCTCCTTCGCCGCGGGCGTCGGCCGCGACGGCGTGCGCGTGAACGCGATCGCACCGAGCTTCGTCTCGACGGAGCCGCAGCGAGTCTGGCTCGACGACGAGCAGGCGCGCGCCACCATCGAGAGCCTGCACATCCTCCCGGTCCCGACGCCCGAGCAGATCGCGCCGTTCGTCGTCTACCTCGCGAGCGACGAGTCGGTCGCGGTCACGGGCACCGTCTTCCCGATCGACGCCGGCTACATGGCGTTCAAGGCGCAGGTCGACGTGATGGGCACGATGCAGGCCGGGTATTGACCGATGGCTGCGATCGAGCTCGAGCACGTGACGAAGGAGTTCGCCGGCGGCGTCGTCGCCGTCGACGACGTCAACCTGACGATCGAGGACGGCGAGTTCATGGTGCTCGTCGGCCCGTCGGGCTGCGGCAAGTCGACGCTGCTGCGGATGATCGCGGGCCTCGAGGAGATCACGGACGGGACGATCTCGATCGGCGACCTCGACGTCACGGAGCTCGCGCCGCCCGACCGCGACATCGCGATGGTCTTCCAGAACTACGCGCTCTACCCGCACATGAGCGTGCGCGAGAATCTCGGCTTCGGGCTCAGCGTCCGCCACACGCCGAAGGCCGAGATCGCACGCCGCGTCGCCGACGTCGCGACGCTGCTCGGCCTCGAGGATCTCCTCGACCGCAAGCCCGCGCACCTCTCGGGCGGACAGCGGCAGCGCGTCGCGATGGGCCGCGCGATCATCCGCGAGCCGAAGGCGTTCCTGATGGACGAGCCGCTCTCGAACCTCGACGCGAAGCTCCGCGTCGGCATGCGCGCCTCGCTCGCGCAGCTGCACGCACGTCTCTCCGTCACGAGCATCTACGTCACGCACGACCAGACAGAGGCGATGACGCTCGGCCAGCGGGTCGCCGTGATGCGCGACGGGCGGATCGTCCAGGTCGACGTGCCGCAGCGCCTCTACCAGGCGCCGAACGATCTCTTCGTCGCGGCGTTCATCGGCTCGCCGTCGATGAACCTCGTCGAGGCGACCGTCGAGGGCGACACGATCGCGTTCGGACAGTTTCGAGTCCCGCTCGCGCCCGCTGCGGCGGCCCCCGCGCGGCGTCACCGAGCGTCGTCCTCGGCGTCCGGCCCGAGGCGTTCGACGATGCCGCGTTCGCCAGACGCAGCTGCCGCGCATCGACGTGACGGTCGAGGTGCTCGAGGAGCTCGGCTCCGACTCGCACGTCTTCTTCCGTGTCGCGGCGCCGCGCGTGACGATCGAGTCGCGCGACGCGCCGAGCGACGACGCGACGATCCTCGCCGAGGACGACTCGCTCTTCACCGCCCGCGTCGACCCGGCGACGAAGGCGCAGGCCGGGCGGTCGCTCGAGCTCGCCGTCGACCCGGCGAGCTTCCACTTCTTCGACGTCGGGACCGGCGAGAGCCTGCTACTTGCCGATGCCGGCCGTCAGGCCGCGCACGAAGAAGCGCTGTCCCGAGAGGTAGAGCAGCACGACGGGCGCGATCGAGACGAGCGCGCCCGCGAGCACGAGCGGCTCGTTCGTCGCGTAGCGTCCCTGGAACTGCGTCAGGCCGGCCATCAGCGTGCGCGCGCTCTCGTTCTGCAGGAAGACGAGCGCGATCAGGAGCTCGTTCCACACCCAGATCGCCTGCACGACGACGAGCGTGAACGTCGCGGCGCCCGAGAGCGGCATCACGATGCGCCGCAGCACCGTGAACGGGCCGGCGCCTTCCGACGCGGCGGCCTCGATCAGCTCCTGCGGGACGGTGCGGAAGAAGTTCGTCAGGAAGAAGACCGCGAACGGCACGAGGAGGCCGGTGTAGAAGATGATCACCGACTGCAGGTGGTTGACCCAGCCGGTGTCGACCATGAAGACGAACATCGGCACGAGCAGCGTCACGGGCGGCACGACCATCAGCGCGACGCTGGTCGAGAGAAAGATCTTGTGCCCGCGGAAGCGGCCGAACACGACCGCGTACGCGGCGAGCAGCGCCACGAGCGTCGAGACGGCGACCGACGAGACCGTGACGAGGAAGCTGTTCCACATCCAGCGCGGCAGCGGCTGGTGCAGGATCATCGAGCGCAGCGAGCTGAGCGTCGGGTGGCTCGGGAAGCCGGTCGGGTCGAGCTGGTAGGCGGCGTTCGACCTGAGCGCCGTCGAGACGATGAACCAGAGCGGGTAGAGCGCCGAGAGACAGATGATGATCAGGAACGCGTGCCGCGACAGAATGCCGACGAGGCGCCCGCCGGTCGTCGTCCTCATGCCGACGCCGCCTGCCGCCGCACCCAGAGCGAGAGGCCGATCAGCACGCTCGCCATCCCGAGCAGCATCACCGCGACGCCGCCGCCGTGCCGTTCGAGCCGTTCGAGAAGCTCCGCCAGATGTACAGCTCCATCACGCTCGACGCGTAGCCGGGGCCGCCGGACGTGAGCACGTAGACGTAGTTGAAGACCCAGGAGAGCACCGTGATCACCTGGATCACGGTCAGGAGCTCGATGATCGGGCGGATCTGCGGCACGAGCACGCGCAGCTGCAGCTGCCACCAGCCGGCGCCGTCGATGCGCGCGGCCTCGGCCGTCTCCGGCGGTAACGCGAGCAGCGCCGCCGTGAAGACGACGACGCCGAAGCCGAGCTGCTGCCAGATCACGAGCCCGCCGACCGAGACGATCGCGAGATGCGAGTTGCCGAGCCAGTCCTGCGCGAGCGCGCCGAGGTGCACCTCGCGGAGCGCCGTGTTGAGCACGCCGTTCTCCTGCAGCAGGAACGAGAACGCGATGCCGATCGCGGTCGCCGGCAGCACGTACGGCAGGAAGACGATCGCCTGGTACTGGCGCATGCCGCGGATGCGGTCGTTGAGGACGAGCGCGATCGCGAGGCCGAGCCCGAGCATGACCGGCACCGCGAGCAGCAGCTTCAGGTTGTTCAGCAGCGACTGCCGGAACTGCGGGGTCGTAGATGACGCCCTTGTAGTTGTCGAGGCCGACCCAGATCGGCGAGTTGGAGAAGTTGCCCGCGTAGAAGCTGTCGCGCACGACCTGCACGAGCGGAAACCCGAACGCGAACGCCATCGCGCCGACCGCGGGCAGCACGTAGAGATACGGCCAGAGCACCCGCCGGCGGCGGCGCCGCCGGCGTGTGCGCTCCGTGCGGGATCGCCGTCAGTCCCCGGAGACCCACTTCTGGTAGCTACGGAACTCGTCCGGATGCTGGCTCTTCCACTTCGAGAGCTGCGTCTCCCAGAGCTTCACGACGCGTCGCGGGCGACGCCGAGCCCGACGTGATCAGCTCGCCGCCGGCGAGGTCGGCGTTCCCGTCGACCTGCGGCGGCACGAAGTTCTCGGGCCAGACCGAGACGGGCGACTGGTCGAGCGCGAGCAGCTGCTTCGCGATCGGATCGGTCACCAGCGACGCCGGGAAGCGCTTGTCGGCCGGGAACACGCCGGTCGCTGCGTACCACGCCTTCAGCGCCTGCGGCGAGTGCAGGAACACGAGGAACTGCGCCGCCGCGCGCGGGTGCTTCGACCACTTCGTGATGAACGCGTCCGACGACTGCGTCGTGTCGTAGCTCGTCGCGAGCTTGCCGTGTCCCCAGATCGGGATCGGCGCTGACGCCCATGTTCTTCGCGCCGAGCTGCTTCTCCCAGGCGGCGACGTTGCCGTCGGTGCCCCACGACATGCCGACCTTCTTCTGGCCGAAGAGCTGGAAGCCCTGCTCGAAGCTGATCGAGGCGACGTCGGAGTTGAGATAGCCGTCTCTTCCTGAGATCGGCGAGCGCCTGGTAGAAGCCCGAGAACTTCGGGTCGGCGAACTTCGCCTTGCCGATCATCGCGTCCTTGAGCTCGTCGATCGAGTTGAGGTTCTGCTTGCCGATCAGCGAGAAGAACCAGGCGCCGCCGTAGCCGTCCTTGTTGCCCATGCCGAACGGCGTGATGCCCGCTGCCTTCAGCTTCTTCGCGTCGGCGAGGAAGTCCGCCCAGGTCTTCGGGCCCTTGTTCGGATTGAGGCCCGCCTTCTTGAACAGCGTCTTGTTCCAGACGAAGGGGATGCCGAGCAGGTACTGCGGCATCGCCCACAGCTTGCCGCTGCCACATGTTCTCGGCCGTGCCGATCCAGTTCTTCGTCTCGCTCGCGGGCACGTAGTCGGAGATCGGAACAGTCGAGCCGTTCCACGCCGGCGTCAGCGTCGGCAGCGTCGCCCACTGCGTCGCGATGTCCGGGCCGCTCTTCGTCTGCGAGGCCGTCGTGAATGCAGAGGTCAGCGTGTCGGTGGACTGGATGACGACCGTGATCTTCACCTTCGGATGCGCCTTCTCGTAGATGGCGACTTCCTTCTTCAGCCAGTCGTTCGCACCGGGCGCATCGCTCTCCGCCCAGTACCAGTACGTGAGGTTCGCGTTGTTCGGATCGTCGGCCGTCGTCCTCGACGTCTTCGACGCCGCGCTCGACGCGAACACCGCCGCGCTCGCAACGATTGCGGCTCCGAGAACCGCCAACACGTGCTTCGTCGCCATATCGCCTCCGCTCGTCGCTCAGGTCTGCCCGGTCGAGCTCTGCCCCCTACGACCTACGGGTGTCAACCGAGCGGCGCCTCGGGAAGGACCTGACCGCCGTCGACGATCAGCGTCTGTCCGGTGATGTAACCGGCCTCGGGCGAGGCGAGGAAGCGAACGGCCCAGCCGACCTCCTCCGGCTCCGCGTAGCGTCCCATCGGGATCGACGAGAGCATCCGCCGCTGGTGCTCGTCGCTCGTGTCGGCGAAGCCCGGCGTGCTGACGTTCCCCGGCAGGACGGCGTTGATCGTGATCCCGCTGCGTCGCGAGCTCGACGGCGGCCGAGCGCATGAAGCCGAGCATCGCCGCCTTCGACGCGCCGTAGTGCGCGAAGCCCGGCTGGCCGGTGATCGGACCCGGTGATCGACGACGTCAGCACGATTCGGCCGTAGCCACGCGCCCGCATCGCCGGCAGGCAGGCCCGGACCGAGCGCACAGCACCGCCGACGTTCAGGTCCATCACGCTGTTCCAGACCTGCTCGTCGAGCGCGTCGAGCTCGGCGAACGGGTACGCGCCGGCGTTCGCCGCGAGGATGTCGATGCGGCCGAGCTCCTCGACGACGCGGGCGGCCATCGACGTCGACCGAGGCGCTGTCGGTGACGTCGGCCGGGACGGCGATCGCGCCGAGCTCCGCAGCCGTCAGCGTCGACCCAGCTCTGCGTCGACGTCGACCACGACCACACGCGCGCCTTCGGCGGCGAGGACGGAGGCGATCCCGCGTCCGATGCCGCGCGCGGCGCCCGTGACGACGGCGACCTGGTCGGTGAGGGGTTGCATGGGCGCCCGAATATACTCGCCCTCCGCCGATGCAGCGCTTCCCCGAGAGCGACGCGAAGTACGCCTACAGCCCGGAACACACGCCGATCGGAACCGTGCAACCGGGCGAGGTGTTCGAGGTCGAGTCGGTCGAGGGCTATCTCCGGCTACTTCCGCAAGCCGGAGGACTTCACGCCCGAGTCGTATGCGAGCGCCGAGGCGGTGAAGTGGGCCGTCGTCGGGCCGATCACGGTCGCAGGGGCGCGATGCCGGCGGCGCCGTCGCAGTGACGATCCACGACGTCGCGATCAGCACGCCGGGTGTCGTCACCTACGGTGCCTACAGCCGCGACGTCGACCCGTACCAATGGTGGGACGACGAGAGCGGCGCGGACGCGTTCCCGATCGAGGGCGGGGCCGTTCGCTTCGACGAGCACACGCGTCTTCCGACGCGGCCGCTGATCGGCTGCCTCGCGGTCGTGCCCGGCGAGGGCGAGGTGCACGCCAAGCTGCAGGGTCGCTACGGCGGGAATCTCGACTGCCGCGAGCTACGCGCCGGCGCGACGCTGATCCTGCCCGTCGAGCACGACGGAGCGGGGCTCTACTTCGGGGACTGCAAGGCGCTCATGGGCGACAGCGAGATCGTCGGCCCGCCCGAGGTCGGCGCGGTGGTCACGGCGAGCGCTATGCCGGTCGAGCGGCCGGCGTCGCTGGAGTGGCCGCGAATCGAGACGGCGGACGAGCTGATGACGATCGTGTCGGGAAAGCCGCTCGAGTGGGCGGCCCGGCAGGCGATGCGGGAGCTCCTGAACTGGATCGACGACGACTACGACCTACCGCGCGCGAGGGCGGCGTTGCTCCTCGCGATGGTCGCAGACGCCCGAATCGCGCAGATCAGCAACACCGACTACACGGCGTACTGTGTGGCACCGCGCAAGGTGCTCGAGCCCTACACGGGCTAGCGAATCAGGCCGCGGCCGGCGACTCGGATCACGTGGTCGACGACGCCGTCGCGAACGGCGAGAACGCCGTCGTGCAGGTTCATGCAGCCGCACGCGTGGTTCGGGACGATCTGCAGGTGTCGGCCGACGGCGGGTCGCTCGTCGAGGGCCGACACGTCGATGTAGCCGTGCTCCTCATTGATGTGTCCGAAGTCGGCGCCCGGCCAGCCGAGCACCGAGCCGTGGCCTCCGTCGGGATGGTCGTCCGAGGTGAAGGTCTTCGAGCCGGCGTCGACGACCACCTGGTTCGGGACGGCGTCCGAGATCACGGTGACCTCGACCCACAGCGCGCACTGGTCGTCCTCGCCGTCGTTCCGGTCGAGGAGCGCGTAGGTGCCGGAGCGAAGCTCGTTGACGCAGGTCGTATGGGTGAGGTAGCGCGTCGGCGTCGAGCCGCCTGAGACGCGGTCGGAGCGGAGGCCGGCGGCGGCGAAGAGACCAGTCGTCTCCCGCAGCAGGGCGTCGACCTCCTCGAGTCCGTGAGGCAGCGTGGGATCTTCGGGCCGGAGGTGGCCTGGATAGCAGCTGATGCCCGCGACCTCGACCGCGGGCAGCCTCGACAGCTCCTGCGCGACCGCGACGGCGTCGGCCGCTGTCGTCTGGCCGGTGCGATGCAATCCGACGTCGACCTCGACCAGCAACTGTGCGTGCAAGCCACGCCGCTCGAGGGCGCGGGCAAGCCCCTCGGCGGGAGCGACGCTGTCGACGGCAACGGTCAGCTCGACACCGGAGGCGGCGATGTCGGCAAGGCGTTCCCATTTGTCGGTCCCGAGTGGCGGATAGTGGACGAGGATCCGCGGCGCGCCCGCTTCCTGGAACACCTGCGCTTCGCCGGTCTTCGCGACCGTGAGGCCGCCCGCGCCGAGCTCGAGCTGGCGACGGCCGATCTCCGGTGACTTGTGCGTCTTCGTGTGCGGCCACAGCTCGATGCCGTGCGAGTCGACGTACGACTGCAGGTCGCGCAGATTCACCTCGAGCCGGTCGAGGTCGATCACGGCGACGGGCGTCTCGACGTCGGCGAGCGGGCGGCCGACCTGCTGCTCGAGTAGGCGGAGCGTCCGCTCGGCGCCCGTGGGGATCTCGGACGCGGGTGAACGGGTCGCGCTCATCGTTCGAGCATAATCGAGCGATCAGGCAGTCGAGCGGGCTCCCGCTGCCGCCAGGTCGAACCCTTCGAGCCCTCGTTGAAGCTCTTCTTCGGTGGGCCAGGCGAACCCGAGGCGAAAGAAACGCGGGTCCTGGTCGAACCAGCGCCCCGGGCCGACGTAGGTTCCGTGCTCTTCGAGCAGGGCCCGGTAGAACCGAGCGATGTCGATGTCGATCTCGGGGCGGATGCGTGGAAAGCAGACGACACCCGCACTCGGCTCGACCCATTCGAACAGCTCGTGGCCGCTGATCCACTCGCGAACCACGGCCAGGTGCCGCTGATGTCTTGGCGCGGACGAGCGACAACACCACTGCGCGCCGTTCGAGCACTCGGGCAGCGAGTTCTTCCTCCAACACGGCACCGCAGATGAAGATCTGCTCCTTCGCGGCGAGGAGCGTCTCCAGCAATCGCTCGTCGCGGCACGTCAGCCACCCGACGCGCAAGCCCGGCAAGCCGTACGTCTTCGACATCGAGGAGACGGCCAGCACGCGCGGGGACAGGGTCGTCGCAATCGGAAGCGGGTCGCCGTACGCCAACTCTCGGTAGGTCTCGTCCACGAGCAGACGCGCTGTCGGATGGCTCTCGACGAGCGCGACGAGGGCAGTCGAGCTCATCGCGCGTGATCATGCTGCCGGTGGGGTTGTGCGGGATAGGTGATGCTGACGAGCCGCGTCTCCGGCCGCAGCCGTGACGCGATCTTCTCCAGATCCAGACGCCACCCGTCCTCGAAGCGAAGCTCGATGGTCTCGACGTCCGCGCCGATGGCACGGGGAGTCTCGAGGTTCGTCGCGTAGTTCGGCTCGCAGACGAGTGCATGTGTCTTCGGACCGAGGATCGACGTGGCGATGATGAAGAGCGCGGACGCGGCACCCGCGGTGACCAGGACGTGATCGGCCGAGAGGGAGTCACCATCGCCGGCGATCAACCTGCGCAGGCGCTCTGCGCCCAGGTGATCGCCGTACGGAGGAGCAGAACCTGTCCGAGGTCGGCCTCCACGCCGTAGTCGGCGAGGCGCATGTCGGAGAACGAGCTCTCCGCAAGGTTGTTCCTGATCGTCGAGTACCCGAGCTGCTCGGGTGACTCGATCTCGATCGGTGTCCGCCGGTAGCGCACCTGCGTCTCACCCTCGCCCGAGCGCGGGCCGCGCATCGCCCGGACGTCGCGAGTCGAGCTGGTCGACTTGGCCGCGGCTTGCCTCCCGCAGGACGAGGGTTGCGATGGCAGCGTCCTGAACGCCTACTCCTGTCAAGTCCGCGACCGTGATGTCCTCGTCTCGCACCCGACCCGGCGCAACCCCCTCGAGCAGCTCACCGAGCGTGACGACGTCTCTCCTCCGTTCGCGTGCCGGCTTCGACCGCATGGTGCAGCTCCCCGAAGCTCGCCGCCTGCCTCCGGTCGTCGACTGCGACGACGCTCGCGCGAGCGAGAACATCGGGAGCAAGCTCCTGCTTGTCGGGCTCATCCGAGCCGACGGCGGTGACATGCGTGCCCGCGTCGAGCCAATCTGCTTCGACGAGCGGAACGGTCGACTGCGTGGTCGTGATGACGATGCCGGCGCCGCGCACCGCCTGCTGGACGGAATCGCAGAGCTGCGCTGTGACTCCCAGACGTGTGATGCTCGTCGACGAAGGCGCGTGCGCGTTCGCGGCGAGCGCGATGCGACTTGCACGCGATCGATGGACCGCACCTTGCGCAACGCCTCGAGCTGGTAGCGGGCTTGACTTCCTGCGCCGACGATCGCCGTCGTGGTGACATCGCGACGAGCCAGCAGGTCGGCCGCGAGCGCGCCCGCCGCGCCGGTCCGCAGCTCGGTCAGAAAGCCGTTGTCACCGAGCACGCCCACGAGAGTGCCGTCGATCGCGCTGATCACCAGCATCAGCCCACCGTGCCGCGTCGCCCCGCCGTCGCCGGGGTCGAGATCGGTGGACACCTTCACGGTCCAGACGCCGTCGTCGTGAAGGTGGCCGGCCTTGATGTGCGCGACGCCGTCCGGAGCCCGAAACGGGAGAGAGATGACGCTTGCGAGTGTCGCCTCGCCTCGGTGAAGCGCGCGAAACGCCCCTTCGATCGCCACGCGGGCCGTGTCGAGCGTCGACGAGGTCGCGAATCTCGGACTCGTTGAGGATCAGCACGGGGAATCGAGACTACGGGACGTGACACGCGCTGGTGCCAGGCACCGTGGTGCCTGGCACCAGCTCTTCGAGCTCAGTTCCCCCAGAGCGGCCGCACCTCGATCGTTCCCGACTGCGCGTTCGGATGGCTCGCCGCGATCTCGACTGCTTCCTCGAGGCTGCCGCACTCGATCAGGTCGAACCCGCCGACCGCCTCCTTGGTCTCGGCGAACGGGCCGTCGGTCACCAGCGTCTTCCCGGCGCGCACGCGAACGGAGTGAGCCCGGCGCGGCGGCGCGAGTTGGTCGCCGGTCAGCCAGATGCCCCGCTCCTGCAGGTCGTCCACCCACGGAAAGCCCTTCTCCTCCGCGGCCGCAAGAGCCTCGGGATCGGGCTCCGTCTGCTCGTTCATCCGCTCCGTGTCCCAGCACACCAGCAGCAGGTACTTCATCGTCCGCTCCTCTCGTGGTCGTTCGCCTGTCGCAAGGAGGACGGACAGGCAAGGCCGAAATCGACATTTCGCCGATGCCCGTGCGGAAGCGCGTCAGGGGGTCGCGATCGGCCTGCCGACGACCAGGACTTCCCGGAGCTCCGCATCGAGCTCGCTGAAGCTCGAGTCCGGGCGGACGCAGAGGGCGTCGAGCGTCTTCGAGAAGAAGCAGCGCGCGCCGGCGGCGAGCACGACGTCCATGATCTCGGCGTCCGACAGCCCGAGCGCCCTGAGCCGGTCGAGCTCGGACTCGCCGATCGAGGCCGCGTCGTCGGCCACACGGTCGGCGAAATCCATCACGGCGACGTCCACGTCGCTCAGCCCGGCGTTCCGGTGGTCGCGCGCGATCTCCCGTACCGGCTCGCCGAACTTCTCGACCAGCACCTTGCCGTGCGCGAGGCAGCAATAGCTCGACCGGAGCCGCCGGGCAGCCGCAAGCGTCGCGAGCTCGAACCGGCGCTCGTCCATCCCCGCCTTGATCGCGGTCAGGAGCTGCCTCCACGCCGCGTACACCTCGGGCCGTTCCTCGAATGCCTGCTCGTAGTTGGTCATCCGCGGATTCTGCCCGGCGCGGCGGGCGCCGGGTGCTACCGCGCCCGCATGCGGTTGTTCCGCCGACCTCGGCGAGCCCGAGAGCCTCGAGCAACGGTGGCATGTACATGCCGAACCGTCCGCGGTGCTCGAGCACTCCGCGCGACCGGCGCGCGACGGCCGAGCAGTCGTCGCAGGCCTGCTCGACGCCGCGATCAGGCCGGGAGCGTCAGGCTCTCGAGGTCGCTCGGGTAGTCGGTGAGCACGTCGATGCCGTCGGGCGTGACGGCGACCGTGTCCGAGTGGCGAAACCCGCCGACCTGCTCGTCGTACAAGCCGGGCTCGATCGTGAACACCATGCCCGGTTCCACCACGGTCTCGTCACCGAGGTCGAGGAACGGCGCCTCGTGGTTGCGCAGGCCGATCGCGTGCCCGGTGTGCTGGCGCCAGTACGACCCGATCCCCTGCTTCTCGAAGTAGGCGAGCACCGCTCGATCCACATCGCCGCACGTGACGCCCGGACGAAGCGCGCGGAACGCGACCTGCTGCGCGGCGACCGTGTGGTCGAACAACCGGCGCATCTCGCCGGTCGGCTCGCCGATCACCATCGCCCGCTCGAGCTCGGCGTTGTAGCCCCACACCGGTGCGGCCGTCTCGCTGACGAGCACGTCGCCGGCTCGGAATTCGATGTTGTGCGCGATCGCGTGCGCCCACGCGCTGCGCCTGCCGATCTGGCCGCGGTAACCCGCCGAGACGCCGTCCGACGAGGAGAGCTGGCCGCCGAACGACGAGCCAAGCGCGTCGAGCATCTCGACCGTCGCCTCGTGCGCGACGCGGAGGCTCACGTCGGTCTCGGTCACGCCCGGGCGCGTGTAGCGCTGGAGCAGGCGCTGCGCGTGCGCGCACCAGCGGCCGCTCTCGCGGATCAGCTCGATCTCGGCGGGGCTCTTGCGCGCGAGCATGCCCTCGATCTCCCGTTGCAGCGGGACCACGCGCGCGCCGGTGACTTCGCTCAGGGGCGGGCCTTCGTAGCCGAGGATCCCGGGATAGCCGTCCTGGTCGGCGCCGATGGCCTCGCGGATGCCCAGATCGGCGAGGACGCGCGCGAGGATCCGCAGCGGGTGCTCGAGACCCGGGTACTCGGGATATGACTCGATTCGCTCGAAGTCGGTCTCGGCGCGGACCCGCTCGACCTCGAACTCCGGCACGAACACGACGAGATCGCCCCCTCCATTCCCCGCGAACGCCACCGGACGCTCCGTCGCCAGGAAGCCGAAGTCGGCGAAGTAGCGGATGTAGTGCTGGTCGAACAGCACGTAGCCGCTCGCCCCCTGCTCGGCGACGATGCGCGAGAGGCGCTCTCGTCGCGCCACGAACTCCTCGGCCGGGATCACCAGCGGGTTCTACCAGCAGTCCGCCGGGAGAACCCCGGGGTCTGCGCGAGAATGCAGCCGTGACCGACGACGTCGCTGTCGAGACCGAGCACGGGCGGGCGATCGCGCATCTCGACGCCGTCGCGGGCGCGCGCGGCCTGCTCGTCCTTGGCCACGGCGCCGGCGGTGGCGTGTCGGCGCCGGATCTCACCGCTGCCGCTGCAGGCGCCCGCGCCGTGGCCGTGAGCGTCGCGCTGGTCGAACAGCCCTACCGCGTCGCCGGCCGCCGAAGCCCCGCTCCCGCGCACCACCTCGACGCCGCGTGGATCGCGGTCGTGACGCAGCTCGACGGCGACGTGCCGGTCGTGGTGGGCGGCCGGTCGTCGGGCGCGCGCGTCGCCTGCCGAACGGCGGCGGCAATCGGGGCGAGCGGCGTCCTCTGCCTCGCGTTTCCGCTCGTGCCTCCGCGCCGCGCGGGCGGCGCGCTCCCGCCGAGCCGCCTCGCCGAGCTCGACGCCGTCGACGTGCCGACGCTTGTCGTCCAGGGCGTGAACGACCGGTTCGGCATGCCGCCGCCGGGCCCTCGCCGGACCGTCGTGCAAGTGCGCGGCGATCACAGCCTGCGGAGCGATCGCCAGGCCGTTGCGGACGCGGTCGGCGGATGGCTCGACGCGCTCCTTGCCGCATAGGATCGAGCGGTGAGCTGGGACGAGGAGTTCTCCGAGCGCTACGAGGAATGGTCGGCGGACATGAAGGAGGACGTGCCGTTCTACGTCTCCCTCGCGCGCGAAGCGGACGGGCCGATCGTGGAGCTTGCGGTCGGCAACGGCCGCGTTGCTGTTCCCGTCGCCGAGGCGACCGGGCGGCCCGTGCTCGGCATCGACTTCTCGCCGGGCATGCTCGAGCAGGCCCGCGCCCGCGCGACAGCGGCCGGCGTCGAACTCGAGCTACGCCTCGGCGACATGCGCGACCTCGACCTTGCAGAACCCGCGGCGCTCATCTACTGCCCGTTCCGCGCGCTGCTTCACCTGCCGACGTGGGCCGACCGCCGCCGGACGTTCGAGCGTGTCTACGCCTCCCTCCTCCCCGGCGGCCGCTTCGCCTGGAACGTCTTCGCGTTCGACCACAAGATCGCCGTGCAGCTCGACGGCGCGCATCAGGAGGAACCCGTGCCGCACACCCTGCGCTACTCCGTCGGCGAGAACCGCGTCGACATCGTGCTCGACAGCGGCGGCACGAGCTCGCTCTGGTGGGGCACGAAGAACGAGTGGCTCGGCCTGCTCGACGTCGCAGGCCTCGAGCTCGAGGCGCTGTACGGTGACTTCGACGGCACGCCCGCGGACGACGAGAGCCGCGAGTACGTGTTCGTCGCGTGCCGGCTCTGACCAGCGCCGGCGAGGGTCAGGGGATGTGCACGACCGCGGTGCTCCTGAGAGTCCGCGGGTCGATGCGCCGCACTTCGTATCCGGTCGCCGGCCTGCCGACAGGAGCGAGCACGGTGGCGACCCAGACTGCGCTCGGGGTCACCGCGAGGGCGTCCGCGATCCCCGCGATCCCAACCCGGCCGGTGCTCCGCCCGCTGCGAACGTCGAAGCGCACGAGCGCTGAACCGCGCGGCGATTCCGAATGTTCGAGCACCCAAAGCGAACCGTCGACCGCGCCGACGTCGTGCTGGAAGCCGCCGAGACTGAGCGGGCCGGTCGCGATCGTGCGCACGCGACCCGTTCGCTCGTCGAGCATCAGCACCGACGTCGCTCGCGGAAGCCACACCGCCCCGTCGCCCGTCGCGACGTCGCCGAGCGGAGCGCGCAGAACCGACCGAACACGACCGTCGAGTGCGATGTGGAGCAGCTGCCGGCCGGTGGACACCCAGCAACCCTCGCCGTCTGCGGCCATCCGCCCGGCAGCGGCGATTCGCCAGGTGCGCAGGAGACGACCGTCGAGCGAGAAGCGGGCGATCTCCGATCCGCTGGACCGTCCCACGAGCGCCCAGACGCTGTTTGCTCCGGCAGCAACGTACTGGACCGAGCCGTCGGCGATGCGAAAGACGACTCGGGGCCGGCGCGTCCGCAGATCGATCCGGCTGAGCTTGCCCGCGACGAAGCCGTTCTCGACGCTCGCTACCCAGGCGGCGCCTCCCGCCAGCGTCACGCTGAGCGGGTACGCAGCCCCCTGCAGCTGCGGCGTCGCGCGAGTGCGGCCCGTGGCGGCATCCAGCTCGAACACTCCCGGCGGGCCGACGAACCACACGCGACCGGCACCCACGGCAAGGTCGACGAAGTCGCCTCCCGCGCGGGCCGCGGGAGCGACGACCAGCGCGAGAGCGACCCAGATCGCTCCACGACGCGTCCGTGACACCTACCGGCGCTACGCTGGCGGACGTCTAGGAGGTCCCGGCCGACGGCCCTTCGAGCCCGAACTTCGCGTGCACCGCGCGCACGGCCTCCTCGACGTCGTCCTCGCGCACCACGCAGGAGATGCGGATCGGCGAGGTCGAGATGATCGCGATGTTGATGCCGGCCGCGGCAAGCGCGTCGAACATGTCCGCCGCGACACCGGGATCCGACTTCATTCCTGCGCCGACGAGCGAGACCTTGCCGATGCTGCGATCCGCAGACACGCCCGCGGCCCCCAGCGTCGCTGCGATCTCCTGCAGCACGGGCTCGGCGCGGTCCAGGTCGTCACGGGGCAGCGTGAAGGAGATGTCGGTGTGGCCTGCCTCCGAGACGTTCTGCACGATCATGTCGACGTTGATCCCCGCGGCGGCGAGCGGCCGGAAGAGCGCGGCCGCGATGCCGGGACGGTCGGGCACTGCGGCGATCGTGACCTTTGCCTCCGACGTGTCGTGCGCGACGCCGGACACGATGGCGCGTTCGAGCATGTCGTCCTCCTTGACGATCCAGGTTCCGTCGCCATCGTGAAACGACGACCTGACGTGGATAGGCACTCCAGCGTTACGGGCGAGCTCGACCGAGCGCAGCATCAGCACGCGTGCGCCGCACGCCGCGAGGTCGAGCATCTCCTCATACGAGACTGACTGAAGCTTGGCGGCGCCGGGCACGATCCGCGGATCGGCGGTGTAGACGCCGTCGACGTCGGTGTAGATCTCGCAGACGTCCGCGCGGAGCGCAGCGGCGAGCGCGACCGCCGTCGCGTCCGAGCCACCTCGTCCGAGCGTCGTCACGTCGCGGCCGGGAGTGATGCCCTGGAAGCCGGCGACGATCGCGATCTTCCGCTCGGCGAGCGCGGCCCGAACCGGCTCAACCCGCACCTCGACGATCCGCGCCTGCCCGTGGGCGCCGTCCGTGACGATCCCGGCCTGGTCGCCGGTGAACGACACGGCGGCGAGCCCCAGCTCGTTGAGCGCGATCGAGAGCAAGGCAATCGAGATCCGCTCGCCGGCGGTGAGGAGCACGTCGAGCTCGCGCGGGTTGGGCGAGGCGGAGAGCTGTCTGGCCAGGTCGAGCAACTCGTCCGTTGTCGCTCCCATTGCAGAGACGACGACGCAGACGTCGTCCCCCGAGCCGGCCGTCGCTGCGATCCGCCGCGCGACGCTGGCGATCCGTTCAGGGTCTCCGACCGAGGTCCCGCCGAACTTCTGGACGACGAGACCCACGCCGATACTTTATCTTTTGAAGCACGATGACGGAGATACGCATCCCCCCTGTTCTCCGTCCGGAAGCCGCCGGCAACCGGTCGGTCGCCGTCGACGCCGGCACGGTGCGCGAGGCGCTCGACCGGCTCGTCGCCGAGTATCCGGCGCTCGCAAGCCGGGTGCTCGACGGCGAGGGGGTGCCGAGCTTCCTGAACGTCTTCGTCGACGGCGACGACGTCCGCCTGCTCCAGGGCCTCGACACGCAGGTCGGAGCGAGCTCGACGATCCTCCTGCTGCCCGCGGTGGCCGGCGGCGGCTGCCGCTAGACTCCCGTCGATGCGCGGCCAGACCGAGAAGATGCTCGTCCTCCTCACGGTCATCGCCTGCGCGCGAGTGGCCTAGCCGGACACACCCGTCCTCCCGGCTAGAGCCCAATCACCGGACGGGGGCCGGGTGACGACACCGTTCACGCTGCGCTGCCGCGTCTGCGAGGAGGTCGCGCCGGCAACTCCGGCGAACGCCTGCCCCCGTTGCGACGGCCCCACCGACGTGGCCTACGACTGGGAGCGCGTCGCCGCCCTCGTGACGCGCGAGGCGGTCGCATCCGGGCCGGCGTCGATCTGGCGCTACCACGGACTGCTGCCCGCGGGCGCACGGATCGACTTCGGCGCCGGCTGGACGCCGCTACGCCGCGCAGCGCAGCTGTCCGACGCACTCGGCATCGACCTCCACCTGAAGCTCGAAGACGCGAACCCGACCCGCTCCTACAAGGATCGACTCGCGACGATCGCGGCGTCCGCCGCGCTCGACCACGCGGTCACCACCCTCTGCTGCTCCTCGACCGGGAACCTCGGCGACGCGGTCGCGGCAGCGGCTGCGGCCACCGGGCTCGAAGCGATCGTGCTCGCACCGGTCGGCGGCGAGTCGGCCGCCGTCGCCGCACGGCACCCGGGCGCGCACGTCTTCGCCGTCGACGGCACGTACGACGACTGCCGCCGACTCGAGCATGAGCTCGGTGCGCTCTTTCCGTGGGGCTTCGTCAGCGGCAACCTGCACCCGTACGCGTCGGAAGGCGCGAAGACGATCTCGTTCGAGATCGCAGAACAGCTCGACTGGCAGCTCCCCGACGCCGTCGTGTGCCCCGCTGCCACAGGGACGCTCTTCTCGAAGCTTGCGCAGGGGTTCGCGGAGCTCGGCCGGGCCGGGTTGGTCGCCGGGCCGGTCCCGCGCCTGTTCGCCGCGCAGGCGCAGGGGTCGAGCCCGATCGCGGCGGCATTCGCGGACGACCGGGGGATCTCGCGCGTCCACGCGACGACGCAGATCGCGTCGCTCGCCGTCGGCAACCCGTCGTACGGCGACCTTGCGCTGGGAGCCGCACGCGCAACCGGCGGCCGCATCGTCGCTGTCTCCGACGACGACATCCGCTCGCACACGTTGCTGCTCGCCGAAACCTGCGGCGTCGCACCGGACGACTCCGGCGGCGCAGCGCTCGGAGCGCTCGTCGAGGCTGTGAGACGCGGAGACATCGAGCCCGGCAGTCGTGTCGTGCTCGTCGTCACCGGCGCGCGCCCGGAGCCGGCAGCGCACCACGAGGCGCGCGTCACGACCGTCGCGCCGGATGCGCGTCACGTCCTCACCGCCCTCGGCCTCCAGTCCTAGCCGGAGCGGGCGTGAACGACCCCGCCGCTCCGCTCCGCCGCGACGTCCGCCTGCTCGGGACGATCCTCGGCGACGTGCTCGTCGAACAGGAGGGGGCCTGGCTGCTCGAGCTCGTCGAGCGCATCCGGCGCGAGACGCGGGACGCGCGACGCAGTGGGACAGTCGCGGGAGGCGGGCTCGTCAGCGGGCTCGACCCGGATGCGCAGGCGCTCGTCCTCCGCGCCTTCGGGCTCTACTTCCAGCTCGCGAACCTCGCCGAGCAGCATCACCGCCTGCGCCGGCGGCGCGAGGACGCGCGCGACGGTCGCCTGGCCCGCGAGTCGCTGGAGGACGCCTTTCGCACGCTGTCGTCGGTGCCTGAGGACGAGCTCGCAGCCCGCGCGCACGGGACGTCGATCCGGCTCGTCCTCACGGCACATCCGACGGAGGCGACGAGGCGGACAGTGCTGCTCGCGCACATCCGCCTCGCCGCGCTGCTCGTCCAGCTCGACGACGCGCGGCTGTCGATGCGGGAGCGCCGTGACGCCGAGCGCCGGATCGCCGAGGAGGTGACGCTCCTCTGGCAGACCGACGAGGTCCGCCACGACCGGCTCCGCGTCACCGACGAGATCCGGCACGGGCTCTGGTTCTTCGAGCACAGCCTGATGCCGGCGGCGACCGACCTGCTCGGCGAGTGGCGCGCATGGTTGCCCGCCGCGCCGCCGCCCATCCAGTTCGGGACGTGGATCGGCGGCGACCTGGACGGCAACCCCGCCACCGGCGCTGAATCGATCGCCGATGCGCTCGAGCGGGCGCGCAGGCTCGCGTTCGGCCGGTATCGCGCCGAGGTGCGAGCGCTCGCGGTCGAGATCGCATCCGCCCGCTCGCTCGTGCACGTCTCCGACGAGCTCGAGGCGTCGCTGGCGCGCGACGAGGCCGCGCTTCCCGGCTACGCCGCGGAGATCGGCGCCCGGAACGAGCTCGAGCCGTATCGTCGGAAGCTCTCGTTCATGTGGTGGCGGCTCGGCAACGACGGCTACGAGTCGCCCGCCGAGCTGCTCGACGATCTCCGGACGATCCGCGCGAGCCTGACGGCCAACGGCGGCGCCCGCGTGGCCGACGGCCGGGTCGCGCGGCTGGAGCGCATGGTCGAGCTGTTCGGCTTCCACGTCGCCTCGCTCGACGTCCGCCTGCACGCACGCGAGCTCGGCGACGAACGGGGGCGCGCGGCGGTGCAGGCCGCAACCGAAGCGCGGAAGCGCCACGGCACGCGGGCGGTCGACACGCTCGTCGTCTCGGGAACGTCGAGCGCAGACGACGTGCGCCGTGCCCTGGCGCTCGGCGACGAGCCGCTCGCGGTCGTCCCGCTGTTCGAGACGATCGACGACCTCGAGCGGGCACCGGCGATCCTCGGCGAGCTGCTCGACGATCCGGCGTTCGCCGCGCGGGTCGCCGCACACGGGGGGAACGCAGAGGTGATGGTCGGGTACTCGGACTCGGGCAAGGACGGCGGCTACCTCGCCGCCCAGTGGGCGATCTACCGCGCACAGGAGGCACTCGCCGCCGTTGCCGCCGACCGCGGCGTCGAGCTGACCATCTTCCACGGACGCGGCGGCAGCGCCGGCCGCGGCGGCGGCCCGACACATGCAGCGATCGCGTCGCAGCCGCCGGGGCACCCACCCGGTCGCGTGAAGCTGACCGAGCAGGGCGAGACCGTCTCGTTCAAGTACGGGCTCGAAGGGCTGGCCCGGCGCAACCTCGAGGCCGCGCTGGCGGGCACGCTGCTCGCCACCTTCCCCGAGCGGGTGTCGGAGCCCCCGACGGAGGAGGACCGGCGCGAGCTCGACCGGCTCGCTGCCGTCTCTCGCGCCGCCTACCGGCGGTTCGTGTGGGAGGAACCGCGGTTCGTCGAGTTCTTCCGCTCGTTCACGCCGGTCGCGGAGCTCGCGTTGCTCGAGATCGCCTCGCGTCCCGCCCGGAGGCCGGACGACGCCGATTTCCTGTCGTCGCTGCGCGCGATCCCGTGGGTGTTCTCGTGGACGCAGAACCGCACGCTCCTGCCGGCGTGGTTCGGCTGCGGCACGGCGTTCGCTGAGACGGACGAGGCGACGCTGCGCAGCCTCTACGAGCGGCTGCCGTTCTTCCGCGCGACGGTCGACAACCTGGAGATGACGCTTGCGAAGTCGAGCCTGCCGATCGCCCGTGGCTACCTGGCGCTCGTGGCCGACCCGACGCCGTTCCAGGCGATCGCCGCCGAGCACGAACGGGCGGTCGCGGGCGTGCTCGCGGCGACCGGCGTGACCCGGCTGCTCGAGCGCCAGCCGGTCCTGCGCCGGTCGATCGAGCTACGCAACCCGTACGTCGATCCGATGAACGCCGTCCAGGTCGAGCTGCTGCGGCGCTACCGCGGCGGCGACGCGAACGCGCAGCTGCCGCTGCTCCGCTCGATCGCGGGCATCGCGGCCGCGCTCCGCAATACCGGCTGACCCCGGTGCCAGGCACCGTGTGGAGAAACGGCAACAATTCGTCGACAGCCGATGCGGCGGTTGGAGGTCGGTGCGATGCTGGGGTCGTTCGACGCCGCGGGATTGTCGGGAGGACGCCGCGTGTCGGCTCGGCTCGTTCGGCGTGCAGCACGCGCTGGTTCGGCCGGCGGGTGGGATGCTCGCCGGGGACGGCTTCGCCGTGCCCCTGAACGCCGCCGCTACGGGATCCGGGCGAGGTCGAACCGCGGCGCGTAGCTCGCCTCGAAGGCGTCGATCGCCGCCTCGCGCTGCAGCGTTCGTGCGATGTCGTCCAGGCCGTTGACGAGCGTCTCCTGCGAGTGCGCGTCGAACGGGAACGAGACACGCAGGCCGTCCGGATGGCTGATCTCGAGCCGTTCGAGGTCGACGGTGAGCTCGTTGCGCATCGCCACCGCGTCGCGCAGAGCCGCTACATCGCCGGACGGCAGAGCGACCGGTGCCAGCCCGCTATTCACGGCGTTCGTCCGGAAGATGTCTCCGAAGGACGGCGCGATCACGACCCGGAACCCGAAGTCCTCGAGCGCCCACGCCGCGTGCTCGCGCGACGAGCCGCAGCCGAAGTTGCGGCCTGCGATCAGGATCGACGCGCCGCGACTCTCGGGGCGGTTGAGCACGAACTCCGGGTCGCGCATCCAGTCGAAGAAGAGGAACTCGCCGTAGCCCGTGCGCTCGATGCGCTTGAGGAACTGCTTCGGGATGATCTGGTCCGTGTCGACGTCCGCGCGGTCGAGCACGACTGCGCGGCCCGTCACGGAACGCAGCTCCTTCACGCCAACTCCCGCACATCGGTGAAGTGCCCGGCAAGCGCGGCCGCGGCGGCCATCGCGGGCGAGACGAGATGCGTCCGGCCCCCGGCTCCCTGGCGCCCTTCGAAGTTGCGGTTCGACGTCGATGCACAGCGCTCGCCCGGCGCGAGCACGTCGGGATTCATCCCGAGGCACATCGAGCAACCCGCGCGCCGCCATTCGAAGCCGGCCGCCTCGAAGATCTCGTGCAGCCCCTCCTCTTCGGCAGCCCGCTTCACCTGCGCCGACCCCGGCACGACGATCGCGTGCACGCCCTCGGCGACCCGCCGGCCGGCGACGACCTCGGCGGCGGTTCGCAGATCCTCGAGGCGCGCGTTCGTGCAGGAGCCGATGAAGACCTTGTCGATGGAGACCTCGACGAGCGGCGTCCCCGGCGCGAGATCCATGTAGCGAAGCGCGCGCTCGACCGCCTCGCGCTGCTCGGGATCGTCGAAGTCGGCCGGATCCGGGACGACGCCGTCGACCGAAACGACCATGCCCGGGTTGGTGCCCCACGTCACCTGAGGCCGCAGGCTCGAGACGTCGATCGTCGCCGTCTCGTCGAACTCGGCGCCCTCGTCGGTGGGCAGCGCGCGCCAGCTGTCGAGCGCCGCCTCCCACGCGGCTCCTGCCGGTGCGCACGGCCGGCCTTCGAGGTACGCGAACGTGACGTCGTCCGGTGCGATCAGCCCGGCCCGCGCACCAGCCTCGATCGACATGTTGCACACGGTCAGGCGGCCCTCCATCGAAAGGGCGCGAATCGCCTCGCCTCGGTACTCGAGCACGCGCCCCTGGCCGCCCGACACACCGAGCTGGCCGATCGCGGCGAGCACCAGGTCCTTCGCGGAGAGCCCGAACGGCAGCGTCCCCACGAACTCGACGTTCATCGTGCGCGGCAGCGCCTGCGGCAGCGTCTGCGTCGCGAGCACGTGCTCGACCTCCGAGGTGCCGATGCCGAACGCGAGCGCGCCCAGTGCGCCGTGGGTGGAGGTGTGGCTGTCGCCGCACACGATCGTCATCCCCGGCTGCGAGAGCCCGAGCTCCGGGCCGATCACGTGCACGATCCCCTCCCGGCCGCTGCCGGTGGCGAACAGCCTCACGTCGAAGTCCTCGCAGTTGCGTCGAAGCGCGTCCAGCTGCGCACGCGCGAGCGGGTCCGTGATCGGCCCGTCGAGCGTCGGCACGTTGTGGTCCATCGTCGCGACTGTGAGGTCGGGGCGGCGCACAGGCCGTCCGGCGACACGGAGCGACTCGAAGGCCTGGGGGCTCGTCACCTCGTGGACGAGGTGCAGGTCGACGTAGAGCAGCGTCGGCGCATCGTCGACCGCCGCGACGACGTGCGCGTCCCAGATCTTCCGGAACAGCGTGCTCTTGCTCATTTCGTCTCCGCCGGATACGAGCCGAACAGGCGCAGCTCGCGCGTCTCCGCGCGGAGCTCGCGCAGCGCCGGGCGCACCGACTCGTCGAACACGTGCCCATCGAGCACGACGTCAAAGCGATACCGCCACGGCGAGTTTGGCAACGGCCTGGATACCAGCTGCACCAGGTTCACGCCGTTCCGCGCCAGCGGCTCGAGCGCGTGGAACAGCGCGCCCGGCCGGTGGTCGGTCACGAACGAGAGCGCGGTGCGCCATCCCTCGGCGCCGGCGATCTGGGTGTACGGCGCGAGCGCGACGAAGCGCGTGAACGCGGAGGGACGGTCGCCCACGTCGTCGGCGACGACCTCGAGCCGATAGTGTTCGGCCGCCACGTGGCTCGCGATTGCGAGCTGGGTCAAGTCCCCCTCCTCGGCGACCTCCCGCGCAGCGTCAGCCGTCGTGGCCGAAGGGATGCGGCGCACGTCGAGCCCAGCGAACAGGTCACGGCACTGGTCGAACGCGGCGGGATGAGAGCGCACCGCCTTCGCACCCTCGAGCGTCGCGCCCGGTAGGCCCACGACACAGTGCACGATCGGCAGCGATGCCTCTCGCACGATCGACAGCGGCGCGCGAAACAGCAGGTCGTGCGTCTCGGCGATCGGCCCCACGAGCGAGCTCTCGATCGGCAGCACTCCAAGCGAGACCTCCGCCGCGGCGGCCGCATCGACGACGGCGGTGAAGCTCGGGAGGCCGACCGTGCGCGCGTCAGGCACGAGCACGGCCGCAGCCGCACCGCTGTGGCTGCCGGGAGGGCCCGGATACCCGACGGTCAGGCTCACCGGCCGACCACGCCGTCGGCAACGGCCTGCCCGGCCAGGGACGCCAGGACAGCGTCGCCGAAGGAGGCGGTCGTCGCCTCCCCGCCGAGATCCGGGGTCGGATTCGAGACAAGCGCCTCGTCGACGGCCGCGACGACGGCGGCCGCAAGGTCGCGGCGGCCCAGCGAGTGCTCGAGCAGCAGTGCGAGCGACCGCAGCATCGCCGCGGGGTTCGCGGTGCCCGTCCCGGCGATGTCGGGGGCGGAGCCGTGAACCGGCTCGAAGATGCCGGGGCCGGCATCGCCGAGGCTCGCCGAGGCGGCGAGGCCGAGCCCGCCGGTCACCGCCGCCGCGACGTCCGAGAGAATGTCCCCGAAGGTGTTCTCGGTCACGATCACGTCGAAGCCGTCGGCGTTCGTGACGAGCTCCATCGCCGCGCTGTCGACCAGCGCATGGCGCAACTCGACGTCGGGGTAGTCGGCCCCGACCTTCGTGACGACACGTCGCCACAGCCGAGACGTATCGAGCACGTTCGCCTTGTCGACGGACACCAGCGAGCCGCTGCGCGACCGTGCCAGCTCGAACGCGCGGCGGGCGATCCGCTCGACCTGCGACGGGTGGTACTCGCACGTGTCGAAGACCGTCCCGTCGTCGAGCACACCGCGCCGGCCGAAGTACAGCCCACCGACCAGCTCGCGCACGATCACGAGGTCGACGCCGTCAGCCGTCGCGGGCCGGAGGTTTGCGTACACGTCGAGCGCCTTCCGCAGCCCCATCAAGCCGGCCTCCGGACGCACGTCGCCGCCGTCCCAGCGCGGCCCTCCGACCGCCCCGAGCAGCACGCCGCTCGACTCCCGGCAGCCGGCGAGGGTCGCGGCCGGCAACGGCTCACCGTGCTCGTCGATCGCGGCGCCGCCGAAGGGCAGGCGCACGACCTCGACGTCGACCGGAAGCTCGTCGAGCACTCGCACGGCCTGGTCGAGCACCTCCGGGCCGATGCCGTCGCCGGGGAGGCAGGCGACGAGCTCAGCCATCCTTCACCTCCCGCTTCACGAGGTCCAGCACGAAACGGTGCAGCTCCCCGAGCCCATCCTCCGAAAGCGGGCCGGCATTCACGCGTTTCAGATACTGCGCGAGCCAGGCTTCGCGGGCCGGGTCGAGGAACGCGATGCCGCGCTCTGCCTTGTAGCGGCGCAGCTTCTCGACGGCCTGGATGCGCGCGTTGACGATTCCGAGCAGGCGCACGTCGAGCGCGACGATCTCGTCGCGGAACGACTTGATCACCGGATCGGCCTGCGTCGCGTTCTCGGGAGCGCTCATACCGTTACCCCGAGGCCCGCGAGCAGCTCGTCCACGTCGGCCGCGATCTCCATGCCGACGCGCGTCTCGACGACCTGCGGGGTCTTGAGGCCGGTCCCGGTGACGAGCACGACGACGCGATCACTCTCGCCGAGGCTACCGGCCGACGCTGCGGCCCGCAGCGCGCCGACGGTGACGCCCGCAGCCGTCTCGCCGAACACGCCGGCGGTGGAGGCGAGCAGCGCCATGTTCGGTCCGACGTCCTGCTCCGGCACCGCGAAGATCGCTCCGCCGGATGCCCGAGCCGTCGCGATCGCGAGGTCTCCGTCCGCCGGTGCACCGATCGCGAGCGACTGCGCGACGGTCGCCGGTCGCACCGGCGACACCGGGCGCTCATCGGCAAAGGCGTGCGCGACAGGCGCGCAGCCTGCCGCCTGGCCGCCGTAGAGACGCGGGCTCTCACCGTTGACGAGACCGACCTGCCTGAACTGCTCGAAGCCCTGCCACAGCTTCGTGAACATCGACCCGGAGGCGATCGGGGCCACGACCGCGTCCGGGAGCTCCCAGCCGAGCTGCTCGACGATCTCGAACGCGAGCGTCTTCGATCCTTCCGCGTAGTACGCGCGCAGATTCACGTTCACGAACGCCCAGTCGACCTCGCCGGCGAGCTCGACGATCAGTCGCGAGCAGTCGTCGTACGAGCCGTCGACGGCGAACATCTCCGCGCCGTAGACCGCGGTCTGCTTCAGCTTCTCCGGCTCGACCGTGCTCGGGTAGAGAACGACCGAGCGCATCCCACTCGCCGCAGCGCGCGCCGCCACCGCGTTGCCGAGGTTTCCGGTCGACGCGCACGCGAGCGTGTCGGTGCCGAGCTCCGCCGCTTTGGCGGCTGCGACGGCGACCACACGGTCCTTGAAGGAATGCGTCGGGTTGGTGAGGTCGAGCTTCAGCCAGACCTCCGCGACACCGAGGGCGTCGGCGAGCCGCGGTGCGGGGACGAGCGGCGTGAAGCCTGGCCCGGCAGCGGCGTCCGCCGGGGCGACGACGGGCAGGAACGCCTCGTAGCGCCACAGCGACCGCGGGCCGGCCGCGATCCGTTCGCGCGTGGCCCTGGCCGCGACATCGTCCCAGTCGTAGACCGGCTCGAGCGGACCGAAGCAGCGCTGGCAGCTGCCGCTCGCGACGGCCGGATACTCGGCCTCGCAGACACGGCACCTCAGCGTCTCGACCGGCATCCGTCCTCCTCTCCTGTCAACACCGATCCCCGGGAGACGGCGCGCTCCGGCAACCCGCGGTCGCCCTGCGCCTGGCGTTCCGTGGCCGGCGGCGCCGCCGCCCCGGGGATCGGATCTCGAGTACGTGGCACGAAGGTGCAGCTCATCGCGTCGTCGCTCCCTGCGAAGCCGAGCCGACGCTCGCTGCGTACTTGGCGAACACCCCGCTCGCGTAGCGCGGCGCCGGCACCTTCCAGGCAGCTGCGCGCGCAGCGAGCTCTTCCTCGGGGACGTCGAGGACGAGCCGACGCTGCTCGACGTCGATCTCGACCGGGTCCCCGTCGCGAACGTGTGCGATCGGGCCGCCGTGCGCCGCCTCGGGCGAGACATGCCCGACCATCAAACCGTGCGTGGCGCCGGAGAAACGGCCGTCGGTGACGAGCGCGATCTCGTCGCCGAGCCCCTCGCCGACGAGCGCAGCGGTCACGTGCAGCATCTCGCGCATCCCCGGCCCGCCGGCCGGACCTTCGTAGCGGATCACGACGACGTCGCCCGGAACGATCGACCGAGCCTTCACGGCGGCGAAGCAGTCCTCTTCCGATTCGAACACGCGCGCCGGGCCGCGATGATGCAGCCGCTCGTGGCCGGCGAGCTTCACGACGCAGCCGTCGGGCGCGAGGTTGCCGCGCAGGATCGCCAGACCGCCGGTCGGCTTCAGCGGATGATCGAAGGGCACGACGACGTCCTGCCCTGGCCGCTCGTGGGCGCCGTCGGCGACCTGGCGCAGCGTGCGCCCGTCCACCGCCGTCGCCTGTTCGTGCACGACACCGGCCCGCACGAGCTCCCGGGCGACGAGCGCGACGCCGCCGGCGGCGTGGAGGTCGGTCGCGACGTAACGGCCGCCCGGCTTGATGTCGGCGACGATTGGCGTCCGCGCGGAGATCGAGTCGAAGTCGTCGATCGAGAGCTCGACACCGGCCTCGGCCGCGATCGCGAGCAGGTGCAGGACGCCGTTGGTCGAGCCACCGGTGGCGGCGATCGCGGCGATCGCGTTCTCGAGCGCGTCGCGCGTCAGGATCTGGGACGGACGCGTGTCGGTCTCGACCAGCCGCATTGCGAGCTCACCGGCCAGGAGCGCGGCCTGCGGCTTCCCGGGGTGGCGGGCAGGGATGTCGTTCAGCCCCGGCGCGCTGATCCCGAGAAAGTCGAGCGTCGTTGCCATCGTGTTCGCGGTGAACTGCCCACCGCAAGCGCCGGCACCGGGGCAGGCCACGCTCTCGAGCGCGTGGACTTCCGCCTCGGTGGCGGTGCCGGCGGCGTGCGCACCGACGACTTCGAAGACATCCTGGATCGTGACGTCGCGGCCCCGGTACTTGCCGGGCGCGATCGAACCGCCGTAGAGCACCAGCCCCGGCAGGTCGAGACGTGCAAGCGCCATCACCGCGGCAGGGATCGTCTTGTCGCAGCCGACGATGCACACGAGCCCGTCGAACAGGTGACCACGGGCAACGAGCTCGATCGAGTCGGCGATCACCTCGCGGGAGACGAGCGATGCGCGCATGCCTGCGGTACCCATCGTCACGCCGTCGGAGATCGCGATCGTGTTGAACTCGAGCGGCGTGCCGCCGGCGCGACGGATCCCCTGCTTCACGTAGCCGGCGAGCAGGCGGTGGTTGAGATTGCACGGCATCGTCTCGATCCACGTCGTCGCGACGCCGATCAGCGGACGCGCGAGATCCGCATCGGTGAAGCCGACGCCTTTCAACATCGCGCGCGCGGGCGCACGGTCGACACCGTCCGTCAGCGCTGCGCTCTGCCGCTTCGCCGGGTGCGAAGGCCCGTACACGCTCATCCCCCCACCACCCTGGCCCCATCGCCGGCGACGCGCAGCGGTAGCACGGTCGTGCCGGCCGGCAGGGTCGCCTCCAGCTCGCGGACCAGTTCGTCGACATGCTCGGGGTCCGCCCAGACGACGACCGACGGCCCGGAGCCCGACAGCGTCACGCCCACCGACGCGCGCGGCGGCTTCGTGCGAAGCGCCCGCAGCAACGGCGCGTCGTCGAGGCGATACTGCTCGTGCAGGCGATCGTCGAACGCGTCGGCAAGCAGCCGCGGGTCGCCGGCCGCGATCGCCGCACCCAGCAGTGCTGCGTGTGCCGAATTCACCGCGCCGTCCTCGTGGCTGATGGTCGCCGGCAGGCCGTTGCGCGAGTGCGCCGTATTCGTCCGCTCGGCGGGAACCGCCAGCACGGGCGCGAGCGGAAGGTCGGCAGCCAGCCGTGCGACGCGCCGTCCGCTGCCGTTCCGCCAGGTGAGCGAGACGCCGCCGTGGAGTGCCGCGGCAAGGTTGTCGGCGTGGCCCTCGAGCTGTTCGCCGAGCCCGAGCAGCTCCTCGAGCGAGACGTCGCGCCCGGCGGCCGCCGCACCCGCGACGAGCCCGAGCGCGATCGCGGCGGCGCTCGAGCCGAGGCCGCGCTCGAGCGGGATCCGGTTCACGAAGCGGAAGCGATAGCCGTTCGTCGGAGCGAGCAGCGCGAACGCGCGCAGCGTCAGGTGCCCCGCGTTGCGTGCGAGCTCCGACGCGCCCTCGCCCTCGATCTCGACGAGCGGCCCCGCCCATCCTTGCTCGATCACCGCTTCGTTCCAGAGGTCGAGTGCGGCCGCAGCCGAGTCGAACCCGGGGCCGAGGTTCGCGGTCGACGCGGGCGCGACGACTCGCAGCGTCATGCCAGCGCCGCCAGGATCGCGTCGAGCGTGGCGTCGACCGGCTCGGCCGCGGCCGCCTGATCGACCGCGTCCGTGTCCTTCAGCCCGTGACCCGTGAGGATCGCGACGGCGACGTCCCGGCCGTCGCGCTCGAGCCGGGCGAGCGCGGCGACGCCGGCGGCGGACGCCGGTTCGCAGAAGGCGCCCTCCTCCGCGGCGAGCCGCTTCCACCAGTGGGCGAGCTCATCCTCGGCAAGCGTGACCACCTCGAGCTGTGAGGCCGCAACGAGTGCGTCGACCTCCTGGGCATGGGCCGGCTCTGCGATGCGGATCGCCGACGCCCAGGTCGTGGGCCGCTCGGCTGCCTGGCCGACGACCAGCCGCGGCGTCACGCCGAGATCGGCGAACCCGGCGGCGACAGCCGTCACGTTCCCGCCGCCACCGAACGGGAGCGCGACGACGTCGGGCACCGAGCCGAGCTGCTCGACCAGCTCGAACGCCACCGATTTCTGTCCCTCGATCCGGTCCGGGTTGAGCGAGTTGACGAGCACGAAGCCTTCACGTTCGCCGAGCTCGCATGCGAGGCGGAGCGCGTCGTCGAAGCTGCCGCGCACCTCGAGCACGCGGGCTCCTGCGGCACGCGCCTGGGCACGCTTGGCCGACGCGGTCGCGCCGGCAGGTGTGAGCACGACCGCCTCGAGCCCGGCGCGGGCTGCGTACGCGGCGGCACTCGCCGCGGTGTTGCCGGTCGACGCGCACACGACCGCCCGGGCACCTGAAGCCGCGGCGCGCTCGACGGCGACGACCATGCCTCGATCCTTGAAGCTCCCGGTCGGGTTGAGGCCGTCGAGTTTCAGGTGCAGCTCGACACCGAGATCCTCCGACAGGCGGCCGGCCGGAACGAGCGGTGTCGAGCCCTCGCCGAGCGACAGGGCGGCGACCGTGGTCAGGCCCATCCGAGCCCCACGACCCCGCGCTCGGAAACGACCGGCAGCGGCAACGAACGTTCGTGCACCTCGGCCAGCGCGCCGAGCTCGTCGAGCGCGTCGGACAGCGCGCCCGCGCGCGCCTCGTGGGTGACGACGTGCAGCGCAGCACCCGAGCCGTTCGAGTGCTGAACGAGCCGTGCAATCGAGATCTCCCGCTCCGCGAGCACGTCCGCGACGCGCGCGAGCGTGCCGGGGCGGTCCTCGACCGACAGCCTGAAGTAGAACGGCGACCTGCTCTCGCCCGCCGGGAGCTTCGGCAGCTGACGCCACGCAGCGTCGTTCTGCAGGAACCCCGTGCCCATCGTGCCGAGCACGCTCGTGATGTCGGCGACCACCGCCGAGGCCGTCTCGATGCCGCCCGCACCGGGGCCTTCGAGCGTGATCTCGCGGATCGCGTCGCCTTGCAGCATCACGGCGTTGAACGCGCCGTCGACCTTGGCGAGCGGATGCTGCTGGTCGACGAGCGCGGGCCGGACCTGGACGTCGAACGCGCCGTCGACGAGCCGGGCGGTCCCGACGAGACGGATCACCATGTCGAGCTCGCGCGCCGCGGCGACATCGAGCGGGTCGATTGCACTGATTCCCGAGTAGTCGACGTCGTCGAGGTCGACCCGTGAGTTGAACGCCACCGTGGCAAGAATCGCCATCTTGGCCGCAGCGTCCGCGCCCGAGACGTCGTCGGTGGGATCGGCCTCCGCGAACCCGCGCGCCTGCGCCTCCGCGAGCGCCTCGGCATAGGTGCGCCCGGCCTCCATCTCGGTGAGCATGAAGTTGGTCGTGCCGTTGACGATGCCGAGCACCCGGTGCACGTTCGTGACGACGAGCGACTCGCGCAGCACCTTGATCACCGGGATCGCCGCACAGACACTCGCCTCGAACCGCAACTGCACCCCGGCCGACGATGCGGCAGCGAAGAGCTCGGCGCCGCGTCGCGCGACGAGCTGCTTGTTCGCGGTGACGACGTGGCGGCCGAGCCGCAGGAGCTCGAGCACATAGCCCCCGGCCGGCTCGAGCCCGCCCATCACCTCGGCGACCACCGTGATCGACGGGTCACCCGCGATCTCCGCAAAGTCGTCGGTGAGCACACCGCGGACAGGCGGGTAGTCACGCTCCTTTCCGGGATCGCGCACGAGCGCCTTCACCACCCGCAGGCGGTGGCCCGTGGCCCGTTCGATGTCGGCGGCCGACTCGGTGAGGAGCCGGTTGACGGCCGCGCCGACGGTTCCGTACCCGAGCAGCGCGATCGGGACGTCAACGGCCGCCATGTACCTCCGCGGCCTCCTCGCGAACGTTGAGCGCGCGCAGCCGTGCACCGACCTGCTCGATCTGGGTCTCGGCCAGCTTGCGCCGGTAGTCGGCGAGCACCGGCTGGCCACGGTCCATCTCGGCGATCCAGTCCTTCGCGAACGACCCGTCGCGGATCGCGGCGAGCACCGAGCGCATGTTCTCGCGCACGTGCTCGTCGATCACCTTCGGCCCGATCGCGTGCGACCCGTACTCGGCGGTATCGGAGATCGAGTAGTGCATCCGCTCGATTCCTCCCTCCCAGATCAGGTCGGTGATCAGCTTCAGCTCGTGCAGGCACTCGTAGTACGCGACCTCCGGCTGGTAGCCGGCCTCGACGAGGGTCTCGAACCCGAGCTGGATCAGCTGCGTCACGCCCCCGCACAGCACCGACTGCTCGCCGAACAGATCGGTCTCGGTCTCTTCGGCGAACGTCGTCGACACCATCCCGGCCCGCGCGGCTCCGAGCGCCGCACCGTAGGCGAGCGCGAGCTCCTTGGCCCGCCCGCTTGCGTCCTGTGCGACCGCGACGACGGCCGGCGTGCCGTATCCCTCCTCGTAGAGGCGCCTGACGATGTGTCCCGGCCCCTTGGGCGCGACCATGATCACGTCGTGCCCGGCGGGCAGCGCGATCCGGCCGTAGTGGACGTTGAACCCGTGGGCGAAGAGGAGCGCCGCGCCGGGCGCCAGGTTCGGGGCAACCTCCGACTCGTAGAGTCCGGGCTGCGCGCCGTCGGGCACGAGGAACGCGACGAGCTGCGCGCCGCGCACCGCGTTCGCGACGGAGCTCACCTTCAGACCCGCCTCCTCGGCCGCAGCGCGTGAGGGGCTCCCCTCGCGCAGTCCCACTTCGACGTCGACGCCGGAGTCGGCGAGATTGAGCGCATGCGCGTGGCCCTGGCTGCCGTATCCGAGCACCGCAACCTTGCCGTCGAGGAGCTCGACGTTGCCTTCCTTGAGGATGTCGGCCATGTGGGTTCCTTTCCGGGTCAGACTTGGACGGAGGGAGTCGTGGTGCGCCGTGCTGAGCTGGGACGCCTGAGCCCGACGCGCCCGGTGCGCACGAGCTCACGCACACCGTACGGGCGAATGAGCTCCTCGAACGCCTCGACCTGATCGGGGCGGCCGACGAACTCGAACGTGATCGCGTCCCGGCCGATGTCCGCGACGCGCGCCCCGGCGGCCTGGCTGAGCGCTACGAGGTCGGCCCGCCGGTCGGATGCGACGCTGACCGTGATCAGCGCGAGCTCCCGCTCGATCGACTCGTCGGGTGTGAGCTCGGTGACGCGGAGCACGTTCACCAGCTTGTGCATCTGCTTCTCGATCTGCTCGAGCGAGTGCTCGCTGCAGTCGACACGCAGCGTGAGTCGCGAGATGTCGGGCCGCTCCGTAGGCCCGACGGCAAGGCTCTGGATGTTGTAGCCACGCCGCGAGAAGAGCTGCGAGACCCGCGCCAGCGCGCCCGGCTTGTTCTCGAGCCGGATCGAGATCGTGTGCGAGGTCATGCCGGGACTTCCTCGGGTGCTTCGAGGATGTCGACGGCGGCTGCGCCGGCCGGCACCATCGGGAAGCACTTCTCCTCGGGATCGCAGCGCACGTCGACGACCGCGCTGCGGCCTGCAGCGAACGCCGCCGCGAGCGCGCTGTCGAGCTCGTCCTCGGTCTCGACGGTGAATCCGGCGCAGCCGTAGGCCTCCGCGAGCTGCGCGTAGTCGGGAACCGCGTGCGTGAGGTGCGTCTGCGCGAAACGCTCGTCGTAGAACATCTCCTGCCACTGCCGCACCATGCCGAGCCAGCCGTTGTTGAGCACGACCGCGACGATCGGCAGCCGTTCGAGCGCCGCCGTGGCGAGCTCCTGGCACGTCATCTGGAAGCAGCCGTCACCGTCGATGCAGACGACGGTCGCATCCGGCCTCGCCGCCTTGGCGCCGATCGCCGCCGGCACGCCGTAGCCCATCGTCCCGAGACCGCCCGAGGTGATGAACGAGCGCGGCTGGTCGCAGACGAGGTACTGCATCGCCCACATCTGGTGTTGCCCGACACCCGTCGTCCAGACGACGTCCTCGGTGCGCGTGGCCGCGAGATCGCGGAGCGCCTCGACCGCCGTCTGCGGCTTCAGGACCCCAGCGCTCTTCGCGTAGCGGAACGGGAACTGCTCCCGCCAGTCCTCCAGCTGGCGCAGCCACGACTCGTGCGTGGGCGCGCGGCCCTCGGATGCGCTCCTCACCTCGGCCGTGAGCTCGGCCAGCGCGAGCTGCAGCGGGCCGACGACCGGGATGTCCGCATGGCGGATCTTCCCGACCTCGGCAGCGTCGATGTCGAAATGGATCACCTGTGCGCCCGGTGCGAACGCGGAAACCTTGCCGGTGACACGGTCGTCGAAGCGCGAGCCGACGGCGATCACGAGATCGGCCTTGTTCAGGGCCCAGTTGGCGTACTTCGAGCCGTGCATCCCGGGCGCGCCGTAGTTGAGCGGATGCGAGTCGGGCAGGCAGCCCTTTCCCATCAGCGTGACGACGGCCGGCAGCCGGGCCGACTCGACGAGCTCGAGCAGCTCGGCGCACGCGTCGGCGTTGAGGACGCCGCCGCCCGCATAGACGATCGGGCGCTGTGCAGCCGCGATCGCGAGCGCCGCCTCGTGCACCTGCCGCGGATGCACCTTGCGCGGCGGTTTCCAGCCGGGAAGGTCGACATCGTCGGGGTAGGTGAAGTCGAACTCGGCCTCCTGCACGTCCTTCGCGATGTCCACCAGCACGGGGCCCTGACGACCGGTGCGGGCGATGTGGAAGGCGGCCTTGAGCACGTGCGGCAGCTCCTCGACGTCCTGGACGAGCCACGAGTGCTTGACGATCGGCATGGTGATGCCGGTGGCGTCGATCTCCTGGAAGGCGTCGGTGCCGATCAGCGACGAGCGCACCTGCCCGGTGATGCAGACGAGCGGCGTCGAGTCCATCCACGCGTCGGCGATCGGGGTGACGAGGTTCGTCGCGCCCGGACCGGAGGTTGCAATCGCGACGCCGACCTTGCCGGATGCGCGCGCGTAGCCCTCGGCCATGTGACCGGCGCCCTGCTCGTGGCGGGCGAGCACGTGCCGAACCGACGTCCCGCGCGCGATCGCGTCGTACGTCGGCAGGATCGCGCCGCCCGGGATGCCGAACGCGACGTCGACACCTTCGTGCTCGAGCGCACGCAGGATTGCGTCGGAGCCGAGCATGCGCCGGGCGCCCTTCAACGCCAGACCTCGTCGAAATGCTCGACGTCGGTGCGCGTCTGCGGCAGCAACTCGATCACCGCGTCGGTGAACGAGCGCGTGTCGCGCGGAGCCGACCCGTTCGAGGCGGCCCCGACCGCACGCTCCAGCGTGCGTGAGGAGGTGCGGCGCTCGAGACCCTCCGCGAGGAGCAGTGACGCCGTCAGCAGCATCCCGGTCGGGTCGACCACGCCGAACCCCGCGACGTCGTCGGCCTCGGACGATCCGGGCGCGAACACGCCCGGCCCCTCCTCGGGCAGCCACGCGTGCGCAACCGAGCCGGTCGCGCCGGCGAAGTGCGCCGCCGCATCGACGATTCCCGAGTGCAGCTGGGCCTCCGTGACGATCACGTCCAGTTCCTCCGGGCGTTCACGCAGGCGGATCAGCGTCTCGCCGAGGCCGGCGTGATCGACCTCGAGCCCATCGAAGCGAGCGCGGGCGCGCTCGATCGAGGCCCGCCAGTCGGTCGTCTCGCCGACGGCGAGGACGCGGCCGCGCCGGGCGCTCGCGCAGACGAACGCGCGCTCGACGGCGACCCCGTTGGCCCAGTCGCCCACCGGAGCGACGACGACGAGGTCGCGGCCCGGGCCGAGATGGATCCCGGCAACACGCCAGGTGAGCTGCAGGTCGGCCTTGACGCCCTCGAGGGCAGGCTCGGCGGCCGACGCGACGAGGATCGCGTCGGCCGAGCGGTAGCCGGCCCGGGTCTCGGCGGGGAGCGGATGGCCCGAGCGCGTGACTCCTTCGCCGGCGAACGGCAGGTGGACGTCGTCGAGCGCCCAGCCGTGCAGCTTGGCGACGCCGTCGAGCGCGCGCGTCGCCGCGGCCATCAGCTCCGGCCCGACGCCGTCCCCGGCGAGACAGGCAACAGTGTTCATCTGGGTCTTCCTCCTTTCGCTCAGTCGATCGGGCCCGCAGTGCGGGCGCACTTCTCCCGGTGGGAGTCGGCGTGTGCGGCGTCTACGACCGCGTGAGCGAAATCTCCCCCTAGCGGGGGAGAATGACGACGACCGAAAGAATGACGAGCCCAAGCGCGAGCAGCCGCACCGCCAGGGGCGAGCGGAACTCGAGTGCCTGAGCCGCACGAGTCATCGTCCGCTGAGTGTGCCCACGCGCCTCGGTGTTGTCAACCTTCAAAATGCATAGCGTTGCCACGGCGACCCCGGGTCACTATGCTTTCCGAAGTGACGATGCTCGGAAAGCGCCTCGACAACCGGCTCGGATACACGTTCGCCGGCCTTCGCGCGCTTTCCCTCCTTCCCCGCTAGGGGAAGCGTGACGCGACATACCCGTTCTGCGTAGCCCGCCCACCGGGAGAAGTCCGTCCACTCGAGGAGCGCCTCATGCCGATGCCGTATTGGAAGTACCGTCCGTATCCGACCGTCGACCTGTCCGACCGCACCTGGCCGGACCGCATCGTCGAGCGCGCGCCGATCTGGTGCTCGACCGACCTGCGCGACGGGAACCAGGCGCTCGTCAAGCCGATGGACGCCGCACGCAAGCAGCGGATGTTCGAGCTGCTCGTCCGCCTGGGGGTGAAGGAGATCGAGGCGGGGTTCCCGGCGGCGTCGAAGACGGACTTCGACTTCATCCGGAAGCTGATCGAGGAGGAGCTCATCCCCTCGGACACGACGATCGCTGTGCTCACGCAAGCCCGTCCCGAGCTGATCGAGCGGACCTTCGACTCGATCGAAGGTGCACCGCGGGCGATCGTCCACCTCTACAACTCGACGTCGGCGACGCAGCGCCGCGTCGTCTTCCGGCTGGACGAGGACGGCATCGTCGAGCTCGCGGTTCGCGCGACGGAGCTCTGCAAGGAGCTCGCGGGAGACGGAATCGTCTTCGAGTACTCACCGGAGAGCTTTCACGGCACGGAGCTCGAGTTCGCGCTCCAGATCTGCGAGGCGGTGATGGAGACGTGGGGCCCGACTCCGGCCGCGAAGATGATCGTCAACCTGCCCACGACCGTCGAGGCATTCCCACCGAACGTGTACGCCGACCGCATCGAGTGGTTCCAGCGCCACGTCTCCGCGCGCGACAGCATCGTGCTGAGCGTCCATCCTCACAACGATCGCGGCACCGCGGTCGCCACGGCCGAGCTCGGCCTGATGGCAGGCGCCGATCGGGTCGAAGGAACGCTGTTCGGCAACGGCGAGCGCACGGGGAACGTCGACCTGGTCACGCTGGCTCTGAACCTGCTGACGCAGGGCGTCGACCCGGGGCTCGATCTGTCGCGGCTCGACGAGGCGCGCGCGATCGTCGAGTCGTGCAACGAGCTGCCGGTTCATCCGCGCCATCCGTGGGTCGGGGAGCTCGTCTACACGGCGTTCTCCGGATCACACCAGGACGCGATCAAGAAAGGGATCTACGCCCAGCAGCGGTCGGGCTCGGAGCTCTGGGACGTCCCGTATCTCCCCATCGACCCCGCCGATCTCGGACGGAGCTACGAGTCGATCATCCGCGTCAACTCGCAATCGGGGAAGGGCGGCGTCGCCTACCTGATGGAGACCGAGCACCACCTCGAGCTTCCGCGCGGCCTGCAGATCGACTTCGCCCAGAAAGTGCAGGCGATCACCGATCTGCGGGGTGACGAACTGAATGCCGACGAGCTGCTCTCGGCGTTCCACGAGCATTACCTCTCGCACGCGAAGCCGTACGAGCTCGAGCGGTACACGCACTCGAGCGGCGACCGGGACGAGATCGTCGCGCAGATCGCGGTCGGCGGCGCGTCCCAGGAGGTCACGGGCAGCGGCACGGGCCCGATCGACGCGCTGATCGATGCGTTCGAGCGGACCTTCGGGATCGCGATCCTGCTCCGCGGCTACCACGAGCACGCCATGTCGGCCGCCGCCGACGCGACGGCGGCCGCCTACATCGAGGCCGACGTCGACGGCGACCTGGTCTGGGGCGTCGGGCTCCACCGGAGCATCGTCACCGCGTCGCTGCGCGCCGTCGTCAATGCCGTGAACCGCGGGATCGCCGCCCGCCGAGCGGTCGAGGAGGCGGCGGCGGTCTTCGACTAGCGGGCTCGGAGCGCGCTGAATGAGACAACGAGGGTTCAGTCCTCAAGCGCGCGGCTGAGGACGGGTCGGGCGAGAGGAGGCTCGCCCAGACGAGCTGACGATGTTCGTCTACGAGACTTCGCGCGCGTTAGCGCGGGCATTGAACAGCTGCCACTTCCCCTCGGAGACGACTTCGACGGTGCGACCGACCACTTTGATCGCAGTCTCGTCGTCGATTGCGTACGCCGGAACCGTCAGACCGGCCGCCCAGAGCTCCGCGGCGGCCATCGAGAAGTCTGGCATCGCCTCGTGGTTCAGGTGCGGGAACATCGCGAAGTCGACGAGGCCCAGCGCTCGGTCGTCACCGGTGGTGACTGGGCTCCCAGAGACAAACCCTCCCCCGACCTGTGGTCCCATCACCAGGCTCCCGGCGCTGACTCCCACCCAGACCATGTTGCTCAGCGAGGGCAACAGGTCGCCCAGTCCCGACTGCTCGATCCAGTAGCACAGGTAGAGGGGATCGCCACCTCCCACGAGAAGGGCGTCCGTCTCCTCGACCGCGTCGATCCAAACCGACCTCTCGATGCTCGGCAGAGCGGTGAGTTCCAGCACTCCCAGTGACTTCCAACCGAGTTCGCAGAGGGGCGAGGCAGCACGTCCGCTGATCAGCCGCCATGCGCCGGCAGCACCACCGGGGAACGCATACGTCGCGGTCGGAATGCAGAGGGCATTGGACTGGTCGATCGGTTTGCCCAAGAGGTCAACCAACGCGTCGTGGATGCTCGTGTTCTTGATGCCGGCCGAGGTGAGAAGAAGTTTCATGCCGCCTCTCGGAGTCCGTTGAGCAAGCTCTTGCTCTTGCCGTGAATCCGTGTGACGTAGACACTCGCAGAACCCGGAGCTTTCCGTCGCGACCATCCTCCTTACGATGTGTCAGCGTCCGCCGAGTGAAAGTGGCTGAACATGTGCGGCACCCGAAGCAGCGTGTCCGGTGCAACGCCGTCCGCCGCAAGCCGGGCCAGCTCACCCTCGTTCGTCCGCGCCATGAATCAACGGTACCCCTCGCGCCACGGCGTGCTCAGGTGACATTCCCGAACTCACTGTCATTCTCGGCTGACGGTGGTGTCCGCTGTGGGCAAGAGACTCGGGTCGGCGGCGGCTGACTCCATTCGGAACTGTCGGTTGGTGCCGACTTGCCAGTGTTGTGTCGCCGCCGCCTTCCCGAGACCGTCGAGCGTGACCTGATAGGAGCCTGGCAGCTGCCTTGAGTGAGGCCTGTCCGCTCGCGGGTCGCCCCCATTGTTTGGAGGAGGCGATCTAGATGATCGTTGTTGGTGTGGATGTACACAAGCAGTCGCTGACGGCAGTTGCTGTCGATGAGGCCGGGCGGGTGCTCGAGGAGCGGACGCTCAGCTGTGGCGAGCCGTCGATCCTGGCTTGGGCGGCTCGGCTGGGCTGTGAGCGTCTCTGGGCGGTCGAGGACTGCCGGCATGTCACCGGAGCGCTCGAGCGGATGCTGCTCGCCGCTGGTGAGGAGCTTGTGCGAGTGCCGCCGAAGCTGACGGGGATGGCGCGCCGCACCGGGCAGGGAGCGCGGCAAGTCTGATCCGATCGACGCGCTCGCGGTCGCCTCTGCCTGGCTGCGGCGGCCTGACCGCCGCAAAGCTGCTCGCCGAGATCGGACCGATCGAACGCTTCCACACAGACGCACAACTCGCCCGCCACGGTGGCGTCGCACCGCTCGAGGCAAGCTCAGGCCGCACGAAGCGCCATCGACTCGACCGCGGCGGCAACAGGCAACTCAACTGCGCACTGCATCGGATCGCGATCACGCAGGGCCGCATCCACCCGCCTGCACGCGTCTACCTCGAACGCAAACAAGCCGAAGGCAAAAGCCGACGCGAAGCCATCCGCTGCCTCAAACGACAACTCATCCGCGTCGTCTTCAACACACTCAAAGCGACCCCCGCCTTGACATAGGAGCAACACTGGCGCACCCGAGAGTGATCTCGCTGCTACAGCGGGAGAGTGAACTTATCGTTGCTTACGCTCGGTGCCCGGACGACGAGCACTTCTGCGTCGGCGTCGGTCTCGACGTCGCTGACGACGGACTCTGGCCAGACGACGTAGAAGTCACCTTTACCGAGATCGTGCGTCACGTCGTCGATCTTCAGGCGCACCGAGCCGCTCAGGACAACGTTGATCTCGACGGTTCGCCGGTGTAGATGCTGATGGTCGGGCGAAGGCGTCACGTTGGGCACTTTCTGCCATGCGTTCGACCGTCTGGAGTGCGAGCCCCGACCGACAACCTCCCATTCGGCACGCGATGCCGTTCCGAGCGCCGAACACCGGCAGAGGCGGTGGTAGTTACGCCCGCGTAGCGTTCTGCTGCAGTTGGACTTCTTCGTGTACAGCCGAGATGCGGCCGATTCGGCAGGTCTTCGTGACGACCAGGGGCTGCTGGAGGAGCACTGGTCGTACATGGACAGGTTCGTGGAGTCGATGATCGCCCGCGGGCCGACGCTCGACACCGACCGCGAGACCGCGACCGGCAGCCTTCACGTCCTCGCGTTACCCAGCGTCGAGGCGGTGCGTGAGTTCGTTGCCCTCGAACCCAACAACCGTGCAGGCGTCTACGAGGAGCACCTGGTGTGGCGGTTCGAGAACCTGCTCGGACGCTCGATGTGGGAGTTCTCGGGTCAGGCGGCAGAGCCGCGCTTCCTAATAATCGGCCGTTCGCAGCTTGATCGGCTCCTTTCAGCGGAGACCCTCCCAGCAGAGCTGCTCGAGCGGCTGATCCTCTATGGAGCACTCACCACACTCGATGGCTCTGAGCCGGCCGGAGTCGCGCTGGCCCTCCAGGCGCCGGATCGCGAAGCTGTCGATGGGCTAGTGGAGGACGAGCGGACAGGGCTTGGCGTGTTCGAGGTCGAGATCCACGACTGGGAGTTCGGCGGTCGGCGCTGAGACACACGACTACGCGACAGCCGATGATTTCCGTAGAACACGCGCGTACTTGCGGCTCGCCATGCCTCGGTCGAAATCGGCCAACTCCCGGGCTAAGGCTCTGGCGTCATTCGCGAACACTCGCGCACGTGATGATTCGCTTGCCCGCATCCCTTGAGCCGACGTCTACGATCGGTCGCGTGGCCGAGTTCGTTCCGCCCGACTTCGACGTTCCGCTCGGTCTCCAGACTTCCGAGTTCGTCCTCGAGCCGCTCGGGCCTGAGCACAACGAGCTGGACTACGACGCCTGGACCTCCTCCATAGAGCACATCGCGGCGACGCCTGGGTATCCCGACGGCTCCTGGCCGCGAAAGATGACGCGAGACGAGAACCGCGCGGACCTGCAGCGCCACGCCGACGACTTCCGCACCCGGAAGGGGTTCACGTACACGGTGCTCGACCCGGCCAGCCGTGACGTGATCGGCTGTGTCTACATCTACCCGGTAGCCGACAACGACAACGACGCCTGCACGCTCTCCTGGGTGCGGGCGAGCCACGCGCACCTGGACAACCTGCTTTGGCGCGTCGTGAGTGAGTGGCTCGCATCGGACTGGCCGTTCTCCAGCGTGGCGTACGCGCCGCGCACTTAGGCGACCTCAAGTGCGTGTAGTTCGAATTCGCCGATCGGATAGCCACGCAGCCTCATCGCAAGCGGCTCGGCTACGACGGATGCGATCCCAAAAAGGAAAAGACGGCGGTGCTTCATGCTTGTCTTTCGGCGCACGTCAAGATACTTCCGCTCTGGCGTCATTCCAGAACACCGGCGTAAGCGAAGGCGTCAGCACTCGGCTGCGTAAGATCGCTGCGTGCAAGAGCGCGAGGCCGTCTGCAGCTGCAGCCAACTGCGAGTGAGGGCCGAGGGCGATCCCGTACGGGTCTCGATGTGTCACTGCCTCGCCTGTCAACGTCGGACCGGCAGCGCGTTCGGGATGCAGGCGCGTTGGCCGAAGGATCGGGTCGACATCACCGGGCGGTACACGGAGTACGTCCGGATCTCGGACGCCGGCGAGGAGCGGACATTTCGCTTCTGCCCGTACTGCGGAGCGACGGTCTTCTGGACGACCGATGACTGGCCGGACGTGATCGCAGTCGCGATCGGAGCGTTCGCGGATCCCTCGTTCCCGCAGCCGACCGTCTCCGTCTACGGGTCGCGACGGTATCCGTGGCTGTTACTCCCAGACGGCCTCGAAGAAGAACACGGCTAGCGCGATGTAGCCAACCGGATCGTCGAGTACGGGCTGGTAGAGCAGCAGTGCCGCGCACCGCAATCCTCTGTCGCAGACCACCTTGTACATTCGCCCCGTGACAGACGATGGCTACTTCGACGAGCGCATCGCGGCGGTCTACGACGACTACGTGAACGACCCCACACGCGCGGAGTTCGCAGCCGAGGATATCGAGGCCACAGTCGAGTTCCTGGCACAGCTCGCCGGAGAAGGGCCTGCGCTCGAGTTCGGTGTCGGAACCGGCCGGATCGCGGTCCCTCTGGCGCTGCGCGGCGTCCCCACGCACGGCATCGACATTTCGCAACCCATGGTCGACCGGCTCGTGGCGAAACCGGGCGGCGAAGACATCCACGTGTCCATCGGTGACTTCGCGACGACGTCCGTGGAGGGGTCTTTCTCCCTCGTCTATCTGATCTGCAACACGATCATGAACTTGACTACTCAGGAGGCTCAGGTCGCGTGCTTCCGAAACGCAGCGGCGCATCTGCGAGCCGGAGGGCGTTTCGTGATCAAGGTCGGGGTGCCCGACCTTCAGCGGTTGCCGCCCGGCGAGACATTGCACGTCTTCGCCGCAAGCGACGAGCATTGGGGAATCGACGAGTACGACATCGCGAACCAGGGTCTGGTCTCGCACCACTTCGAGAAGCGCGACGGTCGCCTCGAGCGGTCCTCGATGCCGTTCCGCTATGTCTGGCCCTCAGAGCTCGATCTCATGGCAGAGCTAGCGGGGATGAGCTTGCGCGAGCGTTGGGAAGGCTGGAATCGCGAGCCCTTCACGAGCGAGAGCCGCAAACATGTCTCCGTGTGGGAAAGGCCGGAATAGCCGTCGCCGTCGCACCCTGAGACGGCCCCTTGGCTGCGAAACGCGACTAACGACGAGCAGACGCCGCGCGGACGGCGTGCTCGGCGACCATCCAGGCGTGGCCGAAGCGGCGCATCTCGCGGATGATCGGCAGCAGCGCCCGGCCTTTCTCCGTGAGCTCGTACTCGACGCGCGGCGGCGACTCCGGGTAGCTCCGCCGGATCAGGATGCCGCTCCGCTCGAGCATGTCGAGCCGCTCCGAGAGCGTCCGCGGACTGATCCCGGGGCACGCGTGCTCGAGCGCCATGAAGCGGCGGGGGCCCTCCGAGAGATCGTGGACGATCAGCGACGTCCACTTGGTGCCGATGATCTCGGCGGTCGCAGCGACGGCGCAATTGCCGTCGTGAACCTCGTTCATCGTCCGCTTCATCGAGCGTAGTCTACTCGGCGGCCCGGCTTGTAGCTATCGAAACAAAAGTGGCTGCTTCCCCCGCCTGCGGCAAGGCGTCGCGGTCGAGCCACGAGCGCACGGCCGCGGCACAGTCCCGGCCCTCCCGGATCGCCCAGACGACGAGGGACTGGCCGCGGCGGGCGTCACCCGCAGCGAACACGCCGTCGACGGACGTGAGGTAACGGTCGGCGGCAACGTTGCCCCGCGAGTCGCGCTCGACGCCCAGCTGTTCGAGCAACGCAGTCTCGGGGCCGAGAAAGCCCATCGCGAGCAGCACCAGCTCGGCAGGCCGCGACTCCTCCGTGCCCGGTACCAGGTCGAACGGCGGCGTCCCGGCGTTCCGCTGCCAGTGGACGCGCTCGACACGTCCGTCGCTACCCGTCAGACGCGTCGTCGAGATCGCGAAGTCGCGCTCGCCGCCTTCCGCCAGCGCGTAGGAGGTGCGCAGCTTCATCGGCCAGCGGGGCCACGGCGTGACGTCGTCGGGCCGCGACCGCGGCGGCTCGCCGAGCAGCTCGATCTGCGTCACCGAGGCCGCTGCCTCCCGGTGGGCATGCCCGACGCAGTCGGCGCCGGTGTCCCCGCCGCCGATCACGAGCACGTGCCGCCCGGCGCCGCTGATCCGACTCGGCTCGCCGCTTGCCACCGCGCGGGCGCGATCGTAGAGGTAGTCCATCGCGAAGTGGACGCCGTCCAGCTCGCGGCCCGGCACGGGCAGGTCGCGCGGAACCCGCGCTCCGGTCGCGAGCACGATCGCGTCGTGACGGTCGCGAAGGTCTGCGACGCCGGGGTCGACGCCGACGTCGACCCCACAGACGAAGGCAACGCCTTCGGCCTCGAGCTGCGCGATCCGGCGGTCGACGAGCCGCTTCTCCAGCTTGAACTCCGGCACACCGAACCGGACGAGGCCACCCGCCGCCTCGTCGCGCTCGTAGACGGTCACGTCCTCGCCCGCGCGCGCGAGCTGCTGGGCGCACGCAAGGCCGGCCGGGCCCGAGCCGACGACGGCGACGCTCCGCCCGGTCCGCCGCGGCTGCGGCTGTGGTGCGATCCACCCCTCGTCCCACGCGCGGTTCACGATCGCCAGCTCGATCTGCTTGATCGAGACGGAGTCGCCCTCGTTGATCTCGAGCACGCAGGCCGCCTCGCACGGCGCGGGGCAAAGCCGTCCGGTGAGCTCGGGGAAGTTGTTCGTGCGATGGAGCTGGTCGATCGCCTCGCGCCAGCGGTCGCGGTAGACGAGGTCGTTCCAGTCGGGGATCAGGTTGCCGAGGGGGCAGCCGTGATGGCAGAACGGCACGCCGCACTCCATGCAGCGTGCCGCCTGCTCACGGACGCCGACCACCGGCAGGGTTCCGACGAACTCGCGAAAGTCGCCCGTGCGCTCGCCCGGAGCACGTTCCGGCGCGGCCTGGCGCCCGTGCTCGAGGAAGCCGCGCAGCTTGCCCATCAGATGGTCGCTCGGGGGTCGGAGTGGATGCCCGGCGCGCGAAAGCCAAGCGATGCAAGGACGCAGGGAGCCTCGATAGCCAAAGCTATCGGGGCGACTGAGGACGCAGCCAGCGCGCAGGCTTGCAGCCGCCGGGCGCCGCGATCGATCCCCCGAGCGACCATCTAAGCGGCCTCTTCCGTCTCGCGGGTCAGGAAGCCGACGCCGCCGGCCGAGACCGCTTCGGCGAGCGCGCGCTTGAAGTCATGCGGCATCACCTTGACGAACCGGCCGGGCACGTCGTCCCAGTCGGCGAGCAGCCTCGCGGCGACACGCGAGCCGGTGCGGCGCGCGTGCTCCTCGATCAGCCCGCGCAGCGTCTCCGTGTCGTCGTCCTCGAGCTCGTCGAGCGAGACGAGCTCCGTGTTGCACCGCTCCGCGAAGCTCCCGTCGTCATCGAGCACGTAGGCGATCCCGCCGCTCATGCCCGCCGCGAAGTTGCGCCCCGTCGGGCCGAGCACGACGACGCAGCCGCCGGTCATGTACTCGCAGCCGTGGTCGCCGACGCCTTCGACGACAGCGTGGGCGCCGGAGTTCCGGACGGCGAACCGCTCGCCGGCAAGCCCGCGGAAGAACGCGCGCCCGGCGGTCGCGCCGTAGAGCACCGTGTTCCCGACGATCACGTTCTGCTCGGCTTCGAAGCCCGCGTCGGCCGGCGGGTGCACGGCGAGCACGCCGCCCGAGAGGCCCTTGCCGGCGTAGTCGTTCGCCTCCCCGACCAGCGTCAGCTCGATGCCCGGCGCGAGCCAGGCGCCGAACGACTGCCCGGCCGAACCCTCGAGGCGAAGGCGAATCGTGCCTTCCGGAAGGCCGGCACGGCCCCAGCGCTTCGTGACAGCGTGCGAGAGGAGCCCGCCGACGGTCCGGTTCGCGTTGCCGAGCGCGAACGCGCCGGCGAAGGGGTCGCCGGTGTCGATCGCAGTCCGTGCTGCGGCGATCAGCTCGTGGTCGAGCGCACCGGGCAACGGCGATTCCTGCGGGCGCGTCCGGCGAAGCGGGGTGCCCGCCGGTGCGTCGGGAGCCCGCAGCACGTTCGAGAGATCGACCCCGCGCGCCTGCCAGCGCGCGATCGCATCATCCGGCTCCAGCAGGTCGACCCGGCCGACGAGCTCCTCGAAGCGGCGGATGCCGAGCTCCGCCATCAACTGCCGCACCTCCTCGGCGACGTAGAAGAAGAAGCCGCGTCACGTGCTCCGGCTTGCCCTGGAAGCGCTCGCGCAGCTCGGGGTCCTGCGTCGCGATCCCGACCGGGCAGGTGTTCAGGTGGCAGGCGCGCATCATCACGCAGCCCGTCGCGATCAACGGCGCCGTGGCGAATCCCATCTCGTCGGCGCCGAGGAGCGCTGCGATCACGACGTCGCGGCCCGTCTTGAGCTGTCCGTCCGTCTGCACCCAGATGCGTGAGCGGAGGTCGTTGAGCACGAGGGTCTGCTGCGTCTCGGCGAGCCCGATCTCCCAGGGGATCCCGGCGTGCAGGATCGACGAGATCGGCGACGCGCCGGTGCCGCCGTCGTGCCCGGAGATCAGCACGTGGTCGGCGTTCGCCTTGGCGACGCCGGCGGCGACCGTGCCCACACCGACCTCGGCCACCAGCTTCACCGAGACGCGGGCGTCCGGGTTGGCGCAGCGTAGGTCGTAGATCAGCTGCTTGAGATCCTCGATCGAGTAGATGTCGTGGTGCGGCGGCGGAGAGATGAGGCCCACGCCCGGTGTCGTCAGTCGCACGCCGGCGATGTAGGCGTCGACCTTGTGACCCGGCAGCTGTCCGCCCTCGCCGGGCTTCGCACCCTGCGCCATCTTGATCTGCAGCTCGTCGGCGTTCGTCAAGTAGTCGATGTTCACGCCGAAGCGGCCCGACGCGACCTGCTTGATCTTCGAGCGGCGCTCGTCGCCGAACCGCGCCGGGTCCTCCCCGCCCTCGCCGGTGTTCGACCGTCCGCCGATCCGGTTCATCGCCACTGCCAGCGTCTCGTGTGCCTCGCGCGAGAGCGAGCCCAGCGACATCGCACCGGTCGAGAAGCGCTTCACGATCTCGGCCGCAGGCTCGACCTCGTCGAGCGGCACGCCTCCGTCGCCGGGGAGCCTGAAGCGGAGGAGCCCGCGAATCGTCGAGGCGCGCGCCGAGTCGGCGTTGACGGTCTGCGAGTACTGCTCGTACGTCTCGAACCCGCCGTGTCGCACCGAGTGCTGCAGCAGCGCGATCGTCTCGGGGTTCCACTGATGATGCTCGCCGCCGGAACGCCAGGCGTACAGCCCGACCACCGGCAGGAACTCGCCCGCCGCGCCGGGATAGGCCCGCGCATGGCGCGCGAGCGCATCGACGGCGAGCTGCCCGGTGCCGATGCCGCCGATCCGGGACGGCGTACCGGTGAAGTGGCGGTCGACGAGCTCCTGGGAGAGCCCGACGGCCTCGAAGATCTGCGCGCCGCAGTACGACGGCACCGTCGAGATGCCCATCTTCGAGATCGTCTTCAGCAGGCCCTTTCCGATCGCCTTGACGGCTCGCTTGCGGGCCTCCTCGCGGGTCAGCTCGAGCACGCCGTCTGCGACGAGATCGTCGAGTGTGGCGAGCATGAGATACGGATTCACCGCGGCGGCGCCGTAGCCGACCAGCACGGCGACGCTCTGCACGCTGCGCGGCTCGCCCGACTCGACGACCAGTCCGGTCTGCAGACGTGTCCCGGCGCGGACGAGGTGATGGTGCACCGCCGCGGTCGCGAGCAGCGACGGCAGCGCGGCGCGCTCCGGCCCGACACTGCGGTCGGAGAGCACCAGGATGTTCGCGCCGTCGGCCAGCGCCGCATCGGCCGCCGCACACACGCGGTCGATCGCGTCCTCCAGCCCTTCTGGCCCTTCGGCCACCGGCCACGTCGTGTCGATCGTCGCGGCACGGAAGACGTCGGACTCGACCGCGCGAAGCCGCTCGAGCTGTGCGTCGTCGAGGATCGGGTTGTCGATCACCAGCTGGCGCGCGTGCTCGGGCGTCTCGTCGAGGAGATTGCGCTCCGAGCCGACGAGCGTCTGCACGCTCATCACCACCGCCTCGCGAATCGAGTCGATCGGAGGATTGGTGACCTGGGCGAACAGTTGCTTGAAGTACGAATAGAGCAGCGGATGGCGCTCCGAGAGAATCGCGAGGGCCGTGTCGTTGCCCATCGAGCCGACCGCCTCCTCCGCGTTCGCGGCGAGCGGCGCGAGCATCACCTTCATGTCCTCCTGCGTGTAGCCGAACGCGAGCTGCAGGCTGCGCAGCGGCTGCGACAGCGGCAACCCCTCGCGCGGCGGCAGGTTTGAGAGCCTGACGGCGTTCTGCTCGTACCACTCCCGGTACGGGCGCCGTTCGGCCACGCTGCGCTTCACCTCGTCGTCCGGAACGATGCGGCCCTCGGCGAGGTCGACGAGGAAGACCTTGCCCGGCTGGAGCCTGCCCTTCCGGACGACCCGGCTCGGCGGCACCTCGAACACGCCGGCCTCCGAGGCGAGCACCACCCAGCCGTCGCTCGTCTCGAGCCAGCGCCCGGGCCGCAGCCCGTTTCGGTCGAGCGTCGCGCCGATCACGCGCCCGTCGGTGAAGGCGAGCGCCGCCGGGCCGTCCCACGGTTCGATCAGGCAGCCGTGGTACGCGTAGAAGGCCTCGAGCTCGGCCGGCAGGTCACCGGGACGGTGCGCCTCCGGCATCATCATCAGCAGCGCGTGCGGGAGCGACCGGCCCGAGAGCACGAGCAGCTCGAGCACGTTGTCGAACGTCGCCGAGTCCGAGCCGCCGGGTCGGATCACGGGAATCACCTTCCGCAGGTCGTCGCCGAACAGGTCCGAGGCGAGCTGCGACTCTCGCGCCCCCATCCAGTTCGCGTTGCCGCGGAGGGTGTTGAACTCGCCGTTGTGCGCGACGAGGCGATACGGATGGGCGAGCTCCCAGCTCGGGAACGTGTTAGTCGAGAACCGCGAGTGGACGAGTGCAAGCGCGCTCGCGAACGCCGGATCCTGCAGGTCGAGGAAGTAGCGGCGCAGCTGCGGCGCCGTCAGCATCCCCTTGTAGACGACCGTCCGCGACGAGCAGCTCGCCACGACGAGGTCCGCTCCGCCCCGCTGCTCGGCGACGCGCCGGATCACGTACAGAACGCGCTCGAACGCGTCCTGGTCGGTCGCGGCCGCGCCCTCGGCACCGACGAAGAGCTGCCGGATCAGCGGCGCGTGCAGCTGAGCCGTCGCACCCGCCTGCGTCGGCTCGACGGGCACGTCGCGCCAGCCGAGCACGTGCTGCCCCTCCTCTGCGACCGCGTCGGCGAGCAGCTGTTCGAGCTCCTCACGCCGCCGCCGGTCGCGTGGCAGGAAGCACACGGCAACGCCGTAGCGTCCGGGTGCCGGCAGCTCGAGGTGCTCCGCGAGGAACGCGTGCGGCAGCTGCACCAGGATCCCGGCGCCGTCGCCCGTCTCGGCGTCGGCTCCGGCCGCCCCGCGGTGCTCGAGCCGCTCGAGCGCGTCCAGGGCACGCTCGACCACCTCGTGGGACGGCTCGGCATCGAGGCGCGCGACGAAGGCGACGCCGCACGCGTCGTGCTCGCGCTCGGGGTCGTAGAGGCCCTGCGCTCTCATTCCCGTCACCCTCCCGCTCTCTCTGTAGCTGCTAGTCCGGCGGGAGCGGGTGGCGGTTCGCCGGCTAGCCGTGTCGCGGGCGCGCGAACACGGTAATGCGCTTCGAGGCGGCAAACGTGTTCGTGGCGCGACTCATCGCTTCAAAGAGTAAAGCAGGGCCACCGGACGCGCAAACCGCCTCACCGCGCGATAGTTAGCAGATGACGCTCGACGAGCTCTCGCTCCTCGACTGGAAGCGCCGCATCTTCGCGCTCTACGCGGCGGTGCGGGAGGATGCCGATCACCGGCACGGGTGGCAGCACTGGCGTGAGAGCCGCGACGAGCTCTTCCGCATGCATCCGCAGTCTCCGCTGCCCAAGGACGCGCGGATGTCGTTCATCGGTCTCCCCTACTTCGACTACGACCCGTCGTTTCGGGTCGTCGCGACGGTCGCGCCCGCGGAGCCGGTGCTGCGTGAGATCGCGACGTCGGGCGAGCGCCCGTACACGTTCCGCCGCTTCGCGCGGGCGACGTTCGAGCTCGGCGGCGAGGAGCGGAGCCTCGCCCTCTTCTGGCTCGAGGGCTACGGCGGCGGCGTCTTCCTCTCCTTCGCCGATGCCACGACGCGGCCGCGAGACGTACGGCGCCTGCCGGTATCTGCTCGACACGGTGAAGGGATCGGACCTCGGCGAGGAGGCGGGCGGAGTCGTCCTCGACTTCAATTTCGCCTACAACCCGTCGTGCGCGTACGACCCGCGCTGGGTCTGCCCGCTCGCCCCGCCCGAGAACCGCCTGCAGCCGGCGATCACCGTCGGCGAGCGGTACTGAGCTGCTAGGAGCCGAGCTCGCGCAGGTCGTCCGCGAGCAGCGCGGGCTCGAACGGGAGCAGGAAGCCGGCACGCTCGTCCCCGTTCCGGTCGATCACGTAGATCGCCGTCGAGTGCACGATGTCGCCCGCGACCGGCAGCACGGTGATCTGGTAGGCCCGCCACACCGGCCGTAGCTCCGCGCGCGAACCGAGCAGCCACGACACGCGGTCGCCGAGCTGCCACTTGCGGAGCGCGGCGGAGACGGTCTTCGGCGTGTCGCCCGCCGGGTCGACGCTGACGACGACGACGTGAGGTCGCCTGGCAGCCGGCACCTGCCGCAGCGCCGCCGCGACCATCCGGCCCTCGACCGGGCAGGCCTGCTTGCACAAGGAGTCCTGGAACGTCAGGAGGACGGTGCGCCCGCGCAACGAGCGCAGAGACACCAGCCGACCGCGCTGATCCGCCAGCGCGAAGGCCGGTGCAGGACGCCGACCGGCCGCCCAGGTCGCCTCGCCGTGCAGCTGGGGCAGCGCGGGCTTCGCCGCCGCCGGGCTCGACGCGAGCCGGCCGTGCAGCAGCACACCGATCGCGATCCCCACGATCGTCGCCGCCGCCAGGCTGAGCAAGGTGAGCCGGCGCACGTCGGCTACGGCCCTTCGCGGCGGCGGGTCGCCCACGCCCACCAGAGCCCGACGAGCAGGAGCAGGCCGACCGGCAGGAAGATCGTCAGCAACGAGCCGGTCAGGAACGAGGCAAGGGTCATCAGGTCTCCCTCGGTCGAAGGTCGTCGACAGGAATCGTCCGCCGGCGCGGGCGCGCGGTGGGCTCGAGCCAGCGGGCGGCGGCGTAGAACAGCACGATCGTGAGCGGCACGGAGCCCGGCACCCACATCACGCCCGCAGCCAGCTGCTGGTCGGCGAGCGCCGAGAGGCCGCCGGGTCGCGACGGCAGCGACGCATAAGCACCGTAGAGGGGATGCGTCGCGAGCCCGAGCACGACCGCGAGCACCCAGCTGACGAGCACGGCGGCCGTGCCGTAGGCGACTTGACCGGCCGCCGTGAGCTGCGGCCTCGCGCTCGGAAGCAGATGCACCCAGAAGAGGAGCGCCGTGGCGAAGAAGAGCGAGTGCTCGAGCTCGTGCACAGCCCCGTCACGCAGCGTGAGGTCGTAGAGGCGCGGCAGGTGCCAGGCGAGGAGCGTGCCGTTGAACAGCGCGAACGCGGGCCAGGGCGCGGCCAGCCAGCGAGCGGCGCCGCGCACGGGTGCGAGCGTCGGGCCAGCGAGAACAGCCCGTGCGACCGGCCGGCGCACGGACAGCGGGAGCGGGCGCACGACACGCGGCCAGGGCTTGCCGAGCAGGATCAGCGGCGGCGCGACCATCATCAGCAGCAGGTGCTGCACCATGTGCACCCAGAAGAGCTTGGCGGCGTACGTGTCGATCGGAGAATCGAGGGCGAGCACGATCGCGCCGAGGCCGAGGTAGAACGCAGCTCCGCGGCCGCGCTTTGCCAGGTCCGCTCGGGTGGCGCTCATCCGCCCGCCGTGGAGGTAGAGCAAACCGATGACGACGATCGCCGTGAACGGCCACTGCAGCGGCCAGTAGGAGCTCGGAAGCATCAGAGCAGGTAGAGCACGACCCAGGCGACGACCGCGAGGCCGGCGAAGAACACTGCGTAGAACGACATCGCCTCGAGCGTCGGCCGCACGAGGGCGAGCGGGTCTTCGATGTCGGGAGCGGTCCGCCTGGCGTCTCCCGACGCCTCGGCCGCCGCACGTTCGTTCTGCGCGCCGCGGTAGCGGATCGACGTTGCAAGCGTCGTCTCGAGCCAGTAGAGCAGGCCGAGCACGAACAGCGCCTGTAACCCCGTCCACCCCACGTAGACGCTCGCGTAGGCGCCGTCGGTCGGGCCGAACCCCTGGGTCGCCCAGCCGACGATCTGGACGACGAGCGCCGCGATCAGCGCGACCACCGCCACGACACCCTTCACGCGCCACGCCGAACGCCGGTCGGCACGATGATCCGCAAAGCCGAGGCGCACGAGCGCCGCCGCGGCCGCGATCGCAAGCGTCACGAGCACGCCGATCGTTTGCGGCGGGTCGACGTGCTTGGGCTGCCAGAGACCGTGCGAGTTCAGCGACCGCAGATAGAAGTACGCGAAGAGGAAGGCGAAGAAGAAGAACGCGGTCGACGACGCCCAGAGCCGCGAGGCGACGTGAAGGTTTCTCGCCATCACGTCGGGCGGCTCGCGTTCGACGACGGAGTAGTCGGTCTCGTGGCTCGCGAGCTCGGTCACGGCGTCGGCCTCGCCGGCGCCACGATCGGCCGGCTGCCCGCACTGGTCACTTCGCCGTACGGGTACGGATCCGGCCCGAACGTCGGGATGTGGTCGAAGTTGTGAATCGGTATGGGTGAGGGCAGCTGCCACTCGATCGACTTCGAGGCCCACGGATTCGGCCCGACCGGCACGCGAGCGAAGACCTGCGACCAGACGAAGTTCCCGATGAAGATCAACATCGAGAACCCGAGGACGAACGCAGCGATCGAAACCCACTGGTTCGCACCCTCGAGATACCCGGCGTAGGTCACCGACCGGCGGGGCATCCCGAGGAACCCGATCACCAGCAGTGGGCCGAAAGTCGCGTTGAACGCGACGAACATCAACCAGAAATGAACCTTGCCCCACGTCTCGTTGATCGCGAAGCCGGTCATCTTCGGGACCCAGTAGTAGATCGCCGCGAAGAACGCGAAGATCAGGCCTCCCATGATCGTGTAGTGGAAGTGGGCCATCGAGAAGAAGCTGCCGTGCGTGGTCACGTCGCTCGGGATGTCCGAGAGGAAGACGCCCGAGAGCCCGCCGATCAGGAAGTTGAAGAGCCAGGCGAGCGAGAACAGCATCGGCACCGTCAGCCGGATCCGCCCGGCCCAGAGCGTGCCGAGGGCGCACAGGAAGATGAAGCCCGTCGGCAGCGAGATCAGCTCGGTCGACAGCATGTAGAAGGGCCGTACGTCGGCGTTGATGCCGCTGACGAAGAGGTGGTGCTGCCAGACCAGGAAGCTGAGCAGCGTGATGCCGAGCATCCCGCTCACCGCGAGGCGGTACCCCCAGACCGGCTTGCGCGCGAACACCGGCAGGATCTCGAGCAGGATCCCCATCCCGGGCAAGGCGAGGATGTAGACCTCCGGGTGGCCGAATACCCAGAAGAGGTTCTCGTAGAGGTAGGCGCTGCCTCCCGCCTGCGCGTTGAAGTACCCGGTCTGCGCCGTCCGGTCGAGCATCACCATCAACAGCGCCGAGATCAGGACGGGCGCGGCCAGCACCATCAGGATCGACGTCGAGACCGTCCCCCACACGAACATCGGCAAGCGGCTCCACGTCATGCCCGGCGCGCGCATCGTGATCACCGTCGCCAGCATGTTCAGGCCGAGCAGCGTCATCGACAGGCCCACGAGCGCGAAGAAGGCGATGTAGGCGTCCATCCCCATGTTCGCCTGGTCGCTGAGCGGCTCGTAGCCGGTCCAGCCGGTGGGGAAGCCGCCGTAGCCGATCGCGGTCATCAGGATCACCCCGGCCGCCATCAGCAACCAGAACGTCAACGCCTCGAGGCGCGGGAAGGCCATTCGCCGCGCGCCGATCATCACCGGCAGCAGGTAGTTCGCGAACGGGCCGAGGATCCCGCTCGACATCATCCCCATCATCATCGTGCCGTGCAGGCCCACGAGCGTCAGGTAGTTGTTGCCGTTCCAGGCGTGCTGGTTCGGCGTGAGCAGCTCGAAGCGGATCAGCATCGCGTTCAGGCCGCCGATGAAGACGAACGCGCCGATGCCGAGGAGGTACTGGATGCCCACAACCTTGTGGTCGGTGCAGAGGCCGAAGTACCGGCCGACGCCGGCCGTTTCCTTCTCGCGCACGCTCGGAGGCCTGCCGGTGAGCCGCTGAAGCGGGTAGTTGGCGAACCCCAGGCCGACGAGGAACCCGATCACGCCGACGAAGTACGCGACGAAGAGCGCGACGTCGTTCTGATTCGTGTCGGCGAAGTAGTCGATGCTCTTCGCGTGGATCTGATGGCCGAGCCACCAGCCGACGTAGAAGCCGACGATCCCGAGCACGAGGCCGCCCAGGAGGTTGAACCCGACCAGTCGGCGGAGCCTCATCCCGCACGTCCGGTCGGGTCGGGGCTGTAGGTCGTCGCGTAGGGCGGCAGCACCTTCGTCACGTCGCGGAACTCGCTCTGCTGCTGCTGGATCCACGCCGTGAACTCGCTCTGCGTGACGACCTTGCCGGTGTCGAACATGTAGCCGTGCCAGAGGCCGCAGAGCTCGGCGCAGCGAATCTGGAACGTCCGCGTCGTCTTCGGCTTCACGTACGCAACGTTGTCGACGCCGGGATTCGCATCGGCCTTGACGCCGAGCTGATACGCCCAGAACGAGTGGATCGCGTCCAGCGACGTGACGTGGAACGCGATCTGCCGGTCCACCGGCAGCACCAGCTGCGCGGTCTCGACGCCACCGTAGGTCGGATAGCGGTACGTGAACTCCCATTGCTGCGCGATCACCTGCACGGGCAGCACCGCTCCGTCCGGCTTCGCGATCGGGCTAGGCCCCTGGCCGCCGCCGGAGCCGTTGCTCGCGAGCAGCTCAGCCGTGCCGAAGACCGCGAGGAAGAGCACCGCCAGCGTCGTCACGGCCAGCCAGGCGATCTGCAGCCGCCGGTCGCCCTTGATCGGCGGGCCGTCCTGCAGCTCCTCGTTCTTCCCGGCCCTGAAGACGACGAGCGTGTACGCGAGGTACACGAGGATGAACATCGCGATCGGCGTCATCACGACCAGCAGGACGGTGTTGTCGAAGACCTGAGCCTTGGCGACGTCCGTTCCCTTTCCGGGGGGCATATTCGGACCGAGCACCCAGATCACGAGCGGCAGCACGACCAGCGTCCCTACGACGGTGATCAGGGCGATGCGGATGCCGTGCCCGGCGCCGCGCGGGCTCTCGGGCTCAGACGACATTCACGAAGCCGTCCATGTAGCCGATCGTCTGCATCGGGCCGCCGAATCCGTAGAGGAAGCCGGCGGCGCACGGGACGAAGCATTGCCAGCGGTAGTGCCCTTTCTTCCCCGTGCGGAAGGTGAACTTGATCGTGTTGTGCGCGTTCGCGAGGCTGCAGGGAGCGAAGTTGCACTGGTTCTTGGCAGCGTCGGCGACACCCTTGAGCGGCACGAGGACACCGAGTGCCGGGATCGCGAACGTGTGCGACGCGTCGTCCGGGTTGATCATGCTCATCGCCTTGCCGTTGAGGGTGAACGAGCCGCCGGCGATGCCGCGAGCCTTCGACAGGAACGGGTTGCGCAGCCCGCTGTTGCCGTCGTACTGGTAGACGGTGACGTGGACGAGCGCATTCGCGGGCAGCGTCCAGACGGTGCTGCGGTGCCAGACGCCACGCTCGCGGATGAGGTAGGAGACCCAGCTCGCGTTGGGCGCGAGCTTCGGGCCGATGGCGGCCACGGTCTGCAGAGTGAGATCGACCGACCGGCCGCCGGCAGCATTCGCCACGGGCGGTCGATACGGCGTCGGGCCGTTCGTCAGGAAGGCGACGTAGAGGGCGATCAACGCGGCGAGGAGGACCCCGGCGGCCGCAACAACCACGCCCTTGAGCGTGTTCGCGCTCACCGCGCGGGGGTATACCGCCTCGCCGCGTGCGACACACGTATCTGACGAAACTGTCATGCGGGGGTCATCTGCAGGTCATCTGGGCGTGATCTCCGACGGCTCCCAGCGAACTCTCAGGCCGCTCTACGGAACGTCCCAGCGGGTGTGGGGAGACTCGGCCCATGACACTCACCACCCTGATCACGTTGAACGCCGTCCTCGCCGCACTCGTCGTCTCCGGCATCGTCTGGCTGCTCGGCTCGGCGATCGAAGCCGACCGCGACCAGCGACGGCCGCGCCGACTGCACGACCGGCGCGCGGAGACGGACGAGCAGCGCAAGCGCATCGCTGCTTGAGCAGCTCTAAGCGGTTCGCGTCGCGCGATGCGTTATAGACTCGCCGCCGAACGCGGCATGAAGATCCTGGTCATCGAGGACGAGCCCCGGATCCTCGAGTTCCTTCGACTCGGGCTCGTGGCAGAGGGGTTCACCGTCGACGGCGCCGAGGACGGCGCGAGTGGGCTCGCGGCCGCCCTCGCCGAGCCGTACGCCCTCGTGATCCTCGACCTGCTGCTGCCGCGCCTGGACGGTCTTCGCCTGCTCGGAGAGCTCCGCAGGGAACGCCCCGAGCTGCCCGTGCTCATCCTGTCGGCGCGCTCCGATCTGCCGACGAAGCTCCGCGGCTTCGATCTCGGCGCCAACGACTACCTCTCGAAGCCGTTCTCGTTCGACGAGCTCGTCGCCCGCGTGCGCGTCCATCTTCGGCACGGCCGGGACGGAGCCGACGGTGCCAGCCTGCGCGTCGGTCACCTGTGCCTCGACCTCGCTCGGCGGCGCGCCGAGGCGGAGGGTTGCAGCACGGACCTCTCGGACCGCGAGTTTCGGCTGCTCTATCACCTGGTCTCGCATGCCGGCGAGGTCGTGAGCCGCGAGCGTCTCCTGTCGGAGGTCTGGGGCTATTCGTTCGACCCGGGCTCGAACGTCGTCGACGTCTGCGTGCGGCGGCTACGGAAGAAGCTCGGCCCGGCGTGGCCGATCGAGACGGTGCGGTATGCGGGCTACCGGCTGGCGACGGCCTGATCCGGTCGAGCTCGGCTGGGCGGCCCTGGCGGTCGTCTGCCTGCTGTTGATGATCCTCTGGCCCTCGTGGGAGACGATTCCGTTCCACGTCATCTGGATCAGCCTGACGCTGCTCTACGGGTTTCGCGTCTGGGGCCTTGCGACTACCGGCGCCGTGCTCGCGGTCGTTGCCATCGGCACGGGGGCCTCGATCCTTACCGATGCCTTCGAGGGTTTCCAGCTCTGGGGCGAGCTCTTCGAGGTGCCGTTGATGTCGGCGATGTTCCTCGCGATGGTCTGGCACGCGCGGCGGCGCGCCCAGGCCCTGACGAGCGTCGAGGCGCTCGCCGACGAGCGGGCGTCGCTGCTCGAGCAGGAGGAGCGGCTGCTCCACAACGTCTCGCACGAGCTCCGCACGCCGGTGACGATCGCGCGGGGCCACCTCGAGCTCCTCCAACGCCGCCTCGGCGAGTCGGCGCCGGAGCTCGACGTTGCGTTCGACGAGCTTGCGCGCATGGAGCGGATTGTCGAGCGCGTGCTGCTGCTCGCCCAGGCCGAGCGCACGGATTGGCTGGTCGAGGGGCCGATCCCGCTGGTCGGGTTCCTCGAGGACGTGCTCGTGCGTTGGGCGGGCATCGCGCCGCGCGCCTGGCGTCTCGGCGAGATCGTCGACGTGACCCTGAGGGGCGATGAGACCTGGCTCCGCGGCGCCGTCGATGCGCTCCTCGAAAACGCCGTCCAGCACACGGACGACTACGGGCAGATCAGCCTCGCCGCCCGGGCCGACAGGGATTCCGTCGTGATCTCGGTCACCGACGACGGTCGAGGCATCGCCGCCGCGCAGCTCGAGCACATCTTCCAGCGGTTCGCGCGCACGGATGCCTCACGCTCGCGGAGAGCCGGCGGCGCCGGCCTCGGGCTCGCGATCGTGGCGGCGATCGCGCGGGCGCACGGCGGTTCCTGCCGGGCCGTCTCGCAGGAAGGTGGCGGCGCCTCGTTCGAGCTTCGCCTCCCACTTCCTCAGGCATCGAGCGCAGATCGCGAGCAGCCTCCCGGACCCGAGCTGGCCGTCGGGGCCGGATCTGCTTCAATCGGCGGGTGACCGCGCTCTACCGCAAGTACCGGCCTCAGACCTTCGCAGACGTCGTCGGCCAGGAGGCGGTCGTGCGGACGCTGACCAACGCGATCGAGCAGGACAAGGTGCGCCAGGCGTACCTGTTCGCGGGGCCGCGCGGCACCGGCAAGACCTCGCTCGCGCGCATCCTCGCGAAGTCGATCAACTGCGCGCACGGCCCGACGGCCACGCCGGACGGCACGTGCAACTCGTGCGTCGCGATCACTGCCGGCTCGTCGCTCGACGTCATCGAGATGGATGCCGCGTCACAGCGAGGCATCGACGACATCCGCGAGATTCGCGATCGCGCCGCATTGCAGCCGGTCGAGGGGCGCATGAAGGTCTACATCCTCGACGAGGCGCACCAGCTCACCGACGCCGCGTGGAATGCGCTGCTGAAGCTGATCGAGGAACCGCCGCCTCATCTCCTCTTCGTCTTCTGTACGACCGAGCTGCAGAAAGTGCTCGCAACCGTGCGCTCGCGCTGTCAGACGTTCGTCTTCGAGCGCCCACGCCTGCCCGAGCTCGTTCGGAAGCTGCGCCTGATCGCCGACGGCGAGGGAATCGAGGTGCCGGACGCGGCGCTGCATCTGCTCGCACGGAGCGGACGAGGTGCGTACCGCGATGCCGAGTCGACGCTCGACCAGCTCGCCTCCGCGACGGCCGGCGCGATCACCGTCCAGGACGTTCTGCAGCTGCTGGGCGCAGTCGAGGACGAGGTGCTGTTCCGGCTCTGCGACCTCGTCGTCGACAACGACACAGCCGGCGCGTTGATGTTCCTGGAAGAGCTCTCCGAGCGCGGCCAGGATCTCGGACGGCTCGTCACCGACCTGCTGGAGCACCTCCGGCACCTGCTGCTCGTGCAGCACATGGGCGAGGTTCCGGAGTCGCTGCCCGTCACGGGCGAGTCGAAGGAGCGCCTGCGCGAGCAGGCGAACCAGCTGCCGCCGCCCTCCGTGGTGCGACTGATCGACCTGCTCGCGGTCGCCGTCGAGGACATGCGCCAGGGGGGCGACCCGCGGCTGCCGCTCGAGCTCGCGCTGGTGAAGGTGACCCGCCCGTCGTCCGACCTGTCGCGCGAGTCGTTCGCCTTCCGCCTCGACCGGCTCGAGCAGGGGTCGCCGCCCGCCCCACCGGAGGCCCCCCGCGCACCCGCGCCGGAGGCTGCGGCAGCCGGGCCTGCCGTCACGGCCGTCAAGACTGGCGAGGGCGCGCCGCTGGTCGAGCTCGGGCAGCTGCAGGAGGCGTGGCGGCGGTCGATCCTGCCGGCTGTCGAGCAACGCTCGATCCCGATCGGCAAGACGCTGGCGGAGGCGCACCCCGCGGGCCTCGCCGGCGACACGCTGACGCTCGAGTTCCCGCAGACCGCCGCGTTCCACCTGCGACTCGCGGAGGACCCGAAGAACGCAGAGATGCTGCGCGAGGCGCTCTACGAGGTGACCGGGCGGAAGCTCACCGTCGCCTTCGAGCTGGGCGAGGGCGGCGAGGCGTCCGAGGACGAGGCCGCGCCGGAAGGCGAAGAGGACGTCCTCGAGCTGATGAAGAGCACCTTCGACGCCAGGGAGCTGGAGGAGTGAGCCGTAGGCTCGACGGAGGCTCACCAGGAGCGGAGGCGCCGGCTTCGCCGGCGCTGGAGCGGGAACTGAGCCGTAGGCTCGACGGAGGCTCACCAGGAGCGGAGGCGCCGGCTTCGCCGGCGCTGGAGCGGGAACTGAGCCGTAGGCTCGACGGAGGCTCACCAGGAGCGGAGGCACCGGCTTCGCCGGCGCTGGAGCGGGAACTGAGCCGTAGGCTCGACGGAGGCTCACCAGGAGCGGAGGCACCGGCTTCGCCGGCGCTGGAGCGGGTATGACGGGATTCGATCTGGACGCGCTGATGAAGCAGGCGCAAGAGATGCAGGCGCAGGTGCAGAAGCTGCAGCAGGAGGCGGCGAGCGAGACGGTGTCCGCGACCGCGGGCGGCGGCATGGTCACGGTCACGGCGACGGCCGGCGGCGAGATCAAGGAGATCGTGATCGACCCGAAGGCGATCGATCCCAGTGACCCCGAGTTGCTCGCCGACCTGATCACGGCCGCCGTGAACGAGGCGCTGCGGAACGGCCAGGCGCTGCTCTCGTCGAAGCTCGGCGAGGCGATGCCGCCGGGGCTCGGCGGCCTACTCCCGGGCTTGTAGTCCCTCCCAGCCGACGCCCGGGGGCACAATGCAGGCGTGTTCAGTCCCTCGGTCGAGAATCTCGTCGCCCAGCTGACGCGCCTGCCGGGAATCGGCGCGCGGACGGCGCAACGGCTGGCCTTCCACATCCTCCAGCGGCCGGCGGACGAGGCCCTGGCACTCGCGGGCGCGCTGACCGACGTGAAGGAACGCGTTCGCTTCTGCGCCGACTGCGGCAACCTCACCGAGGAGGAGCGCTGCGGCATCTGCACCGATCCGCGCCGCGACCACGCGCTGATCTGCGTCGTCGAGCAGCCGGTCGATCTCGTCTCGCTCGAGCGAACGCACGAGTTCCGCGGGCTCTACCACGTGCTCGGCGGCGCGCTCAGCCCGCTCGACGGCGTCGACCCGAGCCACCTTCGCATCGACGAGCTCCTGAGACGCGTCGAGGCGAACGGCGTTCAGGAGGTCGTGCTCGCCACGAACCCGAACATGACCGGCGAGGCGACTGCCGCGTTCCTCGCCGACCGGCTACGAGGACGCGTCCGCGTCACGCGGCTCGCGAGTGGGCTCCCGGTCGGGGGCGATCTCGAATACGCCGACGAGGTCACCCTTGGGCGTGCGCTCTCGGGCCGCCGCGAGATGTGACGGGTCCTCGCGGCCGAGCGCGACGCCGACGGCGAGCGTCAGGAACCGCTCGGTCCGGTAGGCGATCCAGAAGCACAGCGCCGCCACCGGCAGCTCCGCGAACACCGCCTCGACGATCGCAGTGCGAGTCTCGGCGCCGCGGCTCTCCAGCACGACGTCGAACCATGCATCGGCCAGGAGCAGCGTCCCGGTCGCCGCCGCGAGCGCCCCGACCCACGGCGACCGGCGCCACGCGGCCACCGCCGTCCCGACGAAGCAGACGGCGAGACCGATGTCGAAGCCCGTCCACGCGACGTCCCAGCGATGCGTGAGATGGTGCGGCGGCAGGGACGTCGACAGCCAGATCGTCCACGGCACCAGTGCGAGGCCGATCGCGCCGAAGACCGGGGCGACCCAGTCGCGATGAGTTCTCAGGCGGTAGCGCAAGGCGTGCCTACACTGTCGCAGAATGGCCATTACCGAGTACGAGGCGGTTCCGACGCTCGAGCATGCGCCGCCCGCACCGGGCGTCGTCGTCATGAAGTTCGGCGGCACCTCGGTCGGTGACACGGAGAAGCTCAAGCGGGTCGCGCGCCGCCTCGTCGCCGCGCGTGAGTCAGGGAACAAGGTCGTCGGCGTCGTCTCGGCGATGGGGCGGCAGACGGACGAGCTGATGTCGCTCGCACACCAGGTGTCCGCGCGCCCGAAGCCGCGAGAGCTCGACATGCTGCTGTCGGTCGGTGAGCGGATCTCGTGCGCGCTCGTCGCGATGGCGATCGTCGACCTCGGCCACCGGGCGATCTCGCTGACCGGCTCGCAGGCCGGGATCGTCACCGACTCGACGCACACGAAGGCGAAGATCGTGGAGGTGCGGGCGCGTCGGATCCATGAGGCCTTCGACCGCGACGAGATCGTGCTGGTCGCCGGCTTTCAGGGGGTCTCGGGCGATTCGTTCGACGTGACGACGCTCGGTCGCGGGGGCTCCGACACGACCGCCGTGGCGCTGGCAGCGGCACTCGGCGCCGGCGCCTGCGAGATCTACACGGATGTCCGCGGCATCTTCACGGCGGATCCGCGCCTCGTCCCCGCCGCTCGCAAGCTCGATCGCGTCAGCTTCGAGGAGATGCTCGAGATGGCGTCCTCGGGTGCGGGCGTGATGATGGCGCGGTCGATCGAGATCGCTCGGACTCACACTGTTCGTCTCAACGTCCGCTCCTCGTTCGAGGACGACGCGGGGACCTGGATCACGGAGGAGGAGGACCCGATGCTGGAGAAGGCACTGATCTCGGCCGTGGTGCACCAGCGACAGGAGACGGTCTACCGGGCGCGCGGCATCACCGGTGCGCCGCTCTTCGCCGCGCTCGCCGAGGCGAACGTCAACGTCGACACGATCCTGCAGGAGCGCGAGGGCGAGATCGTCTTCTCCGCGCCGCCGGAGGACCGTGAGGCCGCCGCGCGCGCACTCGACACGCTCGGTGCGACGTGGGAGGCACGCGACGATCTCGGCAAGGTGTCGGTGATCGGCGCGGGCATGAAGAGCCATCCGGGCGTCGCTGCCCGCACGTTCGCGACGCTCGAGGGACTCGGCATCGCCCCTGCTGTGGTCTCGACGTCCCCGATCAAGATCGCCTGCCACGTCGACTCATCGCAGGTCGACGCCGCCGTCCGCGCACTTCACGAGGCGTTCGAGCTTGCGTGAACGCACCCGCATCGGGGTCGTGGGCGCGACCGGCGCGGTCGGGACGGTGACGCTCGACCTGCTGCGGTCGCGCGGCTTCGACGACGTGCGCGTGTTCGCGTCTGCACGGTCGGCCGGCAAGCAGCTCGGCGGCGCGACCGTCGAGGAGGCGACACCGGAGGCGCTGTCGCGCGGCGACGTCGACCTGTTCTTGTTCTCGGTCGGCACCGGCGCGTCGCGCGAGCTTGTCCCCCACGCCGTCGGCGGCGGCGCGGTCGCGATCGACAAGTCGGCCGCGTACCGGCTCGACCCGGCCGTGCCGCTCGTCGTGCCGGAGGTGAACGGCGACCGGGCGCTCGAGAACGACGGCATCATCGCCAACCCGAACTGCTGCGCGATCCCGCTGACCTGTGTCCTCAAGCCGCTGCACGATGCCGCCGGGCTCGTGCGAGTGCGCGTCGCGACCTATCAGTCGGTGTCGGGCGCCGGCGCGCAGGCGATGGAGCGGCTGCGCGGCGAATCGCAGGAGGAGCACGACCTGCGAATGGACTGGTCGTTCGACGGCGAGGAGTTCGACGAGGAGGCGAAGCTGCGCGACGAGACGCGGAAGATCCTCGAGCTGCCCGAGCTGCCGGTGCAGGCGACGTGCGTCCGGGTGCCGGTCATGGTCGGGCACGCGGAGGCCGTGTGGATCGAGTTCGAGGACGAGCTCTCGTCCGCTCGGGCGCGCGAGCTGCTGGCGGCAGCGCCGTCGGTGCGGGTCGAGGACGTCCCCTCGCCCGGCAAGGCGCGCGGCGGCGACGAGGTACTGGTCGGGCGGCTCCGCCGCGACCCTACGGTCGAGCGCGGCCTCGCGCTCTTCCTCGCCGCGGACAACCTGCGCAAGGGCGCAGCGCTGAACGCGATCCAGATCGCCGAGCTGCTCACCGGGCGCGAGCGCGCGGCGGCCTAGCGGTCTGACCGCGGTCTGACCGTGGTCTGACCGTGGTCAAACACACGTCTTACACACGGAACCGTGACGAACTGTCACGAGAGCGTGAACTTGCCTGCTCAGGGTGGGGCTCTCGCGATCGTTCGTCAAACCACCAGGTCGAAGCTCACCGCTGCAGCCGGAGCCCGGCTCCGCCGGGCGGGAGGCGCAGCGCGCGTTGCGAGAGCGCGCGACAAGGGGGGATGGGCATTGGGAAGGGAACCGCGGGTGCCCTTCCCAATCTAGGGGCGCGGCGCCGGCACCGGCTCCGGGACGCCGAAGGCGTCCTTGACGACTCGGAGGACCTTCTCCCGCGTGCCTTCGACGACGGGCTGCAGGCCGCCGAGCTCGAGGCGCGAGAGGCCGACGCGGCCTGCGGCGCGCAGCACGTGGAACCCGAAGTCCGCCAGGAAGTCCTGCGGGAAGACCGTGCGATGCACGCGGAACCGCTCGTAGCTCGACTCGCCCTCCGAATACCGATAGGAGAACGCCTCGAGGCCGCGCATCCCGCGGTCGCGCGCCTCGCCGATCGCGGCGAGGAAGAGCGACTGCAGCACCCACGGGCTCGACGGCTCGGCGAGGTACGCGCACGTGACGAGCATCGCGTCGTTCGACGGCGGCCCGCCCGGCAGCTCGTACGCCCGCGGAAACGACGGCGCGGGCCCGTACTGCATCGACGCGAGCACACGGCCGTCGCTGTCGTAGTAGACGGTGCCGAACGCGCCGAACTCGAGCTCGACCTTCTCCATCCAACGGTCCTTGTCGATCGTGCGGCGGCCGCGCTCCTGCCACCAGATGCACTCATGGCAGACGGAGGGCGCCGTCTCGAGCGTCAGCTTCGTCAGGCCTGCGAGGTGCGGCGGCATCTATGGTCGCGCGACGTCGTCGACAACGACGTGCACCGCGGTCGGCCGCACGTCCGTCATGCGCTCGAGGTAGTCGAGCACACGCCGCTGGACGTCTGCAGCAACGGTCGGGATGTTCGCGCCGTAGTCGACGACGACGTGTACCTCCACCTCGCCGCCGGACGCGCGCGCACCGCGGCGTTGCTTCGTCTGCACGCCGGGGACTTCGGCGGCCGCGTCGACCGCGTAACGCGCCAGCACCTCGGGCGAGATCACGCTGTGTCCTTCCACGGTTCGTATCGTAGGACGAGCTCGGTCGCCTCGGGGCGCGCGAAGTAGCGAAACGGGACGAACGTCGTCCCGAGGCCCGGCGAGACGTGCATCGTCGTCCCTCCGCGCCGGAAGACTCCCTGGGGGTAGCGGGCCCCCGGATGGGCGAGCAGGAGGCGACCGATCCCGTAGGGCAGGACGATCTGGCCCGCGTGCAGGTGCCCGGCGAGGATCAGGTGCCAGCGGCCGTTCGGGACGAAGTCGAGCACCCGCGGAAAGTGGCAGAGGAGCAGCCGGAACGGCGCATCGGACGGGGCGAAGCCGCTGCCTCGGCGGGCGACCCAGGAGAGCGGGTCGACTCCGGCGACCTCGACGCGCACGTCGCGAAGCTCGATGTCGACGCTCTCGTCCCGCAGCAACCGGCCCCCGGCGACGTGGTCGAGCGCCACCGGCCGCGAGAACGGATCTCGGCTGAGCGCATGGTCGTGGTTGCCCAGGACGACGAAGGGCGCGCCCAGGCGGCCGAGCAGCCGCTCGAGCACGGGCGTGCCGCGGGGCCGCGAAACGAGATCGCCGGTGACGCAGACGAGATCCGGCTCGCGCTCGGCCACCCAGTCGACGGCGCGCTCGACGGCGTGCCGCCCGCGGGACGGAACGCCGAGGTGGAAATCCGAGAGATGCGCGACGCGAATCCCGTCGAGCTCGGGCGGCAGCCCCGGCACCGGCAGGTCGAGGACGCGCAGGCGCACCCAGCCGGCCTCGAACGCACCCCACCCGAGCCCGGCGAGTGCGGCGGCGCCCGCAGCGGCGCCGACCTCGAGCGGGCGGAGAGCTCGTTTCACGATGACGCTCGTCGACGTGGTGCGATCGGCGAGTGCGAGGCAAGGACGCAGGGGGTGCCGAGAGTCGTGACTATCGGCACCCCCGAGGACGCAGAATCGTGCCGCCGAGCGCGGCCCGGCGACACAGACTTCATTGTGAAACGAGCTCTCAGGCCTGGAGCTTCTCGAGCACGGGCTTCACCGAGACCACGTGCCGCTTGAACTTGAGCTCCGACTCCTCTATGCCCGCCGCCACGCCGACGAGCTGCGACAGATGCAGGATCGGCATCTTGAAGTCGCGGCCCGTGGCGGCTTTGAGCTTCGACTGCCACGCGTCGAGCGAGAGATGGCAGAGCGGGCATGGGGTGACGATCGCGTCGGCGCCGGCCTCGGCGGCCTGCTCGATCGGCTGGATCAGCTCGCCGAGAGCCGTTTCCTCGCGCGCCTGGATGATCGGGAAGCCGCAGCACTTGATCTTCGCGGGGTAGTCGACCGACTCGCCGCCGCACGCCTCGATGATCCGCTCGAGCGACCACGGGCGGTCGGGATCCTCGAACCCCTGGATCCGCGACGGCCGGAGGATCTGACAGCCGTAGAACGGAGCGATCTTGAGCCCCTTCAGCCCTCGGTGCGCAGCGCCCTTCAGCTTCTCGTAGCCCTCGCCTTCGGCGATCTCCCACAGCAGGTGGCGCACGTCGACATCGCGCTCGTAAGCAGGCACGCCGACCGCCACCAGATGCTCGTTGATGCGTGCTCGCACCTCGCTGTCGCCGAGCAGGATGAAGTTCGCCTGTCGCAGGTTGAGCGTGCACACGTTGCAGACGGTGAGCAGGATGTCCACGCCCTCGGCAGCGGCGTACGAGAGGATCCGCGCGTTCAGGTGCAGGTAGTAGTCGGGATCCGCCTCGTGGATGTCGCCGGCACCGCAGCACGTCACCGACTCGAGCTCGACGAGGTCGAGCCCGACCTTCGGCGCGAGCGCCTGCGTGGCGAAGTCGAGCTCCTTCGCCGACAGAGACGCGAGGCAGCCCTTGTAGTAGGCGACCCGCTTCAGACCGGCGGTCTCCGTCACTGCGTCGCGTCTCCGTTGTCGTCGGGCAGATAGGGACGGGGGAACGCTCCCGGCCGCGCATAGATCTCCTCGAGCGACTCGTCGGTCACGTCACCGTGCGCCAGCTTTTCGAGCGCGCGCTCGCCCTGCACGATGCCGTCGTACCCGTGGAGGCCGCGCTCTTGCACCAGATCGTAGAGCCGGCGAGCCTCCCGCACGTTCTTCGCGACGTGTGGCGGGACCGGCGGGGGCACCTTGCCCTTGACGGCGAGGTCGAGCGCGAACCTGGTCTGCTTGATCGCCGCGACGACGCCCTGCGTCTTCGGGACGAGCTCGGTCTCGCGCAACCACCCGGTCGTCTTCGCCGACACGACGAACCACTTCGCATGCTTGGCGCCCATGTCGCGATCGATGCCTTCCTTCATCGACTCGGCGCCGAGCTTCGCGATCGCATCGCGCGGGTCGACGCCCTTCGGGCACCGCTCGTTGCAGAAGTAGCAGCGCGTGCATTCCCAGATCCCGTGCTCGTCATTCAGCGCGTCGAGGCGCTCGACCTTGTGCCCGTCGCGCGGGTCGCCGACGAACCGCATCGCCTTCGCCAGCGCCTGCGGGCCGAGGAACCGCGGATCCGATTCCATCGCGTTGCACTCCGACACGCAGCAGCCGCAGTTGATGCAGAGCGCCTCCTTGTGGATGACGTCCATGCGCTCCGGCCGGATCAGGTGCTCCTTACCTTCTCCCGGCTCCTCGTACCCAGGGCGCAGGAACGGGTCGACGCTGCGGAACTTGTCCCAAAACGGCGTCATATCCACGACGAGGTCCTTGACGATCGGCAGGTTGCCCATCGCCGAGATCACCGGCACATGCCCAGCCTGCGCGACGTCGTACATGCGCGTCTTGCACGCGAGCACCGCCACGCCGTCCATGCGCATGCCGCACGAGCCACAGATCATCATGCGACAGCTCTTGCGGTAGGCGAGCGTGCCGTCGTGCTTGTCCTTGACGATGTCGAGGCAGTCGAGCAGGGTCGCCTCCTCGGGCGCGTCGATCTCGAACTCGGCCAGCTCGCGCTCGCCGGTCCGCGCGCTGTACCTCCAGACCTTCAGTCCGACCTGCATGCCCTAATAGGTCCGTTCCATCGGCTCGTACTTGGTCACGCGCACCTCCGAGTAGGACAGCTGCGGGGCACCGTCGACCCAGCGTGAGATCGAGTGCTTCATGAAGTTCTCGTCGTCGCGGGTCGGATAGTCGTACGGACGGGCATGGGCGCCGCGGCTCTCCTTGCGCGCGATCCCCGCCTGAACCATGCACCACGAGAGGTCGAGCATGTTCCCGAGCTCGATCGCCTGGGTGAGATCGCTGTTGAAGACGTCGCCCTTGTCCTCGACGACGACGCCGCGCTCGTACCGCTCGCGCAGCCCTTCGATGATGTCCAGCTGCTCGAGCATCTGATCCTCGCGCCGGAAGACGCCGAAGTTGTCGAGCATCGAGGCGCCGAGATCGTTGCGGACCTGCCAGGGGCGCTCACCTTCGGCGGTGTCGAGCAGGTTGCGCAGCTCGCGCGCGGCGTCGGCCTCGACGCTCTGCGGCACGTCGATCGTCGTGTGCGAGAGCGCCCACTCGGCTGCTGCGCGTCCGGCGCGCCGCCCGAACGTGATCGTCTCCATCAGCGAATTGCCGCCGAGTCTGTTCGCACCGTGGACCGAGACGCAGGCGACCTCGCCGGAGGCGTACAACCCGGTCAGCTCCGTGGCACCGTCGTTGTCGGTGTCGACGCCGCCCATGTGGTAGTGCGCGCCGGGCCGCACCGGCACCGGGTCGTAGATCGGATCGACGCCGGCAAACGTCATCGAGAGCTCGCGCGAGCCCGGCAGGCGCTCGATGATCCGTGCAGCCCCGAGGTGCCGCATGTCGAGAAAGACGGACCCGTCCACCCCGCGCCCCTCGTCGATCTCGGTCTGCTCGGACCGAGACACGACATCGCGGGAGGCAAGCTCCATCGCGTTCGGCGCGTAGCGCTTCATGAACCGCTCGCCGTCCTTGTTGATCAGGTAGGCGCCTTCACCGCGGCAGCCCTCGGTGAGCAGGATCCCGGTCGGATAGAGCGTCGTCGGATGGAACTGCATGAACTCCATGTCCTTGAGCGGAAGCCCGAGCTGCAAGGCCATCGCGGCGCCGTCGCCCGTGCAGGCGTACGCATTCGTGGTCGTGCGGTAGATGCGGCCCTGCCCGCCGGTCGCGAGCACGACCGTCTTGCCGCCGACCGTCTTGAGGCCGCCGTTCAGCAGATCCCAGCAGATCACGCCCTGGCAGCGTCCGTCGTTCTCGACGAGCTTCCACGCGAAGAACTCCTCGTAGACCGCGATCTCACGCTTGACCAGCTGCTCGTAGAGCACCTGGATCAGAACGTGGCCGGTGATGTCGGCCGCGAAGACGGTGCGCGGCGAGCCGGCGGCGCCGAACGGGCGCTGCGCGAGGCGGCCGTCCTCCCGCCGTGAGAACACGGCTCCCCAGTGCTCGAGCTGGTAGATGTCGCCCGGCGCCTCCCGGCAGAGGATCTCGATCGCGTCCTGGTCGCCGATGTAGTCGGAGCCCTTGACCGTGTCGAAGGTGTGCGACTCGGGGGAGTCCTCGCTCGCGTTGCCGAGAGCGGCGTTGATCCCTCCCTCGGCGGCGCCGGAGTGGCTTCGGGTGGGATGGAGCTTCGAGACGACGCCGACGTCGGCGCCGGCATCGTGAGCCTCGATCGCCGCGCGCATACCGGCGCAGCCGGCACCGACGACCAGGACGTCGTGCGTTGCTTCCACGTTGTCGGACGCTACCGAAACACTTGGCGGAGCCGGGCGAGAAGCCGCCCACGGCGCGGAGCCCCGGCGGCCGTGCGCTCACGGGCGAGGTCGGCCTTCGCCCACGCCCGCTCCCGCATGCTCCGCGTCGGATAGCGCGGCTTCCAGAAGACCGGCCGCGGCATCACGCGGGCTCCGTCTCGAGGATCCAGAGCGGCCCGTCGGCGCAGTCGAGCCGCTCCGCTCCGTCCGCCGCGGCGAGACTCGTGCGGACGAGGCGGACCCGGTCGCCTGCACGCTCGAGGATCGGGCCGCGGTCCGGGATCGGCGGCATGAAGCTCCACGCCCGCGTCTGGCGATGCACGAACGCCGCAGGCTGCCCCGGGTCGACGAAGCGGTAGTCGTCGCCGAAGGAGCTCTCGTACTCGCCGCCCTCCTGCGGATCGCCGGGATCGCCGGCGGCCAACCGGCCGAGCGCAGCGGCGAGCAACTCCCCGGCGACGGACTCGAGCTTGACGTTGAGCGTCTCGAACGTGTCTTCCTCGGCGAGCTCGACGGGCTTCTGCGCAAGCAGGTTCCCGGTGTCGAGCGTCGCGTCCATCAGGTGATAGCTGAGCCCGATCTCGCTCTCTCCGTTCCGCACGGCCCACGAGACCGGGAACGGGCCGCGGTGCCGCGGCAGCAGCGAGGGGTGCCCATTGACGATTCCGAGCCGCGGCACGGCGATCGCCGCCGCCGGGATCTTCCAGGGGAAGCCCGTGCAGAGCCCGAGGTCGACGTCGTAGGCACGAAGCGCGCGTGCGATCGAGGAACGGGTCGCCGCGAAGACGATGTCGAGCTCCGGCGGGTCGGAGGCCACGTGCTCGGCGGCGAACGGATTCGGAGGCGCACTCGCGCGCGCCTGCCTGGGCGTGATCACGACCACGGGCTCGTGGCCCAGCTGTCGCAGCAGCACGCCGTAGCCCTGCGCCACGAAGGGCACCATCGTGATCACCGCGACGCGCCAGGGCGCCTCGGTCATCTAGGGGCGCGGGCCGGCCGCGCGGATCGACTCGTCGACGTCGCCGAAGCGCGAGGCGAAGTTGTCGACGAACATCTGTGCCAGCTCGCGCGCGGCCCGGTCGTATGCTCGCGGGTCGCGCCACGTCGAGCGCGGGTCGAGGAGCTTCGCGTCGACGCCGGGCACCGCGATGGGAACCTCGAGGCCGAAGACGTCGTCGGTCCGGTACTCGACGTCGTGCAGCGTTCCCGCAAGCGCGGCGGCGAGCATCGCGCGCGTCTCGGCGATCGGCATGCGCTCGCCCTCGCCGAAGCGGCCGCCGGTCCAACCGGTGTTGACGAGCCAGACCTTTGCGGCATGCGCATCGAGCTGCTTGCCGAGCATCCGCGCATAGACCAGAGGCGGCTGCGGCAGGAAGGGCTGGCCGAAGCAGGTGGAGAACGTGGGCTGCGGCTCCGTCACGCCGATCTCCGTGCCCGCCAGCTTCGCCGTGAAGCCGGAGAGGAAGTAATAGAGCGCCTGTGCGCGCGACAGGCGTGCGATCGGCGGCAGGATGCCGAACGCGTCTGCAGTGAGCAGGACGACCGACCGTGGCTGCCCGGCCTGCTTCGCCGGCAGTGCGTTCGAGATCAGCTCCAGCTTGTACGCAGCGCGGGTGTTCTCGGTCTTCGAGGCGTCGTCGAGGTCGAGCGCACCGTTCTCGTCGACGGCGACGTTCTCGAGCACCGTGCCGTACGAGTGCGCCGCCTTCCAGATCTCCGGCTCGGCGTCCTTCGACAGGCGGATCGTCTTCGCGTAACAGCCGCCTTCGACGTTGAAGACGCCCGCCGGCCCCCACCCGTGCTCGTCGTCACCGATCAGCGCGCGCGACGGGTCCGCGGACAGCGTCGTCTTGCCCGTCCCGGAAAGACCGAAGAAGACCGCGACGTCGCCGCCGGCGCCGACGTTGGCCGAGCAGTGCATCGGGAACACGCCTTCGAGCGGCAGCCGGTCGTTCATGATCGTGAAGATCGACTTCTTGATCTCGCCGGCGTAGAAGGTCCCGCCGATCAGCACCTCGGTGCGCGACGGATGCAGCACGACGAACGTCCCGGTTCGCGTGCCGTCGACGGCAGGTTCGGCCTCGAGGTCGGGCGTGTGCAGGACGAGTGCCTTCGGCTCGAACCGGTCGCGCTCGTCCTGGGCGAGATCGATGAACATCGTCTTCGCGAACAGCGCGTGGTACGGGTGCGCGGTCACGACGCGCACGCCGATGCGGTGCGCCGGGTCGGCGCCTGCCCAAGCGTCGACGACGTACAGCGTCGAGGAGTCCCCCAGATGCCGGGTGACCTTCTCGCGCAGCCCGTCGAACTGATCCTCGGTCAGCGGCGAGTTGACCTCTCCCCACCAGATCCGAGCTTCGGAGCCGGGCTCCCGCACGACGAACTTGTCCTTCGGCGAGCGCCCGGTGTGCAGGCCGGTGTCGACGGCCAGCGCGCCGCCCTCGGCAAGCCGGCCGTCCCCGCGCGCGAGTGCGTGGGTATAGAGGAGCTCGGTCGTCGGGAGTCGGTAGATGCGGCCGGAAGCGTCGATCCCGTGCTCCGACAGATCCACGCGGGCTGGCAGCTCAGTCGTGGTCATGCGAGAAGCCCACATGGTACGGCCTCCCCCGCGCGAGTCGGCAGGGAACCAGTGCGCGTGCGCTCTCGCGCTAGATCTGCCAGCTGCCGTCCCGGAGAACAGGCGTCCGGTCGCCGTCGGCGGTGATCCCGTCGACGTCGAGCTCCGAGGAGCCGATCATGAAGTCGACGTGTGCTCCGCTCGAGTTCACGCGGCCGGCGTCTTCCTCCCCGACCACGAACGAGAACCCGTTTCCGAGCGCGATGTGGCTCGCGGCGTTCTCGTCGAGGAGGGTGTCGAAGAAGACCGTGTCCAGCGGCCCGATCCGGCCCTCGCGGTCGACGAGCGCCAGCTCGCCGAGCCGCAGGCCATTCTCGTCGACCATGACCTGCGAACGGAGTGCCTCGCTGTTCTCGTCCGCGTCGATCTCGACTGCTCGTCCTCCTTCGAAGCGGACGCGCAGGCCCTTGATGATCGTCCCGTCGCGCAGGACGAGCGGCTTGGTCGACGTGACGTGCCCGTCGGTCCGCACCGGGTCGGGTGACGTGAAGACCTCCTCGGTCGGCAGATTGGGAAAGTGGCGGAGGCCGTCGCGTGTGACGAAGTCGGCCGCCCACCACGTGTGCGTCGGGAGCAGGCCGATTCGCAGCTCGGTACCGGGGCCGCGCAGCTCGATCGCATCGAAGTGCCGCTCCGACAGGCGCGCGGCGGACGCGTTGAGCGCGTCCATGCGCTCGTCCCACGCCTGCGCCGGGTCCGGCGTCGTCGAGGCGCAGGACGTGCCCGAGCTCCTGCCACAGCTTCTCCAGCGCGTCCTCCTCGTCGAGATCCGGATGAACGAGCTCCGCCCAGGCGGGATGCGGGCACGGGACGACGCACCAGTTCGTCGACCGCGCCGAGATGACCTTCGGGATCTCTGTGAGGAACGGCAGCTGGTCCTTGCCCGTGAGCGCTGGGTCGAGGCCGTCGAGCACGTCCGGCGCCGTCGGGCCCGACACGGCGATCCGCGCGCCGCCGCCCTCCGCGTGCTCGAGCACGCGCCTGCCGTACCACGAGGGGACGAACTCGATCGTGTCCGGCGCCGCATGCTCGATTCGCGCGCGCTTGACGTACGGGTCGAAGTACGAGACGTCGACGAACTGCGCGCCGCGCTCGTAGGCAGCCGCTGCGATCGCGCGGACGAGCGGCGCGTGCTCGAGCTCGCACGAGACGGTCACGATCTGGCCCGGCTGGACGTTGGCGCCGTGCACGGCGAGCTCTGCCAGGGGGTGGTAACGGGCGGTTCCACGGCAGGCGATCGTACCGCGAGGCCGAACATCGGAACGTGACCGTCGAAGCGGCGACCGAGCGGTTCCTCGAGGCAGCCGGCGTCGCGGCGGCGACACGGCGTGCGTACGCCGCCGACCTCGACGACTTCGCCGCGCTGGTACGGACCGGACTCGCGCCTCGAGCGACGTCGACGTGCGCGTGCTCGCCGACTACGCGGCCGAGCTCGGCCGGGCGCGGCCCGGCGGGAAGCTCGCGCCTGCCACGATCGCGCGCAAGCTCGCCGTCGGTGCGCGCGCTGCTCCGGTTCTCGCTCGGCTCCGACCACGTGCCCGACATCGCCGCTCGCGCCGCGACGGCCGCGCCGGCTCCCCGACGCGCCGAAGGCGGCCGAGGTCGACGCGATCCTCGACGGCCTCGACGGGGACGGCGCCCTCGCCAGCCGCAACCGCGCGCTGCTCGAGCTCGTCTACTCGGCCGGCCTGCGCAGCTGCCGAGGCGGTCGGGCTCGATCTCGGCGACGTCGACTTCGAGCAGGAGCTCGTCCACGTCCGCCACGGCAAGGGCGCGAAGGACCGCGTCGTGCCGCTCGGCGAGGAGGCCGCGCACTGGGTCGCCCGCTACCTCCGCGAGGCCCGGCCCGAGCTCGCACGCGGCGCGGAGAACGCGCTGTTCCTCTCGGCACGCGGCCGGCGGCTCGACACCTCGACGCTGCGCCGCCTCGTGCCGCACCCGCACCGCCTGCGCCACGCGTTCGCGACGCATCTGCTCGAAGGCGGCGCCGACCTCCGCACGATCCAGGAGCTGCTCGGCCACTGCCTCGCTCTCGACCACGCAGATCTACAGCCACGTCGACGCGCGAGCGCCTCCGCCGCGTCTACGACCGTGCCCACCCGCGATCGCGTGAGCTCGAGCGGGCTTTCTCGCCCTGCTCGCGGCGAGGCGTGCGCCGCGAACGGTCGAGGCCTACCGGCGCGACCTCGCACGGCTGGCGGCGATCCTCGGCAACCGCTCGGCGAGGCGACGCGTCGAGGAGCTCGAGCGCTACCGCGCACAGCTCCGCGCCGACGGGCTCGCCGGCACGACGATCGCCCGCCGCACCGCCGCCGCGCGAGCTTCTTCCGGCACCTGCAGCTGCTCGGCGCGCGCGCGGACAACCCCGCGGCCGAGCTGTCGCTCCCGCGGCGCGCCCGCACGCTGCCGCGGACGCTCTCGGCCGGCGAGGCCGAGCGGCTGATCGAGGCCGCACGGGCACGCACGCCGCGCGCCCTCCGCGACCGCGCGCTCGTCGAGCTCCTCTACGGCGCCGGCCTGCGCGTCTCGGAGGCGGTCGGGCTCGAGAAGAGCGGCGTCGACCTCGACGAGCCGGCTCGTGCGCGTCGCTCGGCAAGGGCGGCAAGGAGCGCGTCGTGCCGGTCGGCCGCCCGGCGGTCGAGGCGCTCCGCCGCTACCTCTCCCGCGGGCGGCCGTACCTCGACCGGCGGCACCGGCCGGAGCTCTTCCTGAACGCCAAGGGCGGCGCGCTGACCCGCGCCGGCGCGTTCCTGATCCTGCGGCGCCTCGCCGAGAAGGCGGGCCTCGAGCCGGGGCGCGTCCATCCGCACCTGCTCCGCCACTCGTTCGCGACGCACCTGCTCGAGGGCGGCGCCGACCTGCGCAGCGTCCAGGAGATGCTCGGACATGCCGACCTTCGCACGACCGAGCTCTACACGCACGTCTCCGACCGGCGGCGGCGGACGGCGTACTTCGAGGCGCACCCGCACGCCGCGCCGCCGGAGCCTGACGCGCGAACTCGACGGCCGGCCTTGCGGCGGAGGAGCTGGGCGACCTTCGCGGCGGCCTCGCGCAGCTCGCGGCCTGCCTCGTCGTCCTCGGCGAGACGCGGCGAGGATCTGGATCGTGTCGCGGCTGCGCGGAGCCGTTCTTCAGCGACATCGACCGCGAGCCGGCGGACGGCGTCGTTCTCGTCGTGCGCGACGAGCTCGTGCAGCAGCGGCCGGACGCCGTTGACGACGCCGGGGTGGTCGCGCGAGAGCAGCTCGAGCGAGAGCAGCGCCGAGCCGCGGCACGCCGGGCTCTCGTCCTCGAGCCCGCGGCGCAGCAGCTCGATCTTCTGCCGGAAGCGGAACTGCCCGATCGCGCGGTAGGCGACGGCGCGCTCGCGGAAGTCCTGCGAGCGGGCCGCGGCCTCGAGCTCCTCGTCCCACTTCGCGCGCAGCTCGGACGAGCTCGCGCTCCTCGCCCTCGCTCGGCGAGCGCGTCGGCCTCGCGCCGCCGCGTCCGGCGAGGCGTGCATCGAACGTCCGCGAGTCGGAGTGCGCCGGCGCGCCGACGTAGCGCGCCGACGGCCGGATCAGCCGGCCGGTCCGCTGCTGCTCGACGATGTGCGCCGACCAGCCGGCGACGCGGGCGCAGCCGAACATCGCCGGGTACATCGGCGGCGGGATCTCGGCGATCGTCGAGCACGACGGCGGCCCAGAACTCGACGTTCGTCTCGAGCAGGCGGTCGGGAGACTTCTCGCGCAGCGCGGCGAGCGCCGCGCTGCTCGAGCGCCTCGGCGACCTCGACGCGCGGCGAGCCGAGCTCCTGCGCCGTGCGCCGGAGCACGCGGGCGCGCGGGTCCTCGGCCCGGTAGACGCGATGGCCGAAGCCCATGATCCGCTCGCCGCGGTCGAGCAGGTCGCGGACGTAGGCGTCGGGGTCGCCGCTCGCCTCGACGTCGTCGAGCATCGGCAGCACGCGCGTCGGCGCGCCGCCGTGCAGCGGCCCGGAGAGCGCGCCGACGGCCGACGACATGCGCGGCGGCGCAGTCGGCGCCGGTCGACGCGGCGATGCGCGCGGTGAAGGTCGACGCGTTCAGGCCGTGCTCGGCCGCCGAGACCCAGTAGGTGTCGAGCGCCTTGACGTGCCGCGGGTCGGCCTCGCCGCGCCAGCGGATCAGGAACTGCGCGGCCGCGTTCTCGCCCCTGCTCGACCTCGCTCTCGGGCACCGGCGGCTGCGTCGCCGCGCGCCGCCTGGGCGACGATCGAGAGCGCCGCCGCCGAGAGCCGCGCCAGGTCGTCGCGCGCCTGCTCGGTCGTCGATGTCGACGAGCTGCTGGAGGCCCCACTTCGGGCCGAGCGTCGCGAGCCCGGCCTGGAGGTCGGCCATGCACCGAGCCGCTCGGATCCTGCAGCTCGATCCGCTCGGCCTGCGGCATGCCGGGCTCGAGGCTCTCGTCGACGAGCAGGCCCCAGACCTGCTCGAACGGGTAGCGGCCGACGAGCTCCTCGATGTCGACGCCGCGATAGCGGAGCGCCGATCCTTCCCTGTCCGGCTCGGCGATCTCCGTCTCGAACGCGATCACGCCCTCGAGGCCCGGGCCGGAAGTCGCTCGCGGTGGCGCTCACTGCGGCAAACGCTACCGAGAGCCGCGGCTCTGGCCCGACGCTCTCGAGAGCGCAATGCCAGGTACGTAGAATCCGCGGCTCCATGGCGCACCGCGTGACTCTCATCCCCGGCGACGGCATCGGCCCCGAGCTCACCGAGGCGACGCGCCGCGTGCTCGAGGCGACCGGCGTCGACGTTCGAGTGGGACGTCCAGCCGGCCGGCGCCGACGTGATGGCCGAGCACGGCGGCAACCCGCTGCCGGAGGAGACGCTCGAGTCGATCCGCGCGCAACGGCGTCGCGCTCAAGGGCCCGATCACGACCCCGATCGGCGACGGCTTCCGCTCGGTGAACGTCGGCCTGCGCGACGACGCTCGACCTGTACGCGCAGGTGCGCCCGTGCAAGACCTACCCCGGCGTGCGCACCCGCTACGACGACGTCGACCTCGTGATCGTCCGCGAGAACACCGAGGACATCTACGCCGGGATCGAGTTCGAGCAGGGCACGCCGGACGCCGAGGAGCTGATCGCCTGGCTCGAGGCGCACGGCGAGCAGCTGCCGCATGCCGGACTCCGGGATCTCGATCAAGCCGATCTCGATCACCGGCACGCGCCGCGTCTTCGAGTTCGCGTTCGACTACGCGCGCCGCAATGGGCCGCCAGCAAGATCACGGCCGTCCACAAGGCGAACATCATGAAGTTCACCGACGGCCTCTGGCTGCGCGTCGCGCGCGAGGTCGCCGAGCCGAGAACCCGGACATCGAGTTCGACGACCGGATCGCCGACAACATGTGCATGCAGCTCGTCCAGCGGCCCGAGGAGTACGACGTGCTCGTGCTGCCGAACCTCTACGGCGACATCGTCTCCGACCTCGCCGCCGGGCTGATCGGCGGCCTCGGCGTCGCGCCGGGCGCGAACTTCGGCGAGGACGTCGCGGTCTTCGAGCCGACGCACGGCTCGGCGCCGAAGTACGCCGGCCAGAACAAGGTCAACCCGATCGCCGCAGATGCTCTCCGGGATGCTGATGCTGCGCCACCTCGGCGAGGACGACGCCGCCGACCGCCTCGAGGCGGCGATCGCCGACCTGATCCGCGAGGGCAAGAGCGTCACCTACGACATGAAGCCGTCGCGCGACGACCCGACCGCGGTCGGGACGAGCGAGGTCGCCGACGCGCTGATCGAGAAGCTCGAAAGCGGAGCGAGTCGTGAGCGAGCGACGCGAAGGTCACCGTCGTCGGCGCGGGGAACGTCGGCGCGACGTGCGCGCAGGTGCTCGCCGACCGCGACTACGCCGACGTCGTGCTCGTCGACATCAAGGAAGGGCTGCCGCAGGGCAAGGCGCTCGACATCGACCAGATGGGCGCCGTGCTCGGCTACGAGCCGAACGTCATCGGCTCGAACGGCTACGAGGAGACCGCCGGCTCCGCGGTCGTCGTGATCACCGCCGGCCTCCCGCGCGCGCCCGGGCATGAGCCGCGACGACCTCGTGCACGACGAACGAGAAGATCGTCAAGGACGTCACCGAGCAGGTCGTCGCGCATCGCCCGACGCGATCCTGATCGTCGTCTCGAACCCGCTCGACGCGATGTGCCACGTCGCGAAGAACGTCTCCGGCTGTCCCCGGGAGCGCGTCCTCGGGCATGGCCGGAATCCTCGACACCGCGCGCTTCTCGACCTTCATCGCCTGGGAGACCGGCGTCGTCGGTTCAAGGACGTGGCGGCCGCTCGTGCTCGGCGGCCACGGCGACCAGATGGTCCCGGTCGTCAGCGCGACCACGCGTCGGCGGCGTGCCGCTGCGCAAGCTCGTCTCGGACGAGCGGATCGCCGCGATGGTCGAGCGCACCGCGAAGGGCGGCGGCGAGATCGTGCAACCTGCTCGGCACGTCGGCCTGGTACGCACCGGGCGCGGCCGCCGCGCAGATGGTCGACTCGATCATGCTCGACGAGAAGCGCGTCCTTCCGTGCACTGCGTACCTCGAGGGCGAGTACGGCATCGACGGCCTCTACATGGGCGTCCCGGTGAAGCTCGGCAGCGGCGGCGTCGAGGAGATCGTCGAGCTCGAGCTCGACGACGCCGAGCAGGCGGCGCTCGAGAGCTCGGCCGCGGCGGTGCGCGAGGTCGTCGGCGTCCTCACGACGTGACGTTCTCGAGTCGCTCCATGACCGCCCGCAGGCTCGGCCTGGGTTCCACGCTGCTCGCGGCGAGCCTCGTCGCCTGGGCGATCGTCGTCGACCGGACGCGCGGCATGGACATGGGCCCGAGCGCGGATCTCGGCGGCTTCACGTGGTTCGTCGGGCTGTGGATCTCGATGACGGCGGCGATGATGCTTCCCTCTGCCGCTCCGGTAGTTCTGCTCGTCGATCGCCTCTCGCGATCGGCGACGCCGCCGTTCCTGGCCGGCTACGCCGCCGCGTGGACGGCCTACGGGCTGGCGGCCTACGGAATCGCGCGCACGTCGCTCGCGGCGGGCCTCGGCTCGTGGCACGCGAGCGGACCGCTGATCGCGGCGGCCGGCGTCTACCAGCTGACACCGCTGAAGCGCGCCTGCCTCCGCCGGTGCCGCAACCCGCTGTCCTTCCTGATGCCGCACGCCGACCGGGGGCCGCTCGTCACCGGCGTTTTGCACGGGCTCTATTGCGTCGGATGCTGTGCGGGGCTGATGGTCCTGCTCTTCGCACTCGGGATGATGAGCATCGGGTGGATGGTGCTCGTGGCCGCCGTGATCGCCATCGAGAAGCTCGCGCCGTTCGGCGAGCGGATCGTCGCGCCGCTTGCGGTCGCCCTCGTGCTCGGCGGATGCTGGGTGACGCTCACGTGACGTGACGCCTCTCGGGCACGGACTTCGAGGCTGAGCGGCTTCACCGCGGTCGGCCGCCGCTCCACGGGGTACCTTGCCGCGAGATGGACCTCGGTCTGCGCGGCAGGACGGCGATCGTCTGCGGAGCCTCGTCCGGGCTCGGCCTCGCGGCGGCGGAGGCCCTGGCCGGCGAAGGCGCCAACGTGGCGATGTTCGCGCGGCGGCGGGAGGAGCTCGACCTCCACGCGAACCGGCTGGGCGCGCTTGCCGTACGCGGTGATGTGACCAACGGCGCCGACCTCGAGCGGCTCGTCGAGCGGACGCTGCAGGCGTTCGGCGGCTGCGACGTGCTCGTCTGGAACTCGGGCGGCCCGCCGCCCGGCCCCGCGACGGAGGTCTCGGACAGCGACCTCGAAGCGGCTTTCGAGCTGCTCCTCCTTCCCGCCGTGCGGCTCGTCCGGCTGGTGCTGCCTCACCTGGAACGCAGCGCGGCCGGACGAATCGTGCTCGTCACCTCGGGAGCCGTGAAGGAGCCCACGCCCCAGCTCGCGCTCTCGAACACGATCCGCCCCGGCGTCGTGGGCTTCGCGAAGTCGCTCTCGCGTGAGCTCGGGCCGAAGGGCATCACCGTGAACTGCGTCGCGCCGGGCCGCATCGACACGCCGCGCATGACGGAGCTCTACGGAGACGACGGGCCGCCGCCCGAGGAGCTGCGCGCGATTCCGCTCGGACGGCTCGGAACACCGCGGGAGTTCGGCGACGTCGTGTGCTTCTTCGCGTCCGATCGCGCTGCGTACGTCACCGGGACGACCCTGGCGGTCGACGGCGGCGCCTCGCGCTCTCTGCTGTGAAGGCCCGGCTGAAGCCCACCTCCGGGCGTCTGCTCGCACTGGGGCTCGTGCTGCTGGCGGGAGCGCTCGCGCTCATCCTCCTCCCGTCCGGCGAGTACATCTTCCTGCCGGATCGCGCACACCCGGTCGCACCGCTCGTCTCGGTACCGGGCGGAAAGCCGCCGAAGAGCGGCAGCGTCTACTTCGTCGACGTCGTGGTGCGCAAGGCGACGCTTCTCGAGCGGCTCTTCGGCGGGCTGCACCACGGCGCCGACCTCTACCCCGCCTCCGCCGTCAATCCGCCCGGAGTCTCGGACCGTGCACGTGAGCAGATCGACTTGCAGGACATGCACCGCTCACAGCAGATCGCCGCGGCGGTGGCGCTCAAGGCGGCAGGGCGCAAGGTGCGACTGACCTCCGTGGGCGCACTCATCGACGCCGTCGAGCCCGGGCTCCCGGCCGCCGGCAAGCTCGACCCCGACGACGTGATCACGGCGATCGACGGCAAGCACGTCACCGGCCCGCGCGGTGTCTTCAACGGCATGCGCGCCCATCGGATCGGCCAGGTCGTGCGCTTCACGATTCGACGCGGGAAACAGACGCGCCTCGTCGCGTTGAAGACGGTCGCGTCGCCCACGCCGCCGAAACGGCCGATCGTGGGGATCCTGCTCGAGCCGGCCGTGGACGTGCACCTGCCGATCCCCGTGCGGATCGACGCCGGCGGCGTCGGCGGGCCGTCCGCCGGACTGGCGTTCGCGCTCGACGTCCTCGCGGAGCTCAAGAGCGGCGTGCTCCACGGCCACAAGGTCGCCGCGACCGGCGAGATCTTCCCGGACGGCTCGGTTGGCCCGATCGGCGGCATCAAGCAGAAGACGATCGGTGCGCGGGAGGCGGGTGTGGACGTCTTCCTGGTGCCGGCCGGGGACAACGCCCGCGACGCCAAGAAGGAAGCCGACGGGCTGCGGATCGTCCCTGTGAAGAGCTTTCCACAGGCGTTGCACGCGCTGGCGACACTGCCTCCGGCGAGCTGACCGAGGGCCGTTTTCAAGGCCCCGAGAAGTCGCCGGAAAGTGCACGTTTTCCGTTTAGACAAGCCCTTTCAGGGGTTGCGACGCGAGCGTAGGATGCGCGCTCCGCGAACGCCTGTAACGCCCCCGCCGATCCCCCAGGAAGGACCCCATGTCCACGAAGGACGCGCCGACCTGCGATGACTGCTACTTCCGTCGACGCGGTCTGTGCGCGATGACGCCCGAGCGCATCTGCCCGACCTTCCGCGCTGCCACGCTGCGCCTGCAGCCGGCCCCGCCCCGGCTAGCCCCGGTGCCGGTCTCCGCCGCCGCCGTGGCGTAGAGTCGCGCCGGCATGGCCGGCGCGGAGCTCACACCTCGGGACGGAGCACCTAAGGACGGAGAGAAGCCACGGCGACGGCGGCTCAGGGTGAGCGCCGCCGACCTCCGTCTCGTCGGTGTCGCGATCGTCGCGGTCTATGGAGTCGTCTTCGTCGCCCTGAACACGCACCGCACCAAGGTGAACTTCGTCTTCGGTTCGACGCGCGTGTCGGTGATCTGGGTGATCCTGCTGTCGCTGGCACTCGGGCTCGTGCTCGCAGTGCCGCTGCTGCAGCTACGCCGACACCGGCGCGCCCGCAAGCACTGAGGCGAGCCGCGTGACACCCTCGCCGATCGCGGCGGGCGAGACGTAGCTGTACGCGAGCCGCAGCGAGTCGGGGTCGGCGCCGAAGTCCGCGCCTTTGACGAACGTGACCCCGGCAGCCTCGGCGCGACCCAGCAGCTCGCCGGCGTCGACGCCCTCGAGCTCGAGCCAGACGAAGTACCCGCCCTCCGGATGCGAGTGCGGCAGATGACCCAGCTGGTCGTCGAGCGCGGCGAGCATGGCGTCCCGCCGCGCGCCGAGTAGGCCGCGCACGCGCTCGAGGTTCGGCTCGAAGAGCCCCCGGGAGACGAACTCGTGGACGGTCGCCTGCCCGAGCAGGACGGGCGTGATGTACGTGCCGGTGGCGGTCGCCGCGATCTCGGCGGCGAGCGCTTCCGGCAGGACGAACCAGCCGACCCGCAGGCCCGGCGCGATCGTCTTCGAGAAGGACGAGCTGTAGGCGGTCTGGCCCCCGGAGAGCTCGAACAGCGACGGCAGCGGCTCGCCTTCGAACCGGACGAGCCCGTAGGGGTCGTCCTCCAGCACGAGCACCCCGTGACGCTCCGCCAGCTCGACCACGCGCTGCCGGCGCTCGAGGCCGAGCGTCCGGCCGCTCGGGTTCTGGAACGTCGGGATCAGGTAGACGAACGCCGCCTCCCCGGCCTCGAGCTCGCGCTCGAGCGCATCCGGGTCGAGACCTTCGTCGTCGCACTGCACCGGGACGATCTGCGAGCCGAGCTCGCGGAGGATCTTCAAGGGCCGGTCGTACGTCGGCCGCTCGACGAGGACGCGCCTGCCCGCAGCGAGCCGCTGGCAGAGGAAGACGAGCCCTTGCAGCGAGCCGTTGGTCACGAAGATCCGGCTCGGGTCGACGTCGTGCCGCTCAGCCAGCCACTCGACGAGCGGCCCGTACCCGGGCGACGGCCCGTACGAGAGCACGGTGTGGCCGTCGCGCTCGAGCACCGAGCGGGCGCAGTCGGCCAGCTCGGAGACCGGCAGGCACTCCGGCGCGGGAATGCCGCGCGCGAACGAGATCGTCGACATCGCCTTCCAGACTACTGACGAAAGAGGAACACGGTGTCGCCGTCCCCCGGCTCCTCGACGTACGGACCGCGCGCAGCGAGCAGGCGCCGCCAGAAGAGGAGCGCGGGCTCGTTCCCGTCGATCACCTCGAGCTGCCACGAGCCAGCGAAGGCGTGGAGCACCTGCTCGGCCGCGGCGAGACCGATGCCCCGCCGGCGGAAGGGCGCCGCCACGAAGAACTCGGCGAGCCGCCAGTCCCGGTCGGGACGCTTGCGCGGGAAGTCACCGCCCCCGACCCACGCGAAGCCCGCGGCCGCATCGCCCTCGCGGATCAAGAATGCGGTCGATTCGCCTCTCGCGAGGAAGTCGTCGATGTAGCTCGGCTGCCAGCGACCGTCCCCGTCGAGCCGGTAGTGGGTCGACCACTGCGCGAGATCGTGGAGGTACAAGGGGTAGAGGCGCCGCATCGCCTCGCGCGCGCGCTCGTCCCCTGCCGGGGCGATGTCCACGCCCTCAAGCTTAAGCAGACTCTTAGATATTCCGGCGACAATCAGGCCATGAGCTCGCGCGTCCTCGTCGTGGACGACGATCCCGCCGTCCGGGCGGCGATCGCGCGTGCGCTTCGTCTGGATTACGAGGTCGACGAGGCCGCCGACGGCTCCGAGGCGCTCTCCCGGCACGCCACGGCTGCCGCCGACGCGATCGTGCTCGACCTGCTGATGCCGGAGGTCGGCGGGCTCGACGTCTGCCGCTCGCTGCGCCGCCGCGGCGACGTCGTTCCCGTGCTCGTGGTGACCGCCCGCGACGCCGTCTCCGACCGGGTGGAAGGCCTGGACGCCGGCGCGGACGACTACCTGGTCAAGCCGTTCGCCGTCGAAGAGCTGCGTGCGCGCGTTCGGGCACTGCTGCGGCGGGCCGGTACCGGCGGCGACGCGCTCGCATTCGCCGACGTGAGCCTCGATCCAGCCACCCGTGAGGCGTTCCGCGGCGACCGGCGCCTGCAGCTCACCCGCACCGAGTTCAACCTGCTCGAGCTGTTCCTGCGGAACCCCCGCCAGGTGCTGACCCGTTCGCAGATCTACGAGCGCGTGTGGGGCTACGACTTCGGCGCGACCTCGAACGCGCTCTGGGTCTACGTCGGCTACCTGCGCCGCAAGCTCGAGGAAGGCGGCGAGCCGCGCCTGCTCCAGACCGTGCGCGGCGTCGGCTACGCCCTGCGCGAAGAGCTATGAGCTTCCGGCAGCGCATCACGCTGCTGACCGCGCTTGCGATCGCTCTCACTGTGGCGGGCTCGTCGCTTGCCGTCTGGCTGGTCGCGAAGCACGAGCTGTACGCCCAGCTCGACCAGACGCTCTCGTTCCAAGCGAGCTCGACGGGCCCCTACGGCGGGCGGCTGACCGAAGTCATCCACCCCGACGGTGAGACGACCGGACTCCCACTGCCCGTGTCGCAACGCGCGCTCGGCGTCGCGAACGGCAACGCGTCCGACTACTACACGAACACGACGCTGGGCGGAGTCGCGTTCCGCGAGCTTGTGATCCCAATACAACCCGCCGGAGCGGTCCTCACGATTGCTCCTCTCCAGCCGACGAGGCACGCGCTGGCCCGGATCCGCTTCTGGATCTTCCTCCTCAGCGGCATCGGGATCGCGCTCGCGGCGGCGCTGGCCGCGGCAGTTGCCACCGCCGTCCTCCGCCCGGTGCGACGCCTCACGGCGGCCGCGGAGAACGTCGCCGCAACCGGAGATCTCGCCGAGCGCGTCGACGTCCACTCGGACGACGAGCTCGGCCGGCTCGCCACGCGCTTCAACGCGATGCTCGCGGCGCTCGAGACGTCCGTCGGCGCGCAGCGGCGGCTGGTCGCCGATGCGTCGCACGAGCTGCGCACGCCGCTGACGGCGATTCGCACGAACGTCGACCTGCTCCGGGAGGGCAAGCTCCCGCCAAGCGAGGCCGAGCACGCGCTGCAGGAGTCGTCCGTCGAGCTTGATGCGCTGACGCGCCTCGTCGCCGACCTCGTCGAGCTCGCGCGCGGCGAGGAGCGGAAGCTGCGCCTCGAGGACGTGCACCTCGACGACCTCGTTGCGGCGACGGTCGAGCGTGCCCAGGCACGGGCGCCGCACGTCACGTTCGTCACGGCGCTGTCGCCGACGCAGGTACACGCGGACCCCGGGCTGCTCGAGCGCGCGGTGACGAACCTGCTCGACAACGCGGTCAAGTACAGCCCGGAAGGCGCACCGATCGAGGTGTCGGTGCGGGCCGGCGAGGTGATCGTGACCGACCACGGCCCCGGGATCGCCGACGAAGACCTGCCGCGGGTCTTCGACCGCTTCTACCGCGCTGCGACCGCGCGCTCGAAGCCCGGCGCCGGCCTCGGGCTCGCGATCGTGCGCGAAGCGGCGGAGGCGCACGGCGGGCGCGCGACCGCCGAAAGCTCGGCGACCGGCGCCCGCTTCCGGCTCGTGCTGCCGACGGCCTGACGACGGTCAGGCGACCGCCGCGGTCAGGCGACGCTTGCGCTCGACCATCTGGTCGATGCCGCGCTTCACGGCGGCGAGGATCTGGGCCTCGCGCTCGGTCGTGACCCGGCCGGCCGCGACGTCGGCGTCGAGATGCCACTTGAGGTCGGCGAGCAGCGCGTCCTCGAGGCCGTCGATCGGGCGGCCCTCCTCGACGGCCACCTGCCCGAGCGTTCGCCCGGACGCGAGACGCAGGCGCAACTCGCGCTCGTCGACGCCGAGGAAGTCAGCCGCGGCCGCGATTGGGCCGCGATGTGTCTGTACGGAGGGGTTCTCCTGCTCGTTCACCACTCGCTCCTTTCGCGCGTACCCGCCTTTTCAGCAAGCACACAGCCGCCGGCCAAGAACGGCCGCAGCAACGCCCAAGAAAAGCCCAAGAGTCGAGACTGGCGAGGAGCGGGGATCTGCCGGCGCGCGCGCCGGCCTCGCTCGCTGTGACGGTCCGCGTACCGAGGAATCGCACCGCCGCAGTGGCGACCTCGAACCGGCGCCTCGCTCCCGCGGCGAACGTGCGACGATCCACCTCCACCGTACGCCCAAAAGCCCAGCATCGGCGCGAAGATCACGATTCCGGCACGCATTCGTCACGATCCCTTGCGGGTGGCTGCCGCCGGGCATGGCCTCACCGCCCGTGTCTCGCCGGCCCCCTGGTATGTCACGTGATCGTGTCGCGATCGCGGCGCCGCGGGCGCAGCGTCAGTCGACGGCGAGCAGGTCGACCACGAACACGAGCGGCTCGTGCGGCTCGATCACGCCACCGGCGCCCCGCGCGCCGTACGCGAGCGCCGAAGGGATCGTCAGCTTGCGTCGCCCGCCGACCCGCATGCCGAGCACGCCTGCGTCCCAGCCCGGGATGACCTGGCCCTTGCCGAGCTTGAACTCGAACGGCCGGCCGCGTTCCCACGACGCGTCGAACTCCTCGCCTGAGCGAAAAGCCACGCCCACGTAGTGCACCGTCACCTTGGCGCCGTTCGTGGCCTCCTGCCCCTCGCCGACGACGAGATCCTCCGTCTGGAGCTCGAACGGGATGTCGCCGACGGGCTTCTCGATCTGGGGGCGTTCGGCAGCCACGCGTTCAGCTTGCAGCCGCGGCGACCACGAGCTCGGCCACCTCGGTCGGCGTCGTGCCGACCTTGATCCCGACGGCCTCGAGGGCGTCCTTCTTCGCCTGCGCGGTGCCCGACGAGCCGGAGATGATCGCCCCGGCATGGCCCATCGTCTTCCCGGGCGGCGCCGAGAACCCTGCGATGTACGAGAACACGGGCTTCGACATGTGCTCGGCGACCCACCGGGCTGCCTTCTCCTCCTCGTCACCGCCGATCTCGCCGACCAGCACGACGTACTCCGTCTCCCGATCGGCCTCGAACTTCGCGAGGATGTCGACGAAGCCGGACCCGACCACCGGGTCGCCGCCGATGCCGACGATACTCGAGTTGCCGAGCCCGCGCTGTGCGACCTCGTGGCCGATCTGATAGGTCAGCGTCCCCGACCGCGAGACGAGGCCGATGTTCCCGCCGCGGAAGACCTGCGCCGGGATGATCCCGACGTTCGCCTTGCCGGGCGAGAGCACGCCCGGGCAGTTCGGCCCGATCAGCGTCACACCCTTGGGGCGGATGTACGTGTACACGCGCAGCATCTCGTGCGCGGGAATGTGCTCCGTGATGCAGATGACGGTTGCGATGCCCGCGTCCACCGCTTCGTAGATCGCATCCGGCGCGAAGCGCGCCGGCACGAAGATCATCGACGTGTTCGCCCCGGCCTCCTGGACGCTCTCGGCGACGGTGTCGAAGATCGGGATGCCCTCCACGTCCTGGCCGCCCTTGCCGGGCGTGACGCCTGCGACGACCTTCGTGCCGTAGTCGCGGTTGCGCAATCCGTGGAAGCGTCCCTCGGACCCGGTGAGGCCCTGGACGACGAGACGAGTGTCGCTGTCGACGACGATCGCCATCAGGCGGCGCCTGGCGTCCCGCGCAGCACGAGCGTCGGAAGCTGCATCCAACCGTCGACGACGCGGTCGGCGAGCAGCTCGCGGACGCGCGCGGCCTCTGCGCCGGCGCAGCCGACACGGGAGAGCCACGGCTCGAGCTCGAGCGGGCGCTCGAGGAAGCGCTCGGCGGTCACCTGCAGGCCGGCGGCCTCGAACAGCGCATGCCACTCGGCAACCGAGTAGTTGCGCACGTGGCTGGGGTCGCGCAGCCGGTCGGCTTCCTCTGATGCCTCGCTGACGAACGTGTTGTCGCAGACGACCACGCGGTCCTTCGCCACCCGCGCCATCTCGCGCACGGCAGCCTTCGCGTCGGTGAAGTGGTGCGCGGCGATGCGGCACGCGACGGCATCGAAGCTCCGGTCGGCGAACGGCAGCGACTCGGCGGGAGCCGTGGTGTCGGCCTCCATCCCCGGCGCCGGATCGACGGTCACCACGGTGGCGCCTCGCTCACGCAGCCGCCGTGCGACATGACCGCCGCCGGTCGCGACGTCGAGCACCGTCACACCTTCGGCGGGCTCGCACCACGCGACGACGAGATCGAGGTCGTCACCCGACGCGTGGATCGTGCTCGTCCGATAGGCCTCGGCCCGCTCGCTCCAAACATCGCTCATCCCGCCAGCTCGACCGCCTTCTTCGCCGCGTCGAGCATCGTCGGCGAGACGTACAGGTTGGGCGGCGCCGCTTCGGCGAGGATCTTCAGGCCCTCCTCGGCGTTCGTGCCGTCGAGCCGGACGACGATCGGCACAGTGATCTCGATGCGGTCGAGCGCCTCGAGGATGCCGCGCGCAACCTCGTCGCCGCGCGTGATGCCGCCGAAGATGTTGAAGAAGATCGACTTGACCTGCGGATCCCGCGTGATCACCTCCAGCGCGTCGACGACCCCCTCCGCGTCACCACCGCCGCCGAGATCGCAGAAGTTTGCGGGCTTGCCTCCCGCCGTGACCACGACGTCGACCGTCGACATCGAAAGACCGGCGCCGTTACCGAGGATGCCCACGCTCCCGTCGAGCTTGACGTACGTGACGCCCTTCTCGCGCGCAAGCGCCTCGAGCGGATCGGCGGCGCTCGTGTCGCGGAGCGCCGCGAGGTCCGGGTGACGGTAGAGCGCGCTGTCGTCGACCGTGAACTTCGAGTCGAGCGCCTTGACCTCGCCCTCCGGCGTGACGATCAACGGGTTGATCTCGCAGAGCATCGCGTCGCTGTCGACGAAGCAGCGGTAGAGCTGCTCGACGATCGCGGCGATCTGCTTCTGCTCGCCCGCGTCCTTCACGCCCGCGCCGTACACCAGCCGCCGTGCGACCCATGGCTGGAACCCCTCGAGCGGGTCGATGTGCAGCCGCACCAGCGCGTCCGGATCCTTGGCGGCCACCTCCTCGATCTCGATTCCGCCCTGCGTGGTGAACATGAAGAGCGGCCGCTTGACGCCGCGATCGAACGTGACGGAGAGGTAGTACTCCTTCGCGATCTCGGAAGCGCTCTCGATCCACACCTTTTCGACCGGGTGGCCGTTGATCGTGAGCGTCAGGATCGTGCGTGCCTTCTCTTCGGCGTCGGCGGGATCCTCCGCGAGCTTGACGCCTCCGGCCTTGCCGCGACCGCCGGTGAGCACCTGCGCCTTGACGACCACCCGTCCGCCGATCTCCTCGGCGGCGGCGCGTGCCTCCTCGGCGGTCGTCGCAAGGCGGCCCTCGGAGACCGGGATGCCGAACTCGCGGAACAGCTGCTTGCCCTGGTACTCGAAGAGGTCCATCGGCCGCGCGGCACTCTACCGACCGCACGTCTCCCGGCCGTCGCTAGTCTCGTCGGCGGTGGACGCGATTGCCGTCAGCGACCTCCGCAAGCGTTACGGCGACGTCCAGGCTCTGGACGGCGTCTCCTTCAGCGTGCGCGAGGGCGAAGTGTTCGGCCTGCTCGGCCCGAACGGCGCCGGCAAGTCGACGACCGTGCGCGTGCTCGTGACGCTGACGCACCCCGACGGCGGCACGGCGACCGTCGGCGGCCACGACGTCCTGCGCGAGCCGGGCGCCGTCCGCCGCACGATCGGCTACGTCCCCCAGGACTCCGGCGTCGACCAGTTCGGCACGGGACGCGAGAACCTGATGCTCCAGGGTCGTGTCCAGGGGATGAGCGGGGACGACCTGCGCCGGCGCGTCGCCGAGCTGCTCGAGCTCGTCGGCATCGCCGACGCCGCAGACCGGATCGTGAAGACGTACTCCGGCGGGATGCGCCGGCGCCTGGACGTCGCGCTCGGCCTGGTCCACCGCCCGCGCGTGCTCTTCCTCGACGAGCCGACGACCGGCCTCGACCCCGAGGCGCGCGTCGCGATGTGGTCGGAGGTCTCCCGCCTGGCGGAAGCCGAGTCGCTCACGATCCTGCTCACCACCCATTACCTCGAAGAGGCCGACCAGCTCGCCGACCGGTTGTCGATCGTGTCGCAGGGGAAGGTCGTCGTCGAAGGGTCTCCCGCGGAGCTCAAGGCCGGCCTGCGTGGCGACGCGGTTCAGGTCGAGCTCGACAACGGTGCGGTCGACGAGGCTCAGCGTGTTCTCGCCGGCGTCGGCGCCCGCCCCGAGCAGGTCGTCGACGGACGCACGATCGTCTCGCGCGTGTCGAACGGCGGACGCGAGCTGCCGGGGATCATCTCCGCGCTCGAGAGCGCCGGCATCGCCGTCGCATCCGTCTCGCTTTCCCGACCGTCGCTCGACGACGTCTATCTCCACTACACCGGCCGCGACTTCAGCACGGAGGACCGCGGGCGGTGAGCGTCCTCCGCCACACGTGGTTCATGACCGTCCGTCAGGCACGGAACCTGATGCGCGAGCCGATCTGGATCGTCTTGCTGCTCGTGCAGCCGATGGTGTGGCTCGTGCTCTACGGCCAGCTCTTCCGAAACGTCACCAAGCTCGGCGGATTCGGCACGGGCTCGTACATCACATTCCTGGCACCGGCGATCGTGGTGATGAACGCGTTCTTCGGGGCGACCTGGAGCGGGATGTCGATGATCAACGACCTTGACCACAAGGTCGTCGAGCGGTTCCTCGCCACCCCGGCGTCACGCTTCTCGATCGTGCTGTCGCAGATCGTGCGCTCGGCGCTGACCGCGGCGATCCAGGCGATCGTGATCCTGCTCGTCGCCCTCGCACTGGGCGTCCACATCCACACGGGCGTGCTCGGCTGGGTGACGATCATCGTCGCCGCGATCCTCGTCAACAGCGCCTTCGCCGGCATCTCGCAGGCGATCGCCCTGCTCACCCGCCGCGAGGCGACGATGATCGCGGTCGCGAACTTCATCGGCCTGCCCCTGCTCTTCCTCTCGAGCACGATGATCGCCCTGGCGCAGATGCCCGGCTGGATGCAGACGGCGGCGAAGTTCAACCCCGTCGACTGGGGCGTTCGCGCAGCCCGCGAGGTCGTGCTGCCGAACACCGCCTGGAGCTCGGTGGGCTGGCACCTGTTCTTCCTGCTGGCGCTGACCGCGGCGACGGCGGGCTGGGCGACCTGGACGTTCCGCGCGTACCAGCGCTCGCTCTGACGAGGGCCCGTCGGTCGGCTCAGATGATCTCGAGGCCGCCGACGTGCGGATCGTCGTCGGCCACCGTCTGGAACGAGCGGCCGTTGCGGCCGTGCCCCAGGGTCTCGCGTCCACCTTCGTACACGGTCAACGGCTGCTCGTCGGAGACCGTGATGCGGTTGCGGCCTGCATCCTTCGACTTGTAGAGCGCGAGGTCGGCGAGCTGGATCAGCTCCTCGAGCGAGCTCGACCGGCTCGAGTCGGTGACGCCGAAGCTCGCGGTGAAGGGCACTTGTCCCTGAACGGTCTGCTCGAGGCGAGCGCGCACGCGCTCGAGCACGATCACCGCCTGCGTCGCATCGGCGCCAGGCATCACGATCACGAACTCCTCGCCGCCCCAGCGTGCCACCAGGTCGACGTCTCGGAGCGCCTTCAGCGTGGCCTGGGCAAAGAGCCGCAGCGAGCGGTCGCCCGCTTCGTGACCGTGCGTGTCGTTCAACTGCTTGAAGTGGTCAAGGTCTCCGATCGCGAGCGCGAACGGCGTGTGCTGGCGCATCAGCGTCCGGATCTCGGTCTCGAGCATGCGGCGATTCAGGAGCCCCGTCAGGCCGTCCGTCGAGGCCTGCAGCTGAGTGCGCGCGAACGCGCGGACGGTGCCGATGCGCGCGCCGGCCTGCGCCGCGAGCGTCGTCAGCCGTTCGACCTGGTGATTGTCGGGCGCCGAGCCGTCGGGCCCGGTCGCGTGCAGGACTCCGAGGGAGCGGCCCATGAAGCTGATCGGGACGCAGACGGCCGAGCACGCACCCTCGGCACGGCCGCGAAGCTTGGGGCACGCGTTGAGCGCGCTGCTCGACTCGAAGACGACCGGATTGCCGCGGCGAACGGCGACGCAGGAGAACGGAGACTCGACGGGGCACGAGGGGCCGCCTGCGACCGGATTGACGGCCACCTGCTCGAGATGCGCGCGGCTCGAGTCGGACAGCAGCAGCTCCATCGGGACCTCCGTCGAGACCTCCTCCATCGCCTGCCGGACGACGGCATACGCGGCGCTCTCTTCGTCGGCCATCTCAAAGGCTTCGACGAGTTGGGCGGCGAAGGTGTCGCGCTGCGACTGCAACGTGAGCTCGCGCTCGAGCTTCACGCGATCGGTGATGTCGCGCGCGTTGACGACGATGCCGCGGACGTACCGGTCGTGACGGAGATCAGTGACGTACGCCTCCAGATGCCGCCACTCGCCGACCGCGTTTCGCATGCGGAAAACGAGGTTGCCCACGCCGGCGGTGTGCTGCGCAAGCGAAAGCGCATCCCGGTCGTCCGCGTGGACGAAGTCGGCGTACCCGCCCCCGAGCAGGTCAGGCTGCGGATGGCCGACGAGCCGAGCGACGGAATCGCTCGCATAGCGGCAGCTGTCGTCGGCGAGCACGAGCACGAAATCGGTGGAAGAGGTGACGAGGCTCTGGAAGTGCGCGGTCTGACGCCGCGTGGTCGCGATCAGCGCCCACGCGAGCAGCATCGAGATCACGATTCCGGCCGCTCCGAGGCCGAGCTGCAGGTTGATCGAGTTCCGGACGTTGTTGTCCGTCTTCGTTCCGATCGTCCGAGCCGTGTTGAGCGCGACGTTCGAGGTGAGCGCCGCGAGTATCCGAAGCCGTTCGAGCGAGTCGGTCGTCCTGATCCGCTCGTGTCCGGTTAGCTGCACGCTCGCCTGGGGGCGATCCGCGAGGAACGCATTCCCCGATGCGATCAGATCCGCCACGACCCGCTGCTCCTGGCGCAGCTCGGCGAGGACGTCCGAGTCGGTCGCAGGCCCGATCGTCGCCTCGTCGTCGTCGCCTTCCACGGCCGGCGCGACGCCGCCCTCGATCAGCACGCGTGCGCTGGCGGCCATGATCGCGCCGGTATGGCGGGGGTCGGCCGCGCTCCCGTTCTGCACGAGCAGCAGCTCCTGCACGTAGCGCTCGGCGAGGGTTCGCTGCCGCGCAGCGACCTCGAGCACGGTCGCCTGGTTCTTCGACTTCCCGGTCGACCAGATCGACAGCGCCGCGCTCGCGGTCGAAACGAACACGAACGTCACGACGATTCCGACGATCGTGACTCGGGCGCGAGGCGCGAACGGACGGAACCTGCCCGGCATCAGCGAACGGTGACGACCGTCTCCATGCCGGCCATGTAGTGCCCTGCCATGTTGCAGAAGAGGACGTAGCGGCCTTTCGCGAGGTGAACCCGGAGCGTCCGGACCGCGCCGGACTCTCCCGGCTCGAGTGCACCGACGATTGCGCTCTTGAGCCCCTCCTCGTTCACCGTCAGGCCGTCGCTGCGCAGGGGCAAGTCGCCTGCGGGAGCGCGCACGACGATCAACTCGTGGGCGTCGGGGCCATGGTTGTCCGCGCGAAACTCGACGTCGCCGGGACTCAGCTGGCGCGGAGACGCGACAATCGCGAAGTCGCGTTCGTTGACATCGACGACCTGAGCAGCACCCGCGCCGACTTGACGCGCGGCGCAGCCCGAGGCGACGCCGGCGATCAGCAGCGCCGCGCCGAGCAGGATCGGGCCATGGCCCTTCCAGGACCGCAGGGTGTCCACGGCGTCCTTATCGGCCCCGAAGCCCCTCGGCTTGAGACACTCGGCACGAGTACCTGACCCGTTCGGGTCAGCCGTCGGAGCCGGGCTCGATCACCAGGATCGTCTGCCCGATCGCCACCGGATCGCCTGCGGCCACCGCGACGTCCGAGACCACCCCGGCTCCCGCGCTCGCGACCTCGTTCTCCATCTTCATCGCCTCGACGATGCAGACGACCTCCCCGGGCTGGACCGTGTCCCCCACCGCGACCTTGACGGCGATCACGGTCCCCTGCATCGGGCTGACGACGATCCCCGCCCCCGCGCCGCCCGCCGACGCGGCGGCCCGCTCGCGCCGCCGTCGCGCGAGCGTTCGGTAGCCGGGCTCGGGCACGCGCAGGCTGACCCGCACCCGCCGCCCGTCGATCTCGGCCTCCGTCGCCAGCTCCGTGCTCGACGCGCCGTCCGACGCGATCCCTAGACTTGTTGTCAGATGCGACAACTGCGACAACTGCTCAGCGGCTTCCGCCAGCTCCTTCGACTCGACGATGCCTTCGCACGTCTCGCCCGCGCGAAAGCACGGATGGGACAGCAGTGCGCGATGGAAGCCGATCAGGGTCTTGACGCCGCCCACCTCGAACTCGCCGAGCGCGCGGAGCATCCGGCCGATCGCATCCTCGCGATCGGCGCCGCGAACGATCACCTTCGCGATCATCGGGTCGTAGAGCGGCGACACCTCCGAGCCCGCGCCGACCCCCGAGTCGACGCGCACGCCCGGGCCGGACGGCTCGTGATAGGCCGTGATCCGCCCAGGCGACGGGAGGAACGAGCTCGACGCATCCTCCGCGTTGATCCGGCACTCGATCGCATGACCTTGCAGCCGCACCTCCTCCTGCGTGAGCTCCAACGGCTCCCCGGCGGCGATCTTCACCTGGGCGCGCACGAGGTCGATGCCCGCGACCAGCTCGGTGACCGTGTGCTCGACCTGGATCCGCGTGTTCATCTCCATGAAGTAGTAGGAGCCGTCCGCCGCGAGCAGGCCCTCGATCGTCCCGGCAGAGCGGTAGCCGGCCGCCTTCGCGGCATCGACCGCGATCTGGCCGATCCGTACCCGCAGTGCGTCGTCCACCGCGGGGGACGGCGTCTCCTCGACCAGCTTCTGGTGGCGGCGCTGGACCGTGCAGTCGCGCTCGCCGAGGTGGATCACGTTCCCGTGGGCGTCCGCCAGCACCTGCACCTCGACGTGGCGCGGGTGGTCGAGGTAGCGCTCCACGTACACCGACGCGTCGGCGAAGTACGCCTTGCCCTCGCGCTGCGCGGACTCGAACGCCTGTGGCGCCTCATCCTCGCTCCGCACGACCTTCATTCCCTTGCCGCCGCCGCCGGCCGCCGCCTTGATCAGCAGCGGGTAGCCGAGCTCGGCGCCGAGCGCCGCCACCCGGTCGACGGAGTCGACGGGATCGGTCGTGCCGGGGATGATCGGCACACCCGCCGCCTGCATCGCCTGGCGGGCGCGGGTCTTCGAGCCCATCAGCTCCATCGCTGCCGGCGGCGGGCCGATCCACGTGAGCCCGGCCTCTTCGACCGCCCGGGCGAAACCGGCGTTCTCGGCGAGAAAGCCGTAGCCCGGATGCACCGCCTCGGCCCCCGAGCGCACCGCGACGTCGAGCAGCTTCTCGATCACCAGGTACGACTCGGCGGAGCGCTGACCGCCGAGCGCATAGGCCTCGTCGGCGAATCGTGGGTGCAGCGCGCTGCGGTCGACGTCCGAGTAGACGGCGACCGACCCGATTCCCATATCCCGCAAGGTGCGGAACACCCGCACCGCGATCTCACCTCGATTGGCGACGAGCACCTTCCGGAACACCGCCGTATTCTCCCTGCGGATGAGCTTTGCCGATCAGCTGACCGTCGCACGCGCGCTGTCGGTTCCGGTGGTGGTCGTGCTCTTCGCGGTCTCGTTCCACGGACACGACTACTGGGGCACCGGCGTGTTCTGCGCAGCGATGGCGACGGACTGGTTCGACGGCAGGATCGCCCGCCGGACGGGGCGGACGTCCGCGCTCGGCTCGCTGCTCGACCCCGTCGCCGACAAGCTGCTCGTGCTCGCGACGCTGATCGTGCTGCTCGGCCAGGACGTCTTCCCCGCGTGGATGGTGGCGGCGATCGTCGCGCGCGAGCTGCTGATCAGCGGGCTCCGCCAGGCGGCGGTCGAGCGCGGGATCGTGATCGCCGCGCGCGACCTGGGCAAGCTCAAGACCTGGGCACAGGCGCTGGCCGCCGCCGTCGGCGGGCTCGCCGCTGCCGGCGTGTGGCGAACCGACGTCGCCTGGTGGACGCTGCTCGTCGCCCTCGTCCTGACCTGGGTGTCCGGGCTCGACTACGCCCGTTCGGCGCCCCGCCTGTTCCGCGAGCGAGCCGCGGGCTTCCCGTAGCTAGGTCTGGTCGGCATCGAACGGCTCGAGCGCCTCGTCGAGGCCCGCCTGCCACCAGGGATCGGGCGCCCGGCCGGACGCCGCCAGGAGTGCGCCGAGCGCGCGAACGACCTCCGGCGGCTGGGACGGGTCGAGCTCGAGCCCCATCGCCGGCCGACCCTAGCGGGCACGGCGGCGACGGGCGCGAGTCACCCGTTCGAGGGATTCAGGTGCACCTGACTGCCATTCCCCCGTCCGGGTGATGCCCGGCCTGCGGCCCGAAGGGCACAATCGAGGCCCGATGCGGCTACTGCCAGGAAGGAACACTCACATGCTCCAGTGGAACGCCAAGCTCGTCTTCGTGATCGTCGTGCTGCTCGCTCTGGCCGCGATCCTCGGCACCGCATCGTGCGACTCGCTCAACTTCACCTGGTAGCAGGCCCGGAACGCGCATGACGCGGGCGGCCCGTCCACCGGCGAGGCTGCTCGCTGTCGTCGTGCCGGTGTCCGTCGTCGGCATCGGCGCGTATCTCGCTGCGACCGCGTGGTTCGTCCATGCCCACTCGTCGGCGACGACGCTGATCGGCATCGCCGCGTTCCTCGCCGCCTCGACGCTGGCGGAGCGCTTCCCGGTCCCGGTCGAAGGCGCCGACGCGAACGGGGTGTCGCTCGGCTTCGTCTTCGCCGTGGCCGCCCTCGTCCTCTTCGGCTGGGCGGCGGCGACGTTCGCCTACGTGAGCGCGCCCACCGTGACGGCACTGCTCGAGCGCAAGCCGCTGATCCGCACCGTCTACAACGCGGGCGTGTTCGGCGTCGTCGGCACGCTCGGCGGCTCGATCCTCCACCTCGTCCACGGAAGCGGCCCCGCCGCGCTGCTCCTCGATGTCACGCTGACGGCGACGGTCCTCTATCTGACGAACCTGTTGCTCGTCAGCGCCGCGATCTCGGCATCCGGGTCGGAGCTCGGCTACGGCGCGCTGATCCGCTCCAACCTGCGCTGGACGATCCTTCCCTTCGCGCTGATGGCATCGACGGCCTTGATGCTCGTCGTGCTCTGGCAGCGGACCCCGTATCTCTTCGCCGCCCTGGCCGGGCCACTCGCCGCGATCTCGCTGTACCAGCGCTCGACGCACCGCGTGCTGAGCGCGGTCCGACTCTCGCTCACCGATCCGCTGACCGGTCTCGGCAACCACCGGCATTTCCACGAGCGCTTCGAGCAGGCGATCGCTGTGGCGCGCGACAACGGGACCGTCCTTTCCCTGTGCCTCCTCGATGTGGACGACTTCAAGCAGATCAACGACCGCTTCGGGCACCCCGCCGGCGACGGCGTCCTCTCCCGGGTCGCCGCACGGCTGCGCTCCGACGGCGAAGCATTCCGCCTCGGCGGCGACGAGTTTGCGCTGCTCCTGCCGGACGTCAGCGAGCCCCTTGCCCTCGCCGCTGCGCAGGCGATCGTCAGCCGGCTCGGCGCAGCCGACGTCAGCCCAGGCGGCGGGCTCACCGTGAGCGCGGGAGTCGCGACGTACCCGCAGCACGGGCGCGACCGCGACACGCTGATCCGCCAGGCCGACGGGGCCCTGTACTGGGCGAAGGAGCAGGGCAAGAACCAGGTCCGGCTCGCGCGTGACATCGCCGACCTGACCGCGCTCCGTTCGCGCAACCTCGGCGACCACGCCGCCCGGATCCGCGCCGCCGCGTCGCTCGCCCGTGTCGTCGACGCGCGGCATGCCGACTCCGGCAGCCACTCCGAACGCGTCGCGCTGTTCGCAGGACGGATCGCCGCGCAGCTCGGCCTGTCCGACGAGGAGGTCGAGCTGACCCGGCTCGCCGGCAGCCTGCACGACCTCGGAAAGCTCGCGATCCCCGAGGAAGTGCTGCGCAAGCCGGCAGCGCTGACCGGCGAGGAGCGCCGCCTGCTGCAGCGCCATCCGCAGATCGGCTATCGAATGCTGGCCAGTCTCGGCGTCGAGCCGATCGCCGACTGGGTGCTGCACCAGAGCGAGCGGTGGGACGGAACCGGCTACCCCGAGGGCCTCTCTCGCGACGCGATCCCGCTGGGCTCTCGCATCGTGTTCGTCGCGGACGCCTTCGACTCGATGACCTCGACACGTCCCTACCGTCCGGCGCTGCGCCGGGCGGAGGCGCTGCGGGAGCTCGAGCGCTGCTCCGGCTCGCAGTTCGATCCCGACGTGGTCGACGCGTTCATCGCGACGGTCGAGCCGCGGACGCTCGCGACCGCCTGACGTCTCCCTCCTACAGCGGGATGTTGCCGTGCTTGCGCGGCGGCCTGCGCTCGCGCTTCGTGATCGCCGTCTGGAGCGCATCGATCAGCACCGGGCGGGTGCGTCGCGGCTCGATCACATCGTCGACGTAGCCGCGCTCGGCCGCCGTGTACGGGTTGGCGAAGCGCTCGCGGTACTCGGCGATCAGCTCCGCCCGCCGCTCCTCGGGATCGGCGGCTTCGGCGAGCTCGTTGCGGAAGATGATGTTCACGGCGCCGTCGGGGCCCATCACGGCGACCTCCGCGGTCGGCCACGCGAAGTTGAAGTCCGCGCGAACGTGCTTCGAGCTCATCACGTCGTAGGCCCCGCCGTATGCCTTGCGCGTGATCACCGTGAGCTTCGGAACGGTCGCCTCGCAGTAGGCGTAGAGGAGCTTCGCGCCGTGACGGATGATCCCGCCCCACTCCTGCGCCGTTCCCGGCAGGAACCCCGGGACGTCGACGAAGGTCACGAGGGGGATGTTGAAGGCGTCGCAGGTGCGGACGAAGCGCGCAGCCTTCTCGGAAGAGGCGATGTCGAGGACGCCGGCGAGCGCCTTCGGCTGGTTGCCGACGACGCCGACGCTGTAGCCGCCGAGCCGGGCGAAGCCGCAGATGATGTTCTCCGCGTAGAGCGGCTGGATCTCGAGGAACTCGCCGTCGTCGACCACTGCCGTGACGACGTCCTTCATGTCATACGGCTTCGTCGCCTCGTCGGGGATCAGCTCGTCGAGCTCCGGCGCCTCGCGCCCGACGGGGTCGGCCGGCGGGTCGTACGGGGTCGGATGGGCATTCGACTGCGGGAGAAAGCTGAGCAGGTAGCGCGCGTCCTCGAGAGCGGCCTGCTCGTCGGGCGCGGTCAGATGCGCGACGCCCGACTTGGTTGCGTGGGCGACGGCGCCGCCGAGCTCCTCGAACGTGACCTCCTCGCCGGTGACCGTCTTCACGACGTCGGGCCCCGTGATGAACATGTACGAGCTTCCCTCGACCATCAGCACGAAGTCGGTCATCGCCGGCGAGTAGACGGCCCCGCCGGCGCACGGGCCGAGCACGAGCGAGATCTGCGGGATCACGCCCGACGACTGGACGTTGCGCCAGAAGATCTCCGCGTACCCGGCGAGCGAGACGACTCCCTCCTGGATGCGCGCGCCGCCCGAGTCGTTGATGCCGATCACCGGGCACCCGTACTTGGCGGCGAGATCCATCACCTTGCAGATCTTCTCGGCGAACACCTCCGACAACGACCCGCCGAAGACGGTGAAGTCCTGGCTGAAGACGAACACGCGGCGCCCGAAGATCGTCCCGTACCCGGTGACGACGGCGTCGCCGTACGGTCGCCGCTCGAGCATCCCGAAGTTCGACTCACGGTGGCGGACGTACCGGTCGAGCTCGACGAACGACCCTTCGTCGCACAGCCGCTCGGCGCGCTCACGCGCGAGGAGCTTTCCCTGGTCCCGCTGCTTGGCGACCGATTTCTCCGACCCGGCGTGCAGCGCCTCGTCCCGGAGCTCACCGAGCCAGTCGAGCTTCTCGCGCGTCGTCGAGTGCACTCCCGGCTGCTCGGCCTTCGCCATCTGCGGGAGCCTAGACACAGGCAGCACGTAGAGTCGAGGCGTGGCCGTGAAGGAGCTGAGACTGGCGCTCACCGTCGCCGACTACGACGCAGCGCTCGCGTTCTACCGCGACACCCTCGGGCTGCCGTTGCTCGAGGCCTGGAGCGACGACGGGCGCGTCGCGCTCCTCGACGCCGGGCACGCGACACTCGAGCTGCTCGACGCCACGCATGCCGCCGCAGTCGACTCGATCGAGGTCGGCAGAAGGGTCGCTGGGCCGGTGCGAGTCGCGCTCGAGGTCGACGACTCCGAGGCAGTCGCCGAGCCGCTGGTAGCTGCGGGCGCAACCCGCCTCGGCGGCCCGATCGAGACGCCGTGGCGTCACCGCAACGTCCGCCTCGAGGCTCCGGACGGCCTGCAGCTCACGCTGTTCACCGTGCTCGACGCGTGACTCTCGACGTCGATCGCCTACGAGCCGAGACGCCGGGCTGCGCGAACGTTGCCCATCTGAATAACGCAGGTGCGTCGCTCCCTCCGACGGTCGTGTTCGACGCCGTCGTCGACTATCTCGGCCGCGAGGCGGCGATCGGCGGATACGAGACGGCTGCCGAGCGGGCCGACAGTCTCGAGCACACCTACGACGCGCTCGCGGGCCTGATCGGCGCGGGGCGCGACGAGATCGCCGTCGTCGAGAACGCGACGCGCGCGTGGGACATGGCGTTCTATTCGTTCCCGTTCGAGCCGGGCGACCGGATCCTGACGGGCTGCGCGGAGTACGCGTCGAACTGGATCGCGCTTCGCCAGGTCGCGAGCCGGACGGGAGCGACGGTCGAGATCGTGCCGGACGACGAGCACGGCCAGTTCGACGTCGACGCACTCGAGCGTCTGCTCGACGAGCGCGTGCGGCTCGTCTCGCTCGTCCACGTCCCGACGCAGAGCGGCCTCGTCAACCCGGCGGCAGCCGTGGGTCTCGTGACCCGGGCAGCCGGCGTGCCGCTCCTGCTCGACGCGTGCCAGTCGGTCGGCCAGCTTCCGCTCGACGTCGACGAGCTCGGCTGCGACATCCTCTCGGCGACCGGCCGCAAGTTCCTCCGCGGTCCGCGCGGCACCGGCTTCCTCTACGTGCGGCGCACGCTCGTCGAGCAGCTGGAGCCGCCGTTCCTCGACCTCCACGCAGCCGAATGGGAGGCCGACGGCGGCTACACGATCAGAGCCGACGCCCGCCGCTTCGAGAACTGGGAGACGAACTTCGCCGGCAAGGTCGGGCTCGGCGTCGCTGCCGACCATGCGGTCGCGACGGGAGTCGACGCGACCTGGGAGCGCATCCGCGTGCTGGCGGCGCAGCTCCGCACGATGCTCGGTGACGTGCCCGGCGTACGAGATCAGAGACCGCGGTGAGGTTCTCGGCGCCATCGTCACGTTCACCGTCCGCGACCGGCGTGCCGCGGAGGTGCGCGACGCGCTGTCGGCAAGACGCGTCAACGTGTCGGTGATCGGAGCGTCCTCCGCGCGCCTCGACTTCGACCGGCGCGGAATCTCGGAGGTCGTCCGCGCGTCGGTGCACCACTACAACACGGTGGAAGAGCTCGAGCGACTCGTCGAAGGCGTCGCGGCGCTCGCGTAGAGTCCGTCGGCGTGGAGCCGCTCGAGCGCGCGACGGTCTGGCCCTACGACGAACAGGGCCGGTCGCGCGAGTTCGTCTACCAGCGGTTCGCCCATCCGACCGGGGCGGCCGCCGAGGCTGCCCTTGGCGAGCTCGAGGGCGGCGAGGCGCTGCTCTACGGCTCCGGGACGGCCGCGGTCACCGCCTGCGTTCTGGCGCTCGCACGCCAGGGCACGACCGTCGCCCTCGCGCAGGGCGCGTACTACGGCACGGGCCTCGCCCTGAGCGAGTTCGAGGCTTGGGGCCTCCGGGTCGTCGAGTTCGACCAGACCGGGGCGCCGCCGGCCGGCGCCGAGCTCGTCTGGCTCGAGTCCCCGGCCAACCCGTTCCTGTCGGTGCCCGACTGGGAGGCGGCCCGCACACACCCCGCCGTGGTCGTCTGCGACGCCACCGCCTCGACACCGGTGTACCTGCGGGCTCTCGACCTGGGGGCGGACGTCGTCCTCCATTCGGCGACGAAGTTCCTGACGGGGCACCACGACGCCCTGCTCGGGGCGACGGTCACCCGGAACCCGACGACGGCGGCGAGGCTTCGTGAGGTCCGCGGTCGAGTGGGCCTGAGCGCCGCACCGGATGCGTGCGCCTCGCTCCTGCGGGGTCTGCGCACGCTCGAGCTGCGCATGGCGCGCCACACCGAGAGCGCCCGCGAGCTTGCCGACCGGCTCGCCCGCCACCCGGCCGTGACGCTGGTTCGCTACCCCGGGTTCGGCGCGCTGATCTCGTTCGACGTCGCCGGCGATCCCGTTCCGGTCGAGACCGCTACGCGCTTGATCGCGAACCAGACGAGCCTGGGCGGAGTCGAGTCGTCGATGGAGAGCCGGCACCGCTGGGAAGGCGACCGCGTGCCGGTGGGCCTGCTGCGCCTGTCGGTCGGGCTGGAGGACGTCGAGGCGATCTGGGCGGACCTCGACCAGGCGCTCGCAAGGGTCTAGCAGGGAGAGCCGGAGGAGGGACTCGAACCCACGCACTCTGGTTTACAAAACCAGCGCTCTACCAACTGAGCTACTCCGGCGTCAGCCGGCATGGTACGCCCGCTACGCGAGAACCTGACGACCCTGCTGGTGGGTGATGATCTTCCGCTTCACCCGTTGCAGCGCGTTGTCGATCGTCTTCGTGTCGCAGCCGAGCGCCTCCGCCATCTGATCGTAGGACGATCCCTCGAGATACAGGCGAAGGGCGTCGGACTCGAGTGGCGAGAGTGTCGAGGAGAGGCAGCCGACGAGCGCCTGCAGCTCCTCGGTCGAGACGACCTTCACCGACGGCTCGTGCACGTGGGAGGCGGGGAGTGCATCGCCGAGGGAGCACTCGCTCTCGGTCTCCTGGCCGGCCGGCGTGTGACTGAACGACACGTAGGTGTTCAGCGGCGCGTGCTTGAGCCGCGTCGCGGTCTTGATCGCCGTGATGATCTGCCGGGTCACGCACAGCTCGGCGAAGGAGCGGAACGACGTCTCCTTGTCCGGGCGGAAGTCGCGCACGGCCTTGTACAGACCGACGAGCCCCTCCTGAATCAGGTCGTCCGAGTCGCCGCCGGCGAGGAAGTAGGAGCTCGCCTTCAGCCGGACGAACGAGGTGTAGCGCCGGATCAGCTGGTCCATCGCCGCCGTGCTGCCGTTCGCAGCCTTGAGCACGAGCTGCAGATCCTCAAGCTCTCGTTGAGCCTTCTGCGGCGATTTCTGGGCGGTTGCGGTGCGGACGGTCACGGCGGTTACCCCCGGATTTGGACGGCTTTTGTTGGCGAGGCTCCCGTCCTGCACCAGCGAAGTCTCACCCTGAGGTTGAGGTGAATCTAGCAGGGACCCGCAAGGAGCACAAGCCCCTTTTGCGGGGGACCCGCTTTACTCGCCCCGACGCAGCCGCTCGAGCCGGGCCCGCGTCGCCTCGTCGAGCTTGCCGGCGAGCCCTCGGGGCGGCGGGGCCGGCGCCGCCGCCGGCTCGAGCTCGTGCAGAAAGGTCCGCGTCGAGACCTTCTGCACCTCGATGCCGGACGACGCGGCGACCGTGCTGTCGCTCGTGACGAGGACGACCCGCTCCCGCCGGCGGTGCTCGGCCGCCAGCCGCTCGAGCAGCGTGTCGGCGTGCGCCGCGAAGCGGACCGACAACGGACCGAGCGCGGCGTCTTCCCCCACCCCGTCGAACACCACGATGCCCCGGGCGCCGCGCAGCGCGACGAATGACGCAAGTACGTCGACGAGCTCGCGCGCGTCTGCATAGCGTCCCGCGTGCAGCAGGTTGTAGCCGTCGAAGAGATACAGCGTCGCGTCGGCCACGCGGCGCCTACGACGCGAGCGTCGCCTGACGCCCCGGCGGCGACGCGCTGTCGAGCCGGTCGAGCCACGGCTGCGCGCCGAGCTCCTGGAACACGTCGCGCGCCTCGACGAGCGGCGCCGCCGCGTCCTCGCCTCGGCCCACGGACAGCAGCCACTCCGCCTGTTCGAGCTGCGTCACCGCCGCCCAGAAGACCATGTCGAGCTCGCGGAAGCTCGAGACCGCGTGCCTGAACTGCGCGTCGACGTCGCCGTCTCCGAGCCGGGCCCGGAACCTGCCGGTCTGCGCGTCGAGGAACGGCGGCCGCAGCCCGGGCGCCAGCTCCTCGATGCCCTCGAGCATCGCCCCAACCCGAGACTGCTCGCCGAGCGCAAGCGCCGCCTCGACCACCCAGACGAACGCCTGCTTGACGCCCTGGTTCGCGTAGCCGAGCTCGCCGATCAGCGCCGCGGCGTCGTTCCAGGCGGCCAGCGCGTCTTGCGGATGCCCTTCGGCGACGGCGAGAGCCGCGGCAGCTCCGGCGTACTCGGCTCCGCTCTGCAGATCCTCGGAGGTCCGCAGATGACCGTAGTGGGCGAAGAGCGCCCGGGCCTCCTCGAGCTCACCGCGGTGGAGCAGGACCTCGAACACCCCGGCCAGCGGGCTCGACAGCTGGGCGTTCGTGCGGAGCTGCTCGGCCGGCAGCTCCTCGAACGTCGCCACGGCCTCGTCCCAGCGGCCGAGGAAAGACAGCGCATACGTGGACTCGCTCAGCGCGAACAGCTCCTGGAGCCGGTCGCCGAAGCGGCGGGCCAGCGCGATCGACGGTGTCAGGAGCTCCAGTGCCTCGGCATACCGGTCTCCACGCTGGAAGCAGTCGGAGAGGTTGCCGTACGACGAGAAGGTCTGGGTGGAGAGATCGTGCTGCCTCGCCAGGTGCAACGCGTGGCGAAGCAGCGCTTCCTGCTCCTCGGGATGGCCGGCGCGCCTGGCCAGGATCGCCTTGGTCCCGAGGCTGCGCACGATCGCCTCGGGCAGCCGCAGCGACTCGCCCAAGAGCAGCGCGAACTCGTTGGTCTCGACCGCCTCTTCGTAGCGGCCGGTCATCGCGAGCAGGCGCCCCAGGCGCGCCGCCAGAGTCGCGATGTCCTCGTCAGGCTCGTCGTCCTTGAGCTCCGCGAAGGCACGCTGCATCCGCTCGATGCCCGACGCGAAACGGCCGGTCGCCGTCTCGACGGCGCTCAGCTGGGCCGCGACCCGGGCGGCGGCGTGGGTCTCGCCGCTCCCGACCAGCAGGTCGAGAGCCTCCGCGGCGAGCTGCTCGGCCGGCTCGAATTCGGCGGCCAGCAGCGCCATCGCTCCGGCGCGCTCGAGCAGGACGGCCCGCTCCGAGGGCGCGTCCGCCAGTGCCGCGGCCTGCTCGAAGTACCGGCGAGCCTCGCCGACCGCGGCGAGCGAAGCAGCACGCTCACCTGCCCGGCCCAGCATCTCGAGCGCGCGCTGCCGGATCTCGCCGGCGTCCTCGGCCTCGGGTTGCGTGTCGTACGCGGCGAGGTAGTGGGACGCCACCACCTCGACGACTTCAAGGTCGGCGGCGCCGAACGCGCCGGCGAGATGCCCCGCTGCGGCGAGATGGCGGGCCTTGCGATCGCGCCGCGCCAGCGTGTCGTAGGCGACGCGACGCACGAGATCCTGGAGGAAGCCGTACTGCCCTCGTTCGGGAGACCGCGGATCCGACTGTACCGAGAGCACTTCCTTGCGAACGAGGCCTGCCAGGACCGGCGTCAGCTCCGGCTCGGGACGCTCCGACAGCGCGGCCAGCCCCTGGACGGTGAATGTCTTGCCGAGCACGGCGCCGTCCTGCAGCAGCAGGCGCTCGAGCGGCTCGAGCCCGTCGAGCCGGGCGGCGATCAGCCCGTGCAGCGTCTCGGGCACGTCGAGCCGGTCGATCTCGCCCACCGGCCGGTAGACGCCGTCGCGCTCGGCGAGCAGGCCACGGTCGAGCAGCATGCGGACGGTCTCCACGGCGTAGAGGGGCACACCCTCGGCGCGGCCGAGGATCCGCGAACGGAGATCGTCGGGCAGTCCCGGGACGTATCCGTCGAGCAGCTCCTCCATCGCTGAAGACGGCAGCGGCTCCAGCGAGATCGTCACCTGGTTCCGGGAGGAGCGCCCGAACTCCGGTTGGCGCTGCTGCAGCTCGGGACGTGCCAGGCAGAGAACGAAGATCGGATGGTTGCGCGACCACTCGAGCAGGTAGCCGACGAACTCGACCAGCGACTCGTCCGCCCACTGCAGATCCTCGAACACGAGCGCGACCGCCGATTGCTGCGCCATGCGCTCGAAGAAGAGCCGCCACGCGCCGAAGAGCTCCTCCTTGCCGTGCGAGCCCCGCTCCTCGATGCCGAGCAGGTTCGCGAGGCGCGGCTCGACGAAGCGGCGCTCGTCGGGATCGTCGACGTACTCGTCGACGGAGGCGCGCAGCTTCACGCGCGAGGACTCGGGCTGCTCTCCCTCGGCGATTCCGGTGCGCATCCGAATCATCTCGGCGAGCGCCCAGAAGGCGACCCCCTCCCCGTAGGCGAGGCAGCGGCCGCGGTGCCAGAGCACGAGCTCGCTGAGCCCGTCGATGTACTTGTAGAACTCCCACATCAACCGCGACTTGCCGATGCCGCCGACCCCGACCGTCGAGACGAGCTGGGCGCGCCGCTCGTCGGCAGACGCGTGGAACAGCTCCTTGAGGAGGCGCAGCTCGCGGTCGCGGCCGACGAACGGCGCCTCGAGCCCGACGGACTTCTGAGCCCCGCCGACGCCCGCGGTGACGCGCCGGGCGCGGAACAGCCGGACGGGCTCCGTCTTGCCCTTCAGCTCGAACGACCCGACGTCCTCGTAGGCGACCGCGGCCTCGGTCGCGCGCTTGGTCGCCTCACCGACGAAGACCGTTCCCGGCTCGGCCGCGGACTGCACGCGTGAGGCGGTGTTGACCAGGTCGCCGGCGACCATCCCCTGTCCTTCGGCGCGCAGCGTCACCGCCGCCTCGCCCGTCAGCACACCGCCGCGGGCGCGCAGCGCCGGGTCGAGCTCCGGCACCGCGGCGACGAGGTCGAGCGCCGCACGCACAGCGCGCTCGGCGTCGTCCTCCTGTGCGATCGGCGCTCCCCACACGGCCATCACCGCGTCGCCGATGAACTTCTCGACCGTGCCTCCATAGCGTGCGATCAGGCGCCGGCAGGTCTCGAAGTACGCCGACAGCAACTCGCGCACCTCCTCCGCGTCGCGTGTCTCGGAGACGGACGTGAAGCCGACGAGGTCTGCGAAGAGGACCGAGACGAGGCGCCGCTCGGCATCGGGAGCCTGGATGGCGACGCTCGGCGCTGCGTCGGCGTCGAACGGAGTCCCGCATTGCGTGCAGAACCGCATCGATGGATCGTTCGTCGTTCCGCAGGCGTCGCACACCCTGCCGAGCGCGGAGCCGCAGCCGCCGCAGAAGCGTGCGCCGGCGGGCACCACGGTGCCGCAGTGCGGGCAGGTCATCGATTGAGCCTACTGCGACGGACGAGCAGCGGCACGCTGGCGGCGCGCCTCGTACAGCAGCACCGCGGCGGCGACGCTCACGTTCAGCGATTCGACCGCGCCTGCGAGCGGAACCGAGACGAGCGCATCACACGTGCGACGAACCAGTGGGCGCAGGCCCTTGCCCTCGGCTCCGAAGACGAGCGCAGCGCCACCGGAAAGGTCGGTGTCCCACATCGGGCTCGCAGCGTCGTCGCCGACGGCGCCGTAGATCCACAGAGCTCCGCCCTTCACCTCCTCGAGATACCGCGCGAGGTTCGTCACGACGGCGACCGGGAGATGCTCGACGGCTCCGGCGGACGCACGCGCGACGGCCGGCGTGACCACTGCGGACCCGTGCGCGGGCACGACGACACCCGTGGCGCCGGCGCCGTCCGCGCTCCGGCAGACCGCACCCAGGTTGTGCGGGTCGGTCACGCGATCGAGGACGGCGAGCAATGGGCGCTCGGAGCGCGCGAGCTCGTACGCGTCGGCGTAGCGGTACGGCTCGACGAGCGCGACCACGCCCTGGTGGTCGCGGGTCCCGGCGCGCTCGGTCAGCTCGCGGTCGAGCTTCTGCTTCGGCTTCTGCTCGGCGAGCCAGTCCTCCGCGGCGAGCGCGCGCTCGGTGGCCCAGACCTCGAACACCTCACGCCGGCCGCGAACCGCCTCGCGAACCGCACGGCGGCCGTAGACGAGATCCGGGGTCACGCGCGACGGACGAGCGTCGATCCGCCACCGGGGTCGTCCCGCAGCTCCCAACCTGCCGCCGCCAGCTCGTCGCGCAGGCGATCGGCTGTCTCGAAGTCGCGCTGCGCGCGCGCCCGCTCCCGCTGCTCGGCGAGCGCGGAGATCTCCGGCGGCGCCTGCTCGCGCGCGGCCAGCGACTCGAGCCCGAACACGGCGAGGCCGCGGCGCAGCAGGCCGAGCCGGCGCTCGGATGCGAACCCGTGCAAGACCGCGAGTGCGCGCGGTGTGTCGAAGTCGTCCTCGAGTGCAGCTGCGAACGCGTCCCAGCCGTCGTCGGCATCCTCGGCCGGCTGCTGCGTGAACGCGTTGCGCAGGGTGTCGGCGCGCGCCGCCGCCTGGGCCATCGTCTCCTCGGAGAAGTCGATCGGCTTGCGCCAGTGCCCCGTGAGAAAGAACACCAGCACTGTCTCGCGACCCCACTCGTCGAGCGCTTCGCGAAGCGTCGTCACATTCCCGATCGACTTGGACATCTTCTCGCCGGTGAAACGCAGCATCCCGTTGTGCGTCCAGATCGACGCAAACGGATGTCCGAGCGACCGCGATTGCGCGACCTCGTTCTCGTGGTGCGGGAAGACGAGGTCCAGCCCGCCGCCGTGGATCTCGAACGCCGGCCCGAAGATGTCCTCCGCCATCGCCGAGCATTCGATGTGCCACCCGGGCCGGCCACGGCCCCACGGCGAGTCCCACCACGTGTCCTCGGTCTCCGGCTTGTTCGCCTTCCAGAGCGCGAAGTCGCGCGGATCCTCCTTGAGCGGGTTCGGCTCCTGCTCCTCGACCTGATCGGGACGCTGGCCCGAGAGCCGCCCGTACCCGGGGAAGCTGGCGACCCGGTAGTAGACGTCGCCGCCGACCGCGTACGCGTGCCCCGCCTCGATCAGCTCCTCGATGAACCGGACGATGCTCGGCACCGACTCCGTCGCCTTGGGCAGGTGGTCGGGCTGCCCGATCCCCAGGTCGCCCGTGTCCTCGAAGTACCACTCCGTCGCGCGCGCGGCGAGCTCGGCGCTCGCACCCGGGGCGGCGTCGTAGATCTTGTCGTTGATGTCGGTGATGTTGTGGACGAGCGTCGCGTCGTAGCCGTTCGTGCGCAGCCACGAGCGGAACCACATTCCGACGAGAAACGGACGCGCGTTGCCGACGTGTGCGCGCGCGTAGACGGTCGGCCCGCAGAAGTACATCCGCACCGGGCCCGGTGCAGGCGGCAGCTCGACCAGCGAGCGCGTGAACGTGTCGTACAGGCGCACGTGGCTAGGGTAGACGGGCGCGACGGATCGACTCGTCGCGCGGCAGTGCGCGAACGACCGCCCAGAGCTCGGGCCCGCGGTCCCGGCCGGTCAGCGCCTCCCGGAGCGCGCGCAGATCGCCGCCGACCGCCTTGAGCTCGCGGAGCACCAGCTTGGCCGCCTCCTTGTCGAGATGGTCAGGCAGGGGGGCACGCAGCTCCACGAACCGCTCCAGGGTCTCGGGGCTCCGGTTCGGAGCGAGGGACGGACCGTCACCTGCCCGGTCGAGGACGCTCGCGACCAGGGCCCGTGCCTCGACGAGATCGTGGGCCCCTCGTGCGAGTGGGATCGCCTCGACCGGCACTCCGAGCCGTGCTGCCAGGTCATCGTCGGAGAGCTCGTCGAGGACGTCGACCGACAGCGAGCGGATCCGGTCGAGGTCGAGCTGGACGTCGTGTCTCGGCAGGCCGAGCTCCTCGAGGTACGCGCGCACCGCCTCCGGCGGATAGCCGGCGTCGCGGAGCGACGCGACGGTTGCGCCGTCTGCGCGTTTGGCGAGCTTGCGGCCGTCGGCGCCCACGACGAGTCCATGGTGGATCACCTGCGGCGGTTCGAACCCGAGCGCACGATGGAGCGCGGCGTGCAGCTCCTCGTTCGCGCGATGGTCGGAGCCGCGGATCACGTGCGTGATCCCGAAGTCGTGGTCGTCGACCACGCTCGCGAGGTGAAAGGTCGGCGAGCCGTCGTCGCGCCACAGCATCACACCTTCGAAGCGCTGCTCGACGCCGGCCGACCGGGCGGCGTCCAGATAGCGCTCGAGCCGCTCGCTCTGCCGAACCGGCCCCTCGTCCCACGCGATCCCGAGCCACTCGAGATCCGCGAGGATCGCCGCCTCTCCCCCGGGGACGTTGCGCGCCGGATCGGTGTCGTCGATCCGCAGCAACATCCAGTCGCCGTAGTCGCGATTCGCGACCGCGCTCAGCGCGTTGCCCACATGGAGCGTTCCGGTCGGGCTCGGTGCGAAGCGGACACGCGGCACGCGGGGAGCGTAGATGGTTCACTGGGGCGGAATGGGCCGCTCGGTGATCTCGATCTGCGCTGTGTTCGGCACGGTCGTCGGCGGCTTCGTGCCTGCGCTCTGGGGCGACAACGGCATCTCGCTCGCCGGGGTGCTGTTCGCAGCGCTCGGCGGGATCGCCGGCATCTGGCTGGGCATTCGCCTGTCGGACTGACTGGCGCGACCGGCAGACTCCCGCGAATGGGCAGGCGTCCACTGAACGCGGGCATGGTCGCGCGCGTGCGGGCCGCGGCCGCGTACCTGCGCGTGCACCGCAGACTGTCGGTCGCACTGCAACTCGCGATCGCCGCTGCGACGGTGGCGTTCTGCGTCTGGGCCGTCTGGAGCGAATGGTCGAAGGCGGGGCCGCGTCTCGAGCACGCCAGGCTCGGATACGTCGCCGCCGCGTTGGCGACCGTGGCCGTCTACTACCTCGTGTTCATCCTCGGGTGGATCAGGATGCTCACCGCCTGGGGCATCAGGGTGCCGTACCGCGTCGCGCTGCAGGCGGAGATGGTCTCGATGCTCGCCAAGTACCTGCCCGGCGGCGTCTGGACGCCCGCCGCCCGCGCAGTCGCGTTGCGGCGAGCTGCCGGCGTCACCGACACGCCGACCGTGCTCGCGTCGATCCTCGTCGAGGCGTTGCTGTCGGCGATCTCGGGCGTGATCGTCTTCGTCGTCAGCCTCGCCTGGGTGCGCGGCGTGAACGCGCCGCTGCTCCCGCTGATCGGCTTCGGGATCCTCTGCGGGCTGCTCCTCCACCCGCGGATCTTTCGCCCGCTCGGCGACAAGCTGCTGCGCCCCTTCGGCGCCGGGACGGTCGAGCCGCTGCCGTTTCCGTTGACCGTGAGCCTGCTCCTCTTCTATTGCGGCACGTGGCTGATCGGCGGGTTCGCCGTCTACTTCCTCCTGCTGGCGCTCGGCTCGAACCCCGGCCTCTCGACCGTGCCGTTCCTGGGCGGCACGTCGGCGGTCGGCGCAATCGTCGCGGTGCTCGTGATCTTCGTGCCGTCGGGCCTGGGCGCACGCGAGGCCTCGATGTACGGGCTCCTGCTCGCGATCACGAGCGAGGGGCCTGCGCTCGGCGTCACGCTCCTGAACCGCCTCGCGATCACGCTCGTCGAGTTCGTCCTCTTCGGTGTGGGTGTTCTCACCTGGAGATCGGGTCGACGCAGGCCGGATGCGCCCGACTAGGTTGGCCTGATGAACATCGGGATCTACCTCTATCCGCTCGCCGAGGAGCTCGACTGGGCTGGCCCGTGGGAAGTGATGGCGGCGTGGGCGACCATGTGGCCCGACGACGACGTGACCGCCTTCACCGTCGCCGACACGGCCGACCCGGTGGTCTGCGCCAAGGGACTCCGTGTGCTCGCGGACCACACCTGGGACACGGCGCCCGACGCGGACGTGTTGATCGTTCCCGGCGGCAATTCACGCGGGCCGGCCGCCGACACCGCCCTGCACGACCGGCTCCGCGCGATCGCGGCGCGCGGCGGGCTGCTGACCAGCGTCTGCACCGGCGCCTTCGTCCTGCAGGCGGCCGGCGCGCTCGACGGCAAGCCTGCAACCACGCACTGGGGCTCGCTGGACCGGCTACGCGACCTCGGAGTCGACGTTCGCGACGACCGGTTCGTCGACGCGGGCGACGTCGTCACCGCAGCGGGCGTCTCGGCCGGCATCGACATGGCGCTGCACCTGGTCGCACGGCTGCACTCCGTCGAGCGGGCGCGCGAGGTCCGCCGCTACATCCAGTACGACCCCGAGCCGCCGGTCTAGGCGGCCTGCAGCTGTCGTTGGCGTGAAGGAGCTCCTGCTCGACTGGTACAGCCGCAGTCGGCGCCCCCTGCCGTGGCGGGAGACGACGGATCCCTACGCCATCCTCGTGTCGGAGGTGATGCTGCAGCAAACGCAGGTCGAGCGCGTGATCCCGCGCTGGCAGCGCTGGCTCGAGCGCTGGCCGACGGTGAACGCGCTGGCGGAGGCCCCGCTCGGCGAGGCGATCCTCGAATGGCAGGGGCTCGGCTACAACCGCCGAGCCGTCAACCTGCACCGCGCCGCGACCTTCGTCGCCGAGCACGGGTGGCCCGACGACCTGACGCAGCTGCCGGGCGTCGGCACCTACACGGCCGACGCCGTCGGGAACTTCGCCTTCGGACGCGCCGTACTGCCGGTGGACACGAACGTGCGGCGCGTGCAGGAGCGGACCGGGGAGGCGTTCGACGCCGCGTGCGCGCAGGCGCTGTTCGATCTCGGCGCGACCGTGTGCCTCGCGCGCGTCCCGCGGTGCGAGCTCTGCCCTCTCGCCGCGGCGTGTCCGTCGCGCGGGTCCCGGTTCGAGCCGCTGCGCAGGCAGGGACGGTTCGAGGGGTCGTTCCGTCAGCGGCGGGCGCTGGCGCTGCGCGAGATCGCGGCGGGCGCGCAACCAGGCGACGCGGAGGCGATCGCTGCGCTCGCGCGCGACGGGCTCGTCGTCGTCCGCGACGGGCTCGCGGCACTCCCTTCCTAGGCTGCGAGACCGAGACGCGACACAGCGACCACCCGCGCGAGCGCCGGCCGGTCGGTCACGAGCCCGTCGACTCCGAGCTCGATCAGCTCGGCCATCGTCGGCGCGTCGTTCACCGTCCACGGAACGACTCGGGAGCCGGCTGCGTGCGCTGCGACGACCAGCTCGCGCGTGACGAGATCCCGGCGCGGGCCGAGCGTCCTCGCGGCGGTTGCGCTCCGCAGCGGCTCGTCGAAGAGCAGCGTCGTCGGGGTCGCTGGGCAACGCCGGGCGATTGCCGCAACGAGCCGCTCGTCGAACGAGCAGACCGCGACCGCCCGGAGCCAGGGACGAAGCGCTCCGAGGAACGCGGCGGCGCCCGGAGTCTCCGGCGGGAAGCACTTCGCCTCGAGCGCTACCGGTACGTCGCCGGCCGACGCGACGAGGTCCTCGATCGTCAAGCCGGATGCGTCGCCGAGGTCAGGTTCGTGCGCGACGACGAGCCCGGCCGGACCGACGCCGACGTCGGCCTCGACCGAGGACGGCCCCGCCGCGAGCAGACGGCGCAGGACGGAGGCGTCGTTGCACCGATGCGCGACGATCTCGAAGTCCACACCGAAACGGTGCCGCGGGCGCCGGTCGGCGCGGGGCGCAGACCAGGCGACCGGTGGCTACGAGTCGGTGAACGGCTGGAGGCGGTGCCGAAGCCACACGTTCGGCTCGACATGGACGCCGACCCCGGCACGGACGCGCAGCGGCGCGAGCATCCCGGGCACGACGTAGTCGCCGTCCTCCGGGAAGCGCATGCCGGTCCACTCCTCCCAGTCGACGGCCGGCGCCTCGATCCGCATCGAATCGGGCGCCGGTGCGATCAGCTCGCCCCCGACACGCTCGTGGATCCGGATCCACGGGTCGAAGTGCGAGCCGTCCTCCCGCCGCCACCCGGCGTAACGCTCGATCGGGATGAGGGGATACCGGTCCTTCCATGTCGGGCGGACGGGCGCGATCAGGTCGCGCAGGCCGCGCGACCGGCCGGCGTCCCGCATCGCCTCGATCATCCGCACCGCGAAGCCCTCGCCCCGCCGCTCCGGCAGGACCGCGATCGCAAGCGCGGCGAGACAGTCGTGCGGCCGCCCGGTCTCGAACGACCGCGCGAACACGTCGTCCCACCCGGGCGGCAGGTCCTCGAGCGTCCCGTCCCACGCGAGCGGCAGGGAGTGCAGCTCGGCGACGAGCGCGTCGTCGTCGACCAGCGCGAGCTGAAAGTCGGGGTGCTCCGCCACGAGCCGCCGCCAGTAGCGCGTCCCCGTCTGGTTGTGGTGCGTGAAGGACGGGAACGCCCGCTGCGACAGCGTGGCGAAACGGATCTCGTGCAGATCGGGCCGGTCGGCGTACCGGACGAGCTCGGTCACGCGCGCCTGAGCAGCGCGACCGCATGGGCGGCGAGGCCCTCGCTCCGTCCGGTGAACCCGAGCCCATCCGTCGTCGTCGCGCGGACGTTGACGTCGCCGCCGCCGACGGCGCCGGAGAGCCGCTTCCGCATCTCCTCACGGTGCTCCGCGATCCGGGGCTCCTCGCCGATCAGCACGCAGTCGGCGTTCACGAGCGTCCAGCCTGCGGCGGTCACCTGACCGTACGCCTCGGCCAGCAGGTCGAGCGAAGAGGCGCCGCGGTAGCGCTCGTCCCCCGACGGGAACAGCGAGCCGATGTCGCCCAGCCCGGCAGCTCCGAGGATCGCGTCGATCAGCGCGTGCGCGAGCACGTCGCCGTCCGAGTGGCCCGCGAGCCCGCGCGGGTGGTCAAGCGCGACACCACCGAGCACGAGCCGGACGCCTGCGGCGAGCGCGTGCGCGTCGACGCCGATCCCGACGCGGAAGCCGGGCTCTACAGCCACGCCGCCACCCGCTCCAGATCGGCGGCCGTCGTCACCTTGAGCAGCCGCTCGTCGCCGGGAACGACCAAAACCCGTCCGCCGTTCGCCTCGACCAGCGTGGCGCAGTCCGTCGCTTGTAACAGTCTGTTACTTGCAGTCTCGAGTGCCGCCCGGAGGGACGCTGCCTTGAAGGCCTGGGGCGTCTGCACGGTGACGAGGTCGCTGCGCTCGAGCGTCTCGGCGACGACGCCGTCGCTCGCGCGCTTGACGGTGTCCGCGACCGGCAACGCCGGAACCGCGCCGTCGGCGCCGTCGGCGAGCGCGGCCAGCAGGCGCTCGACGACGCCCGCCGGCAGCAACGGCCTGGCGGCGTCGTGGACGAGGATCACCTCGACGTCCTCGGGCACCTCGGCGACGCCGGCGCGCACGGACTCGGTTCGCGTCTCGCCGCCGGCCACGCAGGCCGTCACCTTGCTCGCTCCGACCTCCTCGGCGAGCAGGATTGCCGGCTCCTCCCACCCCACGGGCGCAACGACGACCACGGCCTCGACCTGCTCGCACTGGTCGAGGCGGCGGAGCGGCTCGGCCAGGAGCGGTAGCCGTCCGAGACGGACGAAGGCCTTCGGGCGGTCGCCGCCGAGCCGTTCCCCCCGCCCGGCGGCGACGAGAACGGCCCAGACGCTCACTCGGCCCCGCGCTTAGGCGGCGGCGGGAGTCTTCTTCTTCACCGGCGCGGTGGTTTTCGCAGCCGGCTTGGACACGGTCTTCGCAGCGACCGCCGTGCGCGCTGCCTTCGGCTTCGCGCCTTCGGTGAGGGTTTCCTCGAGCCATTCGAGGGCCTCGTCCTCGGTCATGTTCTTCGCGTACATCAGCTCGGAGGCGAGGATCTTCTTCGCCTTCACATACATCTGCTTCTCGCCGGTCGAGAGGCCCTTCTCGCCGTCGCGCAGCGCCAGGTTGCGAACGACCTCGGCGAGCTCGTAGATGTCGCCGGTCTTCATCTTGTCGCGGTTGTGCTTGAACCGGCGGTTCCAGTTCTTGGGCATCTCGGTGCCGCCGGAGGTCAGGTACTTGACGACCTTCTTGACCGCCTCTTCGTCGATCACCTTCCGCAGCCCGACGCGCTCTGCGTTGTCGGCCGGAACGTTGACGGTCATGTCGTTGTGCAGGATCTTGATGGTGAGGTATTCGCGCTTCTCGCCGAGAACGTCCTTCTTCTCGCGCTTCACGACCGTGCCTGCACCGTGGTGGGGATACACCACCTTGTCACCGACCTTGTACAAACTGGCTCCTCTTTCCGTCTGTAGTCGCAGAAGTGCCGGTGGCCTTGACGGCTCCACCGGCGCGGACTGCAAGGGTAGCAAATCCGCGCGAAAACCGCCACTTTTGCAGGGATTTTGTCGAAAATCCCTGCTCAGACAGGGTTCTCGGCCAGACCGGCGGCGAGCGCGTGACGCAGGGTGTCGGCCTCCAGCACGGCTCCCGGGGTCCCGGCCGGCGCCAGCACCCGGGCGAGCCCGAACTTGCGGCACTCGGCGGCCCGCCGCTCGGCCTGCGCCGCCGCCCGGAGCCGTCCCGTCAGGCCGACCTCGCCGAACGCGGCCACGCCTTCCCGCATCGGTAGGCCCTTCGTCGCCGACGCGATCGCAAGCGCGATGCCGAGGTCGCCGCCGGGCTCGTCGATCCGGACGCCGCCGGCGACGTTGACGAACACGTCCGCTCCGCCGAGCGGCAGCCCCGCATGCCGGGCGAGAACCGCGACGATCATCGCGAGCCGCTTGGGGTCGACGCCGGTGCCGACCCGCCTCGGCATCGCCAGGTCGGTGGGCGCGACGAGCGCCTGCACCTCGAGCAGCAGCGGACGCGTCCCCTCGAGCGTGCAGGTCACCGCTGCGCCGACCTCCCCCGCCTCGGAGCGGCCGAAGAGCTCGGACGGCTCGGGCACGCCGACCAGCCCGGCGCCCGTCATCTCGAAGACCCCGATCTCGTTCGTCGAGCCGAAGCGGTTCTTGACCGCCCGCAGCACCCGGTGTGCGCGATAGCGGTCGCCCTCGAACTGGAGGACGCAGTCGACCAGGTGCTCGAGCACACGGGGTCCGGCTACGGCCCCGTCCTTCGTCACGTGACCGACGAGGAACACCGCGACGCCGTTCTCCTTGGCCACGCGCAGGAGCCGGGAGGCCGCCTCGCGCACCTGCGAGACCGAGCCCGGAGCCGACCCGACCTCCTGTGACCAGAGCGTCTGCACCGAGTCGACGACGCAGACGCCGGGCCGTTCCTGCTCGAGGGTCTCGCAGACCACGTCGAGGTCGGTCTCGGCGAGGATCTCGACGTCGTCGCACCCCCCGAGCCGTGCGGCGCGGAGCTTCACCTGCGCGATCGATTCCTCGCCGGTCACGAGGAGCGTGCGCCGGCCGGCCGAGACGGACCCGAGCGCGCTCAGCAGGAGCGTCGACTTGCCGACGCCGGGCTCGCCTCCGACGAGGACCAGCGACGCGGGCACGAGCCCGCCGCCCAGCACCCGGTCGAGCTCGGCCACGCCGGTCGGGATCCGCTCGGCCTCCTCCGCGACGACATCGACGAGGCGAAGGGGCGGCCTCCGAGCCGGCTCGGCGGCGTGGGCACGCCGCCGCTGTCCGCGCGCCGCAGGCGCCTCGGCCACCATCGTCCCGAACTCGCCGCATCCCGGGCAACGCCCGAGCCAGCGGCTCGAAGCCGTGCCGCATTCGGTACACGCATGCTGGACGGCCGCCGCCTTCGCCACGCGGTGACGGTAGCGAGCGGTCCCGACGGCAGCTGTGCCGGTTCTGGGACGAAAGAGATCCCTGCGCTGTAACCAGTAGATTCAAGGCCGTGTCGCGCGCCAAGCTCCGGCCGCAGGGCGAGGTGATCGATCGCTGCCGCACCCTCCAGGGCGAGGTCGCGGCGGGGCTCGCGCACGTCAGTGATGGTTCATCGGAGCCGACGGCCGTCGCCGCCGTCTGGCACGGAGAAGCGCTCGGCACGCTGCTGTGGTCGCTCGAGCTGGCGGAGCTGCCACCGTACGACCGCCCGTTCGAGACCGAGGCGGTGACGCATGCCGACCTGAGCGGCGCACGCCTCCGCGAGCCGCAGGACGTCGAGCTCGAGCGGCAGTCGGCCCGCCTGTGGCACTGGCGCGCGCGCACGACCGGGCTGCAGGCTCGTGACGATGTCGAGCTGCCGGAGCGCTACGCGACGTTCGACCAGCTGATCGCGGCAACCGCGATGCGCGGCTTCGAGCAGGAGCTGCTGCCGGCACCGATGCGCGGCGACTTTCCGGCCTACGGCAAGGTCTACCGGCACCTGTCTCACGACCAGCTTGTCGAGGCTCAGACGATCGCAGCCGAGCGCCACCACGCGCTCAACTGGCTCTGCGGCCTCGGCGAAGCGTGGGACGACGTCCCGCTCGACACCTGATAGTGGATTCTCTATTGTTGCCGCCGTGGACCGCCTGAAGCGCTACGCCGAGCTGATCGTGCGGGTAGGGGCGAACGTCCAGCCCGGGCAGACGTTGTTCGTCAACGGTCAGGTCGAGCACGCCGAGTTCGCCCGCGCGCTCGCCCGCGCCGGCTACGAGGCCGGCGCGCGCTACGTCGACGTCCGCTACGTCGACCAGCACGTGCGCCGCGCGATGATCGAGCTCGCCGCCGACGATGTGCTCACCGAGACCCCGGACTGGCTGCTCGAGCAGACGAAGGCGATCGGCGAGAACGGGGCGCTCGTGATGATCGCCGGCGACCCCTATCCGGAGCTCCTAGCCGACCTCGACCAGGATCGCGTCGGCAGGACCCGCCCGCGGGCGCTGCTCGACTCGCTGCACGAGGCGCAGACCGCACGCACGGTCGCTTGGACGATCGCCGCCTATCCCAACGAGGGCTGGGCGGAGCAGATGTTCGGCGAGCCCGACGTCGAGCGCCTGTGGCAGGCGATCTCCGACTCGGTCGGGCTCGAGGAAGCCGATCCGGTCGCCGCCTGGCGCGAGCACGTGGCGAACCTGCGCAAGCGCTGCCGGCAGCTCGACGAGCTCGAGCTCGATCGCCTCCAGTTTCACGGCCCGGGCACCGACCTGACGGTGGGGGTGCTGCCGAACGTGCGCTGGAACGGCGGCGGCACGACGACGCAGGCGGGCGCCGAGCACGTGCCGAACATGCCGACGGAAGAAGTATTCATCGCGCCCGACTGGCGGCGCACCGAGGGGTCGGTCCGCTCGACGCGGCCGCTTGCGCTCGGAGGCACCGTCGTCCGCGACCTCGAGATGACGTTCGTCGCCGGCGAGGCGACGGACGTCCGCGCGTCGACTGGCGCCGATGCGGTCCGCGGCCAGATGTCCATCGACGAGTTCGCAGGGCGGCTCGGCGAGGTTGCGCTGGTCGACCGGACCTCACGAGTCGGTCAGACAGGGCTGACGTTCTTCAACACGCTGTTCGACGAGAACGCGGCGTGCCACATCGCGTACGGAACGGCGGTGCTCTTCGACGTCCCCGAGTTCGACGGTCTCGACCCGGACGAGTTGCGGGCGCGCGGAGCGAACCTGTCCAACATCCACACCGACTTCATGATCGGTGGCCCGGAGGTCGACGTCGACGGCGTCACCGTCGACGGAAAGACGGTCGCGATCCTCAGGGAGAACGCATGGCAGCTCGACCGCTAGACGAACGGCTCGAGCGCTACGCCGCCGTCGCCGTCGAGGTCGGCGCGAACGTCGGAGCCGGGCAGACGCTCTTCATCGGCGCGCGCATCGAGCACGCGCCGCTCGTGCGTGCGCTCGCCCGGCAGGGATACGCCGCGGGTGCGCGCTACGTGGACGTTCACTACATCGACCAACACGTTCGGCGGGCAATGATCGAGCTTGGGCCGGACGAGGCGCTCGAGCACTCGCCGACCTGGCAAATCGAGCGGTACGAGGCGATGGCCGGCAATGCCGCGATCGGCACGACCGGCGACCCGGAGCCGCACCTCCTCGCCGACCTCGACGGCGAGCGCGTCGGTCGTGCGCGCATGAAGGAGGTCGCACGGGTCGCGATCCGCCAGCTCACCGAGCGCACGGTGAACTGGACCGGAGTTGCGTACCCAAACGAGGGCTGGGCGCGCGAGGTCTTCGGCGAGCCGGACGTCGAGCGCCTCTGGGAGGCGGTCGCCGTCTGCACGCGCCTCGACGAGAGCGACCCGGTCGGGGCCTGGAGAGAGCACATGGACCGGCTCGAGCGGCGCGCGGCGGCGCTGAACGAGCTCGAGCTCGACCGGCTGACCTACCACGGACCGGGGACCGAGCTCGAGATCGGCCTGCTCGAGCACTCGCACTTCTCCTCGGCGCTCTTCCACACGGTCGACGGACGGGCCTACGTGGCGAACATGCCGACCGAGGAGGTCTTCGCAACGCCCGATGCCCGCCGCACCGAGGGTGTGGTCACCTCGACCAAGCCGCTCGCGCACGGCGGCGACGTCGTCGAGGGGCTGCAGGTGACGTTCGAGGGCGGCCGCATCGTCGACGTGCAGGCAACGCGAGGCGCGGAGGTCGTGCGCGGCGAGCTGACGATCGACGAGAATGCGGCCCGCCTGGGCGAGGTTGCGCTGGTCGACGGCACCTCGCGCGTCGGCAAGACGGGCCTCATCTTCTTCGACACGCTCTTCGACGAGAACGCGACGTGCCACATCGCCTACGGTGCAGCGGTGTCGGAAGGTCACACGGGCCGGGAGCCCGACGACGGGATCAACGAGTCGACGGTCCACACCGACTTCATGATCGGAGGGTCGGAGGTCGACGTCGACGGAGTGACGCGCGGCGGACGAGTCGTGCCGCTGCTGCGCGACGACGTCTGGCAGCTCCCTGAATGACCGCGCCCCGCGAGGAGCGCTACGCAGAGCTGATCGTGCGCGTCGGTGCCAACGTGCAGCCGGGGCAGCTCGTCGACGTCGTTGCCGGCCCGGAGCACGCAAGCATCGTCCGGGAAGTCGCCCGTGCGTCGTATCGCGCCGGCGCGAGCTACGTCGACGTCCGCTACGTCGACCCGCATCTCCGCCGGGCATTGATCGGGTCGGCTGCGGGAGACGACGTGCTCTCGTGGACGCCGCCGTGGCTGCTGTCGCGCGAGCGCACGTTCGGTGACGAGCGCGCCGCCGTCGTTGCACTGACGGGCGATGCCGAGCCCGACCTGCTCGCCGACCTGCCGGGAGACCGCGTCGGCAAGGCGCGCATGGTCGAGCTCGCCGCGGAGGCGTCGAGGCAGATCACGGAGCAGCTCGGGAACTGGACGGTGGTCGGCGTGCCGAACGAGGGCTGGGCGCGACAGATGTTCGGCGAGCCCGACGTCGAGCGCCTCTGGGGGCTCGTCGAGCATTGCGTGCGCCTCGACGAGCCCGATCCGGTCGCCGCGTGGCGGACGCACATCGAGACCCTCGGCCGCCGAACGGATGCGCTGAACCGCCTCGGCGTGGACGCGCTCCACTTCCACGGGCCCGGCACCGACCTGACGGTCGGCCTGCTCGCTGAGTCGCGCTGGCTCGGCGTCGAGTCGGTCACCGCCGCCGGGATCGTCTACGTGGCGAACATGCCGACCGAAGAGGTGTACACGACGCCCGACGCCCGCCGGACGGAGGGCGTGGTGTCGTCGACGATGCCGCTCTCGGTGTACGGCAAGATCGTCACCGGGCTCCGTGTGCGCTTCAGGGAGGGCCGCATCGTCGAGGTCGACGCCGACGAGGGCGCCGACGTGATCCGCGGCCAGCTCGAGACGGATGAGCGGGCAGGCTTCCTCGGCGAGGTGGCGCTGGTCGACGGGTCGTCCCGGATCGGCCAGACTGGTCTGACCTTCTTCGACACGCTGTACGACGAGAACGCGACCTGTCACGTCGCCTACGGCGGGGCGTACGCCGAGGCGGTCGAGGGCGGCATGATCGAGGGGGTCAACGACTCCTCGGTGCACACCGACTTCATGATCGGCGGCCCGGAGGTGGCGGTCGACGCGCTCACGCGCGACGGCACGGTCGTCCCGCTGCTGCGGGACAACGCCTGGCAGCTCCAGTCCTAGGAGGGTTCGCCAAGCCCTCCTAGGGCTATAGCTCGGACGAGGGATTGCCGATACCCGGCTTGTGGACGCGTCCGCGATCTCCTCGCGCCTGATCGGCTCGCTGATCCTCGAGAAGGGGCTGCTCACCGAGGAGCAGCTCGAAATCGCCCTGAAGGAGCAGGAGGCCACCGGCCGCCTGCTCGGGGAGATCCTCGTCTCCGAGTTCGACGTCACGCGCGAGGCGCTCGAGAGCGCCCTCAAGCTCCAGCAGGCGGAGAACGAGTCGCGGGGCACCCTGGAGAACAGCGCCGAGAACGCCGCCGTGCGGGAGCTCGCGCGGATGCTGGACGAGTGGGGCCAGGACGAGCCGCAGCCGAAGCGCCCGATCGGGGAGATCTTCGTCGAGCGCGGTTTCATCTCGCGCGCCCAGCTCACGCAAGCGCTCGACGAGCAGAAGGTCACCGGCCGCAAGCTCGGAGAGATCCTCGTCTCGAAGGGCGATCTGTCCCGGATGCGGCTGTGGGACGCGCTCGAAGATCAGGCCGCGGCGCCGGGGGACGGCGCACCGGACGAAAGTGCTCCCGTTGAGACCCTGTCCCCGCCTGCGGCCGCCGCGCCGCTGGGCGAGCTCCGGGTCGCAGCCGACGCGCTCACGGGGCAGCCGCCCCCGCGTCGCCAGCCGATCGAGACCTGGAGGCCGAAGGCCGACGCGACGGTCAAGGAGCTCGAGACCCGCGTCGAGCAGCTCGAGACCGCTGCGGGAGTCCCTGACGACACGATCGCGCCGCTCCGGGAGGAGCTCGCAGCGTTGTCTGAGCGCCTGGACACGCTGGCGCAGCCGTCGGAGGAATGGCGCGACGCCGTCGCCGCGCTCGAGTCCCGCATCGACGAGGTCGTCGCCGGCGCGCCGGCGTCGGACGACACGATCGCCGAGCTGACGCGGCGCCTCGACACAGATGCCGACGCGGCACGCGAGCATGCAGAACGACTGAGTGCGCTGGCCGAGCGTGTGGACGAGCTGGCGGCTGCCGCGACCGACCCTTCCACCGGCGACAGCGCCCCGCTTCGCGGCGAGCTCGACGAGCTCCGCAGCCGGCTCGAGGCGCTTCCCGCCCCCCAGACCGACGAACTTCGTGTGCTCGCCGACCGCGTCGACGAGCTTGCGAGGGCGGTCGGCGATCTGGCCGCCGACGACCGGATCGAACCGCTGCGCCGCGAGCTCGACGACCTGCGCGCTGCGCTGGCTGCGCCGGCCGCGCCGAGCCCCGCCGTGGAGGCGCTCGCCGACCGCGTCGAAACGCTCGCCGCCCAGCTCGCCGGTGCCCCGACCCGCGACCAGACCGACGCCCTGAGGCGCGACCTCGACGAGCTTCGAAGCTCACTCGCCTCGCTGCCCGAGCCCGCGCTAGACGTCGACCGGCTGGCAGGTCGCGTCGAGGAGCTCGCCGCCGCACTCGCGAAGGCGCCGACCCGTGAGCACGCCGAGGCGTTCCGCCTCCACCTCGAGGAGCTTCAGAACCGGCTCGAGGCCCTGCCGGCCCCCACCGCCGGGCTGCACGATCTCACCGAACGGCTCGAGGCGCTGAACGTGGCCGTCGCGTCGACGGCGAGCCGCGACGACGCCGACGCACTCCGCCGCGATCTCTACGAGCTGCGCAGTCGAGTAGAGACGCTCCCGGAGGGCGGGCGGGACGTCGACGTGCTCGCCGACAGCGTCGAGCGCCTCGGCGCCGAGCTCGAGCAGGTGCGCAGCCGGCTCGAGTCCGCGCCGTCACAGTCGGCCGACGTCGCTGCATTGACCGAGCGCGTACACCAGCTCGCCGGCGCGCTCGGATCGGTCGCTAGTCGCGACGACGCCGAGACTCTGCGCAGCGGGCTCGACGAGCTCCGCAACCGCCTCGACGCCCTCCCCACCCACAGCGACGAGGTCGAGGCGCTCGCAGAACGAGTACAGCGTCTCGGCGGCGCGCTCGGCTCGGTCGCCAGCCGCGACGACGCCGAAGCGCTCCGTCACGAGCTCGCCGATCTGCGCAACCGCATCGATTCGCTCCCCGCCCACAGTGACGAGGTCGAGGCGCTGGCAGAGCGCGTCGCGCGACTGGCGAGCACGCTCGACTCGTTCGCGAGCCGCGACGACGCCGACGCGCTGCGCACCGGGCTCGACGAGCTGCGCAACCGCCTCGATTCGATCCCCACCCACAGCGACGAGGTCGACGCGCTCGCAGAGCGCGTGCAGCGGCTCGCCGGCGCGCTCGGCTCCGTCGCCAGCCGCGACGACGCCGACGCGCTCCGCCACGAGCTCGCCGAGCTGCGCAACCGCCTCGATTCGATCCCCACCCACAGCGATGAGGTCGACGCGCTCACCTGGCGCGTCCAGCAGCTCGATGAGGCACTCAACGGCCGGTTGCAGCAGCTGAGCGACGAGCTCGCCGCTGCGGCGACGCGCCGGCAGACCGACGCTCTGCGCGACGACCTCGAGGCTGTCCGCTCGGCGCTCGAGAACATCCCGCCGCCGACGGACGAATGGCGTGAGGCGGTCGACGGCCTGGCCGAGCGGTTCAACGAGCTCACTGCGCGCGCCACCGAGGCCCGCTCGAGGCTCGACGCACTGTCGGCCCGCCTCGACGAGGGCGACTCGGCCGGCCGTGACCACGCCGAGCAGCTCGACGGGCTCCTCGGTGAGATCCACCACCTGAGCCAGCGCCTGACCGCCGCAGCGACGCGGGAGGAGGCCGAGGCCCTCGGCCGCGATCTCGCCGAGCTGCGGGCGAACGTCGAGGCGCTGCCGGTCGTGACGGAGGAATGGCGCCGCGCGGTTGCCGCACTCGCCGTGCAGATCGACTCGGCGGCAGCCTCCGCGAACGAGTGGCGCGACGCCGTCGCCGCACTCGCAGTGCGCATCGACGAGATCCCGCCTCCGTCCGACGAGTGGCGTGGAGAGCTCGAGCGACTCGCCGAGCGCGTCCGCGAGCGTGCCGACCGTCTGCAGGAAGACCTGTCGGGGGCCGCGAGCACCGACAGCGTCATCTCGATCGCGATGCGCCTGGACGAGCTGACGGAACAGCTGGAGCAAAGCGGCCGCCGGATCGAGAAGCTCGGTCGCCGGGCCGAAGGGCTCGCGCCGATGAAGAAGGTCGAGGAGCTCGTCGACGCCGCAGCGGGCGAGCGGCACGCCGAGACCGCCGTCCTGCACGCGCGGCTGGACAACCTGGAAGCCCAGGTCGCCGCCGCCGGCGCGTGGCCGGAGGCTCTCGAGCCGCTGCACGGCCGGCTCACCGATCTCGACGCACGCCTCTCCGAGTTCGCCGCGACCGAAGCGGCAAACCGCCGCGCCGAGCTCGATCGGCTGCACGAGCAGCTCACCGCCGCAGCGCAGACCGTCGCAGGTCACGATGTCGCGATCGCCGCGGTTCGGGAAGAGGTCGGCCGGACCGTCGACCGCGCCACCTGGGCCGAGGCGATGGACGAGGTCCGCGCAGGTCTCGGCGCACTCGACGAGCGTGTCGGCGACCTCACGACGGCAGCCGCCGACCGCGAGGCGGGCCTGGACGCGCTCAGGCTGGAGCTGGCACGCCGGGTCGAGCACCTCGCGGCGTCGAGCGCAGGCCGCACCGAGCTCGAGGAGCTCCGCCGGCATTACGAAGAGCAGATCGCAACACTGCTCGAACGCCAGGATCAGGACGACGCCGCCGCACAGGTCACCGGCCAGGCGATTCGCGACGGCCTCGGCGAGCTCGCCAAGCGGCTGACCGCCTCCGAGCACGCGTACCTCGAGAGCGGACGGAGCCTCCGCCGCTCGATCGAAGGACTCGGCCTCGCGATCACCGACGCCGACTGGCACCTCCGGTCGGGCACAGGCGACGAGCAGCCCGCCGAGCAGACGGCCTACGTCGCGTTCGTGCCCGCCGCCGACGGCTACCGGCTGATCGAGTGCGACGGCGAGCCGCCCTACCTCGGCCAGATCCTCGAGCTCGAGGGATTCGAGGACGCGATGCTCCGCGTCTCGCGGCTCGGTCGCTCGCCGCTCCCGTTCGACGGCCGGCCGTGCGCCTACCTCGAGCGCCTCTCACCTGCGACGGCCTGAACGAGAGCCCGGTGCCTGGCACCGGAGTGCCAGGCACCGAACGTCGAAGCTCAGCTCGCGCTGACGTCCTCCGGCGGCGCGTCGGGCGCCGCGCTGACGCCGATCACCTCCGGAGGCGAGGGCGGCACGACCGTGATGTCGGCCTCCTCGTCGTTCTTGCGGGCGACGAGGATCGTCGACCCCGGCTCGAGCTGGCGGCCGAGGACGAAGTCGGCGAGCGGGTCCTCGATGTACCGCTGGATCGCGCGGCGAAGCGGCCGTGCGCCCATCGTCGGGTCCCAGCCCTTGTCGACGAGCAGGTCCTTCGCCTCCTCGGTCAGCTCGATCGTCACCTCGTGCTCCGCCATTTGAATGCGTAGGCGGTTCATCAGCAGGTCGACGATCTGGAGGATCTCCTCCTTCGTCAGCTTCGGGAAGACGATGATCTCGTCGATGCGGTTCAGGAGCTCCGGACGGAAGACCTTCTTGAGGTCTGCCATCACCCGGGTCTTCATGTCGTCGTAGGAGATGCCCTCCTCGTTCGACAAGGTGAAGCCGAGCGAGACGTTCTTCGAGATCGACGCCGAGCCGATGTTCGACGTCATGATCACGATCACGTTCCGGAAGTCGACCTTGCGTCCCTGGGAGTCGGTGAGCTTCCCGTCCTCGAGGATCTGCAGCAGGATGTTGAACACATCCGGGTGCGCCTTCTCGATCTCGTCGAACAGCACCACGGAGTACGGCTTGCGCCGAACCGCCTCGGTGAGCTGGCCGCCCTCGTCGTAGCCGATGTAGCCGGGCGGCGAGCCGACGAGCCGGGACACTGCGTGCTTCTCCATGTACTCCGACATGTCGATCTGGATCATCGCGTCCTCGTCGCCGAACAGGAACTCGGCGAGCGTGCGCGCCAGCTCGGTCTTCCCGACGCCCGACGGCCCGAGGAAGATGAACGAGCCGGTCGGCCGCTTCGGGTCCTTGATCCCGGCGCGCGCGCGCCGGATCGACTTCGACACCGCGATGATCGCGGCGTCCTGGCCGATGACGCGCTTGTGCAGCTCCTCCTCCATGCGGACGAGCCGCTGCGATTCCGCCTCCGTGAGCTTGAAGACGGGGATGCCCGTCCACATCGAGACGATGTCGGCGATCTCGTCCTCGCCGATCGACGGCTGCTCGGTCTGCTCGGAGTCGCGCCACTGCTCTTCGAGCTCGCGCTTCTTCTGCGTGAGCTTGCGCTCCTTGTCGCGCAGCGAAGCCGCCTTCTCGAACTCCTGGTTCTCGATCGAGTCCTCCTTGTCCTTGCGGACCTTCTCGATCTCGTCCTCGAGCTCGCGATAACGCGGCGGTGCGGTCATCGTCTTGATCCGCATCCGCGACGCCGCCTCGTCGATCAGGTCGATCGCCTTGTCGGGCAGATGCCGGTCCTGGATGTAGCGGCTCGCCAGCGTCGCCGCCGCCTCGAGCGCCTCGTCGGTGATCTTGCACCGGTGGTGTGCCTCGTAGCGGTCGCGGAGGCCGCGCAGGATCTGCACGGTGTCGTCCGTCGACGGCTCCTCGACGCGGATCTGCTGGAAGCGCCGTTCGAGCGCAGCGTCTCGCTCGAGGTACTTGCGGTACTCGTCGAGCGTCGTCGCGCCGATCGTCTGCAATTCACCGCGCGCGAGCGCGGGCTTCAGGATCGACGCGGCGTCGATCGCGCCCTCGGCGGCGCCCGCCCCGACGAGGTTGTGCAGCTCGTCGATGAACAGGATGATGTCGCCGCGCTGGGTGATCTCCTTCATCACCTTCTTCAGGCGCTCCTCGAACTCACCGCGGTACTTCGATCCCGCCACCAGCGCGGCGAGGTCGAGCGTGTAGATCTGCTTGTTCTTGAGCAGGTCGGGCACCTGACCGGCGGAGATCCGCGACGCGAGGCCCTCCACGACCGCGGTCTTGCCGACACCCGGCTCGCCGATCAGCACCGGGTTGTTCTTGGTGCGGCGCGACAGGATCTGCATCACGCGCTCGATCTCGGTCTGCCGGCCGACGACCGGGTCGAGCTTGCCCTCGGACGCCTGCTTGGTCAGGTTGCGGCCGAACTGGTCGAGCAGCTTCGAGCTCTTGCCCTTCTCGCTGGTCGTGCCCGACGTGCCGCCCTGACGGCGGCCGGGCCCCGACAGCATGCGGATGATCTCGTTGCGGATCTTCTCGGCGTCGGCGTCGAAGTCGAGCAGGATGCGCGCCGCGACGCCCTCGTTCTCCCGCACGAGGCCGAGCAGGATGTGCTCGGTGCCGATGTAGTTGTGGCCGAGCGACAGCGCCTCGCGCAGCGCCAGCTCCAGCACCTTCTTCGCCCGCGGCGTGAACGGAATCTGTCCCGTGGTGACCTCGTCGCCCTGCCCGACGATGCGGGCCACCTGGGCGCGAACCTCTTCCACGGTGATGTCGAGCGACTCGAGCACACGCGCCGCGAGACCTTCTTCCTCGCGCAGCAGACCGAGCAGGATGTGCTCGGTACCGATGTAGTTGTGCTTGAGCGCACGCGCCTCGTCCTGCGCGAGTACGACGACCTGGCGGGCACGCTCGGTGAACCGTTCGAACACTCAGAGACCTCTCTTCCGCCGCCTGGGCGGCGCACACGGGTCGGGGGTTTTCCGAGAGGCTCATCGTACTCGCCCCTTCGGGTGTGATGTCGACGCCGGAATGGACAGGTTTTTCAGCGCCGCTCGCGCTGCGCGGGGAAGAGGATGACGTCGCGAATCGACTCCTTCCCGGCCAGGACCATCACGAGGCGGTCGATGCCGAGCCCGAGGCCTCCGGTCGGCGGCATCCCGTACGAGAGCGCCTCCACGTAGTCCGGATCGCCCTGCTCGGCCTCGGGGTTGCCGCCTGCCCCCTCCTCGGCCTGCATCGAGAACCGCTCCGCCTGTTCCTCGGCGTCGTTCAGCTCCGAGAACGCGTTCCCGAGCTCCATGCCGCCAACGTAGAACTCGAATCGCTCCGTGATCTGAGGTGTCGTCGGTCGAGCGGGCGAACGGTGAGAGCTCGATCGGGTAGTCGTAGAGGATCGTCGGCTCGATCAGGCGCGGCTCGATGTACGCCGTGACCGCCTTGTCGACGAGCTGCGCCCACGTGCGATCCTGCGAGACCTCGACGCCGCGCGCAGCCAATCGCTGCTTCAGCTCGTCGAAGTCGCGCGTCCACAGATCGGCTGTTGCGAGCTCGTCGACGAGTCTGACGCGCTTCCACGGGGCCTTCAGGTCGACCTCGTGGCCCTTGAACACGACCCGGGTCGTGCCGATCGCCTCCTTCGCGACGAACTCCACGAGACGCTCCATCCGATCCATCGTGTCGCGGTAGTCGGCGTACGCTTCGTACCACTCGAGCTGGGTGAACTCGGGGTTGTGCTTGTAGCTGACCCCTTCGTTGCGAAAGTCCTTGCCGAGCTCGTAGACCTTCTCCAGGCCGCCCACGATCAGCCGTTTCAGGTACAGCTCGGTTGCGATTCGCAGGTAGAGGTCGGTATCGAGCTCGTTCGAGTGCGTCACGAACGGCTCGGCGAAGCCGCCGCCGTAACGAGGCTGCAGCACGGGCGTCTCGACCTCGACGAACCCCTCCTGGTCGAGGAACCGGCGTGTGGCCGACACGATTCGCGCGCGCAGCAGGAAGTCGGCGCGCACGTCCTCGTTCATCAGCAGGTCGAGGTAGCGGCGTCGATAGCGCTGCTCGACGTCGGTGAGCCCGTGGAACGTGTCGGGCAGCGGCGAGCGGATGCGGCTCAGCAGCACGAGCTCGTCGACCACGAGCGACGCCTCGCCACGGCGGCTCTTCGTCGGGTGGCCGGTGACGCCGACGACGTCGCCGAGATGCACGTCGACCTCGCCGGTGCGCGCGAGCGGGCAGAGCAGCTGGATGCGGCCGGAGCGGTCGACGAGGTCGAGGAACACCAGCTTCCCCAGGTCCCTGCGCGCCAGCACCCGACCGGCGAGACGGCGCGCCTCCGGCGCCTCCGCCCCGGGCTCGAGCCGGTCGGCCTCGGCGCGCACGCGCTCGATGTCGTCGCGGTCCGGGAAGCGCTTCGGCGCCGGAGCCTGCTTCCGCTCCGGCGCCGGCGAAGCCGGCACCTCCGCTCCTGGGTCGCCTCCGTCAAGACTACGGCTCATGGGCGCTTGACCATAGCCCAGGCACGCGGGCCGCCTTTCGGCGTCTCCCCCTCCCGGACGACCTCGAAGCCGTGCCGGCCGTAGAAGGAGAGGTTCGACTCGTTGTTGGTCAGCAGCACCACCGGCAGCCCCTGCCGCGCGGCGCCCTCGAGCCCGGGCGTGAGGAGTGCGCCGCCGATCCCCTGGCGCTGCGCGTCCGGCTCGACGCCGATGCCCGCGAGGTACCAGTGCGGGCCCCCGGCGACGTCGGCCCGCATCAGCTCGACCGCCCGCCCGTAGGCGAGGAAGGACCCCGTCGCCCGTCCGAGCCGCGCGGGCGTGGTCACGAGCGCCCGCAGCGTCGCAGCGAGCCGCACAGCGGGACGCCCGGGCGGCAGCCACCGCGCCGCCCCACGAACGGCGCCGGCCGTCGACCAGACGTCCGCCGTGGTCACGTCGAAGCCGGCCCGGAAGAGCGGCGGCAGCAGTCGCGTCCGCCGGTGCTCGTCCGGGATCAGCCAGACCCACGCCGGGTCGTCGTGGAACGCGCGGGCGAGCACGGCGCTCGCTGCGACGTACCGTTCCGGCTCGAGCCGCACGATCTCCATGACGCGCCCACCCTAGAGCCACGGCCCGCCGGGACGGGCCGGGCTCGTCCAGGCTCAGGCTGCCTTGATCTCGAGGATCTTGAACTTGAGCGAGCCGCGCGGGGCCGCAACCTCGACGACGTCGCCCTTCTTGTGACCGATGATCGCCTTGCCGACCGGCGACTCGTTCGACAGCTTGTTCTCCGCCGGATTCGCCTCGATCGAGCCGACGATGTGGTACTCGAACGTCTTGTTCGCCTGCATGTCGCGCAGGCGCACCCGCGAGCCGACCGAGACGGCGTCCTTCGAGATCTCCTTCTTCGTGATCACCCGCGCCGACAGCAGACGCTCCTCGAGTTGGGCGATCTTGTGCTCGAGCATCGCCTGCTCGTTCTTGGCGTCGTCGTACTCTGCGTTCTCGGCGATGTCGCCGAACTCGCGGGCGACCCGGATGCGCTCGGCCACCTCGCGGCGCCGGTCGCCGCGCAGATGGTCGATCTCGCCCTTCAGCTTCTCGTATCCCTCGGATGTGAGGATGACTTCCTTCAACTGGCCTCCTGACCCGCTCGAAAACGGGCGGGAATGGTAGCCATGGGGCCGGGATCGGCGCAACTGGCCCGGGCTACCATTCACGAATCGTGAACATCGACCTCCGCGAGCACTGGTGGATCGGGGGCGTCGAGATCCCGGGCCGGCTCGTGCTCGCCCCGATGGCAGGGGTCAGCGTGCAGGCCTTTCGCCGCCAGGGGCGGCGCTTCGGGGCCGGCCTCGTCTGCTCGGAGATGGTCTCGGTGGCCGGCATCCAGCACCGCAACGAGCGCACCCTCGGCTACCTGCGGGTGGGGCCGGACGAGCGGCCGCTGGCGATCCAGATCTTCGGGTCCGACCCGCTCGCGATGGCGGAGGCGGCCCGGATCGTCGAGGCGGCCGGGGCCGACATCGTGGACATGAACTTCGGCTGCCCGGTGAAGAAGGTCACGAAGACCGGTGCGGGCGCCTCGCTGCTCGACGACCCCGACCACGCCTGCCGCCTCGTCGAAGCCGTCGCCGGCGCGGTCTCGCTCCCCGTCTCCGTGAAGATGCGCCGGGGCGTGGCGAACGGCTCGCGGACGTGCCTCGAGGTCGGCCCGCGGCTCGTCGAGGCCGGCGCGGCCTCGCTGACGCTGCACCCCCGCTCGGCCAGGCAGATGTACACGGGGACCGCCGACCACGCGTTGACCGCGGAGCTCGTCGACCTCGTCGACGTGCCGGTGATCGCCTCCGGCGACATCACCTCCCGGGCGCGGGCGCAGGCGGTGCTCGCCACGACGGGCGCCGCCGCCGTGATGGTCGGCCGCGCCGCGCAGGGCAATCCGTGGGTGCTGGCCGAGATCGTCGGCGACGCGCCCGACCCGTCGCGCGATGAGGTCGTCGCGGAGCTCGTCCTGTTCATGCAGGAGACCGTCCGCGAGCTCGGCGAGCAGCGCGCCTTCGGCTTCCTGAAGAAGTTCTACGGCTGGTATCTCGGCCACGGCCGCTTCCCGCGCCCGTTCAAGCAGGAGCTGGTGACCCTGCCCTCGCTCGACGAGGTCGAGCAGCGGCTGTTCGCCGCGGCCCCCGGCGCCCGGCTCGTGCTCGAGCGCCTGCTCCGCGACCAGCCGGATCCGGCCGACGAGGTCCTGGTCGACTCGCTCCCGATCTCGATCTACGGCGGCGGCTAAGAACTGGGGGAAACCATGTTTCCCCCAGTAGCCCCCTTCTTCTTCGCGCTCCATCTCTGAACGCTGTCTGCCTCCCGCCCGGCCAAGCCGGGCTCCGGCTGCGATCGCGGTGCGCACCCTGACCGCCTTCTCCGACAACGCGCGCCACGACTCGACGAGCAGGTGCCAGGCACTTTGGTGCCCGGCACCGGTTCACGACTGGTTGCGCGCCCAGACCAGGCGGAGGCCGTGCAGGGTCAGCTCGGGGTCGACCGCGGTGATCGTGCGCGTGTGCGGCGCGATCAGGTCCGCCAGCCCACCGGTCGCGACCACGGGCGCCTCCGGAGCCCCGAGCTCGCCCCGGATCCGGTCGACAATCGCGTCGACCTGGCCCGCGAACCCGTAGACGAGCCCCGACTGGAGGGCCGCGGTGGTCGTCTGGCTGATCACCCGCTCCGGAGCGGCGAACGGCACCTTCGGCAGCCGCGCCGCCCGGGCGAACAGCGCGTCCATCGACACCTCGATGCCGGGGGCCAGCACGCCGCCCGCGAACTCGCCCGCCGCTGACACGACGTCGAAGTTGGTCGACGTGCCGAAGTCGACGACCACTGCGGGCGCGCCGTGCCGCTCCCGGGCGGCGACCGCGTTCGCGATCCGGTCGGGCCCGACCTCGCGTGGGTCGTCGTACCGGATCGGGACGCCTGTCGAGACACCCGGACCGAGCACGAGCAGCTCGGTGCCCGCCCAGCGATCGGCGAAGGCCTGGTACTCGGCCACGAGCTGCGGCACCGATGAGCACAGCACGATCCCGTCGAGCGCATCGACGTCGACGAACGCGCGCAGCATCACGGCGAGCTCGTCGCCCGTGTGCGAACGGTCGGTCCCGACCCGGAACTGCTCGGTCAGCCGCTCGCCGTCGAACAGCCCGAACACCGTCTGGGTGTTCCCGACGTCGATGGCGAGGAGCACCGGCTAGAGATCTTCGATCTCGCTGCGGCCCTCGCCGATGCGCTTGGCGAGCGCCTCGGCGGTGAGCACCGGCTCGTCGCCCTCGCCGCGGAGCTCCTCGATCGTCACGTCGCTCGACGTGTACACCTCGGCCCGGGGGATCATCCGGGTCGGCCGGTTCTTGTCCCACACCCAGACGTCCTCCATCCGCAGATGGAAGAACGGGTAGCTCGGCTGCGGCACGTACTGCAGGTCGAGCTTGTTGCAGAGGTACGTGGCGTCCTGCGTGAGGACGCAATAGCGGAAGAGGCCGAAGACCGCGCTGTACTCCTTCTTCAGGCGGAGCTCGGCCTCGGCCTCGAACTCGTCGAGCTCGTCGAGGTGGCTCACGATGCTGATTGTAACGCTGCGAGGGCCTCCCGGACCGTGCCGTTTCCGGGGATTTCGAGCCCGGGGGCGAGCTCCGCGAGCGGCTCCAGCACGAATCTGCGCTCGTGCAGAAACGGATGGGGCACCGTCAGGCCGGGCTCCGAGATCGCCTCGTGCCCGTAGAGCAGCAGGTCGAGATCGATCGTCCGCGGGCCCCAGCGTTCGCCCGTCCGGACACGCCCGAGCCGGCGCTCGACCGCGAGCAGCTGCGCCAGGAAGGCAGGAGCCGCGAGCGCCGTCTCCACCTCCGCAGCCGCGTTCAGGAACCGCGGCTGGTCGGTACGCCCCCACGGCTCGGTCTCGCGCAGCGACGACAGTCGCCGCGCGCCGATCAGCTCGGCGGCGCGCCGGATCGACGTCTCGCGGTCGCCGAGGTTCGCTCCGAGCCCGACATACGCGGTCGTCACGGGCGCTCGACGGTGACCGCGCTGTAGTCGACGGAGAAGCCGGCCGGCCGCACCTGCGGCTTGCGGACGCGGACGGAGAGCGACTCGGGCCGGAACCGCTGTTCGAGCGCGTCGGCGATCGCGGTCGCGAATGCCTCCAGCAGCCGGAACTGGCGCTCGTTGACCTGCGCCACCGTGCGTGCGACGTCGCGGTAGTCGACCGCCTCCTCGATCCGGTCGGAGACGCCGCGCTCCCCCACCTCGAGGACGATGTCGAAGAGGAAGCGCTGGCCGTGGCGGCGCTCGTCCTCCTCGACGCCGTGGAAGCCGCGCAGCTCCAGCCCTGAGAGCTCGACCCTCATTCCCACTCCGGCAGCGGCGAAGCCGGAGCCTCCGCCCCCTTGACGGCTCCGTCGAGCCTACGCCTCACACACCCACCGCCACCGCGTGCGCCGCCGTGAGCGCGTCGACGTGCGGCCGCACGTCGTGCACCCGAAGAATCGTGGCGCCGCGGTCGTAGGCCGCGACCGCTGCGCCGACCGACGCGGCGGTCGAGCCCGTGCGCGCCTCCGGGTCGCCCATGATCCGCCCGAGCGAGCTCTTCCGCGACACCCCGACCATGATCGGCCGGCCCAGGTCGGCGAGCTCGCCAAGCCGGCGCAGCAGCTCGAAGTTGTGCGCGACGGTCTTGCCGAAGCCGATGCCGGGATCAAGGCAGATCAGGTCCTCGCGCACGCCCGCGTCGACCGCGGCGGCAAGTCGTTCCCCGAGGAACCGCTTGACGTCCGACACGACGTCGTCGTACACGGGGTCGTCCTGCATCGTCCGCGGCTCGCCCTGCATGTGCATCAGGCAGAGGTAGCACCCTGCATCCGCGACCACCCCGGCGAGCTCCGGGTCGGCGCGGAGCGCGGTGACATCGTTCACGAGCTCGACGCCGAGGTCGAGCGCGCGCCGCGCAACCACCGCCTTCGACGTGTCGACCGAGACCGGCGCGCCGGTCAGGTCGATCAGCACCGGCTCGATGCGCCGCAGCTCCTCCTCGGCGGTGACGCCGCCCGAGCCGGGCCGGGTCGACTCGCCGCCGACGTCCACGATCGCCGCGCCGGCCTCGTACATCCCCCACGCCGACGTCACCGCCGACTCGACGCGCAGATGGACGCCGCCGTCCGAGAACGAGTCGGGCGTCACGTTGATCACGCCCATCACCGAAGGACGCGGGAACCGCAGCTCGATCGCACGCCTGGTTGACACCTCCGGATACTTTCGCGGGTGGACGGTGGTTGGCGCTACCTGGGTGTGATCGGACGGCGGCTGCGCTGGTCGATCGTCGGCGCCGTGCTGTCCGGGCTCGCGTGGCAGGGCGCGGCGATCTCCGCCCCACTGCTGATCAAGCACGCGGTCGATTCGGGCATCGTCCACCGGCACCGCGGCGCGCTCTGGTGGTCGTGCGCCGGCCTGGTTGCGCTGGGAGCGATCGAGGCCGTCGCAGGCGCGCTTCGCCACGTGTTCGCGATCCGCAACCGGGCGCGCGCCGACGCCGAGGTGCGCGACGCGATCTTCCGCCGCGCTCTCGAGCTGGACGCGCACTACCACGACCGTGTCGGCGCCGGCGAGCTGATCTCGCGGGCGTCGAACGACGCGGAGCTCGTCGCCCGCGCCTTCGACTCGATCGGGCACACGATCGGGTACGTGCTCACGCTGGTCGGCGCGTCGGCCGTGCTCCTGACGATCGATTGGCGGCTCGCCCTCGCCGTCCTTGCCCCGCTGCCGCTCCTCAGTGTCGGCTTCGGCCGGTACTCGGAGCGCTACGCGCAGCGCACGAAGATCAACCAGGAGCGCCTCGCCGATGCGACTGCGCTGGTCGAGGAGTCGATCGCCGGCGTGCGGGTCGTGAAGGGCCTCGGCGCCGAGGAGGCCTTGTCCACGAGATTCAGGCAGCGGTCCGACGAGGTCGTGCGGACGGCGCTGGACGTCGCCGCCGTCGACGCGGTCTTCCTGCCGGCGCTCGAGGCGCTGCCGCTGATCGGGATGCTCGTCGTGCTCTGGTACGGCGGCCACCGCGCGATCGACGGCGACATCACGATCGGGACGTTCGCGGCGTTCGGCTTTTATCTCGCCCTGCTCGTGAACCCGCTGCGCACGATCGGGCAGCGCGTCGGGACGGCGCAGCGCGCAGCAGCGGCGGCACGGCGCGTGGTCGACGTCCTGCGCGCCGAGCCGGTTGTCGTCGAATCGCCGAACGCGCGACCCTTCCCGAGCAGCGCCGCGATCCGCTTCGACGACGTCCGGTTCACGTACGGCGACGAGCGCCCGGTGCTGGACGGCTTCGACCTCGAGATCCCGGCCGGAACGTCGCTCGCACTCGTCGGTGCGACGGGCTCGGGCAAGTCGACGGCCGCCGCCCTGCTCGCACGCTTCTACGACCCGGATCGCGGACGCGTGACGATCGGCGACGTCGACGTGCGCGAGTTGCGGCTGAGCGACCTGCGCCGGGGCGTGGGCATCGTGTTCGAGGACGCGTTCCTCTTCGGCGACACCGTGCGCGGCAACGTCGGCCTCGCGGCGCCCGAGGCCGGCGACGAGGCGATCGCACGCGCAACCCAGCTTGCGGGCGCCGAGGAGTTCGTCGAGCAGCTGCCGGAGGGCTACGAGACGATGATCGGAGAGCGCGGCTTCTCGCTGTCGGGTGGGCAGCGGCAGCGGATCGCGATCGCGCGCGCGATCCTCGCCGACCCGAAGGTGCTCATCCTCGACGACGCGACCTCCGCGGTCGACGCGACGAAGGAGCACGAGATCCGCGCGGCCCTCGCGGAGGTGATGCGCGGGCGGACGACGCTGGTGATCGCGCACCGGCCGGCGACGATCGCGCTGGCCGACCGCGTGGCGCTGGTGGAAGCGGGCCGGGTGAGCGAGCTCGGGACGCACGAGGAGCTCCTCGCCCGCTCACCCGGGTACCGGTCGCTGCTCGCGCTCGCCGCCCGGGAGGCCGCGTGATCCGCGAGCAGATCGGTCCGATCCTCGGCCCGCACCGCCGTCAGATCGTGATCGCCGCGCTGGCGATGATCGGCGGCACCGCCGTCTCGCTTGCCGCTCCGCTCCTGACGAAGTACGCGATCGACCACGGCATCGCGCATCACGACGAGCGGGCGATCGACACGGCGGCGCTCATCTACCTCGCCCTCGTGGTCACTCGTCCCGTGCTCGAGCGCGTGATCGTCCTCTGCAGCGCACGCGCCGGCGAGCGGTTCCTCGGCGACCTCCGAGTCGCTGCGTTCGACAAGCTCCAGCAGCTCTCGATGCCGTTCTTCGAGCAGACGCGCGCCGGCGTCCTCGTCTCGCGGCTCACGAACGACGTGCAGACGCTCACGACCTTCACGCGGATGGTCCTCGTCGAGGTGGTGGGCTCGGTGCTGCTGTTCGTCGTCACGCTCGTCATCCTCGTGACGCTGTCTCCGCTCCTCTCGCTCGTGATGCTCGTCTCGGTGCCGCTGCTCGTCTGGTCGTCGCTGCGCTACGGCAAGCGCTCGCGGCCGGCCTTCCTGGCACTTCGCGACCGCGTCGCCGAGACGATGACGTCGCTGCAGGAAGGGCTGACCGGCGTCCGCGTGCTCCAGTCCTACCGCCGGGAGACCGACCGCTACGCCTCGTATCGCGTGCGCTCGCGTGCGCAAGTCGCCGCCTGGCGCCGCATCTCGCTCGTCAACATCGGCTTCTTCCCGATGATCGCGTTTGCGCAGTCGCTCGCGCTCGCGTCGGTGCTCGTCGTCGGCGGCTACCTCGAGCGGCACGGCCGGGTGACGGTCGGGACGATCGTCGCGTTCGCGCTCTACCTCATCTCCCTCTTCGACCCGGTCGCACGGCTCGGCGACTGGTACACGGAGTTCCAGTCGGGGCGCGCGGCGCTCGCCAAGATCGCGGGCCTCCTCGCCGAGCCGGTGACGGTGAGCGGCGGCTCGCAGGCACTCCCGGCCGACGCGGCGCTCGCCGCGGGTGGCGTCACGTTCGCGTACGGCGACACCGCCCCGGCCGTCGCGGGAGTCTCGCTCACGGTCGAGCCGGGCGAGCACCTCGCGCTCGTCGGCGCGACCGGCGCAGGCAAGTCCACGCTCGCAAAGCTCCTCGTGCGCTTCTACGACCCACAGGAGGGCGTCGTCACGCTCGGCGGCGTCGACCTGCGCGAGGCGTCGCCGGCCGAGCTGCGCCGGCGCATCGTCTTCGTCCCCCAGGAAGGCCATCTCTTCTCGGGAACGATCGCCGACAACGTCCGGCTCGGCCGGCCCGAGGCCGGCGATGACGAGGTGCGCGCCGCGCTCGCAGCGATCGACGCGCTCGAGCGTTTCGAGCGACTGCCGGGCGGGCTCGACACGGACGTGCGCTCGCGCGGGGTGCGTCTCTCGGCCGGCGAGCGCCAGCTCGTCTCGATCGCCCGGGTCGCGCTCGCCGATCCCGCGGTGATCGTGCTCGACGAGGCTACCTCGGCGCTCGACCCGCGAACCGAGGCGGCCGTCGAGCAGGCGCTCGCAGCGGTCGCGCGCGGACGCACGATGATCACGATCGCGCACCGGCTCTCGACCGCCGAGCGCGCCGACCGCGTTGCCGTGCTCGACGGCGGCAGACTGGTCGAGCTCGCGACGCACGACGAACTGGTCCAGCGGGGCGCGCGCTATGCGCGGCTGTGGGGCAGCTGGCAGGCAGGCTTCGCCGGGTAGCTGAGCGGTGGTGGGACCGCACTCCGGCTCGGCGCACGCAGAGCTTCGCCTCGGACTTGCGAGTAGTGTCGGTGCATCAACAAGGAGGGACTTCGTGGCGATTGCACGGATCGTCGAGACCCGAATCACGCGCGAGGAGTACGACCAGATGAGAGATCGTCTGGGAGTCGGCGACTCGCCGCCGCCGGGAGGCGTCTTTCATGTCGCTGCGCTCGGGGAAGATGGGAAGGTGCGGGTGATCGAAGTCTGGGACTCGCGCGCCGAGGCCGAGGCCTGGAGCGAGAAGGTCATGGCGGCGCGGACCGAGGCCGGTTTCGGCGATGGGCCGCCGACGATCGAGTATCTGGACGTTCACAACATCGTTCAGCGTTAGCGGGTCGAGTCGAGAGGCGCGAGCAGCCCAGGCTGCTCGCGCCCGACTCCTTCGTCTGCGCCAATGCGAGTCGAAGACGCCTGACGTCATGCCGCTACGCCTGCGCGCGAATGCGTGACACCCGTCGCGCGCTTTGCAACTGCCGCGGTGCCCGCGCAGGTGATCGGGGAGATCCCCTGCCGGACACCGGGCCTGTTGGTCGTGTGTCGGGTTAGCCCGAGAGGACGGTGCCGGCGGTGCCGCCGCTCGTTGCGTGCATGCACTGGGCGCCGGGGTAGACGTACTCGTACTCGAGCGAGCAGTTCCACGCGGTAACGTCGGCCGGAGTGACCGTGATCGGCGTACGCGCGTTTGCCGTGCCTGCCCTCGCGAATGGGTCTGAGCCGCTTGCACCCTGGGCTGGGTCGCACTGGGCACCCGCGTAGACGTAGTCGGACTCCACCGGGCAGGTGCCGATGTTCGGGTTGTTCGGGTCGGCCTTGGCGGTCTGCTTATGAGCGGCGTGCCGGACGGTCTTGCCGTGGCCATGGGCGCCGGGGGTCGCGAGCGCGGCCGGCGCGGCAAGCGCCAAGGCCAAGGCCGCGAGGAGGCCGACGAGTTTGACGGTTGTGCTCAGCATGATCTTCCTCCCGAGTTCTCGGGGCGCGACGACCGCGTCCCTTCGGTGAGAAGATGTGGCTCGGCGCTGAAAAATACGCCGCCAAGTCGGCGGCTGCGTGATCGCGACGGTCGTGCGCACGATCTGGGGGAAAGTCGAAGAACGCCGCCCCGGTCAGCACCGCCTTCGCGCACACCCGCACCTTCCTACGTACAGCACTCATCTGCCGCTTGCGGATCGGTGCCGCCCCAAATGCGCAGGCGGGAAGGGCAGCCTCGGCGAGCATCGTGGGGCCGCCCGCCCCACCGACGACTGCGACAAAACAGCGGCCCAGTACGCTCGCCTGCGCCAGACCGTATGGATTGCCCGGCGCCTCGCTCGTAAGTTAGGCGCGGGTTGCCGTCGGGATGGGCCCGGCGGTAGAGCCGCAATTACGGGAGGCGCCGGTTATGGGCGAAGGTAGCTGTGTCGGGCTTGATGTGCACGCGCGGTCGGTCGTCGCAGGTGTGATCGACATGGGGAGCGGTGAGGTGCGGTCGCTGAGGGTGCCGCCTGGGGCTGAGGCCACGGTGGCGTGGTTGAAAACGTTGCCGGCGCCGGTTCGGGTCGTCTACGAGGCCGGACCGACTGGGTATCGGCTTGCGCGCTCGTGTGCCGAGGAAGGGATCAGCTGCGTCGTCGCGGCGCCGTCGAAGATCAGGCCGGCGGCCGATCGAGTCAAGACTGACCGGCGGGATGCCGAGCGGCTGGCGAGGCTGCTGCGGCTCGGTGAGATCACCCCCGTGCGGGTGCCTGGTCCGGCAGAGGAGGCCGCGCGCGATCTCGTCCGTGCGCGCGAGGACGCTCGCGGCGATCTGATGCGTGCTCGGCACCGGCTCTCGAAGCTCCTTCTGCGTTACGGGGCGGTCTACGACGCGACCGCGTGGACGCGGGCCCACGACGCGTGGCTTCGCAAGCAGCGGTTCCAAGACGGGCCGCTCGCGATCGTGTTTGACGAGTGCTACAGCCGGATGATCGACGCGAAGACCAGGAGGGACACGCTCGACAAAGCGATCGCCGAGCTGGCCGCCAGCGAGCCGTACGTCGCTGTCGTCGAGCGGCTCGTCTGTCTCCGGGGTGTCTCCACGCTCACCGCGTTCGCGTTGACCGTCGAGCTCGGCGACTGGAACAGGTTCCGGCCCGAATCACTCGCGCCGTTCCTCGGGCTCACCCCGAGCGAGAGCTCCAGCGGAGAGCGTCGGCGTCAAGGCGGGATCACCAAGACCGGCAACTCGCACGCACGCCGGCTTCTGATCGAAGCTGCCTGGCACCAACGCAGCGCTCCGCGCTTGAGCATCACGCTCGAACGCAGACGCACAGGCAAGTCGCTCGCCGTGCGAGCCCAAGCGGACTCGAGCGCCCGCAGGCTGCACGGACGCTGGAACGCGCTCGAGGCTCGAGGCAAGCCGCGCTTGATCGTCGTGGTCGCCGTCGCGCGCGAGCTCGCCGGACACTGCTGGGCGCTCGCGACGATGGAGTAGCCGCACCAGCAACGACTCGGCGAGGAGAGCGCACCGGCGCACCGACGCGAGGAGCGACCCGAGGGAACACTGTGAGCAGCCCTAACCGGCCACGCTCGCCGCCAGACAAACGGCCCCGCTCCTCATCTCGCACACCCGGTCATGCGGCACCAACCCGCGCATATGAGTCGCGACACAGCCGTCGACGACAGCCTGGTGCGCTCCCCCCGCCGAACCGACCCCGCAAACCAGCGGGGCCATCTACCCCCGCGCCGTTGACAGCCCGCACTCCATATGAGTGTGCGGGAATTCCCCTGTGCTGGGGCTCGCTGGGGCGTCATGTGGCGGTGGGGCGGGGCTTGGCGGTTGGAGGCCCCGCCGTCGGTGCTGCGCTGCTCGCTAGGGGTGGATGATCTCGTTGACCGGGAACTCTTTGATGTCCGGTGGCCCCTGCATCTGCACCCCGGAGGCGGCGATCCCTGGCTGGATCCGGCCTTCAAGGAAGGCATCGAAATCTGCCCGCGACTCCCAGAAGTCGATGACTCCCCAGCCACCATCGATAGGACCGGACGCGTGAAACAGCATCCCCGGCGGCGACGAGCGATCCGGATTGATCTGGTCGTGCGCAGCGTCGAACTGTTCCTGGGTCACCCCTGGAAGCTTGATGCGGATACCGATTGCCAAGAGGACTCCCTTCCTTGGGTAACGACTGCGCGACTCTACGCCGAGAAGGAGCCGTATGCGCTGGCGACGTCACAGCCGCTTGCGCGAGCGTCCCTACGCCGCTACTCGCGTCGTAGCCGCGGTCGGGGCCGCGCGCCGACGGGCCGGGCGTTGGACGAGCCAGAGGCCGGCGAGCACGATCGCGCCGCCCACCGCGAGCCCGGCGCGCAGCGGCTCGCCGAGGACGAGGATCGAGGAAGAGACGCCGAAGACCGGCACGAGGAGCGTGAAGGCAGAAGTGCGCGTAGCGCCGAGACTCCGCACGCTGTCGTAGTACAGGACGAATGCGAGCGTCGTCCCGAGCGGTGCCAGGTAGATGATCGACGCCCACGCCGAGAGACCGGCGTGCGCGAGCTTGCCGAAGCCCGGAACCGCGAACGGCAGAAGCATCACGGCACCCGCCGCCGACGCGTACGTCGTCGCGACGAGCGGGTCGTAGCGCGCGATCAGCTTCGGACCGAGGATCGTGTAGATCGCCCACGCGACTGACGCCCCGATGAGGATCAGGTCGCCCGCCAGGCGCCGGCTGCTGACCGCGCCTGCCGGGTCGACCACGACCACGAGCCCGCGAGCGCGATCGCGAACCCGATTCCGACGCGGGCGCCGGGCCGCTGGCCGTACACCCGCCAGGCGAGCAGCGTCGTCAGCACCGGGATCAGCCCGGGGACCAGGATCGCGCCGTCGCTCGCGGGCGTGCGCGTGAGGCCGATCAGGAAGAAGGCCTGGTAGCCCGCGATCCCGGTGAGGCCGAGCAGCCCGACCAGCGGAAGGTCCGATCTCGCAGGCAGCGCAACTCGGCCCCCGCGGAGGCGGACGAGCGCGAGCAGCAAGACGCTCGCCAGCACGAACCGCGTCGCCGCGACGGTCAGCGGCGGCAGGTGGTCGACCGCGACCTTCCCCGCCGGCCAGGTGCCGCCGAAGAGGATCGCGACCAGCAGGAGCTGTCCGAGCGCGCGGCGCCGTGGCACGTCCATGACAGTGGACAACGAGCCGGAGCCGGCGGGGCTTCCAGCAGGTGCCAGGCACGAACGTGCCTGGCACCGAGGCTAGCTTGCCTCGGGCTCGGGGGGTTGCATGGCCGCGCCGCCGGGCAGCGGGAACGGGCGCGGCTTCGGCTGCGGGCGCCGCTCGGGCTCCGGTGCGGGCTCGGTGGCCGGTTCCGGCTCGGGCGGGAAGACCGCGTCCTCCGACTCGCCGGCGAGCAGCCGCACGAACTGATCCTTGTCGATCGTCTCGCGCTCGATCAGGATCTGCGAGATGCGGTGAAGGTCGTCGAGGTGCTCGCGCAGCACGCGCGTGGCGACGTCGTGGCCTTCCTCGATGATGCGGCGGATCTCGTCGTCGATCTCGCGGGCGACCTCTTCCGAGTAGTCGGGCTCGGCGCCCATCTCACGGCCGAGGAACGGCATGTCGTGGTTGCGGCCGAGGACGCGCGGGCCGAGCTTCTCGCTCATCCCGAAGCGCATCACCATCTGCTTCGCGGTCGCGGTCACCTTCTCGATGTCGTTCGCAGCGCCGGTGGTGACCTCGTTGAAGACGAGCTCCTCCGCGGCACGGCCGCCCATCGTCATCGCGATCTGCTCGAGGAGCGCCTTGCGCGTGGTCAGATAGCGGTCCTCGGTGGGAAGGGAGATCGTCAAGCCGAGCGCCTGCCCGCGCGACACGATCGTGATCTTGTGCACCGGGTCGGTGTTCTCGAGGAAATGACCGACGAGCGCGTGGCCCATCTCGTGATACGCGGTGATCCGCTGCTCCTTCTCGGAGAGGAGGCGCGCCTTCTTCTCGGGACCGGCGATCACGCGCATGATCCCCTCCTCCAGCTCCTCCTGCTCGATCACCTTCTTGCCTCGGCGCGCTGCGAGCAGCGCCGCCTCGTTGACGAGGTTGCGAAGATCCGCGCCGGTGAAGCCCGGCGTGCCGGCCGCGAGCGAGTCGAGGTCGATCACGGAGGCGAGCGGCTTGCCCTTGGAGTGCACCTCGAGGATCTTCCGCCGGCCGTTGCGGTCGGGCCGATCGACGACGATCTGCCTGTCGAAGCGCCCAGGACGGAGCAGCGCCGGGTCGAGAATGTCGGGCCGGTTCGTCGCGGCAATCAGGATGATGTTGTCCTTCATCTCGAAGCCGTCCATCTCGACCAGGAGCTGGTTCAGCGTCTGCTCGCGCTCGTCGTGGCCGCCGCCGAGCCCGGCGCCACGATGGCGGCCGACCGCATCGATCTCGTCCATGAAGACGATGCACGGCGACGCCTGCTTGGCCTGTTCGAAGAGGTCGCGCACGCGCGAGGCGCCGACGCCGACGAACATCTCGACGAAGTCGGAGCCGGAGATCGAGAAGAACGGAACGCCGGCCTCGCCCGCGACTGCGCGCGCGAGCAGCGTCTTGCCGGTGCCGGGCGGCCCGTAGAGGAGCACGCCCTTGGGGATCGAGGCGCCGAGCGCCTGGAACTTCTTCGGGTTCTCGAGGAACTCCTTGATCTCCTGAAGCTCCTCGACGGCCTCGTCGACGCCGGCGACATCCTTGAAGCCGATCTTCGGCGAGTCGGGCGCCATCCGCTTCGCGCGCGACTTGCCGAAGCTCATCACCTTCGAGCCGCCGCCTTGCACCTGATTCATCAGGAAGATCCAGAACCCGATCAGCAGCAGGAACGGCAGGAAGCTTCCGATCAGTGCCGTCCACGAGAAGCCGCCGGTGCCCTTGGAGTCCCAGTTGACGTGCTTGCTCTGCAAGAGCTCCTGGAACCGCACCTGCGCCTGGTCGGACGCGTAGTGGACGGTGGCCTTCTTGCCGCTGCCGTAGGTGAGCGTGACCGCGCGCTTGCTGGGGTTGAAGACCGCGGCCTGGACCTGTCCGTTCTCGACGTCGGCGATCGCCTGCGAGGTCGTGCGCTTCTGCGTCGTGCCGCCTGTGTGGATCAGCGTCTGGCTCGCGAGCCAGACCAACACGACGATCACGATGAGCGGGAAAAACGCGCTGCGGAGGAAACGGTTCACGTCTGTTCTTCGCTCAGGGTAGCCGCTTGGATGTTCCCGGTCGAACCCCTTTTACCCTCCCTAGACCTCACGATCAGGGGCCCTCGGGCATCAGCTCGTCCCGGAGCACCCCGACGTACGGGAGATTGCGGTAGCGCTCGCCGAAATCGAGCCCATATCCGATCACGAACCGGTTCGGGATCTCGAAGCCGATGTAGCGTACGGGGACGTCGATCTCGCGCCTGGCCGGCTTGGTGAGGAGGGCGCAGATCTCGAGGCTGGCCGGCTCGCGCGACTCGAGGTTGCGCAGGAGATAAGACAGGGTCAGCCCCGAATCGATGATGTCCTCGACCACGAGGACGTGTCGTCCGTCGATGTTGATGTCGAGGTCCTTGAGGATCCGGACGACACCCGAGGAATCGGTGGACGCGCCGTAGCTCGAGATCGCCATGAAGTCGATCTCGCAGGCCACCGAGATCGCGCGCATCAGATCGGCCATGAAGAAGACGGCGCCCTTGAGGACGCCGACGAGCAGGAGCTCACGGCCCTGGTAGTCCACCGAGATCTCTGCGCCCAGCTCGCGGATGCGGGCCTGCAGCTCCTCCTCGCCGATCAGGATCTCGCCGACGCCCGCCTCGACCTCAGTGACCGACACGGCTCGCAGTCACTCCCTCGGCGTGGACGATCCCAGGAACGCAGACGACCTCGTCGCCGCGCACGACGAGCGGCCAGCCCTCCCGGTCGGAGCGCGGCACCTTCGCATCGACGAACACGTCCTGCACCTTCCTGGTGCGGCCAGCCAGCCGGTCGCCGGGGCGCCAGCCGCGCACGCGCAGACCCGGCAGCCGCGACTCGATCCGCCAGGGCCCCCAGGTGACCTCGCCCTCGAGCGCGACGGGGCCCCGCTCGAGCCAGAGGCGGTCGTGCTCGCGCACGGCCTGCACGCCGCCGCCGAGATCGACCCGCTTCGACCCGACCGGCGCGTCGATCAGCTCGGCGAGGGCGGGCGGCAGCGTGCGCCGCTCGTCGAGCACCCGAAGGACGTTCTCGCGCGCGGCCGGATGAATCCGTTCGAGCAGCGGCAGCACCTCGCGGCGGATCAGGCCGCGAACGGTCGCAGGGTTGGAGGAGTCCTCGCGCCACTCGAGGCCGTGCTCGCGGCAGTACGCCTCCGTCTCCTCGCGCCACGCGCAGAGCAGGGGCCGGACGACGCCGTCGGCGCGGCGCCCCGCGATCCCCTTGGTGTTCCCGCTCGAGACGAGCCGGTAGAGAATCGTCTCGACCTGGTCGGAGAGCGTGTGACCGGTCGCGCGCAGCCGATCGGCGTGGAACGAGTAACGGACGTCGCGCAGCTCGGCCTCGTTCCGGCAGCGCGCACCACTCTGGACGACTTCGGCGCCGAGGCGCTCGGCACACCAGCGAGCGTCCTCGTCCGACTCCTCGCCGCGCAGGCCGTGGTCGACGTGCAGCGCAGAGACGCGGAAGCCCAGCTCCGCGCAGCGCGTGCCAGAGGCACGTCGAGTCGGCGCCGCCCGAGACGAGGCAGAGCACGTCGCCGCCCGGCGGGATCAGCTCGTGGCGCCCGATGTGCGCCTCGATCCGCTGCAGGAGCTCCAAGCGCACAGTGTTGCACCGAACAGGGCTCAGCGCGGCCGCCGCCGTCGGGCGAGCAGCGACGCGCCTTCGAGCAGCGCCCAGCGCGCGATCCAGAGCAGCAGTGCGAGCCGGACGAGGCGTCGGACCGCGCGCATCTAGAACAGCACGCTCCGGTACTCGAGCTCGCGCTGCATCCCGACCCGCTCGTAGAGAGCGATCGCCGGCGCGTTGTCGGCACGAACGAACAACGTCACCGTCGGCGTTCCGGGCAGCAGGAGCCGGATCAGGTCGGCGAGCCCGCGGGCGCCGTACCCGAGGCCACGGGCCTCGGGGTCGACCCAGACCTGCTGGAGCTGGATCGCGCCCGGCGTCCAGGCCGACGCCTCCGCCTTGAAGAGCACCACGTCGTCCTCCAGCCACAGCCAGGAGCGGCCCTCCTCCACCTGGGCCGCCGTCCGCCAGCGGAACGCCTGCGCGTCGCGGGCGAGCGGGTCGATCCCCAGCTCGAGCTCGTGCGCGGCCGCGCACGCCGGGACGAGTCGCGGAACGTCGTCGAGCGTGGCGGGCCGCAGCCCGCTCTCCCCTGCCGGTGGCGCGGTGCGCATCGTGAACACCGGCTGGCCGGGACGATCCTCTCGCGGTGGGGGCATGTGGTCGCGCGCCGCATCCCAGAGCTCGCCGACCGCATGGGCCTCGCCGATCAGCATGCGCACGTCGGCGACGGCTGCGGTGTCGGCGAACGCCGCGCAGCGGGAGCCGGACGGAACGATGTTCGCGCCGACGTGGCACAGGGCCGAGAGCGGACCGCCGTTCTCGGAGACGGCCACGAACCGGCCGAGGCCGCGCCGCGCGACGTCCTCCAGGAAGACGCGTTCGACGGGCGAGGCGGCGCAGAACTCGAGCACCTCGTGCGTCGTTGGCTCGAAGACAGTCATCCGACACGTGTTCTATAGAGTCCGCCGCCATGCCGATTCACATCCGCGCAGAGCCTGGCCAGTACGCAGAGGCCGTCCTCCTGCCGGGGGACCCGCTGCGCGCGAAGTACATCGCCGAGACGTACCTCGACGACGTCGAGCAGCGGAACTCCGAACGCGGGCTGCTCGGCTACACGGGCACCTACCAGGGCAAGCCGGTCTCGGTCCAGGGCACGGGGATGGGCTGTCCCGGCGCCACGATCGTCTTCGAGGAGCTGATCCAACTCGGCTGCAAGAAGCTGATCCGCGTCGGCACCTGCGGCGGCCTCCAGCCCCACCATGCGCTCGGCGACCTGATCGTCGCGCTGACCGCCGTCCCGGCCGACGCGACCGCGTCGCACCTGGTCGGGAACGAGCCGCACTGCCCGACCGCCGCCTGGAACCTGATCCACGGCGCGGTGCACGCGGCGAAGGAGCAGGGGCTGCCGCTGCACGTCGGGCCGATCGTCTCGAGCGACCTCTTCTACAACCCTGACGGCGGCCAGTACGAGCGGTGGTCGAAGCGGGGCGTGCTCGCCGTCGAGATGGAGGCGGCCGCGCTGTTCACCCTCAGCGCGCTCCGCGGGGTCGAAGGGGCCTGCCTGCTCACCGTCTCCGACATCGTGGTCGAGGGCGAGTTCAAGCGCATCTCGGACGACGAGCTTCGTGCAGCCGTCGACCGTATGACGCGGATCGCGCTCGAAGTCGCAACGTCAGACAAGTAGCCCGCGTGGGCGAGAGCGCGGTCTTCCTCGTCAACCCGGCCTCCGACAACGGCCGGACGGGGCGCCGCTGGCCCGAGCTCGCACATCGCGCCGCGCTGCTCGGGCTCGACGGCGAAACGGTGTTTTCGGAACGGCCCGGCCACCTGATCGAGCTCGCCGGCGCTGCAGTCGACGGCGGAGCCCGGCTCGTCGTCGCCGTCGGCGGCGACGGCACGCTCAACGAGGTGATCAACGGCGTCGCGCAGCGCGACGTCGACCTGGGGACGATCCCGCTCGGGACCGGCATGGACTTCGGCCGCACCTACGGCCTGGCGACGCGATTCGAGGACGCCGTGCGCGTGATCCTCGCGACGAACACGAGGACGATCGACGCCGGCCGCGTGCGCTACCGAACCTGGGCCGGCGCGGAGGCGACCCGCTGGTTCGGCAACGTCGGCACGGTCGGGATGAGCGGGGCGGTCGCGCAGCGCGTGAACGGCATGTCCAAGGCGCTCGGCGGCCGCCTGACGTTCTTCTACGGCCTCACCCGCGTCTTCCTTTCGTGGAAGAACACCGAGGTGACCGTCTCGCTCGACGACGGCGAACGTCGCGGACTGATGCACGACGTGATCGTCGCGAACGGGCGCTGGCACGGCGGCGGGATGCTGCTCGCGCCGGCGGCCGAGCCCGACGACGGCGTCTTCGACGTCGTGCTGATCGGCGACGTCTCCAAGCTCGACTTCCTGACCACGGCCCCGAAGATCTACAAGGGCCGGCACGTCACGCACCCGAAGGTCGAGGTGCTGCGAAGTGCACGCGTGACGGTCGATGCCGCTCGGCATCTGCCGATCGAGGTCGAGGGCGAACAGGTGGGAACGACGCCCGCGCAGTTCGAGGTCGTTCCCGGGGCGCTACGCGTCCGGGTGCCCGCCGCGGACTAGGAGGGCTCGGTCTTCGGCTTCGGCTTGGCCGCGGTGCGCCGGGGCTGCTTCTCGAGCTTCGCGAGCCGCTGCTCGAGCTCGTCGACGCGCCGCTCGAGCGCATCGAGGCCCCTGACGCGCTTGGAGAGATCGTCGACGCGCTCCCGCAGCTGGTTCGCACCCTGGAGCACACGTGAGGCCGCGGGGTTCTTCGACGCCCGGCCGAGCACGTCCTCGCCGAGTGAGGCGAGCTGGGTGAGTGGGTTCCGGTTCTGCGACATGTCGCCCTCTAGCGTACGCGCTCCACGGTGTAGCCGAGCTGGTAGCAGCCGTGGGCGTTCGCCGGCGGGCACGACGAGCCGGCGGTCGAGGCGTTCGAGAGGTGGCGGCCGAGGCTCGCTGCAGGCGAGCGGAACGTCACGGCGACAGCGCCCGGATAGTCGTCGCCGGTGACGTTCCCGACCTCCCGCGAGACCGGGCACGGCAGGAGAGCGTGCCCCGGCCCGTCGAAGCTGGGCACGGCGCCGAAGTCGCACTCCCGCGCCAGCGAGACCAGCGTCCACGGCTGTCCGGCGCGGACGTAGAAGTCGACGGTCTGACGACCGGGGAACACGGACCCGTCCCGGGCCGCGAGCGTTCCCGGCCAACGCCCCCAGATGCCGTCGACGCTCCACTCGAGCTGCCATTCGCCGGGCGCGGCCGCGATCTGACCGAGGAGCGTCGACTCGTTCTTGTACTTGCAGCCGGGGTCGTCGGGAGAACACGACGGATCCATCGCACGACGGACGAGGAGACGGTCGAAGTGCAGCCGCAGGTGCACGACGGGAACGCCCGTCGACCAGCCGACATACACCTGCTTGGCGACGACGATCCGTGCCCCGGTGGCTCCGGCGACGGTCAGGCGCACGTCGACGCAACCGCCTCCCGTCCGCGCCACCGCGACGGCAGGCGCGGCGACGCTCCTGCGATCGACCACGCGCCAGCGGAGCGTCGCGCCGGACGGCCGCGGCGTGGGCGCGCACAGGTGAAACGAGTAGCTCCCGTTCACGCTCAGCCAGTCCGGCGCCGCGTGCGCGCACGACTTGAACTGGTCGGATCCCTTCGTCTGGTGCGCGCACTCGGCCTCACGTCCCGCCGGGGTGGCATCGGTCGAGAGATAGAGGTCGCCCTCGGCGTCCCCGCGCGCATTGGTCGGAGACGGCCCTCCGGGCCTGCGCTCGACCCAGGCCGCCCGGAACGGGTGGAATTCGGTCTTCTCGCCGTTCGGGAGGTAGTGGTCGCAGTCCCAGACCCACGACCCGAGCGCCTCGAGCCGATCGCCCGCCTGCGGCATCGCCCACAACGGGTAGTCCGACGACTCGCGCTCGAGGTGGATCGTCCCCTGCTCGGGCGTCGCGTCGCGCGACGTGCCCGTGAGGAACTGATCGGTCGAGTCGGCGCGCACGTCGATGTTGACGTCGTACGAGTGGTGGGTGATCGGGTCGTCCGAGCTGGCGATCCGCGACGCGAGCAGGCCGCTCGCCCCGGCCACGACCCCGCTGACGAGACGAGGCGCGGGCGGTGGGCCTGCCGCCGGGAAGTCACGGTCGTTGACGTACACCCAGTTGGGCGCAAACCCGGTGTAGATCTTCGGCGTGTCGCGCTGGCAGCCGTCGGCGACGGCCTGTACGTTCGGGTCCGGCTTCACGTCGGCGAGCCGCCACGCCGCTCCGGCGGCGGTCAGCGCGACGAGGCACGCGGCGACAGCCAGGCGTCTCATGCCCGGATGATCACCGGCGTGCCGGCGTCGACGGCAGCGAAGACGCGCTCGAGGACCGCGTTGGGAAGCCGAACGCACCCCTCCGAGACGGCCTGACCAATCGACCACGGCTCGTTCGTGCCGTGAATCGCCACCGGCCCGCCCTGCGCCCACCACGTCAGCACCGGCGAGTAGGCGGAGATGCCGAGCGCGGCTGGCCCGAACGGCCCCGAGGCGTTCTCGGGAAGGAGCCGCTGGTCGACGTAGTAGTGCCCGGTCGGAGTGGGTGTCGCCGGTGCGCCGACGCCGACGGTGGCACGGAGCAGCAGGCGGCCGTTGCGATACAGCCACAGCTGCCGTTCCGACAGATCGACGAGGACGCGTGTCGAGACGGGCTCGAGCTCGAGCGCTGCCGCTCGGATCCAGCCGGTGCTGCCGTTCGGTCGGATCGGAAGCTCCACGCGGTACCAGCGGCCGCCGCAGGACGTGCCCGCCGCGGTTGCGAGGACACCGAACACCGTCGGATAGTCGTTCGCGTTCCGCGGCCCGAAGCGCGCGAGCACCCCGCCGCCGGGCGTTCGGTAGGCGACGGCTCCGCGGTCCGCGTACCCGGCGTAGGCGACGCGGGCCGAGCCGACCGGTTGCGCAGAGGCGACACAGCCGCCGACCGTCGCCGGCGCGGGGCCGGCCGTCGCGGCGAGCGCGAGCGTGACGGGGAGGGCGACCCCCAGCATCAGCCGCGGAATCTACGCTCCAGGAGCCGTGCTCGTCGCGCACCTCGACCTCGATGCGTTCTTCGCCGCCGTCGAGGAGCTCGAAGAGCCGGCGCTTCGACGCGTGCCGCTGATCGTCGGCGGCGACCCGCACGGGCGCGGGGTCGTCGCGACGGCCAACTACGTCGCCCGCGGCTTCGGCATCCATTCCGCGATGTCGTGCGCGGAGGCGTTGCGACGCTGTCCGCAGGCGACGTTCATCCGGCCGCGGATGTCCGTGTACCGCGACTACTCGCGCGACGTCTGGGCGGTCGTGCGCGAGATCGTTCCGACCGTCGAGCAGACCGGCATCGACGAGGGCTACCTCGACCTCGGCGAGGTGGTGCCGACCTTCGACGACGCCCGGGCGGTGGCGGAGGCGGTGCAGGCGGTGGTCCGTGCGCGCACGGGCCTCTCGTGCTCGCTCGGGGTCGCGGGCTCGAAGGTCGTCGCCAAGATCGCCTCCGACCGCCGGAAGCCCGGCGGCCTGACGCCGGTGCGCCCGGGCCGCGAGGCGGCGTTCCTCGCGCCGTTCCCGATCCGACTGCTGCCGGGCGTCGGCCCGCGCGCCGAGGAGCGCCTCGTCGCCGCGGGCGTCTCGACGATCGGGGAGCTCGCCGCGCTCGACGACGATGCGCTGCGAACGGTCCTGCACGGCAAGGTCGGCCGCGAGCTTCGAGACCGCGCCCGCGGCATCGATCCACGCCGGCTCGAGCTGTCGCTCGAGCGAATCTCGATCTCGAACGAGGAGACGTTCGCCCGGGACATCGGCGATCGAGAGCGCCTCCACGACGAGCTCCGGCGGATGGCAGTCGGTCTGGCGGGCCACCTCGAACGCCGCGCCCAGGTCGCACGGACGATCACGACGAAGCTTCGCTACCCCGACTTCTCGATTCGCACGCGTTCGACGTCGCTGCAGGTCGGGACGGACGACGCGGAGCGAATCGGGTCGATCGCCTGCGAGCTGCTCGACCGCGCGCTGCGCGACCGGCCGGGCCCGCTGCGCCTCGTCGGTGTCGGCGTCTCCGGCCTCGCCGAGCACGTCCAACTTTCGCTGCCGGCGGGCGTCTGAATTGATGCGGGATCGTCAGATTTTGTTCATTTGCACGGCACATTTGCCGATTACCCTGGAAGCATGAGCACCCAGCCTCTCAAGACCCATGAGCACGACGCCAAGCGCGTCCATGTGGTGGTGCTGCGCGGCGGCGTCCCGTACGAGATCGAGCAGCACGTGTGCGCGTCTTGCGCCCGCGTGTTGGACGAGAAGCAAGTCAAGCGCGCAGCCGCCTGAGCGGACCTCTCCCGTTCGGTCTGCGAGCATGGCCGCAGCGTGGAAGGGTTCAACTTCTCGACCGACATCCGGGTTCGCTTCGCGGAGACCGATGCCCAGGGAATCGCACACAACGCGAGCTACTTCGTGTGGTTCGAGGTTGCGCGTGTCGAGTATCTCGAGGAGTTCGCGCACGGCTACCAGCGCCTCCGCGACGAGGGCATCGAAGCGCTCGTGCTGGAGTCACACGCCCGCTACATCGAACCGGCGGTCTTCGACGACCGGCTGAAGGTGTTCGCGCGCTGCCTCGAGGTGAAGGGTGCGCGGTTCCGCTACGAGTACGCCGTCCGCCGCGACGAGCACGCGATCGCCGACGGCTGGACCGCGCACGCGACCGTCGACGCGAAGACGCTCCGCCCCACCCGCGTCCCGGAGTGGCTGCTCGACGCGATCGCTAGTGCGGAGCAGTCGGCGCCGTCCCGGCCGGGCTGAGCGCGGCCGGCGGCTTCTTCTTCGCGCCGACGCGAACCTGCTTCGGCACGGCGCGGTAGTACGACGACCACGACTCGTCCGAGAGCAGCTTCCCGGAGGGCGAGTAGACCTTCCGCTCGACCCGCGTCGTCTGCGCGGGGACGCCGGGGTCGTCGACGATCGTCTGCCCGACCGCGAGCTTCGGATCCTTCGTCTTCTTCACCGGCGGCGGCGAGACCACGCGCAGCGGCTGGGTCACGGACTCGACGCGCCGGTGCTGCGGCGCCCCGTACAGCGCCACGGTGAGTGACGACGAGCTCACCCAGGTGCGCAGCAACAGCCAGTGGCCCGTGTCGTTGAGGAACTTCAGGTCGACGTCCGGATAGTTGACGGTTGCATCTCGACCGAGCGGATAGTGGGAGATGTAGAGCGCGTGGTTCGTGCGGGCGGTGATCGGCAGCCCGGCCACGAACGCGGCGTTGAACACCGTCGTCGACACCTGGCACACCCCGCCCCCGAGCCCGGTCTCGAGCTCGCCGTTGATGATCACCGGCGCCTCGAGGAATCCCTTGGCGGCGGAGCGCTCTCCGGTCGTCCCATTGAACGAGAACGTCGAACCCGGGGCGATCAGCTTGCGGTCGACGAGATGCGAAACGAGCTGGACGTTGTGGATCCGGTTTGCCTCACCGCCGAAGAACGTCTCGTACGCGCCCACGGTGCCCGTGATGCCGAGCGCCGTCGCCTGGGCCGTCGTGCGCTTCGGCTGCTGCTCGGCGTACACGAGCGGTGCAACCCGGTTGGTCGGTCGCGTCGCTGCAGCGAGGATCGCCGCCGCCGACTTGTCGACGTCGAGCGTGATGCCGGGCAGCGCCGGCACGACGCGCACCGATCCGCCGGCGCCCACCGCCCAGTCGGCGTCGCGCGGCGAGCGGTTCACCGCGCGCTCGAGGCGTCGAAGCTCGGCCGTCGCGTCGGGCCCGCCGAGTCGGAGCGAGCTGCCCGGCCGGCTGAGGTCGAGCATCGTCGCGATCCGCCAGCGCGGCAGCTTGATCCGCGTCGGCCCGACGGTGAGAGTGACGGGCGCCGAGACCGCGGTCGCCGCGACGTCCCGGGTCGCCTGCAGTGACGCGGCGGTGATCTCCGGCGGGTCGACTCGCACCGGCAGCGCGACCGGCGCTCGCGAGAACGACGCAAGCGACGCGACGATCTGACGCGAGGCCGCGGCACGGTCGAGAAGGCTGCCCGACCGGCCCGGGACGACAATGAACCGCAAGCCCCGACGCTGGATCGCTGCGTCGCGGTGCGACCGGTCGACCTCCGCTGCGATCCGGTCGAGCTCGTAGGCGAGTGGAGTGGCCGACACGTGTGTGTGCGGCGACACGTCGGCAGGGAAGAGCTCGAGCCCGAGGCGCCGGTAGCCGCGGAGGAACCCGAAGCCGTCGCCCCGGTGCTGGGCGGAGGCGACAGCGGCGTCCAGGTCGGGCTGGATACCGAGCTCGCGCGCCGTCAGCGTGAAGCGCTGCGAGCCGAACGTGAACGCGATCGGGGTCCGGGCCAGCTGCTGCCAGCGCCGCGCCAGTGTCCGCTTCGCGTCGACCGTCGCGAGACCGCCGACGTCGACCCCGTCCACGCGCGTCCCGTGGGCGAGCCGGTCCGCCGAGCCGGCGAAGGCGAGCCCGATCCCGATCGCTGCCAGCACCGCGAGCACGCCGACCCAGGCCATCCTGGTCCAGAAGCGTTTGCGCGCGGCGGCGCGACGACGTGCCTGAATAGCCGAGGAAGTGGCGGCCACGGCCGCGGAATCTTAGCGGCGGTCCCGCCGGATCCCGGCTAGAAGACGAAAAGCTCGACGCCGCCGGAGACGTTCAGCTCGACGCCGGTGATGTAGGCGGCGAGATCCGAGCAGAGGAACGCGATCGCGTTGGCGATGTCCTGCGGTTCGCCGGGCCGCTTGAAGACGGTTCGGTTTGCGATGCGTTCGTTCATCGCCGGGTTCGCCATGTGGAAGGCCTCGGTGCCGATGATCCCCGGGACGATCGCGTTGCAGGTGATCCCGTGCCGGCCCCCCTCCAGCGCGAGCGTCTTGGTCAAGCCGATGATCCCGGCCTTCGTGGTCGAGTAGGACGCCTGGCCGAACCCGCCGAGCGTGCCGGCCACGGAGGCCATGTTCACGATCCGCCCGAAGCTCCGCTCCTTCATGTGCGGCCACACGGCCTGCGCGCAGTTGAAGGCGCCGGTCAGGTTCACCCTGAGGTCGCGCTCCCAGAGAGCCGGCTGTTGATCCGGGAACTGCCCGACGTGGTCCAGCGTGCCGGCGTTGTTCACGAGGATGTCGACGGAGCCGAGCTCGTCGACGGTGCGCGTCACCGCCGCCGACACCTGCTCGCGGTCGGTGACGTCGCAGCGAACGGCGAGGGCGCGCCGGCCAAGGCCGCGGATCTCCTCAGCGGTCGACTCCGTGTGCACGAGGCCCTGCGTCCGCGCGACCTGAGCGAGCGGCCCGTAGGCGTCGGTCTCCTCCGACAGCTCGGACTCGAGGAGCAGGTCGGCGATCACGACATCCGCGCCGGCACGGGCGAGCGTGAGCGCGTCGGCTCGCCCGAGCCCGCGCGAGCCTCCGGTGACGAGCGCGACGCGCCCTGAGAGGTCGATGTCGAGGCTCACGCGGCGACTCTACCCGCGAGGCAGGAAGATCTCCTTCGCGATCACGAGCCGCTGGATCTGCGACGTGCCCTCGTAGATCTGGAACAGCTTGGCGTCGCGCATCAGCTTCTCGACGGGGTACTCCTTCGTATAGCCGTAGCCCCCGAAGACCTGGACGGCGTCGGTCGTCACCTTCATGGCCGTGTCCGCGGAGAAGCGCTTGGCGAACGACGAGTGGAGAGTCGCCCGCTCACCTTGATCGATCAGCCACGCCGCCTGCCACGTCAGCAGGCGCGAGGCCTCGATCTCCGTCGCCATGTCGGCGATCAGGAAGTTGATGCCCTGGTGCATCGCGATCGGCACGTCGAAGGTGACGCGTTCCTTCGCGTACTCGACGGCGTGCTCGTACGCCGCCTGGGCGACGCCGACCGCGCCCGCCGACGTTCCCGGGCGCGTGAAGTCGAGCGTCTTCATCGCGATCTTGAACCCCTCGCCCTCGTCGCCGAGCCGGTTCTCGGCAGGCACGACCACGTCGGTGAGCGCGAATGCCGACGTGTCGGTGGCACGCTGGCCCATCTTGTCGAGGTGCTTCTCGATCGTCACGCCCGGCGTGTCCATCGGGACGACGAAGGCGGAGATGCCGCGGTGGCCCTTCGCCGGATCCGTCTTCGCGAAGACGACTGTCCACGCGGCGTGGCCGGCGTTCGTGATGAAGGTCTTGGAGCCGTTCAGGACGTAGTCGCCGCCGCGCCGCACGGCCGTCGTGGCCAGGCGCGCGACATCCGAGCCGGCTCCCGGCTCCGAGAGCCCGAACGAGCACAGGATCGGCTCCTCGACGAGCTCCGGCAGCCAGCGTGTCTTCTGCTCGTCGGAGCCGGCGATGATCACCGGGCCCGCGCCGAGGCCGTTCGCCCCGATCGAGGTGCCGATGCCCGAGCAGCCCCAGTTGAGCTCCTCGCCGACGAGCATGCCGTCGAACGACGGCAGGCCGAGGCCTCCGTACGCCTCTGGGACATGGAGGTTCATCAGGCCCAGCGAATGGGCCTTCGCGATCAGGTCCGCGGGGTGCTGTGACCGCTCGTCGTACTCGGCGGCCTTCGGCCGGATCTCCTCGGCGGCGAACTCCCGCGCGAGCGAGCGGAGCTCCCGCTGCTCGTCGGTGAGGGCGAACGAGACGCCCGTGGCCGTGTGCTCGGCGGTGCTCATCCCGGCTCCTGACTGGTGGTCCGCTGACCTTGATTGACTGGTCAGTCAAACGGTAGCAGGCCTGTAGATTTGCGTCAGCCGGCGATGGGGAAGCTCTACGACGAGATCGACGCGAAGCTCGCGGCCTGGATCGGCCGTCAGCGCCTCTTCTTCGTGGCGACGGCGCCGAGCGAGGGCGGCCATGTGAACGTCTCGCCCAAGGGGCCGATCGGGACGCTCACGGTCGTCGACGGCACGACCGTGGAGTACGAGGACCACGTCGGCAGCGGCGCCGAGACGGCCGCGCACCTGCGTGAGAACGGGCGCATCTGCGTGATGCTCTGCGCCTTCGAGGGCCCGCCCCGCATCGTCCGGCTCCACGGCCGCGGCGAGGTGCTGCCGGCCGCCGATCCCGGCGACGGCGTCCGCGGCGTCGTGCGCATCCACGTCGAGCGGATCGGGGACTCGTGCGGCTACGGCGTTCCCCTGCTGGAGTACGTCGGCGAGCGCACCCAGCGCGACGCGTGGCGCGCCGCGAAGGGCGCCGCCGGCCTCCGCGACTACGTGCAAGAGCGCAACGCCGAGTCGATCGACGGACTCCCCGCGTTCAGCCTCGAGGGCTGGCTAGGCTGCCGCGATGGACTTTGAGCTGAGCGACGAGCAGCGGCTGATCCAGGACACCGTCCGCACCTTCGTGGACGAGCGCGTGCTGCCGGTCGCGATCCAGAACGACATCGACCACAAGCTGGACTTCGAACTGATCGAGGGCATGGCCGAGCTCGGGATCCTCGGCGTCGTGATTCCCGAGGAGTACGGCGGGGCCGGCCTGGACTACGTCGCCGAGGCGCTCGCGTGCGAGGAGATCGAGCGCGGCGAGGCTGCGTTCCGCACGCTGATCTCCGTGCATGTCGGCCTCAACTCGCTGTCCCTGCTCAAGTACGGCAACGAGGAGCAGAAACAGCGGTGGCTGACGCCGCAGGCGAAGGGCGAAAAGCTCGCCTGCTTCGGGCTGACCGAGCCCGCCGCCGGGTCGGACGTCGCGTCGATGCGCACGACTGCGCGCCGCGAAGGCGACCTGTACGTGCTCAACGGCCAGAAGAACTGGATCTCGTACGCGACCGTCGCAGAGCACGCGCTCGTGTTCGCGAAGACCGACCCGTCGGCCGCGCACAAGGGCATCAGCGCCTTCGTGCTCGAGAAGGGCACGAAGGGCTTCACCGCGCGGGACACGGAGCACAAGCTCGGCATCTGGGCAGGCTCGACCGGCGAGCTCTTCTTCGAGAACGTCGAGGTGCCGGCGGAGAACCTGATCGGCGCCGAGGGGCAGGGGTTCGAGATCGCTATGCATTCGCTCGACCAGGGCCGCTTCACCGTCGCAGCCGGCGCCTGCGGGGTCATCCGTGCGTGTCTGGAGAGATCGGCCGAGTACGCGCGCGAGCGCGAGACGTTCGGGCAGGCGATCGGCCGCTACCAGTTCGTGCAGGACATGATCGCGAGCATGGTGCTCGGTTACGAGACGTCGAAGCTGCTCGTGATGCAGGCCGCGTGGATGAAGAACGAGGGCAAGCGGAACACCCGCGAGACGTCGCTCGCCAAGTGGCATGCGACCGAATCGGCGTTCGAGGCCGCGCACCTCGCGATCCAGGTGTTCGGCTCGTACGGCTACTCGGCCGAGTACGGGATCGAGCGGTACTTCCGCAATGCCCGCGCGCCGATCATCTACGAGGGCACGACGCAGATCCACAAGATGATGCAGGCCGAGCACGCGCTCGGCTTCCGCAAGCTCAACGGACGGAACGGCGACGTGTCGCCGCTCTGCTCGTGGGCGCCCGCCCTCTCGCCCGTCCACGCCACGGCCTGACCCGGTGCAGACCGCGGAGGTGGTGATCGCCGGCGGAGGTGCGCTCGGCGCGTCCGTTGCGTGGCACCTCGCGGAGCTCGGGATCACCGACGTCGTCCTGCTCGAGCGCGACACGCTCGCCTCGGGCTCGACCGCGAAATCGGCCGGAGGCTTCCGCATGCAGTTCGGCGACGAGCTCAACGTGCGGATCGCGCAGCGCTCGCTCGTGGAGCTGCAGAGGATGGGCGACGAGATCGAGCTCCACCAGTGGGGCTACCTGTTCCTGCTCGATCGCGAGGATGACGTCTCCGCCTTTCGCGCCGCGCTCGCGATGCAGCAGGCACTCGGCGTGCCGGCCCGCGAGCTGACCCCGGCCGACGCCCTCGACCTCGTGCCCCAGCTCGACCTCGACGGCGTCCTGGCGGCCACGTACTGCGGCCTCGATGGCTACTGCTCGCCGGAGTCGGTCGTCCAGTGGTACGTGCGTGGGGCCACGGAGCGCGGCGTACGGATCCGCCAGCGCTGCCCGCTCGCGGCGGTGCACGTGCGTGACGGCAGGATCGAGGGCGTCGAGGCCGGCGGCGAACGGATCGCCACCACGACGCTCGTCTGCACGGCCGGCGCCTGGTCGTCCGACGTCGCGGCGCTGGCCGGCGTCGACCTGCCGGTCAAGGGCGAGCCGCGGCACCTCTGGTTCACGCCGACCGACGGCGGCCTGCCCACCGAGCTTCCGCTGACGGTCGACTTCTCGACGAGCTTCTACTTCCACCGCGAGGGCCAGGGGCTCGTGTTCGGCGGCCGGGAGCCGAGCCTCGAGGACGTCGCCGAGCACGCAGCCCGGCGGCTGCCGGTGCTTGCCGACCTGCCGATCCAGTCGTCCTGGTGGGGCTACTACGAGGTCTCGCCCGACCACAACGCGCTGGTGGGCGAGAGCGGGCGCGTCTCGCGCTTCCTCTACGCGACCGGCTTCTCCGGTCACGGCTTCCAGCAGGCGCCGGCCGTGGGCGAGCACATTGCGCAGCTGGTCGCCGGACGCGAGCCGACGCTCGACCTCACCGCCTTCGACGTCGAGCGGTTCGCCCGCGGCGCGGAGCGCCGCGAGACCGTGGTGATCTAGGTCGGCCTAGGAGGGCTTGGCGAAATACAGGTTGTGCCGTCGAACGGCATTCCGCCAAACCCTCCTAGAGCTCGCCCTCGAAGTAGTCGACCGCGTCGTCGAGCCGGAAGAGCTTGCCGGGCGGCCACACGCCGACCTTGTTCGAGTCGGGATAGACAGACACGCCCGGCTCGTTCTTGGTCGAGAGGATCCCCACCCGAACCGGCTCGCCGGTGTTGTTGGTCACCTTGTGGGCGCCGTCGGCGCCGGCCGGGAAGCAGACCGTGTCCCAGGCAGCGAGCTCGCTCTCGCCGTCGGGCGTGCGCAGTGTCGGCCGGCCGCCGAGGACGATCAGCCACTCCTCGTCGCCGGCCTCCCAGTGGTACGGGCAGATGCTCTGCGCCGGTGGAAGCTCGTACACCGAGAGCCCGAGCAACGCGCCGCCGACGAGCGGCGCGACGCGCTTGTAGCCGACGTGGTAGCCGTCCGGATCGTCGTCGTCGAGCGTGAGCTCGAGCTCGAACAGGTTGACCTCGGTCATTCCTCGCCGTCCCAGTAGTCGACCGCCTGCGCACGGCGGAAGTTGAGCGAGTCGGTCCGGTCGGGCGGTCGCGTCCCGAGCTTGCCGGACTCCGGGTACACCGACACCGACGTCGTCTCGCCCGTCGAGAGGATCAGCACCCGCCCCGGCCCGACCACGTCGTGCGCGCCCGCGGAGTCGGACGGGAAGCAGACGACGTCACCCGTACAAAGGGTGCGCGCACCGTCCGGCGTGCGGACGGTCGGCGATCCCTCGACGACGATCAGCCACTCCTCGACACCGTGGTGGAAGTGGTACGGGAACGTGCGCTCACCGGCCGGGAGCTCGTAGACGGAGCCGCCGATCGTCGCCGCCCCCAGCGCGTCACCGACGCGTGCGGAGCGTGTCCGCCACCCGTCCTTCGCACGTTCGTCGGGCAACGCGCCGCTCGCCAGGTTGAACGACTCGGTCATCGAGCCAATCCTGCCGAAACGACGTCGGCCACGGCGCCGACAGCACGGTCGACGTCTTCACGGTCGCCGGGCAGCCGTCCGAGCACGTAGCCGGTGAGGATCTCCTCGAGCGCCCCGTAGATCGCAAAGGCCGCGAAGCGAGCATCGACGTCGTCGCGAACCTCGCCGCGCTGCCGAGCGGCGGACACGATGCGCTCGAGCGGCGCGAACACGGCCTCCAGCTCCCCCACCCGCGCGGCGACGTCAGCGCTCCGGGCGACCTCGCGCACGAGCACGCGAATCAGGTCGGGCGTGTCGAGCCACGAGCCGAGGTACACGCGCGCGAACTCCCGCAGCTGCCCGGCGAACGGCGGTCCCGCCTCCTCGATTCGCTCGAGCTCGGCGGCCAGGTTCGACCACGTCCGGCGGAAGATCTCGTCGAGAACGTCGTCCTTCGAGCGGAAGTAGTGGTAGAGGAGGCCGTGCGCGACGCCGGCCTCGGCGGCGATGTCGCCGACCCGGGCTGCGCCGAAGCCCTTGCCGGCGAACACCCTCACCGCCGCGCGCAGCAGCTCACTTCGCCGCTCGGTCGCCGTCCCGGCCAAGGCCCGCCAGCATAATCGGCAGGTGCAACCACTCCGGGGCGTCACCGTCGCCGACCTGACCCGGTATCTGCCCGGACCGTTCGCGTCGCGTGAGCTGCTTCGGCTCGGCGCGCGGGTCGTGAAGATCGAGCCGCCGGAGGGCGACCCGGTCGAGACGACCGCGCCAGGGTGGTACGAGGCGCTCAACGCAGGCAAGGAGCGAATCACGTGGGACGCGCGGAGCGAAGCGCCGCCCGGCGTGCTCGCGGAGGCCGACGTCGTGCTCGAGGGCTTCCGCCCGGGCGTCTTCGAGCGCCTCGGGATCGAGCTCGGCAAGCGGGCGATCCTCTGCTCGATCACCGGCTACGGCTCGGAGGACCCGCACGCGCGCGACGCCGGTCACGACCTCAACTACCTCGGCTACGCGGGCGTGCTCGCCGACACAGCGCCGGCGCTCCCGCCGGTGCAGATCGCCGACCTCTGCGCCGGCGCGCAGGGCGCAGTCGTCGAGGTGCTCGCCGCCCTGCTCGACCGCGAGCACACAGGCCGGGGAGCGCACGTCGTCATCTCGATGGCGCACGGCTCGCACCGGTTGGCTGCGCACCGGCTCGGCGGCGATCCCGTTCCCCGCCTGCTCACCGGCGGCGCAGCCTGCTACGGGATCTACGAGACGGCCGACGGCCGCCACCTCACCGTCGCCGCGCTCGAGCCGAAGTTCTGGCAGCGGCTCTGCGAGCTCCTCGAGCGCCCCGACCTGGCCAGCCGGGCCTACGAGCCGAGCCTGCCCGAGCTCGAGGCGCTGTTCCGCACGCGCACGCTCGCAGCCTGGCTCGAGCTGCTCGAGGGGCAAGAGACGTGCGTCGGCCCGGTGCTGACGCTCGCCGAGGCCGCGGCCGGGCTCCTTTAGGAGGGTTTGAGCCTGAGCCGGCGGCCGGCGGCGAGCGCGAGCACCAGGACGACGAGCCCGGCGATGAGAAGTCTGCGACGCATGACGGCCGCAGGATCGAGGCGGCCGCTTAACAGCCGCTTGGCGGCGGGCTAAGCGCGCGCGGGCAACAGACGGCCGTGCAGGTGCCAGGCCCCGAGGGCGAGCACGAAGGCTGCGCCGGCGGCGATCAGAAGCGCCTGGGCGGCGAGGCCGAAGGCGACGGCATCCTCGGTGCGAACGCCGGATGCGATCAGGATCGCGGCGCCGGCACCGGCCTGGACGGCTGCACCGGCCGGAGCGACCGGCAGGACGGCCGACGCCGACGAGGCGCAGACGAACGCAAGTGCCAGCGCGAAGTCGGTGCCCAGCCCGAGAGCGGCCAACAGCACGAACACCGCCAGCGCGCGGAGCACCCAGGAGACGGCGACGGCGAACCAGGCCTGGATCGCCTCCCGCCGGCTGGTGGCGTGCTCGCCGACGAAGCGGGCGAGCCGGAATCGCGCCAGCAGCCTGAACCCGGCGAGCCGCCGCAGGCCGAGCACGACCGCTGCGGCCGCGACTCCGGCCCCCGCGACGACGAACAGCCCGACCTGGAGCCAGCCGTCGACGTTCGACACGAACGCCGCGACCGACGCCAGCGGCACGAGCGCGGCGCTGTCGAGGAGGGCGAGCAGGAAGAGCGAGAGGATGACGGCGCCGAAGCTGGCGCGCCGGCGGCGGCAGCGCCGCACGACCGCGAACCGGATCACGTCGTCGCATCGCCCCGGAAGCGCGATGCCGCCCACGGAGGCCGCCCCGCCGGCAGCGGCCAGCGTCAGCACCGCAGGACGCTCCGCCGTCTGGAAGAGGCGCTGCCAGCCCCACGCCTTCGCCGCGTAGGCCGCGGCGAAGATCAGCGCGGCGAGCACGACGAGCCAGACGTTCGCCTGGTGCAGGGGCCACCCCGTGCTGGCGAAATGGCGCGCGACGAGACCGCTCACGGCGAGTGCCGAGAGCACGAACAGCCAGTTGAGGAGGCGCCTGGGCCTGCGCACGTGCACCGCAGCATGCGCGCAGACCCTGTTCGCCGCATCCCTCAGGTTGTGTCCCCGCTCTCCCCCGACCGGGGGAGGATGCGCTCGGAGATCCCACCGAGGGCCCGCGTCAGCTCGCTCGGGATCACCCACACCTTGTTCGCGTCGCCCTGGGCGATCTGCGGCAGCACCTGCAGGTACTGGTAGGCGAGCAGCTTCGGGTCGGCGTCGCCGTCGTGGATCGCCTTGAAGACCGTGCCGATTGCCTCGGCCTGGCCCTGGGCGGCGAGGATCGCCGACTGCTTCTGGCCTTCGGCCTTGAGGATCGCCGACTGCTTCTCGCCCTCGGCGGTCAGGATCTGCGACTGCTTGACGCCCTCTGCCTGCAGGATGGCGGCGCGCTTCTCGCGATCCGCGCGCATCTGCTTCTCCATCGTGTCCTTGATCGAGGGCGGCGGGTCGACCGACTTCAGCTCGACGCGATGGACACGGATCCCCCACTTGCCGGTGGCCTCGTCGAGGATCCCGCGCAGCTGGTCGTTGATCGTCTCGCGCGAGGTCAGCGTCTGCTCCAGGGTCATGCCGCCGATGACGTTGCGGAGCGTCGTCACGGTGAGCAAGTCGATCGCGTTCACGGGGTTTGCGATCTCGTAGGTCGCCGACTTCGGGTCGGTGATCTGGAAGTAGATGACCGTGTCGATGTTGACGACGAGGTTGTCCTCGGTGATCACGGGCTGCGGCTCGAACGAGACCACCTGTTCCCGGAGGTCCTGCAGCTGCCGGACCCGGTCGATGAACGGGATCACGATCGTGAGCCCCGGGGTGAGCGTGCGCGAGTAGCGCCCGAGCCGCTCGACGACGCCGGCGCGCGCCTGCGGGATCACCCGCACGGTCTTTGCGAGCAGCAGCAGGATGAACAGCACGATCACGCCGAGCACGATCAGTGCAGCCACGATCGACCTCCTATTCGGATACGAGGGCGGTAGCGCCCTCGATCTGGATCACGTCCACGGTCTTTCCTTCCTCGAACACCTGGTCGCCCAGGTAGGCCCGCGCCGACCACTCCTCGCCGCCGATCCGCACCCTGCCGCCGTGCTCGTCGACCTGGCGGGTGACGATCGCCTTGCGCCCGACGAGCGCATCGGTGCCCGTGCGCGAGAGCGCGGGCAGGCGCACGTGGCTCCGCGCGATCGGCCGCAGGAACGCCAGCGAGGCGAGCGAGCCGACGATGAAGACGATCAGGGTCACCACGGCTCCGCCGCCGAGGACCGCCGCGAGCGTCGCGGCGACCGCCGCCAGCGCCACCGGGCCGAGGAAGAACATCCCCGGCGTGAGCATCTCGCCGATGCCGAGCCCGATCGCGACGATCGCCCAAACGAGCCAGCCAGGCATAGAGACAGGTTAGATCGCGAGGAGGCCCTGCAGCGCTGCGAGATTCTCGACGCGGCCCGGGACGTCCGGGTAGCGGCCGTCCCGGTCGACGAGCACGGCGCGCATCCCGACGGCCCGCGCGCCGTCGATGTCGTCCTCGAGCGAGTCGCCGACCATCACCGCCTCGGCCGCCGCGACGTCGAGCAGGGCGAGCAGGTCGCGGAAGATCGACTCGTGCGGCTTCGTCTTGCCGTGGACACGCGAGGTGAGCAGGGCGTCCACCTCGAGCCCGTGGTGCGCGACGAAATCCTCGAGATCCCGCGCAGTGTTCGAGAGCAGGCCGATCCGGAGCCCGTGCGCCGCGGAGCGCGGAGATCGCCGGCGGCACGTCCTCGTAGAGCTCGAAATGCGCCGCGTGCTCCCAGGCACGCGTCATCTCGACCGCCGCGGCGTGGGTGTCGCCGACCCCGCCCATCCCCTCGATGATCCGCTGGGTGAACAGCACCCAGAGCTCCTCGTCGTGGTCGAGCTCCGGATGGCGCTCGAGGCTCGCGAGCGCCGCCGCGCCGCGCGTCGTCGTAGCCGTTTCGGGTCGAGCGCGAGCCCGTAGCGCTCGCCCGAGCCGCCGGTACCCCTCAGCCCCGAGATCGGGCCCGGGCTTGGCCAGCGTGAAGTCGACGTCGAAGACGACAGCCCGAAGCACGGCCACCAGGCGACGATAGCCACCAGCAGCCCACGAACCGGTGCCAGGCACTGAAGTGCCTGGCACCGAGATCCGCGTCTATCGGGGTGCCCAGATTCGAACTGGGGACCTCTCCGACCCGAACGGAGCGCGCTACCAGGCTGCGCCACACCCCGGAGGCGGCTAACAGAGTAGACCGAAGGTCGCGTCCGTCGTCGCGGTTCGATTATCGTGTGCGGCATGAGCTTCGTCGGCGCCAGGCGGGATCGAGTGAAGATCCTGCCTGACGCCTCCACTGAGCTTCTCGAACTCAGCCCGCCAGCGCTTGAGCGCGGCGGGCTTTTTTGTCTCCCGGAAACGACGAGAGGAGCGACATGGCCAATCATCTGACGCCTGAAGAGCTCTCCAAGGAGGTCGGGATCGAACGCGACGAGGTGATCCGGATCTGCGTCGAGGAGCACGTGCCGATCTACCAGGGCAAGATCGACAAGACGCTCTTCCAGGCGCAGCTGCAGGCGCTCGGCGCCCTGCCGGCCTCAGCACTGACGCGAAGCTACGACCGACGTGAGGAGCCCGCTGCCGCGCTTCGGCGCTGCGGCGGGCTTCTTCGTCTGCGGGCCGTTGCGGCCTTCGGCTTCTCGGATGCGGCCTGACCGACGCGCGCAGCGCCTCCATCAGGTCGATCACAGGCGCGGGCTCCGCCTCGGCCGGCGAGCTCGAACTCCTGGCCCTCGAGCTTCGCCTCGAGCAGCTCGCGCAGCGACGCCCGGTACTCGCTCGTCAGCTCCGCGGCTCGAACGGCCCGGCGAGCGACTGCGATGATCTGCTTCGCGAGCGTCGAGCTCCTCCTTCTTCACCTCGGCGCCGGCGACGGCCTCGTCGATCTCGGCCTGGCTCGTGCACGTCCTCGGCGACGAACAGCGTCTCGAGCGCGAGCGCGTCGCCCTTCGGACGGATCAGGCAGAGCTTCTCCTTGCCGGCGAGCACGAACGCGGCCGAGCGCCGACGACGCCGCTCGCTGCATCGCCTGCGAGCAGCAGCACGTAGGGCCGCCGCGCGCCTCGGCTGCCGGCGGGCACGAGGAAGTAGGTGCGGTCGAAGTAGATCGGATCGACCTCGCTCGAGCTGGACGAACCGGCGGATCTCGATCGCGCGGGAGGTGTCGTGCTGCTCGATCGCCTCGAGCTCGCCGTCCTCGACGACACGAACTGGCCCTTCGCGACCTCCCAGCCCTTGACGATCTCGTCGGGCCGAGACCTCGCGGTCGTGGACGGGGCACCAGCGCTTCTGCTTGATCGGCGTCAGGCACTCGCGGTGCAGCAGGCGGAACGAGACGTCCGACTGCCGCGCAGCCGGCGTCGTCGCGGGCGCGAGCCCGACGGGGATGTTGACGAGGCCGAAGCTGATTGAGCCGTTCCAGGTTGTCCGCATGAGCAGGTGAATCGTATCCGGGACCGGCCAGATTCGTGACCGGGGAGCAGTTCCCTTCGCGCGGAGGCTGACTAGATTGCGAGCGATGGCCGGCGACCGCACGATCGCGAACCTCTGGCTCGAGGGCTCCAGAGCGGCACGGAGCGGCCCGGCGTACCTGCACCAGGTCGACGGCGAGTGGCGTCCAGTCTCGTGGGCGGAGGCGGCGACAGCCGTCGACGAGCTCGCCAACGGCCTGCTCGCGCTCGGGGTGGAGAAGGGAGAGTCGTTCGGGCTGGTGGCGCGGACGACGCTCGAGTGGGCGCTCTTCGACTTCGCCCTCGCGCTCGTGGGCGCCGTCGCCGCGCCGATCTACGCCTCGAGCTCGGCGCGCGACGTCCAGTACCTGCTCGAGCACTCGGACGCCGTCGGCGTGCTCGTCGAGGACGACCAGCAGCGCGCGAAGGTCGACGAGTCGACGCTGCGCTACGTCCTCACGTTCGGCGACCTCGACGCGGTGCGCGCCGACGGCCGCGCCTTCGCGGCCGCGAGGCCGGGCGCGCTCGCCGAGCGGGCGGCGTCGCTCGACGAGGACGACCTGTTCACGTTCATCTACACGTCGGGCACGACCGGGCCGCCGAAGGCCTGCATGATCCGCCACCGGAACTACTACGCGATGGTGCAGAAGGGCGACGAGCTGGACGAACGGCTGACGATGCCCGGCGACGTGATGCTGCTGTACCTCCCGCTGGCGCACAACTACGGTCGGCTGCTGCACCTGTCCGCCGCGTACATCGGCTTCACGATCGCGTTCCTGCCCGATCCGCTGCAGGCCGCGGTCGAGCTGCCGCGCGTGCGGCCGACGATCTTCCCGAGCGTCCCCCGCGTCTACGAGAAGATCCACGCCGCCGTGCTGGGCCAGTTCGCAGAGCTCACCGGCCCACGCCGCCGGATCGCCGACTGGGCGCTCGACGTCGGCCGCCGGGTCTCACGGCTCCGGGCTCAAAACCGCCGGGTGCCGCCTCTCCTGGCCGCGAAGCACCGCCTCGCCGACCGGCTGGTCTACTCGAAGATCAAGGACCGGCTCGGGGGCCGGCTGCGGGTCGCCAACGCGGGCGGGGCACCGCTCGCGCGCGAGATCGCGGAGTTCTTCCACTCGATCGACATCCTGATCCTGGAGGGGTACGGCCTGTCGGAGATCACGACCGCCGCCACCGTCAACCTCCCGAGCGCGTTCCGCTTCGGCACGGTCGGCAAGCCGCTGCCGGGCGTCGAGCTCAAGATCGAGCCCGACGGCGAGATCCTGATTCGCTCGAACACCGTGTTCGCCGGCTACTACCACGACGAGGGAGCGACCCGCGAGGCGCTCGACGACGAGGGCTTCGTCCACACGGGCGACGTCGGCCACATCGACGAGGACGGCTTTCTCGTGATCACCGACCGCAAGAAGGACCTGATCGTCACCGCGGGCGGGAAGAACGTCGCGCCGCAGAACCTCGAGAACGAACTGAAGACGCATCGCATCGTCTCGCAGGCGATCGTGATCGGCGACCGGCGGCCGTACATCGGCGCGCTCGTCACCGTCGACCCGGAGGCGGTCGACGGGCTGGACGCCGATGCCGTGCAGGCCGCGGTTCAGACGGCCGTCGACGCCGTGAACACCGACCGCTCGGGTTTCGAGCAGATCAAGCGGTTCCGCGTCCTGCCGCGCGACTTCAGCATCGAGGAGGACGAGGTGACGCCGACGCTGAAGCTCCGGCGGAAGGTGATCCTCGACCACTTTGCCGGCGAGGTGGACGCGCTCTACTCGACCTACTAGCTCGCTAAAGGATGCGGCGGGCGCCGACGTATGAGGCGGTGTACCAGCCCTCGTCGAGGCTCGAGATCTTCACGACGTCACCGGTGTGCGGCGCGTGGATGAACTGGCTGCCGCCGATGTAGATGCCCACGTGGCCGACGCCGTCGAAGAAGACGAGGTCGCCGGGCTCGAGCTGGTCACGCGAGACGGGAACGCCCATCGCGAAGAGCGCGTACGTCGAGTGCGGGAGCGAGACGCCGACCTGGGCGTACGCCCACATCACGAGGCCCGAGCAGTCGAAGCCTCCGGGCGCGGCGCCGCCCCACACGTACGGCGTGCCGAGCTGCGACATCGCGACCCCGACGACACCGCCGTACCTCGACGGCGGCGCGACGATCGTCTCGGACTGCGGGGCGACCACCGAGGCACCGACGACCGTGTCCTGCGCAGCCTGCTGCTGCGCCTGGCGGTCGACCGTCACGCGCGCGGCGGCGATCCGGGCCATCTGCAGCTGCCGGGCTTGCTCGGCCTGAACCATGTGCGCGATCTCGCCCTTGATCGAGGAATAGAGCCGCTGCTGCTCCGCGATCTTCGACTCGATCGACTGCTTCGCAGCCGCGCGGACGGCTACCAGGTGTTCCTGCTCGTGACGCGCGACCGCGAGCTGGCGGCGGTGTTGGACGACGGCGTGACGGAACTGCGTGACCTCGGTGAGCACGCGCGCATCGAGCGTCGTGACGTTCTTGGCGCTGTCGATCCGGCTGATCACGTCGTCGAGGCTCTTCGCGCCGAAGATCACCTCGATCGTCGAGTCCTGATCGGTTGTGTAAAGCGATACGAGCCGCTGGCGAATCGCCCGCTGGCTGGCCTTCAGGTTGCCGCGCGCGACGCGCAGCTCGTAGGCGTTCTCACGCAGGCTGCGCTTCGTCTGCGCGAGTTGCTGCGTCGCCGCGTCGTACTGCGAACGTGCGCGCTCGAGTGAGTCGGAGAGGCTCTGGAGCTGCCCCATGACCACCTGTGCCTCGGCGCGCTTCGACCCGAGCGAAGGGTCGGCAAACGCCGGAACTGCGGCTGCAAGAGCCACACAGATCCCGACGAGAACGTACGGCGCCTGCCCCAACCTACTGATAACAACCCCCTGTTCGGGGGCGGGACGGGCGCACCGGGAGGGGCCGGTACGTCACGAGTCGGGGAGGCTAGCAGGGTTTTCGGACGGGCGTCAACCGAGAACAGATCCGAAACCTGAGTAATTCTGCACGAAGGCCGCTCCTCCTTCTGGGAGGCTGTGGTACGGTCCCGCCCCGTGCTTGGGCAGGCACAAACGCCGACTCGGCGCCTGCTTTTGTTCGCCCTGCTCATCCTGGGTGTCCTGGTCGTCCCCGCCGTGGGCGGCGCCGGCTCTGGGCCCTCGCAGGCCGAGCTGCGGGCGCGCGACGCGCGGATCGTCGCCGAGTCGCGCGCCTCGGTGCTGTCGCTGTACTCGCTCGACCAGCGCCTGGCGTCGGCCCACGGGCAGCTCGACTCGCTCCAGGCGCAGGCCCGCTCCCTGCGCGCAGAGCGCGCTGAGCTGCGGCATGAGCTCGCGGTCGCCCGCAGCGGCACGCGGATCGCCTCGCAGCGCCTGGCCGCCCGCCTGCGCGCGCTCTACGAGCAAGGCGACGTCGAGCCCCTCGAGATCGTTTTCGGCGCCACCAGCCTCGACGAGGCGCTGACCAGCCTCGACAGCCTGACGCGCGCCAGCAGCCAGGGGCAGGACGTCCTGCGCGAGCTCGAAGCAGCGCGGACCCACCTGCACAGGGCCGCCGCCGGTCTCGCGGCGCGGACGGCTGCGCTGGCCACGGCGCTTCGCGAGGCCGGGAGCACAGCGCGCTCGCTCGAGCAGGCGCGTGCGTCGAGGAGCGCGTACATCGTGTCGCTGGCGTCGAAGCGCCGGCTCACCGAACAGCAGCTGGCGGCGCTGGTCGCCGAAGCGCAGGCTGCCGACGCCCGCACGTCGGCGCTGGTCGCGGCGCCGGTCTCGGCGCCGACGGCCGATGTCGCGAGCGCTCCTCGGGTCGTCGCGGGTGCGCGGACGATCACGGTGAGCGCCACGGGCTACTCGCTCGGAGGGACGACGGCCACCGGGCTGCCGGTCGGCTGGGGCGTCGCTGCGGTCGACCCCGGCGTGATCCCGCTCGGCACGCACATGACGGTGCCGGGCTACGGAGAGGCGGTCGCAGCGGACACGGGCGGCGCAGTCGCCGGCTCGACGATCGACCTCTGGTTCCCGACGACGGTGCAGGCGATGGCCTGGGGCCGGCGTACCGTGACGATCACGCTCCACTGAGCGACGGTCGCCTGTGAGCGAGGTCGACACCCGGGAGCACGTCAATCCCCGCGTCCTGCTCGTCGACGACCACGATCTGTTCCGTACCGGCCTGCGCAAGCTGCTCTCCGAGCAGGGCGTGCAGATCGTCGGCGAATGCGACGACGGCGACGAGGCGCTGCGCGCCGTTCGCGAGCTAGCGCCGGACGTCGTGGTCATGGACCTGAACATGCCGGGCATCGGAGGTGTCGAGGCGACGCGACAGATCGCGATGATCGCGCCGCTCACCCGCGTCCTGGTGCTGACGATCTCCGACCAGGACGGCGACGTCTCGAGGCGATCCTCGCCGGCGCATGCGGCTACCTGCTCAAGGACTCGTCGATCGACGACCTGATCGCGGGATCAACTCGGCGGCGGTCGGCGAGGCCCTCGTCTCACCCGCGATCGCCGCCAAGGTGCTGCAGCACGTCCGAGCGACGAGTGCCTCGCGCCGGGACGCCGAGCTGATCAGGTCGGAGCTCTCGCAGCGCGAGATCGAGGTGCTCAAGCTGATCGCGAACGGCAAGGACAACGCCCACATCGCCGCGGACCTGCACATCAGCCCGAAGACGGTGAAGAACCACATCTCGAACATCCTGATGAAGCTGCAGATCGAGAACCGGATCCAGGCGGCTGTCGTCGCCGTCCGCTCGGGTCTGGTCTAAGACCCGAAGAACCGCTAGCGCACGGCTGCGGCGTGACGGCGCAGGTCGGCCAGCGCGGCCCGGAGCCGCGAGAGGTCGCCCGCGTTCCCATCGAGCCGCTCCGCGACCGACGTCAGCTCGTCCGTCTTCGTCGCGGTGTCGCCACGGTGAAGCTGACGGGCGAGCTCCGCCAGCCGCCGCTCCAGCCGCAGCCGCTCGCCCTCCAGCGAGAGCGCCTGGGCGTAGCCGTCGGTCAGCGTCCGCTCGATGCGGTTGAGATCGCGCTCGGAGGCGTCGATCAGCGTCGTGATCCGGTCGAAGAGCTCAGTCATGCTCGCAGGGGTGCGTGGGCCGCATGCCGATTCTTCGACAAACCACCCAGGTCGGGCAAGGGCCGGTAGACCCATCTTTACCGCCGTGGAGGCCTAGATCACCCGCGCAAACCCGGCCGCCCGCTCGGTCACACTGTCTGCTCGAGATGCGGATGCTCCCGGCCCTCCTCGCCGCGTGCCTGCTGGCCGCGGCCCCGACGGCGCAGTCGGCTCCGCGGCTGCCGCTGCCGACACGCCTGGCTCACGCCCTCGAGGTCCCGTCGCTCTCGGCGGCCACGTCCGGGGCGATCGCGATCGACCTCGCCTCCGGCGGCGTCGTCTTCGAGCGCAACGCCGACATGTCGCTCGCGCCTGCGTCCAACGAGAAGCTGCCGCTGACGTTCGCCGCGCTGCGGACGCTCGGCCCGACCTACCGCTTCCCGACCGAGGTGCTCGGGCGCGGCCGCCTCGTCGGAGGCGTCTGGCAAGGCGACCTCTACCTCAAAGGGTTCGGCGACCCGACGCTGACCTCGGCCGGGCTCAGGCGCCTCGCGCTGGCGCTCAAGCGTTACGGCATCGTCCGCGTCAGCGGCCGCGTGATCGGCGACGAGTCGTGGTTCGACGCGTGGCGCACCGCCCCCGGCTGGAGGTCGTCGTTCTTCATCAACGAGTGCTCGCCGCTCTCGGCGCTCGTCGTCGACCGCGGCGTCTACGACAAGCACGTCGCGTTGCGGCCCGCGCTGGCCGCGGCGGGCCGGTTCCGGCAGGTGCTCCGGAACAAGGGCATCACCACCGGGCCGGTGTCGGTCGGGCGGGCACCCGACATCGCGGTGTCGCTCACGCGCATCGAGTCGGCACCGCTCGCGCAGATCCTCGTGTTCATGGACCGACAGAGCGACAACTTCACGGCCGAGCTGCTGCTCAAGCAGCTCGGTGCAGTTCACGGCACCGGCGGCACGTCGGCAGCAGGGGCCGCGGTGGTCGTCTCGGCGCTCGCCGGCGCCGGCATTCCGCTGCAGGGGGTCCGGATCGCCGACGGCTCGGGCCTCTCGCTGTACGACCGGGTGACGGTGCGTGCGCTCGCCTCGCTGCTCGTGACGGCCTGGAACGACCCGACGCTTCACGCCACCATCTGGGGCGCCCTGCCGGTCGCCGGGATCAACGGGACGCTCAAGAACCGCCTGCAGGAGGCGCCGGTCCGCGGAGCGGTTCGCGCCAAGACCGGGACGACGAACGAGGCGTCGGCGCTGTCGGGCTACGTGCGCGGGCGCTACGCCTTCGCCGTGCTCGAGAACGGCAGTCCGGTGGCGTACTGGTCGGCGCACAAGGCCGAGGACCGGTTCGTGACCGCGCTCGCGGTCGGCCCCTAGGAAACCTCTAACGCCGGGTCGGCGAGCAGCGCCTGCAGCTCGCCCTCGTCCCGGAGGGGGACGCCCGCTTTCTGCGCCTTCGCGACCTTGCTCCCGGGCGACTCGCCGACGAATACCGCCGTCGTCTTCTTCGAGACGTTGTCCGACACCTTCGCACCGAGCGCCTCGAGCGCAGCACGCGCCTCCTCGCGCGTGAGCGACTCAAGCGTGCCCGTGACCACGTACTGACGGCCGGTCAGCGGGCCTTCGACCGGCCGGTCGTCCTCGTCGGCCTCGAAGCGAAGGCCGATGGTGCGCAGCTCGGCGACGAGCGCAGTGTTGTCCTCGTCGGCGAACCACTCGGCGATCGCCTCGGCGCGCTCCGGGCCGATGCCCTCGCATTCCATGATCTCCTCCTGCGAGGCGGTCGCAAGGCGCTCGACGCTCCCGAAGTGCCGCGCCAGGTTCTGGGCCGTGACCCAGCCGACGTCGGGGATGTTGAGGCCGAAGAGCACGCGCCGGAACGGGATCTGCTTGGATTGCTCGATCGCCGCGACGGTGTTCGTCGCCGAGATCTCGGCGAACCCGTCGAGGTCGAGCAGCTGTTCCTTGGTGAGCCGGTACAGCTCGGGCAGCGAGCGGACGAGCCCGAGCTGCCACAGCCGCCGCACGAGCTGCTCGCCGACACCGTCGATGTCTGCGGCGGCCTGCACCCAGTTGATCAGGGACTCGAGCCCGCGCGAGGGGCACGCGCGATTCGGGCAACGGTGCATCGCCTCGCCTTCGGGCTTGACGATGGGCGTGTCGCAGAGCGGGCAGCGCTCCGGCATCTTGAACGGCTTCGTCCCCCGGCGATGCGCGCCCGCCGGCCCGACGATCTGCGGGATCACGTCACCGGCGCGCTGGACGATCACGTCGTCGCCCTCGCGGATGTCCTTGCGGTTGATGTCCTCCTCGTTGTGCAGCGTCGCGCGCGAGATGGTGACGCCGCCGACCTCGACCGGCGCGAGCATCGCCCACGGGTTGAGTGCTCCGGTGCGTCCGACGCGCACGGCGATGTGCTCCAGCCTGGTGACCGCCGTCAGCGGCGCCCACTTGAAGGCGCGCGCCCAGCGGGGCCGGGAGTGGAGCGCGCCGAGCCGACGCTGCTGCTCGAGCGAGTCCACCTTGATGACGATCCCGTCGATCTCGTAGTCGAGCTTCGCGCGATTCTGCTCCCACTCACGGCACGCCTTCGCCACGGCGTCGATCGAGTCGAGACGCTCGGCGAACGGGTTCGTCGGGAACCCGTGCTCACGCAGCCACTCGAGCGTCCGGCTGTGCGAGTCGAGGTCGACGCCGTCGACCGCGCCGATCCCGTAGGCCCAGACGGAGAGCGGCCGCTCGGCGGTGATCTTGGAATCCTTCTGCCGCAGCGAGCCGGCCGCGGCGTTGCGAGGGTTCGGCGCCACCTTCTTCCCCGTCGCGAGCAGGCGCTCGTTCAGCTCCCGGAACCCGGACAGCGGCATGTAGACCTCGCCGCGAACCTCCACGAGCGCCGGCGGCGCGTCGCCGAGCAGCCGCAGCGGCACCGACGGGATCGTGCGCAGGTTGACGGTGACGTCCTCGCCTTCCTGGCCGTCCCCACGGGTCGCCCCGCGTACGAGCAGGCCGTTCTCGTAGGTGAGGTTGATCGCGAGGCCGTCGATCTTCGGCTCGATCACGTACGCGACCGTCTCGGACGGGTCATCGAGGCGCTTCGCGACGTCGTCGGCCCACTTCCGGAGCGACTCTTCGTCGGTGACCTTCTCGAGCGACCCCATCGGCGTCAGGTGCCGGACCTTGCGGAACCGATCCGACGGCGGTGCGCCGACCCGCTGCGTCGGCGAGTCGGGCGTGACGAGCTCCGGATGCTCGTCCTCCAGCGCAAGCAGCTCGTCGTAGGCGCGGTCGTACGTCGCATCGTCCACCGACGGCTCGTCGAGCACGTGGTACTCGTAGAGCCACCGTCCGAGCAGCCCGCGCAGCTCCCCGGCGCGCGTGGGCGCCTCAGACGACACCGATCAGCTCCTCGGCGCGGTCGACGATCACGTCAGCGTCGCGCAGAGCAGCCCGGTCGTGGATGCCGCCCCACGTTACGCCCACGGCGTGGACGCCGGCCGCCCGCGCCGCACGCATGTCGTACGGCGAGTCGCCGACGTAGGCGGCCTGGGCGGGCTCCGCGCCGAGCCGCTCGAGCGCCAGCAGGAGCGGCTCGGGGTCGGGCTTGTGGCGCTCCGTCTCGTCGCCGCCGACGACGGTCTCGAACAGGTGCGCGAGCGGTAGCTGCGCGAAGGCGAGGTCCACGGTGGCACGGCGCTTCGCCGTGACGATGCCGAGACGGTGCCCGCGCGCCCGCAGCTCCTCGAGGGTCGTCTCGATCCCGTCGAAGCCCTCGAGGGTCGAGTGGAGCGGCTCGTTGTGGTCGCGGTAGACCCGGACGAGCTCGGTCGCGCGCCCGGGGGCGAGCACCTCCATCTGGGCCTCGAGGCCCGGCCCGCCGACGTTCGCCATCAGCTCGGCATCCGTGAAGTCACGACCCAGCACGGTCTGCGTCGCATGGCGCATCGAGGCCAGGATGATCCCGCCGGAGTCGACCACGGTGCCGTCGAGGTCGAAGAGGACGACCGGGTAGCGCACGCCCTACTTGTACCGAACGCCGGTCAGGTAGAGACCGTGCGGCGGTGCCGTCGAGCCGGCCTCGTCGCGGGGGCGGCCGGCGAGCAGCGGCACGACGTCGAGACCGACGAGCATCGTGCCGACGAGCGTGCGCACCATGTGCCGCAGGAAGGAATCTGCGGTCACGTCGAACGCGACGATGCCGTCGTCGAGCTCGACCCAGCCTGCACATTCGACGACGCGCACGAAGCTGCCGTGCTGTGTACCGCTCGGTGTGAAGGCGCGGAAATCGTGTTCGCCCACGAGCGCCTGAGCGCTCTCCTCGAGCGCAGCGAGATCCAGCCGCCGCGGATGCCAGAGCGCGCGTGTCGCCTCGAGCGCCGATCGCTCGCTGCGCCGCAGCACCCGGTAGCGATACGAGCGTGCGGCGGCGTCGAAACGGGCATGGAACCCGTCGGCGGCGCGCTCGGCGCCGACGACGGCGACGTCCGGCGGCAACAGCGCGTTCAGCGCCTGGGCGGCGCGGTCGGACGGCGGCCCGCCGTCCACCTCGACCGACACGACGTTCGCCAGCGCGTGCACACCGGTGTCGGTGCGACCCGCGACCGCGAACGCGTCGAACGAGCCGTAGGCGGCCGTCAGGGCCTGCTCGAGCTCGCCACGCACGGTGCGCCGGCCGGGCTGGGCGGCGAACCCGGTGAAGCCCGTGCCGTCGTACTCGACCGTTAGCTTCAGGCGCACGTCAGGAGCTCCTGACCCCTGTTGTAAGGCACTCCATATGCTCTACTGACTTGGCGACCGTTAGTTATACTCTATCCGTGGCCGACGAAAAACATTTCCTGCTCCAGCGGGTGCAGCCGGCCATGGTCGGGCTGATCGACGGATCGCTGTCCACGCTCGCGCCGATCTTCGGAATCGTCTTCTACACGCACAAGCCCCACGCCGCGTTCGTCGCCGGCCTCGCGACCGCGATCGGCGCAGGCATCTCGATGGCGTTCTCGGAGGGGCTCTCGGACACCGGCGAGCTCACCGGGCGCGGCAGCCCCGCTGTCCGCGGTTCGATCACAGGCGTCGGGACCTTCATCGGCGGCATCCTGCACACGCTGCCGTTCCTGATTCCGCAGTACCACGCCGCGGTGCTCGCGGCAGTGGTCGTGGTCGCGCTCGAGCTCGTCGGCCTCGCGGTGATCCGCTGGAGGTTCTTCGGGACGAGCTTCGGCCGCTCGCTGCTCGCGGTGTCGATCGGCGGCGCGGTGATCGCGATCGTCGGCGCGCTGATCGGCTCGGGCGCCTAGCACAGGGAAGGTCTACGAGCACAGCGCAGGTGCCAGGCACTGAAGTGCCTGGCACCGATCTACGAGCTCTTGCTCTCCGACTCGGAGGCCTCGTCCGCCTCCGCGACCGGCTCGTCTGGAGAGTCCGCCTCAGGCTCGTCGTCGGCCTCGGCCTCGGCCTCGACGTCGGCGTCCGCCTCTGCCTCGGGCTCCTCCACGGCCTCCTCGGCCTCCTCCGGCTCCTCGACGGGCTCGGGCTCGGCGACCGCCGTCGCCCGCTCCTCGCGCTGCTGCGCGACGTACTCCTCGTCGACGAGCTCCAGGTAGGCCATCTCGGCGGCGTCGCCGGCACGCGGGCCGAGCTTCACGATCCGGGCGTAGCCGCCCGGCCGGTCCTTGAACCGCGGGGCGACGTCGGCGAACAGCTTGTGCACGACGTCGCGCGAGCGCAGGAACGCGGTCGCCTGGCGGCGGGCGTGGAGATCGCCGCGGCGGCCGAGCGTGATCATGCGCTCGGCCAGCGGCTTCACCGCCTTGGCCTTGGTGACGGTCGTCCTGATGCGCCCGTGCTCGATCAGCGCGCCCGCGAGGTTCGCGTACAGCGCCCTCCGGTGGGCGGCGTCACGGCCGAGCTTCTTGCCTGTCCGCTGGTGCCTCACCGGTGCTCGCTATTCGCTCGTCCCATTCGTGCTGCCGCCGCGAAGCGTCAGCCCGTGCTGGGCGAGGGTCTCCTTGACCTCTTCGATCGACTTCTTGCCGAAGTTGGGGATCGCCGCCAGCTCGGACTCGGACTTGACGACGAGGTCGCCGATCGTCTCGATGCCGACGCGCTTGAGGCAGTTGTAGGAGCGGACCCCGAGCTCGAGCTCCTCGATCGGGAAGTTCTCCATCCCGTTCGCGATCGGCGGCCCGGCGTCGCCGCTGCCGTCGGGAGCGGTGAGCCCGTCGCGATAGGGCTCGATGCGGTCGAGGTCGGTGAAGATCGCGAGCTGCCGGATCAGGATCTCGGCGGCCTCGGCGATCGCATCCTTCGGATCGATCGACCCGTCGGTGGTGACGTCGAGGATCAGCTTGTCGTAGTCGGTGCGCTGCCCGACGCGCGCCGCCTCCACGTCGTACGAGACGCGGTTGATCGGCGAGAACATCGAGTCGACCGGAATGACACCGATCGTGTGGGCCTGGCCGCGGTTGCCCTCGGCCGGGACGTAGCCGCGCCCGCGGCCGATCGTGAGCGTCACCTCGAGGCGGCCCTTGGCCGACAGGTTGGCGATCTCGAGGTCGGGGTTGAGGATCTCGAGGTCGGCCGGCGCCTCGATGTCGGCTGCGGTGACGACGCTCTCCCCGCGCTTCGTCAGGCGCACCTCCACCTCGGGGGACTCCCCGTGGAGGATGCAGACGAGCTGCTTGAGGTTGAGGATGATGTCGGTGACGTCCTCGCGCACGCCGGGGAGCGTGGTGAACTCGTGGGCAACGCCCTCGATCTTCACCGACGTCACCGCTGCGCCCTCGAGCGACGAGAGGAGAACCCGGCGCAGCGAGTTGCCGAACGTGTAGCCGAAGCCGCGGTCGAGCGGCTCGATCACGAACACGCCGCGGTGCTCCGTGATGTCCTCGTGGGTGATCTTCGGGACCTGGAAGTCGGTCGCGCGTACTGCCATTTCTTCCTTTCCTCGCTGCTTGCTTGAAAACGTGCGCCGGCGCTACTTGGAGTAGAGCTCGACGATCAGCTGCTCGGAGACCGGCGTGTCGATCTCGGCACGCTCGGGCCACTTGAGCACGGTGCCCTGCAGCCCGTCGTGGTCTGCCTGCAGCCACGGGGCGACGGCCGCCGTGAGGTCGGTCGCATCGCGGACGATCTGCTCGGCGGTCGACCCGTTCCTCAGGGTGACGACGTCGTCCGGCGTGACCTGGTAGCTCGGGATGTTGACGCGGCGGCCGTTCACACGGAAGTGGCCGTGCCGCACGAGCTGCCGTGCCTGAGCGCGAGACGCCGCGAAGCCGAGCCGGTACACGACGTTGTCGAGCCGCGTCTCGAGCATGCGCAAGAGGTTCTCGCCGGTGATGCCGCCCTGCTTGTTGGCCTTCTCGTAGTAGGTACGGAACTGGTTCTCGAGGAGCCCGTAGTAGCGGCGCGCCTTCTGCTTCTCACGGAGCTGCAGGAGGTACTCGCTCTGCTTGATCCGCCCGCGGCCGTGCTCACCCGGCGGATACGACCGGCGCTCGATCGCGCACTTCTCGGTCAGGCAGCGCTCGCCCTTCAGGAAGAGCTTCATGCCCTCCCGGCGGCACTGCTTGCACTTCGGGGAACGATCGCGAGCCACTAGACGCGCCTCCGCTTCTTCTGGCGGACGCCGTTGTGGGCCTGCGGCGAGACGTCCTTGACGCCGAGGATCTCGAGCCCGGCCGCCTGGAGGGAGCGGATCGCCGTCTCGCGTCCCGAGCCCGGGCCCTTGACGAAGACCTCGACCTTCTGCAGGCCGTGCTCCATGCCCTTGCGCGCGGCCGAGTCGGCGGTCACCTGGGCGGCGAACGGCGTCGACTTGCGCGAGCCCTTGAACCCGGCCGAGCCGGCCGACTCCCACACGATCACGTTTCCCTCGTGGTCGGTGAGCGCCACGATCGTGTTGTTGAACGACGTCTTGATGTGCGCCTGGCCGATCGCGATGTTCTTGCGGACGCGGCGGCGGGTGCGACCCCTGGTCGCGGCTCTCCTGGGTGGGGCCACGCTACTTCGCCTTCTTCCCGCGGCCGACGGTCTTCTTCGGGCCCTTGCGCGTGCGCGCGTTCGTCTTGGTGCGCTGGCCGCGTGCAGGCAGGTTGCGCCGGTGGCGCAGGCCGCGGTACGCGCCGATCTCGGACAGCCGCTTGATCGCCTGCGTCCGCTCACGGCGGAGGTCGCCCTCGACCTGCTGGTTCTGGTCGATGTAATCGCGCAGCTTCGCGACCTCGTCCTCGGTGAGGTCACGCACCTTGGTGTCGGGCGACAGCCCGAGTGCCTGGCAGATCTTGAGGGCCGACGGCTGACCGATCCCGTAGATGTAGGTCAGGCCGATTTCGAGCCGCTTTTGGTTGGGCAGGTTGACGCCTGCGATCCGGGCCAATTCGCTCCTTTACCCCTGGCGCTGCTTGTGGCGCGGGTTCGTACAGATGACCATGGTGCGCCCATGCCGCTTGATCACACGGCAGCGCTCGCACATGGGCTTGACGGACGGACGGACTTTCATGAGACTCGGCTTCCTCGAAAGGGGACTCTGCGGTCGCGCGCAGACGTGCGCCTGCCGACGCGGAACGTCATCGTACCAGGACCCCTGCGGCCTCAGTCAGCACCCGAGGGCCCTCGGCCGTGATCGCCACGGTGTGCTCGAAGTGGGCTGCGAGCGAGCCGTCGGAGGTCGAGATCGACCAGCCGTCGTCGTGGAGGTAGACCTCCGGGCCGCCGGCGGTGATCATCGGCTCGATCGCGATCGTCATGCCCTCCCGCAGTTCCGGGCCGCGGTGCGAGGACACGAAGTTCGGAACCTGGGGGTCCTCGTGCATCGAGCGGCCGACGCCATGGCCGACGAGGCTCCGGATCACGCTGAAGCCGGCCAACTCGGTCACCTCTTGAACGGCCCGGGAGATATCCGAGATCACGTTGCCGAGCTGCGCCTGCTCGATGCCGGCCTGCAGGGCCGCGCGGCAGGTGTCGAGGAGCCGCTGGGCATCGGGACCGATCGCCCCGACCGGAAAGGTCCACGCCGAGTCGGCCACGAAGCCGTCGAGGGTCACGCCGACGTCGACCGAGAGGATGTCGCCGTCCCGGAGCTTTCCCGCGCCGGGGATCCCATGGACGACCATCTCGTTCGGCGAGAGGCAGGTCGCCGCCGGATATCCCTTGTAGCCCTTGAAGGTCGGAACCCCGCCCTGACCGCGGATGAAGTCCTCGGCCAGCGCGTCGAGCTCGGCCGTCGAGACGCCCGCCTGCACGCGGCGTTCGAGCAGAGCAAGGGTGCCGGCGACGACGACGCCCGCGCGGCTCATGGTCTCGATCTCGCGCTGGCTCTTCCTGATGATCATGCGGGTGCCTTTCCGAGCTGTTCGAGGGCGGCCTGTGTCTCGGCCCAGACCTCGGGGATCTCCCGTCCGGCGTGCAGCGGGACGAGACGGCCGGTCGTGCGGTAGTGCTCCACCACCGGCTTCGTCTCCTCATGGTAGATGCGGAGCCGTCGCTCGATCGCGTCCGGGGTGTCGTCGGAGCGGTTCTCGAGCTCGGCGCGGCGGCGCAGCCGCTCCACAACGGCGTCGTCGGGCAGGTCGAAGAAGAGGATTGCATCGAGCCGCTTGCCGAGGCGCTCGAGCAGCTCGTCGAGCGCCCGCGCCTGCTCGAAGTTGCGCGGGAAGCCGTCGAGAACGAATCCATCGCCTGCGTCTGGCTCGCGCAGGCGCTCGCCGATCAGCTCAACGGTCAGCTCGTCCGGGACGAGGTCGCCGCGCTCGAGGATCGGGGCCACCCGCTGTCCGAGCGGCGTCTCCGACGCGACCGCGGCGCGGAACATGTCGCCCGTCGAGATGTGAGGAATTCCGTAGTCGCCGGCGATGAGCGTGGCCTGCGTGCCCTTGCCGGCGCCCTGGGGGCCCAGGACCAGGAGGTTCAGCGCAGGAATCCTTCGTAGGAGCGCATCATCATCTGCGACTCCATCTGGCGCATCGTGTCGAGCGCGACACCCACCACGATCAGCACCGACGTTCCTCCGAGGGCACGCGACGTCGCCTGCGAGAAGCCGAAGTGCTTGATGAAGATCGACGGCAGCACCGCCACGGTCGCGAGGAACAGCGAGCCCGGCAGCGTGAGGCGGGTGAGGACGCGGTCGAGGTACTGCGCGGTCGGCGGGCCCGGGCGGATGCCGGGGATGTAGCCGCCGTACTTGCGCAGGTTGTCGGCCTGGTCGACCGGGTTGAACTGCACGGCCGTGTAGAAGAACGTGAACGTGACGATCAGCAGCGCCTCGACCGCGAGGTACGTCCACGACTGGGGCGAGAAGTGCTGGTTCACGAACGACTGCGTACCGGGTGCGAAGGAGCTGATCGTCTGCGGCAGCGCCAGCAGTGCGGCGGCGAAGATCACCGGGATCACGCCGGCCATGTTCACGCGCAGCGGCATGTACGTCGACCCGCCTGTCGTCTGTCGCCGGCCGACCATGCGTTTGGCGTACTGGATCGGGATCCGCCGCTGGCCCTCCTGGACGAAGACGACGGCGACGACGACGCCGAGTGCGATCAGCGGGAAGAACAGCTTCTCCATCGGCCCGCCGTTGATCCACGCGTTGATGCCCGCCGGGGCCGAGGTGAGGATCGACGCGAAGATCAGGAGCGAGATGCCGTTGCCGATCCCGCGCTTCGTGATCAGCTCGCCCATCCACATCAGGCAGGTGGTGCCGGCGGTCAGCGTGACGATGATCAGCACGAGCCGGCCGGGGTTCGACGGCAGCGCGCCCTGGCGGTGGAACAGGTAGGCGTACCCGGCCGCCTGCGCAGCCGCAAGGACGACGGTCAGGTAACGGGTGTACTGGTTGATCTTGGCGTAGCCCGCCTCGCCCTCCTTCTGGAGCTGCTCGAGCTGGGGGACGGCGACCGTCAGCAGCTGCAGGATGATCGACGCCGTGACGTACGGCATGATCCCGAGCGCGAAGATCGAGAAGCGGGACAGCGCCGAGCCGGAGAAGAGGTTCAGCAGCCCGAGCAGCGATCCGCCGTTGTTGTTGAAGAAGTTCTGAATCTGTGCCGAGTCGACACCCGGCGCCGGCATGAACGAGCCGAGCCGGTACGCGGCGAGGATCGCGGCAGTGAAGAGCAGCCGCCGCCGCAGCTCCGGCACACGCCAGGCGTTGGCGAGCCAGCTCAGCACGTCAGGTCGTGTCCTCCGCGGCGGGCTCGGTCGCCTCGGGCTCGGCCTTCGTCCGGCCCTCCGGGCGGCGCTTCAGGTTCTTGGGCTTGCGCTCCTTCGGCTCGCGCAGCACGGTCAGCGTCCCGCCGGCCGCCTCGACCTTCTCCCGCGCGGTCTTGGAGGCGGCGTGCACCGTGATCGTCAGCTTCTTCGTCAGATCGCCGGAGCCGAGCAGCTTCACGTCCTTGCGCAGGGAGCGGATCAGGCCCTTGGCCTTGAGCGTCTCGGGCGTGACCTCGTCGCCGGCGTCGAAGCGCTCCAGGTCGCGGATGTTGATGCCCTGGGTGACCGTGCGGAAGGGTCCGATCGGCATCGCGTCGGCGGAGGTGTTGCCGCGCAGCTTGGCGGTGCGCATGGCGAGCGGCATCTGCCCGCCCTCGAAGCCTGCGCGCATTGCGTGCGACCCGGCGCGCGACTTCTGACCCTTGATCCCGCGGCCGGAGTAGCGCCCCTTCCCGGAGCCCAGGCCGCGGCCGACCCGCTTGCGGTCCTTGCGCGCCTGCGCGGGCTTCAGGTTCGAGAGGTTGAGGTCGCCGGGCATCAGTGGTTCCTCCGGTGAATCCGGTGCTCTTTGGCCGGCCAAAGGGTGCCGCTTGCCGGAGGGGCCACTATGCGTCCTCCACCTTCACGAGGTGACGGACCTTGCGGAGCATTCCCTCCACGACGGGGCCGGCTTCGTGCTCGGACTGCTTGCCGATCCTGCCGAGACCGAGCGCGCGCAGCGTGCCGCGGTGGCGCTGCGTCTGGCCGATCGCGCTACGCACCTGCGTCAGCTTGAGCTTCGCCACCCGCGCTCACCTCCTTCGGCTCTGCGGGCTTCTTGTAGGGCAGCACCTCGCTGATCGACTTGCCGCGCGCCCTCGCGACGTCCTCGGGCCGCCGGAGCTGGCGCAGGGCGACCTCGGCTGCCTTGAGCATGTTGATCGGGTTCGTCGTCCCGAGCGACTTCGCGAGCACGTCGCGGATGCCTCCGAGCTCGAGCACCGCGCGAACGCCGCCGCCGGCGATCACACCGGTCCCGGGCGAGGCAGGGCGCAGCAGGACGCGCGCGGCGTCGAACGCGCCGAGCGACTCGTGGGTGATCGTCTGGCCATGCTTGGGGACGGTGAAGAGGTTCTTTTTGGCATCGTCGACAGCCTTCGAGATGGCGAGCGGAACCTCGCGCGCCTTGCCGTAGCCGATGCCGACGCGATCGACCTCGTCACCGATCACGACCAGCGCGGTGAACGAGAACCGCCGGCCGCCCTTGACCACCTTGGCGACGCGGTTGATCTCGACCACGCGCTCCTTGAGCTCTCTCGTCTCGGCAACGTCGATCGCCATCAGAAACTCAGTCCTCCTTCACGTGCGCCGTCGGCCAGCGCCTTGACGCGACCGTGGAAAAGGTAGCCGCCGCGGTCGAACACAGCGCGCTCGATCCCAGCCTTCTTCGCGCCTGCGGCGAGGGCCTTCCCGACCTCCGCGGCCTGGGCTGACTTGTCGCCACCGGCCGACTTGCCGAGGTCGAGCCAGGACGACGCGGCGAGCGTGCGCCCGGAGTCGTCGTCGACGAGCTGGGCGAAGATGCCGCGGTTCGAGCGGAACACGACCAGGCGCGGACGCTCGGCCGTGCCGCGGACCTTGCCGCGGACGCGCCGGTGGCGCCGGAGCCGGGCCTCCCTCGTGGAAAGGCGCGAGCTCATGCGCGCTTCCCGACCTTGCGGCGGACGAACTCGCCTTCGTAGCGGATGCCCTTGCCCTTGTAGGGCTCGGGCGGGCGGACCTTGCGAATCTCGGCGGCGGTCTGGCCGACGACCTGCTTGTCGATGCCGCGCACGATCACCTGGGTGGGGATCGGCACCTCGAACGAAATCCCCTGACGGGGCTTGATCTTCACCGAGTGCGAGTAGCCGACCTGCAGCTCGAGATCCGTGCCGGACATCGCCGCACGGTAGCCGACGCCCTGAATCTCCAGGCGCTTCTCGAAGCCCTGGGTGACGCCTTCGACCATGTTGGCGATCAGCGTGCGCGTCAGGCCGTGCAGCGCGCGATCCTCGCCGCGCTCGGTCGGACGGGTGACGAGGATCGTCCCTTCCTCCTGGTTGATCGCGATCCGGGTCGGCACCAGCTGGCGGAGCTCGCCCTTCGGCCCGGACACGGTCACGCGCCCGGGATCGACCGAGACGATCACGCCGGCGGGGACTTCGATGGGCTTCTTACCGATACGGCTCATGCGCGGCTACCAGACGTAGCAGATGACCTCGCCGCCGATGCCCTCCGCCTCGGCGGTGCGGTTCGTGACGACGCCGCGGGAGGTGGACATAATCGCGATGCCCATGCCGCCGAGCACGCGCTGACGCCGGTCCTTGCCGGCGTAGATCCGGCGGCCCGGCTTGGACACACGCTTGAGGTCGGTGAGGATGCGCTCCCGGCTGCGGCCGTACTTGAGCTCGATCACGAGCGTCTTCTTCGGCGTGTCCGGATTCTCCGCGACGTGGAAGTCGCGGATGTACCCCTCCTCCTTGAGGATCCGGGCGATCTCTGCCTTCAGCTTCGAGTTCGGCATCTCCGCACGGTCGTGCAGCGCCTTGTTGGCGTTGCGGATGCGGGTGAGCATGTCTGCGACTGGATCGGTCAGCATGAGTGCACCGTTTCGTGAGTCCGGTGGATTTTTGGGGTGTGGTTAGGGGTGATCTGGTGGTACACAGTGGCCGTGCGCGTGCAGGTAGCACGCGTGCGGCCGCTGGGTGCCGCCAGGCGCGGCTGGACGCCGCCGGAAACCATTGGATTTGCGTAACGGTGCACTACGTTCCTCCTACCACGAGCTCTTCGTCATGCCGGGGATCACGCCCTGGTGGGCGAGCTCGCGCAGACAGATCCGGCAGAGCCCGAACTTCTTGAACACGGCACGCGGCCGGCCGCAGCGGTTGCAGCGGGAGTAGTTGCGCACCTTGAACTTCGCCGGCCGTGAGGCCTTGACGACCAAAGACTTCTTCGCCATTCCTGCTAGCTCCTCTGCCCTTCCGCCGCGAACGGCAGTCCGAGCGCAGTGAGCAGCGCGCGGGCCTGTCCGTCGTCGACGGCAGTCGTCGTGATCGCGACGTCGAGGCCGCGGATCTGGTTGATGCTGTCGTAGTCGATCTCGGGGAAGATGATCTGCTCGCGTACGCCGATCGAGTAGTTGCCGCGCCCGTCGAACGAATCCGGATTGAGGCCGCGGAAGTCGCGAATACGCGGCAGCGCGATCGAGATGAGCCGGTCGAGGAACTCCCACATCCGATCGCCGCGGAGCGTGACGCGCACGCCGATCGGCATCCCCTCGCGGATCTTGAACTGCGCGATCGACTTCCGAGCGCGGCGCACCTGCGCGCGCTGGCCGGCGATGATCGTCAGCTCCTCGAGCGCGGCGTCGATCTGCTTGGCGTCGGTCTTGCCCTCGCCCACGCCCATGTTGAGCGTGATCTTCGAGACGGTCGGCGACTGCATGATCGAGTCGAGCGAGAGCTCGTCCTTGAGCCGGTTCCGCAGCTCGTCGTGGTAGCGCTGCTTCAGCCGCGGCACGTAGGTCTCCTGCGTCACGGTCGCCATCAGCGGTCGATCTCCTGGCCGCAGCCCTCGCGCTTGCAGACGCGAACCTTCACGGACTCGCCGCCCTTCGCCTCCTTGAAGCGGTAGCCGATGCGGGTCGGCAGCTTGCAGGTCGGGCACACGACCATCACGTTCGAGACGTCGACGACGGCCGCGCGCTCGATGATCCCGCCGGGCGCCATCTGGGTGCCGCCCATCCGGCTCGCATCGCGAATCGGCCGCGGCTTCTGGTGCCGCTTCATGATGTTCAGGTTCTCGACGACGACCTTGCGGTCGCGCGGGCGCGCTTCGAGGACACGGCCCTGCTTGCCGCGGTCCTTGCCGGTGAGCATCTGCACCGTGTCGCCCTTCTTGACTTTCAACGCCATCTCAAAGCACCTCTGGAGCCAGGCTGACGATCTTCATGAAGTTCTTCTCACGCAGCTCGCGGGCCACAGGCCCGAAGATGCGCGTCCCACGCGGGTTCCGTGCGTTGTCGATGATCACCGCCGCGTTCTCGTCGAACGCGATCAGCGTTCCGTCGTCGCGCCCGAAAGGCTTCTTCGTGCGCACGACGACGGCCTTCACCACTTCGCCCTTCTTGATCGCGCCCTGTGGGGCAGCGCTCTTGACGGTCGCCGTGATGATGTCGCCGACACGCGCGTAACGGCGCCTCGAGCCGCCCGCAACGCGGATGCAGAGTAGCTCACGGGCACCCGTGTTGTCGGCCACTTTCAGGCGTGTCTCCTGCTGGATCACTTGGCTTTCTCCACCACTTCGGCGAGGCGCCAGTGCTTCGTCTTCGACAGCGGGCGCGTCTCGATGATGCGCACGGTGTCGCCGACGGCGGCGGTGTTCGCCTCGTCGTGAGCATGGAACTTGACGCTGCGGCGCACGACCTTCTTGTAGCGCGGGTGGCTCTTGATCACGTCCACCTTGACGACGATCGTCTTGTCGCCCTTGTCGGAGACGACGACGCCGCGCCGCTCCTGGCGCTGTCCGCGCTCGCCCTCGGGCTTCGGCGTACGGGTGATCGGCTTCCGCTTGGCAGGCCGTTCGCGCTTCGGCTTCGGCCGGCGCGCCGGCGCTCGGAACGCGGCAGGTGCTTGCGGGAGCGCGTCGGCTTCGCGTCGACGACCTCGGGCTCAGCGGCTCCAGGCGCCTGCGAATCGGTGCCAGGCACCTCTGGGCCAGGCACCTCCGCAGGCGCTTCGACAGCCTCGTCGGTCGCGGAGGTGCCTGGCACCTGCTCTTCGACGGCCTCCGGCGTCTCATCGACTGCCTCGGTGGTCTCTTCGATGTTCTTCTCGTCGTCAGCCATCTAGCTCTTCACCCTCTGCTTCACGTTTCGGTCGTGCTGGACGGTCAGGATCCGCGCGATCTCGCGCTTCGCGAGCTTGAGTCGCGTCGTGTTCTCGAGCGCGCCGGTCGCAGCCTGGAAGCGGAGGTTGAACAGCTCCTGGCGCGTGTCGGCGAGCCGGTGCTCGAGCTCGTCGTCGGAGAGGTCGTGCATGTCCTTAGCCCGCAAAGAGATCACCGCCCTCGCGTGTGACGAACTTCGTCTTGATCGGCAGCTTCGAGCCGGCGAGGCGGAGCGCCTCCTTGGCGAGCGGCTCGGGGACGCCGGCCAGCTCGAACATCACGCGGCCCGGCTTGACAACCGCCACCCAGCCCTCAGGCGAGCCCTTGCCTTTGCCCATGCGCGTCTCGGCGGGCTTCTTCGTGAACGGCTTGTCGGGGAAGACGTTGATCCACACCTTGCCGCCGCGCTTGATCTTGCGCGTCATCGCGATCCGGGCAGCCTCGATCTGCCGGTTGGTGACCCAGCCGTTCTCGAGCGCCTTGATCCCGAACTCGCCGAACTGCACGGCGGCCTGGCCTTTGGTCTCACCGCGCCGCCGGCCGCGGTGGTGCTTGCGGAACTTCGTCCTTCTCGGGAGCAGCATCAGTCGTCAGCCTTCTTCCGGCGGGTCGTCGGCTTCTTCTTCTCGGGCTCGGCGGCGGGCGTCTCGGGGGCGGCTGCCTCCGGAGCCGGCGTCGGCTCGACTGCCTCGGGCGTCTCGACCGGGGCATCGGCGGGCGGCGGCGTGGTCGGCTCCTGGGCGGCCGGCGGCTGCTCGGACCCAGGCCGGCGGCGCGGCGTCGATGCTCCACGCGAACGATCCGACGGCGGGCGATTCGAGGTTGCGGCTGGCGGACGGCCGGAGCCCGACGTCGAGCCGGAGCCGGCACCGGGGCCGCGTCCGCGCCCACCGCCGCGCTGGCCAGGACGGCCACGACGCACCGGGCCGAGGCCTTCGCGATCCTGCTGGCGACCGCGGCCCGCTTCCCGCGAGGCGCCGAGGCCCTCGGTCACGCCGCCGCGGCGGCGCGCCGTGTCCTGGTCGCCGAGCCGGGTCTCGCGGGTGCCGCCGGGCACGCCGTACCCCTCGGGCATGATCTCGCCCTTGTTGATCCAGACCTTGACGCCGATGCGGCCGGTCGGGGTCTTGGCCTCGACGAAGCCGTAGTCGATGTCGGCGCGGATCGTGTGCAGCGGCACGCGGCCCTCCGAGTACTGCTCGGAACGGCTCATCTCCGAGCCGCCGAGGCGGCCCGAGCACTGCACCTTGACGCCGGCGGCGCCGGAGCGGATCGCCGACGCGAGCGAGCGCTTCATCGCCCGCCTGAACGACACGCGGTTCTGCAGCTGCTCGGCGATCGACTGCGCGACGAGCTTGGCGTCGAGCTCCGGCCGCTTGATCTCGTTGATGTTGATGTGCACGTTCTTCTGGGTCATCGCGTGCACCTCTTTGCGCAGCGCGTCGACCTCGACACCGGACTTGCCGATGACGATGCCGGGGCGCGCGGTGTAGATGTCGATCGTGATGCGCTGCTTGTCCTTGCGGATCAGGATGTCTGACAACCCAGCGTGCGACAGCTTCTTGAGGATGTGCTCGCGGATCCGAATGTCCTCGATGAGGGCGCCGGCGAATTCCTTCTTGCCGACCATCCAGTTCGACTTCCAGTCGTGGATGACCCCGACGCGCAGGCCGCCCGGATGAACCTTCTGTCCCATTAGCCGTTCGTCTCCTTCTGGGCGACCTTGATCGTGATGTGGCACGTGCGCTTGCGGATGCGGGCGACCCGGCCGCGCGCGCGTGCGCGCCAGCGCTTGATCGTCGGCCCTTCGTCTACGAAGGCGGCGGCGATCACGAGGTCGTCGCCGTTCCAGTGCAGCTCGGGGTTCGATTCGGCATTGGCGACGGCCGACCGCAGCACCTTGTCGACCTCGATGGCCGCCGCGCGCTCGGTGAACGCGAGGATCGTGCGGGCCTCGGGCACGGTGCGCCCGCGGATGTGATCCGTCACGAGGCGTGCCTTGCGCGGCGAGACGTGCACGAACTTCGCCACTGCCTGCACGGTGCGAGAGGTGCCGGTCGCGGCAGCCACTAGCGCTTCTTCACCTGGGTCTTCTGGTCGCCGGCGTGCCCGCGGAAGTGACGGGTCGGGGCGAACTCGCCCAGCTTGTGCCCGACCATCTGCTCCGAGATGAACACAGGCACGTGCTTGCGGCCGTCGTGGACCGCGATCGTGTGGCCCACCATCTGCGGGAAGACCGTGCTCGAGCGCGACCAGGTGCGGATCATCTGCTTCGAGCCCGACGTGTTCATCGCCTCGATGCGGCCGAGCAGCCGCTCCTCGACGAAAGGCCCTTTCTTGCTCGATCTACTCATGATCCCGCTCCGGCGCCGGCCAAGCCGGCACCTCCACCATTCGTGATCTCCGTCAAGACTACGATCACCGCTTGTCCTTCCCGCGGCGGCGGCCGCGAACGATCAGCTTGTCCGATTCCTTGTGCTTCGAGCGTGTGCGCTTGCCGAGCGTCGGCACGCCCCACGGCGTCACCGGGTGGCGGCCGCCCTTCGACTTGCCCTCGCCGCCACCATGAGGATGATCGACCGGGTTCATCGCGCTTCCGCGTACCGTCGGACGCTTGCCGAGCCAGCGGCTGCGCCCGGCCTTGCCGCCGGTGATGTTGCCGTGGTCGACGTTGCCGACCTGACCGACCGTCGCGCGGCAGGTGAGTAGGACACGGCGCATCTCGCCGGAGGGCAGGCGCAGCGTCGCGTAGCCGCCGTCCTTGGCGACGAGCTGGACGCCCGAGCCTGCCGAGCGCGCCATCTGGCCTCCCCGCCCCGGCTTCAGCTCGACGTTGTGCACGAGCGTTCCGGTCGGGATGTTCTCGAGCGGCAGCGCGTTACCGGGCTTGATGTCGGAGCCGGGCCCGGACTGCACGACCGACCCGACGCGAATTCCCGCAGGCGCGAGGATGTAGCTCTTGAAGCCGTCCGCGTAGTGGAGCAGCGCGATCCGCGCCGACCGGTTCGGGTCGTACTCGACCGCGGCCACCTTGGCCGGCACGCCGTCCTTCGTCCGCTTGAAGTCGACGATCCGGTAGCGGCGCTTGTGGCCGCCGCCCTGGTGGCGCGTCGTGATGCGGCCGTTGTTGTTGCGGCCGCCCTTCTTCGTGAGCTTCTCGGTCAGCTTCTTCTCCGGCTTCGACTTCGTCACCTCGGCGAAGTCGGAAACGGTCATGAAGCGGCGACCGGGGCTCGTCGGCTTGAACCTGCGAACCGGCATCAGTGGCTCACCTCGTTACATGAGTGGATGCTCGGCGTGCGAGCACCAAGCCAGGCAAGGACGCAGGGAGTGTTCGTGCCCGTAGGCAGGGACGCGACTGAGGACGCCGCATGGCGCAGCGTGATCGCGCGACGAGCGCCGCGATATGTGGCGGGGTGAGCCATTTAAATTTGGGCTCCCTGGAAGATCTCGATCGTGTCGCCGGCGCGCAGCTGCACGACGGCCTTCTTCCAGCCGGGGCGGGTGCCGCGGTGGAGACCGCGCCGCTTCGGCTTGGGGGCCACCTTGACGACGTTGACGCGCTCGACCTTGACCGAGAAGAGCTCCTCGACCGCCTGGCGGATCTGCGTCTTGTGCGCGTCCGGGTGGACCTTGAACGTGTAGCTGCCGCGGGTCGTCCCCTCGTAGCTCTTCTCCGAGACGATCGGCGCGAGCAGGATCTGTGAGGCGTGCACTAGTGGCCCCCTCCGGTACGGATCGTGCGTGAAAGCCGCGAAACGCCCGCGACGGAAGGACGCAGGGAGTGTTCGTAGCCGGAGGCTACGGACGCGACCGAGGACGCACCGACGCGGAGCGGTGCAGCGAGCTGACGCGTGCGAGACGTGCTGGAGGGGGCCACTAGTTAGCTCTCCCTGTCACGACGGGCAGCGCGTCTTCGCTGACAAGCAGCGAGCGCGCCCAGACGACTGCGCCGACCTCGAGCTCGGACGGCGCCACGACGGCGACGCGCTCGAGGTTGCGGAAACTGCGGATCAGGGCCTGCTCGTCCGGGTTCGCGACCAGCACGAGCGGCGTCTTCAGGCCGGAGCCCTCGACGAGTCCCCTGGCAGCCTTGGTCGACGGCTCGTCGAAGCTCGAGGCGGCGACGATCGCGAGCGATCCCTCGGCGGCATGGCTCGCCAGCGCCGAGCGCAGCGCGGCCTTGGCGGCCTTGCGGTTGACCTTCTGTACGAACTGGCGCGGCACCTTGGCGAAGGCGTGACCGCCGCCGGTGAACTGCGGCGCGCGGATCGTGCCCTGCCGCGCACGGCCGGTGCCCTTCTGGCGCCACGGCTTCGCGCGGCCGCCGGAGACGAGCCCGCGGCTCTTCGTCGCGACGGTGCCTGCCCGCTGTGCGTTCAACTCGGAGCGCACCACCTCGTGCACGAGGTGCGGCTTGACCTCGGCGGCGAACACGCTCTCCTCGAGCGCAACGTCGCTCGCCTTCTTCCCGCTCACGTCCAGCTTGGCTGCCTTCACGGCCATTAGCCGCGCACCTCTACGAAGCCGTTCCTCGGGCCGGGCACGGCGCCCTTGACGAGCAGCAGGTTCCGCTCGGGATCGACCTCGTGCACGGTCAGCCCGAGCTGCGTGACGCGCTTGCCCCCCATGCGGCCGGCCATCTTGATGCCCTTGAAGACGCGCGACGGCGTGGCCGACGCGCCGATCGATCCCGGCTTGCGGACGTTGTGCGAGCCGTGGGCGCGCGGGCCGGAGCTGAAGTTGTGGCGCTTGATCGTGCCCTGGAACCCCTTGCCGATGCCAATGCCGGCGACCTTGATCTTGTCGCCCGGCTGGAACACCTCGACCGTCACCGACTCGCCTTCGACGGCGCCGTCGATGCCACCGCGGAACTCGACCAGGCGGCGGTGCGCGCCGACCTTGAACTTCGCGAGGTGGCCGAGCTCGCCCTTGGTCAGCTTGCGGTCGGCGACCGGCTCGAACGCGAGCTGGACGGCGCTGTAGCCGTCCGCTTCCTCGGTCCGCACCTGCACGACCGGGCACGGGCCGGCCTCGATCACGGTGACAGGGGTGACCCGACCCGTCTCCGGGTCGAACACCTGCGTCATGCCGAGCTTCCTTCCGAGAATTCCCTTGGCCATCTGCGTCAGAGCTTGATCTCGATGTCGACGCCGGCGGGAAGATCGAGTCGCATCAGCTGGTCGATCGTCTTCGGCGTGGGACTGAGGATGTCGATGAGGCGCTTGTGCGTGCGCACCTCGAAGTGCTCGCGCGAGTCCTTGTCCTTGAACGGACTGCGGATCACGCAGTAGACGTTCTTCTCCGTCGGCAGAGGGACCGGCCCAGTGATCGTCGCGCCGCTGCGCTGCGCGGTATCGACGATCTGCTGGGCCGACCGGTCCAGCTGCTGGTGGTCGTAGCCCTTCAGGCGGATCCGGATTTTTCCCTGTGCCATTTCGTCTGCTCTCGCTGCTACTTGAGGATCTTCGTGACGACGCCGGCGCCGACCGTGCGGCCGCCCTCGCGAATCGCGAAGCGCAGGCCCTCGTCCATGGCGATCGGCTGGATCATCTCGATCTCCATGTTCGTGTTGTCGCCCGGCATGACCATCTCCTGGCCCTCGGGCAGCTTGATCGAGCCCGTCACGTCCGTCGTGCGGAAGTAGAACTGCGGCCGGTAGCCGTTGAAGAACGGCGTGTGGCGCCCGCCCTCGTCCTTCGAGAGGACGTAGACCTCCGCGTTGAACTGCGTGTGCGGCGTGATCGAGCCGGGCTTGGCGAGCACCTGGCCGCGCTCGACGTCCTCGCGCTTGACACCGCGGAGCAATGCGCCCGCGTTGTCGCCCGCCTGGGCGAAGTCGAGCGACTTCTGGAACATCTCGAGACCGGTGACGACCGTCTTCTCCACCTTCTCGTGGATGCCGACGATCTCGATCTCGTTGCCGACCTGGATCTTGCCCTGCTCGACGCGGCCGGTCACGACGGTGCCGCGGCCGGTGATCGTGAACACGTCCTCGATCGGCATCAGGAAGGGCTTGTCGACGTCGCGCGTCGGCTCCGGGATGTAGGAGTCGACCGCCTCCATCAGCTCGAGGATCTTCGGCGTCCACTCGGCGTCGCCCTCGAGCGCCTTCAGCGCCGACACCTGCACGATCGGGATGTCGTCGCCGGGGAACTCGTACTTGGAGAGGAGCTCGCGCACCTCCAGCTCGACGAGCTCGAGCAGCTCGGGGTCGTCGACCATGTCGGCCTTGTTCAGCGCGACGACGATCGCCGGCACCTCGACCTGGCGGGCGAGCAGGATGTGCTCGCGCGTCTGCGGCATCGGACCGTCGGCGGCGGAGACCACGAGGATCGCGCCGTCCATCTGCGCGGCACCCGTGATCATGTTCTTGATGTAGTCGGCGTGGCCCGGGCAGTCGACGTGCGCGTAATGGCGATTCGCCGTCTCGTACTCGACGTGCGCCGTGTTGATCGTGATGCCGCGCTGGCGCTCCTCGGGAGCGTTGTCGATCGACGCGAAGTCGCGCACCTGTGTGTTGCCGCTGCCGGACTCGGCGAGCACCTTCGTGATCGCCGCTGTCAGCGTGGTCTTCCCATGGTCGATGTGCCCGATCGTGCCGACGTTGACGTGCGGCTTCGTGCGCTCGAACTTCTGCTTGGCCATTCCTTCCTTCCTTTGACTAGGATCCCGAGCTTTGCTCGGTGATCTCGCTCGCGATCGATGCCGGCACTTCCTCGTACCGGTCGAACTGCATGGTGAAATCTGCGCGCCCCTGGGTCATCGAGCGCAGGTCGGTGGCGTAACCGAACATCTCGCTGAGCGGGACGCTCGCCTTGACCACCTGGGCGTTGCCGACCGGCTCCATGTGCTCGATCCGGCCGCGCCGTGAGTTGAGGTTGCCCATCACGTCGCCGAGGTAGTCCTCCGGCGTCGTGACCTCGACTGCCATCATCGGCTCGAGGAGCTTCGGCTTCGCGCGCTTCATCGCCTCCTTGAACGCCATCGAGCCCGCGATCTTGAACGCGCGCTCGCTCGAGTCCACGTCGTGGTACGACCCATCGACGAGCTCGAACCTTGACGTCGACGACCGGGTAGCCGGCGAGGACGCCCGAGCCCATTGCCTCCTGGATGCCCTCGTCGATCGGCTTGATGTACTCGCGGGGGATCTTGCCGCCGACGATCTTGTCCTCGAACTCGTAGCCCGCGCCCGGCTCCTGCGGGAGCAGGTTGATGACGGCATCGCCGTACTGGCCGGAGCCGCCCGTCTGCCGGACGAACCTGCCCTGGACCTTCTCGGCCGGCTTCGAGATCGTCTCGCGGTACGCGACCTGCGGGCGGCCGACGTTCGCGTCGACGTTGAACTCGCGCTTGAGGCGGTCGACGATGATCTCGAGGTGCAACTCGCCCATGCCGGCGATCAGGGTCTGGCCGGTCTCCTCGTCCGAGGTGACACGGAAGGTCGGATCCTCCTCGGCGAGCCGCGCGAGACCGTTGCCGAGCTTGTCCTGGTCGGCCTTCGACTTCGGCTCGACCGCGACCGAGATCACCGGATCGGGGAACGTCATCCGCTCCAGCACGATCGGGGCGTTCTCGACCGCCAGCGTGTCACCGGTCGTGGTCGACTTCAGGCCCACGCCGGCCGCGATCTCGCCGGCGCCGATCGCCTCGCGCTCCTCGCGGTGGTTCGCGTGCATCTGGAGGATGCGGCCGATGCGCTCGGTCTTCCCGGTGGTCGTGTTGAGCACGCGGTCGCCGGCCTTGATCCGGCCTGAGTAGACGCGGAAGTACGTCAGCTTGCCGACGTACGGGTCCGACATCACCTTGAACGCGAGGGCGCTGAAGGGCGCGTCCTCGGACGGCTCCCGCTCCTCGTCGGCTTCGGTCTTCGGGTCGATCCCGTGCACGGCCGGCACGTCGAGCGGGCTCGGCAGGTAGTCGACCACGGCGTCGAGCAGCGGCTGGACGCCCTTGTTCTTGAACGCGCTGCCGAGCAGCACCGGCGTGATCTCGTCGGACAGCGTTCCGGCGCGAACCGCGCGCCTGATCATCTCCGGCGCCACCGACGACTCGTCCTCGAGATACGCGGCAAGCACCTCGTCGTCGAAGTGCGAGATCGCGTCGATCAGCTGATGGTGGTACTCGGCCGCCTGCTCGGCGAGCTCGGCGGGGATGTCGCCGACGTCGAACTCCTGCCCGAGGTCGTCCTTGTAGACGATCGCCTTCATCTCGACGAGATCGACGACGCCGCGGAACTGATCCTCCTGGCCGATCGGGATCTGGATCGGAATCGGGTTCGCCCCGAGCCGCTCGCGCATCGACTGCACGGCAGCGAAGAAGTTCGCGCCGGTGCGGTCCATCTTGTTGATGAACGCGATCCGCGGGACCTTGTACTTGTCGGCCTGCCGCCAGACCGTCTCGGACTGCGGCTGGACGCCCGCGACCGAGTCGAAGACGGCGACGGCGCCGTCGAGCACGCGAAGGCTCCGCTCCACCTCCACGGTAAAGTCCACGTGCCCGGGCGTATCGATGATGTTGATGCGATGGTCGCGCCACATCGCGGTGGTCGCCGCCGACGTGATCGTGATGCCGCGCTCCTGCTCCTGCGCCATCCAGTCCATCGTCGCGGCGCCCTCGTGCACCTCACCCAGCTTGTGGGTGCGGCCCGTGTAGTAGAGGATCCGCTCCGTCGTCGTGGTCTTGCCCGCATCGATGTGGGCCATGATCCCGATGTTGCGGACGCGGTCCAGCGCCACCCGTGTCTCAGTTACTGCCAACGCTCTTCTCTGCTTTCTTCTCTGCCGTTACCAGCGGTAGTGGGCGAAGGCCTTGTTGGCCTGCGCCATCCGATACATGTCGTCCTTGCGCTTGAACGCGTTGCCCTGCTGCTCCAGCGCGTCGAGGATCTCGCCGGCGAGCTTGTCCGCCATGTGCTTCTCGCGGCGGTCGCGCGAATACGTGACGAGCCAGCGGAGCGCCAGCGTGCGTCCGCGGCGCTGCGGCACCTCGACGGGCACCTGGTAGTTCGCACCGCCGACGCGGCGCGACTTCACCTCCAGCACCGGCGTGACCGTCTTCACGGCCTGCTCCAGCACCTCGACCGGCGGCCGGCCCGTCTTCTCGCCGACCTTCTCGAGGGCGGTGTAGACGATCTGCTCCGCCACGGACTTCTTGCCGTCCAGCATCACGCGGTTGCAGAGCTGCGTGACCAGCTGGCTCTCGTAGACGGGGTCGGCGACGATCGGCCGCGGCTGGATCTCGGCGCGACGAGGCATCAGCCGGCCTTCTTCGCACCGTACTTGGAGCGGCCCTGCTTGCGGTCGGCGACGCCGGAGGCGTCGAGCGCCGCACGGATCACCTTGTAGCGGAAGCCCGGCAGATCGCTGGTGCGGCCGCCGCGGACGAGCACGACCGAGTGCTCCTGCAGGTTGTGTCCCTCGCCGGGGATGTAGGTGCCGACCTCGAGCCCGTTCGTCAGCCGGACGCGCGCGATCTTGCGCAGCGCCGAGTTCGGCTTCCGGGGCGTGGTCGTGGAAACCCGCGTGCAGACCCCGCGCCGCTGCGGCGCGCCCGTGAGCGCAGGCGTCTTGACCTTCGCCTTCTTCTTGGTGCGGCCCTTGCGGATCAGCTGGTTGACGGTCGGCATGCTGAGAACGGGTCTCCTTCGTGCGTACTCGCGAGGGAGCACGCAAATACATCGCGGGTCGTATACAGACGGATGGCCGGGGGAGCCGCGGACAGCTCCCACCGAACCGGCGGGCATGGTAGCGAAACGGCTTGGGCGCTGCAAACAGGGCGACGAGCCCGGTCAGGCCGGCTCGAACAACTCGACGCAGTTCCCGGAGGGATCCTCCACCAGGATCTGCCTCCCGCCCGGGCCCTTGACGATCGCATTCCGGAAGACGGCGCCCTGCGCAGCGAGCCCGGCGACCAGCTCGTCGAGCCCTTCGACGGTGAGCACGAGACGGCTCCAGCCGCCCGGTTCGGGCTGCGCACCGTCCGGCATCGGCCGGGACGCCGACGCGCCGGGGCCCGCGAGCCAGACGGTCGCGTCGGCCCGGCTGACGATCGCCATGTTCGGTCCGAACTGCTGGTCGAGCGCGAAGCCGAGCTGCCCCACGAAGAAGGCGACCGACTCGTCGACGTCCTTGACGATGTACCTGACGGCCGCCGCCACGCGCTCGAGTGTCGCAGACGTCGTGAACCAGGTGCCTGGCACCGATCGGTGCCAGGCACCTGCCCTACTGCCCGTCAGTCGTCGAGCGGGCTGTCGACCTCGGGGATCTCCTCGGCCTCGCCGGCCTCGTGCCCGTTGGTCGTGTCCGACCCGGGCTCGCCGCCGAAGCTGAGCCCGAGCGAGCCGAAGTCGGCGACCGAGCCGCCGTCCTGGCCGATCTCCTCGAGCGCCTGCAAGAGCGTATCCCGCTCGTAGGCCTCGCGCACGATCGGCTCGGCCGGGGCGATCTCGATCGCCCGGTACCGCTTGAGCCCGGTCGCAGCCGGGATCAGCTTCCCGATGATCACGTTCTCCTTCAGCCCGAGCAGGCGGTCGACCTTCCCCTCGATCGAGGCGTCGGTCAACACCTTGGTCGTCTCCTGGAAGGAGGCGGCCGAGAGGAACGACTCGGTCGCGAGCGACGCCTTGGTGATGCCGAGGATGAGTGGCTCGTACGTTGCCTGCTCGTGCTTGGCCTTCTTCACGCGGACGTTCTCGCGCTCGAGGACGACGCGATCGACGAGCTGGCCCGGCAGGAGCTCCGTCTCTCCTGCCGACTCGACGCGCACCTTCTTGAGCATCTGGCGAACGATCAGCTCGATGTGCTTGTCGTGGATCTCCACGCCCTGGCCCTTGTAGACCTTCTGCACCTCGCCGACGAGGTACAGCTCCGTCTGCGTCGAGCCCTTCAGCGCGAGCAGGTCGGCGGGGTTCTGCGAGCCCTCGTTGATCGGGTCGCCCGGCTCCACCAGCTGGCCGTTCGTCACCAGCAGCCGCGTGCGCCGCGGGAGCTGATACTCGACAGGATCGGCGAGCTCGCCGTCCTTGCCGACCTCGGTCGGCTCGATCGTCACCTTCGGGCCGCGCTCGGTCGGCTCGACCCCGACCTTGCCCGCGACTCCCGCGAGCACGGCGGCGCCCTTCGGGTTCCGGGCCTCGAAGATCTCCACGACACGCGGGAGACCGTGCGTGATGTCCGAGCCGGCGACGCCGCCGGTGTGGAACGTGCGCATCGTCAGCTGCGTGCCCGGCTCGCCGATCGACTGCGCGGCGATGATGCCGACCGCGTCGCCGATCTCGCACATCTCGCCCGTCGCGGGGAAGATGCCGTAGCACGTCTTGCAGACGCCGGTCTCCGCGCGGCACTTGAGCACCGAGCGCACCGGCAGGTCGAGCTCGTCGCCGAGCTCTGCAGACAGCTCCTCGAGCATCGCGAGCGTGACGGTCGCGCCCTTCTCGGCGAGCACGGTCTTGCCCGGCTTGCCAGAGGCGAGCGGCTTGTGCACGTCGTCCGAGAGCACGCGGCCGAGCAGCGACTTGTTGAAGCCCTCGGCCGTGCGCAGCGGCAGCACCACGTGGTCGTCGGTCTTGCAGTCGTCCTCGCGAACGATCACGTCCTGGGAGACGTCGACCAGGCGGCGCGTCAGGTAGCCCGAGTCGGCGGTGCGAAGCGCCGTGTCGGCGAGCCCCTTGCGTGCGCCGTGGGTCGAGATGAAGTACTCGAGCACCGACAGGCCCTCCATGAAGTTGGCCTTGATCGGACGCTCGATGATCTCGCCCTTCGGGTTGGCCATCAGGCCACGCATGCCGGCGAGCTGCCGGATCTGCTTGAACGAGCCGCGGGCCCCGGAGTTGGCCATCATGAACACCGGGTTCAGCTCGTTGAAGTTCTCCTGCATCGCGTCGGCGACGGTGTCGGTCGCCTCCGTCCAGATGTTGACGATCGTCTCGTGGCGCTCTTCGTCGGTGATCAGGCCCATGTCGTACTGGCGATGCACCTCTTCGACGCGCTTCTCGTACCCGCTGAGGATCTTCTCCTTGTCGGGCGGGATGACGATGTCGTTCTTCGAGATCGTCACGCCGGCCCGTGTCGCGTAGCGGAAGCCGAGCGTCTTGATCGTGTCGAGCACGGGCGCCAGGGTGTGCGCGCCGTAGCGGTCGGACAGCGAGAGCACATAGCGATCGGTGTCCGGCTTGGCGAGCGTCTGGTTGACGAAGTCGTACTCGAGCTCCTCGTCGGGCGGCAACAGCTCGTCGAGCGCCCGGTAGACGGCCGAGTTGAAGAGGACGCGGCCGGGCGTCGTCAGGTGCAGCTCACCGTTGAAGCGGAACTCGATCGGCTCCTGCAGTTCGATCCCGCGCATCTCGAGCGAGACCTCGATCTCGTCGGCCGAGTCGAAGCGCCGCGGGCGTGGGTTCAGCGCGGACGGCTCGAGCGACGGCAGGTCGTGCTCGGAGTAGGTCAGGTAGTACATCCCGAGCACCATGTCCTGGGTCGGGGTGGCCAGCGGACGACCGCTCGCCGGCGACAGGATGTTGTTCGAGGAGAGCATCAGGATGCGCGCCTCGGCCTGCGCCTCCGCGGAGAGCGGCAGGTGCACGGCCATCTGGTCGCCGTCGAAGTCGGCGTTGAACGCGTGGCAGACGAGCGGGTGCACCTGGATCGCCTTGCCCTCGACCAGCACCGGCTCGAACGCCTGGATGCCGAGGCGGTGCAGGGTCGGTGCGCGGTTCAGGAGCACCGGGTGCTCGGCGATGACCTCCTCGAGGACGTCCCACACCTCGGGCGTCATCGAGTCGACGTACTTCTTCGCCGCCTTGATGTTCTGGACGGACTTCCGCTCGACCAGCCGGCTCATGATGAACGGCTTGAAGAGCTCGAGCGCCATCAGCTTCGGCAGGCCGCACTGGTGCAGGCGCAGGTTCGGCCCGGCGACGATCACCGAGCGTCCCGAGTAGTCGACGCGCTTGCCGAGCAGGTTCTGGCGGAACCGGCCCTGCTTGCCCTTGAGCATGTCGGACAGCGACTTCAGCGGCCGGTTGCCCGGGCCGGTGACCGCGCGGCCGCGGCGGCCGTTGTCGAACAGGGCGTCGACCGCCTCCTGCAGCATGCGCTTCTCGTTGTTGACGATGATCTCGGGAGCGCCGAGGTCGAGCAGCCGCTTGAGCCGGTTGTTCCGGTTGATCACGCGGCGGTAGAGGTCGTTCAGGTCCGACGTGGCGAACCGGCCGCCGTCGAGCTGCACCATCGGGCGGAGCTCCGGCGGAATCACCGGCACGGCCTCGAGGATCATCCAGTCGGGCTTGTTCTCCGACTTGATGAACGCGTTGACGACCTTCAGGCGCTTGATCGCCCGCTGCTGCTTCTGGCCCTTCGACGTCTTGATCGTGTCGCGGAGCGACGCCGCCTCGAGGTCGAGGTCGAGGTCGCGCAGCAGGTCGCGGATCGACTCCGCACCCATGCCGCCGCGGAAGTACACGCCGAACCCGTAGGGCGAACCGAAGCGGTCCTTCAGCTCGCGGAACAGCTGCTCGTCGTTCACGACCATCTTCGGCTCGAGGTCGCGGAACAGCTGCCACGTCTGCTCGAGCCGGCGGACGGAGTCGACCGCGGCCTCGCGGGTGTCCTCGCGCCGCGACTCGATGTCCAGGTACATCTCGCGAACCTTCAGCGCCCACTGCACGAGCGCGTCGAGGTCCTCCTTCTGGATCTTCCCGTCGGTGCGAAGGCACAGGTCGTTCGTGAGCTCGCGGATGTCCTGCCCCGGCTCCCACGTGTCGACGACGTCCTTCAGCAGGCCGTTGCCGAGGTCGCGTGCCTTCTCGATGTTCTTCTGATCGATGCCGGCGACGAGATCGACGTCGTCGTCATGGACGTCCGAGCCCTCGAGCTGTGCGTCGACGACGCGATGGATGTGCTTGGTGATCGCGCCCTTCTTCGCACCGGTCGCCTTCGCCATCTCCTTCTCGAGCGGAGCGATCGCGGCGAGGATCTGCTCGGCTGCGACCGCGACCTGTTCGAGCTCGCGCGGTGCGAGCTTGCGGTCGTCGCGGATCGCCGCGTTGCGGACGAGCTCGCGGATCTTCTTCGAGTCCTCGGTCGTGATCTGCGGGACGAGCTCGAGGAACAGGCCGCCCACCAGCTTGCGCGCTTCCTCGAGGGTCGGGAGCGCCTGCTCCTCGGCCCAGGTCGCGAGCCCGCGCGTCCAGAAGTCGTCGTCCTCGTCGAAGCCCTTCTCGGCGCCGGCCGAGAAGAAGTCACGGCGGCGCTTGAGGCGCTTCTCGAGATCGGCGAGCTGCTCGTCGCGGTCGACGTAGATGCGCTCGGACTCGGCCTTGACCTTGTCCTCGAGCCCGTTCAGGTCCTTCGCGCGGGCTTCGTTGTCGACGCTCGTGACGATCGACGCCGCGAAGTAGAGAACCTTCTCGAGCTCGCGCGGAGCGATGTCGAGCAGGTACCCGATGCGGCTCGGGACGCCCTTGAAGAACCAGATGTGCGAGACCGGCGCGGCGAGGTCGATGTGACCCATGCGCTCGCGGCGCACCTTCTGCCGCGTCACCTCGACGCCGCAGCGCTCGCAGATGATGCCCTTGTAGCGGACGCGCTTGTACTTGCCGCAATAGCACTCCCAGTCCTTGGTCGGGACCGAAGATGCGCTCGCAGAAGAGGCCGTCACGCTCGGGCTTGAGCGTGCGGTAGTTGATCGTCTCCGGCTTGGTGACCTCGCCGGAAGACCAGTCGCGGATCTGCTTGCTCGACGCGAGACCGATCCGGATCGCGTCGAACTCGTTGATGTCGATCAAAGGTGTTTCGCCTCTTTCCTTCGTCAGTCGTCCAGATCGATCTCTTCAGCTGCGCCGACCACCGGCGCGTCGAGCTCGTCGTCACCCGGCTCCTCGTCGCCGTCGAGGTTGACGGCGTCGAGGTCCTCGAGCGATTCGTCGGCGGGCAGTTGCAGCTCGCCGTCCGAGTCGACGCGGTCCTGGCCCTCGTCGACCTCCTGCGCCGTCGGCTGCCGTGCAGCCGCGCGCAGCGAGCCCGGCGAGAGGTCGATGCCGAGCTCCTCCGCGGCGCGGAGCAACTCGTCGTCCTCTTCGCGAACCTCGACCTCGCCGCCGTCCTCGGAGATGACACCGACGTCGAGCGCCAGCGACTGCATCTCCTTGAGCAGCACCTTGAAGGACTCGGGGATCGACGGCTCGGCGATGTTCTCGCCCTTGACGATCGCCTCGTAGGCCTTCACGCGGCCGACGGTGTCGTCGGACTTGATCGTGAGCATCTCCTGCAGCGTGTAGGCGGCGCCGTACGCCTCGAGCGCCCACACCTCCATCTCGCCGAAGCGCTGGCCGCCGAACTGCGCCTTGCCGCCCAGCGGCTGCTGGGTGACGAGCGAGTACGGGCCGGTCGAGCGCGCGTGGATCTTGTCGTCGACCAGGTGGAGCAGCTTGAGGATGTACATGTAGCCGACGGTCACGTCCTGCTCGAACGGCTCACCGGTGCGGCCCGAGAAGAGCCGCGCCTTGCCCGAGACCCGCCGGCCCGCCGGGGCCTTCGGGTCGAGCACGAACTTGATCGGGCTGTCCTCGCGGGACGCCCACTCGAACAGCGCGTTGTCGACGTCCTCGACGGTCGCGCCGTCGAACACGGGCGTCGCCACCGGCGTCGGGTTCGGCGCGTTGATCACGCGACTCGCCGTGCCGTTCACGACCTCGACGCCGTCTCCCTCGAACACGCCGTGCGCCGCGGCCCAGCCGAGGTGCGTCTCGAGGATCTGGCCGATGTTCATCCGGCTCGGCACGCCGAGCGGGTTCAGCAGGATGTCGGCCGAACGGCCGTCCTCGAGGAACGGCATGTCCTCCTCGGCGACGATCTTCGAGATCACGCCCTTGTTCCCGTGGCGGCCGGCGAGCTTGTCGCCCTCCGAGATCTTGCGCTTCTTCGCCACGTAGACGCGGACCAGCTCGTTGACACCCGGCGACAGGTCGTCGCCGCCGTCGCGCGAGAACGTCTTGACGTCGATGACGACGCCGCCCTCGCCGTGCGGGACCTTCAGCGAGGTGTCGCGGACCTCGCGCGCCTTCTCCTTGAAGATCGCGCGGATCAGCTTCTCCTCGGCGGTCAGCTCGGTCTCGCCCTTTGGCGTGACCTTCCCGACCAGCAGGTCGCCCGAGCCGACCTCGGCGCCGACGCGGACGATGCCGCGGTCGTCGAGGTTGCGGAGTGACTCCTCCGAGCGGTTCGGGATGTCGCGGGTGATCTCCTCGTCGCCCAGCTTGGTCGAGCGGGCGTCGATCTCGTACTCGTGGATGTGGATGGACGTGAGCACGTCCTCCTTGACGAGCCGCTCCGAGAGCACGATCGCGTCCTCGAAGTTGAAGCCTTCGAACGGCATGAACGCGACCAGCAGGTTCGCGCCGAGCGCCAGCTCGCCGTGGTCGGTCGAGGAGCCGTCGGCGAGCACCGCGCCGGCCTCGACCCGGTCGCCCTGCCGGACGATCGGCTTGTGGTGGATCAGCGTCCCCTGGTTGGAGCGCATGAACTTCGTCAGGTCGTACTCGTCGCGCGTGCCGCGGCCCTCGACGACCACGTGCGTGGCGTCGAGCTCGACCACCGAGCCCGCGTTCGTCGCCACGACCACGTCGCCCGAGTCGACGGCGGCGCGGTGCTCCACGCCGGTGCCGACGAGCGGCGCCTGGGGGATCATCAGCGGCACGGCCTGCCGCTGCATGTTCGCGCCCATCAGCGCGCGGTTCGCGTCGTTGTGCTCGAGGAACGGGATCATGGCGGTTGCGACCGACACGATCTGCGCCGGTGCGACGTCCATGAAGTCGACGTCCTTCGCCGTCGCGATCACGGCCTCGCCCTCGGCCGAGCGGCAGAGCACCTGCTCGTGCAGGAACTTGCCGGTCTTGTCGTCGACCCGCTCCGAGGCCTGGGCGATCGTGAACATCGCCTCCTCGGCAGCGTCGAGATAGACGATGTCGTCGCTCACCTTGCCGTTCGCGACCTTGCGGTACGGCGTCTGGATGAAGCCGAACTCGGACACGGTCGCCATCGAGGCGAGCGAGCCGATCAGGCCGATGTTCGGGCCCTCCGGCGTCTCGATCGGGCACATGCGGCCGTAGTGGGTCGGGTGGACGTCGCGCACCTCGATCGGCGCCCGCTCCCTCGTCAGCCCTCCTGCTCCTAGAGCACTCAGTCGCCGGCGGTGCGTGAGGCCGTCGAGGCTGTTCGTCTGCTGCATGAACTGCGACAGCTGCGAGGAGCCGAAGAACTCCTTCAACGCAGCAACCACTGGACGAATGTTGATGATCGTCTGCGGCGTGATCGTGTCGACGTCCTCCGTCGTCATCCGCTCGCGGACGACACGCTCCATGCGGTAGAGGCCGACCCGGAACGCCTCCTGGATCAGCTCACCGGTCGTGCGGAGGCGGCGGTTGCCGAAGTGCTCGTACTCGTCGAGCTCGGTGCGGATCGGATCGCGCGACAGCACGATCGCGTCGGCGGCGAAGTCCTTCGACTCCTCCGGGACGCCGATCGCATGCGGAAGCGCGACGAGCTTCTGCACGAGCGCCAGGATGTCCTGGGTGGTGAGCACGCGCGTCGAGTCGGGAACGTCGACGCCGAGCCGCTGGTTCAGCTTGTAGCGTCCGACCTTGGTCAGGTCGTAGCGCTTGGGGTCGAAGAACAGCGACCGCAGCAGGTTGCGGCTGTTGTCGAGCGTCGGCGGCTCACCCGGCCGCTGCTTCTTGAAGACCTCGATCAGCGCCTCTTCCTCGCGCGTGGTCGGGTCCTTTTCGAGGGTATTGCGGATGAAGTGCGAATCCCCGAAGAGCGCCAGAATGGCCTCGTTCGTGGACGTGTCGAGCTGGAAGCCGGTGGTCGGGTCCTCGGCGGGCAGCGCCCGCAGGAGCGTCGTGATCGGCAGCTTGCGCTTCCGGTCGATCCGTGCGTAGACGACGCCCTTCTTGTCGATCTCGAGCTCGAGCCACGAGCCGCGGCTCGGCATCAGGTTCGCGGTGAAGACCTGCTTGGTGGCGTCCTTCGGCTCCATCAGGTAGGCGCCGGGCGAGCGCACGAGCTGCGTGACGATCACGCGCTCGGTGCCGTTGATGATGAACGTGCCCCACTCCGTCATCATCGGGAAGTCGCCCATGAACACCGTCTGCTCCCGGATCTCGCCCGTCTCCTTGTTGACGAAGCGGACGGTCATCGAGAGCGGGGCCTGATAGGTCAGGTCCTTCTCGCGGCATTCCTGGATGGAGAACTGTGGCTCCCCGAACCGGTATTCGCCGAACTCGACGGCGAGCGTTCCGGTGTAGTCCTCGATCGGAGAGATGTCGTCGATCGTCTCCCGGAGGCCTTCGGCGAGGAACCAGTCGAAGGACTCGCGCTGGATGTCGATCAGGTTGGGGAGGTCGAGGACGTGCTTGAGACGTGAGAACGACTTGCGCGCGCGAGGCGCTGTGACCGTCTTGGTCAAGTAGAACAGCCTCCCTTACTGGCTATGAAATGAGGTGCAGCAGAAGCGGCGACAGGCGTGCAGTGATGCGGTATCCGGACGTACGGCGCGAACCCCCCACGGTAGCGGAAGCAGCCCTCCAGCCGCAAGGCACGCGGCGAGGGCCTCGTCAGGCCGACCGGAGCAAGGTAGCAAAAGGCGCCGGGCCTGGGAAACCAGGGCCTACTAGGGGGGTTTGGCGAAATACAGGTTGTGCCGCCGGGCCGCGCTGGCCGCCCCGACGCTGCGTCCTCGGGCGCTGCGTCCTTGCCTCGGAAGGTCCATCGCACCCCGCCGACGAACGGCATTCCGCCAAACCCTCCTAAACTCGTTCCCCGTGCCAACCTGCAGCACCTGCGGCCACGAGAACCGGGAGGGAGCCCGGTTCTGCGAGGCCTGCGGCGCCGGCCTCGCCGGCGCCCCGGCGGCGGGGGGCGAGCAGCGCAAGCGGGTGACCGTGCTCTTCAGCGACGTGACGGGCTCGACAGCGCTCGGGGAACGCCTCGATCCGGAGTCGCTGCGGGCCGTGATGGCCCGCTACTTCGACCTCGCCCGCCAGGTGGTCGAGCGGCACGGCGGCACGGTCGAGAAGTTCATCGGCGATGCCGTGATGGCCGTGTTCGGCGTCCCGGTGCTGCACGAGGACGACGCGCTCCGGGCCGTGCGGGCGGCCGCCGACCTGAGGGCCGGGCTCGCCGCGTTGAACGCGAGCCTCGAGCGCGACTACGGGACGACGCTCGAGCTCCGGATCGGCGTCAACACCGGCGAGGTCGTCACCGGGACGGAGGAACGGCTCGCCACCGGCGACGCCGTCAACGTCGCGGCCCGGCTCGAGCAGGCAGCCCAGCCGGGCGAGATCCTGCTCGGCCCCGAGACGGAGGCGCTCGTGCGGGCCGCCGTCGTCCTCGAGCCCGTCGCGCCGCTCGAGCTGAAGGGCAAAGCGGCCGCGATCGCGGCGTACCGGCTCGAATCCGTGGCGGCCACCGCCCCGCCGCGCCGGTTCGGCAGCGAGATGGTTGGACGGAGCCGCGAGCTCGAGCGCCTGCGGTCGGCGATGGCGCAGGCGGTGACGGACGGCTCCTGCCAGCTCTTCACCGTCCTCGGCGCCGCCGGCGTCGGCAAGTCGCGCCTGTCCTATGAGTTCCTCGACGGTCTCGACGGGGCCGAGGTCGTCCGGGGCACCTGCCTCTCCTACGGCGAGGGCATCACCTACTGGCCGGTGGTCGAGATCCTCAAGCAGCTCCTCGGCCCCGAGCCCGAGCAGCGGCTCGCCGAGCTCGGCTTCGACCACGGCGCCTCGCGGGCGCTGCAAGCCGTCCTCGGCGAGGGCGGCGTCCAGACGTCGCAGGAGGAGATCGCCTGGGCGGTGCGCCGGCTGCTCGAGGCCGAGGCCGACCGCGCCCCACTCGTGATCGTGTTCGACGACATCCACTGGGGCGAGGAGGCGTTCCTCGACCTCGTCGACCACATCGCCGACCTGAGCCGCGACGCGCCGATCCTGCTGCTCTGCATGGCGAGGCCGGAGCTGCTCGATCGCCGCCCGAACTGGGGCGGCGGCAAGCTCAACGCCACCACCGTGCTCCTCGAGCCGCTCGCGGCGGGCGATGCCGAGGAGCTCGTCGAGAGCCTGCTCGACGGCGCCCAGCTCGACCACCAGCTGCGCGGCCGGATCCTCGACGCGGCCGAGGGAAATCCCCTCTTCGTGCAGGAGATGGTCGGGCTGCTCAAGGACTCGCCCGACGCCACGGTCACGGTGCCGCCGACGATCCAGGCGCTGCTCGCGGCTCGGCTCGATCAGCTCGATCCGACCGAACGCGGTGTACTGGAACGGGGATCGGTCGAGGGGCGGGTGTTCCATCGCGGCGCCGTCCAGGCGCTTTCCCCGAGCGAGGCCGAGCTCCGGACGCCGCTGACGGCGCTCGTGCGCCGTGAGCTCGTCCGGCCCGACCGGCCCCAGTTCGCCGGGGAGGACGCGTATCGCTTCCGCCACCTGCTGATCCGCGACGCGGCGTACGACGCGCTGCCGAAGGCGACGCGCGCCGACCTCCACGAGCGCTTCGCGACCTGGATCGGCGAGCACGGCACCGACCTCGTCGAGCTGGACGAGGTGGTCGGCTATCACCTCGAGCGCGCCTACCGGTACAAGCTCGAGCTGGGTCCGGCCGGTCAGGAAGGTCACGTACTCGCCTCCCGAGCGGCCGGGCGACTGGCGGCGGCAGGGCGCCGCGCGGCGAACCGGGGCGACCTCCGGGCAGCCACGACCCTCCTCGGCCGCGCCGATGGACTGTTCGCGCCGGACGACCCTGAACGACTCGCCGTCCTCCCCGCGTTCGGCCGGGTGTTGCAGGAGACGGGCGAGTGGGAGCGCTCGCGGAGCGTCCTCACCGATGCGCTCTCCCGAGCGCGCGCGGTGGGCGATCGCTGCGTCGCTGCCGACGCGACCGTCGCGCTCGCGCACCTCAACATGTTCACCGACGCCCTGACGACGCACGACGAGGTGCGCGCCCTGCTGGCCGAGCCCGCCGCCGTGTTCGAGGAGCTCGGCGACGAGGCCGGCCTCGCACGCACGCTGGGCCTGGCCGGTCAGCTGTGCTTCTGGGCGGGTCACTCCGCCGACGCGATCGGGGACCTCGAGCGCTCAGCGGCCTACGCGCGGGCCGCGGGTGACCGTCAGCAGGAGACTCAGAGCCTCGGGTACGTCCTGATCGCATCGCTCCACGGTCCCGTGCCGGTGACGGACGCGCTCGCGCTGTGCGAGGAGATGGAGAGCCGGCTGGACGGCGATCGCAGGCTGGAGACGACCGTCCTCCGCTGCCGGTCGACCCTCGAGGCGATGTCCGGGCAGATCGACGCGGCACGCGCCACGGTCGCGGAGGCCCTGGCGCTGGCGAAGGAGCTCGGTCTCGAGGTCGGGGCCGCCGGTGTGATCGCGGACGCCGGCCGGGTCGAAGCCTTCGCCGGGGATCCCGTCCGCGCCGAACGCCTGGCACGGCCCGGGCTCGATGCGCTCGAGCGGATCGGGAACCACGGCCACTGGGTGACGGTGGCGGCGATCGTCGCCGACGCCGTGCTCGCCCAGGGCCGCCTCGACGAGGCCGAAGCGCTCGTCGACCGGGCGAACGAGTGGGCGATGAAGGACGACATCGACCCGCAGATCGGTTGGCGGCGGATCAAGGCGAAGATCCTTGCCAAGCGCGGCGAATTCGAGGACGCCGAACGCCTCGGCCGCGAGGCGGTCGAGATCGCCGCCCGCACCGACTACCTCGAGAACCATGCGCTGGCACTGGCGGACCTCGCCGAGGTGCTCGAGCTGGCCGGACGCCCGGTCGAGGCGCGAGCCGAGCTGGAGCAGGCGCTCGCGCTCAACGAACGGAAAGGGAACGTCGCGGAGGCGGCGCGGATCGGCGCCCGCCTCGCGGGGTAGCGCCGGTGCCAGGCACCGAAGTGCCCGGCACCGTTCGACGACCCGCAACTACTTGAGCTCCACTGAACTACTTGAGCTCCACTGAGGCGCCGGCCTCTTCGAGCTGGCCCTTGATCTGGTCCGCCTCCTCCTGGTTCACGCCCTCCTTGACGGGCTTGGGAGCCGAGTCGACCAGGTCCTTGGCCTCCTTGAGGCCGAGACCGGTGACCGCGCGGACGACCTTGATCACCTGGATCTTCTGGGCGCCCGCGCCGGTGAGGACGACGTCGAAGGCGGTCTTCTCCTCGACTGCGGCGGCGCCGTCGCCGGCCACCGCACCGCCTGCCGCGACGGCGACCGGAGCGGCGGCGGTGATGCCCCACTCGTCCTCGATCTTCTTCTTCAGCTCGACCAGCTCGAGGACGGTCATGCTCCCGAGCTGCTCGAACACGGTGTCGACTGCTGCCATCGTTCACGCCTCCTGGTCTTCCGTGGGTTCCTGGGATTCGGTCTCGCCTGCGGGCTCCGGCTCTGCCTCGGCCTCCGGCTCTGCCGGCTCGGCCTCGGGCTCGACGACCTCGGCTTCCGCCACCGGCTCGGCGGCTTCCCCGCCGAGCTGCTCGATCCGGGCGTCGATCAGCCCGATCAGGTTCTGCAGCGGGGCGTTGATCAGCGCAGCGATGCTCGAGAGCGGTGCGATCACCGCGGCGAGCACCTGACCGCGCAGCACGTCGAGCGGCGGGAGCTTCGCGAGCTCGTCGACGTCCTCCGACGAGATCGTGCGGCCCTGCATGATGCCGCCACGGATCGCCAGCACCTTCGTGTCGCGCGCCGAGTCGGCGAGCGCCTTCGCGACGGCCGCCGGGTCGCCGTCCGATTCGACGAATGCGATCGCCGACGGGCCTTCGAGCAGTGCGAGCAGCTGCTCTGCGCCGGCTGCCTCGGCGGCTCGCCGCGTGAGCGTGTTCTTGACGACCGAGAACTTCGCCCCCTGCTCGAGCAGCTTGCTGCGCAGGGCGTCGATCTGCGGCATCGTCAGCCCGCGATAGTCGGCGACGATCAGCGTGTCGGCATCGCGAAGCTTCTCCGTGAGCTCGGCGACGACCCGCTCCTTGTCATCTCTGTGCATCTCCCTCCTTCACGTAATCGGCCCGCCTGGCGGCGGGCCGAGATTCGCTGAGGGATCAGCAGAACGTCGATCCGCCTCGGCTGGTCTTCTGTCGTTGCGACTGCCAGCTGTCTTCGGCGCGGGCGTGTTGACGGAATCTAGGCCGTGGCCTCGACCTCGCTCGCCGCGGAGCTGTCGAGCTCTTCGGCGATCCCCCGCGTCACGGACGGGTCGACATGGATGCCCGGGCCCATCGTGGACGTCACGGTGATCTTCTTGATGTAGCGCCCCTTCGCGGCCGCCGGCTTGGCGCGCACGATCTCGTCGATCAGCGCCGCGTAGTTCTCGACCAGCTGGCGCTCGCCGAAGCTGCGCTTGCCGATCGGGATGTGGACGTTCGCACCGCGGTCGGTGCGGTACTCGAGCTTGCCGGCCTTGGCGTCGTTGACAGCCTTGGCGACGTCGAAGGTGACCGTCCCCGTCTTCGGATTCGGCATCAGGCCGCGCGGGCCGAGCACCCGGCCGAGGCGGCCGACGATGCCCATCTGGTCCGGCGTCGCGATCGCGACGTCGAAGTCGGTGAAGCCCTCCTCGACGCGCTTCGCAAGGTCGGCCGCGCCGACGACGTCGGCTCCGGCCTCCTCCGCCTCGCGGGCCTTGTCGCCTTCGGCGAACACCGCGACGCGTGCCTCGCGGCCCGTCCCGTGCGGCAGCATCATCGTTCCGCGGAGCTGCTCGTCGGCGTGGCGCACGTTCAAGCCGAGGTTCATGTGCACCTCGACCGTCTCGTCGAACTTCGCGGCGGGGGCGTCCTTGAGCAAGCGGATCGCCGCGACTGGCGAATACAGCTCCTCACGATCGAACGTGCTGCGGGATTCGCGGTAGCGCTTGCCATGCGTGCTCATTGGTCTACCTCCACGCCCATCGAGCGGGCGGTGCCTGCGATCACGAGCATGGCGTGCTCGACGTCGCGGGCGTTCAGATCCGGCATCTTCGCCTCGGCGATCGACCGGAGCTGCGCGCGGGTGAGCTTCCCGACTTTCGCGCGGTTCGGCTCGGCCGACCCCTTCTCCAGCCTGAGCGCCTCCTTGATCAGGACCGCGGCAGGCGGCGTCTTGGTGATGAAGTCGAAGCTCCGGTCCTCGTAGACCGTGATCTCGACCGGGATGATGCGGCCGTTCTCCTGCGCTGTCTGCGCGTTGAACGCCTTGCAGAACTCCATGATGTTGACGCCGTGCTGGCCGAGCGCAGGCCCGACCGGCGGGGCCGGGTTCGCCTGGCCGCCGGGAATCTGCAGCTTGATCAGCGTGAGGACTTTCTTCGCCATTCGTTTTCCTTAGTCCAGTTTCTTGACCTGGTCGAACGAGAGCTCGGCCGGGACCTCGCGCTCGAAGATGCTGACGAGCACCTTCAGCTTCTGCTGGTCCGGGTTGACGTCGACGATCGCGCCGTCGAAGTCGGTGAGCGGTCCGCTCGTGACCTTGACCGACTCGCCGAGCGAGAACTCGACCTGCGTGCGCGGGCGGTCGCCGCCGGCGGAGGCGCCGGTCTTGAGGATCCGGTCGACCTCCGGCTGGGACAGCGGCTGCGGCTTGGAGCCGGCGCCGACGAACCCGGTGACGCCCGGCGTGTTCTTCACGACCGTCCAGGCGTCGTCGTTCAGGTCCATGTTGACGAGGACGTAGCCGGGCAGCACGCGCTTCTCGGTCTGCACCTTCTGGCCGTCCTTGGTCTCGATCACCTGCTCGGTCGGGACGACGACGCGCCGGAAGCGCGGCCGCTGCCCCATCGACTCGATGCGGTGCTCGAGGTTGGCCTTGACCTTGTTCTCGTGGCCCGAGTAGGTGTTGACGACGTACCAGCGGAACATCGGCGCCTACTGCCCCAGCAGCACTTTCGAGACGACGTGCTTCCACACGGTGTCGTTGATGTACAGGTATGTCCCGACCACGATGCAGGCGACCAGCACGACGACCGTGCCCTGGATCACCTGGTTCTGGTTCGGCCATTCGACCTTCTTCAGCTCGGCCAGGGACTCGGCGAAGAAGTTGGAGCGGCGGCGCTCCTCGGGCTGCGCGGAGCGCTGCGGCTGCGGCCGCGCGCTGGCTTCCTGACGGCGTTGCGCCCGCCTCGCCGCGCGGCGATCCGATGATCCGAGCTCGGACATCTAGCGGGTCTCGCGATGGGGCGTATGGCCGCCGCACCAGCGGCAGTACTTCCGAAACTCGACCCGGTCGGGGGTGTTTCGCTTCGACTTCATCGTCTGGTAGTTCCGCCGCTTGCACTCGGTGCAGGCGAGCGTGATCGCAACTCTGACTCCGGTCTTGGCCATGTCTCTCTAAGAAGTAGGTGGACGCCCAGGCATGCTGACGCACTGCCTTTGGGCTGCGGAAGTGTAGCGGGACCTAGCTTCGGCCGGGCTCGGCGAGGGCCGGGTCCAGGAGGATCGCCGGCGTCAGCGAAGCGCGCGCAGGAACGAGACCAGGTGCGGCCAGAGCGCCTCGCGGGCCTGCTCGTCGGCGGGTACGTTCTGGTCGAACTGGAGGCTCCCCGGCTCGTACGGCAGCGCCGACCCGACGGCATGCCCGGCCGCCGGGTACGCGTAGAGCCGGCCGGAGTCGCGGCTGCCGTTGCGGCGGAGCCGCGCGAGGATGGCGCGGCTGTAGCCGCACGAGCTCCACGTCGCGTCACGGCCGCCGCACGCGAGCAGGATCCGCCCGTGGATCCGTTCCACCGGGATCACCGCCGTGGGGACGTCGGTCGGGCTCCGATTGTCGAACTCGTACGTGTACGGCACGGCCTTGCCCCGGAACGTCCACGCAGCGCCGAGGCAGCCGCCGCCCTGGCCGGCCCCGGCGATCCCGCAGTTGACGACGCTGCTCGGGACGAGGGCGACGACACCGTGGACGAGGCTCGGGTAGTGAACGCCGAGCAGCAGCGCGGCTTCACTGCCGCGCGAGCTGCCGAGCACGACGATCCGCCTCGGAGCGACCTGCGCGCGCCCGGCGAGCCATGTCAGGGCGCGGCGGAAGTACTCGAGCGGGACATCGACGAGCGAGCCGGGCAGCCCGGGCGCGCGGAAGTACGCGAGCGCCAGGCTCGGGAAGCCGTCGGCCGCGAGCCGCGAGGCGAGCAGCGACGTCGAAAGCCCTCCTTCCGAGCCGCCGAAGACGAGTACCGCGGTGCTCGGATCACCCGCCGACGGCGCGAAGTAATCGCCGAGGAAGCCGGCCGTCCGGACGGTCAACTCCCTGCGCACGAGCTGCTTCGAGCTCCAGCTGCGCTCGAAGCTCCCCGTGGCGACGACGCTGCCGTGGGAGCGGACCGTGACGTCGAAGCGCGACGGCCCGGTGTCGAACCAGACGTAACCGCCCGCCGGATCGTTTCTCGTCGGGTGGAGCGATGCCACCAGCCCGGCCGCCCACACGCCCCGGTAGCTGCCGCCCCGCGAAGGCGTGGTCGCGGTGGCGACGACACCGCCGGCATCGGCCCGGTAGCGGCCGCTCGCGACCCAGACGAGCCCGTTGGCGTCCGTCGAGCGCAGCCCGATCGACACGTCCTGGTGCGGCGCCAGCTTCGACACCGCGAGGGCGAGCGGCTCGTCCTCGAACGAGTGCGAGTGGTCGACGTGAACCGTCGGCGACTTCGAGGAGCGGCACGCCGTGACCAAGAACAAGAGGACGATTGCACCGACCGCCGCAGCCGGAAGACCCCTGATCACCGCCCAAGACTAAGCAGCCGTCCGACACGGAGCGCGGCCCTCAGCCTCACAGGAGATTCTCAGCCGGGTCCTGAGCGAGTCCCAGCCGCCACTTCTACGGTGTCCCCATGACCGACATCGAGAACAACCCTGAGAACAAACCCCTGGACAAGCCGATGACGCGTCGCGGATCGCTCTTGCGCGCGGTCGGCTTCGTCGCCGCCGTCGGCGGCGGCGCGGCCTGGAAGCTCGACGAGGCGCGCGGCGCCGGGCCGCTGGCCGTCTCCTCCGGCCTCGTCTCGTGCGTGCTGACGCCGGAGGTCACCGAAGGGCCGTACTACGTGTCGGGCGAGAAACTCCGCCGCGACATCACCGAGGGGAAGCCCGGGACGCCGCTGCTCCTCAACCTGACCCTCATCGACGCCTCGACGTGCAAGCCGATCAAGAATGCGACCGTCGAGATCTGGCATTGCGACGCCCTCGGCGTCTATTCAGGCGCAGTCGCGAACAACCCGGGCACGAACTACCTGCGAGGTGGCCAGAAGACCAATGCGCACGGTGTCGCGACGATCAAGACGATCTACCCCGGCTGGTATCAGGGGCGCGCCGTCCACATCCACGTGAAGGCGCACGTCAGCGGGAACGTCGTTCACACCGGCCAGCTGTTCTTCCCGGCCGCCGTGACCGCGGCGGTCTACCGGAAGGCTCCGTACCGCACGCACGGCACGACGCCGGACACGCCGAACGCCGACGACTCGATCTTCCGCAACGGCGGCAACAAGGGAATGCTCAAGCTGACCAAGAACGGCACGGGCTACGTCGGTGTGTCGGCGATGGGCGTGCACGTGTCGTAGCGTTGGTATCGGTTTAGGATCCGACCATGTCCCAGCCCCAGCTCTGGCGCACTTCCGTCGAAGCGACGCCGGACAATGACTACGTGGTCGACCCGATGTCGGCCGTCGGGGAGACCGATCAGAGCGTCTACGTCGTCGGGTTCGTGCTGTGTTTCGACCCCTACGAGCAGCCGAAGGCGGGGGATTCGATCTGGTGGCGACTCGTGTCGGCGTCGAGAGAGGGACCTATCCGTACAACTCCTCGAAACTCTTCGCACACTTCCAGGGCCAGGCAGCCGTCTCGAACCCGATCACGTACGCGGGATCGATCGACGAGCCGGTTTTCGTCACCGACGGAGGCGAGGCGTTGCGAGCCAACTTCTCGCTGAGCGGGCTGCTCAGCGGGTTCGTCATGTTCTACATCGCGCCCTGGGACCCCGCGCTCGGCGCGGCGGTCTAGTTGAGGCCGTCGACGCTCCAGCGTCGGACGACTCCTCTCTGATAGCGGCGGGTGGGCTCGAACCACCGACCTTCGGGCTAGGCGTCGAGTCGACGCTCCAGCGTCGGACAACTGCTCTCTGATAGCCGCGGGTGGGCTCGAACCACCGACCTTCGGGCTAGGCGTCGAGTCGACGCTCCAGCGTCGGACAACTGCTCTCTGATAGCGGCGGGTGGGCTCGAACCACCGACCTTCGGGCTAGGTGTCGAGTCGACGCTCCAGCGTCGGACAACTCCTCTCTGATAGCGGCGGGTGGGCTCGAACCACCGACCTTCGGGCTAGGTGTCGAGTCGACGCTCCAGCGTCGGACAACTCCTTCGGATAGCGGCGGGTGGGCTCGAACCACCGACCTTCGGGCTAGGTGTCGAGTCGACGCTCCAGCGTCGGACAACTCCTCTCTGAGTAGCGGCGGGTGGGCTCGAACCACCGACCTTCGGGTTATGAGTCCGACGCTCTAACCAGCTGAGCTACGCCGCCACGCGTGGCGCCCATTTTACCAACGTCCTCCCGCACCCCTAGCCTGCGGGAATGGCCTCGGAACGGTGCTGGCGCTGCGCGGCGGAGCTGGAATGGCGGCACGCGACCTGGCAGTGCCCGCGCTGCAAGTGGAAGCTCGGCTGCTGCGAGGGGGAGCCGCAGACCGCGTGCGAGGCGCCGGTTAGGGTCGGCTCGTGGATGAGCCCCGCAGCGAGCGCCCGCTCCAAGCACTGACCGCCGGCACCCGCGTCTTCTGGATGGGGTTCGTTCTGCACTTCAAGAACCTGTCGGCGTCCCCGTTCATGATGGTGACGGCGGCGATCTGGCCGCTCGTCTACGCGACGCTCGCGTTCCTGATGTTCCGGGCGACGCATCACGCGCCCTCTCTGCTCTATGCAGCGCTCGGCGCGGCGGTGATGGGCATCTGGTCGACGACTGCGACGAGCGCCGGCGGCGCGATCCAGCAGCAGCGCTGGTGGGGCATCCTCGAGCTGCTCGTCGCCGCCCCGGTCCGCCTGGTCCTCGTGCTCGCCCCGATCACCGTGGCGATCGCCGGGATCGGCATCTATTCGATCGCCTCGACGCTGCTCTGGGGACGTCTGCTCTTCGGCGTCCCGATCCACATCTCGCATCCGGTGCTGTTCGTCGTCGCGATCCCCGCGGCAGTCCTTTCGATCGGGATGCTCGGTCTCGTGCTCGCCTCCACGCTCATCCTCTACCGCGCGGCCAACGCGCTCTCGCAGGCGCTCGAGTACCCGGTCTGGATGATCACCGGCCTGTTGATCCCGCTCTCGTTGCTCCCGGGCTGGATCACTCCGATCGCCTGGGCGCTCGCACCGACCTGGGGGATGCGCGCGATGCGCCATGCCGCCGTCGGCGGGCCGGTCGCGGCGCCGCTGCTCGTGTGTGCAGCGCTGACGCTCGCCTACACCGTGCTCTCGGTCGTGCTCCTGACCCACTTCGAGCGGCTTGCGCGCGAGCGGGCCACGCTCTCGCTGACGTGACAACCTGGCTGAGGATCTTCTTCGTCGGCGGCGCGATCAGCTTCCGTGCGCTGTTCTCGTGGATCCGCCCGGCGGTCTACATCCCGACGATGGTGGTCGGGCCGACGACACAGATCCTGTTCTTCGCCTACCTCGGCCGGACCGCGCATCTCGAGTCGGACTCCTGGTTCGTCGTCGGGAACGCCGTCCAGTCCGCATCGCTGGCCGCCCTGTTCGGGATGGGCTTCGCGATCGACGGCGAGCGCTGGTCGCAGACGCTCTCCGCGGTGCTCGCGACGCCTGCGAACCGCGCAGCGCTGTTCCTCGGCCGCGCGTTCCCGGTGCTAGTGAACGCCGCCGTCACGGCCGCCGTCGGCTTCCTCGGAGGCGCGCTCCTGCTCGGGTTCCGACCGCCCGCCTCGACGATCCCGAAGCTGGCGGTGCTCGTGGTGTTCGCCTCGTTCGCCTGCACCGGGCTCGGGATGCTCGCAGGGGCGGTCGGGCTACGGCTGCGCGATGTGCCGATCATCGCGAACTTGACGATGGCGGTCCTGCTCATCTTCTGCGGGGTCAACGTGCCGCTCGACAAGCTGCCGCGCTGGATGCACGTCACCGCCGAGGGTCTGCCGCTCACGCACGCGATCGCCGCCTCGAGACGCGTCGCCGAGGGCGCGTCGCTCCGAAGCGTCGGCCCGCAGGTCGGCGTCGAGCTGGCTCTCGGAGTCGCGTACCTCGTCACCGGGCTCGTCCTGCTGCGCTGGTTCGAGCGCGAAGGGCGAGCACACGGCACGCTCGACCGCGCGTAACTAGCCTAGAGCGGAGTGGCGGGTGAGGCGGTCATCGAGGTGCGCGACCTCACGCGCACCTATCGGACGACGACGGGCGTGATTCGGCGTCGCCCGCTCGAGGTGCAGGCGGTGCGCGGGATCTCGTTCGCGGTCGACCGCGGCGAGCTCTTCGGCCTGCTCGGCCCGAACGGCGCCGGCAAGACGACGACGATCAAGATGCTGATCACGCTCCTCTTGCCCACGAGCGGCGAGGCACGCGTGCTCGGACGCGACGTCGTCCGCGACGCGCGCGAGGTGCGGAAGCGAATCGGCTACGTCTTCGGCGGCGACCGCGGGCTGTACGAGCGCCTGTCGGCCTACGACAACCTCCGCTACTTCGCCGAGCTCTACGGCGTGTCGGGCGCCCGGCAGCGCGCCCGCATCGACGAGGTGCTCGAGCTCGTCGGACTGAAGGGCCGCGAGTCGGAACGGGTGGAGGGCTACTCGCGCGGCATGCGCCAGCGCCTCCACATCGCGCGCGGCATCCTCCACGACCCCGAGGTCGTGTTCCTCGACGAGCCGACGATCGGCGTCGACCCCGTCGGTGCGCGCGAGCTGCGCGAGACGATCGCCGGGCTGGTCGCGTCGGGCAAAACGGTTCTGCTGACGACGCACTACATGTTCGAGGCCGACGCACTCTGCGACCGCATCGCCGTGATCGCCAAGGGCCGGATCGTCGGCGAGGGAACGCCGACCGAGCTGAAGGCGCGGGTGAGCGAGGGTCGCGTCACCGAGGTGGAGGTGTTCGGCGTGGGCGAGGACGCGCTAGCTCGTCTGCGCGCGCTCGACGGCGTCGGCGGGGTGACGGTCGAAGAACGCGAGCAGGCACAGCTCCTGATCGTGCAGTCGAACAGCGACCGCGAGCTGACGGCGCCGATCCTCGCCGAGCTCGACGGCGTTGAGGTCGGGCGCGTGTCCTCGCGCGAGCCGACGCTCGAGGACGCGTACGTCTCGCTCGTGACGCAAGCCGAGTGACGTCCGTCCTGCGAACGCTGCGGCTGCTCGGCTTCGGCTGGCTCCTCCACTTCCGCATGCTCTCGCAATCCGCGTTCGACGGCTTCCTGGCGATTCTCTGGCCGCTGTTCTTCGCGACGGTCGCGTTCTTCATGTTCAGGTCCGGACGCTCGTCAGCGCTCGGGCCGGTGGCGCTCGGCGCCGCCGTGATGGGCGTCTGGACGGCGACGAGCGTGTCGGCGTCCTCCGCGCTGCAGCGTGAGCGCCGGCTGGGCACGCTCGAGCTGCTCGTCGCCTCGCCCACGAACCTTGCGCTCGTCCTGCTGCCGGTGACGCTCGCGACCTCGACGATCGGCCTCTACTGCATCGCCGCGACGCTGCTGTGGGCGCGCTTCCTGTTCGGGATCCACGTCCCGGTGGCGCATCCGCTGCCGTTCGCACTCGGGATCCTCGGCGTCGTCCTCACGATCGGGTCGTTGGGCTTCCTGATGGCCGTCGCGTTCGTGCGGTCTCGCCGCGCGTGGGCGATCGGCGCGGTCACCGAGTATCCGATCTGGCTCGTCTGCGGCTTCCTCGTCCCGATCTCGCTGCTGCCGGGCTGGGTCCGGCCGATCTCCTGGGCGCTCGGGCCGACCTGGGGGATGCGGGCGATCCACGCCGGGGCGTTCGGCGGTGACGGCATGTGGGACGTCGCGATGTGCCTGGGACTGGCCGTCGTGTACGTCGGGCTCGGGATCGCGGTGCTAGGGACAGTGCTCGACTCGGCACGAAAGCGCGCGACGCTCTCGCTGACGTGAAAGGCCTGCGCGTCTTCTTCGTCGGCGGGCTGATCAGCTACCGCGCCCTGTTCGGCTTCCTGAGCCTGTGGATCTTCGTGCCGACGCTGATCCTCACGCCGATCTTCCAGATCCTGCTGTTTGCGTACATCGGCCGCGCCGCCGGGGTTCGCTCCGATGAGTTCTACGTGATCGGCAACGCGATCCAGTACGCGTCGGTGCCGTGCCTCTTCGCGATGACCCAGACGATCGCAGACGAGCGCTTCTTCCAGACACTCGGCCCGATCCTGATCTCCCCGGCCGGCCGGCTCCCCCTGTTCCTCGGGCGAGCCGTGCCGGTGATCCTGAACGGTGTGTTCGTGGCGGCGTTCTCGCTGTTCGCCGGCGGGCTGCTGCTCGGCGTCACGCTGCACCTGTCGTCCTGGGCCCGCCTCGCACCGGTGCTCGCGGTAGCGACGTTCTCGTGCACGGGGCTCGGGCTGATCAATGCCGCGCTCGGCCTGCGGATCCGAGAGACCGCGGTTCTCTCGAACGTCCTGGTCGGCCTGCTGCTGATCTTCTGCGGGGCGAACGTGCCGCTGTCGGCATTGCCCGACTGGATGGCCGTGGCGGGCCGGGCGCTCCCACTCACGCACGCGATCGAGGCTGCCCGCGCCGTTGCAGGCGGGGCGTCGCTCAGCAGCGTCAAGGGGCTGCTCGCCCGCGAGGCGCTGATCGGCGTCATCTACAGCGCCGCCGGCTTCGCGCTGATCCGTTACTTCGAGCTCCAGAGCCGTCGCTTCGCAACACTGGAGCGCGCATGAGCTGGAGCCGTAGGCTCGACGGAGGCGACCAAGGAGCGGAGGTGGCGGCTTTGCCGCCGCCGGAGCGGACATGAGCTGGAGCCGTAGGCTCGACGGAGGCGACCAAGGAGCGGAGGTGGCGGCTTTGCCGCCGCCGGAGCGGACATGAGTTTCTGGCGGATCATGTGGAGCGGCCTCTGGCTGAACCTGAAGATGCTGTCGACGTCGACGTTCTTCCTGCTGACGTCCAGCGTCCAGCCGGTGATCTTCGCGACGATCGCCTTCTACATGTTCCGCGCGGGCGGACGCCCGGGCACGCTGCTCTATGCCGCCCTGGGCGCCGGGATGATGGGCGTCTGGTCGACGACGCTGTTCGCGTCCGGCGGGATGATCCAGTGGCAGCGCTGGCAAGGGACGCTCGAGCTCGGTGTCGCCGCACCGCCGCCGCTCGTGCTCGTGTACGTGCCGTTCACGTTCGCGAACGCGATCGTCGGCGGCTACTCGCTGGCCGCGACGCTGCTCTGGGGGCGGCTCCTGTTCGCTGTGCCGCTGCACCTCGCCCACCCGTGGCTGTTCGCGCTCGCCGTTCCGAGCGCGATCCTCTCGCTCGGCCTGTTCGGGCTCGTGCTCGCGTCGACGTTCGTGCTCTACCGCTACGCGAACGCGATGTCGAACCTGCTCGAGTACCCGGTCTGGGTCGCGTCCGGGCTCGTCTTCTCCGTCTCGGTGCTCCCCTCCTGGACGCGGCCGATCTCGTGGGTGCTGCCGCCGTACTGGGGGATCCTCGCGATCCGCCACGCCGCCCTCGGCGGCAGTGTCTGGGGCGCGCTCGGCATGCTCGCGGTGCTCGGTCTCGCGTCGGTCGCGATCGCCGCCGTGACGATGCACTGGTTCGAGCACCTCGCGCGCGCCCGCGCGACCCTGGCGCTGACATGAGACGCTGGCTCTCTGTGTTCTTCGTCGGAGGCGTGATCGCCTACCGCGGGCTCTTCAACTGGATCCGGCCGGCGATGTACATCCCGACGATGCTCGGCAGCCCGCTGTTCCAGCTGATCTTCTTCACGAAGCTCGGGCAGTACGCGCATGCCGGCAGCCGCGACTTCTACGTCGTGGGCAACTCGGTGCAGGTCTGCGCGATGGCGTCGGTCTACGGCATGACGATGGCGGTCGCGAACGAGCGCTCCTTCGGCACGCTCGGCCCGCTGCTCGCCACTCCGGCAAATCGCGCAGCCGTCTTCCTGGGGCGAGGCCTGCCCGTGCTCGCGAACGGGTTGCTCGTCTCCGCGTTCACATTCGTCGCAGCGGCCGTCCTGCTCGGCTTCCGGCCCGGAGCGGGCACGCTCCCGGCACTGGCCGCGGTCGTGACCGTGACGGCCGCCTCCTGCACCGCCTTCGGAATGCTGCTCGGCTCGATCGGGCTGCGCGCCAAGGACTATTTCTTCGCCGCGAACCTCGCCTACTTCCTGATGCTGCTCCTGTGTGGGGTGAACATCCCGCTCGACCAGCTCCCCGGATGGCTGAGCACGATCGGCCGCTGCCTGCCGCTCACGCACGGGATCGCAGCTGCGCGGAAGGTGGCAGCCGGCGCCTCACTCGGCGACGTCTCCGGCCTCGTCGTCACCGAGGCGCTTGTCGGCGTCGCGTACGCGGCGGGCGCGTACCTCCTCTTTCGCTTCCTCGAGCGCGAATCGCGGCGCAGCGCCGTCCTCGACGCGTATTGAGGCGCTCCCCCGTCCCGCGGCTGCTGCGCGAGAACGTCGCGTTCCGGCGGCTCTGGATCGGCCAGAGCGTGTCGCTGATCGGCGACCAGGTCTCGGCGATCGCGCTGCCGCTCACCGCGGTGCTCGCCCTCCATGCGACGCCGGGACAGATGGGAGCGCTGACGACGCTCTACCTGATTCCCAACCTCCTCCTCTCGCTGCACGCCGGTGCGTGGGTCGACCGCCGGGGCGAGCGTCGGCGCACGCTGCTCGTGGCGGACGTCGCGCGCGCACTCCTGATCGGCACGATCCCGCTCGCCTACGCGATCGGCCACCTCACGTGGACACAGCTCTATGTCGTCGCGTTCGGCACCGGCGCGCTGAGCGTCGTGTTCAACGTGGCGTTCGGCGCGCTGTTCCAGGCGGTGCTCCCGCGCGACCGCTACATCGAGGGCAACGCCTTGGTGCACGGGAGCCGCGCGTTCTCGTATCTCGCCGGCAACAGCCTCGGCGGGTCGCTCGTCGCGCTGCTGCGCGGGCCGTACGCCCTCGCTCTCGACGCCGTGTCGTTCGTCTGGTCGGCGCTCTTCCTCGGGTGGATGGATGTGAAGGAACCGCCGGGAGCGCCGCGCGAGCCCGGTGCCGTGGCCGCCGGAGCGCGCTGGATCCGCGACAACGCGATCGTCCGGGCCGAACTGCTCGGCGTCGCCACACTCAACTTCTTCAACTTCATCTTCTTCGCACTGTTCGTCCTCTATGCGACGCGCGACCTCGGCGTCGGGCCGGCCACGCTCGGGATCGTGCTCGGAGCCGCTTCGGTGGGAACGCTCGGCGGCTCGTTCGTGACCGGGCGCATCGGCCGCCGGCTCGGCATCGGGCCGACGTTCGTGCTCGGATGCCTGTTCTTTCCGCTCCCACTCGTCCTCGTCCCGGCAGCGGGCGGTCCGCACTGGCTGATCCTGCTCTGCCTGTTCGTCGCCGAGTTCACGTCCGGCGTCGGCCTGATGATGCTGGACATCATGGCCGGCACGCTCTCGGCCGCACTCGTGCCCGCCGCGCTGCGGTCCCGCGTGTCCGGCGCATTCATGGTCGTCAACTACGGCGTCCGGCCACTCGGCACGACGACCGCCGGCATCCTCGGTTCGACGATCGGCGTGCGGCCGACGCTCTGGATCGCGACCGTCGGCGCGCTCGCCGGCCTCCTGTGGCTGCTCCCGTCGCCGATCCTGTCGCTCCGCGAGCTGCCGGAGGTCGCAGGTTGACCGGCGATCCACTCGCACTGTTCCACGGCTGGGTGCAGGGATCCGAGATGGCGCTGGCGACGGCGACTCCCGACGGCCGGCCGTCGCTACGGATGGTGCTGCTGAAGAGCGCCGACGAGCGCGGCTTCACCTTCTTCACGAACTACGAGTCGCGCAAGGGGCGCGAGCTCGACGCGAACCCGCGCGCGGCGCTGTTGTTCCACCGACCCGATCTGCAGGTGCGCGTCGAGGGCGTCGTCTCGCGCATCGATCCAGCGGAGTCCGATGCCTACTGGGCGACGCGCGCCCCCGCGTCGCGCAGGAGTGCCGCCGCGTCGCGCCAGTCGGAGCCGATCGAGTCGCGCGAGGCGCTCGAGGCCGCAGTTGCAGAGCAGCCCGACGACCCCACGCGGCCGGAACGCTGGGGCGGCTACCGGCTCGTCCCCGACACCTACGAGTTCTGGCGGCATCGTGACGACCGCCTGCACGAACGTCACTCGTTCAGGCGACGCGGTGACGGCTGGGAGGTGCTACTCCTGCAACCGTGAAGGCTCTCGCCGCCCTTGGAGCCGCCGTCGCCACGCTCGCGACCGGTTCGGCAGCATCCGCCCCGCCGACGATCGGCGGGTGCCCGGTCTTTCCCGCGACCAGCGTCTGGAACCAGCGCGTCGACGCGCTTCCCGTCGCGTCGAACTCGGCGGCGATGGTCGCGTCGATCGGGATCGACTCCCACGTGCACGCCGACTTCGGCTCCGGGTTGTGGGACGGCTCGCGCATCGGCATCCCTTACGTGGTGGTGCACGGCAAGAAGACGCCCAAGTCGCGTCTCGCCTTCGAGTACGCGTCGAGAGCGACAAGGGCCCGTATCCGATCCCGGCGAACGTCCCGATCGAGGGACAGCCGGCCGCGACCGACGGCGATCGCCACGCGCTGATCGTCGACCGAGACTCGTGCAAGCTCTACGAGCTCTACGCACTGCACCGGCAGGGGAGCGGCTGGGCCGCCGGCTCCGGTGCGATCTGGAACCTCCGCTCGAACGCGCTTCGGCCGGCCGGCTGGACGTCGGCCGATGCAGCCGGGCTGCCGATCCTGCCCGGGCCTCGCGCGCTGGGACGGCGACGCGGCGACCGGGGCGATCAACCACGCGCTCCGCTTCACGGCCGAGCGCACGCAGACGCGCCTACATCTATCCGGCCCGGCACCAGGCGTCGAGCGACTCGAGACCCGTCGCTCCCGCCGATGGGGCTCCGCGTGCGCCTGAAGGCGAGCGTCGACATCAGCGAGCTGCCGCCGCAGGCGCGCATCGTCGCGACGGCGATGAAGAAGTACGGGATGATCCTCGCCGACAACGGCTCGAGCTGGTACGTCAGCGGCGCACCGAGCCCGCGCTGGTCGAACGACCAGCTGCACGCGCTCGGTCAGCTGACGGGCGCGGACTTCGAGGTGGTCGACACCTCGAAGCTGCGGCCGTAGGACGGCCGCAGCGAGACGACGAACGTCGCCCCGCGGCCGAGCCCGCTCTCCACACGAACGACGCCGCCCATCGCGACGACGAGCTGCCGCACGATCGCCAGGCCGAGCCCGCTGCCCACCGGCCGGTCCTTGCCGATCTTGTCGTAGAGGTAGAAGCGTTCGAAGACCCGCGGCAGATCCTCGACGGCGATGCCCGGTCCCGTGTCGGCGACCAGCAGCGTGGACGGCTCCGAACGAAGGGTCACCGTCCCGCCCGCCGGCGTCTCGCGCAGCGCGTTCTCGACGAGGTTCGAGGCGACCTGAAGGAGGCGGTCGTAGTCGGCCTCGACCCAGGCGTCCTCGCCCTCGGCGACGAGCGCGACGCCGAACTGCGACGCAGCCGCCTCGTGCCGCCGCACGGCCTCGCGTGCGATCTCCGCGAGGTCGACCGGCTCGGTGCTGACGGAGAACTCACTCCGGTGCATCCGTGTCAGGTCGAGCAGGTCGCGGACGAGCCGCTCGAGCCGGCTTGCCTCGATCCCGATCACGCGGGCCGCTTCGTCTGGGTCGAACGCTCCTTCGGCGAGGCCTTCGGCGTAGCCGCGGATCGCCGTGAGCGGCGTCTTCAGCTCGTGGCTCACCGAGAGCAGGAAGTTGCGCTCGGCCTCGCGTGAGGCCCCGAGCTGCTCCGTCATCTGGTTAAACGCCTCAGCGAGCGACGCGAGCTCCGCCGTGCCTTCGCTGGGCAGCGGCTCGTGCCGCTCGTCGGCCGCGAGGGCGCGCGTCGCGTCGCCGATCCGCCTGATCGGCCGCACGATCGACCTGGCGACCAAGAACGACAGCACACCGGCGAGAGCAACGCCGGCGAGCCCTGCCAGGAGCAGATCGCCGAGGAACGGCCGCCACGCGGCCGAGCTGCGCGGGCGCAGCATCAGCAGTCCGCGATGCGGCAGCGTCCGGTACGAGTAGAGGTTCCGCTCGCCGTTGTACGTCGTCTCGCCGTTCGAGTCGCGATTGACGTTCGACACATAGCCGGCCAGCCTGGCGCGCGTGTCGATGATCACCCGCACGTTCGCCGAGACGCTGTTCTGGTTCTGGTAGCTGACGTTGTGCCGCCGCTGGGATGCGAGGTCGTCGGCGCGCAGCGCCAACGCGGATGCCTGAGCGCGGTCGACCTGGCGGCGGGTGAGCGTCGCCCCGATCGCGACGGTGAGGGCAAGCGTGAGCGCGAGCGCGGCGAGCGTGACGCCGAACAGCCGCCCGCGCAGCGTCCTCACGGCGAAACGGCCTTGTACCCCGCTCCGCGGAGCGTCCGGATCAGCTCCGGCCGTCCGAGCTTCCGGCGCAGCTGCGCGACGTGCACGTCGACGGTGCGCGTGCCTCCCGGGTACTCGACCCCCCAGACGCGGTCGAGAAGCAGGTCGCGGGACACGACGATGCCGGTGTTCGCCATGAAGAACGCCAGCAGGTCGAACTCCTTCGCCGTCAGCTCGACGAGCTCGCCGGCAACGGTCACGTCGTGGGACTCCCGGTCGAGGACGACGTCGGCAAGCGTGAGCGACTCGTGGCGGTCCTGCGGTTCCGAGCGCCGCAGCACCGCTTTCATCCGGGCGACGAGCTCGCGGGGCGAGAACGGCTTCGTCACGTAGTCGTCGGCGCCGACCTCGAGCCCCACGATCCGGTCCGGCTCCTCGTCCCGCGCGGTGAGCATCAGGATCGGCACCTGCGATCGGGCCCGGATGTCGCGGCAGACGTCGAAGCCGTCCCTGCCCGGCAGGCCGATGTCGAGCAGGACGAGCCGGATGGGATGCCGGTCGAGCTCGACCAGCGCCTCGTCGCCCGACCGGACCCAGACGACGCGGTAGCCGTCTCGGGTCAGGTAGCCGCGGACGAGCTCGCCGACTGAGGGCTCGTCCTCGACCAGGAGAACAGTCCCGGCCATCTCGTCGAAGCGTACGTCAGGCCCGCGACGTCACCCGGATGCGCACGGCGGGGCCGCCGTCGATGCGCATCGTCTCGACCTGCTCCTTCTTGCGCAGGTCGAACAGGCTCGCGGGCCGGCCGAGGATGGCGACGATCGTCTGGCTCGTCACCGGGATCGTCCACAGGCTCCCGTCGCACTCCCGGACCACGATCTGCGTCGGTGAGACCTGGGCGACGCGACCGCGATCAAGCGTGATCGTGTGAGGCACGCGGCGGATGGCGACGTTGATGTCCACGTGGCACCACTTGCCGGGGATCTTCGGGAAGCCCGGGACGGCGGCCTTCCCACCGGGTTCGGACCGACCCGGCCGCGGCAGTGCCGGCGAGCGCGAGGGTCGTGGCAAGCACCGCGAGCAGCTTCATGGCGGAACTATCGGCGTTCCCGGTCTGGTGGCGGTTGCGCGAATGTAAGCCGGACGTAAAACGAATCGGCCCTGAAAGAGTGCCGCCGGCCTCTCGGCCGGCGGCAGAACCCTTCGTTTGGTCGGCGCTCTCGGTCGGTGGGTCAGTTGGCACCTGCCCCGACGCCACCCGTCAATGTGCCTTCGACCTGCGCCTCATGAATCCATTCGTGGAGGGAGCTTCGTGCAATACGCCCTCCTTCCTGCCGAATCATGACGACGCCCCCGGCTGGACTACAAGGCCAGGTTTGTGAGACTTGTGGCGAGTTCGGGGCTACTCGTCCTGGACGAGCCCGCTCAACCGCTCGGCCAGGTCGGACTTGGTCTGGTCGAGCCGGGCGACATCCTCGGCGAGGCTCGCGGCGACGGACTTGATGCGCGCGCGGTCCTGGTCGGCCTTGGCAGCCGCCGCGGCCAGCCGTTCCTTCTGCTCGCGCAGCTCCTGGCGCGTCTGCTCGAACTGCGCGGCGATTCCCTGCACCTGGGTCTGGAGCGACAGCAGCGTCTCTGCCGCGCGCGAGAGCTGCTCGGCCAGCTGCGTGACGTTCGCGACGTCGAAGACGTCGACGAAGTGCGGTGCGGCCGCCTGGGCCGCCGACGGTGCCGCCGGGACGGCCGGCTGAGAGTGATCTGCGGGCGCGGCCTGCGCTCCGCGAAGCGCGGCCTCGGCAGCCGCGCGGGCCTGCACGCCTTCGTCTCCCTCGCTGAAGATGCGGCTCTTCAGCAGGGCGTCGAGCGACTCCGGCGCGACCAGCACGAACTTCACGTCGCCGGCGACCTTCGACCGGATCGCCTCGAGGCGGGGCTCGCTCGGATCGGCGACCGCGACGACGGGCCGGCCACCCTCGATCCCGAGGGGCACTGCGTGCAGCTCGCGCGCGTACGTCGCGTCGAGCAGCGTGTGCGCCCGTGCGTCGATCGTGAGGCTGTGCCTGGCCCGAAACTCCAGCTGCCGCTCTTCTGCCAGCGCCTGAGCCTCCGCCTCGTCGGCGGAGACGTCGGTACCGGGTGCGACGGCTGGGGTGGGTTGGGCCATTCGGCGGGGATCGCTGCACCGAGTTCATCGTCCGCCCGCGACGCGGCCTGCGCACCAGAACGAGTGATTGCCCGCCGCGGGGGGTGACGCGCCTGCTACGGGGCCGGGAGCTCGCGGAACAGCAGCACCGAGTAGGCGTCGCCGATCGCCGGGAACCAGGGCGGCTGAAGGTACTGGAGCGAGCTGTCGTACTGGTAGACGCGGGAGGCGTACATGCTCATGTAGCCGCCGCCGTTGGTCGCCGTCGACCCGGTGAAGGTGGCCGTGCCGTTGTGCGTCTGGTTGGAGACTGCCGACCGCCACTGACCGGTCTGGGCGATCGTCGCGGCGCGCCAGTTCAGCGGCGTCGGTGCCCACTGCGCCACGATCATCTCCTGACCCGCGATCAGCCCGAGGACGTCGTCGCCCGTGGTGTTGTAGTCGATGTTGGTCCCGACGACGATGTCGTTGTTCGACGCGACCGTGACGCGGCCGTTCACGCAGTTGCCGGTGATCACCGGGCTGCCGCAGGTGGAAGCTCCACCCGAGATGACTACGCTCTGCTGGGCGTAGACGGCGCCGTTGCTCGGCACGTTGCAGACGCCGACCATGCACCCCGGAGGCGAGTAGAGGCTGCAGTTCGGCATTACGTCCTCGATCGCGTTCGAACCGGACTTGGTGCACGACGATACGGTGATGGTGCCGTTGCCGTTGAACACCAGTCGCCACGCGTCGACGCCTGAGTTGTTGAGGTAGATGCCGCTCAGCTGGGCCGCACGCTGGATGTCGGTGAGCGCCGTCGTGAAGTTGGCGAAGTTGATCGGATTCTTGATCACCGTTCGGATGTTCGCCTGCGTGTACTGCTGCGCGCCGTTGTACATGTTCGGGCCGCCGGTGATCGAGCCTTCCGCGTACAGATTGGCATAGGCGTTCCCCTGGTGGTTGATGCTGTGCTTGACGCCGTTCGAGTCGATGCCTGCGTAGATCTTCCCGTAGGTCGACGCGGTCGAGCCGTAGCTGATGTCCGCGTTCGCGAGCATCTGGAAGTCGGCGACCGACGACGGGCGGACCTGCTCCTCGAGGATCCGGTAGTTGTTCGTCGAGCCAACCCGGCGCCCGGTCGAGACGATGTCGACGAGGGGTGAGCTCGCTGAAGCGCCCGTGATCTGCAGGTTGAACTCGTAGCCGTTTCCGAGCGCGCACCAGGCGTCCTTGCCGTTCGGGTAGGTCCAGGTCGCGCCGCCGGTCCAGGTGGCCGGCGTCGGCGTCGGGCTGCAAGAGCTGGAGACCGTGGTCGCCCCGGTCTGACGGGTCGACTCGCCGGCTGCGACGTCGTGGAGGTAGTACTGGTTGTCGTCGACGAGCTTCGAGAGGTAGTTGTCGATGCCCGCCTCCGCCGCGGCCAGCGCCGTGTCGCGCTGCACGCCGGTGGCGCTTCGCGTCGCATCCGCCTGGACGATGTCGATGAGGACCGCGGTCAGCACCAGCAGCACCGTCGTCAGCACCACGATCAGGAGCATCGCGGTCCCTTCCTCTGCACGGACGCGGCGGGTCACGAGTTGCATGTCGGAGTCCTCAGGTCGACGGTGGACGAGTACGTCGTCAGGCTGTCGTTGCCGGTCGCGCCGGCGGGAATCGCGCTGAGCGTGATGTCGACGCGCGCGACGTTGGCCGCGGTCGCGGTCACAGTGTTCGTCGCGTCGTAGTAGGTGAAGGGGCTCGCGTTCGTGATCGAGCCGGAGAGCGTCGACCAGCCGCCGAGTGCCGGCATCGTCCACGGCGGCCCACCGGTGTTGGTGCTCGTCGCGAATGCGCGCTGGAAGCTGCCGCCGGAGACGCGGTAGGAGACCTGGCGCAGGTGGTAGGGCGTCAGGCGATCGGGTGAGTAGAAGGTGAGCTGGGACGGGCTCGCCGCCGTCACAGGCGGCGTCGTGTTGTTGCAAAGAGCCTGGCGCAGGTCGCTCGCGAGCGCGTCGACGCCGGCCCGAACCTCGGTCTGGAGCGTGCTCTGCTCCTGCGTGCGCCCGCTCCGGATCACCGTGGTGCCGAGGAGCTGCGCGAACGCGGCGATCAGGATCGAGAAGACGGCCATCGCGCTGAGGAGCTCGATCAGCGTGAACCCGCCCTCGCGGCGCAGGGGCGCAGTGCTCAGCACGCGCTCACCGTGATCGGCGAGGCGGCGTTGGATCCGGCGACGATCGCCGTCGTCGAAGACGAGCCGCTCTTGCCCGACGCGGAGACTGCCGAGATCGCATAGCCGGTCCCGACCGGGACGAGGTTCGTGAAGGTCGCGGTGCCTGTGACGTCGGTCTTGGCGGTGAGTGCGGTCGCGCCCCCCAGATTCGAGGGGCCGCCGCTGACCGTGACGGTCGCGTTGTTGCAGAGCACCGCCAGGGTCTTCCGCACGACGACGGTGAGGGACGCCATCTGGAGCCGCGTGAAGGCGAACGTCGAGGTCAGGTTCGTCGGATAGTTCGCCGGGACCGTGGCCGAGGCGGGATTGCCGGTGAAGCCGGAGGCGGAGATCGAGACCGTGTAGTTGAGGCCGGGAACGAGCGGCTCGCCGTTGATCGCCGTGACCGCCAGCTGCGGCGACGTGTAGGCGAAGGTCTGGCTGCCGCGGGTCGAGCTCACGGTCACGCTCGACGCGCCGACGTACGGCGTGCCGTCCGAGTTCAGGAGCTGGACGTTGACCGTCGCCGGTTGGTAGATCTGGATCGCGGCGGGCTGCGTCTGGCCCGGGGCAAGGCTGAAGTGCGCGACGGTCGCGGGCGGCTGGGTGTCCTTGAGCGCGACGTACCCGGCCGGAGGCGTGACGGTGACGTCGTAGTAGGGCTGGCTCACCGACGTCGGCAGGAGGCCTGCGAAGGTGACCTTGCCCGACGAGTCGCTCGTGTCGCTCTCCGAACCGCTTGGCCCGCTCCCGATGTTGACCTGCGCGTTCGCGACGGCCGCGTTGTTGCCGGAGTCGACCACGGTGACGACGACGGTCGCCTGGCTCTGGGAGGCCTTGATCGGCGGGGCGATGTTCGTCACCTCGCGCGCCAACTGCATGCCGTCGCTGTTGCGCGTGATCGTGACCGAGACCTGCTTGTAGTTCGCGTACGACTGGTAGCTGAGCGGCGTCGGGTCGTTGACGTAGCTGATCTTGGTCGTGCGCGTGGCGCCCGTCGTCGCGCTCGGGCCGCTGATCGTGATCGACGCCGTCATCGGGATCGTCCCGGGCGGGTTGCCCGAGATGTTTCCGATCGAGGCGTACGGGAGGTTCCGGATCTGCTCGATCTGCGTCGACGCGGCCTGCTGGGCGAGCGTCCGCTGGCGGGCGAGCGTGCTGGTGCCCATCGTCGCCAGGAGCAGGCTGATCAACCCGCCGGAGACGACCGCGAAGATCGCCATCGCGGTGACGACCTCGATCAGCGTCATGCCGTGTTCCGCCGCGGCAACGGTGGTCCAGGAACGCCGGACCACCGGGGGGTGCAGGGTCACACCATCCATCACGCATCGCCCCTATCGGCCGGGCGACGCCGAATCTTGATCCCTCGCAGCGACTACTCGGGAAGGTCGTCGCCGGCGGCGAGCACCGTCGGTTCGAGCTCGAGGAAGACGGCGACCAGCTCGGGGTCGAAATGACCTCCGGCGCCGCGGCCCATCTCCTCGAACGCGATGTCGATCGGAAGCGCGGCGCGCCACGGCTGCTCGTGGGTCATCGCGTCGAACGAATCGGCGATCCCGAAGATCCGCGCCGCAACTGGGATCTCCTCGGCGCGCTGACCGCGCGGATAGCCCTTGCCGTCCCAACGCTCGTGGTGCGAACCGATCACCTGGCGGCAGATCCCGTCGAGCCCGGGCATGGTCGCCACGATGCGCTCTCCGAGCCAGGGGTGCTCCCGGATCTCGTCGAGCTCCGCCGGCGTGAGCGCCGTCCGCTTGAGCAGCGCAGCGTCGGGCACGGCGAGCATGCCGATGTCGTGCAGCCTGCACCCGTGCTCGAAGCGCGGGTCGTGGAGCAGCTCGGGCTCGGCCCTGGACGCAAGCCTGACGGCGAGCAGCGTGACCCGCTCGGCGTGTTCTCGCGTCTCCGCGAACTTGCCACGCCGGTAGTCACGCAGCTCGAGGGCCCGCATCAAGGCGTCGACGATCGCGGCGCCCGTGACGGAGTCCTGCGCAGCCGACTCGAGAGCCTCACCCACGCCCATCATCCTCGCTGGGGTAGTCACGTCTCATGTGTCGGCCAAAGCGGCGCAATCCTTGAACCCGCTATCAGGTGCTAAAGCACGGGCGGGCCCGAGCCGATAGCAGCGGCATGAACCTTGACGAGCTGCTGGCACGTGCGGTTGAGGCGGGCGCCAGCGACATCCACCTCAAAGTCGGTCAGCCTCCGATGCTTCGTGTCGACGGCGCGATCGGCGCGATGCCCGGCATCCCGAACCTCTCGACCGACGACCTGACTGCACTGCTGCAGGTCGCCGGCTCGGCTGCCCCGCATCGCCTTGCCACGTTCCGGGAGACCGGAGAGCTCGATGCTTCCTACGAGACCGATCACGAGACCCGCTTCCGCGTCAACGCCTTCCGGCAGCGCGGCTCGGTCTCGATCGCAATGCGCTTCATCCCCCGCAGCATTCCCAGCTTCGAGGACCTGCACATGCCGCCGGGAATTCGCCGCCTCGCCGACATGCAGCACGGTCTTGTGCTCGTCACGGGCGCGACCGGCGCCGGCAAGTCGACCACGCTCGCGGCGATCGTCCGCCACATCAACAAGACCCGCTCCGAGCACATCGTCACGATCGAGGACCCGATCGAGGTCATCCATCCCGACGAGAGCTGCATCGTCAACCAGCGCGAGGTCGGCATCGACACCGGCTCGTTCAGCGAGGCGCTCAGGCGCGCGCTGCGTCAGGATCCTGACACGATCCTGATCGGCGAGCTCCGCGACGCCGAGACTGCGACGACCGCCCTCCAGGCGGCCGAGTCGGGTCACCTCGTCCTCTCGACGATGCACACGGTCGACGCGGCGGAGACGATCGGCCGCATGATCGAGTTCTTCCCCGCCGAGAAGCAACAGATGATCCGCTCGATCCTCGCCGGCGTGCTCCGCGGCGTGATCTCGCAGCGCCTCTTGCCCCGCAAGGGCGGCGGCCGCATCGCTGCAGTCGAGGTGATGGTCACCAACGAGCGCATCGCCGACCTGATCCGCGACGCGGAAGCCGAGGAGATCCCGAGCGCGATCGACGAAGGAGCGTTCTACGAGATGCAGACGCTCTCGCGCGCGCTGATCGACCTCGTGCTCGCCGGCATGGTCGCGCGCGATGTCGCCGCCGGCGTCGCACCGAACAAGCACGACTTCATGATCGCCCTGACGCAGGCAGAGAAGACCCGGGCTGCACGTGCGGTCAACCCGCCGCAGTCCGATCCTTCCCGCCCCAATCGCAAGGAGTCGCAGCAGGACGACGAGGCAGCGCCTCTGCGTCTCGCCGAGGCGGGCTAGCCGTGGAACCGGTGCTCGCGGCGGTCGGCGTCGTTCCCGGGCTCGCGATCGGCAGCTTCCTGAACGTCGTCGCCGCACGCGTGCCCGAGCACCGCTCCGTGGTGCACCCGCGCTCGTCGTGCGGCAGCTGCGGCAAGGTGATCGCCTGGTACGACAACGTGCCGCTCGTGTCGTATGCGGTGCTCCGCGGCAAGTGCCGGTCCTGCGGGACGAAGATCGGGATCATCTATCCGGCGGTGGAGCTCACCGCCGCCGCGCTGATCGCCGCGTCCCTCCTCCGCTTCGGCGCCACCTTGCACGCGCTCGTCGCCGCGTTCTTCTGCGCGGCGCTCGTGACCGTCTCGGCCACCGACGTCCTGCGGAGGGTGATCCCGAACCGCATCGTCCTGCCGGCGGCCGTCGTCGTCCTGGCCGGCATGACCGCGGTCGACCCGTCGCCTCAGTGGGCGATCGGTGCGGCCGGCGGCGCCGCGTTCCTGCTGATCGCCGCCCTTGCGTACCCGCGGGGCATGGGGATGGGTGACGTCAAGCTCGCACTCCTGATCGGCGCCGGCCTCGGCAAGCTCACCCCGGTCGGGTTGATGGTCGGCATGCTCTCCGCGCTCGTCCCATCAGTCGTCCTGCTCGTCAAGCACGGCAGCGCCGCGCGCAAGATGAAGATCCCGTTCGGGCCCTTCCTCGCCTTGGGAGCGGTCGTCGGGCTCTTCGTCGGTCCAGAGATCTGGCACTGGTATCTGTCGATCGGCAGATGACCGGCCGGTTTCTTCAAGGGCCCGGGCGTCAGCGCCGATAGGTAGAGAGAGATGTCGGTCGACGCTCAACGCAGCGAGTCTGACGCCGCGCCCGCAGACAACGGCACCGGAGGCGGCGGCCCCGCGACGCCCGCGGACATCACCACCGCGCGCGAGCTCGCGACGCGGTTCCGCATGCCGCTCGTCGACCTCGCGGTCGTCGGGATCAATCCGGAAGCGACGAAGTTGATCCCGCTCAAGGTGCTCGAACGCGTGGGCGCGATCCCGTTCGCGTTCGAGGACGACACGCTCTCGGTCGCGATCACCGATCCTGAGAACATCCACTCGATCGACGAGTTGCGGCTTGCCACGCGGTACGCGGTGCAGTTCGCGATCGCCCCGGAAGAGGACGTACTGCTCGAGATCAGGCGGCTGTCGCGCGCCAACGAGGCGTTCAGCTCGGTGCTGGACGACGACCTCGTTCCGGTCGACGACGCCACCGACGACCTGGAGGCCGACGACGGGATCACCGACGGTCCGATGGTGCGGCTCGTCAACTCGATCATCTTCCAGGCGGCCGAGGAAGGCGCCAGCGACGTGCACTTCGAGCCGCAGGAGGACGCGGTGATCGTGCGCTTCCGCGTCGACGGCGTCCTCAGGATCGCCCAGCGGGTGCCGCGCAAGTTCCTGTCCGGAATGGTGACGCGTCTGAAGGTGCTGGCGAAGCTCGACATCGCCGAACGGCGGAAGCCGCAGGACGGCCGCATCTCACTCGACGCGGCCTCCGCTGGACGCCTGCTCGACGTCCGCGTCGCGACCCTGCCGACCGTCGAGGGCGAGTCGGTGACGATGCGCCTGCTGGACAAGTCCCGCAAGCCGCCGACCCTCGAGGAGCTCGGGCTCACCGAGGAGATGCGCGAGCAGTTCCACGAGATCGTCGCCAAGCCGACCGGCGCGCTCTTCGTCACCGGCCCGACCGGTTCCGGCAAGTCGACGTCACTCTACGCGGCGCTCGCCGAGCTGAACCGCCCCGAGATCAACGTGATCACCGTCGAGGACCCGGTCGAGTACCGGCTCGCCGGGATCGAGCAGGTGCAGATCAACCCGCGCGCCGGCTTGACGTTCTCGAACGCGCTGCGCTCGATCCTCCGCTCGGACCCCGACGTCGTGATGGTCGGCGAGATCCGCGATGTCGAGACCGCCAAGATCTCGATCGAGTCGGCGCTGACCGGACACTTCGTGCTCTCGACGATGCACACGAACGACGCGCCGGGCACGATCACGCGCCTGAACGAGATGGGGGTCGAACCGTTCCTCACCGCGTCGGCGATCTCGGCCGTCCTGGCCCAGCGCCTCGCCCGGAAGCTCTGCACGAGCTGTGCCGACGAGTACCAGCCTGGCGAGGCCGACCTCCGCGCCGCCCGCGTTCCGGACGACGAGCTCGACGACTTCCTGAAGCATCCGCTGAAGCGTCCGAACGGCTGCCCTCGCTGCGGCGAGACCGGCTACCGCGGCCGCGTCGGGATCTTCCAGCTGCTCCGGATGAGCGACGAGCTCGAGTCGCTGGTCGCCTCGGGCGCGAGCCGCGACGTGCTCGAGCGCGTCGCGTACGACAACGGGATGCGCCCGCTCTGGGCCGACGGGCTCACCAAGGTGCGCGCGGGCATCACGTCGGTCGAAGAGCTCGCGCGCGTTCTCGTCTGAATCTTCCCTGAACGGGCGATATCACCCCTTTTGGGGGTCGCCGGGCGCGTGTGCACCCGCGATACAGAGCGAGCCAACCGCTTTATCTGAAGGAGACCAAATGGCTCATGTGCGTCAGCGCCTCGCAGGGGACGAGGGCTTCACGTTGATCGAACTGCTCGTGGTGATCGTGATCATCGGCATCCTCCTGGCGATCGCGGTCCCGTCCTACCTCGGCTTCCGCAACAACGCGCTGGACACGTCCGCCAAGGCGAACATCCGCGCCGCGATCCCGGCCGCCGAGGGCTTCTACGCCAACAACGGCACCTACGTCGGGCTCGCCGCTGCAGGCGCGCTTCAGACCGTCGACTCGGGCGTCTCGCCTGACGTCAGCGTCTCAGGTGTGCCGACCGCGTCGACCTACTGCCTCACCGACGGCAAGGGATCCTCCGCAACGCCCAACTGGTACTACGCGGGACCGGGCGGCACGATCGTCAGCGCGAAGCCGGCCGGCTGCTAGTCGACCGTCCGTCGACACCGACACCACGTATGCGAGCGGCGGGCGCGAGCCCGCCGCTCGCATTTTTGCCTCGCTGAAATACCCTCCAACGAGTGAGCCCCTGGGGAGCAAGATCACCCTTTGTGAGGTAGGCCGGTCGCACCGCGTTGGCGATATCCAGGGAGTCAAATGTTGTCTCCCAAGGAGAAAAGCATGGATCGTCTGCGCAAGCGCCTCGTTGCGAACGAGGGCTTCACGCTGATCGAACTTCTGGTCGTGATCGTGATCATCGGCATCCTGCTGGCGATCGCCGTCCCGTCCTACCTCGGCTTCCGCAACAACGCGCTGGACACGTCCGCCAAGGCGAACATCCGCGCCGCGATCCCGGCCGCCGAAGGCGTCTACGCCAACACCGGGACCTACCTGGGCATGAACGACGCCGCCCTGAAGAACGTCGACAGCGGCGTCTCGCCCGACGTGCACGTCTCCGGTACGCCGACAGCGTCGGCCTACTGCCTCACCGACGGGAAGGGCTCGTCGGCCACGCCCAACTGGTACTACGCCGGTCCGGGCGGCACGATCGTCAGCGCGAAGCCGGCCGGCTCCACCTGCTAAGCGGTCGAGCGATGCCTGAACTCGGACACGGGCGGTGGGCAGGAAACCCTGCCTGCCGCCCGGTTCGGCCCTCTCGAACCTCTGACCTCCACATGACCCGTCCCCACGCCCGCACCCATTTCGAAGACGGCTTCACGCTGATCGAGCTGCTCGTCGTGATCGTGATCATCGGCATCCTGCTGGCGATCGCCGTCCCGTCCTACATCGGCTTCCGCGACCAGGCTGCCGACACGAGCGGCAAGGCCAACGTCCGCACCGCGATTCCGGCGGCCGAGGCCTACTACGGCAAGAACGGGACGTATCAGAACATGGACTTCGCCGCCATGGACGCGATCGACGCGGGGCTGTCCCCGAACGTCAAGGTCGCCGTCCTCGCCGGCAACACCCAGTACTGCCTCGACGCCACCGGCAAAACCGGCACGACCTGGTACTACCTCGGGCCCGGCGGAACGATCACCAGCACGAGCCCGAGCGCGAGCTGCCCCTAACCGGGCGCCGCCCACGCTGCCAAGACCCCCTTTAGTCGACTCAGCCGCCTGCCGATAGGAGACGCGACATGGCCTCCACCACCGATTATTCAATCGACGACCTGCTCCGCCGCGCGAATGAGCTCGAGGCGTCGGACCTGCACGTCACGCCCGGCTCGGAGCCCGTCGTGCGCATCCGCGGCCGCATCGAGCGCCTCGACGAGTTCGAGAAGCTGACGCCCGAAGTCACCCGCGAGCTGGTGTACCGCATCCTCTCGACCGAGCAGCAGAAGACGCTCGAGACGAAGCGCAGCGTCGACCTCGCCTACTCGCTCCCGGGCGTCGCCCGCTTCCGCGTGAACGTCGTTCTTCCAGCGCCAGACCGTCGGCGCCGCGTTCCGCATGATCCCGAGCGAGATCAAGTCGCTCTCGGAGCTCGGGCTTCCGCAGCAGCTCGCCGACGCTCGCGTCGAAGCCGCGCGGCCTCGTCCTCGTCACCGGCCCGACCGGCTCCGGTAAGTCGACGACGCTCGCGGCGATGATCGACCTGATCAACCGGACGCGCAGCGAGCACATCCTCACGATCGAAGACCCGATCGAGTTCCTGCACTGGCACCGCGGCTGCGTCGTCAACCAGCGCGAGATCGGCGTCGACGCGCCGTCGTTCGCCGAGGCGCTGCGCGCCGCGCTCCGCCAGGACCCCGACGTGATCCTCGTCGGCGAGATGCGCGACCTCGAGACGATCGCGCACCGCGCTGACGGCGGCCGAGACCGGCCACCTCGTCTTCGCGACCCTGCACACGCAGAGCGCGCCGCAGACGATCGACCGCGTGATCGACGTCTTCCCGGCCGAGCAGCAGGACCAGGTTCGCGTCCAGCTCGTCCGGCACGCTCCAGGGGGTCGTCACGCAGACGCTCGTCCCGACCGCCGACGGCCGGGGCCGCGTCGCCGCACTCGAGATCCTGCTTCCCGACGACGCGGTCCGGAACCTGATCCGGCAGGGGAAGATCGAGCAGATCTACTCCGTGCATGCAGACCGGCACGGGCCGCGGCATGCAGACGATGGAGCAGTCCCTCGCGGATCTGGTGCTGCGCCACGTCATCACGCGCGAAGAGGCACTCGTCCGCTCGAGCCGCCCGGAGATGCTGGTCGGCCTGATCGAGCGCGGCGTCGAGCCTGAACGGCGGAACCAATGCTCCCGAGCACACCTTGCGACTGGCGGAGGCCTAAGAGATGGACCTGAAGAAGGAAATCAAGCTGTCCGACCTGTTCGGTCGCAAGGGCGGCGGCGCAACGGCCCCGCGCGCGTCCAAGACCCGGTCGGCCAAGAAGCACGCCCCGCAGATGCCCAAGGACTTCGTCGGGCTCGAGATCGGCTCGTCGCAGATCGCGGCCGCCCACATCTCGAACAACGGCGACAAGAAGCTCCTCAAGCTCCATCGCGAGGCGCTGCCGACCGGGATCATGTCGGGCGGCGAAGTGCGCGACCCGGTTGCGCTCGGCGCGGCCCTGGCGAGCTTCTTCGAGCGCCACGACCTGCCGCGGAAGAACATCCGTCTCGGGCTGGCCAACACCCGCGTCGGCGTCCGGCAGATCGAGATCGCCGGCGTCGAGGACGAGCACACAGTTGGCCAACGCGATCGGCTTCCGCGCGAACGAGACTGCTGTCGATCCCGATCGACGAAGCCGTGATGGACTACCACGTCGTCGGCGAGGAGCGCGACCAGGACGGAACTCTCACCCGCTCCGGTCGTCGTCGCGATCGCCTACCGCGAATCGCTCGACCGCTACCTGACGGCGACCGACGCTGCCGGCCTGACGGTCGTCGGTGTCGACCTCGAGGCATTCGCGCTCCTCCGAGCGCTCACGACGCCGCGCCCGCAGGCCGACCAGGCCCGCAGCGCGATCGTGGCGGTGTGCGTCGGGCACGAGCGGACGACGCTCGCCGTCTCCGACGGCCTGATCTGCTCGTTCGCCCGCGTCATCGACTGGGGCGGCGCCAACCTCACGAACACCTTGTCGCGGGCCCTGCGCCTGTCGCCCGCGGAGGCTGAGAAGGTCAAGCGCGAGCTGTCCCTCGAGCCCGGCGCCGAGCCGCCCGAGGGGATGGAGCCGAACCAGCTGACCGAAGGCGTTCGCGCCGTCAAGTCCGAGCTGCAGTCGCTCGTCCGCGAGCTGCTGTCGTCGCTGCGCTTCTACCAGTCGCAGCCTGGCTCCCTCGACATCGGCGAGATCCTCGTCTCCGGCGGGACGACCAGCATCCCCGGATTCGTCGCCCGAGCTCGAGCGTGAGCTCGGCGTGAAGATGATCGTCGCCGACCCGCTGGGCCGCCTCTCCGGGCCTCACAACCCGCCGGATCAGCTCGGCTCGTTCGCCGTCGCAATCGGACTCGGAATCGAGGACTAACGATGAAAGCTGTCAACCTTCTCCCGGCCGATCACCTCGCGTCGCGGCAGACCAGCCTCGGCAATCCGCTGACGAAGCATCCCGTCGCGTTCGGCGGCACGGCCGTCGCGCTCGCGGTCGCCGCACTGCTCGGCGTCTCGTACCAGTCGGCGTCCAAGGATGCGAAGTCGAACCAGAAGCAGCTCGACTCGCTGCGGGCGAGGACGGCTGCCGTCGCGCAGCCCGTCAACAACGTCGACCAGTCCGTGCGCGCACGGATGCTGCAGCTGTCCACGGCCGACGCGACTCGCGTCTCCTGGGACGGGTTCATGACCAAGCTGTCGCGCGTCCTCCCCGAGGACGTGTGGCTCACGACGCTGAACGTCGCCGAAACGGCGCCGGTGGCGCCGACGAGCACTCCGGCCGCGGGCACGAGCACGACGGCGACCCCGGCGCCCTCGGCCGCGACGACGCCGACCGGCTTCAGCGTCGGCGGCTACACCTACTCCCAGTCGTCGGTCGCGCGCCTGATGCGACGGCTCAAGCTGCTGCCGTGGCTCACCGACGTGCAGCTTCAGAGCAGCACCGTCACGACGGTCGGCACCCACTCCGTGTTCCAGTTCACCATCGTCGGAGCGGTCAACGCGCTCCCCGCAAAGGAGGCCTCGTGAACGCCCTCGCCACTCGGGTCAAGAGCTCCCGCCGTGCGTCGGCGATCACGTTCGCGCTGGTGATCGTGGTCCTCGCCGCCGCCGCCTGGTTCGGCGTCGTCGGGCCGAAGCGGTCGGACGCGTCGAACCTCAAGACGCAGGTCGCGGACCAGCAGGCGAAGCTCGCCGATGCCACACAGGCCGCCGCGGTCGCGAACCGCAAGGCCGCCGAGTCGGCCCTGCTCGCCCTGCCGAGCGATCCCGACCAGCCGGGGATCCTCGACGAGCTCAACAAGTACGGCAAGCAGACCGGCGTGCTGGTCGCCGGCGTCACGCCGAACCTGACCACGCTGACGCCGAACGCGGTGACGCTCGCGGTCACCGTCCAGGGCAAGTACTTCCAGATCCGCGACTTCCTGCACAAGCTGCGCACGACCGTCCGCGTCGGCAAGGGCGGGCGCGTCGTCGCCTCCGGCCGTCTGTTCGACGTGTCGTCGGTGAACATCGCACAGGGAACGGCCACGGCCGGCAACCTCTCGGCCTCGCTGTCCGTCACCGCCTCGATCTACGGCCCGACGTCGTCGACACCGACCACGACGACGACAACGCCGGCAGCGAGCGCGGCGAGCGCTAGCACCGGGAGCGCGAACTGATGGCGGTCACAGCAGGAGCACTTCGTCAGCGGAATCTCCAGGCCCAGGCGCAGGCCAAGGCCAAGCGCCAGAAGCTCATCCTGATCGTCGGCATGGTCCTGCTCGTCGGCGTGCTTGCATTCCAGCTCCCGAAGCTGATGAAGGGATCGTCCTCGCCCTCGACGACGTCGTCGGCGACGACGACCCCGGCCGCCACGGCCGCCACCTCGACTCCGGCCGCGACACCTGCGGTCGCGGCACCGACGATCAGCCCGGCGGCGGTCAAGAGCGACCTGAAGAAGATCGCGGCCTTCGGGACGAAGGACCCGTTCAAGCCACAGCTCACCGCCACCCCAGCGGCCTCGACGACTGGCGGCAACCCGACGCTCGCGTCGGGCCCGTCCGTCCGTCTCTCCCACTTCGTCACCAAGGATCCGTTCAAGGTGCAAATCGGCGCCGCACAGCCGCAGTCGGCGTCCGCGCCGCTCGCGGCTCCGGCCACCCCGGTCTCCGAGCCGAAGACGACGCCGGCGGTTGCTCCGCACGGCTACATCGTCATCCTCCGGTCACTCGACACCAAGGCCCAGGGCCTGAGCGAGGTCAAGAAGGCGCACGCCCACGGCTTGAAGGATGCGGGACTCCTGTACTCGTCGGCGTACACGTCGCTGCGCCACGGTTACTGGGTCGTCTACCTGGCCAAGTACTCGTCCGTCGCCGCTGCGAATGCGGGCGTCAAGTCCGCACGGGCAGCCGGCTACAGCTCCGCCTACCAGCGGCCGGTGAAGAAGTAGCGCCCGGCCGCTACCGACCAACCTCGACGATAGGGAACGAATGACAGCCTTCGCCTACACCGCCATCAACGCGCAGGGCCTCGAATCGAAGGGCGTCCTGCACGCGGCCGACCAAGCTGCGGCCAAGGATCAACTCCGCCAGCGCGGTCTGCTGGCGCGCTCGCTCGCCGAGCAGAAGGCTGCATCGAGCAGCCGGGTCAGCTTCAGCAAGGTCAAGCCGAAGTCGCTCCAGGTGTTCTCGCGTCAGTTCGCGACGCTCATCCAGGCCGGCGTCAGCATCGTCGCCGCCCTGCTGATCCTCGAAGAGCAGACGGAGGACAAGAAGCTGGCAGCCGTGATCGCCGAGGTCCGCGAGGACGTCGAGAGCGGCGTCGTTCTCTCGCGGGCGATGGTCCGGCACCCGAAGGTCTTCAACCGCCTCTACGTCGCGATGATCGAGGCGGGCGAGGCGTCGGGAACGCTCGACATCGTGCTCGACCGTGTCGCGGTGCAGATCGAGAAGGACACCAAGATCAAGCGCCGCGTGAAGAGCGCGATGGTGTACCCGACGGTCGTCTTCACGTTCGCGACGCTCGTCCTGATCGGAATGCTGATGTTCCTCGTCCCGATCTTCGTGAAGATCTTCAAGGACCTGAACGGTCAGCTCCCAACCCTGACGCATGGTCGTCGTCAACGCATCGAACTTCCTGCGCGACTACTGGTTCATCCTCTTCCCGCTGGTCGGCCTGGCCGCGTACCTGGGCGTTCGCTACAAGCGGACCGACCAGGGCCGCGCGCAGTGGGACCGCTTCAAGCTGAAGCTGCCGATGAAGATCGGCGACGTCGTGCTGAAGGTCGCGATGGCGCGCTTCTCGCGCACGCTCGCGACGCTCGTCTCGGCCGGCGTCGACATCGTCAAGGCGCTCGAGATCACGGGCTCCACTGCCGGCAACAGCGTGCTCGAGGAGGCGGTCGCCGACGTCCGCCGCCGCGTGCACGAGGGCGCCCGCATCGCGCAGCCGCTCGTCGACAACGCGATCTTCCCGCCGATGGTCAGCCAGATGGTGAAGATCGGCGAGGAGACCGGCGAGCTCGACAAGATGCTCTGCGAAGATCGCGGACTTCTACGAGGACGAGGTCGACGCTGCCGTCGCGGCGCTCACCTCGATCATCGAGCCGATCATGATGATCGGCGTCGGAGTCATGGTCGGCATCATCATCATCAGCGATGTACCTGCCGATGTTCAAGATGCTGAAGCTCGTGCACTGACCGGCATTCGACAACGCTGACACCCCGATCGACGGCGGCCGCACGGCCGCCGTCGGCGTTTAAGGAGCTCTCAGGAGCCCAGGCCGTCGAGCAGGCGCAGGGGCAACCGGGCGAGCCCGCGCTGCTCGCCGGGCGCAGCGATCTCGCCGAGCAGCAGCCGCTCGACCGAGCGCCAGAGGAGGCGGGTGCGCGCGACGCGCCAGCTCGTGCGCGGCCAGCGGTCGAGCGCACGCTTCAGCTTCCACGACGCGCGATGCAGCGACGCCAGCTCGGCGTCGAGCGCGCCGGCGTACGGCTCGAGCGTGCCCGCGCGACCGCCGAGCAGGTCCCCGATCGACGCGGCGGCGAGCTCGGCGGCGACGAAGCACTCGTAGATCCCGTCGCCGGACACCGGATCGATCAGCCCCGCCGCGTCACCGACGAGCAGCGAGCGCTCCCCCGCGACGCGCGTCCCGGGCCGGCGAAGTGGCAGCCGGTGGCCGCGGACGTTCTCGAGCTGTTCGGTACCGACGCCGTGTGCGGCGCAGACGCGCGCCAGGTGGTCGCGCAGCCGCGGGCCTTCCGCCGCCCAGGCCCCGACGCCGATGTTCACGTGGTCGGCCTTCGGGAACACCCAGCCGTATCCGCCCGGAATGTCGGCGAGCTCGACGACGGCACGGTGCTCGTAGCGGTTCCGCCCGAGCGTGACGTGCGGCAGGTTCCCTTCCAACGCGACACCGTGCACGATCGCACCGCCGAGCGAGAGCGCTTTCGCCGTCTGCCCGTTCGCACCGTCTGCGCCGACGACCACGTCGGCCGACACCCGCTCATCGCCCACGGTGAAGACTCCGTCTCCGTTCGTGACCTGCACGCCTTCGCGAACGTGTGCGCCGGCGGCGCGGGCAGCATCGAGCAGGAATGCGTCGAGACGCCGGCGCTGCGTCATCCAGATCACCGGCTCCTTCGCGCGACGGACGACCGCGTCGCCGTAGCGGAACCGCAGCTCGACGGTGTCGACCCGGTCTTCGACGACCGGCGTCGGGTCGACCGGGCAGCGCCGGAAGGCGCGCGTCGTCAGTCCGCCGCCGCACGGCTTGTCGCGCGGGAACGTCGCGCGGTCGGCGACGAGCACTCGCAGGCCGGCCGTCGCAAGGTGGTGCGCGGTCGCTGAGCCGGCCGGGCCCGCACCCACCACGAGCACGTCGAAGTGCTGCACAGCCTGAGGCTACAATGGCGCGCGCTCGCGGGGGTGTGCCCGAGCGGCCAAAGGGAACGGGCTGTAAACCCGTCGGCTCAGCCTACGGAGGTTCGAATCCTCCCGCCCCCACTCCATGCTCGACGCGCTCCGATCGCTCGTGCGCGCAGAAGAGGGCGAGGCCGCCGAGTCGGCCCGCCTGCATCGGCTCGACGGCGAGATCGCCGAGCTTCGCACCCGGGCCGAGGCGACTGCGGCGTTCTTCGCGACGGCGAGCGACGAGGAGCGGCTTCTCCGTGAAGCGGAGGACGATGCCAGGGCCGCCGTGGCTCGGCGCCAGGCTGAGCTCGCGTATGCAGAGGCGGAGCTCGAACGCGCGACCGGAGACGTCGAGCCGGAGCTCGTCCGGCTACGGGTCGAACGCGCGCGCGACCACGTCGACGTCGCCGTCCATGAGCTGGAGCGGACCGCAGAGCAACGCGTGGCCTTCGACCGGCGCGCCACCGAGCTCACCCGCGGGCTCCCAAAGCTCCACGAGCGCGCAGCCGAGCTGACGGCGGAGATCCCGGACGCCGCACCGCCTGGCGACGATCTCGTCGAATGGGCGTCGCAGAATCACGCCGCGTTGTTCGTCGCGGCGGGCCAGGTGGACACGCGGCGTGAGCGCTTGATCCGCGAGGCGAACGAGCTCGCCACCTCGATTCTCGGCGAGTCGACTCACGGGTCGACTCCCGCGCAGGCGCTCGTCCGCGTCGAGCGCTACTGGGAGTCGTCGCCGGGCCACGTGTCCGAGAGCAGGTAGCCCTCCGGAAACGGGTCGTCGGGGTCGACGAACACCTGCGTCACCCCGGTGACGAACGCACTGCCGCGGATTGCCGGGACGATCGCCGGCCGTGCGCCGACCGACGTCTCGGCGACGATCCGGCCGTCGAACGTGGAGCCGATCGGCGACGCGTGCGACATCGACTCGCCCACGCCGAGGAGCCCGCGGGCGTGCAGCACCGCCATGCGGGCGGACAGGCCGGTGCCGGTCGCCGACCGGTCGAGCCGTCCGGGCGCGACGACGACCGCGTTCCGGGTCACCGCGCCCACCCCGCGCCACGGCTCTGCGAGCTGGACGATGCTGATGCCCGCGATCTCCGGATTCTCGGGGTGCACGCAGGTGAGCTGGTCCCGCCCCGCCGCGCGGATCAGCTCGCCGACGCGGCTGAGCTCACGCGCCTCGCCCGGCTCGAGCGCGAACCCGAGCGCCGCGGCGTCGGCGATCGCGTACCACATGCCGCCGAACGCGACATCCACCGAGACGGTCCCGAGCCCATCGACCTCCAGCGGCACGTCCAGCTGATCCGCGAACGCGGGCACGTTCGTCAGCTCGACGCTCTCGACGCGTCCGCCGTGGCAGGCGGCCCGAACCTCGACCGGCCCGGCCGGAGCCTCGAGGCGAAGCGTCGTCTCCGGCTCGCGTAGCTCGACCATGCCGGTCTCGAGCAGGACCGTCGCGACGCAGATCGTGTTCGACCCGGACATCGGCGGGTACTCGGTCGGCTCCATGATGATGAAGCCGGCGTCGCAATCGGCTCGCGTTGCGGGGACGACTAGGTTGGCGTGCACAGCGACGCTGCCGCGCGGCTCGCGGAGCAGCAGCCGCCGCAGCGAGTCGTCAGTCCGCAGCGCCTGCATCTGCTCGAACACGGTCTTGCCCGGCGGGGGCAGCACGCCGCCGACGACCACGTTGCCGATCTCGCCGCCCGCATGACAACCGACGACGGTGATCACGCGGCGCGAGCGCACGCGGAGAGGCTACGCGGTCGTGAGCGCCGCGGCGCGGCGGCGCGGGCGCCGCACACGGATCTCTTCGGCGAGGAAGTACCACCCGGCGACGAGCAGCGCGCTGTCGACGACGACGGCGCCGTGGCCGAGCTGGGTTCCGGGAGCCGCCGGATCGGGAGGCCGTCGGGTGCGGTGATCGCCTTCCAGGCCAGGGCCGCGATCGCGGCGGCCGCCACGACCGACCACGCCGCACGCCGCCGCAGCAGCTTCCGCTCGGCCAGCTCCTGGGCTGTAGGGCAATGAAAACCTCATCTGTAAGGGTGACCTTACACACGGCCCGGTAGGCTTGCCAGGCCGATGAGCTGGTCCGGAACCCGCAGACGTCTGGTCGCACTCGCCGGGGCAGGCCTCGCCGCCTCGTACGGCCGGGTCGCGCACGCGGTCGGCGCGACGCCCCTCCTCTCGCGGTTCAGCGTCGACAACGGAGGCAGGCCGTTCGCCGGCGACACGGTTCACCTGACCACACTCGGCACGGCGTCGGGTCGCACAGCGGCGAGGCTGCAGTTCGCGCTGACGCATCCGTCGACCGTCACGCTCGAGGTGCTGCAGACCGGCCAGGGCGTCGCGTCCGAGAAGCCGGTCGCGGTCGGCCAGGCGTCCCTGAGCTCACGGACGGTGTCGCTGCACGCCGGTGAGCACGAGCTCGAGTGGCGGCCGTCGGCGACCCTGCCCGCGCGCACCTACATCCTCAAGGTGAGCGCGAGCGCAAGGCGCGGGCGCGCACGCCCCGGGGACGCGCGTGCGGTCGTGCGCGTCCTCGGCATCGATGCGGCGTTCGCCGCGCGCACTGCGAAGCCGGGCGACACGGTCGACCTGTACGTGCGCACCGACGCGTCGCAGCTGACGTTGCAGATGATCCGCAGCGGGCCCGAGCAAGTTCCGACGTACTCGAACGACGACCTGAACGGCGTCGCGATCGGCGCCCCGCTGCAGGTCGACTGGTCGGCATTCCGCAACCATCCCGGTGCGTTCCCGGTCGCGCTCGGCGCGGACTGGCCAACGGGCGTGTACTTCGCCCGCCTCGACTCCGACGACGGCCGCGTCGGATTCGCACCGATCGTCGTCCATCCCCCGGCGCCGTCCCAGCGCGTCGCCGTGGTGCTGCCGACGTCGACGTGGCAGGCCTACAACTTCTACGACGCCGACGGCGACGGCTGGGGCGACACGTGGTACGCCCGCTGGCGCACCGACTTCGTCGACGTGACCCGCCCCCACCCGAACCGTGGCATCCCGTACCGCTACCGCAGCTACGACCTCGGCTTCCAGCACTGGCTCGCGCAGACCGGTAAGAGCGTCGACATGTACGGCGACGAGGACCTCGAAGTATTCGCGAGCTCGGACGCGCTACGCGCCGCCTACGACCTGATCGTGTTCCCGGGTCACACCGAGTACGTGACCGGACGGGTCTACAACTTGATCCAGGGCTACCGCGACCGCGGCGGCAACCTGCTCTTCCTGTCGGCCAACAACTTCTTCCGGCGGATCGACCGCAGCGGCGTCCGCCTGAAGCTGATCGACGAGTGGCGCGACCTCGGCCGTCCCGAGTCGGCGCTCCTCGGCGTGCAGTACATCGCGAGCGACCGCGGACAGCGACATGCGCCGTTCACGGTCATGGGCGCCGACGTCGCGCCGTGGGCCTTCGCCGGCACCGGCCTCGGCAACGGCGCCCAGTTCGGGATGTACGGCATCGAGATCGACGCGCGATCGCCCTCGTCGCCGCCGGGCGTGCAAGTCCTCGCGACGATCCCGAACCTGTTCGGCGAAGGACGCTCGGCCGAGATGACCTACTACGAGCACCCGAGCGGTGCAAAGGTGTTCTCCGCCGGCGCGCTCAACTTCGGCGGGCAGATCCTGCTCTGGCCGGCGAGTACGCAGTTGCTGCAGAACGTCTGGCAGCGGCTCGCCTGAGCCCGGTCCCGCGGCGAACCGCGGTACCCTGTCCGCGCTGCCCTCTTAGCTCAGTTGGTAGAGCACCTCCATGGTAAGGAGGGGGTCGACGGTTCGAGTCCGTCAGAGGGCTTCAGCGAAAGACCTGCAAAGCGCCAACGTTGAGCATATCGCTGTTGGCGGTTCGGCCAACAAGCATGCGGTTGGGGACAGGTCTTGGGGACAGGATGGTGTCACCTGAGAAACAAGGGGGGACCCGCGCCGGTCGGCTACAGCCAGTCCTGCGGCACCAGGGCATTGCCGTTGCGCCAGTTCTCGACAAGGGCGCGCTGGAACCAGTCGTCGGGGAGATTGGCGTGGTCGGGGACGACGATCTGGAGTTCCTCAAGGTCTGTTGCGACGTCGCGCAGCAGGGTGAAGAACTCGTGGACTCTCGTCTGGTCCTCGTCGGAGATGTCCTCATCGGCCGCCGTCCGCACCTCGTCCGGGTAGAACGGCTGCGTCGGCTGGTCGAAGAAGATGAACCGCGGCACCGGTCGAGCCTTCGTCACGAACCAGCGGTGGAGGGCGAGGTGGGTGATCAGGTGATAGCCGACGATGTTGGCCTGGCTTCCCATGCGCGCGAGCTCGATCGGACCGGTCGGCGTGTCTGCGACGACCGTGAGCCGTTCCACGTCGAGCCGCACCGAGTGCTCGCTGTGCTCGAGGCGCAATCCTTGCGCGTAACGCGTCATGTCGCGCGACACGAATTGCGTCATCGACGCAACCCGCTGCTGTTGCTCGTCGAGATCCACGAGCGCGTCGAGCTCGGCAACGCGCGCCGCGAGCGTCTCGACTTGGCGCACAAGGGTCCGATCATCGCCACCGGCCTGTGAGGTCTCAAGGTAGGCCGCGATGCGCCCCTGAAGGTACGCGCGCTGCGACCGCACCTCGCGCGCTTCCCGGAGCGCGGCGTCGGCTGCGGCCAGCGCCGTTACTTGGTGATTGGTCTCCTGCAGTTCGGCGCGGACTGTGTCGATCTCGGCCTCGATCGCCCCAAGCTGCGCCGTCGCCCGCGGCTCGAGATCGGCGACCTGGGCGAGTCGTGCCTCGAGCTCGCGGACCGATTCGTGCAAAGCGGCGGCGTCGACATCGTGCTCGTCGAGCGCCGCGCCGCAAAGGGGACAGGTCGCCGCCGTCGCGGGTCCCGCCGGGGCGTTTGGCAAGAGGTTGATCGTCTCCAACCGCGCCCGCTGCTCGTCGACCTCGCTCTCGAACAGCTGCCGCTGCGCGGAGAAACGGCGGGCGAGCGCCGCCTGCTCTTGAGCGCGCACGAGACGCTCCGTGAGCTCACGTTGGCGCCCACGGATGCGCCGGTACTCCTCCGGGGCGTCGCCGAGCTCGGACTCGTCGTCGCCCGTCTCGGTCGCTTCGTGCAACAGCGCGACGGGGTCGCGATCGTCGTCGGCGACGTCGCGGAGCAGCCCGAGGACCCGCGCCTGAGTGACGAGCGCCCCGGCCCGGCGTCGAGGCGCTCCGCTGCGTTGCGCTGCTGAGCGAGCCGTGTCTCCGCGCGACGGAGATCGCGGCGCGCCTCGTCGAGCTGACGTCGCAGGCCGACCGAGTTCAACTCGGCGGCGCCGAGAAAATACGGCAGTGTGTCGCGAATGGTTTCGGCCTCCTCGCGCTCGTTAGCGCGGTGGAAGAGGAGGTTCTTGTTGGTGATCTCGCTTTCGGCTTGGAAGCAGTAGAAGAGGGCTTGGGCGATCGTCGCCTCGCGCTCGACCTCGAAGTCGTCAGTCTCGCGCGCATTCGTTGAGCGCACTCGGAAGGCGCTCGGCGAGCTGATGGCCCGCCAGCTGGCCGACGTGAGGTTGGCGGTGCTGATGCTCGACGGGATCGAGGTCAAGGGCCGGACGAACATCGTTGCGCTCGGGATCACGACCGACGGAGTCAAGATCCCGCTCGGACTCTGGGAAGGCTCGACCGAGAACGCGACCGTCGCGACAGCGCTGCTCTCCGACCTAGTCGAACGTGGGCTCGATCCCGAGCAAGGAATGCTGTTCGTGATCGACGGCTCGAAAGCACTGCGGAAGGCGATCAGGACCGTGTTCGGTGAGCGGGCACCGGTGCAGCGCTGCGTCCGCCACAAGGAACGAAACGTGCTCGACCACCTGCCCGAGCGTGACCGGCCGGCTGTCAAGCAGCGACTGCGCGACGCATTGGCGGTGGAAGATTACGACCGAGCACTCGACCGGCTGAAACTGCTCGGGGCTGAGCTTGAGCGCAACCATCCTGGCGCGGCAGCCTCGCTGCGCGAGGGGCTGGCGGAGACGCTCACGCTCACCCGCCTCGGCGTCACGGGCTCGCTCAGGCGCACGCTCGCCTCGACCAACCCGTGCGAGTCGATGATCGAGTGCGTCCGCCGCACCAGCCGCAACGTCAAACGCTGGCAATCGGGCGAGATGGCGCTCCGCTGGACGGCCGCCGGCATGCTCGAAGCCGAACGGCAATTCCGCCGGATCATCGGCTCCCGCGACCTCGCCAAGCTCGCCCTCGCGATCGAACGTGACCTCGTCCGCACGACCACCCCGTCCCCGACCGAGGAGGCTGGCGCGGCGCAGAGGCGGGCGCCGGTGGTTTCTTTCGCTCCGGCAAACGCGGGAGGAGGTGACCGAGGCGGGTGAGAGACGTTTCGGCTAGCCGGGACCGAGCTTGTCGTGGGTGGGAATGCGATCTAGCCTCGTAGGCGTGCTGGTTTGTGCGAGCTGTGGGCATGCGAACAGCGAAGGCGCCAAGTTCTGCGAGGAGTGTGGCTTCTCGTTCGCCGCTGTGCCCGCGGCGGGCGAAGGAGCAGCGCAAGACGGTGACGGTGCTCTTCTGCGACGTGACCGGCTCGACCGCGCTCGGCGAGTCGCTCGATCCGGAGCGGCTGCGGGCGCTGCTCGCCCGCTACTTCGAGCGGATGAAGGGGATCGTCGAGCGGCACGGCGGCACGGTGGAGAAGTTCATCGGCGACGCGGTGATGGCCGTGTTCGGTGTGCCGGTGCTGCACGAGGACGACGCGCTGCGCGCGCTGCGGGCGGCGGTCGAGATGCGCGACGCGCTGCCCGAGCTCGGGGTCGAGGGGCGGATCGGCGTCAACACGGGTGAGGTGGTGACGGGCACCGAGGAGCGGCTGGCGACCGGCGACGCGGTGAACGTGGCGGCGCGGCTGGAGCAGGCGGCGGAGCCGGGCGAGGTGCTGATCGGTGAGCCGACGCTCGCGCTCGTCCGGCGACGCGGTCGAGGTCGAGCCGGTCGAGCCGCTCGTGCTGAAGGGCAAGACCGAGCCGGTGCCGGCCTACCGGCTGCTCGCGCGTGCGCGAGGCGCCGGAGCGGCGCGCACGAGGCGCTGTTCGTCGGCCGTGAGCGCGAGCTCGCGATCGCTCCGCGGAGGCCTGGGAGCGGGCGCTGGCGCGAGCAGCGCTGCGAGCTGGTGACGGTCGTCGGCGATGCGGGTGTCGGCAAGTCGCGGCTGGCGGCGAGGCGCTCGCTTCGATCGAGGCGCGGGTCGTCCGCGGCCGCTGCCTCCCCTACGGGGAGGGGATCACCTACTGGCCGGTCGTCGAGGTGGTCAAGCAGCTCGACGCGCTGCCGTCCGATCCGGCCGCCGCGGCGGCGATCCGCTCGCTGCTCGGCGAGACCGAGGCGGCGACGTCGGCGGAGGAGATCGCCTGGGCGTTCCGCAAGCTGCTCGAGGAGCAGGCGCCGCTCGTCGTCGTGTTCGACGACATCCAGTGGGGCGAGGAGACGTTCCTCGACCTGGTCGAGCACGTCGCGCTGCTCTCCAGCGGCGCCCCGATCCTGCTCGCTCTGCATGGCCCGGCCGGAGCTGCTCGAGCGCCGCCCGTCCTGGCCGGTGACGGTGCGGCTCGAGCCGCTGGGCGGCGAGGACGTCGACCAGCCTGATCGGGGCGGCGTGTGCCGGAGGAGCTGCGCGCGAGGATCGCGCGCTGCGGCCGGCGGCAACCCGCTCTTCATCGGCGAGATGCTGGCGATGGCCGGTGAGGCGGGTGGCGAGGTCGTGGTGCCGCCGACGCTGCAGGCGCTGCTCGCGGCCCGGCTCGACCAGCTCGACGCCGCCGAGCGGCGCGTGCTCGAGCGGGGCGCGGTCGAGGGCGAGATCTTCCACCGCGGCGCCGTGCAGGCGCTCGCGCCGGAGGAGACCCAGGTCGACGCCGCGGCTGGCCGCGCTCGTGCGCAGGGAGCTGATCCGTCCCGACACGGCGCAGTTCGCGGGCGAGGATGGCTTCCGCTTCCGCCACCTGCTGATCCGCGACGCCGCCTACGACGCGCTGCCGAAGGCGACGCGGGCGGAGCTGCACGAGCGCTTCGCCGACTGGCTCGAGAGCGCGGCGAGGAGCTGGTCGAGCTGGACGAGATCCTCGGCTACCACCTCGAGCAGGCCGTCCGCTACCAGCGCGAGCTCGGCCAGCCCGACGCAGCGCTTGCGGAGCGCGCGGGCGAGCGGCTCGCCGCCGCCGGCCGGCGCGCGCTCTGGCGGGGCGACGAGCGCGCCGCCGCCGGACTGCTCGAGCGTGCGCTCGAGCTGACCCGGCCGGCGCGGGTGGACGTCGTGCTCGAGCTCGACCTCGCTCAGGCGCTCTTCCGGGACGGCCCGAAGGCCGCAGCGATTGCCGACGCCGCCGCCGAGCGAGCGCGGGCAGCCGGCGACGAGACAGGCGAGGCGCTCGCGCGTGTCGGCGCCGCCTACCACCGCGTGTTCTTTGCGGCCGATCCCGCCGGTCGACGAGCTCGAGGAACTCGCGCGGAAGGCGCTGCCGCTGCTCGAGCAGGCGGAGGACCACGCCGGGCTTGGTGCACGTCTGGAATGCGCTCGGCTTCGGGGTCGCGAACCAGCGCTGCCGCTTCGAGGACTGGGCACAGGCGGCGGAGCAGGCGCTCCGCCACGCCCGGCTGGCCGGACAGCGCAGCTCGAGACTCTTCTGCCTCGAGAGCGCGCTCGCCCTCGGGCCGCGGCCGGCCGACGAGGCGCTGCGCACGCTCGACGCGCTCCTTCCCGAGAACCCGCATCCCCTGCCGCTGCTGACGCGCGCCTGGCTGCTGACGATGCTCGCCCGGTTCGAGGAGGCATCGCAGGTTGCGCGCGAGGCCGGCGAACGGTGGCGCGAGCTCACGGGCGACGACGAGGTCGACTGGATCCTGGCGCTCGTCGCGGCGACCGCGGGCGACCACGAGGCCGCCGCCGAGCATCTGCGCCGGTTCTGCGAGCTGGTCGAGGCGCGCGGCCAGCGCGGCTTCCTCTCGACCTTCGCGCCGATGCTCGGCCGCTCGCTGTGCGCGCTCGGACGCCACGACGAGGCCGAGCCGCTCGCCCAGCTCGGCCGGGAGCTCGGAGACGAGCAGGACGGCGTCGGCGCAGGCACTCTGGCGGCAGGTGCAGGCGCTCGTTCACGCCCGCCGCGGCGAGCACGCCGAGGCGGAGCAGCTCGCCCGCGAGGCCGTCGCGATCACGGAGCGCACGGACGCGTTGAACTGGCAAGGCGACGCGCTCTGCGACCTCGCCGAGGTGCTGCACGCCGCCGGCCGCACTGAGGAGGCCGCCGCCGCGCTCGACCAAGCGCTCGAGCGCTACGAGCGCAAGAAGAACCTCGCCGTGGCCGCGCAGGTCCGTGAACGCCTCGGCGAGCTCCAGGACGCAGCACCGCGATGAGCGTCCCCGTCGTACCGGTGCGCTGTTGCAAAGCTCGCCGTCGCGATCGAACGTGACCTCGCCTGCACAACCCTCCCGTCCCCGACCGAGGAGGCCGCTATCGTCACCGCCTGACCTACGCACCGGGACCGCCGTCGCGAAGTTCCACGACAAGCGGGACATCCTCGGAAGTCCCGCACGCGCAGGCCCGCAAACAGATGCAACGACATCGCCACGAGTCTAGGTCCTCGTCGACCGAGCCGACGAACGACAGGCGGCCTAACGCGAACGGCGACCAACTTCCGCGAGACGCACCGCGATCAACCTCTTCACCAGCTTCTTCGCCAGCGGACGATCGACGGGAACGTGCAACGCGCTCTTCGTCATCGTGTAGCCGTCAAGCTCATCAGATAGCTGCGAGAGCACCGAGCCGCTGAACGGCCGATAGCTCAGGTGATCCTTGAAGGCGGCGAAGCCGGCAACGATCCGGCCGTCGACGCGGAATGCAGGGACCTTGTAGGAGATGATCTGTTCGGCGTCAGGCACGACTTCAAGGATGGTGCGCCGCAGCGCCTCGAGCGTGCTGCGCTTCGGCTCCTCGAGCCCCCGTAGGTACTCGTCGACTTGCTCAGCGGACATCGTTTCTCCGACCGCGCATGTTCAGACTCTGTGTAATTGCTCCTACCCGGTGCATCCCCGTCAGTTCTCGTCGTGGAACATCGGGATGTGCGAGATCCCGACGATCGCGCCCTCTGGCGACTGCAGCCTGGCAATCGTCTGACCCCACGGTTCCTCACGCGCTGGGTGCAGCAGCTCGTATCCGGCGTGCTCGAGTTCCAGTGCAGCTAGACCGACTGCCGTGGCGTCCTCAACGTCGAACTCGATGCTGACCTGCGGCACAGGACGCCCAGCTGGCCACTCTGGGGTGCCGAAGCACGCCTCGGCGGCCTGGGATAGCGGCCAGATCCCGAAGGACTTGCAACCGCCGACCTGTTCGCTGTGGTGATAGTCATTGCCTCGACCCTCGAGCGGCAGCCCGAGGGCGCCGACGTATAGCTCGCGACTGGCGGACGGGTCGGGAGAGATCACCGCGACCGTCGACAGGAACTCGAGGTTCACGTCGCCTCCTCGTTCGGGTTGTACGTGTCGGACGATGCAGATCTTTACGGGCGCCAAGTATCCGGTTATGGCCGTACCCGCCGCGACAGCACGAGGAGCTCTTCGTAGAAGACCACCTCTCAGCTACCGAGGTGGTCGAGCTCGGCGGCGAGCGCAGATTCGTCTGAATCCCTTATGGAGCAGAGCGGACGCAACCGAGGGCAGCCGAACGATGGTAAGGAGGGGGTCGACGGTTCGAGTCCGTCAGAGGGCTTGAACTAAAATCCCCGCAAAACGGCGGATTTTTGTTGTCAGGACTGGTACACAAGCGCACCTCCTTGGCAAGGAAGGGGTCGACGGTATGGCCTGCGCGGAAGACTCGGAGAGTTGCTGGAAATCACAACGTTTGTCGCGCGAGCGGACAGGCTGCGAAAACTGGGGACAGGTTTTGGGGACTAATCACGGGCGCTTCGAGCCGAACCGGGTTCGCGCGCGCGTGCAATGTGGCCCGTATGAGAAGGAGAAGCAGACCTTCGTTCGCGCTTCGACTCAGGAGAGAGGACGGTCGCGCACGCCAGCACCCGGCCACCCCTGCCGGACACGAGGCACGATACGACCATGCACACGTCCCAAATTCAGCCCGCGGTGGATGCGGCTGTGTCGACTGCGTCAGCACTTGATCTGAGGGTCGATGACGCCGTCGTTCTCCACGACTCGAACCGGCTCGCTCTGCGACTGCGGCCTTGTGACGTTCTAGCTCGAGTCGGCCCCGTTCGACGGAACCATGAAGTTGCAGCGTTCGAAGTCGAGATGGCACGGCGGCTTGAGGAGGCCGACTGCCCAATCGCTGTCCTCGACCCTCGGGTGGACCCTCTCGTCCACGTACGTGACGGCTTCGCGATCACATTTTGGAAGTACTACGAGCCTCTGCCTGCGGCCGACACCACGTTGGCCGAGTACGCGCAGACGCTCGAACGCCTGCATGCAGGCATGCGGCAGCTCGATGCGCCTGCACCACACTTCACGGAGCGAGTCGAAGAAGCGCAATCGATCGTCCGAGACCGTTCGCAGAGTCCGGAGCTCATCGACGCAGATCGGGAACTCCTGGCTAACTCGTTGCGCAGCCTTCGCCGGGCCGTCGTCGACCGCGGCGCCGACGAGCAGCTGGTGCACGGCGAACCGCACGCCGGCAACCTGCTGAGGACGACGAGCGGCATGCGGTTCATTGACCTCGAGACGTGTTGCTACGGGCCAGTCGAGTTCGACATCGCCCACGCACCCGACGAGGTTGGCGATCACTACGCAGACGCCGATCCACTCCTGCTTCGCGACTGCCGGATCCTCATGCTTGCGATGGTCGCAGCGTGGCGAGCGGATCGGGGCGATGACTTCCCGAACGGGCGCGCGGAGCGTGATGCGCTGCTCAGCCAGATACGGGCAGCACTGGAGCGCCATGGATTGGGTGCTATTCCCTAATCGCGGAACCCGACGCACCGCACCATGAACGAGCAGGCGTGCGCACTTGTTCTGGACCAGTCCTACCGGCTCTACCCGAGCGTTTGAGCCGTTTCGTCTCTGATCGAATCGTTGAGGAGCCGGGGGGTGTCGGCAGCATCGAGATCGATCGTGATCGATGAGTCTGGCGCCCGGGTTCGGTCTGAACTCGCGTGACGACCAAGAATGGCAAGTTGGCGATCTCGCAGTGATGAGGACCTCCGGATACAAACCCGACCCCCGCGTCGACCACTACATCCAGCGGCTACCCGACTGGCAGCAGCGCACCTGCCAGCAGCTGCGCGACCTGATCCACGCCGCCGACGCGGAAGTCACGGAGACGATCAAACGCACCGTTCAGCCCTACTTCGTGCTCGAGGGCAACATCTGCGCCCTCCTCGCAGCGAAAGACCACGTCAACCTCTTCCTCTACGACGGCGGCATCGTCCCCGACCCGGCAGGGATCATCACCGCCGGACACAGCAACAAGACGGCGAGAACGATCGCGTTCCGGCAGGGAGATCGGATCAACCGGCAGGCCCTGACAGCGATCCTGAAGCAGATCATCGCCAACAACCGCGCCGGCGGCTGGCGCAAACTCAAACCCAATCGGCACGTTGAGTAGCTGCTGATCGAGAGGAGCAGACCGTTCAGACACCAGACGTACTCATGACCGGCATCGTCTTCGGAGAGCAGCCGCGCTGGCACGACGGCCGCCTCTGGTTCTCCGACTGGGGAACACAGGAGGTGATCGCGGTCGATCTCGACGGCAGCGCCGAGGTCATGCACCGCGGCTCATCGTTCCCGCTCTGTGTCGACTGGCTGCCGGACGGCCGGCTGCTCGTCGTCGACACGAGCACGGCTCGACTGCTCGTACAGGAGGCCGACGGCTCGCTCGAGACCTACGCCGATCTCCGTCAGGGCTCCGATCCGCCGGCCGGCAACGAGCTCGTCGTCGACGGCCGCGGCAACGCCTACGTCAACGGCGGCGGCTTCGACCTGATGGCCGGCGAGCCGTACGCGCCAGGCGGTGTCGTGCTGGTCACACCGGACGGAACCGCCCGGCAGGTCGCCGACGGGCTCGCCTTCCCCAACGGCATGGCGGTGACCGGCGACAACCAAACCCTGATCGTCGCGCGAGTCCTACGCCAAGCGGCTGACCGCCTACGAGATCACCGGCGACGGCAGCCTCGCCAACCGTCGCGTCTGGGCCGAACTCGGCGACGGAGTGCCCGACGGCATCTGCATCGACGCCGAAGAAGCCGTCTGGTACGCCGACGTGCCCAACAAGCGCTGCGTGCGCGTACGCGAAGGCGGCGACGTCCTCGACACAGTCGACCTCGACCGCGGCGGCTTCGCCTGCGCGCTCGGCGGCCCCGACCGACAAACCCTCTACATCCTCGCGACCGAATGGAACGGTCCCGAAAACATGTTCAAAGGCGAAAGAACCGGAAAGCTACTCACCGTCACAGCGCCCGCCGCAGCGTCGGGTTGGCCAGGCAGATAACGACCAGGACGTCCCCCGCCACGCGCACCGCACCACGCACGCGCAGGCGTGCGCACATACTCTGGACCAGTCTCACCGCCTCTTGTTTCGCTTAACTAGGCGCTTTCAACGAGGCACTACTGCTCGCTTTCTGGACGTAGGTCGAGCGCGACGCTGTCTCGCGTTTCGGCGTCAGCCTTGGTCGATCACGCGGGCTAGCGCAGCGGTCGCCGTTAGCGGGTCAGTTGTCCCCGGGACGTCAGTCGACTTCGGCGCCACAGGTGACGTTGATCGCGGTGCCTGTGATCGATGCGGCGTAGTAGGAGGCCGCGAAGACGGCGACGTTGCCGACATCGGCGAGGGTTGGGGCTCGATCGAGCAGCCGCGGTGGCGTGCCGTCGCTCTCGCCGTTTGCGGTGTGCGTCTCGGGGATGCCGACCGATTGCAGGGTGAGGACGCGGATGCCGTGCGGCCCGAGTTCTGCGGCGAGTTGGCGGCGGAGGGCGTCGACGGCGCTGAGGCCGACCTGGAAGCCGCCGAGGTAGAAGTCGCTAACCGGCTGGCCGTAGCCACCGAAGGTGAGGATCACGCCTGAGCGTTTGGGGATCATGTGGCGAGCGGCCGCTCTCGCGGTGATGAAGGTCGAGCGGGTGGCGGTGCGAATCGGCTGCTCGTAGTCGGCGAGCGTCGTCTCCGCGAGCGGCGTGCCGAAAGTCTCTCCGAGCGAGATCACGTTGAGCGAGATGTCCAGGCCGCCGGCGCTTGCTGCTACGGCGGCGGCGTGGTCGTCGACCGCGTGCTCGTCGAGTGCATCGACGATCGTCGTCTCGGCGCGGCCGCCAATGCCGCGTATCTCCCCGGCGAGCAACTCCAGCGGCGCAATGCGGCGGCCGGTGAGATGCACGTGGGCTCCTTCGCGCGCGAACGCGCGTGCGACGGCGCCCCCGATGGAGCCGCCGGCGCCATAGATGACGGCGTTCTTTCCTTCGAGCAACATTCCCTACCTCCGGGGTCGGGTCTTGGGCGTCGAGCTACGCATGCTCGGTGGTCGGTGTGGCGCGCAGGAGCACGGCCGCGAGGAGCGCAAGGAGTGCGGTCGCGATCGCGGCTGTGGCGGCGATGGTTTGGATGCTGTCGGTGAACGCGGTGGCGGCGGCATGGAAGAGTTCGCTAGCGGCGGGCTGTGCAAGGTGGCCGCTGGTGTTAGTTGCGCCGGCGATGGTGCTAGTTGCGCTGTTGGCCTGTTCAGCTGTCAATCCGGCGGGGAGGGTCTGATGCAGATGAGTGCGGTAGACGGCCAGGCCGAGACTGCCGAGGAGTGCGATGCCGAGGGCGCCGCCGAGTTCGGCGCTGGTCTCGGAGATCGCGGCCGCGGCACCGGCTTGTTCGGGTGGGGCTGCGGCGACGAGGAAGTCGGTTGCCAGCGTCCCGACGAGGCCGCTTCCGATCCCCATCAGGAGCGAGCCTGCGACGAGCGGCGCAAGCCCGTGCGAGGGCTCGATGCGGGTGAAGAGCGCGACGCCGACCGCGGCAAGCAGCAGACCGGCGGCGATCACGCGTGCGGCGGGAATGTAGCGGCTGAGGAGCGGCGCGAGGATTGATCCGGCAACCAGGCCGCCGGTCGCCGGTAGCAGCCAGAGCGCGGCGGTGAACGGTGCCTGGCCGCGGAGGAGTTGGAGGTACTGGGAGAGGAAGAGGAAGGTGCCGTCGATCACGAACACCGAGGCGAGAATCGCTGCGAGCGCGCTGCTGAACGCGGCCGAGCGAAACAGGCGCAGGTCGAGAAGCGGATCAGCGAGCGTGCGCTGCCGGCGGAGGAACAGTCCGCCGGCGAGAAGCCCGACAAGCAGCCCCGTGTAGGCGCGCGCGTCGAGGCCGCCGCGGGCGGTTTCCTTGAGGCCGTAGATCAGCGCGAGGATGCCTAACAAGGAGAGCGCGGCGCTTGGCAGGTCGACTGGTGTCGCGTTCGGGTCGCGGTATTCCGGCAGCAGCCGCGGCCCGAGCACGAGAAGCAGAAGCATGACCGGCACGGCGATCAGAAACACAGAGCCCCACCAGAACTGCTGGAGCAGCGCGCCGCCGACGAGGGGGCCGATCGCGGCGCCGAGGCTGAAGCTCGCGACCCACACGCCGATCGCGAACGTGCGTTGCGCGTCGTCGACGAACATACTGCGAAGGAGCGAGAGCGTCGACGGTGCGAGCGTCGCGCCCGCGATCCCGAGCAGCGCCCGCGCGGCGATCAACATTGGTGCGCTAGACGAGAACGCGGCCAGCAGGGAGGCCGAACCGAACGCCGCCGCGCCGATCAACAGGAGGCGGCGGCGGCCGATCCGGTCGCCCAGGCTTCCCATCGTCAGCAGCAGCCCGGCGAGCATGAACCCGTAGATGTCGGTAATCCAGAGGAGCTGCACGCTGCTCGGGTGAAGGGCGGCGCTGAGCTTCGGCACCGCCATGTAGAGCACGGTCAGGTCCATCGAGTAGAGCAGACAGGGCAGCGCAAGCACCGCGAGCCCGACCCACTCTCGCCGCCCCGCCCTCAACCGGCGAGCGCGAGGTCGAGGTTGTCGCCCGTCCAGTGTGCTGACGCGTTAGTTGCCAACGTCCTCTCCAACATCTGGTGGTCGGTGGCAGGTACACGCGTAGGCCAGTTGCTCGTCCCAGTCGTGGCCGCGTCCTGCCCGCGTCAGGTCGAAGAGGTTCCAGAGCGGCTCCAACGTGCCGACGTGCCGGTATTCCTGTCCGGGCTCGGGCGGCGCCCACATCAGCTCGGAGCCCCAGAAGTGCCTGATCTCTCCTTGACGGCGCTCAAAGACGTTCAGCATTGGGCGCAGGCCGCCGGGCACCTCGCCGCCGTAGTCGCGGCTGTAGCTCGAGCCTGCCGCGGAAAGGAGGCGCAGGTAGCGCCAACCGCGCTCGGCAGCGAACGTCAGCAGCTGCTCGATCGGTGCCCTGGCGACGATCGCGAGGCTGACGCGCTGCTCGGAGTGCCGCGCCATCCCGTCGAACTGGTCGAGCAGCGCGGTGCAGGAGGGGCAGGGGCCGTCGTGCAGCGGCAGCCGGGCAGTCTCGCCGTCGGGCGGCCCCGGCCGATCGTCTCCCTCGTCGCGCGGAAACATGAAGTTGTAGATCGCCAGCGCGTCGTGGCACCCGAACAGCTCAGCCAGGTGCAGCTGCGTGACTGCGCCGTCGGCCGCGGCGCCCCTGAACTCGTAGTCGGAGACGATCCCGCCGACTGGCAGTGCGCGGCGTTCGGCGGCGACGGCCTCCATCTCGACGCGCAACCTGCGCTCGCTCTCGAGCAAACGATTGCGGGCGCTCCGGTACGCGGCGGACTCTCCTGGAAACGTAATCGGCATCTGGACCCCTTTCAGTCGCTAGCTCTGGGCGCCGGCCGCGGCAGGCTGAACGACAACAGACGGCTTTCGGCGCTCGCGAGGACAGCGAGCGCGATCCACTCCCGCCGCCCCGCCGTCGCAGTGCTGCCGTGGCTCATCAACGCCATGTCAACGTGTTCGACCCGCCGGCGCCCTCGAACTCATCGACGGACATCGGCGCGGCTCGCGCACTGGCGCCGCATCGACAGTCAGTCACGACTCGAGCGTCGCAGAGACCTTGATCTCCTCCACACCCCTGAGCGCGCGCGAAATGATGCAGCTTGTCTTCGCTTCTTCGGCCAGGCGGCGAAAGTCGTCTTGATCGAGTCCCGTGATCTTGCCCACGGTCTCGATGTCGATCCGCTGAATCGTGGGCGCGCCATCGACTAGGCGCAGGTGAGCCCGTGCCCGAGTCTTGATCGAGCCTGGAACGAGACCCGCTTCGGTCAGCGCGAGACTGAGCGCCATCGAAAAACAGGCGGCGTGCGCCGCCGCAAGAAGTTCCTCGGGGTTTGTCCCGGCGCTCTCCTCGAACCCGGGCAAAACGCCTGAAAACCGCGACGAGGCCGAGTACGCACTTGTCCAACCACCCGCACCAACGGTCAGCTCACCCGAGCCCGTCTTCAGATCGCCGGTCCACTGAGCACTGCCGTTACGCGTCGCCATCACACCGCCTCCTTGAGCTCGTGTTCTGGCGTGCGGAATCGACGTGAGAGAGCCATTAGACCGCTGGCTCGGGGTCGTACTGGATGTAGCGGCGGACGCTGCGGGCGCGGTCATCCGATTCGAGCCGTGCGACCAGGTGAAGTGCCATGTCGATCCCGGCGGAGACACCGGCGGACGTCACGATGTCGCCGTCATCTACGAATCGGGCACCGGCGTCGACCACGGCGCCGAGTTCGGCGAGACGGTCGAGCTCGCTCCAGTGCGTCGTCGCCGGACGACCGTCGAGCAGACCGGCCTTCGGCGTAGACGATCGCACCGTTGCAGACGCTCGTCATCAGCGTTCCGGCACCTGCGAGATCGCGGAGGCGTTCGAGAAACCCGTCATTCTCTTCAGCGGCCGCGTTTTGCCGCCCGGCAGCAGGAAGAGGTCGACCGGGCCGGTCTCGCCCCAGGCGACGTCCGGGACGACGCGCAGGCCGTGCGAGCACCTGATCGGCTCGGTCGACTCAGCGACGGTGCGAACCGTGACCGACCGCTCGCTCTCCCGCGCCCAGGCGGCCAGCACCTCGTAAGGCCCGGCGAAGTCGAGCTCCTCGACGCCGTCCCACACCCAGATCCCGATCGTGTATTCGTCCATTCCCCGACCCTGCCGGAACCCATCGGTGGCTCTGAGACAACTTTCGCTACTTTTCGGACATGCATGTTGTTGCGGCCGTCGTCGACCAGGGCGCGTTGACATTCGACCTCGCGATCCCGTGCGAGGTGTTCGGGCTCGACCGCCGCGACATCGCCGATCCTTGGTACGAGTTCCTACTCGTCGCGGCCGGCGAGCGCCGCGTACGCACACAGACCGGGTTCGTGCTCGAGGCCCCGCACCGGCTTTCAGCGCTCGCCCGCGCCGACACGATCATCGTCCCGGGCTGGGCCTCACCCGAAGCCGCCCCGACGCCGGCCCTCATCCGGTCGCTCGTCAGAGCACATGAGCGCGGCGCCCGCATCGTCTCCATCTGCACCGGCGCGTTCGTGCTCGCCGCGGCCGGGCTGCTCGACGGGCGCCGCGCGGCGACACACTGGCTGCACGCCGACCTCCTCCAGGAGCGCTACCCCGCCGTGCATGTCGACGCCTCCGTTCTCTACATCGCGGACGACAACATCATCACCTCCGGCGGAACAGCCGCCGGAATCGACCTCTGCCTGCACCTGGTCGCGACCGACCACGGCGTCGACGCGGCGACGGCCGTCTCCAAGCGCATGCTGATGCCCCTTCACCGCTCGGGTGGACAGGCGCAGTACGCCGACAACACACAGGCGGCTGCGGCAAACGACTCCGTCGCAGCGCTCCTCGACTGGGGCCTCACCAACCTAGCCCGCGGAGTCTCTGTCGACGACCTCGCGCGGCAGGGCGCCGTCAGCTCGCGCACACTGACGCGACACTTCCGCTCGGCAACAGGGCTCGCGCCCGGCGACTGGCTGCAACGCGAACGGCTACGCCTCGCGCAACGCCTACTCGAGACGACCTCCGATCCCATCGAGACCATCGCGCGGCGCGCAGGCTACGACACATCCGCGGCACTCCGCGCGCAGTTTGCGGTCCGCCTGCAGACCTCGCCGCGCGCGTACCGACGCACCTTTCGCGGCTAGGAGAACCACTCGGCGTCGTATGGTGTGTCTGGTCGGCGCGGCGGCTCAGCGTGTGAGTGCCGGAAACCCGATTCGGGGGTAATCACGCGGCAGCCTTGTTCTCGTGGATCAGTCCTCCGAGGCACGAACGGGATAGACCTGCCGACACCCCCGCCGATCGCCGAGCACACCGCACGCTGAACGGGCAGAGGTTCATCGTCGCGATCAGTCGAATGCACGGCTTCATCAAGTCGACGTCGGCAAGAGGCTTCTCGCGATTGTGATTGGCGAGCAACAAGTAGCGCGGACTCGTCAGATACGTCGGGCGACCGCGCGTACCATTAGCAGCCGAATGTCGGGACCGAAGGCGAGCTTTCTCGCGACACCCATCAACAGAGATGGGGGCAAGTTCGGTGCTCGTAGACCGGTTTTCTTGGGGACAGGTTTTGGGGACAGGTTCAGGGTTTCTCGGGGAGGCTCAAGAGTCTTCGGGGAGGGGGTGTGGCGGGGACAGGCACTAGGCGTGTTGCAGGGAAACGCGCAGGCAAGCGCTGTTTAACGGCCTGGTAGTCGAAGCCGAAACCTCCATGGTAAGGAGGGGGTCGACGGTTCGAGTCCGTCAGAGGGCTTCACAAAAGGCCAGCAAGTGGCCTTTTTTGTTGCCTCAACCGTGTACGCACATCGCTCGATCGTCCCTGCGCCTGTCCCCAAGATCTGTCCCCAACGGTTCAGGAACCCTGCAGGCTTGGTCTGAGCACAGGAGTCTGACTTCATCGAGCACCTCCATGAGCGGGAGGGCCTCTGAGCTCACGAGTGCGTCGGTTCGTCCGGACGCGCGCGACCGGTTGTGGTCGAACTCGCTTGTCCCGGAGCGCGTGAAGGGCCGCCGACGTTGCGTCCGCCGTAATGAGATCGAGTGCCGCGGCGTCGGCAACGACAGGGTGAAGTCGCCGGCCGTGCCGGTCGGCGGTTCGTTTCCGCCCAAGTCGAGCAGGAATGGCGGGTAGACGCCGGTCATCAGCGTCGCGTAGGCGGAGACACAGAAGGCCCAGCGATTCATCCCAAGCACGAAGTCGTCGATGCCGACCGCTAGAACTTGTTCGCGTACGCGCCGAGGTTCGTCTTTGTAATGGTCAGCGGCTGGCCGAGCCGCAGCTCTTGGTGCTTGGCGTAGTAGTAGACGACGCCGATCGGGCCGCCGACCTGGTAGGCGCCGGGCCTGAAGTGGTGGCCGGTGAGTAGGTAGTGGGCCGCCCAGGCGGTGAGGTAGCCGAGCTTGATCGGGTTGTCGGTGAAGACGAGCTCGGCGGCGCCGCTTTGGACGTAGCCGCGGAGCTGGGGGTCCGCGAGGCTGCCGCCGCCGTTGCCGGCGGAGAAGACCTGGCCGATCCTGCCCGCCTGCGTGATCGCTTCGCCGGCCATGTAAGCCTCGGTCGGCGCGATGCCGATCAGGCCCTTCAGATTCGGATGGGCGGCCATGTAGCTCTTGACGGAATCGACCTCGGCAGGGTCTCCGGCACCGGTCTCCGTGAGCGCTCCGTCCAGCTTCATCTTCGGGTAGGCCCTGGGGATGTAGTCCTCGACGACCTTCTTCCACGTTTTGGCGATGGGGAACTCGCCTTGCTCGTCGAGGATCGCGTATTCGCCTTTCTTGCCCATCTGCGAGGCGAGCGCGTCGGCAAGGGCCTGGCCGTACGCGACCGGGTCGGACGGGCCTACCCAGAGGTCGCGCCCCCCGGCGATGTCATCGCCCGCCGAGATCAGAAGGATCCCAGCCTTCCGAACCTTCCTGAAGGTTGGCGCGAGCGCGGGGTTGTAGCCGTCGCTGACGATGGCATCCACGTGGCCGGCGATCATCGACTCGTAGAGCGTGACGGCGTCGCACGATCCGACGCACCTGCGGACAAGGATGCGAACGCCGAGCCTGTTGGCCGCCTTCAGACCGCCCCTCCCGTAGTTCACGTAGGTGAGATACGCAATCGTGTACTTCCGGTGGGCGGCTCGGCTCGGTCCGGTGAGGAGCGCTGCGACCAGAGCGGCGAGCGAGAGCCCGAGTGCGGCCACGAGGAGTTTTCTTTGGATCAACTGACCTCGCTTCGTCACACGCAGGTCGATTCGCCAAACGCGACGAAGACGGCATCGCGTGTTGCCTTGATGCCGCAAGGGATCGCGTCGTACCTGCCGAGTGGGATCGTGCGCACGATCTTGTTGGCACGCGGGTCGACTTGTGAAACGGAGTACCCGATGTGGTTGGCGGTCCACACGGAGCCGGCGCCGACCGCGAGCAGCGTGGGCTGCTCGGCGGACATCGTGATGCGGTGAGCGATCTGCGGCTCTTTGGGGTTGATTCGCATGAGGTTCCCCCGCGAGGTGATGACCCAGACGCTGCCGTCTCCGACGGCGACGGCGAGCGGGCCCGCACCGTCACCGGTCTCCAACTGGAGGGACTCGACTGGGTTTGAGCCGGGTCTGACTTTCAGCAACCAGGCGGTCGAGCGCTCGGGGTCGTAGGCGCCGATCCAGGCGGCCCGGTAGCCGTAGGCGATCGCAGTCGTCTGCCGACCAAGAGGGATCGTGGACGCCAAGTGACGGTTGCGGACGTCGATCAGCGAGACGGATTCGCCGATGCGTGCGGGTCGATCAGAGATCACCCAGAGGTAGCCTCCACCGACCGCCTCGGCGCCGGCCCCTGGCAGCGGGACCTCGATGCGCTCGGTACTCAAGACCGGTCTTTCGTAGGGGCCGGTGCCGTCGGCGACGTGGCCGATCCAGGTGACGATGGGTGTTCTGTCGGAGACCCAGGCGTGGCCATCCGCATCGACCGCGATGTCGTCGAGCGCCGATCCGGGCTGAACCGGTGGCATTCCGTGCCGAGCACGCCGGTCGTAACGCTCAATCGAGGCGCTGCCCCGCCCCACGATCCAGAGGGTGTCACCGATCAGCGCCATCGGGCCAGGTTTGAGTCCTCCCCCGTGGTCGGAGATCTTGGTCCCGCTGGCCGGGTTGAGGGTGGCGACACTGTTCGGGGCGACAGACGAGACGGGACTCGAGGGAGACCTGACTCCGCCGCCCCGGGTCGAGAGGAACGCGACCAGCACGGCAACGACGGCGACAACAGCTAGCCCGGCCGCGGCCAGGTAGCGCGGCCGAAGGGCCTGCCTCCGAGGTCGCGATCCCGCGTGCGATCTGGCGGGAGTGGCGACGTCGGTCGGCGCGAGCGCCGGGGCCTCGCCGTTCGACGCGGCAGTCCCCGTCGGCGCCTCGAGCGCAGGGTCGTGTCGCAGGATCGCTTGCTGGAGCCGTTGCAGGGACTCGCTGGGCTCGATTCCGAGCTCGTCGACGAGAACATGCCGCGCGCGCTGATAGGCAGCGAGTGCGTCGGCCTGTCGATCGGAGCGGTAGAGCGCGAGCAACTGCTGCGCGCGCGGCCGCTCGTGCAGCGGATGCTCGCGGATGATCAGCTGCAACTCGCCGAGAACGTCCTCGTGGCGGCCGAGCGCGAGATCGCAATCGATCCGATCCATCAAGGCTGCAAGGCGCAGCTCGTCGAGCCGCGCGATCTCGTCGCGCCCCTGCGACTCGAGCGTCAGACCGGCCAGCGTCGGGCCACGCCACAGTGCGAGCGCGTCCCGAAAGAGCTCAGCTGCGGCATCCGGCTCACCCGCTCCGGCACGTTCGTCGGCGTCAGCGGTCAGCCGTTGCGCACGCGACGCATCGAGGCGCTCGGGCTCGAGCGTGAGCCGGTAACCGCCGGCCACGGGGGAGATCGGATCCGCGCCGTTGCGCCCGAGCGTCTTGCGCAGCTTGGACAGGTAGACGCTGACGGCCTTCCTCGCCGTCGGCGGGGGCGACGCGCCCCAAAGGTCGTCGATCAGCCGCTCGGGCGAGACCACCTCGTTCGCACGCAAGAGCAGAACCGCCAGGACCGCTCGCTCTTTCAACGTCCCGAGCGGAATCGGCGCCCCGCCGTCAAGCACTTCGAGCGGCCCGAGGATCCGGTATTCCACCCATAGGTTTTACCGCCTGGCGAGTCGAGATTAAAGCCGTCCGCGGAATGGCTTTAACCAGGTCCTAACGGCGCTGTTGCCATCGTGGGTCACGCTCGGCGCGATGACTGGCGACACGGTCGCATTTCACGGCGAGGTGTGGACGGATGCACGGGGCTACGCGACGGTCAGGCTGCCGGCCGACGTCGCACAACTCGCGCCGCCGCTCGAGTACGAGCTGCGCGATCTCGACCCGCCGAGCACCGCACGGGTCACGGGAGCGCTCAGAGACGGCCGGTTCACGATCGCGACCGACGAGCCGCACGTGAAGGTCGCCTGGCGACTGACGGGTCATCGCCCGCATTGACAACGGAAGGAGGAATGACATGAAGAGGACTCTCACCATGACGGCGCTGGCCGCCGCGTGCGCGCTCGCCGCAGTGGCAGCGTTCAGCGGCTCCGCCCGCGCTACCTACGGCGGCGCGACCAACGGCCGGATCGCCTTCGGCATGAACGTCAACGGCAACACCGACGTCTACACGGTCCTTGCGAACGGCAACGACCTTCGGCGCCTCACCACCGACCCCGGCTTCGACGCGTGTGCCGCCTACTCGGCCGACGGACGCCGGATCGCCTACTGCTCGGGCCAGGGCGGCGGCCCTGTCCAGGTCTGGACGATGAAGCAGAACGGCACCGACAAGCAGCAGGTCACGCACCTGACCGGCCCCGCGACCTTCCCGGACTTCTCGCCGGACGGGAGCGAGATCGCGTTCACGGCAAAGCCGGCCGGGTCGCCGACGCGCGACATCTACGTGATCGGCAGCGACGGCAGCGGTCTGACCCAGCTGACGAGCGGTTCGGTCGACAACGCCTATCCCGCGTTCTCGCCGGACGGCACGAAGATCGTCTTCACGAGCAGGCGCACCGGCACGTCGCAGGTCTACGTGATGAACGCCGACGGCACCAACCAGACGCAGCTGACGTTCGACGCGCAGACGAAGGACCAGGTGCCCGACTGGAGTCCCGACGGCTCGAAGATCGCCTACCTCGCCGACACGCACGGCGTAGCCGACATCGTCAACCCGAGCTGGGGCGACATCTGGGTGATGAACGCCGACGGCACCGGCCAGAACCCGATCACCCGCGGCGCCACGTACTACGGCACCGCCTGGTCGCCGGACGGGAGCCGCATCGCGACCATGGACATGCCCAGCCGCACCGTCTACACGCTCAACGCCACGGACGGAAGCGACCCGCAGGCAGTCCACCCCGGCGGCCTCCAGTTCGTCCCCGGCTGGCAACCCCGCGGTACCGGTACCGACGGCAAAGACGGGGCTAGGCAATCGCAGAGATAAGCGCCGCCAACGCACCCAGCAAAGCGCGGATCAGTTCTTCGTCGCGATCGAGACCCCAACGGGAAAGGACAAAACAGATGAATGGCAAGGCGCTCATGCTCATCCGCACCACCATCGTTTCGGTGTCCGTAGCTGCGGTCGCAGCCCTCGGGATTCCCGCCCAGGCCGCCCGCCGGCCAGCATCAGCACACGCAACTCGCACCGCCGCCCTAGTGACGACGACGATCAAGGTCACAACCTTTAACTCCAGTTACCACCTCAGCGCGAAAACCGCACCGCGAGGCGTCGTGATCTTCAAGGTCACAAACAAGGCCGTGTTCGGACACGACTTCAGCATCAACGGCTACACGACGAGCGTGCTCAAGATGGGCCAGTCGGCGACCCTGCGGGTCACCTTCCTCAAGCCGGGCCACTATGTGTACAAAGACACTCTCGATCACCACGTCCGGTGGGGCGACGTCGGCGGCTTCACGATCACCTAGGCGACACGCGTACGCGCGGCGTTCATGGGGCCGAGTAGCTGCGGGTGAGCGCAGCTACTCGGCCTCGAGCATCGGCTGATGGGTTGCGTGGGTGCTCGGTTTCTTCTACTGCGATTGTCTCGCCTCCCTTACCTTCATCCAGTGCCGCGGGGGCGGCACCCGCTCGCCCCGTAGAGACGAGCAAGATCATCGCCGGCGACGCGGCCGACGATCCGGGCCCACCGTCACAGGGGGACGTGCGCATCACCGGCGCAAGAGGTCGGCGCGCTGGTCTTCAGATGACTTTCTTGGGGACAGGTTTTGGGGACAGGTTCAAGATTCTTCGGGGAGACTCAAGGCGCGTCGAGGAAGACGTGGGGCGGCCAAAGAACTAGCCGTGATGCAGGGAAAGAGCACTAGCAAGCGCCGGATCATTGGCCCTGTAGTAGAAGCCCGAATCCTCCATGGTAAGGAGGGGGTCGACGGTTCGAGTCCGTCAGAGCGCTTGCAAAATCCCCGCTCACGGGGATTTTGCGTTCAGGACGACTTGCTCTCCGTCGCACGTGCGGTGGGTATGGAGCCGTTTGTGGAGCTTTCGCGCACGCAACTCGGATTCGAGCCGGGCTGTTACGCGCGGAGGCGCAGCATTCCGCGCCCGACGCGCTCGAACCTGCCGTTCATTTTTCTCGCATCGACGTAGATCTGGGCGGAGATCGTCGCCTTCGGTGTCTTGCCGCGCAGGGAAACGAGGCCGCGCTCGAGAATCCGGTCCGAGATCTCGCCAACTGAGAGCGGACCGCCCCCAGCGTCACGCAGTACATCCGCCGCTTGACATCGGCTTCGCCGCGTTGTGTCACTGCGATGGTCGCCCGGTCAGAGGATCCCCGCCATCCCTCGGCGCATCAGGTCGCCTCTGACGCGGCCTGCAGCGGCGGGGATTTCGTCGGCAAGAGGGGGTCGGGTATCCGGTTTCCGAGTCGAAGGAAGCCGGCTCCTGTCAGTGCCAGCGCAATGGCGCCGCTCCACCAGATGGCGTCGGGTGATGTTGCGAGCAGCGCGCCGCCGACCGCGGGGCCGAGAGCCACGCCTGCCATGAAGCTGAGCTGGTAGAGCGACATGTAGCGGCCGAGCAGATGCGGCGGCGCGAGCTCGGCGACTAGCGGGCCGAGCACGATGAACTGTCCACACTCAGCGATCGCGATCACGATCGCCACCCCGGCCAAGATCGCGGTCGCAGCAAGCGTCGATCCCGTCTGTGTTGCGAGCAGGACCGCGAGTAGGCCGACTGCAAATATCGCGCTGGTCGCGGCCAACGCGTGTGTGCGGCGCATCCGTGCGACTACGCGCGTCGCGGGAACCTGCGCGACGACGATGAAGAAAGTATTGATGAACACGACGACGCCGATCTCACCCGCCCCGACTGGTGTGTGCGCCACCGCAAACGGCGGGAGGATGTTGGAAAAGTAGGCGCCGCCGATCATCACGAGCGCGAGGTTGCCCGCAACCAAGGCGAGCAACAGCCGATCTCGAACCACAGCCCGGAAACCTTGTCCGCTTTCGCTCGTCGACGCAGCATTCGCGACGCCGGGATTCGGGATCCCCACGAGCACAACCAGCGCGAAGACGGCGAAGGTGACTGTGTCGAAGAGGTAGAGCCCCTGGAACGCGTGCAGGTGATGGTGGGCGGCTGCGACGATCAAGCCCGCAACGGTCGCTCCGAGGCCAAGACCGAAGTTGCCTGAAACTCGGCGGAGCGCGGTCGATGCGGCGCGCTGCTCCGCTCGGACCAGGGTCAACGTCAGAACTTGGCCCGCGGTTCCTACTAATCCGAAGCCGGCGCCGCCGATGGCCGAGCAGACAAAGCCTTGCCAGGGACGGTGGACAAATGCCAAGCCTCCGTAGCCGAGTGCGTTCACAAGATTGCCGGCGATCAGGATGTGCTTCGCACTGAAACGATCGAGCAGCGCACCCGAAGGGAGCGTTACCACCGCGGCCGTGGCCATGACCGTCGCCAGGACCAGCCCGGCAGTCGCCGTCGAGAAGCCGCGGACAGTGTGGAGGTAGATGATCTCGAAGGGAAGGATCAGTCCAGTGCCGAAGTAGTTGAGCGCGTTCCCGCCCTGAAGAACGAGGACAGGTCTCGGTAGGCCCGTGCGCCAAACCGCGAACACACGTGCGAGCGCGCTGCTCACTTTGCGGCGAGTCTCTGCCTGATTCCTGGAGCGGTCGGTCATCGATCAGCTCATCTCCGATTCGCGGTTGTGTGGACGTCAAAGACACCGCGATGCCGCGAAACGGACCGCCGGTCCGTTTCCGACGGACCTGGTGTCATTGACGCGATGACCGTCGATCTCGAGCGGGCCAAGGCAGGTGACGAGCGTGCGTTCGCGACGCTGGTCGAGCCGTTCCGGCGTGAGCTCCAGCTGCATTGCTACCGGCTACTCGGCTCCGTGCAGGACGCCGAGGATCTCGTCCAGGAAACGCTGCTTGCCGCCTGGCGCGGACTCGACGGTTTCGAGGAGCGGGCGTCGCTGCGCTCCTGGCTCTACCGGATCGCAACCAACCGGAGTCTCAACGCGATTCGCGAACGCGGACGCCGCCCAGCCACGGAGAACACCATGAGACCGTCAAAAACCCGCCGCGCCGTCGAGCCCAGCTGGCTCGAGCCTTACGCGGACAGCGCGCTTCCGGATCCCGCTCCCGGACCTGAAGCACGCTACGAGCAGCGCGAAGCGATCCAGCTCTCGTTCATCGTCGCGCTGCAGCAGCTGCCTGCGAAGCAGCGCGCAGCGCTCGTGCTGCGCGACGTGCTCGGCTTCCACACCGACGAAGCCGCCTCGATCCTCGAGACGACGCCGCAGTCGGTCAAGGCCGCGCTCCAACGCGCACGCGCAACGCTCGACTCGTACACCCTCGAACGCGAGCAGGCGCCGCTGCCCGACTCGCCGACCGAACGGAACCTTCTCGCCACCTTCAGCGACGCCGTCGAAGCCGGCGACACGGCGCGCCTCCTAACTCTGCTGAGCTCCGACGCTCGTGTGACCATGCCGCCGCAGCCGCTCGAGCTCATCGGACACGAAGCGATCGGCGCGTTCCTCGACGACCGCGCCGAGGTCCGCGGCGCCCCGCTACAGCTACGCCCGACCCGCGCCAACGGCCAGCCGGCCTTCGGCTACTACCTGCGCTCGCAGCCCCGGGGCATGATGGTGCTCACCCTGAGCGGCAGCAAGGTCGACGAGATCACCTTCTTCGCCGACCCCGCGCTGCCCGGCCGCTTCGGTCTTCCCGAACACATCTAGCCGACAAGGATGGGTTCGACGTGAAACGGTAAGGAGGGGTCGACGGTTCGAGTCCGTCAGAGGCTCTGCAAAAACCCTGGAAAAAGCGGAGAAAGCGAAGCGGCATTGCTCGAGCTGCTTGAGGGTGAAAGCGGCGCACAGATGGGGTTTGTCTCGGTTACCGCGCGCACGCGATAGCGGCCTGTCCCCTGAGCTCGACGACCACCTCCGTGCAGGCCATGTTCGTCCCGGCGTCGGATCAGGCGAGGGCGCGTTCGAGGGCCGCGCGGTCGGCGGGCTCGCCGTGCGTCGGCAGCACGAACTCCACGGGCTTGTCGAGCAGCGGCCTCAGCCCGCTCGCGACCTGCTCGACCGTGACGCCTTCCGGTAGCCAGCTCGCGGGGATCTCCAGCCCCTTGCCGAGGTCGATCAGCGTGTCGCCGGCGATCACCGCGCGAATTCGCTCGTTCCACAGCACGAGGTCGAGCTGGCCTTCACGGCCGGGATACGCCTCCATCCCGAATACCGAGTCGCCGATCGCGTAGCGGGTCGCCGGGACGAGCTGGTCCTCGGGGCGATCAGGCGCCGGCGCCCACACAGGAAAGCCAAGCGATGGGGCGTCGCGTTCGTGCCACGTGGAGGTGAGTACTGTGACTACCTCGCGCGATCCGAACAGCGCGCGAACGTCGTCCGGAACGGCGATCGGGTCGATGAGGATCAGCCGCTCGCCGTCGTCGATTGCGTACGCCGACACCGGCCCTTCCCAGTCGGGATGCGTCGCGGTCCAGTGATACACGCCCTCAGGAAGCATTCTCGGATGCTAAGCACTACCGACTCCTCTCGTCCTGCAACGCTCCCCCTGACGGAGCCACGCGAGGGCTCGGCCAACGTCCCCGTGACCAAGGAGGCACCTGACCTAATGACGGTTCAACGGATGGACAACGTCGGCGTCGTCGTCGACGACCTACCGGCGACGATTGCGTTCTTTCGCGCGCTCGGCCTCGAGCTCGAAGGTCGAGCCATGGTTGAGGGAGAGTGGGCTGGGCGCGTCACCGGACTGGGCGAGCAGCGCGTCGAGATCGCCATGATGCGGACGCCGGACGGACACGGCCGGCTCGAGCTCTCGCGCTTCCTCACTCCGCCTGTTGTCGCCGATCACCGGACTGCCCCGGTGAACGCGCTCGGCTACCTGCGCGTCATGTTCGCCGTGGACGACATCGACGAGACGCTCGCCCGGCTCCTCAAGCACGGCGCGGAGCTCGTCGGCGAAGTGGTTCAGTACGAAGACTCGATCCGGCTCTGCTACATCCGAGGGCCTGAAGGCCTCCTCATCGGGCTCGCCGAAGAACTCGGCTGAGCGCCTCGCTCCTGCGGCGTCTCACCGGTCACGACCGCAGTCCATGCGCGCTGCGGGCTGCGGCTCAGCGACGGACATAGCGCACGTGGGTTGCGAGCGGCGAGTGGATGACCTCCACCGGCTCGAGGCCGGGGTCGGGGACGCCGTCGAAGAGGCGTTCGCCGGCGCCGAGCAGGACGGGAGCGAAGTCGAGGACGAGCTCGTCGATCACGCCTGCCTCAAGCGCCTGACGCACGGTCGATGCGCCGCCGGCGATGTCGACTCCTCGGTCGCCCGCGGCTTCCGACGCGTGCGCATAGGCCGTGTCGAAGCCGTCGGTGACGAAGTGGAACGTCGTCCCACCGGCCATCTCGATCGGGTCGTGCTCGAAGTGCGTGAGGACGAACACGGGTGCGTGGTAGGGCGGCTCCTCGCCCCACCAGCCGCGCCAGTCGTCCTGCCAGGGGCCGCGAACCGGCCCGAACATGTTCCGACCCATCACATACGCGCCGCGCGGGCGCAGCAGCAGATCGCGGGCCCGCGCATCGGCGTCGTTCAGCGGCTCGTCGAGATGCCAGCGGTGAAGCTTCATCCCGCCGCGGCCAAGCGGGTGCTCGAGACTCTGCTCGGGTCCTGCGACGTAGCCGTCGAGCGAGATCGACATGTGGCATGTAGTGGTTGCGTCCATACCGCTAAGACGGCATCCTCTCCGAGAAGTCATCGCCGCCGTCAGCGACGGCTCTGGACGAGTGTGGCGAGGCTGTCGAGTTCATTCGCGCGCCCGGCGATGAGCCGCTCTGTCCACAGCTGGTCGTGCATTGAATCTACGGTCATGCTCACCTGCACGTCGCCGTTCGCAGGCTCGAGCTCGACGACCGTGAGGAACTCGTAGGGTGGCGTGTCGGGCACGAAGTCGGCCAGAGACATGTGCGGGAGCCGCCGCGGTCGTTCGACCTCGGTGAAGCGCTTGCGCGAGGTGCTCGTCAGCGGCAGGCCCGCGTTCCGCATGAACTCGACCTGCTCGGGCCCGCTCGCGCGACCATCGGCGGGCGAGGCTAGGTTCGGAGTGACAGGACGATCGCGCCGTCCGCTCCCGCGACTACCTCGCGCAGCGCTTGTGCCGCCTGTTCGAGCGGTCGGACGGACGCGATCGGCACGCTAAGGGTGCCGCGGGCCAGCAGCTCCGCGAGGGCCGACAGCTGCCGACCGTCGGGCCGGACGTAGACGTCGGATACGGCGACGCCCCGTTCCTCCCGCGGCGGGTCGCCCGTGATCGTGGCGAGGCGGCCGCCGTCAGCAACCGCCTTCAACGTGGTGGCCGCCTGCCCGGGGGCGGCGTTGACGGCCTTGGGCGGCACCGCCGCCGGTGATCTCGCGAACGAGCGCAGGCCAGTCGCCGTGGTAGTCGAGCACCTCCGACGCGCCGTAGCCGCGGATGCGCTCGGCCTTCTTCGCGCTCGCGGTCGCGATCACGCGGGCGCCCCGAGCCGCGGCGAGCTGGACGAGCAGGCCACCCGTGACTCCGCCGGCTCCGTTGACGACGACCCAGCCGCCGCTCTCGATCCCGAGAGCCTCGTCGAGTGCCTGAGCCGCGGTGAGCGCCGGAATGGGAAACGCTGCAGCAGGCTTCCCAGGACGCCTCTGGCGGCCGGGCCGCGACGGTCGCCGCCGGCGCGAGCACCCTCCCCGCCCACGTCCCGTGACGCCGGAGCGGCAGCGGATGTGTCATCACCTCGTCGCCCTCGCGCAGCTCGGCCACGCCGGAGCCGACCGCTGCGACCGTCCCGGCCGCCTCCGTCCCGAGCGCCATCGGAGCCGGGCCGCCGATCTGCCAGCTGCCGATCCTGACAAGCTCGTCCCAGTTGCCGATGCCGGCGGCGACGACGTCGATCAGGACCTCGTCTGCGGCAGGTGTCGCCGGCTCGTCCACCTCGAAGATCTCGACGGGCTCGCCGAGTGCTGTGATCCCGGCCACTCGCATCCTGCTCGGCGCACGTTACGGCGTCACGCGGCTAGTCAGTGCCGACCTCGAGCACGACCTTGCCACGCTTCCCGCGGGCCGCGACTCGCTCGAACGCCGCCCGTGCCTCCGTGAGCGGAAAGACCGAGTCGACCTCCGCGCGAAGCTCGCCTGCGTCCACGAGCGTTCTCAACTCCAGCAGTTGCTCGTGGTCGGGTTCGACGATGAAGTAGATCGCGCCCGGCATCTCCTCTGCGATCGTGACCACGCGCTCGCCGGCGGGGACCTCGCCGCCACGAGTGTCGAAGACCAGATCGACCGGCCCGCTCTCGACGACCGTTGCGCCGGCGTGTCGCGCAAGCTGGACGGCGATGTGCCCAACCCCGCCCGAGGCGCCCGTGATCAGCACCCGCTCGCCTCGGGCGAGTCGCCCGTGCACGAACAGTGCTTGCCAGGCGGTCAGCCCGCCCATCGGCAGAGCTGCCGCCTCGACGTGGCTCAGCCGCAAGGGCTTCGGTGCAAGCACATCGGCTGGGACGACGGCGTACTCGGCAGCCACGCCGTCGCGATCGAAAGGCGTGAGCGCGTATACCTCGTCACCGCTGCCGACGACAACGCCCGAAAGCTCGTAAGACGGGAATCGCCGGCAGTCGATCGACCGGCCACTCCAGCTCGTCACGTGTAATCGCTGCCGCATGCACGCGCACCAGCACCTCGCCCGGATCCGGCGACGGCGTCTCGATCTCCTCAACCTTCAAGCCGTCATCGTGCAGCCGTACCGCTAGCACACCGCTCCCCTGCCCCTGTTGCACTTCGTTCCTCAGGAGATCTTGCCATCTACCACCCTCCTGCTTAGAGGCGTCGCCTGGGCGAGTCTCCTCTCACTTGAGATGTGCTGTGCTCAGCCAAGTCCGGGTCGCACCAAGGTCGCACGGGCGTGTCAAACGCGGCGACGCGCGACTGCGAGCGAAACACACAAACCCGCACCGCTACTCGCAAACCCGCATGAATCGACCCCCTCCTCACGTTCATGGTAAGGAGGGGGTCGACGGTTCGAGTCCGTCAGAGGGCTTCAACGAAATGCCTGCAAATAGTCAGTTCTTGTCGCCTGCCCGTGCAACACGCGGGTACATCGCAGGTACATCTCTGGTAAGCGCGACGCATCGCGACGTCTGGGGGACGCCTCCCGACACGGTTCTTCGCAACGGCGCTGACGCGCACTCAGTCGAAAGCCCTGCAAGCGGTCCTTTCCGTTGCCTCGATGGGCGCGATCGTGACCCCCTCCCCCTGAGAGAGGGTGTCGTGGCCGGCTAGACAACTCGTCAGGGAACTACGATCGGACGTTCGGCCGCACGTTCTCGCGTGGCATACAAGTCAGAGGAGGGCCGCACAGCGCAATGAGGGTCTGCATCGTCGGAGCCTCCGGAAGGCTCGGGCAGTACATGGTGCGGCACGCGCTCGATCGCGACTACGAGGTCGTTGGCGTCTGCCGGGAAGAGAGTGTCGGCAAACTCGACGCGTTCAAGGGACGCATCACCGTAGTTCCGGGAGCGACCGACGAGCGCGCGGTGATCGAACGAGCGGTCGCTGGGTGCGACGGTGTGCTCGTCGTGCTCGTGCCGCGCGGCGTCCACGGCTACTCGACCGGAACAGCTCAGGCGGTCCTCGACTACGCGCCTCCCGGCGCACGGCTTGTCTTCTCGTGCGGCTGGCACATCACGCGCGATGGACAGGACGTGTACTCGTGGAAGCTCAAGGCGCTCGTGAAGATCGGTGGCCCGCTCGCGCGTCTCGCTCGTTTCGCCGACCTCGACGACCAAGTCGAGGCGTGCCGGCGCGTGTTCGCGAGCGACACACGCTGGACGGTCGTCCGCGGTAGCGACCTCGAGGAGGGCGAGAGCCAGGGCTTGCCCGTCTGGAGCCGGCACGTCGGCGACCCCATCCTCGAAAGCAACCTCACCCGCCGCGTCGACTTCGCCCTCTTCATGGTCGAAGCCCTCGAGAACGACGAGCTCGTCCACGAGGCGCCCGCGATCGTCGGCCGTCAGACCCCTTCGGCGCTCGCGCACGCCGCCGCCTGAACTCTGCAATGGGCCACGGGAACCCGCTGAGCGGATGCCACGGCCGAAATTTGGTGCGCACACGCGGGGAGCCGGCGCAATATCGTTAGGTCGGTCGTCCCCGGCATCGAGGAGAGCCGCGCGCGGGTGCAGTCGGACCAGCCTTGCGCACTCACGCTGGCGAAATGGCATGCGCTCCACCGAGTCTGACAAGCGCGCGGGCGCTCGCATGAGCGCTGCTACGTGGTGGGGAGATGCACGCCGGCGACGATCTCGACAGCGATGATCGCCGCGACTGCCCAATCAACCACAAGACAGAAGGGTGGCCACCAGCGTGTGTTGGCAACAAACTGCCGGCGGTGCTGCCAGAGGTCCTTAGAGACCGTGGCCAGCGAGACCGGCGACGAGCCACGGTGTGCTTGTGATCGCCGCGGCGGCGACGATGACGAACATGCCTGCAACACCGCTTTCGACGGCGAGCACTGTGCGGCGACCGTCGGCGACCGCGAAACCGATGTAGACCGGGGCGATCACCACTAGCCCGAGCGCGTAGACGGTCGCCGTATCAAGCCATCAGAACGCAAGCGGCGAGGCCGCCTGCGCGACTCCGATGACCAGTCCCCACATAAGGGGTGCTCGCAGCTCGGCGCGCACCGGCTGTGCAAGAGCGGCGACGCTCACGCTGCCGGAGCAACGTTGAAGCTGAACATCATCCCGCTCTCATGGTGTTCGGCGATGTGGCAGTGCGCCATCCACCGGCCCGGGTTGGTGACGTCGAGCAGGATGTCGACGGTCTCGCCGGTGCGGACGAGCACCGTGTCCTTCCAGACGAGGTTCGGCTCGACATCATCGTCACGCGCAAGGATCAGGAACCGGCCCGCCCCATGGACGTGGAACGGGTGTGGCATCGGATGATCTGAGTCCATTTCGTTGACGAGCCGGAGCTTGACCTGGTCATCGACGTGGAACGTCCAGTCGATCTGTGCGTTTTCAGCGCCCGTCTCTCGGTCGACGAGTTTCCATCTCATGTTGGTCGGAGTGGTCATCCGGTTGACCTCGACCATGTCGTCTTCCCACTCGATCCCCTGCGCGATGTCGTGCCCGTGCTCGGGCTCGCCGTGCTGATGGTGGTGCCCGTGATGGCCGTGCTGGTCATGGCCTTCGTGTCCGCCGTGTTGCCCGTGTCCTTGGGCCGCGTCGGCTGCGCGCGCGCCGTGATGCTCCTCGCCATGCCCGTGGTGCCCATGCTCGCCGTGCTCCTCGCCTGCTTCGCCCTCGTCGTTACGGCCGTGGTGCTCGTGGCCCTGACCACTTCCAGCTGCGACCAGCTTCGCCGGCAGGAGCTTCATGCCGCACTTGGGGCAGCGGTCGGGCTTGTTGCTCGTGACCTCCCGATGCATGGGGCACACGTACGTCGTCTCTTCAGCCGCTTGGGCGAGCAGCTTCATCCCGCACTTCGGGCAGCTGCCGTGTTCGTCGCTGATCACTTCGGGGTGCATCGGGCAGGCGCTCGCCACGAAGAGGCCGGAATGATCTCCGGCGCCAGCGCAACCGGCCACGAGATCGGCGGCACTCTCGGCATCGCCATCTACGCCAGCATCGCGACCGCAGCAAGCGGCGGCATCTTCGTCGGCCCTGCAGCAGCGCCTGGGATCGCACACGCCTTCCTGATCGCCGGCTACGTCGCCCTCGCCGCCAGCGCCGCCGCGATGGTCGTGCTGCCCGCCGCGAAAACGTTCCTGCCGAAGCTGCGGCTCAACCCCCAGCCGATCGCCGCCCACTGACCCATGACCTGCGGGCACCGGCTCATCGCGAGCCGGTGCCCGCACCGCGGCACGCCAGGCCGCCTGGCCTGCACCCGCCACAAAACCGACCACCAAAGAACAACCACACCGACAGGAGACACCGAAATGACCCGCAATGGAGATGACAATCCAGGCCCCCACACAGCGCGGACGCTTCACCAAGGTCGCTGCGATCGCCACCGTCGTGACGGCTCTCGTGCTGGCTGTCGCCGGAACGGTCGCGCTCGCAGCGAACGTCCTGCGTGACGGCAACGGCTACTTCAACTGGCCGACCAAGACGTTCACGAGCAACGGATCCGCGATCGCGATGAAGACCGTCGACATCTCGAACACACCGCGATGACGTTCAGCGACGCCGGACTCGACCGTGTCCGCGTCAAGGCCCACAGCGACCGCGCGGTCTTCATCGGCATCGCCCGCACCACCGACCTCGACCGCTACCTCAACGGGACCGAACACGACGAAGTATCGGGACTGAGCTACCAGCCGTTCCAGGTCGACTACAACCACGCCGACGGCCGCGCACCAGACCGTTCTCCGGCGGACGAGGCGTTCTGGGTGAAGTCGACCAGCGGGGCCGGGAACGTCGCCCTCGACTGGAAGCCTCGGCCCGGCAGCTGGCGCGCCGTCGTCATGAACGCCGACGACTCGCGTGGCGTCACCGCCGACCTCCAGTTCGGCGTTCGCACCTCTCTGCTCTGGTGGCTCGGCGCCGGACTGCTTGGCGCAGCCGTACTGGCCGCCGCGGTCGCGGCCGCGCTCTACGCCCGCGGGCGGGGAGAGCGATAGCCGCCGCTCCTCGAGGGGAAGACGCAGTGGCGGCTTCCCCCTCGAATGGGCGCTACGTCGCGCCGGTTCGAGTCCCTCAGAGGGCTGCAAAGGTCCTACATGGGTGGCTCTGTTGCCTGTTAGGCCGTTGACCCCTTCACTCGAGAGAGGGGGTCGCCCTTCCGGTGCGCTTCTCGGTCGAGTACCCCGGTCGCCAGCTCAACCGGGCGACGACCGCGTTCAGGTTGATCGTCGCGATCCCGATCCTGATCGTCGCCGCCAGCATCGGCAGCCTCGCCCCCGGCGAGCATGGCGCCTGGAGGTTCGCCGGCGGGACCGGCGGGGTGCTGTTCCTGGCGCCGCTGTTGATGATCGTGTTCCAGCAGAAGTACCCGCGCTGGTGGTTCGACTGGAACCTCGAGCTCCTCAGGTTCTCGAACCGGATCGGCGTCTACCTCGCCCTCATGGACGACCGGTACCCGTCGACCGACGAGCGACAGGGCGTCTCGCTCGACTTTCCGTACCCGGACGCGAAGCAGGACTTGAACCGCTGGCTACCGCTGGTCAAGTGGCTGCTCGCGATCCCCCACTACATCCTGCTCGCCTTCCTCCGGATCGCGGCACTGATCTCGGTGGTAATCGCCTGGTTCGCGATCCTCTTCACCGGCCGCTACCCGCGCGGCCTCTTCAACTTCGTCCTCGGCGTCTTCCGCTGGACCAACCGCATCGTCGGCTACGCCTTCATCCTCGTCACCGACGAGTACCCGCCGTTCCGGCTCGACCCATAACGACGAGCCCCGGAGACTCAGCGACAGGATTGATGTGAGACACCCTGCTTTTCTCCAGGTGGGGTGTCGTGACAGAGCGAATCGGCCCGAATCGTCTGGCGGCGCGCAACGACGAGGCCGGCGTCCCAACCCGGGGCGCGACCTCCGAACTCGATCGCCGGGTAGAGCGGCTGGCCCGTGCCCTCGATCACGGCGATCCGTTTTTTGGGCCGCCAAGGACCCGGCACCACCTCGTATGCGATCCCCTGCTCATCGAGCGCCTTCTGCACCCTCCAGCAAGGACCGAACCTCGCGCGGTTCCCGCAGCGGTGGAGCTTCGTGGCCATGCACCCTCACCCTACGCCCGCGCAGCGATACCCTGCTGATCGACGCCCGAACGCGCCGCAAGCAGCCCAACCCCTGCCACCGGCTGCGACCAGCGGGCGATCATGAGCGACGGTAAAGAGGGGTCGACCGTTCGAGTCCCGCAGCGGCCTAAAGTGCAGGCGCGTGTGCGTGGTACCAGCAGAAACGCGCCGCCGAGGCTCTACGCTTGGTGGGCCGTGGCGCACAGGCGCGCAGAGAAGGGCGCGGTCGTCTTCGCGGCTGGGCCCGTCCTCCTCGTCGTCGCGCTGAAGTGCGCGCTGGAGCTCGCCGTCGCCGGACGTTACGGCTGGCACCGCGACGAGCTGTATTACGCCGTCGCCGGCCTGCATCTCCAGGGCGGTTATGTCGAGTTCCCGCCGGTCACGGCGCTGCTTGCGGCGCTGGCCCGAGAGCTGTTCGGCTGGTCGCTCGTCGGCATCCGCGCGATCACGATCCTCGCGAGCGCCGGAACCGTGCTGGTCGGTGCTCTTGTTGCGCGCGAGCTCGGGGCGTCGCGCCGTGCGCAGACGCTCGCCGCCGTGATCATCGGGTTCGGGCCGGCGATGCTCGCGACCAACCTGCTCTTCCAGCCGGTCGCGCTCGACCAGCTGACGACGATGATCGTCCTCTGGCTCGCGCTGCGGCTCGCACTCGGCCGCGGCTCCTGGCCCCTGCTCGGGATCGCCGTCGGCATCGGCCTCGAGACGAAGTACACACTCGCCGTCGTCCTCGTCCTGCTCATCGCGACCTTCCTCGTCTGGCGCCGCGACGTCCTGCGCACGTGGGGCCTTCCGCTGGCCGTGGCCATCGCGGCCGTCCTGCTCGTCCCGAATCTCGTCTGGGAGGCGGGACACGGCTGGACGAGCGTGCACTGGTTCCTCAACCCGCCGCCGAGCGGCAGCGACGAGACGCGGCCGGTGTTCATCGCGAACGTGATTCTGCTCACGGGGGCGGCAGTTCCGGTCGCCGTCGCCGGAGTCATGTCGCTCATCCGCGATCGCGCGCTGCGCCCGTTCGGCTGGACGATTGTCGGCACGGTCGTCGCGTACTTCGTCCTCGGAGGCAAGTCCTACTACGCGCTGCCGGTGCTGGTGTTCGCGCTCGCCGCGGGTGCGATCCCGCTCGACCGCTGGGCGACACGTCGCCGTCTCCAACTGGCCGGCGCAGTGTTCGTGACGGTCGGTCTTCTCGTCCTGCCGATCTCGCTGCCGGTGCTGCCGTTGCGCGCGGCCGTCCGACACGGCGTCGTCAAGGCGCGCGGCGACTACCAGTCGGAGGTCGGCTGGCCCGCATACGTGCGCCTGGTCGAGCGGCACGCCGCAGGCACCGACGTGATCGTCGCGGACAACTACGGCGAGGCGGGAGCACTCGTGCTGTTCGGCCGCGCCCTCCCGCCGGTCGCGTCGGCGGACGTGACGATGCGCTACTGGCGCCCGCGGGTAGCAGGGCGGCGGGCGCTCCTGGTCGGCTACTCCCGCCACGCCGCGAGCTTCTGCCGCAGCTATCGCGTCGTCGCGCGCATCTCCGCAGCAGACGACAGCGATGAGGGCGGCGAACCGATCGCACGCTGCACGCTGCGCGGCACGCTCGCCGACGTCTGGCCGAGCATCGTCGCGACGCAGGACTAACCGCTGTCGGCCTCGCCCCCGGCAGCAGGACGGTCGCGAGTATCCACCGAGTGCGGCGGGGCGTCGGGGGTTGGCGATTGGGGGGTTGAACGACCGTAACGAGGCCGCGAACGAAGTCGGTCAAACCCGGCGTCGAGCCTGGGTGCCGGAAACCCGACTCGGCGGTGCGGGCTGTGTGGCGACTCGTGAGGGCAACCGTTCTCCGTTGGTGGTTCACGATCAAGACAGCATGATCGTTGCCGGCGACCTCGCCGATCCCGAAGGCTCCAGCAATTCGACCTGACCATCCCCGGCAAACGGGAAGGAAGCATGGAACCGCACATCGACGTGATCACACTTGCCGTCGGCGATCTCGACCGCTCGCTCGTCTTCTACCGCGACGGCCTCGGCCTCGAGACGACCGGCGTCGTCGCCACCGAGTTCGTCGACGAAGAGACCAACGCAGCTGGCGCGATCGTGATCTTCCGCCTCCGAGGCGGCCTCGTGCTCGCGCTCTACCCCCGCAGCGAACTCGCCAAGGACGCCGACATTCCGTTCGGCCCACCGAAGACGGGCGAGTTCAGCATCGGACAACTCGTCGAGAGCAGAGCCGAGGTCGATGCGTTGCTGACCCAAGCCGAACAAGCCGGCGCGGCTCTCATGGGGCGACCCCACGATCGCCGTGGCCGCCGACCGAGAACACCACCCAATGACAATCGCCGGCACGCCCTCGACATAAGCTGACAGCGCGGTCTCCCGCAACGCGAGTCATTACGCAACCGGCCGTCTCGTAACGCTCGACGTGGCTCCTGCGCCTCGGCATCAAGGCGTGGCAGCGATGCCGCGTTGCGGAGGGGGCCGATCGGTCCAGCGCACTGTAGTGTGCTTTGGATCTAGGAATCGAGGGGAGATCGCGATGAGCGTTGAGATCCAGGACCTGGCTGTTCGTTACGGCACGGCGTGGGCGGGGCGCGACTTGGACGCGATCATGGCGATGCACACCGACGACACAGTGTTCCATCTTCATGGTGGTGGCGAGCCTGCGATCGGCCATGCCGCGACGCGGGAGGCGTTCGCAGCCGCGCTAGCCGAGTGGCCCGACATCCGCTTCGATAGGAAGCGGGTGCACATCGGAGCGCAACACTTCGTGAGCGAATACGAGATGAGCGCTACCACCGCTGACGGACAGCTTCTCGTTTGCGACGGAGTAGACGTCTTCTCGATCGACGACGGCCGGGTGGCGCGCAAAGACACCTATCTCGACTGGCCCGCACTTCAAGAGCAGCAAGGAGCGGCGCAGGTCTCTGCCATCTCGGCGTAGGTCGCAAACGCCACCCTCGACGACGTGACGCGTGCCGTCGGGGGACTGTGAGACTAAGCGTGCCGGCGGCAACGGCGCCTCCGATCACGCCTGCCAGGCTGTTGTTCTTGCGTCGGGTCTCGATGGTGAGTCCCGCTTGCGCGGCGAGGCTGCGGACAGTTGCAAGCTGTGCGCTGGTGAGCGGTCTGCTCGTTTCAAGGAGCCAGCCGGACGAGACCGGTTTCCAGCCGAAGCGGTGGACGGCGCCGACGGTAACGAGCGAGGGCGGCGCTAGGTTGTTCGACGCGTCCGGGTAGCCGAGGAGCAGCCGAGGAATATGGACGCGCTGCACGTGTGTGAGGTTCAGGTTTCTCCTGCTCCTCACGTCGGGAATGGTCAGGTTGGTGGTCTTGAGGGTTGGAGCGACGAGGAAGTTGGTGTGGGGGTCGATTGTCGTAGGGTCGATCTTGAGGAAGTTCAGCACCGCGCGTGTGGCGATGTACAGCACTGATGCGGTGCTGTAGGTGTTGGCGATGGTAAGGAGGGGGTCGACGGTTCGAGTCCGTCAGAGGGCTCTGCGAAAGCGCCGCACGTCGGCGCTTTCTCGTTCAGAAGGACTTGCTCTCCGTCGAACGTCCGTCGGTTATGGAGCGCTCTATGGAACTCTCGCGTCGAAACGTGTCCCCGCGGCGCCCTGGAACGAAACTGCGCTCCGACAAAATAGCCGCCACCATGTCGCCGTCGACGACTGCGAACCGCTGCCGGCGATCGGAGGGGATCGCCACGCCCGGATCGACGCGGCGATCCCCCTTGTGGATCAGTTGATGGTGAACGGCGCCGACGCGGCGACGTCGTACGGTGTGGTGTCGTTCTTGTTCAACTGGACGACGTAGGCACCTGGATCCACACTCGGCGGTGCAGACGCGTTGATGTCACCCTGCGTTTCGGCCAGTGTCGAGACCGGGAATTGAACGTCCACGGTCTTGGACTGGCCGGCGTCGAGCGTTACGCGCGTGAAACCCACCAGCCGCTGCGGTGGTACGACCACACTGCTGACCGGCTGGGCCACGTACACGGGAACGATGTCCGTTCCGCTGCGGGACCCGGTGTTGGTGACCGTGAAGGTCGCCGTCGCGGTGCCGTTCCGGGCGACGTTCGGTGTCACCGAGAGGTCGGTGGTCGTGAACGTGGTGTAGGACAGGCCGAACCCGAACGGGTACAGCGGGTTGTACGCATGGCCTTGACCGGAACCGGTGCCCGGTAGCTGGTCGAAGAACTTCGGCTGGTCGCCCAGCGGTGACGGCGCACTGCCGTCGAAGTCCCCACCAGGCGCGGCGGCGTCCGACGGCCAGCTGATCGGCAGCTTGCCGCTCGGGTCGATCTTGCCGAAGATCGCGTCGGCGACCGCCTGGCCGGCCTCGGTGCTGCCCTGGTAGGCCATCAGAATCGCGTTCGCGTTCTCCGCATCGGGCCCCAGGCCGACCGGACGTCCGGCGATGACGACGACGATCACCGGCTTGCCCGTGCCCTCGAGTTGCTTGATCAGCGCCTTCTGGTCGGGCGGCAGCTGGGGCGCCGGGTTGTCACCGAGCCCTTCGGCGTATGCCTTCTCGCCGACCGCCACGACGTAGGCGTCTGCGGGTGTGCTCGCGGCGGTGTTGCCGTCCGGCACGTAGACAGCCTTGGAGTCGTCGTTCAGGATCCCCTTCTGCACGGTCGTACCGGGCGGAATCTGGTCGGCCGGTCCCATGCAGCACACGTGACCCGCACCGAAGACGCCTTGCCAGCTGACGCTCCACCCGCCGAGCTGGTTGGTCATCGAGTCGGCGCTCGGGCCGGTGACGACGACCTTGGCGGACGAGGAAAGCGGCAACGTGTTGTTCTGGTTGCGCAGCAGGGTCATCGATTCGCGGGCGGCGCTGAGCGTGCCGTCCCGTCCAGCGGTGACTGCGGCGTTGGCTGCGTTGGCGTCGACGCACGGCGTGTTCGGATCGCTGACGCACGGCTGGTCGAATAGGCCGAGCTGGAACTTCAGCGTGAGAATCCGCCCCACTGCCTCATTGATCCGCGCCATCGAAATCGCGTGGGACTGCACGTCCTGGAGGATGGCGGACTGCCACTGATCGGGGCTGGTCACGTACATGGCCATGTCGACACCGGCGTTCACGGCCTCGGCGATCGCCTCAGCCGGGTTGGCGGCGACGTGGTAGGCGGTCTGCAGCGCCTGCACGTCCTGGTAATCGCTGATCACGACGCCCTGGAAGTGCATCTGATTGCGGAGGATGTCGGTCAGCAGGTAGTGCGACCCGGTCGCCGGAACGCCGTTGATGGAACCGGAGTCGACCATCACCGTGCCCGCTCCAGCAGTCAATGCCTCCGGCGTACGACGGCAGGATCACGCTCTGCAGGTAGCTCAACGGCAGCAGGGCCTCGTTGCGGTCGTGGCCGTTGATCGACTGCGAGTAGCCGGCGAAGTGCTTGACGGTCGCGGTGACACCGAGCGAGCCGGCCGGACCCGGAGACTGAAGGCCGTGGATGTTGGCGGCGCCCATGGCCGCGGACAGCACAGGCTCCTCGGCCCAGGTCTCGTACGTGCGACCCCACCTGTTGTCGCGGGCAAGGTCCTGCACCGGGGCGAACGTCCAATTCCAGCCGGTGGCCCGCAGAGCGTTCGCCGTGGCGGCGCCGCCGGCTTCGGCCGCCGACGGATCCCAGGTGGCACCCATCCCGATCGACTGCGGGTACAACGGCGCCTGCCAGGGATGGCCGAAGCCGTGGACCGCGTCCACGCCGAAGATCAACGGGATGTGCAGCCGCGAGTTCTGGATCGCGTACTTCTGGATCATGTTGTACTCGTTGGCCCAGTCGTAGCCGGTGTTGCCGCTGCCGCCCTTGCCGGTCGTGTCCGGCGGGTTGTCGGTACCGCCCGCGAGCAGCGAGCCCGTGTCATTGTCGACCAGCCACGTCTTCATGCAGCTCTCGTTCAGCTGGGCCCAGCCCTGGCTGCCGCACCCGTTGGACGGCCCGGTCAGGTCGTCGACGAGTTGTTGGTCCATCTGGCCGACCTTCTCCGGCAGGGTCATCGCGCCCAGCAGGGCGTTCACCCGCGCGGGGATCGGCTTGTTCGCATCGAGCCACGGTGCACTCGGGGAATTGGCGGCGTCGGCAAAGCCCTGGGTTAGGAGAGCTGACAGTCCTCCCACCACCAAGACCCCGACGGCGACGGCGATGACCCCCTTCCGGCGCCCGTGCACACGGCTCCTCCAATGCAACTTCGACATGACTCGACCTCCTCGGGTCGCGGATTGACCGCAGTCGGTGTCCTTGTCACCGAAAAGATGAGAACTGAACCGCGTCTGAACTCGTGTCGGTCCCCTTCAACGCGATGGTCGCGCTCAAGCCGCTCCTCGACACCGTGACGAGCAGACCAGGCTCTGAACCGTCTCCAACACGTGCGCGGCGCGGGCGCCCCACCTCCTAAGGTCACCGACCACACCGCACGCCGTACGCGCTGAAACGACCTGCACGCTGCGAGGCCATCTGTCCGAGAGAATGGCCGTCACCGAACCAGAACGAAAAGCTCCGACATGGCAACCCTCTTCCGCCAACCGAGCTGAGGCGTCGCGCTAAAGACCCTCAAAGCGACCACAGAGAGGCGCGTCGCATAAGCGGACTCCTTCGGGCCGACTGCCGTGTCTCGGTCGGCCTCAGCTTTGGTCGGCGGCGTGCGCCGACTCGGCGAGGTCGGCCGTCGCCGCCCAGCTACCGAGGAGCTTGAGCGCCTCGTCGGAGCGCGATCCGGGCTCGGCGGTGTAGGTGAAGATCGTTAGACCGTGGTCTGCGGCGAGGTCCATCCGGTTGTAGGTCAGGCTGAGCTCACCGACCACGGGATGCTGGAACTGCTTGACGCCGGTGTTGTGGAAGCGCACGTCGTGCGTCGCCCAGCGGGTGCGGAACGACTCGCTCTGTGTTGCGAGCTCACCGACGAGATCTGATAGGTCGCGGTCGTACAGATCACGACCCGCGGCCCAGCGCAGGATCGCAACGCACTCGCCGGCAACGCGCTCCCAGTCGGCGTAGAACGTCTCGGCTCGCGGGTCGAGGAACACGAACCGCGCGTTGTTCACGGGGCGCGCGGGTGTCGCATACAGCTCGGAGAACAACGCGCGCCCGAGTTGGTTGGCGGCCAGGATGTCGAGACGCTGGTTGCCCACGAACGCGGCGGCGCCGGTGATCGCGTCGAGAGTCCACTGCACCTCGGGCCGGATGCGCTGCTTCGTCCGGCGCCGGCGAGGCGGCACTCCGGTCAGCTGCGCGGCACGGGCGAGGTCAAAGAGGTGGGCGCGCTCGGCGTCGTCGAGTTCGAGCGCACGCGCGAGCGCCTCCAACACGCTCTGCGAGACGCCGCTCATGTCTCCGCGCTCGAGGCGGGTGTAGTACGGAACGCTCACGCCGGCCAGGACGGCGACCTCCTCGCGGCGGAGCCCGGGAACGCGGCGGCTGCCGTACGAGCGCAACCCCGCCTGCTCAGGCGTGATCCGCGCGCGGCGAGAGGTGAGGAAGTCGCGGATCTCCTTCTTCGTATCCACGAGATCCAGCGTAAACCCGGCAGCCCACCTTTGGGGGACCCTGCCAGTAGCCCTACCAACAGGGACTCTCGCGTGCCGCGACGCCGTGCTTTCTTGGACTCAGCGCGTTCTGCGACCACAAGGAGCAACGTGTCATGAAGCACACTTCGCTAGGCGGACTCGACGTCTCGCGCATCGGACTCGGCACGATGGCGATGTCCGGCTACTACCTCGACCCAACGAGCACCGACGCCGAGTCGATCCGCACCATCCAGCGAGCGCTCGAGCTGGGCGTCACCCTCATCGACACCGCCGAGATCTACGGCCCCTACGCGAACGAGGAACTTGTCGGCCGCGCCGTCCAAGGGCGCCGCGACGATGTCGTGCTGGCGACGAAGTTCGGCCTCGTCTCGTACGCCGGTGGTGGCCCCGGAGTACTCGACAGCAGCCCGGCAAACATCCGCACCGCGGTCGAGGGATCACTGAAGCGGCTGGGGACTGACCGCATCGACCTCTACTACCAGCACCGCGTCGACCCGCAGACGCCGATCGAGGACACCGTCGGCGCTCTCGCCGAGCTGGTGACCGAGGGCAAGGTCCTGCACATCGGCCTGTCCGAGGCCGCACCCGCAACGATCCGACGCGCCCATGCCGTGCACCCGCTCGCCGCGCTGCAAACGGAGTACTCGCTGTGGACCCGTGATCCGGAAGCCGAGCTGCTCCCGCTGCTGCGCGAGCTTGGCATCGGCTTCGTGCCCTACTCACCGCTCGGGCACGGCTTCCTCACCGGCACGATCCGCTCCCCCGAGGACCTCGCCGACGACGACTGGCGCAAGAACAACCCGCGCTTCACCGAGGGCAACTTCGAGAAGAACCTCCGCATCGTCGACGAGGTAGAAGCCGTCGCCTCCGAACTCGATGCAACACCGGCGCAGATCGCGTTGGCCTGGCTACTCGCACAAGGCGACGACATCGCCCCGATCCCCGGCACCAAGCGCGTGTCCCGCGTCGAAGAGAACACAGCCGCCGACGGTTTCGAGCTGAGCGCGGAACAGGTCGAACGGCTTAACAACCTCACCCCGGCCACAGGCGAGCGCCACGAAGAGGGAAACATGGCCGTCATCGACCGCTGACGACCGCCGTTTATGGAGCTTTCGCTCTCCTGATCGCGTTGACACCGGCTCTCTGCCGAGCGTCCAGCCGCGGTCGATGACTTCGGGGCGCAGTTCCCGGTGCCAGGGTTCGTTGCCGTAGATCTCGGCATAGCCCGATGACCGGCGATGCGGTCGACCATGGCGTCGGCGGCCGCGAGACCCGCCGCGATCTGGTCGTGGCCGGGCTGGCCCAACACGACCCCGGTGATCGTCGTCCGCTTGCCGTCGATCCAGCGGATGGCCCGGAAGGCGAAGCAGCCGCCGGCCGCGTCGTCCGAGCCGGTCTTGACGCCGACGAACCCGTTGTGCCCGAGCAATGTGTTGGTGTTGTGCACGGTGCCGGCGACCGGCAGCGTCGCGCTCGGTGTGGCGACGATGCTCGCGAACACCGGCAGGCGCATGGCCCGATCGACGATGCGCACCTGGTCGGCGGCAGTCGACACGGTTGCGTCGTCGTAGCCGCTCGGGTCGGTGTAGCGGGTGTGGGTCATGCCCAGCGACCGTGCGGTGGCATTCATCCGGGCAACGAACCGGTCCGCCGAGCCGGCGTCCCATCGCGCCAGAACCGCGGCGATGTTGTTCGCCGACGGCAGCAGCAGTGCCTGCAGCGCCTGCCGTTCGGTCAACTGCTCTCCGGCGGCGATGGACACGACCGACTCCTCGCTGTCCGCGCCGGCGGTCGGTGTCGGCGACATCGGCGTCGGTGAGCGTGATCGTCGGGCCGTCCTCGCCGAGCCGTAGCGGGTGGTCACGGAGCACGAGATAGGCCGTCATCACCTTCGCGACGCTGGCGATTGCAGCCGCGTGCTGGTTCGGGCCGGCCTGGATCTGCGACTGTCCTCCCTGGACGAACGCGGCCTGGCCATCTGCCGGCCACACCGTGCTGGGCAGCGCTTCGCCAAGCGCACCACGGTGCTCACTGCGAAGGACGTCGATGGGTGATGCGGCCGTCGAGGACGAGGACGCCAGCAACTGGTAGCCGAGGGCTGCGGCGATCGCCGCGATGACGACGAGCAGGCCGGCGACACGGATCCTGCGAATCCGAATCCGACGGGTCGTTGTTCGTGCTGGTTCGCTGTAGGTCATGCCTCCATTCAAGGCAGCGTGGTGTTGCCAGCACGTATCCGGTTTTCGATATGCCGACGATATGCGCCAGCTCGTAGCATCGGAGCATGCGTGTGTTGATCGTCGAGGACGAGCCCTACATGGCAGAAGCCATCCGCGATGGCCTACGCCTGGAAGCGATCGCGGCAGACATCGCAGGTGACGGCGACACCGCTCTGGAGCTGCTGAGCGTCAACGCCTACGACATCGCCGTCCTCGACCGAGACATTCCCGGACCCACCGGCGACGAGATCGCCGAACGCATCGTCGCCTCCGGCAGCGGCATGCCGATCCTCATGCTCACCGCTGCCGACCGTCTCGACGACAAGGCCACCGGGTTCGAGCTCGGCGCCGACGACTACCTCACGAAGCCGTTCGAGCTCCGAGAGCTCGTGCTCCGTCTCAGAGCGCTCGACCGCAGGCGCGCCCACAACAGGCCACCCGTGCGAGAGATCGCAGGTCTGCGGCTGGATCCGTTCCGCCGCGAGGTCTACCGCGACGGCCGCTACGTCGCGCTGACCAGGAAGCAGTTCGCAGTGCTCGAAGTCCTCGTCGCCGCCGAAGGCGGTGTCGTCAGCGCCGAAGAGCTCCTGGCGCGAGCGTGGGACGAGAACGCAGACCCGTTCACCAACGCCGTGCGCATCACGGTCTCGGGACTGCGCAAACGCCTCGGCGAACCCTGGATCATCGCCACCGTGGCCGGCGTCGGCTACCGCATCGACACGCAACCAGACACCGGGCGTGAGGGAGAAGAGCGTGGATAGAGCCCCTGGTTTGAGCGTTCGCCTCAAGCTCACCCTCAGCTACGCCGGCTTCCTCATGCTCGCCGGTGTCTTGCTGCTCGCCGCCGTCTGGGTGGTCGTTCTGCGCTACATACCCGACGGTGTGCTCTACCACATGCATCCCTCGTGGTGGTTCCTCGTCGACCGCGCCGACCTCCTGCGCGGCTTCGCTCGGTCGCGGCCATCGTGCTGGCGTTCCTGCTGGTGTTCGGTCTCCTGGGAGGGTGGCTTCTCGCCGGCCGCATGCTCGCCCCCCTGACGCGCATCACGGACGCCACACGCATGGCCGCGACCGGATCGCTCTCCCACCGGATCCAGTTGGAAGGCCGCAAGGACGAGTTCCGCGAGCTCGCCGACACCTTCGACACCATGCTCGCGCGGCTCGAAGCACACGTCGCCGAACAGCAGAGATTCGCAGCCAACGCCTCCCACGAGCTGCGCACCCCGCTGGCGATCACGCAGACACTTCTCGACGTCGCCCGCAACGATCCGAACCGCGACACCGGCGAGCTCGTCGACCGCCTCCACGCCGTCAACACCCGAGCGATCGACCTCACCGAAGCATTGCTCCTGCTCAGCCGCGCCGACCAGCGGTCCTTCACCCGAGAACACGTCGACCTGTCCCTCATCGCGGAAGAAGCCACCGAAACGCTCCTCCCCCTCGCAGAAAAACGCGGCCTCACCATCGAGACCTCCGGCGACATGACCCCCACCATCGGCTCACACGCGCTCCTGCTGCAGCTGAGCACGAACCTCGTGCACAACGCGATCGTCCACAACCTGCCCGAACAGGGCACCGTGTGGGTCACGACCAGCGTTCACCCGAAGAGTGTGGTGCTCACCGTCGAGAACACCGGCGAGAAGCTCACCCCACAGTTGGTTGCCACGCTTGCCGAGCCGTTTCTTCGCGGCACCGAACGCATACGCACCGACCACGCAGGTGTCGGCCTCGGCCTGGCAATCGTCAAGAGCATCACCCAGGCACACGACGGAACCCTCACCCTCACCCCCCGGGCCGCCGGCGGGCTCCGCGTCACGGTGCAACTACCCGCCGCGCCACCGCACATCATGGGCAGCAACGCTAAGATCGCACATGACGAGGAGAGGAGGCACGATGGCGAAGAACGTTCGCGACGCGATGACCGAGGATCCCCGCTCGATCGGCGCATCGGCGTCGGTGGTCGAAGCCGCGCGACTGATGCGAGAGCGAGCACATCGGCTCGCTCCCGATCACCGACGACGAGCAGCTTGTCGGGATGATCACCGACCGAGACATCACGACGAGAGTGGTCGCCGAGGCCGCAGACCCTAAGACGACGTCGGTCGCGGACGTCTACTCTCGGGACCTCATCAGCGTCGAGCCCGACAACGACCTCGAAGAGGCGCTCCAGACTCATGGCCCGCCACCAAGTTCGGCGGCTGCCCGTTGTCGAGAACGGCAGGCTCGTCGGCATCGTTGCCCAGGCCGACATCGCCCTCAGCGGAGAACGAGAAGAAGACCGGTGAGCTCGTCGAGGCGATCTCGGAGCGCTCGGAGGGAGAGCGCAGGTAGCACCGCCCGGCCGGCTGGACGTCAGAATGCGTTCGCGGCCGACTTCCACTCCCGGAGGCGCTGCGCGATGAGCTCGGCGCGCTCTTCCTCGCTCCCGTCTTCCAGCAGCTTGAGGTCCGAGGCGGTCGGCTCGAAGGTAGACGCCGGCGGTTCGGGCATTCAGCCCGGGGTCGCGATCCGACCGTGTCGTCCAGTACCCGGTGGCGCGGTCGGCGGTCTCCACCGTGATCTCGCCGGTGCCCTCGAGCTGTGGGGCATTCGGGTTCCGAGGGCGCTCGCCCCTCCAGAAGTAGAAGACGCCGGCCGGATCCCTGCGCTCCTTGGCAGCCTCGCTCCAGTAGCGGGCCGACAGCGTGCCGTCCTCCTGCCAGGACCGGCCGGTCACGTTCAGGCCACCGTCGCGGTCCCGCGAGACGCGCAGGAGGCTCACCGCCGACGGTTCTTCCTCGCTTCGCATGGTGAGCGAGAGCTGCCACCACAGCCCTTCGACCGGGCCGCGGCGACCCTCGGTCTCGATCGCCTTGCGGAGCTTCTGGTTGATCGCGCGAACCTCCGCCGGGCTGGTGGCCGGGTCGTAGCGGACGGAGGTCAGCCCGACCAGGTCGCTCGGCAGCTTCGACCCGTTCGCGTGGAGGATGAACGTACGCCGGATGCCGAGCGCGCCGCCGAACAGCCCGGCCTCGAACACAACGTTGTCGCGCGGCGACGCCTGGCCCGTCTGGGACGCATCCGTGGTGGTCCAGTCGTCCTGAGCGAACACGAACGCGGCGAAATCGACTTCCTGGGAGAGCTCGACGAGCCGGTCGAGCGTGGACCGCCCCGGGTTGAACGTGGTCGTCCAGGGCTCGACGTCGGCGACGTCTTCGAGCCCGCGCGTGATCGCCTGAAGCAGCTTGGCCTGCTTCCCCGACGACCCGAGGAAGATGCGCGGCTTGTTCATGCGCGATTCATGATTGCAGGGCCGGGATGGGGTCGATGGTTCGAGTCCGTCAGAGGCTTTCAAGTCTCGAGCGCTGGCGTAAGCACACCGACGGCCGCGCTTGGAGCTCGGGCCGCGAAATAGCGTTCGACGGCGTCGAGCGGATCGGTGGTGCGGTGGGCGCGGGCGAGGATGAGGGCGCCCTCGAGCGCGGCCAGTAGAACTGTCGCGTGTTCGTCCGCGACGGCCGGCGACGCCCCGAACTTGCGGTAGACGCCGGCGACTGCGGCTTGCCAGCGGGCGAGCAGCTCGCTGACGTGTGAGCGGAGCCCGTCGTTGCCGGCTGCGTCGACGACTGTGGCGGCGAGGGGACAGCCCAGCGAGAACTCGTGGTCGACGAGAACGCGCCGCCAGGGTGCCAGGATCAGGCCGATCGCTTGGGGGAAGGTCTCGGCCTCGGGAAGCGTCCGTTCGAGCTCGTCATAAAGGCCGGCGAGAGCGTCGTCGATCGCTTCGCTCATGAGTTGCGTCTTGCCGCCGGGGAAGTAGCGGCCGAGCGAGCCACGAGGCCCGCCTGAGTGCGCAACTACCTCGCGAAGCCCGACGCCGTGGATGCCGCGCTCGCGCATGAGCGTCGCGGCGCTTTGCACCATGCGCGCCCGCGCCGGTGACCGCCGCCGATCTTTCTTCGGACTAGGACCTTCGTTTTTCTCCTGCATGCCGTCCAGCGTAGCGCACTCCGATGACGACTGTCATCGTTTTTGCTAACGTGCGATCGATGACGATCGTCATCGGCAGAAAGTGGTCTCACGAAGGGAGCGGGCTATGCCGACTGTGAGCCGAGGCAACGTCGAAGGGCAGCGGGCGCTGGTGACGGGAGCGTTCGACACGATGTTCGCCAGCAACGTGCGGGCGCCGTTCTTCCTCGTCGCAGCGCTCGCTCCCCGAATGGCAGCACGGGGCCACGACAGCATCGTCAGCCTCAGCAGTATGGCCGGCGGCGTGGGCCTCGTTGGCGGCGCAGCCTACGGCGCGACGAAGGCGTCGCTCGAGGCGATGACGCGCGCCTGGGCCGCGGAGTACAGCGCAAGCGGCGTGCGCGTCAACGCGATCGCCCCCGGCCCCGTCTACACCCCATCCCCGTCAGGCCCGGAGTTCATCACCGCGCTCGGAGAAACGACGCCGATGCACCGCGCCTCCCAACCCGAGGAGATCGCTGAGGTCGTCGCATTCCTCGCCTCCCCACGAGCGAGCTACGTCACCGGCACCACCGTCGGCGCCGACGGCGGACGCAGAGCGATCTAACTCGAATCAACCATCGAATCCGATCGGAGGAGCCAGTCATGAGCCACGAGTCGAAATCGGTGCAGGAACTGAACGACCTGCTCGAACGCGGCGAGATCTCGCCCGAGGCATACGCGGAATACACCGCAGCGGACATCGTGCTTTCGTCGAGCACCGGGCGCCGTCCGAACATCGTTCTAGTTCATGGCGCAGGGGTCGATGGGTCGTGCTGGAGCGGCGTCATTCAGCGCCTGCAGGCCGACGGCTTCGAGGTCAGAGCACCCCAGTTTCCGCTGAGCTCGCTTGCCGACGACGTGGCGCGGCTGCGCCAGGTGCTCGAGTTCCAGGACGGCCCGACCCTCGTCGTCGGACACTCCTACGGCGGCCAGATCATGACCGCCCTCGGCGCCGAGGCGCCGAACGTCGTCGGGCTCGTCTACGTCGCCGCATTCGGGCTCGACGAGGGCGAGTCGCTGGGCGCGCTTCTCTCTCAGGGGCCTGTGACCCCGGCACTCGCACACCTGCTCACCGACGCGCGCGGGTTCAACTGGCTCTCCGAGGACGACTTCGTCAATCATTTCGCAGCCGACGTCGACCCGACCCAGGCGAGAGTGCTCTACGCCGTACAGCAGCCTCTCGCCAGTTCTGTCCTCGGCGACGTGATGGGCGCCCCGGCCTGGAAGTCATTCCCTTCCTGGTACCTGGTTTCCCAGGACGACGAAACGCTTCTGCCCGACGCCGAACGGCAATTCGCCGTGCGAATGGGCGCGACCACCGTCGAAATCCCCTCGAGCCACGTCCCTATGGTCTCGCACCCAGACGAGGTCGCGGATCTGATCGAGAAGGCCGCCAACGCAGTCGGCGTGCCGGCCGCGACTCGATGAAACACCAATCGCACTCACGGCAACCTCGCCGCGCCGGTCGAAGCGACCTACGCGCTTGCGGATTACCGCGAAGCGATTGGCCATGCCGCCCGGAGCGATCGTCACGGGAAGGTGCTGTTCACCTTCCAATGAGCGCCGCATACCGAGCTCGACTCAACCCAACGTACGGGTCCCGAAGCGCGCGGCGGTATGGAGCATTTCAGACGTCGAGTTCAGTCGGGGTGACGGTGATCTCGAGCAAGCTCGAGCCACGCGCGACCGTAAACGCAACCGGGCTGCCTATCCGCTCGCCGATCATCAGACGCTGGAGGTCGTTCATGCTGCCGACCTTCTGATCATCGACCGCGACGATGAGATCCCCGTGACGCAGCCCTGCTTTCGCGGCAGGAGATTCGGTGACGACCTGAACAACCTCGACACAGCCTCTCTGGCCGAGTTGCTTCGCCAGTCGTGGCGGTAGCGGCCGCTCGCCCCCACCGAGTCCGAGGTAGGCCCGCCGGAAGCGGCCCTCGCTCATCAGCCCACCGATGATGCTCCGGGTCGCGGCATTGATCGGAACCGCAAGCCCGAGACCAACCCCAGCGACCGCGGTGTTGATCCCAACGACGCGTCCGCGAGCGTCGGCAAGAGCTCCGCCGGAGTTGCCGGGGTTGAGGGCGGCGTCGGTCTGGATCACGTTGTCGACGATCCGCATGGTTGACCCGGCTCGGGTCGGAAGCGACCGGCCGAGCGCCGAAATCACACCGGCGGTCACGGACCCGCCGAAGCCGTGGGGATTTCCGATCGCGACGACAAGCTCACCGACCTGAAGCCGCTCTGCATCGCCGAGCTCGGCCGCGGACAGGTCGTCTGCAGCGAGACGGAGCACTGCCAGATCCGAGAGAGGGTCGGCACCTACCACTGAGAAGTCCAGATCGCGACCGTCGGAGAATGACGCGCGCCCCCGTGAGTCGCTCCCTGAGACAACGTGAGCGGAGGTCAAGACGAAGCCGTCGGAAGTGATTACGACGCCGCTTCCAGCTCCGTCGAGCACGCGACCGCCACGGACGCGACGAGAAACCCGCAAGCTTGCCACCGACGGCGTCAGCTGAGCCGCCACCGAGACAACCACTCGCGAGTACGCGTCAAGAGGCTCCTCGACCGCCGGCCGTTGTCCGCCAGGTTCCTGCGAATCCGGGATTGCCCCGGTAACAAGCACGACGTCAGCCACCGAACCACGGTAGCGAGCCGCCTGAGCCCTACGCCATGCGCTGGGAATCTTGGCTCGGGTCTTCTCGTTAGTTGCGGTGTCAAGTAACCGGAAGGAGTCGTCATGGCAACCGCAATCATCGGAACCGGCAACATCGGTGGAACGCTCGCGCGGCATCTGGTCCGCGGCGGTGAACCCGTCGTCCTCGCAGCGAAGGACGAAGCGAATGCTGCAGCGCTCGCGCAAGAGCTAGGTGAGCTCGCGCGCGCTGCCTCGGTTGAAGAGGCCATCGCGGCGGCGGACTCCGTCGTCTTCGCCGTCTGGCTCGACACGACCAAGGAACTGCTCGCAACCGACGCGCCCCTGCTCGAGAACAAGGTCGTAGTCGACCCCTCGAACCCGCTCGGGTTCGACGAGAACGGGCAGATGATCCGGACGCTTCCTGACGGACAGTCGTCCGGCTCAGTTGTCGCCGCTCTGCTGCCCTCGGGCACGCACTACGTAAAGGCATTCGGCACCCTCGGCGCGGACACCCTCGCGAGCGCGGCAAATCGCGAGCCGCAGCGGGCCGTACTCTTCTACGCCACCGACGACGACACGGCCGCGACGACGATCGAACGGCTGACCCGTGCCGCCGGCTTCGAGCCATTGAAGGCGGGCGGCCTCGCCGATGCCGGACGGCTCGAGGTGCCCGGCGGCGACCTCCACCAAGGTGGCGGCTTGAACGGCCAGCTCGTCGATCTCGACCAAGCGCGTGAAGCCGTCGCGCCAAAGCTATCCGCGTGACGCGGCCGTGTCGCACTGAGCCGCTCTCAATAACTACAGCTAGGTGCCGGCGCCGGCGGCGTTGAGGTCTGCCGTCGGCTGCGCGCTCACTGGCGCCTCCCTCGCCGGGTCGGCGAGCAGGTCGCCGCGCAACAGGGCGCCAGCGATGACGGCACCTCCGACCGCGATTCCGCTCGTCCACCAGAACGCCGTGTTGTAGCCGTGTGCCTGAGCGAGCCCGTTCAGAGTGGCGCCGTTACTTGACGTCGACGTATGTGTTGCGACGTAGGACGTAACGGCTGAAGCGAACAAGGTGTTCAAAAGCGCAGTGCCGACAGAGGCGCCGAGTTGCTGTCCAACCGACGCGGTCGCCGAAGCGACACTCGCATCGTGTGGTTCGACCCGGTATGTGCCCGCGGTGAACGCCGCGGCGAAGACCATGCCGAAACCGAATCCAGCGAGAAGAATCGGCCCGAGGATCCCCTTCGAGTAACTCGTGTGCGCGCCGAGTTGGGCGAGCCAGGCCATCGCTCCGGCCGCGATGATCAATCCAAAGAACACAACCGGGCGCGGCCTGGGGCCTGGTGCCACTCGGCTGGGCCTTGTGGCTGACAATCCCAAACGCTCCGCGCGCGCAACTCGAACCGGCGTCAGCCTGACTCTTGGGCCGGTCTTATGTTCACGCACCACGTGCGAAGACGCCCGTTCAACCGGTTACTCCCTACTGACCTACCACGACAAGCCCCTCTACGTGTCCGTCGGCGACGCCTACACCGCAGGCCTCCCTGGCGCGTGGAGCTAGCGCGACTTGCGCGCGGTTATGAGATCGCCTGATCGTGCGATGCCGCGGGCTGCGGTGTCGTGGCAGCCTCGACGCGAGCTGGTCGGATGAGCAGCGACGTGATCATCGGAAACGACGGCAAGCCGCGTTGCGCCTGGGCGGGCGCGGGCGATACCGCCTTTGGCCGCTACCACGACGAGGTCTGGGGTAGCCGCACCTCCGAGGAGTCCGCGATGTTCGAAGCGCTCACCCTGGGCGTGTTCGAGGTCGGGCTGAGCTGGTCGATCGTGTTCGGGAAGCGGGACGCGTTCCGGAAGGCATTCCGAGGCTTCGACGCCGCCAAGGTCGCGACGATGACCGCACGCGACGTCGACCGGCTGGTCCAGGACGCCTCGATCATCCGCAACCGCGGCAAGATCCAGGCGACTGTCGACAACGCGCGCGCGATGCTGTCCGCGTCGCCGAGCCTCGCGGCACTCGCGAAGTCCTACGAGATCACGCGCAAACGGGCACCACGGTCCCTCGCGGACCTACCCACCTCAACCCCGCAGGCGGAGGCATTCGCAAAGCAACTGAAATCGCAGGGGTATCGGTTCGTAGGGCCTACGAGCGTGTACGCGTTCATGCAGAACGTCGGCGTGATCAACGACCACATCCATGGATGCTTCCGCGCGACCGACTACCGCGCCACAGCCCGGCGCCGCTGACGACATGGAACATTTATGGAGCAGAGCGGGCGCGACTCCACGTGCGAGGAACTTGCGTGGCCGAGGAGAACCTGAGTGGGCAGCAGGCAGCCGCGGCGAAGGAGTCGTCCGTGCCAAAGAAACACGAGTCGGCGCAAGCCCAGAAGGGCGCCGCCACCGAGCACTGGAAGCAGGAGCCCGATGACCACGACTTCCCGGCGGTTGCGGACGACCTGAGCCTGCTGCTACCGGAGCAGATGGGGGCGTCCCTCGCCGTCCGCCTGAAGGACGTCGAGAAGGTCGAGCGCAAAGCGAAGGACCGAAGGTGGCATCCGGCCAGCGGCTCTCGCCGGTCCTGCTCGTCCGTGGGCAGGCGGAGAAAGGACTCCCCCTGCTCGTCGCTGACGGCTACCACCGGGTTTGCGCCAGCTACCGTCTGGACGAGAACCCGGACATTCCCTGCCGCCTGGTCGACCTCGCGTGACCAGCCTCCCTGCCAACGGGGAGCCTCACCCCGGACGGCGAGCGGTGCTCGCGCTCGAGTTCCCGGGGCTGCTGGACTTCGACGATCCGCGGCTGGAGTGGCGGCGCCTGTTCGCGGAGCTGTTCGGAACGTTCCTGCTCGTGCTCGTCGGCGCCGGAGGCGCGGTCGTCGGCGCAGTAAGCCAGGGCGCGATCAGCCGCTCCGCCGCCGTCGCCGCGCCGGGGCTGATGGTGATGGCGATCATCCTCTTCATGGGGGCGGTCTCCGGCGCCCACCTCAACCCCGCCGTCACGCTCGCCTTCAGCCTGCGCCGCGACTTCCCCTGGCGGCGACTTCCCGGCTACCTGCTCGCACAACTCGCCGGCGCAACCCTCGCCTGCCTCTTCCTCTGGGCCCTGTACGGCAAGACGGGCATGCTCGGCGCCACCACGCCCGGCGCAGGCATCGCCGACTGGAAAGCGATGCTGACAGAGGCCGTGCTCACGCTCGGCCTGGTCAGCACCATCCTCGGCACCGCCTCACGCGCGCAAAACGTCGGCGCGCTTTCCGCCGTCGCAGTCGGCGGCTACATCATCCTCGCCGGCCTCTGGTCGAGCCCGATCAGCGGCGCCTCCATGAACCCCGCACGCTCGTTCGGCCCTGACCTCGCCCTCAACCGCTTCGACCACCTCTGGGTCTACTGGGCCGGTCCCGCCGCCGGCGCCACGATCGCGGTCGTCATCGCCTGGCTGCTCCGCGGCCCCGGCGGCGACCCCGGCGGCACCGCGGCGGCACGCGGCACACTCGACCAACCACCAACGCGTCCGCGCTGAGGCCCCGAGCAAGGCGTCGCAGCGCGCGCGACTACTGAACGTGGGGTGCCAGGCCGAGGCGGACCGCCTCCGCGCCGGCCTGCGCCCGCGTGCGAACGGAGAGCTTCCGCAGCACGGCGGATACGTGGTGGTCGACCGTCCGCTCGGAGAGGAAGAGGCGGCCGGCGATCTCGCCGTTCGTCAGCCCCCCGGCGACGAGCGTGAGCACCTCTGCCTCCCGGGCAGTCAGGCCGGCGGGATTGCTTCGCGTGGACGGGCGCGGGCCGCGCTTGAGGCCTCGCTCGCCGCGCTCGCGCAGCCGCCGCGCGACACGCGCTGCCGCCGGCCGAGCGCCGAGCCGGACGAGCTCGTCGGCCGCCTCGCGCAGGAGCTCGACGTCGTCGCCCTCAGCGAGCACGAGCGCCGCCTCGTAGGCGCACCCGCTCTTCCGCCAGCATTCGGCGGCTTCCTTCCAATCGCCGGCCAGCTCGAACCGGAACGGCTCAGCGACTTCCGGAGGCGCCGGCTCGACGACACCGCCCCGCCGTCGCCAGCACGCCAGGTCGCCGGCGACCCACGGTGAGCGCAGCCGCAGCGCAAGGCGATACGTGTCCTCGGTTGCCGCCTCGATCTCGCCTCCACGGCCCTCGAGCCAGAGGGCTTCCGCCTTCGCCGCGGCGACCTGCCACAGCCACCACAGCTGCTCGGTTCCGCGGGCGACACCATCCGCCTCGGCGAGCGGCGACCACGGATCCGGGTCGCCTCGCCGGGCGCGCAGAAGTGCGATCACGATCCGCGCCTGGACAGACGAGAGCGTGCAGCGGTGCGCGAGCACGAGCGTCGCGGTGTCGGCCGCTGCATCCCAGTCGCCGCGCTCGAGCTCAATCCAGCTGCGCGTCGCGAGGAGATAGCGCCCCCAGATCGCCAGGTCGTGCTCCTCGCAGAACGCCAGTCCCGGGTAGGCGTAGGAGGCCATGCGTTCGAGCGAGCGCTCCCGGCAGGCGGCCATGCAGAGGACTGCGTAGAGACGTCCGACGTGATTGTCCGAGCCGACTTCGAGCGCGCGGGCGAGCGCGTCGTCGAGCGCCTGCCGTCCATCGGCCGACCCCCGCAGCGCCTCGAGCATCGAGACGGTGACGAGCGAGCTCGTGTGCGACTCGGCGTCTCCGATCCGCGTGCCGAGCGCGATCCCCTTCTCGGCCCAGAGCGTGCCCTCCTCTCTGTCTTCGGCCAGAATCTCGAAGCCGGCACGCGCCGCGTATGCCAGCGCGAGCTCCTGTCCGCGCGGCAAGTCCTCCAGGACCTCGATTGCGTACTCGGCAGCGCGCCGGGCCTCGGGCACGCGGGCCATGTTCGCGAGGACGCGCGCGAGGCAGCGGCGAGCGTCGCCCTCTCTCACACGATCTCCGAGCTCGCGGTAGATCTCGATCGCCGCCTCGGTCGCGTTCTTCGCGTCCGCGTCCTGGGTCGTCAGGTAGCACTCCCATGACCGTCTTTCGAGAAGGGCAGCGCGCTTGGCCGGGGCAGCGAGTCGGCGAAGCGCAGCGCACGAGCGTACTGCGCGGCCGCCTCGCGGTGCGCACCGACGGCGGAGGCGGCCGCTGCCGCCGCGGGCGCGAGCTCGAGCACCGAGTCGCCGTCGCCGGCTGCATCGGCGTGGTGGACGAGCCGAGCGAGGTCGGGCGACGACGCAGCACGCAGCGCTCGCAGCGCCGCGCGGTGAAGCTCGTTGCGCCGAAGCGGATTGATCGAGTCCTCGACGGCGAGGCGGGCCAGTTCGTGCCGGAACGCAACCGAGTGGTCCTCGGCCAGCAGCATTCCCGAGCCGAGACACGCGTCGAGCGCCGTCTCCAGATCGCCGGCGATCGCTTCGAGCAGCCAGAGCTCGGTCCGCTGCGGGACGATCGCGACCGCGTCGAGCAGCTCGCGTGCAGCGGGGGTCAGTCGCGCAACGCGTGCGAGGACGGCGTCGCGAACCGTGTCCGGCACGTCTGCGCTTCCGCTTGCGAGCACCTCGGTGACGAAGAACGGGTTCCCGCCGGTCTTCGCGTGCAGCTCGCGCGAGTCGATGCCGTGCGGCGCGGCGAGCTTCGCGACCGCGTCGGCCGAGAGTGGATCGAGCTTGAGGCGGACGACGTTGTCGGCGGTGGCAAGGTCGCCGAGAACGATGCGGAGCGGATGTGTGCGCGGCAGCTCGTCGGCGCGATATGTGACCACGACGAGGACGCCGAGTTGCACGACGCGCCGTCCGAGCACGCGGAGCGCGTCGAGCGTCGCCTCGTCGGACCAGTGAACGTCTTCGAGGACGACGATCGCCTCGCCGGCGCCGCTCAGCTCGTCGACGAGCGCGTCGAAGACCGAGCGCGGCGCGGCGCTCTCGGTAACGAGCTCGGCGACACGACCACCGAGCGTGCTTGCGATGTCCACGAACGGCCCGAGTGGACGCGGCGTGCGCAGCCCGTCGCAGGCGCCGACGAGGATCCGCGCGTCGGCGGCCTGCGAGCAGAATGCGCGCACGAGCGTCGTCTTGCCGACGCCGGCGTCGCCGGAGACGAAGATCAGACAGCCGTCGCCCGACCGCGTCGTCGCCAGCACCCGCTGGAGCGTCGCGATCGATTTCTCGCGCTCGAGCAGATCCGCAACCGTCGCCACACCGGGATCGTGCTCCCTATCGGGGCGAGCGGCAAGCAAAGATAGTCAGAGGGCCTGTGCCCACCATGCTCAGGTGGTACCGCGCTCGTGCCGCCGAGCTAAACGGTTCGGAGCGCGTCGGTGGGTGAGAGGCGGGCGGCGCGGATCGCGGGGAGGAGTCCGGCGATGGCGCCGATCGCGAAGGCGGCGCCGAGGCCGCCGGCCCAGGCGATGGTGGGGATGACGGTCGTCCAGTGTTTGGTTGGGCGTAGACGGCGGTGGCGAGCGCGCCGAGCGCGACGCCGGCGGCGCCGCCGAGCAGGGCGAGCAGGATCGCCTCGGCTGAGGAACTGGGTGCGGATGTGGCCCTTGGTCGCGCCGAGCGCGCGGCGCAGGCCGATCTCGGAGCGGCGTTCGAGCACGGAGATGATCATGATGTTGGCGACGCCGACGGCGCCGACGAGCAGCGAGACGGCGCCGAGGCCGAGGAAGAGGCCGTTGAGCGCGCCTTGCGCGTCGGCGCGGGCGGTGAGCGCGGCGGAGGGCTGGCTGACGTTGACCTCGTTCGGCGATTCGGGGTTGGCGGTGGCGGCGAGCACGGACTGGACGGCGGCGGTCTGGCTGGTGACGGTGCGGACGTAGATCGTGGTCGGGTGGCCGTCGAGGCCGAGGTACGTCTCGGCGGCGGGGAAGCCGACGAGCACGGAGCTGTCGATCTCGGGGGCGAGCGCGGCGGAGGTGAGGATGCCGGTGACGTAGAACCACATGCCGCCGAGCCAGACGCGCTCGCCGGGGTAGACGCGGTCGATGCCGAGCAGCTGTGCGGCCTGGGCGCCGAGCACGCAGACCGGTTCGGTGCGCGGTCGCGGCGTTGAGGTAGCTGCCGCGGGCGACGGTCGCGCCGACGGCGCGGGAGCAGGTCGAGCGTTGCGGCCTGAACCTGGAGCGCGTTGGTGTTGACGGACGGGATCAGCGGGCTGCGGTAGACGTTGGCGCTCGTCGAGCCGGTGTCGGCGACCTGCGTGACGGGGCCGATGCGGCGCGATCATCCCGGGCGCGGCGAGCGGCAGCTCGGCGGTGCTGCCGAACAGGGTCTGGCCGGTGGTGACGGTGAGCAGGTTGGTGCCGAGCTTGTCGATCTCGGCGAGCAGCCCGGCCTGCGAGGAGGCGGAGAGGCCGAGCACGGCGACGATCGCGGCGACGCCGATCGCGATCCCGAGCGCGGAGAGGCCGGCGCGCAGGCGGCGGGTGCGCAGGCCGATGCTGGCGACGCGGGCGAGGTCGCCCGAGGCGGAGCTTCCTCGGCGTCAGCGGCGCGGCGGCGCTCATCGCGCTCAGCCGGCCGGCTCGGTTGACGAGCGCGAACGCGGCCGCAGCGCCCGGCGGCGCTCGCGCGCACGACGTAGCCGCCGCGCGTCTGGTTCGCGACGAACGCGGGCGCGACGGCGATGCCCTTGGCGTCCGTCTTCACCTTGACCGCTGCGCTTCGTGCCGTCGAAGCGGCCGCTCGCGCCGCCGCCGGGCGCCGTGAAGCGTGACGATCACGCCCGCGACCGGGTTGCCGTCCTTGTCGGTGACGGTGACGGCGAGCCGGATCGGGAAGCGCGTGCCGACCGCGGTCGACTCGCTCGCGCCGACGCCGGCGGTGATCGTCGTCGGCTTGCCGGCGCGGTTGCGGAGCGCGAAGCTCGCCGCCTCGGTGGCGCCGCTCGTGGTCGCGGTCGCGGTGAACGTGCCCGCGGTCGTGTTCGCGGTCAGACGTGGCGAGGTGGCGACGCCATTCGCCGCTGTGGTCGTCGGTCGCCTGGGTCGCGCCGCCGACGAAGCTCGCCCCCGCCGCGCTGGCCGAGCCGGACACGCCGTCGGCGCCATCGCTCGCGCCGAGCGTGAACGTCACGGTCGCGCCCTGGCAGCGGCTTGCCGCTCCCGTCGCGCACCTTCACCTGCAGCGGCTTGCGCGTAGCGAGCGCCGACGGTTGCCGACCGCTTCGTCGTGCCGACCGCGACGATCGTCGGCGACTTGCCGGCGAGGTTGTCGAGCGAGAAGCCGGCCGGCTCGACGATTCCGGCAGTCGAGGCGGTCGCCGTGAATCGGCCCGGCGTGCTGTTGGCGGCGAATGGCGGCGAGGTGGCGATACCGGAGCTGTCGGTCGTCTCGGTCGCCTGGTTGCTGCCGCCGGCGAAGCTCGCGCCCGCGGTCGCCGTCGAGCCCGCGCACCGCCGCTGCCCGCAGCCGAGCGTGAAGGTGACGTTGCGCCCTCGACCGGGTTGCCGTTCGCGTCGAGCACCGTCGCCTGGAGCGGCTGCGGGTAGCGGCTGCCGACGGCTGCTGACTGGCTCGGCGGCGGTGACCGGTGCGATCGTTGCGGGGACGCCGCTCGCGGTGTTCACGAGCGAGAAGCTGACAGTGCCGTAATCCGATGAGGCGACGGCGGTGATAGCCGCCGGCCAGCCGTTGGCGGTGAACTCGGGCGCGGTCGCGTGTCCCGAGGCGTTCGTGCCGACGAGCACCGCGTTCGAGCCGCTGGTCGAGAAGGTCCCGCTCGGCCCCGCTCGACGGCGCCGTGAACGTGACGGGGATGCCGGCGAGCGGCGTCGTGACCGGGCAGCCGTTCGTGTTCGCGAGCGCGACCTGGAGATCCGTCGTCGAACGGCGGTGCCGAGCTTCGCGCTCTGCGGCGTGCCGCCGACGAGGGTCAGCGTGTTCGGCGGGTTGGAGGTCGGGCACGCGGGAGCCGCGGTCGTGGCTGCGCCGGCGGCGGCTGCCGAGCCACCGAGCGCGAGGACCGTGCGCGCGCACCAGCCGGTCACCAGCGCGAGCCGTCAGCGCGAGCCGCCACCGTGGGCCGTGGCCGCTCATCGGACGCCTTCCGCCGCTCGCGGTGTCGGTGACGATGCGCCCGTCGAGCATCTCGACCTGGCGGGGCAGCCGGGCGGCGAGGTCGCGGTCGTGCGTGATCACGGCGATCGTCGCGCCGTCGGCGTGCAGCTCCTGGAGCAGCGCGAGGATCGCGGCGCCGGTGGCGCTGTCGAGGTTGCCGGTCGGCTCGTCGGCGAGCACGATCGCCGGGCGGCCGACGAGCGCGCGTGCGATCGCGACCCGCTGCCGCTCGCCGCCGGAGAGCTGCGTCGGGCGTGCGCGCGAGCCGGTCGCCGAGCCCGACCGCCGCGAGCACCTCGGCTGCCTGCGTCGCGCCGCTCGGCGACGGGCGACGCCGGCGTAGAGCAGGCCGTCGGCGACGTTCTCGAGCGCGGTTGCGTGCTCGGCGAGGAAGAACTGCTGGAAGACGAAGCCGATCCGGGTCGCGCGCAGCGCCGCCAGCTCGCGGTCGGACAGGCCGGCGACGTCGAGGCCGGTCACGCGCACCGTGCCCGAGCTCGGCCGGTCGAGCGTCCCCATCAGGTGCAGCAGCGTCGACTTCCCGGAACCGGAGGGGCCGACGATCGCGAGCAGCTCGCCGCGCTGGACGCTGAAGCTGACCCCGTCGAGCGCGACCACGGCGGCTCGCTGCCGTAGGTCTTGGTCACCTCGCTCGAGCTCGAGCACCGGCCCGGCCGCCGTTGCCACCCGGGTCGGAAGGTTCAGCGTCGAGTCGCTTGCGGTGACGCTCATTGGCTCGGCACCACGACGCGCTGGCCGGGAGCGAGGCTGGCTGCCGGTGACCTGGACGAGCCCGTCGGCGTCGTCGAACAGGCCGAGCTGGACGCCGACGAGGTGATGGACGCCGCCGGCGCCGACCTCCTCGACCGCGTAGCCGCCCGAGGCGAGCGCGAGCAGCGCGTTGACCGGCACGACGAGCGCGTCCTCGACGCTGGCGGTCGTGATCGAGACGTTGACCGGCGCCTGGTCGAGGTGGCCGGTCGCGGCCGGGTCGGTCGGGGTGACGTCGACCTCGATCGTCGGCGTGCTCGAGCCGCCGCCGCCCTGGCCGCTCGAGCTCGACGGGGTGGTCGCGACCGTGCCGACGTAGGAGACCCTGCCCGGCGTCGTGCTGTTGTCGGGCAGCGTGATCGTGACCGGGTCGCCGACCTTGACCTCGCGACTGCTGCGCGGCGTCGAGCTGCGATCGTCACCTGCCGCGCCGTCGAGGTGATCGCCGAGCACCGGCCCCGGCTGCACGGTCGCGCCGAGCGTCGGCGTCACGCTCGTCACCCGCACCGCGCCCGGCTCGAACACGACCGAGCCGAGCAGCAGCTCGCCCGGTCTGGCTCGAGGCCGTGCGCCGCCTGGAAGCGCGTCGATCGCCGAGGCCGTCGCCGCGGTGAACGCGTCGCCCCGAGGCCGGCGCCGTAGCCGAGCGCGTGCAGGTTCGCGTTCAGCTCCGCGACGTCGCGGCCCGGCGACATCCCGGCGATGAACGCCCGCCACGGCGCGACCGATCCGTACAGCAGCGACGACGGGCTGGCCGCTGATCTCGTAGAGCGTCTCGCCCCGGCTGACGATCTGCCCGACCGCGGGCAGCTCGGTGTAGGTCGAGCTCTGCCCGTAGACCGTCGCCGACGCCTCCGCCTGCGCGAGACTCGTCCGCGGCGCTCGCGAGCACCGGTCGTCGCCGACGAGACCGCCTGCCGATCGGCCGCGACCTTCGCCTGCGCCTGCGTCGACGCTCTGCTCGTCCGTCGACACCGACTGCGCGTCGGTCGCGCACGGCGTCGAGCCCGAGCCGCTGCCGGCCCCTCCGGCGGCCGGGGAGCTCGCGGCGCTCTCACCGGCGTTGTCGCCGCGCGCAGTCGACCGTCAGCTTCGCGCGGTCTGCCGACAGGCTCGCGTTCGCCTGGTCGAGCGTCGCCGTATCCGTCGACAGCGTCGCGTCTGCGCCGTCTGCAGCTGCGCCCGCGCCGTGGCCGCCGCCTGCTGCGCCTGCGCAAGGTCCGGCGGCGTCGTCCCGGCCGGCACGACGATCGTCGACGGATCGGCGTAGCCGAGCGTCGCGCTCACCTGCGGTCTGCGACGACAGCGACCGCCGCGTCACCGTCGCGAGCGACGTCGGGAAACGCGTTGTCCGCCGTCCCGCCGCCAGACGTCCCGCCACCGCCGTCGAACGCGCCGCTCGCGACGACGACCACGGCCGCGCGACGACGATCGCCAGGGCGCAAGCACGATCGCCGCCCGCCGCGACGGCCGCACGCGCGACCTTCGTCGGCCGCCCTTCGGCGCCGCGGAGATCAGCGTCGTCTCTTCGGTCCCAGACACGTCCACGCGATCGCCAGGAAAGCCGAGGCCCGATAACAGCCGCAGGAGCCGGCGATGAAAAGTCGATGAAAGCGGCTCCGCGCGGCGGTGCGCCCTGGTCAGGAATCCCAGCGCGCGCCACGACGCCGAGGACCGACCGCCGGTCAGCCGCCGGCATTGTTGAGCGCCGCTCTGACCTTCGCGGGCGTGAGCGCGCCGTGCGACGCCGGCAGGCACGCCTGCACAACCCGCAGGACTGCCGGTGAGTGCACATCGATGCCCTGGGCCTGGACCATCTCGACCGACAGCTCACCCTGCGCGGTCGGATCGGGGAAGCGGCTCACACCATGGCTGCGCATGCACCTGGCGAACGACAGCTCGTCCGCGAGCTGGGTGCGCTGCTGCTGGGCCGTTTCCTGTGGCCCGCTGCCGCCGTTCGTCGGGAGCAGGTGATTGCAGGCATTCATGGCCGCCTGGAAGTGCGGACTGCCGGTCCCGAGTTGGTGCAGAGTCAGCTTGACGTTCCCTCCGACGAAGCGCTGCGGGTCGGGGAAGTTCGGCATGCCGTTGGAGCGCATGCACTTGGAGAAGGCGAGCAGTCCGTTCTGCGTCGTCGTCGTCGCGGCGGCGGTCGTGGTCGAGGCGACGCTCGCAACCCCCGGAGAGCTCCGCCGCCGCCACAGCCGGCCGCGAGCAGCGAGAACGCGGCAACCGCGACGACGGAGGCGACGATGAGTGGACGGCGGCAACGCACCATGTTCGGTTCCTTTCAGTCGAGAGCAAGGGAAGCTCACCAGCGCAACCTGAACGGATCGCCGCTCCGTCTGAGAGGTTGCTGAGAGCTTGCTTAGAGAGCGTCTATCGGCCGTCGGCGTCGAAGCGGAGCGTGAGGAGCGCCCCGCCGCCGTCGGCGTTGGCGACGGTGACGCTGCCGCCGTGGTCGTCGACGGTCTGCTTGACGATCGCGAGCCCGAGCCCCGAGCCGGGCAGGGCGCGAGCCGCGGCGGCGCGGTAGAAGCGGTCGAAGACGTGCGGCAGGTCGGCCTCGGCGATGCCGGGCCCGTGGTCGCGCACGGTCAGCGTCCCGTCGACGAGCCGGATGTCGACGGTGCCGCCGGGCGGGCTCCACTTGATCGCGTTGTCGAGAACGTTGTCGACCGCGCGCTCCAGCCGCGAGCGGGCCCCGACGAGCCGGTAGGGCTCCAGCCGGCTCTCGAAGCGCAGCTCCGGCGCCCTGTGCTGCGCCCGCTCGACCGCTGCCGCCACGAGCTCGTCGAGCGCGAGCGGCTCGCGTGCGTCGACAGACCGACCGTCGCGGGCGGCCTGGATGAGATCGCCGACCAGTGCTCGAGAGCTCCTCGATCGCCCGGACGGCTGCGCCGAGCACGCGCTGGCGCTGTTCGACGGGCAGGTCCGGCCGCGCGAGCAGCTCGATGTTCGCGCGGTGCGCGGTCAGCGGCGTCCGCAGCTCGTGCGAGGCGTCCGCGATCAGCTGCTGCTGAGCTTGTTGCGACTCGTCGAGGGCTGCGAGCATCGCGTTGAAGTCGGCCGCGAGGCTTGCCAGCTCGTCCCGGCCGCTCACCGGGATCCGCTGGTTGAGGTCACGCGTCGCGCTCACCTCGCGCACCGCCCCGGCGAGCGCACGCACCGGGCGCAGCACCGCATTCGCGGCCAGTCGTCCGAGCAGGCCCGCCGCGAGCGCCCCGCCGAGCGTCAGGCCGAGCAGCAGCCAGCGGACGCGGGCGATCGTCGCGTTCGCCTCGGTCAGCGGGCGCGCGGTCCGCACCAGCCCGTCGCTCGAGGACGGGCAGTCGCATCGTGTACAGCCGCATCGCCACGCCGCGATAGCGAACGTCCCGGAAGTACGGCGGCGACAGCCCCTGCGCCACCGATCGCGTCGTGGCCGATCAGCGGCACGAACCGCGGATGCGAGGCGCCGAGCTCGGCACGGTCGTCGGCGCCGGCGCTCCGGATCACCGGACAGCTCTCCGTTCGCCGCGGCGCCGACATGCCGGGATGACCTGGAAGAGCCGGCACGCGTCCTTGCCGAACGGCGGGCAGTCGCTCGGCTGCGCTGTTCGCGCCGCCCGACTTCGTGGCGACGCCCTCGGCCGACTGGATCAGCGAGACGTCGATCTGGTCGTGCAGCTTCGAGCGCACGTCGAAGTAGATCACCAGCGATGCGATCGCGAGCGCGACGAACACGGCGCCGCCCCCGGCGAGCGTCAAGCGCGTACGCAGGCTCACGGCTCTCGCAGCGCGTAGCCGACGCCGCGCACCGTATGGATCAGGCGCGGCTCGCCGCCCGCCTCCGTCTTTCGTCGCAGGTAGCTGATGTACACCTCGAGCGGATTCGACGTCGGCCCGAAGTCGTAGTTCCAGACCCGCTCCATGATCAGCTCCCGCGTCAGCACCTGACGCGGGTTGCGCAGGAACAGCTCGAGCAGCGCGTACTCCGTCCGCGTCAACTCGAGCGCGCGTCCACCGCGGGAAGCCTCTCGCGTCTGCCGATCGAGCGAGAGCCCCGCAAACCAGAGCGGCGCGTCCTCGCCCGCCGGACGCGTCCGCCGCAGCAGCGCGCGCACGCGGGCCAGCAGCTCCGCCGAGCGCGAACGGCTTCACCAGATAGTCGTCCGCGCCGAGATCCAGGCCGCGGATCGTGTCCTCCTCCGAGTCGCGCGCCGTCAGGATCAAGACCGGCGTCCGGTTTCCCGACGCTCGCAGCCGCCGGCACACCTCGAAGCCGTCCAGGTTCGGCATCAGCACATCCAGCACCACCGCGTCGAACTCCGCCTGCCCCAGCCGCTTCAACGCCGCAAGACCGTCAGCCGCGGTCGTGACGCGGTGGCCCTCCAGTTCGAGCGCAGTCTCGACAGCCTCGCGTACGTCCGGATCGTCGTCCACGACCAGCACGCGCCCGCCCCGAACCTCAGTCGCCTCCATCAGCGCCCGTTCATCCTCGGCCTCCACGCCTCGGTGACCCGGAGGATCCATCGAACGAAGCCTATGCGGGCGCGGAGGTAGGTCACGGCCAAGCCAGGTGAGGCGCCACACCACAAGTGGAGCACCGCAACCTGAGCAAGCCGCACCCGAAGCTGAGAACTTGCTTAAGGCTTCGTGAGATGGCCGATCGCCCCGGCGCAAACGTTCGCCTGGTCGATCGCGGCGCTCATCCCCCATGTGTCCTGGCGTAGGCGTTGTAGGCGGCATTCGAGGGCATGTAGGGGGGCCGGTACTTCCGGCAGGCTTGATTTGCGGCCTGGAACTTGGGCGAACCCTGATCGATCCCAACGGTGGCGGGGTCGGGTATGCGACCGTCGCTGCCGGGGTCGGGGAAGTTCGGGACGCCGTGGCTGCGCACGCACTGGGAGAACCTCAGCCCTTGCGCTTTCACCTGCTGCAGCTGGGCGGCGTTCGGCCCGCTGCCGCCGTTCGGGAGCAGATGCTGACAGGCACGCTGAGCTGACTGGAACTGGGAGCTGCTGACCCCGAGTTGCTGCGGACTCTCCTTGGCGAGCTGTCCGCTGCCGTTGGGGTCGGGGTAGTTGGTCGCTCCGTGGGAGCGCATGCAGCGGGAGAAGCCGAGCGGTCCGTTCTGCTGCCCCGTTGCTGCAGAGGGGTTGGAGGTGTTCTGCGTTGTGGTCGAGCCGAGCTGCGCCACCCGACCACCGTTCGAGCCGCCGCATGCCGCCGCCAAGAGGGCCAGCCCGGCGGTGGCGATGATCGCGGCCGCGGCGACGGAAGAGGAGCTCATGGCAGGCCGAGCGCCTTCCGCGACTGCCTCTCGCAGTTCAGCTCCGCTGTCTGGAACTGCGGCGACTTCGTGTCGATCCCGGTGCCGGCGAACCTGGTCCCGCTCCCCTGGCTCGAGGGGCTTGAGGTGGTCGGGTCGGGATAGGTAGGAACCCGTGCGAGCGCATGCAACGGGCGACCTTCAAGGCGAAGGCGAGCTTCTGCTGGTCTCCCCGCGTCCCCGCACCGCCCCCGCCGCCGCTCGGGACCAGGTGCTTGCAAACGTCATTAGCGGCTGCCGAGGTTTGCTTCGAGACACCGGTCTGGAACGGAGGGAAGTTCCCCTGGGTGTCGGGGTCGGGGAAGTTCGACACGCCGTGCGAGCGCATGCAGCGCGAAAAACCCAGCGCCGCGTTCTCGTACGCCGACTGAGCCGAACTCGTGGACGACGCGCCGCATGCCGCCGCCAACAGCGCCAGGGCGGCCGCGGCGATGACGGCGGCCTGGGTTCGCGCTGCCGGCGGCCAGGGCGGCCGTGGCCGGTGGAGGCTGCGTGCGGGATCGGCGAACGGGCTCACGCGCTCGATGATCGCTTGGCCTAATAACAGCCACAGGAGCCGGCGATGAAAAGTTGATGAAAGCGGCGTCGCGCTGCGCTGGGCGGGCAGGGTTTGGGTGACACTGAGCCGCGTGAGCGGCGATCAAGACACCGGGGCGTCGATCCTCGTCGTCGAGGACGACGAGCAGATCGCGGAGCTGATGCGGGATTTCCTGGAGGCGGAGGGCTTCCGGGTGCGGCATGCCGGAAGCGGACGCGAGACGAGCGAGCAGCTCGAGCGCGGCCGTCCCGACCTGGTGCTGCTGGACGTGATGCTGCCCGACGAGTCGGGCTTCGAGATCTGCCGCCGACTGCGCCGTGACTCGAACGTGCCGGTGCTTTTCCTGAGCGCTCGCGACAGCGACGCCGACAAGATCCGGGGGCTCGGTCTCGGCGGCGACGACTACATCGTCAAGTCCGCCACCCCGGCAGAGGTGGTCGCCCGCGTCAAGGCGGTCCTGCGGCGCGCCTCCCCGGCCGGCGGGGTCCAGACGCTTCGCTTCGGCGAACTCGAGGTCGACCTGGCCGCGCACGAGGTCAGCTGCGAGGGACGGCGAGTCGAGCTGACGGCACGCGAGTTTGCGCTGCTGCGCGTGCTCGTCGAGCATCCGCGGCAGGTGTTCAGCCGCGACCAGCTGTTCGAGCTGGTCTGGGGCTCGTTCGGCGACCGCAGCGCGGTCGCCGTGTACATCGGTCGCCTGCGACAGAAGATCGAGCCCGATCCGGCCAGCCCGCGCTACATCGTCACCGTCTGGGGCGCCGGCTACCGGCTCGATCCCGGCAGCAGATGAGACGACTGCCGATCCGCATCCGCACATTCATCCTCGGCACGGTCATCGTCTTGCTGCTCGTGCCGACGCTAGCCGCCGGCGGGGCGTGGCTGATCGAGCGCGACCACCAGCAGGCGAACATCCAGCGGCGGCTGAACACCGCCGTCGCCTACCTCACCTCCCATCGCGCCGAGATGCAGGAGCCGGCCTCCGTTCAGGGATTCGCGCGGTTGCTCGGACGGCTCGATCTGCTCGCGCAACTGGTGATCGCCAGGCCGGGTGAGAAGCGCCAGCTGTATGTCAGCCCGGCTCTCAGCCCGGCCCTCCAGAAGGAACAGGCCCGCCGGGCGCAGGTGGGTCAGGCCGGCGCGACCGCCGCGAGCGCGCCGGCCGACACGAGTGCGTCCTGGGTCGATGACGGCCGGCGGCTCATCCCCGCCGGCACGCGGAAAGCGCCGGCCACGTTCGCCCTCGACCTGTACCACCGGCCCGCTTCCCGTGCCACGCGGGCGCTCGTCGCGCTCCTCAGCGGAATCATCATCCTGCTCGCCGGGCTCGCGGTCGCGGTCTGGCTCGCCGGCCGCTGGATGGTCGCGCCACTCGCGAGGCTGAGCGCGCAGGTCGACAAGGTCGCCGGAGGCGACCTGATGATCGCGGTCCCGCGCAGCCGGATCGGCGAGATCGCGAACATCGCGCAGGCTGTCGAGGGCATGACAGCCGCGCTCGGCGAGACCGCGCAACAGCGAGCCGAGGCAGACGAGGCGAGACGGTTTCTCGTCACCAGCGTCGCCCACGACCTGCGCACGCCGCTCTTCGCGCTGCGCGGACACCTGCAGGCGATCGGCTTCCGGCTGGGTAACCCGGCCGTCCACCTCGAGCGGGCCGAAGCGAGAGCGGACGCGCTCGAACGACTGGTCGGCAACCTCTTCGCCTACACCCGCGACGACTACGCCCAACCAGCGCCGCAGCTCGAAGCGGCGCCGGTCGCCGACCTGCTCCAGGAGGTGACCGCCGGCCTCGAGCACACGGCCCGCCTCCGAGACAACACCTTCGACCTCGACGGCGACCAAGCGCTCGGCGTCATCGTCGACCGCGACCGCCTCAAACGCGCTCTCACCAACATCCTCGACAACGCACTCCGCTACAGCCCCCCGGGCGCCCCGATCCACCTCAGCTGGACCGCGATGGATCAGTCGACCGTCCAGATCACCGTTCGAGACGACGGGCCCGGAATCGACCCTAACCTCCTCCCGCACGTCTTCGAAGCCGGCATCCGCGGAGCCCCGGCAGCGGGGATCCCCGACGGCGGCGCGGGGCTCGGCCTCACGATTGCCAAACGCCTCCTCGAACACCAACACGCCACCCTGACCGCCCGCAACCAAGCATCGGGAGGCGCAGTACTCAGCCTCAACCTCCAACGAGCACCGTCCGCCAACCCGTCGTGAAGACGCCTTGCTCTGACCGGAGGATGTGCGATCCATGCAAACCAAGCGCCGCGGTCCCGCGGCGCTTACCGGCGCCGGCGTGCCCGGCGGGCCGCGCGTTCCGTCTCGATACGGGCTGCGCCTACCCGCCACGCACGGCGCGGCGTCGGATCGCGGCGAGCCAACTCATGCGGATCGCGCCGCTGCCGAGCCGGATGACACGCCAATAGAGCAGCAACGCCCGCGTGACATCAGGGCTCGTCGCTGCCACGCGAGTCTCGGTCATGACGCGGCTGCCGCCGCGCTCCGGATGGACGAAGAACGCGATCGCCGCTTTCGCGAATCCGGGCTCGGAAAACGACGTGAAGTCTTCGCGGGTGCGCGCCGACGCCGGTTCGTTGCCGCCTAGGCGCCAGAAGCGGCCGATGGCTCCTGCTGCGATCTCTGCGTCGGGACGCTCGCCGAGCGGAATCACGGCCGCCGTGAACGCATCGAGGAGAGGCGCCGAGGGCGCCGGTCGGAAGGCCGGACGTCGCGCGAGCAGGCTCGGCAGGACGCGTAGCGTCTCAAGCGGCAGCAAGAGGCGCACCTCGCGCACGGTTACCTGTTTCACAGCCGTGAAGACGACGTGCGGCTGGGCCGGCACCCAGATGTCATGCACCTCTCGGGCGGAGAAGTGTGGCAGCACCTCGTCGAGCAGCGACTGCGGAGCGTTCATGCGCTTCCGACCTCGAGCCCTTGTCCGGGCGTGCGCCAAGCAACCGCGAGTTTGCGGGAACATTCGTAGTGCGTCTGGGAACTCCGGGTCAGCCTTCGACAGCCTATGCTTGCTGCAAGCTCTCGATCGAAAAGGAGGCGCGACATGCGCTTTCGCCTAGTTGTTCTTGCATCTGGGGCTGTTCTCGTGGCTGGTCCGTCAAGCGAGGCCCACGGCCGATTTTCGACGAGGCCGACCGCGCTCCCGGCCTAATCCAACACGTCCACGCGGAACTCCTCCTTTGACAGGCTGTCCTCCGCCCGCCTAGCGGAGGCTCACCGCTGTGCCTCCGGTCCGTAAGAGCGGCACGGCGGCCCAGCAGTAGCGGGCGACGATCGAGCGGTACGGACGGAAGCGATCGCCGAGCGGCTCGAGTTGCTTCGGGGTCGGCGGCGGGTCGATGTTCCAGGCGAGGGCATAGCCTTGCCGGACGCCGAGGTCGTCGACCGGCCAGACGTCGAGGCGCCGCAGCTGGAACATCAGGTACATCTCGGCCGTCCACCGGCCGATCCCGCGCACGGTGGTCAGCCGCTCTTTCAACTCCTCGTCGCTTCGTCGCGACGTGCGGCTGAGAACGACGGTGCCGTCGAGCACCTTCGCAGAGAGGTCGCGGAGCGAGGCGAGCTTGTTCGCGGACAAGCCCGCAGCCCGGAGGGCGGCGTCGGAGGCCGCGTTCAGCGTCTCCGGAGTCATCGTGTCGCCCACGGTTGCCCGCACCCGTCCGTAGATCGCCTGGGCCGCGCGGCCGGCGAGTTGCTGGAAGACGATTGCGCGCACGAGCGCGACGAACGGCCCGTCTGGGTCGCGCGGACGGTGGCGGATCGGGCCGATGCGGGCGACGAGGTCGGCGAGCACGGGGTCGCGCGAAGCGACCTCGTCGATCGCCGCCCGGAGCGAGCTCTGTGCCGTTAGCTTCGCCACCATTTGCGTTCGAGAGCGCGGTCGGTGCCGCCGGTGCGATCGAGCGCATCGAGCTCGGCGATGTCTTCGTCCGAGAGCCGGAAGTCGAAGAGCTGGGCGTTCTCGGCGATGCGCTCGCGGTGGGTCGACTTCGGGATCACCGGGATGCTCCGCTCGATGCACCAGCGCAGCAGCACCTGCGCGGGAGTTCGCCCGTGGCGCCGCGCGATCCGCGCGACCGTATCGCCGGCGAGGTGACGGCCGGTTCCAAGTGGGCTGTAAGCCTCCAGCGCGATCCCGTTCTGGCGGCACGAGTCGAGTAGGGCTTTGCGGTACTCGTACGGACTGAACTGCACTTGATCCACGACCGGCGGGACCGTCGCGGCTGCAAGCAGCTGCCGCAGGTCGTCGACGCCGAAGTTGGAGACGCCGATCGACCGCGCATATCCGGCTTCGCGCGCTCGCTCCATCCCTGGCCACGCCCAGGTCGGGCCGCCGGCCGGCCAATGAATGAGGTAGAGGTCAACGTACTCCAGGCCGAGCCGGCGCAGGCTCGCCTCGAGCTCGACGACCGGGTCATCGCGACGGGGAGGAACTTCGTCGTGACGAAGATCTCCTCACGTGGCACCCCGCTCTCGCGAAGACCGAGACCGACACTCTCCTCGTTGCCGTAGGCCTGGGCCGTATCGATGTGCCGGTACCCCTGCTCCAGCGCCCAGCGAACGGCATCGACACACTCCCGCGCGTTCTCGACCTGCCAGACGCCGAGCCCTAGCATCGGGATCAAATGTCCATCGGCCAGCTCATGCGTTCTTTCGCCATCGGTCGAGCGTTGCGCCACTCTGGAACTCCTCCTCTGCAGCAGTGTGAGCTACGCGGCTATTTTGGCGCGGCCCCCGCGAGGAACGCGTTCACGTCAGCGGCGAACTCGCTGTAGTGCTGGAAGAGAAAGCCGTGGGCCGAGTCCGGGTAGATCTTGATCCGCGCGTCCGGGAGGAGCCCGGCCAAGAGGTACGAGTAACGGGGCAGGATCACCGGGTCGCTGTCGCCGCCCGCACGAAGACCGGGAGGTCGATCGCCGCGACGCGCTGGAGCAGCGAGTGGTTGGGAATCCCCCACGCGCAGACGGCGTCGTACTGCGCCTGGCGGGTCTGCCACGTCGTCGGTTCGTCTCGGTCGGTTGTGCGGGATCCCAGTTGTCGAGGTTGCCGCGGAAGTGCTGCAGCAGGACGAGCGGCACCGCGCCGTCACCGATGTCGCGGTACGCATACTCGATCCCAGTGTCGGCCGTGACTCGTTGCGTCGGGGCGTCGGTGTACGTGGTTGGCGCGTCAGTCCTTGCTTGTTCGTGAGTGCTAGCCATGGCCTTTCCTTTCACCTCGTCCCTGCACGATCGTCGCTCATCTCCGCCACGTGTTCTCGAAGCTCGGCATCAACTCGCGCGTCGAGCTGGCCCGGCTCGCACGCGATTACGAGATGGCGTGATCGTGCGATGCCGGGAGTGCTGCGACGTGCCAGCCTCGGGCGGTCATGCCGATGATCGACGTCTACGCCGCCGAAGGTACGTTCGCCGACAAGCACACGTTCGCTCAGAGCCTCGCGCAGGCAGTGATGCGCTGGGAGCAGGTGCCGGAGATCCCGCTCTTCTCCGACAACACAGCCGCCTTCATCCACGATCTCCCCTCCGAAGCAATCGCGAACGCCGCCGGCGCGTCCGATTACGTTCGCGTCCAGGTCTTGACGCCGGTCGGCGTTCTCGACCGCGACAAGCAGCTCGGGGTCGTCAAGGAGCTGACCGAGATTGTCGCGGCCGCAGCCGGCGACCCGAGTTACGCGGAACGGACTTGGGTGCTGATCACCGAGTCGCCCGAGGGCGGCTGGGGCATCGACGGCCACGCGAACACGAACGGGGACATCGCCGCCGCCGCCCGAGCCGCGCTCGCCTCAAACTGACACCTCGCGCCCGATCGCCGCCAGTCGCGCCGTCGTAACGCCGCTCGACGGAGTCGGCCTTTGCTACTTGAAGATGTTCACGGCCCGGGCGGTGACGAGCAGGATGCTGATCGCTGAAATGCCCGATTCAGAGAGCATCAGCAGCTTCGCCCAGCCGCTCAGTGGCATCGCATCGGTCGGGCTGAAGGCGATGGAGTTCGTGAACGAGACGTAGATGTAATCGATAAGGCGAGGGTGCCAACCTGGTGTCGCGAGTTGAGGGTTCTCCATCTGCGGGAACTGGAAGTCTGGCGGCGGTGGGTCAGGCTCCCGTCGCCTCACCGGGCCACCGCGGTCGAAGCCCCAGAACCAGAGGCCGTAGGCGATCACGTTCGTGCCCCAGATCGTCATGCCCTTCAGCAGCAACTGACCGCCGCTGTGCTCCTGCCCGCTGATCAGCGAGCCCAGCAATGCCACGAGCGCGACCGCGTTCTCGAGGCTGATGATCCCGAGCAAGATCAAGGCGACGTTCCTGCGATGACCGATCCGCTCGAGCGCCTGCAGCACCGGGTCCCAAGCAAGCGCCACCAGCAGGACAACCTCGGGGCCGACCGCCAGGATCCAAACCCACCACGGCATGTACCACAGCTTCCAGTCGAGCTGACGGCTGACAAGTGCCAGCACGAGTTGTAGGCCGATCACGACGACGACGGCGGGAGCTGCCTCCCAGCGCGACTCGAGCGCCTCCTCCGCTAGTACTTCGCGTTGGTCGTCCATCCGCCCGATTCTGGAGATCACCTCGGTCGCCACAACCGCTTGCATCCTGGTCCCGGGGGTAGCCTCCAGCAGGATGCTTCGCCTCGCCCGTCCCACCTTGCGGTTGGTCGTCGGATCCGCCCTCGTCGCAGCCTTCACAGGCTTCGAACTCCGGAACACAGGTACGTTCGCCGCACTCGCCGGCGCCTGGTTCGTGTTCGCGATCTGCGTCTTCACGCTTGGAATCTGGGGCAAGCTCCGGCTCGAGCAAAACGGGCGCCGCCTCCACGCACGGCGCAGCCGCCGATCGAAGCGAACGCAATGAGCGACCCTCAATCAACCACCACCCCCGACGGAACAGCGACGAAAGACGCGTCCCAGGACCAGAGGCGTACGTCGCCGAACACCTGCACGGTCATCCACGACCGCGGCAGCGAAGAGATGCACTTCAGCCGCGAGAACGTCGAGAAGCTCCTCGCCGGCGACACCTTCTTCTGGATCGATGTCGACCAGCCGAACGAGGCCGACTACACGATCCTGCGCGACGTCTTCAAGTTCCACCCGCTCGCCGTCGAGGACTCCGAGAAGTTCGCGCAACGCGCGAAGCTCGACGAATACGACGACTTCGTCTTCATCGTCGTCTACGGAGCCGTCCCGGACGACGACCGCCTCGTCGAGGTGCACTGCTTCTACTCCGAGAAGTTCCTCGTCACCGTCCACCGCGACGAAGCGCCGGCGTTCACCGAGGTGCGGCAGCGCTACGTGCAGCGCAAGAAAGCGGTCGACGATCCCGGCCAGTTGCTCTACCGGATCATCGACGCGCTCGTCGACAGCTTCTTCCCGATCCTCGCCGACTTCGACGACCGCATCGACGAGCTCGAGAACCAGACCTTCCTGAACGCCAGCGACGCCCAACTGCAAGAGATCTTCCAGATGAAGCGGCTGCTCGTCGGGATGCGCAAAGCAATCACACCGCAACGCGACATGTTCGCAAGCCTCTCCGGCGGCGTCGCCGCAGCTTCCCGGCATGACCGAGGAGGACGAGCGCTACTTCCGCGACATCTACGACCACCTGATCCGGATCAGCGACCTGATCGACACCTACCGCGACCTGCTCACGAGCTCGATGGACGTCTATCTCTCGACCGTCTCCAACCGGCTCAACGCCGTGATGAAGCAGCTCACGATCATGGCGACCATCTTCCTGCCGCTCACCTTCATCACCGGCTTCTTCGGCCAGAACTTCGGCTGGATGGTCGGCCACATCAAAAGCCCGGCCATCTTCTTCGGCCTCGGAATCGGACTCGAAGTCGTGACCGTCGCCGGCGCTCTTCACGCTCTTCAAGAAGCGCGGCTGGATCTGACCGAGGCAGCGATGCCCGGCGCAGGACTGCTCGTCGCCTCGACGCTGACGCTGTTCGGAAGCGGCATCACGCTGATCGTCGCAGGGCAGGGCGAAGGATTTCTGCTCAGCCTGCACGCGGTCAGCTTCGGCGTCTGGGGCGTGCTGATGATCGTGCACGTCCTCGTCTACATCGCGCGCACGCTCCGGCTCGGCCCGGCCGACTGGCTCCCTCACGCCGAGCGCGTCGTTGCCGGAGTCCGAAGCCGGCGCGCCGAGCTCGCGGTGCCCTCCTCGCGGGTGCGATCGTTGCACTGGCCACCTACCCAGCTCAGCAGACCTGGCTGAGCCACCGCCACAAACATCGGCACACGCACGCCGTGGGAGCGCAGCTCTTGATCCCGAAGCATTCGATTCGGCGATGAGCTCGATGACGACTGTCTGGCGGGAAGCGGCGGCCACAGTGCGGCCTCGTCCGGATAGTGCGGACGGCGCTCCCGCCGCTCCTCTTGACGCTAACGGTGGTAACCGGGCTCGTCGACGCAACCAGCTACCTGAAGCTCGGCCACGTCTTCGTCGCCGTCGCCGATCTTACGACCACCGTGTTGACCATGACCTTGACCGGCGTCGCAGCCGACGCCGCCCTCGCCGGTGGACCCGGCTCGAAACTCGGCCGCCGCGCACTCTCCGTCGGCGCGATGCTGCTCGGCGCCCTGATCGGCGGGCTACTCGTCCTCAAGGTCGACAACGCCGCACCGCTCGCCCTCGCGAGCGGGCTCCTGGCGATCGTCGCACGCTTCGCCTACCGAGCGTCTCGGTCAACACCGAAGTGGGCGTCCGTGTGACGGACATTCACCGGAGAACCTTCGGTCCCTCTCAGGGAGCTCTTACCGCGTCCGCGCATCGTGGGACCCAATCGCTAACCCACGAGCACGAGACGAGGGAAAGGAACATCGATGCTCTCCCGGAGATTCACCTGGTCGATCGCGAGTGTCGCAGCGGCCCTCGCGATCGGGGGCGGTGCCTACGGCATCGTCCGCGCAACGGCCGGCAACAGCTCGGGCAGCACGACAGCAGTCGCCTCCCATTCGGCACCGTCGGGCCGTGGCCTGACCGGGCGCGGAGGATCTAACGCCCGGTCCGGGCCGGCCGCAGGTGGAACCGCCGGCACGGTCGCCGGCGTGTCGAGGGCGAGCTTTACGATCACGACCTCGGCGGGTCAGACGGTCACCGTCAACAAGTCCTCCTCCACGAACTACACGAAAGGGACGACCTCGACCTCGGCGAGTGCCATCGAGAAAGGCGTGGGCGTCCTCGTCCTCGGAACGGTCAACGGTACGACCATTGCAGCCAGTCAGGTGGTCGTGGAAGCGACCGGCGGCGGATCTGCAGCCTCCTCGGCGGCAGGGGTGGTCCCCTTCCGGCGCGGAGCACAGTCCACCGCGAAGCAGGTCGGTCAGATCCCGGCGAACTACAGCCCGGGGTCGGGGACGATCGCCAGCGGAACGACGGCGAACAGGGCGACCGAGGCCGCGTTGGTCGCCTATCCAGGGGGCATCGTCGACCGCGTTGTGAAGCTGAGCAACGGTGAGTACGAAGTTCACAACATCGGCGTCAACTGGCCGCATCACATCTTCGTCGACCAGAAGTTCAACGTCGTCGGTGCCGATTAGCCGTCCGCCGGGACGGAGGCGCATGACCACCGACGCGACCGGAGCCTCGTCCGGGATGATTACTGCGCCATCGAGCGAAGGAGCCCGGCCATGCCCCCTATCTCGCGCGGCTTCCACGGCAGGCGACGATCGGACGTCGAGCCCGCCCGCGTCCCGCCCGGCCAGTACGTCACGGCCGACTTCCCGGTGCTCTCCGCCGGCCCGACGCCGCACACGCCGCTCGACGAGTGGAACTTCTCGATCGCCGGCGAGGTCGACGAGCCGCGCGGCTGGACCTGGGACGAGTTCCGGGCGCTGCCGAGCGAGGAGATCACCGTCGACATCCACTGCGTGACCAAGTGGTCGAAGCTCGACACCGTCTGGCGCGGGCGTCTCGGTCGACACGCTGCTCGACGGGATCGAGACCTCGGCCGAGTACGTCGTCCAGTACTCGCGACGGCGGCTACACGACCAACCTGCCGCTCGAGGACGTCACCGGCGGCAAGGCCTGGGTCGTCTACGAGTACGACGGCGAGCCGCTCGAGCCCGAGCACGGCGGCCCGGCGCGGATGCTCGTCCCGCACCTCTACTTCTGGAAGAGCGCGAAGTGGGTGCGCGGGCTGCGGCTGCAGGCGACCGACGAGCCGGGCTTCTGGGAGACGAACGGCTACCACAACTACGGCGACCCGTGGAAGGAGCAGCGCTACTGGGGCGACTGACCTGGCGGCCCGCCGAGGTCGTCGACGAACGCCGCGGAGACGCCCGCGTCAAGACGCTCGTCTTCGACGTTCCGGAGCTGGCCCGGGCACCGCGCCGGCCAGCACGTCGACGTCCGGCTGACGGCCGAGGACGGCTACCAGGCCGAGCGCAGCTACTCGATCGCCTCGGCGCCCGACGGCACTCGCGTCGAGCTCACGGTCGAGCGGCTCGACGACGGCGAGGTGTCGCCGTACCTCACCGACGAGCTCCGGCCCGGCGACCGGATCGAGCTGCGCGGTCCGATCGGCGGCTACTTCGTCTGGGAGCCGTCGCAGGGAGGCCCGCTGCTGCTCGTCGCGCGGCGGCTCGGGCGTCGTGCCGCTGATGGCGATGATCCGCGCCGCGCCGCGGCCGGGCAGCGACGCCGAGACGCGGCTCCTCTTCTCCTCGCGCAGCTGGGACGACGTCATCTACCGCGACGAGCTCGAACGGCTGCAGGACGACGGCCTCACCGTCGTCCACACGCTGACGCGCTCGCAGCCGCCGGGCTGGACCGGCTACGCGCGCCGCGTCGACGCCGAGCATGCTGGCCGAGGTCGCACCCGGCCGCGGCGGAGCGACCGCAGGTCTACGTCTGCGGCCCGACGCCGTTCGTCGAGGCGGTCGCCGACGCCCTCGTCGAGCTCGGGCACGAGCCGGAACGATCAAGACCGAACGCTTCGGAGCGACGGGAGGCTGACATGGACGAACTGATGCTCGACGGCAACGCGATCGCCGGCCTCCTGCAGGAGGTGTTCGCGGTCGAGATGACGACGGCGATCGAGACGTGCGGCGGCTGCGGCGCGAGCGATGCCGTCGGCGCCGTCCACGTCTACCGCGGCGCCGGAACCGTCCTTCGGTGCCCGCATTGCGACAACGTCCTCATGAAGATCGTCAAGGACGAGACACGAGTGTGGATCGACATGCCGGGGATTCGAACGCTCGAGATCGCACTTCGCTGAGCTGGGAGATCGGCGCGAACCTCGGTCGGCATCCACTCTCACTCGTCGTCACTGCGAACGGTCGGGGGCGCGAGCTGCCGTCGAGCTGCGCGACCGACGGCGGCGGGTGAGCCGCGGTCCCGCCACGACGAGCACGGCGGCGACGACGATCACCACGGCCGCATAGAGCCCGTACCGGCTGACTGTGTCCGCGAGCGCCTTGCCGCCGAAGTACGCCACCAGTCCGACCGCCGTCGCCCACACGATCCCACCGAAGGCGTTCCAGAACAGGAACCGCGGCCACGACATCCGGCCGAGGCCCGCGACCCACGCGATCGTCTCGCGCAGCACGGAGACGAAGCGGCCGAAGAAGACCGCGCGGCCGCCGTAGCGCTCGATCAGCGCCTCGGCGCGCGGGAGAACGTACTGCGTGCGACGCTCGAGCCAGGCGGAGCGCGCAAGCAGGGCGCGCCCACCCTTACGACCGATGAGCCAGAAGCCGAGGTTGTCGCCGACGATCGCTCCGGCAGCCGCGACGGCGATCACGATCGCGATCGGGTAGTGACCCTCCGAGGCCAGGACGCCGAAGGCGATGAGCGCCGTCTCGCCCGGGACCGGAATCCCGAACGACTCGATCGCCACAGCGGCGAACAGCAGAGGGAGACCATGCTGCGTGACGAACGAGGTCATTCCTTGGTCGCAAGCACGGCCGCCGCAGATTCGGCGTCCGCTTCGTCGACGAGAAGACGAGCACCGCCCGTGAGGTCGAAAGGGTAGGCGCCGCCGCCGTCATCCGCCTCGAGCACCGACGGAATGCCGGCGGCTGCGAGCGCGGATTGGGCGAGCTCCGCGTCGGTTCGGGTTGGGTAGGTGCCGACCTCGAACATGTCTCCGGGTAGGTTGTCACGGCAGAGCCTCTTGCCCGACCACCTTCCTCGCACCCGTGAAGCTCCCTGGTCGTCGCCCTGGCCGCGGAGCTTCAGCAACACTGCGCCGGCGATCGGGTCCCCCTCGCTTGTGGGCTCAGCGTCGGGCAGCGGCGCGAGATGAGCTTCCTCGGCGTGCGGCGCCACGCGCCCTTGCCCGCCGAGGGTCACCTGCCGGGCTTCGACGGGGCGACCGGCTGGCTCAACTCTCCGCCGCTGACGGCGGAGGGCCTGCGCGGCAAGGTCGTGCTCGTCGACTTCTGGACGTACACGTGCATCAACTGGCTGCGCACGCTCGCCTATGTTCGCGCCTGGGCCGAGAAGTACAAGGATCGCGGCTTGGTCGTGGTCGGCGTGCACACGCCCGAGTTCCCGTTCGAGCAGAACGTCGACAACGTTCGCCGAGCCGTGAACGACATGAACGTGTGGTATCCGGTCGCGCTCGACCCCGCCTATGCGGTCTGGCGGGCTTTCAGCAACCACTACTGGCCGGCCGTGTACCTCGCCGACGCGGAGGGGCGAATTCGCCACCACCAGTTCGGCGAAGGCGGATACGACGATTGCGAACGCGGCATCCAGCAGTTGCTCGGCGAAGCCGGAGCCGATGGAGTCGCCGACGAGCTCGTCTCCCTCACTCCCGAGGGGTTCGAGGCTCAGGCCGACTGGACGAACCTACGGTCGCCCGAGACGTATCTCGGCTATGCGCAGGCCCGGAACTTTGCTTCGCGCGGGGGTGCCGAGATGGGCGTTCCCGCCTCGTATACGCCGCCAGAGATGCTGATGCTCAACCAGTGGGCGCTCTCCGGAGACTGGACGATCGAGAGCGGGGCGAGCGTGCTGAACGGAGCCGACGGACAGATCGCCTTCCGCTTCCACGCGCGCGACGTGCACCTCGTCATGGGCCCGCCGTCGGCGGGGACACCGGTGCCGTTCCGGGTGCTCGTCGACGGCCGCCCTCCCGGGGACGCGCATGGGCTCGACGTCGACGAGGACGGCAACGGGACCGTGTCGGAACAGCGGCTCTATCAGCTGATTCGACAGCGAGGGTCGATCGCGGACCGAACCTTCGAGATCACCTTTCTCGCCGCGGGCGCCGAGGCCTACGTCTTCACGTTCGGATAACGACCAGGGAGCATGCCGGGGCTTCGACGGGCGCGACTGCGCAGGCGGGAGGAAGACTCGGTCCGAGGACGCTCAAGCGAACGATCATGATCGCCTCGCTCCGTTACCTGGACACGTTCGCGAAAGTCGGCGGAAACTGGTACTTCACCGAGCGGAGTCTCGTTCTCGACGAGAGCCAGACGCGCCGATCGATTGCGGCAGGGTGGCCCGCGAGGGCAAGATTCGTCCTCTCGGCGGAATCACCGCCTCGAACGAATGAACGCGTCGGCACCCGCTAGCCCACTGCTCTCCCTGTCGCAACTCGCGGCTCTCGCCGAGATCGGCGAGGAGCGCTCCGCGCCTGTCGGCGAGCTGCTGTATCGGGTCGGTGATCGGACTTATCCGTTCATTGCGATCCTCGAAGGTGAGGTCGCGATCATCGACGCGGCCGGGAACGAGCTGGTCCGGCACGGCCCCTCCGGCTTCCTCGGCGAGCTGAACCTCCTGTCGGGGCAGACGGTCTTCGTCAACGCGCTCGTGACCGAGCAGCTGCGGTACATCGCCGTCGAACGTCGCGCGCTGCGCTCGCTCCTCAACGAGGACGGCCCGCTCAGCGACCTCCTGCTCTCCACGTTCATCTCCCGCCGCGAGGCGCTGCAGAGCGTGCAGGGGATCGGCCTGGAGATCGTCGGCCCGCGCGGTTCGGAGCCGACGATGCGCATGCTCGAATTCGCGCGCGCGAACCGGCTGCCGTACAGCTGGCAGGACGCGGCTCCGCCCGGCGGCGGCGCGCCGCCACTCGTACGCCTGCCCGGCGGAGGAGAGCTGCACGGTCCAACTGCTGGCCAGCTGCTGCGCGCTCTCGGGATCGGGCTCGAGCTCGCGCCTCGCGAGGAGGTCGACCTGCTGATCGTGGGCGCCGGTCCAGCGGGCCTCGCCGCCGCGGTCTACGGCGCCTCCGAAGGGCTCGACACGCTGGTCATCGAGAGCACCGCACTCGGCGGCCAGGCCGGGTCGTCGCGCCGAATCGAGAACTACCTCGGCTTTCCCGCGGGAATCAGCGGCAGCGAGCTCACGGGCCGCGCGGTCACCCAGGCGCGCAAGTTCGACGCGCGCACCGCGACGCCTTATCGCGCCCTATCGCTCGAACCGGGGAACGGTCGGCATCTCGTCCGGCTCGAGGACGACCGAGAGGTCGCAGCGCGCGCTGTGCTGCTCGCGACGGGCGCCCAGTACCGGCGGCTCCCGGTCGACCGGTTGGCCGAATTCGAAGGCCTGACTGTCTTCTACGCCGCCGGGGCGCCCGAGGCCCAGCTCTGCGCCGGTTCACGTGTCGCGGTCGTCGGAGGCGGCAACTCCGCGGGCCAGGCCGCCGTCTGGCTCGCCCGCGGCGGCGCACTCGTCACCCTCCTCCACCGCCGCGCCGACCTCCGCGAGACGATGTCGGACTACCTGATCCAAGAGCTCCAGCGGTACGGCGTCGCCGTTCGAGACCGGAGCGAGATCGCCGCGCTCCACGGCGAGGACGGGCGCCTCGCGGCCGTCACGCTGACGGGCGGCGAGCGCCTTTCCTTTTCGTTCCTGTTCCTGTTCCTCGGCGCACAACCGTGCACGGAATGGCTCGACGACGCCGTCGCACGCGCCGCGGACGGCTTCATCCTCACCGGCAACGGAGCCGGCGCCGACAACCTGCTCGAGACCAGCGTGCCCGGCATCTTCGCCGCCGGCGACGTCCGTTCAGGGTCGACCAAGCGCTGCGCCACCGCCGTCGGTGAAGGAGCAATGGCCGTCCAGTTCGTTCACGCCCACCTCTCCCGTATCCGTGCCGTCGAGGAAGTGACGTGAGCAACGCTGGCTGCACCCACCTCGATCAGATCGCAGTCCGCGAGCTCCCGGCCTCGGTCGACGGCTGCGAGGACTGCCTGCGGATGGGCGGCAAGTGGCTGCACCTGCGGATCTGCCTGACCTGCGGCCATGTCGGCTGCTGCGACGACTCACCCAACCGCCACGCCAGCGCACACGCGCACGCCACGTCGCACCCGATCATCCGTTCGCTCGAGCCCGGCGAGGACTGGAACTGGTGCTACGTCGACGAGGTGGCGTTCGTCGTCGACGGGATCCGCGGCAAGACCCGAATCCCACCGTCGCCGCTCCTGCTGTAGCGCTCTGTGAGGGCCCGGCGAACCGGGCCCTCACAGCACGGGAGATCGCTAGCCGCAGGTGTTCGAACGTCCCGCGACGTTAGGCCCGTTGACGGTGACCGCGGGGGTGTTGGCCGCGCAGGTCGCGTCGCGGCCGACGATATTCCTGGAGGCCTCCAGGAAGCCGCCCGGCACCGCGGTGTTGTGGCTGAACACGAGATCGCGGCCGACGTGGTTGTCGACGATGTTGATCGACGACGGCCCGAAGAACCCGGACAGGGCGAAGTTGCCCGTCACGACGAGGTCGCGTCCGATCGTGTTCCCCTGCTGACCGTTCGCGACGCAGTTGTTGCCGAGCCCAATGCCGAGCGTGACCGACCGGTTCGTGATCAGCAGGTCGCGGCCGACGCTCAGGTTGCAGAAGCCGTCGAACACGAACGGTGAGTCGGGCGAGCCTTCGATCGCGAGGTCATGCCCGATCTTCACCGGTCCGCCCGGCGTGTCCGGCGCGTTGTGTCCGGTCTGCACCGACTGTGGCTTCGACGCAAAGAGGTCGTGCCCGATGGTCACGCTCTCCAGATGCGTCCCGCCGCCCTCGCCGAGCAGCTGCATGTCGTGCCCGATCGTCGACCGCAGGAGGTCGGCCCCCGACTCCGCTCCTCGTCCGACGAAGTCGTGTCCGATCGACGAATCGGTGATGCCGGCGCCGGACTCGGTTCCGCCCGCGACGACGTCGTGTCCGATCGTGGTCTTCGAGATGTCCGCACCCGCGAAGTCCGCGAAGACGACGTCGTGGCCGACGCTCGTTCCCGAGATCTCGGCGCCCGCGGAGTCACGCTGAATCAGGTCGTGTGTGATCGTTGCGCCTGTCACCGTGCAGAAGCCGTTCGCCGGAACGATCAGGTCGTGAGCTGTGCCGGTGAAGAGAAACGTGTCCTGCGGACAGACGACGTCGGGTGGGCCGGCCGCCGATCCCGCGAGCGGGATGAGCAGACACGCGGCGATCGCGGCGACGACACCGACGAAAAGATGCGTTGCTTTCATCTTCAAATCTCCCCTCCGTTTCGGGTCGCCGCGATCGTCGGCGCGCCTGCTACCCGATCGCTACCGACCGGCTACCGTCTTCAGCCGTGCTCGAGTTCCGTGTCCTGGGGCCGCTCGAAGTCGTCGGGGAGAACGGCCCGATCAGGCTTGGCGGGCCGCGGCAGCGGGCGACGCTCGCGATCCTGCTCCTCCACGCAAACCACGTCGTTCCCGTGGAGCGGTTGGCGGACGAGCTCTACACCGGACGCCCGCCCGTTTCGGCGGTGACGCAGGTTCAGCGCCAGATCTCCGAGTTGCGACGCGCGCTCGGCTCGGCCGACGCGATCGAGACGCGACCGCCGGGGTATGTCCTCCACGTCCGCGACGAGAACTTCGACCTCGGCCGCTTCGAGCGCCGCACGGCAGAGGCCGAGCAGGCGCTGAGGCGGGAGGACTTCGGGGCGGCGGTGGAGTTGCTGCGGGCGGCGCTGGACCTGTGGCGAGGGGCGCCGCTGGCAGACCTCGCGTACGAGTCGTTCGCTCGCGCGACCAGTGAACGGCTGGAAGAGCTGCGCCTCGCAGCGCTCGAAGCGCGGATCGACGCGGACCTGGCGCTCGGCCGTCACGTCGCGCTCGCCCCGGAGCTTGACGGCCTCGTTGCCGAGCACCCCCTGCGCGAGCGCCTCCGTGGCCAGCAGATGCTCGCCCTCTATCGCTCGGGACGGCAGGCGGAGGCGCTCGCGGTCTACGGCCTGACGCGGCAGGTGCTGGTCGAGAGCTTCGGGATCGAGCCGTCAGCGCGGCTACAGTCGCTCCAGCGCGCGATCCTGACACAGGATCCGGCACTCGACCCTGGTGCGACATCGGTGCCGCGGCCGGTTCGAACCGTGCTCGTGGCGCCGTCGCGCGACGATGAGGTGGCGACACTCATTGAGCTCGTTGCGGCGCTTCCCGCCCAGCTCGTCGTTGCGCGCCTCGTGCTGCACGAACGCGAGCTGGCCGGCGCGGCAACGGCGGTCGGGCTGCACCGATCGCACGCGCGGACGGCTGCGTTCACGAGCGACGACACGGCACCCGACCTGGCGCGGCTCGCGAGCGCGAACGAGGCCGACCTTGTCCTCGTCGACGCACCGCCCGGTCTCGACGCGGCAGAGCTCCCGCTACCGCTCGCTGGATTACTCGAACGCTCGCCCGCTGACGTGGCCGTGCTCTCAGGCGTCCGGCCTGACCCTGCGCAGAGCGTCTACGTGCCGTTCGGGGGCGGTGAACACGACTGGGCGGCACTGGAGCTCGGCGCGTGGCTTGCCTCGGCGACAGGTGCGCCGTTGCGACTCGTGGGCACGCGCGCCGACCCCCGCAGCGGCCGACGTGACGCGAGCCGTTTGCTCGCGGACGCATCGCTCGCCGTCCAGCGCGTTGTAGACGTGGACGCGGCGCCGGTGCTTGCGGGCGCCGACGGGCTCGCCGCGGCCGTTGCGGACGCTGGGCTCATCGTGGTCGGCATCTCGCCGCGCTGGCGCCACGAGGGCATCGGCGCGGTCCGTCGGACGCTCGTGCTCGCGACGCGCCCCGCGGTTCTGCTCGTCCATCGCGGCCCGCGGCCGGGCGGTCTCGCGCCGCCGGAGAGCCGAACACGCTTCACGTGGACCCTCGGCGCCTGAGCCTCAAGTGTGCCGCGGACAGAGCGCCACGAGGTCGAGCAGAGTTGTCGCAGCCGTTGTCACCTCGCAGCCGATTCGCGGCGAGACGTACTGCCCGGACGAGAACGTGCCGTAGACGGCGAATGGCGCCGCGCGCATGAGTTCCCGCTCCAGCGGCACATACGCCCGCGTCCGCGCTGGACCGCGAAGTTCCCTGGCAGCCTCGAGACGACGCCGGAACGAAGCGCTCGTCCACGGTCCGGGCCCGAGTGCCGATCCGTACCGACCGTGTGCGAGCGCCGGGTCAAGGAACGCCATGGGATCGCTGAGCTGCGAGCCGAAGTTCGTCACGAGCAGCAGGTCGGCGCGATTCGAGCTCTCGTCGTAGTTGGATGGGCACTCGGCGGTGCGCACGATCGAGACGTCGATGCCGATTCGTGCGAGGTTCGCTTGCACGATCGGCGCGATCACGCGCTCTCCGTCGTCGCCGAAGGGGAAGAATGTGCAGTAGGAGAGGACAGCGTGGCGGTGCAGGCCGCCCGCGAGCCGGCGGGCGGTCGTGAGGTCGGGCCCGTCGATTGGAAAGACTGCACCGGCTGGAAAGCCCTCGACGAATGGCGGGACGATCTGGTCGCCCGGGCGGTCATGGAACAACCTCGCGAGCACAGGCCGGTCGAGCGCGTAGTTGACCGCGCGTCTGAGCCGCTCGTCGCGGAAGAGCGGGCGGTTCGCGTTGAGCACGATGTAGTCGAGGAAGGTGCCCGGGGCGGGGAAGTAGCGCTGCCCACCGCGCCGTGCGGCGCTGCTTCCCGGCCCGTAGCGCCGGTCGAGCACGCCCCAGGGCGCGAGCAGACCCTCCGGATCGAACTCAATCGGGAGGTAGTCGAGCGAGCCGCGGTCGACGAGCGTCACGGCCTGGGACGTCGGGACGTCGAGCGTGTAGACGATTCGCGCCCAGCGCCGAGGGCGATCGCCGCCGTAGCCGGGGTTCGGCAGCAGCACGACCCGGCCGTCCGCCGTCGACGATACGTAGTACGGCCCCGACGACGGCAACGCTTGGTCGGGCGGGGTCGGCCTCATCGGCGTGCGCAGCGGCACGGGGCACAGGTGGGGTAGCGAGATCCGCCCGAGGAAGTCTCCGGACGGTTTCACGAGCGTGATCGCGAGAGTGTCGCCGCTCGCCTTGATTCCGGCCACGTGGGCGGCCCTGCCGGCGCGGAATGCGGCAAGTCCCACGATCGCAGGCGCCTCGCTCGGGCCGCGCCCGCCGTTGCCGAGCCTCGGCGAGACGACCCGTTCGAAGCTGTGCTTGAACGTCGCCGCGGTCACCGGCTCGTTCGACGGCGGTGAGAAGCGGAAGCCGTTCCGAATCCGGAAGGTATATGTGCGTCCATCGGGCGAGACATGCGGCATGGCGGCGGCGACCTCCGGCCGGGGCTGCTTGCCGGCCGGGCCGTTCTTGTCCGGATAGGCGAGCAGGTTCGCGCAGGTAGCGGTCTCGAGTTGCTCGTCGTGCGTCGAGTGCGAGAGCGCCGGGTCGAGCGTCAGGTAGTTGCCGGCGAGCGAGAGCCGCAACTCAGGCCCGCCGGCCGGCGGCAGCGGTGGCGGCTCGGGCACTGCGCCGGTCCAGACGATCCCGTTGCCGTACGCGGCGGCGGACGGCTTCGCCCCGAGCAGCAGTCGCCTGCGGGCTCCCGAGCGCGGATCGAGCGACGTCACCGCGCCCGCGGCCGTGTTCGCGATCCACAGCCTGCCTCCGGCGAAAGAGAGCCGCTCGGGGTCAGCGCCGGCCGCGAGCTTCCGGCGCACCGCGAGGTCACTCTCGTCCAGGCCGTACACGACCCCGTCGGGGACGACAGACGCCCAGACGAGCCCGCCGCCGACCGCAACGTCGGTGACCGTGGCGTGCAGATCTCGCTGGGCGAGCACGCGCCCGGTGCGTGGGTCGAGCTTCCGGAGGATGCCCTGATGCTCGAGCGACCAGAGCGCCCCGTCGCCGAACGTGATCCGGCCCCTCCCGTCGTACGGGATGTGGCGGCCCGTGCTTCCAATCACCGGAACTACTTGCGCGATGACCTGCCCGGCCGCGACCCACAGCGAACCACCGCCTGCCGTGAGACCCTGTGACGGCGAAGCTTCGGGGCTGAACCGGTCTAGACGCCCGGTGGCCGTCGACACGCGCGCGAGCTCAGGGCCGCCTTCCTGCGCCGCCCAGACGAAGCCGTCTCCAGCGGCCAACCGTGCGAGCGGCACCCATGGCAGCCTGAACGTCGCCGTCAGCTTGTGCGTAGCCGGGTCGACGCGAACCAGCCGCTGCTCGCTCGGCAGCAGAAGCCAGACTGAGCGGCCGGCGAGCAGCACATCGGTGGGTGCGTCGCCGTACCCGAATTGCCTGCCCGTGCGAAGAGTCGCAAGCGTGCGTCCCGACGTCGAGTTGACGGCGTCGAGCACAAGCGGTCGAGGCACTGCCCGGCTGGGGGTCGGCGATCCGCCTCGGGTGGCCAGCACCGTGCCAACCGCGGCGGCCGCGACTGCGAGCGCGGCCGCCGCGGCAGCGATCGGCCAGCGCGACGCGCGGGACGGCGGCGGGCGGCCGCGCAGCGCGTCGCTCGCGGCGGCGGCGAGGGCCCCGCACGTCGCGTAGCGCGCGTCAGGATCCTTTGCGAGCGCACGTGCAACGACCCCGTCCCACGCCGCGGGAAGGTCGGGCTGGGGCTCCGTGAGGCGCGGCGGCGGCTCATTGAGGTGCGCGAAGACGACGGCGAGCTCGCTCTCGCGCTCGAACGGCCGCTCGCCGGCGAGGCACTCGAACAAGACGCAGCCGAGCGCGTACACGTCGGCGCGACCATCGACAGTAGCTCCGCGGATCTGCTCCGGCGCCACGTAGTCGACGGTGCCGACGAAGCCACGGTCACCGGTGAGGCTGCCGACGGACGAGACGTGCCGGGCGAGCCCGAAGTCACACACGTATGCGTGCTCACCATCCGGCCCGGCCGCGACGAGAACATTGCCGGGCTTCACGTCGCGATGGACGAGACCGGCTGCGTGCGCTGCATCGAGCGCCTCGGCGACTTGCCGTACGAGGCCGACGACACGCTCGGGCTCGAGTCTGCCTTCGCGACGCAGAAGCTCGCGCAGGTCGACCCCGTCGACATACGCCATCGCGAGGTAGAGCACGCCGCCGTCCTCGCCAGACGCGATCGTCTTCACGACGTTCGGGTGGTCGAGTGCCGTCGCCAGCCGCGACTCGCGCAGGAAGCGCTGCCGGAACCGCTCGTCATGGGCGAGCTCTGGCGAGAGCAACTTCAGCGCAACGCGCTGCCCCTTCGCATCCTCACCGACGTAGACCGCCCCCATCGCGCCGCGCGCGACCAGGTCCCCGACCCGGATTCCGCCGATCACGCTTCCGGTTGGACTGTGGGCGCCCATCCCCGAAGGACCCTCCCAGAGGTGGGGGTCGATCTCAACCGCGATCTACGTGCGTTGCTGCCAGCTGATAATGGGTCGCAGAGCCGTCAAGGCTGTCTCTCCGACTCGCCGGGTGCCCCTCGGGTTAGCGTCTGCCCGTGAGCGAACAGCATCTCGAGCGTGAGCAGCGGGTCACGCCGCTCGAGCTCTTCTTCGATCTCGTCTTCGTTTTCGGCTTGACCCAGGTGACGACGGTCTTGTCGCACAACCCAACCTGGACGGGCCTGGCACACGGGCTCTTGCTGCTTGGCGCACTCTGGTGGGCCTGGGCGTCGTACGCCTGGTTGACGAACCTCGCCGACCCGAATGACGAGCTCGTTTGGGGGACGATGCTGCTTTCGATGGCCGCGATGTTCGTCGCCGCACTCGCGGTCCCGTCGGCCTTCGGCCGTCACGGGGTCGTCTTCGGAGTCTCCTTCTTGATCGTCGCGGTCATGCAACTCGCTCTCTACGCTCTGACAGCGCACGGCGATCAGGAGCTCGTACGGGCGATCCTCCGCGTCGCGCCGTGGTCACTCGGCGGCGCGATCGTGATCCTCGCGGGAGGCTTTGTGCACGGCTCGCCCAAGTCGGCGCTCTGGCTCGTCGCGCTGCTCGTCGGCTTCGTCGGTCCACTGCTCACGGGAGTCGACGGCTGGCGCGTGCAGCCTGCGCACTTCGTCGAGCGTCACGGGTTGATCGTGATCATCGCGATCGGCGAATCCCTCGTTGCGATCGGTCTTGGTGCGAGGGAAACCACTCTCAGCCTCGGTGTGATCGTGGCGGCAGTGCTTGGCTTCATCGTTTCGGCATCGTTCTGGCTGGCCTATTTCGACTTCTTCACGATCCGCGCGGAGCGACTCCTCGCCGACCGCAGGGGTGCGCCGCGTACGGCCCTCGCACGTGACGTCTACACGTACCTCCACCTGCCGATGGTCGCCGGCATCGTCCTCTTCGCTTTCGCAATGAAAACCACGCTCGAACACATCGGAGACGACCTGTCGACGGTGCCGGCGCTCGCCCTTTGCTGCGGACCTGCCCTCTACTTGCTCGCGTACGTCGGCATCCGCGTACGAGTCAGCGGCGGTCTCGGCGGCGGCCGCTTCATCGCCGGAATCGCATGCGCCGCGCTGTTTCCGGTGGGCCTCGTCGTGCCGGCGATTGTCGCCCTCTCGCTCCTCGCCGCAGTCTGGATCTCGCTCCACGCCTACGAACTCATCTGGTGGCGCGAGTCCCGAGCCGAAACGCGCACCCAGCAAGTCCCGGCCCCCGCGTCACCGCGATAGGCCGAGCGGACTCCTAGATGCGCAAACGGGTCGCGAGCTGCGTACGCAACTTGAGTTACGGCGTCGGGGCTGTCACCCACCGCACGGGGCAGTACAAGCTGTCCCGGACGACCAGATCACCGGCGGCGGCGGCGGCGTGGACGTGGCGGGAGCCGTGATCGGCGGTGTAGCGCCGAGCCGGCTGTAGGCGACGGTCCACGCGTAGGTGCCGTCGCTTGCGGTGAGCCGGTGTCCTGCTGCTGAAAGGTCAGGACAATCTGTCCGCGCGCGTTCGGTCGACCATCGGCACGAGACCCTTCTGCTCGTACGCTGCGAGTGCCTGCTCGCGCGCCTTCGCAGCTTCTTCGGCGGAGCCGCCGAGCCGCTCGACCGCGGCCAGGTCGCGATATGTGTCGCCAAGCGGCTCGAGCTCGCCGCTCGCCTCCGCCGAGCTCGATCGCCTCGCGGAGCAGCCGCCGCGCCTCGTCGCGCTCGTCCCGACGCGCGAGCAACTTCGCACGCACACGGCGCCAGACGACCTGCGACGCCACGTCGGCCTCCTGCGTCAGGCGCTCGCTCTCCCTGTTCGCCTCCTCGGCCTCGTCATACCGCCCGAGCTCGTAGAGCGCATCTGCAAGCTCGCCGATCTCGATCGACAGGCTCCCGGCATCGCCGGCACGCCGCAGCTCATCGCACGCGGGACGGAGGACACGCTCGGCGGCGGCTGCATCTCCGGCGTACCGCTCGACTAAGGCTTCATCGCGCGCCGTCGCTACGGCCTTCATCGTCAGGCCGAACTCGGCAAAGGTCGCGCGCGTCTTCTGAATGATCCGGCGACCCTCCTCGAGCTCCCCACCCATGGCCCGCAGGAGCCCCTCGAGGTGCTCAACGGCGGCCCTCTCCACCGGACCCTGCGCGAGCCCCCGGAATCGCTGCTGCGAGGTCGAGAGCGCCTGGCCCACGGGGATTGGCCCGAACACGCCGGACGCGCACAGGAAGAACAGCGCCTCGAGCGCGTTGGGGCGATCGCTCGCGGCCCGTGCTGCCTCGAGCAGGCGCTCCGCTGCTCCTGCCACGTCGACAAGTCGGATCAGCCCGATCACGAGTTCGAGCCGGCGCAAGGAGACGAGCGCACGGACGTCGCCGAGCTGCTCGATCTCCGACGCGCGCGCGCCGACCTCACGCTGGATGCGGTCGACGTCCGTGCTGGCGACGCTTTGCAAGCTCAGGAGTTGCTGCGTCGCCCAGGCACGTGCTTCGCCTACATGGTCTCCGGCGGCCCGACTCTCTTCGAGCGCCTGATCGAGGACGCCGCGCGCGCGCTCCATGCCGCCTGCACCGTCGAGGATGGCGGCGCCGATCAAGGTCAAGGCTCGGACGCGCAGCGAATCGCCCGGCTGCAGCAGCGGCACGGCGCGGCCGAGGAGGTTCTGGGCGGCGGAGAGATCTCCGCGGTCGTATGCGCGTGTGCCCGAGCGCACGAGTAGCTCCGCGGCCCGCCGCCCGGCTTCGCTGTCGTCCGGCAGCTCGAGCTCGTGCCGATAGCGCGCTGCCTGCTCGAGGTGGTACGCGACGACTTCCTCGAGCTCGCTCAACCCATTGGTTGCCACACGCTCGAGCCACCCGACGAAGCGCTCGTGCAGATCCGCGCGCAGCTCCTTCGAAATCGCCTCATAGGCGGAGTCGCGGATGAGGACGTGCGCGAACCGATAGCCGTCGTCACCCGCAAGCTGCGTGCGATCCGGCCGCACGAACTCCTTGCGAACCAGAGTCACGAGATGAGCGCCGACACTGGGCTTGAGGTCATCGGGCACGAGCTCGACGACCGAGCCTCGATGGAACGAGCGGCCCTCCACCGACGCACGCTCGACCACGGTCCGTTCCGGCGGGGCGAGCGAGTCGAGGCGGGCCGCGAGCAGAGCTTGGAGCGTCGGAGGGACATCGGTATCGCTCCCGGCCTCCGCCCGCATCGCAACGAACTGCTCGATGAACAGTGGGTTTCCCTCCGCGACGTCGAGGATTCGACGACGCGTCGCCTCGTCGACGTCGCCGATCAACCCGGCCGCATCCTCCCCCGGCAGGGGTTCGAGCACGAGCGCGAACGCGTTCGGCCGGGGCACCGTCCACGCCGGCCGTCCGTCCAGCAGCTCGGACCGCGCCGTACAGAGGAGCAGGATGGGCGCCGCGGCGAACTCCGTGACGTACTCGACGAGGTCGAGGAATGTCTGCTCGGCCCAATGCAAATCGTCCAGAACGACAACGAGCGGCCGCTCCACGGCGAGCATCTCGAGGTAGCGGCGCGCGGCCCACTGTGTTTCCTCTTTGGTACCCGCAACACCTTCAACACCAATCGCGGCGGCTATGCGGTCGGCAACCAGCTCATCGCCCGCCACGACGGCAATCGCGTTTCGTTGCGAGCCTGCCGTCATTTGGACGATCTCGGCGAGCGGCCAGTAGGTGATCCCCTCGCCGTAGGCCACGCAACGCCCAACAACGACACGCGCCTTGCCGGCGACATGTTGGACGAGCTCGCGGGCAAGACGCGACTTGCCGATTCCCGGAGTCCCGAGCAGCGTCATGCGCTGAACGACGTTCGTCTCCGCAGCGCGCTCGAAGAGGGCTACGAGCTGTGCAAGCTCGTCGCGACGCCCGACGAAGGGCGCATCCAGTCGACGTGTGAACGCGGGCGCATCGTCGAGCACGTCGACGAGCCGCCACGCTGCGACTGGTTCGCTCTTCCCCTTCGCCTCGACCGCCGCGATGGCCTCGACGCGTAGCGCATCCCGTGCAAGCCGGTAGGTCGAATCGCCAAGCAGGATCTCGCCCGCGGCCGCCGCCTGCTCGAGCCGCGCCGCGACGTTGACCGCGTCGCCGGTAACGAGCGTCTCTCCGTCTTCGGCGACAACCTGGCCCGTGTTCACGCCGATCCGCAGCTCGATTCCCAATGCCGAGACCTCGCGCCGCAACTCGAGAGCCGCTCGAGCCGCACGCAACGCGTCGTCATCATGCGCGGCAGGGACTCCGAACACGGCCATCACGGCGTCCCCGATGAACTTCTCCACCGTCGCGCCGTGTCGCTCGAGCGTCGCGCGCGAGACATCGAAATAGCGCGTCATCACCCGCCGTAGCACCTCGGGGTCGAGCCGTTCACCCATCGCCGTCGACCCGGTGACATCCGCGAAGAGAACCGTGACGGTCTTCCTAACCACGCACCCGAGTCTAAGAGGCGTCACCACGGCCGCGATCCTCTAGCTATTGTCTGGGCATGACGTTGCTGCGGCCTCGCGTGGATGAGCTTCTGCCGGTTCCGGCAGTTGGCCCGCGGCCGCCGTTCGTGCACGTCCCGGCGTAGGCGCTCCCGCCGCTTCGGCTCGGAGCGCCGCCACCGACTCCGTCATCGCCGGTAGACGTCTACGAAGGAGAGCACGATGTTCGCAGCAGCCCTGCTCGCGGGAGCGTCCCGATGAGCACCGCGCCTTTGCCCACCCAGTCGAGCGACTTCCCCGCGTGGTACGGCGAGGTGGTGCGCCGCGCTGGTCTCGCCGAGAACTCGCCGGTTCGCGGCGCGATGGTGATCAAGCCGTACGGCTACGCGATCTGGGAGGCGATCCAGCGCGAGCTCGACGACCGGATCAAGGCGACCGGCCACGAGAACGTCTACTTCCCTCTGCTCGTGCCCGTCTCCGTGCTGGCGCAGGAGGGAGAGCTCGTCGAAGGCTTCGCGCCCGAGGTCGCCCTCGTCACCGAGGCGGGCGGGAAGAAGCTGGAGGAGCCGCTCGCTGTGCGTCCCACCTCGGAGGCGCTGATCTGGTCGACATATGCGCGGTGGGTGCAGTCGTACCGTGATCTGCCGCTGCTCTACAACCAGTGGGCCAACGTCGTCCGATGGGAGTTGCGGCCGCGCCTCTTCCTGCGAACGAGCGAGTTCCTCTGGCAGGAGGGACACACGGCACACGAGACCGAGGAGGAGGCAGTTGCGGAGACGCTGACGATCCTCCACGACGTCTACGCCGACACGATCGAGAACGTCCTTGCGATCCCCGTGCTGCGGGGCCGGAAGAGCGAGAGCGAGCGGTTCCCCGGCGCGGTCGAAACCTACACGGTCGAAGCGCTGATGCGCGACGGGAAGGCGCTCCAGGCGGCAACCTCGCACTACCTCGGCCAGGGCTTCGCGCGCGCGTTCGATGTCCGCTACACCGGCCGTGACGGCAGCGAGCAGCATCCTCATGCGACCTCGTGGGGTGCGAGCACGCGGCTGATCGGCGGCCTCGTGATGGCGCACGGGGACGACCGTGGGCTGCAGCTACCCCCTCGCGTTGCGCCGCAGCAGGTTGTGATCGTGCCGATCTTCCGCGAGGACGAGCGCGCCGATGTGCTCCAGGCCGCCGCTGCCGTCGCCGACGAGGTGCGGGCAGCGGGTGTTCGCGTTCGCGTCGACGATCGGCCCGAGTACCGGCCCGGCTTCAAGTTCAACGAGTGGGAGCTGAAGGGCGTGCCGCTCCGCATCGAGCTCGGCGGCCGCGATCTCGCGGCGGCAACACTCACCGTCGCGCGCCGCGATACCGGCGAGAAGCACCAGATTCCGCTTCCTGGCGCGGCTGTCGCGATCGACGAGCTGCTCAGAGACGTGCAGGCATCGCTCTTCCAGACCGCCCGCGACGAACAGGAGCGGCGGACGCTTCGCGACCCGGGCGGCTACGAGGAGATGATCGAGTACCTCCGCGAGCCCGCCGGATTCGTCGCGGCACCGTGGTGCGGCAGCACCGAGTGCGAAGCGCGCGTCAAGGAAGACAGCTCGGCGACGATCCGGTGCCTGCCGCTCGGAGAACAACCGACCCAGTCCGGCGCTTGTGTCTGCTGCGGTCGGTCAGCGGTAGCCGCAGCCGTCTGGGCACAGGCCTACTGACGGAAACTGGCGACCAGAGACCCTCCGACGCGGCGTCGGGCCGGGAGGCGCGGAACGCCTCCGGCCGCGACGCCGCGCCCGCGAGGCTCACGCGTCGAGCGGTAGCCGCTGCAGCACCGCGTCGATGCGCGCGAAGCCGCCCTTCGCTCCTTCCTCGACGCCGTACTGCATCGTCGTGTCGCGCTCCTCGGTCGTCGCGAAGCGCATCGTCTGCGTCAGCTTCGTCTGGTCGCCGAGATCCTCGAACTCGAGCGTCTGCAGGTGGTTCTGGAACGTCTGCACGAGCCGCTCGGGCGCGTCGACCTCGCGGAACTCGCCCTCGACGACGCCGAAGGCGGTGCGGAAGCGGTACGTGCCGCCGGGGCGGACGTCCATCTCCTCGACGACGGTGCCGTCGCCCCACCATTCCGGGATCAGCTTCGGATCGGTCCAGACGGAGAAGACGTGCGCGCGCGGTGCGTCGAAGATCCGCTCGACGCGGATCTCGAGCTCGTTCGGGGTGGTGACGGTGGTGCTCGTTCATCTCAGCCCACCGCTTTCTTCACGAGCGCGCCGATCTTGGCCTCGTCGGCTGCGGTCAGCTTCGTCAGCGCGAAGGCGATCGGCCACATGGAGCCTTCGTCGAGCTTCGCGCTGTCGTTGAAGCCGAACATCGCGTACCGCTCCTTGAACTTCCCCGCGTTGCGGAAGAAGCAGACGACCTTGCCGTCCTTGGCATACGCCGGCATCCCGTACCAGGTCTTCGGCGAGAGGTCTGGGGCGGTGGCTTTGATGAGCTCGTGGAGCCGCTTGGCGATGGCGCGATCCTGCGGCGACATCGCGGCGATCGCGGCGCGCACGGCGCTTTCCCCATCCGTCTTGTCCTTCAGCTCTCGGGCGCGCGCTCTCATCGCGGCCTTTTCCTCGGCTGTGAATCCTTCTTTCTTGTTGGTGCTCTTGGCGGACTGCTGCTTGCCCTTCGTAGTGGTGCTCATCGTGCTCCTTTCGTGCGTTCGACGACCTGCGCGAAGCGGTCGAGCCGCTGCAGCCACGTGCTGATGCCCTCGAAGGCGTAGGGCACGAGCATGCACCTGCGGACACGGCCGACCTTCTCCGTCGTCACGAGCTCCGCCTCCTCGAGCAGCCGGATGTGCTTCTTCATCCCGGTCAGCGACATGCCGAAGGGCTCGGCGAGCTCGCTGATCGTCGCGCTGCCGGCGCCGAGCCGTTCGAGCACGGCGCGGCGGGTCGGGTCGGCGAGGGCTGCGAAGGCGCGGTCGACGGTCGGTTGATACTGAACCATTAGGTTCACTATAGTGGACTCGGCACCGCGATGCAATCCTGATCGGCGCGACGCCACGCGCGCCGTCTGGCGGATTCCATTGGGGCGACGCTCTGATCGGTGCCGCCGCCACTGGAAGCCTCGTCCTGCTGAGTGCCGCGGCGTTCGGCGTCAGCCGTGCCCGCCGTCGCGACGAATTCGTTCACGCGATCGGAGCGTGACCACGCCGGGCGCCCGTGCTGCGCTCTGGGGGCGCGGTCATGGGAGTCGAACCGGGGGGCCCGTTCGCGCGGGCCCCCTGCCCCGTGACAGCGACGTGCCGGCGATCGGGTCGAAACGTCGCAGGCAACCAGATCGAACGAGAATGCCCACCGATGGCGTCATCGGAGTCGTCGAGAGCCTTGGGCCTGCCCGCCGGTGTCCGGGCCTGCCTGTTCGACCTCGACGGCGTGCTGACGCAGACGGCCGTGGTGCACGCAGCCGCCTGGAAGCAGATGTTCGACGAGTTCCTGCGCGACACGGCAGCACGCCGTGGCGAGCCGTTCGTACCGTTCGACTCGGTGACCGACTACGACGAGTACGTCGACGGAAAGCCCCGCGCCGACGGCGTCCGCTCGTTCCTCGCGTCGCGCGGGATCGAGCTCCCCGAGGGCGACGCGGACGATGCGCCCAGCGCGGCGACGATCCATGGCCTGGGCAATCGCAAGAACGAGCTCGTGCTGGCGCTGATCCGAGCGTGACGGCGTCGAGGCCTACGAGGGCTCGGTCCGCTACGTCCGCGCAGCACGGGAGGCCGGACTTGCGCCGAGCCGTCGTCTCGTCGAGCGCAAACTGCCGCGAGGTGCTCGAGGCGGCCGGGATCGCCGACCTGTTCGAGGTGCGGGTCGACGGCGATCGTCGTCGAAGCGGAGCGGCCTGAAGGGAAAGCCGGCCCCGGACACGTTCCTCTTCGCCGCCCGCGCACTCGGCGTCGAGCCGGCTGGCTGCGCCGTCTTCGAGGATGCACTGGCCGGGGTCGAAGCCGGCCGCGCCGGAGGATTCGGCTTCGTCGTCGGCGTCGACCGTGTCGGGCAGGCGGAGGCGCTGCGCGACCACGGCGCCGACGTCGTCGTCTCCGACCTCGCGGAGCTGCTCGAGCGCTGATCACGCATCCCGCGTTCGCGGTCGAGCCGTGGTCGGTGCGCGAGACCCATCTCGACCTCGACGTGCTCGCGCAGACGGAGTCGGTGTTCGCGCTCGCGAACGGGCACATCGGCCTGCGCGCGAACCTCGACGAGGGCGAGCCGTACGGCCTGCCGGGCACCTACCTGAACTCGTTCTACGAGCTGCGGCCGCTGCCGTACGCGGAAGCCGGCTACGGCTACCCGGAGTCGGGGCAGACGGTCGTCAACGTGACCAACGGCAAGCTCATCCGCCTGCTCGTCGACGACGAGCCGTTCGACGTCCGCTACGGCAAGCTGCTCGCCACGAGCGCGAGCTCGACCTGCGCGCCGGCGTCCTGCGACGGCGCGTCGGAGTGGAGGTCGCCGGCGGGCGCCGCTGTCCGGGTCAGCTCGACCCGGCTCGTCTCGTTCGTGCAGCGTTCGGCGGCTGCGATCCTCTACGAGGTCGAGCCGCTCGACGGCCCGCTGCGCGTGGTCGTCCAGTCGGAGCTGGTCGCCAACGAGCAGGGGGCCCCGCGCGAGGCGACCCGCGCGCTGCCGCGATGCTCGAGTCGCCGCTGCGATCGGAGGACTTCTTCGATCGCGACGCCCGGGTCGATCCTCATCCACTCGACCAGCCGGAGCAAGTTGCGGATGGCGGCGGCGATGGACCACCTCGTCGACGGGCCGGACGCCACCGAGATCGGCTCGGAGAGCGGACCGGACGTCGGCCGGGTCACGGTTGCAACCGAGCTCGCGTCGGGGGAGCGTCTGCGGATCGTCAAGTTCCTCGCCTACGGGTGGTCGAGCCAGCGCTCGCGTCCGGCCGTGCGCGACCAGGTCGTCGCCGCGCTCACCCAGGCCCGCCACACCGGCTGGGACGGGCTCCTCGACGCCCAGCGCGCGTACCTCGACGAGTTCTGGGACTGCGCCGACGTCGAGCTCGAAGGCGACGTCGAGCTCCAGCAGGCCGTTCGCTTCGCGCTCTTCCACACCCTTCAGGCCGGCGCACGCGCCGAGCAGCGCGCGATCCCCGCCAAGGGGCTGACCGGACCCGGCTACGACGGCCACACCTTCTGGGACACCGAGCGGTTCGTCCTCCCCGTGCTCACCTACACGGCGCCCGCCGCGGTCGCCGACGCACTGCGCTGGCGTCACGCCACGCTCGACCTCGCGCGCGAACGGGCCGCGCAGCTCGGCCTCGGCGGCGCCGCCTTCCCGTGGCGGACGATCCGCGGGCAGGAGTGCTCCGGCTACTGGCCGGCCGGCACGGCCGCCTTCCACATCGCCGCCGACATCGCCGACGCCGTCATCCGCTACCAGGCTGCCACCGAAGACGACGCATTCGAGCGCGAGGTCGGACTCGAGCTGCTGGTCGAGACGGCGCGCCTCTGGCGGTCGCTCGGCCACCACGACGCTCAGGGCCGCTTCCGCATCGACGGCGTCACCGGCCCCGACGAGTACAGCGCGATCGCCGACAACAACGTCTACACGAACCTGCTTGCCCAGCGGAACCTCCGCGCGGCCGCCGACGCCGTCGCGCGCCACCCGCGCCGCGCCGCCGAGCTCGGTGCCGACCTCGAAGAGGCGGCGAGCTGGCGAGACGCGGCCGACGACGATGGTCGTCCCGTGGGACGAGGCGCTCGGCGTGCACCCGCAGTCCGAGGGCTTCACCGATCACCAGCTCTGGGACTTCGCCGGCACCCGCCCCGAGCAGTATCCGCTGCTGCTGCACTTCCCCTACTTCGACCTCTACCGCAAGCAGGTCGTCAAGCAGGCCGACCTCGTGCTCGCGCTGCACTGGCGCGGCGATGCCTTCACCGACGAGGAGAAGGCGCGCGACTTCGCCTACTACGAGGCCGCTCACCGTCCGCGACTCGTCGCTGTCCGCCTGCACGCAGGCCGTGATCGCCGCCGAGGTCGGCCACCTCGAGCTCGCCTACGACTACTTCGGCGAGGCGGCGCTGATGGACCTGCACGACCTCGAGCACAACACGCAGCGACGGCGTCCACATCGCCTCGCTCGCCGGCGCCTGGATCGCCGCGGTCGCCGGCTTCGGCGGCATGCGCGACCACGACGGAACGCTCAGCTTCGCCCCTCGCCTACCACCCCGCCTGGAACGACTCACCTTCCGACTCCTGTTCCGCGGCCGGCGGCTGAAGGTCGACGTCGGCAGAACCGAAGCCACGTATACGGCGTGGGATGGCCCTGCGCTCGAGATCAGTCACCACGGGCAAACGATCGAGCTCGCATCGAGCGAGCCCGTCACGTGCGCCATACCGCCGGCGATCGTGCGCCCCACGCCCGAACAACCGGCCGGTCGCGCTCCGATGCGCCGCAGCCCACGCTAGCCCGGGCCTGGAGCCGCTCGCGGCCGGACCGGCCCGCCGCGAGCGGCTCGTACAGTCGTCGTTACCCGGCCGCGACGGCCGAGTGGCCCTTGCCGTAGCGGTACCCGCCCTGCTGCTTCGTCGTCAGGCCGAGGAAGATCGCGGCGAGTCCGACGACGAGATGCGGAACCCACACGTTCGCGCTCTCGTCGGCAAAGCCGAAGAGCCAGGGTGATGCTGCAAGGAGAGCACCCGCGGCGATGTCGATCAGGTTGTGCACAGCCATCGGCGCGACCTTCCAGACGCCGAGCTCGTAGTTGGTGAACAGGCTGTACACGATCAAGCCGATGCCGAGCACGATCGGGACCACGGTCGCCGCGGTGTGCTCGGAGAACTGGAAGATCCACGGCGCTGCGATCAGCGCGGCGCCGACGATGTAGTCGAGCGGCGCATGGAACCGCGTTGGGATGAAACGCATGGCAAAACACTCCTCCGTATCGAACGATCCTGTTGCTTGCGCAGCTCATTCGCAGCGCAGGTCGGTTCGGTTCGGAGGTTGCCGGGAGCGTCTCTGCCGCGAGCCGGATCGCCCGTCGGTCGAAGATCCTCAGGTCGAGCACGGCCGAGGCGCGCACGGGCTCGAGCTTGACACCACTATCCGTGGTGCTATAGTGCACCACCGTTGGTGGTGTCACCTTGCTCTCATCCGGCGGCACGCCGGAGCTCATTCCCCGGGAGGACTCGATGAACACTGCATCTCGGCGCGCGCTGCTCCTCGGCGCCGCGATTCTGCTCGCAGGCGCGCTCGGCGCGCGCACGGCGACACCGGCCTCTGCCGACGTCGTCACCAACGCCAAGCATTTCTTCTGGGCGCCCGGGCAGGCGCCGCAGGGAACGGTCGCCGACTCGCTCGGCAACGATCTCATCTACCACGGCGGCAACGCCGGAGCCGGCGCGATCGGTGTCGAGACCACCCCCGCCGTGTACCTCGTGTTCTGGGGGCCCGACTGGGCCGCGAGCTTCCAGACCGCCGACACGGACGGGAAGCTCTACTCGTCGAAGACGCTCCAGACCTATCTCTCGACGTTCTTCGGCAACGTCGGCGGGAGCCCGTGGGCGGGCGTGCAGACGCAGTACTGCAAGAACGTCTTGCCAGGATCGACGAGCTGTGTCGGCGGCAGCGGCTTCATCACGAACCCGAAGCGCCAGCTAAAGGGCGTCTGGACCGATCCGACGCCCGTCCCCTCCGACATCGTGACGCTCGGCCTCGCTGAGAACCTCGTCGACGACCCGATCGCGACCGAGGCACAGCGTGCTGCCGCGCACTTCGGCTACGACCCGAATGCGACGTACATCGTCTTCACGCCGCCGGGACCGGTCGCCACCGGCCAGCCCGTCTACTGCGGGTACCACAGTCAGACCACCAGCCTCGACGGCTACGGCAACCCGGACCGCATCCAGTACGCGTTCATCCCGTGGCTGAACACGAACTGGCCCGGCGTCGGCGTCACCGGATGCGGCATGCACAACGTCAATGCAACGAGCGACTCGTTCGGCAACGGCGTGTTCGACGGCTACTCGATCGTCACCGGCCACGAGTACGCGGAAGCTGTCACCGACCCCGACAACTTCTTCTCGAACCAGGACGGCTGGAACGACGCGCAGGGCAGCGAGAACGGCGACAAGTGCGCATGGCTGAACACGCAGAACATCACGCTCGGCTCGCACCAGTTCGCGGTGCAGCCACTGTGGAGCAACGAGGCATACGACGCGTCCGGCAACGGCTGCGTCGTCTCGCGCTAGCCCCTCCCGACGCGGGGCCGGGCCTCCGCCCGGCCCCGCCCCCTCAGTTCGACGGCGGCACGACCGAGAAGCGGGCGGTCGCGAAGTCGCCGTTCCGGTCGAGCTCCTCCAGGCGCAGCTCGAGCCGACGCGGCAGGAGCGGCGCACCGCCGCCGAGTGTCACGGGCGCGATCATCACGATCACCTCGTCGAGGAGCCCCTCGTCGGCGAACTGGCCGGCCAGGTCTCCCCCACCGACGATCCACACGTTCCGACCGTCAGCCGCCTCGACGAGCTCCTGGTGGACCGAGGCGATGTCGGCGCTCGTGAACGCGATGCGCGCGTCCGGGACGACCGGCAGCTGCCGGTGCGTGAAGACCCAGCACGGAACGCCGTAGGGCCACCTCCCCGACTCGTGGTCGAGAATCCATTCGTACGTCGTCGCGCCCATGGCGATCGCGCCGACCCCGGCTATGAACGCGCTGTAGTTCTGCGGGCCGTCTCGATCCTGGTTGCGCGTGAACAGCCAATCGAGCGAATTGTGCGGGTCGGCGATGTACCCGTCGAGCGTCGTCGCCGTGTAGTACTGCGTGAGAGGCATCCCGGAGGTCAACCCGCGGATCGCCCGGCGGTGACGAGGACGGCGAGTTCGCTGGTTCGGATCTTCCCGCCTCGCCGCTCGACGAACGCACGCGCCTCCGTCTCCAGCGTCTGACGGCTGCCCGGATCGAGGCGCAGGTACAACGACGTCGTCTCGAAGAGCGCCCACAGCTCATCGGCGGTCTGCTCCCGTGTGAGCTGCTGGGTCGTGAGTTGGACGTCGTCGAAGAGGGTTGCGGCGTCGGCGTTGACGAGGTCGTGGTGGCCGAGCCACGTCCAGACGGCCGAGACGTTGTCGCGGCGCTCCTCGACACCGGCCCGGAGACTCGCCAGGTCGCGCAGGGGATGCGAGTTCCCTGAGTCAGCCCAGTACGGCTTGAACACCTCACGCAGCGCTTCGTCGTCTGCGGCCGTGCTCTCCTCCCGGTAGCCGATGTGCATGATCAACGCGAGCGTCCCGCCAGGGCGGAGCAAGCGAGCGGCTTTGGCCCATCCGACCTTCGGGTCGATCCAGTGGAACGCGGTGGCCGAGAGCACAGCAGCAAAGACCCGCTCCGGCAGAGAGACCTCCTCGAATCTCCCGACGTGGAACTCAACACCGTCGGAGTCGCGCACACGCCGGCGGGCGAACGCGATCATGTTCGCGCCCGGATCGACTGCATCCACCACGAGTCCACGCTCTAGCAGCGCTTCCGTCAGCTTGCCCGTGCCACACCCGATCTCCAGCACACGTGACCCGGCATCCAGGCCGGCGATCGCGCAGACAGCATCGACCAGCTCGGTCGGATAGCTCGGGCGCTCCCGGTCGTATGCCTCCGCCACAGCATCGAACACCTCACCGCGCCGGCCTCCAACCCCCTCAGCAGCCACGCCGCGAGCATAGGCGCAGGGGCAGTGTGATCAGCGCGGGACCTCACGCACTGCGGCCACGAAGATCGCAGGCGTCGAGGCGCGAGGATTCATTCTCGGCGGCGCAGTGGCCGCCGAGCTGGGTTGCGGATTTGTCGCCGTAAGGAAGTCGGCCGGCCTTCTTCCGGGTGCGAAGATCGTGCTCGACACTCCCCTGGACTATCGGGGCAGCAGTTCTCGACTTCGGCTTCAGCGCGATTCGCTCACGAACTCTGACTCCGTGTTGCTTGTCGACGATTGGTGTGAGACCGGGAGTCAGGCGCTAACGGCAAAGGCGTTGATCGAAGAGGCAGGCGCGACGTTCCTCGGCGCGTCCGTCATCGTCGATCAACTCTCGACCGACGTCCGCCGAGAACTCGGAAACGTCGCCGCGCTCGTCGGCCGCGATGCGCTCGGGCCGAGCAGCTAACGACGCGACTCACCAACACCGCGCTGCGAAGCTGAAGGTCGCGGCTGGGCGAGCGGACGATGCGACCGGATGTCGGTATCTCCGGGCATTTGATCGACGCGGAACGTTTCGAAGAGTCCGCGCGTGGTAGAACCGGCGTCATGGCCGAGCTACTCCTGTTCCACCACGCACAGGGACAAACCACGGGATTCCTCGCGTTCGCCGGCGAGCTTCGGGCTGCTGGACACGTCGTTCATGCCCCGGACCTCTACGACGGCAACACCTTCACCGACCTCGACGACGGCGTCGGTTACGCAAAAAAGATCGGCTTCGAGACGATTGGAGAGCGCGGTCGACGCGCCGCCGACGGCTTGCCGAACGACCTCGTCTACGCCGGGTTCTCACTGGGCGTAATGCCCGCACAGGAGCTCGCTCAGACGCGCCCGGGGGCCAAGGGCGCCCTGTTGTTCTCCGCTGCGTTCCCGGCCTCCGAGTTCGGCGGCCCGTGGCCGTCCGGAGTTCCTCTCCAGATCCACATGATGGAGGACGACGAGTGGGCTGCTGAGGACCTCCCCGCCGCGCGCGAGCTCGTCGAGACGGCGGAGGGCGCCGAGCTGTTCTTGTACCCGGGCGACCAGCACCTCTTCGCCGATAGCAGCCTGCCCGACTACGACGAGAGCGCTGCGACGCTGCTCAAGCAACGCGTTCTCGCGTTCCTGCAAGCCGTCGACTAGAGGCTTGATGTGAAACTCACGCACCCACGGCTGGTGCGCCAGACACGGCGCGGCTCGGCCCCGTCAGGCTCGCCCGTAGCGAAAGCTACGGGCTGCGCCCGCCGTGTCCAATCCGCTTGGTCTGGCGCATCCCCGCGGGCACGCCTTTTCACATCAAGCCTCTAGTCCTCGCCTTCCCAGTACTCGACGGTGGGTCCCGGCCGGGCGAGCATGATCGGCTCGCCCGCGACGCTCGTGGCGAACACCTTCCCGGTATCGAGGTACTCGACGATGTCGGGGCCGATCATCGACGACACCATCAGCACACGGATCGGCGAGTCGGTCGCGTTGCTGATCTGGTGTGCGCCGTCCTTGCCGCGCGGGAAGCAAACGACGTCCCCCTCGTGCAGGACCTGCTCGCCTTCGGGCGTGCGGAGCGTGGGCTCGCCGCGCAGCACGATCACCCACTCCTCGTTCGCGTGGTGGGTGTGATACGGCCAGAGCTTGTTGCCGGGGTCGACCTCGGCCATGCTCGCGCCGATCAGTCCGCCCCCGATGTGGTGGCCGACGAACGCCTCCTTGATCCGCCAGCCGTCGCGGTCTCTCGTTTCGTGCCACTCGTCGCCGTAGAGGTTGAAGATCTTCATTGCCGGCCCACTCATCCTAGGCGGCCGGGACCGGCTGCTCGGCGTGCCCGCCGAACTCCTGGCGCATCGCGGAGAGGAGCTGGTTCGCGAACAGCCCTTCGCCCCTCGACTCGAAGCGCTCGTAGAGCGCCGAGCTGAGGACGGGCACCGGAACGCCCTCGTCGACCGCCGCGAGGATCGTCCAACGACCCTCGCCCGAGTCGGACACGCGGCCCGAATACCCGTCGAGCGCCTGGCCCTGCGACAGCGCGTGCGCAGTCAGGTCGAGCAGCCATGACGCGACGACGCTGCCGCGGCGCCAGACCTCGGCGACCTTGGCGACGTCGATGTCGTACTGGTAGTAGCGCGGGTCGCGAAGCGGCGTGCTCTCCGCGCTGACCTCGTGCTCGAGCTTGCCGACGTTCGCCTTGTGGAGCACGTTCAGACCCTCGGCGTAGGCCGCCATCAGCCCGTATTCGATCCCGTTGTGGACCATCTTCACGAAGTGGCCGGAGCCGGCGGGGCCGCAGTGGAGGTAGCCGTTCTCGGCCGTGCTCGGCTCGCCGTCGAGCCCAGGCGTGCGCGCGGCGGCGTCGACTCCCGGCGCGATCGTGCGAAAGATCGGGTCGAGGTGCTCCACGACCTGCGGCTTGCCGCCGATCATCAGGCAGAAGCCGCGGTCGAGGCCGAAGACGCCGCCGCTCGTGCCGACGTCGACGTACTCGATGCCCTTGGCGGCGAGCGCCTCGGCGCGGTCGATGTCGTCGCGGTAGTAGCTGTTGCCTCCGTCGATGATGATGTCACCGGGCCCCATCAGCCCGGCGAGGTCGTCGACGATGCGGCCGGTGATCGCAGCGGGGATCATCACCCACGCCGCCTTCGGGCCGTCGAGCGCCGCCACGAACTCCTCGAGCGTCCGCGCGCCCGTCGCGCCTTCGGCCTCCATTCCCGCGACGGCGTCGGCACTCGACGTCGAAGACGACGCACTCGTGCCCGTCTCGCATCAAGCGACGCACGAGGTTAGAGCCCATGCGGCCGAGCCCGACCATTCCCAGCTTGCATCCCTAGGCCTCCGTTTCTTTCCTGGCCGCGCGGTAGCGCGCGATCAGCGCGTTCGTCGACGAGTCGTGCGCGAGCTGCGTCGTCGCCCGTGAGCTCCGGGACGATCCGCTTCGCGAGCGCCTTGCCGAGCTCGACGCCCCACTGGTCGAACGAGTTGATGCCCCAGACGACGCCCTGCGTGAACGACCGAGTGCTCGTAGAGCGCGACGAGCGTGCCGAGCAGCGCCGGCGTCAGCCGTTCGCGCCATCAGCACGTTCGACGGGCGGTTGCCGGCGAACGTCCGGTGCGGCACGAGCCAGTCGGGCGTGCCCTCGGCCGCGACCTCGCTCGGCGGTCTTGCCGAAGGCGAGCGCCTCGGCCTGCGCGAACACGTTCGCGACGAGCAGGTCGTGGTGGTTGCCGAGCGGGTTCAGGACTCGCGCGAAGCAGATGAAGTCGCAGGGGATGAGACGCGTGCCCTGGTGGATCAGCTGGTAGAAGCTGTGCTGGCCGTTCGTGCCGGGCTCGCCCCAGTAGACGGCGCCCGTGTCGACGTCGACCGGCGTCGAGTCGAGCCGCACGGACTTGCCGTTCGACTCCATCGTCAGCTGCTGGAGGTACGCCGGGAAGCGCTCGAGGTACTGGTCGTACGGCAGCACCGCCACCGTCTGCGCGCCGAAGAAGTCGGAGTACCAGACGCCGAGCAGCCCCATCAGCACCGGCAGGTTCTGCTCGAGCGGCGCCGTGCGGAAGTGCTCGTCCATCGCGTGGAAGCCGGCGAGCAGCTCGTGGAACTGCTCCGGGCCGATCGCGAGCATCGTCGAGAGGCCGATCGCCGAGTCCATCGAGTAGCGGCCGCCGACCCAGTCCCAGAAGCCGAACATGTTCTCGGTGTCGATGCCGAAGCGCGCGACCTCCTCGAGGTTCGTCGAGACCGCGACGAAGTGCTTCGCGACCGCCGACTCGTCGCCGCCGAGGCCTGCGAGCAGCCAGGCGCGCGCCGTCTGCGGCGTTCGTCATCGTCTCGAGCGTCGTGAACGTCTTCGAGCAGACGATGAAGAGCGTCCGCTCGGGGTCGAGGTCGCGCGTCGCCTCGACGAAGTCCGTGCCGTCGACGTTCGAGACGAAGCGGAACGTCAGGTCGCGCCTGCTGTAGTGCCGCAGCGCCCGGTACGCCATCACCGGGCCGAGGTCGGAGCCGCCGATGCCGATGTTGACGACGTTCGTGATCGGCTTGCCGGTGTGGCCCTTCCACTCGCCGGAGCGGATCCGCTCGGAGAACGCCGCCATCCGGTCGAGCACCTCGTGCACCTCGGCGACGACGTCGCGGCCGTCGACGATCAGCGAGCGGCCGCGCGGCATCCGCAGCGCGACGTGCAGCACCGCGCGGTCCTCGGTGACGTTGATGTGCTCGCCCGCGAACATCGCGTCGCGCCGCTCGGCGACGCCCGCCTCGCTCCGCGAGCGCGAGGAGCAGCCGCAGCGTCTCGTCGGTGACGCGGTTCTTCGAGTAGTCGAGAAAGATGCCCGCCGCTTCGGCGGTGAGCCGCGTGCCGCGGCCCGGATCGGACGCGAAGAGGTCGCGGAGGTGAACGTCGCGAAGCTCCTCGTAGTGAGCCGCAAGCTCCTGGTACGCGGGGAGTCGGCGTAGCCCGGTGGATTCTGTCGTCGTCATCGTCTCTCCTCTCGGCCGAGGCTCGCTCCATTCTTGCCGAGCGCGGCCGCGAGGGGAGTTACGAGCCGGGGCGGTAGCGCAGCCCGTCGAGTGCGAGTGACAGCAAACGATCCTGCTGCTCCGGATCGGCCTTCGGGACGAGTGCGATCGCGCCGACCATCCGGACGACGTCGAGGAAGTTCGTGTCCGGCCGCACGACGCCGGCCAGCTGAGCGCGCTCGAGCAACGCTGTGCCGGCGGAGACGATCGCGGTGCGGCACCGGCCGAGGACGTCGGAGTCGGGGGCCACCTCGAGCAACGCCTGCGTCAACGCACTCTTCGTCGCCGCGAAGCCCACGTACCGGTGCAGCCACTCCGCCAGCGCGTCCCACGGCGGCAGCTCGAGCAGCTCGGCCGCGGCGCGCGCGATTCCCTCGACCTCGTCGACGTACACCGCCTCGAGCAGCGCCTGGCGCGTCGGGAAGTGGCGGTACAGCGTCCCGATCCCCACGCCGGCCCGCTCGGCCACGTCCTCGAGCGGCGCCGAGGTGCCGTCCTCGGCGAACACGGCCCGCGCCGCAGCGACGAGCTTGTCGTAGTTCCGACGGGCGTCGGCCCGCTTCGGCCGCTGGAGTGAGATCTCGGTCTGGCTCATCGATGTCGCCGAACCCGGTTTGACAAACGGAGGGTTCCTCCGTATAGTAACCGGAGGTTGCCTCCGGATGTTCTGGAGGTGCCCTCCACTTTAGCGCAAGACCTGCCCGGAAGGAGGCCTGCCTTCGCATGCCCACCACTCGCTCCGCCACTCCGACCCGTGTCCTCGCGATCATCCTCGCGAGCTACCTGATGATCGTCCTCGACGTCTCGATCGTCATCACTGCTCTGCCCAAGATCCACCACGCCCTCGGCTTCTCCGCGACCGGGCTGTCGTGGGTGCAGAACGCCTACACGCTGGCATTCGGCGGGCTGCTGCTGCTCGGCGCCCGCGCCGGGGACATCCTCGGCCGCCGCCGCATGTTCGTCGCCGGCATCGCACTCTTCACGGCGGCGTCGCTGGCCGCCGGCCTCGCGCAGTCGGCCACCTGGCTGCTCGCCGCCCGCGGCGTTCAGGGCGTCGGCGCCGCGATCGCCGCACCGTCGACGCTCGCTCTCCTGACGACCAGCTTCCCGGAGGGTCCCGAGCGCACGCGGGCCGTCGCCTACTACGGCGCCGTGGCCGGTGGCGGCGGCAGCGTCGGGCTCGTGCTCGGCGGCGTCCTCACCGACTTTCTCTCCTGGCGGTACGGCCTGTTCATCAACGTGCCGGTCGGCATCGCACTGATCCTGGCTGCGCCGCGCTACCTGCCGGAGACAGAGCCGCGGTCGGGCCGGTTCGACCTGGCCGGTGCAGCAACCTCGACGCTGGGGATGACGGCGGTCGTCTACGGCATCGTCCGCTCCGCGACGGCCGGCTGGACGGACGCGATCACGATCGCGTCGCTCATCGGCGGCGTCGCTTTGCTCGGGCTGTTCGTCCTGACCGAGCGTCGTGCCGAGCAGCCGATCACACCGTTGCGGCTGTTCGCCAGCCGCGAGCGTGCCGGCGCCTACGTCGCGCGGATCCTCTTTGTCGGCGCGATGTTCGGGATGTTCTTCTTCCTCACGCAGTTCCTGCAGGGCGTGAGCGGCTACAGCCCGCTCGAGGCCGGCGTCGCATTCCTCCCGCTCACTGGCGTGATGTTCTCGATGGTGGCCGTCGTGCCGCGCCTCGCGCAGCGCTTCGGCAACGCGCGACTGCTCGCAGGCGGCGTCGCGATCGCACTCGTCGGCATGGCCTGGCTGAGCCGCATCTCGGCCGACACGCCCTACCTCACCGGGATGGCGATCCCGATGGTGATCCTCGGCATCGGCGCGGCCGCGGCGTTCACGCCGCTGACCGCGTCGGGCGTCGCCGGGGTCACGCCCGAAGACGCAGGCGCCGCCTCGGGGCTCGTCAACGTGGCCCACCAGCTGGGTGGATCGCTCGGCCTCGGCGTGCTCGTGACGGTGTTCGCGTCTGCAGCGCCCAGCGGCCTCGACGCGCGCGACGTGCTCGCACATCGCATCTCGACCTCGCTGACCGTCGGCGCGGTGATGCTCGCGGTCGCACTCGCAGTCGTGTTCGCGTTGATCCGCCGGCCGCGGCCGGCAGAGCTTGCACTCGCTTAATGACCCGCGGCGGTGCGGGCACCGGCCTCGCACGCTAGCTCGGCTGCCCGCACCACGTCCTCGCCCACCGCGAGCGCGACGAGGAGCGCGGCGCCGAACGCGTCACCGGCGCCGAAGGGCGCCGTGTGGACGACGCGCTCGGCCGACCGCCGCACGACTCGACCTCGGTGCGCGACGACGACGCCGTCCTCTCCCAGCTTTACGCACACGACCTCGAAGCGAGAGGCGAGTGCGCGTGCCGCCTCCTCGGGCGGCGACCCGGTGAGCGCGCGTGCCTCATCCGCCGTCCCGAGCACGACGTTCGCGCCGCGCATGACGTCGTCCGTCGCGGCTCCCGCAAGTCCCGGCGACCCGAGGTCGACCGCCGCCCACTGTCCGCGGAAGCGCTCGAGCGCCGCGCGCGCTCCCGGCGCCGAGCTCTGCTGCAGCAGGGCGAACCCGGAGACGAAGAGCGCGTCGGCTTCGACGAGGTGCGGCACGTCGCCCGGCGAGAAGCTCGCATTCGCCCCGCGGTTCGCGACCACGCTCGGAGCCGCCCCGCCGAGCAGCGCGACGGCGCTTCCCGTCGGCAGCTCGGCGTCGCGCGCCAGCACCGGCTCGACGCCGCGCTCTGCCAGCGTCGCCTCGACGAGATCGCCGGGCCGGTCGGCGCCGATCCGCCCGATCACGCGGGCCGACGCTCCGGCGCGGATCGCGGCAAGCGCCGCGTTCGCCGCCGAGCCACCGGCTCGCAGCGACACCGCGGCGTGGATGCGCTCGCCGGGCGGCGGCGACTCGGCGCAGACGACGTCGAGCATGACGTCGCCGACGGCGACGAAGCTCGGCCGCGACCTCTCAGACGACAGGCCGCCGGCCCGCCCGCGAGAGGATCTCGTCGATCGCCGGAGCCGCGAGCAGCGTCGCGGAACGCCCGGGCGCAAGCGTGCCGGCGAACGCCTCGATCAGGCTCGCGGCCTCGCCGTACGCGCCGGCCGCGGTGTCGTCGTCGCCGACGGCCTGCGCGATCTCCCCGAGCGATGCCTGCGCGTCCCAGCGGGCGGGCGGGCCGATCAGCTCGTCCGCGATCGCCGCGCCCGCGCGCCCCGCCTTCAGCGCTTCGTCACGCTGGCCCAGTAGCACGAGCCCGCGCCCGAGCAGCATCAGCGAACGCGCTTCGTACTTCCGGCGACGCGTCCGCCGCGCGATCTCGAGCGATTGGCGCGCCCAATCGACAGCGGACTCGGGGCTCTCGGCGACGAGCGCGATCTCCGCGCGACCGCAGGCGAGGCGCCCCGCGATCAGCCACGTCGTCCAGGCAGTCGCCTCGTCGGCTCCGGCCCAGAGCGCGGGCCACGCGACCTGGGCGCCGCCGACGTCGCCGGCCAGCAGCTGGGTGAAGAGGAGGTCGGAGCCGGCGAACTGCTTCGGCATCCCGAACGTCACCGCGGCGGACAGCTCGAGCGCCTCCTCGCTCCGCCGGCGCGCCTCGTCGAGATCGTGCAGCTCTCGATAGGCGAGGGCCGAGTAGTTGAGCAGCACCATCGGGCTCTGGCCGAGCTCGCGTGCGACGGCGAAGAGCTCGTCCCAGAGCGCGATCGCCTCTTCGTGCCGGCCGAGGCCCGCGAGCGCGAGAGCCTCGAACCCGCCGCCCCGGAGCAACGACTCCGCCCGGTGCTCCTCGCTGCCGAGCGCGCGTGTTCGTCTCGACAGGTCGACCGACCGCTCGTACTGGCCCACCCAGTACGTGGCGTCCGAATGCAGGTGCAGGTGCTGCATCAGATCGTGCTTCCGCGTACCGGGCACCCAGAGGTCGAGCGCACGGTCGCCGAGCTCGAGTGCCCGGTCGAGATCGCCGGTTCCGCCGCGCATCGCGAGCGCCTGGCTCTCCATGGCGAGGATCGCCGGCAGCGCAGTGTCGTCGTCGACGGTCTCGAACACGCGCGCGGCCTCTCCGGCCGCCACCAGCGTGTCCTCGTCCCGCTCGGTCCAGACGAGCGCGTGCCCGAGCGCGATCAGCGCGTCGAGCCGCTCCTGCCCCTCGAGCTCGGGCAGGAGAGCCTCGAGCTCCTCGCTCGCCCGGACGTAGTCGCCGAGCTCGACCAGCGCGATACCCCGCTGGAACCGCAACCGGCGCCGCAGCTCGTCGTCCTGGGCCAGCTCGACCGCGCGCGAGTAGAGGTCGATCACGGCTCCCTGCGCCCAGCTCCGCCGCGCGGCGTCGGCCGCCGAGAGCAGATACGGGATCGCCCGCGCCGGCTCGCCCGCCTCACGCCAGTGGTAGGCGAGGATGGCCGATAGCGCCTCGGCCGCACCAGACAGCTTCTCCTCGACGTGCCCCGCTACCGCTGCGTGGAGCTCGCGTCGCTGCGCGCGCGGCACGGTCGCGTACGCGACGTCGCGAATCAGCATGTGCTTGAACGTGAACTGAACGTCCCCGGACAACTGGCTGAACGGATCGCGGCGAACGAGATCGCGTGCCTCCAGCACCGAGAGTGCATCGTCGATGTCGCCGTTGCGTCCGACTGCCTGCACCACCCCGCGCCAGAAGGTCTTGCCGACGACCGCAGCCGACAGGAGCGCGCTCCGCGCGTCGGCGGGCATCGCATCGATGCGGGCAGCGATCGCCTCGCGGACGGTCACCGGCAGCTCGCCCGCGTCGCCCAGCTCGAGCACGGACGCCGCCAGCTCCTCGAGGAAGAGCGGATTGCCGCCGGCGACGTCGACCACTCGCGCCAGGTCGATCGTCTGACCGCCCGCCGCCTGGACGAGCTCGGCGGCAAGCGCCTCGGCGTCGTGTGGCGCGAGCGGGTCGAGCGGGATCGTCGTCTGCGCGAGCAGACCGCTGCCCCAGCTCGGATGCGAATCGAGCAGCTCGGGCCGACCGGTCGCCACGAGCAGGACCGCCGAGTCGCGCAGGTGCTGCGCGAGGTAGTCGAGCAGCGCGATCTCGCTGCTCTGCGCCCAGTGCACGTCCTCGAAGACGAGCACGGTCGGCCGGGCGAGGCCGATGCACTCGATGAACCGCCTCGCGGTGAAGAAGAGCAACTGCACCCGGGGAACCTCGTCGCCCGGCGCGAGGCCCAGCAGCAGTGCGAGGTGACGGACGACATCTGCGGCCTCGGCGCCGGGCAGCAGCTCGTCGACCGAGACGCGGAGCTTCTCGCGGGCGATCGCGGGCGAATCCGACTCGAGGATGCCGCTCGCGTCGTGCACGATGCGCGAGAACGCCTGGTACCCCGCCTGCTCCTCGTAGGGGAGGCAGCGCCCGCGCAGGATCCGGCCGCCGTCCGCATCGACGATCGCGGTGAGCTCCCGGCAGAGCCGTGTCTTGCCGATCCCCGGCGGGCCCATCACGGTGATCAGATGGGGCCGTCGATCGGTCGCGGCGCGCCGCCACAGCGACTGGACGAGCTCGAGCTCTCGGTCCCGCCCGACGAGCGTGGTGGCTCCGGGCTGCCGCTCGGCGGGTGCGCCCGTCGGCTCGATCGCGAGCCAGGCCTGCAGCGCCTCGGCCTTGCCCTTGGCGGTGACCGCATCGAGCCCCTCGTAGGCGATCGCCGCGCGGGTGGCGCGATGTGTCTCGGCGCCGACGATCAACCGACCGGGCGGAGCCGCCGACTGAAGCCGCGCCGCGACGTTGACCACGTCACCGGTGGCGAGCGCATCGCCGCCGCGGGCATCGATCGAGACGATCGCCTCGCCCGTGTTCACGGCCGCGCGCGCGGCCAGGTCGAGCTCGCGTTCACGGTTCAGCTGCTCGATTCCCGCCAGGACGTCCAGGCCGGCGCGAACTGCACGCTCGGCGTCGTCGCCGTGGGCGACCGGCGCGCCGAAGACGGCCATCACGGCGTCGCCGATGAACTTCTCGAGCACCCCGCCGAAATGCTCGATGCGGCGCTTCGCCTCCGCGTGGTACAGCTGGAGCACGTCGCGAACGTCCTCCGGGTCGGCCGAGTCCGACCGCGCGGTGAACCCGACGAGGTCGACGAACAGGATCGAGACCAGCTTGCGCTCCTCGTGCGGAGCACGCGTCTCGTCGAGCGACGCGCCGCAGCTGCTGCAGAAACGGGCGCGTGCGGCATTCACCTCGCCGCAGCCGGCGCAGCGGCGCAGAGCCCGGTCGTCGGACGCCTCGATGCGAGACATCAGGTGCAGTGTCGCGCTTCGCGGAGCGGTCTGCCAGGGTCCGGCGACTTTCGCCGGTGCGAACGCCCGGCGTTCACGCCAGACTGGCACGACGCCGTGGACACCCGTGCCGAGCAGACCGAGAAGCGCGCCGCTGCCGAGGCCGCTGCAGAGCTCGTCCCCGACGGGGCGAAGGTCGGTCTCGGAACGGGCTCGACCGTCGCCGAGCTCCTACCGGCGCTTGCCGCCCGCCGGCTCTCGATCCGCTGCGCAGCGACCTCGCCCGCGACGGAACAGGCTGCCCGGGCGCTCGGCCTCGTCGTCGAGCCGCTCGACGCGCTCGGCGTGCTCGACATCGCCATCGACGGCGCCGATCAGATCGCGCCCGACGGCTGGCTCGTGAAGGGAGGCGGCGCCGCGCACACGCGCGAGAAGATCGTCGCCGCCGCCGCGAACCGGTTCGTGGTGATCGCAGGGGCAGAAAAGCTGGTCGACGCGCTGCGTCCGCCCGTGCCGCTGGAGATCCTCGAGTTCGGCGCCGTCGCAACGCTCGCCGCGCTCGCACCGGCCGAGCTGCGCGACGTGCCGCGAAGCCCCGACGACAACCTGATCGCCGACTACCTCGGCCCGATCGGCGACCCGGCATCACTCGCGGCCTGGCTGTCGGCGACGCCGGGCGTCGTCGAGCATGGGCTGTTCCCGCCGGAGCTCGTGAGCGACGTCATCGTCGCTCACGGCACCGACGTGGAATGGTTCACGCCGCCGCGAGCGCGCGCCGGCGGTTGAACCGGTCGATCCGGCTGCCCCCGGCGACCGCGCGGGTCACGCCCGTGTAGGCCGGATGGCAGTTCGAGCAGACGTCCACGGACAGCGCCGCGGCCGTCGAGCGGACGGCGAACGCCGCACCGCAGGTGGCACAGACGACGTCGACGAGGTGGGTCTCAGGATGCTGGGTCAAGGGAAATCCTCCTTGGTAGATCGAGGGGGTTGTCGATCGGGCGCGTGCGCCATGCCTCGAAGGCGACGACGAGGGCGACCGCGGCCACGATGCCGCCGAAGACCTCGAACGTCGAGGCGAGGCCGAGGTGCGTCACGACGAGGCCGGCGAGCACGGCCGGCACCGAGAGGGACGAGTACGCGACGATGTAGAAGGCGGACATCACGGCGGCGCGGTGCTCGGCGGGGATGACCGCCACGAGCGCGCGGAGCCCGCCGAGGTAGGCGACGCCGAAGCCCGTGCCGCCGACGAGCGCTCCGACGAGGTAGGTCGGGCCCGAGCCGGTCGCTGCCGCCGCAACGATCAGGAGCATGCCCGCGGCGAGGCCGATCGACCCCGCGCTGGCGCCGAGCCATGGGGCAGAGCGGCCGAGCAGCAACGCCGACGCAGCCGCCGCGCCGGCGAGCGCCACGGCTCCGCTGTCCGCCACGAGCACGTTGGACGTGTGGAACAGCTTCGCCGCGAGCTCGGGCCCGAGCGAGAAGAAGAGCGCCCCGATCGACCACGAGGATACGACCGCGAGCGACGCGAGCAGGAACGGGCGGCGTGCCACCGGCGGCACCTTCGGCCACTCCCAGCTCAGGCGGAAGCGGCCACGGGTCTCGACGGGCTCGGGCATCCAGTAGGCGCCGGCGAAGGCCGCGCCGAGCAGGACGAGCAGGACCGCGTACGGCAACACGCGCGGAGCCGGGCCGAGCTGCACGAGCGCCGACGAGACGAGCATGCCGAGACCGAGCCCGGCCGCAGCCGAGACGCTGTTCGTGCGCCCGACCCCCGCCGCATCCCGCCGCGGGTGCAGATCGAGCAGCGCGGCGCTCGCTGCGCTCAGTGCGGCCCCGGTCGCGAGACCCTGCAGGCCGCGCGCGACGAAGAGCCAGGCCGCCGAGTCGGCGAGCATGAAGAGCACGGTCGAGCCCATCAGCGCTGCCAGCGACGCGAGCAGCACAGGCCTCCGGCCGACCTCGTCGGACAGCCGACCCGCGACCAACAGGGTCGTGAGCACGCCGAACGCGTACGTGGCATAGATCAGGGTCAGCGTCAGTGGCGAGAAGTGCCAGAGCACGCTGTAGCTGCGGTAGAGCGGTGACGGGGTGAGCGAGGCGAACAGGCCGAGGCCGATCACCGCCGCTGCGAGCCGGTAGGCGTGCCGCTCGGGCAGGGCCGGACGGGCCGCCTGGGCCGCGACGGCCCGCAGGCCGGGCGTGCGTGCAGTCCGTGCCGTCTGCTCGACGACCGCTGCTGTGGCGTGATTCGACGTCATTCGCTCTCCCAACTCAGTTGCTTGAAACAACTTACAGCTCCAGTATGCCAGATAAGGTTGCTTCACGCAACTCACACTGCTACCGTATCGGCATGCTGAAGCGCGACTACACGGGCCAGAACTGCTCGATCGCAGCCGCCCTGGAGATCGTGGGCGAGCGCTGGACGCTGCTGATCGTCCGCGACGCCTTCCTCGGGCGCAGGCGGTTCGAGCAGTTCCAGGAGAGCCTGGGGATCGCACGGAACGTGCTGTCCGACCGGCTGGCGCGCCTGGTCGACCAGGGGATCCTCGAGCGCGTCCGCTACAGCGAGCGGCCGGAGCGCTACGAGTACAAGCTGACCCGCAAGGGCGTCGACCTCCAGGTGGCGCTCGCCGGCCTCAGGCAATGGGGCGACAAGTACGCGAGCGACAAGCCCCCGACGATCACCCGCCGCAAGTCGGACAAGCGGCCGGTCGTGGCCGGGTTCGTCCCACAGGGAACGCGGCTGCTGCGGCCGGACGAGCTCGAGAGCGTGCCCGGCCCCGGCCGGAAGTAGAGGCGGGCGCTACGCGGCGACGTCCGCGCGCTCGAGACCCTCGACGCGGCCCTGCTTCACCGTAGTGCGAGATGTCGCCGAGCTTGGAGTTCGGGAACACGGACGTGTAAAACCGTGCCGCCTCCTCGCCCTCAGTGTCGAACCAGAGGCACGTCGTCAGCTTCCCCATCGTGGTCTCCTTTCGTGACGCTGGTCGCACGCGACCATGTGCCCGCGGAGGACTACGACGCGGTGGCCGCCGCGTTCACGCCGGACGAGGTCGCGGCACTCCTCAGCCTGATCGTCGCGATCAAGGCGTGGGCTGAGCCTTACCGCGCCCGGGCGTCCGCCGGCTTGCCGGGCAACGCGGCGCCGGTCGGCGCGCGCTCGGACGGAGGCTCGATCGTCGCGTTGGGCAGGATCTTGTCGAGCCAGCTCGGGATCCACCACGAACGTTCGCGCAGGACGGTGAGCAGCGCCGGCACGAGCGTGAGCCGCATCAGGAACGCGTCGGTGAGGATCGCGATCCCGAGCAGGAGGCCGAACTCCTTCGACACGCGGTCCGGCGCCAGCAGGAACGAGAAGAACACCGACGACATGATCAGCGCAGCCGCGGCGATCACCCGCCCCACCGCCGCGACGCCGTCCTTCACGGCGGTGACGGTGTCGCTCCCGTGCACGTGCTCCTCGCGGATCCGGCTCATCAGGAACACCTCGTAGTCCGTCGACAGGCCGAACAGGATCGCGAACGCGATCGGCGGCACGAAGCTTTCGATCGGGCCGGTGCGATCGAGGCCGATGATCCCCATCCCGTGTCCAAGCTGCACGACGAGTGTCAGCACGCCGAAGCCGACGAGCGCCGACATGAGCGTCGTGAGCGCAGCCTTGAGCGCGATCACCGCCGAGCGGAACGCCATCGTCAGCACGAGGAATGTGATCCCGATGATGTAGAGCAGGAACCACGGCGCGTGGGAGAAGATGCGATTGCCGATGTCGGTGAACGCTGCGTTCGATCCCGACACGTACGCATGCGCACTCGAGCCCTCCAGCGTCCGCGGGATCACGGTGTGCCGCAGCGCCGACACGAGGTCGTCCGTCTTCGTGTCCTGCGGCTTGTACCTCCCGTAGCTGTTGACGATCGCCACCGACGCCTTGGCAGCGGTCTTCGCGTTGTAGATCGGCTTGTCGACCTGCGCGATCGCCGGCACGGCCTTGAGCGCCGTCTCCAGCTTGGTCGCAGCCGCGTGGTCCGATTGGAGGTCGATGACGACCGGGATCGGCTCCGTGAAGCCGGGGCCGAAGCCGCTCGTCAGCAGGTCGTACGCCTTCCGGGTCGTCTGATCCTTCGGCGCGGTGCCCGAGTCTGCGAGCCCGAGCCGCACCGCGAGCACCGGTGAGGCGAGCAGGAGCAGCACGACGATCGTCACGGGCAGGACGATCCGAGCGCGGTTGGAGACGAACCTGCCCCAGGCCGCGATCGGCGTGTGCATCTGACCCTCGCGCGACTCGTCGACATGCTTCAGACCGAGCCGCCCACGGTCGATCTTGTTGCCGAGCATCGAGAGCACCGCAGGCAGCAGCGAGTTCGCGAGCAGGACCGCGGTGAGCACGCCGAGCGCGCTGCCGATGCCCAGCTTGGTGATGAAGTCAAGCCCGATCAGCGCCAGCCCGGTGATCGAGATCGCCACGGTCACGCCGGCGAAGATCACCGCGCGGCCCGCTGTCGCGCCGGCGGCGGCCGCCGCTTCCTGCGGCGACAGCCCGTCGTGCAGGAACTGTCGGAACCGCGTGACAATGAAGAGCGTGTAGTCGATCCCCACCCCGAGGCCGATCATCGGCACGAGGATCTCGGTGATCGTGTTGAAGTGCGTGAGGCGCGCGGCGAGGAAGAGCAGCAGGAATGCACCGAGCACCGCCACGATCGCGAAGAGCAGCGGGATCACCGTCGGCACGAGCGCGCGGAACAGCACCATCAGGATCACGAACGCGCAGGCCAGGCCGATCAAGTCGCTCAGGCCCTGCGTCGGCGGCGCACTCTCGGCCTCACCGGTGAACTCCACCTGCATTCCGGCCGGCGCGCCGATTGCGCGCAGCCGGTCCTCCAGGTTCACGATCTTCGACCGCGGCAGCTCGAAGCCGGTGCGGTCGAACTGCACGTCGAAGTAGGCGACCTTGCCGCTGTGCGCGAGCTGCGTCGAACCCGGCGCGAGCGGGCTCTTGATCGCGGACGCGTCCTTGGGGTCCTGCGCGAGATCGTGTTGCGCGACGACCGAGGTGGAGAGCATCTTGCGAATCGCCGCTGCCGTCGCGCTCGAATCGAGCGGCTGCCCGTTCTGGGACGCGAGCACGACACGCAGGGCCGATCCCTTCTGGCCGCCGAACTTCGCATCGATCAGGTCGGTCGCCTTCTGCGTGTCCGAACCGGGGATCTTGAAGTCGTTGATCAGCTTTCCGTGGAACGCGCCGTTCAACACGATCAGGGCTACGAACACGCCGAGCCAGCTGAAGACGACGCGCCGCGGGTGGCGCGCACAGGCGCCGGCGAGCCGAGCGAGCCCTCCGGAGTGTGCAATGCGCCGCTCAGCGGCGAGTGTCGCGTCGTCGACGTGCGCGTGCGTGTTCGAATCCGTCACCGTTCCCCCTCCTTCTGGGTGCCTGCCTGTCGGGAGAGTAGACGCCACGGAACAGCCGAACTCATCGGTCGACCGATGAGACGCGGCTCCGATCGGCGTCGAACGGGTAGAAGCTGCTGGAAACGAGGCAAAGGAGCTGGTCGTGAACTGGAAGCTCGAACTGGTGGTCGTGCCCGTCTCGGATGTCGACCGCGCCAAGGCCTTCTACACCGAGCAGGCAGGGTTCGACGTGCACGTCGACACGCGGGCCGGCGAGAGCTTTCGCGTCGTGCAACTGACGCCGCCGGGCTCGGCGTGCTCGATCGCCTTCGGCACCTTCTCGCAGGCTGCCCCCGGCTCGGCGAAGGGCCTCCATCTCGTCGTCCAAGACATCGAGGCGGCACGCGCCGAGCTCGTCGGGCGCGGCATGGACGTGAGCGAGTTCTTCCATTTCGATCAAGGCGGGCAGACGCCGGGCCTCGATCCGGCACGCGGCAGCTACAACTCGTTCTTCTCGTTCGACGACCCGGACGGCAACGGCTGGCTCGTCCAGGAGGTCAAGCCGGCCTGAGGCCGCGCGCCACACGCACGGTGACCCGGCCGGCGAGGCCGATCGCGAACACGACGACACCGGCGACGACCGACCTGACCGGCAGCGATGCGACCAGCGTCACGCAACCTGCGAGGCCGAGCACGTTCAAGGCGCGCGGCCAGCGTCGCAGCGCGCCGGTCTGCGTGAACGCCGCGGCATTGGCGACGGCGTAGTAGACGAGGACACCAAACGACGAGAAGCCGATCGCGCCGCGCAGATCGGTGGCGAGCACCAGGACGACGACCACGGCGGCAACCGCGAGCTCGGCGTGACCGGGAACGCGGTGACGCGGGTGCACGGAGGCGAGCCAGCGCGGTAGATCGCCGTTCCGCGCCATCGCGAGGCCCGTGCGGCCGATCCCCGCGATCAGCGCAAGCAGCGCACCCAGGCTCGCAGCGGCCGCACCCACGCGGACGACGGGGACGGCCCACGCCGCACCGACCGCGTTCGCCGCAGCCGCGAGGGGTGTCTTGCTCGCGGCGAGCACGGTCGGCCCACCGGCTGTGAGCGCAGCGACCGCAACGACGAGATAGAGCCCGACGACGATCGCGAGGGCCAGCGGAATCGCGCGCGGGATCGTCCGCGTCGGATCGCGAACCTCCTCCCCGAGGGTCGCGATCCGGGCGTAGCCGGCGAATGCGAAGAACAGCAGGCCGGCGGCCTGCAACAGCCCGTGCACGCCGCCGCCGTGGAGCGCCGAGAGGCCGCCGATGCGGCTCCAGTGGGCGTCGCCGCTGAAGGCGATCGCGGCGACGACGACGAGCAGCGCGGCGATCGAGCCCGCCACCAGGACGCGCGCGAGCCCGGCGGTGCGCGAGATGCCGTGGTAGTTCGCCGTCGTCAGCGCGATCACCGCCGCGGCCGCAGCCAGCCGCTGCAGCCACGATGGGCCGGGGACGGCGTACGCCGCGAAGGTCAGCGCCATCGCAGCGCACGACGCCGTCTTGCCCACCACGAACCCGAACCCCGCGAGGAACCCCCACCACTCGCCGAGCCGCTCGCGTCCGTAGACATAGGTGCCCCCGGACGTCGGGAACTCGGCAGCGAGTTGCGCCGATGCCGTCGCGTTGCAGTACGCGACGAAGGCCGCAATCGCAAGACCGACCAGGAGGCCGCTCCCGGCCGCCCGCGCGGCCGGCCCGAACGCCGAGAACACCCCCGCCCCGATCATCGAGCCGAGACCGATGACGACGGCGTCCGTCGTGCCGAGCCGGCGCGCGAGGCCGGGGCCGCTCATCACATCGCGGCCGCGACGCGCCGGGCGGCCGCCGCGAGCTCCTCGTCGGGCACGTTCGGGAGCACGTCCTCCCAGAGCGGCAGCATCATCCCGGAGGCCTCGACCATCCCGAGCGGCCGCGGCAGGAACCAGACGTGGAAGTGCGCACCGCCGTCTCCCCAGCGGTAGAGGTGGACGCGGGCCACGTCGCCGAGCGAGAGGATCGCGCGCTCGACGCGGCGCGGCGACCCGCCCGAAGTCGGCGGCAAGCTCGTCGGGCAGGTCGGCGAACGAGTCGACGTGCGTCCGGCTCGCCAGCCAGACCGCGCCGGGAAGACTGCCCTGGACCGGCGGGTGCAGCGTCCAGTTGTCGTCCGACCAGACGGCGCCGGTCGCCCGGCCGCTGCAGATCCCGCAGGGAGGGCCACCCTCCTCGCCGCGCCGCGGCGGCTCCGGGATCTGCCGCTCGCCCGGATCGCGGGGAACGAGCGGCTCTTGATACGGCAACGTCATGCTCATCGTCGCTCCTTTCGTCGTCTTCCCTCCGGCTGCTCCGGTGCGATGCCGTTGAGCACCGCGCCGACGATGCGCGCCTTTGCCTCGTCGACCGACCATCCGTGACGGCCACGCAGGTGGACGAACGGCCAGGCGACGGTGTTGAACGCGAGGTCCGCCGCCGCGACCACGTCGTCGACCGGGGCCAACGACCCGTCCGCCGCCCCTTCGCGGAAGAACTGGATGAAGGGATGCAGGTAGTCCGGCGGCTCGCCCGGGCGCCGTCTCCTGGTGGAACGCCTCGTCGGTCGCAAGCATCAGCGTCAGGTGCCGGTCGAGCAGGTCGCACAGCGCCTCGAGCGATCGCTCGAGCCGCTCGCGGCCGGTTCCGGCAGCGGTGAGGACCGGGTACATCGCCGCCCGGAAGTCCGCCGCCAACTCCCCGACGAGTGCGCCGACGAGCTCGTCCCGGCCGAGCCCCTGCCGCCAGAGCGTCGACCGGGCGCGCCCCGCGACCTCCGCCACCCGCTCGAGCGTCAGCCCGGCGAAGCCGCGCTCACTGAGCACCGCGATCGTGGCCTCGCGGAGGGTCTCGTCGACGACTGGGCGTTCGCTCTGCACCGCGTCCGAAGCATCCATGCAACACTAGTGTTGCAAACGCGAGGCTTGGGCGCAAGTGCGAGGGTTACGGGCTCCCGAGCTCCGAGCGGCGCTGCCGCAGCGACTCCAGCTTGTCCGCCAGCGCGGTCGCGAACTCGTCGAGCGTGCGTTGCCGCGCACGCACGAGCTCGAGCTGTCGTTCGACCAGCAGGATCGCCGCATTGAGGATCTCCAGCCGCTCCGCGTTGCTCGCGCTCTCCGCCCACTGGTTGCGAAGCGCGGCTCTCGCCTCTTCCGCCTCGGCGAGCGCCTCGAGCTCCTCGAGCGAGAGCCCGAGCAGGTCGCGCAGGCGGACGAGCTCGATCAGGTGCGCGACGTCGGCGTCCGTGTAGAGCCGGTGCGAGCCCTGTGTCCGCCCGGCGGACGCATCGAGGAGCCCCCGCTCCTCGTAGTAGCGGATCGTCCGGATCGTCACGCCGACGCGCTCGGCGACCTCGCCGATCCGGTAGGTGCGCTGCTGGACGTCGGCCGGCATGGCCTGCTGATCGTACTGCGAGCAGGGCTCCGTCAGTCGTGCGTCCGGGTGATCGTCGAGTTGTCGAACGCCCGCACCCCGCCCGGGCTGGCCACGACCGTGTTGTGGTGCACCTCGGCTTCTGCGTAGAAGTAGGCCTCGATCGCGATGCCCTGCCGCGACGGGTTCTGGTCGCCGTCGACCCTCGCACCGGCGACGGTGTTGTGCGCGATCTCGCACATCGAATGGTCCGCACAGATGATCCCGATCCCGTTCGCGCCCACGACCTCGTTGTCGCTGGCCATGCCCATCGACATCTCGCCGAGCAGGATGCCGCGCTCCGTCGTGTCGAGCACGTGGTTGCCCATCACGTCGACCTCCGACGAATGGGTGGCGATGCCCTCGCGGGTGCCGGTGATCGTGCAGCCCGACACCATGCTCATCGGTCGTCCCATCGAGTAGGTGACGAGGATCCCGCTGACGAGCGGCCCGGCCGGCGACGAGACGGAGCAGTCCTTGATCATCACGCCGGCGTCGTAGGCTCTGATCCCGTTCAGCGTCGAGCGGATCACCCGCACCCGATCGAGCATGACGTGCTGCGCGTGCTCGACGTCGATGCCGTTCTCGCCACCCACGACCGTGACGCGGCGCAGGGTCACGTGGTCGGCGTGGATCACGATGCCGCCGTTCACGACACCGCCGACGTACGTCGCGGCGTGCCGGATCACCAGCGGCCCCCGCACCGTGCCGTGGAGGTGGATCGTCGGCGGCTGGACGGCGTAGTCCGCTGCCAGGCCGAACACCAGGGTCGCGGCCACCGCCGCGCCGGTGAGCAGGCCCTGCCGCCCGAGCTCACCGCCCGACTCGGCGTACTCGAGCCGCCGCGCCGGCAGCACCGCGTGGACGGCGACGAAGGCGCCGGCCCAGCCGACTCCGTAGACCAGCAGCGCCTGGACGAGCGGCGCACCGATGCCGAGACGGGTCATTGCACCGTAGACGAGCGCCAGCTCGAGAGCGCCGAGCGGAAGGACGAGCCAGCCCGCCTGGTAGGAGAAGAGCCGGTGGTAGGCGAGGTCGAGCACCGCCCCGATCGCGAGCATCAACGCAACGAGCTCGATCGCCCACCAGCGGTGGAGTGCCAGTGCGAGGAGGACCGCAGGGAGGCCCGCGGCGAGCCTCGTCTCGATGCGGCCGCTCAGCGTGTACGACATGTCCGGCGGAGGAATGCCCGAGCGGCGTACTTCGCTCCGGCGATCGTGTCTGCAGCGGGAAAGGCCCACTGCCCGGCGACACCGGCGATCGACAGGGTCCGCTCCGGCGCCGGTCAGCGCCGGGACGGTCGAATCGGGTGCGAGCACGATCCAGTCGTCGTACGTCTCGAGCTCGGTGCGCCTCGACGAGGTCGGCCAACAGCGGGTCGTGCCGGTAGCCGCGCAGGAAGCCTGTGGCGCAGATCACCTGGGTCGTCGCCGTCTGGACGCTCCGTCGCGCTCGCGACCCGGAACCGACCGGTCTCCATCGCCGCCTCGACCGGCTCGTCCCATTCGCGTCCGGGCGGATACGACGCGGTCGACAGATCGCGCAGGACGGCGGCGCGCCGTGCCGGCGCAGAACGGTGGAACGCGCCGAGACCGCGCTTCGAGAAGAACGGGCGTGGCGCGCTCAGCGGGCGCCGGACCGGAGGCCGCCGCCTGATCGAGGTCACCTCGGCGCCCGCGGCCAGGGCGTTCAGCCACTCCGTCGCAGCCGCCATCCCGGTGCCGACGACCGCCACCCGCTCGCCGTAGCCGTGTGGCTCGTACGCGTGCACTGCTCCCCGGAACTCGCTGGGCCGGGAGAGGCCGGGGTGGCCCGTCGCCAGCAGCACGTGGGGGATCGCGTCCTCACCGTCCAGCTCGAAGCCTCCGTCGACCGCACGAACGCGTTCGACGCGCTGTCTGCGGAAGCTTCGATCCCAGCCGGTTTGCCCGCGGACCTCCGCTGCGTGCGCGAGGAACTCGTCGACCGACGGGTGGTAGCGGTTCAGGAGAGACGCCGCCAGCGGCTTCGGCGAGCCCGTCCGTCGCGCCTCGCGAACCGAGAGGCCGGGAAACGAGGCGGCCCCGAGATGGCCGTCCGACTCCGACCGCATCCGCTTCTGGCGAATCGACGCCGCTCGCTCACGCCAGACCGACGTCGGATCCTCGTGGGTGCCGAGCACGACGATCTGCTCCGAATCGAGCCCGCCGTGTCGAAGCGTGACGTACGCGGCGAACGCCGCCAGCCCACTGCCGACGACGGCGAACCGCGGGTCGGGCACGCTACTTCACCGAGCCCGCCAGCAGACCCTGGACGAAGTACCGCTGGAAGGCGAAGAACACCGCCAGCGGAATGACCAGCGAGATGAACGACGCCGGCGCGATCACGTCGATGCTGGTACCGAACTCGCGCAGCTGCCCGAAGATCCAGACCGTGATCGGCTGCGTGTTCTGGCCGAAGGTCAGCGCGACGATCAGGTCGTTCCAGGTCCAGAGGAACTGGAAGATCGCCAGCGATGCGATCGCGGGCAGGCCGAGCGGCAGGATCAGGCGCAGGAAGATGCGCACCTCCGACGCCCCGTCGATGCGCGCCGACTCGAGGATGTCCTTCGGCAGCCCGATGAAGAAGTTGCGCAAGAGGAAGATCGCAAACGGCAGGCCGAATGCCGCGTGGAAGAGGATGATGCCGAGCACGGTGTCGAACAGGCCGAACGTGTCGTAGAGCTTGAACATCGGGATCAGCGCCATCTGCAGCGGCACGACGAGCAGCGCGACGACGCCGACGAAGACCCAGTCCCGGCCCGGGAAGTCGAGCCACGCGAGGGCGTACCCTGCGAGCGCGCCGATGATCACGACGATCAGCGTGTTGCCGACGGCGATGTACGCCGTCGTCTTGAGCGCCGTGAGCAGGCCGTTGTTGTGGAACATCGCGTCGTAGTTCGACCACGTCGCGAGGCTCGGCTTGGAGAAGATCTTCCACCAGCCGTTCGAAGCGAGCTCGGACTGCGGGAGGATCGACGTGATGAACAGCCCGGCCGTCGGGACGAGCCAGAGAACGCCGAGAACGGCGAGCACGATGTGCACGGGCGCCTTGGCGACCCAGCGGACGATCCGGGCCGCGGACGAGTCGTGCGGCCTCGGAAGCTCGATTGCGGGCGCGGCCGCTGCCATCGCTTACGCCTCCCTCTTGAACCGTCGGATATTCAGGGCGAGCACCGGGATCACGAGCAGGAACAGGAACACCGCGATCGCCGAGCCGGTGCCGAAGTCGTTCTGACCTCCAAACGCCGTCCGCCACATCGCAAGCGCGATCACGTTCGCGTTCGCCTGCGTCGACTCGGGCGCAAGCGCCAGCACGATGTCGAACACCTTGAGGACGTTGATGATCATCGTGATGAAGACGACGCTCAGGACGGGTGCGAGCAACGGGACCGTGACGCGCCTGAACGTCTGCCATTCGGTGGCGCCGTCCGTGCGCGCTGCCTCGAGCACGTCTCGGGGCATCGCCGCCAGGCCTGCGCCGATCACGACCATCGCGAAACCCGCCCAGATCCAGATGTACGCGATCAGGAGCGACCACGTGATCAAGCGTCGGCCCGAGCCAGCCGTAGCCGCCGAACGGTTTCGCGAACGTCGAACTCGAGATCGCCGCGCTGTACGTCCCCGCAGGCACCTTGGAGAAGGCGAACGTGCCGTCGGCGCCGGTCGTCGCGCTCTGGACCGCCTTGCCGGTCGACGAACGCAGCTGAACCTTCACGCCGGGCAGGCCCGACTCTCCCGACTCGACCTTGCCGGGCGTGCCGCCGCCGGGCTTGAAGTCCTCCAGACCACGCCGACGATGTCGCCCGGTTTCGGCGTGGGGTCAACGGCCTGCTTCGCGCCCTTCGGGACTGCAGTCGGAGCGATCGCGGTCAGCCCGAGCCTCGCGACGCCGCCGGGATGCAGTGGCTGTCTTCAGCACAAGACCCGTCGACGGGCTGCCGTTCATCGGCGTCCCGAGCGAAGGCAGCGCGCTCGGGAGCACGCCCGGAGACGAGACCGCGTCCACCGCGACGCGTCCGAGTGCGTTGACGGCGCCGACGTTCGGGTCCTGCTGGTACATGATCCGCCACGTCACGCCCGTTGCGAACGCCGAGATCGCCATCGGCAGGAAGACGATCGTCTTGAATGCGACCGACCAGCGCACGCGCTCGGTCAGCACGGCGAAGATCAGGCCGATCGACGTGACGAACGCGGGCACGACGGCGACCCAGATCGCGTTGTTCTTGATCGCGGTGCGCAGCGTCGTGCGTCGTGCCAAAGCCGCTTGTAGTTGTCGACCCCGACCCAGGTGCCGAGATAACCGCTCTGGCCGAAGAAGCTGCGGAAGACCGTGTAGACGGCCGGATAGACCATCCACACGCCCAGCACGAACGATCGCCGGGCGCGAGAAAGATCGCACCCGTCAGGTACCGGCCGAGGCGATCCGACCCGGCGGCGGGGGGTGGAGCCGCCGCGACCGGCGGCTCCACCGCGACTCCCCCAGAGCTCAACGCGCTACTTGCCCTTCTTGTAGGCCGCGTCGCCGCCGCCTCGAGCTTCTTCTGGATGCCGGTCACGTTCGACGGGGCTCTTCAGGAACTGCTGGAAGATGCCCCACTCGCCCTGGCCGGTGGTGGCGCCGAAGGACGCGGGCTGCTCGTCCGACATGTCGAACACGACCGACTTGGCCTTGCCCGAGCGGCGACTCCGTGGCCCGGGTGATCGCGTCGGGGTAGATGCTCGCCGGCACGTTCCTGTTGCCGGTCCCGAACCCGCCGACCTTTGCCCACGCCTCGGCGGCCGGAGCAGTTGCCAGGAACTTCACGAACGCCTCGATCGCCGGCGTGTCGCGGAACGTCGACGAGCAGGTCGCCGCCGATCTCGACCGCGGTCGAGTTCGCGCCCGCGGTGATCGACGGGAACGGCGCGGCGTTGAAGCCCGTCACGGGCTTCGCCTTCGTCGACGAGGTGATCACGCCTGCGACGAAGTCGCCCTCGAACACGATCGCCGCCTTCGGCGGGGACGAGAACGCATTCGTCACCGAGTCGTTGAAGCCGTACTGCAGTGCGCCCGATGTCCCACCGGCGAGGTTCGAGCGAGTCGCCGATCACCTGCGCCATCGTCTTCAGCGCCGTGGTGACCGACGGATCGGTCCACTTGATCTTGTGAGCCGACAGCGACGTCGTACTTCGCCGCACCGAACGTGCGCAGGTAGATGTTCTCGAACAGGTCGGTGAGCGTCCAGCCGTCGGACCCGCCGACCGAGTAGGCGGGCGTGCCGGACGCCTGCAGCGTCTTCGCGACGGAGGACAGCTGCTTCCACGTCGTCGGCGCCTTGACACCGGCCGCCTTGAAAGCGGGCACGTTGTACCAGAGCAGCGACTTGTTGGCCGCCTTGAACGGCAGCGCATAGAGCTTGCCGCTGAAGGTGCCGAGCTGCTGCCAGGCCGGTGCGAAGTTCGCCGCCAGGACGCCCTTGGCGTAGGTCAACGGCTTGAGATGCCCCTGGTCTGCGAACTGCTTGATCAAGCCGGGCTGCGCGATGTCCGCCATGTCCGGCGGATGACCGCCGGCGATCGCGGTCGCCAGCACCGTCGGGACGTTGTTGCCCACCGGCTTGTAGTTGACGTGCACGTTCGGGTAGGTCTTGTTGAACGCCTTGATCACCTTTCCGAACGACGCGGCCTCCGAGCCGGTCCAGATCCCGTCGAAGCTGATCGAGCCCGAAACCGCGGACGGCCCCGACTGGGCGGCCCTCGAAGAGGGTGCCAACTGGGTCGCGGCAAAGACCGCGAGGGCGAGCACAACCACTGCGACGGGCGCGATGCGCCAGCGTTTGCTCACGTCGTGTCTCCTTTCCTGGGGGGCGTCTCGTCGTAGATGCCTGCACCTGTCGCTGGGTCGAAGAAGTGCAGTGCGCGTGTATCGACAACTGCAGAGATCTCGTCGCCGACGGCGACGCGCGAGCGAGGGCTGAAGCGGCCGACCACGACCGCCTCGTTCTCCTCGACTCCGATCTGGGGCCCTTCGGCGCTGGTGCCGGCGTCCTCGGCCAGCTCGCGCGTCTCGTCCGTCTCGGCCACGGCGCCCTTGATCGCGAAGTGCGCCATGATCTCCGACCCGAGCGCCTCACGCAGCTCGAGCCGGCCCTTGAGCAGGCGGTCGGGGGGCGCGCCGGTCTCGAGCGCGGCGTCTTCCAGGTCCTCCGGGCGGATGCCGATCATCGACCCGCTTGCCCGCATAGGCCTTCAGCCCGGGGCGCTGCGACGTGGTCTCGCCGCCGAGCGAGATCGTCTGCTCGCCGATCGTCGCCCGCAGGTCGCCGTTCGACCGCTCGATCTGCGCGTCGAGCATGTTCATCGCCGGGCTGCCGATGAACCCGCCCACGAACAGGTTCACGGGCCGGTCGTAGAGCGTCTGCGGGTCGTCCACCTGCTGCAGCTCTCCCTTGCGCATCACGGCGACACGATCGCCCATCGTCAGCGCCTCGACCTGGTCGTGCGTGACGTAGATGGTCGTGACGCCGAGGTCGGACTGCAGCTTCGCGATCTCGGCCCGAGTCTGCACACGCAGCTTCGCGTCGAGGTTCGAAAGCGGCTCGTCCATCAGGAAGGCGGCCGGCTCGCGCACGATCGCCCGCCCCATCGCGACCCGCTGACGCTGGCCTCCGGAGAGGGCGCGCGGCTTCCGGTTCAGGTAGTCGTCGAGCCCGAGGAGCTTCGCCGCCCGCTGAACGCGCTCGTCCACCTCCGCCTTCGACAGCTTCCGGAGGCGCAATCCAAACGCGATGTTCTCGTAGACGCTGAGATGCGGATACAGCGCGTAGCTCTGGAACACCATCGCGATGTCCCGGTCGCGCGAGGGGACATGGTTGACGACGCGCTCGCCGATCCGAAGCACGCCTTCCGAGATCTCCTCGAGCCCGGCGACCATCCGCAGCGCCGTCGTCTTTCCGCATCCGGACGGACCGACCAGCACCATGAACTCGGCGTCCTGGATGTCGAGTGTGATCTCGTTGACGGCACGTGTGCCGTCCGGGTAGATCTTGCTCACACGATCGAACGTAACCTCGGCCACGGCACACCCCTCAGGTGACGGCTGATTCGAGCTCGGTGCAGCGCGATCTTACGCCCGTCCGGCCGAGCCGCGTCGAGCTAAACCGTCACGACGGCGAGCAGATTGCCCGACGGATCGACGATTGCCGGAGCGCCGTCGATGTCGGCGACGTCTCGTCCCGCGGCCGCGACGCGGCCGAGCAGCAGCTCGCGCTCGGCGTCGTCGGGCACGACGATCGTCGCGTGGCGCAGCGCCGCGAAGCCCGCCGGAGGAGCCTGCGCGCCGGCGCTCTCCCACGTGTTGGCGCCGAGGTGGTGGTGATAGCCGCCGGCCGCCAGGAACGCCGCCTGGTTCCCGAGTTGCGCCATCACGCCGAAGCCGACGAGGTCGCGATAGAAGGCGACCGTCTCGGGAATCGAGGCGACCTTCAGGTGCACGTGGCCCATCGTCGTGCCGGGCGGAAGGCCTGCAAACGGCTCCGTCGTGGGATCCGCGAGCTCGGCGAAGAGACTGTCGACGTCGAGCGGTGCGGTCGTCAGCCGCTGGCCGACGATCCCCTCCCACACTTCGCGGGGCCGGTCGGCGTAGATCTCGATGCCGTGGCCGTCGGGATCCCGCAGGTAGAGCGCCTCGCTGACGAAGTGGTCCGACAGTCCGGTCAGCGCCACGCGGTCACGGCCGGCGTGCGCCAGCCAGCGGGCGAGGTCGACGCGCTCGGGAACCAGCAGCGCGAAGTGGTACAGGCCCGTGTACCCGTCGGACGGCCGTGCGCCCGGCTCCTCGACGAGCGCGAGCAGCTCGCGGCCGCCGGCTCCGAGCGACGCGTGCCCATCCTCCTGCTGCAGGACCGCAAGCCCGATCGCCCGGCAGTAGTAGTCGAGAGACCGGTTCAGGTCAGCGACGGTCAGGTGTACGGCCCCGACCGTCGTCCCGGCGGCGATCTCCGCGCGGGCCATGGTCACGGTCGCCTCGAGCTCCTCGGGATCGCGCGGACCGGTCACGGCCGTGATCGTCGCAGACCTAGGAGGGTTTGGCGGCACAACCTGTATTTCGCCAAGCCCTCCTAACTAGCGAGTCTTGGCGAAGCGCTGGACGGCCTCGAGCAGCTCGCGGCTCTTCTCGTGCGCCAGGGCCGGGTCGCCCGACTCGAGCGCGGCCGCGACGCAGTGCTGCACGTGGTCGTCGAGCACCCGCAGGGCGACGGACTCGAGCGCCGTGTCGACGGCGCCGAGCTGCGTGAGGACGTCGATGCAGTAGCGGTCGTCCTCGATCATCCGGGCGATGCCGCGCACCTGCCCCTCGATCCGGGCGAGCCGGCCGAGCAGCCGTTCCTTGTCGGCCGCGTAGCCGTGGGCGGGTGCGGTCGCCATCGCCCCCATGTTACCGTACCCCCCTACCGTATGGAGCACGCCGAGCACGAGCAGAGCCACGGCAATGAGTCGCTGACCCGGACCGCGATCCAGGCGACCCTGCACTGCCTGACCGGCTGCGCGATCGGCGAAGTCCTCGGCATGGTGATCGCCACCGCCCTCGCGTTCGGCAATGCGGCGTCGATCGGGCTCTCGATCGTGCTCGCGTTCGTCTTCGGCTACTCGCTCACGCTTCGACCGGTGCGCCGCGCCGGGATCCCCTTCGCCCGAGCGGCGCGCCTGGCGTTCGCCTCCGACACGGTGTCGATCACGACGATGGAGATCGTCGACAACCTGTTCGTCGCGCTGGTGCCCGGGGCGCTCGCGGCCGGCCTCGGCGACGGTCTCTTCTGGTGGAGCCTGCTCGTCAGCCTCGTGATCGCCTTTGTCGCCGCCGTCCCGGTGAACCGCTGGCTGATCGCCCGGGGCAAGGGTCACGCCGTCGTGCACCAGTTCCATCACGCGTGACGTGCTGATGCCTCCGGGCCTCCATGGCAGGGGCCCGGAGGCAACTGGGCGCCTAGATGATTGATTCCCAAGTCGGCGCGGCGCGGTTGGGGGCCTGCACACGGCGCATTGCGGCCCCCTCGCCCACCGTCAAGGCTTCAGCCTTGCCGGCGGTCGAGTCGTCCCCACTGCTTGGTGCAGGCCCTCCCCGCATCCACGGCAATTAGGAATCAATCATCTAGCCGTAGCTCCCGCCGTAGCCGTACCCGCTCGTCGTCGTGTCGTTGGTGGTCGACGGCGTCGTGGTCGTCGTCGATCCCCCGCCGGCCTTGGCGAGCGTGCCGGCCGCGGTGACGGCGAACCAGATGTGCTCCACACCCTGGCCCTTCACGTCGCCGCGCTTCTTGTCGTTCGCGTAGCGGTACAGCGCGTAGCCGTTGTAGGTGACCTGGATGCTCCCGTCGGGACGCTTCACGGTCCCGAGCTTCGACTGCTTGATCCCCGAGCCGGCGGTCGGCTTCGCGCCCGCCTTGATCACGAGCGGCGGCCAGAACGACGTGCACGCCCCCGTGCAGACGATCTTGCCGCGCTTCTCCGAGGTCATGTGGTAGAGCGTCCGGCCGTTCGCCGTCGCGAGCAGTGAGCCGTACTTCGCGCTCGCGACGGAGTTGACAGTGCCGTGTGACGCCGCCGTCGCCGCCACGGCGACGCTTGCGCCGACGGCTGCAAGCAATCCGAGCGGCAACACTCGCCGCAGAAACCGAGTCCCCATTTTTGCACTCCTTCGGTGTCGAAGTCCTGTGCGCAAAACTACGGGCCCGGCGATCGATCGGATTGGCGCCGAACGGCTTCGGAGGGCTGCGGGGCTCTTTAGGCTGCGAGCGCGGCGAGCCGCGCCCGCAGCCGCTCGATCTCGACGTCGTGCGCCTCGATCTCCGCGGTGGATGCACCGCGGAGATCGAGGAGTGCGCGAACGTGGACGAGCCCGGTCAGCTGCAGCCTGAGGTCGTCGCGGCTGCGCTCGAGCGTTCTCATGCCGCCGCCTCCAGCTCGAGCGCCTCGCTGCCGAGCACGAGCTCCGGTTCCGTAGGACGGGACTCGAGCATCAGCGCGGAGACGCACCGCGCCGGCGGCGGCGATCCCGGCGAGGACGTAGAACGCGATCTCGAACCCGTGCGTCAGCGCGGCGCCGCCGAAGGCGGTCGCGCCGACGTGGGCGTTGACGAAGTGCGCGGTGAACGTCGTCGCGATCGTCGTCGCGACGGCGACGCCGATCGCACCGCCGATCTGCTGGGTCGTGTTGATCAGCCCGGAGGCGACTCCGGCATCGGCCTGACCGACGCCGGTCAAGCGCGCCGATCGACATCGGCACGAACGCGAGCGCGAGGCCGAGGCCGCTGATCAGGAACGCCGGGAACAGGTCGGTCCAGTAGTTGCCGTGCGACCGGCAGCCGCGCGAACAGCACGAGCGCGACCGTCGACAGCGCGAGCCCGAGCCGGCAGCACCGCGGCGCACGCCGATGCGTGTCACGAGCGCCTGCGCGACGGCCGAGAAGAGCGATGATCGTCAGCGTCAGGCCGATGTACGCGACGCCGGTCTTGAGCGCCGAGTAGTGCAGCACCTCCTGCATGTAGAGCGTCAGCAGGAAGAACTGCGAGAAGATCGCGCCGCCCATCAGCAGCCCGCTGACGTTCGACGCCGACAGCGTCCGCAGGCGGAAGATCCGCAGCGGCAGCAGCGGCGCCTTCGAGCGCAGCTCGATCGACGAAGAACGGCGGCGATCAGCGCCGACCGATGCGGCGAGCAGCCCGATCGTCTCGGTCGTGCCCCAGCCGTGCTGCGTGGCGCGCGTCATCGCGTAGACGAGCAGCATCAGGCCGCCGGTGATCGAGGCCGCGCCGGCGACGTCGAAGTGGCGGTGCTGCAGATCGGCGCGGCTCTCGCGCAGCAGCAACGGCGTGACGCGCGATCACGAGCGACGCCGACCGGGACGTTGATGAAGAAGATCCACGACCAGCTGAGCGCGCTCGTCAGCGCGCCGCCGAGCAGCACGCCGGCCGCGCCGCCGCTGCCCGACGCGGCACCCCAGATGCCGAGCGCGAGGTTGCGCTCACGTCCCTCCCGGAACGTCGTCGTCAGGATCGACAGTGCGGCCGGCGAGAGCAGCGCCGCGCCGAGGCCCTGGAGCGAGCGGAACGCGATCAGCGAGCCCTCGGACCAGGCGAGCCCGTCGAGCAGCGAGAACACCGTGAACAGCGCGAGACCGGCGATGAACAGGCGCCGGCGGCCGAGCAGGTCGGCCAGCCGCCCGCCGAGCAGGAGCACGCCGCCGAAGAAGATCGAGTAGGCGGTGATCACCCACTGCAGGCTCTCCTGCGAGAAGTGGAGGTCGGTCTTGATCGACGGCAGCGCGACGTTCACGATCGCGACGTCGAGCACGACCATGAACTGCGCGGCGACGATCACCGCCAGGGCGAGCCAGCTGTCTGCGTCGGCCTGGCCACCCGCCGCCGGCTCTGCCAGAATCTGAGAGCTCATTCTTTCGTTCCCCCAATCGTTGCTGGATCCACGATAGCAACAGCCAACGCTTGGCGCGCTACACTTATTCCCGATGACCATGATCGCCCCATCAATCGACACCGGCCGGCAACCGGATCCCGGCGAGTTGCTCGCGAGCAGCGGCTTCCTGCTCGCGCGGCTCGGGCATGGCCTTCAAGGCCCGGGCGATGGACGCGTTCGAGCGGGCCGGCTTCGAGCCCTACGACTACAGCGTGCTCGCGATCCTCGGCGAGGGCGACCGCGAGACCCAGGCGACGATCGCCGACGCGCTCGGGCGTCGACCGAGCCAGCTCGTCGGCGCTCCTCGACTCGCTCGAGGAGCGCGGGCTGATCGAGCGCCAGCGCGACCCGCACGACCGTCGCCGGCACGTCGTCAGCATCACCCCGGCGGGGCGGCGCCAGCTCGTGCAGCTCCGCGCGATCGTCCGCGAGGTCGAGGACGAGTTCTTCGCCCCGCTCGACGAGGACGGCCGCCGAGGGCTCCACAACGCGCTGCTCCGGCTCGCGGTCTTCCACGATCCGCGCTGCGGCCCCGAGCTCGAGTAACCCATACGCTGCCGCGGTGGCCCGGCTGCTGCGCCTGACGCTGGTCGCCGCCGTGGCGCTCGCCGCGGCCGACTCCGCGATCGTCGTGCTCGCGCTGCCGCAGCTGCTCGTTCGCTTCGGGGAGTCGATCCCCAGCACCGCCTGGGTCGTGACCGCATACAACCTCGCGGCCGCGATCACCGGCATCGTCCTCGTCGCAGCCGCCCGCCTGCTGCGCTCCCGCCCCGTCCTGGTCGGCGGCCTACTCCTCTTCGCGGGCGCGACGATCGGTTGCGCCTCGGCGTCGTCTCTGTCGACGCTGGTCTGGCTGCGGGCGGTGCAGGGCGTCGGCGGGGCGTTCGTCCTGGTGGGCGCGTTCGCCGAGCTCGGGGCCGTCGCCTGGGCTGCCGCTGCCGCGATCGGCGCGGCCGCAGGGCCGGCGCTCGGCGGCGCGCTCACGCAGGAATTCGACTGGCGCGCGATCTTCGTCGCCCAGGCACCGGTCGCGCTGGCGGCTGTCGCAGCCGCATGGCGGGCCGAGAGCGTGCCGCTGCGCGCCCACGGTCTCGGCCACGCGGGAGCGACCGCCGCGCTGGGCCTGATCTCGGGAGCGCTCGTGGGCGCACTGTTCCTGGCGGTCGTGCTGCTCGTCGAGGCGCACGGCTTCACACCGCTCGGCGCGGCTGCGCTCGTGTCGCTGCTCCCGGTGTCGGCGCTCGTCGTGCGCCGGGCGCTACCGGTCGCGCCGGCGGCGACGGGGATCATCGTTCTCGCAGGCGGGCTCGGACTGCTCGCACTCGCACCCGAGTCCGTTACCGTCGACGGGCTGGCACTCGCTGCCTGTGGGGCCGGCCTCGGCGCCTGCCTGCCGGCGACGAGCGAGCGGGCCGGCCTCGCCGGCGTGGCCTCGCGCCACGCCGGGGTGGTGCTCGGGCTGCTGCTGGTCGCGCCGCTGCTGTCGGACGACCTCTCGCACAATGCCGAGACGGCGAAGACGAAGGGCATCGCGACGGTGATCAAGGCGCCCGTGCCCTTCCTCGACAAGATCCCGCTGACCTACGACCTGTACCAGCGGCTCCGCAAGGCCGGCCATGGAAAGCTGCCGGACTTCACGGGCGCGTTCGACAAGGCGCGCAGCCGCGACCGGGGCGCAACCAAGAAGCTCGATGCGCTCGAGCGGTCGCTGAACACGATCCAGCGCGACGCGATCGCGGAGTCGTTCAAGCGCCCGTTCGGCGTCGCCGCGATCCTCGCGCTGCTCGCCCTTCTCCCACTCGGCGGCCGGCGGATCGTCGCTGTCGCGCGGCTGCCGGCCTGACTCGATGAGCGGCCGGGTGGCATCATCGACCGATGGCGACGGTGCGTGCAGTCGAACGGAGGATCTTCAAGGTGGAGGGGTTCAGGGTGGTGATCCGCCATCTCGACGGGCGAGACGTGCGCGGCGACCGTGAGCACCTGCCCGGCTATCCGTTCGGACGTGCGATGAAGAACCGCAGCAACGTCACCGACTGGAAACGGCGCCGGTTCCAACCGACCTATCCGGGCTTCGAGGTCGACGTGATCGCAGAGGACGGCGGGCGCGTGCACGGCGGAACGCTGCTGGGCACCGTCCGCGACGGGTATCTGGAGGCCTGATGGACCGGGAAGAGCTGCGCGCCGTCCAGGAGCCGCTCAAGCAGCGCTACCGCGACGACCCGGACGCCGCGCTGGTGACGCTCCGGGCGCAGGGCGCGCTCGACGCCGGGATCTCGTGCTCCGTGCAGACGGGGCGCGCGCTGGCCGAAGCCGGCCTGCATCCGGCGAGCGGCGGCGACGGCAGCCTCGTCTGCTCGGGCGACATGCTGCTGGAGGCGCTCGTCGCATGCGCCGGAGTGACGGTGCGCGCGGTCGCGACCTCGCTCGGGATCCCGGTCGCAGGGACCGTGCACGCCGAGGGCGACCTCGACTTCCGCGGCACGCTCGCGGTCGACCGGGACGTCCCGGTCGGCTTCACCGCGATCCGGTTGTCGTTCGAGCTCGAGAGCGACGCGACCCCGGAGCAGCTCGCGACGCTGATCCGCCTCACGAAGCGCTACTGCGTCGTGCTGCAGACGCTCACCGAGCCTCCGGCGGTGACGGTGACGCCGAGTGATGACGGCGCACGCATCACCTGAACGGGTGATCGTCGTGAAATGGGGCTAACGCTCCGACACGTTCCCGCCGATGCAGAAAGGGTCATGGGGAAGCCGAAGCCGACGATTCTGGTCGTCGACGACGATCCACTGCTTTGCGAACTGCTTCGAGCGACGTTCGAGCTCGAGGGGATCGAGATGCGCGAAGCGGGTCACGTCATCGAGGCCGAGAAGATCATTGCCGCCGAGCTTCCCGACGCGATCGTGCTCGACGTCGGCCTTCCAGGTGTCGACGGCCTCTTCTACTGCGAGCGGCTGCGCGAGAGCCCGCGCACCCGCAACGTGCCGATCGTCGTCATCAGCGGCTCGCGCGAGGCCGGCGTCTCGGCGCTCACCGTCGGCGCCCAGGGATTCTTCGCCAAGCCGTTCGATCCGCTGCAGCTGCTGAGCCTGCTCGAGCGCCTGCTCGGGATCGACCCTCTCCACCAGGCAGCAGGCAGCGAGGATCCGGCCGTCGTGGGAGACCTGCGCCGGCTGATCGCGATCGGCCAGCGCCAGCACGAGCTGCTCGAGGTGTCGTACCGCCAGACGGTCGAGGCTCTCGCCTCCGCGCTCGAGTCCCGCGATTTCGGTACGAGCGCGCACTCGCAGCGCGTCACGTCCTACGCAACGCAGGCTGACCGTCGAGCTCGTGCCCGCGTTGATCGACGACACCAGCCTCGAATGGGGATTCCTGCTCCACGACGTCGGCAAGATCGGCGTGCCCGACCGGATCCTGCTGAAGCGCGGACCGCTCGACGACGAGGAGCGGACGCTGATGAAGCGGCACACCGAGATCGGCGAGTCGCTGCTCGCGCACGTGCCGCTGCTCCACGGCGAAGGGCTCGGGGTCGTGCGGTCGCATCACGAGCGCTGGGACGGGTCCGGGTATCCGGACGGCCTGGCGGAGGAGGACATCCCGCTCGGGGCGCGCATCTTCGCCGTCGCCGATGCGCTCGACGCAATGACGAACGACCGGCCGTATCGCACCCGGATGCCCTGGGACGAAGCGTTCAAGAAGCTGCGTGAGGACGCCGGCACGCACTTCGACCCGGCCGTGATCGACGCGCTCACCGTGTGCGAGCCCGACCTGCACGCGACGCACACCTCCGTGCTCGCTGCTGCAGCCGTTTAGCTCCTACTGTCCACCGCTCGTCTGCGCGGCGGCGAAGCTGAGCTCGGCGCGGTAGAGAAGTCGCGCTGCGACCTTCACCCGTCGCGAAGCGGCGAGCAGTGCCCGCGGGTCGTTCCGCGTGTTCGCCTGCGTGAACAGCGCAGCGGCCTGCTCGAAGCCGCGGCAGGCGCGCGTGAGCGCCGACGCGACACGGCTGTAGCGCGGCGGCGGGCTGCCGGCCGACCCCACCATCTGCGCACAGCCGCCGAAGTCCGTGTACGCGACGAGCAGCGCATAGAGGTCGGAGTCGTCGCGCAGCGCCCGGGCTGCCGAGCCGAGGCTCGCCCCGGACGGTGCGACCGCCGCCACGTCACCGCGCAGCTGGTCGATCACACCGGATGTGTTGGAGACCCATTCGCGGTCTGCAGCCGCCCCGCTTCGCAGCGGCGACGCACGCCCGCCGCAGCCGGCGAGCGCCACCGCAACCAGCAGGGCGACGACCGCCGTCGCCCCGCGAGGGAGCTTCGACTGCACCAGCCGATCGTCGCATACGTAAGGTGTCGAGATGACCAACGCCACGCTGCAGACCAACCACGGCCCGATCGCGATCGAGCTCTTCCCGGCGGACGCGCCCAAGACCGTCGGCAACTTCGTGAAGCTCTCCAAGGACGGCTTCTACGACGGAGTCGTCTTCCACCGGGTGATCCCCGACTTCATGATCCAGGGCGGCGATCCGACCGGCACGGGCTCCGGCGGGCCCGGCTACCAGTTCGAGGACGAGGTCAACAACCACAAGATCGAACGCGGCGCACTCGCGATGGCGAACGCCGGCCCGAACACGAACGGGTCCCAGTTCTTCATCGTCACCGCCGACGCCTGCCCCTGGCTCGACGGCAAGCACACAGTTTTCGGCCGCGTCACGGCGGGCATGGAGACTGTCGACGCGATTTCACAACTCGGCACCGACGCCCGTGACCGCCCACGCGAGAACGTCACGATCCAAACGGTGGCGATCGAGGAGGATGGTTGACGGAGAGCGAGCACGACCACATCGAAGTGACGTGCCCGCATTGCAAGAAGCCGTTCTCGGCCGAGCTGCTCGACGGCGCCGCCGAGCGCTACCGCGGCTTCAAGTGCCCGCACTGCCGGCTGTTCGTTCCGGCAGAGCGCAGGCCCGAGTGAGCTTCTCCGGGCTGAACTAGACGCAGTCGCGCAGGGCCTGCGCCTCGGGCAGGCCCTCGAGCTTCTTCAGTGTGTTGTTCTCGATCTGGCGAATGCGCTCGCGTGTGACCCCGAACGCCTTGCCGACCTCCTCGAGCGTGCACGGCTGTCCGCCGGTGAGACCGAAGCGAAGCTCGATCACCTGGCGTTCGCGCTCGGGCAGTGCATTGAGCGCGTGCTCGATGTCGGAGCGGCGGAGCGTCAGCGACGCAGCCTCGTCCGGAGTCTCGGTGTTCTCGTCCTCGACGAAGTCGCCGAGCTCGGAGTCCTCCTCCTCGCCGATCGGCTTCTCGAGCGACACCGGGTGCTGCGCCATGCGGAGGATCTCGCGGACCTCGTCGGTCTCGATCTCGAGCTCCTCGGCGATCTCCTCGGGACGCGGCTCGCGGCCGAGGCGCTGCACGAGCTGGCGCTCGATGTGCACGACCTTGTTCAGCTTCTCGACCATGTGGACCGGGATGCGGATCGTTCGCGCCTTGTCGGCGATCGCCCGCGTGACGGCCTGGCGGATCCACCAGGTCGCGTAGGTCGAGAACTTGTAGCCCTTGCGATAGTCGAACTTCTCGACGGCCCGGATCAGGCCCAGCGACCCTTCCTGGATCAGGTCGAGGAACGAGAGGCCACGGCCCAGGTACCCCTTGGCGATCGAGACGACGAGACGGAGGTTCGCCTCGATCATCTGCGTCTTCGCCGTCATGTCGCCGCGCTCGATCCGCTTCGCCAGGTAGACCTCCTGGTCGGCGGTGAGCAGCGGCACCTTGCCGATCTCGCGCAGGTACAGCCGCAGCGAGTCGAGCGAGGGCTCGACCGTGAGGTCCAGCTTCGGCGCGTTCTTCGGCTCCTCTTCGACGAGCGGCTGCTCGTGCGGGAGCCGCTTGTGCTCCTCGCCCTCGACCAGCTCGACGCCGTGGTCGATCAGATAGGTCGTGAAGTCCTCGACCTGCTCCTTCGTGAGCTCGACCTCCTCGAGGCCCTTGACGATCTCGTCGTAGGTGAGGAAGCCCTTCTCCTTACCCGACTCGACGAGCTTCTGGAGTTCCTCCACCTCGGGAAGAGCGATGTCGACAGTGAGCACCTGAGCACGACCTCCGGCCTGGACGCGGTTGACGGGGAACAACCAACGCTTGAGCCGGGCACGCGAGACTGCCGTTCCGGCTCACCCTCTGACGTGCCGGACAATACACAAGGATTCACCGGATCGGGATCGAATTTTCTCAGGTTGTGCTCCGGCCTCCACCCCGCTCAGTAAGGTCGGCCCGATGAGCGTGCTCCTCGCCCTCCTCCTCGGCGTCGCCCGCCCACCCGGCGCGTACGTCTCGACGGCCACCGGCCACGTGCCGCTCGCGATCTCCTCGTGGTGCTGGGGGCAGCGCTGCGGGGCGCCGATCGGCTCGTCGAAGAAGGCCGCCGTCGTCCGTCGTGGGACGACCGTCAAGGCCGAGCTCGGCTTCTCGCCGACCAAGATCAGCCTCGCCGTCGTCGGACATCCGGTCGTGACGACGACCCACGGGCACGAGGTGACCTGGCGGGCGACCCGCGCCGGCGGGATCTCCCTGCGCGCGACCGGCCCGCGCGGCTGGGTGATCTACGTCGGCCGCGTCGCGCTTCGCTAGGCCGAGTCCCGAAAACGAAAACGGCCGGCTCAATGGCCGGCCGTCTCCGCGTCTCGCCGCAAGGGTGATTGCCGTCAGCCCCCGGGGAGAGTTCCGCATCTCCTATCGGCAGAAGTCGCGGAAGACTTGAGAGGTTCCTTTTGTCCTTCCGGGGGCCCCGCCGCATCGGGCCCCTCGGATGACGCTCGCACTCTGGTCCGGCGCAGGCGGTTCAGCCATCACCCTTTCGTACTTGACTGCTTCACTTGACCGGGGGCCGCTCCACTACCCTCTTCGGCCGTGGCTCCGGGGTTCTCCGAACGCCTGCGCGAAGGCCCGCCGCTCGTCGGCGACGGCGGCATGGGCGTGCTCGTCTCGGCGGCCGTGCCCGGCCTGCGCGCTCCCGAAGAGGCGAACCTGCGGGCGCCGGAGAGCGTCATCTCGCTCCACCTCGGCTTCATCCGCGCGGGCGCCGACCTGATCGAGACGAACACCTTCGGCGCCAACCGGCGCAAGCTCCGCTCGCAGTTCCTCGAGAACGAGGTCGCGGCGATCAACGACGCTGCGGTGAAGCTGGCCCGGGAGGCGCGCGAGATCTCCGGGCGCGACGTCTACATCGCCGGCTCGATCGGGCCGATCGGCGACGTCGGAGACCGCGAGGACGATCGCGCCGCGCTCTTCGCCGAGCAGGCGGAGCTGCTCGAGGGACGCGGCGTCGACCTGTTCATGCTCGAGACGTTCTACGACCTCGACGAGCTGCTGACGGCGATCGACGCCGTGCGCAGCTCCTCGTCCTTGCCGGTCGTCGCACTGCTGACCTTCGACCAGGACGCCGAGACGCTTGGCGGCGTCGACGCCGCCGATGCGGCGGCGCGGCTGCGGCCGCTCGGCCTGGCCGCTATCGGCGCGAATCACGGAGCGGGGCTCCAGGCCGCGCTGCGTGCGCTCGAAGCGATGGGGCCGGGCGAGACGCCGCTCGCCGCGCTTCCGAACGTCGGCCTCGCCTCGATCTCGGCCGGCCGCGTCGTCTATCCGCACGCGACGCCCGACTACTTCGCCGACTTCGCCGCGCACGCGACACGGCTCGGCGCGCGACTGATCGGAGGCTGCTGCGGCACGACGCCGATCGAGATCGCTGCGATCCGCGAGGCGATCGTCGCGCACCGCGAGCCGAGCGCTCCGATCGTCGTCCGGCCGCGCGAGCGTCAGGTCGTCCAGGCAGCCGAACCGCGGGAGACGAACCTGCAGCGCATGCTCCGCGAGCAGGAGTTCGTGGTCTCGGTCGAGCTCGACCCGCCGCGCGGCGGAAACGCCGAGAGCATGCTCGGGGTGGCGCGCGAGCTCGCCGAGTCCGGTGTCGTGCACGTGGTCGACGTCAACGACAACCCGATGGCGCGCGCACGCATGAACGCGCTGATGGCCGCGGTCGCGATCGAGCGGGAGAGCGGCCTCGAGACGATCCCACACGTCACGCCGCGCGACACGAGCGTGATGGGGCTGCAGTCGATCCTACTCGGCGCGCATGCGGAAGGCGTGCGAAATGTCCTCTCGGTGACCGGTGACCCGCCCGAGGTCGGCGACTACGCCGGCGCGAGCGGCGTCTACGAGGTCGACTCGATCGGGCTCGCACGCATGATCGCCCACCTGAACGACGGCACCGACTTCAACGGCCGCGAGATCGATGCGCCCACCTCGTTCTTCACCGGCGTCGCGGTGAACCCCACCGCGGACGACCTCGACGTCGAGCTGGAGCGGTTCGCCCAGAAGATCGAAGCCGGTGCGCAGTTCGCGATGACGCAGGCGCTGTTCGACCTGAGCTTCCTCGAGCGAATGCTCGAGCGGCTGGGCGGCTCGAGCCCGATCCCGTTGCTCGTCGGCGTCTTCTACGTGCGCAGCCACCAGCTCGCGCAGCGGCTGCACAACGAGGTGCCCGGCATCGTCGTGCCCGAGCCGGTCCAGGCGCGCCTGCGCGACGCGGGCACGGATGCGCCCGCGGTCGGCCGGGAGCTGGCGCGGGAACTGATCGCGGGGCTCGCGATCCTCGCGGCCGGCGTCTACGTGATCCCGCCGTTCCGCCGGCCCGCAGCAGCGCTCGAGCTGTTCGACTGACTAGCAGGAGCCGGTCGAGACCGGTTTGCGCGCGCGGGCGAGCGCGCTGCCGGACCGGCGCCGCCGGCACGCCGTAGCCCGCGCCGCCGCCGACGCGCGCGGCGAAGATCGTCGACTCGACCTGCCCGGCTGCGTTCACGGCCGGGCCGCCCGAGTTGCCCGTGGCGGACGAGCCCACGGAGCGCGGTCACCTCGCGCAGCGAGCCGTCGAGCGAGCACGTCGGCGGTGTTGCCGATCCGTCCGGGCGCGCGTCGAACGGCCCGTTCTCCGGGATAGCCGAGGATCGCGACCGCGTCGCCGGAATCGCGGCTCGGCGAGCTGCAGCGGCGCCGCGCGCAGGCCGGGCACCGACAGGACCGCGACGTCGTCGCTTCCGGTCGACCACGAGCGCGCGCGCCCGGTGGCCGCCGGCCAGGATGCCGCGCGCGCCCGCGACGACATGTGCAGCCGTGACGACGACGTGCGGCCGCGCCACCCAGCCGGATCCCTCGACGCCGAGCCCGCACGCGGTCGCGACGATGCGAACGACGCTCGGTCGCGCGCGATGCACGCCGGCCGACGCGAGGACCCGCCGGTTCGGCGGCACCGTCGGCGGCGCAGGCCCGGTGATCTGCTGGAACGGGTCGTACGCGGGCGAATGCGCGCAGCAGGTCGCGCGGCGGTGCGATCGTGTTCGCGCGGCGCAGGATCGTCGACTGCTCGACGTCGCGGTGCAGGTCGGCTGGCCGGGCAGTTGCAGCAGCACCGCGCCGGCGACCCAGACGACGCCGAGGCCGAGCACGGCGCCGGCGACGAGCCCGCCGACCGAATCGAGGATGCCGAGCGGCGGCACCACCGACAGCCCTCCGCGCGCGAACGAGCCGGCAAGCGAGGCGACGGCCTGGAGGACCATCGCGCCGACGAGCGCACCGGCCAGAGCCGCAACCGGTGTGTACGGCGACTTCGAGCCCTCGTGCAGGACGTGCGGGGCGAGGCGCGAGCCGACCACCGCGCCGGCGGCGAGGCCGCCGAGCGAGAGCACGGTCGCGAGGAGGCCCCGCTTCAGCCCGGACAGCGCCGAGATCGCGATCACGGCAAGTGCGATCCAGTCGACACGATTCACACGAGCCGGTTTAGGCGGTCATCGACGCTTCCCTGCCGCCGCTACACTCCGCGCGGAACCGGGGGCGTAGTTCAGTTGGTTAGAACGCCGGCCTGTCACGCCGGAGGTCGCGGGTTCGAGTCCCGTCGCTCCCGTCTTTCGAAGTGCCTGCAAAACGAGAGCTTGTGTTGCCTCAATGAGCAGATGTTGCGAGGCTCGGTCAGCAAACGGGCAGCACGTTTGTCCTCAGCCAAGTGCGAAAATACCTGCAAATCAGCCCCAGCCAACGCCCGCTTGGGCTGCGCATCTGAGCAGCTTCGTGACAGTGTCCGCTCGGGCAACATGACCTCCGGCGTGTTCATGGCCTCGGCGGAACACAGAGCTCTCTCGGCCGATACGCCCGCCATCTTCCTGCGGGCGGGCGCGCGCGGATAGCTCGACAGGACGACGCGGGTGTCGCAGTCGAGGGCGCGTAGCGCCGTCGCCGTAGGAATCGGCGTATCGATGGAGGGGTTCCACCTTCTCGTGCGCACCGGCGACCCTCGTCCCCGACACGACACGCGTGTGGGCGGCCGGCTAGTCGTAGAACCGGGAGAGAGTCGGAGCGTCTGCCACTGGGCGGCGTCGTGTCCGTAGAGGAGGAGTGCGTCCTCCTGCGCGGCGATCTGCCGGAGCCGTTGCGCGCTCTCCCGTGCCGTCTCTGGATCCGGGCAATGAGTCCAGAGGTCGCGCTCGAGATGCTCGGCGGTGTCGATCGCGTCGCCGGCGATCAGGATGCTCCCCGAGTGTGGTAGCGAGACGAGCAGCGCCTGCAGTCCTCGCGCGTGGCCCGGGGCGACGATCGCCCGCACGCCGCCGAACAATTGCTCGTCGCCGTCGAGCAGCCGATAGTGGAGCTCCGGCCGATGGAAGAGCTCGTTGGCGATCTCGGGGTGTTCGAGCGCCTCCTCGTAGTGCTCGCGTTGGACGATGAGCTCGGCGTGGGGGAAGAGGAAGTTGCCGCCACAATGATCGGGGTGCAGGTGGGTGTTGACGACATGGGTGATGTCGGCTAGCTCGAGGCCGACCTCCGCGAGTCGAGCCTCGAGCCGGTCCTCGGGTTGCATCCGGGCCAGCACCAGGTCGGCGTGCTCGCTGCCGAAGCTGTAAGAGGGATCGTCGACATGCGCGGGATGCATGCCGGTATCGACGAGGACGTTTTCGTCGTTGTCGGTGCGGATCAGATAGACCGGCACCGGGACCTCGATCAGCACGCCCTCGTCGATCCCGGGCGTGAAGACGGCTCCCTTGTCGATCTGCAGCGTGCCCGCAGGGATCACGTACAGCTGGATCAGACCCACCCGGCCTTCATCAGAACGTCTCGAAGTACTCGGCCATCTCCCAGGCGCTCCGGTCGTTGGCCTGCGCGTGGATTTCGATTTCGGAGCGCTTCATCATCACCAAGTAGTCGACGAGCGCGTCACCGAATGCCGGCCGGTACACGCCGCTGGCCGCGAGTGCCTCGACCGCCTCGCCGAGCGACTGTGGCAGCAGCGCCGCCTCGGCGGCGTAGGGGTCGCCGTGACGATCGGCGGCGGCTCGGCGCCGCGCGCGATGCCGTCGAGGCCCGCGGCGATGTTCGCGGCGAGCCAGAAGTACGGGTTCGCGGCAGGCTCGCCGAGGCGGTTCTCGACGTGCGTGCCGGGATCGCCCGGCCCGCCCTGGACGCGGATCAGTGCGCCCCGGTTGTCGGCCGCCCATGCGACCCGGTCGGGCGCGAACGAGTAGGGGCGGAACCGCGCGTACGCGTTCACGGTCGGGTCGCCGAACACCGCCATCGCCGGGGCCGAGTCGAGCAGGCCGGCGACGAACTGGCGCCCGAGCGGGGGTCAGAAGGTCGGTGTCGGAGGCGAACGCGTTCGCGCCGCTCTCGGCGTCGACGAGCGACTGGTGGAGGTGCCAGCCGCAAGGGAAGAAGTTTGGGAGCGCCGGCCAGCACATGAACGACGCGAGTAGCCCGCGCCGCTGGCAGATCGCCTTCACCGCGCTCCGGAAGAGGATCATCGCGTCCGCCGCAGCGAGGCCGTCCATCGGCCCGTAGGTGAACTCGATCTGGCCGGGGCCCCACTCGTCCTCGATCGAGCGCGGCGGCAGGCCGACGTCCCAGAGCCCGTCGCGGATCGCCTCGAGCGTGTCGCCGATGCCGTCGAGTCGCGCGTCGGAGAGGAACTGGTAACCGCGCTGGAAGACCTCGACCTCGGGCGCCGGACCGGGCTCGCCCGCGCCCGTCTCGTCGAGCCGGATCCCGGAGCGTGCGAGGCGCGTGATGTAGCAGCTCGACCTCGAGACCCGCCACGTATCCGTAGCCCGCCTCGCGGCAGGCGCGCAAGCTGGGCGCGCAGCTGCGCGCGACCGTCGAGCGGCACCGGTCGTCCGTTCCCGAAGTAGACGTCGCAGATCATCCAGCCCGTCCGGTCGGCCCACGGCAGCACCCGGAACGTGGTCGGATCGGGCACGATCACGACGTCCGGGTAGCCCGTGAACTCGTCGATCCCGAACCCGCCGCCCTGCGCGAACACCGGCGGGAACACGCGGTTGCCGGTGTCGAGGCTGAAGATCGCGCCGGAGAAGTCGGCGCCGCTCCGCATCGCCGCGATCCGCGCCCTCGCCCGAGAGCTGCTTGCTCCGCGGGACGCCGTGCTGGTCGACGAGGACGAGGCGCACCGTCCGCAGCCCGAGCTCCTCGATACGCGCGGCGACCTCGGCCGTCGCCTCCACCTGCTCATCCGAGTACAACCCGTGCCGCTCGACGAACCCCGCAGAGCCGAGACCCAGACCCTCGCTCATGTCACCGCCTCTTGTCGACGCCGTGGCGATCCTACGCCGGTCGATCACCGTCGGCTTACGCCGGGACCGTCTGAGGTGTCCGAGCCAGGTCGAGTGCCTCTTTGATCGTGAGCTTGCGACCTGCCTCGGTCAGACGGGCGACCGCGTCGGCGGGAAGCGCTGCGTGCGCCTGATCGACGAACTCGCGCCCCGGGGTGTCCTCGGTGTAGATGACGGCTATGCCCTCCTGCTGGGCGTACACCTCGGCGGCCGCGGCGATCCGGAGGGCATTCTCGGGCCGGTGCTCGGCCACCTCGGTGGCCGCGAGCCCGATCAACGAAAGCCCGATCCCGCGGACGCTCGCCACGTCGGTGTGCGCCTGCACCGACTCGAAGAAGGTCGCCGCGCGCGCGCGCAGGGTCGCCGTCGGCGAGATGCGTCCAGGCCATCTCGGAGAGAATCCTCGCCTCCTCGCCTCGATCTCCGACCGTCTCGAACGCAGCGAGAGACTGCCGGTAGAGCTCGAGAGCCTCGGCGGTGTCGCCGCGCCCTGATGCCAGCTGGGCGAGGCCGCCCGAGCGACATGCCCGCCCCTTCCCAGTCGCCGAGCCGGCGCTGGATCTCAAGTGCCTCGGAGTGCCTGGCCTGAGACGAGTCGGGGTCTGCGGTGACCGCATGGAGAATGCCCGCGACGGTCGCAGCGATCCCCTCGGCCCACGTGAAGCCCGCCGCACGACTCGTCTCGATGCTCTCCTCTGCCAACCTGAGCCCCGATTCGGGATCGAGGAAGATCAGCGCGAGCGCCTGCATGAGAGCTGCGATGCAGATCTCGCGCCTGCCACCGATCTCCGCGGCAATTCGATGGGCCTCGGCGCACTCGTCGAGCGACTGCTCGTACTGGCCGAGCATCCACGACGCGAGTCCCGCGGTGATCAGTGCGCCCGCCCGGCCCGCTGTCGGGGTGCGGCGGGCGTCCGCGTCGAGGAACGCCGTCGCGTACTCCCTCGCCGTGACGTTCTTGCCGCGGACGTGCCAGTACATCCACAGGTCGCCGCACACTTGCATGCCCAGCTCGGTCGCGCCTTCGTCGCCGCCCCGGGCGGTCTCGAGGAGCGTGTCCATCGCCGCCTGGAGGTTCCCCTCCTCCGTGATGCCACGTTCGACCGAGCCGACCTGTTCAGTGCCTTCGATCCCGTCGCGGATCTCACGGGCGCGCTGCGGCGTACCGGCGAGCGTGCCTGAGCGCAATCGCGTCGGCTTCGCCTGCGACCGCGAGCTGCTCACGAGCGAACTCCCCGATCGTCTGCAGCATGCCGAGCCGGTCGGCCCGGCCGTCGACCTGCACCAGCGCCTTGTCGAGGAGCGACTCGAGCTCGTCGAGGCGGCTCTCGCCTGCCTCTGCGCACACGGCTTCGACGTCGGCGACGGTGCATCCGCCGGCGAAGACCGCCAGCCGCCTGAACAGGCGCTGCTCCCGTTCCGTGAGGAGGGAGTGGCTCCAGTCGATGGTGGCGCGCAACGTCTGCTGCCGTTCGGGAACGTCGCGCCGATTCGATGCGAGCACGTCCAGGGCATGGTCAAGCCGCTCCAGCAACGCTTCGGGGGAAAGAAGCCGCAGCCGGGCGGCCGCCAGCTCGAGCGCCAGCGGCAGACCGTCGAGACGCCGGCACACGGCGGCGACGGCCTCGACATTCTCGGGCATGAGCTCGAACGATCCGTTCGTCTTCCTCGCTCGCTCCACGAACAAGGCGACCGACGGATACGCCTGCAGCGACTCGGCCGCGGCGATCTCCGACGCCGGCGGGAGCGCGAGTGGAGCAAGCGCGTATTCCTGCTCGGCAGCGATGCGCAGCGGTGTCCTGCTCGTGGTCACGATCCGAAGGGCCGGGCAGCGCTCCACGAGCGACGCCAGGTCGGGCGCCGCAGCGACGACCTGCTCCAGGTTGTCGAGGAGAAGGAGCGCCCGCCTGTCACCGATCACCGTGATCACGCCCTCGCCGAGCGTCCTCTCTTCGGCTTCCTTCACGTCCAGTGCCGCGGCAAGCGCCGGAAGCACATCCGAGGGATCGTCAACGTCTGCCAGCGCGACGAAGGCGACACCGTCGAGGAACTCGGGCGCAAGCATCCGCCCGAGCTCGGCGAGCACGGTGGTCTTCCCGACCCCGCCGGGCCCCGTGATCGTGACGACCCGATACCTCCGGGCGAGGTCGACGAGGGACTCCAAGTCGACCGCCCGGCCGAGGAGCGGCGGACCCGCCTCGGGCAGATTGCTCGGAAAGCCGACGAACCGCTCTCCCTTGCCCTCGAGCGCCGCCGGCTCCGGGACAACGAGATCGTCGCCCCTCACCGCGTAGAGCTCGAACGGACGCCCGACGTTCTTCAGCCTGAACCGGCCCAGGGCCATCACGCTCACATCACTCCGGTTCTTGATCTGGTCGTAGGCGGAGTCGGACAGCATCACCCCGCCGGGAATCGCGAACGACTCGATCCGCGCCGCGATGTTCACGGCCTCGCCCGTGAGCCGCTCGTCCTCGACGATCACCTCACCCACATGGATGCCGAGGCGAACAGGAACGTCCTGCGCCGAGAGCTCGCGCTGAATGCCGACCGCGGCCTGCACCGCCGCGAGCGAGCTCGGGAACATGCTCATGCTGCCGTCACCGAGCCGTTGCACGACCGTCCCGCCAAATGCGTCGTGATGTTCCTCGAGCGCTCCCCAGTACCGCTCGCGCTTCTCGAGCGCCGCGCCCTCGTCCGCCTGCATCAGCGCCGTGTATCCGACCATGTCGGTGAACATCACCGCGACGAGCCGACGGTCGAGCCGCTCACCCACGACTCCACCCTCGTCCCACCCGGCACGCGATCACCCCCACGTAAACGACCATAACGCCGTCTACCCGCCGACAACGTGCGCCCCGCTCGGGGCAGCAAATGGGCGGCAAACGTGCGAAGCCGCTGCGCTCAACCATGCGATCCGGCGGCTCGGGCCTGTCGACGCCGCACGAACAGAGCGGTTGCGCACGCAACGTCGTTCACCTCGCGACCCTCGAAGTGGCCTGTCACTTCCCGCCCGATCAGCTGCCTGCGGCCGCCGCTGCCGCCAAGGAAAAATCGGCCGAACTCAGCAGCGAAGGCCAGGACGTCCAGTACATCCGCTCGACCTTCGTCCCCGAGGGTGCAAGGTGCTACTGCCTGTTCGAGGGGTCGTCGCGAGAAGCGGTCGAGGAAGTACAGCGGCGGGCGAACCTGCCCTACGAGAAGATCCACGACGCCGCATTCCTGACCGCCGACGAGGTCTGACCACAGACACGCCGAGCCTGTAGATGCGCGCGACCTCGCTCTCCGCAACCTGACCTACGCGAAGGTAGTGGAGCTTGGTCGCGCGCCGACCGTGCCGGGGTCACGGCCGCGGCCGGCCGCGACCCCGAGGAGACCGCCGCCGGGTGGCGGCGTCTGCACGATCAACACGCGCTCGTCCTCAACCCGGCGACGACGGAGGTCCGGATGGCGAACAGGTTCTCCGCCGTTCCGACCCCATATCGCGTCCAGGCAGCGGGCCGCTGGTGGTAAGCCAACTGCGCCTGGGATGCCTTCGGTACTGCGCGGCGATGCAGACCGACGGGCAGATCGAGACCTCCTGCCCGGACTGCGGCGAGCCGGTCGCGGTCACTGTGCGCGACCAGCAACCCGACGACACAAGCCCGCTCTTCCACTGCCTCATTCCCGCCGCCCGCTGGTGGGACGACATCGTCTTCACCTGAAGCACGATCAACCTCTTCCGGTCGGAAGAGCACGTCGAACGCTGGCTCGGTGCGCGCGAGCCTGGCGTCACGATCTCAGTAACGAAGTTGAGCGAACTCGCGCACGCCTGGTGGAGCGACCGGCTCTCGCCGACCTGGCGGCCCACACACGCGAACAGAACCAGGCGATCCTCGACCGGCTCGAGCTGACAGGCGACTTCTGGCGCCTCCCGTAGCGCCCGGCTCGTCGAGCGGCGCCCGAGACCGAAGCCGGGTGTGTCCTCATTCAACTCGCCCACGCACACGCCTGTTCACGTAGGCGGCCAGCGCTGTGCTCCGAGATCCCGCGAGATCGACCGAGCACTCTCGCAAACTGCGGTCGCGACCTTGTTCTCACGTACCCGGCCGCTCAGGCGCTTGGACGGCCCGGCAACGCCGATCCCGCCGATGACGACGCCGTTCCGACCGAAGATCGGCGCAGCAACACCGTCCTCTCCGAGCACCGCCTCCTCGCGTTCGATGGCGTAACCGCGTTCCCGAACGGCCTCGAGCTCACGCTCGAGCGCGGGCTGAGTCGCGACCGTGCGGCCCGTGAGCTTCGGCATGCCCGCATCGAGGACGTCCTTGCGTTCGGCCTCCGGGAGGTAGGCGAGCACCGCCTTTCCGAGAGCGGTCGCGTGCATCGGGAGCACGGCGCCGACCTCGAGGATCTGCAAGCGAGGCGTCGGGGCGGAAGACGTGGTGTACGACGAGCACGCCGTTGCCATGCGGCACCCCGACCCGGACCGCCTCGCCGGCGCGGGTCGCCAGCAGCTCGGACCACGCGAGCGACCGCGCGCGCAACTCGTTCAGATCGAGATAGCGGTTCGAGAGCTGGAGGAGCTGCGGACCGAGCTGGTACTTGTCGCTGTCGGGGTCCTGCTCGACGAGCCCGTGGTCGTGGAGGGTGCGAAGGAGCCCGTGCACCGTGCCCTTCGCGAGGCCGAGTCGGTCGGAGAGCTCGCTGACGCCGAGCCGTCCGGAGCCGCCCGCGAGGGCACGGAGGATGCGAGCGGCTCGATCGACGGATTGAATCATCGAGACAGCATTGTCGAATGGTGTTCGACATTGTAGAATGTCAACCTGTGCAGCAGCGAACGGCTTCGTCGGGTTGGTGATCGTCTCGCATAGCGCCGCAATTGCGAACGGGCTCGCAGAACTGGTCGCGCAGGTCGCCGGCCCGGACGTGCCGATCGTAACCGCGGGTGGCGGCCCCGGCGGAACGCTCGGTACCGACGGCGGCCGCGTGCTCGAGGCGCTTGCGGACCGTCGACGGAGCAGGCGCCGTCGTCCTCGTCGACCTCGGTAGCTCGCTGCTCTCGGTGAGGGCGGCGCTTGGCAGAATTGAGCCCCGCGCAGGCGAAACGAATCGTGCTGGCCGACGCGCCGCTCGTCGAAGGCGCGATCGCTGCCGGCGTCACGGCCTCGACCGGCGCTCCCCTGGCCGAGGTCGCGGCCGCGGCCGAGGAGGCGCGCAGTGTCGCAAAGCTCTGAGCTCACGGTCGTTCGGCTCCCTGAAACCGTCGCCCTGCACGCACGGCCGGCCGGTGCGTTCGTCCGCGCGGCCGCGTCGTTCGCAGCGACCGATCGAAGTGCAGGCCAACGGGCAGCACGGCGAATGCGAAGAGCATCCTCGAGATCCTCGGGCTCGGCGCGGACGGAGGGACGGAGCTGGCGATCTCGGCCTCAGGCGACGACGCCGCCGAGGCCGTCAGCCCGACGCTGGCGCAGCCTCGATCACCGGCGCTCCTCCTGACGCGACGAATCGCAGTCGCGAATCGCGTCGACGCCGCGCGGGCGAGACGCTCAGCTCGTCGACACCGAGCCCGACCAGCAGCGGCGTCAGCTCGCGGCTCGCCCGCAGCCTCGCCGCAGATCTCGACCGTGATTCCGGCCGCGTGCGCCGCGTCGAACGGTACGGCCGATGAGCGCGACGACTGCGGGATCGGCGGCCGAGAGCGCCGAAGCGAGCGGCGTGCTGCGCGATCGAGCCCGAGCGTCGTCGCGACGAGGTCGTTCGTCCCGATCGAGAAGAAGTCGGCGACGAGTGCGAGCTCGCTCGACGCGCGTCGCGCCGCGCGGCGTCTCGATCATCGCGCCGAGCTGTGGCGCCGGACGCCCGTCGATCGGCGGCTGCCCGGCGCAAGAGCTTTCGGGCCGTCTGGAGCTGCGCCGGCGACTCGACGAGCGGGAGCATGATCCGCAGCCGCGTTCCGTTCGCCGGCCCGAAGGATCGCGGCAAGCTGCGCCACGAGCGCGTCCTCGTGCTCGAGCATCAGAGCGATGCCCCGCCCGCCGCGGCCGCGAAGGAACGGCGGCGTCTTGTCCGCGCCGAAGTCGAGCGTCCGGACCGTGGCGATCCGGTCCGCGAGGAGCGCCGAGCACGGGCGCAAGCGCCTCGAAATGCTCGTCTTCGCTGGGCCAGCCGTCGCTGTCGAGAAAGGCGAGCTCCGTGCGCAGGAGCCCGACTCCTTCGACGCCCCGCCTCAGGGCGCCGCACGACCTCGGCCGCGCGAGCTCGCGTTCGCGAGCAGCCGGATCGGACGGCCGGCGGCGGTGACCGTGGGTTGCCGCCGGCCGGACGCGAGCCGCTCGATGCTCTGCCGCCTCGCGCGCCGCAGCTGCGCGGGCGCGCGTCACCGTGTCGGTCTCGGGCCGCAGGACGGCCACGCCGTTGGTTCCGTCGACGATCACCTCGTCGCCGGCGGCGGCCGAGAACACCTCCTCGCCGAGCGCGGCGACCATCGGGACTCCGAGCGACCGGGCGATGATCGCTGCATGCGACGTGGCCGAACCATCGGCGAGCGCGATCCCCAGGACGAGCCCTTCCTCGAGCCGCAGATCGAGCAGCTCCGCCGGGCCGAGCTCGCGCGCCACGACGATCGAGGGGCGCAGCGGCGCGTCGGCCACGCCGCCGCCCGACAGCGCGCGAATCGCGCGTCGCCCGAGCTCGCGAACATCCGTCGCTCGTGCAGAGAGCAGCGGATCGTCGAGCGCAGCGAGGACGGCCCGCGTGACGCTCGGTCGCGGCCCGTAGCGCGTCCGCAGCCGGCAATCGGGCGGCGAGAGCTTCGACCTCCTGAAGGAGCGACGGGTCCTCCGCCATCAACCTGTTCGCTGGCGAGGATCTCCGCCTCGGCCTCAAGACCCTCCGCCCTGAGCCGCTCTTCCGTGATTGCCGAGCTCGGCTGCGACGCGCGCGAGGGCGCCAACCGCCGCTTGCTCTCCCCGCTCCACCCGCGCGACGACCGGCTCGCCGAGCACGAACGCAGGGCCCACCCCGACACCGACGGAGACGACGATGCCGCGAAGCCCGCGTTCGGTCATTGCTCTGCAGCGACCGCGAGCTCGAGCGCGCGCACGATCAAGCGCGGTCGAGGTCGCACCCGGATCCTGATGTCCGATGCTCCGCTCGCCGAGGTAGGAGGCGCGTCCCTTCGTCGCCTGCAGCGGAACCGTCGACCGCATTCCCTCCTCGGCAGCCTCGCGCGCTGCGGCGAGGGCCTCGCCGTCGGAGCGAGCCGGCGTCGAGTCGCTCCTCGCAGCGTCCGGACAGCCGGCTCGAGTGCATCGACCATCGTCTTGTCGCCGGGCTGCGCGGCACCGAGCTCGACGACGCCGTCGAGCGCGGCAGTCGAGCGCTTGCGCAAGCGCCGGCGCGTCGAACGTCGGCTCATCCCCGAGGCGCGCCCGGCCCGCCGCAGGGCAGTTCCCCACAGCGGGCCGCTGGCGCCACCGACGGTCGAGACGAGCGTCGACCCGGCGGCGACGAGGATCCGTCCAGGTGGCGTCCGAGCCGTCGAGCTCGGCGAGCTTCGCGACGACGCTCGTGAAGCCGCGGTCCATGTTCGTTCCGTGATCGCGCGTCGCCGATCGCCGCGTCGAGCTGCGTCAGGTAGTCGCGCTGCTCGTGCAGCGGCCGCCGCCGAGCCCTCGAGCCACCGCCTGACCGTCGCCGCGTCCACGTCGTCCGTCACGGCTCGCCCCCAGCGGAGCGCCGGCGTGTGCACGGGTGCATCCCACAGCGCGGTGAGCTCGTCGTCGAGCTCGAGCAGCGTGATCGACGCGCCCGCCATCTCGAGACTCGTGATGTAGCTGCCGACGAGGTTGCGCGTCGCCGTCGAGACCGCGGGCGGACGAGCTGCTTCGTCGAGCTCGTTGTAGATCACGTAGAGCTCGATCAGCGGCGTGCCCGCCGAGACCGTTCACGAACGCCAGCAGCTTGGCTCCCGGCGCGGGCGCGAGGTCGGAGAGGATCGCCTCGGTCATCTCCGCGACGATCTCGGACGCCGGCGCCGAGCTGCTCGCGCCGCCGGCCCGGCTCGCCGTGGATGCCGACGCCGAACTCGATCTCGTCGGCGCCGATCTCGAAGGTCGGCGTGCCCGCCGCCGGCGTGACGCACGAGGTGAGGGCGACGCCGAAGCTGCGCCCGCGGTCGTTGACCCTGCGAGCGACCGCGGCGACCTCGTCGAGCGTTCCGCCGGCTTCGGCCTTCGCGCCGGCGATCTTCTCGAGCAGGACGGTGACGCCGACGCCGCGGCGTCCGGCGGTCCAGAGGCTGTCCTCGACGGCGACGTCGTCGTTCGTCAGCACCGACTCGACCTTGATGCCGTCGTCGTCGGCCAGCTCGGCGGCGAGCTTGAAGTTCATCACGTCGCCGGTGTAGTTCTTGACGATGTGGAGGACGCCCGCGCCGCCGTCGACGGCCTTCGTCGCGGCGAGCATCTGGTCGGGCACCGGCGAGGTGAAGATCTCGCCGGGACAGGCCGCGTCGAGCATTCCGCGGCCGACGAAGCCGCCGTGCATCGGCTCGTGACCCGAGCCGCCGCCCGAGACGAGCCCGACCTTGCCGGCGACCGGCGCGTCCTTCCGGACGACGATCTGGTTGTCGAGGTCGATCCGGACGAGGTCGGGATGTGCGGCGCCGAGCCCGGCGAGCGATTCCTTGACGACGTCTTCGGGCGCGTTGATGAACTTCTTCATCGTGTTCGTTGCAACGCTCACGGCTGATCCTTTCTACTGCGTCGTGACCGGCTCGCCAAGGTCCGCGCGGTCGGGTTCGGTGACGGCTGCCTTGATCGGACGGAGCACCTTGCGAGGCGTCGCCAGCCAGTCGTAGGCGAGGCACGCGAGTCGCGGCTCCGATCAGGTTGCCCGGGACGTAGGCGAGAAACTGCTGCGTCCAGTTGTGCACGCCGCCGTGGATCGTCGTCACGAGCAACGGGCCGATCGCGCGTGCCGGGTTGAGCGACGCGTTCGTGACCGGGCCGACGGTGATGATGATCGCGACGATCACGAGACCGATCACGAGACCGGCCCAGCCCTCGGGCGAGCGCGAGTCGACGATGCCGAGGATCGTGAAAAGCAGGATCGCCGTGCCGAGAGCCTCGATGAACATCGCAGAGCCCCAGGACGTCGTCGCATGGTTGAAGTGGACGACGCCGAACCCGTAGCCGAGATTGACGGCACGGGTGCCGAAGGACGCCCACATCGCGAACGCGCCAGCGATGCCGCCGACGACCTGTGCGCCCCAGTACAGCGGTACTTCACGCCAGGGGAAGCGCTTCGTGACGGCGAGGCCGAACGTCACCGCAGGATTGATGTGGCACCCGGAGACCTTCCCGACCGTGTAAACCATTGCGATCACGATCAAACCGAAGGCCATCGAGATGAAGCCGAGGTCGGCGCCCGAGAAGGGCGCCTTCGAACCGCCCTCGAGCAGCAGGATCGCGGGCACGGAGCCCGCCCCGATGAAAACGAGCAGTGCCGTGCCGATCGCTTCGGCGGCGGCGCGCTGCGCGGCAGAGAACGATTCCATCACCGAGCTCCTTTCGGCCCCGGCCGGTCGGCCCGCGGGCCTTTCCGCGGTTTCCACGAGCGTCGTCGCTCGGGAACGTCATTCGGCATGATCGAACGACGTTCGAGAAACGTACGACATCGCTCGGGGATCTGTCAAGGGTTGAACACGAAATCTCTCCCCGCGTCGGGACAGCGCCCGCGGCACGGACCGCGCAGCCGCCGCCTCGTTCAGCCGGCTGCGCCAGCTGTTGCGATCCCGAAGCCCGGTGTCCTCACCGAGCGACCGTCGGCCATCAGCGTCAGTGCCTCGTAGCCTCGCAGCCGCGCCGTCCAGAAGGGCCCGTTCACGCCCATCGCGAAGGCGGCCGTCGCGAACGCGTCGGCCGTCGCGAGGTCCGGGCCGGCGATCGTCACCGAGAGGGACACCTTCCGGCGGTCGCCCCGTATGCGGGTCGACGACATGCTCGCCCCGGATGTATGCGCCTGAGGTTGCGACCGCGAGGTCGTCGCCGGTGACGACGGCGACGATCTGCCGGCGTTCGCTCGGATGCTGGATCCCGACACTCCACACCGGTGCCGGCAGCGCGCCGCCGCGCATGCGGATGTCCCCGCCCGCATTGACCGCATAGTTTCGCCAGCCGAGCGCGTCGCCGATGTGGCCGCCCGGTCGACCGACCAGCCCTTGATGAGCCCGGACGGGTCCGTGTGGTCGCGGCGTCGTGCACGCATGTCGAAGAAGCCGTCAGTCTCGGCGCGAAGGTCCTCACAGCGCGCCAGGACCTCGCGCACGTCCGGATGGGCTTCCGGGACCGACAGGTCGCCGCGGTTGAGCCGGCTGATCTCAGCTGTCGGCCGCGTAGGTGCTGAACGTCGGTCGACGAAGCGGAACCAGTCGAACAGCGATCGAGGGCAGCCGCGTCGTCGACGTCCCGGACGTCGACGACGATCGGCATGTCCATGATGTGCTCGACGCGAGTGACGCCGACTCCCCCGGAAGCGACGGTCACGGCTACCAGGCCTTCGCCCTCAGGATCGCCGACTGCAGCGACTGCTCGAAGCCGTCCCCCCGGACACCATGTTGATGTTCGCGCTCTGCGCCTGGATCGTCTCCTGGATCAGGGTCGGGGGCGCCTCCTGGTTGATGAAGCCCGTGAGTACGTCTCCGGTCGATTTCGCGTTCAGTGCCGCCGTGAGCCCAGAGCCAGACGCGTTCGCTGCCGCGACGGCATAGACGAGAGCGGCCGCAGCCCGGCGCTGCACGACAACCTGCTTGCGCAAAGTCCGCGCAGAGCGCGTGAACGGGACCGCCTCTTCCATGCGGAGCACGCTAGGCGGCTCCGTTGGAGATCCCCGTGAAAGCCCTGGGATCGGCCTTGGTCTTCAGCGGGGCGAGGAACGACGGTGGGCACCATCACCCGCTCCCGCTGCGCTGGCCGCAAGGCGACCGCGCGGAACGCGCCCGGAGCGTGGAAACGGTTCTCGGCGCGGATGCTCGCGTCGTTCAGGGCAGCGAGCCCGGCTGAGCGATCAGCCGCCGAGCAGAAACGTCGCGACCGCGTTGCGGCCGGCGTCGCTGACGGCGCGCGACTGCACCGAATGCCCGGCGCCCGGCACGACGACGAGCGTTCCCTTCGGCGTCAGCGCGAGCTGCTTGCGCGCCCACGCGAGCGGCGTCGAGAGATCGCGATCGCCGTTGACGAGCAGCGTCGGCACCAGGAGCCTTCCGCGCGGCAGCGGCGTCGGAGTCGTCGGCGCCCACGGCAGGCACTGGCGGACGAACCCGTTGCCCGCTGCCGTCGCCGCGTCGAACGGATACAGACGGGCGGCCGGCAGCCGGTCGACCGCAGCGCGCAGCTTCGCCTCACGCCCGGCGAGCGGTGCCGCCGAGTCTCCCCAGGGATACCGCCAGTCCGCGCAGAGGGCGCTGGCGTGGAGTCCCTGGTCGAGTGCAGCTGCCGAGGTGTTCTGCTGTTCGGCGGCCGAAATGGACAGGAAGTGATCGAGCTGCGTGCGGTCTCCCGCCCGCGCCGCGTCGAGCGCGGCAGGCACGTCCCAGAACGTCCGATAGGTCGGGTCGGCGATGCTGTCGAACGTCAGCGCGTCGAGCAGCCTCGGCCCGAGGTGATCGCGACGGACGACGGCCGCGAGGTCGGCGACGCAACGAGCTCCGCACACCGAGCCGAGCACGCGGCGCACGGCCGCGAACTCGTCGACGCCGAGATCGGTCTCGCCGATCTGCGGCACGACCGAGTCGAGGACGAGCTTCGAGACCCTCGACGGGTGTGCGAGGGCGTAGCGCTCGCCGACGTAGGTGCCGTAGGAGATGCCGTCGAGCGACCAGGTGTCGACGCCGAGCGCCTCGCGCAGGTTCTCCAGGTCGGCGACCACGTCGTCGGTGCCGAAGAACGCGCGCCTCGGCCCGAGCTTTCGAGCGCACGCCCTGACCGCCCCTGCGCTCGGCGGCGTCAGATCAGAGCTTCCCATCTCGTCCTGCAGTGGCTGACAATCGAGCGCTCCGGCGCCGGTCCCGCGCTCGTCGAAGACGACGATGCGGTACTGGCTCCGCTCGGCCGACAGCGCGCGCGACACGAACCGGTCGAGGATCGGCAGCCCGGGCTGGCCGGGCCCGCCGGCGAGGACGACCAGGACGCCGCGCGGCGCTTCGCGATTGTCGGCCATCCCGACCTGCAGGTTCAGCATTCCCTGCGCCGGGCTCGCGTGGTCGAGCGGAACGTCGAGCGTGGCGCAGGTGAATCTGCTCACGCCGGGGCACGGATGCTCGTCGTGCAAGCCGGCGTGCCGCGCGGATGCGGCGCCGCCGACCGCAAGAGCCACCACCGAGAGCACGCCGACGAGAGCGCGAGTGCGCATTGCCCGTAGGGACGCACCGGCCGCGTCGCGGTTTGTTGACGTCGTGTTAGCCGGAGCGGGCGACGTAGCGGGCCGCGAGGGTGGCCGCCAGCGTCCGATGCGCCGGGGTCGTTCCCACGACGACGGAGCGGGCCGGATCGACGTCGTGCCTTCGCGCGAACGCCAACGGCAGGCCGGGAAGCGGCGGCCGGCACCAGCAGGCGGGCGGACCGCCGCCGTGCGGGCAGACGGCGACTTCGACAGGACCAGCGACGTGCGCGCGCAGCTCTTCGACTGCGGGGTCGAGGTCCGCCGCGTCGCCGTCCGGCCGCCAGTCGAAGACGAGGTGAGGTGCCTGCGAGTCCGTGGCCGCGAGCGCGGCCTGCCATCCGGGGTCCGCGAGCGCGGACGCGGCGACGAAGACGCCCGGACGGCCGGGGTGCGTCGATGCACGGGCGAACGGGACGCGCTCGACCCCGTCGAAGCCCTCGTCGGTCGAGGGCGGCTCGAGCTCGCGGCGCGCACGCATCTGCGAGGTCGGCGCGAGCACGCCGAGGCGTGTGCGCGCCAACCTCCGTAGTTCCTCGGGCGCGGGCAGCTCGCCGAACACGTCGAGGAGGCGCTCGACGACGTTGACCTGCGCCTGTGCAAGCGGGGTGTCGAGCCACACGCAGCGCACGCCGGCACCGTGGCGTCGCGCCACGTCGATCACGTCGCTCCGTGACGCACGGGAGAGATAGGTGTTGTCGAGGACGACTCGACCGGTCTCGTTTCCGAGCTCGACGTCGAGCGCCTCCGCGAGCTCCCGCAACGAGCCTCCGCGCTCGTCCCGGTTCAGGCGGACGTAGCCCGCGGTCACGTACTCCTCTGCGAGCCGCGTCTTGCCGGCGCCCGGAATGCCCATGACGACGACCACCTCGGCCCCCGTGGCCGGACGCGGTCGTGCGGTCCGCTCCGAGCGACCGAACGCGCGCCCGAGAGCGGAGCGCTCCTCCGCGTCGAGTGCGAGGGTCGCCGCGCGAGCTGCGGAGCGCGCGGCGTCGGGCCGTCGCGCCCCCGGAATCGCGATCACGTTCGGGGAGATGCCCAGCAGCCACGCGAGCGCGGCTTCGCCCGGCGACGCGCCGTGCGCGGCCGCGACGTCCACCAGCTCCGCTCGCCGCAGCAGGCCGGGCGCGCGCCGCGGCCCGCCGAGCGGCGAGTGGGCGAGCAGCGCCACACCCAGCTCGGCGCAGCGCTCGACGACGCCGCCGCGAAGCGCGCGGTCGTCGAGTAGGCTCAGCGCGACCTGCACTGCCGCGACAGGCGCGAGCTCGACCGCCTCGTCGAGCTGATCGCGCGTGACGTTCGCGATGCCGACGTGACGCACGAGACCGTCGTCGGCGAGGCGAGCGAGCGCGCGGACCGAGGTCCGCCACGGGGTCCGCGGATCGGGTGCGTGGAGCAGATAGAGATCGACCGGCCGGCCGTCGAGATCGGTGAGGCTCGCCTCGCAGTCGGCACGGATGCTCTTCGCGCGGCCGTCCGGGATCCACGCGCCGCCCTCGCGCCGCATTCCGCCCTTCGTCACGAGTCGCGCCGACGGAACGCCGCGCAGCGCCCCCGCGAGCAGGCGCTCGTTGCCCTCGTATGCGCGCGCGGTGTCGAAGACCGTGATGCCGCTCTCGATCGCGGCGGCGATCGTCTCCACGGCGAGCCGTTCGTCCGAGGGCAGGCGCATGCAGCCGAGGCCGATGCGAAGCGCGGAAGCGTCGAGCCAGGCTGGACGAGTCAGGCCGCGAGCGTACCGCCGTCCTCGCGCGCGCGTACCGTGACGTCGTGCGACGCCTCAGGCAGATCGTCGTCGCGGCGATTGTCGCAACCACGCTCGCGCTGCTGCCGGCGGCGACCGCAGGCCGCACGGCGGCCCCGGCGTGCAGTCCGGCCGGCGGGCATTCGGCCGTCAAGGCGCCGCGGTTCGTCCGCAACATCCCGACCGGCGAGACGGGGTGGTTCGCGTCGCCGAGTCTCGTCGACCTGAACCACGACGGGAAGCTCGAGATCGTCGCGCCGTTCTACTCGACGTTCGTCTACGACGCGAACGGGCACCTGCTCGGCAAGGGAACCGCCACCAAGGGCCGCGTGTATGCGCCCGGCGTCGTCGCCGACCTCGACGGCGACGGTGTGCCGGAGATCGTCGTCGGCGGCAACGAGGGCACGGTCGCCGCCTACGACTTCACCGACGGCAGGCTCCGCCTCAAGCACGGTTGGCCCGCGTCGACCTGCAGCGGCGGCCAGTGCCCGGAGGTGCGCGGCATGGCTGCAGCCGATCTCGACGGCGACGGGAAGATCGAGGTCGTCGTGACCACGACGAACACGTCGCCGACCGGTTCGCAGGTCTTCGTGTTCAACTCCGCGGGCGGCATCTATCACCCGAAGGGCGCGCCCTCGACGTCGTGGCCGCGGTACAACCGCCTGAAGGGCGGCGGCAACGACGCCAACTTCAACGGCATCGGCAACCACGGCTACGGCGCGTACGGCGAGAACGTCGGCATCGGCAACCTCGACGACGATCCGCAGCTCGAGATCGTGGTGACGTTCGACAACCACCAGATCAACGTCTTCAACGACGACGGCAGCTCGGTGCTCGCGTCGCCGTGGTTCACGAACAGGCAGAGCGGCTACGACGGGAGGCGGCTCGGGTGGGGACAGTTCATCCGCTGGCTCAGCCCGACGGTCGAAGCGAACCAATACCACCGTCACGTCGGACCGTGGCCCGACGTGCGCAAGACGATGTGGCTGCAGTGGACGGCGTCACCGCCCACCGTCGTCGACCTCGACGGCGACGGGAACAACGAGGTGATCGGCCTGCCGAACGCGGAGAAGAAGGAACCGTACGAGACGCAGGCCTACGCGTTCATGGTGCTCGACGGCGCGCAGCACGGGGGTGCCCGGTCTGCGATGCGGCACAAGGGGCTTCGTCACGCTGCCGACGAGCAGCAAGCCCGCCGTGCGCCCGGACGGCGACTGGTACCCGCCGAGCGGCATTCCCGCGCCGACGGTCGTGAACATCATCGGCGACGCGCGCCCCGAGATCGTCGCCGCCGTTCCCGACGGGTACGTCTACGCAGTCAGCCCGAACGGCAAGCGGCTGTGGCGCTACGACTACGCGCACGGCGCCGCCAAGACCTTCGCGTCCGAGGTCGTCGCAGCCGACCTCAATCGCGACGGGAAGCCCGAGCTGATCTTCGGGACGTATGCGCTTACGCCCGGCGCCGGCCGCCTGATCGTCCTCTCAGCCGCGGGCAAGCTTCTCTACGACGTGCGGCTGCCGCACCAGGGCAGCGACGGAAACGGCATCGGCGTCCCGGCAGCCCCGTCGATCGGCGACCTCGACGGCGACGGCACGCTCGAGATCGTGCTCACGACGTTCGACCACGGGATCGACGTCTTCCACGTCCCCGGCTCGAGCACGAACTGCCTGCCGTGGCCGACCGGCCGCGCCAACTTGCTGCGCAACGGGAGCGGCCCGAACACGGCCGCCCCGTAGCGGGAGGGGCTCCCGCGGGGAGCCCCTCCCTATCCCCCTACCCTGTTCCCCTACCCCGCGTTGTACGGGCTCGCGAGCGGGTTCGTGCCCGAGTAGAGACCCGACGGGTTCGGATACCAGAGCCACACGTGGAGCGTGACCAGATCCGGATGCCAGAAGCCGAACGCTGCGCCCGAGTCGGGCGCCGTCTTCGGGCAGGCGTCCTGCGTCGTCTCCGGCACGACGGTGCCGTCGGCGTAGTGGCAGGCAGCCCCGAACGCGCCGTAGCGCGCGCCCGGCAGCGGCGGCGTCTTCGGCTTCGCCGTGAAGACCCATTCGAGTGCGCCGAGCTGCCACGTCGCACCGACCTTCTCGTACACGAGGATCGGCGGCCGCGTCACGTCGAAACCGGTGATCTTCCCGTTCATGAAGTGGTAGCCCATGTTCGGGATCATCTTCGTGATGATCGAATAGCCGGCTGCCTTCGCCGCAGCGAGATTGGTGACGTACTTGGCGGTCGCGAGTCGTGCCCGCGAGAGCGTGATCGCGAGCTGCTGCGACACCGCGGTGTGCGCCGCCGGAGTCACGGTCTTGTTGGTGCCCGCAGCCGCCCACGCCGCCAGCGATGCGGCCAGTGCGAGCAGAGCGGCGAACGACACGAGTTTGCGCATAGCTCCTCCTAGTGGTCGGAGTCGAGATAGGGAAATGGATCGAGGACGCGGACGGACGTGATCGAGTCGACTGGCAGGTCATTGCGACGTGCGCTCCGCCGGATCGCCTCCGGGCTCGGGGCCTCGTACATGCAGTACGACCTCGTGCCGTCCTCGCTGACGTACGAGTGGAGCCACGTGACGTCGTCGCCGTTCCGCTCGACGATCTCGCGACACCGCTCCTCGATGCCCGTGCCGAGGTCCCAGGCCTGTTCGAACGAGCGCTCGACGACGTACCGTGGCATCCCGTTCGACGCTAGGCCGCCACGGACGGCGGCACATGGGGAGGGCTCCCTATCTTGGGGGCGGTGCCTACCGGTCTTGCGCGAGCAGCTCGAACTGCCTGGCCTTCGCAGCCGCCTGGCCGCGGTTGCCGACGTCGAGCTTCCGCAGAATCGCCGACACGTGGTGGTCGACGGTCTTCTCGGACACGAACAACCGCTCCGCGATCTCGCCGTTGCGCAGGCCCCCGGAGACGAGCGCGAGCACCTCGAGCTCGCGCTCGGTCAGGCCGGCCGGGTTGCCGCGGGTGCTCGGCCGCGGCCCGCGTGGAACCGACCGGGCTCCCCGCTCGCGGAGGCGGCGGGCGACGATCGCGGCCGCCGGCTTCGCGCCGAGCGCTGCGAGCTCGTCGAGCGCCTCGCGCAGCGAGCTCTGCCGGCCGCTCTCTGCGCGTGCCAGCGCGGCCTCGTAGGGGCAGCCGAGCTCAGCCCAGCAGGCCGCGGCAGCGTCCCACTCGCCTGCCAGCTCGAGCGCGTACGGCGCGGCGACCTCGACGCGAACGTCGTCACGCGCCCCTCCCCGCCGTCGCCAGCTGACGAGCTCCCCGACGGCCCAGGATGACTCGTCGTGCAGCGCCAGCTCGAGGGCCTTCTCGGTCTCGGACGCGATCCGCTCGGTGCGGCCGGCCAGCCAGGAGACCTCGGCCCGGGCGGCGGCCACCGGCGCAATCCGGGCGCGCTCGCCTGTCGGATCGCCTAGCGCCCAGGCTTCCTCGAGCAGGACGCCGACCTGCGGATCGCCTCGCCGGGCGCGGACGAGCGCGAGAACGACGAGCGCCCCGATGCGAGGCGTGGTCGAGGTGCGCGGCACTCGAAGCACCGCGTCCGCCGTCTCCGCCGCGTCGACCCAGCGCCCCTGGTCGAGCTCCGATCGGGCGCGAAGCGCGAGGAAGTAGAGCCGATACAGCTCGTACCCGCGCTCGCTGCACAGAGCGAAGCCCCGGTCCAGATGAAGGGCCGCTCGGGCGTGCCTGCGCGTCTCCACCGCCGCCTCGCCGACCTTCATGCAGGCATATGCCTCCCCTTCGGTGTACCCCGAGGCGCGCGCACGCTCGAGCCCGAGCTCGAGCAGGCGCTCGTCGCGCGTCGTGCAGCCGAACATGACCAGCGCCGGGGTAACGAGCGCCACCTCGTCGAGACGTTCCGCGAGCTCGAGCGCCTTGGGGGCGACCTCGGCGTCGTTCCACCCGAGGTTCGTATAGGCGCGGGCGAGCTCGCGACCGGCGGGGAGAACCTCGAGCATCGCCACGGCTTCGCGGGCGAACCGATGCGACTCGGCCGTACGGCCGGGGCACCAGTGGAACTCGGACAAGCGGCGGAGGTCGTCGCCGGCAGTCAGGACATCGCCCACCCCGCGCCGCAGCTCGAGAGCTTCCTCGAGGGCGGCGATGCCCCGGTCGTACTGATCGGTGAGGAAGCACTCGTGGGCACAGGCCTCGAGCAGCTCCGCCCGGATAGTCGGAGAGAGAAGGTCGCCGCCCACGCGCAGCGCGCGGAGGTACTGCGCGACCGCCTCACGGTGCGCACCGAGGGAAGCGGCGCGCGCGGCCGCCGGCGGTGCGTACCGAACGACGGCCGCGACGTCGCCGGCAGCCTCGGCGTGGTGGGCTAGGCGCGCGAGGTCCGGCTTCGAGCCGCGCGGATCGGCGAGCGCGGCGAGCGCGGTGCGATGGAGCTCGACTGCACGTGTGAGCGGCACCGACTCCGCGACGGCGAGCCGCGCGAGCTCGTGGCGGAACCCCACACTCGAGCCCTCGGTCGTGAGCATTCCAGCGGAGAGACATTCGTCCACGCCGGCGATCGCCTCCCCCGCGAGCGCTTCGAGCAGCCAGAGCTCGGCGCGCTGCGGGAGAATCGAAACTGCTTCGAGGAGCTCTTGCGCCGCGGGGCTCAGCCGAGCAGCGCGGGCGAGGACCGCATCCCGGATCGTGTCCGGCAGCTCGTCGGATCGCGCAGCGAGCGCCTCGACGACGAAGAACGGGTTGCCGTCAGTCTTGCGATAGAGCTCGACGGAATCGACCCGGTGCGGCTCGGCGAGCTGCGCGACGGCGGCTGCGGTCAGTGGAGCGAGCCTGAGACGCGTCACCGCATCGCTCGACGCAAGCTCGCCGACCATGATTCGCAGCGGATGCGACCGGTCGAGCTCGTCGTCCCGATAGGTGGCGACGACGAGCGCCGGAACGCTCTCCACCCGTCGCGCGAGGAGCTTGAGCACGTCGAGCGTGGCTTCGTCCGCCCAGTGCACATCTTCGAGCACGAAGACGGTCGGGGCGCGCTCCAGGAACTCGCGCGCCAGCGCCGCGACGACCTCGTGCGGCAGTGCGCCGGTCGTTACGACCTGCTCGAGCTCGCGGCCGGCGTCCTCCGCGACCGCGAACAGCGGTCCCAGCGGGCGCGGTGTGAACAGGGAGTCGCAGCCACCCGACAGGATCCTGGCGGGCTTCGCCACCTCGTCGCAGAAGCGGCGGACGAGCGAGGTCTTGCCGACGCCCGCCTCGCCGCTGACGAGGACGAGACGGCCGCGCGAGTTGCCGCGCACGGCCTCGAGGGTGTCGGCGAGCGCAGCGAGATCGGCTTCCCGCTCGAGCAGGTCGCTGGTGTGGAGCGTCGGGCCGGAGGCGATCACGTCGCTCGATTGTGGCCCCGAGCGGCCCGCACCTCAAGGGCCGACGTCCCGGTGCCTGGCACCTGAATGCCAGGCACCGGGGTCAAGCGCGTCAGGCCGTGCAGCCCGCAGGCTCAGTGGCGGGCGCGTTCGCCGTCGCGCCCTTGGGCAGCCCGAGGTACATCGCATAGAGCCTGACGGCGGTCTTGCCGTCGTTTCGGGCCAGATGCACGTGGTTCGCCGGCTCGACGAACGACTGCCCCTTGCCGACCTTGAACGGCGCGCACTTGCCGACGGTCGGGTCGAAGACCGTCAAGGTTCCTGCAGTCACGACCACGGCGACCGGCGACCCGTGGGTGTGCCAGCCGAAGTCTCCGCCGGGCTTGACCGTGATCGACTCGAGGATCATCCCGCCGGCCTTCGCGTGGATGACCGTCGACTGCATCGAACCGACGGCGAGGGCGCGCGCGATGATCGGTGGATCGGCGCCGATCGAGGGTGCAGCGGTGAGCAGCCCGGCGACGAGCGCCAGCACGAACAGGTTGGCCTTCATGTCTCCTCCTGGTTTCGAATGGCCTTCGACCTCATCGGAGTCGACGGTAGGACGCCGGTCTTTGTGCGTTCTTTGCGCGCCCTTACGGCGGCGCAAATGATCAGCGCGTCAACGCGAGGAGGCGCTTGCGGGCGCGGGCACGGCGCCGGGCTCTCGGCCTACGAGGCGGCTCGTCCGCGAGCGGGCTCGGACGCAGCACGAGCGTCTCCGTCGGAGCGTGCGTGAGCAACCACGCCAGCTCCTTGGGCTCGAAACCGTCGTGACCGCCGGCCCGCGCCGGGACGACGAGCCGGTCGAACGACTCGGCGTCCCACAGGCGCCGCAGGGCATGCGTCGCCGTGCGTCCCTTCTCGATGCGCGCGTCGACCGGAACGCCGGCACGCAGAGTCGCGTGCTCGACCGCCTCGAGCAGCGGCATCGCCACGGCCACCTCCTTCTGCAGCGGCGAGCCCTCCGGGTACTCGAGCGGCACGATCAGCAGGTAGGCGGGGACGAGCACAGCCTGTTCGGCGCGAGCGATCCTGATCGCGGCCTGGAGCACGGTCGGATCGAGCGTCGCGCCGGTGAACGGGACGAGGATCCGCCGCGCGTGGGGCGGCACCGCGCGCCGCCGAGGCGGCAGGCCGCGCGCAGCGAGCGCGCCGGCCAGGACAACGACGAGCACGACCAGAACAACGATCGCCTCCGTCACCGGCTGTCCGCCTCGCGGTCGGCGCGGTTCGCGACCACGCGGATGTCCACGCCCGGCAGCTCCCGCACCATGCGGGAGAGCAGCGAGCCGCCGAAGATCTCGCGGCGGCGCGACTCGTCCGGCGTGCCGACGAAGACGTACGTCGAGCCGCGCTCCTTCGCCACGCGCCGCACGACCTCCACCAGGTCGTCGCCCTCCTCCTCGAGCATGTGGATCCCGAGCACGGCGGCCAGCCGCCGGAGCGCAGCCAGCTGTGTCGCCTCCTCGCCCTTCGGGCGGCCGTCCGGGCCGCCGCACCCAGAGCGCATCGATCTCCGACCCGAGTCGCTGCGACGAGCGCCAGGCGCGGCGCAGGATCCGCTGCGACTTGGGCTGCGGCTCGATCAGCGCAAGCACCCGCTCGGACACGGCCTGCTGGCTGAGCGGCTCGAGCCCGGCGGGGTGGCGACGCGCCTCGACATCCTCTGCCACTTCTCGCAAGGCCAGCTCTCGCAGCGCCGACAGGTTGTCGACCTGGAAGAAGTTCTGCAGCGCGGCCTCGGCGCGCTCACGCGGGTAGATCTTGCCGGCGCGAAGCCGCTCCTGCAGGGTCTCGGGTGTCAGGTCGACCAGGACGACCTCGTCGGCTTCGTTCAGCACGCTGTCCGGGAACGTCTCCCGCACTCGCACGCCGGTCAGCTCGAAGACCGCGTCGTTCAGGCTTTCGAGGTGCTGGACATTTACGGTCGAAACGACGTCGATCCCGGCGTCGAGCAATTCGGCGATGTCCTCGTAGCGCTTCTCGTTACGCATTCCCTTCGCGTTGGTGTGCGCGAGCTCGTCGACCAGCGCCAGTTCGGGCGTCCGCCCGAGAATCGCATCGAGGTCGAGCTCCTCGAGCTGGACCGCACCGTGCTCGCTGCGCAGGCGGGGGACAACCTCGAGCCCTTCCGCGAGCGCCGACGTCTGGGGGCGATCATGAGGCTCGAGGTAGCCGATCACGACGTCGCGCCCCTCGCTGCTCGCCTGACGGCCCTCCTGCAGCATCCGGTAGGTCTTGCCGACCCCGGCGGCCATCCCGAGCAGTATCCGGTAGTGGCCCCGCACGGAGGGATCATGCGCCGAACACGTTGTGTACGAGCAGGTCGAGCAGCTTGATCCCGATGAACGGCAGGACCACCCCGCCGAGCCCGTAGATCAGCAGGTTGCGCCGCAGCAGCGCGGTCGCGCCGATCGCGCGGTACTTCACTCCCTTGAGCGCCAGCGGGACCAGCGCCGGGATGATCAGCGCGTTGAAGATGATCGCCGAGATGATCGCGCTCTTCGGCGTGCCCAGGTGCATCACGTTGAGCGTGTTCAGCGGCCCGCGCTCGCCCGGCTTCGCGGCATACGTGAACGCGAACATCGCGGGCAGGATCGCGAAGTACTTCGCGACGTCATTGGCAATCGAGAAGGTCGTGAGCGCACCTCGGGTGATCAGAAGCTGCTTGCCGACCTCGACGATCTCGATCAGCTTCGTCGGGTTCGAATCGAGATCGACCATGTTGCCGGCTTCCTTCGCGGCAGACGTGCCCGTGTTCATCGCAACGCCGACGTCGGCCTGCGCCAATGCTGGAGCGTCGTTCGTCCCGTCCCCGGTCATGGCGACCAGGCGCCCCTTGGCCTGCTCCTCCTTGATCAACGCCATCTTCGCCTCGGGTGTGGCCTCCGCCAGGAAGTCGTCAACCCCCGCCTCCTCTGCGATCACGGCCGCAGTGACGCGGTTGTCGCCGGTGATCATCACCGTGCGGATGCCCATCCGCCGGAGCTCGTCGAAGCGCTCGCGCATCCCGCCCTTGACGATGTCCTTCAGGTAGATCGTGCCGAGGACGAAATTGTCCTGCGCGACGACGAGCGGGGTGCCGCCGTCACGGGCGATGCGATTCACGGCCTCGTCCAGCTGAGCCGGCGGCCGTCCGCCCTGCTCCTCGACGAAGTGCTTGACCGCGTCGGCGGCGCCCTTGCGCAGCTTCTTTCCGTCCATGTCGACGCCGCTCATGCGTGTGGTCGCCGAGAACGGGATGAACGTCGCCTCGTGCTGAAGCCAGCGTCGCGCTCGCGCAGGCCGAATTGCTCCTTGGCGAGCACGACGATCGAGCGGCCTTCCGGCGTCTCGTCGGCGAGCGACGAGAGCTGCGCTGCCTCGGCGAGCTGCTCGGCGGTCACGCCGTCGACCGGGATCGAGCTCCGTCGCCTGGCGGTTGCCGAGCGTGATCGTTCCGGTCTTGTCGAGCAGCAGCACGTCGACGTCACCCGAGGCCTCGACGGCGCGGCCCGACATCGCGAGCACGTTGCGCTGGACGAGCCTGTCCATCCCGGCGATCCCGATCGCCGACAGCAGCGCGCCGATCGTTGTCGGGATCAGCGCGACGAGCAGCGCGATCAGCACGGTCTGCGAGGTGGGCGTACCCGCGTACAGCGCAAACGGGCGCAGCGTGACGACGGCAGCGACGAAGGTGATCGTCAGCCCCGCCAGCAGGATGTTCAGCGCGATCTCGTTCGGGGTCTTGCGCCGCTCCGCGCCCTCGACGAGCGCGATCATGCGATCGAGGAACGACTTCCCCGGCTCCTGCGTGACCTGGATCACGAGGTGGTCCGAGAGCAGCTTGGTGCCGCCCGTGACGGCCGAGCGGTCGCCGCCGGCCTCGCGGATGACGGGTGCCGACTCTCCGGTGATCGCCGACTCGTCGACCGAGCCGACGCCTTCGACGATCTCGCCGTCGGCCGGGATGACCTCACCGGCCCGGACGACGACGATGTCCCCCCGCTGCAGCTCCGGCGCAGGCACCTCCTCGAGCGTGCCGTCGCGAAGCCGCCGGTGCGCGACCGTTGTCGTTCGCGTCGCGCGAAGCGCATTTGCCTGAGCCTTGCCGCGTCCCTCTGCGATTGCCTCCGCGAAGTTCGCGAACAGGACGGTCAACCAGAGCCAGACGGCGATCACGCCGACGAACCAGAGCTGGCTGGTGTGTCCGCGCGCGAGGTCGAGAATGAAGATCGCCGTCGTGATCACGCTGCCGATTTCGACGATGAACATGACCGGGTTCTTGAGCTGCAGGCGCGGGTCGAGCTTGGGGAACGAGTCCTTGATCGCCGCGAACGACGAGATCCGCGAGAAGATGCTTGCCGACTTGCGCGCCATTACTGCTGTGTCTCCTTGTCGAGAGCCAGGTTCAGCTCGAGGACGTTGACCCCGGGCTCGCCGAGGAAGCCGAGTGAGCGGCCGTCGGTGTTGTGCTTGATGAGTCGCCTGGACGGTCGCAAGCGAGAGGTGGCGTACGGCAGCAATCCGCCGCGACTGCAGGCGCGCATTGGCGGGCGAGATATCGGGGTCGACGCCGGAGCCGGAGGTGGTCACCGCGTCGACCGGGATCTGCGTGGATCGTCAACCCAGGGTTGTACGGGCCTTCGAGCTTGAGGATGGCGGCCGCTTGCTCCTTGACCGCCTTCGCGAGGTCCGGGCTCGTCGGCCCGAGGTTGGCGAAGGTCGTGCCGTCACCGTTGTACGGCGGCGCAGTCGCGGACGGCCGCTCGTGAAAGTACTGCGGCTTGGTGAACGCCTGCGCGACGAGACGCGAGCCGACGATCTTGCCGTCGACGTTGATCAGGCTGCCGTTCGCCTGGTGCTTGAACGCCACCTGGGCGAAGCCGGTGAAGAGCGCCGGCAGGCCGAGCCCGAACACGACCGTGATGACGACCACGGCGACGATGGAAGCCTTGAAGTCGCGCAGCATCAGTGGCGTCAGCCCTTCGACGATCGGGCCGAGCGTGAGCGCCGGGAAGACCATCAGGCCGGCGGTGAGGACGATCACGCCGACGAGCAGGACGACGAACGTCGGCCCGTCGGTGCGGAACGTGCCGGCGGACACCGGCGCAGTCTTCTTGGCGGCGAGCGAGCCGCCGATCGCGAGCGCGGCGAGCAGCGGTGCGAAGCGGCCGAGCAGCATCGCGATCGCGCCGAAGTAGGCGGAGAAGCTGGTCGCGCCGTAGCCGGCGAAGGCGCTGCCGTTGTTGTTCGTCTGCGACGTGTAGGCGTAGAGCGCCTCGGTGAATCCGTGTGCGCCGGGGTTGTAGACGGACGCGAGACCCGAGTGCGTGACGACCGAGACAGCGCGGTCAGCGTCAGCGCCATCGTCGGGACGAACAGCGCGCCGACGGCGGCGTACTTGATCTCCCGCGCCTCGATCTTCTTGCCGAGGTACTCCGGTGTTCGCCCGACCATCAGGCCGGCGACGAAGACGGCGATCAGGATGTAGAAGAACATCCCGTAGAGCCCGGAGCCGACCCCGCCGAAGATCACCTCGCCGACGAAGATGTTGACGAGCGGGACGGCGCCGCCCGACGGCCGTGAGCGCGTCGTGGCCGCCGTTCACCGAGCCGTTCGAGGCGTCGGTCGTCGCCGTCGCCCAGAGCGCCGTGTTGGCGATGCCGAAGCGCACCTCCTTGTCGGCCATGTTGCCGCCGCTCTGGCCGTGCCCCTGCGTGATGTTCACGCCCGAGGCGCGGAGCACCTGCGAGCCGTGCTGCTCGGACGGCAGCGCGATCGCGACGCCGACCGCGAACATCGCGAACATCGCCGCGAACACCATCCAGGCATGCCGCCGGGCGAGCACCATCTTCCCGAACATGAACACCTGCGCCGCCGGGATCAGCAGGATCGCGATCACCTCGAGGAAGTTCGTCAGCCCGTTCGGGTTCTCGAACGGCACGGCCGAGTTCGAGTTGAAGAAGCCGCCGCCGTTCGTGCCGAGCTGCTTGATCGCGATCATCAGCGCGACCGGGCCGCGCGCGATCGTCTGCGCCGACGCCCTCGAGCGTGCTCGCGGTCGCATGACCGGCGAACGTCTGCGGCACGCCCTGCGAGACGAGGATCACGCCGAGAATGAGCGACAGCGGCAGCAGGATGTAGACGAGCGAGCGATAGAGGTCGACCCAGAAGTTGCCGAGCTCCTTCGCGTTCCGGCGCGCGAGACCGCGCACGACCGCGGCGAGCACCGCCATCCCGACGGCCGCCGAGACGAACTGCTGGACCGCGAGACCCGTCATCTGGGTGAGGTACGACATCGTGTACTCGCCGCCGTAGAACTGCCAGTTCGTGTTCGTGACGAAGCTCGCGCTCGTGTTCAGCGCGATGTGCGGACGGCGACCGCCTTTCAGGTGATCCGGGTTCAGGAACAGGTGGCCCTGGAGCCGCTGGATCGCGTAGAGCAGCCCGAAGAAGACGACGCTGAACGACGAGCACCGTCTTCGCGTAGCTCTTCCAGTCCTGCTCGCGGCTCGGGTCGGTGCGCACGAGCGCGGTAGAAGCCGCGCTCGATCGCCCTCAGCCAGCCGAACCAGCCGCCGGCGAGGAACCCGTCGCTCAGGTAGACCCGCGCCATGTACAGGCCGAGCGGGTACGAGAGCGCGATCAGGACGACGCGTAGACGAGGATCTGGCCGATCCCCTGGCCGGTCACCTAGAACCGCTCCCCGCGGAACAGTGCATAGACGAGGTACGCGAGGACCGCGATCGAGACCGCGAGCCCGAAGGCGTCGGCCGCCGACATCAGACGCGCTCCAGAACGTAGAGCAGCACGAAGATGAACAGCGAAGCAGACCAGTGCGACGGCGAGCGTGGCGAGGTCGTACATGCAAGAGAAGCTAGGCGCCGGTGTCTAAGCGCCGTCTTGCGATTCGCCGTGGCGCGCTGAAGACGGTCTAAAGGTCGGCCGTCGTCGGGTCGACGAGGCGATAGCCCGCGCCCGGCTCGTTGAGCAGGTAGCGCGGACGAGTCGGATCGGGCTCGATCTTCCGGCGAAGCTGGGAGACGTGCACATGGAGGTAGCTCGACTCGCAGCTGGTAGGCAGGACCCCAGACCTCGCGCAGGATCGCCCGATGCGTGAGCAGCTTGCCCTCGTTCTGGGCGAAGAAGCGGAGCAGGTCGAACTCGTGCGGCGTCAGGTGGACCGGGCGGCCGGCAACCGACACCGCGTGTTTCTCGAGGTCGACCGAGAGCTCGCCGACCTGGAGCACCGGCTCGGCCTCGGGGCCGTGCCCGCCGCAGGACGGCGCGCAACCGTGCGAGCAACTCGTCGATCGCGAACGGCTTCGTCACGTAGTCGTCCGCACCCGCGTCGAGCGCGGCGATCTTCTCCGCCTCCTCGCCGACTGCCGACACGAGGATCACCGGCACGGAGCTCCACGTGCGCAGCTCGCGACACACCTCGGTTCCGCGGCGGTCGGGCAGCACCAGGTCGAGGATGATCGCGTCGAACGGCGTCAACGCCGCACGTGTCAGCGCCTCCTCGCCCGTCTCGGCCGTGTCGACCTCATAGCCGGCTGCGCGCAGGCTCGTGCGGAGCGCACGCAGGAGCTGCGGCTCGTCGTCGACGACCAGCACGCGCGTCTCGCTCATGCCGGCACGGGGACGGGTGTCTCGGCGACGGCCAGTGCAAGCGCGAGGCTGGCGCCCTGGCCGGTCTGCGACTCGGCCCAGATCCGGCCCCCGTTCGCCTCTGCGAAGCCCTTCGCGATCGCGAGGCCGAGTCCGGCACCCGGGACGCGTTCGCCCGCGACGCGCTGGAACGGCGCGAAGATCCGCTCCAGCTCGTCCTCCGCGATACCGGGGCCGTGGTCGACGACGCGGATCTGCAGCTCGCGACGCGTCGCGGCGATGCGCACGTGCACGGGCTCGTCCGCGGGTGAGAACTTGAGTGCGTTCTCGAGCAGGTTCACGAGGACCCGCTGGATCTGCTGTGCGTCGACCCGGACGAGCGGCAAGTCCTCCGGGACGACGACCTCGATCCGCTCGGGCTCGACGACTTCCTCGAGGGCGTGGGCAATCAGCTGATCGACGGTCCACAGCTCGGGCAACGGCGTTGCAGCCCCCGCCTGCAGCCGCGACAGGTCGAGGAGATTCTCGACGAGGCGCTTCAGCCGTTCGTGCTCGACTGCGATCGCATCGAGCAGCTCGGCCCGGTCCTCAGAGCTCAGGACCAGCGAGCCGCTGCGCAGGCTCCCGAGTGCTGTCTCGATCGTCGCGAGCGGCGTCCTGAGGTCGTGCGAAACGGCCTGGATCACCGCCGTCTTGACCGCATCGCTCCGCCGCAAGGTCTCGGCCGCGTAGGCCTCCTCCGCGAGCCGTTCGCGGTCGATCGCGACAGCGAGCAGCGACGCGAGCGCCCGCAGCAGCCGCCGGCGGGCGGGCAGCCGGCGCTCGCCGCCCGTGAGGTGGATCGTGCCGAGCCGGCGGCCGTCTGCGACGAGAGCCTCGGCGACTTCGCCGGGCCGGGAAGGGCCGCGGTCGAACGTGATGCGCGCGCTGCGCGCACCGAGAACGCGCGCCGCCTCGGTTGCGATCGCCTCGAGCTCACTCGCGACCGCCCCGCGTTCGAGCAGCGACGTCGCGACCTGGGCGAGCAGCGCTGCCTCGTCCGCGCGGCGTCGCGATCGCGCCGCCAGCTCGCTGACGACCACGGCGGTCGCCAGGAAGACCGCCAGCGCGAACCAGTTTCTGGAGTCGGCGATCGTCAGCGTGTAAAGAGGCGGCAGGAAGAAGAAGTTGAACGCGAGCATCGACCCGACGGCGACCGGCACTGCGTAGACAAGGCCGAACGCGATCGCGACCGGGAGCACGGCCAGGATGTAGAGGACACCCAGGCTGAGCACGGGGACGTACGGCTTCGCGAGCTCGATCACACCGGTCACGAGCGCGACGGCGGCCAGGCTCGCCAGGGCGGCGACGACCCGACGTCTCGACTCCGGACCGGCGAGTGCGTCCACGCCGTCGAACGGTAGCGACGCTCTCGTCAGCGGCGAAGGTCGGCGACCACGGCGAGCGCGAACAGGAGCAGGAGGCCGCCGCCGACGACGGGAGCGATCCAGGTCGCGCCGGTCGAGGCGCTCGTCGCGACGAGCGCGCCGGCGACCAGTGCGAGCGCGACCCCCACCGCGAGCTTCCAGTCGTCGCCGACGATGAAGTCCCACCAGAACCGGCCGAAGGCCTTGAGCAGCGAGATCACGCGGCGACCGCCCGGGCGTCACGCGCTGCGACCGTGCGCGCGATCCGGATCAGGACGCGTGAGAGCACGAACCAGATCCCAAGCAGGACGAGGATCGACCAGTCGCCGCCCGGCCACTCGAGGCTTGCACCGCCGGGCTGGAACGCGCCGAGCCCCTCGACCGCCCAGAACGTGCCGAAGGTCGAGAGCAGAACGCCGACGACGTACTTGAGCGTGTTCTCGGGGACGTTCGAGAGCGGCCGGTGCAGGATCGCGCCGGCGGCGACGACGAGCACGCCGGCCGCCGCCGCACCGCCGGCGGCCAGTGCGACGTGGTGGGCATTCGTCCCGAACGTGATCACGATGAACACGACCTCGACGCCCTCGAGGAAGACACCCTTGAACGAGACGACGAACGCGAACCAGTCCAGGCCCAGCCGCGACTCGTCACCGGCGGCTCGCGCCGCTTCGGCCTCGCGGTGAAACGCCTCTTCCTCGTCGTGCATCGCCTTCAGCCCGGCGGAACGGAGGATCGCCTTGCGGAGCCATTGCAACCCGAGGATCAGCAGCAGGGCGCCGACGCCCAGCTGCAGGGCGGATCGCGGCAGCCAGGAGACGATCGCGTAGCCCGCCGCAGTCGTGAAGACCGCGAGCGCAGCGAGGGCGAGCGCGGTGCCGGCGAGCGCCGAGCGCCAGCTGCGCGTCGCCCCCATCGCGAGCACGATCGTGAGTGCCTCGACGAACTCGACGAACGACGCCGTGAACGTCGCCGTGAGCAGTCCCCACGTGGCGCCCGAGCCCATGCTCCGGATGAACGGTCAGTGGGGCGGCCGGTGGCCGCCCCTTCGACTCAGCGCGGCTGGGGCACGATTCGGATGTACGGCTTCGGAGACTCCCACTCGCCGAACAACTCCTTCGCTTCGTCGTCGGAGACCGAGCCGGCGATGATGACGTCGTCGCCGTCCTGCCAGTTGACGGGCGTGGAGACCTTGTTCTTCGCCGTGAGCTGCAGCGAGTCGATCACGCGCAGGACCTCGTCGAAGTTGCGACCGGTGGTCATTGGATAGACGAGCACGAGCTTGACCTTCCTGTCCGGCCCGATCACGAAGACGTTGCGAACCGTCTGGTTGTCGGCGGGCGTCCGCGAGGCGGCGTCGCCGGAGGTCTCGGCCGGGAGCATCCCGTAGAGCTTCGAGACGTTGAAGTCGCTGTCGCCGATCATCGGGTAGTTGAGCGGGGTGCCCTGTGTCTCAGCGATGTCCTTGGCCCACAGCTCGTGCTTGTCGATCGGGTCGACCGAGAGGCCGATGATCTTGACGCCGCGGCGGTCGAACTCCGGCTTGATCTTCGCCATGTAGCCGAGCTCGGTCGTGCAGACCGGCGTGAAGTCCTTGGGATGCGAGAAGAGCACGGTCCACGAATCGCCCATCCAATCGTGGAAGCGAATCGGGCCCTCGGTCGTCTCGGCCTCGAAGTCCGGTGCGGTCTCGCCAAGATTCAGTGTCATCGATCTCCTCCTCGAACGTGGACGTACCCCGCAGTCAACCTACCTTGCAGACGCGGGGCGACGCCGCCGTCAGCCGTGCGGGCGGTCGATCGCGATCAGGCGCTCGGCCTGCGAGTGGTCGACCTGCAGCGTCGTGTGCGCGATCTCGAACCGGTCGGCGAGCATCCGCTCGAGCTCGCGCCGGATGCCGTGACAGTCGTCGCCCGGGTGCACGAGCACGTGGGCGGAGAGCGCCGGGAAGCCCGAGGACACCTCCCAGACGTGGAGGTCGTGAACGCTCTCGACGCGCGGGAACCTCGCGATCGCGTCGCCGATCTCGGTGACGCTCATCCCCTCCGGCGCAGCCTCGAGCAGGACGCGGCCCGAATCGCGGAGGAGCCCGTACGCGGCATGCAGCATGATCGCGGCGACGAAGAGCGACGCGATCCCGTCGGCGCGGTCGAAGCCCGTCGTGAGGATGACGAGTCCCGCGACGGCGGTCGCGACGAACGCGAGCAGGTCGGTGAGCAGGTGCAGGTACGAGCCGCGGATGTTCAGGCTGGCGTGGTCGGCGCGCGCCAGCTGCTGGGTGGCGGCGAGGTTGACGACGATGCCGGCGAGCGCCATCACGAGGACGACGACGCCCGACGGGGCCGGCGGTGTGACCAGCCGGTGGACAGCCTCGTAGACGATCAGTCCCGCGAGGACGAGCAGGGTAACCCCGTTCGCCTGCGCCGAGAGGATCTCGGCACGCCTCAACCCGAACGTGAGATTGCCGCCGGCCGGCCGGCGGACGAGCCGGATCGCGACCAGCGACAGGCCGAGCGCACCCGCGTCGGTGAGCATATGGGCGGCGTCGGAGAGCAACGCCAGCGAGTGCGCGAGGATCCCGGCGACCACCTCAGCCGTCATCAGCACCGCGATCAGGCCAAGCGCGACGGTCAGCCGGCGCGAGTCAGGGTCGGCGCCGGCCGTCACGTGCGAGTGGCTGTGCGAATGCGCAGTCACGCCACGCTCATCGTAGGAGCAGCGGACGGGGCAGTCACCGCTTCTTCGGGGCGGGGCGCTCCACCGACGGTCTCGCAAGTTGATGCCCGCCGCCGGGAGGCGTACCGTGGACACCGTCATCTCGATCCCGGCTCCTGCGGCACCGGAGAAGGGGGAGCTCATGTCCGGGCCCGTGCCTCCGTCCGACGGCCACGAAGGGCTCCACGGTCCGACGCCGGATGACCACGTCAGCATCGACGTCCCGCTGCTCCGCCGGGTCTCGAGCGCGCGACTCGCCGAGCTCGCATCCGAGCTCGCGCACGAAGACGTCTTTCCCACCGGGCCTGCACTGCTCGAGCTCACCGCACGACATCCATACGAGCAACTCGGGAACCTCGACGTGTACATGCCCGGCCGCTGGGACACGACGTCGGATCTGATCTTCATGGACACGATCGTGCTCACGGGCACCGAGGGCGAATGGTCGGGCAGCGCGGCGTACGTCGAGTTCCGGCCTCCGGAGGAGGCGACGTACCTCATCGTCGGCCACTTCACCGGCTCGCAGATCACCATGCACCTGACCGGGCCCTGGGGCGAGAACACCGCGTACACGGAGACGACGTCGGAGCCGGGAGCGGTCGTGGCGCTCTGGTCCGGCGGCGAGGCGTCGTTCGGATTGCACTGCACCGAGAACAACGACTACTCGCTCGGTTACATCGAATCGGTGCAGGTGTTCCACGTCGACTGACCCGGCGGCTCCCGTTTTACGGACGCCTTACGTCGGCGAGACGAACAACTGACAGCGCGCGGACACCCTCCGTCTCGACCTGTTCTCGTACTCGACAACCCCAGGAGCGTGACCACGACCATGCGGAAGATCCTCTTTTTGACGGCTCTGGCCCTCACTGCGGCGGCGCTGGTGCCGGTCGCGGCGCTGGCCGACGATCCCGTCGCCACCGTGCAGGCGGACATCGCGAAGCTCGTCTCCGATGTCCAGACCAAGCACGACACCGTCGTCGCCGACGCGGCGACGCTCGAGGCCGACGCGAACTCGCTCGTCGGAACGTCCGACAAGAAGGCGGCCCGCCTCAAGATCAAGCTCGACGCCCTGAAGCTGACCGGCGACTGGCAGTCGCTGCGGGCGGTCTGCCTCGGCGATCGCGCCAAGCTGCGGGCCGACGTCAAGGCTGCGCGCCTGCAGGGCGTGCCCCGCCGCGACCTGCGGCCGCTGATCCGGGAGGCGAACCTCCAGATCCGCGCCACCAACCTCGAGATGCGCGCAGCGGTGCTCCGGGCACGCGCTGCGGTCGTGAAGCTCCGCGCGAGCTTCCACGCTGCGGGCCAGCAGGCTCCGGCCATCCCGACGCCGCCGGTCCCGCCGGCGACGACACCTTCGCTGTAGCTCCGAACGAGCATCGCCCGAGCACGAACGGGCCCGGCGCGGAACCGCCGGGCCCGTTTTGCGTGAGCGGGCGGATCTATGCTCGTGCGAGGTCATGCTCGACCTGGCGCCCCGCCCCGAGGAGCTCGAGCCGATCGAGCTCGCATCGGCCGACGAGCTCGCGGCGCTCCAGCTCGAGCGTCTTCGCTCGACGCTCCAGCACGCATACGCGAACGTCCCGCTCTACCGCCGGCGGTTCGACGAGCACGGCGTCCGGCCCCAGGACTGCCGCACGCTCGAGGACCTGCCGCGCTTCCCGTTCACGACGAAGGACGACCTGCGTGAGTCGTATCCATTCGGGATGTTCGCAGTGCCGCGCGACCGAATCGCACGCATCCACGCCTCGAGCGGAACGACCGGGCGCGCGACGGTCGTCGGCTACACCAAGCACGACCTCGACGTCTGGGCGACCGTCGTCGCTCGTTCGATCCGCGCGTCGGGCGGGCGGCCGGGCGACCGCGTCCACATCGCGTACGGCTACGGCCTCTTCACCGGCGGGCTCGGCGCACATGGCGGGGCGGAACGGCTCGGCTGCACGGTGATCCCCGTCTCCGGCGGATTGACGGAGCGCCAGGCGCAGCTGATCGTCGACTTCGAGCCCGACGTGATCATGGTGACACCGTCGTACATGCTCGCGATCCTCGACGAGCTCGAGCGCCGCGGAATCGACCCGCGTGCGACGTCGCTGAAGGTCGGGATCTTCGGCGCCGAGCCGTGGACGGAAGAGATGCGCCGCGAGATCGAGCAGCGCTTCGACATGCACGCGGTCGACATCTACGGGCTGAGCGAGGTGATCGGGCCGGGCGTTGCGAACGAGTGTGTCGAAACGAAGGACGGACTGCACGTCTGGGAGGACCACTTCTATCCCGAGGTCGTCGACCCGGAGACGGGCGCAACGCTCGCGGAGGGGACGAAAGGCGAGCTCGTGTTCACGACCCTGACGAGAGAGGCGATGCCGATGATCCGCTACCGCACGCGCGACCTCACGCGGCTGCTTCCCGGTACGGCACGCACGATGCGGCGGATGGAGAAGATCACGGGGCGCAGCGACGACATGATCATCCTGCGCGGCGTCAATCTCTTCCCATCGCGGATCGAGGAGCTGATCCTGCGCGTGCCGGGGCTCTCACCCCACTTCCAGCTCGTGCTCACACGACCCGGCAGGCTCGACGAGCTCACCGTGCACGTCGAAGCGCGCGCCGGCGCAGCCGATGTCGCGACGCGAGCGGCGAGCAGCGAGCGGCTGTCTGCGCTCGTGAAGGAGAACGCGGGCGTGAGCGTGCTGGTCGACGTGCTCGAGCCGGGCCTGCTCGAGCGCTCGGCCGGCAAGGCGACGCGCCTGCTCGACCTGCGAGGCTGCTAGGAGGGTTTGGCGAAATACAGGTTCTGTCGAACGGCATTCCGCCAAACCCTCCTACGCGCCGAGGAAGGGCACGAACGCAGTCAGGTCGACGTCCGCCTTCGCCGGCAGGTCGTCGCGGGTGCACACGGCGCCTTCGAGAAGTGTCGTCTCCTGCGCGCGCAACCAGTGCTGGAACACCTCGTCGCGCGCGAAGCGCCCGAGCACGTTCTTCGCGACCGCGACAGCGTCCGGATGCGGCAACGCATAGAGCGGCATTGCCGCACCGAGCGCCTGCACCTCGAAGCGTCCGTCGATCGTGTCGATCGTGGCGTGGCGGCCAGTCGCGAGCCGGAAGACCTCCGGCGGCGCCAGCGTGTCGACGGCCAGTCCCTCGTCTACGTCGCCGAGCCACGGCGCACGTGGGCTGACGGAGACGAGCCGCACCGCGGTCGCCGCGTAGGTTCTGAGGAAGTCCGCCACGTCCGCACCGGACGCGGGCTGCGGGCGGAACCGCTGCTCGACGAGCTCGCGCGCCAGCCGGTCGGCGACGATCCCCCGTGCGTCGGCGAGCGTGACGTGTGCGGTGGCGAGCGCCGTTCGGTAGCCCGCCACGCTGCCGCCGAACCGGTCGCGCACGATGGCGCGCTCGGCCGCGAGCACGCTCGTCGAGCCAACGGGCTCGGCCGCTCGCAGGACGGCGCGCTCGAGCATCGCGCTCGCCGCCGAGTCGAGGTCACCCGTCAGCGCGGCCGCCCGGCCCACGTCGGTCTTGCGGATCGTCTGCGCACCGAGCGTGCAGCGGACGCCGGCCGGCAGCACGATCTGGCCCTCCGTCAGCGACGCATCGAAGCCCGGACCGGCCAGCGCCGGCCCGTCGCACAACGACTGGTCGCGTGCCCAGAGGTAGACGCATGCAGCGGCGGCCTTGTCCGGGTCGGCGCCCGCAGCGGAGAACGCGGGCCACCCCCACGACCAGATGCCCTCGAGGTGCGTCTCGGCTGCGACCTGCTTCGCGGCCAGCGCCTCGAGCTTGACGATCTCGAACCAGGCGGCGCGCGGCTGGAGCCCGTTGCGGCCTCCCTGCCCCGGCGCCGACTGGAACTGCAGCTCGAGCGCAACCCGCGACGCCGGGATCCCGATCTGGGCGAAGCGTCCGATCAGCCCGCGCATGCCGCGCCGCATCGACCGGCTCGCCCGCTCGGGGCCGAGCAAGTAGAGGTCTTTCGGGCCCGGCGCAGTGAAGTAGACCTGACGGATCAGGATCGCCGCCTGGGCGGTCTGCCGCCACCAGTCGGCCGCATCGCCGCCGGTGTAGGGCGGGTTCGCGATCGTGATCGCGGTCGTCGCGCCAAGCGCATCGAGCGCCTGTAGCAACGCGAGGACGTTCGCGCGATATTGCGCGTTGGTCGCGCTCCACGGCGTCGGCGTCTGCGCGCCGAAGAGCTCGTTCTCGGCGATCAGCGGGGTCGCGCAACCGGTCACCTGCTGGGCGAAGGCGAACTCCTTCGCCGCCTTGTCCTGGATCGTCCCGGGGTCGGCCGGCGCGGACGGCGTCCCGACACGGTCGTTCAGGTGGAGGTCGAAGAAGATCGTGGCCGCCCCTGCCTGGCGCAGTTGCGCGGGCAGAGTCGTGCCGGAGGAGACGGCGAGCACGAGGCCGGGCTTCGGGATGATCGGAGCGTTGTGGCCTGCGTAGTCGACCCAGAGCGTCGGCGACGAGGGCAGGCCGCACGACGCGCGCAGGGCCGGCCTCCCGCCCGGCACGGTGACGAGCGCGAGCGCAGCGGCGAGCAGCAGGGCGGCACCGCCTCTCACCTGCCCCAGGGTAGACGGGGCGTCTTACGGCCCTACCCGGGGTCGGACCCGGGTCTGACCCCGGTTCCCGCGCGCGAGTCTGGCAATCCTTGCTGCGATGCGCAATGCCGGCGGTCGGGGTCTGGCACCGGCGGGTACCGCCGGCATGGCTTCCGGGTCAGACCCGGGTCTGACCCGGAAGGACACCGTCAGCTCACCGCCGCGCGACGTGTGCCGCGGTCACGTCGGCCGGCGTCCTGCAGCCGAGGAGCTGCAGCGCGTTCAGGATCTCCGCCTCGAGCAGTCCGAGGACGGCGCGGGCACCTGCTTCGCCGTCCACCGCAAGCCCCCAGAGCACAGCGCGGCCGGCGAGCACGGCGCGGGCGCCGAGCGCGAGCGCCTTGACGACGTCCGTCCCCCGCCGGATGCCGCCGTCGAGCAGCACCTCGACGCGGCCGTCGACCGCCTCGGCGACGGCGGACAACAGGTCGATCGTCGCCGGCACCCCGTCCAACTGCCGGCCGCCGTGGTTCGACACGACGAGGCCGGCGGCTCCGTGCTCGCATGCGAGCCTCGCGTCCTCGACGCTCTGTACCCCCTTCACCAGGACGGGCAAGCCGGCCTCGGAGCCGATGCGCTCGACGTCTCGCCAGGTGAGCGAGGGCGAGACCAGCCCCAGTACCTCGCCGGGCGTGAGGTTCCGCTTCCCGAGCGCAGCGACCGTCACGTGCGGCGGAAGCACGAACCCGGTGCGACGGTCGCGCTCGCGATGGCCGGCGACCGGTGCGTCGCTGGTGAGGAGCAGCGCCGTGTAGCCGTGATCGCGAGCCTGTGCGATCAGCTCGCGGGTCACGCCGTCGTCGCGCATCACGTAGAGCTGGAACCACCGTTGCGAGCCGGTCTCGGCGACCTCGGCCGGCGACGCCGTCGCGATCGTGGAGAGACACATGATCGTGCCGGCAGCGCGGGCCGCCCGCGCCGTCGCCACCTCGCCGTCGGGGTGCGCGAGGCGCTGGAACGCCACCGGTGCGACGAGCACCGGCAAGGAGATCTCGTGACCGAGCACGGTGGTGCGCGTCGTGCAGCCCGCCACGTCGACCAGCACCCTCGGCCGCAACGTGTAGCGCCGGTAGGCCTCGACGTTGTCGCGCAGCGTCACCTCGTCGCCCGCGCCTCCCGCGAAGTAACCCAGAGCGCCGGGGTCGAGCACCTCGGCAGCGGCCGCCTCGTAGTCGAAGACGTTCAGCAGCTGCATGTGGCTAGCGGCGGCGGCCGAACCACGATCCGCGCTCGGCCCGCGAATCCGGCGGGACCTCACCGAGCGCGCGCGCGCCGGCGGTCAGGTCGGCGCCCGTGACCTCCATCAGCTCGCTCGGCGAGAGGGACTCGACGTCGCCAGCGCCGAGTCGGAGCGCCTGCGCGTTCAACGCCTGCTCAAACAGCGTCCGTGCGAAGCGTGCGTTCCCGAATCCCTCGTTGCGCTCGGCGCGTTCGAGGATCGCACGAAGCGCCTCGCCGGCGTCGTCGGCAAGTGCGTAGTCGGCGTCGGCTGCGAACCGACCGAAGATCTCCACGAGCTCGTCGGTCGAGTAGTCGGGGAACGTGATCTCCCGCGAGAACCGCGAGCGAAGACCCGGGTTCGACTCGAGGAAGCGGTGCATCAGCCGCGGGTAGCCGGCGACGATCACGACGAGGCGATGGCGGTTGTCCTCCATGCGCTTGAGCAGTGTCTCGATCGCCTCGTCACCGAAATCGAGCCGCTCGTCGCCACGCGCGAGGGCATACGCCTCGTCGACGAACAGGACCCCGTCGAGCGCCTTGCGGACGACCCGCTCGGTCTTGATCGCGGTCAACCCGACATACTGCCCGACGAGCCCAGCCCGATCGACCTCGACGAGGTGGCCCCGGCGCAGCAGCCCCATCGAGCGGTACATCTGCGCGAGCAGACGGGCGATCGTGGTCTTGCCGGTTCCCGGGTTCCCGAGGAACACGAGGTGCTGCGTCGTTGCGACCTCGGACAGCCCCGACTCCTTGCGTCTCGCCTGGACCCGCAGGAACGCGACGAGCGCGCGCACCTGCTCCTTGACGGACTCGAGACCCGGCAGCGCATCCAGTTCCGCGAGCAGCTCGTCGAGCGGGCGGGCGGGCTCGGAGCGCCGAAGCGGCTCGAAGTCGAGCTCCTCCCCGATCTGCGCCTTGAGCTGCTCCCCGAGCGAGCGCAGAGATTCCAGAGGGTTCGGCACACCCGGACGGTACCCGCTACCTTCAGGCCCGATGCGCGGGCCGATGAAGCCGGACGAGCTCCGTCGATACGCCGAGCTCATCGTCCACGGCTGCATCGCATTTCGCCGCGGAGACACCCTGCTACAGCGCGTCGCGCTGGCCCATCGCGACCTCGCGGTCGCGATCGCCGACGCCGCGTACCGTGCCGGCGCGACGGCCGTCGACGTGGAGTACGAGGACCCCCGCGTCTATGCCGCGCGCATCCGGAGCGCATCCGACCAGGCGCTCGGGCGCCGGACGGTGTGGCAGGAGGCTCGGATGCGCGCACTCGGCCGTGAGGACGTCGCAGTGGTCCAGGTGCTCGGCGAGTTCGAGGACGGTGTCGTCGCGAGCCTTCCGCCCGAACGAGTCGCCGAGGACCGGCGCAGGCTGGCCACCGGCGCGGGCCTGGCGCGCACGCGCCGAGAGGGCCGGCTGCGCGGCACGATCTGCGCGTGGCCGACACCCGAATGGGCGGCGCGCGTCTTCCCCGACCTGTCCAGCGATGCGGCGCAACGACGGCTCGCACGCGACCTACTCTCGTTCTGCCGCCTCGGGCCGAAGGACGAACCCGGCTGGAAGAGCTGGTCGCAGCACCTGGCGACTCTCAGGCGGCGCGCGGCCAAGCTCACACGACTCGACCTCAAGGAGATCCACGTTCGCGATCGCGGCACCGACCTGCGGCTGGCGATCGCTCCCTTCTCGCGCTGGCGCGGCGGCGGCGAGGAGGATCGCTGGGGGCGGAAGATCGCGATGAACGTGCCGACGGAGGAGTGCTTCATCTCGCCGCACGCCGCAGCCACCGAGGGCACGTTCCGCTGCTCGAGGCCGCGCAGCCTCGGCGGCCGGATGATCGAAGGGCTGGCCGGCGAGTTCCGCGGAGGGCGGCTGGTGCGGCTGGAGGCCCGGCGCCCCTCCGACCGCGACTGGCTCGCCCGCTACCTGGCCGCGATCCCGAACGCCGACCGGCTCGGCGAGATCGCGCTGGTCGACTCGTCCTCGCGCATCGGCAGGACGGGCCGCACGTACTACAACGGCCTGCTCGACGAGAACGCCGCGGCACACATGGCATTCGGGTCAGGCTTCGCGAAGACGCGGACGGTTCCGATTGGTCGGCGACGGTACGGCGTCAATGCCTCCAGAACTCACGTCGACGTGATGATCGGCACCGACGGGCTTGACGCGGAGGGCATTACCCAGAAGGGTCGGCCGATCAGCCTCGTCGCGGACGGCGTGTGGCAGGTCTGAGCTCTGCGCTATAGTTAACGGGGTTAATGATTCAGGTGGCTAACGATACCGTGACGATCGCGAATCGCCTCCGGCCGGCGCTGCTGCGCCTGGCCCGGGAACTTCGCCGCGAGGTGCACTCGCTCGGCGTGACGGGCGGGCAGGTTTCGCTCCTCGCGCAGATCTCTGCCAACCCCGACATCACCGCGTCAGAGCTCGCCGAACGGGAACGAATCTCGGCGCCCGGCATGTCCGGGCACTTGGGCAGGCTGGAGGCGGCCGGATTGATCGGCCGCACGCGCGCTGAGGACCGTCGGCGCATCGGACTGACCGTCACCGACGAGGGCATGCGTGTCCTGCGCTCGGTGCGGAAGCGCCGGACGGCATGGCTCGTCGAGCACCTGAACGGCCTCTCCGACGACGAGCGTGATCAGATCGAAGCCGCGATCGAGCCGCTCGAACGGCTGCTCGAATCGCGGGCCAAGTGACGGCAGTCGCGCTCGCGTCACAGCGGACCTTCGTCAGCCTTCGCCGCCACCGCAACTACCGGCTCTTCTTCGCCGGTCAGCTCGCCTCGGTCTGCGGGACGTGGATGCAGAACGTCGCGATGTACTGGCTCGCGATCCAGCTCGCCCCGCCCCATGCGCGCGGGCTCGCCGTCGGCGTGATCTCGATCTGCCGCTTCGGGCCGTTCACGCTGCTCGGACTGTTCGCCGGCGTCGTCACCGACCGGTTCGACAACCGACGCACCGTGATCGTGACGCAGGCCGTGCAGATGATCCTGTCCGCGGTGCTTGCGGCCGCGACGCTCTTCGGTCACGTCGCACTGTGGGAGCTCTACGCGATCGCGGCGCTCACCGGAGTCGCCCTCGTGTTCGACGCACCGTCGCGGCAGAACCTGACGTTCCGCATGGTCGGCCGCGACGAGCTCCCGAACGCGATCGCGCTCAACTCGAGCCTCGTCAACACCGCCCGCATCTTCGGACCGGCGCTCGCCGGCGTGGTGATCGCATCGTTCGGCGCCGGCTGGGCATTCACCATCAACGCGATCAGCTTCCTCGCCGTCCTCTCGGCGCTGCTGGCGATGAGAACGAGCGAGCTCTATCCGCTCGAGGGACGGACCCGGCCGACCGTCTGGCGCGGGACGCGTGAAGGGCTCGGCTACGCACGGCGCACGCCGACCGTCAAGGTCGTGCTGCTGATGATGGTCGTGTTCGCGTCAATCTGCTTCAACTTCAACATCCTGCTGCCGCTGCTCGCCAAGCAGACCCTCGACGCAGGCCCTCGCTCGTTCGGCGTGCTGTCGGCGTGCTTCGGCGTGGGCGCGCTGATCGGTGCGCTGATCAGCGCGGGCCTGGCGAAAGCTCGCTGGCGCGTGCTGCTCGTCGGCGCCGGCGGCTTCGGAGCTGCCGAGCTGTTGATCGCACCGGCGCGGAGCCTGACGCTTGCCGCCGTCCTCCTCTTCCTCTGCGGCCTCTTCTTCGCGGCCTACACCGCCACGGCCAACGCGAAGATCCAGCTCGACACCCCCGACCGGCTGCGCGGTCGCGTGCTCGGCCTCTACTTCTACGCGTGGAACGGCCTCTCCCCGTTCGGGGCGCTCTTCGTCGGCTGGCTCTGCGACCGGGGCGGGACGACGCTCGCGTTCACGGTTGCCGGCTGCTCGGCTCTCGCCGCGACAGCGTGCGGCTCGTTCGTGCTGCACCGCCGGAGCGAACAGCAGCCGAACGTCCGGCCTAGACTCGTGGCCTGAGCACGAGCTTCCAGCTGGTCGCACGGACGGGCCATCCGAGCTTCCTCGACCTGCCCTGGGACACACCCCTCGACGACTGGCAATCCGAGCGACTCGTCACGCTGATCCGCGGCATCAGCCGCCACGTGGTTCGGTTCGTCGAGTACGACGGCACCCTCTATGCGCTGAAGGAGCTGCCCGAACGGCCGGCGCGCCGCGAGTGGACGCTGCTGCGGCGGCTGCAGGACCAGGGCCTGCCGGTCGTCGAGCCGGTCGGAATCGTCACTGGCCGCAGCGACGACCTCGACGCGGTCCTCATCACTCGCCACCTCGAGTACTCCCTCCCCTACCGCGTCCTCTTCTCGGGCGCCGGCATCCCCGACCTGCGCACGCATCTCCTGAACGCGCTGGTCGAGCTGCTCGCGCGCCTGCACGTGCGCGGGTTCTTCTGGGGCGACTGCTCGCTCTCGAACGCCCTCTTCAGGCGAGACGCGGGAGCTCTCTCCGCGTACCTCGTCGACGCGGAGACCGGTGAGCTGCACGGGCAGCTCTCGAACGGCCAGCGCGCGTACGACCTCGACATCGCACAGCAGAACATCATCGGCGAACTGCTCGACGTCGATGCCGAGGTCGGGTTGCCCGCCGACCTCGATCCCGACGACACCGCGGCCGAGATCGGCGAGCGCTACAACGCGCTCTGGGACGAGCTGACCCGGGAGGAGACGTTCCGCCCTGACGAGCGGTACAAGGTCGACGAGCGGCTCCGCCGGCTGAACGAACTGGGATTTGACGTCGAGGAGATCTCGCTCGAGGCGACGGACGGGGGCTACCGCCTGCGCCTCGACCCGCGCGTCGTCGAGCCGGGGCATCACCGGCATCGCCTGCTCAGGCTCACCGGCCTCGACGCGCAGGAGAACCAGGCGCGCCGGCTGCTGAACGACATCGCCCGCTACCGGGAGGCACGCGAGCGGCAGGAGAAGCGCCCGCTGGCGGAGTCGGCGATCGCCTCCGAGTGGCGACAGGAGGTGTTCGAGCCGACCGTTGCCGCGGTGCCCGAGCGGCTGCAGGGACGGCTCCCGGCCGCCGAGGTGTTCCACCAGGTGCTCGAGCACCGCTGGTTCCTGTCCGAGCAGGAGAAGCACGACGTCGGGATCGAGGAGGCACTTCGCTCCTACCTCGCCTCCGAGCTGCCGAGCCGGCCGGACGAACGCGTGATCATCGATTCGCCCGACGACGCCGAAGCGTGAGCGTCTACCGCACACCCGACGAGCGCTTCGAGGGCCTGCCCGGCTACACGTTCGAACCGCACTACGTCGAGCAGGACGGCCTCCGCCTGCACTACGTGGACGAGGGAGAGGGCGCACCGATCCTACTGCTGCACGGCGAGCCGACGTGGGCATTCCTCTATCGCAAGCTGATCCCCAAGCTGTCGAACGGTGCACGGTGCATCGCTCCCGATTACTTCGGCTTCGGTCGCTCCGACAAGCCGACCGATCGTGGCTGGTACTCGTACGACGGCCACTACGCGTCGATCGAGCGATTCGTGAACGAGCTCGACCTGCGCGAGCTCACCGTCGTGGTGCAGGACTGGGGCGGCCCGATCGGCTTTCGCCTCTGCGTCTCCTTGCCCGCGCGGATCGCGCGGGTCGTTGTGCTGAACACGGGCATCGGTGCCCGTGCGCCGAACGAGGAGTGGCTCCGCTTCCAGGCGTTCATGCGCCGCGTCGGCACGGAGATCGTCGCCGGGCAGCTCGTGCGGCTGTCACTCGTGCAGCCGGTCACCGACGAGGTGATCGCCGGTTACGACGCGCCGTTCCCGGTGCCGGAGTCGCGCGTCGGCATCGCGATGTTCCCCGAGCTCGTCGCGACCGGCTCGAACCATCCGTCGGCGGCCGCGATGCTCGACGTCCGCGAGCGGCTGCGCGCGTTCGACCGGCCGGCGCTCGTGCTGTTCTCGGACAGTGACCCGATCTTCGGTCGCGCCGCCGCCGAGGCGATGGCGTCGCTCCTGCCGAACGCCGAGCTCGACCCACCGCTTCCCGGCGCGGGCCACTTCCTGCAGGAGGACCGCGGCGAGGCGATCGCAGAGCGCATCGCCGCCTGGATGGAGCTCGTCTCCTGGCTCCGACCGGATTCATACCGACCGCGCGCATAGCTCATACCGGCGGCACCGATACGTCGAGCCAGACCGCTCGAGACCAGCGAACCAGCAAGCGGCGGCCGGTTCGCAGGTCTCGCGGTTGTCCTAGATCAGGCCGTGACGCGCAGCGTGCGCGGCCGCGCCTGCGCGCGTCGACTGCGTCAGCTTGCGCAGGATGTTCGCGACGTGGCGATGCACCGTGTGCTCGCTGAGCAGCAGCAGCACGACGACGCGAAGACGACCGCCGAGCCGCCCACCTGGTCGATCACGGCCTCGAGCTGCCGAGACTCGGCCTCGATCGTCGGGCGCGGGTCGAGCTCACGCGACGAGAGCCAGCAGCCGACGCGATCGAACCGCACGACGCTGTGCGTGCGACCTCCTCGTAGAACGTCCGCTGCCTCGGATCTGCCCACTCCTCCTCGAGGTGACTGACCCAGCGAGGGCCGAACACGATCGGCGGCCCCTCGCCGAAGGTGGAGTAGGCGAGGCGCCGGTCCTCGAAGTCGAGGAAGCGGATCTGCTGCTCCATCGGGATCCCAGCCTACTGGCCCGGTCGGGCCATCTTCGCAAGATGGCCCTTGAGGATGACGCGCCGGGCCAGTCCGCTGGTGCACCATCGAGCGATGAGGACCAGGTGGATCGACGGCGTCACGGTGCGGCCGCTCCGGCCGGGCGACACGGCGACGGTCGCGGCCGTGTTTGCCCGCCTTGGCGAGCGCTCGCGGGCCCAGCGCTTCGGGGGCGCGAAGCCGCGCCTGTCGGAGGACGAGCTGACACTGCTCGCCCGCGTCGACGGGACCCACCACGTGCTGGTCGCCTACGTCGACGGCGATCCGGAGCCGGCCGGGATCTCACGCCTCGTCCGCGAGGATGACACCGCAGAGATCGCGTTCGAGGTCGCCGACGAGTACCAGCGCCGGGGCATCGGCTCGCTGCTCGCACGCGAGCTCGCCGACGACGCGCGCGCCGCCGGGATCACGCATCTGCACGCCACGATCCGCGGCGACAACCGCGGGGCGCTCACTCTGATCCAGCGCTGCTCGAAGCTCGTCGAGGTCGCCTGGACCGGCGGCGAGCGCGAGATCGTCGCAGCGCTCTGAAGCTCAGAGGATCCTGCTCTCCCAGGCGGCGAGCTCGCTGCCGTCGTGGCGAGCGGGTGTTTCGCCGAGGTTGACGACGCATGTCGCGTCTCCACGGGTGTACGCCCACACGGTTCCCGAGCTCTGCACGGGGAGATAAGGGGTGCCGGCGAACGACCGGCGCCGCTCGATCACCGTCCGAACCGCGTTCAGCGTGCTCGCCGGATCCGCCTGCTGATCCTCGACATTCCGTGACGTGTCGACGAGCGGCAACCACGGATCGACCCATTCGGCTCCGCTCCGCGTCCAGGGCAACGGCGTGCGCTCGGGGTCGCGAGTCGGCGTCGCGACATCGAGGACGCGATCGCGCGTCACGCGGCCGTCGAGCAGCGCAAGCTCGTCTCCCTGGTAAAGGATCGCAGCGCCCGGAAGGGTCAAGAGGAGAAACAGCGCGGCCCGGGCCTTACGCTCGTCGCCCGCCGCCCAGCGGGTTGCGAGACGCGAATGGTCGTGGTTCGACCCGAACCAGAGGGGCGTTGCGCCCGGCGGCAGCCGGCGCAGCGTGTTCTCGACGATCCGCCGCACCTTGCCGATTTCGAACGGCGCGTTCACGAGCCCGAAGTTCATCGCGAGGTCGAGCTCGTCGGTTCCGTTGCCGTAGAACCGGACCATCTGCTCGAGCCCGATGTACGTCTCGCCGAGCAGGATGCGCTTGGGGTCGTACTCGCCGGCGATCGACTGCCAGCGCCGGTAGATCTCGTGCACCTCCGGCCGGTTCTGCAGGTACCGGTCGCCGTTCCGGAGCTCACGGTCCTTGATCAGTGCATGCGCGACGTCGATGCGGAAGCCGGCGACTCCGCGGTCGAACCAGAAGCGCAGGATCTGCTCGAACGCGGCTCTCACGTCGGCGTTCCACCAGTCGAGATCGGGCTGCTCGGGAGCGAACTGGTGCAGGTAGTACAACTGCCGGCGCTCGTCGAACGTCCACGCGGGCCCCTTCGTGAAGACCGACTTCCAGTCGTTCGGGATCTCGGTCGCCCAGACGTAGCGGTCAGGCAGCTCCTCGAACCAGCGATGCCGGTTCGAGGTGTGGTTCGGAACGAGGTCGAGCATGATCGCGATCTCCCTCCGTGCCGCCTCCGCGATCAAGTCGTCGAGGTCGGCGAGCGTGCCGAAATCGGGATGCACGTCGACGTAGTCGGAGACGTCATACCCCCAGTCGACGTTCGGGCTGGGAGTCACGGGACTGAGCCAGAGCGTGTCGACGCCGAGCCACCGCAGGTAGTCGAGCTTCGAGGTGACGCCGCGCAGGTCACCGATCCCGTCGCCGTCCGAGTCGCAGAACGACCGGACGTAGACCTGGTAGAGAACGCTCAGCTGATCGACCAGGTGTCGCCGGAGGCGACGAGCGCTTGCAGGTCACCGGGCCCGCTCTCGGCAGCGCGGTCGAGTTGTGACTGCGCGAGCTCGTCGTAGCTCGCACGTTCAACGGCGCGAAACACTCCGAGCGGGACGACGCCGTGCGACTCGTAGGTGACGCGCGACAGCGCGAAGGCAGTCGCAAAGTCCTGTTCGTCGTGCGTGATGCCCGTTTCGCCGGCCGGCGCCCCGTGCTCGAGGTAGAGACGGTTCTCCTTCGCCTCGCGCGCGAAGTCGAAGGCGCCATCGTTGTAGATGTTGCAGTTCTGGTAGATCTCGACGAAGGCTGAGCCGCGATGCGTCGCCGCGCGGCGCAGCACGCTCGTGAGCCCGGGCTTGTCGATATCGATCGCGCGTGCGACGAACGTCGCCTCGGCACCGAGCGCGAGCGAGAGCGGGTTGAACGGGTAGTCGACCGAGCCGTAGGGCGTCGATCCGGTCACCTTGCCCTGCTCCGACGTCGGCGAGTACTGCCCCTTGGTGAGGCCGTAGATCTGGTTGTTGAACATCAGGATCTTGATGTTCACGTTGCGACGGAGCGCGTGGATCAGATGGTTGCCGCCGATCGAGAGTGAATCGCCGTCGCCGCTGACGACCCACACCGAAAGGTCGGGCCGGGACGTGGCAAGGCCAGTCGCGATCGCGGGCGCGCGGCCGTGGATCGAGTGCATCCCGTACGTCTGCATGTAGTACGGGAAGCGGGCGGCGCAGCCGATGCCCGAGACGAAGACGATCTTCTCGCGCGGCAGCCCGAGCTCCGGCATGAAGCTCTGCACCGCGGCGAGAATCGCGTAGTCGCCGCAGCCGGGGCACCAGCGCACTTCCTGGTCGGACTTGAATTCCTTCGCGGTCAGCTTCAGCTCCGACGTCACAGCAGGGCCTCCACCGCCGACGCGATCTCGCCCGCCTTGAACGGCTTGCCGGTGACGCGGTTGTAGCCGACCGCGTCCACGAGATACTCGGCGCGTACGAGCTTGAGCAACTGGCCGAGATTGAGCTCGGGAACGAGTACTCGGTCGTAGCTCCGGAGCACGTGACCCGTGTTCGCCGGGAATGGGTTCAGCCACCGCAGGTGGGCATGCGCAACCTTCCCGCCCCCGCCCCGCACGCGACGAACGCCTGCGTGCACCGGACCGTAGGTGCCGCCCCAGGAAAGCACGAGCACGTCCGCGCCCTCCTGGTGGTCGACCTCGAGATCCGGCACCCGCACGCCCGCGACCTTCTGTGCGCGCAGCTGCGTCATCAGGTCGTGGTTGTCGGGGTCGTACGAGACGTTGCCGGTCTCGTTCTCCTTCTCGAGGCCGCCGATCCGGTGCTCGAGCCCCGGCGTCCCCGGGATCGCCCACGGTCGCGCCAGGGTCTCGGGGTCGCGCCGGTACGGCAGGAACTCGGTTCCGTCGGCCTCGGCGAAGGTGACGTCGATCGGCGCAAGCGCACCGACGTCCGGGACCTTCCACGGCTCGGCGCCGTTCGCGAGGTACGCGTCGGAGAGCAGGTAGACGGGCGTGCGGTAGGTGACCGCGACGCGCGCTGCCTCGATCGCCGCGTTGAAGCAGTCGCCGGGCGTCGCCGGGGCGATGATCGGCACGGGCGACTCGGAGTTGCGGCCGAACAGCGCGAGCAGCAGGTCTCCCTGCTCCGGCTTGGTCGGCATGCCGGTCGACGGGCCCGCACGTTGAACGTCGATGATCACGAGCGGCAGCTCGAGCGCAACGGCGAGACCGATCGTCTCCGACTTGAGCACGACCCCGGGGCCGGCCGACGTGGTGACGCCGAGCGCACCGCCGAACGACGCGCCGAGCGCAGCCCCGACCGCGGCGATCTCGTCCTCCGCCTGGAACGTGCGCACGCCGAACGACTTGTGACGCGCCAGCTCTTCGAGGATCGAGGACGCCGGCGTGATCGGGTAGGCGCCGAGGAAGAGCGGCAGGCCCGAGAGCTTCGACGCGGCGATCAGACCGTAGGACAGGGCCGTGTTGCCGGTGATCTGGCGATAAAGGCCGGGCTCGAGCTTCGCCGGCTTGACCTCGTACTGGACGGCGAAGGTCTCCGACGTCTCGCCGAAGTGATAGCCGGTGTTGAACGCCTTGACGTTGGCCTCGGCGATCGCGGGCCGCTTCGCGAACTTTGTCTGCAGGAACGCGGTCGTCGATTCGGTGGGCCGGCCGTAGAGCCACGACATCAGCCCGAGCGCGAACATGTTCTTGGCGCGCTCTGCCTCGCGGGGCGTCACGCCTTCGATCTCCTTCAACGCCCCCACCGTCATCGTCGTCAACGGGACTGCGTGCACCTGCCAGCCTTCGAGCGACCCGTCCTCGAGCGGGTTCGCGTCGTAGCCGGCCTTCTGGAGATTGCGCGCTGTGAAGGCATCCAGGTCGACGATCAGCGTCGCGCCCTTCGGCAGGTCGCGCAGGTTCGTCTTCAGCGCGGCCGGGTTCATCGCGACGAGCACGTCCGGCTGGTCGCCGGGCGTCAGGATGTCGTGGTCGGCGAAATGGAGTTGGAAGCCGGAGACGCCCGGCAGCGACCCTGCCGGCGCGCGAATCTCGGCGGGATAGTCGGGGAGGGTCGCGAGGTCGTTGCCGGTGAGCGCGGTCTCGGTCGTGAAACGCCCTCCGGTCAGCTGCATCCCGTCGCCGGAGTCGCCGGCGAACCGGATCACCACCGATTCGAGCTGCTCGACCGGCTTGGCCATTCGATTCGACAGTAGCAGCGCCGCCCGAGGACGAATCAGGCCGCCTCGGCGGACACTGGAGGCGGCGCATCCTCGGCCGTCTCGGCGCTCGACCGGAGCGGTACGTCCCGCAGGAACCACGTCAGCACAAAGGCGAGCACGGAGACCCCCGTAGCGACGAGGAAGACAGGGTGGAGTGCCGTCGAGACGGCCGAGACGAACGCCTCGTGCGCAGCGGCGGGAAGGTGCCGGATCACAGCCGGGTTGGCGACTCGAGGGATGGCGACCCCGGCCGGGAGGCGTGCGGCGAGCTCGACGTGCAGCCGGTTCGCGAAGATCGTGCCGAAGAGCGCCACGCCGATCGAGCCGCCGATCTGGCGGAAGAGCGTGGACCCACTCGTCGCGACGCCCATCACCTGAGGCGGCACCGCGTTCTGCACCGCGAGCACGAGCACCTGCATCACCAGACCCAGCCCGAGACCGAGGACGAACGAGTCGAGCGTCGCGACCCAGAGGCTCGTCCCGACACCGAGCCGCGAGAGCATGAACATCGCGACCGCCATCAGCGCCGTGCCGATGATCGGGAACATGCGGTAGCGCCCGAGGCGCGTGATCAGCTGCCCGCTGACGATCGACGTGATCAGCAGGCCCGCCATCAACGGCGTCAACTGCAGACCGGAGCGCGTCGGCGACGCGCCCTTCGTGACCTGGAGGTACAGCGGCAGGTAGGTGATTGCGCCGAAGAGAGCAAAACCGACGATGAACCCGACCGCGCTCGTCGTCCGAAAGGTGGGGTCGCGAAACAGCGTCAGCGGCAGGATCGGCTCGGCCGCTCGCGCCTCGACGAGCACGAAGGCGGGAACGAGGATGATCGAGGCGACGATCAAGGCGATGATCCGCCACGAGCCCCACGCCCACGTCGTGCCGCCCAGGCTCGTGAACAGGACGATCGAGGCGAGTGCTCCCGCGAGAGCGGCAGCGCCGAGGTAGTCCATGTCGTGTCGACGGCGCTCGGCTCGCGCGTGGAATGCGATCGCGATCACGAGCAGCGCCACCAGCCCGACGGGCAGGTTGACGTAGAAGATCCATCGCCACGACAGGTTGTCGACGAAGAAGCCGCCGAGCAGTGGGCCGATGACCGTCGAGATGCCGAAGACGGCGCCGAAGTAACCCTGGTAGCGGCCTCGTTCGCGCGGCGGGATGATGTCGCCCACCACCGCGAGCGTCACCACGATCAGGCCGCCGGCGCCCAGGCCCTGCAGCGCCCGGAACGCGATCAGCTCGGTCATGCTCTGCGACAGCCCGCACAGGGCCGATCCGATCAGGAAGATCACGATCGCCCCCTGCAGGACGATCTTCCGTCCGTACAGATCGCCGAGCTTGCCGTACAGCGGGCCGGCGATGGTCGACGTCAGCAGATAGGCCGTCACGACCCAGGACAGGTGCGAGATGCCGCCGAGGTCACCGACGATCGTCGGGAGCGCCGTCGACACGATCGTCTGGTCGAGCGAAGCGAGCAGCAACACGAACGCGAGCGCCAGGAAGATCAGGCGCACTTGCTGCCGGGGGTACTGCGGCGTGCTCACCTGCTGATGATAGCAACGCGACGCAACTATTGCGCTGTGCAATAATAGACGGTGACTTGGCGAGCGCAGATCGCGAGACCCGGCTACTCGACGTGCTCGGTCAGGTCGTCCGGGCGCTGAGCCGCCTGAGCGGCGGGCTGGACGACGGCCCCCCGCTGACGGCGACGCAGCGCCTCGCGCTGTTCGAGACGCACGAGCGCGAGCCGATCCGGCTGACCGAGCTGGCGGAGCTGCTCGGCGTCAGCCCGCCGACGGCGAGCCGGGCGGTCGATGCGCTCGTCGAGCACGGCTTCGTCGCGCGCGCGCCCGACCCGGCCGACCGCCGCGCCGTCCTGCTGACGCTGACCTCGAGCGGCCGCGCGCGAGTCCAGCTCCGAAAGGCAGAGGTCTTGAAGGCGTTCCTGCCGGCTGCGGCGACGATGGCGGCCGCAGACCAGGAGCGCCTGATCGCGCTGCTCGCCGAGCTCGCGGCCGCGCTGTCGCGGCCGGTCGAGCGTTAGCCGATCTCGACCGCCGCCGGCTCGCCCGCGAAGCGCCCGTCGCGCATCGAGAGCCGCCGAGGTGCACGAGCCGCCAGCGAGGCGTCGTGCGTCGCGACGATCACCGTCGAGCCGTGCTCGGCAGCGAGGCCTGCGAGCAGGTCGATGATCTCGCCGCCCGTTGCCGTGTCGAGGTTGCCCGTCGGCTCGTCGGCGAGCACGACGCGCGGCTCGACCGACAGTGCGCGCGCTATCGCCACCCGCTGTTGCTCTCCACCCGAGAGATGCGGCGGCAGATGATGCGCCCGCTCGGCGAGGCCGACCTCTTCGAGCATCCGCTCCGCCCGTCCGCGCACGTCGTCGACGCCCGTCGGGGCGAGCTTCGCTTCGACGTTCTCGAGCGCAGTCAGCGTCGGGATCAGGTTGAACTGCTGGAACACGAAGCCGAACGACGTGAGACGCAGCGCCGCGAGCTCGCGGTCGGGCAGGCGTGCGAGGTCGCGGCCCTCGAACAGGACGTCACCCGCGCTCGGGCGGTCGAGCGCGCCCAGCAGCTGCAGGAGCGTCGTCTTCCCCGACCCGCTCGGCCCCTCCAGCGCGACGAACTCCCCGGCGGTGATCTCGAGGTCGACGCCGTCGAGCGCCCGGACGGTCGTGGAGCCGCGCTGGAAGAACTTGGCGAGACCGTTCACCTGGTACTGCGGCTGTGCGTCCACTTACTCCACCTGCCTCAGTGCGTCTGCCGGACGCAGGCGCGCCGCACGCAGCGCACCCGCCGTCCCCGCGATCAGCCCGCCGAGCAGTGCCAATGCGAAGCCGATCGCGAGGACGGTCGCGCCCACTGGGGCAGTCAGAGAAACGGTGCTGGTGGCCGTGCGCTGCGTCGCCGAAGCGAGATCGCCGAGCAGCGCCGACGACGCTCCGGTCGTCGAGCTCGCTGTGAGCTTGGGCCCGAATGCGTCGATCAGGAGCGCCGCGACCAGCCCGATCCCGAGGCCGAGCACACCGCCGAGGACGCCGGTCGCGAGCGACTCGCCGGCGATCTGCCGGACGACCATCCGCTGCGTCCAGCCGAGCGCCTTGAGCGTGCCGAGCTCGCGGACGCGCTTCCCGACCGAGCTCAGAGCCAGCAGCGCCGCGAGCAGGAACGCGGCGAGCGCGGCGACCGCGGAGACCGCGAAGCCGAGATCGTGCGACAGGTTCGACGCGTCGACCAGCGAGCCGCTGATCGTGTCGGCGACCTGCTTCGAGCTGGCGACCTGCGCGTTCGGAAGCGCTGCGGAGATGGCTTTCTGCACGGCACCGACCTGCGAGCTCTTCGCGGCGCGGACGAGCACGACGTTCGCGAGGTTCTTCTCGTTCGCGAGCGTCTGCAGCTGTTTGAGCGGCAGATAGACGTCGGCGCTCTGGCCGCCGAGCGGCGGCGAGACGATCCCGACAACCGTGAACACCGTGCCGTTCAGGTCGAGCTTCGAGCCGACCTTGAGCGCGTGCTTCGCGGCATACGTCCCCGAGATCAGTGCCTCACGTCCGCCGGCGGGAGCGAGGTAGCGCCCCTTCGTCACCTGGGCGGTCGTGACGAGCCCCTGGGTCGGATGCGTCTGGTCGACGCCGCCGATCGTGTACGCGGTGGTCTTGATGTTCGTCTGCGGCGGGTTCAGCACCTGGCGGAGCGTCTGCTGCGGTGTGGTGAACTGCGTGCGCAGACGCCGCAGGCTCGCGGGCAGGCACTTCGCGAACGCCGCGCGGTCGCCGCGGAAACCGCCGCCGAAGCCGCCGCCCCCACCGCCGTTGCCGAAGCCGTTGTTGTTCGAGCCGTTGTTCGAGCCGCCGCCGCTGTTGTTGTTCGAGCCGCCGCTGTTGTTGTTCGAACCGGCCTGCTTGGCGAAGCACGCCTGCATGGCCTGGAACTGCGCGGCCGTCGGCCTCGGGATGTTCCGCTGGATCTGGAACGTCTTTCGCTGCGTCTTCAGCGTCGCGACAATCTTCGGGACGACACCCTCCTGGTGCTCGGCGAGCAGAGTCAGGCCGGTCGACACCTGAGCGACGCCCGGGATCGCCGCGATCTGGGAAGCAGCGCTCTGCTGGAAGGTCAGCTGAGAGCCCGGCAGGAAGAAGTCGTGGACGAAGTGCTGGCCCGGCTTGCCGAGTTTCGACAGATCGGTGAGCACCGACTGGTTCGCCTGGATCAGGTCGCGGTTCCGGCCGCCGCCGGCGCCGCCCCCCGGTCCGGCGAAGCCGACGCTCTGCTGCTGAGGCGACAGGGTCACCGTCAGGTCGGTGCCGATGCCGGCGAGCGGGTCGAGCGTCTTTTTCTGTGCGTGGTCGAGCCCGCGCGAGAGGCTCGCGATCACGATCACGAGGCCGACGCCGAGGCCGAGCCCGAGCAGCGTCAGGATCGTCCGCGCGCGGCGCCGGACCAGTTCGTTGCGGAGATAGCGGAGGTAGAACGTGCTCAGATCTCACCACGGACGCCTGAGAGATCCCTAAGAAGGTTGACGAAGCCTGCACCCGGATCGTCAGCCGTCGCGATGCTTCAGGAGCGATTCGGCGCGCTGCGCCTGCTCGAGGGTCAGCTCTCCGGCGCACAGGCGCTCGTTCAGCTGGTTCTCGATGCGATCGACCTCCCCGGCGCGCGGGTAGGGCTCCGGCCACAGGTTGCGCGGATCGGTCGGGTTGCCCCCGAGCTCGAGGCTGATCAGGTGATCTTCCTGGTACGCCGACGGCGGCCCGCGGAGCCGGCGTGCACGCAGCTGCTTGCGCTTGAGGTCGTTGGTGTAGGACGTCGGCGGGCGAACGGTTCTCGTCCACCCCTTCCGGCACACCGTGCCCCGGAGTGTCGCCTGCGTCACCGCCGGGTTGACGACTCCCGGTGTGAGCAGCCAGCTCGCGCGGACAACCGATCGCGACGGCGTGCGACCGCGCGGCAGGGCCGCGATCACGACGACCACGGCGACCGTCACCAGAGCAAGCTCGACGAGGGGGATTCGCGCCATCTGAACAACGGTACGAATGCCGCGCCGAGCCGCAAGGGTGCGCGCGGAGAATTGACAGAGTTGTTGCTACTGCGCGGCAGTTGCCGGCGCGCCGGCTGCGACGACCCGCGGGGGGGCCGCCCGCTCCGCGGTGCGATGCGCCGTCGACCCGGCCAGCGCCCACACGGCAACGGCGAGCCACGGGATGCCGATCACATCCGTCTGCAGCCCGAGGAAGAGCAAGGCCGCGAACGCCGCCGCAAGCCACGGCAGGACGAACAGCCCGCGGAGCAGCACCAGCGACCAGGCGACGAAGAGCAGCCCGCCGACGATCCCGGTCTCGGCCGCGAGCTCCGTATACGTGGACTCGCCCGCCTCGAGCTTCACCTTCGTTCGCGCGGCGGTGACGCCCGCGTTGCCGAGCCCGAATCCCCACGGGTGATGGGCGACGGTTCGCAGCCCGTCACGAAGGCTGCGCAGGTGCTCGCTCGTCGACGCCTCGTTCGCGCTCGTCGCGTCGTGCGAGACGTTCGGGCTCGAACGGGCGTGCTGCTCCTGGAAGTGCTGTTCGCTCGCTGTGAGGTGCGCGCGCGGAGCGAAGTGCGCGTACTCCTTCACGAAGACGAAGCCGACGACGGCGACGAGCACCGCGAGCACCGCGGGCACGGCGGTGCGGCGAAGGATCGCGAGCACGACGAGCCCGACGACCAGAGCCGCGAGCGCCGCGCGAGTGTGCGTCCACAAGAGGGCGGCGAAGAGCACCACGGCGACGACTTGCGAGAGCCTGCTCCGCAGACGCAGGGCAAGCAGCGCGACGACCAGCAGGTACGCCGTGGCGAGCGGCGAGAGGAACGTCGAGGTGAGCCGCCGGAAGACGACGTTACCGCCCTGGTTGTAGATGAAGTTCTCGGGCAGCCCGGAGAGCCCCTTGTAGACCAGCCCGAGCTGATGTTCGTACCAACCGCCCGCGTGCCGCCAGAATGACAGCGGGACGAGATAGACGTCGAGCAGCCCGAACGCGGCGACGCCGACGGCTGTCGCAACGATCGTGCGCACGAGCGCGGCGCGTTCCGGCGAACTGAGCGCGAGCGCGCGCCCGAGCGCGTAGGCCTCGACCGGGAGGAGATCGTGACGAGCCGCATAGACGACGCCGGAGTGCGTCGCACCACCGCCGAGCGCCGACTGCGGGATCAACCCGTACACGACCACGAAAGCGGCGAAGGCAAGTGCAAGCCAGTCGCAGAGGTTCGGCCGGAAGGGCAGGCCGCGGGCGGCGGCGAAGACGGCGACGAGGGCCGCCGCGAGCAGCACGTCCTTCCACGCGGCGAGCGCCGAGAGCGCGCCGCCGCGGACACCCGCGCGCCAGAGCTGGGACATAACGACGTTGTGCAGGGCGAGTCCGACGACCAGGACGTGCAGCGCCCAGACCGGGCGGCGAATGCTCACCGAGGACCGACCGCGATCAACGTCATCACGCGGTTGAGTACCTCGACGCTGTAAGGAAACAGGGATGCGAGCTCCCGGGGCCCGAGGAGGTCGAGCGTCGCGTCGAAGCCGCGGGCGCGGACCGCCCGGTCGCGCAGCGTCGGAGGCAGCCAGTGCGCGAACGGCAGCAGCGTGTGGACCTCGATCGGGAAGAAACGGTTCGGAGTCGTCACGAAGACGCGCCGCGCGACCCGCGCGAGCTCGTGCACGAAGCGCCGCTGGCCGTCGCGCCCCCCGTCGACGTGCTCGACGACGGCGTTCGAGAACCCGAGGTCGAACTCGCCGTCGGCGAACGGCAGCCGCCGTCCGTCGGCTCGCACGACGCGGACGGTGGGAAAGGCCGTGCGGAACCTGTCGAGCTCCGTGTCGCCGACCGCCGTGATTCGCTCGGGCCACGGGTAGCGGGCCTCGAAGAAGTTGTCGGTCGAGCCCACGCCGAAGGGCGCGTCGGTGACGCCGACGTCCAGGACGGTGGTCTCGGGACCCGGCTGCAGGAGCTCGAAGAACAGGCGCAGCTTCTCCTCGCGGCTTCGCAGCGACGTCCACGAGGCGAGGCGCTGCACCATCGGGGCGAGGGTACTTCGCTTCTAGGATCGACGCATGCACGTCGTCGCCGAGCTGAGAGCGAAGGGGCCGTACTCGCTCCGCCTCTCGGGGCGCTTCGCGAGCGACCCGACGCGAATCGTGCGCGGAGCGACGTACGACGCCACGATCGCCGTCGACGGGAAGCTCGAGCGCGTGTGCGCGGCCCAGCGCCCGGACGGGAGCATCGCCGTGCGCGCGGGCAGCGACGCCGGCGTCGAGCACGTCCGGTTCGTGCTCGGGCTGGACGACGACCACTCGGAGCTCCTGCGCCGGTTCGCACGCGACCCGCTGATCGGCGAGGCGACGACGCGGCTGCGCGGTCTCCGCCCTGTGCGCACGGCAACGGTGGCGCAGGCGCTTCTACGGGCGGTCAGCGGGCAGCTCATCCAGGCCCGCCGCGCGCGTCAGATCGAGGCGTCGGTGATCCGCGCCACCACGAGCACGCACGAGGGCCTCCACGCCGCCCCGACGGGAAACGATCTGGCGAGGCTCTCGCCGGCGCAGCTCCGGCGCCTCGGGCTCGGCACCCGCCGCGCGACGACGCTCGTGAGACTCTGCCGGTCGCTCGACCTGGAGTCGCTGAAGTTGCAGCCCACCGAGGCGGTCGCGCGGCGGCTCGAGCGGGAGCCCGGGCTCGGGCCCTGGTCGGTCGGCGTCGTCTGCCTGCAGGGCCTCGGCCGCTACGAGCGCGGCCTGGCGCGCGATCTCGGTCTCGTCAAGCTCGTCACGGCGCTGCGCGGACGACGCGCCGAGCCGGAGGAGACGGACGAGCTGCTGGCGCCGTACGGCGAGTGGGCGGGGCTGGCAAGCGTCTACCTGCTCGCGGCCTTCCACGCGGGTTACATACGCTCTGCCGGTGCCGGATCGGCCGCCTGAGCTGCACGTCAGCGACGATCCCGCCGCAGAGGTGGGCGAACTGATCGCGGCGCGGGCGCGGAAGGGCGGCTCGATCGTGTTGACCGGCGGCAGCGCGCCGGCTCCCGCCTATCGCCGGGCGGCCGAGCTCACGCCCGACTGGAGCGGCGTCACGGTGTGGTGGGGCGACGAGCGTTGCGTGCCGCGGGAGGACGAGCGCTCCAACTACCGGCTCGCGAAGGAGAACCTGCTCGACCGCCTCGAGCACCCGCCACACACCGTGCACCGCATCCGCGGAGAGCTCCAACCGGCGGATGCCGCCGGCGAGCTCGACCACGCCCTCCACGGCGCAGCCCTCGATCTGCTGCTGCTCGGGCTCGGGCCCGACGGCCACATCGCCTCCCTCTTCCCCGGCTCGCCGCAGCTCGACGTCGAGAACCGTCGGGCGACCAGCGGGCCCGCCGGGCTCGAGCCGTGGGTCGACCGGGTGACGATGACGCTGCCCACGCTCCTCGGAGCAGGGCGGATCGTCGTGCTCGTCGTCGGCGGCGACAAGGCCGACGCGGTCGTCGCGGCCTTCGGCGGCGAGATCACCCGGGCCGTCCCCGGGAGCCTCCTGCGCCTGGCCCCGGTTCCGGTCGAGGTCTTTGCAGATCCGGCTGCGACAGCGAGGATAGGCCGATGAAGCCGTCGGTCGAACCCGAGACGACCCCGAGGGACGTCCTCGACATCGACAAGCCGGAGCAGCTGAAGGCGCTCGGGCATCCCCTCCGCCTGAAGGTGCTCCAGGCACTCGGCGACTCCGACCGGCCTCTGACGAACCGCGACCTCGCGGAGAGGCTCTCCGTCGATCCGGGCCATCTGCACTTCCACGTTCGGATGCTTCACCGCGCGGGACTGATCGAGCGCGCCCCGGCCGGCGGCCGCGAAAAGCCGTACCGGCCCGTGGCCAAGCACCTGAAGGTCGGGCCCGAGATCCGCGCCGCCGGGCTTGCGAGCGAGCTGCAGTCGGCGCAGCTGCACGAGCTGCAGCGGGGGTTCGACCTCTACGCGGCAAAGGGCGAGTTCCGAAGCGCCCAGGTCCACACCAAGCTCGACATGGAGACCGTGCGGCGGCTGCTCGACGATCTGATCCAGAAACTGACCGACCTCGAGGACGAGTCGCAGCCGCTGCAGTCGATCACGATCGCCTACCACCCGGCGATCGAGCAGGGCGAGACCGACTAGGAGGTGGAGCTCGGAAGGACGGCCGAGTGCGGCAGGTCGGCGCGCAAGCCCTGGCGGTGCGCGAGTGACGCCAGCACGAGCGCCGTGTCGGCGACGGGTACGTCCTCGAGGAAGTCGGCGCGCGTCTCGAACGACGTGACGACCGCTGCGAGCTGCGGCGGCAAGGCCGCCGCATCCGCCGCGGCGAGTGCGACGAGAGCGCCCGCGACGTCTGCGGGAAAGTCGTCGTCGCGCAGCGACCCTGCGAGCGGGCGCGCGTCGGCGAGGCGCCCGGTCGCGAGCAGCGCGAGCACGGCCGCGTAGCGGCCGATCGGAGACGGGGCGTCGGCGGCGCCGAGCTCGAGCGCCCAATCCGCCGGCTCGTCGAGGAAGCCGTGCGGGTCCGCCAGCAGCGTCGCCTTGAGCACGCCGACCGGCCGGCCCCAGGCGTCGACGGCCGCACCGAGGCTCCAGCTCTCCCGCCAGCGGCGGGCCGCCCGACGCAGCCACTCGGCCGCCTCCGGGGATCCGAGCATCAACAGCGACAGTCCGGCCGCGTACGCCGCGTTGCCGAGCCTGACGACCGCACGCTCGTCGAGCTCTCCGTGCGGCGCGTCGTAGCGCGCCTGCTTCGCGGCCGCGAGCGCGAGCCAGTCGGTCACGACGGCTGCCGGCCGAGGACCGCCGAGACGCGAAGCCGCTCTCGGTAGCGCGGCCGCAGCCGTGCGCGCAGCGCGGCCTCGAACTCGTCGCGGCGCTCGCCGACGCGCAGCGGGGAAGCGAACGACGTCGAGTACGCGAATCCGATCAGCTGGTCGACGGTCCACGTCCGTTCGGTCACCGCCCACAGCTCGACCACGTCGCTGAACGCCGAGTCCGCGAGCGCGACTTCGTACCGAACCCCCGGCGCCCGCATCGGCGGACGCTCGCCGAGCAGCTCTCGCGAGACCTCGAGCACGGTCGACAACGCCTCGCTCTGGTCGATCGACTCGCCGAGCAGCGCAACCGCGGGTGTCATTCCGGCGAGCGTCGCCAGCACGCGCTCGCCGTCGAACCAGTGGAGCGCCCGCCCGATCGTCGCGAGCGTGAACGTCCCCCACGCCGCGTCGACGTCCTCGGCGTTGGCCTCGACGGCGAGCACGTTGTCCGGCGCGGCCCGCCGCAGCTCGTCCAGCATCTCCGGCTCCGAGTCGACGGCGAGAACCTCACGAACCGTGGCGGCAAGCGGGATCGCGATCGTCCCCGGCCCACAGCCGAGGTCGAGCAGGCGGGCATCCCCGTCGAGGCCGGTAGCCGCGGCGAGCTCGGCGAGCAGCCTGGGCGGATAGCCGGGCCGGTAGCGGGCGTAGTAGGACGCCGTTCCCCGAAACATCGCTGCGCCATGATCTCGCCTTGTGCAGATTGGTGCCCGTTGGTGCACCATCCGCCGGCGAATCGGCTATTCTGGGAAGTGCGCGACGCGAGAAACCGTTGGACGCGGACGCGCTCCTTTGAGGAGGCGGCACGGCAAGCGTGCCGCAGGCATTGCAAGAGACCATTACGCATTCTCCGACAGAGTCGGAAGGCGCGGCGGCAAAACGGGCCGACGCCCTCCGCGCAGAGGCCTGGGCAGGCGAGCCCTTCCTTCGGCCCGACGAGGACCCTGACGTCGTCCTCGCGTCCGGCACCGCCCGGATGCGGGCGCTCGAGGATGCGCTCGAGGAGATGGCCGCCGGCGCGGCCGCCCCGTCGAGCGAGTGGAAGGTGCGCTACGCGCTCCTGCTCGGGCTCGAGCGCATTCTCTCCGAGCGCCCACCGCATCTGGCCTCCGGCACCGAGCTGCGCCGCCATCAGGTGGACGCGCTCGCCGGGATGCTGACCGAGCTGATCGCCGCGGCGCAGAAGGCCGAGCCGAACGGCAACGGCAACGGAAACGGCAACGGCCACGAGGAACCGCCGGCCGACGAGGACGATGAGCTCGAGGACGAGCTCGAGCTCGGGACCGACGAGCTCGACGAGGAGCTCGAAGGGGTCTCGCCGGCGGAGGATCTCGGTGCCGTTCGCCGCTACCGCTTCCGGCACCCGACGGCGTCGGGGAAGACGATCGCGGCGGCCGGCTTCGTCGAGGGAGCGCGGACGGAAGGCGTCCTGATCCTCACGCACCGCCGGCTGCTCGTCGACCAGTTCCGCCGCGAGTTGCGCGACCACGGATACGGCGAGCGCCTGACCGAGGCCGTGCTCACCGGCCATACCGCCGGCCACGTTCCGAACCCGATCACGATCCAGACGTATGCGTGGTTCGCCCGTCACGTGGGTGAGCTCGACCGCGACACCTACCAGCTCGTGATCTGCGACGAGGCGCACACCGCGCTCGGCGAGAAGACGTCGGCGGCCATTCGCAGCCTCTACGAGCCGATCTATGTCGGGATGACCGCGACGGAGGAGCTGATTGCGAAGCAGGTGTCCGACGTCTTCCCCGCGTCGGTCGACGACTTGCCGCTCGCGGACGCAGCTCGGCGCGGGTTGATCGCACCGCTCCGGTGCCTCCGTGTCCCGCCGGTCGCGGCGATCAACCAGGTGCCGATCGTCGGCGGCGACTTCGAGGAGCGCGCACTCGCGCAGGCACTCGACCACGAGGCGCTGAACATGGCGGCGGCGACGCTCTACCGCGAGCGCTTCGACGACACGCCGGGCATCGTCTACGCGGCCGGTGTCGAGCACGCCTACAACCTGGCGACGGCGTTCCGCGCGGCGGGCATCAAGGCCGAGGCGGTGTCGGGCCGGACGCCGCCGGTGAAGCTGGCCGAGATCCTGGCCGCGTACGAACGCGCCGAGATCGACGTGTTGATCAACGCGATGCTGCTCGCGGAAGGCTGGAACTCGCCGCGTGCGACCGTCGTCATGCACCTCGCGCCGACGGCGTCGAAGCGCGTGTACCAACAGCGGATCGGCCGGATCATGCGCATGCACCCGCGCAAGGAGGCGGGGATCGTCGTCGACTTCACGCCCAAGGCTGCGACGCACAACGATCGCGTCGTCTCGCTGCACTCGCTGCTCGGCGCCGACTTCTACCGCGAGGGCGCTCGTGTGACGCCGGCGCCGCGCCGGCGTGTCCAGCGGCGCGCGCGCCGCAAGCTGACGCCCGCCTCGTGGCTTGTCCCGGTGACTCCGGATGTGCTGCGGCGCCGCATGGTGATCGCGCGCGAATGGCAGCGGGTCGACCCGAAGTTCCTCGACGAGGACGAGCAGGAGTTCTGGGGCGAGATCGCCGGACGCCAGCTCCGCTTCGACGAGCGCACCGCGTTCGTCGAGAAGCTCACCCAGCGCGGCGCGTCGAAGCGCGCGATGGAGACGTTCCTCTCCACCGCAGCGGCGCAGAACCCGAACCGCCGGCTCCGGCTGATCGCCCTCGCCGACCGCGTGTCGATGCGTGTCGAGCGCGCCGACTTCGACGATCTCGTCACGCTCGTCACCCTCGCGCCGCCCTGGGAGAAGGACCGCGCCGCCGGCGTTCGGACGTTGCTGCGCGCGATCGCCGAGGGCAAGCCCGACGCGCCCGATCAGATTCTCGGCCGCTGGACCTGGCGCCTCTCGAAGGCCGTGCGCAAGCAACTCGACCGGAAGGCGTCGCAGGAGTATCCGGATGCGAAGCGCCTGCTCGGGGCGCTCGCCAACTCGCGCGGTCATCGCCACGAGGAGAACGCGGCCAAGCTCGTGAACGCCGCGCTCGAGATGCCGAAGGAAGTGGCAGCGGCGCTGCTCGCCTCGGCCGAGGGCTACACGCCTCGTGCGACGCAGCTCCTCGAGGCCGCCCGCGAGCGGCTCGGCACGATCCAGGAGGTCGCGGGCTGGATCGCGGAGAGCCTGCCGCAGCCGAAGACCGGCCCGACACGCGCCCGGCGCCGGCGGCGCCGCAAGAAGAAGACCGGGGCGCCCGAAGCGCAGCAGCAGCAACCGCAGCAACCGCAGCCGCAGCAGCCCGCCGTCGAGGGCGCGGAGACTCCCGCGGCCCCGACTCCCGAGGGCGAGCAGCCGCCCCGGAAACGGCGTCGCCGTCGCGCCAAGAAGGCGTCGGACGCGGACGGCTCCACTTCCGGCCCCGAGCCGGTCGCGACCGAAGACGCGGCGTAACAAACCGCCAGCCCGCCGGTAACGAACTGCCGGTAGAACGGTCGGTACCAGCGCATGCTCCTGCTTCTCGGCATCGGATTCGTCGCGGGTGTGGTCACCGCGATCTCGCCGTGCGTCCTGCCGGTGCTCCCGATCCTGCTCGCCGGTGGCGCGTCGGGGCGCCGTCCGCTGCGCATCGTGGCGGGGCTCGTCGCGAGCTTCACCGTGTTCACCCTGTTCGCGTCCTGGCTCCTCGACCAGGCCGGGCTGCCGCAGGACTTCCTGCGCAATCTCGCGATCGCGCTGCTCTTCGTCATGGCGGTGACATTGTTGGTCCCGCGCGCGGCGCTGCTGCTCGAGCGACCGCTCGCGGCGTTCTCGCGCTTCCGCCCGAAGAACGTCGGCGGCGGATTCGTGTTCGGCGCCACCCTCGGCCTCGTCTTCGTCCCGTGTGCCGGGCCGGTGCTCGCAACGGTCACCGTGGTCGCGGCGAAGGATCAGGTCGGGATCCGCGCGCTCCTGCTCACGCTCGCGTACGCGATCGGCGCGGCCGTCCCGATGCTGGCGATCGCATTCGGCGGGCGCGAAGCGGCGGCGACCCTCCGCCGGCGGGCCGCCTCGGTCCGGCTGGCATCCGGCGCGCTGATCGGGCTCGTCGCGCTGGGGCTCGTCTTCCACCTCGACGACCGCCTCGCAAACCTGACACCCGGGTACACGACGTTCTTCCAGAACAAGATCGAAGACAGCTCGACCGCCAAGCGCGAACTGGCGAAGGTGCGCGGGGGCGGCGCAGCTCTCGCCGCCGTCCAGACGGCGTCGGGGCTGCCCGACTACGGTGCCGCCCCTCCCCTGCACCCCGACGGGGCGTGGATCAACAGCACGCCGCTCACGCTCGACCAGCTGCGCGGCAAGGTGGTCCTGATCGACTTCTGGACGTATTCGTGCATCAACTGTCTGCGCACGCTGCCGCACCTGAAGGCCTGGTACGCGGCGTACCACTCGAAGGGCCTCGTGATCATCGGCGTGCACACACCCGAGTTCGCCTTCGAGCATGTGACGTCGAACGTGAACGCAGCGGTCAAGCGCCTCGGGATCTCGTACCCGGTCGTGCAGGACAACCGTTACAAGACCTGGGACAACTACGCCAACCAGTACTGGCCGGCCGAGTACCTGATCGATCGGTCCGGTCACGTGCGTCACACGCACTTCGGTGAGGGCGAGTACGGCCAGACCGAGCAGCTGATCCGGCGGCTGCTGGACGTTCGCGGCACGAGCGCACGCCGCGTTGCCGACACGACGCCGACGGAGTTGCTCACGCCGGAGACGTACCTCGGCTACGCGCGCATCGCGAACTACACCGGCTCGCCGATCGGATACGGCCGCTCGACTGCCTACGAGGCCGCGGTCCGGCTGCCCCAGAACGAGCTGACGTACGGCGGGACCTGGCGCGTCCAACCGCAGGAGATCGTCGCCGGCCCAGGAGCGTTCCTGCGGCTCCACTTCCACGCGAAGGACGTCTACGTCGTGCTTGGGGGACGCGGCACGGTCAAGGCGCTCGTCGACGGCAAGCCACTCACGACGCTCCACGTGAACGCGTACAAGCTCTACACCGTGCGCGCTTCGAGCACCGTCGCGGACGCAACGCTCGAGCTTCGCTTCTCGCCCGGCGTCCTCGGCTACTCGTTCACGTTCGGCTAGGGCGCCGGGGCGGGAGCGCGCTACTGCTCGCGGGCGACGTCGTCGTCGCCGCCGATCCCGTTCTCGCGCTCGCGGAGAAACCGCGTCAACTCCGCGGCAAGTGCGTCGCCGGACGGGATCTCGAGCTCGGCGGCGAGCTCGTCGACCCGGCGCTCGAGCTCCTCCACGTACGAGGCTGTCTCCGCGTCGGACGCGACGGCCTCGCTCACCTGTTGCGCATACGTGTCACAGGCTTCGTCGAGCTCGCTCGTGTCGACGTCCGCGTGAAGCAGGCCTGCGAGTCGCTCGACCAGCGCTTTGGCGGCTCGCGGCGACGGCGTCAGGGAAACGTAGTGCGGGACTGCCGCCCAGAGGCTCGCCGAGGCGATACCCGCGCGGGAACACCCGTCGTGCACCACGCCGACGATGCCGGTGGGGCCCTCGTAGCGCGAGGCCTGCAGGCCGAGCTCGTTGATCAACTCCGGGTCCGTGGCGCTGCCGGTCACCGGCGCCGGTCGCGTGTGGGGCACGTCGGCGAGAAGCGAGCCGAGCGTGATCACGAGCTCGACGGAGAACTGCTGCGCGACGTCGGTCACGAGCGTCGCGAACGTGCGCCAGCGCACGTTTGGCTCGACGCCGAGCAGAATGATCGCGTCGCGGCCGGCTCCGGGAAGCGGCGCGAACAGGAAGTGGTTCTCGGGCCAGTCGATGCGCCGCGTCTCGCCCTCGACGAGCGAGACCGTCGGCCGCGTCACCTGGAAGTCGTAGAAGCCCTCGGGATCGATCGCAGCGAACTGCCGCGCAGCCCACGCGCGCGCGAGGAACGCGCCGGCGAGCGACGCACCCTGCCCGCCGTCGTTCCAGCCGCGGAAGGCAGCGATCAATACGGGACGCTCCAGCTCCGGCCGCTCGTCGATGCGAAGCTCGTCCGTCATCGGACCATCCTATGCGGGTCGCTGTGGGCGCCAGAGCGCGAACACGACCGCGGTCGCGGCCGCCCAGACCACCGTCGCGACCGTCACGTGCACGAGCACGAGCCACCAGGGCAGATGGGTGCGGTACTGGATCTCGCCGATCGTCATCTGGAGAGCGAGCAGCCCGAGCAGCACGAGCGCTCCGCGCACGTGCCGGCTGCGGCGCCGCACGAGGGTGTAGAGAAGCACCGCGAACGACACGCCGAAGACAGCCGTCGCGCGGACGTGCCAGTACACCGCCGGCTCAAACGACCAGAGCCTGCGAACGACGGCGCTGCCGGGGTGCGGCCCGGACGCCGTCGCCAGCGTTCCGCTGACGATCAGCACGCAGGCCGAGAGCCACACCAGCACTGCGCCCGCCTGGACCCACTCGGGCACGCGATCGAGCGAACGCGGCTGCATCTCAACCGCGAGCGCAACCGCGATCGTCAGAACGATGACCGAGAGCAGGAAGTGCGAGAGCACCAGCCAGGGGTTGAGGTGGTAGTGGATCGTGATCGCGCCCAGCGGCGCCTGAGCGAGCGCCCCGACGAATATGCACAGCGCGGCGATCCGGGCTCTCTTCGTCGCGCGCGCGCGGTAGGCGCCGACGACCGTCGCCAACGTGACCACGATCGTGAGGAACGCGACGACGCGATTGCCGAACTCGATGTAGCTGTGGAAGCTCCGGGGCTCGAAGTGGTGGGGCTGGCAACCCGGCCAGTGCTCGCAGCCGAGCCCGGACCCGGTCAGGCGCACCGTCGCGCCCGTCGCAACGATCACGACGAGCATCACGGCGTTCAGCAACGTGAGCCGGCGAAAAACCTCCGCCGAGACCGCAAAGCTGCGCGCGCGACGGAGCGGCTGCGCGCGGACGCTCATCTGCGTGAACTGTAGTCAGGCGAGCACGACGCCGGTGCCGCCTTCGACGGCTCCGATCCGGGCGAGGAAGAGCCCGGCACGCGCGAACTCGGCTTCGAGCGAGGGACCGCGGTCGCGAGGCAAGGCCACCAGCAGGCCACCGGCCGTCTGCGGGTCGTACGCAAGCTCGACGATCTCTGCCGCCACGCCGTCGTGCTCGACCGGCGCGAACTCGCGATTCGCCCGCGTCCCGACTGTGGAGACGCCCGCCCGAGCGGCAGCGAGTGCGCCCTCGAGTGCCGGCAGCCGGCCGGCGTCGAGGCGGACGTGCACGCCGCTCCGCTCGGCGAGCTCGCGAACGTGCCCGACGAGACCAAAGCCGGTGACATCGGTGACGGCGTTCGGGCCGACGCGGCGCACGAGCTCGGCCGCGTCACCGTTCAGCGTCTGCATCCACCGCGTCACCTCTTCGAGTTGCGCGAGCCCGCGCTTCGCCCCACCGAGAACCAGCGCGGTGCCGAGCGGCTTCGTCAGGTAGAGCGCATCGCCCGGCTGCGCGCCCGACTTCGTCCAGACGCCGTTCGGGCTGACCATCCCGACGACCGCGAGCCCGTACTTCGGCTCGGCGTCGCGGATCGTATGACCGCCGGCGAGGATCGCACCGGCACGACGCACCTGAGCATCGGCGCCGTCGAAGATCGCACGAACGGTCGCCGTGTCGAGCTCCTCGGGCAATGCCGCGACGGACAGCGCGAGCAGCGGCAAGCCACCCATCGCGAAGACGTCGTTGAGCGCATTGGTCGCGGCGATCGCACCGAAGTCGTGGGGGTCGTCGACGATCGGCGGGAAGAAGTCGATCGTGAAGACGAGCGCGCGCTCGTCGTCGAGCCGGTACACCGCGGCATCGTCGCTCGGATCGAGCCCGACCAGCAGGTCCTCCGCGTCGACGGGCACGAAGCCGCGCAGCAGCTCTTCGAGCCGCGCCGCCGAGTACTTCGCGGCGCAGCCGCCGGCGGTCGCGAGCTCCGTGAGCTTCATGACCGGACTGTAGAGGCCCCGAACGCAGCGACGGCGGCCGATGGGGACCGCCGTCGCGAGGGGAGAGGAACGACGTACGCCCTGCTGATTCGCAACACGGCGGCGATCTCCTTTAGGGTCGGCACTCGTGAGCAGCGCCATCGTCACCGGCGGCTCGTCGGGCATCGGCCTCGCGATCGCGAGGATGCTGCGCGAGGAGGGGTTCGACGTGACGCTCGCGTCGCGGACCCGCGAGAAGGTCGAAGCCGCAGCCGCCGAGCTCGGCGCGCACGCGGTGCAGGCCGACCTGGCGCGCGAGGAGGACTGCGTGCGCATCGTGGCCGAGCACAAAGAACGAGTCGGCGGTCTCGACGTGCTCGTGAACTCGGGCGGCATCGGCATCGCGGGGACGGTCGAGACGCTCGTGACGAAGCACCTCGATCTGCAGCTCGCCGTCAACCTCCGCGGACTGTTGCTCGTCACGCGTGAGGCGATTCCGCTGCTGAAGCGCTCGCGCGGCCTGGTCGTCAACGTCGCGTCGATCGCCGGGACGACGGCGACGCCGGGGCTCACGGTCTACGGCGCGACGAAGGCTGCGGTGATCGCGCTCACGCGCTCGCTCAACGCCGAGCTCGACGGCGACGGCGTGCGTGCCGTCGCGTTGTGCCCCGGCTTCGTCGACACGGCGATGGCGCGCTGGTCGGGTCTCGCCCCGGAGGAGATGATCCAGCCCGAGGACTGCGCGGAGATCGTCCGCATGTGCCTGCGCCTGTCGCCGCGCGCACGGATCCCGATGGTCGTGGTCGAGCGCGTCGGGTCGGGCGACTCCGGCTAGCGCACCGGGCCGAAGAGACTGCTCGCGGAAGCTTCTCGAAGGAAGAGCCCGCCCGGCTCACGGACGCGAAGCGCGTTCCGCGGCGGCGGTGCTGTTACGTGGACGTCGCCGGCTCCCCGCTGGCACGATCGTCAATTCGCCCGTCACTTCTACAGTGGCCCATCCCAGAACCCCATCCCGCCGTGGAAAGACCCGGCCACACCGGCCAGCAACGACAGCGCGAAGACGATCGCGCCGCGGCGGCGGAGCAGCAAGGCGAGCTTGGTTGCCACAGAGAACACCTCCTTTCAGAACCGGAAGTCCTGGAGCGCCTCGGCAGCGCTGCGGTACAACGCCGCAGCCCTGCGCTCGTCGCCCCTCGTTGTCGCCAGGTCACCCTGGGCGATCCATGCCGCGGCCCGGTGGGACGCGGACGAAAGCTGTGAGAGCCGCCCCTCGGCGTCGGCCAGCGCCGTCTCGGCCTCGTCGAGGCGGCCCTGGGCGAGCAGCGACCGGCCGAGCACGAGCTGCGCGTTGCCCGCCTCGTCGAGCATGTCCTCGCGGTCGCCGATCAACTCGAGCGCGTGGCGTGCCTGCTCCTCCGCCCGCGACGCGTCGCCGGTGCGCAGGTGCACCTGGGCGAGTGAGGAGACCGCCTTGGCGGCGTCGTCGTCGCGGCCGACCTCGAGCGCGACCGCAAACGCGTTCTTGAGTCGCTCGACCGCCTGCTCGGGCTTGCCGAGCAGGAACTCGAGGCCGCCGAGGTTGTTCAGCAGCCGGCCGACGTTGGCCCGGTCGGCGAGCTCCTCGTACTGCGCCTTGGCCTTCTCGGCGTACGTGCGAGCGAGCACCCAGTGCCCATCGCGCTCGGCGAGCACCGACGCCTGGAAGTACGCCTGCCCGAGCGCGCGACGGTCGTGCATCGCCTCGGCGAGCTCGAGCGCCCGCTCGACGTCCTCGCGGGCCGCCTCGAAGTCCCGCTGGCGGCGGTAGCAGCGCGAGCGCCAGGCGAAGACGTTCAGGCGAAGCTGGTCCGACGGCAGGCCCGACCGCTCCGCCAGCGTGAGCGCCTCGTCGAACAGGGCGACGGCCGTGGAGATGCTCTGCAGGAGGCAGCGGCAGACGCCGAGCCGGTACAGCACGTCTGCCCGGTCGAGATCGGTGAACTCCGGCCGCTCGACGAGCGAGCGGGCCTCGGCGAGGCGGGCGAGCCCACCCTTGACGTCGCCGGTCTGCGCGAGTGCGATGCCTTCGCCGTTGAGCGCGCGCACGTGGAGCTCGACGGCCCCCGTGCCGAGCACGGCCGGCAAGGCCTTCGCGTACTCGGCAAGGGCGTCGTCGTAGCTGTGCTCCTCGAGGAGTGCGTCCGCGCGGGCGAGGATCGTCTCGGCGCGCGCCCGCTCGTCCGCGGAGACGCCGGACTCGAGGAACGAGGCGTCGACCCCGAGCCGCGCCGCGAGCCATTCGATCGTCTCGGCGGTCGGGCGCGTCTTGCCGCGCTCGATCTGCGAGATGTATTCCTTCGAGAACCGGTCGCCGGCGAGCTGGCCCTGGGTGAGGCCGGCGCCGACACGCAGCTGCCGCAGCCGCTCGCCGAGCCGCGGGGTGCGCGGCGTGCCGGTGCGGGGTGTTCCGGTCGTCTTCGACGTCATGGGCGGGCGGCGAGCCATGCGGAGCGCACAGTCTCGCCGATACTTCACTCGGTTTCAATCCCCCCTTTAGAACATCCCCCAAAAAGGGGATAAACAGGCCGCTCACCAGTGAAGTAGACATGTTCTCGATCACTTGACCGAGGTACTTGACAGACAAGCCGAAGCCTCGTAGAGTGCGACCACCTTGCACCGAAGCCGACGCCAGGTCGACGTGCAGGGGGAGCGCCAGTAGGGCGCGCGAACCGGGAAACAGGCGTCTGGGCCGCAGAGCCGTCTGATTCCGGGGAAGCGTCCCGAAGCCGGCGCACCGCCTGACCAGGGGAGGCCCCGGGTGCCGCAGCCGGGGCCTTCTCTCGCGTTCGGGGCCGCTTTTCGGACGTCGGTCAGGCGTGGAGCCAGCGGCGGCGCTCGTGGCGCACGCGCTCGAGATCGCCGCCGAGCAGCCCGCCGAGCCGGTGGTCGATCGTCGCGAGCAGGCCCCCGGCCACGAAGATCCACGCCTCGGCACGCGGATCGCGATCGGCGGCGAGGATGCCGCGCGCCTGGCCGTCGGCGACGAGCTCGGCGAAGAACGCGTGCACCTCGCGGATCTGCTCGCGGAGCGCCTTCGCGATCACCGGGTCGTCCCCCGCCTCGTTCAGCGCCTGGATCCAGAGGTCGATCAGCCGGATCTTCGCCCGCTTGGCCATGAAGGCGTCGGTGACAGCGCCGAGGCACGTGTCCGGGCTCTCGGCGACCGCCGTCTCCGCCAGCTCGCGCAGCGCGCGCCAGGCTTCGTCCAGGCAGGCGAGGTAGAGGTCGCGCTTCGACCCGAAGTGCCGGTAGAGGATCGGCTCCGAGATGCCTGCCTCCCGGGCGATCTCGGCGGTCGTCGCGCCGCGATAGCTCGAGGCCGCGAAGACCCGGCCGGCGGTGTCGAGCACGGCCTGCCGCCGCTCGTCGGCGGAGAGCCGCTTCGCGAGCTGCGTCATGCCACGTCGACCGCCGGTGCCGGCTCGTTCGCCGGTGGGTGCACGTGCACGGTCTTGCGGATCGCGAGCGCAGCGACGACGGCGCCGGCGAACGCGAGCAGCGCAGCGACGCGGAGCGCGTCGTGGAAGCCCTGCAGGAACGCGATCGGCTGGCTGTCCCCCGCCTTCAGGGCCGTGTTCGTCCCCGCGGCGACGATTGCGCCCATCACGGCGATCCCGAGCGAGCCTCCGACCTGGCGCATCGAGTTCAGCACCGCCGAACCGACGCCGGCCTTGTCGACCGGCACCGAGCTCATCGCCGCAGCCGTGACGGGCGTCATCGTCGAGCCCATGCCGATGCCGCCGATCAGCAGGCCCGGCAAGAGCGCCCAGAAGCTCTCGTGCGAACCGAGCCGCGAGTAGTAGAGCAGCATGATCGCGAGCAGGGTCATCCCGCCGCCGACGAGCCAGCGCGAGCCGATGCGATCCGAGAGCTTCCCGGCGCGCGGCGCGATCAGGATGATCAGGATCGTCATCGGCAGGAACGACGCGCCCGACTCGACCGGCGAGTAGCGCAGAACGTTCTGCATGTAGAGCGAGAGGTAGAAGAACGTCCCGAACATCGCGAGCCCGACAAAGAGCATCGCCGTGTTGGCGCCGCTGAACGTGCGGCTGCGGAACAGGGCCAGGTCGAGCATCGGCGCCCGCTGACGGAGCTCGAGCGCGAGGAAGACCACCAGGGAGACCGCCGCGACGGCGAACGCACCGAGGATCTCGGTCGACGTCCAGCCGTAGCGGTTCGACTCGATGAACGCGAACGTCAGGCTGAAGAGCCCGACGGCAGACGCGACGAGCCCGGGCAGATCGAGTCGCTGGTCGGCCGAATTGTCCTTCGATTCCTCGATCAGGAGCGGCGCCGCGAGCAGCCCGAGGATCCCGATCGGCACGTTGATGAAGAAGATCCAGTTCCAGTTGACGTGCTCGGTCAGGATCCCCCCGAAGAGCGGGCCGATCGCGAGCGCCATGGCCGACACGCCGGCCCAGATCCCGATCGCGGTCCCGCGCTGTCGCGGCGGGAAGGTCGCGGTGATGATCGAGAGCGTGGCCGGGTTCATCAGCGCGCCCCCGAGGCCTTGGACGACGCGGGCCGTGTTGAGGGCGGTGCCGCTCGAGGCGAGACCGCACGCAAGCGACGCACCGGTGAAGACGACGAGCCCGGTCATGAAGATCAGGCGGCGGCCGAAAAGGTCGGCGAGCTTGCCGCCGATCAGCATGAACGCTGCGAACGTCAGGGCGTAGCCGGCGACCACCCACTGGAGCTCGGAGAACGACAGGCCGAGCGAGCGCCGAATCGACGGCAGCGCGACGTTCACGACCGTGTTGTCGAGCATGATCATGAACAGGCCCACCGACACCGCGCCGAGCGTCCACCACTGCTTGTTCTCCGCCGTCACCAGACGCTGCCTCATCCCAAACACCCTCCGATCCTGAAGTTAGCGGCTACTAAGTTAGCAGACGCTAACCGGCTGGAGGCCACGTACGCTTCGCCACGTGAACCCGGAGGTCGTCTGGCGGCCCGACGCAGGAACGCTCGAGCGTGCCAACGTGATGCGCCTGCTCCGCCGTGCGGGCTGCGCCGACTACGCGAGCCTGGTGCGGCGTTCCTGCGCCGAGCCGGAGTGGTTCTGGCCGCTCGCCGTCGACGACCTCGGCCTCGAGTTCACGCGACCCTGGGACCGCGTGCTCGACGAGTCGCGGGGGCCGGAGTGGACGACCTGGTTCGTCGGCGGTCATGTCTCGATCGCGCACAACTGCGTGCACCGCTGGGCGGCGCGGCGACCGGACGCGATCGCAGCCGTCGGCCTCGCCGAGGACGGAACGCGAAGCGCGCTGACGTTCGCGGAGCTCTCGCGCGACGTCACCCGGCTCGCCGAAGAGCTCGCAGCGCTGGGGGTCGAGGCGGGAGACCGCGTCGCGATCTTCCTGCCGATGTCGCCCGAGGTCGCGGTCGCCTCGCACGCGATCGCCCACCTCGGCGCGATCCAGGTGCCCGTCTTCTCGGGATTCGCCGCGCCCGCCGTCGCCCAGCGGCTGCAGGCGAGCGAGGCGAAGGTCGTGATCACGCAGCGCGAGTCGTCGCGGCGCGGCAAGGCGGTGCCGATGCTCGACATCCTCGAGCAGGCGCTCGACCAGTCGCCGAGCGTCGAGCACGTCGTGCTCGCACCGTTCGAGCTCGAGCACCGGCCCGGGACGCTGCGCGCGCTCGAGGTGGACTCCGAGACGCCGTACCTCCTCACCTACACGTCGGGCACGACCGGCGCACCGAAGGGCGTCGTCCACGTGCAAGGGGGCTTCCTCGTCTCGATCGCCCGCGAAGCAGCCTATCAGGCCGACCTGCACGAGGGCGACGTGATGCACTTCGCCACCGACATGGGCTGGATCATGGGCCCGTGGACGCTCGTCGGCGCGGGCGCAGTCGGCGCGACGATCGTCTTCGCCGAAGGCGCGCCCGACTGGCCCGGGCCCGACCGGCTGTGGCGGACGGTCGAGGCCGAGCGCGTCACGTCACTCGGCCTCTCGCCGACGCTCGTCCGGGCGCTCCTCCCCCACGGCGTCCCGGCGGCCGACCTGTCGAGCCTGCGCACGTTCGTCACGACCGGCGAGCCGTGGAATCCCGAGCCGTACCGGTGGCTCTTCGAAGACGTCGGCCGCTCGCGCGTGCCGGTGATCAACTGCTCCGGCGGGACCGAGGTCGGCGCCTGCTTTCTCTCGCCGACGGTCGCCGGCCCGATCAAGGCGTGCTCGCTGGGCGGCCCCGCGCTCGGCATGGCAATGGACGTCGTCGACGGCGACGGCGCATCGCTGCTCGGCACCGGGGACGTGGGCGAGCTCGTCTGCAGGCGGCCGTTCCCGGGCATGACCCGGGGCTTCTGGCGCGACCCGCAGAAGTACCTCGACACCTACTGGTCCCGTCTTCCCGGCGTCTGGGTACACGGCGACTGGGCGTCGGTGGACGCCGACGGCTTCTGGTTCCTGCACGGGCGCTCGGACGACACGCTCAACATCGCCGGCAAGCGAATCGGGCCGGCGGAGCTCGAATCGGCGGCGACCGCGCACGCGGCGGTGCGCGAAGCGGCCGCGATCGGCGTCCCGCATCCCGTGAAGGGCGAGACCTCGTGGATCTTCTGCTGCCTGCTCCCCGGCGCGGAGCCGAGTGATGGGCTGGCGCGCGAGATCGACGCGACCGTCGCCGACCGCCTCGGCAAGGCGTTCGCTCCGGGCCGCGTGATCTTCGTCGACGCGCTGCCGAAGACGCGCTCGGCGAAGATCGTGCGCCGCGCCGTGAAGGCCACGGCGCTCGGCGCCGACCCGGGAGACCTCTCGTCGCTCGAGAACCCGGAGTCGCTCGAGGCGATCGCCGCGGCCGCCGCCCGCTAGCGCGGCTCGATCCAGATCGCCTCGCCGACGCCGAGCAGCTCGCCCGCATCCGTGTAGAGCGCCGTCACCGCTCCGTGCTTGCGGCCGTCGCCGCCGAGTGCGCGCCCGACGACCACGCAGCGTTCGCCCGCGCCCGGCGTGCGCTCGACACGGACGGCCAGCCGGCCGAGCACGACCGTGCCCCGCCGGGTCGCCATGATCGCGTAAGCACCGGGGCAATCGAGCGCCGCCCAGACGAACTCCGCGCCGACCGCGTCGTCGCGAACCGACCAGGTCGCTGCGACGAGGTCGGAGCCGGCGACCGGCGCGGCATGAATGTGCAGTGCATCGTCGGCGCGCGCGTGACCGCACACGAAGCACTCGGGAAAGGGCGACGACAGGTCGGGGCTCTCGGCGGAGGCGGCGACCTCCCAGGTCAGGCTGGGCGGCGGTTCGACCTCGACCCGCGCGCGGCCGAGCTCCGCCACGCGCGCGTCTCCACTCCAGGCCCCGTCGCCCTCGACGCGCAGCGGCGTCTCGAGCGGCGGCGGCAGCCGCAGCGTGACGACCCGCTCTCCGCCTCCGGCCGCAGCGGCGATCGCACCGGCGCTGTAGCCGCCGTTGCCGGACCCGGCCGGCCCGCGGAAGCGGCGGGCGATCACGACCTCCATACTGGGGCGCAGTATGCGGCCGAACGCGATCCGCTCGCTGCTCCTCGCGACGCTGGTGGTCGCCGGCGCGCTGAGCGTCGTCGGCAAGAAGACGTCCTCGCCGTGGGTCGGCTGGCTCTCCTTCGCGGTCTTCCTGGTGGCGGTCTTCTTCTACTTCCAGTGGCGACGCGCCCTGCACAATGTTCGTAAGAGCAATGAGGCTCGCACTCGCTCAGATCAATAGCGTCGTCGGCGACATCGACGGCAACGCCGCCCGGATCAGCGACTGGGTCGAACGCGCCCGGACCGAAGAGGCGGACCTCGTGCTCTTCCCGGAGCTCGCCGTCACCGGCTACCCGGCCGAGGATCTCCTCCTGCGACCGGGATTCGTGCGTGCCGCGCGAAAGGCGGTCGACGAGATCGCCCGGCGCGCGCGCGGCGTCACGGTGCTCGTCGGCGCTCCCCACCTCGACGCCGACCTCTTCAACGGATGCTTCGTGCTCGCCCACGGCGAGGTACGCAGTGTCTATCGCAAGCGCTATCTGCCGAACTACGGCGTCTTCGACGAAGACCGCTACTTCGCGCCCGGCAGCGACCTGATGCTGCTGCGGTTCGGGGACATCCTCGTCGGGCCGACGGTCTGCGAGGACCTGTGGCAGCCGGGGCCGCCCGCGACCGATCTCGCACTCGCCGGGGCGCAGTTGATCGCGAACATCTCCGCGTCGCCGTTCCACGTCGGCAAGGACCGCGAGCGCGAGGAGATGCTGCAGGTGCGCGCGCGCGACAACACCTGCTTCGTCGCGCTGTGCAACGCGGTTGGCGGCCAGGACGAGCTGATCTTCGACGGCCATTCGGTGCTGATCGACGACGACGGCCAGGTGCTCGCGCGCGCGGCGGGGTTCGAGGAGGAGCTCCTCGTCGTCGACGTCGATCCTGTCTCGGCGATCGGCCGGCGGCTGCGAGACGTGCGGCGGCGAGCGCTGGCGCGTGGACGCCGGCCGCGGGAGGTTCAGATCGTCGAGCTCAGTCCGCCCGCGACGCACCGCGACGCGCGGCATCCGGAGCCGAAGCCGCAGGTGGACGACCTCGAGCAGATGCGGCTCGCGCTCGAGCTCGGGCTGCACGACTACGTCGAGAAGAACGGCTTCGGTGACGTCGTCCTCGGTGTCTCCGGCGGCATCGACTCGGCGCTCACCGCAGCGCTCTGCGTCGAGGCGCTCGGCGCGGATCGCGTGCACTGTGTGTCGATGCCGTCGCGCTACTCGTCGGAGGGGACGCGAAACGATGCCCACAGGGTGGCCGAGGCGCTCGGAACGGATTTCCGCGAGATCCCGATCGAGCCGATGGTCGAGGCGTACGACGCCGCGCTCGCGGAGCAGTTCTCCGGCCGGCAGAGCGACCTCACCGAGGAGAACCTGCAGGCGCGCATCCGCGGCACGCTGCTGATGGCGCTGTCGAACAAGTTCGGGTGGCTGGTGATCGCCACCGGCAACAAGTCCGAGCTGTCGGTCGGCTACTCGACGCTGTACGGCGACCTCGCCGGCGGCTTCGCGCTGATCAAGGACGTCTACAAGACGGACGTCTTCCGGCTGAGCAAGCGCCTGAACGAGCGCGCCGGGCGTGAGCTGATCCCGCAGTCGATCATCGACCGGGCACCGAGCGCCGAGCTGCGCGCCGATCAGCTGGACGAGGACTCGCTGCCGCCGTATCCGAAGCTCGACCGCGTGCTCGAGGCATACGTCGAGCTGGACCGCTCACGTGAAGAGCTCTCGAACGACGGCTTCGACCGCGATGTCGTCGAACGGGCGATCGCGCTCGTCGACCGGGCCGAGTACAAGCGCCGCCAGGCCCCGCCGGGCGTCAAGCTGCGGCCGAAGGCCTTCGGCCGCGACCGCCGCACGCCCATCACCAACCGCTGGACGAATTAGCCAAGGGCCGGTGCCAGGCACCGTGCTGTGGAACTGAAACGACTTCGTGACGTTTCTTTCACGGAGTCGGCGCGGGGGGTTTCTGCGGGCGATACTGGGATCGTTCGACGCACCGGGAGTGGTCGGGAGGACACCGTGTGCGGGCAGGAGCCGGTTCGACTCGCACACCGCGAGGGCACGGCCGGCGTGCGGGACGCACGCCGGAGCTGGCTTGCCGTGCCCGCGAACCGGGCGATGGTCTTCCTAGGTGACGAGCCGTGAGAGGGCGACGCCGAGCAGCGGCACGGCCAGCGTCAGCCCGTAGCTCGTCCAGCCGACGACGACCAGCCTCGGCCGGGTCCGCTGCGGCCGCCCCTCGCGGATCTCCGCCTGCAGCCGCGGCCCGAGGACGAAGTTGTGCAGGTACGAGACGGTGACGAGGCAGACGGCGAGCGCGACCTTGACCCAGAGCACGATCTGGAACGCCGGCCGGTGCTCCCACTCGCGCGCCGCGAGCGCGACCCCGGTGAGGGCCGCGACGAGCAGCGAGCCGTACCCGATCGGCCGCCACCGCAGGCCGAGCTCGCGCATCGCGCGGCCGCGCGAGGGCTCGTCGAGGGTGCGGATCGCGGGGACGCCGACGAAGACCAGGGCAGTCGACCCGCCGACCCACACGGCCGCGGCCAGCAGATGCACGGCGACGAGGACGCCCTCCACTCGGCGCCTAGGCTAGACGGCCGGGCGCCGGGTGGAGCGCCTGATGGTTCAGCCGACCGGCGTGGGGCTCGCGGGCGCCTTCAGGCCAACCGCGCCGGACCGCCAGCAGGCAATCGCAGACGCGATGGCGAGGCAGCCCACGCCCCAGCCGATCAGGCGGAGGTCACGGAGGCCGAGCCCGAGCAGCAGGTCGAACACGATCAGGCAGAGGAGCCCGAGCTCCGTCCGCGAGAACCGCGCCACCCGCCCATTGGCTGCTCGAGCCTCGGCATCGTGACCGCCGGCCGTGGCACCTTCCGCCCTCGCCCCAACGAGGCCGAAGGTGCCGGGGACGCTCGTCTCAGGCCGTCCCGTCGTCTCGCTGCCTGCGGCCGGCCCCTCCGGACCGCGGCGGCGATGAAACACGAGTGCCTGGTTCAGCGTCACGACCTCGATCCTGCGTGAACCGCCCGCGCTGGGCGTCGTCCGGAGGGGCGATTCTCGGGTCGTTCTCAGGGACGACTTGCGCGCACCAGCTCGCCGAGCTCGGCGGGCACGACGACCTCGTCGGTACGCGCCAGCTCGTCGGGCGTCCACCAGCGAACCTCGGTGACCCCCTCTGCCCGCACGTCGATCGTCGGCCGCGGGTCATGCCGCGAGACGCGAACGAGGTAGAAGCGCTCCTGCTGGCGCACGATGCGGCGGTCCCACGGGAACGTGTGCTCGCGCTCGTGCACGAGCGGGCCGAGGGCGACGTCGGCCAGACCAGCCTCTTCGTAGAGCTCGCGTCGCAGCGTCTCCTCGTCGGACTCGCCTTCGTCGACCCCGCCGCCGACCGTCGCCCACCAGCTGTCGCCGCTGACGGGATGCTCGAAGCGCACGAGCAGCACGCGGCCCGCCTCGTCGATCACCAGGCCGCGCACGGCCCGCCGGTCGCCGGGGACGAGCCACTCGCGCAGCTCGGAGAACCAGCGCAGACGCTCGGCATACGGCACGGCGGCGTTGGCCGGCGACGTCGACGGAAGCACGTAGAGCGCTGTCCAGCCGATCGTCCTGAGCTGCGGCCCGAGCTCCGGCCGCTCGCCGTAGAGCCCGCGGTAGGCCTCCTTCCCGACAAACGCGATCGCCCTCGGCTCGAGCTCGCGTGCGATCTGCTCGATCCGGCCCGGATCGAAGTCGGCCCGGCGCAGGTCGCCCGACCCCGGCGTCGTGCGGGCCGCGGCGTTGGTCGCACCGAGACCGAGCTCGAGGAGCGAGAACTGCTCCGACGGCTCGAGCAGGCGCGGCGTCAGCGCCGAGTCGTGCAGCAGCCGCCAGAAGTCGTTGCGCGGATTCGCGAAGTGCGCGGCGGCCGCCGCCGAGACGCGACCGGGGTTGATCCCGCAGAAGACGCACCTGAGCCCGGGAGCGAGCACATCCGGAACGGCGCTCTCCGCTTCGGGTCTACGGATGCCTGCGGCCACGCGGCTTACAGCGTGGCATGCGCTGCGTCCACGTGGCGGTGCAGGCCCACGAGCTGGGCAGCGGCGGCGTCGGCCGACGGCCCGCGCCCGCTCGGACCCTGCGGCGCGTCCACGTACCGCAGACGCGGGTCACGCGGCCTCCTGCTCGGGCCCGCGCGCATCGAGGCGGCGCTCGAAGTGCTTGCGCAAATCCTCGCCGCCCGGCGCGGGCTTTCGCTTCGTCGGCCGAAGCACGCTCACCTGATCGCTCCGGTGTGCGCCGTAGCACCGGGCATAGCACTCGGCCTCGGACAGGGTCCTGAGCCTCATCGCCGACAATGTAGGTCCGCCGTCGGACGGACCCGAGCGGACGCGAGAAGGTAGCGTTGAGCGCCGATGGTGGCGACGAAGCCCAGGGTGTTCGAGTACGCGGTCGAGATCGATCTCGGCGGACGGATGACCGTGCCGGGCGGCGCGCAGATCGCACCCGCCGAAGGCTGGTCGCCGGATCACCTGCTGCTCGCAGCGCTCGTCCGCTGCTCGATCGACAGCCTGACCTATCACGCGCGGCGCGCAGGGCACGCCACGACCGCGTCCGGCTCGGCGCAGGGAACGGTCAGCCGCCGCGAGTCGGATGGGCGCTATGCACTCGCCGACGCCGACGTGCGTATCGACGCCCAGCTCGATCCCCGCACCTCCGAGCCTGCCGACCTGACCGCCAAGGCGGAGCGCGATTGCTTCGTCGGCGCGTCCCTCACGATCACACCGAGGTACGAGTGGCACGTGTCGTGACCACGATCGACGCCGTGCGCGAGCGCTTCTCGGCGCTGCGCCAGCCGCTCGCGTTCTTCGACGGCCCCGGCGGCACGCAGGTCCCCGACTCCGTGATCGACGCGATCGGCGAGTACTTGCGCGAGTCGAATGCGAACATCGGTGCGCCGTACGGAACATCGCGTCGAACCGATGCTCTCGTCGCACAGGCGCACGAGACGGCGGCCGAGTTCCTGGGCGCGACCCCAGACGAGGTCGCCTTCGGGCCGAACATGACGACCTTGAACTTCGCACTCACGCGCTCGGCCGGACGAGAGTGGTCGGCCGGCGACGAGATCGTGTGCACCAAGCTCGACCACGATGCGAACGTGTCGCCCTGGCTCGAGCTCGCCCGCGACCGCGAGCTCGTCGTGAAGTTCGCGGAGATCGACGACGACTGCCGCGTCGACGTGGACCACCTCCGCTCGCTTCTCTCGGAGCGCACGCGAGTCGTCGCGTATCCATATGCGTCCAACGCGGTGGGCACGGTCACGCCCGTCGCGGAGATCGCCGCGATCGCACACGAGGCCGGGGCGCTCGCATGGGTCGACGCGGTGCACTACGGCCCGCACGGCCCGATCGACGTCCAGGAACTCGGCGCCGACGTGCTGGTCTGTTCGCCCTACAAGTACTACGGCCCGCACATGGGCCTTGCGTTCGGCCGCCAGGAGCTGCTTGCGTCGTGGCGCCCCTACAAGGTGAGGCCGTCGGCGAACGAGCCGGTCGGCCACCGCTTCGAGACCGGCACGAGCCAGCACGAGCTGCTCGCCGGGTTCGTCGCGGCCGTCGAGCACATCCAGTGGGTCGGCTGGGACTTCATCCTCGAGCACGAGCTGCAGCTCGGCGAGCAGTTCCTGGCCGGGCTCCCGGACAACTGCGGCCTGTACGGGCCGAAGACGATGGACGGCCGGGTCTCGACCTTCGCGTTCAACGTCGACGGACACACGCCGGAGGCGGTGGCGACGCACCTCGGCGACCGCGGCTATGCGGTCTGGCACGGCAACTACTACGCGGTCGAGATCATGAATCGGCTCGACCTGTCGGACGGCGCCGTTCGCGTCGGCATCGTCCACTACAACACCGCCGAAGAAGTTGGCGGCCTGCTGGCCGCCCTCGACGAACTCGGCTAGCCCGGGTACGCGCCGCCGGCCGCGTTCGCCCACGGCGAGCCCGGCGCACGACGGATCGGATCGGGGTCGATGCCGCGGGCCTCCGCGATCGCGAGCGTGAGCAGGTGGAAGCGCACGATGTCGACGGCTGGATGGCGGGTCGGCACGAGCGTCGTCTCGCAGCCGAGCGCCTCGAGCGCACGTACCGCATCGTGTGCCCGCTCGGCCGCACGACCCTCTCCTTCGAGTACGAACGCCCGAACGCTGTCGTCGACGGCCGCGAGGTGCCCGTGCAGCAACTGCTCCGTCTGATGGGCGCCCGCCGACAGCCACGCGCCTTCGCGCAGCTTGAGCACGGCTTCCTGCGCGGTCGGCCAGTCACGGCCCGCTCCGGCAACGAGAATCTTGTCCTGGGTGGGCGCTTCCACCTCGAGCGTCAGCGCCTGCTCGACCGCGTCGGCGAGCCACGACGGATCGCGGCCGTGGATCGCGTCGATCACGGCGACGCCGCACGTATAGCTCGCGGTGTGGCACCACGAGCGTTCGACTTCCGGCGTGCACACGATCACCTCGGCGGCGACGTCGGCGAGCGGCGACGACGCCGTCCCCGTGACAAGCCAGACATCACCCTCGAACGCGCGAGCCGCCTCCAGCGTCAACGCCGTCTCACCCTCGTGTGACACGCACACGAGGACGTCCGCGTCCGGTGGGGACAACACTGCCTCGAGCGCCTGAAGGGCCGCTCCACCCGTTTGCGCAGCGTGAAACGACGTCCCGCAGCCGGTGTGGACCACGCGGGCCCCGGCAGGGAGCCGGCGATCGACAGGAACCCCGCGCAGCCACTCGGGCTGCGCGAACACGGCGCGACGCATCTCGCTCACAAGTGCGTCTATAGCATCGCGAGCCATGTCGGAGTTCCGGTGGACGCATCGCGAGCACGTTCGCTTCAGTGACTGCGACCCGATGGGGCACGTCAACAACGCCACCTATTCGACCTACCTCGAGCAGGCGCGCATCGCGGTCCTCGGCGGGCTCGAGCCGTTCATCCTCGCCCGCGTCGAGATCGACTTCCGGGCCGAGCTGCGCCCGGGCGAGGAGATCGAGGTGCGCACGCGATGCCCGCGCGTCGGCACCAAGAGCTTCGACCTCGAGCACCAGATTCGCGCCTCCGGGCGCCTCGTCGCCGAGGCGAAGAGCGTGCTCGTCGGCTTCGACTACGGTTCCGGCACATCGGTCCCGCTCTCGGACGACCTCAGGAGGATGCTCGCTGCATGACCGTCTATCAGCGCAACACGCTCTCGAACGGCCTTCGTGTCCTGGCTGCGCCGCTCGATCATGCGCAGTCGGTCACCTGTTACATCATGCTCGCCGCGGGCTCCCGCTACGAGAACGCGTCGAACCGCGGGATCGCGCACTTCGCGGAGCACATGTTCTTCAAGGGAACGGAGCGGCGACCGACCGCGAAGGACATCGCGCTCGAGGTCGAGCGGTTCGGCGGCGAGTTCAACGCATTCACGTCGAAGGAGTACACCGGCTACTACATCCGCGGCGCCGGCGAACAGCGCGACCGGGCGTTCGACGTGCTCGTCGACATGGTCCGCAACTCGAAGTTCGACAGCGAAGAGCTCGAGCGTGAGAAGGGCGTGATCGTCGAGGAGATGAACATGTACTTCGACACGCCGCGCGACTACGTCTCCTCGGTCTACGACGAGGTCCTGTTCGGTGACAATCCGCTCGGCTGGGAGACGCTCGGGACGAAGGAGACCGTCACCGCCGCGACCCGCCAGACGTTCCTGGACTATCTGTCGGCCTGGTACAAGCCGCCCCGGATGGTCGTCGGCGTCGCGGGGATGGTCGGCGACGACCTGCTCGCCCGACTCGAGGAGCTCCTCGGGGACCTCGAGCCGGACGAGACGGGGACACCCGTCCCGGCGGCGGTGGCGCGCTCATCCGAACCGATCGTGCGGATCCACCAGAAGGATTCGGACCAGGCGAACATTTGTCTCGGAGTCCCGAGCTATCCGCTCGATCACCCCGACCGCTACGCGCTGCAGCTGCTCGGCACCGTGCTCGGCACCGGGATGTCGTCGAGGCTCTTCCTCGAGGTGCGCGAGCGGCGCGGGCTCGCCTATTACGTCTACGCCGTCAACAGCTCGTACACGGATGCCGGGACGCTGTTCTCCCAGGCGGGCGTCGACCTGAAGCGTGCGGACGAAGCGGTCGGCGTGATCGCGACGGAGTTCAAGCGCCTCGTCGAGGAACCAGTGCCGGCGGACGAGCTCGAGAAGGCGCGGGCGCTCGCCAAGGGCCGCTTCGTCCTGCAGACGGAGAGCCCCAACGGCCTGCTCCTCTTCGGCCTGCGCCGCGAGGTGCTCGAAGGCCGCGCGGTCGAGCCGTCCGAGCTGCTCGCCGGGCTGGACTCGGTCACCGTCGAGGACGTCCAGCGCGTCGCGCAGGACGTGATCGGCGGCCAGGGCCTGCGCCTCGCCGTGATCGGACCGTTCAACGACGCCTCGAAGTTCGAGGCGCTGCTGTAGACGCTGGACGCGGAGCCGCCGCAGACATAGCCTTGGCCGACGGTGGCAGGGAAGACCTTCACCGGGCAGGGTCTCGTCGACGCGCTCGGTGCCGGCGAGTTCGACCATCCGCCCGGAGTCGTCTTGACCGGGATGGTCAAGCAGTCGGAGCTCGAGGACCACGTGGCGTTCGCGCGGGGCGGCTGCGAGACGTGGGTCGACCTACCGACGTCGCTGATCGAGCAGGCCGAGCACGTCGGCTCCCGTCCCTGCCGGGACCACGCCCACCCGGTGTTCCGGATCACGCTGCGCGAATCGGACGATCCACAGGCGAAGCTGCTCGCCCGGCTCCTGGCCGCCGGACCGGAGGCGCGTTCGCGACAGCTCCCGCCCGGCTCCGGTGTACCGGCGCCCCACCGGCGCGCGGCAGCCCGCTTCGGGCTCGGTCTCCATGACCCGTGCCTGCACCTGTGCGACTGGCTCGTCCGGGAGTGCATCGGCTTCGGCGGCGACTACGAGACGTGCATCGGCCTGCGCGCGACGTGCAGCGACATCTGCGGGATCATCAGCGTGTTCGACCCGATCTTCGAGTAACGCGGGCTAGCAACTAGCCCCGCAGCGTGCCGCCCCAGCTCTCCGGCGCGATGTCCTCGAGCGTCTCCGAGAACGTCCACCGGTGGCCCGCCGGATCCTCGGCCGCGTACTGCCGCTCGCCGTACTCGAAGTCGGTCGGCTCCATCAGGATGCGGGCGCCGTAAGAACGCGCCCGCTCACAGTGAGCGCGGGCGTCCTCCACCCGAACGAGCACCGAGTGTGTGACTTCACCTGAACGCGGCGGCCGCTGCTCGCCGCGAACGTCGGCGGCGATGACCGCGCCGCTGCCGACTCGCAGCTGCGAACGGTGTCCCTCGCCGATCTGCAGGCGCTCCTCGAACCCGAAGGCTGCGGTGAGCCACTCAACGGCCTCGCGCACGTCGGGATAGATCAGCACGGGGATGACCACGGCCGACGGAATCGAACGGTTCTCCTTCACGAGCCGGCCTCCACGGCCTTGTGCATGAACACGGCGCGCTCTGCGTAGCCCAGCGAGCGGTACAGGCTGCGCGCCACCTCGTTGCCGCCGAACACGTTCAGCGCGACACCGCCGAGACCGCGCCGGCGCGCCTCCTCTTCCGCAAAGAGCATCGCCGCCCTCCCGTAGCCGCGGCCGCGGAACCCCTCGTCGACATCGACGTCGAAGATCCAGAGGATGCGGCCGTGTTCGCTGTCGCGCTCGGAGACCCAGAGGTTGCCCACCCGCTCGCCGCCGGCCTCGATCGCGAACACGGCTTGGTCGGACGACTGCCGGCCACCGGGGAAGAGCTGCTCGGCATCGATGGCGGCCTTCGCGCGGGCTGCCTCCGGCGCCATCCCGGCGTGGGTGACCATGCTGTCGGCATAGCCGCTTCTCATCAGCGGCAGCCAGGCCTCGAACTCGTCGTCTCGCAGCGGACGCAGGCTTACCGATATCCGGCTCAAGCGGTGCCGGGCCTGACGTAGATCTCGAGCCGGTTCCCGGCCGGGTCGGCGAAGAAGACTGCGTAGTAGCCGGGCCCGTAGGGCATCGGCTTCGGGCCGCTCAGCTCTGCGGCACCGGCGTGACGCGCGACCTCGGCGAGGCGGTCGACCTCCTCCGGCGACTCGACCCAGAATGCGATCCGGTTCGCGTTCGGGGCGTGTCCCGGCTCTTCCGTGACCGCGAAGTACGCGGTCGACGGCAGGGGATCGGTCGTGGACCACGCCTTCCACACGTCGCCGTCATGGCGCTCGGTGAGGCCGAGGGCCGGCAGGAGCGCGCCGTAGAACGCGACCGCCGCATCGAGGTCGGAGACGCGAAGGTCGATGTGGCCGAACGGGTTCACGGTGGCGATGCTAGAGGGCGACGACCGCCTCGAGGTGGGCGAGCACCCCGTCGAGCGGTCTCGGCACGCGGGAGAGATCGAGGGCGTCGACGAGCAGCCGTGCGTAGAGCTGCTTGCGTCCGGAACGCGTCCCGAGAAACCGCCGGAGCTGAGCATCGCTCGCACGACCGCGCTGCGCAGGCTGCTGCTGGAACAAGCGGAATCCGTCGAGCTCGCCCTGCGTCGCGAGCACCGCCTCGACGCCTGCCGTTCCGAGGCTTCGAATCAGCTCGTCCTCGAGATCCGCCTCGCAGACGTAGAAGCCGAGCTGCTCCAGCTCGCTGCGCGCGAGGTCGGCTCCGAGACCGGCGCGCTCGAGTGCGCGTCGAAAGACCGCTTCCTCGCCGGCGTCGCACAATCCGGCGAGCGCGACCTCCGCCCCGAACCGGTCCAGGAACCGTCCGATCGAGTGCGCGCCCCCGATCCGCACGATGCGAATCCCCTTTGCGCCGAGGTCCCGGCCCCTGCGTGCTGCCAGTGCCTCGAGCGCAGCCTCGTCGCTCACGCCCTCGACGAGCACGACGGCACGCAGGTCGACCCCGCCCGTCAGCGGGCTGCGAGCCAGGTGGCGCGAAACTCGCGCGCGAGCTCGTCGAGGTCCGTCAGCAAGCCGTGCAGCTCCTCGACGTCGGGACGGAGCTCGTTCGCCGCCCGCACGTCTGTCGCGATGTCGGCGAGCGAGCTGGCGGGATCCGCCGAAAGCTCCGCGATGTGACGCTCGAGACCTGCGAGACGCGCATCGAGGATCAGCGCGCAGGCTCGGCCCTCCTCGATCAGCCTCCGCAGCTCCGACTCGGTCACCGGACGCCGGTCGAGAACGGCACGCACGCGCGCCTTCAATGCGAAATCGAGTGCCTCCGTCACGGACCCGCGACGAGTATCTCACCTCGCGGCGGTGGACGATCGGTCAGCCGGTGGCAGCCGAAGGGCGCTGGGTCCACGCGATCGGCGTAGCGCCGTGCAGGACGTTGTTCACGAACAGCTCGACGAGCTCGGGATCGAACTGAGTCCCGGCGTTGCGGACGAGCTCGTCCAGCGCCTCTTGCGGCGTCAGCGCCGAGACGTACGGCCGGGTTGCGGTCATCGCGTCGTATGCGTCGCAGATCGCGATCAGGCGGGCCGCGTACGGGATCGCCACACCCGAGAGCTTGTCCGGGTACCCCTCACCGTCCCAGCGCTCGTGGGTCGACCGCACCGTCTTCGCCACCTCGCCGAGCCCGTCGGCCGCTGCGATGATCCGCTCGCCGACGATGGTGTGCTGGCGGATCAGCCGCCACTCGTCTTCGTCGAGCGGACCGGGCTTCGTCAGGATCGACTCCGGCAACGCGAGCTTGCCGACGTCGTGCAGCTCGGCCGCCGCCCGCACCAGCGCGGCATCGGCGCCGCGCAGACCTGCGTGGTGCGCGAGCGACACCGCGTGGTCGACCACTCCGCGGACGTGGTCGCCGAGGTAGCGGTCGCGCTCGATCAGAGCCTGGATGAGCACGCCGCTCGAATCCCGCGCGACCACCCTGATTCCCTTGTCCGCGTACATCCGCCGGTCGGCGATCTGCAGTGCTTCGCTCGCGCCGGCGGCCTCGGCGGGGATCAGGACGTGACCGCTCGAGCAGGTGATCGAGAACCCGTCTCCCCCTTCGCGCAGGCTCGCCGTCGCCGCCGCGCGCACCCAGTCGAGATCGATCAGGTCTCCTCGCAGCAAGATGCAGAACTCGTCGCCTCCCAGGCGGAAGGCCTCACCGCGCGTGCCGATGCTGCGCCGGAGCCTCGCTCCGAGGCGGCTCAGGAGCATGTCGCCGGCACTGTGGCCGAAGGTGTCGTTGTACGCCTTGAAGCCGTCGAGGTCGAAGAGCAGGAGCAGCGTGTCCGCGGGCGGCTCGACCGCGAAGACCTGCTCGAGGCGAAGCAGCAATGCACGCCGGTTGCTGAGCCCGGTCAGCGCGTCGGTCAGGGACTCGGTGCGCGACGTCCTGAGCAGTGCGAGGTGCTCGTTGAACGTCATCGCGAGCCGCACGATGACCGCGGCGAGCCCGAGCGAGGCGGCGACGAGCGTGATCGCCCCGACCCGCTGGAAGTGATCCCAGATCTCGACGCCCAGGCAGACGGCGGCGAGCACGAGCGGCGCCACGATCACGCGCCGGCCCTCGAGCCGGGCCTTCACGACCCGGCGGGCCGGCGCGGACGCGGCGGCGGCGAGCAGCGCGAAACCGGCAGGCCAGCCGAGGTCGAGGGCGGTGCCGAGCTGGTAGGAGCCGTCAGCAACCTGAACCAGGTAGATGGAATCCGCGACGCCGAAGACGACGAGGCCGCCTCCGAGGAGCAGCCACGTGCGATCGAGCGACCAGCCGGAGAAGGCGAAGGCTGCGATCACGAGCGAGAGGAGGAGCGCGTCACCGGCGGGGTACGCCATGTTCGTGGTGACGGCCGCGAAGCTCCCGGTCGACGTGTGCCAGACGTCGGCGAGGACGACGCCGCTCGCCACGGCGCCGACGGCGCACGCGGCGATGAAGCCGTCGAGCCAGATGCTCGCGCTGAAGTGGATCACGCGCCCCCTGACCAGCAGGCCGAGCCCGATGAAGACCGGCAGGTAGAAGCCGAGATAGCCCGCGTCGGCAAGCGAGGGATACGGCGGGTTCTTGACGGTCTCGAGCGCGATCGTCCAGTAGATGTCCCCGGCCGTCCACGCGAACACGCCGATTCCGACGAGAATCCAGGCTGCGCGCTCCTTCGCGACGAGCCCACGCACGATGCACGTGATCCCGGCGGCAACGCCGACGCCCTCGTAGACCCAGTTGTTGAAGAAGCGGTCGACGGCCGCGCCCCCGAGGTCCAGCTCGACCTGGACGGCCAGGGCGACGAAGGCCAGCGCCGTGACGACGAAGGCCACCTGGCCGAAGCGGGCGCAGCGGAGTGCCCAGGCGGGCGAAGGCGCGACTGAGGATCCCGCAGGGGTCACGACCCCTCTATCGGCTGTCTGCGACCGGAACTACAGCCCATTGCCTAGATTGCAGGCTATGAGCGGATATGTGAAGAAAAACCTCAAGCGCGACGTCGAGAATCAGGCACCGAAGTTCGACATGCCGGACGAGATGGAAGCTCGCTTCGCGCGCAGGGCACTCGGCGGCGAGACGCTCGGTCTGAGCCACATCAAGCTCGCCCCCGGGTTCCGCATCCCCTTCGGCCACAAGCACGAGAATCAGGAGGAGGTCTACGTCGTCGTCCGCGGCTCGGCGCACGTCAACGTCGAGGACGAGATTGTCGACGTCGGAGAGTGGGACGCGATCCGGTTCGAGAAGGACACGATGCGAGCGGTCGAGGCAGGCCCCGACGGTGTCGAGTACATCGCGTTCGGTGCCGGCGACGACCCGGCGGACGCGGAGCTGGCGCCCGGCTGGTGGGGCTCGAGCTAGAAGAAGAAGCGCCGCACGCCGCGGAAGTCGCTCGTGCGTACGGGGACGACCCGCACTTCGCCGGCCGAGTTCGGCGACTCGATCATCTTCCCGCCGCCGACGTACATCGTCACGTGACCGACGACGGGGTGCTCGTAGAAGAGCAAGTCGCCCGGCAGCATCTTCGCGAGCGGGACCGGCGTGCCCGCCGCGAACTGTGCGTCGGCATCGCGCGGGATCGTGAGCCCGTGCACGCGGTACACCGCCCAGGTGAGCCCTGAGCAGTCGTACCCCCACGGCGAGAGGCCGCCCCAGAGGTAGTGGAGCCCGAGGAACGCCTCGGCGGTGCGGATGAGGTCGGCACGTGTGTGCGGCAGCGGACGGGTGTCGTTCGGAGGAACCGATCCGGCCGGCACCTCCGACCCGAGGCCGACGACCGTCGCGCCGGCGCCGACCGTCGCGGTCCGCGACGTGACGAGCACCGAGCGAGCCGGCCCCGCACTCGGGGCGAGCTGCCACGAGCGAACCCAACCCGGATATCCGCGCGCGTCGAGCGGCGAGGGTTGGTCGGGCACCGCGATGTGCGTCCAGCCGCCGCGACGCCCGAGCACGAGGACGCGCTCGCCGTAGAGCACCTGGGTCGGCATGTGCCCGACCAGAGAGAGTCGCTTGGCGTAGCTCACGCCGGGCGTCGGCCAGACGTTCGGGTCGAGAGGCAGATGTCCGGCGTTCGGCGCCTCCCAGACGTTCGCGACCGCGACGCGCACCGTCGTCGCGGGCGGAGCGGACACGAGCAACACTGCTGCGGCGAGCGCGGGGAGCACTCGCCGCAGCGTAAAGGGCCGTCAGGATTCCTGACTCTGCTCGGCCTGGCCGCGCTCGCGGAGCTCCTCGACCACCTTCGGATCGGCGAGCGTGGTCGTGTCCCCGAGCGGCCGGTTCTCGGCGACGTCCCGGAGCAGCCGGCGCATGATTTTCCCCGAGCGTGTCTTCGGCAGCTCCGGCGTGAAGACGATGTTCGCGGGCTTCGCCAGCGGCCCGATCTTCTGGGCGACGTGGTTGCGCAGCTCCTCGAGCTTCTCCACGGATCCGTCGCTGCCACCCTTCAGCGTGACGAACGCGACGATCGCCTGGCCGGTGGTCGCGTCGGCTCGTGCGGCGACGGCTGCCTCAGCGACCTCCTGGTGGTCGACAAGCGCCGACTCGACCTCGATCGTCGAGATCCGGTGGCCGGAGACGTTCATCACGTCGTCGACACGGCCGAGCAGCCAGTAGTCGCCGTCCGCGTCGATCCGGGCGCCATCGCCGGCGAAGTAGACGTCGCCGTACTTCGACCAGTACGTCTCCCGGTAGCGGTCGTCGTCCCCGAAGATGCCGCGCAACATCGCCGGCCACGGCCGCTTCAACACGAGGTACCCGCCGCCGCCGGGACCGACCTCCTCCCCGGCCTCGTTGTAGACGCCTGCTTCGACGCCCGGGAACGGCTGGGTGGCGGAGCCGGGCTTCGTCGTCGTGATGCCGGGGAGCGGCGTGATCAGGATCATCCCTGTCTCGGTCTGCCACCACGTGTCGACGATCGGGCAGCGGCCGCCTCCCACGTGCTCTGAGTACCAGATCCACGCCTCGGGGTTGATCGGCTCTCCGACCGAGCCGAGCAGCCGGAGCGAGGACAGGTCGTGCTTCTGTGCGAACTCAGGCCCCCACTTCATGTGCGTGCGGATGGCGGTCGGGGCCGTGTAGAGGATGTCGATCTTGTACCGCTCGATGATCTCCCACCAGCGGTCCTTGTCGGGGTAGTCCGGGGTGCCTTCGTACATGACTCCGGTCGTCCCGTTGCAGAGCGGGCCGTAGACGATGTAACTGTGGCCGGTGACCCAGCCCACGTCGGCGGCACACCAGTACACGGAGTCGGGCTTGACGTCGAAGATGTAGTAGTGCGTCGTCGCGACGCCGACCAGGTAGCCGGCGGACGTGTGGACGATTCCCTTCGGCTTCGCCGTCGTGCCCGAGGTGTAGAGCAGGTAGAGGAGGTCCTCGGCGTCCATCGGCTCACAGGGGCAGTCCGATTCATCGGTCGCGACTTCATGCCACCACACGTCACGGCCCTCTGTCATCGGGACGTCACCGCCCGTTCGGCGGAGGACGAGCATCTTCTTCACGGTCGGCGCCTCGGCTACGGCCTCGTCCGCCGTCCGCTTCAGGGGCACCGTCGTCCCGCGCCGCCAGGCCTCGTCCTGCGTGATCAGCACCTCGCAGCCCATGTCCTGGAGGCGGCCGCCGAGCGAATCCGCCGAGAACCCGCCGAAGACGACGGTGTGCGGTGCGCCGAGACGGGCGCAGGCGAGCATCGCGATCGGCGTCTCCGGGACCATGCCCATGTAGATCCCGACCGCCGTGCCCTTTCTGACGCCCAGCTGCTTCAGCGCGTTCGCGCACTTCACGACCTCGCGCTGTAGGTCCGAGAAGGTGAGCTCACGCCGGTCGTTCTCGGGCTCGCCCTCCCAGTAGTACGCGACCTTGTCGCCAACGCCGTTCTCGACGTGACGGTCGACGCAGTTGTACGCGAGGTTCAGCTTGCCGCCGAGAAACCACTTGGCGTACGGCAGCTCCCAGTCGAGCACCTTCGTGAACGGCTCGAACCAGCTGACCCGTTCGCGTCCCTCACGCTCCCAGAAGGCCTCGAGGCCTTCGTCGTAGATCTCTGCGCGGGCATTTGCCCGCGCAGAGAACTCCTCCGGAGGTGGATAGCGCCGCTCCTCGAGGAGCAGTGTGTCAATCGATTGAGATCCCGTTTCCATGTCCGGAATCTACGCCCTTGCTCCCCAGAGCGGCCGGCCGACGGGCACCACACGCTTCGGTGCCGCCATGCCGTTCACGACGCCGGCCGCGGACGCGTACCAGGCGAACAATGCGGTCACGACCCCGACCCAGCCGCCGGTGTGCGTCCAGCCGTTGTTCGCGTGCCCGTGGGCCTCGTCGAAATAGCCGATGGACAGCAGGATCTCGGTGATCTCGAGCGCCAAGAACACCAGGAAGACGGCGACGCTGACCCGCAGGCTCCAGAGCATCATGTAGGTGTTGAAGATCGCGAACGCGATCAGGAACCACGCGAGCGCGTTCGGGGCGTCGTGCGGGTTCGCGGTGACCGCACCGGCGAAGTTCTTCGAGAGCACGAGCAAGGTGACGAAGATCCCGAGCGCGAGCCAGAACCCGCCGTACGTCGAGAACGCCGTCGCCCCGAAGACGTTCCTGTTCTTGAACTCCCACATCCCGGCCAGGAGCTGCGCCAGCCCGCCGTAGAAGAGCGCGGGACCGATCCAGATCAGGTCGGGGATGAACGTCGCGTTGTGCCCGCTCAGCAAGAACGTCGTGAGCGCGAATCCCGCGAGACCGAGCGGCGCCGGATCGGCGATGAGCGACGGCTCTGCCGCCGGTCGAACGTCGACAGCAACTGCCATGTACGCCTCCTCTCGACCGCCCCAGGAAGGAGCGATCCGCATTGGGAAACGATCTGACTCGACCGATCTTCATACCCATGTTGCCGCGAAGAAAACGCAATCTTCCCGCGACGTCAGGCTTGGGGCCGTGACGTCAGGGTCTCAAGGCGCGAGCTCGTATGGGTACTGCGTCAGGTTCTCCGGCCCGTCCGCCGTGACGAGGACGAGGTCCTCGAGCCGGACCCCGCCGAACCCCTGCCGGTAGAGACCCGGCTCGACCGTGACCACGTCCCCTGAGCGCAGCGCGTTCTTCGAGGCGAGCCCCATGCCAGGCTGCTCGTGCACCTCGAGCCCGACGCCGTGCCCGAGCCCATGGAAGAACCCGTCGGCGAGCGTCTTCCCAGCTTCCTTCGTCCGCTGGGTCGGCTCCCCCGCGGCCTCGAAGATCTCGCACGTGACGTCGTAGATCGCCCGCCCGTCGGCGCCGTCGCGGATCTGCCCGACCGCGGCGTCGAGTGCCTGCTTGCAGAGCCCGTGCCAGCGCGCCACGTCGTCCGGCACGTCCCCGACGACGAACGTGCGCGTCATGTCCGCGTAGCAGGCCGTCTCGTTGTCGCGCGGCCACACGTCGATCACGATCGGAGTGCCGGCCCGCACGGGACCGCTGCCCATATCGTGGCCGACCGCGCCCTGCGCGCCCGGCGCGACGATGAAGTCGTCGGCACTCGTGCCGTTCGCGGCGAACGCCTGCGCCATCGCGGTCTTGATCCGCTCCACGGTCAGCGGCGCGCCGTCGACGGCCAGTCCGTCGCCGTTCGGCGCGGCTCGACGTAGCAGGTCGCGCGCGGCATCCATGCCGGCCTCGGCGGCCCGCTGCGCACGACGGATCCCCGCCAGCTCGGGCCCGGTCTTCACACGTCGCCGCTCGTCGAACAGCGCTCCGTCGACCGTCAGCTCGACGCCGTCCGCGCGCAGGCGGTCGGCGAGCCACAGCGGGAACGTCTCGGGGACCGAGGCCGCCTTCAGTCCGAGCGCCTTGACAGCCCGCGCGGGCACCTCCCGGCGCAGTTCGGGATAGGAGAGCCCGGCTGCGATCAAGTCGTCAGACCCGAACTCCTCGAACGAGTGCAGCTCGAAGCGGTCGAGCTCGGCGAGGCGCGGGATCTCCAGCGAGCCGACGACGATGTGTCGCACTCCCCCGATCTCCGCATAGAGGAACGGATCGGGAACGCCGAGCGCGACCTCGTGGCGCAGCTCGGGGGAACGGAAGGTGTCTGCGTGAATGAGGACGTCGGTCATGGCGCGGACTCTAACTAGGATCAACGCGATGGATCCCCAGGGGAGAGCGCTCGAGCTCATGGACGTCTACGACTCCGAGTTGCCTGGCCTGCTGCCGCCCCGCACCGAGATCTTCGACGCCCATCTTCACCTCGGAAACGACATCGACGGCATGGTCGGTGACTACGACCGCCTCGAGCAGCTGATGGACCGCTATGCGATCGCCCGCGCCTTCATGTTCTGCCTGGACGAGCCCGACCGCCATCCGGGCTTCCGCGCGGCGAACGACCGCACGCTGGCCTTCGCGAAGCGGTCGGAAGGGCGTCTGATCCCGTTCGTCCGGCTCGATCTGAACGAAGCCCCGATCGAGGAGGCGACGCGCTGCCTCGACCTCGGTGCGCGGGGGATCAAGCTGCACCCGCGCGCGCAGAAGTTCACGGCGACGGACGAGCGGCTCGGCCCGGTGTTTCGGCTCGCATCCGAGCGCCGCGTCCCGATCCTGATCCACGCGGGACGCGGGCTGCCGCCGATCGCCGACGGGCTGCACGCGCTCATGCAGGCGAACCCGGGTGCCACGCTGATCCTCGCCCACGGCGGCATCGCCGACCTCGCGAACCTCGCGCACCATTTCGCCGGCCACCCGCGCACGTTCTTCGACACGTCGGTGTGGAGCCCCGTCGACCTGCTCGATTTCTACCGCCGCGTTCCGCCCGAGCAGGTGCTGTACGCGAGCGACTTCCCGTACGGCCAACAGCCTGGATCGCTGCTGATCGCGATCCGAACGGCGCAACTCGCCGGGTACGGCGACGACGAGCTGCGCGCGATGCTCGGCGGCACCGCAAGCGCACTCGCCGACGGACGTGAGCTGCCCGCGCCCACAAGACCGCTCGGCCGCGACGTGCTCGAGCAGCCGATGCAGCTCGCGCGCATCCACCAGTACCTCTCGATGGCGACGCCGCTGCTCTGGTCGCGGCAGCCGGACACCGTCGGGGTGCTCGGGCTTGCGATCAACGCCTGCGCCGAGCAGAACGGCTACTTGACGACCGTCGGTCGCATCCGCGATCTCCTGGTCGCCGCACGCGACCTCTGGGCGGACGTGCCGGAGCTCGGCGACGACCAGGCGCGACGCGAAGCGACGCGTCTCGTCTTCCGGCTCGTCCATCTCGCCGACATCGAGGCGGTGACCGCCGGTGCCTGAGCTCGACGTCAACGAGCACCGCTACGTCGTCGAAGCGCCGGTGGGGACGACGCTGGCGGAGGCGCTTCGAGAGGAGCTCGCACTCACCGGCACGAAGATCGCCTGCGGCGAAGGACAGTGCGGCGCTTGCACCGTGCTCGTCGACGGCGTCCCGACGCTGTCGTGCATCACGCTCGTGCACGCAGTCGACGGCGCGGCAATCACGACGATCGAGGGCTTGCGCGACCACGCGATGGTCGAGGCGTTCGTCCGCGCGGACGCGCTCCAGTGCGGCTTCTGCACACCGGGGCAGATCGTGAGCGCGGTCGCGCTCGTCGGACGCAACCCGAGCCCGTCGAGCGAGGAGATTCGTCATGCGATGGCGGGGAACCTGTGCCGTTGCGGGGCGTATCCGAAGATCGAGGAGGCGATTCGCACGTGGCGCGACTGATTCGCACGGAGAAAGAGGTCGAAGGGCGGTACGAGGAGGTCTGGATCGTCGTCGAGGAAGACGCGCTCGAGCAGTGGCCGGCCGGCCCGCTCGAGATCGTCGGTCGCCCGGCGACCCGCGCCGACGGCGCCCAGCGGGCGCGCGGCGAGGCCGTCTACACCGCCGACCTTCGCCTCAACGGAATGCTGCACGCGGCCGTGCTGCGATCGCCGCACCCGCACGCGCGCATCCGCAGGCTCGACCTCGCGCCTGCGCTCGAGCAGCCCGGAGTCCATGCCGCGATCGGCCCGGACGATCTCGATCTGCTCGTCTCCGAGTGCGAGTACCAGGGCGCGGCCGTCGTGGCAGTCTGCGCCGACACGCTCGCGCAGGCGCAGGCCGGGCTCGCCGCGGTCGACGTCGAGTTCGAGGTGCTCGAGCCGCTCCTCGACCCGGACGAGGCGGTCGCACGCGGCTCCCTGGTCGGCGAGCCGCGCGTCCGCCGGCGCGGCGACTACGAGCGCGGGCTCGCCGAAGCCGACGTCGTGTGCAGCGGCGAGTTCAGGACGTCGGTCGTCCTGCATAACTCGTTCGAGACGCACCAGGCGGTCGTTCAGTGGGTCGGCGACGGTGTCGAGGTGCACATCTCCACGCAGTACATCTGGGGTGTGCGCGACGAAGTGGCCGAGAAGCTCGGCCTGCCGCCCGACAAGGTGCGCGTGATCTGCCACTTCATGGGCGGCGGCTTCGGCTCGAAGAACAGCGCCGACGACTACACCTTCATCGCCGCCGAGCTCGCCAAACGCACGGGCAGGCCGGTGAAGTGCGCGCTCACGCGCCGAGACGAGCATCTCGCGGCCGGGAACCGCAACGCGACCATCCAGCGGCTGACTATCGGCGCGAAGGCCGACGGCACGCTCACCGCGCTCGGCGGCGAGTATGTGAACGCCGTCGGGTGGAGCGGTTGGTCGTCGCCGGTCGAGGGCCCGATGCACCTGCTCTATTCGTGCCCGAACGTGAAGTCGACCACCCATCCGGCGAAGCTCAACACGCCACCGATGAAGGCGTTCCGCGCTCCCGGGTTCGTCGAGGGAACCTTCGGCCTCGAGGCGCTGCTCGACGAGGTCGCCGCGAAGCTCGACCTCGATCCGATGGAGCTCCGCCGAAAGAACCACACGGCGCACGACCCGAGTGACGACCGCCCGTTCAGCAGCAAGAACCTGCTCGAGTGCTACCGCCGGGCGGCTCCGCACTGGGAACGGCGGCACGAGGTGCGGGCGCGCTCGACCGACGTCGTCAAGCGCGGCGTCGGGATGGCGTCGCAGATCTGGTACGGCGGGGGTGGGCCGCCGTCGTACGCCTGGATCCGCGTCGGCTCCGACGGCCGAGCGACCGTCGTCACGGCGATGCAGGACATCGGCACGGGCACGAAGACGGCGATGGCGCAGATCGCCGCCGAGGAGCTCGGCATCCCGCTCGAGCACGTGACCGTCTCGGCCGGCGACTCGGCGCGCGGCCCCTACGCCGCGATCTCCGCCGGCTCGTCGACCACGCCGTCGATGGGCCCCGCCGTCCGCGCCGCAGCCGCCGACGCGAGGCGCCAGATCGAGGAGATCGCAGAGCAGCGAGGCGATCCGGACATGCCGCTGGAGGACGTTGTCGCCCTGCTCGAAGACGCGCAGATCCTCGGCAAGGGAGCCAGAGGGCCGAACCCGACCGGCATGCAGGTGCTGACCTTCGGCGTCCAGGTCGCAGAGGTGGCGGTCGACGTCGAGACGGGCGAGATCTGGGTGGAGCGCATCGCGGCCGTCCACGACGTCGGGCGCGTGATCAACCCGCTCGGCGCGTCGAGCCAGATCGAGGGCGGGATCATCCAGGGGATCGGCCACACCCTCTCGGAGCAGCGGCTGCACGATCCGCGCACGGGCGAGATCCTGACGACGAGCTTCGAGTCCTACCGGCTCCCGACGATCGCCGACGTGCCGGAGATCGTCAGCGAGCTGGTCGACGTCCCCGACGAGCACCTGACGAACCTTGGATCGAAGGGCCTCGGCGAGCCGCCGATCGTGCCGACAGCCGCGGCGATCGCGAACGCGATCCGCGACGCAACCGGCGCCGACGTCCGGCAGCTGCCGATCACGCGGGAGGAGATGCTGCGGGCACTGCGCGAAGCCGAGGCACGCCAGCGCGAGAGCGAAGAACGTGGAGCTCCGGCGCGCGTCTAGCGTCGCCGAGCTCCGAGTCGCAAGTAACAGTCTGTTACTTGCGGGCGGCACCGAGGTGGTGCCGCTGCTCCGAGCGGGGCTGATCGCCGCGGACGAGCTCGTCGACGTCCGCGGCGTCGTGCCCCGCGGGATCGACGGCCCGACGATCGGCGCGGGCACGACCCTGGCGGAGATCGAGACGGCCGAAGATGTGCCCGAGGCGCTGCGAGAGGCCTGCCGGCTCGCAGCCAGCCCGCAGCTCCGCAACGCGGGCTCGCTCGCCGGCAATCTGCTCCAGGCCACGCGCTGCTGGTACTGGCGCCTCCAGCACCCCTGCCGGTTGCACGGAGGCGACGTGTGCTTCGCGCGCGCGGGCGAGCACCGGGAGCACGCGATCTTCGCGAACGACTACTGCGCGTCCGCGCATCCGTCCGACGTCGCGGCCGCCCTGCTCGCGCTCGGCGCGAACATCCGCACCGACCGGCGCACGTTCCCGATCGGCGATCTCTACCGCCTCCCGACCGAGGACGACCGCCGCACGACGACGCTCGAGCACGGCGAGCTGATGCTGTCGGTCGAGGTCCCCGCGCCCGAGCAGTCCGTGTACCTGAAGGCAATGGAGCGGAAGCTCTGGGCGTTCCCGCTGGTCGGCGTCGCCGCTGCGCGCAGCGCCGGCGAGACACGCATCGCACTCGCCGGCGTCGCCCCGGTTCCGTGGCTGCTCGGCGACGACGGCCCGGAAGCGGCGACGCCGCTGCCCGGCAACGCCTACAAGGTCGAGATCGCGACCGCGCTCGTGAAGCGCGCGCGGAGCCGCATCGGTGCGTAAGCGCGCGGTGCTCGGCGCGAGCGCGCTCGTGCTGGTTGCGGCCGCGTGCGGCGGGTCGAAGAAGGCGGCGACGACGCCCGACCAGAACGGCTGTGTCCCGGTGGACACGCCGTCGTCGGCGCAGCGCAACGAGTCCAAGCCGACCACGAGGCTCGATCCCGCCAGGACCTACGACGTCGTCTTCCAGACGAACTGCGGCTCGTTCACCGTCCGCCTCGGGGTGCGCGCCGCGCCGGTGACGACCTCCTCCTTCGCGAGCCTCGTGCAGAAGCACTTCTTCGACGGCACCTTGTTCCATCGCATTGCCGTCGGGTTCGTGATCCAGGGAGGCGATCCGACGCAGTCCGGCAGCGGCGGCCCCGGCTACACGACCGTTGAGAATCCGCCGCTCGGGACGCAGTACACCCACGGCGTCGTCGCGATGGCCAAGACCCAGACGGAGGCGCCCGGAACGGCCGGCAGTCAGTTCTTCGTCGTCACGGCTCCGAACGCAGGGCTGCCGGCGCAGTACGCCGTGCTCGGCAAGGTCGTGAAGGGGCTGGCGGTCGTCGACCGGATCGGCAAGCTCGGCGACGCCAACCAACAGCCGACCGAGACGGTCGAGATCGAGCACGCGACGCTGACCACGTCCTGAGGCACGCGGTGGTCGCGGCGATCGTCCTCGCAGCAGGCGCGGCGACGCGGTACGGGCGGCCGAAGCAGCGTGAGCTCCTGCCCGCCGTGCTCGACGCACTGGCTCAGGCCGGTGTCGACGACGTCGTCGTGGTTGCCGGCGCACACGAACTGAGCGTGGAGGATCGGCGCGGAGCTCGCGTGGTGCAGGCGGTGAACTGGGAGCGCGGCCCGGGCGCCTCGCTCCGCCGCGGCCTCGAGTCGCTCGGCGACGACGTCTCCCACGCACTTGTCGTGCTCGCCGACGGTCCGTCGCTCGACCCGCGCGCCGTCGAGCGCCTGCTCGAGGCACGGGACCGCGCGCTTGTCGTCGCCGCGTCGTACGACGGCACGCGCAGCCACCCGGTCGTGCTCGCACGGTCGATCTGGGCGAGCATCCCCGACGACGGCGGTCGCGCACTCGACGCAATGCTCGTCGACTGCTCCGACCTGCGGCCGCCGGGAGACGTCGACTATCGGGGCGACTAGGTGAGGGGCGTCCGCAGCGCGGCCAGCTTGGCCTTCAGCGCGGGCGACATCGGCTCCGACACGGCGACGCGCACGTAGTGGCGCAGGCGCTCTTCGAAGCGATAGCGCCGGGCGCACCAGCTACAGCCTTCGAGGTGCTTCTCGGCCTCGGCGACCTCGTCCGGCGAGAGCGTGCCGTCGAGGAACGGCTGCATCATCTCCTCGCACTTCTCGCACCAGTCGATCATTTCCCGCTCCGACGCCGGCAAAGCCGGCGTCTCCGGTTTCTGATGAGCTCCGTCGAGCCTACGCTCATGCCGGAACCGCCTTGTCAGCAAGGTTCTTTTTCAGGATACGCCTTCCTCGATGCAAACGTGACATGACGGTCCCGATCGGGATGTCGAGGATCTGGGCGGCGTCGGCGTAGGAGAACTCGCCGATGTCGACGAGCACGATCACGTCGCGGAAATCGTGCGGCACGTCGGCGAGCGCATCGACGATCGAGTCCTGTGAGAGGCGCTCGAGCACGCGGTCGGCGTCGGCGTTGCCGTCGGACGTCGAGGCCTCGAGACGGTTGTAGAGGAAGTAGTCGCCGGCCTCGTCGATCGACGTCGTCTGCGGCGAGCGCTGCTGACGGCGACCGCGGTCGATGTTGAGGTTGGTAAGGATGCGAAGCAGCCACGCGCGCAGGTTCGTTCCGGGCGTGTACTGACGCCACGAGCGGAATGCGCGCTCGTATGTCTGCTGGACGAGGTCCTCGGCATCGTCGCGCGAACCCACGAGGCGGCGGGCGACACGGTAGACCTGTTCGCTCAATTCCAGCGCCTCCTCTTCGAAGCGCACTCGTGCGCGCGCCTCTTCGGCGATCTTGCGAGATTCGGAGTCCGCCTGTGCGCTTTCGCTCATCCGGCGGCCACCCTAGCAAGGGGTCCAACGACGGCCGGGCATCCTGGATTCCCTACTGAAGGCGTTGTTCGCGGAAGCCGCCGAGGGCCATCGCGTCGAGCAGTGCAGCGCGGGTCGTGCGCGTGTCGTCGTAGTCGAGGGTGACCTGTCCCAGCAGCGTGGCGTTGGCCGATTCGAGACCGTCGTGCCCCTCGAGCACGCCGGCGAGGCGCATCACGCAGCGCTCGCAGCGGATGCCCGACACCTGCAGCGTCTCCGTCACCACGGTCATGCCGCTCAAGCTAGCGAACGGGCGACGAGCCCGGCCGCGGCCTCGACGGCGTCGGCTGCCTGGAGCTGCAGGTCGGCCTCGCAGGCGCGTGGGCGTGATCCGGTCGAGCAGGGCGGCGGCTCCGAGCCGCTCGGCCTCCGGCCGCACGAGCGCGACCAGCTCGGCTCCGAGCTCGTCCGCGTGGGCGACAGAAGCGCCGTCGGGGTGCAGCAGCTCTGCGCGGGGCCCGAACCGCGCCGCGGCCCAGCGGTTCTGCGCGTAATCGCCGCGGCCGCGATCCGCAAGCAACATTCCGTTTCCTGGCAGCCCCCCGGCCAGGGCCGTCGCGCACAGGGCCTGGACGAGCGCCGCGAACGCGGCCGAGAGGGCCACGTCGGTGGGCTGGTCGGGGACGCGCACCTCCAGCGTCCCGAAGCGCGGATGAGGGCGCACGTCCCACCAGATCCGCGTGTAGTCCTGCGTCACGCCCAGGCGGACGAGGCGCTCGACCCAGGCCTCCCACTCCACGTACGTCGCGAACGCCGGCGGCGCTCCGGCGCGCGGCAGCTCTCCGAGGACGGGCGCGCGGTTCGACGCCATCCCGGTGAGCTCGCCCGCGAGCCACGGCGAGTTCGCGGAAAGCGCGAGCAGGACCGGCAACCACGGCACGATCGCCTCCAGGCACCGCCAGCACGCGTCCCCGGAGGGCATGCCGACGTGCACGTGCAGTCCCTGGACGCCCTGCCGCCGGACCGTCACGCCCCCGTAGGCCTCGAACGTCGTGTACCGCTTCTCGGAGACGATCGGCTGTTCCTCTGGTCGCGCGAACGGGTGCGCTCCAGCAGCCGCGATCGCCAGGCCTTCCGCAGCGGCCGCGTCGGCGGCAGCCCGGCGAAGCGCCCGCAGTGCCGCCTCCGCTTCGTCGACGCCTGCGCAGACTCCCGTGGTCGTCTCGAAGACCGAGGCGAACAGCTCGGTCTTGACGGCGCCCGGAAGCTCGCGGCCTGCGACGCCGCGCAGGATCCGCTCGACCGCCGCGACCTGGTCGAACGTCTGCGCGTCGACGATCATCAGCTCTTCCTCGACACCCAGCGAGAGCTCCGCGCTCTCGCCGAACGCGTGCGGGATCACGTCGCGGCTTTGACGCCGTGCACCGGCCGGCCGGCCGCGACCCAGGCGTAGTATGACGCGCTGGGGCCGAAATCGGGCACGTAGCCGACCACCCGCGGGTTTCGGCCGACGTCGCGCGCCCGCGCGGCGTGGCGCAGCAGGTTCGGGTCGTCGAGCTGCTCCCACACGAGCACCAGGTGGGCGGCGGTCATGAACTCGGCGACGAACGTGCAGCCGGACGCCGGGCAGGGAAAGGGATCCGTGCGGACGCAGAACCAGCCGTCGTGGTCGCCGGCGTCGTCGTGCCAGAGCTCGTCCTCGGCTGCGACATGGATGTCGTCGAGGATCGCCTGCCCGCGTTCCATCGCGGAACAGCGTAGCGCCGGGTTCTGATTAGACCGGCCGCGGCCCGGGCAGGCGGGCGGGCCGCGACCGGCCTAGCGAGCGGGCCGTCAAGCGGCCCGTGAACGGCCTCTCCGGGGGAGGAGGTGGCGGCCGTTCAAGCTTGTCGTCACTTTGCTGCCTCCGGCGCGTTGCCGAGCTTCACGCTGACGGACTTCTTCTGACCGTGGCGATAGATCTCGAGCTGGATCTTCTCGCCGGGCTGGTGCCGTGCGATCGCCTCGCGCAGCTGCTCGGCGGTCGTGACGGACTCGTGGTCGACGGCGACGATGATGTCTCCGCCGAGGGGATAGGTCTCGCCCTGCACGATCACGTTGGTGGATCCGCCCTTGACACCGGCACGGTCGGCGCCGCTGCTCTTGTCAACACCGTCGACCATGGCGCCTGCGGTCGCAGGAAGGTTGAAAAGCTTCGCGATCTGCGGCGTGACGGTGACCGCCCGGACACCGAGGTATGCGTGCGCGACCTTGCCGCTCTTGATGATCTGCGCAGCGACGTTGCGCACGGTGTTGATCGGGATCGCGAAGCCGATCCCGATGTTGCCCTGCTCGCCGGTGGTGCCGGTGGAGATCTGCGACGTGACGCCGATCACGCGCCCGGCGGCGTCGATCAGCGGACCACCCGAGTTGCCGTGGTTGATCGCCGCGTCGGTCTGGATGATGCCGTCGATGTGCAGGCTGTTCGGCGCGATGATCTGCCGCTGCAACGCCGAGACCAGGCCCGCGGTGAGCGTGCGGGTGTAGCCGAACGGGTTCCCGATCGCATAGACCGGGTCACCGACGGTGACCGTGTCGGAATCGCCCAGCATCAGCGGCGTCAGCGCACGGGAGTGCGTGTCGATCTTGAGCACGGCGATGTCGGTGGACGGATCGGACCCGACGACGCGGGCGTCGATCTGATCCTGGCTCGAGAAGGAAACCTGGACGCGCGTCGCGCCGGAGATCACGTGGTAGTTCGTGACGATGTGCCCGGCCTTGTCGATCACGAAGCCGGAGCCCAGCGACTGCTCGGTTTGCGGCGACGTCGGGAAGCCGAAGGGGTCGACCTGCGACGCGCTCACGCTCGTCGAGGTGATCTGCACGACGCCGGGTGCGTCACGGCGATAGATCCGCTCCGGCGTCACCGCCTTGGCAGGAGGCTGGAGCGACGCGTTCGCGACACCAGCGCCGCCCCCCACCGGCGCGACCTGTTCGATTGTCGTATGACTCCCGAGCTTGCCGAAGAGAGCCGCGCCGCCGAGTGCGACCGCGCCGCCGACGAGGGCGACCGCAGCGAGCTCGGCGGCGCGGAAGGAGAGGATGCGACTACGCGCCACGCCCCCGTTATAACGAGCCGATGTTGGACGAGCGTGAGGGGCGATTAACCCGGGATTAAGCCCTGTAAGGCTTCCGGCAAGGCGGTCCGCCCGGCCGACCGTTGACCCGAGCACGATCTCGCCCCTACAGTGGACGCAGGGGATGGGCCGATGACGTCGTGAAAGAGCTCTTCCTGCTCGATCCCGACGTCACGTACCTGAACCACGGCTCTTTCGGGGCCTGCCCACGGCGGGTCTTCGAGCGCTACCAGGAGTGGCAGCGTGAGCTGGAGCGCGAGCCGGTCGACTTCCTGGCGCGCGAGCGCCGCTTCGGCGGCCTGCTCGAGTCGGCCAGGCTCGAGCTCGCCGCGTACCTCGGCGCGGACGCTACGAACCTCGCGTTCACGCCGAACGCGAGTGTCGGCCTGAACGCCGCGGCCCGCTCGCTCTCGCTCGAGCCCGGCGACGAGGTGCTCGTCGGCGACCGTGAGTACGGCGGGATGCTGCGACTGTGGTCGTTCGTGGCGGAGCGCACCGGCGCGCTCGTTCGAGCGGTGCCGTTCGAGGAGCTCGTTCCCGGCCCGAAGACCCGCGCGATCTTCTGCTCCCACGTCGAATGGACGAGCGGACAGGTCAACGACATCGCTGCGGTGTGCGAACCGGCACGCGACGCCGGCGTGATCACGATCGTCGACGGCGCGCACGCGCCGGGCCAGATCGCACTCGATCTCGAGTCGTGCGGAGCCGACGTCTACGCCGGCAACTGCCACAAGTGGTTGTGCGCGCCGAAGGGCGCAGGCTTCCTGTACGCGCGGCCGGCGGTGCAGCCGATGATCGAACCGCTCGTCGTCTCCTGGGACTGGGAGGACGGCAGCGGCTTCGCGGAGCAGAACCGCTGGCAGGGCACGCGCGATCCCTCCGCCCACCTGACCGTGCCTGCGGCGATCGACTTCCAGGCGCAGCACGACTGGCCGAGCGTCCGCGACCGCTGCCACGCGCTCCTCGAACGCGCACGCGACCTGCTCCCGCTCGAGCCGCTCACGGAAGACTTCGTCCAGATGCTCGGATTCGCCTTCGACGGGCCCGACCCGGCGGGGCTGACGAAGGGGCTGTTCGACGAGCACCGCGTCGAGGTTCCGGTGTTCGAGACGGCCGGAGGCTGGGTGCTTCGCGTCTCGGCCCAGGCCTACAACGACGACGCCGACATCGATGCGCTGGTAGAGGCGCTTGATTCAGTCGGCGTGCGATGAGAAAAACGCTCCGTGGAACCCATCTCCTACCAGGCCGCCGCTGAGTTCCGCGCCGAGCTGCGCCGTTTTCTGCGGCGCAGCGAGGAATGCGCGCGCGAGCACGGCATCACGCCGGCCCAGCACCTGCTCCTCCTTCAGATCGCCGGGAGCGAGAGCGGGCAGACCACCGTCTCCGAGCTCGTCGACAAGCTCTCCCTCACGCAGAGCACCGTCACGGAGCTCGTCCAGCGGGCGGCGCGCGACGGGCTGCTGGCGCGCCGCACGTCTACCACCGACGGCCGCGTCGTACACCTGACGTTGACGGAGGATGGCCACGACAAGCTGAAGCGCGTTCACTCCGAGCTCGGGGTCGAACGTGCACAGCTACGCCGCATGATCGACCGGCTCGAGCGGGGTCCGGACACCGGCGGCGGCCACGTGACGAGTTCTGGTTGAATCGAAGCATGGCTTCGCGCACGCAGCTGACGGTCGGAAATGCGACGTACGACATCTTCCGACTCGCCCAGCTGCAGGCGTCATACGACATCGCTCGGCTTCCGTACACGCTGCGCGTCCTGCTCGAGAACGTGCTCCGAAACGGCGAGCGAGGACGACGTCGACGCGGTCGCACGCTGGGACGCGACGGCCGAGCCGTCGAGCGAGATCTCGTTCTCGCCCTCGCGCGTGCTCCTGCAGGACCTGACCGGCGTGCCCGCCGTCGTCGACCTGGCCGCGATGCGAAACGCGATCGCCGATCTCGGCGGCGACCCCAAGCGCATCAATCCGCTGATCCCGGCCGAGCTCGTGATCGACCACTCGGTGCAGGTCGACCTGTTCGCGTCGAGCCGGCGCCTTCGCGCGCAACGTCGAGCTCGAGTTCGAGCGCAACCGCGAGCGCTACGCCTTCCTGCGCTGGGGACAGCAGTCGTTCGACAACTTCAAGGTCGTGCCGCCCGGCACCGGCATCTGCCACCAGGTCAACCTCGAGTACCTGGCGCGGGTCGTCGACGACCGCGACGGCGTCGCGTTCCCGGACACGCTCGTCGGCACCGACTCGCACACGACGATGGTCAACGGCCTCGGCGTGCTCGGCTGGGGCGTCGGCGGGATCGAGGCCGAGGCCGCGATGCTCGGCGAGCCGCTCTCGATGCTCGTCCCGCAGGTCGTCGGCTTCAAGCTCACCGGCGAGCTCCGCGAGGGCGCGACGGCGACCGATCTCGTCCTCACCGTCACCGAGCTCCTGCGCCGCCTCGGCGTCGTCGGCAAGTTCGTCGAGTACTTCGGCGACGGCCTCGGCTCGCTGTCGCTGGCCGACCGCGCGACGCTCGGGAACATGTCGCCGGAGTACGGCGCGACGTGCGGCTTCTTCCCGGTCGACGACGCGACGCTCGACTACCTCCGGCTGACCGGCCGCAGCGAGGAGCGGGTCGCGCTCGTCGAGGCGTACTGCAAGGAGAACCTGCTCTGGCACGACCCGGACGACCACGCGACGTACTCGCAGGTCGTCGAGCTCGACCTCGGCGACGTCGAGCCGTCGCTCGCCGGCCCGCGCCGGCCGCAGGACCGCGTGCCGCTGCGCGAGCGAAGCGCTCGTTCCTCGAGCAGCTCGGGTCGTTCGGCGTCGACTACGCGAACGGCTCGCACGACCGGGCGGTCGCGGACACGTTCCCGGCGTCCGACCCGACGACCGAGCAGCAGCCCGGCGGCGCGCCGGAGCCGGTCGCCGACAGCCGGCGTCGCCGTCGCGACGCCGCCGAAGCCGCGACCCGGTCCGGGTCGAGCTCGACGGCGAGGAGTTCGAGCTCGACCACGGCGCCGTCGTGATCGCCGCGATCACCTCGTGCACGAACACCTCGAACCCGCAGGTGATGATCGCCGCCGGGCTGCTCGCGAAGAAGGCGGTCGAGCGCGGGCTGACGCGGCGGCCGTGGGTGAAGTCGTCGCTCGCGCCCGGCTCGAAGGTCGTCACCGAGTACTACGAGCGCTCGGGCCTCGACCGCTACCTCGACGAGCTCGGCTTCAAGACCGTCGGCTACGGCTGCACGACCTGCATCGGCAACTCGGGCCCGCTGCCCGACGAGATCTCGAAGGCGATCGCGGGTCACGACCTCGTCGCCTGCGCGGTGCTCTCCGGCAACCGGAACTTCGAGGCGCGCATCCATCCCGAGGTGAAGGCGAACTACCTCGCCTCGCCGCCGCTCGTCGTCGCCTACGCGCTCGCCGGCCGGATGGACATCGACCTCGACGACCGAGCCGCTCGGCCAGGGAGCCGACGGCGACGACGTCTTCCTGCGCGACCTCTGGCCGACGTCGGCGGAGATGCAGGAGACGATCGCCGCGTCGATCGACGGCGACATGTTCCGCCGCACCTACGCCGACGTCTTCACCGGCGACGAGACGTGGCGCGCGATGCCCGTCATCCGAGAGCGAGCTCTATCCGTGGGACGAGGACTCGACGTACGTGCGCCGGCCGCCCTACTTCGACGGGATGACGCCTGAGCCGGGCACCGTCGCCGACGTGGCCGGCGCGCGCTGCCTCGTCTGGCTCGGCGACTCGGTCACGACCGACCACATCTCGCCGGCCGGCTCGATCAAGCCCGACTCGCCGGCCGGCCGCTACCTGATCGAGCACGGCGTCGAGCGGAAGGACTTCAACTCGTACGGCGCGCGCCGCGGCAACCACGAGGTGATGGTGCGCGGCACGTTCGCGAACGTCCGGCTGCGCAACCTGCTCGTGCCGGGCTCGGAGGGGACGTGGACGGTGCACGTGCCGTCGGGCGAGGAGATGTCGATCTTCGACGCCTCGCAGCGCTACCTCGCCGAGGGCACGCCGCTCGATCGTGCTCGCCGGCAAGGAGTACGGCTCGGGCTCGTCGCGCGACTGGGCGGCGAAGGGGCCGAAGCTGCTCGGCGTGAAGGCGGTGATCGCCGAGTCGTACGAGCGGATCCACCGCTCGAACCTGCTGATGATGGGCATCCTGCCGCTGCAGTTCCTGCCCGGGCGAGAGCGCCGCGTCGCTCGGCCTGACCGGCCGCGAGGAGTTCTCGATCAGCGGCGTCGAGAACGGCGAGGCGAGCGAGGTGACGGTGCGCGCGGACGACAAGGAGTTCCGCGCACGCGTCCGCCTCGACACGCCGCGCGAGCGCGAGTACCTGCAGCACGGCGGCATCCTCCCGTACGTGGTCAGGCGCCTCCTCGCCTCGTAGTCGTCACGGCGCGCGCAGCACCGGTTCGGGCATCCCGCCCGGGACGTTCGCTGCCGGTGCAGTTCCGTAACGGAGTTCCGTAACGGTGCCTGGCACCGGCCCCGGCATCCCACCGGTCAGCCGAGAGTGCCCTCCTGCAGGCTGTTCCGCAATGCCTGTGGACGGATCGTCACGCTTTCGTAACGGTGCCTGGCACCGGGGGTACGCTTTCCGAGTCCGGGGTGCCCTGCGGGGCTGAGATCACACCCGTCGAACCTGATCCGGGTCATACCGGCGAAGGGAGCGCGTGAGCGAGACAGACACACCGAGCTGGGGCATCGAGCCCGTCCCCGAGCGGCTCCGGGTGCTCGGCGCCTTCGACGGCTTCCTGCTCTGGGCGAACCTCTCCGTCTCGCTGCTCGTGATCGTCGCGGGCGCGTTCCTCGTGCTGCCGGCGTCCGAGTGCGGCCTCGGCGCTCTCGCTGCCGGAGGCGCTCGCGGCGATCGTCGCGGCCGCGGTCGTCGGCAACCTGCTGCTCGGGCTCGGCGGCGCTGATCGGCGCCGACGCGCGCGTGCCGGCGATGGTGCTGCTGCGCGCGCCGCTCGGCCGGCGCGGCTCCTACCTGCCGACCGGGCTCAACATCCTGCAGTGCCTCGGCTGGTCGGTCTTCGAGCTGATCGTGATCGCGACCGGCGCGAGCGCGCTCTCGCAAGCAGGTCTTCGGCTTCGGCGGCGTCGCGTTCTGGAAGATCCTCTTCGGCGATCGTCGCGACCGCGCTCGCGTTCCTCGGCCCGGTCGGCTTCGTGCGGCGCTACGTGCGCAAGTTCGCGGTCTGGATCGTGATCGCGTCGCTGCTCTACCTCTCCTGGTGGTCGCTGCACGGCCAGCACGCCGATCGCGCTCTGGCACCGGCACGGCGCGCACGCGTTCTGGCCCGGCTTCGACCTCGTGCTCGCGTCGATCATCAGCTGGACGCCGCTCGTCGCCGACTACACGCGCTTCTCGCGCGTCGCGCGCCGCGGGCTTCTGGAGCGCCGGGCTCGGCTACTTCGTGCCGACGATCCCGCTGTTCGCGCTCGGCGCCGTGATCGCGATGTCGCGCCACATCAGCGACGCGCCCGGCCTCCTGACCGCGATCGCGGCCGGCGGCGCCGCGAGCGTGCTCGCCCTGCTCGCGCTGACCGTCGACGAGAGCGACGAGGCGTTCGCGAACGTCTACTCGGGCGCGGTCAGCCTGCAGAACCTGCTGCCGGGCGTGCCGCAGCGGCTGCTCGTCGCCGGCGACGGCCGCGGTCGCGACCGTCGGCGCGCTCGCTGATCGACCTCCGCAACTACCAGCCGTTCCTGTACCTGCTCGGCTCGTTCTTCGTGCCGCTCTTCGCGCGTCCTGCTCGCCGACTGGCTGCTTTGCCGGCCGCCACTACGAGCGACGCGACGTGTTCGCGTGCGCCGGCCCTGCGGATCGAGATGGTCGTCGCCTGGCTCGCCGGCTTCTGCGCTCTACCAGTGGCTCTACCCGACAGGGCCCGGGCTGGTGGACGAGGCTCGTCGCGCACACCCATCCGCACGCGCTGCCCTGGGGCGGCGCCTCGCTGCCGAGCTTCGCGGTCGCGTTCGGCCTCGCCTCGCTCGCACGCTTCGCCGCGCGGAGACGGCATAGGAGGCCTATCCTCGCGGGCGCGTGATCGCGCTCATCGGCAACCTCTCGTGCGACCTCTTCCCCGGCCGCGCGCCGCGCGTCGGCGGCGGCGCCGTACCACGGTGCCCGCGCGCTGCGCCGCCTGCGCGTTCCGGCGCGGATCGTCACGCGCGCTGCGCTCGCCGACCGCGCGACGCTCTTCTGCCGCCGCTCGTCCGGCTCGGGACGCCGGTGCGGTGGGTGCCCGGCGAATCGACACCGACGTTCGCCTTCGAGTTCCACGGCGAGCACGCGCACGATGCAGGTCGAGGCGCTCGGCGACGCCTGGCTGCCCGCCGAGCTGCCGCCGCTGCCGTCGGTGCGCTGGGTGCACGTCGCGCCGCTCTTCCGCGGCGAGTTCCCGGCCGAGACGCTCGCGGCGCTCGCGCGCCGCTGCCGCGTCTCGCTCGACGCGCAGGGGCTCGTGCGCGCTCCCGAGCTCGGCCCGCTGCGGCTCGACGACGACTTCGACCCGCGAGATCCTGCGCCATCGTCTGGGTGCTGAAGCTCGCCGACGAGGAGGCCGAGGTGCGTCGGCGACGTCGACCGCGCTCGGGGTGCGGAGGTCGCTCGTCACGCACGGCTCGCGCGGCGTCGACCGTGTACTGTCGGCGGCACGAGGAGTTCGTCCCGGCACGCCCGCTCGACGTCAACCCGACCGGCGCCGGCGACGCCTTCGCGACCGCCTACGTCGTCGGGCGCGCAGGCCGGCCTGCGCCCCGTCGGGGCTGCGCGCCGTGCGACGGCAGTCGTCGCTGCCGTGCTGGCGGAGTGATCGCGCTCGTCGCGCACCGACGGCGGCACCTTCGCCGTCGACCTCGACGAGGACGAGGTCGAGCCGTGGGACGGGGCGCTTCCCGACGACCGCGCCGCTCGTCGTGCTGAACCTGCCGCGACTCGTCGCAGCGGCCGCTGCCGGAGCGACCGTCGTCGCGGTCGTCGACGCGAGGCCGCCGCTGCTCGTCTCGCACGACGCGGGCTCGACCTGGCGCGCGTCCGGTCACGGCCTGCCGCCGCGGCCGCGCGATCGCCGTCGCCGAGGAGACCCCGACCTCGCCGTCTACGCGGCGCGGAACCGCCTCTACGTGTCGAACGACGGCGGCCGCTTCTGGACGGCGCTGGCGGTCGAGCTGCCCGAGATCGAAGCGGTCGTGCTCAGGGAAGCCTGAACTCGCCGCGCGCGACGTCACCGCGCGAGCCACCGACGACGACGCGGTCGATCCGGTCGCCCGCGCCGTGCGCCTCGGCGTAGAGCGTCGACGGCCGGCCGATCTCCACTCCCTGCGAGATCTCGATCTGCTCGCCGAAGCCGATGCGGCCGTGGCGGGCCAGGTGGATCGCGAGCGGCCCGGCGGCCGAGCCGGTCGCCGCGTCCTCCGTCACGCCGTGCACCGGCGCGAACATCCGCGTCTTCCAGCGCGCGCCGTCGCGCGCGAAGCAGTTCACGCCGTCCTCGGTCGCCGCCGCGAGCGCGGCGAAGTCCGGGCGCAGCGCGGCAACCGCGGCGGCTGATTCGAGCTCGACGTAGACGTGGCCCGGCCCGAGGTCGTATCGCTCGACCGGCAGCCCCGACCGCTCGACGCCGACGGCGGCCAGGATGGCGCGCCGGGTCGTCGACCGCCCACCAGCTCGGGATCGGCTGCTCCATCCGCCCGAAGACGATCTTCGGCCCCTCGCGCTCGAGCTCGACCGGCACGACACCCGCGTCCGTCTCGAGCCGGATCACCACCTTCTGGAGCGGGCCGCCGAGCACGAACGCGGTGCCGAGCGTCGGATGGCCCGCGAACGGCAGCTCGCGCGCCGGGCGTGAAGATGCGCATCCGCACGTCTGCGTCAAGATCGTCGGCCGGCAGCACGATAGACCGTCTCGCTGAAGCCGATCTCGCGAGCGAGCGGCTGCAGCGTCTCCTCCGGGATCTCGCGCGCGTCCGTGAACACGGCGAGCTGGTTGCCGGTGAGCGGCACGTCGGTGAACACGTCGGCGACGACGTAGCGAAAGGTGCCCACGGACCGAGTCTAGATTTTCGCCTCCGCGTGGGGGTCGCCGCTTCCTAGACTGGGGTGGTGGAACGCAAGCTCGCAACGGTCCTCTTCGTCGACCTCGTCGACTCGACGGCGCTCGTCACCGCCAGCGACCCCGAAGTGGCGCGGCGGCGCGTCCGCGCGTACTTCGACCGGGCGTCGTCGTCGATCGAGCTGTACGGGGGCACCGTGGAGAAGTTCGCAGGCGACGCCGTGATGGCCGCCTTCGGCGTCCCGCTGTCGCACGAGGACGATGCCGAGCGCGCCGTTCGCGCTGCGTTCGCCGTGGTCGAAGCCGTCAAGGGCCTCGGTCTCGAGGCGCGCGCAGGTGTCGAGTCGGGCGAGGTCGTCGTCGACGACGGCGACTCGACGTTCGCCACCGGCGAGGCCGTCGTCGTCGCCGCCCGGCTGCAGCAGTCGGGCGAGGCCGGCAGCGTGACGATCGGGCCCGGCGCGCGCCGGCTCACGCTCGGGTCGATCGACGTCGAGGACGCGGGCTCGGTGGAGATCCGCCCCGGCGAGCCCGTCTGGTCGTGGCGCGCGAAGGGCGTGCTCGCGCCCCGGCAGCGACGGCGGCAGGCGCCGCTCGTCGGCCGCGAGCCGGAGCTCGAGCTGCTGCGAAACGCCTACGAGCGCACGCTCCGCGACCGCAGGCCGCACCTGGCGACGGTGTTCGGCGACGTGGGCGTCGGCAAGTCGCGGCTCGTCGCCGAGTTCGCGGAGGAGATCGAACGCGCGACGGTGCTCACCGGCCGCGCGCTGCCCTACGGCGAGGGGATCACCTACTGGCCGATCGCGTCGATGGTCAAGGCCTCGGCCGGGATCACGGACGACGACCCCGCCGCCGAGGCGTTCGAGAAGCTCCGCGTTTCCTGCGAGAGCGACGCGGTCGCCGAGTTGCTCGGCGTCGCGCTGGGCCTGCTGGGGGCGGCCGAAGGGCTCGGCGAGGACGCGGAGATCGCGTGGGCGACGCTCCGCTGGGCCGAGGAGCTCGCCGACGCACAGCCCCTCGTCCTGATCTTCGAGGACGTGCAGTGGGCGGACGAACGGCTGCTCGACGTGATCGAGAACCTCTTGCGCGCGCGGCAGGCGATCCCGCTGCTGATCGTCTGCATCGCGCGATTCGAGCTGCTCGACGTGCGGCCGTCCTGGGGCGGCGGGAATCCGCGGGCGGCCTCGATCGAGCTCGGGCCGCTCGACCGCGAGGACAGCGACCGGCTCGCTGCCGAGCTCCTGCCGGCCGCGGACGGCGCGGAGTCGCGCGCGCTGCTCGTCGAGAAGGCCGAAGGGAACCCGCTGTTCCTCGAGGAGACGGCGCGGATGCTGCTCGACGCGAATCTCGACTGCTCGGCGCTCGACCGCATCCCCGACAGCATCCAGGCGCTGATCGCCGCGCGACTCGACCTGCTGACGCCCGACCAGAAGCGCCTCCTGCAGCGGGCCGCAGTGATCGGCCGCGTCTTCTGGCACGGCGCGCTCGAGCACCTGCTGCCGGACGCCGAGATCGACGCGTTGCTGGAGACGCTGTGCGAGCGCGACCTCATCTCGACGGTCGAGCGCTCCACCATCCCCGGCGACCGCGCGTTCCAGTTCACCTACGTCCTGACGCGCGACGTAGCGTACGGCGCGCTGACGAAGGCCGAGCGCGCGGAGACGCACCGCTCATTCGCAGCCTGGGTGCCCGCCGAGCTGGTCGACGTGAGCGCCTACCACCTCGACCGCGCCTGCGCCCTGCTTGCGGAGCTCGACGGCAGTCCACCCGCCGACCTGGCGACCGAAGCGGCCGCGGCCCTCGAGAAGGCCGGGACGCGCGCGCTCGCGAACGACTCCTTCGCGACGGCGAGGCGCCTGCTGCGCCGAGCGCTCGAGCTCGAGCCGACACCGCTGCGCCTGTACCTGGGGGCATACGCGGCGCGCCAGCTCGGCGACCTCGGGACGGTCACGGTCGAGATGGAGGCAGTGCTTGCGCAGGCTGTGGCGGCCGGGGACGCCGCGCTCGAGGGCCGCGCGCTCACCGCCCTGGCTGCGGTCTCGCTCGGCCGCGACGGTGACGTGGACATCGCCGTCGAGCTCGCGCGGTCCGCGCTCGACAGACTGCCCGCCGACGACTACGAGGCGCGGTCCGATGCGCTCGGGCGCCTGGCCGCGGCGGCCTGGTGGAGGTCCGACCTCCGCGGCGCCGAGGCCTTCACGCGCGAGGCGCTCGGGCTCGCCGATCAGGCCGGCCGAGTCGACCTGCGCGAGCAGGCGCTCGCGACCCTGCAGTGGCTGCTCGCACTCCGGCTCGACCTCGCCGGCGCCGAAGAGGTGCTCGCCGCTCGCGGCCCGGCAGCAGATGGCGTGCTCACGCGGGCCCGGGGGGCACTCGCGCTCGGCTCGCTCCGGCGGATCCAGGGGCATCTCGCCGAGGCGACCCGCGCCTTCGAGGAGGCACGGGCGCTGCACACCGACGCGGGCTCGTCGAGCGAGGCAGCCTGGTGCGGCCTGCTCCTCGGTTGGATCGCCCTGGTGGAGGGCCGGACCGTTGAGGCCGAGCACGAGTTCCGCGAGAGCTCGCGCGTGTTCACGACGCTGGAGGATCACGGCCGGCTCTGCGAGGCGCAGCGCGCGCTCGCCGAGGCGCTGCTCGCCGAGGGACGCGTCGAGGAGGCCGACCGGTTCGCTTCGAACGCGCGATCGCTCGTCGGGCCGCACGACCTGACGTCGCAGGCCTCCACGACCACGACACTCGGGCTGGTGCGCGCTGCCCAGGGCGCCGACGGCGAGGCCGAACAGCTCCTGCGGGCCGGCCTCGCGCTGTACGACGGCACCGAGCACCGCCTGCTCGAGGCCCAGGCACTGGCCTCCCTGGCGCAGTTCCTGCGCTCGCGCGGCCGCACGGACGAGGCGGCCGAGCTGGAGACGCGCCTCCCGGAGCCCGTCCCGGGCTGGCTCGGAACCGCCGACGCGCGCACCGCCGCGACCGTCTGACCTCCGTCTGACCTCCGTGTCTTGTAATCCGGCCGGTCGATAGCGGAGAATCCTGGCTTCGTAACGCCCGACACGAACCCCCCAAGGAGGTCAGGTGGAACCGCACGACGCGCACGACAAGGACCGGCGCATGCTCCACGCCCTCGGCTACGCCCAGGAGCTCTCGCGCCGGATGAGCGGGTTCTCGAACTTCGCGATCTCGTTCACGATCATCTCGATCCTCTCGGGAACGCTGACCCTCTACTACCAGGGGATCAACTACGGCGGTCCGGTGGAGGAGGCCTACGGCTGGCCGATCGTCTCCATCTTCGTGATCATCGTCGCGCTCGGGATGGCCGAAATTGCTTCGAAGTACCCGACCGCCGGCGGCCTCTACTACTGGGCCTCCAAGATGGGCGGCGCCAGTTGGGGCTGGTTCACCGGCTGGTTCAACCTGATCGGGCAGATCGCGATCACGGCCGGTATCGACTACGGCGCCGCGCTCTTCACCGACGCACTGCTGCAGCTGCTCTGGCCCGGCACGTTCAAGGGCACGGCGCACGAGGTGATCTACGTCTACGCGGTCATCCTTGCGCTCCATGCGTTGATGAACATCTTCAGCGTCAAGCTCGTGGCGCTGCTGAACGACATCTCGGTCTGGTGGCACTGCCTCGGCGTGCTGATCATCGTCGGCTTCCTGGTCTTCAAGCCCGACCATCATCAGTCGTTCGGGACGGTGTTCTCGAAGACGATCAACAACAGCGGCTTCTCACACAGCTGGCTGTGGTTCGTCCTCCTGCTCGGCCTGTTGCAGGCTCAGTACACGTACACGGGATACGACGCCTCGGCCCACATGAGCGAGGAGACGCAGGGCGCATCTCGCGGAGCGGCGCGCGGCATCCTCATGTCGGTCGTCGTCTCGGCGATCTTCGGCTACATCCTGGCGCTCGGCGTCACCTTCGCCATTCAGAACTACACGTCGACCACCGGAGCAGGAACGTTCGCGGTGAAGCAGATCCTCCTCGAATCGCTCGGAACGACGACGGCCAAGGTGATGCTGGCGATCATCGTCGGCGCGCAGTTCTACTGCGGCATGTCGTCGATCACGTCGGCCTCGCGGATGATGTACGCGTTCTCGCGCGACCGCGCGGTGCCGGGGCACCAGCTCTGGCGGCAGCTCAACGGCCAGCGTGTGCCGTACATGGCTGCGATTGCGATCGCAGTGCTCGCGTTCCTCTGCGCGTTCCCGGCGTACTTCGGCACGAACGGCGCCGTCGCGTACGCCGCGGTGACGTCGATCGCGACGATCGGCCTCTACATCGCCTACGCGATCCCGATCTACCTTCGCCTGAAGCTCGGCGACGCGTGGGAGCCGGGCGAGTGGACCCTCGGCCGGCACTACAAGTGGATCGGCTGGACCGCCGTGGTCTGGGTCGCCTTCATCGCGGTGCTGTTCATCCTGCCTCTGAGCCCCGCAGGCATCCCGTGGAACAGCCACTTCACCTGGCTGTCGGTCAACTACGCACCGATCGCGCTCGGCGGAACGCTGCTGCTGGTGGGCGGGTGGTGGCTCCTGTCGGCCAACAAGTGGTTCAAGGGCCCGATCACGCAGGGCACGCCGGAAGAGCTGGCGCGGATCGAGGCGCAGTACGAGCACGGCGCGGCCGGTACGGCCCCGTCGTCCGCGTAGGATCGACTCGATACCGGATCGGAGGGAGCCGGCGCGCGCCGGCTCCCTCCACGAAGGAGGCAACCGTCCCGTGCTGACGCTCGAAGAGCTGCGCGCCGATTCGTCGATCGACACGGTGATCATGGCGTTCACCGACATGCAGGGTCGCCTGCTCGGCAAGCGCCTGCACCGCGACTTCTTCTTCGAGCAGGTCGAGCACGGCCACGGCACCGAGGGCTGCAACTACCTGCTCGCGCTCGAGATGGAGATGGATCCCGGTGCCCGGCTACGAGATCGCCTCGTGGGAGCGCGGCTACGGCGACTTCGAGCTCGCGCCCGACCTCGCGACGCTCCGCCGCATCCCGTGGCTCGAGGCGACCGCGCTCGTCCTCTGCGACGTCCACTGGGCCGACGGCTCGCCGGTCCGGCCCGTCGCCGCGCCAGGTACTGCGTGCGCAGCTCGAGCGCGCGCGCGCGCCCTGGGCTTCGACGTGATGGTCGGCTCCGAGCTCGAGTTCTACCTCCTCAAGGAGACCTACGAGGAGGCGCACGCCCAGCCACTACCGCGACCTGACGCCGTCGGTGCCGTACATCCTCGACTACCACATCCTCGCCTCGACCTACGCGGAGCCGCTGCTCCGGCAGATCCGGAACGGCATGGTCGGCGCGGGCATGCGCGTCGAGACCTCGAAGGGCGAGGCGTGGCCGGGCCAGCACGAGATCAACTTCCGCTACGCCGACGCGCTGCGGATGGCGGACGACCACGTCGTCTACAAGAACGGCGCCAAGGAGATCGCGCACCTGAACGGCTGCTCGCTCACGTTCATGGCCAAGCCCGACCACACCTGGATCGGCTCGTCGTGCCACATCCACTCGTCGTTCTGGCGCGGCGACGAGAGCGCGTTCGCCGGCGAGAGCGACGTGTTCAAGCAGTACCTCGCCGGGCAGATCGCGTGCGCGCGCGAGCTGGCGCTCTTCTTCGCGCCCGAACGTCAACTCGTACAAGCGGTTCGCGGCCGGATCGTGGGCGCCGACGACGCTCGCCTGGGGTCGCGACAACCGCACCTGCGGGTTCCGCGTGGTCGGTCACGGCGCCGGGCTGCGCGTCGAGACCCGGATCCCCGGCGGCGACGTCAACCCGTACCTGGCGTTCGCCGCGCTGATCGCCTCCGGCCTGCACGGGATCGAGCAGGGGCTCGAGCTCGGCCCGGCGCTCGAGGGGAACGCGTACGTCTCCGACGAGCAGCGGTTCCCGTCGACGCTGCGCGAGGCGATCGCGGCACTCGAGGCAGGGAACGCTTGCGCGAGCCGCGCTCGGCGACGACGTCGTCGACCACTACCTGAACTACGGGCGCACCGAGCAGGAGCTGTTCGATCGCGTCGTCACCTGCTACGAGCGGGAGCGATTCTTCGAACGTGGCTAGACCGCGGATCGGCATCACGACGTACCTGACGGAGGCGTCGTGGTCGTACTGGCGGCTTCCCGGCTGCGCTGATCCCGGCGTCGTACGTGCGAGTCGGTCGAGCAGGCGGGCGGCTCGCCGCTGCTCGTGCCGCCGGGCGCCGGCGATCGACGAGACGCTCGACGCGGTCGACGGGCTCGTGTTCTCGGGCGGCTCCGACCTCGATCCCGGGCTGTACGGCGCCGAGCGCGCACGCAGCAGACGACCGGCGTCGTGCGCGAGCGCGACGACTTCGAGCTCGAGCTGATGCGCGCCGCGCTCGAGCGCGACCTGCCGGTGCTCGCGATCTGCCGCGGCTCGCAGGTGCTGAACGTCGCGCGCGGCGGCCGGCATCGAGCAGCACCTGCCGGACCGGCTCGGCGACGAGATGCACCGCGCGCGTGCCCGGCGTCTTCGGCGAGCACGGCGTCGAGGTCGCTCGCGGACACGCAGCTCGCCGCGATCGTCGGCGACCGCGCACGGTGGTCAAGTCGCACCACCACCAGGGGTTCGAGCGCGCTCGGGCGAGGGGCTGCGCGAGTCGGCGCGCGCCGACGACGGCACGCTCGAGGGCGTCGAGGACCCGGCCGGCGCTTCGCGATCGGCGTCCTCTGGCACCCCGAAGAGGACGACGAGAAGGCGCTCTTCGAAGCGCTCGTGGCGGCGGCCGGCGAGCGCAGGCCTTGCGTTAGCGCATCAGGCCGGCTCCACCCGCCGGCGCTCGCGCTGGTTCGCGGACGGCACGTGCACGTTGCACACGAGCCGCAGCTTCTCGAGGCCGCGGATCACCCACCACGAGACGTCGAACTGGAACCGGTCGAGCCCGTGTCGCGCCGACGCCGGGAACGCGTGATGGTTGTTGTGCCAGCCCTCGCCGAAGACGAGCAGCGCGACGATCCAGTTGTTCCGCGCCTCGTCGCGCGACTGGTACTCCTGACGGCCGAACATGTGGCAGATCGAGTTCACCGAGAACGTCGCGTGCTGGTAGAGGAAGATCCGGATCAGACCGCCCCAGACCATCGCCTCGAGGCCCCGTTCCCACGTCCCGCCGATCGCCTAGCCGAGCGCGAACGGCAGGCCGAGCGTGAGCAGCACCCAGAGGAGATACAGACGGTCGATCCACACGAGCAGGCGGTCGCCGTAGAGATCCTTGCCGTACTCGACGCCCTCCTCCATGCCGAGGTTCGTGAAGAGCCAGCCGACATGCGCGTGCACGAAGCCGCGGACGGCGCCGCAGCGCCCCGTCGCCGTGGCCGACGTGCGGCGAGTGCGGATCGCCCGGCTGGTCGGAGAGCGCGTGGTGCTTGCGATGGTCGGTCACCCACTGGATCAGCGGGCCCTGCATCGTCATGCAGCCGAGGATCGCGAGCGTCGGCCTTGACCGGCGCGCGTCGCCTCGAAGCCCTTGTGGGTGAAGTAGCGGTGGAAGCCGATCGTCGTGCCGAACGCGCAGACGACGTAGAAGGCCGACCATGATCAGCGACGTCCATCCAGTGGAACGCGACGCCCCAGAGGAGCCCGGCGGCGAGGATGATCCCGAGCGGCGGCACGACGACCGCGACGAGCGTCACCACCTGGCTGATCCGGCTCGTTCGCGCGCGCGCCGACCGTGCCGACGGCGGCGGTCATGCGGCCACGCCCACCCTTCGATCCGCTCGGCGACGAGCGCCGCCCAGCGGCGGCGCGCGGAGCGGGACGACGCCCGAGCGCGCGCGCAGCGCGATCGCGTGCAGCGCACCGGGGATCAGCCGGTAGGTGCCGTCGATCCCCGAGCCGTCGCGCGCGCTCGAAGCCGCGGCGGGAGCTCGTCGGGCTGACGCCGGGGATGCCCGGGAGCCAGCGGTCGAGCGAGCCGTGCAGGACGTCGAGGCGCTTGCCGCGCAGCGTCGTCGAGCTCGAGGCGGTCGGGCAGCCACGGCGCGAGCCCGAGGACGGCCTCGACCCCGGGCGCGTCGGCGCTCCGCACGGCGACCGCGCCGCCCATCGAGAAGCCGAGCAGGAGCGTCCGCGGTGCGCCGGCGGCGGCGACCGCTGCGCGCGTGTCCTCCACACACGAGTCGAGCGCGTGCCACGACTTCACCCGGTAGCGCACCTCGGAGAAGGCGATCGTCGGGAAGCGCGGCGCGACGTGGCGACGAGCCATTCGAGCGAGGCGCTCCACGTCCCCGCAACCCGGTCGGCCTGGCCGCCGTTGACGCAGACGACGGTCGCCTCGTCCCCGGGCCGGTGACGCGCATCTCGGCGCCGGTGGTCAATGTCGTCGTCTCGCTCGTTCGGGGCACGGGCGCGTCCCGTAGCCGGGCTCGCATGATTCAATCGACCGGTGACGGTCACCGTCGTCAACCCGGCCACCGAGGAAGCGATCGCGACGCTCGACGAGGCGGGCGTCGACGAGACCGACGCCGCAGTCGAGCGCGCCCGCGCGCGTTCCCCGCCTGGCGCGCCGTCGCGCCGGCCGACCGGGCCCGCCTGCTCCGCCGCCTCGCCACGCTGGTCGAGGACCACCAGCGAGGAGCTCGCCCGGATCGAGTCCCGGAACGTCGGCAAGCCGATCTCGGGCGCCCGCGGTGAGGTGGCGATGGTCGCGCGAGGTGTTCCACTTCTACGCCGGCGCCGTCGACAAGCACCACGGCGAGACGATCCCGGTCGCCGGCGGCGTCGATCTGACCTTCCGCGAGCCGCTCGGCGTCGTCGGCCTGATCGTGCCCTGGAACTTCCCGCTCAACATCGCCTCCTGGAAGCTCGGTCCGGCGCTCGCCTGCGGCAACACGGTCGTGCTCAAGCCGGCCGAGCTGACGCCATCTCTCGGCGCTGCGCCTCGCCGAGCTCGCGCTCGAAGCCGGCATCCCCGAGGGCGTGATCAACGTGCTCGTCGGCAAGGGCTCCGTGGTCGGCCGGCACCTGGTCGAGCACGCGGACGTCGCGAAGATCGGCTTCACCGGCTCGACGGAGGTCGGCCGCGAGGTCATGCGCGGCGCCGCCGGGACGATCAAGCGCGTCACGCTCGAGCTCGGCGGCAAGTCGGCCAACGTGATCTTCGCCGACGCCGACCTCGAACGCGCCGCCGCCGCCGCGCCCTACGCCGTCTTCGACAACGCCGGCCAGGACTGCTGCGCACGCTCGCGCATCCTCGTCGAGCGCTCGGCCTACGACCGTTTCGCCGAGCTGTTCGTCGAGGCGACGACGCGGCGTCAAGATCGGCGACCCGGAGGACGGACGCAACCGAGATGGGCCCGCTGATCACGGCCGCCCATCGCGAGACGGTCGCCGGGTTCGTCGACGGCTCGACCGCTGTTTCGCAGCGACATCCGACGGCAGTGGCTTCTGGTATCCGCTGCACCGTCGTCGAGGCGACGAACGACGACCGGATCGCGCGCGAGGAGGTGTTCGGTCCGGTCGCGGCGCTGATTCCGTTCGACGACGAGGCAGATGCGATCCGCATCGCGAACGACTCGCCGTACGGTCTCTCCGGGTCGATCTGGACCCGCGACGGCGGCCGCGCGCTTCGCGTCGCGCGCGCGCTCGAGAGCCGGCGTGCTCAGCGTGAATTCGAACAGCTCGGTCCGCGTGCAGACGCCGTTCGGCGGCTTCAAGCAGTCGGGCTTCGGCCGCGAGCTCGGACTGCACGCGCTCGCCGGTTACTCCGAAGTGAAGAACGTCTTCTACTCGACGGAGGTCTAGGACGATGGCGGGGCGCCTGCAGGGCAAGGTGTGCGTGATCACGGGCGCGGGCAGCGGCATGGGCCGCGACGCAGCGATCCTGTTCACGCGAGGAAGGCGCGTCGGTCTGCGTCGCCGACATCGTCGAAGCTGCCGCCGCCGAAACGGCCGCGCTCTGCCCGGGCTCGTTCGCCCAGCAGGTCGACGTCGCCGACGAAGCGAGCGTGGCAGCGATGATGACGGCGACCGCGGAGCGCTTCGGCGGCATCGACGTGCTCTACAACAACGCCGGGATCTCGCCCGGCGACGACGCGTCGGTGCTCGAGACCGGCGTCGAGGCATGGGACCGCGTGCAGGCCGTCAACACGAAGGGCGTCTTCCTCTGCTGCAAGCACGGCATCCCGCATCTGCTCGAGCGCGGCGGCGGCTCGGTGATCAACGTCGCGAGCTTCGTCGCGCTCGTCGGCGCAGCGACGTCGCAGATCTCCTACACCGCGTCGAAGGGCGCCGTGCTGTCGATGACACGCGAGCTCGCCGTGCAATTCGCGCGCGACGGACGTGCGCGTCAACGCCCTCTGCCCCGGGCCCGGTCGAGACCCCGCTCCTGCTGGCGATCTTCGGTGACGATCCGGCCGCCCTCGAGCGCCGACGCACGTCACTGGCCGACCGGGCGTCTGGCGAAGCCGCGCGAGATCGTCAACGGCGCACTGTTCCTCGCCAGCGACGAATCGTCGTACGTCACCGGCACGACCTTCCTCGTCGACGGCGGCCTGACGGCCGCATACGTGACGCCCGAGTAGCTTTCCAGCGTGCGGATCTCGTTGATGGTCGAAGGGCAGGAGGGCGTCGACTGGTCGCAGTGGCTGGCGCTCGGGAGGGCCGCCGAGGCCGCCGGCCTCGAGGGCCTGTTTCGCTCCGATCACTACCGCTCGATCGTCCGCGGCGAGCCGGCGGGCTCGCTCGACGCCTGGGCGGTGCTGGCAGCGCTCGCCGCGACCACGGAGCGGATCCGGCTCGGGACGATGGTCTCGCCCGTCACGTTCCGGCCGGCCGCGGTGCTGGCGAAGAACGTCGCGACGGTCGACCACATCTCGAACGGGCGGGTCGAGCTGGGGATCGGCGCGGGCTGGTACGAGGCCGAGCACGAGACCTACGGCCTCCCGTTCGGCACGACCGGCGAGCGGCTCGACGAGCTCGATCGGCAGCTGGCGGAGATCACGCGCCAGCTCACGCGAAGCCGACGACGTGCGGCCGCAGCCGGTGCAGCAGCCCGGCCGCCGATCATCGTCGGCGGCCGCGCGAAACCGACGCACCGTGCGTGCCGCGGTCAAGTTCGCCGACGAGTACAACACGGTCTTCCCGAGCGTCGACGACGCACGCGAGCGGCGGCGGCATCCTCGTCGACGCCGCGCGTGACGCCGGCCGCGAGCCGCTTCGCTTCTCGATGATGATCGGCTGCGTGGTCGGCCGCGACCGCGCGGAGGCGAACGAACGGCTCGCCGCCTGGCGCACCCTGACCGGGGACGACGCCGGCTCGCCGGGCCTCGCGGGAACGGTCGACGAGGTCGCGGAGCTGCTGCGGGCGTACGAGGACGTCGGCGTGGAGCGCGCGATGCTCCAGCATCTCGTCCACGAGGACGTCGAGATGGTCGCGGTGCTCGGCGAGCTCGCCGCCGAGCTCGCCGACTAGGCTGAGCCCGGTGCGCGTCTTCCTCGTTCGGCACGCCAGCGCGGCACCCGGCACGCCGGACGATCGCGCGGCCGCTGACCGACGGAAGGCCGAGCCGAGGCGGATGCGCTCGGCGAGACGCCTGGCGGCCGCCGAGCTCGACGCGGTCGTCTCGAGCCCACTGCTGCGCGCGCGCGAGACCGCCGAGGCGATCGCGCGAGCGTGCGGCCTCGAGGCCGCCGGTGCACGAGGGCCTGGCGCCGGGCGCGACCGCGGCGACGCGTGCGCGACGCCGTCGACCGGCCGCGGCGGGATCGTCGCCGCGGTCGGGCACCAGCCGGACTGCGGGGACATCTTCGAGGAGCTCACCGGCGAGCGGCGCCCGTTCCCGACGGCGAGCTACGCGGAGCTCCGCGCTGTGAGCGCGATCGTCGTCCGCGACCTGCACAAGTCGTACGGTTCGACCGAGGCGGTGCGCGGCATCGACTTCACGATCGAGCCGGGCGAGGTGTTCGGCCTGCTCGGCCCGAACGGTGCCGGCAAGACCACGACGGTCGAGATCCTCGAGGGCTACCGCGAGCGGGACGGCGGCACCGTCGAGGTGCTGGGCGTCGACCCCGCAACCGCCGGCTCGCGCTGGCGCGAGCAGGTCGGCGTCGTGCTGCAGTCCTCGTCGCTCTATCCGAATCTCACCGCGTGCCGAGAGCCTGCGCCTGTTCGCCGGCTACTACGCGAGTCCGCGCGACCCCGACGAAGTGGTCGAGCTCGTCGGGCTCGACAGACAAGCGCGACGCACGCGTGCGCACGCTGTCGGGCGGACAGAAGCGCCGGCTCGACCTCGGCCTCGCGCTGGTCGGCGACCCGGCCGTGCTGTTCCTCGACGAGCCGACGACCGGGTTCGATCCCGGGCGCGCGGCGCGCCGCGTGGGACACGGTGCGCGCACTGCGCGCGCTCGGCAAGACGATCTTCCTGACCACGCACTACCTCGACGAGGCCGAGCAGCTCGCCGACCGCGTCGCGGTGCTGCGCAGGGACGGATCGTGCGCGAGGGCGCGCCGTCGGAGTTGACCAGCGGCCCGGCCGAGACCGAGATCCGCTACCGCCGTCGGCGGCGAGCGAGGTCGTCGAGCGCACGCGCGAGCCGACGCGGCGGCGTGTACGAGCTCGCCGGCGAAGCGCTCGCCCGCGGCGAGGAGCTCGAGGCGCTCGAGGTGCGGCGACCGACGCTCGAGGACGTCTACCTCGAGCTGACCGACCGAGTGAGGCTGCTTCCTGCACGAGTTCCGCGCCGAGCAGCTGCTCTTCTGGCGCAACCGCGAGGCGGCGTTCTTCACCTTCCTCCTGCCGGTCATCTTCTTCCTGGTCTTCGGATCGATCTACGGCAACTGACGTGATCACGAAGGAGCACCTGCGGGCCGGCGCCTTCCTGCAGGCCGGGATGATCGGCTACGGCGTCGCCTCGACCGCGTTCGCCGGTCTCGCGATCTCGATGGTCGTGCGCCGCGAGAGCGGCGTGCTGAAGCGCGTCCGCGGAACGCCGCTGCCGCCGGCGACCTACCTCCTGCGCGATGCTGCTCTCGACGTTCGTCGTCTTCCTGATCGAGGTCGTCACGATCATCGCTGATCGGACGCGCTGCTCTTCTGGTCGCGCTGCCGCGACCGTCCGGCTCGCTGTTCGTGCGCGCTGGTGATCGGCGCAGGCTCTCTTCGCGGCGATGGGCCTCGGCCTGACCGGCGTCGTGCGCTCGGCGGAGGGCTCGTCCGCCGTCGATCAACTTCGTCTACCTGCCGATGGCGATCATCTCCGGCACGTTCTTCACGCCGAGACGTACCCGACCTTCCTGCGCGTGATCGCCGACGTGCTACCGCTGACGTACTTCACGAAGCTGATGCGCAACGTGATGGTCCGCGACCATCACCTCTGGTCGCAGAGATCAGCTCGCTCGCGGTCGTCGCCGCCTGGGGAGTGGTCGGGCGCGTCGCCGCGCTTCTATCGGCTTCCGCTGGCAGCCGCGAGAGGGCTGGCGGTCCTAGTCGTGCCCGCGGCGAGCTCGCTTCGACCGTTCCATCGCCGCGTTGATCGCGTTCAGGAACGCTGCGCGAACGCCGGCCTGCTCGAGCTCGCGGATCGCGCGGGTCGTCGTTCCGCCCGGCGACGTCACCGCCTCGCGCAATTCGACCGGATGCATCTTCTCGTCCCGCAGCAGCTTCGCCGTGCCCGAACATCGTCTGCACGACGAGGCGCGTCGACACCTCGCGCGACAGCCCGAGCAGGATGCCCGGCCTCGATCATCGCCTCGGCGAGCAGCGCATAGTAGGCCGGCCCCGAGCCCGAGACGGCGGTGACGGCGTCCATCGCGCTCCTCGGGCAGGACGACCACGTCGCCGACCGCACGCAGCACCTGGGACGCCTGCTCGAGGTGCTCGGCTCCGGCCAGGCTGCCGGCGCAGATGCCGGCGATGCCCTCGTGCACCGTCGACGGAGCGTTCGGCATCGCGCGGACAACCGGGATCTCGTCCGTGCAGGCGCGCCTCGATCGCGGCTGTCGGGATCGCCGCGGCCAGCGAGAGCACGGTCTGCGAGCCGTCGAGAGCCGGCGCGATCTCGTCCAGGAGCGTCTCGAGATCCTGTGGCTTCACCGCGATCACGGCGACCGTGGCACCGCGACCGCGTCCGCGTTCGACATGCCGACCTCGACGCCGTAACGCTCGCGCAGCTCGGTCACCCGCTCCTCGCGACGCACCGTTGCCGCGATGTCGGTCCAGCCCGAAGCTGTGCAGCCCGGCGAGGAGCGCTTCGCCGATCTTCCCGACCCCGAGAATCGCGATTCGCATCGCCTGAGACTATGCGAGCGCGCGCTCGACCGCATCGAGCGTGCGCTCGGCCTGCCGCCGTGCGACCGCGTCGAGGCCGGCCGCCGACGAAGCGGTCGACGACGCCGGTCAAGTGGATCTCCGCCTGCCACGACATCGCGGTGCCGTCGCCGTCCGCGACGAGGTCGAACGTGGAGGCGACGTTCGTGCCGCCGCCGTGCGCGCGCAGCGCAGCATGCTGCGACGGGCGCTCGTCGACCACTTCGAACCGGATCGTGAGCTTCGGCGCCAGTGGCAGCGGTAGCTTCACGCGCGCCTCCCAGTGGTTGTGATCGAGCACGCGGTGCCCTCGAACTGCCGGGATCGCGGAGGCGACGACATCGGGGTCGGTGAGCAGTTCGAACACGCGCTCGGGTGGAGCGCAAACCGGCGTTCTCCATGCACGAGAGCCATCGGGGCCGGCAGCGTACCGGTCTGCGCGAGGCTACTACTGCGGGAACGGGACCGGCTGGTTCACGCCCGTCACCGCGAACGACATGCTCATGTGCGCGCTCTGCTTGGCCACGTGCATCGTCATGTCGATCAGCGCGGTCTCGACGAGATGCGTGTCGCGCGGGATGAACAGGGAGACCTTGATGTCACCGAGCGACGCGCCGAGGTTCGAGAGCAGACCCTTCGAGAGCCCAGGCAGGTTCGCAGAGCAGCGCATCGCCGTCGATCGTGCCGACCACCTCGTCCTCGGTGCGCCCGTTGACGTCGAGCGTCGACACCGTGACGTCCTTGACGTACGGAGTGAGCGCGTTGACGTCGAACGGCCGGCCGCGGTGGACGGCTTCAAGTTGGCCGGCAGCGGAACGGTGCGCGTCTGACGCCGTTCAGGGTCATCCGCAGCACGGGCGCCGCGCTTCACCATCACGACGTCGACCGGTGCCGCGCCCGGGACGTTCGTCGTCAGGTTCGCGTAGAAGTCGCCCGCGCCCGTTCCGCGGAGCACCATGCCGCCCTGCGCGTCGACCTCCGCGCTCTTCCCGACCGCGTCGACGTTGATCTTCATCGTGAACGACTCGGAGCGCACCGACTGAGCCGCGATCCGCGACTGCGCGAGCAGATCCTCGCGCCTTCTTGGCGTCGGCGCCCGTACAGGCAGCCGCGACGAGCGGCACGAGCGCGACAAGCAAGCAGGACGACGAAGACGCCGCACGGCCTGATGATCGGCACGAGCCGCCACCGCGCGCGTCCCACGTTCGGGGGATCGCCGCCTAGAGCTCTACCGCGTCAGCGTGACCTTCGAGAGCCCGAGCGGGTTGTCGACGTCGTCGCCGCGCAGCTGCGACAGCCGAAGTGCCGCGAACTGGCCCGGCACGACGGCGAGCAGCGGGCTCACCCACTCGGGCACGTCGCGCTCGAGCGGCAGCGCGATCTCGGCCCGGCCGAGCACTCGCTCGTCGTCGGAGATCACGATCGACCGTGCTCCGCGCGCGAGCACCGCGCTCAGCGCCTCCTCCATGCTCGCAGAGCGCCGGGCCGGACGGCGCGACCGCGATCACCGGCCAGCCCGTGGCGATCGCCGCCACCGGCCCGTGCATCAGGTCGGCCGACGAATACGCCTCGAACAGGAGGCCCGACAGCTCCCGGATCTTCAGCGCGATCTCGAACGACGTGCCGTAGTTGACGCCGCGCGCGATCACCGTCCCGCCCTCGACCGGGCCGAGCCGATCGATCTGCTCCGCGGCTGCGCGCGAGAGCGCTCGAGCTGCCGCTCGAGCTGCGTCCGGCACGCGCTCGAGCTCTGCCGAGCGCTTCGCGATCGGAGGTCGCGGCGGCGAAGAGCATCGCGATCGCTCCGAGCGAGTTGATGTACGTCTTGGTGGCGGCCACCGACTGCTCGACGCCCGCCTCGAGCGGCAGCACCACGTCGACAGACGAGCCGAGCGGTGACGAGGGCACGTTCGTCAGCGCCACCGTCGGCCGTCCCTGCCGGCGCGCCTCGTCGATCACCGCGTTGCACGTCGGGCGACTCGCCCGACTGCGAGATGCCGACGACGAGCGCGCCGTCGAGTCGCGGCGGCTGGCCGTACGAGCGTGTAGAGCGACGGCGTCGCGAACGCGACCGGCACGCGATGCGCGCGCCCGAGCACGTACTGCGCGTAGCGCGCGACGTTCGACGAGCTCCCCCGCGACGCGATCAGGACGTAGCTGCACGTCGTCGCGGCGGAGCAGCGCCGAGACCGTCGGCCGCGCCGTCGCGCTGATGCGCGATGAACCGCGCGAGCGCAGCCGGCTGTTCCGCGAGCTCGCGCTCGAGAACGAGTCATGCCCGCACCGGCCCGCGGAGGGCCTCGGCGGCCGCGTCGAGCGACGCACGGCCGGCACCGTACGTCGCCACGTAGCCGCGGGCGCGAGCGGGGCGCCAGACCGGCAGGCCGACCTCGATCACGACCGCGTCGTCCCGATCGGCGACGGCACGCATCCAGGCGTGCCGATGCGCGTCACGCACGACGTAGGCGTCGGCGTCCGGAACCGGCTCGCCCTCGCGGACGACGACCGCGCCCGGCAGACGATGCTCGTGCTCGCCGGCGGCGATGTTCGCGCGTGGCCGCAGCTCGACGATCGACGCATCGGCAGCGAGGGCCGCGTCGCCCGACACCGACCCGCACGTCGAGCGGCGGCATCGCCGACGGCGGCGTCGACCGGGAGCGATTCGGCATGCGCCCAGGCGGCGAGCCGCATCGACGCGTCGCTGCCGCCTCGCACAAGTCGATCCTCCGCCAGGTCGCCGGCAGCAGACGGCGTTGACGATGGCGCTCTCGATGCGCGCAACGTCGAGCTCGTCGAGATCGTGACCGACGCACAGCAGGTCGACGCCCGCAGCGAGGGCGCGAACCGCCGCCGCCTCGACCCCGACCGTCGCGCTGACGGCGCGCATCTCGAGCGCGTCGGCGACGACGACGCCGTCGAACCCGAGCTCGTCGCGCAGGATGCCGGTCACGACCCGCTCGTTCAGCGTCGCCGGCGCGTCGCCGAGCTCGGGCACGACGACGTGCGCCGTCATCACCGTCTGGACCCCGGCGTCGACGGCGGCGCGGAACGGCTCGAGGGCTGCGGCCAGATCGCCGGTCACGACGGGAAGCTCGAGATGCGAGTCCATCTCCGTTGCTCCGTGCCCCGGGAAGTGCTTGGCGCACGCTGCGACGCGCGACGCGCTGCAGGCCGCGCACGAACGCAGCCACCTGCGGCGCGACGACGTCCGGCGCTGTCTCCGAAGGCGCGCACGCCGATCACGGGGTTCTCGGGCACGTTCACGTCAGCGACCGGTGCGAAGTTCCAGTTGACCCCTGTCGCCGCAAGCTCGGCTCCGATCGCAGCGGCGACCGCCTCGGTCAGCTCGACGTCGCCGACGACGCCCAGCCCAGCCGCCGACGGGTACGAGCTGCCTTCCTGCCACTCGAGGCGCGTCACGTCGCCGCCCTCCTCGTCGATCGCGAGCAGGACGTCGGCGCGCTCCGACGCGAAGCGACGCCGCCAGCCGGGCGAGCTCGTCGCGCGACGGCACGTTGTAGGCGAAGAGCAGAACGCTCGAGCCGCCGCGCTCGAGGAAGCGGCGGATCCAGTCCGGGACCTCGACGCCCGGGAAGCTCGGCAGCACGCACGCGGCGGCCATCCGCTCGAGACTGCGCTCATCCCCGCACCGCTCCGGCGGTCAACCCGAAGGCGATTCGGCGCTGCACCAGCAGGAAGAAGACAACGACCGGGATCGCGGTCAGCGTCGACGCCGCCATCAGCGCACCCCAGTCCGTGTTTCGGCTCGAGCCGAGGAAGTAGGAGAGCCAGACCGTGACCGTCTGCTTGGACTGGTCGTTGAGCAGCACTCGCGCGAAGATGTACTCGTTCCAGGTCGTGATGAACGCAAACACCGACGTCGCGACGAGCCCGGGCCCCATCAGCGGCAGCAGGATCTTCAGGAACACACCCAGGCGAGTCGAGCCGTCCACCATCCCGGCCTCCTCGAGATCCTTGGGAATGCCGATCAGGAAGCCGCGCAGCGTCCAGACCGAGAACGGCAGCACGAATGTCATATAGGTGACGATCAAGCCCGAGAGTGCGTTCACCTGGTGGTAGCGCGCGAGCACGACGTAGAGCGGGATGATCAGCCCGGCCTGCGGCAGCATCTGGATACCGATCACCAGTACGAGGAAGAGCTTCCGCCCGGCGAACCCGTACCGCGCCAGCGCGATCGCCGCGAGGAATGCGAGCACGATCGAGATCGCGACGGTCGCGAGCACCACGATCAGACTGTTCTTGACGTCCACCCAGAAGAACGGCCGGTTGAGCGCATCGCGAAAATGCTGAATCGTCGGATGCAGCGGGAACCAGGTGGGCTTGAGGCTGACGATCTGGTCGTTCGACTTGAACGCCGTCGAGATCATCCAGAAGACCGGGAAGACCATCACGACGAAGACGGCCAACCCGACGGCGTCCCAGGCCGTCTGCCGAGTGCGACGTCCACTCCGGCCTCTACTCACGCCGTCTCCGTTCCGATCCGCACCATCTTGCGGACATAGGCAACGCTCAGCACGGCGACGATCAGCAGCATCAGGATCGAGATCGCAGCGCCGCGTCCGAAGTCACTCTTGAAGTAGCCCTCCTCGAAGAGGTAGATGCTCATCAGGTAGTTGCCGGACGTGATCTTCGACTGCCCGATCAGCAGGTACGGCTGGGTGAAGACCCCGAAGTCCCAGATGATCGAGAGGCTCGTCAGGATCAGGACGATCGGGCGAAGGATCGGGAAGGTGATGTCCCGGAACACGCGCCACGGCCGCGCACCGTCGACCTCGGCGGCCTCGACGAGATCGCGCGGCACCTGTGCGAGGCCGGCATAGAGCGTGATCACGACGAACGGCAGCGCGCCCCAGACGATCAGCACCGTGACGAGGCTGAGCTGCGAGAACGTCGTCGCGTACCAGTCGTGCTGGCTGAAGTCACCGAGACCCAGCTGGGTCAGGACGTAGTTGACGACGCCGTTCTCGAAGTTGGTCATCCAGTAGAAGACCTGCACCGCGACGACAACCGGCATCGACCACACGAGCACGAGGCCGGAGGTGAGCAGGACGCGGACAAAGGTGCTGATGCGGACGAGCAACAGCGCGAGCAGCATCCCGAGCACCATCGTCAGCCCGACGTTCGCGATCGTGAACACGGCGGTGCGTCCGAGCGTGTGCCAGAACACCGCGTCGTGTAAGACGGAGCGGAAGTTGGCGAAGCCGACCGACACGCCCTTGTGCTGGATCAGCTCGAAGAGGCCGTACCGCTGGGTCGAGAGCTTGACGAGCCAGTAGAGCGGGTAGCCGAGGATCAGCCCCACGACCACGAGCACCGGCAGGATCAGCCCGTACGGGATCGACGCCCGGAGCGCCCGATCCCTGAAACGGCGTCGCCGCCGAGACCGGTGAAGCGTGGTCTCGGCGGCGGCGGCCGTAGGGCTCGTTGAGGACACCGGTTACGGCTGGTTCAGCACCGATGCGATGTTGTCGCTGGCCGACTGGGCGGCCTGCTGCACCGTCAGCTTGCCGGTGAGGATCTGCGCGAGCATGTTGCGGAGGATGTTGCCGTTCTCGACGTCGGCCCAGTGCTTGGCCGTCGGGATGAACCAGCTCCGCGCCGCGGCGCGCTCGTTGACGCTTCCGCCCAGGAGGTTGGTCGCGTTGGGGATGTTGCCCTTCGCCTGGAGCGCCTTCTCCGAGCTGGTGCTCGTGAAGTCCTTGATCCAGTCGGAGGCGAGTGCCTTGTTCGAGCTCGTGCCCGGCACGGCGAGGTCGGAGCCGCCGAGGAAACCGGGAAGCGGCTTGCCCTTGATGTGGCCCGGTATCACGAACTGCCCTGTCGAAGCTGTGTACTTCTTGCCGACGCAGCACGTGAACCAGCTCTGACCGATCACGGACGCTGCCTTTCCCTGCGCGTAGACGTCATAGCCCCACGGGTGGGTCTCGTCCGTCGTCTTCGATGCCCGAGAGGCGGCGAGGTAGAACTTCTTGTACGCCGTCAGCCCGGCGATCGACTTCGGGGAGGCGAGCAGGCCCTTCCACGTACCGCTCACCTGCGTCGCGATGCCGCCGCCGTAGTCGAAGACGAAGCCCAGGGCGACATACCAGTCGGTGCCGGCCGTGTAGGCCGCCGAGAAGCCCTTCTCCGGGTTCGCCGCGAGGAGCTTCTTCGCGTCGGCCATGTACTCGGCCGTCGTCGCCGGCAGCTTCGTGATGCCAGCCTTCTTGAAGAGGTCCTTGCGGTAGGTCACGACACGGGAGCCCGCGTAGTACGGGACGCCGTAGGTCTTGCCGGCGTACCTGCCCGACGCGGCGAGACCGGCGAGCCAGTTCGCGGAGTTGTCGAACGTCGACTTGTCGAGCGCTGCGAACGCACCGGCAGCCATGTACTTCGTCATTTCCGTGTTGCCCATCTCGATCACGTCCGGACCGCTGCCACCCGCAAGCGTCGCGTCGAACTTCTGCAGGTGATCGGTCCAGCTCTGGTACTGGATGTTCACGGTGACGCCGGGGTGGGCCGCCTGGAACGTCTGGTTCACGGATGCGACGAGGTCGGGCCAGCCGTTCTGCGCATCCGTCTGCAACCACACGGTGATGCTGCTCGCGTTCGCCTTCTGCGTCGCTCCCGAGGTCGCGGTCGCGGCAGCAGCCGCCACGAGTGCGACGAGACAGAGAGCGACGATGCTGCGTCTCTTCATCTGGATCCCTCCAGAGTCAGGCGGGCCTGTCGCTCTCCTCGCATCGTGCGTGGCCAGCTGCGAGAGGTTCCGGCGCCGCGCGTTTGGTATAGACCACTTGCCACTTCGCCGGATCCTGTCACAACTGTCGACAAGATGTCAATACCAGTTGGACGGTTGGTCTTGTCCACCGATCGACGGAGACAGCTCGAGCGGCTGGGCCGGCCGGCCGCCGACGCCGAGTTCCGTGACGAGCCGGTAGCGATCGCCGCGATAGGTCGAGCTGGTGAACTCGACGACATCGCCCGCCGAAGAGCGTGTGACCCGCTCGAACAGCAACGCGGGCGAATGCAGCGGGACGCCGAGCGCAGCCGACTCCTCGTCGTTCGTGACCGTCGGCTCCACCGTCTGCGTCCCCCCGACGATCTCGATCTCGTATCGCGACACGAGCAGGTCGTAGAAGGAGCTCCGTTCGAGATCCTCGCCGGTCAGTCCGGGAACGAGCGACGCCCGCACATTCAGGAGCTCGATCGCCATCGCGTCGCCGTCGGCAAGCCGGAGCCGTTTCACCGACAGCACTGGTTCAGAGGGTGAGACGTGCAGGATGCGACCGAGCCGCGCCCCGGCCGGGATCGAACGCAGATCGAGCGTCCGGCTGCCCGGCACGAACCCGCGCTTGCGCATGTCGTCGCTGAAGGAGGTGAAGACGTCGGTGCCTTTCGCGACCTTCGGCTCCGCGACGAACGTGCCCGCGCCGCGCCGGCGCACGAGGTAACCCTCGCGAACGAGCTCGTCGAGAGCCGCGCGAACGGTCAGGCGCGAGACCCCGAGGTCGGTTCCCAGCTGCCGTTCCGAGGGGATCGCGTCACCGACGCCGAGCGGCTCGATCAACTCGAGCACGCGCTCCCGGGTCTCGCGCTGCTTCGTCACCGCGCCGAGGCGAGCTCGGCAGCGGCCCCGGCGGCGGCCAGCCGGTCGCCCGTCTCCGGGTCGAAGAAGTGGAACCGCGACGGGTCGACAGCCAGCTCGAGGCGGCCGGCAGGCCGGGCCGCCGAGCGCGGATCGACGCGGGCGGCGAAGAGAGCGCGACTAGTCTCGAGCAGACCGCTGTCGGCCGATTTCTCCAGGATTTCTGCGGTAATCGGCGGTGCATCGACGTGGAAGAAGACGTGTGCGTCTGAGCCCAGATCCTCGACCACCTCCACGTCCACCGGGATCGTGGGGAGGCCGGCGGCGAAGGCCGTATCCTCGAAGCTCTCGGGCCGCACCCCGAGCACGACGCGTCCCGAGCCGGCCGGGCGGAGCCCCGGCGCCAGTGGCAGCCGGAACTGCCCAAAGGTCACGTCGTCGCCCTCCAGCGTCGCGTCGACGAGATTCATCGCGGGCGAGCCGATGAACGCCGCGACGAACAGGCTGCGCGGCCTCGCGTAGAGCTCGCCCGGGCGGTCGACCTGGAGGATGTGGCCGTCGCGCATCACGGCAACCCGCTGGCCGAGCGTCATCGCTTCGGTCTGGTCGTGCGTCACGTACACGGTCGTCACACCGAGCCGCTGGTGCAGCTGCGCCAGTGACGCGCGCATTCCGACCCGGAGCTTCGCGTCGAGGTTCGACAGCGGCTCGTCGAGCAGGAAGGCTTGCGGTTCTCTCGCGATCGCCCGCCCCATGGCGACGCGCTGCCGCTGGCCGCCCGAGAGCTGCGCGGGCCGCCGCTCGAGCAGCTCGTCGAGCCCGAGCAGCTCGGCGACCTCGGCGACACGCTTCGCGATCTCGGGCTTCGGTGTCCGCCTGGCCTTCAGGCCGTACCCCAGGTTCTGGCGAACGCTCATGTGGGGGTAGAGCGCGTACGTCTGGAAGACCATCGCGACGTCGCGACTGCGCGGCGCGAGATCGGTGACATCGCGGTCCCCGATCCAGATCTCGCCGCCGGTGACCTCTTCGAGCCCGGCGATCATGCGCAGCAGCGTCGACTTGCCGCAGCCGGAGGGCCCCACGAGCACCAGGAACTCGGCGTCGGCGATCTCGAGCGTGACGCCGTCGACGGCCGTGACGGTCCCGTACGACTTCCTCACCTGCTCGAGCCTGATCCCCGCCACGACACGCGATGGTATAGACCAGAAGGCTCGCCGACAAGCCCAGAACGGACCGATTTGCGAAACTGGTATTGACCAAAGCACCGGACCACTCATAGACTGACGCGATGCGCCGCGAACGGAGAGACCGATGAGGCTCGGCGTCGAGGCCGCACTCGTCGACGGTGCGCTCCTTCCCGGGGACGTCGAGCTGATCGACGGACGACTGACCGCGGCCGGTCTGCCGTCACCGGGCGGACGCGGCATCGCGGTGCCGGGCTTCGTCGATCTGCAGGTGAACGGCTTCGGCGGCGTCGACTTCCTCGACGCCGACGCCGACGGCTACCGGCAGGCCGGCGCCGCCCTGCTCGAGACGGGCGTCACTGCCTATCTGCCGACGCTGATCACGAGCCCGGAGGAACAGGTGACCGCCGCGATGCGCGAGGTGCCGCGCGACGAGCAGCGGCCTCGGATCCTCGGCATGCACCTCGAAGGGCCGTTCCTCTCGCCGAACCGGCTCGGAGCGCACACGGCTGCCGCCCGCCGAGATCCCGACGTCGCCCTGCTCGACCGGCTGCTCGATGCCGGGCCGGTGCGCCTGATGACGCTGGCGCCGGAACTTCCGGCCGCCGACGCCGTGATCGACCGCCTGCTCGAGCGCGGCGTCGCGGTCTCGCTGGGACACAGCGACGCGACCGCCGAGCAGGCCGAGGCCGCGTTCGACCGCGGAGCGCGCAGCGTCACGCACCTCTTCAACGCGATGCGCCCGTTCCTGCATCGCGACCCCGGCATCGTCGGCGCGGCGCTTGCCCGCGACGACGTCGTCGTCTCGATCATCCTCGACGGCATCCACCTCGCTCCCGAGACCGCGGCTGTGGTCTGGCGCGCGGCGGGCGACCGGGTCGCGCTGGTCACCGACGCGATCACCGCGGCCGGGGTCGCGGACGGGTCCTACAGCAGCTTCGGCACCCTCGACGTGCACGTCCTCGACGGAACGGTTCGAGGGCCGGACGGCGTGCTTGCCGGGAGTGTCCTCACGATGATCGAGGCGGTGCGCGGGCTGTACGCCCTCGGTGCGTCGCTCACCGACGCGGTGCGCGCGGCGACGGCGACCCCTGCTTCGGTGCTCGGCGAGCCGGACGTGGGCCGGCTCGCGATCGGCTCGCCGGCCGACGTGGTCGTCCTCGACGACCGGCTCGAGATCCTGCGCGTGCTCGTCGCCGGCGAGACGCGCGTCGCGGCCTAAGAAGCTCTTGGTTCAGCCGATCCGCTCGCCCGTCGCCGGGTCGAACAGGTGAGCTTCGTCCGGACGCGGTCGCAACGCGATCGTGGCGCCGCGCTCCGGCGCACGCTTCGCCTCGACACGCGCCACGAGCTTCACGTCCTCGCCTCCCACGTGAGACGCCGCGAAGACATAGGCATCGGCGCCGATCTCCTCGACCACCTCGACCGTCGCAGGGATGCCGTCGGAGGCGACGTCGAGCGACTCGGGCCTCAGACCGACGACGACCTCGTGGTCGAGCCGAGCACGCAGGTCGCGCGACACGGGAACGTCGACGCCGCCCAGTCCGACCGCACCGTTCTCGCCGAGCGGACAGCGGCAGAGGTTCATCGCCGGTGACCCGATGAAACCGGCGACGAACATGTTCGCGGGCGACTCGTAGAGGGTTCGCGGGGCGTCGCACTGCTGCAGATAGCCACCCGCCAGCACGGCGACGCGATGCCCGAGCGTCATCGCCTCGGACTGATCGTGGGTCACGTACACGGTCGTCACGCCGAGGCGGGACTGCAGCGCCGCGATCTCGGCGCGCATCTGCAGACGGAGCTTCGCATCGAGATTCGAGAGAGGCTCATCCATCAGGAACACGCTCGGCTCCCGCACGATCGCCCGTCCCATCGCGACGCGCTGGCGCTGCCCGCCGGACAGTTGGCCCGGCTTGCGCTGCAGATACTCGGTGAGCCCGAGCAGCTCCGCTACCTCGTGCACGCGCCGCGCACGCTCCGCCTTCGGCATGCGGGCGATGCGCAACGGGAACCCGATGTTCGCCTCGACCGTCAGGTACGGGTAGAGCGCGTAGTTCTGGAACACCATCGCGACGTCGCGATCCTTCGGCGCCACGTCAGTGACGTCGCGCGCGCCGATCGAGATGCTGCCGGCATCGACCTCCTCCAGGCCGGCGAGCATCCGCAGCGCGGTCGTCTTGCCCGAGCCGGAGGGCCCGACGAGGACGAGCAGCTCGCCGTCGGCGATCTCGAGATCGAGCGCGTTGACCGCGGCGACGTCCGTCCCGGGGTACACGCGAGTCGCCTGACGGTAGGTGACGTTCGCCATCAGGCCACCACCTGCCGCTCGCCGCGGGCGACCGACGATGCGAGCTCGTCGCGGGCACGCGCGCGCGCGGCGTCGTCGGCGCCGATCGCGTCGAGCGCGAGCAGCGCAGCGCCGACGATCGGCGGCAGCTCCGTGCGCTGGAGCACGGTCTTCACCGGCAGCGCGTTCAACCCCTGCTCGATCCGGTCCAGCAGGCGCGGATGCGCCGAGCGCATCAGCCCGCCGCCGACGACCACGTCGGCGGGAGCCTCGAGCGGGCCGAGGCGCAGCAGGGCGGCGCGGGCGAGCGCGACGATCTCGTCGGCGAGCCGCTCCTCGATGGCTGCGGCGACCGGGTCGTCGCCCGCAGCCGCCAGGACGACCGGCGCGAGCTCGATCGTGCGCCGGCTCTCGAGCTCGCCGCGGTGAATCGCACGGGCGACGTCCACCGGCGATTCGTATCCGAACTGCGCAGGCACGAGGTGCTCGAGCACCGTCGTCGGTCCACGGCCGTCGGCGCTCCGCGCCGCCGCCGAGAGGCCGGCCAGGCCGACGTCGTAGCCACCGCCCCAGTCGCCCGAGACCGCGCCGAGGGCGGCGAACCGCACGCGCCGGCCGTCGGGAGCCACGCCGACGCAGTTGATTCCGGCGCCGCAGGTGATCGCGACGCCCCATCCGCGCTCGGTCCCGGCGCGCAGCACCGCGAAGGTGTCGTTCCCGATCTCCGTGCGGCCGGCCCACCCTCGAGCGTCGAGCACACGCTGAGCCTCGTGCTCCTCGTCGGGGAAGTCCACGCCGGCGAGGAGCACCTGCGCGAGCTCGGCGCGCCGGCCGTCGAGCCCGACCTCGTCGACGAGTCGCTGCAGCACGTCGGCGCAGCCGTCGAGCCCGATGTGGTGCGGCGAGCTGAGCGGCCCGCGCGCGTAGCCGAGCACGGCACCGGTGCGGTCGACGAGCGCGAGGTCGGTCTTCGAGTTCCCGCCGTCGACGGCGAGCACGATCATGCGACCACCTCGGCCATCAGATGCTCGAGCAGCTGCTCCGACTTGGCGTCCTGCCCGATCAACGGGTGTGCGAGCAGCGCCTTCCAGACATCTGTCGGATCGCGGCTGAGCGCAGCTGCGACGGCCAGCCGCTCGTAGGCAGCCGCGTGCTGAACCAGACCGAGCAGCTCCGGAGCGAGCGGCGCCTGCGGCAGCGGGACGAGGGCGGCTCCCTCGACACGCGCGGGCACCTCGACGACGTCGTCGGCGGCAAGCCCGCGGAGGGTTCCGGCGTTGCGGATGTCGACCTCGTGCACCGCGCCGTCTCCGGTCGAGAGCGAGGCGACCAGCCCGAGGGCAGCCTCGCTGTAGAAGGCGCCGCCGCGCTGCTCGAGCAGCACCGGCTTCTCGTCGAGCGACGGGTCGCGGTACAGCGCGAGCAGCTCGCGCTCGATCTCAGCGACGGTCGCCGCCCGCGGGACGCCGTCGAGCTGCTCGGCCAGCACCTCGTCGTGTGCGTAGAAGTAGCGGAGGTAGTACGACGGGACGGCGCCGAGATCGTCGAGCAGGTGTCGCGGCAGCTCGAGCTCACCGGCGAGCTCGTCGCCGTGAGCGTCGAGCAGATCCGGCAGCACGTCGTCGCCGTCGACCAGGACGCGCCGCACCCAGGTCAGGTGGTTCAAGCCCACCTGGTCGACGACCACGCGGCGCGGCTCGACCCCGAGCCAGCTCGCGAACTGCCGCTGGAAGCCGATCGCGACGTTGCAGAGCCCGACCGCGCGATGGCCGTGATCGAGCAGCGCCCGGGTCACGATCCCCACCGGGTTCGTGAAGTCGACGATCCAGGCATCACTGCTCGCGCGCTCGCGTGCGCGCTCGGCGAGCTCGAGCACTACCGGGACCGTCCGCAGCGCCTTCGCCAGGCCGCCCGCGCCTGTCGTCTCCTGGCCGATACAGCCGCAGCGGAGCGGAAAGGTCTCGTCCCCGAGCCGTGCCGCCTGGCCGCCGACCCTGATCTGGACGAGCACGAAGTCCGCGCCGTCGAGCGCCCTGTCGAGATCGCCGGTGTGCTCGACGGAACCGCGATAGCCCTGACGGTCGAGCATGCGACGGGCCATCGCGCCGACCACCTCGCGCCGCTCGGCGTCGATGTCGTGCAGCGCGAGCTCGCTGACGTCGAGACGCGACAGCCCGGCGACCAGCTCGGGCGTATACGTCGAGCCGGCTCCGATCACCGCGATGCGCATCAGCCCTTCACCCCGGTCAGCGTGACGCCCTCGACGAACGCGCGTTGGGCGAGGAAGAAGAGGACGATGATCGGCGCCATCACGAGCAGCGTGGCGGCCATCGTCAGGTTCCACTGCACCTGGTGCAGCGAGCGGAACTGCGCGAGCCCGATCGACAGCACCCACTTGTGCGGGTTCTGACCGACGTAGAGCAGCGGCAGGAAGAAGTCGTTGAAGGTGTAGAGGAACGAGAAGAGCGCGACGGCAGCGATCGCCGGCTTCGCGAGCCGCGTCACGACGGTCGCCAGGATGCGGAGCTCTCCGCAGCCGTCGACGCGCGCCGCATCGAGGTACTCCTCCGGGATCGTCAGGAAGAACTGGCGGAGCAGGAAGATCGAGAAGGCGTCTCCGAGCCAGTTGGGGATGATCAGCGGCCAGAGCGTGCCGACCAGGTGCAGCTTCGCCCACATCACGTAGAGCGGGACGACCGACACCTGCGGCGGCAGCATCAGCGCGATCAGGACGATCATGAAGGCGATCTCGCGCCCGCGCCAGCGGATTCGCGCGAGCGCGTAGGCGACCGGCACCGACGAGATGATGACGCCGATCGTCGCGAGGACGGAATAGATCATCGTGTTCAGCGTCCAGCGCAGCAGTGGCGCGTCCCGGAAGACGTCGACGAAGTTCTGAAGGCGGAACGGATGCGGCCAGAGGCTTGCCGACAGCGCCTGGTTGTTCGTCATCAACGCCGTCAGCACGATGAACACGAACGGCGCGAGGAAGATGACCGCGGTCGCGATCAGCAGGCTGTGGTCCGCCACCCCGACGAGGAACCTGCGGCGTCTGACATGCGCCGGCCGCTTGCGCCTGACGAGCGGCATGCCGGCGGTGACAGAGGTCACCGCGGCACCGCCTGGTGCACCCACTTCCGCGAGTTGAGGACGATGACGAGCGTCACCGCGAACGCGGCGGCGAGCAGCACCATCGCCATCGCCGACGCGTAGCCCATCTGGAAGTCGTTGAAGCCGTGCTGGTAGAGCAGTACGGGATAGAAGAGCGTCGAGTCCTCGGGATACCCGAGGCCGTTGATGTTCTCCCCCGCCTGCGAGGCCTGTCCGCCTGCGATCGCCGCGGCGACGTACGCCTGCGTGAAGTACTGCAGCGCCTGGATCACGCCGAGGATGACCGAGAAGAGGATGACCGGGCTGATCGAGGGCAGCGTCACCCAGCGCAGCCGCTGGAGCGGGCCCGCGCCGTCGAGCTCCGCCGACTCCATCAGGTGCCGGGGGACGTCGATGATCGCGGCGAGGAAGATGACCATCGTGTTCCCGACGCCCCAGACGGCGAGCAGGACGAGCGACGGCTTGGCCCACGAGGTCGAGTTGAACCAGAGCGGCCCCTGCACGCCGAGGTGCCCGAGGACGGTGTTCACCGGGCCGGTGGAGGGGTTGAGGAGGTAAACGAAGCCGAGGGTCGCCGCGACGGGCGGCGCGAGCGCCGGCAGGTAGAAGACGGTGCGGAAGAAGCCGACCCCGCGTCGTGCGCGGGCCACCATCAGCGCGATGCCGAACGCGAACAGCACCTGCGCCGGGACCATGAACGCGATGATCCAGAGGGTGTTGCGGATCGCCGTCCACACCTGCGGGTCGACCGTGAAGAGGTAGCGGTAGTTCGCGAGCCCGACCCAGCGCGGCGGCGACAAGAGGTCGTAGTGGTTGAAGGAGAGGTACACGCTCATCACGAGCGGGTAGCCGAAGAACACCGAGAAGCCCAGGATCCACGGGCTCATCAGGAGCAGCACGAGCCGGCGCCGGCGCCACTCGGCCTTGCGCCGTCCGGGCCGCCGCACGATCTGCACGGCCGGGGAGACGGGCGACGTCTCCCCGGCCGGTGCGAGCCGGGTCAGGCTCACGGCACCCCGCCGCCACCGCCGCCGCCTGCCTGGGCGACCTGGGCGTCGAGCTGCTTGTCGAGCGTCTTCAGGCTGGAGGCGAGGTCCTTCACGCCGCCTGCCTGCCATTTGGTGAAGAAGTTCTGCACCAGGTTCGTGAACGCATTACCGGATGCCATGATCGGCGATGTTCCGGACTTCGCGTTGCCGAAGATCTTCAGGAACGTCGCGAAGTGCGGGTCAGGCTTGATCTCGGGCGACGTCAGCGACGCCGTCGTCGTCGGGACGTTGCGGATCAGGTTGGAGAACTGCGCGAGGAAGTGGGAGTTCGTGGTCAAGTACTTCACCAGCGCCCAGGCCTCGTCCTGGTGCTTCCCGCCGCGCGGGATGCCGATGATCGTGCCGTTGATGTAGCCCGAGCCGTACAGCTCCGGATGGGCATCGTCCACCGGGAACGGCGCGGTGCCGTACTGCAGGTTCGGATGCTCGTTCTGGATGAACGCGACGCGCCACTCGCCGTCGAGGTTCATCGCGACCTTGCCGTTCTCGAACGCCTGGGACGCTGCGAACTCGTCCCCCGCGCCGGTCTGCCAGCGAACGAGGTTGTCGTAGCCGTACCAGTCGACCAGCGACTTCTGCCACTTTGCCCACTTCGTCCAGGCCGGGTCGGTCGCGAGGATCGCATGCCCCTTGGAGTCGACGAACTTGCCGCCGAACTGCTGGATCCAGCGCTCCGGGACGTTCTCGTACCAGCCGATCACCGGGTCGAGGCCGACCGTCTTGAGCGTCCCGTTCGAATTGCGAACGGTCAGCTTCTTGGCGTCGGCGGTGAGCTCCGAGATCGTGCGAGGCGGATGCGTGATGCCCGCCTTCCTGAAGAGCGCCTTGTTGTAGTAGAGGCCGTAGGTGTCGGCGAGCAACGGGAGCGCACAGCGAGTCCCGTTGTACTGCGTGTAGTACTGCGTGGCCTTCGGGAAGAGATTCGCCGAGATGTGGTCTCGTTTCATCAAGGGGGCCAGATCGACCCAGCCGCCCGTCCGGCAGTAGTTGGCGACGTTGTAGGAGTTGCCCGAGCTGACGACATCCGGCGCGGTCCCGGATCTGATTGCGGCGACGATCTTGTTGTCATCGACACCGCCGACCACGCTGATCTTCACCTCGGGATGGTTCTTCTGGTATTCGGCCACGAGCTTGTTGAACGACGTGAGCTCGTGCGTGCCGGGGCTCCAGTACGCCCAGACCGAGAGCTTGGTCGGCGACGCCCGATGCGCCCCGCTCGCGAGGGCGCCCGCGGCGATCACGAGTGCTCCTGCGAGGAGCGCCGCTGCCGCTGCGCTACGTCTCATTGGCGACCTCCGAAGAGTGGGAACTGGTAAATGTTCCGAACGAGACGGCACCCTACGACGGGCATCCCGGCAAAGTCAAGCGACAAACCGCCCGCATAGCGTTAAGCTTGCTAACTCGATGACCGGAGCCCGGGCGACACCGCCGCTGCTCAAGTCGCTCAACGAGCGGACGGTGCTCGACGCGATCCGCAGCTCCGCCCCGATCTCGCGGGCCGAGATCTCGCGGCGGGTCGGCATCTCGAAGCCGACGGTCTCGCTCGCCCTGAGGTCGCTCGTCGATGCGGGGCTCGTCCGCGAGACCGACCCGGACGGCGACGGCCCCAACTACGGGGCGATCTTCTTCGAGCCGGTGCCCGAAGCAGCGTTCGTCCTCGGCATCGACCTCGGCACACGATTCGTGCGTGCGGCGATCTGCGACCTCTGGGGCGAGACGCGGGCACGCCAGGACGTCGAGCTGCCCGAGCCGTCAGTCGACGTCGCGCTCGACACCATCGCGGAGCTCGTCGACTCGATCGCCGTCGACGAGTACGCGGCTGCACTCGACAGCGTCGTGCTCGGAGTCCCCGGAGCAGTGGACACCACGACGGGCGCGATCACCCTCGCGGCGAACGTCGTCGGCCTCGAGGGCGACCGCTTCTCGCGCGCGGTGTCCGAACGGCTCGCCGCGCCGGTGCACATCGACAACGACATCAACCTCGCCGCGCTCGGTGAGCGGTGGCGCGGCGTCGCGCGCGGTGTCGACGACTTCGCGTTTCTCTCGATCGGCACCGGGCTCGGAGCCGGCCTCGTGCTCGCGGGCGAGCTGCACCGCGGGCATCGCGGGACGGCCGGTGAGCTCGACTACATCCGCTCCGGGCTCGTCGAGGAGATCGACCCCTGCGCCGACGCGGTCACCGAGCTGGCGCGCGCGCTCGTCTCGCGCACGGCGGAGCCGACCGTGCTCGCACCACCGTACGACACGCGCTCGATCTTCGCCGCCGCGCGGGCCGGCGACGTCGTCGCACGGCAGGTCGTCACGGAGGAGGCGCGCCGGATCGCCCTGCACGTCACACCGCTCGCCGCGGTGACCGACGTACGGCTCGTCGTGCTCGGCGGCGGCATCGGCGCGAACGGCGATTTGCTCCTCGACGAGATCAGGCCGCTGCTCGACGATTGGCTGCCGCATCCGCCGAGGCTCGAGACCTCGAGCCTGGGCGATGCCGCCGTCCTCACAGGCGCACTCGCAGTCGGCCTGCGTGCGGCCCGCGAGAACGTGTTCGTGAACCGCGCGCGGCGCTAGGAGGTCAGGCCGGGGGCGTTACAGTGCGCCGCAGCCGGCCCCCGTAGCTCAGTGGATAGAGCAGCGGTTTCCTAAACCGCGTGCGCAAGTTCGATTCTTGCCGGGGGCATCGCATGGAGCGGAGCCGACTTCAAAGAGGCCGAAATCGCGACCTCGCCTCATGCCACCTCACCATGCCCCTGAGTGCCTCGCGCGACCCCTAACCACAGGGTCTGGGCAGGGTCGCAGGGTCTTCCCAGGGTCTCCTAGGACACGAGTGCAGCAGCCCCGGAGAACACTGCGGAGGCGGCGTCCGTCGAAGCGCCGCCGCGTTATGGATGGCGGGCCCTCCTGGGGCTGCACAACGCGTTGTGCGGAAAACAGCAGGGCGCGGTAAGCGAGGATGCCGTGGTGTTGCCAGCTGACGGTCACGTGCACAGCGAATGGTCTTGGGATACAACGCACGGCGAAATGGAGCGGACGTGCGCCCGTGCAATCGAGCTCGGGCTGCCGGCGGTCGCGTTCACGGAACACGCCGACTTCGGAAGTTGGGCTGTCCTGGTCGACGACCTTGAGGCGTACCCCCACCTGAAGGCCTTCGCACTCCCCTCCGACGACCAGACCTCTGTCGTGCGCGCATTGCGACCACCGCCTCTCGACGTAGAGAGCTACCTCGCGTGCATCCAACAATGCCGAGCGCGTTTCCCGGATCTCAGAATCGTCACTGGCGTCGAGATTGGTGAGCCGCATCGCCATCCAGATGCCGTAGCTCAGTTACTTGAGGCGGGACGGTTCGAGCGGATTCTCGGGTCCTTGCACTCCCTCACCGAGGGCAAAGAGATATCGGAGATGCCGAATCTCTTCAGGCAGCGACCACCAGAGGATGTCGTCCGCAACTATCTCGTGGAGGTTGTGCGACTGATCGAAGGATCAGATGTCTTTTCCGTACTCGGGCACATCGACTACGTGCTGCGGTATTGGCCTCGGTCAGCGCCTCCGTTCGACCCGCTCCTGTTTGAAGCGGAGTTTCGCGATGCGTTGCGCGCGCTCGCCGATAGCGGCCGCACCCTTGAAGTGAATACGCGCGGCCATCTGCCGCCCGAGGTGATTCGCTGGTGGCGGGAAGAGGGCGGCCAGACAGTCACGTTCGGAAGTGATGCTCACGACCCGACGGGGCTTGCGCGAGGATTCGCTCAGGCCGTCTTGATGGTGGAAGCCGCTGGCTTCGCCCACGATGATTTCGGCGTTTGGAGGCGGCTAGCCTGAAGCACCACTGCTCAGACTCGCCGCGTGCCAACCTTCTCCAGAGATCGCATAAGGCTGCAGTACGAGGCCTATGGAGAAGGTGACCCGGTTGTGCTGCTCCACGGTTTCACCTCTCTCGGAAGCACCTGGGACGAAACGGCTGGGTCGACGCGCTACGGACCCAGGGGTTCCGACCCATCTCGAATCGATACGCGGAGCCCGCGGCTGACGTCGCGCCAACGCGCATGGACAAACGGGTCTTGCTACATCGCACGCGGTTTCCTAAACCGCGTGCGCAAGTTCGATTCTTGCCGGGGGCATCAGCTACAGATCCTTCCGCGCGAAGCTGGCGAGCGCGAGGGCACCGATTCCGAGCGTGTACGCGACCGCCCAGATTCGGATCGGCCAGCCGTGCACGTATGCGCCCCCGAACGGTCCGAGCTGGAGCAGGAAGCCGGTGAGACCCGTTGCGTTCTCGGTGATCATCCGCAGTCCATCCTGGTAGAGCGCTTCGAATGGCAGCGCCCACGATGCGATCGTGGCTGCGTGCTTGATCGTATGCGAGTTGAGCGCGTGACCGATCGTTCCGAGGAGCCCGGCGACAAGGCCGGCGCCGAAGAGCATGAACACGGCGATGCCGTTGGCCGTTGACGAGAGGACGACGGAGCCGAGGAGCGAGAGCGCGGTGACCACGAGGACGCCGCCGGCAAGCTCGAGGCCGGGCCAGACGACGTGGTGCGGATACCAATGACCGGTTAGCCCCGTGATCAGCACGCTGGCGAAGTAGACGGCGAGCACGTAGGCGGTGCAGACGACGCCCGCCCCGAGGAACCGCGCGACGATCAACGTCGATCGGCCGATCGGACGAGCGACGAGTGGTTGGAGCAGGCCACGCTCCGCGTCTCCCGTGACCGCACCGAGCGTGAGGAAGACGGCGAGCACGACGCCGAGAAAGAGCGTCGCGAACATTGCGAGACCGACGAGAAACGTGGCCGCGAACGTGCGCGTATCGACGCTGACGTCGGACGGCACCGTGATCGAGCCGAGGTCTCGGAACACGTAGTGGTTCGCAAGCCAGAAGAGGAACAGGAACCCGACCGTCAGGACGACCACGACCGCAAACATCTTTCGCCGGACGGCTTCGCGGAAGCCGTAGCCGACGATCGTCCAAACCGGCGTCATGACGTCTCTCCTCCGACGGCTTCGAGATAAACGTCCTCGAGGGTTGACGTGAGGATGCTCACGCCGTACACCTTCCGGCCGGCAGCGACGGCGTCAGCGACGAGCCGTGGCGCATCCTCGCGCGTTGCGCCATCGATTCGACGCGTTCCCTCGTCGGTCTCGAGCTCAACGCCGCGTGGCCGTGACAGCTCGTGCGGCGTTCCGGCGGCGACGACCCGGCCGCCGAGCAGGATCGCGACACGGTCGCAGACGAGCTCGACCTCCGACAGGAGATGCGAGTTCAGCAGAACGGAAACGCCCCGTTCGCGAACCTCCTCGAGCAGAAGCCGCACCGTGCGACGGCCGACAGGGTCGAGTGCCGATGTCGGCTCGTCGAGCATGAGAAGCCGCGGCTCACCCACCAACGACTGCGCGACGCCAAGGCGCTGCTGCATCCCCTTCGACATGCCGTCGACCCGCCGATCCGCCGCGTCGGCGAGCGCGACCAGCTCGAGCAGCCGCTTCCGCTCGGCAGCGCCGCCGCGCGAACCGGCGAGCCGCTGGTGCAGTCCCAACACCTCATCGGCAGTGGTCCAGCCGGGGAAACGAAACATCTCCGCGAGGTAGCCAAGGTGCGCTCGCGCCTGGCGGGACCCTGCGCGCGCGCCGGCGACGCGCGCTTCCCCCGCGCTCGGGCGAACGAGACCGACTGCGATCTTCACGAGCGTGGATTTGCCCGCACCATTCGGGCCGAGAAGGCCGAAGAGCTCTCCCTCGCCCACCTCCAGATCGACGCCCCTCAGCGCGTGGACCGAGCCGTAGCGTTTCGCGAGACCCCGAACAGCGAGGGCGGGCGGCACTCCGGCAATGTAGTCACACAGCTCGGCTGTAACCGCGATCGACCTCAGCATTTGCATGTGTGTGAGACTTCGGTCAAGGTTGCAAGATCCCGTGCCGGCGGCGCCGGCGCGTCATCCGGGTCGGAAAGGAAGGATCCCGTGAGACGATGGTGGAAGGTGGCGGCGGTCGGCGCGGCTGCTGTGGTCGCGGTTGTTGCCGCGACGGTCGTTTCGGCGAGTCCGGCAAGCACCGCGACGACGGCGACATCCCCGTCCAAGTGCAGTTTCCAATTGAAGATCGGCGACGTCCTGCCCTTCACGGGCGACCTCGCCGCGTACGGCGGGAACATGGATCGCGCCGTCAAGCTCGCGGTCGACCTCGAGAACAAGTCGCTCGGGCCGCCGGGGTGACGGACGCGAAGGTCGAGCTCGTCGGCTCCGAGGACGGGCAGACGCAGGCGAGCGCCTCTTTCGAGGCCGCGACGAAGCTGATCAAGACGCAGGGCGCGAACGTGATCATCGGCGAGATGGCCTCGGGCGCGACGATCCCGATGGCCCAGTCGGTGACGATCCCCGACGGCATCGTCACGCTCTCGCCGACGGCGAGCGCCCGCAGATCTCGACGATCAAGGACCACAACCTCCTCTGGCGGCTGTACCCGTCCGACTCGCTGCAGGGCAAGGTGCTCGCGGGACGCCGCGCTCGAGCGTTCGACAAGGGCGTCGACGCTCAACATCGGCGCCCGCAACGACGCCTTCGGCACCGCACTGCGGCGCTCGTCAAGAAGTAGTACTGCGCTCGGCGGCAAGGTCGGGAAGACGGTGCTCTGGAACCCGAACCAGGCGAACTTCGACACCGAGGCCGGCCAGCTCGTCTCCGGCAATCCCGCCGGCTGGGTGATCATCGACTTCCCGCGACACTTCCAGAAGTTCGCGCCCTCGCTCGTGCGGACGGGCAAGTGGAACGCCAAGAAGACGTTCATGACCGAGGCGCTGCGGAACGGCGACGTGCTCAAGGTCGGCGACCCGGTGAACGGGCTGCGCGGCACCGCTGCGAGCTCGGCCGGCGGCCCTGCGGGCAAGGCATTCGCCGCGCTCTGGAAGGCGCAGGTGCACGGCGCGAAGCCCTACACCGGCTTCGAGGGCACGGCATTCGACGCCGTCGATGGTGGCGTTCCTCGCGGCGGTCAAGGGCTGCTCGGCCTCCGATGCGAGGCTGAAGGCGAACCTGATCCCGGTCTCGGGGCCGCCCGGGATCAAGGTCACGTTCCGGAACCTCACGACGGGCGTCAAGGCGCTCCTCGCCGGCAAGGACATCGACTACGAGGGCGCGTTCAGCCCGGTCGACTTCGACAAGAACGGCGACATCGGCTCGGCCGTCTACGAGATCTGGCAGAACGACGGCAACGGGAAGATCTCGACGCTGAGGACGATCACGTTCCGCGGTTGATCCGCGGGAGGCCTAGGGAGGGCGGCGGCTTCCAGGAGGCCGCCGCCTACTCCCGCTTCGCGGGCGAATCCCGCCCGGGGCGCTCGTCGAGGTCGAGCTCGAGGCGCTCGTCGCCGAGATCCCGCCCAGGTAGAGCTCGACCACCTTCGGGTCGTGCAGCAGCTCGGCGCCCGGCCCTTCGTGAGCGTTCCGGCCCATGTCGAGCACGTGCGCGCGGTGCGAGATCGCGAGCGCGCGGCGGGCGTTCTGCTCGACCATCAGGATCGCGATCCCGAGCCGGTTGATCTCGAGCAGCTGCTCGAAGACCGTGTCCATCGCGGTCGGCGAGAGGCCGGCCGAGGGCTCGTCGAGGAGGAGCAGCTCGGGGCCGGTCGCGAGCGCCCGGGCGAGCGCGACGAGCTTGCGCTGGCCGCCCGAGAGCGTGCCGGCACGCTGCGCGGGGCCGCTCGGCGAGGAGCGGGAAGAGCTCGAGGCGCGCGATCAGCGCGGCGCCGCGCGCGTGCCGCGGCAGACCGAGCACGCTCACCTTCAGGTTCTCGGCGATCGTGAGCGAGGGGAAGACGTTGGCGAGCTGCGGCACGAAGTTGAGGCCGCGCCGCGTGCGGAGGTCGGGCCGCAGGTGCGTGACGTCCGCGCCGCGGAGGGAGACCCGGCCGGCGCGGACCCTGACGAGGCCGTAGAGCGCCTTGAGCAGCGTCGACTTCCCGGCGCCGTTCGGCCCGATGATCGAGACGATCTCGCCGGGCGGCGCCCAGCGTGCACGCCGTGGAGGACGAGCGCGGCGCCGTAGCCGGCCTCGATCCCTCGGCCTCGAGGAGCGCGTCGTTCACGCGACGGCTCGGGGTGCGCCGAGGTAGGCGTCGATGACGCGCGGGTCGCGGCGCACCTCGCCGGGAGGCCCTCGCAGATCACGCGCCCGTTCGCGAGCACGATCACGTGGTCGCTCGCGCGCATCACCACGTCCATGTCGTGCTCGACGAGCAGGAAGGTGATGCCGGTCTCGCGCGCAGGTCGAGGACGTGCCCGAGGAGCTGCTCGCGCAGCACGGGGTCACGCCCGCCATCGGCTCGTCGAGGAGCAGGAGCTCGGGGCCGGTCATCAGCACGCGCGCGAAGTCGAGCAGCTTGCGCTGCCCGCCCGAGAGCGTGCCGGCGTAGATCGCCGGCGAGCCCGTCGAGGCGGACGAGCGTCGAGCAGCTCGAGCGCCCGCTCGCGGGCGCGCGCTCGTTGACTCGCGGCTCGCGCGGCGGCGCAGCGCGGCGCCTCCGAGCCGCTCGCCCGGGTTGCCGGGAGCGGCGAGGACGACGTTCTCGAGCACGGTCATCCGGCCGAGCGCCCGCGCGGTCTGGAAGGTGCGCGACGAGCCCGAGCCTCGCGACGCGGTACGGCGGCAGCCGGTCGATCCGCCGCCCGTCGAGAGCACGGAGCCCGAGTCGCCGCGCAGGTAGCCGGCGACGATGTTGAAGAGCGTCGACTTGCCGGCGCCGTTCGGGCCGATCAGCGAGGTGATCGAGCCGCGCTCGACCGCGAAGCTCGCCCCGTCGACCGCGCGGACGCCGCCGAACGAATGCGCTCAGCTCCCGCACCTCGAGCATCGGGCAGCCTCCGGTGGCGCTCACTCGAGCACCATCTCCTCCCGCCGGCCGAGGATCCCCTGCGGCCGGAAGAGCATCAGCCCGATCAGCACGAGCCCGATCAGCATCAGCCGCACGTAGGCGCGATCGTCGGAGGCGAGCCACGAGAACGGCGGGAAGTCGAAGAAGCGCGTGCCGGCGAAGAGCATCCCGAAGATCAGCGAGCCGACGGGGACGGCCCAGACGCGGCCGGTGCCGCCGAGGATCACGATCATCCAGGCGAAGAACGTGAGCAGCGGCTGGAAGTCGTCGGGGCTGAAGAACGAGAACTGCCAGGCGTAGAAGCACCCGGCGAGGCCGGCGAGCGCGGCGCCGAGCGCGAGGCTCTGGAGCTTGACGGCGAACGGGTTCTTGCCGAGCGAGGCGGCGGCGTCCTCGTCGTCGCGGATCGACTTGAGCAGGCGGCCCCACGGCGTCCGCACGGCAAGCTCGGTCAGCGCGAGGAGGACGAGCGGCGACCGCCCAGACGACGAGCAGCATCACGACGTCCTTGTTCGAGATCCCGAGCCGGCCGCCGAGCCAGGAGGAGAAGCGCATCCAGTCGCCGTCGTACTCGGTCGCCTGGTCGATCCCGCCGAGCGCGATCGTGCCCTGCGAGCCGCCGGTCAGGCCGTCCTCGTTGGTGGCGACGTAGCGGACGATCTCGCCGAAGGCGATCGTGACGATCGCGAAGTAGTCGGCTCGCAGGCGGAGCGTCGGCAGCCCGACGAGGATGCCGGCGAGCCGCCGCCGCGACGACGCCGAGGAAGGCGGCGAGCCACATCGACATCCCCTCCTTCACGGTGAGGATCGCCATCGTGTAGGCGCCGATCGCCATGAAGCCGACCTGCCCGAAGTTGAGCAGGCCGGTGAAGCCGAACTGGATCTGCAGCCCGAGCGCGAACAGCGTGTAGATGCCGGCGACGACGCCGACGAAGGCCCAGAAGTCGCCGCTGACGATCGTGCTCACGCGGTCCGAGCCCTCCCGAAGAGACCCTGCGGGCGCAGGAGGAGAGCGACGATCAGCAGCGCGAAGGCGACGACCGGCTTGTAGACCGGGTTGACGCCGCCCGCGAAGCCGCTCCAGGTCGAGAGCTCCATCGCGAGCCCGAGCGCGAGGCCGCCGACGAGCGCGCCGTAGGCGCTGCCGATCCCGCCGAGGACGACCGCGGCGAAGATCGGGAGGAGCTGCTGGAAGCCGAAGTTCGGGTCGAACGACGACTCGACGAGCCCGAAAAGCACCCCGGCGAGCGCGGCGAGGGCGCCGGCGAGCGATCCAGGTCGCCATGCACGATCCGCCCGTGTCCATCCCGGCGACCTGGGCGAGCGTACGGTCGTCCGACATCGCCCGCATCGCGCGGCCCGAGGTCGGTGCGCCCGAGCATCAGCGCGACGAGCACGATCGAGACCGCGGCGACGACGATCGACGCGCCCTGTGCGCCGGAGAGACGCACCGATCCGATCACGTACACCTTGTAGGGGTCGATCCGGTACGCGCGCGACTGAGGCCCCCAGCCGAGGAAGATGCCCTCGCGGAGCACGAGCGCGAGCCCGATCGAGGCCAGGAAGAGGCTCATGAACCCGGCCTGCCGCCGTCGCAGGGGACGCCACAGCACGAGCTCGATCAGCACGCTGAGCAGCGCCGTCGCGACCATCGCGAGCACCACCGAGAGCACGAGCGGCAGGTGCCAGGTGACGTTGCAGAGGTAGGCGCGTGAAGGCGCCGAACGCCATCACGTCCCCGTAGGCGAAGTTGACGATGCGCAGGATCCCGTAGACGACCGAGACTCCGACGGCCGCGATCGCGATCACCGAGCCGGTGACGAGCCCGTTCGCGAGGAGCTGGAGGAACATCAGACGATCGCCGGCTCGGGGACGAGCCGCCATCCGCGAATCGCGCCGCCACTAGATCAAGTTCCGCACGACTTCGCACACGACTTCGCAACTATCGACGATAGATCACGTAGGCTGCAAGCACCGGTTCGCCGTGCACCGCTCACAGACCTTTGGGCAACTCGCTCGTCTAAATGGTCGGATGTCGGCACTAGCGGTTGGCTCAGGGACGACGAGTGTGAGTGGTCTGCAGGCGGGCTGTTTCGCTGTCTCCGATATATCGTTCGCGCCGGACCGGCAATTGCCGTGGCACGAGCACCCACGGGCCTGCGCGGCGGTGGTGCTCGAGGGCTGCGTGCTCAAGCGCTTCAGAAGGCGAGAAGCGGATGCCGCTGCTGGAAGTTTGGTGTTGATGCCGCCGCTGGAGCCGCACGAGGACGTGTTTGGCCGCGAGGGCGCCCGGATCGTCGTGGTCGAGGCCGACGCAGGCTTCGTTGAGCGATCGACTTGCATCGACGATTGGACTGCGATGTTGATCGCGGTGCGAATGGCGCGGGAGCTTGCTCTCGCGGATGAGTTTTCGTCGCTCGCGCTCGAGGGCCTGGCGTTCGAGCTGACAGCAATCGCGGGTCGAGCCTCGACCGCCCCGCACCGCGACGGCTGGCTCCAGCGGGCGAAGGACGTGTTGAGCGAGCGTTGTCTCGCACCGCCGACGGCAGCGGAGCTGGCGGCCGAGGTTGGCGTGCATCCTTCCCATCTAGCCCGCGCCTTCCGTGCCCGCTACGGTGACAGTCTGGGCGGATATGCGCGTCGGATGCGGCTCGAGTGGGCGGCCGGCCGAGTCGCAAGCACGGACGTTGCGCTCGCTCGTCTGGCCCGCGAGGCTGGCTTCGTCGACCAGAGCCACTTCACACGCGCCTTCAGGCGGGAGTTCGGGTTGACGCCCGCACGTTTCCGTCAAGCGCACCGCTGATCCCAAGCGACCTCTCGCGTACAAGACTTGTGGCGCTAGCGACCGTAGCCTCGGCGCATCCCGATCGAGAGGAGCGGCGATGAAGCGAATGTTGCTCGTGTTTGTGGCGACGATCGCGTTTGGAGCCACGGCGACCGCCAGCGCGGGTGGAGGAGCCGGACTTGCGGGGGGTGCAAGCCAGCTAACGGTTCACAACGTGTTCGGATTGCAGACGCTCGAACTGCAGCGTTTCGTGTTCTTGGCGACGGCTGGTCCGAACGGAGGAGCTCATGGCTTCTTCAGCTATCGCGAAATCGATGACGGCGCGCCGTTTGACGCCGCAGGACCGATCACCTGCATGACGGTCATCGGGAAGGATGCGTGGCTCGGCGCGACGATCCAGCAGTCGAGCGATCCGAGCTACGTCGGCCAGGGTGGCTGGTGGCACGTGACCGACAACGGGGTCGGCCCGTTCGGGTCGCGCGACATCACCACCTTCCTCGGCACAGGAACGCTGCAGCAGACAAGCGATTACTGCGCCACGCACCCACCGTACAAGCATCCGTTCCCCATCGATCGGGGAGACATCCTGGTCCGCGGCTGAACGCACATTGACCATCGCCCCCAGCGAAGTGAGGGAAAACCGGGGGCGATGGTTGCCCGTCGGGGAACTACCCTGCTTCCTAGGTCGCGACAGCCAAGAGAACTGGCCCTGCAACCCTGACTCTGTTTGCCTAGGCTCGTGTCGTCTCCCGCGCCCGAGGGCTCGATCGACGGACTTCGGGCTTTCAGCCGGAACCCTGGCCGCAGGGCCAGTCATACGAGACTACTCCTTTGTGCGTGTGACGGTTCGCGACCTCCGTTTCACGGTCGATCTCGCCGTCACGTCGTTACTCAGCGGCGGCACGCCCGTGTCGCGGGTTTGGCCGGCGCGCTGTCCCGGAGGGGCGGCGCGCCAGGGGTGCTCTCGAGGGGGCCGGCGCGCCGCTCGCGATCATCCTAGGCGGACGGTCGAGCATCATCAGGTGCTTCGGCGGCAGCGATGTCCCGGTCGCGAGTCGTAGGGCTCGACGGCCCGATCGTGGCGTTCCTCGGGCGACGGAAGCCCGGGTAGGCTGGCGACGATGACCGGTGCGAGGCACCACCGCTGGGACGACCTGCCGCGCGAAGAGCTCAACCCGAGCATCGGCCGCCGGCTGATCACCGGCGACGCGATGATGATCGCGCACGTCTATCTGGCGAAGGGCGCAATCGTGCCGAAGCATTCGCACCACAACGAACAGATCACCTACATCCTCGAAGGCGTGTTGCGGTTCCGCCTCGGCGGCGAGGAGTCGGAGATCGTGGACGTCGCTGCCGGGGAGGTGCTGACGATTCCGGCGTACGTTCCCCACGCGGCGGAAGCACTCGAGGACACGCTCGACGTCGACATCTTCACGCCACCGCGAGCGGACTGGCTCGACGGCACCGATACGTATCTCCGTTCCTGAGCTCGCAGTCAGTTGGGCTGCGATCCGGGGCAAAGGATCGCCGGCTAAACCCCTCGCTGGGGATGCTGAACGTCATAGACCCGGAAGGCGAGGACGATGTCTCTGACGCCGCGGATGATCGCGAATGACGCCACCCACGCGACCAGCAGCGCTGCGCTGCGCCCGTAGTAGCCGGCCGCCCAGAGCCGAGTCCGGAACGTCGCGGCGGCGCAGTGTCCGGTGGCCGGTTGGTCGGAGCTCCGACTCCTGCGGTCGAAGGGGTAGCCGGGCCCCATGACGCGGAAGTCACGTCGGAGATCAGGGGCCCAGTAGCGGCGGCGAGTACATCGTCAGCGCGCTGCTCCCGGGGGCTATCTTCTCGTGATGTCGAACGACCGCGTGTCGGATGAACCGGTCAGCTTCGAGCGTGATGTCAAGCCGCTCTTTCGCGAACGGGATCGCGACGCGATGTCGTCCAGCTTCGATCTCTGGTCGTACGACGACGTCAGCAGGCACGCCGACGCGATCCTCGCGGCACTCGCGGGCGGCATCATGCCCTGCGACGAGCCGTGGGATGCAGACCGGGTTGACGTGGTCCGCCGCTGGGTCAAGAGAGGCAAGGCTGCCTAGGTGCGGGTGTTTCAACCCTTGATTGCGCCGCCGAGGCCGTTTCCGCGGAGGAACGAGCGCTGGAAGATGAGGAAGCCGGCGATCGGCACCAGGCAGGCGATGAACATCGCCGCGAGGAAAACGCCGAGCGACGTCTGAGACTGGATCGAGGGGAGGCGGACGGAAAGCGGCTGCTTGTTCGGGTCCGTGAGCACGAGCAAAGGCCAGAGAAAGTCCTTCCAGGAAGCGAGGACGGCGAAGACGGACACAACGCCGAGTATCGGTTTCGACAACGGCAGCACGATTCGCCAGAAGAGCGTGAACGTTCCCGCCCCGTCGATGCGCGCGGCTTCGAAGATCTCGCGTGGCAGGTTGTCGAAAAAGCGCTTCACGATGACGACGTTGAACGCGCTTGCTCCCGCAGGGAGCCAAACCGCCCAGTACGTGTCGATGAAGGTGTGGTGGACGATCGGGGGGCGGACGATCTCGATGTAGAGCGGCACGAGCAAGACGATGGCCGGCACGAACAACGTCGTCAACAGAAGGCCGTTGATCACCTTGGCGTACCGAGGGCGCAGGACCGAGAGCGCGTAGCCGCCGGTCGTCGCGACGACGATCTGCGAGAGCCACGATCCGAATGCAACCACGATCGTGTTCCAGAAGTAGCGGCCGACGTTGACGTTCACCCACGCTTCGCGGAGGTTGCTCCACGCGAACCCGTGCGCGAACAGCGCCATCGGATGGGAGATCGTGTCGTTCGTCGGCGTGATCGCCGACTTCGCGAGCCAGAGGATCGGTCCGAGCCCGATCACGACCAGCAGCACGAGCAGGAGCTTCTGCGCCCCGCCGACGCTCACGCGGATGACCGGCCGGCGCCACTCCTCCGGCGTGATCAGTGCCGGCGGGCGGTCGTCGCTCATTCCTGGCTCCAGGAGCGGGTCGCACGGAGGTAGACGAGCGAGAACAGAGCAAGAAACGCGGCGAGCATGAGGCTGAGCGCCGTTGCCTTCCCGTAGTCGCCCCCGAGCGAGTTGCCGAATGCGTAGTTGTAGATCTGGAGCAGCACCGTCAGCGTCGAGTTCGCAGGACCGCCGGAGGTGAACAGGTACGGCTCCAGGAAGACCTGTGCCGTCCCGATGATCTGGAGAATCATCGTCACCAGCAAGACGCCGCGGAGTTGCGGCAACGTGATGTGCCACACCTTGCGCCAGACGCCGGCGCCGTCGACCGCCGCCGCCTCGTACAGCTCGGCGTTCACACCGGTCAGTGCGGCGAGGTAGATGATGATCGTGCCGCCTGCGTTCGCCCACGTCGACTCGAGCACAAGCGACGGCATCGCCCACGACGATGACTGGAGCCACGGGTACGGCCCGAGGTGCACCCAGCCGAGCATCGTGTTGAAGACGCCTGTCGAGCTCGCGTCGTAAAACGTCTTCCAGAGCAGAACGGCGACCACCGGCGGGAGGACGACCGGAAGATAGGCAAGCGCGCTATAGAGGCCGCGGCGTTTGCGCACTTCGCTCATCAGCACCGCGGCGACGAGCGGGATCGGATAGCCGAACACCAGCGCAAGGAGCGCGAAGTAGGCGGTGTTCTTGACGGCGGTCGGCGTTTGCGGGTCATGGAACACGGCGCTGAAGTTGGAGAAACCGACCCAGGTCGGCGCCTGCACGAGGTTCGTGTGCTGGAACGCCATCACCGCCGTGCGGACGATCGGATACCACGAGAACGCTCCGAAGACGAGCAGGAGCGGCAGCATGAAGAGGAAGGTCGAGAGGCCGCCACTGCGGACCCACGTGAGCGGCGTACGACGGACGCGGTACCTGCGGCTCGCGAGCGCGGCGCCCTCGACCTCGACTTCGCTGATTGCGTTCACTCGATCTCCGGTGGCGGTGGGCGGCGACCGGACGGCCGCCGCCCACCGGATGCCCGCAGGCTAACTAGCTGCCGTTCGCAATCGCCTGCTGCGCCTGCTGATTGGCCTGCTGCAGCATCGACTGGATGTCGGCGTTCTTGTTCGTCAGCACTGCCTCGACGACCGCGTCGAGCGAGTGGTAGACGGCCTGGGTGGACGCTTCAGGCTCAGGGACGAGAGTCTGGCTGAAGATGCCGCTCGTGAACGGCTTGAGTTGGGCGATCGGCACGTTGATGTACGGCTTGATCCACGTGTTCGCAAGGTCGTACTGGACCCTGTTGAAGATCGGCAGAGCCGGCACGCCGACGGGCTGCTTGTTCGCGACGAGGGTCTGCGCGTTGCGGATCGCCTGCGCCTTCGAGATCAACGGCTCCTCGTAGAAGAAGTCGATCCACTTCATCGCTGCCGCCAGCTCCGGCTTCTTCGCGCTCGGCTTCACGGCCACCAGCGTCCCGCCACCGAGCACGCCGGCGTTCTTGTTCTTCGCCAGCGGGATCGGCGCGAGGCCGTAGATCGACGGATCGATGTTCGAGGCCTGGACGAGGTTCGTGTAGACGTCCGAGCCGCTGACGTACATGCCAACGTTCCCGGCCGCGAAGGCCTGGTTGATGTCGCTCCAGCCGTAGTCGAAGTTCGAACCCATCGAGTTGTCGACCCAGCGCATGTGGTGGAGCATGTTCAGCGCCGAGACGGTCTGCGGGTTCGTGAGTGTCGCAGTCGCGTGGGTTCCCGTGCCGCGCTCCATCCGCCCGCCGAGCGCGTACGTCAGCGTCGTCAGGATCCAACCGGCGGTGTTGTCGTCCTTCGCCATCTGGACGTAGCCCGGCTTGCCGGTCTTCTGCCAGATCTTCAGCGCGTCCGACTGAACCTGCGCCCACGTCGTCGGAGGCTTGTTCGGGTCGAGCCCGGCCGCGGTGAACAGCTTGCGGTTGTAGTGGAGAGCCTGGGCGTATGCGCCTTTCGGGAGCGCGACGATCCGCCCCTTCGCGTTCGTGCCTTCGGCGATGACCGCCTTGTTGTACTTCGAGAAGTACGGCAACGCCGTTGCATACGACGTGAGGTCGGCCAGCTGCCCGTTGTCGCCGAGCGTCCGGGCATCGGTGAACGGCACCTCGAAGACAGTCGGCAGTGTGCCGGCGGCAAGCTTGGCGGCGAAGGTCGGTCCGGTCCACTGGTACTCGACGGGCTGCACGTGAATCGACGGGTTCGCCTTCTGGAACTCGGCCACCTGCTGGTTGAACTGCGTGATCGCGGCCTGCGAGCTGCCCGGGATCAGGGACGCGACACTGATGGTGACGGTCTTCGTCGTCGACCCCACCGCGGCGGCGGTCGCGCAAACGGCCAAGAGGCCCGCCGCGGTCAACGCAGTGATGATGCGCATGGACTTCATCGTCCTTCCTTTCTTCGACCTGTGGGAGCCTTCTCGGCCATTTGCAGCCAGACCGTCGTGTCGTGCGGGACGGCACCTCCTTCGAGCTCGCCGCTGGCGATCAGTACCTCAGCGCCGACCGGCAACGGAACGGGGTCCGGGCCGAAATTCACGTAACAGGCGAAGCGCTCACCCCGGCCGAACGCGAGCACGTCGCTGGGAGTAGGGAGCCAGCGCAAGTCGGAAGCGTCACCCCACGGGGCGTCGCGGCGCAAGCGCAGGCCGTTGCGGTAGAGGTTGAGCATCGAGACAGGATTCGTGTCCTGGGCGTCAACCGTCAGTCGCGCCCAGTCTTCCGGCTGGTCGAGCCAGGCCGCGACACCGTCGGGCGCGAACGCGTACGGCCGGCGGTCACCGGACCACGGAATCGGGACGCGGCAGCCGTCGCGACCGGGATCGAGCCCACCGGAGCGGAGCCACATCGGGTCACGGCGCAGGTGGTCCGGGATGTCTTCGACCTCCGGCAGGCCGAGCTCCTCGCCCTGATAGACATACATCGAGCCGGGTAGCGCCATCGTCAGCAACGCCGCAGCGCGCGCGCGACGAGTGCCACGCTCGAGATCAGTCGGCGTACCCACCCGCTTACGCTCGAACGCGAACGAGGTGTCGTCCCGCCCGTATCGCGTCACCGGCCGCGTGACGTCGTGGTTCGAGAGCACCCAGGTCGGCGTCGCGTCCACCGGAGCATGCGACGTCAGCGACGAGGAGACGGCTGTGCGCAGCGCTTCCGCTTCCCAGGCGCACGACAGGAACTCGAAGTTGAACGCTGTGTGGAGCTCGTCGCCGCGGAGGTACAGGGCGAGCCGCTCGGCGTCGGGGAGCCAGATTTCCCCCACCAGCAGTCGCGCGTCCTCGTAACCGTCGGCGACTGCGCGCCACCGGCGATACACGTCGTGGAGCTCGTCCCGGTCCATGTATGGATGCCTCCCGGGTGCGGGGTCCGGGTTCTCGTCGGCGAGCGTCGGGTCCTTGATCAGCAGCGCGGCTGAATCGATGCGCACACCGGCCACGCCGCGGTCGAACCAGAAACGGAGGACATCCTCGTGCTCCGCCCACACATCGGGGTGGTCCCAGTTCAGATCAGGCTGCTGCGGCGCGAAGAGGTGGAGGTACCACTCGCCGTCGTCGGCGCGAGTCCAGGCGGAGCCGCCAAAGATCGACTGCCAGCCGTTCGGCGCCAACTCCCCGCCCGCCCCACGCCCTGGCCTGAACCAGAACCGCTCTCGCTCCGGAGAGCCCGGGCCGGCGGCCAGCGCCGCGCGGAACCACGGGTGTTCGGAGGAGAGATGGTTCGGGACGACGTCGACGATGGTGCGCAGGCCGACCGCGCGCGCGGACGCGATCAACGCCTCCGCCTCGGCAAGCGTGCCGTAGGCCGGATCGATCGCGCGGTAGTCGGCGATGTCGTAGCCGTTGTCCGCGCCCGGGGAGGGGTACCAGGGGTTGAACCACAGCGCGTCGACGCCGAGCTCGACGAGATACTGAAGCCGCGAGCGCACACCCGCGAGGTCGCCGGTGCCGTCGCCGTTCCCGTCGGCGAAGCTGCGGACGTAGACCTGGTAGACGACGGCCTGGCGCCACCAGGGCGGCGTTGCCGCCTCTGCACGCCCGGGAAACGGGGCGAGAGTCTCGGCCTGCTGCGTCATTCGCCCGCGAACTTGGCAGATCCGTCACCGGATTGCAAGAAGCCGACAACAAGTCGCAAGTTTCAGACAAATTGCGTCATGCTTGCGCAAGCACCGCGGCGGCCGGGGCCGTCGCGGTCGAGCCTCGCGCCACGATCTCGGGCTCGAAGAAGAGCTCCTCCGGCGCCACTGCCGAGCCCTCGATCTGCCCGACGAGCAGCTCGACCGCCGCCCGCCCGATCGCCTCGATCGGTTGACGCACGGTCGTCAGCGGCGGCTCGGTACAGGCCATCAGCACCGAGTCGTCGAACCCGACCACCGACACGTCGTCCGGCACCCGCAAGCCTGCGCGGCGGGCGGCGCGGACGGCGCCGAGGGCGAGCGGATCCGACGCGCAGATGATCCCCGTCGCGCCTCCTGCGAGCAGCCTCGCCGCCGCCGCATGCCCGCCCTCGACCGAGAAGCGCGTCCGCTCGACCCGCTCCTCCGCGGCGTCGCGTCCCGAGCGGGCGCGGATCTGCTGGAAGGCGGTGAGCTTCCGCAGCGAAGGAACGTGATCCGCCGGGCCGATGACGAGCCCGATCCGCTCGTGGCCGAGGTTCGCGAGATGTCCGTACGCCTGTTCCATCGCGACGGCGTCGTCGGTGGACACGCGCGGGAACTCCAGGTGGTCCGCCGCAGCGTTCACGAGCACGACCGGCAGCCGGAGCTGACGCAGGCGGGTGTAGTGGTCGTGCGGCGCGTCGGCTTCGGCGTACTGGCCGCCGGCGAAGATCATCCCGGACACCTGCCGCTCGAGCAGCATCTCGACGTACGCCGCCTCGGACATGCTGCCGGTGCGGGTGCAGAGGACGGCGTTGAAGCCGCGCTGTGCGAGCGCGCCGGCGACGACCTCGGCCAGCGCCGGGAAGATCGGATTCTGCAGTTCGGGCACGATGAGGCCGACCATGCGAGCCTTGCGCCCGCGGAGGTGTGTCGGGCGCTCGTAGCCGATCACGTCGAGCGCGGTCAGAACCGCGGCGCGGGTGGCGTCCGAGACGCCCGACTTGCCGTTGAGAACGCGGCTGACGGTCGCCTCGCTGACCCGCGCCTGCTTCGCGATGTCTGACAGCTTGCCCTTGCCGGCCATCCTGCAAGCTTACGGCAATTCGCTGCAAACACACGACAGGCCACAGCCTAAAAACGTCGATCGATCCCTCGTGACGCCAGCGCGTCGAGTTCCTCGAGGGCCTGCCCGGCTCCGAGGGCGACCGTGGTGAGCGGGGTGTCCGTAATCGTGACGGGCAACCCCGTTTGCTCCCGAAGCAGCGTGTCGATGCCGGGCAAGAGCGCCCCGCCCCCGACCATCGTGACCCCCTGGTCGACGAGGTCGGCCGAGAGCTCGGCCGGTGTTCGGTCGAGCAACTCCTTGACGGCTGCCACGATCTGATCCAGCGGGTCTTGCAGTGCTCGTCTGACCAGTGGGGAGGTGACCGAGATCCGGCGAAGGAGTCCCGTGGCGAGGTCACGGCCCGCGACGTCGGCCTCTCCCGGGCGATCTGCGTCGGCGGCTGCGGACCCAATTTCGATCTTCAGGGCCTCGGCCTGTTCCTGGCCGACGAGCAGCCGTTCTCGCTGCTGGAGGGAGCGGACAATCGCATCGTCCATCTGGTAGCCGCCGACCTTGACCGAGTGCACGACGGCGAGACCGCCCAGTGCGGTGACTGCCGTCTCGGTGGTGCCGCCACCGATGTCCACCACGAGTGAACCGATCGGCTGGGCGACCGGCAGGCCGGCTCCGACTGCAGCCGCCATCGGCTCCTCGATCAAATAGGCCTGCCTCGCTCCGGCGGCTCGCGCGGCGCGGATGACGGCGTTCCGCTCAACCTGTGTGATCGCGCTCGGCACGCAGACCATCACGTCCGCGTGGAAGCGCCTACCGGTTGCTTTGCGAATGAAATGGCGAAGCATCTGCTCGGTCGCCTCGAAGTCCGCGATGACGCCGTCGCGAAGCGGCCTGGTTGCCGAGATGTGAGCCGGGGTCCGTCCGATCATCCGCCGCGCCTCGGCTCCCACCGCATACACCTTCCCGGTGCGCTCGTCGGTTGCAACGATCGACGGCTCGAACAGGACGATCCCCTCGCCGCGCCGGTAGACGACCGTGTTCGCGGTGCCGAGATCGACGGCCAGCTGCGGCCGTGACGAGCGCCGATGGGTCCACGAGACCCGCCTCACGAGCAAAGACCCGAAACCACCATGGCGACGGTAGCGCCGAGGAACCTAGGCCCGGAGCCTCAACCCTCGCCCCGGCCGGGCTGCAGGTCTGCTGGGATTGAACGATCGTGTTACGGGCACAACGTCGATGTGAGCACTGCCGTCTACGTGATCGCAGTTGTCTTCTCCGTCCTCACCGCTGCAGTCGTGCTCGGGATGTTCGTCTGGGCTGCTCGGAAGGACGGCGAATACGATCGCTCGGTCCAGTCGCGACTCGGGATCCGACGTCGAACACGTCTCTGAGCTCGACATCGTCGTGACTAGGGCATCACGCGCTCTCGGCGACGAGCGAGGCGACGGTCACGGCGTACACCTTGACCGGTTGCCTCTTGCCCTTGAGCGGAAGCTCTCCCTGCGCCTCGACGGCGATGCCTTCGTCAAGACCGGCCCTCGTGTTCTCGTCGATCACGCGTCGTAGCGCTGACAACGGGCCGGCGCACGCGCCCGACGCGTGGCAACCGCCACCCTGATCTCCTCGACCGAGCTGTTTCTCGTCAGCGCGACGAGCCGACGACGGCCAGCTCGAGCCCGAGCAGGTCCGCGACCTTGCGCAGCCGCGACAGCTGATGCCCGACGCCGAGCGCGACGTGATGGGTCGGGCCCTCGGCGCACCAGGCGTCGAAGAACGTCCGCGCGGCCCGGTCGCGAAGCGGATGCGCGAGTTCGTGTTGCCGATCCGGAACGTCGGCCCGGCGATCGACTCGCCCTCGGCGGCGATCAGCTTCAGCCGGCCGTCGGCCGTCTGCGTCAGGCCGAGGATCGTCACCGGCCCGAGCCGCACCTTCATCTCGACCGACAGGCCCGCGCCGGACTTGCCGTGGTAGAGCTTGAGCGCGCGCGCCACCGGGCGGCCCTCGGCGATCGCGAGGTGCCCGGGGCCGTCGTGGCCCATCAGGATGAACTCGTCGTCGAAGTCGAGCGCGTAGAACTCCGTGTAGGAGCCGCCGGCGCCGAGCCGGTCGAGCAGCAGCATCGCGACGTTCGTCTTCAGGTCGCCCTCGCCGGACGGCCGGGACGCCGCGCGCGGTGAGCAGCGAGTTGCCGACGATCAGTCCGGCCGCCGACGCGCTCGGCGATGTTGCCGCCGAGCCCGCGGTAGTAGTAGGTCAGCCCGTCGAGCGCGAAGTCGTCGACGAGCCGGTCGAGCCCGACCGCGACGCGCGCCGACCACTCGAAGATGCTCGGGCGTGATCTCGTCGGCGATCGGATCGACGCCCGGCGTCGGCGAGATCGAACGTCGCGCGGATCTCGTCGCCCTTGCGCGCGATCGCGTCGCCGCGTCGCCGACTCGACCCGCTCGACGAGGTCGTCGATCTCGAGCACCTCGACGTGCGCGCCGGTCTGCGCGTGCACCTGCGTGAAGTCGGAGTACATGTCGAGCATGCCCGGGTAGGTGTGGCCGAGGAAGCCGAGGCGCGCGCGGCGCAGGCTGCGCACGGCAGCCGCCGCGTCGACCCACTCGCGCAGCACGTCCCAGGCCGGGTCGCCGTCGAGCAGCGTCCCGGTGACCGTGCGGTACGGGATGCGCGCGCGCGTGAACGCGCCCGCGAGCTCCGGGCACGCAGCACGCCGAGCAGTTCGCGAGCCACTCGCGCGGTCGTCATCGCCTCGTAGTCGAGCGTGCGCGTCGGCTGCAGGTTGAGGATCACGACCGGCGCCTTGGCCGCCTGCACGGCCGGCAGCACCTGCGACGAGGTCGCGTAGGTCGCGGTGTAGAGCAGCACGAGGTCGACGCGCGCGCGCGGCGAGCAGCTCGCCCGCCTCCCGCGCGCCCTGCGGCGTGTCGACGAGCCCGGCCGAGACGACCTCGGCGCCGAGCGCGCGCGAGGCGCGTCCTCGATGCCCGCGCTGGTAGCCCTCGAGCCGCTCGCGCAGCCCGTCGAACTGCGGCCAGTACGCGGCGAGGCCGATCCCGAAGATCGCCGACGCGCGCTCACTGCGCTCTCCGCCTGGCGCGGCCGCCGCTCGCGCGGCGCGCCCCGGCGCTGCGCAGACGCGTCGCGCGCGCGGCCGGTAGAGGTCGCCGCCGTTCGGCACGATCACGCTCGCGACGAGCAGCGCGCCGACGACGATGTTCTGATCCTGCGCGGGCACGAGGTCGGCGGTCAGCGCCGTCTGCAGCGCTGCCGAGCACGGCAGACGGCGAGCACGACGCCGAGCGATCGTGCCGCGGCCGCCGAAGATCGAGATCGCCGCCGAGCAGCACGATCGTGACGACGAAGAGCTCCAGCCCGATGCCGGCGTCGTAGCGCGCCGACGCGAAGCGGAGCGTCCAGAGCACGCCGGCGAACGCCGCTCAGCATCCCCGAGAGCACGAACAGCCAGAACTTGATGCGCTTGACGCGGATGCCCGGCGAAGAACGCGGCCTCCTGGCCCGCGCCGATCGCGAAGATCGCGCGCCCGAGCGGCGTCGCGTGCAGGACGACGCGCGAAGACGACCGCAGCACGGCGAAGAACGCGATCGAGTACGGGATGTGCGTGTGCGGGATCGGGACGACGCCGATGTTCGTGAGGTCCGTCGGGAAGCCGCCGATCGTGTCGGTCGGCAGGATCCCCTGGGCGATGCCGCGGTAGAGCGTGAGCGTGCCGATCGTCACCGCCAGCGACGGCAGGCCGAGCGCGCGTGACGAGGAAGCCGTTGAACGCGCCGAGGACCGCGCCGAAGAGCGACCGCCGCGATCATCGCCGGCCAGATCGGCCAGCCGTGCTTGAAGAGCTCGGCCATGAGCGACGCCGGAGAGGCCGAGCATCGACGCGACCGAGAGGTCGATCTCGCCGGTGATCGACGATCAGCGTCAGCGGCAGCGCCATGATCGCGACCTCGCCGACGTTCAGGCAGATGAAGAAGAGGTTGGTCGAGTGCAGGAAGGACGGCGAGACGCTGAGCGCCGTAGGCGATCGTCGCCGCCGAGGAGCACGACCAGCAGCGCCTCCCAGCGCAGCGACGCCGCCGATCCCGCGACGTCCCGGAGCGGCGGTCGCCGGAGCCTCCTCGTGCGGCTGGAAGCCGAGGTCAGACACGCGCCCTCCTCCGCGTCCGCAGCGCCGGCGCGACGCGCACCGCGATCAGCCGGTCGAACGCGATCGCGGCGATGAGCAGCGCGCCCGGCGAGCGCCTGGCTCCAGAACGACGACACGTTCACGACGACGAGCGCGCTGTCGATCGTGTTCAGCAGCAGCGCGCCGAGCGCGGCGCCGAGCACGGTGCCGCTGCCGCCGAAGATCGCGACGCCGCCGACGACGACCGCGGCGATCACCTGGAACTCGTAGCCGGCGCCGGCGATCGCGTCGACCGAGCCGTAGAGCGACGAGCCAGAGCGCGCCGGCGAGCCCGGCGATCGCGCCGCTCAGGACGAAGGCGAGAAACACGCGCGAGCCGACGGGGATGCCCGCGAGGCGCGCGGCGTCCGGATTGGAGCCGATCGCGTAGAAGTCGCGGCCGGTGCGGAAGCTGCGCATCGCGTAGGTGGCGATCGCGACGGCGACGATCGCGATGATCGCCGAGGTACGGGACGCCGAGCGAACGTGCCGTAGCCGATCTTGTTGAAGCTGTTCGGGCAGCATCGACGCGTTGACCTGGTTGCCGCCCGCCCAGGCGCCGTCGATGCCGCGGATGATGTAGAGCGTCCCGAGCGTGACGACGAGGCTCGGCACGCGCGCGACGCGTCACGATCGCGCCGTTGACGACCCCGCAGGCGACGCCGATGCCGAGCGCGACGAGGAAGACGACCGCGAGCGAGACGTGCGGGTGGTGCACGTAGAGCACGCCGGTCGCGTAGGCCGAGATGCCGAGCACGGAGCCGATCGAGAGGTCGACGTTGCGGGTGACGATCACGATCGTCTCGCCGATCGCGAGCAGCGCGATGATCGCCGCGCCCGAGAGGAGCTGCTGGAGGTTCGTCGCGCTGAGGAAGAGGTGGTTGTCGATCGTCGTCGCGCCGACGACGAGCACCAGCGCGAGCACGATCCCGAGCTCGCGGAAGCGCAGCAAGCAGCTCGGCGAGGCGATGCGAGCTCGCGCGCGCTACGACCGACGTTCTGCTCGTCGGCGATCGCCGTCACGCGGCCGCCTCGCGCCAGGCCGGTGGCGGCGTGCATGATCGCGTCCTCGGTCGCCTCGGCGCGTGCGAACTCGCGCATCACGCGGCCCTCGAAGAGCACGACGACGCGGTCGGCCATGCCGAGCACCTCGGGCAGCTCGCGACGAGATCATCAGCATGGCGACGCCCTGGGCGGCGAGGTCGGAGAGCAGCCGGTGCACCTCGGCCTTCGTGCCGACGTCGATGCCGCGCGTCGGCTCGTCGACGATCAGGAGCGTCGGCTTGCGCGCGAGCCACTTCGCGAGCACGACCTTCTGCTGGTTGCCGCCCGAGAGCGTCCAGACCGGGTTCGTGAGCCGGCCGTACTTGAGCTGCAGGCGCGTCGCCCAGTCGCTTCGCGAAGCGCCGCTCGGCGCCGCGCGGGATCAGGCCGCACCGGCCGGACGCGCTCGAGCGAGGCGAGCGCGATGTTGCGCTCGATCGAGAAGTCCATGACGAGCCCCTGCTGGCGCCGGTCCTCCGGGACGAGGCCGATCCCGGCGGCCATCGCCGCGTGTCGGCGAGCCCGGCGGGAAGCCGCCTGCCGTCGATCTCGACCGCAGCCCGCATCCCAGCGGTCGATGCCGAAGATCGGCGCGCGCGACCTCGGTGCGACCGGCGCCGACGAGCCCCGCGAGCGCGACGATCTCGCCGCTCCGGACGTCGAAGGAGACGTCGGTGAAGACGCCCTCGCGCGTCAGCCGGTCGACCTTCAGCACGACCTCGGCCCGGCTCGGTCGGCACCTTCGGGAAGAGCGCGTCCATGTCGCGGCCGACCATCGCGCGGATCACGACTCGGCGTCGTCAGCTCCCCGATCGGCTTCGTCAAGACGTGGCGGCCGTCGCGCATCACCGTGACGCGCTGGCAGAGCGCGAAGACCTCGTCGAGCCGGTGCGAGATGAAGAGCACGGCGGTGCCCGCGCGCCCGCAGCGTCTCGACGACGCCGAACAGCCGGTCGACCTCGGTGCTCGTCAGCGCCGCCGTCGGCTCGTCCATCACGATCACCCGCGCGCTCGGTCGTCAGCGCCTTGGCGATCTCGACGAGCTGCTGGTCGGCGATCGAGAGCCCGCGCGCGATGCGGTCGGGGTCGAGCCGGACGCCGAGCTGGTCGAAGACGGCGGCCGCCTCGCGGCGCATCCGCCGCCGGTCGATGCGGCGGAGCGCTTCAGCGGCTGCGCGCCGATGAAGATGTTCTCGGCGACGCGTCAGGTCGGGGAAGAGCGTCGGCTCCTGGAAGATGATCGCGATGCCCGCCGCCTGCGACTGCTTCGGCGTTGTCGAAGATCGCCTCCTCGCCGTCGAGCAGCAGCCGGCCGCGTCGGGGCGGTGCACGCCGGCGAGGATCTTGACGAGCGTCGACTTGCCGGCGCCGTTCTCGCCGACGAGGGCGTGCACCTCGCCGGCGAAGAGCTCGATGTCGCCGTCCTCGAGCGCCTGGACGGCGCCGAAGCTCTTCTGCGCGTGCTCGAGCGACGAGCACCGGTTCCGGGTGAGTCGGTCGTCACTGTCGGTGGAGTCGAGGGGGCGCCGCCCGGAGACGGCGCCCCCCGGCAGCTCCTTAGAACTTGAACTTGTCCACGTTCTTGTGGTGAACATGAACGGCGGCCCGAGGATCACCTGCGGCCGCCTGTCCGGGCCCTTGATGATCGTGTACTTGCCGAGCTTGCCGGCCTTGAACGTCTCGCCGACCTTGCCCGTGATCTTCCCGTCGGCGAGCGCCGAGACCGCGTAGCCGGCGAGGTACCCGAGGTCCTCCGGGTTCCAGAGCGCGAACTCCTTCACGGTGCCGTCGTGCACGTACTTCTTCATCTGGCTCGGCAGCCCGAGCCCGGTCAGCACGACCTTCCCCTTGTACTTCGAGGTGGAGAGGTACTGCGCGGCCGACGAGATGCCGACCGTCGTCGGCGACTCGATGCCCTTCAGGTTCGGATACGCCTGCAGCATGCTCTCCGTCGCCTGCAGCGACTGCGCCGGGTTGTCGTTGCCGTAGTAGATCTTGACGAGCTTCATGTTCTTGTACTGCGGGCTTCTTCAGCTCGAGCTTCATGTACTTGATCCAGGCGTTCTGGTTCGTCGCCGTCGAGGCGGCCGAGAGGATCGCGAACTGGCCCGTGTAGTGCATCTCCTTGCCGAGCAGCTGGATCTGGCTGCGGCCGATCGTCTCGGTGTCGGCCTGGTTGATGAAGAGCTGGCGGCAGTTCGAGTCGGAGTCGAACGCGACGACGCGATCCCCTTGCGCCTGCGCCTGCTTCAGCGCGGGCAGACGCGCCTGCGGGATCGTTGCCGGCGATCACGATGCCGGCGGCGTGCGCCTGGATCGCCGCCTGGATCGCCGGCTGCTGTGCCGCAGCGGTGTCCTTCGTGCCCGACGAGACGACCTGCTTGTCGCCGAGCGCCGTCAGCGCGAGCTTGCCGCCGCGGTCGGCGATCACCTCGTACGGGTTGAGCGTGTCCTTCGGGATGAAGTAGAACGTCTTGCCGGCCGTCGAGCGGCTCGAGGCCGCGAGCGCGGCCGTCACGGCGACGCCTGCGACGAGAACAGCCGCGCGCGACGATCGCCCATCTGCGCCCATGCTGCATGGATCGTTCCTTTCGCGTCGGGGATGCTGAGCTGACGAACCGGTGGATCGTGCGCCTCCTTCGCACTCACCGGGGGTACGCGGCGGTGACGCCGCCGTCGACGTTGACGACGTTTCCGGTCGACTTCGCCGAGCGCGGCCCGGCGAAGAACGCGATCGCCTCGGCGACGTCCTCGGGGAAGACGTTGACGCCGAGCTTCGTGCGGCCCCGGTAGAAGGTCTGCAGCTCGTCCTCGGCGACGCCGTAGGTGCTCGCACGCTCGGCCTTCCAGTCGGACGACCAGATGCTCGAGCCCTCGATCACGGCGTCCGGGTTGACGGTGTTGACGCGGATCCCGTGCGGGCCGCCCTCCTCGGCGAGGCAGCGCGCGAGGTGCAGCGACGCGGCCTTCGCCGACGAGTACGCGGCGGCGTTGCGCGCCGGCGACGAGCGCGTTCTTCGAGCCGACGAAGACGATCGAGCCGCCGCGGCCCTGCTCGAGCAGCACGCGGAACGCCTCGCGCGCGGCGAGGAAGTAGCCGCGGGCGAGCACGGCGTAGTTGCGCTCCCAGTCCTCGAGCGTCGTCTCGGTGATCGGCGCGCTCGTCGCGAGCCCGGCCGAGGCGACGAGGATGTCGAGGCCGCCGTACTCGAGCACCGTGCGTCGCGATCATCTCGACGACCGCGTCCTCGTCGGTCACGTCGACGTGCGACGGCGAGCGCCGCGCCGAGCGCCGTAGCGTCGCCACGAGCTCGGCGGCGACCTCCTCGGCGCCGTCGACGTTGAGGTCGGCGACGACGACGTGGGCGCCGCGCGCGGCGAGCAGCGCGCGCCGTCGCGCGGCCGATCCCGCTCGCGCCGCCGGTGATCAGCGCGACCCGCCCGGCGAGCTCGCCGCGCGGCGGCGCCTGCGCGAGCTTGTAGCGCTCGAGCGGCCAGTACTCGATCGCGAACGCCTCGCGCTCGCTCAGCGACCGGAAGCCGCCGAGCGCGTCGGCCGCGTCCTCGACCGCGATCGCCCGGTGGTAGAGGTCGCGCGCGATGCGCGCGCGGCCCGCGTCGGCGCCGCTCGTGACGATGCCGACGCCCGGGCACGAGCACGACGCGCGGCCCGGCGGGATCGATCGGGAACGGCCGGGTCTCGTCGTCGAGGTTGCGCTCGTAGTAGTCGCGGTACCAGTCGCGCGTACTCGTCGACGCCGCCTCGGAACGCGGCGGCGAGCTCGGCGGCGCCGTCGCGCCGGCGGATCGAACGTCGACGACGAGCGGCTTGTGCTTCGTGTTGATCAGGTGGTCGGGGCACGGCGCGCCGATCTGGCTCACCTCGCGGCGTCCGCGCCGCGGAGGCGAACGCGACCGCCTCGGGGCTCCGGTCGACCTCGAGCACCACGCCGTCCGCGTCGGCGAGCAGCGCGCCGCGGAGCGCGGGGAGCGACTGCGACGAGAAGCGGTGCGACCGCCTCGTCCTCGAGCTCCGCGGCCTGCCGGCCCCCCAGCCCGAAGCGGCCCCGGCCGCCTCGTCGATCGCGTGGGCCGCGCGCGAGACGAACTCGATCGTCGCCGCGTAGCTCTCCTCGCCGGTCTCGCCCCAGGTGACGAGCCCGTGCTTCTCGAGCAGGACCGCGCGCGCCGTCGGGTTCTCCTCGAGCAGCATCGGCGATCCGCCGCGACATGTCGAAGCCGGGCCGCTGGTAGTCGAGCCAGACCGCCTCGTCGCCGAACGCCTCCTCGGCGAGCTCGCGGCCGTCGCGGCGTCGAGGTCAGCGCGATCACCGCGTCGGGGTGCGTGTGGTCGACGTGCGGCGCCGGGACGAACGCGTGCAGCAGCGTCTCGATCGACGGCCGCGGCTGGTCCGGGTCGCACCGCGCTGCGCAGCAGGTAGTCGACCATCGCCGCGTCGTCCATCGCCTCCCGCTCGCGCAGCGGCAGCAGCTCGTCGAGCCGCAGGCCGGCGAAGCCGGCGGCCGTGATCGTCGCGAGGTCGGTGCCCGAGCCCTTGACCCAGAGCACGCGGCTCTCGCGGCCGGTGTGGTCGACGATCGACTCCTTGGCCGACGTGTTCCCGCCGCCGATGTTCGCGAGCGCGCGGTCGGCGCCGAGCAGGTTCGAGCGGTAGGTCGAGCGCGTCGAGCATCGACGAGGCCGGCGGCCGCGGCGCCGTCCCACCGGTCGACGGGCGCGGGGATGCCGTGCAGAACGCCGAGCGTGCTCGCTCACGCCGTCACCTCCGCGGGACGCGTCGACGAGCGCCGCGAAGCGCTCGCGCGCCTCCTGCCAGGCCTCGTCGGCCGTCGGCTCGTAGATCGCGTCGGCGCGAACGACCGCGCGGACGACCTCGCGCGCCTCGGCGAGCGACCCGATCTCGCCGAGCGCGATCGCCTGCACGAGCAGGTTGCCGAGCAGCGTCGCCTCCTCGGGCCCGGCGAGCACGGGCAGGCCCGACGCGTCGGCCGTCCAGCGGCAGAGCAGGTCGTTGCGGGCGCCGCCGCCGACGACGTGGAGCTCGCTCGGGCGCGGCGCCGGTCGACGCGGCGCGAGCAGGTCGACGGTCTCGGCGTGCTTCAGCGCGAGGCTCTCGAGGATGCAGCGGGCGGTCTCGCCGACGCCGGCCGGGCGGCCTGGCCCGTCGCGGCGCAGAACGTCGGCGATCCGCGCCGGCATGTCGCCGGGCTCGAGGAACGACGGCGTCGTTCGGGTCGATCAGCGAGCCGAAGCGCGCGGCGCCGACTCGGCGAGCGCGACGAGCTCGCTCGAACGAGTAGCTCGTGACCCTGCGTCCGCCCAGGCGCGGCGGCACTCGTGCAGCAGCCAGAGACCGGTGACGTTGCGCAGCAGGCGGAACGTGCCGTCGACGCCGCCCTCGTTCGTCAGGTTCGCGCGCGAACGTCTCGTCGTCGATCAGCGGCTCGTCGAGCTCGACGCCGACGAGCGACCACGTGCCGACGCTGAGGTAGGCCGAGCCGGGCTCGCCGCGAACGGCACCGCCGCGACCGCCGAGCCGGTGTCGTGCGTCGCGACGGCGACGACGTCGCGCTCGCCGAGGCCCGTCTCGTCGCCGCGTCTCGGCGTGACCGCGCCGAGCGGCGTGCCCGGCGCGACGACCTCGGGGAGGATGTCGCGCCGGGACGTCGAGGCGCTCGAGCAGGTCGGCGGCCCAGCCCGCCTGCGCCGGGTCGAAGCACTGCGTCGTCGTCGCGTTCGTGAACTCGGTCGTCGCGCTGCCGCAGAGCCAGTGGTGGAAGAGGTCGGGGATCAGCAGCAGCGTCTCGGCGGCGGCGAGCGCCGGGATCGTCGCTCGGCCGCCATCGCGGCGAGCTCGAAGATCGTGTTGATCGGCAGGAGCTGGATGCCCGTGCGCTCGTAGAGCTCGCGCGCGGGAACGCGCTCGAGCACCGCGTCGAACGCGGCCGCGCGGCGCGCGTCGCGATAGTGAACGGGGTCTGCGAGCAGCGCGCCGTCGCGCGTCGACGAGCCCGAAGTCGACGCCCCACGAGTCGACGGCGACCGAGTCGACGCGCCGCGTCGCGCGCCGGCCGCGCGCAGCCCGTCGAGGACGTTCGCGGTAGAGGCGAGCGATGTCCCAGTGGAGCCGCCCGCCGGTCGACCGGCTCGTTCGCGAAGCGGTGCACCTCGGTCGACGGTCAGCGTGCTCGCCGTCGAACCGGCCGACGCGCGACGCGGCCGCTCTGCGCGCCGAGGTCGACGGCGGCCATCGTCGCCATCAGCTCGCGCCTCCGTCGTTGCGGACCGCCGGCGCAGGTCGCGCGGCCGCACCGGCAGCGGCTCGCGCGGGCCGGGGTCGACGGTGACCACCTCGACGCCGCGGCGCGCCACGCCTCGACCTCGTCGGCCGGCGCGCTCGAGTCGGTGACGATGCCGTCGAGGTCGTCGTCGGCACGAACGAGAGCAGCGCGCTCCGGTGCCACTTCGTGCCGTCGACGATCCCGAAGACCTGCTCGCAGGCGTCGGCCATCTCCTGCTTGATCCGCACCTCGTCCGGGTTCAGGTCCATCAGGCCGCGCTCGAGGCTCAGCCCGCGCGCGCCGAGGAAGCCCTTGTTGATCCGCGTCGTCCGCAGCACGTCGGTGCCGAGGTCGCCGACGAGCGACATCGCCGAGAGGCGCAGCATGCCGCCGGTGACGAGCACGGTGATGCCGGGCGCGTCGGCGAGCGCGGTCGCGACGAGCAGGCCGTTCGTCACGACGACGAGCTCGCGCTTCGCGCGCAGCTCGAGCGCGAGGTAGTACGCGGTCGTGCTCGCGTCGAGCGCGACCGCCTCGCCCTCGCCGACCAGCGCCGCCGCGGCGCGCGCGATCGCCCGCTTCCGCTCGACCTCGAGCCGGAGCCGCAGGTCGAACCCGACCTCGGACTGGCCCTGCTGAAGCGCGCGCACGCCGCCGCGGACGCGGGCGACGAGCCCCTGGCGCGCGAGCGCGGTGAGGTCGCTGCGCACCGTGACCTCGGAAACCGAAAACGCTTCCGCAAGTTCCGTAACCGGAACGGAATCGCGCGTCTCGAGCAGCCGGAGCACCTGCTGCATCCGCTCGTCCTGCGACAAGACCGTGGAAGTCAGCGCTGACGCTCGATGCGCGCGACCCTACGCCTGATCGCGCGAGCAATGTCAATAGCAGCTGCTCTGCTTTCGAAACTCGATCGAATCGAAAGTCAATTCGCAATCTGGCGCGCGAATGCGTGCAGACTCCCGGCCGATGGACGAGCAACGACGTCCTCGAGCGGCTCGCGCGCGCTCGAGATCGAGACGCCGTCCTGGGGCTACGGCAACTCGGGCACGCGCTTCCACGTCTACCCGTGGCCGGGCGCGGCGCGCGACGTGCACGAGCGGATCGCCGACGCGGCGCTCGTGCACCGGCTCACCGGCTGCTGCCCGACGGTCGCGCTCCACATCCCGTGGGACCGCGTCGACGACTACGGCGGCGCTCCGCGCGCTACGCCGAGGACCGCGGGCGTCCGGATCGGCGCGATCAACCCGAACCTCTTCGGCGACGACGAGTACCGGCTCGGGAGCCTCTGCAACCCCGACGCCGCGCGTGCGGCGCACGCGCGCTCGACCACTGCCGCGAGTGCATCGAGATCGCGCAGCGAGGTCGGCTCGACGTCGATCAGCCTCTGGCTCGCCGACGGCACGAACTACCCGGGCCAGGACGACCTGCGCGGGCGGTACGAGCGGCTCGCTCGACGGCCTCGAGGAGGTCTACGCGCGCGCTGCCGCGCCGGCATGCGGCTGCTCGTCGAGTACAAGTTCTTCGAGCCGGGCTTCTACAGCACCGACCTTCCCGACTGGGGCACGGCCGCGCTCGTCTGCCGGCGGCTCGGCCCGCAGGCGCAGGTGCTCGTCGACACGGGTCACCACCCGCAGGGCACGAACGTCGAGCAGATCGTCGCGCTGCTGCTCGCCGAGGGCCTGCTCGGCGGCTTCCACTTCAACAACCGCAAGTACGCCGACGACGACCTGATCGTCGGCTCGATCGACCCGTTCGAGCTCTTCCGGATCATGCGCGAGATCGCGCGCGCGCGGAGACCTCGAGCGAGATCGCGTTCATGATCGACCAGTCGCACAACATCGAGGGCAAGATCGACGCGATGATCCAGTCGGTCATGAACATCCAGACCGCGTACGCGAAGGCGCTGCTCGTCGACGAGGCAGCGCTTGGCGAGCGGCGCAGGCCGAGGGCGACGTGCTCGGCGCGCACCGCGTCGCTGCTCGAGGCGTTCGAGACCGACGTCCGTCCGCTGCTCGCGCGGCTTCGCGCGAGGAGCTCGGGCTCGAGGCCGACCCGGTCGAGGCGTTCCGCGCGCGGCGGCCACGCCGAGCGCGCTCGCCGCGCGAGCGCGGCGTCGGCTCGGTCGAGAGCGCGTACGAGCAGCTCTGATCGGTCGCGTGCGGATCGCGCTCTTCGTCACCTGCATCGGCGACACGATCTTCCCCGAGGTCGGCCGGGCGACCGTGCGCCGTGCTCGAGCGGCTCGGGCACGAGGTCGTCTTCCCCGCGGAGCAGACCTGCTGCGGGCAGATGCACCTGAACAGCGGCTACCGCGACGGAGGCCGAGCAGCTTGGCCGGCGGTTCGTCGAGTCTTCGGCGAGCTACGAGGCCGTCGTCTCGCCGTCGTCGTCGTGCGTCGGGACGGTGCGCGAGACGCTCTCGGGCATGGACGAACGTCTTCGAGCTCTCGGAGCTGCTCGTGCAGCAGCTCGGCGTCGAGGACGTCGGCGCCTCGTTCCCGGCACGCGTCGCCTACCACCCGACCTGCCACTCGCTGCGCGTGACGCGCGTCGGCGACGCGCCGCTGCGCCTGCTGCGGAACGTGCGCGGCCTCGAGCTCGTCGAGCTCGCCGGACGCCGACGAGTGCTGCGGCTTCGGCGGCACGTTCGCGCTCAAGAACGCCGACACGTCGAGCGCGATGCTCGCCGACAAGTGCGCCGCGATCGAGGCGACGGGCGCCGACGGTCTGCACGGCGCTCGACGGCTCGTGCCTGCTGCAGATCGGCGGCGGGCTCTCGCGGCGCGGCTCGCGCGTCGCGCGCCGATCCACCTCGCCGAGATCCTCGCCTCGACGTGACGGAGCTTTCCGGACGCAGCCGCGCGCCGAGCTCGCGAACGCGCAGCTCCGCGCGAACCTGCGCGCACGCGACCGAGACGATCCGCGACAAGCGCGCGCGCGTCGTCGCGCGAGCTGCCCGACTGGGAGGAGCTGCGCGAGGCCGGGCGCGGCGATCAAGGCAGGACGTGCTGGCGCACCTCGACCACTACCTCGTCGAGTTCGAGGCGGCCGTCGCAGGCGGCCGGCGGGCAGGTGCACTGGGCGCGCGACGCGGCCGAGGCGAACGCGGTCGTCATCGAGGTCGCGCGGGCGCACGGCGCGACGAGGTCGTGAAGGTCAAGTCGCTGACGACGGACGAGATCGAGCTGAACGACGCGCTCGCCGACGCCGGCATCCACGCGCTCGAGACCGACTTCGCCGAGCTGATCCTGCAGCTCGACGGCGACTGGTCGTCGCACATCCTCGTGCCGGCGATCCATCGCAACCGGACCGAGATCCGCGACCTCTTCGCGCGCACGATCGCGCCGGGCCTCGACGTCGGACGACCCGCGCGACCTCGCCGAGGCGTCGCGCGTCTACCTGCGCGAGCGCTTCCTCGAGCGCGCGCGTCGGCGTCAGCGGCGCGAACTTCGGCGATCGCCGAGACGGGGACGATCTGCGTCGTCGAGTCGGAGGGCAACGGCCGCATGTGCACGACGCTGCCGCCGGTGCTCGTGATCGATCCTCGGGATCGAGAAGCTCGTGCCGACGTTCGCCGACCTCGAGGTCTTCCTGCAGCTGCTGCCGCGCTCGTCGACCGGCGAGCGGATGAACCCGTACACGTCGCTCTGGACCGGCGTCACCGCCGGCGACGGCCCGCAGGAGCTGCACGTCGTGCTGCTCGACAACGGCCGCACGCGCGTGCTCGCGCGACGAGGTCGGCCGGCAGGCGCTGCACTGCATCCGCTGCAGCGCCTGCCTCAACGTCTGCCCGGTCTACTCGCGCACCGGCGGGCACGCGTACGGCTCGGTCTACCCGGGGCCGATCGGCGCGATCCTCACGCCGCAGCTCGACGGCATCGAGAACGCGCGCGTCGCTGCCGTTCGCCTCGAGCCTCTGCGGCGCCTGCTACGAGGTCTGCCCGGTCAAGATCGACATCCCGCGGGTGCTGCTGCACCTGCGCGCGAAGGCCGTCGAGGTCAAGGGCGGATTCGCCGAGGGGGTCGCGATGGGCCTCGCCGGCTGGGCGTTCCGGAGCGACGCCGCTTCGCGCTGGCGCAGCGGCTCGCCGCGGCGCCGCCGCGGCCGTTCGCTCGCACAGCGGATCGCTGCGCAAGCTGCCGCTCCCGCTCTCCGCGCTGGACGAGGACGCGCGACCTGAAGCCGGCCGGCACGCGGCAGCTTCCGCGACTGGTGGAAGCAGCCGATGAGCGCGCGCGCCGAAGATCCTCGAGCGCGAGTGCGCCGAAGCGATCGCACGGCGCGGCGCCCGACGGACGTGCCGCGCGCGTACCGCCGCCGAGGCGCGCTCGAGCGCCGAGCACGGATCGCGCTCTTCTGCGAGCGCGTCGGCGACTACCGGGCGGACGTCCGGCGGGTCGACGCGGCCGCAGGTCGGGCCGGCGGTCGCAGGCCGTCTGCGCCGCAGCGGCGGTGTGCGCGCGCTCGCGATCCCGCCCGAGCTGCGTCCTGGCGACCCGCCGGCGTCGAGCTCGTCGACGACCACGGCCTGAGCGCCGCACGAGCTCGACGCGCTCGACGGCGTCCTCACCGGCTGCACGGTCGCGATCGCCGAGACCGGCACGATCGTCCTCACCGCCGGTGCCGCAGGAAGGGCGCCGCGCGCTGACGCTCGTCCCCGACCTGCACATCTGCGTCGTCGAGGAGCGGCAGATCGTCGAGCTCGTGCCCGAGGCGATCGCGTGCTCGCGACTCGTGCGACGCAGCGCCGCCCGATCACGTTCATCTCGGGCCCGTCGGCGACCTCGGACATCGAGCTCAGCCGAGTCGAAGGCGTGCACGGGCCGCGCAACCTGGTCGTGCTCGTCGCCAAGGAGGCCGCATGACCCAGCGATCTGCATTCGTGCTCAACGTCCGCCCCGAGAAGATCGACGAGTACGTCGAGGCACACCGAGCAGTCTGGCCCGAGCTGCTCGACGCCCTGCGCGCCGCCGGCATTCGCAACTACACGATCTTCCGCCACGGCAACGAGATGTTCGGCTACTTCGAGTCGGACGACCTCGAGGCGGTCGGCCGCCACCTGGCTGCGCAGGAGATCAACAGCCGCTGGCAGGACGCGATGGCAGACCTGTTGGAGGAGCGCGTTTCCGACGCCGGACCGTCGGCGCTCGAGGAGGTCTTCAGGCTCGACTAGGTCGGCGACGTTCGAGCCGGTCGACCTCGCCTAGAGATCGCGGCCGAAGATCACGTGCTCGCCGATCGGCTCGAAGCCCAGCCTCTGGTTGATCGCCCGCATAGCCGCGTTCTCCTCCGCGTTCGACGTCGTCACGCGGGTCACGCCGCGAGCGGCGGCAGCCCGCAAGGCAAACCGCTTTGCCGCGGTGGCGAGTCCGAGGCCGCGGTGCTCGCGCTCCGTCCCCGTGAAGCCGTGCTGCCCTCGGTCGCCGATGATCTTGATGAACGCGAATGCCGCGACTCGACCGTCTCCGGTGAGCACGGCCGCGCTCGCTTCGAGATCGAGGTTCGGGTCGTCCCAGTCGCGCAAGAAATCGTCCAAGTGGATGTTGTCGTTCGGAACGGGCATCGGTTCATCCAGGGCCGCCGCGGTCACGGCCTCGTAGACGTCTTCGGGCTGCAGGCTGCTCATGCTGACGCACAGGAATCCCGGCGGCACCGACGGCTCCTGCACGCTTCTCGGATCGAGCGCGATCAGCGGGGCGCTCAGAAGCCGTGACCAGCCGCGGGCGAGCGCCCACCGCTCGCCCTCCTCGGTCAAGCGAACGAACGACGTCGCGTTCGTCGCACCCACGACGTGCAGGTGCTCGAGGAGACTGGCGCCGAGGCCCTCGCCGATCCCCTGCCGTCGCGACGCAGCGTCGACGGTGACGAAGGCCCACGCCGCTCCCGCCTTCGTCGTCTCGGTGTTGAGCCCAGCGACTCCGACGGCGACGACGGTACCGTCGAGCTCGCCGACCAGCTCGAGGATCTGTGCTCGCTCCGGACGCGTGGCACGCACGTGAACGAGCCCGACGGTCGAAACCACGCGCGCGTCGTCGGCGGCCTGGTACAGCTCTACGACCACGTCGAGATCGCTGTCCTCCGCTGGACGGATCACGAGACCTGCCTGCATCCGGTGAACCTATCGCGCGCGCCTGCGCGCGACTCTCGCTCGCCGCGCGGTGCCGGCTCCGGCCGGCGCCGGCTACGCCGTAGCCGACGCTCCCAGCGCCGCCTCGATCTTGCCGATCGCGTCGGATTCGGCTTGATCGCCGCCGGGGGCGGCCGCTGAAACCGACTTGGCCAGCTCGAGCACGAATGAGCGGTAGGCCTCGACCTCGTCCGGCGCCTTCGCCTGCAGCACCTGTTGCGACGAGCGCAATGCAGCGAGCGTCTCCGACTCGATCTCGTTCGGAGACGTCGTCACTCCGAAGCCGACGCCGCGCCCCTCCGCAATCCGACGGATCACGGCACTCTGCGAGTCTCCTCGCGCAGCCGCCACATGTTTGGCGAGCGTTCCCGCCTCTTTGAAGGTGTCGAAGAACCCGCGGTCGCTCACGGAAACGAGCAAACCGGCACCCAGAGCGCCTTTCCGCAGCGTTTCGATTTCGTTCTCGCTCAGCGTCTCGCTCATCTCGGTCCCCTCGTCGATGTCACGCAAGTCATTCCCCGCGGGCGCGTTTCTACGCCTCCGGAGCCGGGGGGTGACAGCTGGCGGCGATTTCGACCATCGCCCTCGCCGAACCCGGTTCTTGCCGGGGCCTCAGCTGACGGTGCAGCTGGCGTCGGCCAGTCTGCGCTCCTGCTCGTTGGCCCGTCGGTCGCGCTCGGGGTCGTACGGGCCGGGCGAACGACTCGTCCAGGTCACGTCGGGCGTCACGCCCGGGCCGATCACCGTGGCGCGATACATCGCGCCATCACCCGAGGGCCGTCGGCCGTGCGGGTAGAAGCCGTAACAGAAGGAGCCCTTCGTGCGATGCGTCAGGAAGCTGTTCTCGCGCCTCCACCCGCGCCCGTATGCGGAGTCGTAGGTGTCGATGTAGATGTTTCGACCGAAGCCGTCGAGCGGCTCCCCCCGCGGCGTGGCGGAGAAGCCGAAGACTCCTGTCCCGTCGTACGTGAACGTGCCGAAGAGGTGGTCGAACCTTCGGTACGACCAGTCGAGCGAGATCGACAACCGAGGCAGCTCGCCCGTCCAATGCGAGAGGCGGAGCTCCCACGCGCTCTGATCCACGGTCGCGGCGACGCCCAGATCGGGTAGCCCACGCTGCCAGGCCTGCAGCGCCCAGTACGAGTGATCGGGCGCCTCGCAGGCTGCGACCTGCCAGGCGAGCTCAGGTCCGTCGTAAGGGAGGCACGTCCACTGACCGTTCTCCCAGTACGACGCCTTCCGGTACTTGCCGTAGCCGCCGGAGTAGTCCAACTTGAACTCGACCTGCGGCGCGTCACGCCGAGGCGGCTTCGCATTGATCGCCCCCCAGGCCAAGACGTGCTTCGACACGCCGGCCACCGTGTAGCTGACCATCGCCTCACCCTTGGCGTTCACTGTCAGGCTGATGTCGTGCGCGTTGCGGTCGATGAGCTGCGACGCATCGGCCGGACCTGTCGCGACGAGCGCGCATACCGAGCCGACCACGAACACCACCGCCGCCGACAGTCGAACGGCAGCGCCTGCTCGACCGAGACACGAACCCATGTGGAACCTCCCCGTGACGGGGCTGTCCCCCTCCTTCGGTAGCCCGGCCGACTCGAACGAGTCCCGCGGCTTTGCGTCTCCGCCTCACGACGGATTTGCCTTTCTCGGGAGACAGCACGAATCTCGTGAACTCTCTCTACCGATCCGCGGATTGACGCGGGTCAGACGAAGGATTCCCCGAATGCCGAGTCGCGCAACTCCCTGAAAGGAGTGAACGTTCAACGTCTCCGTCGCCTGTTCCCAGGGCACGGCGACGACGGCGACGAGATCTGCCGGCGATTTCACTGGTTCGAGGGAGTTCGCGCTCGAGCTGCGAGGGGTATACCGAGACAACAACTGTCAATCGAAAAGCTGTCTCCCGAAACGGCAAATCCGTCGCGAGGCGGAGACGCAAAGCCACAGGACTCGCGTTTCGCGAGTCGGCTGGGTTACCGAAGGATGGCGAGACGGCCTGGACTGAGGGCGTCCGCCAATGCTTGTCGCACAGACAGCCGTGTCGCAGTGCCTCCACCTTCTGAGTCGCGCAGGTGCGAGGTCGATCGTCTTCGCGGCTGCGCTGCTCCTGGTCAGCGGCTCGATCGCAGGGATTGCCACCGGCGCCGAGGCATCGCCTGCGCCGCCCACCCTCACCCGGATCGCCGTCGGCTATGCGCCCGGAGCCGCGTCGTCCATCCAAGCGCACGAAACGGCCCTCGGCGCGACGCTCCTCGACTCGCTCGATGACATCGACGCACACGTGGTCGGTGTCGCTCCCGGGCGAGCGACGGCCGTCATCGCCGCCCTGCTGGCGGACCCAGGCGTGCGGTACGTCCAGCTCGACGGCCGCGCCTACGCCGCCGGAGCGCCGAACGACGAATACTGGCCGCAGGAGTGGTCGCCGGTCACCACCCATGCTCCGCAGGCGTGGGACCTCACGATCGGCTCGCCCTCGGTGGTGGTCGCGGTCGTCGACACGGGCGTGGACGCAAGCCAACCGGATCTCCAGGGTCGGATCCTCCCCGGTTACGACTTCGTCAACAACGATGCCGATGCGACCGACGACCAGGGTCACGGAACGGCGGTCGCCGGGGTGGTGGCGGCCGCAGGGAACAACGGCATCGGAGTCGCGGGCTACTGCTGGCAGTGCCGCATCCTGCCGGTCAAGGTTCTCGGCAACGACGGCAGCGGCTTCAACTCCTGGGTCGCCGCCGGAATCCTGTGGGCGGTCGACCACGGCGCCAAGGTCATCAACACCAGCCTCGGGAGCTTCAGCGACGACCTCACCGTCGCCGCCGCCGCGCACTACGCCGCCCTGCACGGCGTCCTGCTGGTCGCCGCCGCGGGCAACGACGGGAGCTCGACGCTGGAGTACCCGGCGGCGTTGCCGGGCGTCCTCAGCGTCAGCGCGTCCGATCCGAACGACCAGCCGTACGCGTTCTCGAACACGGGTGCGGCCGTCGCCGCGCCGGGCGACAACATCAGCACCGGCGTCCAGGGAACGTACGTCTCGTTCCTCGGAACGTCCTCCGCAGCACCGGTCGTCAGCGGAATCGCAGCCCTCGCATTCTCCGCCGCGCCGGCGGCTACGCCCGCGCAGGTCACCCAGGCGCTCGAGACGACTGCAGTCTCGGCACCGGGGACCGTGTACGGCCGCGTCGACGCCTACGCGACCGTCCACCTGCTCGCGCCGCTGACAGCCGCAAGTCCCCCGCCCCCTGCACCCTCAACCGCACCAGCAACCTCGCCGACAGGTCCCTCGGCAGCCGACCACAGGACACGCACCAGACTCGAGCGCCGTGGTCGGCTGACGAGCAGCCATCGTCAGGAGCCGTACTCGTTGCGCACAGCGAGCGGGACGCTCCGAGCGATCCTTTCGGTGCAGAACCCGACAAGGGTTCGCCTGCAGCTCCGACTCGTCGCACCCGACGGCACCACCGTCGCCAGTCGTCGAGGCTCGGGCCCGCTGCAGTTCACGGCCGCCGTCGACCCGATGCGCTACCGGCTCATCGTCAGCCGCCAAGGCGGACGAAGGCCGGTCTCGTACCAACTCGCACTCGTGTTCCCAACACCGTGAAGGTCGATCTCGACCAGGAGGTACGCATGCTTCACAGCCACCGCAGAGCCAACGTCGCCTTATTGATCGGCTGCAGCCTGGCACTTCTGCTGGCAGCGGCCGCAACCGCGGACTCGCTCCAACCGCTCGACGTCGGCACGATCACCGTCGGCAACGGCATCGTCACTGCCGCCGCCGGAAGCGACAACAACTCGACTGCACGAGCATCGGTCACGATCAACGGACAGCCCGCGACCATCGATGCGAACGGCAACATCACGGCCAACGTCGACCTGACCGGGCAGAGCACGCTGACGCTGAGCGTTACGAACCCGACGACTGGACAGACGACATCCACCACGATCCCGGTGAGCCTCCTCGGGCCCGGCGGCGTCATCCCCGCCTCCGCACTCGACATGCTCAAGCAAGCCGGCGTGAACGTGGACGTGCCGTCGGGCGGCTACACGAGCTTGGCCGGCCACCCGGTCCAGGTACAGGGCTCCGTCGCAGACAAGAGCACGCTCGCGAGCCTTACCGTCAACGGCGTCGACGCCTTGTCGCTCCTGGGTTCGGATCAGACGTTCACCGTTCCGGTTCCCGGAACCGACAAGACGGTCGTCGTGTCGGCGACCGACAAGCAGGGCGTCACGGAATCGAGCAGCTACCAGATCACACCGCTGACGCGCGAAAGCAGTCAATCGTCAACGAGCTCTAGCGTCGTCACCGCCGCTGCAGCCAGCGGCGTCTCGATCGCCAGCGTGCGCTACACCACGAAGGGCGTCAAGACGCGAAAGCGGATCAGCGTCATGGTCACGGTCACGGATAAACGCGGCCTGCTGATCCGAGGCGCCAAGGTGCGCATCCGCCCCGCGTCGTTCCAGCACAGCTTCGTCCTCGGCACGCAGATGGCGAAGACCACGAGTGCCTCCGGCCGCGCGACCTTCACCCTTCGCCTCAGGGTCGCGAAGTTCAACCAGCGGCGGCGGCTCTTCACAATCGCGACAGCGCTGACACCGTCTGCGCAGACAACCCGAACGACCTCGGTCCGCCTGCCGCGACTTACGGCACCACACAAGCGATAGCGCGGGCCTGAGAAGCCCAAGCCGGCGGCGGCAGGAAAGCGCCGCCGCCGGCTCAAGCGTCTGATCGCTGTAGGGTCGACCGCGTGCCGCCGAATGTGCGTCGGTTCCTACCAATGCTCGTCATCTTCGCGGCGATCATCTTCATCGTCCCGACGCTCGCCAGGAAGCACAGCTCTGGGCCCAGCGGCAAGTCGAAGGCGGCCGCCACGATCGAAGCACTGAGGCTCGTCACAACCAGTGAGAGGACCTACCTGGCCGCACACGGGCGATACAGCTCCCATCTCGCCGACCTGGTCGCCTCCTCGCCGCGCCTCGCAGCTGACCTTGCCACCGGGGTCACGGTGACACTCGACATCGCGAGCGACGGTCGCAGCTTTCTCACGCAGGTGTCGAGCGATCAGCTCAGCCTGGTTCGCAGCCGGAATGCCACCAAGGTGCTGGTCGACAGTTGCACTGCGCTGAAGTCCGGCGTCAACTGCCCATAGCTACAGACGCCGCCACGACTGCTCGTCACCGGAGCGTCCGGCGAAGATGGGGGCGACTCCCCATGGCGGCTCGGGCCCGGCGGCGGCGATCCTGTCACCGGCGAGAAAGGGATGCCGTGCCGGAGTCGTCGAGTCTTGTGCGCAACCAGAGCCGCGTGATGCTCGTCACGGGCGCCGGCCCCCTGCGCTGCGGCTCGTGCGGCTACGGGATCGTGAGCTCCGGGACCCTTCCTCCATGCCCGATGTGCCGATCGATGCGCTGGGAGCCGGCCCAACAGCTCGCGCTCAGCAGAGACGGCGTCTGAGTGATGAACGGAACGATCATCTGCGCCGTCGACGAATCGGAAGGAGCGAGCGCGGCGATCAAGGTCTCGAAGGAGCTCGCCCGCCGATTCGAAACGCGGATGCTGCTCGTCAGCATCGCAGGCGACTCGGCTGCGCTCGACGACTCCGACGAGGTGCTACGGATAGAGATCGCCGCAGGGGATCCGGCGGAGGCGGTCGCTCGGATCGCAGACGAGGAGGCAGCTGACCTCATCGTGGTCGGAGCGCGGTTTGGGCTGTTCGGTCGTCCGGTGCAGAGCCCGCTCGCGACCGAGCTGGCCGCGACGGCGCGCTGCCCCGTCGTGGTCGTCCCGCCGGACCCGTTCAGGGCGCCTGCAAGACGAGTGCCGCACCGCTCGTTCACGCCCTGGCCCGGCTAGCAGGCCCGGGTAGAACTAACCGAGCACATGTCGCTCTTCTGGCGGGTGTTTCTCCTGAACGCCGTCCTGCTCGTATCGGCGGGCATCGCACTCGCTCTGTTGCCGGTGACGATCAGCACACCGGTGCGGGTCTTCGAGGAGGTCGTGCTCAGCGTGGGGATCGTCGTGTTGCTCGCGGCCAACTATGCGGTGCTGCGTCCCGCGTTCAAGCCGCTCGAGCGCCTCGCGCAGCGCATGAGGAGCGTCGATCTCCTCCGCCCCGGCCGTCGGCTCGCGCCGAGTGGCTCACGCGAGGTCGTCGACCTCGTGATCTCGTTCAACGAAATGCTCGACAACCTCGAGTCCGAGCGACGGGTGAGCGGACGGCGGGCGCTCGCGGCACAGGAGGCAGAGCGCAAGCGCATCGCTGTCGAGCTCCACGACGAGGTCGGCCAGAGCCTCACCGGGGTTCTCCTGCTCCTCGATGGGATCGCCCAGGGCCTTCCGTCGGAGAGTCGGCTTGAGCTCCAGGAGGCGCAGGAGGCGGCTGCCGACGGGGCCGAGGCTGTCGAGCGCGCGCTGTCAGAGGACGTCCACCTCGCGATCCTCGACGTGAGCATGCCGCGGATGACCGGCCTCCAGGCCGCACGCGAGCTCGCGCGGCGCAAGCCGGAGCTCAGATCGCTGATGCTCTCGATGTACGAGAACGAGCAGTTCCTTTTCGAGGCGCTCAAGGCGGGCACATCCGGCTATGTGCTCAAGTCGCGGCGCCGACCGAGACATCGTCGACGCCTGCCGCGCCGCGATGCGCGGGCAGACGTTTCTGTATCCCTCTGCGCTCTCGACACTCGTGCGCGACGTTGTCGAGCGCGGCGCCGGCCGCGAAGGATTCGATCCACTGACGGCGCGAGAGGAACAGGTCTTGAAGCTGATCGCCGAGGCGCACTCTTCGAAGGAGATCGCCGCGATGCTCACGATCAGCGTCAAGACGGTCGAGCGCCACCGGGAGAACATCCTCACGAAGCTCGGCATGCGCGACCGCGTCGAGCTGACGCACTACGCGATCCGGCGCGGCCTCGTCGAGCCCTGAAGAATCCGCCTCAGGTCGTGGCGTCCTCCGGGCGGCGGATCTCCGCGGTCCCGGTCCCTCGGGTCGCGGCCACAACCTCGGGTCGATCGAGAAGTCGTGCCCGTTCCGACGGGGTCGACCGGTTCACGACGTAGCGATCCTCGAGCACGTCCTCGAGCGCGCGCCCCCGCGAGCATTCACGGATCACGTACTTGGCGAGGTAGTCCTCGCGACGACGGTGACCGAAGAGCGAGGAGAGAGGATTTCGCCACCGGCGCAAGGCGACCCTCGTCACCCCTGTCCCGAGTTAGTGCTGAGGATTCGCCTCGCGCCGGTGGCTCGATCGATGCCGAGGAGCTCGACCGCGCTTTTCGCACGCCCTCTTCGCTCGAGCTCCGCGATTGGCTCAGCGACGTCTCGTGCACTGCGCCGCGCACCGCGCTCGCCGGAAGCCGGCGGTCGTATCGGCGGTGCGATCGCGAACCAGGTCGTCGACATCGCGGTCACTCTGACTGTCGCTCGCCGCCCCCGGCAATGGGTTCGAACACCCATCCTGCGCGCGGACCGAATCCCTGAAACAAGGGATATCGGTCGAAGTCCGGCATCGCTTATCTGGGGGATGAGGGAATGGAACCGGGAGCCTGCGGCTCGATCGCTCCCGGTGACCGAACTGCGGACTTGGGAGGGCATGTGAACGCTAGTGATCTGCGCGGGGCGCGGAAGGGCTCTGCACTGCAGAAGGTGGTTGTGCTGATGGCGGCTGTGCTCGCGGCGCTCGGCGTCGTCGCGATCTCGGCGGCGCAGAGCAGCCACGGGCTCAACAAGGACAAGGGACGTCGCCTGTCCGGCCCGTTCTGCGTGGGCAAGAACAACGCGGGGAAGAACGCGGGCGTCGTTCGGAGCATCGCTGCGACGCAGAAGTGTCGTTCGTACGAGATCCGCAAGTTCGGCGTCGCTGTTACGGACGATGACGGGGGCGTGGTCGGCGTTGCTGCGGGCGTGGCGGGCGGCACGGGTGCCACCGGCCCGCAAGGGGCGAAGGGCGACAGGGGTGCCACCGGCGCCGCCGGCTCCCAGGGGGCGAAGGGCGACACGGGTGCCACCGGCGCCGCCGGCCCGCAGGGGCCGAAGGGCGACACAGGCGCGACCGGAGCTCCCGGCCAGCAGGGCGCAACGGGCCCGCAGGGGCCTGTCGGCCCTGCAGGGACGAACGGTCCCGGCAACGGCACGATCAAGGTGTGCGTGTCCAACGGTGGCACGCTGCAGATGGACGTGAACGGCCAGCCGTGCGACAACCAAGGACACCAGCCGATCACGCTGGTCGTGGTGCAGACGCCGTAAGCCTCGGCTTCAGCTGAGTGAACGACGAAGGCCCGCTCCACGCGGGCCTTCGTCGTTCTCACCCGATCGGCCGTCGACGCGTGCCCGGCCGCGTCACGCACTTCTCGTCTCTCCACGCTACGGTCGCGTGATGCGCCGTGCGCTGTTCGCTCCGGTCGTCGCTCTCCTGCTCTCGCTCGCCTGCGGCGGCGCGGCGGCGCGGGGAGACACGCCACAGCTGAGGGTGCTGTACGTCGGCAACAGCCTGACCGCGGCCAACGATCTGCCGGCGGTCGTCGGGCGACACCGGCGGTCTACGAGGTCTGGCCCGACTCGGCATTCGGCGTCCGCACCTCGTTCCCGGCGGTCGTCTACAGCTACCGGCGGGCTGCCAAGGCTGCGAGGGCGACGTTCCTGCCTGCCGGCGAGGCGTGGCAGGCGGCTTGGCGCCGGAACGCGCGGCTGCAGCTCTACGGGCCGGACGGATTTCATCCGTCCCGCTTGGGAACGACGCTCGCCGCGCTCGTGATCTATGCGCGCCTGACGCACACATCACCGGCCCGCGTCTCGCTGCCGTATCCGGCGAAGACGGCGAGGCTGCTGCGGGCGGCGGCCGCCGAAGCGCTCAGCCGGCCCTGAGCGACTCGCACGTTCAGGAACGCGACGGCGAGAACTCCGAACAATTCGTTCACGGTCTCTTCGGCGGACCGCTGAACGATCTCGGTCGTCGTGCGTGAAGGCCTTGCTCTGGCAGCGGTTGCGGTCCTGGCAGCGATGTTCGCCGGTGCCGGTTCGAGCGCGAGCCCGCCGTCCATCGTCACGAACCCGACCTGGTCGCCCGACGGCAAGGACGTCGCGTTCTCCTACAACGATGCCTCGACCTACCGGATTGTGACGGCCCCTGCGTCGGGCAGCGGGCCGATCCGAGTCGCGGGACGGGTCGAAGCTCGTCTTCATGGCGCGTGTCGGTCCCGGCTATCCACCGACCGAGATCTGGGTCGTCGGCGCCGACGGGCGCGGACTCGAGCGAATCGCCTAGGTCAGGCGACGATCCGGCGGCGGTGTCAGCGCGTCGCCGCCTAGTACCACTTGCCGCGCACGAACCCGCCGAAGCCGATCAGCCCGATCAGGGCGACGATCAACCCGACCCAGAAGCTCCAGACGACGATCAAGACGATCCCGACGATCACGATGATCCCGCCGAGCGTGAGCCCGCCGTAACGACGTTGCATTTTCCGACACCTCCTTCGGCCAGAGCTTAGAGAACAGCCGACGCCCAAACCGGACGCGCTCGTCAGCCTACGGGGTCTGCCTCGCCGCGCGTTCGCCGCACGATGCGGCACGTGACCGCTTGCGGGCTCACGTTCGAAGCATCCGACGGAGGCGCTCCTCGACCGCGCCCGCGACGGCCGCATGACCCGCCTCGTCGAGATGCTCGACGTCATCGCCGACCACGAGGTACGACGCGACGCCGTCGAGGTCGAGCAGCTCGCACCCGAGCTCGGCGCAGACCTCGGCGAACGCCGCGCCGAGACGGTGCCCGTCGAACGGCGGAGGACAGACGACGAGCACCTCCGGCGCGCCTCCGGCGGGTCCGGCCTCGGCCGTGCGGGCGACCTTGACGAGCCGACCGACACTGCCGGCGACGTCGCAGTCGGGCAGGGCGAATCGGTCGCCCGCGTCGTTCGTGCCGAGGAAGACGACGAGCAGGTCAACTGGCGCGTGCGACTGCAGGCACGGCACGAGGTACGGCAGGCCGTTCCGGCCTTCCGCGACCGGGCTGTCCATGGTCGCCGTCCGGCCGCTCAAGCCTTCGGAGATCACCTCCCAGCCGTCGCCGAGCGCACGCTGGAGCCGCGCCGGCCAGCGCACCTCCCGCGGAAAGCGCCGGCCGTTGCTCCCGGGAACGTAGCCCCACGTGTTCGAGTCCCCGAAGCAGAGGACTGTGCGTGCCTCAGCCAACGACTGCCTCGGCACACGACGACCAGCGCGTCCAGCGACGCCTCACGAGCCGATTTATCTCAACGATGCTTCGGCGCTCCCCGCCGCCGGACGACGATGTAACGTCTGCCGAATGATCAGGTGGCTTCTCGTCTCCTGGGCGGCGAACGCGATCGTGCTCGGGCTCACCGGCTGGCTCTTGAGTGGTGTCACGTTCCACGGATCGACCTGGACGGTGATCTTCGCAGCAGCGGTGTTCGGATTGCTGAACACGGTCCTGAAGCCGATCCTGAAGCTCGTGACGCTGCCGCTCGCGATCGTGTCTCTCGGAATCGCCTGGTTCTTCGTGTCGCTGTTCACGCTCTGGCTCACCGTCCTCCTCGTCTCCAAGTTCGACATCGACGGCTTCTGGAACTACGTGTGGGCCACGATCCTCATCTGGGCGCTCAACGTGGTCGTCGACGGGGTGTTCCGCAAGGGGAGCGACAGCCGCATGCGCACCGCGCTCCCGATCTAGCTCGCGTACTGACCGTTTGTCAACGGGGACGGCGGACGTCACCATACGATCGAGGATGAGGCTCGGGAGGCTGACGGCCGTGGTGGCGGGGTTGTGTGTCGCCCTCGGGGTCGGCGGGATTCCGCCGGCCGGCGGAGGTGACGGCCCAGCGGCCGTGACCGCCGGCTGTACCGCTGCAGGGACGCGAACGACCTGGGTTGCTTTTCTCGGGGCGTTCAGCCATGGGGACTACACGCGACTGAACGCGCTGTTCGCCGTCGAGCCGGAGTTCGGCTGGTTCTCCGCCAACGCCCCCGGCCTTCGCAACGCAGGCGACGCGTACTCACGCGACACGCTGATCGGGTACTTCCGCAAGCGGCACGCGCAAGACGATCGGCTGCGTCTGGTCGCGTTCCGCTATCACGGGCGCGGGAACTTCACCTACACGCTCTGGCGCTCGGCCCTCGACTACCAGAACGGTGCTGCGTTCAGGCTGATCGGGAAGGGTGCGGTCGCCTGCTCGGGACCGACGACGCGGTTGCTGGTCGTGAGCCTCGGCGCTCCCGGGTCGGACAAAGCTCGCTGACCGCGGAAGCACCCGACTGAGCAGGAGCTTGCACCCGCTCGGTCGCGAACTTCCGTAGAGGTACGGTCCAGTGGACACGCAACACGCCGTCGACCCTCAAGAGGAGGCACCGATGTCTGAGATGACGACCAAGCTTCCGGCCCTCGGTGAGCACGCTCGCAAGGAGACTGGGCGCTTGCTCCAGTCGACGCTCGTCGAGCTCATCGCTCTCTCGCTGATCGGCAAGCAGCTTCACTGGAACATCGTCGGTCCCGGCTTTCGCGATCTGCACCTCTTCCTGGACGAGCTCGTCGACGAGTGGCGCGAGCAGTCGGACGTCGTCGCAGAGCGTGCAGTCGCTCTCGGGATCGCACCCGACGGTCGCGCGCCGGCCGTCGTGGCGCAAAGCGAGATCGAGCCGGTGGAGAGCGGCCCGACGGCCGTCCCGCACGCGATCGACGAGCTGGCGCGACGGACGGCGGACGTCGCCGAGCGCGTGCGAGAGCGCTGCGACCGCCTCGGCGAGATCGACCTGGCGACGCAGGACATCCTGGTCGAGCTGACCCAGACTCTCGAGAAACAGCTCTGGATGCTGCGATCGCAGCTCTGACCGACTGACGCCATGGAATAGGAGATGGGCCAGGAGCTCGAGTTCGGCCTCGACACCTTCGGTGACGTCACCGTCGACGGCGACGGCAATCGCCTCTCGGGCGCTGATGTGATCCGCAACGTCGTCGAACAGGCCGTGCTCGCCGACCGGCTCGGCGTCGACGCCTTCGGGATCGGCGAGCACCACCGCGACGATTTCGCGGTCACTGCCCCCGAGATCGTGCTGGCGGCGATCGCCGCGCGGACGAACCGGATCAAGCTGGGGACCGCCGTCACGGTCCTCAGCTCCGACGATCCGATCCGCGTGTACGAGCGGTTCGCGACGCTCGACGCGGTCTCGAACGGCCGCGCCGAGATCACGCTCGGCCGTGGTTCGTTCGTCGAGTCGTTCCCGCTGTTCGGATACGACCTTGCCGACTACGAGACGCTCTTCACCGAGAAGCTCGATCTGTTCGCCGCCGTACGAGAGGAACAGCCGTTCTCGTGGGAAGGCACCGTCCGCGCCCCGCTCGAGAGGGCCGACGTCTACCCGAAGACTGCCTCTGGATCGATCCCGACCTGGATCGGCGTCGGCGGCACGCCCGAGTCCGTCATTCGAGCTGCCCGATATGGGTTCCGGCTCATGCTCGCGATCATCGGGGGCGACCCAGCGCGCTTCGCCCCGTACGCCGAGCTGTACCGCCGTGCCCTCGCCGAGCTGGGTGCGCCCGAGCTTCCGATCGGCGTCCACGCGCCCGGCTTCATCGCCGACACCGACGAGGAGGCACGGGAACTGCTCTTCCCGTACTTCAAGGCACAACGCGACCGGATCGGCCGCGAACGCGGCTGGCCGCCCACGACTCGCCCGCAGTTCGACGCCGAGGTCGCGGACGGTGCGGTGTTCGCCGGCTCGCCCGCTACCGTCGCCGCCAAGATCATCCGCACAGCACGGACGTTGGGCCTCAGCCGTTTCGATCTGAAATACAGCAACGGCGCCATGCCCCACGAGCACCAGCTGCGCGCGATCGAGCTCTACGCGACCGAGGTCATCCCTCGTGTCCGCGAGTCGCTCGCGTGACGTAACAACCGTCGTCTCTCATCGATGTTCTGCACTCAGGACCGCAGGGGCTCGGCGGGCGACGCCGTCACCTCGCCGTGCTCGTCGACGGAGATCACCTGACGTCCGGGCGCACCCGGCCTGAAGAGGCGGCGAAGAAACGAGAGTCGCCGTTCAGCAGGAGCGATGATCGCGTGCGTGTCAGTCCGGGTCTCGATCCGAAATCCTTCGCGAACGCGCGCCTCGAGAAACGCAGTGAGCGCGTTCGTTCGAGTCTCTTCGCTGGAATCGCCTGGATCGGACATAGGTCTTCGGCTGAGCATGATCTGTCAGCGGTCACACAGTCTGCCACTTCGAGCTCGGAGCCCAGGTTGGCTCCACGTCTCCCCGCGTGGTCAACCCGTTTCGCTCGTCGCGAGCCCGCCGCCCTCCCATTCCCAGGTGAGAATCGACGGCGTCTGCGGTGGTCCGACGCGGCCCGATCCTCGCAGCGCGAAGCTCTGCACCTCGCCTCGAATGGGTAGGTGATCCACGTTCTCCGGCCGACGCACGGGCTGCTTGCGCGCATAGCGCGGGTCGAACGGGCCGTGGCTACGTGACTGCTCGACCACTCGACACCACGTTCTCGGTTGCGGTGTTCGGAACAAGGTTCGCGATGCTCATCGGGGCCCGCAGCAGATAGCGGCGGCCGCCGTAAAGCAGTGTCACGCAAGGAAGAGGCGCAAGCGCGAGCCAGCGGTCGAGCAGCGCGAGCAGCTCGAGCACCCATTCGGGCCGATCGACGGAGGGCCGCAGACGGACGATCCAGCCTGCCGCGTGGTCGATCCATGCGGGGAAGAGAGACTCGGCATGCTCGAGCAACAGGGTCGCGCAGTACTCATCGGGAACGATGATGTCGACCGTCTGGCGGACCTTCACACTGCCGGGGCCGAACCGGCGGACACCCGCGGGCGTGCGCGCCGCGTGCCGCGTCGAAGGTCGACTTGAAGGGAACAGCCATGAGGGAGCTTCGGACATGCTCTCGCCTCCAGATGAAGCGGACACTGACCGGACAGGTCAGCCGAAATCTCCAGCCCGCAACGTCTTTGGGGAGGACGTATCGCCGGGCCACGACTGTTGGAACCCGACAAGCTCAGCGGCTCCGATCGCTTACGTCGCCGCTTGCATCAACCCTAGCACCGGGACTGGGGAGCAGGCTTTCGGGCGCGAGTACACTTCGATCGGTTGTCGATGCCCGGCCCCGGTGGCGATCTCCAGCACCTGCGTATACTGATCGCGAACGAGAAACGCGACCGGCTCGAATTGCTCGCCCGCGTCGTGATCGGGCTCGGGCATGACGTGATCGCGCGAGAGATCTACGTCAGGGAAGTCGGCGCGGTGACTGCGAGGGAACATCCGGACGTCGCCCTCGTCGGTCTCGGGTCGAATTCCGTCCATGCTCTCGAGTTGATCTCGGAGATCGTCCGCGAGGCCGCTTGCCCGGTGATCGCGATTCTCCACGCCGGCGATCCCGCCTACGTCCGCGAAGCAGCGAAACGTGGCGTGTTCGCCTACATCATCGACGGCACCCCGGACGAGCTGCAAAGCGCGATCGACATCACGCTGCAGCGCTTCAGCGAGTACCAGAGCCTGCAGGGCGCCTTCGGGCGCCGAGCGCTGATCGAACAGGCGAAGGGAATCTTGATGGCGCGTCACTCGATCGGCTCCGATGAAGCATTCGCGCGACTTCGCGACCACTCGCAGCACAACGGCCGCAAACTGAGCGACGTCGCGGCCGCCGTCGTCGAGAGCCACCTTCTCCTGCTCCCGACCCCGGCAGAATCGCCGCAACCTCAGCCCTAGTCAACGTTCCGATTCGTCGTCGACCTCGCGGAGGTGGCGGCTCTCGCCGAGAGCGCGGAGCGCCCGCAAGCCGGCGGCCTCGATCTGACGGGTGCCCTCGGCTGTCAGACCGATGACGAGCCCGACCTGCCTAAGGCTGCGGGCTTGCCTGCCGTTCAGTCCGAACCGCATCTCGAGGACGCGACGATTGCGGTCCGGGAGCATCGCCAGGCACCTCGACAGCTGAGCACTTTGAAACGCAGCGTGGAGGGACTCCTCGGGAGCGATCGACGTGTGGTCCTGGAGCAGTTCTCCGAACTCCGTCCCGCCGTCGTCGCCTACGGGTGTGGCGAGTGAGATCGGGTCGGGCGGTACCCGCCGAAGCACCTCGACATCGTCGATCGTGAACCCGAGCTCGACGGCGATGTTGGCACTGGTCTCCGGCTCGCCTTGACTCCGAAGGTCGATCTCAGCCCGCCGGACAGCTCGGACCCTCGCATCGACGTCGACGGGAAGGCGGATCATGCGCGAGCTGTTTGCGATCGCGCGCGAGACCGACTGGCGGATCCACCACGTCGCATAGGTCGAGAACTTGTAGCCCTTGCGCCAATCGAACTTCTCCGTGGCCCGCGTCAGCCCGATCGTTCCCTCCTGGATCAGATCGAGAAACGGGACTCCCTGGTGTCGATACCGCTTGGCGATCGAGATGACGAGACGCAAGTTCGCCACCACCAATTCCTGCTTCGCAAGGTCGTCACCGCGCTCGATGCGCTTCGCCAGTCGGATCTCCTGCGGCGGGGTGAGCAACGCCACCTTCCCGACCTGCGCCAGGAAGAGATCGAGTGAGTCCCCGTTCAGCTGTGGCTCCACGTGTCCGTCCTCTCGATCATGGGTCAATAGCGCACTCCCACGGGAGACACGAGGAGCCCGCATGTGCGGACCCCTCGTGACGACGAGCAGATGCTCGGGATCGAGCTAGCGGACGGCGACCAGACCGTCGCTGTGTGCAACGACCTTGCCGGTCGTGATCTTCGGCGGATTGGGAATCGCCGAGCTGAAGTTCTCGTCGGTGATCCACTTCGAGACGACCTTGGTCGACTCCTCAGCCTGCGCAGGAGTCTCGAAGAGACCGAGCGAGCTGAGCACGCCACCGTTGCTGTCCTCGATCAGGTAGTAGCCGCCGAAGCCAGGCAGCTTGCGCAGCTGCGGCACGAGCGTCTCGTTGACCTTGTCGACGACCTCGTCCTTGCGGGTCATCTGGACGCCTTCGTAACGACGAATGGTTGCATGCATGTGATGCTCCTTCTGTTCTCCTACAGGGCAGAGCGCTCGAATGGGCGCACTGCGGCGGTCAGGCCAGGGGTCACAGTCGGAGAGGAACGTGCAAAGAGCCTCGGCGGCTTCAACAGCTAGAGCCAACGCGCTGGACGCAGTATAGCCGCGATCGCCTCGACTCGCATTCGAGGGTGATACGCAGCAAGCTACGCTCGCCGAACGTGGAATTCCATCCCTTCGCGATCGACAAGCTCCGCGTCGGGATGCTTGCGCCGATCTCGTGGCGCGTGCCTCCTCGCCACTACGGCCCGTGGGAGCAGTTCGTGTCCCTCCTCACCGAGGGACTCGTCGCCCGCGGCGTCGACGTGACCTTGTTCGCAACTGCCGACTCGATCACACGCGCTCGTCTGGTGGGGACCGCTCCGATGGGGTATTCGGAAGATCCGACACTTGACGCAAAGGTTTGGGAAGCGCTTCAGATCTCGGCTGTGTTCGAGCGGGCCGCCGAGTTCGATCTGATCCACAACAGCTTCGACTTCCTGCCGCTGACGTACAGCAGGCTGGTCGATACGCCGGTCGTCACGACGATTCACGGCTTCTCGTCGGATCGAATCGTCCCCGTCTTCGAGAAGTACAACCGCAGCGGCTACTACGTGGCCATCAGCGACGCGGACCGGCACGCAAACCTCGACTACGTGGCGACGATCCATCACGGCATCGAGATGAAGAGTTTCGAGGTCGGCACCGGGTCCCGTGACTACCTCCTCTTCTTCGGCCGAATCCACCCCGACAAGGGCACAGCCGAAGCGATCGAGGTAGCGAAACGAACCGGAGTCGACCTGACGATCGCCGGAATCATCCAGGATCAGGAGTACTTCGAGCAGGCCGTCGAGCCCCACGTGGACGGCCGGCGAGTCCGCTTCATCGGCCCAGTGGCGCCCGACCGCCGTGGCGAGCTGCTGGCCGGCGCACTGGCACTCCTCCACCTGATCAACTTCGACGAGCCGTTCGGCTTCAGCGTTGTCGAGGCGATGGCGTGTGGAACACCGGTGATCGCAAGCTCGCGCGGATCGATGCCGGAGATCGTCCGCGATGGTGAGAACGGCTTCCTCGTCGAATCGCCGGACGAAGCGGTCGCAGCCGTTCGAGCTGCGGATGGGCTCGACCCGTGTGCCGTTCGCTCGTCGGTCGAGCGACGCTTCGACTCCGACCGGATGGTGGACGAGTATCTCGTCGCGTATCAACGTGTCTTGGAACTCGAGCGGCGAAGACGGTTCGACGAAGGAAGCGACCTGTAGCAGGACAGAAAGGAGAATTCATGCCCGAGATTCTCTGCGCGTTCGGGGTGCACTGCGACGCAGTCGCAGGTTGGCTCGGCTCGTACGGCGGCGAGGACTCTCCGTGCGACATCTCGCGCGGCGTCTTCGCCGCGGAGATCGGGATGCCGCGCCTGCTGCAGCTCTTCGACCGCTACGCGCTCAAGACAACCTGGTTCATTCCCGGGCACACCGCCGAGAGCTTCCCGCGGGAGACTCAACTGGTCGCCGACGCAGGCCACGAGATCGGGCTGCACGGCTACTCGCACGAGAACCCGCTCTCGATGTCACCGGCCCAGGAGCGGGCGGTGCTCGAGCGGAGCATCGAGGCCCTCGAGCCGTTCTGCGGTCGGCGCCCGGTCGGTTACGTCGCACCCTGGTGGGAGTTCTCGAGCATCACGAACGAGCTCTTGCTCGAATACGGAGTCAAGTACGACAACAGCTTGATGCACGCCGACCATCGGCCGTACTACGTCCGCGTCGGTGACAGCTGGACGCCCATCGACTACTCACAGCCTGCGGAGACGTGGATGACGCCGTTCGTCAAGGGACGCGAGACGGCCCTGATCGAGATCCCCGGCAGCTGGTACCTCGACGATCTTCCGCCCATGATGTTCATCAAGAAGTCGCCGAACAGCCACGGATTCGTCAACCCACGACAGCTCGAAGAGCTCTGGCGCGACCAGTTCGACTACATCTACCGGGAGGAGGAGTACGCCGTCTTCCCGCTCACGATCCACCCGGACGTCAGCGGCCGGCCGCAGGTGCTGTTGATGCTGGAGCGGCTGATCGAGCACATCAACGGCCACGACGGAGTCCGTTGGGTCACGTTCGAGGAGATGGCCGACGACTTCGCGGCTCGCTCGCCGGCGTCTCAGCCGGTCGTCTGAAAACCTGACAGCTCGTCTGCCGTCTCCCGGACGGCGAGGACGTTGAAGGCCGCGACCGGCCGCTGAAAGCCCTTGAGGCGAAACTCGCCGGCGGCCTCCACCTCAACGGCGTCTTCCACTTCCGCGTACAGCCGCTGCGTGATCAAGATCTGCCCGCCCGACGCCTCGTCGGCGAGCCGCGACGCGAGGTTCGTCACCGCCCCGATCGCCGCATAGTCGGAGCGACCCTCGAAGCCGATCTCCCCACACGTCGCGTAGCCGAGAGCGAGGCCCGCCCCGAAGTCGAGGTCGTAGCCGCGCTTGCCCCAGAGCGGCGTCAGCTCGGCCATCTCTTCTCGCAGCGCACAGCCCAGCCGGACAGCCCGGAGAGGCGCGTCGCGGATCACGATCGGGTCGTTGAAGAAGAGCTGAACCCCGTCGCCTTCGAGGAAGCCGACGGTCGCATCGAAGCGCTTCACGAGCCGTCCGATCGCATCGTGGAACTCGTGCAGGACGCGCATCAGCTCCTCCGGCTCCACGGCGTCGACAAAGCTCGTCCAGCCCCGGAGATCGGCGAAGAACATCGCCACCTGCCTGCGGTGGCTCTCGAGGATCGTCTCGTCCCCGGAAGAGACGATCGCTTCGGCGAGCTGTGGCGAGAGGAAGCGCTGCAGCCGCCGAAGCCGGCCGAGCTCCGCGACCTGGTCTCCGACACGCTCGTTCAGCGTTCGGTTGAGGTCGGCGAGCTCGGTCGCCTGCTGCTTGATCGTGTCGTGATAGCGCTTGATCCGAAGCAGCGAGCGGACGCGCGTGAGCAGCTCTTCGTGGTTGAACGGCTTCGGGATGAAGTCGTCGGCGCCCGCCTCGATCGCTCGCGTCTTCTCCTCGCCGAGGCTGGAGGTGACCATGATCACCGGCAGCACCGCGGTCTCGTCCTGCTCACGCAGCCTGCGGCAGACGGCGTAGCCGTCGAGGCCGGGCATCATCACGTCGAGCAGGATCAGGTCGGGCTGTTCCGACTCGACGAGCGCCAGCGCGGTGGCCCCGTCGTTCGCGGAGACGACGTGATAGCCGTGCGGCGCGAGCACCGCCTCGAGCAGCCGCATGTTCTGCGGAATGTCGTCGACGACGAGAATCGTGGCGACCGGCTGGTCAGCCATGCGTGCAGTACTCCCCGACGACGCGAAGCAACGCGACGACGTCCACCGGTTTCGAGATGTAACCGTCGAACCCCGCCGCGAGAAATCGCTCGCGATCGCCGTGCATCGCCTGCGCGGTCAGTGCGAGCACCGGGATCGCCTCGGTGCGCTCGTCACGGCGGAGCCGCCTCAGGGCCTCGACACCGTCGATCCCCGGTAGCTGCACGTCCATGAGAACCAGCGCCGGACCATGGGACGCCGCCAGCGCGACTGCCTCTTCGCCGCTGCCGGCCTCGAGCGTGCGGTAGCCGGTCGCCTGCAGCACGTCGCGGAGGAGCTTCATGTTCCTTTCGTTGTCCTCGACCAGGAGGATGTCGCCGCCGGCCACGGGTCAGGCCCCCTCATCCGGGAGCGTGAACACGAAGCGGCTGCCGTGCTCGAGCCGACTCTCGACCCAGATCCGGCCGCCGTGCAGTTCGACGAGGCGCCTCGAGAGGGCGAGGCCGAGGCCGGTCCCCTCTCGCTGCTGGACGCCGACGTCGGTCTGCTGGAACTCCTCGAAGATCCGCTGCTGATCCTCGGGGGCGACGCCGGGGCCGGTGTCGGTGACCGAGACCTCGACCTCGCCGTCGGCGCGCTCTACCGCGACGGTCGACGCTGCCGCCCGCAGGTGTGAACTTGACGGCGTTCGACAAGAGGTTGAACACGACCTGGCGGATTCGCCGCTCGTCACCACGGACGACGTCGACTCCGGGCGCGAGCACGAGCGACAGCTGGACGCCGTTCGCCATCGCCCGTTCGCGCACCATTGCGACGCCCCGCTCGAGCCCTTCGCGCAACGAGAAGAGCTCGATCTCCAGCTCGACCTGCCCGGCCTCGACCTTCGACAGGTCGAGCACGTCGTTGATCAGCGACAGGAGGTGGTTGCCAGACGAGAGGATGTCGTCCAGGTATTCGTCCTGCTTCTCGTTGACCGGGCCGAAGAGCTGCTTGGCGCAGCACCTGCGAGAAGCCGATGATCGCGTTGAGCGGCGTGCGCAGCTCGTGCGACATGTTCGCGAGGAACTCGCTCTTGTGCCGGCTGGCGGTCTCGAGCTCGCCGTAGACGCGCCGCAGCTCGTCGTTCATCCGGTTCACGTTGGCGCTGAGCGACCCGAGCTCGTCCCGGTTCGGCACGTCGAGCCGCCCCGAGAAATCCCCGGCCGTGATCTCTGCCAGCCGAGCCTCGGTGCGCTGGATCGGGCCGATCAGCGACCACGAGAGGATCAGGCCGAGGCCGAGCGCGAGGGCGACGCTCGCCGCCCCGACGCCGATGAGCAGATTGCGCGAGGACGCATCCGCGTTGCGATTCGCGGCGATCAGGGCGGAGGTCTGGCTGCTCGTCCTTCCTGCGAGATCGTTCGTGACCGTGAAGAGGTCGGTGTCCGCGTTGATCGCCTGCGTCAGGAGCGGACGAACCTTCTCGCCGGTGACACCGGCGCTGTCCAGCTTCGTGACCGCCGCGAGCGCGTCGGTGAACCGGCGATAGTCGAGCCTGATCCTCTTGAGCTCTCGTTCGTCGGCAGCGGGCGGGACGAAGCCGTAGTTCGCCTCGTTGGTCGAAAATCCGAGCGGCGAGAGGGCGAAGGCGATCGTCTTGTCGACGAGCACCCACTGACGGCCGCCGGGCAGCGAGCCTGTCGAGCCGGAGTACTTTGCGACTCCCGGCTCGCCACCTCCCCGCAGCGCGAGCAGCTGACGCAGCTGGTTCGCCTGCGTCTGCAAGGTGTCGTAGGCGGACGATCGAAGCTGCAGGGTGCCGAGCCGCTCGACGCGTGCGTTGGCCTGCCCGAGGAAGCGCAGCCCGAGCACCCCGACCACGACGAGCAGCGCTGCGATCGCGAGGAAGCCGACGAGCAGCTTGGTGCGAACGGTCGCCGGCGCGCCCGCGATCGCACGGACGAGCCGATTGTCCATCCCGACACGTGCCGCCCACCTGCGCGGTGCAGGGGGCGCATCGAGCGCTTCGGGCTGCGCCATCAGTCTGCTACTGGCTGAGCACCGGCGTTGCTCCGGCCGAGTTCACGATCAGCCACTTGCCGTTGATCTTTTGCAGACTCTGATCCGCGCCGACGACCGACATCACCTTTCCAGTCTTGACGTCGACGTAGTGACACTCGAAGTAGATCGTCCCTTTGTCGCCATTCACGGTCGTCTTGATCTTGTACGCAGGCGTGTCTGACTCCCAGTGATTCTCGGGCTGGAAGGCAGCAGACTTCGTTTGGAAGAAGTTCCTGATTTGCGCCCTGCCCGTCAGCGTCTGCGTCCCGACGTTGAAGGTCGCACCCGGAGCCCAGAGCGACATCATCAGGTTGACGTTGTGGGTCGAGGAGGCTTTGTGCCAGGTCCTCTCGATCTGATCGATCTCGTAGAGCGCGGCCTCCTTTTGCAGCGAAGCCTCGGCCGCCGACGGTTTGCTCGATCCGCCGCAACCCACAAGCGGGAGCGCCAGCGTCGCCATAGCCACCACGATCAGGGATGCCTTCATCCCGAGTGCCTCCTTTAGGTCGTCCCGGTCGATCGTGTCACCGTCGTCGAGGGGCGTCCAGGGTGCCTCCACCCCGACCCGCCGGTGTGCCTGCCTGTCCCCTCAGCCGCGGAGAAACCCGCGTACCTGCGTCGGAAAGGCGACTGCGTCGATCGGCTTCTCGAGGTACCCGTCGAAGCCGAGCTCGACGAGCGCGTCCTGCGGTCTCGTGAGCGCGGTCAGCGCGACGACCGGAATCTGCCTGGTCGAGGGCCGAGCCTTCAGACGCCGCGCGGCCTCGCTGCCGTCCAGGTCGGGCAGGCGAAGGTCCATGAGGACGAGGTCCGGCAGATGCTCGTGCGCAAGCGCGAGCGCCTCCTCGGCGCTCTTCGCCTCGAGCGTGTCGAAGCCCGCCAGCTGGAGCAGGTCGCGCGCGAGCTTCCGGTTGCGCGAGTTGTCGTCGACGATCAGGACGAGCGGCTTCATCGACCAGGTCCTATGCTTACCGCGTGGCGCTTCGCGTCGTGATCGCGGAAGACCATTACCTCGTCCGCGAGGGCATGCGGCGGCTTCTCGACGGTCACCCGGACGTCGAGGTCGTGGCCGCCTGCGGCGACCTCGATGCGCTGCTCGAAGCCGTCGAGGCCGAACGGCCGGACGTCGTTGTCACGGACATTCGCATGCCGCCGGGCGGTGTCGACGAAGGCATCCAGGCTGCCCGCCGCATTCGCGAGACCCAACCCGACCTCGGCGTGGTCGTGTTGAGCACCTATTCGCAGCCCAGCTATGCGCTCGCGCTGTTCGAGAGCGGCACCGCAGGCCGCGCGTATCTGCTGAAGGAGCGCGTGGAGGACGTGGAGCAGCTCGCCGGCGCGATTCGGACCGTCGCCGAAGGGGGGTCGGTGATCGACCCGAAGGTGGTCGAGGCGCTCGTCGCGGAAAAGGCGCGGGAAGAGGAGTCGCCGCTCGCCCAGCTGACCCCACGGGAACGCGACGTTCTGCGCGAGATGGCGGAGGGGAAGAACAACGCAGGAATCGCGGCGGCACTGGTCCTCACCGAACGGTCGGTCGAGAAGGTGATTCACTCGATCTTCCTGAAGCTCGGACTGGCCTTCGAGCCCGCCGTGCACAAGCGGGTCAAGGCGGTGATCCTCTACCTGGCGGAAGGCGGCTAGCGCTCGAGGCTCTCACGCCGGTAACGGAAGCGTTCCCCGGACCTGCGTCCCGTGACCCGGCTCCGACTGGATCTCGAGGCTCCCTCCGAGCGCGGCGACGCGGTCGCTGAGCCGCCGCAGGCCCCGCCGCGGCCGACCGTTCGGGAAGCCGCAGCCGTCGTCGACGATCTCGAAGACCAGCGCGCCGTTCTCGACGCGGACGGAGACCGTCGCCTTTGCGCCGGTTCCCCCATGCCGGGCGGCGTTCCGCAGGGCTTCCTGGCACGAGAAGTACACGGCCGCCGCGATCTCCGGCGCGCACGCCGGCAGCGCCTCGGCCTCGACGTGCGTGACGATGCCTGCATCGGCGGCAGCGGTGCGCAGCGCCACGACCAGACCGCCCCCATCCAGGAGGGGTGGGTAGAGCTCGAATGCGAGTTGACGCAACTGCCCGAGCGCGGTCCGCGCTGCTTCCCCCACCTCGTCGAGCAGCTCGCCGGCCGCCGTGAGATCGGTCGCGCACAGCTGGCGTGCAAGCTGGAGATTGACCACGAGCGCGACGAGCTCTTGCTGGACGCCGTCGTGGAGCCTGCGCTCGAATCCACGGCGTTCCGCATCAGCGTCGGCAACCAGGCGCGCTCGTGAGGCGCGAAGTTCCTCCACCTGCACACGCAGACGCTCGACTGCGTCTTCCTGCATCGAGATCAGTTCTCCGTGATCACCGGTCGCGCGTCAAGGGGGCAGGCCCCCTGTGGGCTGACGTGCTGGCCCGCGGTGAAACGCAGGCGGCCACGCTAGGCCGCTGCACCGGCACCTCCTAGCGTCGATCGATCAGCCCGAATCGGCAGAGGAGGAGAAATGAAAGGGAGCTCGTTTCAACTGAAGGCGATGTTCGCCGTCGCGAGCATCGTGGCTGTGGCGGCGGTCGCGTCGCTCTCTGCGACCCCGGCGAAATCACGGGGACCTGTTCCGGTGCCGCCCGACGCGGTGCTGGCCTGGAACACGAATGCGGTGAATGCGGTTCGTGCGTCGTCCCCGGCGAAGTTTCAGACCGAGGGTCTGATCTACATGTCGTATGTCCAGGCGGCCGTGTACGACGCGGTGACGAAGATCATGGGGGGCTACCAGCCCTATCACGACTTCACCGTTGCAGTCGCCCCCGGCGCCTCGGTGCAGGCGGCAGTCGCGGCAGCTTCCCAGACGACTCTCGACTACTACCTGCCCGATCAGAAGACGGCAGTCGATGCAGAGTACGCCGCGTACATCACAGGGCTCACCGGCAGCGGCGTCTCCGGCGGCGTTGCGGTCGGCCAGGCGGCTGCGAACGACATCATTGCGCTCCGCGCCGGTGACGGCCGCGGAGCAGTAACCCCCGTCTACGGGACGATCGGTCCGATCCTGCCGGGACAGTGGCAGCTTCAGACACCGGCTCAGACGGCGCAGACTCCCTGGGTCGCGACGATGCGGCCCTTCCTGCTCGACCAGGCGTCCCAGTTCCGCGTCGACCCGCCACCTTCGCTGAGTAGTCAGCAGTACGCGACGGACCTGAACGAGACCGAGGCCTACGGTGCGCTTCACAGCAGTGTGCGTTCGGCCGACCAGACGGCGATTGCCTACTTCTGGAACGCCAACGTCATCAACCAGTACAACCAGACAATGCAGAATGTCGTCGCGGAGAACGGGCTGGATCTCCTCAGGGCTGCACGCCTGTTCGCGATGGGAGAGCTCGTCACGACGGACGCCGGGATCGGGTGCTTCGACTCGAAGTACTTCTACCTCGCCTGGAGGCCGATCACCGCGATCCAGAATGCCGACAAGGACGGTAATCCCGCCACCACGGCCGACCCGTCCTGGACGCCCCTCGTCGCGACGCCGACCCATCCCGAGTACCCGTCGGCGCACGGTTGCGTCACGAGTGCCTTCACCGACGCGCTCGCTGCGGCGCTGCGCACGAAACATCTCGACGTCACGATTCCGGGCGCGACCAACGGGAATACGACCCTCGCCACGAGTCGCCAATTCGACGATGTCGAGGACATCCAGAACGAGATCATCGGCGCGCGGATCTGGATCGGGTTCCACTTCCGGAACTCGGTCGAGCAGGGTCTCGCGCTCGGCAACAACGTTGCCGACTGGGCGCTCGACCGCTACTTCCAGCCTGTCGGTCGCTGACCAGCCGTTCTGTTCCTTGCGTGCGGCCCGCCGTCGAGCGGGCCGCTCGCACGGTCCGGAGTTAGGCCTGCTCGATCGCGTGATTCGCGAGACGTCAGTCGATCGTCAGCAGGAAGCGCTGCACCGAAGCGAGGAACGCGTCCGGCTCCTCGACGTGAGGCATGTGGCTCGACTCCTCGAAGACCACCCAGTCCGCACCCGTGATGCGCTCGTGGATCTGCCCGACGATCAGCGGGGTCGCCTCGTCGTAGCGGCCGGAGACGAGGAGGGTCGGCGTCGTGATCTCGTGCAGCCGGCTCGTGATGTCCCACGTCTTGAGGGAGCCGATGACGTGGAACTCGCTCGGCCCGTTCATCGCGTGGTAGACGGTCGGATTCGCCGCGATCTGCGCGAAGGTGCGCACGACGCACTCCGGCATCGGCACCACCCGGCAGACGTGGCGCTCGTAGAAGACGGCGACCGCCGCCTCGTACTCGGGATCGCCGGTCGTCCCAGCCTGCTCGTGGCGGGTCAGCGTCTCCTGCACGTCCGGCGGCAGATCCGCCCGCAGGCGGTTCGCCTCCGAGACCCAGAGCGCCATGCTCGCCGGCGAGTCGGCGACGACCATCCCGCGGAGCCCGTCCGGGTGGTCGAGCGCGTGCTCCAGCGCCAGCATGCCGCCCCACGACTGCCCGACGACCGCATATCTGTCGGCGATCCCGAGGTGCCGGGTGAGCTGGACGAGCTCGTCCTGGAAGAGTCGAGGCGTCCAGAAGTCGACGGGCGCATCCGGGAGCAGCTCGCTGTTACCGCAGCCGAGCTGGTCGTAGAGGACGCAGGCGCGGCCGAACCGGCTCAGGTCGGCGATCGGCTCGCAGTAGTCGTGAGCCGCACCGGGACCGCCGTGGCAGATGACGACCGGCGTCTGCGGCGCGGCCGCGTCGAGCTCGCCGACGACCCGATACCACGTCTCGTGGCCGCGCCACTCCATCCGACCTTCTCGATTCGTCGAGGCCACGCGCGCACGATAGGGCGCGCGCTCAGCCGGCGCGCGCTCGAACGATCGTCCACGAGGTCCCGCCGCACATCGGGCACCGCGGCGGCGTCGCCGAGTACGCGATGCCGTAACCGCAGTCGCTGCAGCGAAGGTCGACAGGATCCTGCCGCGCGGTTTCGTCGGATTGCCGGTCAATTGCCAACGGTGGCGGGACACTCGAATCGACCGACCGGTAGTCGGTGGTTGCCATTCGCAGGCTCTCCCCTGTCGTGCGGCGGCCGCGAGGACTGGGCGGACCGGATGGACCCTCCCCGGTGCGTCCGAGACCAAAACGTGACGCGTTGGTCGGGTCCTCACCGCCGAGGTGTTCATGCGGAGTTCAGCTTCGAGGGCGTACCAACGTCGCCGCAACGATCGCGAGAGGGGATGCGACCGAATGGAACGCCGATCTGCACTCGTCTCAGGCTCCGAGCTGGGCGAGTCTCGGCTCTGGCCGACCGCGGCCATCCTCGCCGCAGCGGCGTTGTACGCCACCCTCCCGAGTCGCTTCATCGTCGGGCCGGCTGCAGGCGCGTTCTCGCTCGCGCGCTGGGTCGTCCCGATCCTGACGATCCTGCTCCTGCTCGTGCTGATGCTGAGCGCGCCGCGCGGGAGACGCGGCCTGCGCGGGCTCGACCTTCGCGCGCGGATCGACCGTCGGGCGCTCGCGCTCGCCGTCACGGCACTCGTCAGCGCCGCAAACGGCGCGTCGGTCGCGCTGCTCGTCCATCTCCTCGCCAACGGCGGCCGGGCACGTGCGAATCCGCTGCTTCGCGCCGGCATCCACATGTGGTGCCTGAACGTCCTCGTCTTCGCCCTGTGGTTCTGGGAGCTCGACGGCGGCGGGCCTGTGGCGCGGATGACCGCCGGTGCCAGGAGCCGTGACTTCCTCTTTCCACAGCAGGCCGACCCGAGTGTCGCCGAACCGGCCTGGCGGCCGTACTTCCTCGACTATCTCTATCTGTCGTTCACCAACGCCACCGCGTTCAGCCCCACGGATGCGATGCCGCTGAGCCGCTGGGCGAAGATGTTGATGCTCGTCGAAGCGGCAGCGAGTCTCGTGCTCGCTCTGATGGTGGCTGCCCGCGCGGTGAACATCCTCAAGTGAGACACGGGCACCGTCTGCCGCCGACGGTCGTGGCCCTCGCGGCAGGTCTCGTCGCGTTGTCGGTGCGGCTCCCGCACGTGTTCGTCGACGCCCTGTCCCAGGACGAGGTGGCGTCCGCCCGGATCCTGCGCGAGCCCACGGCGACGGGCTTGCTGGGCCGTGTTGCGAGAACCGAGTCCACCCCGCCGCTCTGGTACAGCCTCGCCTGGCTCGTTCATCACGCCGGCATGCCTCTCGTCGACACACGCTTCATCTCCGTCGTCGCGGGCGCCGCGCTGGCCTCGCTCGTCGTGGTACTTGCAGCCGAGCACGTCTCGACGGGGGCGGCCTTCACCGCGGGCGTGCTGGTCGCGGTCGGGTCCGAGCCGGTGGCACACGGAGCCGAGCTTCGCGCGTACGAGCTGCTCGCTCTGTTGACGGCACTGCTCGCGTACGCGCTGCGTCGCGTGCTCCGGCACCCGGGCTTCGGGAGCTACCTCGCGTTGTCACTGACCGTCGCCGCCGGGGCGCTCACGCACTACTTCTTCATCTTCAGCCTCGCTGCCGGCGTGGGCTGGCTCTGGCTGGACCCCGCCGCGAAACGAATCCGCCTCCGCTCGTCGGTGTTCGTGGCAGCCGGTCTCGCCGCGTGCAGCCCGTGGCTGCCGTTCGCGCTCGACCAGTACCGCCACAATCGCTACTGGTGGATCGGCCCCTACGACGGGCGCATGGTCCTTGCGACACCGCTGCGGCTGTTCACACCGCTGCTCGACGGGAGCGTCGCCGGGCGTCTCCTGGCGGTCTCGTTCATCGCGGCCTCACTCGTCGGGGCGATCACGCTTGCGCGCAGCGACGCGCTTGGACGACTGTACGGCGCTCTCGCGCTCGGACCCCTCGTCATCGCCGCAGCAGCCTGGTGGAGCGGCCTGCACATCTTCGCAGTGCGCAACCTGATCGGTCTCGCGCCGTTCCTCGCGATCGTGGTCGTCTCGGCGGCCGCGGCCGCTCCTCGCAGAGTGCACACGCTCAGCGTCGCCGCACTTGGAGTTGCTGCTGTCGCGGCGCTCGCCGTCACCGACACCGTCTCCAGCCCACCCGCGGCTGCACTGGCGCGCACGCTCGTGCGCGAGGGCTGGCGGACCGCGGACCCGGTCGTCGTCTTCGGCAACTTTTTCGCCTATCGAGCTCCGCTGGAGTGGTACCTGCCTCATCAGCCGACCCTCGCCGTCGCAGAGCCGAGCCGGCGGTCCTGCGGAACGGTGTTCGTGATCAGCCGCCGCGCGGGGAGCCCTAGGCCCGCCTCGGCGGGCGCTCGAGCGAGCGTCGCCGGCTACGTCGTCACCCGCCTGACGCCGGCGGGCTCGGTCGCGCGCGGCCGCCTGCGCGGCGGAACGATCCTGGTCGATCCGGCGACGAAGCCCGCCTGCGTGCGCCTGTCGACGAGCAGGCGTCTCGCGCCGATCACGTAGGCGAGCGTCTGCACGTTCAACACAGCGCGCCCACGGGTATCGCCCTCCGGCATGGCTGTTGAGACGGAGATCCTGCCCGACCGCTACCGCGACGCACGCCCCGTCGCGCGCGGCGGCATGGGTGAGGTCTACTGCGCGACCGACACGCTGCTCGGCCGCCAGGTCGCGGTGAAGCTCCTCGCCGAGCGCTACGCAGCGAACGACGAGATCCGCAAGCGCTTCACGCGGGAGGCACTCGCCGCTGCACGGCTGTCAGCCGAGCCGACCATCGTCACGATCTACGACGTCGGCGAGGCCGGCGGGCGGCCGTTCATCGTGATGCAATACCTCTCGGGCGGTTCTGTCGAACACGTCCTGAGACGCGAAGGCGCGCAACCGCCGCAGCGCGCACTCGAGTGGCTCGAGTCGGCGGCGCGCGCACTCGACTATGCGCATGCGCACGGTGTCGTCCACCGCGACGTGAAGCCGGCGAACATCCTGCTCGACGACGAGGGCGGAGTGCACGTGGCCGATTTCGGCGTGGCCAGCGCGGCCGGACTCGATTCGCTCACGCAGACGGGGACGATCCTCGGCACCGCCGGCTACCTCGCGCCGGAGCAGGCGGAGGGCAAGCCGACGGGGCCTGCTGCCGATCGCTACGCGCTGGCGATCGTCGGCTTCGAGCTCCTGACGGGCAGGCGGCCCTTCGAGGCCGACTCGGCGACGGCCGAGGCGACCGCACACGTCCGCGCGCCGGTTCCAGCGATCTCGAGCCGCGGGCACGGTGTGCCGCGTCAGGCCGACACCGTGTTCGAGCGCGCGCTCGCCAAGCAGCCCGAGAACCGCTTCCCGAGTTGTTCGGAATACGTGGCAGCTCTACGCGACGCCTACGCGGCAGCTGCCGGGACGACGAGGATCGCGACGGTGCGCGCGTCCGTCCGGCAGGCGACGGCACCCGGGCGACGCGCGCACCTGCACCCGGTTGCGATTGTGCTGCTCGCACTCGCCCTGATCGGCGCCGGCATCGCCGGTGCGGTCCTGGCCGGCGGCGACGGCGGAGCGGCCGGCTCTCCCGTCACCATCACCGAGCGCGGCACGACCGTTCACGAGACCGTCACGGCGCAACGGCCGACGACGTCCGCCGCGGCGCCGCCGAGCTCAACGGCCGGGGGCACCACGCTTGCGCAAGAGGGTTACCGGCGTCTGCAGGCCGGTGACGCCGCCGGTGCACTGCCGCTGCTGCAGCAGGCGGCACAGAAGCTCCAAGGGTCTGGCTCGCTCAGCGAGGCATACAACGATTACAACCTCGCCTCCGCGCTGGCACAGGCGCAGGGATGCTCGTCGCAGGTCCTCCAGCTCCTCGACGCGTCCGAGGCGATCCAGGGGCACCGGAAGGAGATCGACCGGCTCCGGAAGGCGTGCCGGGAGGGGCCGAAGCGCGCCCACGGCGACTGACCCGCCCCGCACAGGCTCGCCTACCCGCGCCGGAGGGCCTCGCCGAGGTCGCCCTGAACGACGAGGGTGACCGCACACGAGCCGAGGTGAAGCGTGAGCTGCCCGCGGCCCTGCCAGAACGCGTGCTCGAACTCGTCCGGGCGAAGCACGAAGCCGCTCTGCCTCGATCCGACGTGGAAGAAGAGTGTCTCGACGAGTGAGTCGTCGGCACGGAGGAGCAGCTCTTGCAGACGCTCGTCGAGCTCGCCACGGTCGAGACGGCCGGAAACGACGCCCGAGATGAACGGGGCACCGTCGATGCCCGAGAACAGCACGAGCACCGGCCGCCCGATCAGCGAGTGGAGCGCGCCGAGCGTCTCCTCGTAGTCGAGCAGGCGTGAGTCTTCGCGCTCACCGCCGCCGGCGAAGCGCGTCATCGCTTCGTGGAGCCGGCCTCGAGCGGGCGGGGGTCGCGGGCGTCGCGCTTGGCGCTGCGACGTTCCTTCAACGTCTTCTGTGCAGGCTTCTTGCCGAGCTTCTTCGGCTTGACCATTTCCTCTGCCGCTCCTCTCTCGACGATCCGGATGCACTCAGGCCCGAGTGGCTGTCGAAGAGGAGAAGCGACCGAGCGCCTCGACGGCGACCGCGCAAGGTCCGCGCGCCCCGCCAGTGTCGCACACGCTCGCGCTGCTGCTACCGTGCCGTCACGGTTGCTGTTTTGGGCAACCGGAGATTCAGCTTCTCGTTCCTCCTGCTCAGGCGTTTCGAGGCTCATGCGTCTCGACCTGCAAGCAAGGAGAGAACACGATGTCCAAGTCCTTTGCCGCCCTCGGGGCGAGCACACCTACCGTCACGGCGCTCGCCCAACATGGGATCACGGCGCCGCTTCCGATCCAGAGCCGCGTGCTTCCCGACGCTCTCGCCGGCCTCGACATCCTGGCGGCCTCGCCGACGGGCTCGGGGAAGACTCTTGCCTACGGCATTCCGCTCGTCGAACGGACGGCCGGCGCCGGTCGTGACCTGCGCGCGCTCGTTCTCGTGCCGACCCGCGAGCTGGCTTCCCAGGTCGTCTCCGACCTGCGGGCACCGGCAACCGCGCACGGGCTCCGCGTCGGAGCCGTCTACGGCGGGACCTCGGTGGTCCGCCAGGCCGAGAAGGCGCGCGGAGCGCAGATCCTCGTCGCGACTCCGGGCCGCCTGCAGGATCTGCTCGATCGCCGGCTCGTCACGCTCGGCTCCGTTCGGACCCTCGTCCTGGACGAGGCCGATCGGATGCTCGACATGGGCTTCCGCCCACAGGTCGACAAGATCCTGAAGCACGTCGGCGCCAACCGGCAGACGATGCTGTTCTCGGCGACGCTCGACGGCGCGGTTGCCGAGCTCGCACGCACCTACACGACCAACGCATCTCGTTTTCGACTCGAGCCGGCAGCCGGCGCGACGCGGAGCAGGGTGCAGCACGAGTTTCTCGCAGTCACGGCGGAGAACAAGCTCGACCGGCTCGCCCACCAGCTCAGACACGCCCAGGGTCTCGCGCTCGTCTTCGTGCGCACCAAGCACGGCGCCGACAAGCTCGCGCGGAAGCTCGTGCGCCACCACAATCTGAAGTCGGCAGTCATGCACGGCAACATGACCCAGAACGCGCGCGAGCGGTCGCTTGCACAGTTCGAGTCGGGACGCGTCACCACGCTGATCGCGACCGACGTCGCCGCCAGAGGCCTCGACATCGATGACATCACCCGGGTGATCAACTTCGATCCGCCGAGAACCCAGGACGACTACGTCCACCGTGTCGGCAGGACCGGGCGTGTCGGCCGGTCGGGCACCGGCGTGACCTTCGTGCTGCCCGAGCAGACCCGCGACGTCGCGCGCCTTGCCAAGGCGCTCGGGCACCACGAGGCGTTCACCGCCTCGGGCCTGCAGCGCTCAGCCGCCTGACTTAGAGGCGCCCGGTGGCGAGGCAGGCACCCTTCGCGTAGATTCGGGCTGCGAAGCGTTCCACACGCCGATGACCCTGTCTTTTCGACTGACCGCCGGAATCGCAGCGCTCGCAACCGCAACGATCCTCGCCGGCGCTGCCGTTTCCGCCGTCGACACGCTCGGCCGGCCTGCACCGAAGGCGGTGCAGGCACAGCTCCGCAGTTCGGCGGCGAACGTCCCCGCGTTTCGCCCAGACATGGCGAAGCGCACCGCCCGCGTGGTCGCAGACGCGCCGGACGTGACGCTCTACGGGATCACCGACAACCGAAACGACTACTGCATCGAGCTGCTCGGGACGAAGAAGGGCTTGAGCTACGGCACCAGCTGCCGGCCGGGCATCGGGCCGCACAGCCTGACCGGCGGAGAGGTCGACAGTCCGGTCACGTCGATCGTGATCGGCGGCGTCGTTCCGCCCGTCGTCCGCTTCGGGCGTCTCGCCAGCGGAACCGTCGCCGCGCGAGCCGTCTACGCGGACGGATCGCGCGAGAGGATCCCCATCGGCACCGGCGGTTTCTGGGTCTACGAGCCCGGCGACGCCCACCTGAAGGCCGCCCGCCGCGGGCCGATCGTGATCCAGTTCCTGGAACGCGACGGCACGCCGCTCACGTATCAGCTGTTGCCCGAGCAACCGGTGGCGAGCACCGGAAAACACTTCAACCGCATCAGCGGGCGCACGATCGTAACCGGCGCAGTGAAGGTGCAGGTCACGATCCACAGCCCGGACAGCCGCAGGGTCCGGACCGTCGACGTCCCGCTGTCGATCGACGGCAGCTTCAGCTGGAACGGGAGCTCGCTCAAGGCGCTCGAATTCCCGACGCTCGTGGTCGTCGACAACCGCGACCAGCCGCTCACCGACCTCGTCACCCCGCTGCCCGAACCCACCTGGCGAAAGCTCGTCGCCGGCGCCGCTGCGCCGCGGTCAGGGTGAGCTCGGCCGGGACCGGTCGACCCGCGGCTAGGGTCAGGTTGATGGGGTCGACGGTGCGGCGGCGTGTGATGGGCGAGCTGTGGCTCGGACATCTCGCCGCGGATCTGGCCTCGGGAGCCTTGCCGGCGGTCCTCGTCTTCCTGAAGCCGCTCCTGCATCTGTCGTACACGAAGGCCGGCGCAGTCGTGCTCGCCGCAACGGTCACGTCGGCGCTCGCGCAGCCTCTGTTCGGTCGCTGGTCCGACCGCCACGTGATGACGTGGTTGCTGCCGGCGGGCATCGCGGCGTCGGCAACGGGCATCGCACTGTCACCGCTGGTCCGGAGCTACCCGCTCGTGCTCGTCCTCGTCTCGATCTCGGGGCTCGGGGTCGGCGCGTTCCATCCCGAGGCGATGAAGCTCGCACGCCACGCGAGTGGAGCACGGCGCGCCAGCGGCATCGCCGTCTTCCAGACGGGCGGGAATCTCGGGATCGCGCTCGGCCCACTGCTCACCGGCGCAGCCCTGACGACGGTCGGATCGCCGGGAGCGCTGTTCTTGCTGATTCCGGGAGCCCTGGTCGCGCTGCTGATGCTCCGCGATTTCGGCTCGCTCGGCAGCGTCCGCCGAACCGGCCACGAAGAGACTCGCAGACAGGCGGGAGCCGACCGCCGCGGGCCGTTCAGGCTCCTCCTGGCGGCGATCGGGTTCCGCAGCGTGGCCTACTACGGGCTCTTCACGTTCGTGCCGCTCTGGGAAGTGGCGCACGGGCACTCGAAGAGCTACGGCACGGCATTGCTCTCGTGCGTCCTCTTCGGCGGCGCGCTCGGGACGTTGTGCATGGGGCCGCTCGCCGACCGCTACCCACACCGGATCATGCTCGCCGCCAGCCTTGCCGCGACGCCGGCGCTCGTGGTCGTGTTCGTGCTGACTCACGGCGTCGTCAGCGCGGTCGCGGTGGTGCTCGCGGGCGCGACTACGGTGAGCGGCTTCGGTCTCACGACCGTGATGGGGCAGGAGTACCTGCCCTCGAAGATCGCGATGTCGTCGGGGATGACCGTCGGCTTCGCGATGGGCCTGGGCGGCATCGCAGCCGTGGTGCTCGGTGTCGTCGCCGACGCGGTCGACCTCCGCGCGGCGCTCCTCTTCACCGCAGCCGCGCCGGCGCTCGGTGCGCTCGTCGCACTCGCATTGCCGAAGGACGACCGACCCCGGATCCCCGTCTCGCGGGCCGGCGAGAGGATCGACCTGCTGGGAGTCGACTGAAGAGCCTCGTCCCGTTCCGCACCTGACGGACCCGCTAGCGCGGAGCGAGATCCTGGACTTCGAGCGCCTGCTTGAGGTATTCCATCGCCTCGTCCTGCCGGCCCTCGCGCTCGTGGATCTCGGCGATCCCGCGATAGATCTCGACCAGGTGGCGATCGGCCGTCGGAAGCGTCTCGGCGGCGAGCTCGTACAGCTCGAGCGCACGGCCCGGCTGGCCGGTCTGATTCAAGACCGACGCGGCGATCGCGTACGCGCGCGCCGCGCTCGTCGGATGCGCGTGCTCGAAACGCGGGATCGCACCGAGCGCAATGCCCGCCGCCTCCTCGGGCTCCCCGAGCGACGCAAGTGCCCGAGCCCGCTCGAGCAGCAGCATCCCCTCGTCGTAGCGATTGCCCGACGCGGCGATCACGGGAGCCGCTTCCTCCACGAACTCGAGCGCTTCGGAGTGGTTGCCGCGGTCGTTCTCGAAGTGCGCCATCAGCATCAGCGCACGCGCTGCGAACGCCGTGTGCTCGGTCGCCTCGACGGCGGCATGCGCCATCCGGGCGTAGCGGGCGGCCAGATCGGTGTGACTCTGCGACGCATGCAGCCGAGCCTGTGACCAGTAGAGAGTCGACAGCGCGACCGGGTCGCGAGCGGAACGCGCGGCGTCGAGAACGCCGGCGAGCACCTCCTCGGCCCTGGTCACGGTGCCCCGGTCGATCAGGAGGTTCGCGTACAGGACCGAGAAGCGGATCACGGCCGCCTCGTCGCCGCCGGCGCGCGCATCACCGAGCGCGCGCTCGAACACCGCGAGAGCCTCTTCGAAGCGCGCCAGCAGCGCCAGCGCACGCCCGAGCACATCGCGAACCTGGCCGAGCTCGATCGCGGGCAACAGCGTCGACGCGAGCGCGCGTTCGAGCTGCTCGACCGCCTCCTCGTGATCACCCGCCTGAAACGCGAGCCGCCCGAGCGCGGCGGCCGCGCGGGCCGACACGGCGCCTCCCCCAGCCTCCTCGGCCTGCTGGTAGAGCCTGCGCGCGGTCTCGACGTCGCCCGTGCCCGCGGCCACGTCCGCCTCGAAGAGTGGATCGGCGTCATCCGCCGGCTCGACGCCCTTGGCCAGGTACTCGGCCGAGGTGTCGAGCCGCTTCGCCAGTGCGAGCAGGATCTGGTACGACGGGATGCGCTGCCCATCCTCGACCCGCGACAGGTAGGCGGCCGTGCACCCCTCGAATGCCAGTTGGCGCTGCGTCAAGCCCGCCGCCTGGCGGGCTGCCCGCAGCCGGGCGCCGACGGCAGTCGGGTCGTCGACGTGGGTCGAAGGTCGGCGCGGCACGGGCCTTGACTATAGAAAAGAGCGGTCCCGGCCGCTGCGGCGGGGAGCCGGCGCCCCGCCGCAGCCACCTGGAGGACCGTCGTCAGATCACGGCCAGGGAGAACCCTCGCCCAAGAGCAGCGCGAGGATCATCGCGCCGAACAGCACGGCCGGGTGTCGCAGTCTTGCCTTCACGGGACTGTCCTTTCAGTCGCTGACCAAACAGTCCCGGCGCCGAGATGTCGTTAGGCTACAAGGTCCTCCGGCTATCGTCTTTTGGCAACCGTGCCGAGGAGAGGCCCCGGCGGCCACGCCGGCCGAGCGCGGGCTGCAGAACCGAACCGCACGCCCGCAGGTCCGCCGCTAGCCCGCCGCGTCACTCGGGGGCGTTGTGAGCCGGGCCGCCGATCAGGAAGGGGCTGCGGCGGCAGCCGCGAGCCTGCGGGCGAGCCGCATCGTGGTAGTGGATCCACAGCGACGAGCAGGAGACTCGTGGAGCGCGGCCGTCTCTCTTGTCGGCCTCGGCCCCCGGTGCGAGGATCCTGCTCGTTGAGCGCAGCACACCTGAGCGAAGCGCCGTTCGAGGTGGAGATCGGCGACGGCGTGCTCGTCGGACATCGCGGCGGGACCGGCCCGCCGGCGCTCGTTCTCCACGGCGGCCCGGGCCTGCCCGACTACCTCGAAGGCTGCGCGGCCGAGTTGGCGCCCGTGTTCTCGACGATCCGGTACACGCAGCGCGGCAATCGACCGTCGACCGTCGGCCCGCCGTACTCCGTCGAGGACCACATGAACGATGCTCTCGTCGTGCTCGACCGGGCAGGCGTCGAGCGCGCCTGGGCGACCGGGCACTCGTGGGGCGGCCACCTCGCGCTGCACCTCGCCGTCGCACATCCTGAGCGGCTGCACGGAATCGTCTGCATCAATACCCTCGGCGCCCGCAACGACGTGCTCGCCGACTTCAAGCACAACCTCACGCGCTCGCTTCCACCCGACAGGGTCGCATGGCTCGACGAGGTCGATGCAAAGGAGGATGCGGGAACCGCGACGCGAGCAGAGAGCCTCTCTGCTTTCGCGACCATCTGGCCGTACTACTTCGCCGACCCCGTCACGGCCCCGCTCTTCCCGTTCGAGGAGCTCGGCGAGGGCAGCGAGACGTTTCGGTCGCTGACCGAGCACTTCGAGCGACGGACGCTGGAGGACGGGGTGCGGGACGTGCAGCTCCCGGCGCTGTTCGTGCACGGCGATGCCGATCCACTCCCCGCCCGGGGAGCAGTCGAGACCGCCGCGCTGATGCCGAACGCGCAGGTCGCCCTGCTCGAGGGCTGCGGCCACTTCCCGTGGATCGAGCAGCCCGGTGAGTTGACGCGCGTCGTCTCCGACTTTCTCGACGCGGCGACCGGGTAGCGGCGGGCACCCACGGCGCGGACGTTCAGCGAGCGCACGGCCGGGAAGACCGGGACGATGACCAGACGAGCCGTCGCGATCGCGACCACCCTCTCGCTGCTCCTGCTCACGGCCTGTGGGTCGCACACGAGCGCTCACCTCCAGGTGGGAGCAGTCGAGGACGCAGCCCAGTTCGGCAACGCGCGACAGCAGATGCGGCTCGCAGCGGATTCGGGCCTGCAGACGATCGACCTCAGCGCTACGTGGAGGCGCGGCGAGGCAACAGTGCCGGCGACGCAGCTCGCCGGCCTGCAGCGAGCGGTCGACGCCGCGCAGGCGAACGGCATCCGACCGATCCTGAGCGTCTACCAGCTGAGCGGCGACACGCCGCTCAGCCAATCGGAGCGAACAGACTTCGCGAGCTTCGCAGCATCGCTCGCACGAGCTCTGCCGGCGGCCCGCGACGTGATCGTCGGCAACGAGCCCAATCTCAATCTGTTCTGGCTGCCGCAGTTCGGGGCAGACGGCTCCGACGTCGCAGCGAGCGCTTTCGAGGCGCTCCTCGCGCAGACATACGACGCACTGAAGGCCGTCGACTCGGGCCTCGACGTGATCGGAGCCGGTCTCGCACCGCGGGGAGCCGACGATCCGGCGGCAACACGTCAGACGCATTCGCCCACCGCGTTCCTGCTCGACCTGGGTCGCGCCTACCGGGCGTCGCAGCGGACGAAGCCGATCATGGACGCCCTCTCGATCCATCCCTACGGCGAGTCGTCGCGAATCCCGCCCACGCTCGCGCATCCCAAGGTGACGTCGATCGGGATCGCCGACTACGGCAAGCTCGTCGATCTGCTCGAGCGGGCGTTCGGCGGTACCGCCCAGAAGGGGCAGGAGCTGCCGATCGTGTACGGCGAGTACGGCGTCGAAACGACGATCCCGACGACGAAGGCGTCCCTCTACACGGGGCGCGAGGTGATCCCGGTCGTCGACGAGTCGACTCAGGCCTCCTTCTACGTCCAGGCGATCCGCATGGCTGCGTGCCAGCCCTCGGTCCGGATGCTCCTGCTGTTCCACGTTGTCGACGAGCCCCGGCTCGAGGGCCTGCAGAGCGGCGTTCGCTACGCAGACGGATCGCCGAAGTCGAGCCTCGATCGTGTGCGCGCCGCAAGTCTCGACGCAGCCGCGCACGGCTGTCGACAGGGCTAGAGACTTGCTACTCTCCCCGCCGCCTTTTGAAGTTCGCCCTGTTCTTCGCCGTCATCGGCGGGTTGCTGCTCTGCTCGTTCGCACCCGCGCTCACCGGCTCAGCGCATGCGAGCCAGGTGCTCGGCGACCTCAACATCCAGTCGGTGAGGCTCGAGGCCAACGCGGCCGGCCAGGCGCTCGTCACCTATCGGCGTGAAGACGGTCGCATCGTCGACCTGCTGGCGTCGGGTGCAGTCGACGCCCGGCAACCCGACCCGGCGCTGCCGCAGGTGCGCTTCACGCTCGAGTATGCGGCCGGCGCGCGGCGCGGCTTCCGAAACACCTGCCGCCTGTACGACGGACCGCAGCTGGCGGACCTGGTGACCGCCTGCACCGCGACCGACGGCAGCTACTGGGCGATCCAGGCGTGGCAGCGACTGCTGCCGATGCGCGGCGTCGCCCCCTGGAAGCCCGTGCAGAGCGCACTCGAGTTCCACCTGTCTCACTGGACCGGTCCGCTCGCCACTCTGCAGGTCTCGCAGAACTGGACGTACAACGGACACTGGCAAGGGCTCTTCGGCCGACTGACTTACCGCGGCGTGCCTCAGTTCGGCTTCTCGACTCCGTCCGCGACCAGGCGTGGGGACGGCTATGCGCGCTACGTCTACATCGACACGCACGACTCGGTGTACGGGCCGGGCTGGCGACACGACGCCGGCAAGGTGCTGCACAGCCGTGACGGTGCGTTCTGTTACAGCTTCGTCCCGCAGCGAACCCCGGCGGGCTATCCGAGCGACGAGGTGCGGGGGCCGGGCGTCGGCGACGAGAGCCGCGTACGGGTGCTGGGGCCCGGCGTGACACCGGACGTGAGCTGGACCGGACCGACGCTGGGCGCGTTCGACCCGCGACAGGACGCCGCCTTCAACGCACTGTTCGATCAGTGGGTCGGCAGCGCGGATCGCGTCTGCACGAACGAACGCTGACTCGAAGCGCTCACGTGCGCTTCACCAGCAGTCGCAGTGCATTCTCCACCTGCAGCGGATCGCCCTTCGGCAACCACGCCGCGATGCCGGAGTCGATCCCGCGGTTTCGCTCGTCAGTGTCGTCTGCGCCGGTGACCACGATCACCACCGTCTCCGGGAAGCTCTTCGCGATCTCGGTCGCCGTCTCGAGGCCGCCGGCCCCGGGCATCGCGCGGTCGATGACGACCGCGTCCGGGCGGAGGGACCGGACGAGCTCGACGGCCTCTGCACCGTCGCCGGTGTCGCCGACGACCCGGATGTCGTACGACGCGTCGAGAAACGCCCGCAGCGACCGGCGGAACGCAGCATCGTCGTCGACCACGAGCACGGTAGCCATCTCGAAAGCTATAGCGCGTCGTCCGGCGGAGGCCGGGCGGCGAACCGCACCGCACCGGAGCCCAGCCAGATCATCGCCAGGAGCTGCAACCCGACTGCGCACCCCACGACGGCGCGCGAACCGAAAGCGCCGAAGGCCGGGCCGGCCACCAGCAGCGCTGCGGGCGCACCGATCGCCGACGCCGTGAACATCGCCGTGATCACGTTCGGACGCACGCGCGCCGGCGGCCTCAGCGTCAGCAGCGAGTGCAGCGTCGGATTGACGAGGCCGTTGCCGAGACCGGACAGCCCGAGCGCCGCGGCGATCAGCCAGGCGCGCACGGGCAGCGCCAGTGCGACCAGAGGCAGCGCCTGCACCATCACGAGCGCGGCGATCCGCCGTGGGCTCAGACCGTCACGGATCAGGCGGTACGCGATCAGGTTCCCGACGACCGCTCCGCCTCCCCAGGCGCCGAAGAAGAGCCCGACGAGGCGCGCATGGCCACCGTAGTGCGCGACGACGAGCACCGGCAGGCTGATGAAGATCACCTGGAACGCTGCGTCACCGATCGCGATTGCACCCCCGAACGCCGCGAGGAGACGGTCCCGGCGGAGATAACGCAGTCCGTCGAGCAGCTTCACCTTCGCATCGTCGTCCGGACGCGGCGCGCGGCCGCGTCCGGGCACGAAGAGCATGACGAGCAGGAACGCAACGCCGAACGTGGCGGCGTCGACCACGAGCACGTTGGTGGCGCCGATCACTCCAATCAGGACCCCGGCGAGCGGCGGCCCGGCGACGAGCGTGATTCGCGTCGCGCCCTGGAACAGTGCGTTCGCCTGGCCGACCGCGCCGACATCGTCCTCGAGCAGTTCTGCGGTGATGATCCGCTGGGCGCCTCCGTACGGCGCGCTGATCCCGCCGAGCACGAACGAGATCGCAACGAGCTCGGCGAACACGAGCACGCCCGAGGCGTGCAACAGCGGAATCAAGAGCATCAGGGGCGCACGAAGCCCGTCGCAGAGGACCATCGTGGTACGCGCTCCGAGACGCGCGATCACAGAACCGGCCGGGATACCGCAGACGACGTACGCGGTGATCTCGGCCGCGACGACGTAGCTCATCTGCTTCGCGGAGCCGGTCGTCGTGAGCACGAACCACGGCAGTGCGAGAGCCGTCATCTGGCCGCCGGTCGTCGACACCGTCTCCGCGAGCACGAGCGCCCGGATCGCACCGCTCGCGAGGACGCTCGGGCCGTCGGCAGCGGTCTCCTCGTTCGTCTCGAGCGTCACCTGATCCACGGCCTGGAGGGGTTCCCGCTCGCGAAGAACTCCAATCGAGCCGGTCGCTCCCGACCGGCAGCGGTCACCTGAGGCGGGCGCCGCTCTTGCGCAGCCGCTTCCACGCACCGGGGAGCTGGTCGGTCACCCGGCTTCGGCGCGCACGCTGTCGTTCGGCGAGCCGGCCGGCGGCGAACGCCGCGGCGGTCTCGGCATCTGCAACGGTCGCCGCTCGCAGACGCTCTTCGGCGACGACTGCGTCGTGGTGCTCACCGAGCAGCGTCTGCAGCGTCTTCGCGTCCTCGAGGAACCTCCGGCCGGCCGCAGCGGACGGGGCGGCGAGCTCCGCGGCGTAGCGCGCTCGCTTGAGCCTGATCCGCAGGCCGTGCAGCGCGGCGTCCTTCGGCTGCTTGCCGAGCCGCCGCACCGCCTTGGCGAGGCGGCGGAACTCACTGCGCGCAATCCGGTCGAGGCGAATCTCCTCGACACCTGCTGCAAGCCGTGGTGGGAACCGAAGCCGCGCGAGCAGCACGCGATAGGCGTCGCTCTCGAGCGCCGCCAGCAGGTGGCGGCGCGAATCGGCACGTTGCCGTTCGAGCTTGGCGACGAGGAGCTCTCCTCCGGCACGGTCGGAGCCCGGCAGCAGGCGAACCTCGTCGCGCACATGCTCGAGCAGCACGTCCAGATCGCGGACCGGCCCCGTCGCCTCGCCGAGCTCGCGGAGCGGCTCGGCGAGCGAGCGACGCCAGCCGGCGTCGACGAACGACGCAGTCGCACGGAGATACGCGCGCGTGCGCCGGCTCGCGACGCGGTGCTGGTGGAGGTTCTCCGGATCGTCACCGAGGCGCGTCCCCGGATCGTGGCCGAGCAGCGCCCTCCGCTCTGCCTCGATCGACTCACGCAACCGTCGCGCGCCCGGGTCCGAGCTGAGCGGCGGTCCGGGCACGAGCGGCTTGCCCGTGACGACGCCTCCGACAAGCCGCGCGATCTGCTCCGGCAGAACGAGTCCGCCGGTCCCTGCTTCCCACTCCTCCACGCGCTCGCCGCGCGGCAGGCTGAGCCGCCAGACGACGCCGGCCTCGCTCGGCAGCCGCGAGATCGTCATCCCGAGCCGCTCGAGGTCTCGATCGACGGTGTCGTAATCGTGGGCGACCGCGAATTCCGCTTCCGCCCGCAGCCAGTTCTCTACGTCCGTTCCGAGATCGTGAACCTGCGAGAGCTCGTAGGCGCGACGGCGGATCTCGCCCTCGTCCGGCCCGTCGGTGCGGGAGTCGTCCACACCGCGTTCTCCTTCGTCCGCAGGCGTGTTCCTGCCTGGCGCGGCCACCCGATCAGGGGATCCCGGCGCTTTTCGCCTCTACGAGCTAAACGTTGCAAGTCGTACGTCCGATACAGGGCTTGACCCTGTGATGTCCGACCCGACAGCGGTTCGCACGGAGCGTGCCGGCGGCGATTCCGTGCGCGCGTTCGCCCGTGCGCTCCGCTCCCGCCTGCTGCGTGCGGCAAGCCGCCTCACCGGTCGAAGCGGGACGACCGCGGTCAAGCTCCGTCACGCCGAGGCGAAATACAAGACGCTCGTCGAGCAGCTGCCGCTCGTCACCTACATCGACGCACTCACGGCGACCGCCAGCGGCCTCTTCGCGAGCCCGCAGATCCACTCGCTGCTCGGGTATTCGCCCGAGGAGTGGGTCGACGATCCGGAGATGTTCGTGAAGCTCCTCCATCCCGAAGATCGCGAGCGAGTCCTCACGCTCGTCGAGCACTGCAACCGGACCGCCGAGCCGTTTCGCTCCGAGTACCGCCTGATCCGCCGCGACGGGCGCATCGTCTGGGTACAGGACGAGAGCCTCGTCGTCTCCGACCGGGACGACAGGCCGCTCTTCACGCAGGGCTACCTGCTCGACGTGACCGAGCGCAAGGAGGCCGAGCAGCGACTCACCGCCGAGCAGGGTGTCGCGCGCGTGCTCGCCGAAGCGACATCGCTCGACGAGGCGACCCCACGACTCATCGCTGTGGTGTGCGATGCGCTCGGCTGGGAGTCCGGAACGCTCTGGCTGCTCGACGTCGAGCGCGAGCTGTTGCGCTCGAGCAAGGGAACGCGCGGACGAAGCGACGAGATCAGCGGCCGCGTCTGGGAGCAGAACACCCCGCTCTGGGAGAGCAGCGACGAGCTCGGTCGCTTCGCAGTGCCGGTGCTGCTGCGGTCGGAGCTGCTGGGCGTGCTCGAGTTCACCGGGGTGCAGCAGCCTGCGCCCAGCCTCGAGCTGACCGTCCGCGTGATCGCCAGCCAGATCGCCCAGTTCGTCCGAGCGCAAGCGCGCCGAGGACCAGCTGCGCCACCAGGCGCTTCACGACGGGCTGACCGGGCTCCCGAACCGGATGCTGTTCCACGACCGGGTCGGCCAGGCGCTCGAGCGATCACGGCGCACGGCAGGCACGCACGCCGTCCTGTTGATGGACCTCGACGGATTCAAGGACGTGAACGACACCCTCGGCCACGAGAGTGGCGACGCGCTGCTGCACGAGCTCGGCGAGCGCTTGCTCGCGTGCATGCGCAGCTCCGACACGGTCGCCCGACTCGGCGGCGACGAGTTCGGTTTCCTGCTGAGCGACGTGGACTACGTCGCGGCACGCAAGCTCGTCGCGCGGATCCAGCAGGCGCTCCACGACCCGTTCGTGCTGCATGCCCTCCCGCTGCACGTCGACGCGAGCATCGGGATCGCGCTGTTCCCCGACCACGGCGAGAGTGTCGAGCTTCTGCTGCAACGGGCAGACGTCGCCATGTACGTCGCCAAGCGCGCCCGCACCGGATTCGCCTTCTACGACGTGCAGAAGGACGACTACACACCGAATCGGCTCACGCTCGTCGGCGAGTCTGCGACGTGCGCTCGACCGCCGCGAGCTCGTTGTCCACTACCAGGCTCAGGTCGACCTCGCAACACGGCACGTACGGCGGCGTCGAGGCACTTCTGCGCTGGAAGCACCCGACGCGTGGATTGCTCCAACCCGACGAGTTCCTGGCGAGCTGCCGAGCGGAGCGGACTGATGGGATCGCTGACGCGCTACGTGATCGAGCAGGCGCTCGAGCAACAGCAGCGTCTGGCGGCTCGCCGGGCGCGACCTGCGGGTCGCCGTCAACGTCTCGATGCTGTGCCTGCTCGATCCGACGTTCTCCGACGACGTGTCGGCGCTGCTCGAGCGCTGGAGCACGCCGCCGCCGCTCCTCGAGCTCGAGATCACCGAGCACACGTTCGTCGCGGACCCGGTGCGGATCGAGAGCGTGCTCAATGAGCTGGCCGACCTTGGCCTCAGGATCGCCATCGACGACTTCGGAACGGGCTACTCGTCGCTCGCGCGACTTCGCCGGCTGCCGCTGCACGGGATCAAGATCGACCGCTCGTTCGTCCGTGCGATGACGACGGATCACGACGACGCCGTGATCGTCCGTTCGACGATCGACCTCGCCCACAACCTGTCACTCCTGGTGACAGCCGAGGGCGTCGAGACCCAGGACGTCTACGACGCCCTGGTCGAGCTCGGGTGCGACGCCGCCCAGGGCTTCGCGGTAGGCGGTGCGCTCTCCGCCGCAGAGTTCGCGTCGTGGCTCGAAGCGCACGCGCCGGCGACGAAAGCCTCGTTCGGGTGATACCAGCCTTAGAGCGGATACCTATGTTTTTGCCTGATGCTGCGGCGACTGACCTGTGCCGCCGCGCTCTGCGCGGCCGCGTGCCTCGCCCCCGCACCGGCACTCGCCGGCTACGGCGTGCAACCCGCCGCCGGAACGACCACCGGCGTCAAGCCGGCGTTCCTGGTCTACCTCGATCCGTCCGACACGCAACCTCAGGTCTCCGTGTCGACGTCCGTCGCCGTCACGAGCGCCGGGACCCCGGTCGACCAGATCGGCGTCTGCTCGCCGACCACACCCTCCGTCCAGCCGAACACGTTCACGTGCCAGCCGCCGTCGTACACAGGCGGCGGCTCGACGCTGCCGCCGGGCACCTACTACTGGTGGCTGAGCGTCGTGCACGCCGACCCCGACCACCCAGCAGGCGTGACCACGGTGACCGGGCCGCTTGCATTCACCGTCACGGCGGCGACGCAGCCCACAGACGTCTACGCCGTCGGACCGGCGGACCGGGCCACGACTTCCGCGACGCCGACGCTCTCCTACCACGCGCCGGCCGGCGTCACGGTCGACACATACCTCGCAGCGTCTCCGAGTCACATGGTCGACGGCACGCCGGCCGGGCCGGTCCTCGCCCACTGCTCGATCTCCGCCTCCACGTCCGAGGAGTACAGCTGCAGCGTCCCGGGCGGCGCGCGGCTCCAGCCCGGCAAGTCCTACTACTGGTGGCTCGTCGCCGCCGAGAGCGGATCGCGCTGGGTGTACCCGGCTCGCGCGCTCACGGTCGAGAGCGCGCCAAGCGGTCCGTCGCCGCACGCCGTCACCTACGCGCCGTACCTCCCGTCGTCGGCTCACTACACGGGCAGGAGCGTGAAGCAGACACGGTTGTCCGAGGCCGCCTACGGGCTCTCGAAGGTGCTCGGCGTCCCGCGTACGGTCGCGGTCGCCTGCTGGAGCAGCGCCGATTGGCAGTACATCTCCGGTGACAACCCGGAGAGCTTCTATTCGCTGCTCGGCTTCTGGATGCCTGCGATGCCGCGCTGGCTGGAGCTCTCGCCCGGCATCTGCCACACGATGGAGACGCTGCTCTACAACAGGCCGCGATTCGCGAACCGCTTCACCGCAAACGCCGTCGACACGCTCACACACGAGATGATTCACGCGCTGGGCGTTCGCAACGAAGCGCAGACCGAGTGCTTCGCGATGCAGCTCAGCTGGGTCAGCGCCGAGAACCTCGGCATCCCGAGCGACTACGCCTTCAGTCTGTCGAGGTTGACGCTGGCCAATTACCCGAGTCACCCGGCGCGGTACATCAACCGCGCCGACTGCCGCGAGAACGGCGCCTGGGACTTGTTCAAGGGGCGTCCCTCGCTGCCCTGGCACGACCCCCAGGTCTGACGCGCCGCGCCTCGGGCTAGCCGTCGACGAACAGACCGCTGAACGGTCCGAAGACACGGCCTGAGCGCCGCGACACGTTCGGGAGGCGCACGAGCCTGTGGGTGAACGGGTCGCCGGCCAGCCGCCTGTCGTATTGCTCCTGGCTGATCGGCTTCCAGAGCTCGTCGACAGCTCGCGTCGGATCGGCGGGGATCTGGTCGACGGGCAGCTCGAGATGTTCCGACCACAGCCGCAGACGCGTCGACTTCGCGAGCTCCGGGTCGTGCGTGACGATGTTCATCTCGGTGTCGTTGAAGAGCGAATGCTCGTTGAGATTCGCAGAGCCGAGCGTGAGCCACGCGTCGTCGATGATCCCGATCTTGGCGTGGACGTAGATCGGGTCCGCGACCGTTCCGGACCGCGCGAAGATCGAGCACGCGAGCAGGCGTCCGTTGTCGTCGTCGGCCTCGATCAGCTCGCCGAGCACGCCGCGCGTGTCGTCCGCACCCGTGTTCGGCTTCGCAGGGAGCAGGAGCACAAGCCGAAAGTCGGGATTGGGATGGTGGCGAAGGATCCGGCCGAGCACACCGGCGATCTCCGGCGACCAGAGGAACTGATTCTCGAGGTAGATCAGGCGCTCGGCCGCCCGAAATGCTTGGAGGTACGACTCGAGGATCGTGAAGATGCCGCGCTTCGCCGCCACGTAGACGCGCTCGGGCACCGTGCGGACGACCTGGACCTCGAGCTTGCCCGCGGGCTCCGGCACCTCCACCGGGGGAAGCGTCTCGCCCGCAACCTCATGCCAACGCATCCGAAAGTGCTCGGCGACGTCGGCGACCGCAGGCCCGGTGATGCGTGCGCTCGCGTCGTGCCAACCGAAGCTCGCCCGCGACGGATGATCGGTCGAATCGAAGCGATCACCCGACTCCGACGTGAGGTCGATCCCGCCGACGAACGCGACCCGGTCGTCGACCACGATCGTCTTTTCGTGATGGCAGTGCATCGGCCGCTCCTTCGCGTCCAGCCGACAGTCGATCTTCGTCCCGGCGACGAGGCGGTCTCGCATCGCACGCACATCCGACCGCGACGGGCGAAAGAGCGGCAACGGCGCTCCCGCCCACGAGAGCACGCGAACCGGCACACGCTCAGCCAGCTCGGCCAGCAGGTTCCGGAGCACGACACCGTCGCGATCACGATCCAGGTCGAAGTCGGGTGAGAAGTACCAGCCGGTGAGATGCACGTGGGAACGTGCCGCCCGCAATTCGGCGGCCATCGCAGGTAGCGCCTCGGCGCCGTCGATCAGGACGTCGACGGTATTGCCCTGCCGAGGTGGGAGATCGCCGTCTGCCCAGCCTCCGGCCGGCGGGTCCAAGGCGTGCTCCCAGCCGATCCTGCGGAGGCGCCGGTGATGGTGGCTGCAGATCTGCTGCGAGATCTGGCTGCCGACCCAACACTCGGCGGAGAGAAGGAGCTCGGTCTTGCGCACGGATCAGATTCTGCGGTAGCGCGCGTCGCTCAGCGAGTAGAGCGCAAACGCGATCAACCCCGTTGCCACGACCCCCAGCGCAGCCCCGCCGTACGGGCGGTGGACGATCTTCGCGAGGGCGCCGTCGATGCCCACGGCTGCCTGCGGGTTGTAGTCGATCGCTGCCTTGATCAGGAAGATCCCGATCAGGCCGAAAACGACCATCCGCGCGAGGTGGCCGAGTGTTCCGAGCACGCTGATCCACTGCCTCGTCCGCCGGCTCATCTGCTCCGTCTTCGAATCTTCGAGGAAGTCCTTCGTGACGGCGCGGTAGCCCTGGTAACCGGCCACGCCGATCATCACGACGCCGGCGGCGCCGACGATCCACGTGCCGCCCGGCCAGCCGAGCACGCCGCCGGCCGCCTTCTTCGGACTGCTGCTGCCGGCACCGCGCGAGCCTGACAGGAGCTCGATCGCGATCACGCAGATCAGCCCGTACGCCACCCCGCTGCCGAGCGCGGCGATGCGGTCGAGCCCGGAGTCCGAGCCCTCGGGGCCCCGGCCGACGGCGGCACGCACGAGACGCCAGAGCGAATAGCCGGCGAGCCCGAGGGCGACCAGGATCAGGAGGAGGTGCCCGAACGGCTGGTGCGCAACCGTGCTGAGCGCGCCCTTCTGGTTCGTCAGCTTGCCGCCGTGCCCGAGCGCGAGCTTGAACGCCAGGATCCCGATGATCCCGTAGATGAGGCCCCTCGCGACGAACCCTGCACGCGACAGCCATTCGAACGCGGAGGACTGAACGAAGCCCTCGCCGACGCGGCGCGCGCTCTGGACGTTCGGGCGTGTCTGAAGGTCTTGCATCCGCTTCCTCTCTCCAGTCGGTCGCCGCAGGAAACGTGGCTATCCGACGGTGCTCGGAACGCACACGCTGAGCGACCCCGGCTCGGCCTTGACCTTGAACGACTTCAGCTTCTTGCGGTCGCCGCCGTCGAGCTCGTACCGGACCTTGCGATCGAGCTTCACCTTCACGGACTGCGCCTTGGTCGTGCGTGCAAACGGTGATTCGCTCACCGAGCCGACCGCCGTCCGCGCAACGACGCGGGCCCACTCCAGCAGCCCCTCGGCTGTCGCCAGGCCGACGTCCAGCTTGCCGTCGTCGGGTCGCGCGTCTTCGAACACCTCGATGCCGCCGATCAGCTCGCCGACGTTGCCGATCAGGATGCAGCTGGCCTTGCCCTTGTACCAGGGCGAGCCGTCGACGGTGATCTCGGCACGAAAGGCCTTGGAACGAAGGTTCTCGGAGCCGCTCCACACGTATGCGACGCGCCCGAGGCGTTCTTTCAAGCCCCCGTCGGAGGCGTCTCGGATCATCGCGGCGTCGAACCCGGCGCCGGCCATCACGACGAAGCGTTCGCCGTTGAGCCTTCCGACGTCGAGCCGGATGCGCGCGCCGCGAAGCCCGATCGCTACCGCCTGCTCGATGTCACGCGGGACCCCGATGTTGGTGGCAAAGAGGTTCGCGGTTCCGGCAGGGACGATCGCGAGGCTCGCATCCGTGCCCGCGAGCACATCGGCGCAGCGCTGCATCATGCCGTCTCCGCCCCACGCGAACACCAGCTCCGCCCCGTGGTCGAGCGCCCGGCGAACCTGATCTGGCGCATACCTGCTCTTCGGCACCTCGTACCAGAGCGGATCGGCGACTCCTTCGGCCTCGAGCACCCTCCGCAATTCCGCGAGGCCGCCCCCCAGGGTCTTGCCGGCATGCGCGACGACGGCGACGTTCATGCGGGCTCCCGCGACTCGGCGGCGGCACCGGCGGTGCGGCAGGCGAAGACGACGACGACCAGTGCCAACACGCCGACGACGAGACCGCCCGCGACGTCGAGCGGGTGGTGCATGCCGCGATAGAGACGCGACGTCGCGACGAACGCCACCAGCGCGATTGCGAGAAGCCATGTGAACGTCCTGAACGCGCCGTTCGTGAACCGTGACGTGAAGAGAAGCGCGATGCCGCCGTAGACGGCAAGCGCCGCGGCGGTATGGCCCGAGGGGTAGGCGGCGTTCACAGGCAGGTGCTCCAGGCGGGCGACCCGAGGCCGGTGGGAATGGATGACGAGCGTCGTGATCCGGTAGGTCGCGGACTCGACACCGAGGGCGAACACGACAAATGCGGCGATCCGCCACTTGCGAAACACGACGCATGCGAGGGCGACCGCTCCGGCAACGATCGGCAAGACCACGCCGCCGCCCATGATCGAGCCCACGAGCGACGCCGAGGTCCGCGAGCTGGTGCGGTGGTCGGCGAGCCAGAAGTTGACCCGGTTGTCGGCGGAGCCGAGCCACGAGATCTGCTCGAGGACGCGGGTGACCAGCAGACCGCAGCCGATCGACACTGCCGCGATCACCGCCAGCCCTACGAGCATCGTGGCGACGAACACGACCGCCGGATGCAGGCCGGAGGCGGCGAGCCGCCGTCCCAGCCGTTCGGCCGGGCTGCCGCGGCGCACCGCCAGGAGCGGCACGGGATACGAGCTCGTGTCGGCTCGGCGCGCACCGAGCGCGGGTCGCTGTGTGTCCACGTAGGCGATGCCGCCCTATGCCCGGTCTCGCCGTCGCTAATCGTTTGCCGACGAGGAAGCGCGGACAGACTTTGCCCTGGATGCCCGTTCTCGCCCTGCTGATCCTCGCTCTGGCCGCCGGCTCGCTCGTCGGTCTCGGGATCTGGCGGTTTCCAACCGTCGCAGGCCCTGCGGCCGCGCCTGCTCTCGACACCGCGGCAGAGGTCGGCGCCACTGTTCGGCGGCATCCCAGGCTCCGGGCGTTCATGCGTGCGCGCTTCGAGCCGTCGGTCGCGACCGGTCTCGCTCTGACCCTCGCACTGCTGCTCGCGATCGGCGGTGGTGTGCTGATCGGCCTGCTCGCCTACCTGGTGAGAACGAACGCGCATCTGATCGGATTCGACAACGGCGCGGCGAAGTGGGGAAATCGCCACGCGACCGCGGCCTCGACGCACGTACTCGATGCGATCACGCAGCTGGGGAGCATCTACGTCGTGATGGGCCTGTGCGTGGTGCTCGGTGTCGTCGAGACCGTCCGCGAGCGCACAGTCTGGGTCATTCCGTTCATCCTCGCGGTCGCCGGTGGCGAGGAGATCTTGACGCTCTCGGTGAAGGCGCTCGTCCACCGGGCCCGGCCGACCTTCAATCCCGCCGCGGCGTCACTCGGGCCGTCGTTTCCGAGTGGCCACTCCGCGACCGCCGCCGCGTTCTATGCAACAGCCGCGCTGCTCGTCGGGCGCGGGCGCTCACGACGGACGCGCGCGCTGCTCGGCGGTCTCGCCGCGGGCATCGCCGTCGCGGTCGCCGCGAGCCGCGTGCTGCTCGACGTGCACTGGGTCACCGATGTGATCGCCGGGTTGGTGCTCGGCTGGGCGTGGTTCGCGATCTGCGGGATGGCGTTCGGCGGGCGGATCCTGCGCTTCGGCGCAGCAGCCGAAGTTGTCGCGCGGGCTGCAGAGATCCCACGAGCGTCGGTCAGGAGAAGCCGATCACACTCCTGATCCCGTCCTGTTGCTCCATCAGCTCGAAGCCGTGGTTGACGTCATCGAGCGTGAGTCGGTGCGAGATGAACGAGTCGACGTCGATGTCGCCGGCGAGCCAGCGGTCGACGAAGCGCGGCACGCCGTCGCGGCCCTTGACGCCGCCGAACGACGAGCCCGCGACGCGACGGCCGGTGATCAGGAAGCGCGGCACGATGTCCAGCGTCTCCCCTTTGCCGGCGACACCCGCGACCGTGCACAGTCCCCAGCCCATGCGCGCAGCCTCGACCGCCTGGCGCATCACCGTGACGTTGCCGGTCGCCTCGAACGTGTAGTCGGCACCGAAGCCGTCGGTCAGCTCGACGATCCGTTCCACGATGTCCGGCCCGCCGGCCAGCGTCTCCGTCGCTCCGTGCCGCTCGGCGAGTGCGAGGCGCTCGGGAGACAGGTCGACGGCGACGACGCGCCCGGCGCCGTTCAAGCGGCAGCCGATCACCGCCCCGAGGCCCACCATGCCGGCGCCGAACACGACACACGTCGCTCCCGCCTCGACCTTCGCAGTGTTGACGGCGGCGCCAAGACCGGTCGAGAGCCCGCACGCGAACAAGCACGCTCCCTCGAACGCGGCCTCGGGCGCGATCTTCGCGAGCGCGATCTCCGGCATCACCGTGTACTCCGCAAAGGTCGACGTCCCCATGAAGTGGCGGACGGGCTCACCCTCGCGCGAGAGCCGCGTCGTCCCGTCCGGCAGATAGCCCTTGTTCTGCTGCTCGCGAATCGCGAGGCAGAGGTTCGTGCGGTCGCTCAGGCAGTGGACGCACTCGCGGCACTGCGGCGAGAACAGCGTCACGACGTGGTCACCGGGTGCGAGCGAGGTGACGCCCGCGCCGACGCGCTCGACCACGCCGGCGCCCTCGTGCCCGAGGACCGTCGGCGCGTAACCTGACGGATCGGCTCCCGACGCCGTGTAGAGATCGGTGTGGCAGACGCCGCAAGCGGCGACGCGCACAAGCACCTCTCCGTCGCGGGGCTCGTCGAGGTCGAGCTCCTGCACCGCGAGCGGCGAGCCGAATTGCTCGAGCACCGCTGCCTTGATCTTCACGCCGCCGATCCTAGTTCGTGCTTCGCCAAATCGAGCGGGTGCGCTCGAGGGGCCGGCCGCCCCTCGTCTAGCATCGCAGCGGTGGCGATCCCGACCGAGCAGATTGGAAGCATTCCGCGCCCGCTCGAGCTGATCGAGGGGTTCGGCGCGGCTGCCGAAGGCCGGCTCGACGCCGCCCGGCTCGACGAGCTGTTCGACCGCGCCCTGCGGGAGACGATCGCCCGCCTCGAGCAAACCGGTTCTCCCGTGATCACGGACGGCGAGCAGCGCAAGTCGAGTTTCGCCACCTATCCGCTCGACGGGCTCGCCGACCTCGCGCCGGACGGGGCGGTGATCCCGTTCGCCGACGGCCACACGCGCCAGCTGCCTCGCCTGACGGCGGGACCGTTCCGCTACGCGACCTACGCCGACAGATACCTCACCGAGGCGAAGCGGTATGCGACCCGGCCGGTCAAGCAGGCCGTCATCTCCGCGTCGGCGCTCAGCCTGCTCTACCCCGCCGAAGAGATCCCGGGCTACTCCCGGGAGACGTTCATCGCCGATCTGCTGAACGAAGCCGAGCAGGACATCCGCCGGTCGCTCGCGCAGGGCGCAGACAGCGTGCAGATCGACTTCACCGAGGGACGGCTCTCGCTGAAGCTCGATCCATCGGGTGGGCTGCTGAGCGATTTCGTCGACCTGAACAACGCGGTGCTCGCGCGCTTCACGCCCGAAGAACGGACGCGGATCGGTGTTCACACGTGCCCGGGCGGGGATCACGACTCGACCCACAGCGCGGACGTCGACTACGCGGACTTGCTGCCGACCCTGATGCGGCTCGACGTCGGCCGGATCTACTTGCAGCTTGCGAGCGAGCCGGATCCGGACCGGGTTCTCGCGATCGTCCGCGAGCACCTCCGGCCGGACACGCTCGTCTTCGTCGGAGTCGTCGACCCGATCGATCCGATCGTCGAGACACCCGAGCAGGTACGAGACCGCGTGCTGCGCGCAGCTGAGCGCATTCCTCTCGCCCAGCTCGGAACGACCGACGATTGCGGCTTCGCCCCTTTCGCAGACGACACCTCGACCGCGCGTGACACCGCCTTCGCCAAGATCGAGGCTCGCGTTACAGGGACGCGGCTCGCCGAGGCCGAGCTCGGCTTGACCGCGTAAAGGCTCGAGCCCCACGGAGCCCCTCCCCGCTTCGTAGACTCGCCGGGTGGACGAGGTCGAGATCCGCGCCGCCTGGGCGGGCTGCGAGCGCTGGATCGTCGGGAGCGGCCCAGCCGCGCGCGATCCGCGCGCGACGCTGGGCGCGCTCGCCGAGCGCGCACCGGCCGTTGCCGATGTCGACACCTACGGCGAAGGAGCGCTCGCGGAGCGACTCGAGCTGCGCGTCGCGAGCGAGCTCGGCAAGGAGTCGGCCGTCTGGATGCCGAGCGGGACGATGGCGCAGCAGATCGCGCTTCGCGTGCACGCGCGTGCGCGCCGGATCGACGCGGTCGCCTTCCACCCGTACTGCCATCTCGACACCCATGAGGAACGCGCTTACGAGTGGCTCCACGGCCTCCGCGCCGTGGTCGTCGGCGACCGCTCGCGCCTCATCAGCGCAGCGGACGTCGAAAGCCTGCGCGAGCCGGTCGCAGCGCTCCTGCTCGAGCTCCCCCAGCGCGACCTCGGTGGGCTGCTGCCGGACTGGGACGAACTGCTCGCGGTCTGCGCGGCCGCGCGCGAACGCGGCGCTGCGCTCCATCTCGACGGCGCACGCCTCTGGCAGTGCACGCCGCACTACGGCCGCCCTCTGCAGGAGATCGCGGAGCTCTTCGACAGCGTGTACGTCTCCTTCTACAAGGATCTCGGCGCACCGGCCGGCTGCGCTCTCGCCGGCTCGAAGGAGCTCATCGACGAGGCCCGCATCTGGCAGGTTCGCCACGGCGGCCGGCTGTTCAGCGCCTTTCCGTACCTGCTTGCCGCCGAGCTGGGGCTCGACGAGATCCTGCCACGCGTACCGAGCTACGTTGCCCGGGCTCGCGAGCTCGGCGTCGCGCTCGCCGGGCTCGACGGCGTCACGGTCGTCCCGGCTCCACCGCAGACAGCGATGTTCCACGCCCTCGTCCGCCGCCCGCTCGAGCCGCTTCGGCGCGCTGCGCTCGACCTTGCACGAGAGGAGAAGGTCTGGCTGGGCGTCTATGCGCGGCCGACCGAAGACCCGGCTGTGCAGCGGACCGAGATCACGATCGCGGAGGCGGGCCTCGCGGTTGAGGTCGAGGAGGCCACGCACCTCTGGGCCGAGGCGCTGAGCCGAGCTGCAGAAGTCAATGCCTGAGGCGATGCGCGCGGCCGGTGGAGATCTCTCGTCGTCGCTGGGCTCGCGGAGACCGCACTCGTCGCGACTACCGCACCCGCGACGGTCGCATTCTCTGGCGGCTCGGTGGCAAGCAGAGCACCTTCGGCCCTCCGGCCGCGGTGAAGTTCGCCTTCCAGCACAACGCCAGGCTGCATCCGGGGAACCTGCTCACGTTGTTCGACAACGGGGGCATCCCGAAGGTCGAGCCGTTCTCGCGCCCGCTCGTGCTGCACCTCGACCTCGGCGCCAGACGGGCGACGATCCTGAAGACGTTCGTGCCGGCGAAGAAGATCGCGTCGCCGTTCGAGGGAAACCTGCAGCTCCTGCCCGGTTCGAGCTCAAGCTCCCGTACGGCGACAGCTACCGCGCGTACCGCAGCATCTGGGCCGGGTACCCGTCCACATTTCCGCTCGCGGTCGCCGACGGTGGGACGGTGTACGCGAGCTGGAACGGCGCGACGGGCATTGCCCGCTGGGAGGCGCTGGACGGAAGCGGCAAGGTTGTCGGAAGCGCACCTTGGTCGGGGCTCGAGACGACGATCGCCGTCGCAAGCCCCGTCGAGGTGCGGGCGGTCGACGCGAGCGGGCACACGCTCGGCACCGCCGAGATCGCAAGGCGCTGACGAGAACCGGGGGCCGACGCTGCCGATCGCGTGCGTTCAGAGCGGCTGCCGCATGGCGGGCCAGGTGCTGCTCGAGCTGCCACAAGATGTCGAGGTGCTGACCCGCCCAGAGCAGATCGAGCGCCGGGCGGACGATCGTCTTTTCGCCCGTTCGGACCGCATCGCGCACGCACCCGAGCAGGGTGCGCAGGCCCTCCTCGTCTCGCCGGTGCGGCGGCGGCAAGGCGGTTCCGTTCGTCACGGCATCGCCGAGCGTGACGTACCACGAGCGCAGCGCAGCAGCCTCGGCATCGAGGTTCCGGCCGCATCGCACCAGCTTCATGTCGCCGTCGGCCATCTGTGCGAGGGCATGCAACGACTGCGCGACGCGCTCGACCCGGCCGGCACCCGCGACGAGCGCGAGCAGGCTGTCCCGGTTGCCTACCTGCGTGGTGCGTTCGGCCAGAACCTGGCGAATCGCATCGTCAAGGCGGTGCGCCGCGGCGGCCGCCGCCTGTGCGGCCCGTGTCGTCTCGAGCCCACCTGATTCGTCGACGAGCTCCCGCTCGGCTGCGACGACGTAGTCCGCGCTCCGCGCGTAGGCGAATGCGAGGTTCTGGCGCAACAACGCAGCCGCTCCCCGAGGCCAGAAGAGGAGACCGACCACCAGGCTGATCGCGAAGCCGATCGCGACGTCCTCGATTCGCACGAGGCCGACCCGCCAGCCGACCGGCTGGATCAGGTTGAAGAGCACGAACAGGGCGACCGTGAACCCGGCCTGGCCGGCGGCGAACGAGATCGCACGCGGCGCGTACGACGCCAGGAGAACCGCCGGCGGCAACACGATCCAGAGCACCGCGTGGTGCGTCCCGATGCCGAGGATCAGTCCCGCGCCCACGACGATCCCGACGGCGGTGCCGCTGAGGGCGCTGAGAATCGACCAACCCGTACCGAGGGCGTTCGACCGCAACACCGACAGCGTGCCGAGGACGACCCAGAATGCATGTTGGAGACCCGAGTGCCGCGCGACGTACACCGCCACTGCGAGGCCGGCGGCACCGCGCACACTGTTGCGAAACGACACGGACCGCGGGCTTGCGTGTTCCGTGGTCACCTGTTCCGTTGCTTGAAAGGCCGCTCGCACCGCTTGCGCCGGCGACTCTTCGCCGTTCACCGCCAGTGCGCGGAGCGCGACTTCCTGGGCTGCATACGAGAGCACCCGAATCCGGAACGTCGGCTCGAGCGCCGCTACGAGCGCAGCATCCTCCTGGCCGCGAGGCAAGTTCGGAAATCGCGCGACGAGCGCGCGGACGACAGCCTTGCGGGTCTGCTCGAGCCGGTCCAGGTCGGGCACGTCGTCGCCGCGTTCGAGCTGCGCGGCGGCGGCACGCAGCACAGCCACGACAGCGTCTACGGCCTCTGCGTTCTCCTGCGTGCCGACCTCGAGCCCCGGCTGCTGGGCCTGCGGCGCCAGGACGGACAGCAGCCACTCGAGCTCGTCGACAAGCGCGCCGAGCGCGACCTGGGGCCCGGCGACCCCCGTCGGTCGATGCGGAGCAGCGAGGAAGCGCCCCCGCAGGGTTCCGATCGCCTGACCAGCCTCGCGCGTGCGGTCGGCGACCTCCTCCTGATCACCTCCGAGCATCGCCGAAGCAAGGTCGGCCAAGGCGTTGCACGCACGCGCGGCACTCTCGCGAAGCGGACTCTGCGGCGGGAGCGGCCACAACACCATTTGCGCGACGATCCCGGCCGCGGCGGCGAGCGCCCAGCCCTCGAGCCGTGCGCCGACGGCCGAGAACGGCGCCGGAATCGTCGCCGCGAGAATGAACGTCAACATCGCCGCGGTGCCTGCAGCGGCGAAGTAGCCGTTGATCACGCCGGAGAACAGGATCACGAACGCCACGCCGGCCATCGCGACCGCCGCGAGCAAGGCGCTCCTCGAACAGAACGTCCCGACGACGATGTTCGCTGCGCCGACGCCGGCAAGAGCAACGTAGGCGGCGAGCCGACTGCGCCTCGGCCCGTCGAACTCGACGAGCACGAGCATCGCGAACGAGCCGAACGCCGCGAACGTCGCAACACCGGGATCGTCGATCACCAGGTCGGCAATCGCAAACACGGCGGGCATGACGATCGCCGCACGGAGCGCGCCGCGGAGCGAGCTGAGCCCGGGGTCGTGAACCGGGAGCAGCCGGTAAACCCACGTCGGCACGCGCCGATCATAGGGAGCGGCCAACCCCGGTACGGGTACCTCCACTCTTTTCCGGAGGCGGATCAGTAACCTGAAGCCGGTGGACGACGATCGTGCCCGGAAGCTGTTGCGCGCCGAACGCGAGCGGATCGAGCGCGAGCTCGGGCGGGCGGGTCACGAGGACGACAGCGAGCCGGCCGACGAGTTCGACCCTGCGAACCTGGCGTCCGACCTCTACCAGGACGAGCTCGACGAAGGTCGCCGGGAAGACCTGGGCGAGCAGCTCGCCGCCGTCGAGCGCGCGGAGGCCCGGCTGGCCGCCGGGACCTACGGGCGCTCGATCGAGAGCGGAGAGCCGATCCCGGACGAGCGGCTCGAGGCGGTCCCGACGGCCGAGCTGACGGTCGACGAAGAACGTCGGCACGCCGGCCGCTGACGGCGGGACCGCCCTACACCAACGCTAGTTCGCCGCGATCCCGACCAGGTGGCCCTGCGGGTCGGCAAGCACGCCGAACGTCACGCCGGGCACGCTCTGCGCGGACTGGATAGTCGTGCCGCCGAGCTGCTCGGCCCGGGCAAGCGTCGCCTCGACGTCGGCGACACCGACGAAGAACAGAACCGAGTCGGTGCCGCCCTGCGTCGGGCCGATCGCCGTCGGCAGCGCTCCTTCGACACCCGTGTCGACGAACGTGTAACCGGGGAACGCGCCGTCGGTGTACTTCCAGTCGAAGAGCTCCGCGAAGAATGCGCGTGTCGCATCGGGATCGCCGGCGCGAATCTCGGCGTGAATCACGGGGTGTGCCATTCCATGCCTCCTCTGCCGTCGCGGCCGCGCTGTCGGCGGCCTGTCGGAGGAACGACGAACGGCGGCGGCGCGAATCGACAGGTGACCCGCGACTTTCGGGTGTGGGGCCGCCGCACGCGGCCCCACACCCGCCCCGGAGGAGGGCTTGTCTAGAAGCCGCCGGTCCCGCTCGGCGTGCCGAGCCCCGTCGGGCCGTCGTAGCCCGGCCCGGCGGTGCAGAGGTAGCCGCACACCGAGCTCGGCGTGAAGTTCGCGCCCTGCGTGATGTCGAAGAAGCTGGACGCATGGCTGTACGGATACGACCCGTAGGTCACCCTGGCCGCGTTGCCGGCGAGCGCGTAGACGCTCGCGATGATCGGCGAGCTGATGCTGGTGCCGGCGACGACGCCCCAGCCGCCGATCTCGAGCGACGAGTCGTAGATCGCCACGTTGTCGGCGACGGCGGACACGTCGGCGACGGTGCGCCCGGAGCAGCCTGCGTCGTGCTGCCAGGCCGGCTTCGGCTCCCACAACGAGCAGCCGCTGCCGGTCCCCTGCGCTTCGTCAGGGAGCACGCCGGGGAAGGCGCTGCCCCAGACGGTCTCGTCGAAGCCGCGGAGCGAGGCGGGGTCGGCGACGAGCTCCGTGCCGCCGACGGCCGTGACGAACGGCGAGGCGGCGGGCCAGATCGTCCCGTAGTCCTCGTCGCCTGCACTCGCGGTGATCGCGACGCCGGGATGGTCGTAGTAGTGATCCCAGAACGTCTGGTCGGGCTCCGGCCCGACCGTGCCGTAGCTGTTCGAGACCTCGGTCGCACCGAGGTTCACCGCGGTGTCGACCGCCGCGCCCAGATCGCTGTGTGTGAGCGGCGTCGACGCGACATTGGCCTCGTCGGCGGAGTTCGCCTCGACGAGCAGGATGTGGCACTTCGGACAGATCGCCGAGACCATCTCGGTGTCGAGCGCGATCTCGGGATCCCAGTCCGGGTTGGCGATCGGATAGCTGCCCTGCTCGCCGTCCTGGTTCACCTTGCGGAAGCATCCGTTCGCGGTGGTGCAGGGTGGGATGCCGTAGTAGGCGCGGTACGTGTTCAGGTCCTGCTCGATCGTCGGGTCGTCGTACGCGTCGACAATCGCCACCGTCTGGTTGCCGCCGCGCGTGGCCGCCGCAGCACCGAGCCGGTACGCGGCCCGCAGATCGGCCGGCCCGAGCCCCGAATGTGACGCCGTCGAATCGGCGACGATCGACAGGTCGGTGCGGAGCAGCGACTGGCAGCGGACCGGCCCCACCGTGCAGAACGGCCGGTAGGTCGGCAGCGGCGAGCCTGCCGCTGCTCCCTGCGACGAGCACGGCGAGCACGGCAACCGACGCTGCCGCGGCTGCCGTGAGTGCGATGCGGATCGGTTTCATCGTCGTCTCCTTCTTCCGGCGCGGCATCAGCACGTGCCGACGACGTAGTCGCTGGCGGGACCGGCCGAATCGACCGGCTCGAGCGGACCGGCGAGCAGCCCTTCGCGGACGTAGCTCGCGGCGGCCGGCTGCTGCAGCACCGTTCCGGTGGCCGGGCTCCCGATGTTGGCGAGGGGCACGTCGACCTCGACGATCCCGTTCGCACCGAGTGTCACCGTGCCGGTGTCGACGTGCAGCTGCTGGTAGCGGTTCTCGACCGCGGCCCGGATCAGCTGGCCGTCGTAGGCCTGCACCGTTCCGTCGGGCTCGACGGCGAGCTGCGTGAAGAACTGCGTCCCGTCGAGCGACCAGACGAGGTTGTAGTCGTTCTCGACGCCGCCGGTCGGGACGACGGTCGACAGGTTGCGGACGGTGATGATCGACCGGAGCGTCTGGCCGTCAGGCGAGAGCAGCAGCTTCGCTCCCAGGAGGTCGAGCTGCGGCTGAGCGCCCTGCGCACCGAGGGTCTGCCCCTCGACGACGTATGCGTCGTCGCCGGACGGGTCGGAGAAGAGCGAGCCGCACGTCGTGACGGGCACGCTCGCCACCGGCGCGGGCGCGACGTTGCGCGTCGGCGTCAGGCGTCCGGTCAGATCGAGCATCAGCTGCGACACCTCGGGGGTGCCCCAACCCGTCGTGTTGTCGTAACCCGGCTTCGCCGGATACGGCTGGTTGTCGCCGACCGTGACGTCGAAGAAGTCGCGGCCGGGCGCCGCCTTCGCGACGCGGTAGAGCGAGTAGTTCGCGAACCCGAGGCCCTTGGTGCGCGCGGCCGCCTGGACGCGGGTCCACATGCCCAGCCAGAGCGGCGAGGACAGGCTCGTCCCCGCTCCCTGCTGATCGCTGCCCGAGTCGTCGGTGATCGACATGCCGTTGCCGGTGGCGACGTCGCCCGAGATCGCGGCGACGTCTGGTGTCGACCGGCAGACGGGGCCGGCGTTGACACCCGGGACGTAGGGATTGCCGTCGGCGTCGAACGTGCAGTTGTTCGGCGCGACGCCCTGCTGGTACGAGCCGGCCGGCTCCGTCGTCGAGTTGCCGCCGCCGGTGAACTCCCAGGCGGTCTCGGCGAAGCGCTTCTGCGGCGTGCCGCCGTCGCCCGTCAGGTCGGTACCGCCCACGGCGACCGCCCACGGGCTGACGGACGGCCACTCGAGCCCGGGATAGACCTGGGTGGCAACGCCGTTCGTGTTGACCGGAACGATCGGGCATGAGGAGCCGGTGTCACCGGTCGACGAGAAGAGCGTGCGACCCTCGGCGACCGCCTGCTCGAGCAGCTTGTCGCCTGCCGCCTCCATCTGGTCGGTTCCGATCGCGCCCTCGGCGGCCGGGATGTTCTCGCACTCGCCGAACGACGCGCTGCCCTGCAGGGGCCCGTGCCGGTCGTTCACCCAGCCGGCGATCGCCGCCAGCATGTCGGCGTCCGTGTTGTGGTGCGCGAAGTAGAGAGTCTCGCTCTGTACGTTCGGCGCCATGCCGGTGGACGCCTGGGTGTCGAGCTCCCATTCGACAGTCGCGCCGTCACCGCTCGTGTCGGGCGTGTCCGTGGCGCCGTAGTGGCGGACCGTGACCGGCACCTGCGGCAGCTCCCATTCGGCCTCGAAGCTCCGCAGATCGGGAACGACCGGGTCGGTCACGCCCCAGCCGAAGATCGCCATCGTCTGGCCGTTCCCGAGGTTGGTCGACGGCTGGTCGTAGATCGACCACAGCGCTTTGGGACTGAGCAGGCCCGTGTTGGGCACGTTGCCCGCGGTGGGAACAGCGGCCGTGGTCGTCGTCGTCGAACCGGAGGCCGCGACGCGGGGGATGAAGAAGCGGTTGGCGTCGTTGAGGCCGAGCACGGCACCGACGCCGAGCGAGGCCGGCACCGACGGCGCGACGGCATTCGCGAAGAACATGCGGCCGTTCGCCGCATACCGGTTGAGCGGCGTGGCGAAGAGCGCCGAGAGCTGCGCCGCCGTGCCCGACGCGACCAGATAGTTGCCGGCGCCGTCGATCGACGAGACGTGCAGGCCGCCGCCGGCCAGCCACGCCTGCGCTGCCTGCAGCGTCGCCGCAGGGACACCGAACTGCTGGTTGAACGAGTCGGGGTCGAGGAAGTTCTGGTAGCTCGGGCTCGCCGGGTCGTAGAGCTGCCGGACGAGCGCGTCCTCGGCGGCCTGGTTCGGGCTCTGCAGGTAGACGCCGACCGAGACGGGCTGCGCCGCGGGCAGCGGGCCGAGCAGCGTCGCCGTCGCCAGATTGTGCACTGTCGCGGCCTGGAGCACGGTGGTCGCACCGCCGCCGGCGGCCTGGGCGCCCTGCCCGAGCGCGAGGACGGTCGCGGCAGCCACCGCGGCGAACGGAGCGAGGCGCGCGAGGCGGCAGGGCCGCCGGCGGTCGAAGCGCAGATCGGGTCTGTCCATCGTCTCCTCCTGGGAAATGTGACACCATCTTGAGTGGTGTCAACCGTGAACGGCCGGGATAATAGACACCACTCATCGGGGTGTCAAGACTTGCGATTACCGTGCGAATCCGTCACGATCCGGCCGGATGACCGGCCGGCGCTCGAGACGCGCGCTCGTCGCGACCGCGGTGGTGCTCGTGGGCGCCGCGGCCGCCTGGCCGTTGCGGCCGCACGCGCACAGCCGGTCGGCCGGCCTGCGCCTGTCGCTCCTCGACACCGTTGGCGGCCGCGACGCGGGCGAGTCGCGCGCGGCCCGCGGGGCGCCTGCCGCGCCGTCGCGGATCGCGTACCCGGCGACGCGGGCGGAGCGGGTCGCCGCGCCGCTCGCGACCAATCTCCCGACGTTCGGCGAGCCGACGATCGCCGGCGTCGGCGGCTGGGGCTTCGAGGCCGACCTCCGGCTCGACCCGACGAACGCGAACAGGGTGTACATGAGCTCACCCGACTCGGGCGGCTCCGACACGAGCTGGATCTGGCGATCGGTCGACGGCGGCCGCACGTTCAAGTGGGTGCCCGCGGCCGCTCCGCTCAACGGCAAGGTGATTCCGTGCCCGGGCGGCGGCGACACCGAGCTCGCCGTCGACAGCGCGGGTCACCTGTACTTCAACGACCTCTCGCTCGCGAACTTCAGCGTCGCGCGCTCCGATGACCAGGGAGCGACGTTCACTCCGTGCAACTCGACCGGTGTGCCCGACGCGGGGGTCGACCGGCAGTGGTACGCGACCGACGGCGACCCGACGGCCGGCGGAGCCCTCTACCTGACCAACGACGAGGTCGGGACCGGCGCCGTGCAGTGCGGCACGACGACCGCGAACAACGTGCTCGTGATCTACCGTTCACCGGTGACAGGTGCCGCGGCCGGCACGGCAGGCGTCGCGTTCGGACCGCCGAACCGCATCACGCAACCCGGTACGTGCGACGAGGGGATCATGGGGAACGACGAGGTGAGCCCCGTCGCGACGCGCACCGGCCAGATCGTCAACGGCGTGGCGAGCAAACTCCCGGCCGCTGTGCGTCACGTCTACGTGATCCACGACGACGGCAGCCTGAGCAAGATCCTGCTCGCCCGCTGCTTCCCGGTCGCCTTCGGCGCCCCGATCGCGAACGTCAGCGATCCCAGCGGCCTCGACTGCGTCGACCTGCCCGTCGCCAACCTCGGCGACCCGAGCGCCGTCCGCACGGGCGCGAACTTCCCGTCGCTCGCGATCGACAGGGCGGGCAACCTCTACGCGCTCTGGGAGCAGGCGCCGATGATCGGCGGCAAGGCCGGCGACAGCTCGCTCATGTACGCGTATTCGACCAACGAGGGAACGACGTGGTCGACGCCGGTGCAGATCCCGACGCCCGGCCTTGCGAACAATGTGTACGGCTGGATCGCCGCAGGTGACGACGGCCGCGTCGACATCGCCTGGTACGGCACCGCGGCACACGTCGACCTGGCCGGAGGCGGGCCGAACGCGTGCACCGGCGGCGGGCCCGACGCCGTGCCCGGCTCGTGGAGCCTGTACCTCACGCAGACGCTGAACGGGCACGCGAGCGCGGTGAGCTTCACGACGCCGATCCTTGCGGGCGAGCACCCGATGCGCCGCGGGAGCATCGAGACGATCATGGGGAATCAGTGCGGCGGCTCGACCAACGTGAGCCTGTCGGGCACCAACCGCACGCTCGGCGACTTCTTCCAGCTTCGCATCGGCAATCACGGCGAGGCGCAGATCTCGTACGCGGACTCCGACAACGTCGACGGCGACCTGTACGGCTCGCACGCGATGTATGTCAGCCAGAACGGCGGCTCGGGTCTCTACGCGAACAAGACGGTGCGTGGGGACGCGATCCCGATCGGCAACGCCGGCGACCCGTCGGGCGACGCCACGTACGACGCGCTCGGCTCGTCGAGCGCGAGCATGCCCAACCTCGACATCACGAGCTCGCGGCTGGCGTGGCCGACCGCGAAGGCCTGTCACCCTTCCGGCACGCCCTGCCTGCGCGTCACGATGAAGCTCGCGAACCTCAGCACCGCCGCGCCCGTGGCCCCCGACAACGACAGCGACGAGGTATGGCTGACGCAGTGGCTCACGCCGGCGAGCGCGAGCTGCACGTCGACGGCACCCTCGTGCGCGCACGGCGGCCTCAACTTCATGGTGTACGCGGAGTCGAGCAGCGGCGGCGCCGTTCAGTGCTGGGTCGGTCAGAGCGCGCTCGAGCAGAACGCCGAAGGCGTCCAGCTGACCTACCCCGGCATCACCCAGATCACAGCGCCCGGCGCGTGCAACTTCGTCAGCGGCGCAGGCGGCGCCGTCACGATCGACGTCCCGCTGTCCCAGGTCAGCCTCGACGCCGGCGTCGCGCCGTTCAGCACGACGCTCTACAGCGTCACCGCGAGCACGATGACGCTGCCTGCCGCCGCCAACAGCGTCCCGTGGGCGAGCGGCATCGGCGGCGTTCCGTTCAACCTGATCGACGTCGCGCGCTCCTACGACGCCCATCCATAACGGCCTCCCGGGCACAGGGACGTCGTTACGATTCCGAGATGCCGACCGGCGCCGACAAGCTCACTGCGCTCGGCCTGACGACCTACGAGGCGAAGGCCTACCTGGCCCTGGTCCGCCGCGATTCGTTCGCAGCCGCCGACGTGGCGCGCGTCGCCGGCATTCCGCGTCAGCGCGTCTACGACGTGCTCGCATCGCTCGTCGAGAAGGGGCTTGCTTCACAGCGGCCCGGCACGCCGGTGAAGTACTCGGCGACGCCGCCCGCGCTGGGCGTCGAGCGTCTGCTCCAGGAGCGGCGGAGCGAGTTCGCCAGACTGGAGGAGCAGAGCCGCTCGATGATCGAGGCGCTCGCGCCTGCCTGGGCGGAGGGCCAGAAAGAGCGCGATCCGCTCGACTACATCGAGGTGCTGCGCGACCGTGCTGCGATCAACGAGCGGTTCGAGGAGCTCCAGGCCGGCATCCAGGAGGAGATCCTCGTCTTCACCAAGCCGCCCTACGCGACGCCGGCCCAGGACAATGTCGAGGGTCTCGAGGTGTCGAGCACCCGTGCCGCGCGAAGCGTGTACGAGTCTTCCGCGCTCGACGATCCGGCCTTCGCAGCCGGCGTGCGCCGGTTCATCGAAGCGGGCGAGGAGGCCCGTTTCGTCCGCGAGTTGCCGCTCAAGCTGGTGATCATCGACGAGACGATCGTGATGTTCGGCATGGAGGACCCGGTGGCCGGCACCCCCGACCTCACGATCATGGTCGTGGAGCACCGCGCGCTCGCGAAGGTGCTCAAGCTCGCCTTCAACGCCGTCTGGGACCAGGCGTGGACGATCGACGAGGTCCCGCAGCCGACGGCGGTGCAGTCGGCTGCCTCGGCACGCTGAGCTCGGCCTGGCATGATCGGCGGGTGAGCAGTCAGCCCCCGGAGCCGAAGGGCCCGGCTGCGCGGGGAGACGCTCCGCGCGGGCCTCGGTTGCCGACGCCGACGCGGCCTCGCTTCAGGGTCGGCTGGTGGGTCGCGTGGATCGTCGGGCTGCTCGTCATCAACTACTGGCTCGGCTCGCGCGCGACGCAATCGGCTGCACGCGTCCGCGTGCCGTACAGCCCCTTCTTCCTCCAGCAGGTGGACGAAGGGGCACGTGGCGTCGATCACGTCGAAGGGCACCACGGTGCAGGGGATGTTCACCGTGCCCGAGCGCTACGGAAGCTCGAAGGCGACCAAGCGCTTCAAGACCGAGATTCCGACGTTCGCCGACACGAACGCGCTGTCACAGCTCCTCGAGCGGAAGAAGGTCGTCCGTGAACGCCGTGCCGCTCGACACGGGCGCACCCTGGTGGGAGAGCCTCCTCGTCGGGTTCGGGCCGACGATCCTGCTCGTCGGCGCTGCTCGTCTGGGTGTCGCGGCGCGCCGGCGGCATGCAGAGCATTCTCGGTCAGTTTGGGCGCTCCCGCGCGCGCCTGTACGAACCGACGGGCGACCGTGTGACGTTCGCGGACGTCGCGGGCATCGACGAGGCGAAGCAGGAGCTCTCAGAGGTGGTCGACTTCCTGCGGGACGCCGAGAAGTACCGCCGCCTCGGTGCCCGGGTTCCCGCACGGCGTCTTGCTCTCGGGGCCGCCGGGGACCGGCAAGACGCTCCTTGCGCGCGCGGTCGCCGGCGAGGCGAACGTTCCGTTCTTCTCGATGGCGGCATCGGAGTTCGTCGAGGCGATCGTCGGAGTCGGGGCGTCGCGCGTTCGCGACCTCTTCACCAAGGCGAAGGAGGCCGCGCCGGCCATCATCTTCATCGACGAGCTCGACGCGATCGGACGGTCGCGGACGTCGGGCGTCGCGGGCTTCAGCGGCGGCAACGACGAGCGCGAGCAGACCCTGAACCAGATCCTCACCGAGATGGACGGCTTCGACTCGTCGACCGGCGTGATCGTGATCGCGGCGACGAACAGGCCCGACGTCCTCGACCAGGCGCTGCTGCGCCCGGGGCGATTCGACCGGCGCGTCGCGGTCCAGCCTCCCGACCGCACCGGCCGGGAGGCGATCATGCGGGTCCACACGCGCTCGGTGCCGCTGGCCGACGACGTCGACCTGCGCACCATCGCCGCGTCGACACCCGGCATGGTCGGCGCAGATCTCGCGAACCTCGTCAACGAGGCGGCACTGCTCGCCGCGCGTCGCGGGCACGAGAAGGTGCAGGAGGCCGACTTCACCGATGCGCTCGAGCGGATCGTGCTCGGCGCCGAGCGCAAGGTGATGATGACCCCGGCCGACCGGCGGCGCACGGCGTACCACGAAGGCGGGCACGCGATCGTCGGGATGCTCAGCCCCGGGGCCGACCCGGTCCGGAAGATCTCGATCATCCCCCGCGGGCTCGCGTTGGGCGTCACGTTCGCGGCGCCCGATGCCGATCGCTTCAACTACACCGAGCAGGAACTGCGCGCGAAGATCAAGGTCGCGCTGGGCGGGCGCGCCGCGGAGGAGCTCGTCTTCGGAGACCTCACGACCGGCGCGGAATCGGACATCCAGCAACTCACCCAGATCGCACGGCAGATGGTGGGCCGCTGGGGCATGAGCAAGTCCGTCGGCACGATCGCGGTGCTGCCCGCCGACGGCCAGGGCCCGCTGCTGCCGGGAGTGTCGGAGGTCTCGGCCGAGACGCAGCGGCTGATCGACGAGGAGGTGCGGACGCTCGTCGCCGATGCCCACGTCGAGGTGCTCGCGCTGCTCGGCGAGAACCGCGACAAGCTCGACTCGCTGGCCGACGCACTGCTCGAGCACGAGACGCTCGACCAGCCCGATGCCTACGCCGCCGCAGGCATCGCGGCGTCTGCAGCCGAACGCGAGCCGGTCGCAGCGGACTGACGCTCAGCCCGTGCGGTCACGCGTGGGGCGGCGCCTGGTCTGCCGCCGTGGCCGGCGCCCGCCACCTTGCTGCATCTGCGCGACGCTCAGGCGCAGCGCCTCCATCAGGTCGGATACCGGCTCCTCGGCCGGTGCCGGCGCCGCGTGCACCTCACGGCCCTGCTCCTTCGCCTTGACGACCTTGCGCAGGGCAGCGGTGTACGTGTCCTTGTACTTCTCCGGCTGCCAGCGGCCGGCCGAGCCGTCGATCAGGCTGACGGCGAGGTCGAGCTCGCCCTTCGCGACGGTCGGCAACCGGCTGGGCAGGACGCCGGCGGGCTCGTCGACCTCATCCGCGAAGTGCAGCTGTTCGAGGATCAGGGTGCTCCCGCGGACGCGGAGGCAGCCGAGGTACTGCCGGTTGCGCATCACGAACTTGCCGATCCCGGCGAGGCCCGACTCGCTCATCGCCCGCGCGAGCAAGGCGTAGGTCTTCTCGGCGCCGTCCTGCGGCCCGACGAGATAGGTGTGCGCGAAGTAGGTCGGGTCGATCTCCTCGTAGGGCACGAAGTCCTCGAGCTCGATGGTGTGGCGACCCTCGACCTGCACGGCTTCGAAGTCCTCGTCCGACAGATGGACGAGCTCGCCTTTGCGGATCTCGAACGCCTTCACGATCTCGTCGTCGGCGACAGGCTTGTCCTCGAGCTTGCAGACCTTCTCGTAACCGATCGGGCCGTCGTCGCGTTCGTGCACGAGGTGGAAGCGGAGCTTGTGCTCGTGCACCGCGCTGTAGACGCGCACCGGAACATTCACGAGGCCGAACGTGATCGAGCCGGTCCAGAGTGCGCGCGCCATCTCACTGGATGTTGTTCCGCGACTGGGCGCGTCGAAACGCGACACTTCGCCGATGCCGCTGCTGCTCCTCCGCCACGCCTCGGCCGGCGACCGCACCGAATGGCAGCTCGAAGACCGGCTGCGGCCGCTCGACGAGCGGGGGCGACGTCAGGCAGCCGCCCTGGTCGAGCAGCTCGAGGCGTATCCGTTGACCGCGATCTATGCGAGTCCCGCCACTCGCTGCACGCAGACCGTCTCGCCGCTCGCGGCGGCGCGATCGCTGACGATTCTCGTGCGCGAGGAGCTGAGCGAGGAACGGCAGGATGCAGCCGGCGCCGGCCTCGTTCGCAGCCTCGCCGGTGACGACGTCGTGGTCTGCGGTCACGGCGGCCTCCAGTGGTGCCTCGTCGAGCCGCCCAAGTGGCGCAAAGCGGCGACACTCGTCATCGCACCCGATCTCCGGGTGACGGCGAAGCTCCGCCCACCCGCGTAGGCGCGCCCTCGGCAGGCGCATTCGCGTCGCTACGCTCGCGAAGGAGCAGGAGGAGCACATGAGCACACACGCGTTGCGGGTCGCGCGCGACCACTGTCTGGCGCCGGATCGGGTGGACGCCCCGGTCTACGGAGGTCGTTACCGAAAGCTGTTTCCCGATCTCGAGCCTCTCACCGTCGACGAGTCGGCGCTGCACGCGCTCGGCAGGCCGGGCGGTCCGTGCGACGTCGGCGTGGACTTCGCCGACGACGCCGACGCGGAGGCGGCTGCCGTCTGGCCTTTCTTCGGGCAGTTCATCGCGCACGACATCACGGCCGACCGCTCGCCGCTCGACCGACCGCGCGGAACGGGAGACGTCCGCAACTTCCGGACGCCGAAGGCCAATCTGGAGGGCCTGTACGGAGCCGGGCCGGTGGGATCGCCGTACCTCTACTCCCGCGACGACCCCGCCAAGCTCCTCCTCGGCCCGTCAGACGTCGACGTCCCGCGGAATCAGGAGGGCATCGCACTAGTCGGCGATCCGCGGAACGACGTGCACCTGTTCATGAACCAGCTGCAGGTCGCGTTCGCCAAGCTCCACAACCGGCTCGTCGACCGCCTCCGCGAGGATCGGGTCGGCGAGGCGCCGCTGTTCGACGAGGCGCGGCGCGCCGCCACCTGGCATTACCAGCACGTGATCGTGCGCGAGTTCCTGCCCCTCGTGATCGGCGCCGAGTTGACCGCCGACCTGCTCGACAGGGGCGACCGCCTCTACCGGCTCGACGAGCGCGGCCCGTTCATCCCGTTCGAGTTCGCCGACGCCGCGTTCCGCTACGGCCACTCGCAGATCCGTCAGCACTACCTCGTGAACGACAGGTTCGGTCCCGTACCGCTCTTCCCGGACCTGATCGGGTTCGGTCCAGTCGCAGCGGAGCGGACGGTCGACTGGTCGCTCCTCGTCGACACAACCGCCGGCCGGGCGCAACGGGCGAAGAAGATCGACGGGCGACTGCCTCGCTCGCTGATCAGCTTGCCGACGCAGATCACCGGCGCCGCCGACGGCAGCGACTACGCCTCGTTGGCGACACGCGACCTCGAGCGGGGTCAACTCGTGGGGCTCGCCTCGGGCGAGACGATCGCGCGGGCTCTCGGCCTCGACCCCCTGGATCAAGAACAGGTGGGGCTGTCCGAACACGGGTGGCACGACGAGACACCGCTGTGGTTCTACGTCCTGAAGGAGGCCGAGGCGCTCGCCGGTGGAGAACGCCTCGGGCCCGTGGGCGGGCGCATCGTCGGCGAGGTCCTGTTGGGCATCGTCGACGCCGACCCGGAGTCGTTCCGCTCTCTCGCACCCGACTGGCAGCCCACCTTGCCCGCCGAGAGCGGCGCGTTCTCGCTGAGAGACATCGTGATCCCGCCCGGTTAGAGCCTCTAGCGGAGCTCGCCGGTGTGCCCGAGGGAGTAGCGGCCGGGTTGCGGCCACACGCAGAGCCCGTGTGGGCCGGCGCCGACCGGGATGCGCGCGAGCAGATGCCCGTCTCGCGTGGAGAGCGCGTAGACCTCACCGTTGTAGCGGCCTGAGAGCCAGAGCACCGTCCCGTCCGCCGACACGCCGCCCATGTCGGGACTGCCGCCGCCGGGGATCCGCCACTTCCCGACCACCTCTCGCGTCGCGAAGCGAATCAGCGAGATCGAGCCTTCACCGCGATTGGTGACGTAGAGCATGCGGGCGTCCCGGCTCGGGTACAGCCCGTGGGCGCCGCGCCCGGTGGTGAGGAACCGCAGGACGCCGAACGTGCGCGCGTCGACCAGCCACACGCCGCCCGCCTCGGTGTCGGCGACGTAGAAGACGCGGCCGTCAGGTGACAGCTTCACGTCCTGCGGCATCCGTCCAACGCCGCCGGGCAGGTGGATGGTGCGCACGACCTGCTCGCGCGTGACGTCCACAACGATCAGCTCGCCCGAGAACTCGCAGCTCGCGAGCGCATACCGGCCGTCGGCGGTGAAGTCCATGTGGTCGACGCCGGCGCAGGGAACCGAGAGCGAGCGGTGCAGCCGGAACGTCCGTGCGTCGCGGAAGTCGAGGCGATGCAGCCGTTCGGCGACGACGATCGCGTACCGGCCGTTCTGGGTGAAGTAGAGGTTGTACGGATCGGCGACGGGAATCGTCCTCTTCTGCGGCACTCCGGTGCGCGGATCGATCGGCGTCAAGCTGTTGCCGAGATCGTTCGTGACGTACAGCGTCTTCAGGTCCCACGCAGGCACGACGTGCTGGGGCAGCGCACCGACGGCGAAGTGCTCGACGACCTTGTAGGTCGCAGGGTCGATGACGTCGACCGTGCCGCTGTCGCTGTTCGGCACGTACACGAGCGGCTTTGCGAACCGGGCCGCACCCGTGAGCATCCCGGCCGCGTCGTGCGCGTACACGTCGTGCACCGCTACCTGAGTCGTCGCGACGGCGGCGGGACGGCGCGCGTGCGGCGGGGCGGCGACGAGCTCGCCGAGCATGGAGACCGTTCCCGACCCGGCCCGTCCGCCGGCGACGAGCACACCGCCGCCGATCGGGACCGCCGCGAGATCGGAGCGCGCCGTCGACAACGACCCGGCGGGGCGAACCCGGCGGTGCTGCACGTCGATCGCGACGACGCGCGCCGTCGCGCTCCCCAGCACCGCACCGCGGCCGCCGATCACGTAGGCGACGTCCCCGAGCGCCGCCGCCGCCGCGTGTGTCGTCGGGACCGGCAGGCGTCCGAGCACGGTGACCTTGCCGGCCGCCGGGTCGTACACGAGCACGGCCCGGCTCGCGGAGCCGTTCTCGAGCGAGCCGCCGGCGATCACGATGCGCGCCGCCGACGGCGGTGACTGCTGCGTACCGCAGCGGAAACGGCAGGCGAGCGGCGACACGTGGCCGCGTTCCCGGACGCCACGCCACGATCGTGTCGAGCCAGCGGCTGCCCGTGTAGCCGCCGACGACATAGGCGGCGCCGCCGACGGCTGCGGCCTCCTGGTCGGAGCTCGGCGCCGGCAGCCGGCCGACGACCGCGCCGCGGCCGCCGGAGACCGGGACGCGGACGATCGCGTCGCTCTGTGCGCCCGTGTTCGGTGCCCCCGCCGAACACGTAGACGGCCCCACCGAGCCGGACCGCGGCGGTGTCGTGAACCGCGACCGGCAACGCGCCCGCCGCTCGGTCTCCGCTCGCCGTCGCGACGACCACTTCGGCGCGCGACGTATCGGCCGCCGTGAGGCCGCCGAGCAACATCGCGCGGCCGCCGCCGAGCGCGACCGCCGCGGCGTCCTGCACCGGAGTACCGAGCGATCCAGTCGGTCGTTCTCGCAACGTCACGGGTGGTACGACGCGTCGCGTCCGTGCGACGACCGTGGCGCTCGACGCCGACCGCGTTGCGGGCGCCGCGGGACTCGGCTTCGTGCTGTCGTGACCGTGCCGGAAAACCGCAGCCACGACGCCGGCGACTGCAGCCGCGATCACGACGAGGAGCGCGGCCGACCTCATGTCGGGACTGTCGTCGCGCCTGCCTGACGGGCGCCTGACCGCTGGACTCGACGCTAGCCCGTGGGCAGCCGCACCAGGAACTTGCCTCCCGGTGCGGCGGCGTCGGCGAACACCTCGCCGTCGACACTGCGTGCAAGCCGGCGCGCGAGCGCCAGGCCGAGACCGGCACCCGCGTGACCGTTCAGCTCGGGCGCACGGCCGCGTACACCGGGCTCGAAGATGTGCTCTCGCTCCTCGAGCGCGACCCCGGGGCCGTCGTCCTCGACCGTGTACACGACGAACGTGTTCTCCCGCTCGATCGAAACGTGCACGCGGCTCGAACTATAACGGCATGCGTTCTCGAGCACCGGCTGCAGAATGCGCTCGGCGAGATCGGCGTCGAGCCCGACCCGGAACCGACGGCGGGTATCGTCGACCTCGACCGTCACGTCGCGCTCTGCCGCGAGACCGCCGCACGCGCGGGCCGCCTCCTGCGCAACGGAGCGCGCGTCTGCCGTGCCGCGCTCGCCGCCGGCCTCGTACCGCGCCGCAGCCACCAGCGCATCGACCGTGCGCGCGAGTTGGTCGGCGCTTCGGTGGATCAACTCGAGGGCGTCTCGATACTCGTGTGGCGCACGGTCACGGCGCAATGCGAGCTCGGATTCGGCGAGGACACGGGCGAGCGGCGTTCTCAACTCGTGAGAGAGCTCCGCCGAGAACCGCCGCTCGTGCCGGAGGCTGGCGGCGAGCCGGTCGAGCATGCCGTCGAGTGTCGCCGCAAGCTCGGTGAGCTCGTCGTGCGGCGGCCCGAGCGCAAACCGCTGTTCCAGGTCGTGCTCGCTCCACTCCGCCGCCTGGCGGGTCATCCGCGCGACAGGCCGCAGCGACGCGTCCAGGGCCCAGCGCCCGCCGAGGCCGACGAGCACGATCACGACCGCGCCCAGGACGAGCGACGCGAGCAGCGCCAGCTTCCGCGTTCGTTCGTACGCCGCCAGCGAAACGCCGGCGACGACAGTCCCGACGCGTGCCGAGCCGTCCGACACGGGCGTCGCGTAGAGCCGTGTGTCGGCGGTGGGGACGTCGAGGAACCGGGAGGGCCCGCCGGCCAGCCGGCGCGCGGCGCGATCGATCGTTGGCGACGAGCGCGGCTGCTCGAGCGCACGTGTGCCGGAGAACACCCAGACGTAGGCGTCGGCCGAGCGCCCGTCCGGCGATTCACCGACGCTCAAATGCCCGTCCTGGACGCGCAACGAATCGAGCTCTGCCACGGCGCGCGAGCGGACGAGGCTGTTCGCATCGTGATCGAGCACGCCGCTGAGAATGAGGTTGAAGCCCGCGACGAGCCCGATCAGCGCCAGCGCGACGGCGGCGACGACGGCGAGCAGCAGCCGGCGACGGAGACTAAGCCTGCTCATTGAGCCGGTAGCCCACCCCGTGGACGGTGGCGATCTCGGGCGCGCCGGGCAGCTCCTTCAGCTTCCGCCTCAACCGAGCGACGTAGGCGTCGAGCGTGTTCGCGCGCACGATCGCCCCGTGCGGCCAGCCGGCGCGGGTGAGATCGCGTCGCCGAACGGCTTCCTCCGGACGCGCGAGGAGTCGCGCCAGGAGCCGGAACTCGGTCGGCGTGAGTGCCACCTGCCCGACCCCGTCACCGACCGAGTGAGTGACCGGATCGAGCTGCAGCCCAGCCGCTTCGACGCGACCGTCGCCGCCGCTTCGTCGCAAGAGCGCCTGCAACCGCGCCACGAGCTCGACGAACGCGAACGGCTTGCCGAGGTAATCGTCCCCTCCCGCGTCGAAGCCGGCGATCCGATCGACGAGCAGGTCGTGCGCGGTCAGGAAGAGCACGGGCGCCTGGATTCCGCGCGCGCGCAACGCCTGGCACAGGTCGCGGCCATCGGTGTCGGGTAGGCCGATGTCGATCACGAACGCGTCGGGCATCGCGTTGTCGACGCGCTCGAGCAGGTCGGCTCCCGTCGCCACGACCTCGACCGAGAAACCCTCCTCGCTCAGGCCGCGGCCGAGAACGCCCCGCAACTCGTCGTCGTCCTCGACGACCAGGATCGACTGTCCGAACGTCATCGGTGAATTGTCATTCTTCCCGCAGAATCGTGCCGAGCGGAAGCCGACGCAACTGCAAGGTCGCCAGGCCGGCCGCTGCGAGACCGCCGGCGATCGCCGCGATCGCGAGGCCGCCGAAGAACAGCCACGGGACGGCGAGATGATCCGGCGGTGGGTCGAATACGTGCTGCAGCATCGCAACCAGCATCTCGGCGAGCAGCCAGCCGAGCAGCGCGGCCAGGACGACGGCGGCACCGAGGACAAATGCGGCCTCGCTCCAGATGAACGCGGCGGCCCGGCCGAGCGACGCCCCGAGCGCGGCCATCGTCGCCAACTCCCGGCGACGCTCGGAGAGGCTGACGGCGACGAGCAGCGCCATGCCCGCGACCGTGAGGAGGAGGACGAACGCCTCCTCGATGCGGCTGATCCCACGGAGGTCGACGGCGGTGATCGAGCTGACCGTGACTGCAGTCTGCTGCCGGATGTCCCTCACGCTCGTGCCGTCTTCCTTGGTCGTGGCTGCCACACGTCGCGCCACCGCGACCGGATCGTCGGCGGTACGCACGAAGACGACGTTCGGGCCGGGGTCGCTCGTCACCCGGTGGAGATACGAGAGGTTGGTGACCATGAACGAATCCTTCGGTGCCGATGGGAACTCCTGGACGATCCCCACGACGTGAAACGGCGCGACGCGGAACTTGCCGGTGCGATGCTCGAGCACGCGCAGGCGCAGCAGGTCGCCGAGCCGCAACGAGTAGTCCGTGATCGTCTCCTTGGAGACCAGAATCCCGTCCGGGGTCGCGCGAAGCCGCTGCAGCATCTGCCCCGACGTTCCCCCGAGGAAGTACGAGTCCCGGAGCGATGTCCCCCGCTCGAGCGTCGACGGGTCGATGCCGAAGGTGTCCTGCAGGTCGGGCCCGACATAGGCATACGCGTGGTCGACCGCGGACACGCCGGCCACACCTGGGAGTCGCGCGATCTGCACGGCGAGGCGGTGCCGCTCGATCACGCCGGGCGGGGCGACAATGACGACGTCGGCGCCGAGCGTCAGCTGCGCGTCGACCCGGGATTGCTGCTCGTACGTCGCGGCGAAGACACCGAGGCTGACGCCGAACGCGAGCAGAAGCCCGAGCACGAGCAGCCCCCGGTTGAGCTCGGAGGCACGCCGCCCCGCGCTGGCCAGCAGGAACCCGAACGGCGTCGTCGCCCGCTCGCCCGCGATGCGCCGAGCCACCCACGCCGCCGCCCTCCCGCGAAGTCGAACGACGAGCAACGTCGCACCGATCCACAGGAGCGCCGGCGCGAGGAACATGTAGACGGAAAGCGACAGCGTCGGGTTCGAGTCGGGATTGACGACTGCCGAGAAGCCGGTTCGGAGCGTGAACCAGTAGACGAGGCCCGACACCGCGAGCGACCCCAGGTCGAGATAGAGGCGCTGCCAGAGCGGGCGGCCGCTCCGGCGCACGAAGCGGCGCGCCTCGCCGACGGTCCCGCGCTGCGAACCGAGCGCGGCCGCGGCCCGGGCGACCGCGCCGCCCACCGTGGCGAGAGCGATGCAGATCCCGGCCGCGAGGGCGACACGCGCTGCTCCGATGCCTCCTCCGGATGTGGTGAGCCGGAGAGCGCCGAGCGCGACGGCCGTGCCGAGACACCCGGCAACGACGCCGAGCACGGCGCTCTCGAACGCGGCGAGCGCGACGAGCTGGCGACGCCGAGCACCCCGCGCCCGCAGGAGAGCGAGCGCGCGCCGGTCACGCTCTGCGGCCCCCAGCGCGGCGAGGTAGACGAGCCCGAGCGCCGCCAGCGCTCCTGGCACCGCCAGCATGATGTAGAGCGTCTCGGCGTACAGGCCGTCGACTGCCGCGTTGTTCAGGTTGTCCGCGAGGTTGTCGACGAACACCACTTGCCCGGGAAGCGACCGCTCCACGCGGTTGCGCAGACGCGAGTCGAGCGCCAGCGCATGTGACGGTGAGCCTCCGAGCGCGGCGGGGTCGATCTGCGCCTGCACTTGCCATTGAACGCCGGCCTGCGAGCCCGGAAGTGTGGCGGCGCCGACCGCCGCCGCCACCGTCGGCAGCTCCGGTGCGACGCGACTCGCAAAGGTGGCGAGCGGAAGGACGGCGACGTTCGCGGGCGGCTGGGCGGGTGCTGGGCCGAGCAGCGGATCGAGCGGCTGAAAGAGCACGTCGGGCGCCGTGACGAGGGCGACGCCGCTCACGCGCAGGCGCACCGCCGGCGCACCGCGGCGCGGCGACAGTGAGATCGTGTCGCCCGGCTGCGCCTGAAGGGTCGCGGCGAGTTGTTGATCGAGGACAACCTGGCCGGACCGAAGCGAGCCGCGGAGGAAGCGAAAGGTTCTGATCCGCGCCAGGTAGCCGGGCGGCACGGCGAGGATCGCGCCGGCGCCGGCGCGAATCGTCCCGGCTGCCGGTGAGACGTGCTGCATGCCCGCGAACGGCGCCGTCGCAGTCGGCGCCGCCTCGGCGATTCCGGTTTGGCGGGCCGTCTGCGCAGCGACACGCACCACCGCCCGATAACCGCCGACGGGGCCTTGCCAGTCGAGCGGCACCGAACGCGCGGCGGTCTTCGTCATCTCACCGAGCGAGTGGCCGACGAAGAGCACCATCGCTCCGAGCAGACCGACTGCGGCTGCCAGCGTGAGGACGCGGACTGCGCTCCGCCCGGGCGAGCGGATCAGCTCCGCGGCTGCCAGGCGACCGAGGAACACTCAGGCCGCCTCCGCATGCACGACGCGACCGTCCTCGAGCTCGAGCTCGCGGCTGTATCGCGCAGCGACGTCCGCGTCGTGTGTGGCCACGACGAGCGCGAACCCCAGCTCGTGCTGCAGCGCGTCGATCAGCTCGAGCACACGCTCTGCCGTCGCCGAGTCGAGATGGCCGGTTGGCTCGTCGCACAGCAGGAGCTCGGGCCGCTGCACGAGCGCCCTCGCGATCGCGACCCGCTGCGCCTCGCCTCCCGAGAGCTCCCCTGGAAGGTGGTGCGCCTTTCCACCGAGCCCGACGAGCTCGAGCAGCATGGTTGCACCGTCGAGCTCGCCGTCGCCGGCCAGCTCGGCGGCGAAGGTGACGTTCTCGAGTGCGGTGAAGTACGGGAGGAGATTCGCACCCTGGAACACGTACGCGATTCCCCGCCGGCGCACGGCGGCCCGCGCCGAGCTCTCGATGGACGCGAGCGGGCGTCCATGCCACTCGATCACTCCGGCAGACGGCTCGACAAGCCCGCCGAGCACGTGCAACAGCGTCGTCTTTCCCGAGCCGGATCGGCCGAGGAGCGCGAGCCGCTCGCCGAGGACGATCTGCAGGGAGACGCCGTCGAGCGCGCGCACCACCTCGTCGCCGCCGAACCGGACCTCAACGCCCCGGCAGACGGCGATCGGCTCGGACACGGAGCCCCCCGTGATCAGACGGCCACCCCGTCGCGGATCTCGACCACACGGTCGACCTCGGCCGCGACCTGCGGGGAGTGGGTGACGACCACGACGGTGCTGCCGAACTCGTCCCGCAGTCGTCTGAGCGCCCGCAGCACTTTCCGCTCGTTCTCGACGTCGAGCTCGGCCGTCGGCTCGTCGGCGAGGACGAGCGGAGCCTCGCGGGCCGCGGCCGCGGCGATCGCGACCCGCTGTTGCTCACCGCCCGAGAGCGACCCGGCACGCTGCCCCTCGCGCCGTTGCAGGCCGAAGACGTCGAGCGCTCGGTCGACGACGCTTCGGAGGCTTCCCCGGCGGCCGGCCAGGCGAAGGCCGATCTCGATGTTCTCGCGTGCGCTCAACTCCGGCCACAGGTTCGAGCTCTGGAACACGATCGCCATCTCGCGGGCGCGATAGTCGGCAAGCTCGTGCTCGCCGAGGCGCGCAATCGAGCGGCCGAGCGCGCGCACGTCGCCGGCCGAGGGCTCATCGAGGCCGGCGGCCAGTTGCAACGCGGTGCTCTTGCCCGATCCGGATGGCCCGTGCAGGGCTACCAATTCGAGCGGCTCGACGCGCAGATCGAGGCCGCGCAACGCGACCGCCTCGACGGGCCCGGAGCGGAAGACCTTGAAGACGTCGCGGAACTCGAGCGCTCCATGGATCAGGTCCGTGCCGTCGAGCTCCGACTCCGGCTCCCGGTAGAGGCTTCTCACGTCCACCGGAAGCTCTCGATCATCAGGCGGTACGCGTCGACGTTGTCGACGCCGACGGGCGTCCCGAGATCGACGACGGCGAGCCGGTTGTGTCGCCAGACGTAGTAGCGATCGACAAGCAGCGTCACCCGGCGGCCGGTGACCGGGCTCGGTGCGCTCTGCGTCGTGTAGACGACCTTGAAGGCCTGCTCGGCGGGAAGCGCGAACGGAGACGCTCCGTTCTGGACGTGCGCGCCGACGAGCTTGGCGAGGTCGCGGCGGATGCTCGCGGCGGTCGGCCGCGGCCCGTTGGAGACGATCACCCGGACGATGTTGTTCTTGTCGCGGAACGTGACGCGCGCGCCCACCCCGAGCTGCGCCCATCCCTCCGGGTACTTCATCGACCACCGCGCTGCCGCGTCGCGATGGCTCAGGAAGACCTGGTTGTCCGGGATGTCACCGGTCGCAGCAGCGTTCGCCTCCCCCTGAAGCGCGTTCGCCGGCGGCGACGAGCTGGTGGTCGTCGCGGAGGTCGTCGTGCGAGCCGACGTCGTGCTCGGTGCGACGGTCGCGGCGGTCGTCCCACCGGTGTGCGCGGTGCCGCCGCACCCGGAGAGCACGGCGGCACTCGCGACCGCGGCGACGAGGGAGGGAAGGCGCCGCTTTTTCACCGTCGGATCGTCGATCTGCGCGACTGACCGCCGCCTGACCGACTGACCGAGCCTGGCGGCTAGTCGCCCGCGACGTCGCGGCGAAGAAACACGAGGTACGCCGCGATCAGCGGGATGCCGATGTAGAGCGCGCACACCCAGAGCGAGCGCGTCACCGGCGCCCAGTCGGCCGGTACCCGCAGGAAGCCGTGCCACGAGTCGAACTGCGTCCCGAGCAGGTACGGGCGAATACTCTCCGTGCCCGGAAGCACGCCGAGCAGCTGCTGGAGCAGCGCCCACATCAGCGCGCCGACGACCGATGCGGCGCTGTTCCGCGTGACCGTCGACAGCAGGACGCCGAACGACGCGATGCCGGCGAGCGGCAAGGCGTAGACGAGCAGGCTCAGCAGCAAGAGGGCGAGGCCGTGACCGGCGGACACCTTCGTGCCCGAGAGCGAGGTGAGCGGGTGGAATCCCCACGCAACCGTGCCGGCGACCAGGCCGGTCACGCCCATCGCGAAGACAGCGACGAGGGTGTACGTCACGGCTGCGAGAGCCTTGCCCGCGAACACCTCGCCACGGTCGCGGGAGCGCGTCAGGATCGTCTTCAGCGTTCCGTTGTGGCTCTCCGACGCGACGATGTCGCCGGCGACGAGTGCCGTGATCAGCGGCAGCCCCCAGATGGACATGAAGAAGAGCACGACGAACGGAACCGCCAGCCCGGTGTCGCGGATAGAGCGGCCGAGCGGAACGTCGTTCGGGCCCCCCGTGTGCAGCAGGAGCACGCCGACGAAGATGACCGGGACGAGCGTCGCCGCGCCGAGCCCGAGGTACGTTCGCTTCTGCGCGAGCAGCTTGGCGACCTCCCAGCGGTAGACGCGGAGCGTCCCCGTCATACCGCGACCTCGGCTGCCGCCCGATCGTGGTCGGACGACTCGCCGCCCGTCATGCCGAGGAAGAGCTCCTCCAGGCTCGCGGACTCCGGGACCAGCGCGGTGATGCCGATTCCTGCGCGGCCGAGCGCGATGGCGGCTGCGGCGACCGCCTCCTCTTCGCCGCTGAACCGAAGCTCGCCGCCGTCGGCCGTGACGTCTCTGAGGCCGGGCTGCGCGAGCAGGAGGAGCCGTGCGCGCTCGGGGTCGACTGCACGCAGGCGGTAGCCGCTGGGCGCGGTCGAGAGCAGGTCGGCGAGCGAGCCCTGGTAGATCACCTGCCCCTGACGGATGATCGCGACGCGGTTGCAGAGCTCCTCGACCTCATAGAGCAGATGGCTGGAGAGCAGGATCGTGATCCCCTCGCCGGCGAGCCGGCGCACGAGCTCGCGCATGTCGCGCATGCCGGCGGGATCGAGGCCCGTCGTCGGCTCGTCGAGCAGCAGCAGCCGGGGTTGGCGCAGCAGCGACGCCGCAATCCCGAGGCGCTGCCGCATGCCGTGCGAGTAGCCGCCGACCCGGTCGTCGCCGCGGTCGCGGAGCTCGACCAGCTCGAGCACCTCCTCGATCCGCGAGCGCGACAGCGGCTCGTCGAAGTCGGCGAGCAGCGTCAGGTTCCGGCGCCCGGACAGATACGGGTAGAACGCTGGCCCTTCGACGAAACCCGCGACGCCGTCGAGCGCCCGGGCGCCGTCGACGAGCGGATCGCGGCCGAACAGCCGTGCCGCGCCCGCCGTCGGCCGGATCAGGCCGAGCAGCATCCGCAGCGAGGTCGTCTTGCCCGCGCCGTTCGGGCCGAGGTAGCCGAACACGTCGCCGCGGCTCGACCGTCAGGTCGACGTGGTCGACCGCGACGATCCTGCCGTAGCGCTTGACGAGTCCGCGGGCCTCGACGGGCGTCGCGTCGGTCACTTCACCGCCCGCGCAGCAGTCTCGGCGGCGCTCGCGGGCATCGAACCGGCGAGGACGAACGAGGTGCCGCCGCTCTGCCACTGGAGCACCGTTCCGAGCTGCGTCGCGAGCTCGTGCGCGGTGACGCCGTCGAGCGACACGGACGGGAGCCCCGTCATGGCGCCGTTCCCGGCCGCCGCGTCGGCCTTGCGCTCGACCAGCGCGATCCCGCCGAGCCCCTGGCCGTAGAGCACGAGCACCGTCGACCCACCGACGAGCCGGACGTCCTGGCGCGGGAGACCGACGAGCGTGTCGGGCGCGACGACCGGGAAGCCGGCGGCTGCGCGGCACGGCGTCGAGGCCGGTGACGGCCGGTGTGCTCGAACCGTGGTCGGGCTTGGACGAGCCTGTGCCGAGGTCGACGACCTTCGCGCCGGCCGGCGGCGCTACGTCGACGTCGCTGTCCGAGACCGCGCCGTACGAGATCTGCTCGACTGTCAGTGCGAGCACGGGGGCTCCGCCCTGCGCGTTGACTGCGAGCCGGAGCGGCGTGCCGTGCAGAGCGTCCCACGCCAGCTCGACCGATCCGAGCAGGCCACCGTCGTGCTTGGGCGAGACGGAGGCGCTGTAGGCAGGCTGTCCACCGACGTCGGTCGGGGTCGCCGCAGAGACCGTCCAGTGCAAGCCGAGGTCGGCCAGGAACGAGTCGATCTCGGCCAGCGTGGGCGGCGCGCCGTTGTCGCTCGCCTGCTGGCCTGCGGACGCGGGCAGCGTGGCGCGGTAGACCGTGTTCGACGACGCGTCGTAGACCGAGATCGCCGTGTCGTTCCAGACGACCTGGACGTCGCCCGCGTCCGACTGCAGCTCGATCCGGCCGCGGCCGTCGTTCGTCACCCAGAGACGGCCCGACGCTCCGGTCTCGAGCGGGGACGCGACCTGCCCGAGCAGAGCGCCCGACGGGAAGAGGTTGTTCGTGAACTTGATGCGGGCGGTCAGCCCGTCCGGCGCCTTCGCCGCGAGCGCATCCTGGATCGCCTGGTCGAGTGGCTTCGGCCGCGGGCGTCGGGCCGCCGCCGCCGAGCGGCGACGGCGATCGCCGTCCCTCCGATCGCGAGGGCGAGAACGAGGGCGACGATTCCGAGCAGGCTCCGGGTGGATGCTTTGCGCAGGTAGCTCACGGCGATCCTTTCTGGTGGTCTGCCTGCGTTGTACCGCCGGACTCTGAGACATCTCTGAGAGCCGGAAGCTCGATTGCGAACCGCGCACCCTCCACGGTGACGCGCCCACCGTGGCGCTCCGCCGTCGCCCGCACGATCGCCAAACCGAGCCCGGAGCCCGGTCCTGTGCCGGGGCCGCGCCAGAACCGCGCGAAGGCGCGCTCGGCATCCTCGGCCGCGAGGCCGGGCCCCTCGTCCTCGACGGAGATCACCGCCAGTCCGTCGCGGCTCCTCGCCGCGACGGTGATGCGACCGCTCCCGTGGCGGCGCGCGTTCTCGACCAGGTTCGTGAGAGCCCGTTCGAGCGCGGCGCCGTCGCCGCGGACCTCGACCGGCCCGTCCGCGCGCACATCGACACCGTCGACGCCTCGCACGAGCTCGTCGAGCCGCACCACGTCGTCCGGCGGCGGTGCCGCCTCCTCACGTGTGAGCGCAAGCAGGTCGTCGGCGAGCTTCGCGAGCCTCTGTGCGTCCTGGTCGAGCTCCGCGACGAGCTCGTCGCTCGCACCGTGCCGCGCGAGGTAGGCGACGTTCCCCATGAGTGCCGTGAGCGGCGTCCGTAGCTCATGCGACGCGTCGGCGAGGAACCGCCGCTCCGTGTCCCGGGCGCGCTCGAGCGCGGCGAGCATCCGGTTCAGCGTCTCGGCCAGCCGGCCGACCTCGTCGGCCGAGCCCGGCTGCGGCAGCCTGCGGCGGGTGTCGCCACTGCGCTCGATCGCCGCAGCGGCGGCCGTGAGCCGCCCGAGCGGGGACAGCGCCCGCCGCATCAGCAGCCAGAGCACGATCGCCGCCGCCGCCGCCGCGGCGAACGCCGCCGCCAGCACGACCAGGTGCACGCTCCGGAGGGTCGAGTCGAGCTCGTGGGTGGATGCCGCGACGGCGACGGCGCCACCGGCAGCGGTGCCGCCCGTGTCGGCGAGGGGCGCAACGTAGAGACGCAGGTCGTCCGAGCCGAGGTCGGCGCCCGCGTACCGGCCCTTCCCGCTCGCGATCACGTTGCGTACGAGCGCCGCGATCGGAAGGGCGCGTCCGCCGAGCCCGAGCGACCGCGAGATGATCCGTCCGCGGCGGTCGACCACTTCCACGCTGATCTGCTGCCCGCCGAACGAGGCTTCGAGCGCGCCCGGGACGGTCAGCAGCGCCGGGGCCGAGACGCTCAGCTGCGCGACCTCGACGGCCCGGGCCCGCAGCGAACGGTCGAGCGACCGGTGCAGATGCCGCGCCACGAGCACGTCGACCGCCCCGCCCACGACGACCAGCGCGAGCAGGATCGCCAGCGACGCCGCGACGATCGAGCGCGCACCGAGCGAGCGCGGGATCATCGGTCGAGCCGAAAGCCGACGCCGCGAACCGTGTGGATCAGCGGCGGCTCTCCGAGCGACCGGCGCAGGTATGAGACGTACCGGTCGACGACGTTCAGGCTCGCCGCCGAGGCATCGCCCCACACCTGGTCGAGCGCCTGTGTCCGGCTGACCACCTGCCGCGCGTTGCGCAGGAGCAGCTCGAGCAGGTCGGCCTCGCGCGAGCGCAACGCCACCTCCTCGCCGCCGCGGTGCGCCGCGCGCGTTCCGGTGTCGAACACGAGGTCGTCGAACACGAGCAGCTCCGGGGCGGCGGTCCCGCGACGGAGCAGCGCGCGCACGCGGGCGAGCAGCTCCTCCGGGGCGAACGGCTTGCCGAGGTAGTCGTCGGCGCCGGCATCGAGCCCGGCAACGCGCTCGGCGACACCATCGCGTGCGGTCAAGAGCAGGATCGGCAGCGCGAGGCCCTTCCGTCGCAGACGACGGCAGACCGACAATCCGTCGACGCCGGGCAGACCGAGGTCGAGCACGACGAGGTCCGGCGCGGACTCCTCGACGGCCGCAAGCGCGGCACCACCGTCGGCCGCACCCGCGACGCCGTAGCCTTCGGCCGCCAGCGTGCGCTCGAGCATCCGGCGGATCGGCCCGTCGTCTTCGACGACGAGAACGGACGCGCTCACGAGCGGAGGGTAGCCTGGCGCCGAATGGACGCGCCGATCAGGATCGAGCGCCTCGATGCGGAAACCGCGCAGTTGCGACGCGGCGAGCTCGGCAGCGTCCTCCATGACTGCGTCGCGGGCGGAGCGTCGGTCAGCTTCATGGCGCCGTTCACGCACGAGGCGGCGCAGGCCGCGTTCGAGGCGATCGAGCCGGAGGTCGCCTCCGGCCGCCGGGTGGTCCTCGCCGCGTTCGCCGGCGACGAGCTCGTCGGCACGGTGCAGCTTGCGGCGGCGACGCCGCCGAACCAGCCTCACCGTGGCGACATCGCGAAGCTGCTCGTGCATCAGTCGGCCCGCAAGCAGGGGGTCGGTCGAATGCTGATGGAGCGCATCGAGGCCGAGGCTCGCTCCGAGGGCAAGACGCTGCTCGTCCTCGACACGGTGACCGGCGATCCGGCAGAGCGCCTGTACGAGCGGCTCGGCTGGAACCGCCTGGGCGTGATTCCGAACTACGCCCTCTATCCAGACGGGCGGCCGTGCGACACGACCGTCTTCTGGAAGTCGCTCGCCTAGCCGGTCAGTCGTCGGGCTCGTGCTCGGCGAGCCATGCTCGTGCGACGCGCTTCTGCGCACGCGTGAGCCACGCGTCGATCACGAGGTCGCGCAGCTCCGCCCGCTTCAAGCGGCGAAGATCCTTGATCCGCACGAGCACCGCCGGGTAGCCGTCCCAATGCGGCGTCGTGAAGAAGATGCCGCGGTCGTCGCCGAGCACGAGCTCCTTGACGTGAACATCCTCGACGCGGAAGACAAGAACGTCGTCGAGCCGTTCCCCGGTCTTCGCATCGACCGCGTCTGGCCGGCGCGACCGGTGAAAGCAGAAGTACTTCCCGTGCACCGAGTACGACGGACGGCCGTCGTCGGTGACCGCTTTGGTCGCCTGCGGCATCGCCAGCGCGAGCGCGTCGAGGTCCTTCATCGTCGCCACACCCCAACTCTGACACCTCGCATCCCGGCCAAGGCGCCGCGCGGGGGCATTGACAGCAGGTTCACGAGCGCCGTAGGCTCGCTTCAGTTTTTCTTCGACACCGACCGAAGGAGACTCTGGGATTTGCCTTCGAGCGCGCCCGATGTCAACACGGAGATCGACGTCGGCGAGCGGCTTCGCGCGATCCGCCGACGCTGCGGCGGTGCACGCTGCGCACGGTGGCCGACCGCTCCGGGCTGAGCGAGAGCTTCCTCAGCCAGGTCGAGCGAGGGCGCGCGAACGCGAGCATCGCATCGCTGCGGCGGATCGCAGACGCGCTCGGAGTCAGCGTCGCCGACCTGTTCGAGCCCGCCGGGCCGCCGCAGCCGCGCGTGCTCCGGCGGGCCGACCGGCCCGCGCTGAACTTCGGCATCCTCGGCCGCAAGCTGCTGCTGACGCCGAAGCCGTTGCACCACCTGGAAGTGTTCGTCGGCGAGCTCGACCCGGGCGGTTCGACCGGCGTCGAGCCGTACTCGCACGGCGACTCGGAGGAGCTCTTCGTCGTGCTGCACGGTTCCGTGCAGCTCGAGCTCGGCGGCGAGCTCCACGACCTCGAACCCGGCGACAGCATCGACTACCGAAGCTCGACGCCGCATCGCATCTCGAACCTCGGCGACGAGCTCGCAGAGGTCATGTGGATCATCAGCCCGCCCAGCTACTAGGAAAGGGAGTGACGATCGAGATGGAGCCCGAGCAGACGGGGTTCGAGCGGCGGCTCAACCGCCAGGACCTCCTCAGATTGGCGGCGATCGGCGGCGGCGCCGGACTGGTCGCGGGCCGGCCGGAATCGCACACGCGATGCGCACGCTGGCGGCGGCCGAGAGCGGCCGGCTCCAGGTGCTCGACTGGGCCGGCTACGGCAACGACGGCGGCCAGACCGATGTTCGCGCAGTACGTCAAGCAGCACCCGAACGACAAGCCGCAGTTCACCTACATGACGAACGAGTCGGACGCGCTCGCCAAGCTCCACGCCGGGCTCAAGCCCGATCTCTTCCGGCCGTACGTCGGCTGGGTCAAGTACTTCGCGACCAGCGGGCTCGTGCAGCCGTGGGACCCGAGCGCTGATCTCGAACTTCAAGCACCTGAACCCGTTCATGGTCAAGGCGGGGCAGTACGGCGGCAAGCAGTACGGGATTCCGGACGACTGGGGCTTCGACGCGATCCTCTATCGCACCGACAAGGTGACGCCGAAGTCGCGTTCGTGGGGACTGATCTTCGACGATCGCTACAAGGGCAAGATCTCCTGGTTCGACGATCTCAACATGCTCACGATCGCCGGGCTCTACCTCGAAGCATGAAGGATCCGTGGAACCAGACGGACGCCGAGCTGCAGCAGTCGCAGAAGCTGCTGATCGCGAAGAAGAAGAACGTCCGCCTGATCTGGTCCTCCGAGACGAACCTCTGGGAGGCTTTCGGGTCGGGCGACATCTGGATCGCCTACGCGTGGCCGAACGACTGGGTGCAGATGAAGAAGAAGAAGCTGCCCGTCGTCTACATGCGCCCGAAGGAGAAGCCGATCGCGTGGGTGGGGATGATGATGCTGCTGAAGGGAACGCCCCGCTACAACCTCGCCCACGCGTACGTCGACGCCTGGAGCTCGGCGCGTCGGCGAAATGGCTCGAGGACAACTACGGCTACGGGCACGCGAACACGCTGGCGCGCCCGGCGTCGAGTGACCTGCTGCATGCGCTGCAGCTCACGAACCCGCGGGCCGTCACGGTGCCGAACGCCTACCTCGACCGCGACATCCCGCGGCGCGCGCGAGTACGCGAAGCTGTGGGAAGAGGTGAAGGCCTCGTAGCGCCGGCTGCCCGGCGCCGGCGCCGCGACCTGACGACGCCGACCCTGCTCGGGCTTCCGGTCGGCGTGGCTCGTCGTCTTCTTCGTGGTTCCGATCGCGATCGTCGCCGCGTACAGCTTCGACGTCTACTCGTTGTTCCCGGGCAAGCACGGCTTCACGCTCGGCGGGCTGGCGCAGCGTCGCCCACGACCACCGTCTACCTCCGGCTGTTCTGGAAGTCGCTGAAGATGTCGCTGATCGTCTCGACGCTGATCGTCCTGCTCGCCTATCCGCTCGCCTACTACCTCGCGCTCTCGGGCACCAAGCGCAAGTACGTCCTGCTGCTCGTGCTGATCGCGCCGTTCCTGACGAGCTACCTGCTGCGCGTGCTCGCCTGGAAGGTGATCCTCGGCGACCACGGCGCGATCAACTCGCTCCTCTTCTGGACGGGCATCCGCTCGCAGTCGCACCCGCTCTCGCAGCTGCTGTACAGCCGGTTCGCCGTGATGCTCGTGCTCGGCTACATCTGGCTGCCGTTCGTCGCGCTGCCGATCTTCGTCTCGCTCGAGAGCCTCGACCGCCGGCTGCTCGAGGCCGCCAGCGACCTCGGAGCGAGCAGGCTGCAGGCGTTCTCGCGCGTGACGCTCCCCCTGTCGTTCCCAGGCGTGGTCGCCGCGTTCTTCTTCGTCTTCATCCCGACGCTCGGCGAGTTCGTGACGCCGTCGCTCGTCGGCGGAGCGACCGGCTACATGTACGGCAACCAGATCGTCGACCTGTTCGGCACCGGCTTCCCGGACTGGGAGACGGGCTCGGTGCTCGCGATGTTCCTGCTGATCGTCGTCGGCGCGCTGACGGTCGTCTTCTCGCGGTTCCTGCAGCCGCAGCCGGGTGGCGACGGAATGATGCGACGTCGCGCTCTCGAGGACGGGCTCGTGGGCGCTGCGCGCGTTCTTCGCCCTCGTCGTGGTCTTCCTCTACGCGCCGATCGTCGTGCTCCTGATCTTCTCGTTCAACAACTCGGACGTGCCGACGTTCCCGCTCAGCGGCTTCACCTTCCACTGGTACCGGGAGTTCCTCGGCAACGCCGACCTCCGCCGGGCGCTCGAGACGAGCGCGATCGTCGCGGCGGTCTCGAGCGTCGGCGCGGTGATCCTGGGCATCCTCTCGTCGCTCGCGCTGACACGCCGCCGGCTGTCCGCGCAAGGCGCTCGTCTCGGCCCTGCTGCTCAGCCCGCTGGTGATTCCCTACGTCGTCTTCGGGATCTCGCTCCTCCTCCTCTTCCACACGCTCGGCGTCGCGAACGGGATCCCGACCGTCGTGGTGGGCCACATCGTGATCACGCTGCCGTACACGATCCTGGTGCTCGTGCCGAGGCTCGAGCAGATCGACAACTCGCTCGAGGAGGCGGCCTTCGACCTCGGTGCCGGCCGCTTTCGGACGTTCCGGTCGATCACACTTCCGCTGATTCTGCCGGCAGTCGTGTCGGCGCTCCTGATCGCGTTCACGACGTCGTTCGACGAGTACGCCGTCGCCTCGTTCGTGATCGGGACGCGCGTCACGTTCCCGATCTACCTCTACTCGGCGCTCCGCTTCCCGACGCAGCTGCCGCAGGTGATCGCGGTCGCCGTCGTCGTCCTGGTCTTCTCGCTGGTGCTCATCCTCGCCGCCGAGCTCGGGCGCCGCGTCGTCGAACGGCGCGTCGGCGCCTAGTCGGCAAGCAGGGTCGCCTGCTCCGGGGCCCAGTGCAGCGTGACGCGCGCTCCCGTCGCCAGTGGGCCGAGCGCCTCGTCTGCGAGTCGGTGACACACGACGCGACCGGCGCTCGTGTCGACGTGGAACTGCGTGTACATCCCCAGGTACACCGTGTCCGCGATCGTGCCGTCGAGCCGCGAGCCCTGCTCCGGCGCCCGACCTTCCGCCGCGCCAAGCTGCACCTGCTCCGGCCTCACCGCAACGCGCACGGCGTCGCCGACCCGTTGCGTCGGCCCGACGGCGACCACGACTCGCTCGCCGGAGCCGGGGCGCGCGACCGCGAACCCGCCAACGAGCTCGGCGACCTCGAGCTCGAGCGTGTTCAGCGAGCCGATGAAGTCGGCGACGAACGCCGTCCGCGGCCGCTCGTAGATCTCGCGCGGGCTTCCGGTCTGCTCGACCTCACCGCCGTTCATGACTGCGATCCGGTCGGACATCGCGAGCGCCTCTTCCTGGTCGTGCGTGACGTAGACGAAGGTCGTCCCGAGCTCGTGCTGGATGCGCTTGAGCTCGAGCTGCATCGTCTTACGAAGCTTGACATCCAATGCACCGAGCGGCTCGTCGAGCAGCAGGGCCGTCGGCCGGTTGACGAGCGCCCTCGCGAGCGCGACGCGTTGTTGCTGGCCGCCGGAGAGCTGTCTCGGCCGGCGATTCTCGTACCCCTCGAGCGCGACGACCCGAAGGAGCTCCGTGATCCTCGCCCGGTGGTCGCGGCGCGGCACCTTCTTGACCTTCAGCCCGAAGGCGACGTTGTCGTAGATCGACATGTGCGGAAACAGCGCGTACTGCTGGAAGACCATGTTCACGGGCCTCCGGTTCGCCGAGACAGCGGTCACGTCCGTGCCCTGGAAGATGACGCTCCCGGTGTCGGGGCGCTCGAACCCGGCGATCATCCGGAGCGTCGTCGTCTTGCCACAGCCGCTCGGGCCGAGCAGCGAGAAGAACTCGCCGTCGCCGATCTCGATCGACACGTCGTTGACGGCGCCGACGCCGCCGAACGACTTGCTGACGCCGTCGAGCGCGATCGCGACGCGGCTCTCCATGCGCGCGAGTCTATTTGCCGTAGGTGAGAGGATCACCTGACTCGATCGACCAGGAGGCTCAGATGGGATCGCTGCTCGGCAAGCTCACCCAGTTCGCGCGCAGCCCGCAGGGGAAGTCACTCCTTCAGAAGGCCGAGAAGGCCGCTCAGGATCCGAAGACCCAGAAGACGGTCGAGGATGCCGCCGCGAAGGTGGAGAAGCGCCTCTAGGTCGGCCTCTGGCTCACGTCGGCTCGAGCGCGAGCGCCTCGCCCTCCGGCGCCTCGAGGTGCGTCGGCTTCCGCTGCTGCACGGCGATGAAGTACAACGCGCCGACGAGCGTGATCGTGATCACGACCGTCCAGAAGACGGGCTTGCCGTTGAGCCACGCCCAGTGGAAGTCGAGCGTCTTCGGCAGCTCCTTCGGGCGCGGGTTCGAGGCGACGCGTGGCCAGGCGAAGTTGATCAGCATGCCGCCGCCCCACGCCAGGGCCAGGATGTTCAGCGGCAGCCCGTAGCGGCCGAGTGAGAACGGCGCTTTTGCCCTCGGCCAGCCGCGCAGGCGCGCACGCAGCAGGGCGATGTTCCCGATGAAGTACGCGAGGTAGATCATCCCCGTCGCCGCGATCGCGATGATCCCGGCGCCTGCGTACTGGAGCATCGGGATGAAGGCGAGCACTCCGATCGCGATGCAGCTCCCGACCGGCGTGTGCAATCTCGGGTGCACCCAGCTGAGCTGCTTCGAGCCCGGAAGGGCGTCGTCGCGGGACATGCCGAAGCAGAGACGAACGGTCGAGGTCATGATCGAGAGGCAGCAGACGAACACTGCGGCCGCGACGACGAGGAGGAAGACCGTCGAGAACGCGTTGCCGAAGTTGGCGTCGATGATCTGCGCCGGCCCGAAAGAGCCCTTGATCGCGTCGTTCAGGTTCGGGATCGCGAGCAGCATCGCGAACAGGAAGATGCCGCCGATCACGAACGCTCCGATGACCGACCCGATGATCGCCTTCGGCGCCTCCTTCCGCGGATTCTTCGTCTCCTCGGCGAGCGTGCCCGCGGTGTCGAACCCGTAGATCACGAACAGCGACATGAACATCGCGGCCAGGAACGTCCCGGTCGTCAGGGTCGTCGATCCGGTGTGGAAGATCACAGCACCCGACTGGTGGTGATGGAAGAGCGCGAGGATGAACGCGAAGACGACCATCCCGAGGATCTCGAACAGCACCCCGGTGTTGTTGATGATCGAGACCAGCCGGACCCCGAAGATGTTGAGGATCGTGATCGCGACCAGCGTGATGATCGCGATCGTCTTCTGGTTGCCGAGGCTATTCGCGAGGTTCCAGCCCATGTTCTTGAAGGCCGGGATCAGCACGAGCGGCAGCGTCACGCACACCGAGCTGACGGTGAGGATGCCCGCGAAGAGGTAGATCCAGCCGGCGAACCACGAGTACCTCTTCCCCGCGAGGTACTTCGTCCACTGGAACACGGAACCCGCCACCGGGTAGTGACTCGAGAGCTCCGCCCAGCCGAGTGCGACGCACATCTGCCCGATCGCGACGATCGGCCAGCTCCAGATGAACACCCCGCCGATGGTCGTGAGGCCGAGATAGAAGAGCGTGAAGATGCCGGTCGACGGCGAGATGTAGCTGAACGCGACGGCGAACGAGCTGAAGACCCCGAGCGACCGCTTGAGCTCCTGCTTGTAGCCGAAGCGAGCGAGATCCTCCTCGTCGCTTCCGTGGCGGACGGCCTCGTCGGTCATGGGTCTCGAGCCTCCAGGGTCGGGGATGAGCGATTTAGCCACGCTGCCCCGCTCGTGTCAATGCGCGCGAACCGTCAGCGAAGCGCCCGGCAGAAGCGCGGCTCGGCGGCAGTTCGCTCCAGGCGGTCGAAATGCTCGGCCGAATAGGCGGCGAAATCGAAGTCGAGGCTCGAAATCGCCTGCTGCAGCACTCCCCACATCGCCTCCCGGAAGTCCGACAGGAAGCGCTGCAGGATGTGCACGTCCAGCTCGTCGCTGCCGTAGGCGGCGAGCAGCGCGACATCGCCGTCGTCGTCGAGACCGTTGTTGACGGCGTAGTTCGCCAGGTCGAACGCCGGATCGCCCATGCCGGCGTACTCCCAGTCGACGATCCACGTGCGCCCTCCGCCGGTGATGAAGTTCGCCGCGAGCAGGTCGTTGTGGCACGGAGCGAGCGGCCGGGCCCCGAGGCGGTCGGCGATCGCACCACCGGTGGCGCGCGCCCGTTCGAAACGGGCCGGCAGCTCCGCCCCGCGCGCGACCGCGGTCTCGGCATAGTCGTCGACCACGCCCAAGACGTCGAAGCGACCCGGGATCGGGCGTCCTCCGTGCAGCTGCCGGAGCAGGGTGGCGACATCCTCGACGCCCGCCTGTCCGACCTCGCCCTCGATGAACCGCGTCACCAGATGCCCCTCGGGCTCGACGAAGGCAACCACGTCGGGCGCGATGCCGAGCTCGGCGGCCGCGATGGACGCGTCGCGTTCGATCCGGCGGTCGATGCCGAGCAGCTCGGTCTTGGCCCCGCCGACCCGCAGCACGAATGCCTCGCCGCCGGCAACGACCTTGAAGTTGTGGTTGGTGATCCCGCCGCCGAGCTGTTCGACCGAGTCGATGCCTTCGGGCCACACCCGTCCGACGACGGCTGCCAACTCGTCGGGGCTCGTCACGCGCGAATTCGCTCCCCGCTCGGATCCCACAGTGGTTCCGCGGCGACCTCCCCGTCCACCCACTCGCCGAAGATCTCCACCTCGACCGGCTGACCGACGCCGCCGAGGCCGGCCGGGAGATACGCATAGGCGATCGACCGCTCGACCGTGTAGCCGTAGCCGCCACTCGTCACCCGGCCGGCGAGCTCGCCCTCGACGCGAACCGGTTCGGACCCGAGTGCGATCGCCCGCGGGTCCGCGAGCACGAGACAGCACAGCCGCCGCACAGGCTCGCCGCTCAAGCGCGTCGCGGCCGAGGAACTCCTTGTCGAGCTTCACCGCGAACCCGAGCCCGGCCTCGAACGGCGAGTCCTCGGGCGTGATGTCGGACCCCCAGACGCGATAGCCCTTCTCGAGGCGCAGGGAATCGATCGCCTTGTAACCGCCGGCCACGAGCCCCGCCTCGCGACCGCCCTCCCACAGCACGTCCCACAACCGCTGCCCGTACTCCATCGGGCAGTACAGCTCCCAACCGAGCTCGCCGACGTACGTGACGCGCAGCGCGAGGCACGGCACCGGGCCGACCGCGAGCTCACGCAGGCGCATGTACCCGAAGTCGAGCGCTGTGGTCGTCAACGGCTGGAGGATCTCGCGCGCCCGCGGTCCCCACAGACCGAGGCACGCGTATTGAGAGGTGACGTCGTCGACCGCGACGCCGGCAGGCGCGTGCTGCCGGATCCAGGCCAGGTCGTGCTGACCGAACGCGGTGCCGGTGACGATCCGGAACCGGTCGTCGGCGAGCCGGGAGACGGTGAAGTCGCACTCGATTCCCCCGCGGCCGTTCAGCATCTGCGTGTACGTGATCGCACCGACCGCACGGGCGACGCGATTCGTGCACATCCCTTCCAGGAACTCCGCGGCACCGTCGCCGTGCACCTCGATCTTCGCGAACGACGTCTCGTCGAACAGCGCTGCCGACTCGCGGCACGCTCGATGCTCCGCTCCGATCGCCGGCGACCACAGACGGCCCGCCCAGCCGCGCGGGCGCAGCGCCTCGTCGCCCCCGGCGGCATTCGGCTCGTACCAGTTGACGCGTTCCCAACCCGACTTCTCGCCGAAGGCAGCGCCGAGGGCGACGAGTCGCGGATACGCCGGGGAAAGACGAAGCGGCCGCCCGGCCTGTCGCTCGTGCCCCGGATACTTCACGTCGTAGTAGGTCTCGTAGATCTCGCGTGTCCGGCTGAGCGTGTAGTCGAGCGATCGGTACTGGCGGCCGAACCTGCGCGAGTCCATCTCCCACGTGTCGAGCGAGGGCGTCCCCTCGACGATCCATTCCGCGACGAGGCGGCCCATGCCGCCGGCGCCCGCAAGGCCGTGCGCGCAGAAGCCGGCCGCCGTCCACAGGCCGCGCACCTCGGTCGGCCCGAGGATGAACTCGCCGTCGGGCGTGAACGCCTCCGGCCCGTTGATCAGACGGACCACCTCCATCTCGGCGAGCGACGGCACGCGCACGAGCGCGTTCTCCATCAGCTCTTCGAAGCGCGGCCAGTCCTCCGGGAGCAGCTTCCCGTTGAAGTCGGCCGGGATGCCGTCGAGCGCCCACGGCGCCGGATTGCGCTCGTAGCCGCCCATGATCAGGCCGCCGGACTCGGGACGGAAGTACACGAGCAGCGACGGGTCGCGCATCGTCGGCATCTCGGCCGGCAGACCCATGGGCTTCGTGACGAGGTACTCGTGCGCCATCGGCACGAGCGGCACGTTCACGCCCGCAAGCGCGCCGAGCTCCTTCGCGAACATCCCACCGGCATTGACGACGACCTCGGCCTCGACCCGCCCCTGGTCGGTCACGACACCGCGAACCCTGCCGTCGACGACCTCGATGCCGGTGACCCGCGTTCGCTGCGCGATCTCGGCGCCTCCTCGGCGCGCACCTTCGGCGAGCGCGAGCGTGAGCTGCGACGGATCGACGTACCCGTCGGTCGGCAGGTACGCAGCGCCGAGCACCCCGTCCGTCGTCATCGGGGGAAACAGCCGGTGCGCCTCCTCGGCGGAGATCAGCTCCAGCGGCAGGCCGAACGTCTTCGCCCAGCCCGCCTGCCGTGTGAGCTCCTCCAGCCGCTCCGCCGACGACGCCAGCCGGAGCGACCCGACCTCGTGCCAGCCGGTCTCGAGCCCGACCTCGTCGCCGAGCGTCCGGTAGAGGTCAACCGACCACATCATCATCCGCGTCAGCGGCAGCGAGCCGCGCAGCTGGCCGACGAGGCCTGCCGAATGAAAGGTGGAACCGCTCGTCAGCTCCGCGCGCTCGACCAGCAGCACGTCCGGCCAGCCGAGCTTCGTCAACCAGTAGAGGACGGCGCAGCCGCCGACGCCGCCGCCGATGACGACAACCCTCGCCCGCTCGCGCACGGGGCGAACCTATCGTGCGGCGCGGCGCGCGGCTCCGGCCGGCCGCTCGAGATCGGCGAGGCCGTGCTCGAGCATGCCGTACGCACGCTCGAGATCGGCGCGCAGCCGTCGTGCTGCCGTGGGCCCGCTCTTGCCGGCGAGGGCCTGCTTGCGCGCGCTGCGGAAGAACTGCCGGTGCACGCTGACGAGCAGGCCCGCAGCGATGCGCGCGTCGCGTTCGTCGACTCCGAGCTCGGCTTCGATCGCCGTCGCCAGCACCTGCACGAACCGCGCCATCACGTCCAGCTCCTTCAGCTGGAGCGCGGGCGATTCCTCGATGACCCGGGCGAACGTCGCGAAGCCCGGGCTCGTCAGCCGCGGGCACTCCGCAGTCTGGAGCCGCCGGAGCGCAGCGAGGATTGACTCCCCGGCGGCCCGCCCCCGGATCGCCTCGGCGATCGCCGCCTCGCGGTCGGGCACCTCGTCGAAGAAGAGATCCTCCTTCGTCGGGAAGTAGTTGAAGACGGTCTTCTCCGAGACGCCGGCGGCAGCCGCGACCTCGGCCACGGTCACGTGGTCGAACCCGCGCTGCACGAACAGGCGCATCGCCTGGTCGGCGATCTCCTGACGCGTCCGGAGCTTCTTGCTCTCGCGGAGGCCCACGGGCGAAGTGTAACGTCCTGGTTACTGTTGCAGTAACTTTTTAGTGTCTGTAGATTTGTTCGCCGACAGTCGTCGTCCGGAAGGAGTCCGCTTGCTCGCTCGCCTCGCTCATCTCGTCGCCCGTCGTCGCTGGTACGTGATCGGAATCTGGCTCGTGCTGACCGTGTTCGGCGGCTTTGCTGCCGGCCAGGTCTCGAAGCGCTGGTACCAGAGCTTCTCGATCCCAGGCAAGTCCGCGTACGAAGCGAACCAGCGAACGCTCAAGACGTTCGGCGTCGGCGTGCGCCCGCCGAACGTCGTCGTCTTCCACACGCACGGCGACGCGACGAAGAGCGACGCGATCCGCGCGGCGATGCTGCGCGTCACGGCGAATGACGCCCGGCTGCGCTGACGAGCTCGTACTTCTCGACCGGCAACTCGATGTACGTGTCGAAGGACCGGCACACGACCTTCATGGAGGTCTACCCGCCCGGCACCGCGACGTTCGACACCAAGAGCGGCGCCGCAGGCGATGGAGGACGCGGCGGCGGCCGGGCTGCCGGCCGGGATGACCGTTCACGTCACCGGCCACGATCCGCTCGAGGAGGCGAGCACGCACGGCTCGAGCGGTGGCCCGAGCGTGCTGCTCGAGGGCGTGGTCGGCGGGGTCGGCGCGCTGATCATCCTGCTGTTCGTCTTCGGGACCCTGCCCGCGGTGCTGATGCCGATCGTGGTCGCAGTCGCGGCGATCCTCAACACGTACACGCTGATCTGGGGCCTGACCTACATCACCAACGTCTCGATCATCGTGCAGTTCCTGATCGCGCTCGTCGGGCTGGGCGTCGCGATCGACTACGCCCTGCTGATGATCTTCCGCTTCCGCGACGAGCTCCGCGAGGGGGCCGACGTCGAGACCGCGCTCGTCGAGACGATGACGCATGCGGGCCGCTCGGTGATCGTCTCCGGGTCGACCGTCGCGGTCGGCCTGCTCTCGATGATCGTGCTTCCGCTGCCGTTCATCCGGTCGATGGGAATCGGCGGCATGCTGATCCCGGCGGTCTCGGTGATCACCGCGATCACGCTGCTGCCCGCGCTGCTCGCCGTCCTCGGCACGCGAATCAACAGCGTGCGCGTGCTGCCGAAGCGGCTCGTCGACAACGGGCACCCGGAGGACGGCGCCTGGGGACGCTGGGCTCGCCTCGTGAACCGCCGGCCGATCCCGGTTGCGGTCAGTCGGGCTCGTGATCGTCGCCGTGCTCGGCGGTCATCGGACTTCGGCTCAACCCGAACGAGTCGCAGCTGAAGAACTTCCCCGGCTCGGGCGGCGCGATCGTCGGGCGCGACGCGCTCGCCACTGCCGGGATCAGCCCCGGCGTGATGAAGCCGTTCGACGTGCTCGTCGAGAACGGCGGCAACGCGAACGCAGGTCGCCGCGAAGATCGCGCGCGGTGCCCGGCGTCGTCGGCGCCGCCGCGCCGGCCGCCTGGCGGCACGGGCCCGACTCGCTCGTCGAGGCCTTTCCGACGATCGACGGCGCCGCGCCCGGGATCCAGTCGATCGATCGACCGCGTCAACGCAGCGCTCGCCGGGACGAACGGCACGCTCGGCGGCCCGGCCGCGGTCGACCGCGACTTCGTGCACGCCGTCTACGGGAACTTCCCGTACGTGCTCGCGTTCGTGGTCATCCTGACGCTGATCCTGCTCGCACGGGCGTTCCGCTCGATCGTGCTGCCGATCAAGGCGGCGATCCTGAACCTCATCTCGCTCGCCGCCGCGTTCGGGATCGTCGTCTTCGTCTTCCAGGAGGGCCACGGCTCGTCGCTCTGGAACATCACCGCGACGCAGGCGATCACCGCCTGGATCCCGTTGATGATCTTCGCCTTCCTCTTCGGCCTCTCGATGGACTACGAGGTCTTCATGCTCACGCGCATGCGCGAGGCCTACGACGAGACCGGCTCGACCGAGAAGGCGATCGAGCTCGGCCTCGCGCGAACGGGCAAGCTCGTCACCAGCGCTGCGCTGATCCTGATGTTCGCCTTCCTCGTTCTCTCGTCGAGCCCCGGCTTCGAGATCAAGGAGTTCGCGATCGGACTGGCGGCCGGGATCATCTTCGACGCCACCGTGATCCGTGCCCTGCTCGTCCCGGCGCTGATGCGACTGCTCGGCGACGCGAACTGGTGGATGCCGAGCTGGACGCGCTCGGCGCTCTTCATCCGGGAGCCCGAGCCGCTGCCCAAGCCGGCGACCGAACGCGCGTAGCTCGAGTCGAACCGGTGCCAGGCACGTCGGTGCCTGGCACCGGGTTCTCGCCGATCTCCTCCTTTCGGAGGAGCGAGTTGGGTCGAGCGGCCGAGGGGACCGCGATTAGCTTGGGACCCGTGATCGAAGCGCACGGGCTCACGAAGGACTACGGCAAGAAACGCGCCGTCGACGGGCTCACGTTCAAGGTACAACCCGGCGTCGTGACGGGCTTCCTCGGCCCGAACGGATCGGGCAAGTCGACGACCATGCGCCTGATCCTCGGCCTCGACTCGCCGACGGCCGGCGACGTGCTCGTCAACGGCAAGCACTACCGCGACCATCGCGCACCGCTCCACGAGGTCGGAGCACTGCTCGAAGCGCGCTCGATCCACACCGGGCGCTCGGCATACAACCATCTGCTTGCGCTCGCCCAGACGCACGGCCTGCCGCGGCGCCGCGTCGACCAGCTGATCGACTTCGTCGGCTTGCACGACGTCGCACGCAAGCGTGCAGGCCAGTACTCGCTCGGAATGGGCCAGCGGCTCGGCATCGCCGCGGCAATGCTCGGCGATCCGCACACCGTGATGCTCGACGAGCCCGTCAACGGGCTCGATCCCGAGGGGATCCAGTGGATCCGGCATCTGCTCAAGGCACTCGCCGGGGAAGGCCGGACTGTGTTCGTCTCGTCGCACCTGATGAGCGAGATGGCGTTGACCGCGGACCATCTGATCGTGATCGGACGCGGCAAGCTGATCGCCGACGCGAGCGTCGAGGATCTGGTTCGGCGGGCCTCCGGCGACGTGGTGCGCGTGCGGTCGCCGCAGGCCTCTGAGCTTCGGGACCTCCTCGTCGGCCCCGGGGTCAAGCTCGTCTCGCTCGCACCGGGCCTGCTCGAGGTGCACGGCCTCACCGGCGCACAGGTCGGCGAGATCGCCGCGGCGCACGCCGTCGTGCTGCACGAGCTGACACCGCAGCAGGTCTCGCTCGAGGAAGCGTTCATGGACATCACACGGGACGAGGTCGAGTTCAGGACCGGCGAGCTCGCGGAGGCCGGAGCCGCATGACGACCGTCCCCGAAGCCGTCTCGCTGCCGAAGCTCACGACCCGCGGCCGCGTCACACAGGCCCGCGTCGTCCTGTCGGAGTGGACGAAGCTGTGGTCACTCCGGTCGACGCGCTGGTCCCTGCTCACGGCTGTGATCCTGACGATCGGGCTGCCTCTGCTCTTCGCGGCGATCACGTCGTCGCACTGGGGCAACATGGGCCCGCACGAGCGCGCCAACCGCCATCCGCTCGAGATCGCGCTGGCCGGGGTCAATCTCTCTCAGCTCGCAATCGGTGTCCTCGGCGTCCTGGTGATCACGGGCGAGTACTCGACCGGAATGATCCGGGCGAGCCTGACGGCCGTGCCGAAGCGCCTGCCCGTGCTGTGGGCAAAGGCGGTCGTCTACGCGGTGGTCACCTTCGTCCTGATGCTGCCGTCCGTCGTCATCGCCTTCTTCGCGAGCCAGGCGATCCTCTCGCAACACAACATCCTGCAGATCTCGTTCTCGCACCCCGGCGTGATTCGGACCGTCGTCGGCGGGGCCGTCTACCTGATGCTGCTCGCCGTGCTCACGCTCGCCGTGGGCACGATCGTGCGCAACACGGCTGGCGGAATCGCCGCATTCGCCGCGATCTTCTTCGTGATCCCGCCGCTGCTGAACATCCTGCCGACCAGCTGGAACAACGCAATCGGGCAGTACCTGCCGGATGCCGCCGGCCGCTCGATTTTCTCCCTGACCCACGGATCGCACAGCCTCGCGCCCGGCCCCGGGCTCGCGCTCTTCGCAGGCTACTGCGCGGCTGCGCTCGCCGTGGCCGCCGTGGTGCTCCTGCGCCGCGACGCCTGAGGCGGCTCGCCGCACGGGTACCGTGAACGCGCCGTGATCTGGAGCTGGCTGCATCGGCACCCGCTGCTCGTCGACGTGGGCCTCGCGCTCGCGATCTGGCTGCCGAGCGCCGCCGCCGCCTCACGGCGCGACCACGCCCTCACGGCCGTTCTCCTCGTCACGGCCGGCACCCTGCCGCTGCTTCGCCGGCGGCAGGCGCCCCTGGCCGCGCTGCTCCTCACGGCTACCGCGTCGGTGGCGGTGATCGCGGTCGATGCGCCGCTCCTGCCGCTCCAGGTCGGCGTCGCGCTTTACACACTCGCCGCCTCGGGCGCATCCCGTCGCACCCGGAACGGCGGGCTCGCAGCCGTCGCGGCGATCGCGGCCGCGCAGCTGGCGGAGCGCGGCTCGGGTGGGTTCGCCGGCATCGCCTTCCATGTCGTCTTCCTCGCGGCTGCGTGGCTGCTCGGCGACAGCATCGGCTCCCGCCGCGCCTACATCCGCGAGATCGAGGAGAAGGCAGCACGGCTCGAACGCGAACGCGAGACCGAGGCCCGCCGCATCCTGGCCGAAGAGCAGGCGCGGATCGCACGCGAGCTCCACGACGTGATCGCGCACGCGCTCAGCGTGATCGTCGTGCAGGCAGGGGCGGCCGAAGAGGTGTTCGAGCTCGACCCCGCACTCGCGCGACAGCCGATCGCTGCGATCGACACGGCAGCCCGCGCCGCGCTGGCCGACCTGCGCCGTGTGCTCGGTGTGCTGAGCGACGACGCCGCCCTGTCACCGCAGCCCGGTCTGGCTCGCCTCGACACCCTGATCGATCAGGTGCGCGCCACCGGGCTCGACGTCGCACTCGAGATCGAGGGCGCGCGTCGTCCGTTGCCCGCGAGCGTCGACCTCTCGGCCTTCCGGATCATCCAGGAGGCGCTGACGAACACGATCAAGCATGCAGCAGCACGGCACGCGCGCGTGAGCGTGCGCTACGGACGGGAGCTGCGCCTGCAGATCCTGGACGACGGCAATGGAGACAGAGGCGGCACGCGTGTGGGCAGTGGTCTGGCCGGCATGCGCGAGCGCGCGTCGATGCTCGGCGGCCGGGTCGACACGCGCACCCCGACGACGGGCGGCTACCTCGTGACGGCGCAGCTCCCGCTCGAAGGCGACCGTTGAGCCGTAGGCTGGACGGAGGCGAACAAGAGCGGAGGCGGCGGCTTTGCCGCCGCCGGAGCGGGAACCGTTGAGCATCCGCGTCCTGCTCGCCGACGACCAGGCTCTCGTCCGGAGCGGCTTCCGCCTCGTTCTCGAGACGCGCTCGGACCTCGAGGTGGTCGGGGAGGCCGACGACGGCGCGCAGGCGGTCGAGCTCGCGGGAACGACGCGGCCGGACGTGATCCTGATGGACGTGCGCATGCCGAACCTCGACGGCATCGAGGCGACCCGCCGGATCGTCGGCGACGGCAACGGTGCGCGGATTCTCGTCCTCACGACGTTCGACCTCGACGAGTACGTCTACGAGGCGATCCGCGCAGGAGCGAGCGGCTTTCTGCTCAAGGACGTGCGCCCGGGCGATCTGATCGACGCGATCAGGCTGATCGCGGACGGCAACGCACTGCTCGGCCCCACCGTGACGAAGCGGCTGCTCGAACGGTTCGCCGACGACAGGCCGCGCATCGGCGACCCCGTGGCTCTCGAGCGCCTCACTGCCCGCGAGCGCGAGATCCTGTGCCTGCTCGCGACCGGCTTCTCGAACGCGGAGATCGCGCAACAGCTGTTCCTCGGTGAGACGACGGTGAAGACGCATGTCTCGAGCGTGCTTCGCAAGCTCGGCGTGCGCGACCGAGTGCAGGCGGTGATCGTCGCGTTCGACGCCGGGCTCGTCCGGTCGGCAAGCCCGGCCGGGCCATAACTTCACTTTTTGTTCTTACTTTACTTTTTGAAGTTGTAGAGCTAGTCTCTCGGCGAGGCCCTTGGCGGACCGTGCCACCGAAACCCCGACGCTCGAGCTCGTCCTCAAGCGCAACTCGGTTGAGCGGCTCAAGCGCGCGAAGAGCCCGCTGGGCCTGCTCGACGAGCTGCCGGCGCTGATCGCGTCCGGTTACGAGCAGGTCGACGAGGAGGACATCGTCCGCCTCAAGTGGTGGGGCCTCTACCACGACAAGCCGAAGATCGGCACGTTCATGCTGCGCGTGAAGATCGCGGGCGGCATCGTCTCGCCGACGCAGCTGCGCGCGATCGGCGACATCTCGAACCGGTACGGTCGCGGCGAAGGCGAGCTCACCACCCGTCAGAACGTCCAGCTCCACTTCCTCGAGCTCGGTGCGCTGCCGGACGTGTTCGAGCTGCTCGGCACAGCCGGCTTGACGTCCGCAGGGGCGTGCGGCGACACGGTGCGCAACATCACCGGCTGCCCGGTCGCGGGCCTCGCGCACGACGAGCTGTTCGACGCGACTCCCGTGGTCGCCCAGGCGGCGGCGCACTTCTACGGCAACCCTGCGTACTCGGACTTGCCTCGGAAGCACAAGATCTCGATCACCGCGTGCGCCGACAGCTGCGCCGCCCCCGAGATCAACTGCGTTGCCCTCCAGGGCGCACTCCGAGACGGCGAGCCCGGCTTCGGCGTGCTCGTCGGCGGCGGGCTGTCCTCGGTCCCGCGCATCGCGCGCGACCTCGGGATCTGGGTCCCCCGAGACGACGCGGTCGCCGTGCTCGCGGCGATCCTCGACGAATGGCAGGAAGATCTCCGCTACCGGGTCTCACGCGTCAAGGCGCGACTCAAGTTCATGGTCGACGACATCGGCCCGGAAGGCGTGCGCGAGCGCATCGAGCGCCGGCTCGGCCGCCCCTTCGACGACTTCCAGCTGCCGCCGGCACCGCCGCCGGGCAACCACCTCGGCGTCCACGAGCAGCGCGACGGCCGGCTGCTCGTCGGCGTGCCCGTGCACCTCGGCCTTGTCTCCGGCGATCAGTTCCACGCGCTCGCCGACCTGGCCGACCACTTCGGCGGCGACGCGCGGATCACGCGGCAGCAGAACCTCGTCCTGACCGGCGTCAGCGATCTCTCCGCTGCCGAGCGGGCGCTCGCCGAGATCGGCCTGCCGCTCGACGCCGGCGCGCTGCGGGGCGACGCGATCGCCTGCACCGGCGAGCCGCACTGCAACTTCTCGGTCACCGAGACGAAGACCCGCATGGACGCGCTCGTGCGGCTGCTGGAAGAGCGGTTCGGGCGACAGCTCGACGGTCTTCGCCTGCACCTCGACGGCTGTCCGCATGCGTGCGCGCAGCACTGGGTCGGCGACCTCGGCTTCCAGGGCACGACCGTCCGCGACGCCGAGGGGAAGCGCCGCCAGGCCTACGACGTCTACCTGCGCGGCGGCCTCGACCGGCCAGCGGCGATCGCGCGGCCCGTGTTCCGGCGCGTGCCGACCGAGGAGCTCGACGAGGTCGTCACCGGCCTCGTCGGCGGCTGGGTCGCCGCGCGCGCCGAGGGCGAGACCTTCCGGTCGTTCTGCGAGCGGACGACCGACGAGGAGCTGAGCCGCCTCGCTGCACGCGATGCGGCGCCTGTACGCACCAAGGAGGCGGCATGAGCCGTAGGCTCGACGGAGGCTCCTCAGGAGCGGAGGCACCGGCTTCGCCGGCGCCGGAGCGGGAACTGAGCCGTAGGCTCGACGGAGGCTCACCAGGAGCGGAGGCACCGGCTTCGCCGGCGCCGGAGCGGGATCTGAGCACGGAGCTACTGGACGATCTCGAGGCGGGCGAGCTCAGCATCGAGTTCGAGAGCGAACCGCCGGAGGCGCTGCTCGAGTGGGCGATCCAGCGGTTCTCGCCGCGGCTCTCGATCTCGACGGCGTTCCAGACCGACGGAGCCGTTCTGCTGCACATGGCCTACGCGATCGATCCGGCGATCCGCCTGTTCAGTGTCGACACCGGGCGCTTGCCGCAGGAGACGTTCGACCTGGTCGAGCGGATGCGCGACCGCTACCCCGGCTTGCAACTCGACCTGCTGTCCCCGGATGGGGGCGCCGTCGGCGCGATGGTCAAGCGTCACGGCCCCAATCTCTTCACCCGCAGCGTCGAGAGCCGGCTCCTCTGCTGCCAGATCCGGAAGGTGCGGCCGCTGCAGCGACACCTCGCCGGCCTCGACGCCTGGATCACCGGGCTGCGGCGAGACCAGTGGGCGACGCGCAGCGACATCCGCAAGGTCGAGATCGACCACGATCATGGGGCGATCGTGAAGCTCAACCCGCTCGCCGACTGGACCGAGGACGAGGTGTGGGAGTACGTGCGCGAGCATGAGCTCCCGTACAACGAGCTGTACGACCAGGGCTACACGTCGATCGGCTGCGCCCCGTGCACGCGACCGACTCGCGCCGGCGAGGATCTACGCGCCGGCCGCTGGTGGTGGGAGACGAACGCGCCGAAAGAATGCGGCATCCATTGCGCGATCGAGACGGGCGGGCTCGAGCACGAGCTGCAGGCGCTGCTCGGAGACGCCCACGATGACTGAGCCGGTGACGCTGCACGGCGAAGCGCGCGAGGTCGCGCTCGCCGAGGCGCAGAGCGTCAATGCGCTCGTCCGCGAGGACGAGCTGCGCGGGCGCGTCGGCGAGCTCGTCGCGGCGGTGGACGAGGGTGCCGTCGACGGTGAGGCTGCCGAGCTCCTCGAGTCGGTCCTCGAGCTCGGGCTGCAGACCGGCCGGATCCGCGCGTATTACGGCCCAGGCGGCGAGCAGGCCGCACTGTCGACGCTGCGACGTCTGCCCAAGGGGCGCCTCCGCTCCGACAGCGCCCGCGACGTCTCGCGGGCTCTCGACGCGCTCGCCGGCGAGCAGCTCGGCGCGGTGCGGATCGCCGCCGTCGCTCCGGGTGCCTTCACGGTGTCGATCGAGGCCGGCGGAGTCGAGGCGTCGATCCGCCTCGACACGACCGGCGCGCGGCTGACCAGCCTCGGAACGTGAGCGAGCCGCGCTACTACCTGGCGTGCCTCGATCTGCGTGGTCGCGACTGCCTCGTGGTCGGCGGCGGCCGTGTGGGTGCCGAGAAGGCGGCCGGACTGCTCGCGTGCGACGCCGACGTCACCGTGGTCGCGCCGCAGCTCGACGCGGCGATGCTCGAGCTCGACGTCCGTCTCGCCGGGCGCACGTTCGCACCCGGCGACGTGTCCGGCCGCTTCCTCGTCATCGCCGCCACGAACGACCGCGAGGTGAATGCCCAGGTGTCTGCCGCGGCGGCCGAGCGAAACATCTTCTGCAACGTCGCCGACGACCCTGACCTCTGCAGCTTCATCCTGCCCGCGGTCGTCCGCCGCGACCCGATCGTCGTCGGGGTATCGAGCGGGGGTGCGTCGCCGGCGCTCGCGAAGCGCCTCAGGGACGACATCGGGCGCCTGATCGGCCCGGAGCACGTGGAGCTTGCCCGGCGGCTCCGCTCGCTGCGGCCGGCCGCGAAGCGGGAGCTCCCGAGCTACGAGGCCCGGCGCGACTACTTCGAGCGACTCGTCGAGGAGGCGCTCGGATGAGCGTGGCGATCGTCGGCGCCGGTCCCGGGGATCCCGGCCTGATCACGGCGCGCGGGCTGGAACTCGTCCGTGCGTGCGAGATCCTGGTCTACGACCGGCTCGTCTCGCTGGAGCTCGTCGCCGAAGCGTCGCGCGCGGCACTGGTGGAGCGCGACGGGCTCTCGCAGTCCGAGGTGAACGACCTGCTGGTCCGGCACGGTCTCCGAGGCCGCGCGGTCGTACGCCTCAAGGGCGGCGACCCGTTCGTGTTCGGCCGCGGCGCCGAGGAGGTGGAGGCGCTCGAAGCCGCCGGCGTGCCCGTCGAGGTCGTTCCCGGCGTCTCGACGCTCACCGCGCTGCCGGCGCTCGCAGGCATCCCGCTGACCGCCCGGGGAATCGCGAGCGAGGTGACCGCTCTCACCGGGACGAGCGCGGACGGCTCCGACCTCGACTTCGAACGGCTCGCTCGGCTGCCGGGCACGCTGGTCATCTTCATGGGCCTGGGCAAGCTCGAGCACATCGCCGACAACCTGATCCTCGCCGGGCGGGCCGTCGACGAGCCTGCAGCCGTGATCTCGCGGCTCTCGCTGCCGGATGCGGAGGTACGCACCGGGACGCTCGGGTCGATCGCAGCCGTCGCCGGCGATGCGGCAACCCCCGCGCTCGTCGTGATCGGCGACGTCGTCGGCGCGGCGCGCGTGCTGGTCTGACCAACTCCGTCAGAATGGCAGCGTGACGGCGAACCGCCACCTCGTCGAGGAGCTGCGCGTGGCGCCCGGGTCGGAGCCGCACCTGGCAAAGCGCGATCCCGGCGCGCGCGTCGGGGCGCCGGGAAAGAGGGAGGGGCTGGCCCGGCTCGAGGAGCTGGTCGCCGAGCTCGCGGTGCTCCACAACCGGCTGTACGCCGAAGCGACGCGGTCGCTGATCCTCGTGCTCCAGGGAATGGACGCGTCCGGCAAGGACGGGACGATCCGCACCGTCATGACCGGCGTCAACCCACAGGGCTGCCGGGTCGTCTCGTTCAAGGCGCCGGCCGGCAGCGAACTGCTGCACGACTACCTCTGGCGCGTGCACGCCGTCTGTCCAGCCCGCGGCGAGCTCGGCATCTTCAACCGCTCCCACTACGAGGACATCGTCGCCGTGCGTGTCCGGAAGCTGGCACCCGAGCACGTGTGGAAGCGGCGGTACCGCCACGTTCGCGAGTTCGAACGCGCCCTGAGCGACGAAGGCACGACGGTCGTCAAGGTGTTCCTGCACCTCTCGCCCGACGAGCAGCGCGTGCGGCTGCAGGAGCGCATCGACAATCCGGAGAAGCGGTGGAAGTTTCGCGCCGGAGACCTCGACGACCGAAAGCTCTGGGACGACTTCGCCGTCGCCTACGAAGACGCGTTGCACGAGACGTCCACCGACTGGGCGCCGTGGTACGTCGTGCCGGCCGACCACAACTGGTCGCGGAACCTCGCAGTCGCCGAGGTCCTCGTCGACGCGCTCGAGCGGCTCGACCCGAAGCTGCCGGAGCCGGAGCCGGGCATCGAGAGCGTGCAGATCACCTGACTCAGGTCAACCGGATGCGCGGGTCGACCCAGGCGTACAGGATGTCGACCACGAACGTGAACACGATGATCGCGAGCGTCGCGAAGACGACGACTCCCTGCGTCGTCGGCAGATCGAAGTTGTTGATCGCCGTGATCGCGAGCTTGCCGAGCCCCGGCAGCCCGTAGACCGTCTCCGTGAAGATCGCACCGCCGAGCGCCAGGCCGACATCCATGCCGAGCATCGTCACGACGGGCAGCAGCGCGTTCCGGAGCACGTGCGAGCGCATGACGAGCCACTCCGGCGCGCCCTTCGCGCGCGCGGTCCGCACGTAGTCGTCGTTGAGCGTCTCCATCACGCTCGCGCGAATCATCCGCGTGTAGAGCGCCGCATAGAGCACCGCAATCGTGGCGCAGGGAAGCACGAGGTGGTAGGCCCACTGCACCGGTCCACCGCAGTTCCCGCTGGAGCCGAAGAAGTTGCAGTAGTTCGTGATCGGGAACAGCTGCAGCTTGAACCCGAGGAAGTACGCGGCGAGCAGCCCGATCCAGACCGGGTGGGCGGAGATGCCGATCAGGACGCCCACCATCGTCACGCGGTCGAGCAGCGACCGCGGGCGGAGCGCCGAGAGGACGCCGACCGGCAGGGCGATCATCAGCCAGATCACCATCCCGCCGAACACGAGTGAGCCCGTGACCGGCGCCGCGCTCAAGATCTGCGAGTTCACCGACTGCCTGTTCGTGAACGAGCGGCCGAGGGAGTGATGAACGACGAGCCGATCGAGGAAGCGCACGTACTGGACGTAGACCGGCCGGTCGGTCCCGAGGAAATGCGCCGCACGGTGCACGCACTCGGGCGTGGCACGTTGACCACACGCGAGCCGCGCCGGGTCGGCCGGGATTGCGTAGAAGATGATGTAGGTCACGATCGTCACCGCGATGAACAGCACGATCGCCCAGAGCAGCCGGCGGGCCATGTACGCGAGCATCTGGGTCTGACCGTAGAGCCGCGCGGCGGCGAAGCCAGCGCAACTCCGCGATCAAGTCGTTCGCAATCGTTGTTCATAGACCCTACGATTCGCTCGATGACGGCCGCGCGCCCACCCAGTTGATCTGATCTCCGGACGCGCCGCGTCGCGCGGCTCGTCGTCGCCCTCCTCGGGATCGAGCTCCTCGACGAGCTCGTGTTCGGCACGCTCACGGCGGCCTGGCCGCTGGTCCGGCACGACCTGGGGCTGAGCTACACGGAGGTCGGGCTGGCGCTCGGCATCCCGGGCTTCGTCGGCTGCGCCCTCGACCCGCTGATCGGGGCGCTCGGGGACACGCGCCGGCGGCGGCTCGTGCTGCTCTCGGGCGGCGCTGCGTTCGCCGGTTCGCTGGCGCTCCTGGCGTGCTCGTCGGGGTTCTGGATGCTCCTCGGCGCCCTGGTGCTCGCGTACCCGGCCTCGGGTGCGTTCGTGAGCCTCGCCCAGGCCTCGCTGATGGACACGGACCCGTCGCGCCGCGAGCGCGCGATGGCGGCCTGGACACTCGCCGGCTCCTTCGGCTACGTGCTCGGCCCGCTGATCGTCGTGGTCGCGACGTGGACCGGAGCAGGCTGGCGAGGCGCGCTCGTCACGCTCGCGGCCGCGGCAGCGGGGTCCGTCGCAGTCGCGCGGACGGTGCCGCTCGGAGCGTCGGCGGGCCGCCCGTTCCGCGAGACGCTCGCGGGCATCGGAGCGGCGTTACGGACGAGGGCGGTGCTCCGGTGGCTGGCGGTGCTCGAGGCCGCTGACCTGCTCCTCGACGTGTTCCACGGCTTTCTCGCGCTGTACTTCGTCGACGTCGCCGGGACGTCCCCAGCGCTCGCAGCCGGCGCGGTGGCGGCGTGGACGGGTGCGGGGCTCGCGGGCGACGCTCTCCTCCTCCCTCTCCTGCGCCGCGTGGAAGGTGTCCGCTTCCTGCGGGCGACGGCGCTCGCCTCGCTCGTCGTCTATCCGGCGTTCCTGCTCTGCGGCGACATCCGCGGCAAGCTCGTGCTGGTGGCGCTGCTCGGCCTGCTCAACTCCGGCTGGTACGCCGTCCCGCAGGCTCGGCTCTACGAGACCTTGCCGGGACAGAGCGGAGCCGCCGTCGCCGTCGGTGGGTTGGGCGGTCTGGCCGGCTCGACGATCCCGGTCGCGCTCGGCGCCGCCGCGGCCGCATTCGGACTCGGTGCGACGATGTGGGCGCTTCTGCTCGCGCCGGTCGCCCTCATCCTGCTCCTGCGCGGACCGTCAGCTCCGCCGAACGGCTGACGACGCGCGTACCGGCAATGACGGCAGTCGCGACGACACGCACCTTTCGGTGCGCGTCGGCCGGCGTGAGGCGAAGGCTCAACCTGGTCGCGCCGGGAATCGCCGAACAGCCACTCGACCCGCAACGCTGCCAGCGGTAGCCGACACGACTCGGCGTCGAGCTCCATCGTCCCGGCGTGGCCGTGAGCGTTCCGCCCACGACCGGCTTTCCGCGCACCGTGGGCGGCGCGAGCGCCTTCGGCCGGCCACTCGTGCAGGAGCCTGCCTGGTCGAGGTCGGCGCCGCGCGTGAACGGCCCCGAGCCGGTGGACGTCACCTCGAGCTCGAAGACCGCACCGCACGCCGGCGGCGCTGCGATCGTCGCGACGAAGCTGAGATGGGCGTACGACGGCGCAGCGGTCGCCGAGAGCGGCCCGCACTCGATCTCGTTCGGCAGGCCGTCCGGCCGGCCGGGGAGGCAGCGCGCCGTGGCCTCACCCGCCGTGGCGCCGCCGACGAACGTCGCACCGGGCGGCGCGACCACGACGAACGCCTGCCACGCCGTCGTGCCGGAGTTGAACAGGTCGAAGTAATACGAGTCGCCGGACGCGGTGAACGTCCCGGCGCCGCCGTCCGCCGCAGGCCGAAACGGGACGCCGGTTGCCAGACCGGAGCTGTGCTGCGAGGCGAGCACGACCGCCGCTGCGACCGCGCCCTGGACGAGGCGACGAACCACGCCTCGTTACTCTAGTCACAAAGTCCGGGTTTCTGGTGGCAAAAACACGGGTATCTTGAGCACGTGCCGGGTCCCCTGCTCCGCGTGTGCTCGCGCCCCGACTGCTCCACGCTGACGATGGGTGAGTTGTGTCTCGAGCACGAGCCGCCGGTCTCGAGGACCTTCAGCCGCGGTCGCCCCTTCCGGCACACCCTCCCAGCGGCCCGGCCTCGTCCGGCGGGCCACGGTGTCCCGCAGCCCGCCGGACTTCTCGCTTACGGCAGGAAGTAGTTCGGGTTCGGCAGCTTGAACGTCCGGTCGGCGTGGCCGCCGACCAGCGTTGCGAGCCGCGGCATCCGCCGCAGCGTCCTGGGCCTGCTCATGCCTACCTCCTTGATCGAACGTTGACGCCGCACGGCGACGATGCAACGTCCGCGAAAACCGCCGGCCGGGCAACGCGCGTAGAGCACTAGGCAACCGAAAGGAGCATCAATGAGACGCATCGCAGCTCTAGTGCTGGTCGTTGCCACGGTCGTCGCCGCCGCCGCTGCAGCCGCCTTCGGGCGGCCCGCGAAGGCACCGACGCTGACCGGCACCGTCGGGCCCGGGTTCACGATCACGCTGAAACAGGGCAGCAAGGTCGTGAAGACGCTGAAGGCCGGGACCTACACGTTCGTGATCCACGACAAGGCCGCCATCCATGCGTTCTCGCTGGACGGCCCGCACGGCTTCGCGAAGGACTTCACTGCCATCCCGTTCGTGGGGACGAAAACCTTCACGGTCAAGCTCAAGGCAGGGAGCTACAAGTACTACTGCCCGAATCACGAGTCGGAGATGTTCGGGCACTTCAAGGCCTCGTAGTCCGACGACTCACCGCCGTGGGAGAGCGCCGACCCTGCGCTCTCCCACGGCGTTGACGGCCCTTTCCTCGGACGTCAAGATGCCGAGTCCAACGCAGGACGAGGTCGATTCGCAATCGAGGGAGGCGTCATGCTCCAGGAGTTCAAGGACTTCCTCACCAGAGGAAACCTGATCGAGCTCGCCGTAGCGTTCGTCATGGGCGTCGCGTTCGCCGCCTTGTTGAACGCATTCGTCGCCGACATCATCACGCCCATCATCGGCGCGATCGTCGGCAAGGTGGACTTCAACAGCCTCACCTTTACGATTCACAAGTCGAGGTTCCTCTACGGCTCGTTCATCACCGCCGCGATCCAGTTCGTGACGATCGCCGCCGCGGTGTTCTTCTTCATCGTCCGCCCGATGAACGCGCTCACGGCGCGGTTCGGCAAGCCGCAGGAGGAGGTGATCAGCGACGAGGAGCGCCGCCACCAGGAGCTGCTCGCCGCCTTGCGCGCCCGCTAGAAGGCACGACGCCGAGCGGCCTCGCGCTCACGAGCGCGAGGCCGCTACTGGCGCTGGGCCTCCTTGGCCTTCTTCTCGTTCCGCTTCTCCTTCAGCGTCTTCTGCGCAACTTTCTTCTGCAGCTTCTTCGGCTTGTCCGCACCCTTCACGGCAAAACGCTCCTTCTCTTCGGCCTGCACTGCCCCATCATCGCACGAGGCGTCCCTCGTTCGAGGCCTAGCCGTTGGTCAAACCAGGTCTGCCGAAAGAGCCAGTGGCTGGACCGCGGCCGCCGTGCAATCCTCAACAAGTGGAAGCCGGGGAGAGGCCGAAGGAGACGGACAGCCACGACGGCCGCCCCGTCCATGTCATCGCGTGCCGCGAGTGCGGCCGGTCGAGCGGGTCCTCCTGGCGCGGCTGGAGGGCGTACCGGACCGACGACCCGGAGACGAACGAGCCGCCGGCCCTCGCCTTCTATTGCCGTGCCTGCGCCGAGCGCGAGTTCGGCGCGCGCTAGGTCGCGACCCGCTCGGCGAGCGCCCGCTCCACCCCGTCGAGCAGCCCCCAGTTCGCGACGAGCGCGACTTCGGCTCGGGCGAAGGCTGCAGCCGAGCTGCCGTTGGTCGACGCGAGCCGGCGCGCGGCCGCCGCGGCGTGCTCCTCGTCGAGCGTCGCGTGCACGCGAAAGTACGCGGTGCCGGCGGAGTCGGGTGCGAACCCGTAGTGGTCGACGAGGCCGGTCAGCTTCGTCTGCGCGACCGGCGGCTGTGATACCTCGATTGCATAGAGGACGGCGTCGGCCTCCGGCCCGGAAGCAGCGGCGGCGAACGCGTCGACCAGCGCGGCCGTCTCGGGCAGCGGGTCAGCCCGGCCGCCGCCTGCTGCTGCCACGAAGTCGTCCCAGAGAGCGACGTGGGCGCGTTCCTCGCGAGCATGCTCGGTGTTCCCGCCCTTCGCCGCGAGCTCGGCGAGCGCAACGACGGCGTGGCGGTACTGGCCGGAGTAGAGCGCCAGGTCCTCGCGGCTCAGCTCGCCCCGCTCCCAGCGCTGGTAGAAGGGGTGGCGCAGGGTGTGCCAGCGCCGGCGGACCTCGTCCAGCTGCCTGATCAGTTCGGACATCTCCACGTCTCCTTCGCTTCCGGCACGCCCCCCGACGAACGGACGTTAACCCAAGACCACCCGCCAGCCGTCGGGCGACTCGTCGAGCAGCGGCAACAGGCCGCGACGGTCGCCCTTCGGCACGACTCCGCCGAGCGCGAAGTCGAGTACTGGGCACGCGCCACCCGCGGTGGCGCGGTAGACCTCGACCGCGGTCGACGTGCCGGTCGCAGGCGTGCCCAGGTCGACCGTCAGCACCGGCCGTCCGTCGACGGCCACCGTCCAGGTCGAGCCGTCACCGGAGAACGTGATCCCGACGGGGACGCCGACGGTCGCCGGCGCGATCTCGTTCAGCTGGTACCCGGCGGCGGTCTGGGCCTCGGCGTAGACCCACGCCTGCCCGTTGTCGGAGTAGGTGCCGATCGCCCCCCGGCCGATTCCGGCCTGGAGCCAGGCACGCGGCACCTGTTGGGCGTCGCGCGCGACGATCGAGGCATAGGCGAGCGCGTGGTCGTTTCCGGTGACGAGACCGGGAACGCGGCCCATCGTGAGGGTCGCGGTGAGGTTCGCTGCCGGTGAGCTGACGAAGCCGGCGTAGCTGTAACCGCTCGGGCATGACGCCGCCGGAGACGGCGCGGGCGCCGGCGGCTCCACGAGGACGGAGAGCGTCTTCGGCGGCGCGAACGCGCCACGCGGCACGGACAGGATCAGGAAGCGTGCGTTGCCCCCGCTCCCGGGACACGAAGCCGCGCAGTCGGGACGGCGGAGCACGAGCCGCAGGGAGCCGCCGCCGGTCGAGATCGAGGCGACGCCGATCGCACAGCAGCCGCCGGGTGCCGCGATCGCGACCAGCACGATCCGCCGGTACGCGAAGCGCGTCGCATCCTCGGCGCGCACGAGCGGGGCGCGGACCGCCTGCGACAGGCCCGGCAGCGCGCGTGCCACCTCCGCACGCGACGAGAGCACCGCGGCGCGCCACGCAACGGGCCCCGAGGCGTCGGCCGTGGTCCCGCCGAACGACCCCGCCGCGATCCGCCCGGGCAGCGCCGGCGACGAGCCCGACGCGAGCAGCCGCCAGGAGACCGGAGTCGTGGACGGCGCCAAGACGGCCGCACCGATCGCGCCGACGAGGGCCAGCAAGGCTCCGAGGCGCATGCTCCGACGGTAGCGCGGCAATCCGCCGGCCGCCTCCCGCCGCAGACCGTGATCGCGGCGCTCGGGGGGAAAGAACGCCTACGTGAACGTGCACACGGCAAAGAACCAGGGCGGCGAGATCCGCGGTGCGGTCAAGGTGACCGGCCAGCGAGGGTCTCGGGCGGCGGGCGGCGTCTGCTGGTCGCCGCCTGCCACCTCGTCGGCGCGACTACTCGCGCTCGTCGCCCGGCCGGAGCCGGTAGACGATCCGGCCGCGGTCGAGGTCGTATGCCGACAGCTCGATCCGCACCCGGTCGCCCGGATTCATCCGGATCCGGAACCGGCGCATCTTGCCGGCTGTGTAGCCCAAGGTCTCGTGGCCGTTGTCGAGGGCGATGCGGAACATGCCGTTCCGAAGAGCCTCGACGATCTCCCCGGTCATCTCGACCTTTTCTTCCTTCTGCGGAATGGTGAACCTCCTCTCGTCAAGTCTCGTGGCTGTAGACGGTGCGGCGGGCCGAGACCCGCCGCACCGAGAGCTCGGTCGTCTTAGGCGACGAGGCTGACGTTCGCGGCCTGGGGGCCCTTTTCGCCCTGTTGGGCCTCGTACTCCACCTTCGCCCCCTCGGCGAGCGACCTGTAGCCGCTGCCCTGGATCGCGCTGAAGTGCACGAACAGGTCTTTGCCACCCTCGTCGGGGGTGATGAACCCGTAACCCTTATCCGCGTTGAACCACTTCACGGTTCCGGTTGCCATATCTCTTTCCACCTCCTCGCCATACTCATGAACGGCAAGAGGGCGCAAACCGGCACCATCCAGACTCGCTCAATTCGCCCGCAAGTGTAGATGATCTCGCGCGCCGCTAGCCGCGCGGGAGCACGTAGAAGGCGATTGCGGCGTACTGGCAGCCGGCCGCGACGAGCGTCAGGACGTGGAAGATCTCGTGGTAGCCGAGCACGCGCGGAAACGGGTTCGGGCGGCGAAACGCGTACGTGATCGCGCCGAGTGTGTAGGCGAGGCCGCCGCCGAGCACGAGCAGCAGTCCGGCGAGCGGCAACTTGAGGAGCTGGGAGAACGAGACGATACCGACCCAGCCGAGGGCGATGCCGATGGCGGCCGCCACCTGTTTCGGCTGCCCGGCCCAGCAGAGCTTCAGCACGACAGCGGTCGCAACCCCCGTCCACACGATCGTCAGCACCGGCACCGCCCAGCCTGTCGACAGGACGAGCAACCCGAAGGGCGTATACGTGCCGGCGATCAGCAGGTAGACGCCGGTGTGGTCGAGACGCGCGAGCCAGGAGCGAGCGCGGGGCGACCAGGTCGGGCGGTGGTAGAGCGCGCTCGCGCCGAAGCAGACAGCGACACACGCGGCGAAGATGATGGCCGAGAGTCGGGCGCGGCCGGGCTCCGCTGTCAGCGTCAGCGGAATGCCGAGCCCGATCGCGGCGTAGAAGCCCGCCTCGTGGAAGACACCACGCAGGCGGGGCTTCACCAACCCGGGTGCGACAGCCACGGGCGCAGGCTACCGAGGATGACGCGGAGGTCATAGCCGAATCCGGAAGGTCCGGCGAACAACGGCGGTTCCTGGGCGAGGCCGGTGCAGGACGACGGAAGCCTGCACCCAGCCGCGCGCTCTGCCCGCGTAGCGAAGCGTCACCGTGCCGATGCTGTGCGGTAGGAGCTCGCGGCGAGCCGGCATGAACGTGGCGAGCAGCCGGCGCCTGCGTCGCAGCACGACGCGAACCCGGCGTGCGCCCAGCAGCTCCGACACGTTGCCGCGATTCCAGAGCGTCAGCACGAGGGTCCGACGAGCCCCGTGCCTCACCAGGCGGAGCCCCCGGACGTCGAGCCGGTGGACGATCCGTCCGCGGACACGGACGACGACCACCACGCCGACCTGCATCACGATCGGGACCGGAGCGTCGGCCTGCGGGCGAGTCCGCAGGAGCACGAGCGCTGCATGCTCGCCGGGCGAGGCCGACCACGGGACGACGGCCGACACCGTGACGCTCGCCGCGCGTCCAGCGGCGAGCGTGAGCCTGCGCGGCGCGACGGCGAGCCACCCGGCGGCGACTGCTCCCCGGCCACCACTCACGATTCGTGGGCGGCCGCGCAGGTCCAGCGCGAACCCTCCGGTGGCGACGTCGACGACGACCGGTGCCCGGCCGGCATTGGTCACGCGCACCGGCGTCCAGGAACCGGCGGCGAGCACCACGCGCGTCGGCGAGGCCGAGAGAGCGAGCGGCGGCCGGTCGGCCCCCGCGCCTGTCGGAACAACAGACGCGAGGACCGACGCTGAGACGATGACGGCCGCGGGGATCACCGGCCGATCGCCGTGAACGTGACGGTGGCGGAGTAACGGCCGGAGGCGACGGCCGGCAACGGTGAGGCGAAGCCGATGCTGGCAAGCCAGGCATCGCCGCTCGAGCCCGTGGCCGCCTGCGTCGTGCCGAGCAGGAGGTCGGCAGCGGGCGCGACGGGAATCGGCGCGAGCCCACCTCCGAGCGACGGGCCGAGTTGCGCTCCGGCGGGCGCCGTCGCGGCCAGGCCGAGCGGGAGATCGCCCGGAGCGAAGGCGGTGCGGTGCACGGTGAGCGCGTAGCCTGCGGCGTCGTTGCTCGTGACCGTCACGCGCTCCGACACCGGAGCGGGAGTCGCGCCGGTGACGGCCTGCCCGAACGTGATGCTCGCGCGCTCGAGCGAGAGCGACAGCACGGGCTGCACATCGAGGGCGACCGCGGCGGTCTGGCCGACCCCGCCGGACGGCGGCGGCGCGCTGCCGGAGCACGTGCTCCCCGCGGCGGCCGAGTTCCTCGGCGCCGGTGTCGCCGCCGTGAAGTCGGCCGAGTTCACATCCGTGTCGGTGCAGCCTCCATCGGCGCGGCCGGCCGCGGACGTGCTGTCCAGGCCCGGCGCCCCAGCGGCGCCCTCGTAGTCCGTCGCGGAGCCGTACCCCACGTAGTCGGCGACGGTCGCCGAGGCACAGCTGCCGGCCGACGCCCCGCACGTGAGCGCGGCGGCACTGCGGACGAGGGCGACCTTGCCGCCGGACGCCGCGAGGTTCGTCGTACCGGTGGCATCGGCAGCCGGGAGGGCCGCACCGACGGCTGCCGTCGACGCCAGCTGGATCAGGTAGTGCCGGCCGGGCGCGAGCGACCCCGCCAGCGCGGTCGCCTGCCACGAGCTGCTCGAGGCCGAGGCGTACTGGATCGTCCAGCCCGTGAGGTCGACCGCAGACCCGCCGCGGTTGAAGAGCTCCACGAAGTCGTTCGTATACGTCGCGCCGGCATTGCCCCCGCCGGCGTAGATCTGAGCGATCACCGCGTCCGGTGACGCGGCCCTGGCGAGCGGGACGAGGGTCAACGCCGCAGCGGCGGCGATCGAGGCGAGCAGGCGGGCTCGGTGCATGGGCGACTCCGATCTGACGGGAACAGTGGTCGCCGTCCAGAGAACAGGTCGACGCGCCCTACCGACAGTGTCCCGCGCGAAAACGGCACACATTCGGCCCGCCGGTGTCACACCGGCCGTGTCCGGTCACGCACTACGACAGGTGCACGACCGTCGCGCCGTCGTTCGCGGCCGAATCGCTCGCGTCGACCAGCGGGTGCGCGGCGAGCTCGTCGCGGACGGCCGACCGCAGCGCACCGGTGCCTCGCCCGTGCACCACACGCACGCTTGCGATTCCGGCGAGCGCCGCCTCGTCGACGAAGGCGCGCACCCGCTCGCGCGCCTCCTGCGACGGCAGTCCGCGGACGTCGAGCTCGTCGGCGGCATCGCGTCCGGCTGCCGTCGCATTGACGCGAACGGGTGGCTCGAGAGGCGAGGCCGGTCGCTCGGCCGATGGGCGAAGACGCGACAGTGGGATCCTGACTCGCTGGCCGGCGACGCCCGCGACCTCGGCTTCCTCGCCGCGGATCGCGACGATCGTGCCGCGCACACCGACACCGGGTGCCTCGACCGGATCGCCGACAGCGAGCGGTGCGAGCTGTCGCGGCGGCTCCGTGAACCGCTCGACGGCCGCCTCGACGCGTCCCGCGCTCTCCGTCGCCCGGCCGAGCGCGCGATCGCGCGCCCGCTCCGCCTGGGATGCCTCCCGGCTTCGCTCGCTCTCGTGTCGTCGCGCGACGCGCACGTCCGCCCGAAGCTGCTCGAGCTCGGCGCGCGCCGCGGCAAGGTCGCGCTCCGCGTCAGCGGCGGCCTCTGCGCGTGCCCGTTCCCGCGATGCCTGCACCGCTGCCAGCTCCCGTTCGAGGTCGGCCTCGCGGGCCTGTGCGGCGGCGAGCGTCCGCTCGACCTCGACGCGCTGCTCGACCGCGCGCCGCTCCGCGGACTCCGCCTCCGCGAGCAGCTCTGCCGTCCGCAGCCGCTCCGGGCTCATCCGCTCTCGCGCCGCGGCGACGACCCGATCGTCGAGCCCGAGCCGCTCGGCGGTCCGCAGTGCGTGTGACGTCCCGGCGCGGCCGAGTGTGAGGCGGTAGACAGGCTCGTTCGTGTCGGGGTCGAGACCGGTCGCGGCGTTCGCCGCGCCCGGGGCGGCGCTGGCCCACTCCTTCAGCGCGCCGTAGTGGGTCGTGACGGCGGTCAGCCGAGCCTGGCCGGCAAGGCGGGCGACGAGCGCCTGCGCGAGTGCCGACCCTTCGTCCGGATCGGTGCCGCCGGCCACCTCGTCGAGCAGCACGAGCGACCGTGGGCCGGCCGCAGCGAGGATCTCGACGATGCTGCGAATGTGGCCGGAGAAGGTCGACAGACTCATCTCGATCGACTGCCGGTCGCCGATATCGGCGAGAACGTCGTCGAACACGGGCAGCGTCGCGGCATCCGCAGGCGGGCGGAGCCCGCACTGGTGCAGCAGGGCCGCCAGGCCGAGCGTCTTCAGCGCGACCGTCTTGCCGCCGGTGTTGGGCCCGCTGATCACGAGCGCGCGGAGGTCGCCGAGATCGAGGTCGATCGGCACCGCAGAGCCGGGCTCGAGCAGCGGGTGCCTCGCCCCGAGCAGCCGAACCTCGTCGGCGACCTCGACCACGCTCCCGCGCCAGCGGTGCGAGACGGTGCCTGCTGCGAGAGCCAGGTCGACGGCGCCGCTCGACTCGACGAGGAGCGTCAGCCCCTCCGCCTGCGCGGCGACGCCCGCCGAGAGCTCCGCCAGGATCCGATCGGCCTCCTCCCGGGCCGCGGCCGCGGCCTCGGAGATGCGGTTCGACAGCTCGACGACGGCGAACGGCTCCACGAAGAGCGTCTGGCCCGAGCTCGAGGCGTCGTGGACGATGCCCGGCACCTTGCCCCGCTCGGCTGCGCGCACAGCCAGCACCGGACGGCCGCCGCGCTCCGCGAGGAACGACTCCTGCAGCGCGTCGCGCACGGCGTCGGAGCGCGCAACTCGTGCGAGCTCCTCGCGGACGCGAGCGCCGCCGTTTCGCACCTCGGCCCGCAGGCGGCGGAGGAGCGCCGACGCGGCGTCCCGCAGGTCCGACCCGTCTTCCTCGACGGCACGCTCGACAGCGTCGGCGATCATCGCGAGCGAGCTGGGAAGTGGCTCGAGCAGGTCGGAGAGAAGCGCCGCCGTCTCGCCGGACTCGGCGAGCACGCGCCGCGCCTCGAGCGCGACCCGCACGCTGCGGGCGATCGCGCGAAGCTCTCCAGGCGGCAAGGCGCCGCCACGCGCTGCGAGCTCGACCGCCGATCGCACATCCGCGATCCCGGCGAGCGACGGCTCGGCGGCGGCCTGAAGCAGCGCGACCGCCTCGTCCGTCAGCGCGTGCCGGCGGGCGACCTCGTGCCGGTCGGCCGACGGCTCGAGCGCGCGCGCCGCGGCAGCTCCGTACTCGGTCTCGGCAGCCGCCGCGAGGCGCTCGACGATCGCCGGCAGCTCGAGCGCCTCGAGCGCCTGCGCATTCACGCGGCAAGTTTAGAGTCAGCAATGCCCTCCTTCGGCAGCTATAGGCTTGCGCGATGCTCGGCTCCGGCGTCACCACGGACCTTGCCCGGTTCGCAATCGGGTTCGACCACCGCGATCGCGCGCGGCTGCATGAGCTCTGGGATCGCATCTTCGACGCCGACCGCTGGAGCGAGGGAACGCTCACGGTCGAGTTCGAGGAGGCGTGGTCGCGCTGGAACGGGCTCGAGGCGGTCGCGTTCAACGGCTGGACGGGCGCCGCGCTGGCAGCGCTCGAATGGGCCGGGGTCCGCGGGGAGACGGTCCTCTGCCCTTCGAACACGTTCATGGCGACGCCGCTCACCGCGATCTACGCCGGCGCGCGGGTCGAGTTCGTCGACTGCAATCGCGACGACCTTTGCATGTCGTTCGAAGACCTCGAGCGCAAGATCCACCGGCATAAGCCGCGCGCGGTGTTCATCGTGCACATCGGCGGCCACCTCGCGTTCGACGTCGATCGCATCGCCGAGCTCTGCCGCAGCGAAGGGATCCTGCTGATCGAGGACTGCGCGCACGCGCACGGCGCCTCGTGGAACGGCCGGCGGGCGGGATCGTGGGGCGATGCCGCGATCTGGTCGTTCGCTGCGACGAAAACGATCTCCACCGGCGAGGGCGGCATGCTCGTGTCCCCGCACGCGGAGGCGCTCGAATTCGCCCGCACGTTCCGCAACTACGGCAAGCCCGACTATGCGCAGCACGGCCTCAACTTCCGCATGAACGAGTTCACCGCCGCCCTCGGGATCGTGCAGACGGGGCGGCTCGACGAGATCGTCCGCTGGAAGAACGACGCCGCACGCAGTCACCTCGACCCGCTCTACGCCTCACGGCTCCGGCTGCCCGAGGGCATGACCTCCGGGCTCTACAAGTACATCGTCTTCGAGACGATCGAGCGCTCGACGGGCAAGGTCTACGACGAGCCCTGCCACCGGCTGCTGGGCAGCGCGGAGGAGCTCCCGGCGAGCGACTGGGTGGCGCAGAACCACTGGTGCGTGCCGCTCTACTACCGCCCCGGAGAGCAGCCGTGAAAGTGCTCGTCACCGGCGGCTCGGGGTTCATCGGCTCGCATGTCGTCGACCGCCTCGAGGCACACGGCCACGAGCCGCGGATCTTCGACCTCGTGCCGTCGCCGTATCGCGAGCCCGGAGAGGTGGACACTGTGCTCGGCGACCTGTGCGAGCCCGCAGACGTGCTCGCAGCCGTCGACGGCTGCGACGTGGTCATCCATCTGGCGGCGGTCGCCGATGTCGACCTGGTCGCACGGGACCCGTCGCTGACCGACCGCGTCAACGTTCGGGGCACACAAGCACTGCTCGAGGCGGTGCGGATGCGCGGCACCCGGCGGTTCCTCTACGCGAGCACCGTCTGGGTCTACGGCGACGCGTCCAGCCCGGCGCTCGTCGACGAGGACACGAAGCTCGGCCTGCCGAAGCACTTCTACACCGCCACCAAAATCGCCGGTGAGATGTACGCGGCGAGCTATCGCGAGCTCTACGGAGTCGAGTACACGATCCTGCGGTTCGGGATCCCCTACGGTCCGCGCTCGCGCCCCACGGCCGTCGTCGCGGCGTTCACCGACAAGGCGTTGCACGGCCGGCCGCTCACGATCGCCGGCGACGGCACGCAGTCGCGCCGGTTCGTCTACGTCGAAGACCTCGCCGAAGGCGTCGTCGCGTCGCTCGTCCCGGCCGGAGCCAACCGCGTCTTCAACCTGGTGGGCGACGAGGACATCAGCGTCCGCTCGATCGCGCGCACCGTGCGCGACGTCGTCGGGGATGTGCCGATCGTGCATGTCGAAGGGCGGGCCGGCGACCTGCGGGCCGCGAAGGTCTCGGGCGAGCGGGCGCGCCGCGAGCTCGGCTGGGTCCCCGCGACGCCGTTCGCAGAAGGTGTCCGGCGCTACGTCGACTGGGTGACAGCCTCGGCGGAGACCCCGAGGGCGGCGACCGCGTCGAGGATCGACGGCAGCGCCGCCGCCGTCTTGCGCCAAGAGCCACGCGAGCTGTAGGCGTCCGAGTCGTGCAGGAGCACGACGTCCCCGGGCCGAAGCCGGCGAGTCGCGCGCGCCGCGATCGTCGCGGGCGTCGCACGGCGCTCCCAGTCGCGTCCCCAGGCGGACCAGAGAAGCGGCTCGAGACCCCGCCGACGGACGTAGGCGAGCGCACCCGAGCTGAAGACCCCGTACGGCGGCCGGTACAGCCTCGGCTCCCTGCCGGTCACGTCGGCGATCGTGGCCGACGCCCGGTCGAGATCCGCCGCGAACGACCGGACACGTCGGCGGAGCAGCAGCATGTGGCGGTCGCCGTGGAGCGCCACCTCGTGGCCGGCCGCGACGACCGCACGGGCCGCGTCCGGCCAGCGCCGCACCTGCTCGCCGACGAGGAAGAACGTCGCACGGGCTCCGCGGACGGCGAGCTCGTCGAGCACGGCCGGCGTGCCCTCGGGGTGCGGACCGTCGTCGAACGTGAGCGCGACTGCGTTGTCGCGCGGAAGCCGCAGCTCCACGCCGACGGCGCGCGCGAGCCGCTCCGAATGCGCGGCGAGCGCGGGCAAAAACCAGCTGCCGCTGCTCACGCCAGCAGAGCGAGCACCGCCGAGGCCGCAGACGGCAGCGCGGCGAACGTCAACACCGGCGCCGGGCGTGCGGCGAGCGCGCGCAGGAGCGCGGCCCGGAGCTCGCGGTCCGACTCCGCGACGTCGGCGATCCCGAACCGGCGAAACGCCTCGTTGTTGACGCGGATGTGGCCCCGGCCCCAACCGTAGGAGATGGTCGGGCAGCCGCGGACGTGCGCTTCGAGCACGGTCAGTCCACCGGTCGAGTGGACGAGCGCATCTCCCGCGGCCAGCCATTCGCTCATCTGCTCGGTGAACCCCACGACGCGGCACCGGGGCTCGCCTGCGTAGCGACGGCCGAGCCGCTCGCGCAACGAGTCGTTCCGGCCGGCGAGCACGGCGACGACCGCGACGGCGTCCACGCCGAGCGCCTCGTCGACGGCCTTCGCAAGGTCGCCGACGCCCCAGCCGCCCCCCGAGACCAGCACGATCTTCCCGTCAGGCGGCAGCGCGAGCGCCCGCCGCGCCTCGGCCGGATCGCGCGGCTGGCCGAACTCGGGGCGCGTCAATCCGTGCACCGCCCGCACCGCGGCGTCGCGGCCCGCGACCTGCTGCACCTCCTCGGCCGACTCGGGATGCGTGATCAGATGGAGATCGACTCCCGGCGCGGCCCAGTAGTGCATCATCGCGAGATCGGTGATCGCCGCGACCACCGGAACGCCGAGGCGGCCGCGGCGACGAAGCCCGCCGAGCACCTCGGTCGTCATCGGATAGACGGAGACGATGACGTCGGGACGAACCTCCTGCACCAGCCGGACCACCCCTCGCGAGCCGAGCTTCCGCACGACGGCCTGGGTGACCCGACGCGTCGGCGCCAGGCCGACGAACAGCCAGAACGCTGCGTCCCAGAGCCAACGGAAGCGGAAGAACACGACGCCCGGCGCGCGCTCGTTGATCAGCACGAAGCCGCGACCCATCGCCCGCAGGCCGTCCTCGACGACAACCTCGACGCCGGGATCCTCGGCGCGGAGCTGATCGGCGAGCGTGCGGGCGGGGAGATCGTGGCCCTCGCCGACGCTCGCAGTGAGGATCAGCACGCGGCTCATCGGCTGCGCAGGAGGCCGAGCAGTTCGCCGACGCTCCGCGACCGGACCGCGGGATGGCGGAGCGTCTTCGCGGGCTCGATCCGATAGACGTTCCGGCGGCCGGATCGCGTCCTCGCGACATACCCCTCGTCGACGAGATCCGATAGCACGCGATGCGTCTGCCGCTCGGTGATCGCGGCCGCTTCCGCGATCTGGCGCACGGTCTGCTCGGGGGCTTCCGCCAGCTGGAGCAGCACGATCGCGTGCGAGGTCAGGAAATGCCAGTTGCGGTCGGGCATCGTCCGCCCGACTGTACTAACCGGGGTGGCTACTGGTGGGACGTCTTGACCGGCGGCCAGTGTGGCGAGATGTCCGGATCGCCGAGCTCCCCGTAGGGCACGCAGACAGGCTTCTTCGCGAGCAGCTGCGCATCGGCGATCAGCAGCTCGTCGACCCGCCGGTTGGCCGGAACGGCGCGCTTCCAGGCCTCGCGCAGGCTACGGCCGAGGCCGATCAACGCGCGCGCGGGCAGCGCCGAGCGCGACTGCACGACGAAATAGTGGCGCTCGACCTGCGATACGCGCACATCCACCCGCTCGCCGGCGAACGCCGTGCTTCCCGCCGCCACCTCGCCCGGTCCGGCGGCGTAGAAGAGCCAGAGGCCGTGGCGCACCTCGCCGCTCCGGAGGAACCCGAGGGCGCGCTCGCACGAGTCGTCGTCGACGAACTCGAGGCGCCGGACGCGCAGGGCGACGAGGTGATCGAGGATGTTCGCCGGGTGCCCGTAGTCGAAGGACGAGAAGAGCTGCCCGCTCGTGCCGGTCGAGCCGAAGAGCACCGTTCCGGGCGGTGCGGCCGAGGCGGCGTCGACGACCTGGTCGACGTGAATGCGGCGCACGACATCGCGGTGGTGCGCGTCGTAACGCAGCTCGATCGCGAGCAGTCCGCCGACCAGCAGCACGAGCACCGGCACGCGCAGCCGGCCCGCCCGTGCGGCGATCGTCAGGCAGCCCGTGAGCACGGCCACGAAGAACGCCGGCGTGACGGGGATCATGTAGCGGTCGAAGAAGATCGCCGAGTCGCCGCTCGCCGGCACGATCGAGAAGAACACGATCGGCGCGGCGACGGTCACGGCGCAGAACGCGAGCACACGCCCACCCCGGGCCAGGGCAAGGGCGACGACACCGATGGCGGCGAGCACCGTGAAGTAGTTGACGTCGTGCCGTCCGGGCGCGACGAAGTGCAGCGCGTCCTCCCACACCGGGCGGCCGCTGAACGTACGCCCGCCCGTGCCGTTGCCCACGCCATAGCGGTCGCTGAGCACGTGCAGGGTCTTCACGTAGTAGGGGACGAACGCGACGAACAGCGCGACCGCCCCCGGCCACGCCTCGCGCACCACCTCGCGCCAGGGCCTCGAGCAGTAGAGCGCCGCGGCGCCGAACGCCGTCAGCGCGTAGAGCGGGGCGGTCGGGTGGACGAACACCGAGAGCCCGAGCAGGAGCCCGCCCGCGATCCACCACCGTCTGCCCCCATCGTCTGCGGCCCGCAGCACGACGAGCGTGCTCCACATGAGCCAGGCGAAGAGCAGCGTGTGCGGGCGGCCGAAGGTCGCGTAGAGCACCGGGATCGGCGCGGCGGCGGTCAGGAGCACGACCGCTGCTGCGGCCTCGCGCCCGGCCAGGCGGCGGGCGACGAGCGCGGCGCCCGGCAGGCCCAGGCAGGCGAAGACGAGCGAGGGCACCCGCAACGCCGGCAGACCGGGCCACCACCGGAGCAGGAGGTGCTCGAGCCAGAAGTGCAGCGGCCCGCCGCCGCGCTCGGTCGAGACGATGTGGAAGATGTGGCCGAACGAGAACTGACTCATCCGCAGGGTCAGCTCCTCGTCGACGTTCAGCGGCCCCCACCAGACGGTGGGCAGCGTCAGCCAGACGAGCAGCGCGGCACCGGCGAGGACCGACGCCGGCAGCAGCAGCCTGCGCGAAGCGTTCGTCAGGGCGCGGTCCGGCCGCTCTCGGCGAGCGCCTGCATCTCGGGCGTCTCGGGAGCGGCTCGGTACGGATGCTCGTCGACCACGTCGGTCTCGTGGTACACGCTCTCCGCGTTGACCTCCCAGATGTCGTGATGCGCGCCGCCAAGCAGGTTGTCGACGGCACGCATCGCGGTGAGCATCGAATGGTCGGAGTTGTTGTAGCGGTGGAGGCCGTTACGGCCGACCTGCTGAAGGTTCTCGATCCCGTCGAGCCACCGGCGGATGGTCGCCACTCGCTCCGCATAGTCGGTGTCGTAGATCGGATACGCCTTCGGGACGCGCGTCACGAATCCGCGCTCGACGGCCGAACGCGAGGCGAGCCCGAGCTGCTCCAGCTCGCCCGCGGCCAGCTCGACGAGATCGTCGTCGTCCATCGACCAGAGATCGTCGCCGGCGAAGCAAAAGTACTCGAGGCCGACGCACGCCTTGTCGGGATCGGGGACCATCCACGGCGACCACGACCGGTAGTTCTGGATGCGACCGACCCTGACTCCCGGCTCGTGGATGTAGATCCAGTTGTCGGGGAAGAGATCCTGCCCGTCGACGACGACGGCCACGGTCAGGAAGTCGCGGTAACGAAGCCCGCGGGCGGCCTCGCGCACCTCCGCGGGCGGCGGAGGGCTGGCCAGCTCGACGACGGTGCGAAGCGGCAGCGACGAGATCACCGCGTCGGGCAGCGTGTACGAGACACCGCCCGCCTCCACCTCGACGACCCGGTCCCCGGCGATCTCGAGCCGCTCGACCGGAGCGCAGGTCCGAACGTCGCCGCCCTCGTCCTCGATCGCGTCGCTCATCGCCTCCCACATCTGCCCGGGCCCGAACCGCGGGTAGTGGAACTCGGAGATCAGGCTCTTGACCTTGTTTCCCTTGTTGCCGAAGAAGGCCGCCTTCGCGGCGGAGAAGAACGACAGTCCCTTGATCCGCTGCGCAGCCCACTCGGCGCGAATCTCGGTCGTCGGCACGCCCCACAGCTTCTCGGTGTAGGACTTGAAGAACAGCTCGAACAGGCGGCTGCCGAACCGATTCGACACCCAGTCCTCGAACGACTCGTCGATCTTGTTCCGCCGTGCAGCCGCCCGCAGGTACGAGGCCATGCACCGCGTGAGCTCGACGAGGCCGAGCTTCTTGATCACGTCGGGCCCGCGCAGCGGGTAGTCGAGATAGCGCTTGTTCCAGTAGATGCGCGACATGCGCGGGCGCAGGAGGAACTCGTCGCCGAGCACCTCGCGCCAGAGCGTGTCGACCTCGACCGACTTGGTGAAGAAGCGATGGCCACCGAGATCGAAGCGATAGCCATCGACCTCGACGGTCTTCGCCAGACCGCCGACCTGATCCTCGGCCTCGAGCACGATCGCGTCGGAGCCCGCCTGGCCGAGCAGGTACGCCGCGGTCAGCCCCGCGGGGCCACCGCCGAGGACAAGCGTCGTCTGCGAGGTTTCGTTCGTCATCGGTCCGGGCCGCAGGGGGACGTTAGCCGACTCGCCGATACACGTACGCCTGCAACGGCTTGAAGAAGTTGCGGTGGAGCGCGATCTCGTCGGTCGTGATGTGCCGGACCAGCCGCAGCCGCGAATCGTCCTGCAGCAACTGCGTCCACGCCTTCGACTTCTGCCACACGAGCTTCGTCCACTTCGCCTTCCAGGCGCGGTAGTCGCGGAAGACAGGCGTGACGACGACGAACTCGCTCCCGCGCGGCACCGACGCGATCAGGCCGTCCAGGGTCGGCCGGGGGCCAGCGCGACGAAGCCGCGCGACTGCGTCGACCCAGTCGAACGCCTGCTGGTCCTGGACGGGACCCAGCGTGGTCGCGAACCGCAGGCCCGGCCCGAGGTAGTAGCGCAGGACCGGCACCTGCTCGGGATGCGTCGAGACGACGAGCTCGCCCGGGTGCAGCGGGCCGAGAGCGCTCGCGATCGCGCGGGCGTTCTCCTTGTCGTCGCGCACCGTGTAGCCGATCCAGAAGAACAGCACGACGACCAGGGCGGCGATCCCGAAGCGCCCGGACCGCACGATCCCGCGCGCGGCGAGCAACAGCAGCGGCCCGACCACCACCGCGAAGTACCGCGTCGCCCACGACGGCGAGATCTGGGACGAGAGCCAGGCGAGCACGATGGTCACGCCTGCGGCCCACGCCAGCGCGAGCACCACTGTGCGCTCGGCGCTGACACGGCCGCGGACGAGCGCACCGAGCCCGACCCCGCCCGCGAGCACCAGCGCCACGAACGGCCCGTCGCCCGCCAGCACGGCGTTCGGGGCGACGACGAGGTCGCGCCACGACGGCACCGACGCCCACGGCGCACCCGTGTGGCGGACCTGGAAGAAGAGCGACGGCAGCCACGGCAGGTACAGGAGCGCAACCGCCGCCCCGGCGACGGCGAACGCCTTGAGCCGCTCGCGCGCGACGACGAAGGTCGCGACCGCCAGCCCGGCGCACAGGAACAGGGCCCAGTTGTGCGTGTAGAGCATCAGTGCGAGCCCTCCGACAAGGAGCGGCGCGTAGGCTCGGCGACCGCGCACGATCGCCTCGACGTATGCGAACGTGACGACGATCGAGAGGAACGCCTCGAGCTCGTACATCCGCGTTTCCTGCGCGTAGTACGTGAGGTACGGGTTCAACGCTGCGAGCAGCGCACAGCAGAGACCCGTCGTGCGGTCGAAGGCCGCGCGTCCGAGCACGTAGGCGAGCGGAACGCAGGCGACTCCGAAGACGAGCGAGAGCGAGTGGGTCGCGCGCTCGCCGTCACCGAACCAGGCGATCCACGCCCGCAGCAGCAGGTAGTAGGCCGGGGGCGAGCCGTCGTGCCTGAGCACGTGCAGCAAGGACGACCACGGATGGTGCGCGATTCCGACCGACAGGCCCTCGTCGATCCAGAAGCCGGCATGCAGCTGGCGCGACCGCACGTACACGCTCAGCGCGGACAGCGCCGCGAGCGCGAACGGGACCGCGAACGGAGCGGCGAGGAGGTCGTCCAGGCGAAGCGCGCGGACGCGCGCTGCGACAGCGGTCACCGGCGCCGCCAGGCGGTGCGCGCGAGCAGGAGTGCGAGGCCGACGATCGTGATCGGGACGAACAGCACGAAGCGCAGGACGAGCAGGTACCCGAGCGCGGGCAAGTGCAGCGAGTCGAGGGCGACCAGCACGGCGGCATCGAACGTTCCGATGTAGCCGGGGGCGGCCGGCACGAGCGCTGAGAGATTCGTGAGCGCGACGACGTACAGCGCGCCCGTCACGCCGAGGGAGACGCCTGTCGCGTCGCCGACCGTCAGGTACACCGACGCCTCGACGAGCCAGATGGCGAGCGACAACGCGAACAGCGCCAGTCCGCGCCACCCGGCGAGCTCACGCGTGGCCGCGATGGCAGGACGGATCCACTCCCGTGCCGCGAGCAGCCTCGCGTTCGCGGGCGCGGCGCGCCACAGCACCGCCAGCAGGACGGCGACGCCGGCGCCGGCGCCGACCACGTACGGGAGCGGGCCGAACCCGACCCCGCGGTCGGCGACGACGAACGCAAAGATCAGTGCCAGCGCGAGCGCGTCGAGAACACGCTCCGCGATCACCGTCCCGAGGACAATCCGCCGCGGTCCTCCGAGCAGCATCACCCGCATCAGATCCCCGGCACGGGCCGGCAACGTGTTGTTGCCCATATAGCCGACGGCCGTCAGGCGGTAGCTCTCGCGCCGCCCGCGATCGACGTGCGAGGCGACGAGCAGGCCGTGCCAGCGCTCACCGCGGAGGACGGACGCGCCGGCATAGAGCGCGAGCGCGCCGCCGAGCCACGCGAGCGCCCCGAGATCGAGCGGGATGTGCGGTGCGCGCTGCCTGGCCGCCCACCAGACGATCCCGGCCAGCGCCGCGAGCGAGACGGCAGCGTGCAGCAGGCCGATCCGCGGCCTCCGTACGACATCGACGCTCGCCACGTGCGCGAACCTACCGAATCGTCGGCTGCAGGCTCGCCACCGCCCGTCGCCCGTCGCGGTCGTAGACCACGTCGACGGTGTCGTGCTGCCGGTACGTCCCTGCCACTCCGAAGAAGAGCGAGAGCCACCGCCAGAAGCCGAGACGACCCTCCTGGGCGAGCTCCTCTCGGAACACGAGCGTCCGCCCGACGAGGTCGTAGTCGACGCCGCGGCCCTTCGGGACGCCGTTCACATACACCTCGAACTGGTGCCCGACGTCGTCCGGCAGGTCAACCCGACTGCGCGGTTCCACCTCTATACGATGCCACTCGGCGTGCGCCGGATCGCCTTTGCCACACTCGCAACGAGCGCGGTGGCGCTGATCATCAGCGCCGTCGCCCTCGCAGGCAACGACGGATTCCTCCCCGGCGAGGCCCACTCCCCGAACGCCCACCGTATTCACGACGCGTTCGTCTTCGTCTCGATCTTCACGGGCGTGGTCTTCGTCATCGTCGAGGGCGCGCTCATCCTCTTCATCGTCAAATATCGCCGCGGTAAACGCCCACGCACCGCCGAGGGGCCGCAGATCCACGGCGCCACGCAGCTCGAGGTCATGTGGACCGTGATCCCCGTGCTGATCCTGGCGGCGATCGGATCGTTCGTCTTCTACAAGCTCCCGGGCATCGCCGACGCTCCGAAGGCCTCGGCGGCCGACTCGACGACGATCACGATCGAGGGGCACCAGTTCTACTGGCTGTTCAGATATCCGAACGGGGCGGTCTCGATCGACGAGATGGTCGCGCCGGCGGACCAGGTCGTGCACGAGAACGTCGTCGGCCTGGACTACGACGTCAACCACTCGTGGTGGGTGCCCGACTTCGGCGCGAAGTACGACGCGATCCCGGGCCGCGTCAACAAGACGTGGTTCAAGGCGCCCGTCGGGAACTACGTCGCGCGCTGCGCCGAGCTCTGCGGCATCCAGCATGCGCTGATGGACGGCGTCGTGCACGTCGTGCCGCGCGCTCAGTACGACGCGTTCATCCAGGGACGGCTCGCCAAGGCGAGCGGGCCGGAGCTCGGGCGCGAGGAGTGGACGGGCGTGTGCGAGAAGTGCCACCGCCTCGACCACCGCTACATCGGGCCACCGCTCGGCGGCAACCCGCTGCTCGGCGACCGTAAGGGCATCGAGACGCTCCTGCGGAACGGGCAAGGCGGCATGCCGGCCGTCGGCAAGACCTGGAGCGGCGCGCAGATCGACGCGCTCGTCTCGTACACCAAGCGTTATGCGAAGGCGGGTGGCTAGCCGATGGCAGTGAACGTCGAACGGGCGCCGTACCGGACCGACTGGCGTCGCGGCAAGGTCGCGTCGTGGGTGACCACCGTCGACCACAAGCGGATCGGGATCCTCTACCTCTGGACGACGCTCGCCTTCTTCGCGATCGGCGGGATCCTCGCACTGCTGATCCGGACTCAGCTGCTGACGCCGAACGAGAGCTTCCTCACGAAGAGCTCGTACAACGAGGCGGTCACGATCCACGGGACGACGATGATCTTCCTCGTCCTCGTCCCGATCGCGGCAGCGTTCGGGAACTTCCTCGTGCCGCTGATGATCGGTGCGCGCGACATGGCGTTCCCGCGGCTGAACGCGTTGTCGTACTGGCTCTTCCTGCTGGGCGGAGTCGTGCTCCTCCTCAGCTTCTTCTCGCGGCACGGCGCCGCGCAGGCCGGCTGGACGGCGTACGTCCCGCTGTCGACGCTGCACGAGCCGGGCAACGGCCAGGACCTCTGGATCCTGAGCCTCCACATCCTCTCGATCTCGTCACTCGTCGGCGCGATCAACTTTGTCACGACGATCCACAACATGCGCGCGCCTGGGATGACGTGGACGCGCATCCCCCTCTTCTGCTGGAGCATCCTCACGTACGCGTGGATGCTGATCATCGTGCTGCCGACGCTGTCGGCCGGGCTGACGCTGATGCTGCTCGACCGCCAGGCGGGAACGCACTTCTTCGACCCGGCGCACGGCGGGAGCCCGCTCCTCTACCAGCACGTGTTCTGGTTCTTCGGGCACCCCGAGGTCTACATCATGATCCTGCCGGCGATGGGGATGATCTCGGAGGTCATCCCGGTGTTCTCACGCAAGCCGATCTTCGGCTACAAGGCGGTCGCATACTCGACCGTGGGGATCGCGTTCTTCTCGCTGCTCGTCTGGGCGCACCACATGTTCGCGGTCGGCCTGCCAATCGGCCTCGACATCTTCTTCATGCTCAGCTCGATGGTGATCGCCGTTCCGACCGGCGTGAAGATCCTCAACTGGCTCGCGACGCTCTGGCGGGGCAACATCATCTTCGACACGCCGATGCTGTGGGCCCTCGGCTTCATCGCGATCTTCACGATCGGCGGCATCTCCGGGATCTTCCTCGCCGTCTTCCCGATCGACTGGGCAGTCACCGACTCCTACTTCGTGGTCGCGCACATCCACTACGTGCTGTTCGGCGGCTCCGTGTTCGGCGTGTTCGCGGGCCTGTATTACTGGTGGCCGAAATTCTTCGGCCGCTGCCTGGACGAGCAGCTCGGCAAGGCCCACTTCTGGCTCGTCTTCATCGGCTTTAACCTGACGTTCTTCCCGCAGCACATGCTCGGGATGCTCGGGATGCCGCGCCGCGTCTACACCTACCACGCACACGGGCTCTGGGAGGCGTACAACATGGCCTCGACGATTGGCTCCTACGTGATGGGGCTCGGGATGCTGGTGTTCGTGTGGAACGTGATCAAGACCTCGCGGAGCGGGAAGCGCGCCGGCAACGACCCGTGGCTCGCCGACACGCTGGAGTGGTACACGACGTCGCCGCCACCGCCCTGGAACTTCGACAAGCTGCCCTACGTGACGAGCGCGCGGCCGTTGCGCGACCTGCGCCGGCGCCTCGCGGAGACGCGGGGATTCTGATGGGCTTCTGGGGCCGCCTCACCGCCGTCGCCGCTGTCGCGGGCACCGGCCTCGCAGTCGTCTCGGGCGCCGCGGGCTGGGGGACCGCGCACCGCGTGCTCGCCGCCGTCGCGCTGCCCCCCCTGGCCGCCCTCGCGGCGATCGCGTGGGTCTCCGCCCGCCGCCTGCTCACGCCGGCGCTGGCCGCGCTCACATTCTTCGCGCTGGCCGCGCTGCTGACCGGGCGCGCCGCCCACGTCGGCTTCGCGTCGCTCGCGCTCGCCGCCGCCGTGCTCGTTGGCGCGCGCTCGTGGCGCAGCGAGTCGCCGCAGGGCCCGGCACGCGACTACCTGACGCTGACGAAACCGCGCATCATGTCGCTGCTCCTGTTGACCGGCGGGGCCGGCGCGTTCGTCGGGGCGGGCGGGACGCCGGCGGCCGGGCCGTTCGCGCTCACGATGGTGGGCCTGGCGCTTGCCTGCGGCGGTGCGTCTGCCCTCAACCACTACCTCGACCGCGACATCGACCGCCTCATGGGCTCACGCACCGCGAGCCGACCCGTCGCATCGGGACGCGTGCCGCCGGAGCGCGCGCTCGAGTTCGGTCTTGCCCTGAGCGCCTTCTCGTTCGTGCTCCTCGACTCGCTGGTCAACCTCCCCACCGCGTTGCTGGCACTTGCGGGCAACCTCTTCTACGTGCTCGTGTACACGCGCTGGCTGAAGCGATCGACGTCGCAGAACATCGTGATCGGCGGCGCCGCGGGCGCGGTCCCGCCGCTGGTCGGCTACGCGGGCGCAAGCGGCCATCTCGGGTGGGCGGCGCTCGCGATGTTCGCGATCGTGTTCATCTGGACACCGCCGCACTTCTGGGCGCTCGCGCTGATGCTCAAGGAGCACTATGCGCGTGCGGGCGTCCCGATGCTGCCCGTCGAGCGAGGCGACCGGGAGACGGCGAAGCAGATTGTCTGGTACACGCTCGTGCTCGTTGCGGCGACCATCGTTCCGGTCGCGTTCGGCGTGTTCGGCGTCGCCTACGCCGTCGCCGCGCTGGTGCTCGGCGCGGTGTTCACCTGGTACGCGCTCGAGCTGCGGCGCACACTCGCCAAACGCTCGGCGGCGCGTCTCTTCCATTACTCGCTCCTCTACCTCGCGCTGCTCTTCGTCGCGATGGCGCTGGACACGGTGATCTAGATGGCCGAGCCGACGACGCGCGAGCTCGCCGACCCGGACGCCGAGCTCGCCCGCAAGAACATGCAGTGGGGCTGGGCGCTCTTCGGCCTGTTCTGGCTCCTGTTCGGCGGCACCGTCGGAGTCGCGTTCGTGTACCTCTGGCTCAGCTAGGCATCTGGATCACCGAGCTCGACGCCGTCGCACCCGCGGGGCGCCGACTCGCCGTGAAGGATCTCTTCGATACGGCGGGCGTTCGCACGACGTACGGGTCCGCGGTGTTCGCCGACCACGTACCGACTGTGAGCGCGGACGCGGTCACGCTGCTCGAAGCGGGCGGCTGGGTCTCGGTCGGCAAGGCGAACCTGCACGAGTTCGCCTACGGCGTCACCTCGCAGAACCTTCACTACGGCGTCGTGCCGAACCCGCGCGCGCCCGGACGGACGGCGGGCGGCTCGAGCGGCGGGTCGGCCGCAGCGCTCGCGGCGTTTCTCGCCGACGGCGCGCTCGGATCCGACACGGGCGGCTCGATCCGCATCCCGGCGGCGTGTTGCGGCATCGCCGGGTTCAAGCCGTCGTTCGGGCTCGTCCCGGCCGGCGGCGTCTTTCCACTCGCGACGAGCTACGACCACGTCGGGCCGATGGCGCGCGACGTCGGCGGGTGCGTCGCGCTGATGGAGGCGCTCGCGCCGGAGCTCGACGTCGCCCCGCTCGAGTCGCTGGACGAGCTGGTGGTCGGCGTCGCGTGGGCAGACGCTTGTGCGCCGCTCGTCCGCGAGCGTGTGCTCGAAGCTGCTGCGTTGTTCGGCGGTACTGTGCCGATCGACTTTCCGGCGGCCGACGGAACGCAGGCGGTTTTCATGCGTGAGATCGCCGATGTCCACCGCGAGCTCTATGCCGAGGCGGCGGAGCTGTATGGCGAGAACATCCGTGCCGAAGATCGAACGGTGCCTCGAGGTCGCCGACGGCGAGGTCGCGGACGCGGCTCACGCACGCGAAGAGCTGCGGCAGTGCGCAGACGAGGCACTCGGTGACCGCCGGCTGCTGCTCGTGCCGACGCTCGCGTTCGTCGCCCCGGCCGCCGACGTCGACGAGATCGCGGAGCGCGGCTCGTTCGTCCGCTTCACGTATCCGTTCAACGCGCTCGGCTGGCCGGCGCTCGCGCTGCCGGCGGGCGCAGCGGAGGACGGGCTGCCGGCCTCGGTGCAGCTCGTCGGGCGGCCGGGGGACGACGCATTCGTGCTCGCTGCGGGCCTGGCGCTGGAGGCTCGGCTTGCACGCTGACGTGAAGTTCGCGCACTTGCTCGCCGATGCGGCGGATGCCGTCACCCTCGCGCGCTTTGGTGCGCTCGACCTCCGCGTCGAGACGAAGCCAGACCTCTCGCCGGTGTCGGAGGCCGACCGCAATGCGGAGGAGGCGGTGCGCTCCGTCGTGGCCGCCTCGGGCCGCGGCGAAAGGGTGCTCGGAGAGGAATTCGGCGACGACGGCGGCGACGCGAAGTGGATCGTCGACCCGATCGACGGCACGACGTCGTACGTGCGCGGCATCCCGGTCTGGGCGACGCTCCTCGCCCTCGAACGCGAAGGGGCACTCGCGACCGCGCTCGTTTCCGCACCTGCGCTGGGGCGCCGGTGGTGGGCGCAGCGGGGCGAGGGAGCGTACGTCGACGGTGCCGGCTGCCGGGTCTCGTCGATCGGACGGCTTGAGGATGCGGTCGTGTCGTGCACCTCGCAGCGCAACATGCCGACCGGCTGGCGGGCGATCGTCGAACGCGCGTGGTCGAATCGCGGCTTCGGCGACTTCTGGCAGTACTGCCTCGTCGCCGAAGGAGCGATGGAGGTCGGTTCCGACAGCGTCGTGCACGTGTGGGACTACGCCGCGGTGCAGCTGCTCGTGGAGGAAGCCGGCGGTCGCTGCACGACCTTCGCCGGCGCCAACCTGGCAGACGGTGCAAGCCTCGTCGCCACGAACGGGGTTCTGCACGACGAAGTGGTGCGCTTGCTCAACGGAAGCTTCTAGGCTGGCGCGAGGGATGGTTGCGGGACGCTCCGGGGTCTGACCCGGGTCTGACCTCGCCGTACGCGTGGGTCGACCTCGGCGATGAACGCGACATACCGTCTTCGCGCGACGTCGAGTCGATCGCCGAAGAGCTCCAGCGCCAGGCGTGGATCGACGATTGGATCACGCGGCAAGAGGCCAATTGTGCTCCCGTAGTCGCTCCACACGTGATCTTCCGGCGCCTCGCACATGTTTGCGCGCGTCGCGTTGAGATGGATGTATCGACTCACCTCGTAGCGGTGCGCGTCGCTCTCGACGATGACGTCTCGAAATCTGCGTTCGAAGAGGTGACCTCGTCGCCCCCAACGATGGTTGTACGCCTGGGCGTAGCGTCCGTTCAGCCTTTGAAAGCCGCGGCTCAGGGTGGGCTCGTCGAGGCGAATGAGCAGGTGGTAGTGGGTCGACATCAGCGCATAAGCGAGGCACGTCCAGCTGCTTCGGGTGAGCTCATCGCGGAGGAAGCGGAGGAAGGTCTCGCGGTCATCGTCATCGCGAAAGATGCGCCGGTCATCGACCCCATGCTGCGTCACGTGGTACGTCTCGCCGGCGATGTCGACACGTAGCGCTCGGGGCATTCATCGAGGTTGCCTAGCGGCCGTCACAACCGCAACGCCAGGCCGATGAAATCGCAGTTTCGGCACAGCTACGGGGTCAGACCCGGGTCTGACCCCGAAGGTCACGTGCCAGCCGCTGCCAGAACCGCCGCCTCGTAGATCGGGTCGCGGGAGAAGTTGTCGAGCTGCGCGCTGAGGAGGTCGCTCGGCGTCGCGGCATCGCCTTTCGGCGCGGGAAGCTCCTCGCCGCCGAGGCGCACGGCCAGCGTCGTCGCCGCATCGACCGCCGGCAGCGAGCGGTCGAGGCGCGCGTTCAACCACCCGCGCAGCAGCTCCGCCTCCGCACGCGGGCCGCGGATCCGGATCTCCCGCTCGCGAATCTCCGGCCAGTAGTCGGCCAGCTCTTGCCGCCACTCGTCCGTCCGCGCCCAGGCGATGTCCGACACCGCGGTTCTCCCGAAGAGGCCGCCGAGCTCGTCGTAGCGCAGCTCCTCCCACTCGCTCGAGTCGACGATCAACCTGTCGACGATGTCCACGAGCTGCTCGAACGGACCGCCGCCGAACGCCGGCTCGCCTCGCCACCGGCAGAAGACCGGCAGATCGGAGATGAGCAGCGGAAGCACGATCGACGCCGGCGCATCGGTCCGGTCGCCGCGCAGTGTGAGCTCGATCACCTCGCCGCACACCGCACGATCCGACGACCGGGAAGCAGCGGATCGCGAGCCTCGCGTCGAGACCGTCCTCCTCGTCCGGCGCAGGCAGCAAGAGCAGCGTCCGCGAGGGGTGGCGCTCCGCCATCCCGGCGAGCGTCTCCTCCGCCTGGTCCTTCCACGTCGGCGGCACCCACGCGATGTGGGTCATCACCGACGTCCGAAGATTCGGCTGGGCGGAATCCGCCGAGGAGAGATCCCGCAGGCGGGCGAGCTCCCGCTCGATCTCCGCGATCGAGACGTTCTCGCCCGACCAGTCGACCTCGATCAGCGGCCGCGGCGCCGTCATCAGTGGCGGCGCCACGAGCGGCCGTCGCGATGCAGCAGCTCGTCGGAGGCCGTCGGGCCCCACGAGCCGGCGGCATAGTTCGGGAACGAGGGTCGGTCGCGCTGCCAGAACGCCACGATCGCGTCGACGAGCGCCCACTGCTCCTCGATCTCGTCCGAGCGCGTGAACAGCGTGGCGTCGCCGAGCATCGCGTCGAGAATCAGCCGTTCGTACGCGTCAGGCAGCCCCTCGCGGAACGTCCCTCCGTAGAGGAAGTCCATGTGCACCGTGCGGATCGCCATTCCCTGCCCGGGCACCTTGGCGCCGATCGCGAGCGACACACCCTCGTTCGGCTGAACGTGGATGAGCAGCACGTTCGGGCGCAGGACCTCCGACGAGCCGTCCTCGAACGGCGGGTGCGGCGCGCGCTTGAACTGAATCGCGATCGTCGTCTCCCGCCGGGCGAGCCGCTTGCCCATCCGCACGTAGAACGGCGTGTCGGCCCAGCGCCAGTTGTCGACGAAGAGCTTCGCGGCGACGAACGTCTCCGTCATCGAGTTCGGCGCGACACCATCCTCCTCGCGGTACGCCGCGACCTCCTCACCCTCGACGAAGCCGCGGCCGTACTGGCCGCGGACGACATGCTTCGGGCCCGGCGTGTGAATCGCCTTCAGCACCTTCACCTTCTCGTTGCGCACCGAGTCGGCGGTGAAGTCGATCGGCGGTTCCATCGCCGCGACCGCGACGAGCTGGAGCAGATGGTTCTGGAAGATGTCGCGGATCGCCCCCGCCTGCTCGTAGTAGCCGGCGCGGCCTTCGATGCCGATCGACTCGGCGACGGTGATCTGCACGTGGTCGATGAACTGGCGGTTCCAGATCGGCTCGAAGATGCCGTTCGCGAACCGGAGCGCCAGCATGTTCTGCACGGTCTCCTTGCCGAGGTAATGGTCGATCCGGAAGACCTCGTTCTCAGAGAAGTGCTTCTGGATGTCGGCGTTCAGCGCTTTCGCCGAGGAGAGGTCGTGGCCGAACGGCTTCTCGATGATCAACCGCAGCCAGCCTTCGGCGCCTCGACGTTCCGCGATCTCGTCGACGAGGGTGCCGATCGCGCTCGGCGGCACGGCGAAGTAGTAGACGCGGTTGCCCAATGTTCCGAGCGCCGAGTCGAGCTCGTTGAGCGTGTCGCGAAGCGCGTCCTCGGCGTGGACGTCCGCGAAGTCGAGCGTCACGTACCGCATCCCCTTCGCGAGCTCGGTCCAGACCTCGTCCTTGAACGGGTCGCGTGCGTGCTCGATGACTGCCTGTTTCATCCGCTCGCGGAACGCGTCGTCGCCTTCCTCCGTGCGCGCCGCGCCGACGATCCCGAACTTCTCCGGGAGCAGCCCGCGAAACGCGAGCGAGTAGAGCGCCGGCATCAACTTCTTCGAGGTCAGGTCGCCAGACGCGCCGAAGATGACGAGCAGGCAAGGGTCGGGCCGGCGCCGGATGCGCAGCCCCTCCCGCAGCGGGTTCGCCGCCTCCTCCTCCGGCGGTGCGACGGCGGTCATGCTCGCCCCAGGCCGAGTCGCATCGAGATCAAGCGACCTGGAGGGCGCCCCGCTTGGCCCGGATGCTCTCGAGGATCTGATCGAACGAGTCGCTGAACTTCTGCACGCCTTCCGCCTCGAGCGTCGCCGTCACGTCGTCGTAGTCGATCCCGGCTGCCGCCAGATCGTCGAGCAGCGTGTGCGCCGCGTCGACACCTTCGAGCACCGTGTCGCCGGTGACGCGCCCGTGATCCTGGAACGCCTCGATCGTCTCGAGCGGCATCGTGTTCACGGTGTCCGGGCCGATCAGCTCCTCGACGTACATCACGTCGCGGTACTCCGGGTTCTTCGTCGACGTCGACGCCCAGAGACACCGCTGCACGCGCGCGCCCTTGCCGGCGAGGAACTCCCAGCGTGGGCCGGAGAACGCCTGCAGATAGTGCTGGTAAGCCAGCTTCGCGTTGGCGATGGCGAGCTTCCCTTTGAGGCTCGGCTGACCGAGTGCGTCCAGACGCTTGTCCGTTTCAGTGTCGACGCGCGAAACGAAGAACGACGCCACCGACACGACCTTCGACGGATCGCCGCCCGCGGCGACCAGCCGCTCGAGTCCGCGCAGGTACGCCTCGACGACGGCCTCGTACCGTTGCAACCCGAAGATCAGCGTGATGTTGATGGACGTGCCGTGCGCGATGCTGTCCTCGATCGCCGGCAAGCCCGGCTCCGTCGCCGGAATCTTCACGTACAGGTTCGGCCGCTCGACCAGCTTCGAGATCCACTGCGCCTGCTCGAAGGACTTGTGTGTGTCGTACGCGATGCCCGGCTCGACCTCCATCGAGACGAAGCCGTCCACCCCACCGCTCGCGTCGAACGCGGGGCGCAGCACATCGCACGCATCGCGGATGTCGTCGAGCGCGAGCGAGAAGAAGATCTGCGTCGGGTCGGTATCGGCCGCGAGCAGTTCCTTGAGTTGCTCGTCGTAGGCGTCGCCCTCGGACAGCGCCTTCTGGAAGATCGTCGGATTCGACGTGACGCCCGTGACGGCGTCCTCGTCCATCATGCGGGCGAGACCACCGGAGTGGACGAGCTCGCGCGACAGGGTGTCGAACCAGACGGACTGGCCGTGCTCGGTCAGCTCATGCAGATGGGACTTGGCCATGGGTCATCTCCTTCTTCACGGCCGCGCACCGGGCTAGGCCACCCGCTGCAGAAGCGCGGATGCGCGCGCGGCGACGTTGTCGACGTTGAATCCGAACTCCGCGAGCACCGTGCCGCCGGGCGCCGACGCGCCGAAGTGCTCGATCGAGATCGAGTCGCCGTGGTCGCCGACCCACTGCCGCCAACCGAGCGCGACGCCGGCCTCGATCGACAACCTCGCGATCACGTCGGGAGGGAGCACCTCGTCGCGGTAGTCGTCGGACTGGTCGGCGAACAGCTCCCAGCACGGCATCGAGACGACGCGGACGGCGGTGCCTTCCTCGGCGAGCTTCCGGCCCGCGTCGAGCGCGAGCGAGAGCTCGCTGCCGGTGGCGATCAGGATCAGCTCGGGAGAATCGCTCGACTCCCAGAGCGTGTACGCGCCGCGCTCGAGCCCCGAGGCCGGGGCGAGCTCGGTGCGATCGAGCGTGGGCACCTTCTGCCGCGTCAGCGACAGGGCCACCGGGCCGTCCGCCCGGTCGAGAGCGACCTTCCATGCGTGCGCGGTCTCGTTCGCGTCCCCAGGGCGGATGAACCAGAGATTCGGGATCGCGCGCAGCGCCGCGTAGGTCTCCACCGGCTGGTGTGTCGGGCCGTCCTCGCCCAGACCGACCGAGTCGTGCGTCCAGGCCCAGACGACGGGTAGTCCCATCAGGGCCGACAGCCGGACCGACGGACGCATGTAGTCGCTGAACATCAGGAAGGTCGACCCGTACGGCTTGACGCAGCCGCCGTGCACGGCGATGCCGTTGACGATCGCGCCCATCGCATGCTCGCGGATGCCGAACGGGATGTTCCGGCCCGCCCAGCGCGACGAGAAGAGACCTGACGCTGCGAACTCCGTGTACGTCGACTCGACGAGGTCGCCGGCGCCGCCGATCATCGTCGGCACTGCGTCGGCGAACGCCTGCATGACCGTCTTGCCGGCGGCGCGCGTCGCGAGCTCCTCGCCGGCCTCGAAGGTAGGGAGCTCCCACGTACCGACGCGACCGGCCCACGCGCCGTCCCAGCGCTCACGTTCACCCGGGAATGCGTCCGACCAGGCGGTGAACGCGTCGTTCCACTCGGACTCCAGCTTCGCTCCGCGCTCGACACCGTTCAGATGCGCGTACACCTCGTCCGGCACGTGGAAGAACTGCTCGGGGTCCCAGCCGAGCACCTTCTTGGTCGCGGCGACCTCCTCGGCGCCGAGCGGCGAACCATGCGCCTTCGCGGTGTCGACGGCATGCGGTGCGGGGTACGCGATGTGGCTGCGCACGATGATCATCGACGGGCGTGCAGTCTCGGCCTGCGCGGCCGCGATCGCAGCCCGGAGCGCGCCGAGGTCGTTGACGTCCGCCACCTTCTGCACGTGCCAGCCGAGCGCTTCGAATCGCGCGGCGCGGTCCTCCGTGAACGAGATCGACGTGGTCCCGTCGATCGTGATGTGGTTGTCGTCGTAGAAGTAGACGAGCTTGCCGAGCCGGTTTGTCCCGGCGATCGAGGCGGCCTCGTACGAGACGCCCTCCATCAGATCGCCGTCGGAGCAGATCACGTAGATGCAATGGTCGACGACGATGCGGTGCGGCCGGTTGAACGCCTGTGCGAGGAACCGCTCCGCGATGCCCAGCCCGACGCCGTTCCCGAACCCTTGGCCGAGCGGTCCAGTCGTGACCTCGACTCCCGGCGTGTGCCCGCGCTCCGGATGGCCGGGAGTCGCAGACTGCCACTGCCGGAAGCGCTGGAGCTGTTCCATCGGCAGGGCGTAGCCCGTGAGATGGAGCGCCGTGTACTGGAGGATGCAGGCGTGGCCCGCGCTCAGGACGAAGCGGTCGCGGTTCGGCCACTCCGGGTTCGCCGGGTTGTGCCGCATCACCTCGTGGTAGAGGAGGTACGCAAGCGGTGCGAGCGCCATCGCCGTGCCGGGATGGCCGGCGTTCGCCTTCTGCACGGCGTCCATCGACAGCGTGCGGATCGTGTCGATCGAGAGCTGTTCGATGTCCGACTGAGCCACCGGCTCCTCCTCGCGTCGTCGTCTCCGCGACCTTAGCGCCTAGGCGACGGATGCCGCGCCGGCTCGAATCTCGTCCTTGAGGGCGTTCTCGACCTCCTCCTCCTGCCCGGTGACGACCGCGCCGATCGTGGCCGTCCCCTTCAGGAACCTCAGGACGGCGTCGCCCTCGGCGAAGTCCCCGTCGAGCTTCTGGTCGTCGTGCCCGCTGGGATCGCCGAACAGCCTGAACGACCGGCCGAACTCCTCCGAGAAGAACGCCGAGACGATGTCGTAGCGGGCCTCTTCCTCACCCGCGAGGATCCGCCCGAGCGTCGTCCCGTGGTAGGCGGCGTTCGACCAGTGCTCGATCCGCCGGTGGCGACGGAAGATCGGGTCGTAGAACTCTGCGACGTCGCCGATCGCGAAGACCCCCGGCCGCGCCGTGGCGAACCGCTCGTCGACCACGATCCCGCTGCGCACCTCGAGGCCGGCGTCGCGGGCCAGTTCGACGTTGGGCTCGACCCCGATCCCGGCGACGACGAGGTCCGCCTTCGGGATCTCGCTGCTCTCGAGGCGGAGATCCACGCCGTGCGCGCGGTAGATCTGATGCAGGGCCTCGGAAAGCGGGGGAGCCTGCAGCGGAGCGAAGACCATCGGCTCGCGTACGACCTGCACGACCTTGACGCCGAGCTGGGTCAAGGACGCAGTCACCTCACAGCCGATGAACCCTCCGCCGACGACGACGGCCGTGCGGGCGCTCTCGGCGCGGCGCCGGATCTCGAGCGAGTCGTCGATCGTGCGCAGAGCGAGGGCATCGCCGAGCCGGCGCGGCCGGGCGCCGGTCGCGATCACGATCCGGTCGGCCGCGACGTCGTCCAGCGATGCGACGCTCTCACCGGTTCGCAGGTCGACGTCCTGCTCGGCGTACCACTCGCGCGGGTGGACGAGCGCGTCCTTCGGCTCCGCCTCGCCGCGCAGCAGCCGCTTCGACAGCGGCGGGCGGTGATAGGGCCCGTGTGGGTCCTGCGACCAGATGACGACCTCTTCCGTTCCGCCCGCCTCGCGGTAGCTCTCCACGCACTTGGCGGCCGACAGGCCGCCGCCGACGATTCCGATCACTGCGCCTCCTTGCTTCGGGACACCTCGCGTCCCGATGCGGCGAGCAGCTCGTCGATGAGCTGCTGCAGCCGACCCGCGGCGCGGTGGACGATTTCAAGGTAACGCTGCTGCTCGGGGTTGAGGGGGCCGTAGTCGCCTTCCCGCAGCAGCCCGATGAACCCCGCCATCGACGTGAGAGGCGTCCGGAGGTCGTGCCCGATCGCCGCGACCCGCTCCTCCCGCTCCCGTTCCCGCTCTCGCTGCTGCGTCACCTCTCGCAGCGTCCACGCCCGTCCCAGCGCGAGGTCGGGCGAGGCGTCGAGGCGGAAGATCCGCCCGGTCACCGCGTCCTCGAACTCGATTTCGCCGGCCTCGCCGCGCAGCCGGTCGACGGCGGCCGCGAGCGCATAAGGCTCGGTCGCGCGCTCGGCCAGCCCGCCGAGGCCGTCCGCGAACCTGCCGCCGAGGTCGAGCCCGAGCAGATCGGCGAGCCCGCGGAAGCGGCGGTTCGCGAGCAGCACGTGACCGTGCGGATCGGCAAGCAGGATCCCGTCAGCGGCTTCGTCGAGCAGCACGCCCAGGATCTCGGTCTCGGTGGTCGGCCCCACGTCCGGATACTTTCACCATCGTGGCCGTGCTCATCGCCTCTGCGCTTCGGAAAGAGCTCTCGGGGGACCCGCTCTTCGACGGCGTCTCGTTCAAGGTCGAGCGCCGGGACCGTCTGGCGGTGGCCGGGCCGAACGGCGCCGGCAAGACGACGCTGCTGCGGGCGATCGCCGGCGAGACGTCCCTTCAGGGCGGCGAGCTCGCGCTCGAGAAAGGGACGCGCATCGCCCTGCACGACCAGCGGCCGCCCGCCCTCGGACGCGCGCCGCTGCGTGAGTACGTGCTCGCCGGCACAGCCGATCTCGCGGCGGTCGAGGAGGAGCTGCGCTCGCTCGAGCGCGCGATGGCGGACGGCGTGCACGATGCCGCGACGCTCCGCCGCTACGCCTCCGCTCAGGGTCGGCTCGAGCACGCCGGCGGCTACGACTGGCGCGACCGGGCGGCGTCGGTCGTGCGCGGGCTCGGCTTCACCGATGCCGACCTCGATCGGCCGCTCCACACATTCTCCGGGGGCGAGCTCACGCGCGCGTCGCTGGCGCGCGCGCTCGCCGCACAGCCCGACCTGCTGCTGCTCGACGAGCCGACCAACCACCTCGACATCGAGTCGCTCGAGTGGCTCGAGCAGATGCTGCGGACGATCGACGCCGCCGTCATCCTCGTCGCACACGACCGCTGGTTCCTCGAGGCGGTCACCACGGCGGTGCTCGAGCTCGATCAGGGACGGTCGACGTTCTTCCCCGGCGCCTGGCACGTGTGGCGACTCGAGCAGGCGGCGCGGGCCGTGCATCAGCAGAAGCAGGCCGAGCGACAAGCCGAGCAGATCGCCAGGCTCGAACGGTTCGTCGAGCGCTTCCGCTACAAGGCGTCGAAGGCGCGGCAGGCCCAGTCGAAGCTGAAGCAGCTCGACCGGATCAAGGCGGATCGCGTCGAGGCGCCCGGCGCGCGCCGCCGCACGATCGGCTTCGAGTTCCTGAAGCCGCCGCGGTCGGGCCGCGATGTCGTCGTCGCGGAGGGGTTGGTCGTCGTCGCCGGCGGCAAGGCGCTGCTCGACAACGGCACGTTCGCGATCGAGCGGGGTGAGCACGTTGCGCTGATCGGCCCGAACGGATCTGGCAAGACCACGCTGCTCGAGACGATCCTCGGGCAGCGCGAGCCCGCCGCCGGCCGCGTGCGGCTCGGACACGGCGTCGTTCCCGCGTACTTCTCCCAGCACGAGTCCGAGCTCGACGAGCGCGGCTCGGTGCTCGACGCGGCGGTCGCCGGCACCGGATTGCGCCGGCCGGAGGCCCAGTCGCTGCTCGGCCGGTTCCTCTTCTCGGGCTGGGACGAGCACGAGAAGCCGGTGGTGGCGCTCTCCGGCGGCGAGCGCAGGCGCCTCGCACTCGCGATCATCGTCGCCTCGGGGGCGAACTTCCTGATCCTCGACGAGCCGACAAACCATCTCGACCTCGAGTCGCGCGAATCGCTCGAGGCGGCGCTCGAAGCATTCCCGGGGACGGTGCTGCTCGTCTCGCACGACCGCGCGGTGCTCGACGCCGTCGCCGGGAGGTTGCTGGCAATCGAGGACCGTGCCATCGCGTCGTACGCCGGCGGGTTCGCCGACTACGCGCGGGCGCAGATCGAGGAACCCGCGCCGCCCGAACCCCCGCCGCACGCGAAGCCCAAGCGCGAGCGGGCGGCGCGCCCGGCGAAGCCGCAACCCTCGGCGCTCGAGCTCGTCGAGGCGGAGGTCGCCCGCGCCGAGGAGCGCATCGTCGAGCTCGAGCGCAAGCTCGCAGTCGACTGGTCGGATCTCGGCCTCCTGACTGCCCACCGTGAGGCGCGCGCCGACCTCGAGGCGCTGCTCAGGCGCTGGGAAGCGCTCTTCGAAGAGAGCGGATCGAGCGCTCGGTGATCGGATCGAGGACGAGGATCGCCTCGTCCACGCCGGCCGCCGCGAACGCCGGCAGCTCGTCCGCGAACTGCTCGGGGCGAAGCGGCGGGGCCGAGGGATTGTGCACCCGCTCGCCGCTCCCGCCGTCGACCTGGACGAGCAGGCACGCGCTGCGGACAAGCGTGGCGGGATCGCGTGCGGCACGCCTGCAGGCGGCGTCGATCCGCTCGTTCAAGGCGCTGAAGCCCGCCGGGCTGTTGCCGAACCGGTCGAACCACGCGTTCCACGCGTCGACGTAGGGAAGCGTCGCCGCGAGCAACCGCTCGCCCTCGCCGCCGATCATCAGCGGTGCCCGGCGCTCCGGACACGGCAGCAGGACGGCGTCCTCGACGGTGTGGTAGCGCCCTTGCAGCGTCACCCGCTCACCGGCGAGCAGTCCGCGAACGATCGCGAACGCCTCCTCGAAGCGGCTGACGCGCCGGTCGAAAGGGAGACCGAACGCACGAAACTCCGCCTCGTTCCACCCGGCGCCGAGGGCGACCCGCAAACGGCCGCCGCTCACTTCGTCGACCGTCGCCGCAGCGCGCGCGAGCAGCCCCGGATCGCGAAACGCCGTGCACGCGACGAGCGGGCCGAGCTCGACCCTCCGCGTGACGGCCGCGAGCGCGGCGAGCAGGCTCCAGCAGTCCCACGGACCGCGTTCGGGGCGACCGTCGCCGCGATAGAGCAGGTGGTCGCCGACCCAGATCGAGTCGAAGCCCACCTCCTCGGCCGCGCGCGCCATGGCCGCGTACTCGGGCCAGCGAACGTCGCGCTCGACCTCCGCGAGCTGGACGCCGACTTTCATGCCCAGAACGTCTCGAACGCGTCGGGGTCGGTCGGCAGCGCCGTCACGTCGATCCAGATGCCCTCCCGGTGCTCGATCAGCAGCACCTGGTCGATGTCGAGGCTGCGTCCGAGCCGCGCGCCGCGTGCTCGGTAGACGGCGACGGCGTGCGCGTCGTCCGCGACGGCCCAGCGAAGCTCGCTCAGATACGTGCCGTCGGTGAGGCGCCGCGTCTCGCGGAAGAGCTCGAAGATGCGCTCACGGCCGTGGTACTCCTGCGCGACCGGGACCGACCCCGGCACGCGCCACACCGCATGCTCGTCGATCACGTCGAACAACGCGCGCGGATCACCGCCGGTGAACGCGGCGAAGACCCGGCGGATCCCGGCGAGCGCGTCTATTGCTCGAGCGGCGCCATCGTCAGCCCGTAGCCCTCGAGCTGAGAGTGGTAGAGCTCCGCAAGCTCGCGATGGCCTGACCACACCATCGCCTGGCCGCTCGAATGAATGCGGTTCGCGAGCGCCATGCCGCGGTCGTAGTCGACACCCGGAATGGTCTGCGCGAGCGCGAATGCGACGCCCTCGAAGGTGTTGTGGTCGTCGTTCAGCACGATCACCCGCCAGGCGGCGCCGAGGCCGGTCTCGTCGTCGCGGCTTGTGCGTTCCCTCGGCGGCGTGATCGTCGTCGTCATCTCGCCTCGAATGTAGCGATCACGGCCTCCGCGATCACGCGCAGCGGCCGGCCGGTCGCCTGGCTCGCGTTGCGAAGCCGGGTGAACGCGACGGCTTCCGTGAGGCCTTCAGCCTCCATCAGGATGCCCTTCGCGCGCTCGATCACCTTGCGCGCCGCGAGCGCGTCGGCGAGCGACTCGGCCTGGTCGCGCACCTCCTGCAGCTCGGCGTGGCGTGCGCGGGCGGCAGCGATCGCCGGCACCAGATCCTGCTCGCGGAAGGGCTTGACGAGGTAGCCGAACACGCCCGCCTCGACCGCGCGGCCGACGAGCTCGTCCTGACCGTAGGCGGTGAGCATGACGATCGGGATCGCGCGCTCGGCGAGGATCCGCTTGGCCGCCTCGATCCCGTCGAGTCGCGGCATCTTCACGTCGAGCACCGCGAGCTCCGGCTCGTGCTCGCGGGCGAGGGAGACGGCCTCTTCGCCGTCCCGCGCCTCTGCCACGACCTCGTGCCCCGCCCGCTCGAGCAGGTCGCGCAGGTCGAGCCTGATGATCGTCTCGTCCTCGGCGATCAGGATCCGCACTCCGATAGGTTCGCACGCCGCTCAGGGTGAGAGGTTGCGCAGGCGGATTCCGCTGAACTCGAGCGTCGAGGCGATCACGCGTTCCCAGAGCGGTTTCAGCGTCGGCACGATGCGGAGCTCGATGCCCGCGGCTGCATGCGCGCCCGCGAGATCTGCCAGAGCCACGAGCTCGATCGGCTCGACCGTGCTCCGCGCGATCCAGTAGCCGCCTGCCGGTGGATAGGGCTCGAACGCCTGCGGCGGCAGGCGGTAGGTGTAGACGGTCGTCGAGCGGAACGGGTCGAGCCACGCGGAGTCGATCGCGTGGACGCGCCGGAGCCGGTCACCGTCGAGGAAGCGCTCGACGTCGTCGACCGTCGTTCCGGAGTGCGCCCAGAACGTGCCGCGCGGGCAGTCGCGCGGGAACCAGTAGAGCGGAAGGTGGCGGGTGTCGACGGCCCACACGAGCGGCTCGTCCGCCGCGTGCTCCGGCCGGTGGTGCGGCTCGAAGCGCGCGATCGTCGCGTCCTCGCTCACGTGCCAGAGCGCGTGCGGCCCCTCGCCGGCATACGGAGGCGCCGGCTCCCGGTTCTCCGCCACGGCGGGACGCTAACGAACCGCCCACCGCGTCCCGATCACGTCACACCGGGGGGCTGGTGGGGTCACGGGTCGCGGGGACCTGCCCGGCGGCAGCCACCCGCAAGGAACTGTCACGAAAGCGCACCGGGAGTGAGACGTTTGGGGCACACGGGGCTCGACGGACGTACGCTTCCGGTGGGTCGGCGCACGCTCGCCGTGGGAGCCCGGCGGCGACTCGGGGTCGCGACTGCGGTGGGGCGATTCGTCCCCGCGCGGACCGGCCCCGCCCCCGGTCCTGCCGCCGTTCCCACCGACCGGCGCTGCGCCGGCCGGGCCGGCGCGAGAGCGCGCGCGGAGTGCCCGCGCCGCGCCGGTCAGGCGCGGGCCGCCTTGACGTCGAGCGTCTGGGCGAGCATCCAGGGCGTGCCGTCGGGGTCGTAGAAGGTCGAGAGCCGGACCATCCCGGAGATCTCGTGCCAGTCCTCGACATTGACGTCGTGCTCCCGCAGGTGAGAGATCGCCGCGTCGATGTCGTGCACGCCGAACGTCGGGGTGACGCTGCCGGGGGTCACCGTCTCGGTCTGGCCGAGCCCGACGTTGAACGCGAACGGTGTCTTGAGCTCGCACCAGCCGTACTCCGCCAGCTCGTATTCGACCTCGAACCCGAGCACCTCCCGGTACCACGCCAGCGAGCGATCGTAGTCGCTCACGCCGACCGAGATCACGCAGTTCGAAGGGTTGTAGTCGATCGCCACGAGCGCCTCCTCGTCTCTCAGGGTTGCCGTCTGCACATGTTTTTATACTTACTAGTGTTCCGTGTCAACCGACGAGCTGATCGATCTCTTCCACCACCGCTGGGCGCCGCCCGCGCTCGCGCTTCTCGGCGAGCGAGGCGGCGCGCGCTTCGTGGAGCTGCAGCGGCGCCTCGGCGTCGGCCGCGACTCGCTCCGGCGTGCGCTCGACCGGCTGATCGAGCTCGGGTACGCGCGCCACAACCCCGGCTACGGACATCCGCTCCGGCCGGAGTACGTGGTCACCGCCCGCGGCCGTGACGCGGCGGCCCTCGCCTCACGTGTGCTCGCCACCGCCGACCACGAGACGCTCCTGCACAAGTGGTCGGTACCCGTCCTCGCCGGGCTCGGCGAAGAGCGGCGGTTCTCGGAGCTGCGCGCCGGCCTCCCTGGGGTGACGCCCCGCGCCCTCGCGCTCGCGCTCCAGGAGCTGGAGGCCGCCCGCCTCGTGCGACGCGAAGTGCTCGCGACACGTCCCCCGTCGACCGTCTACCGGCCGACCGCGGCGGGGCGGCGCGTGCAGCGCGCGCTGACTGCCTAGGCGGGGAACACGACCTCGGCGCGCGTCTCGTCGCCCCCCGCGAGGTCGAGCGTTCCGCGCAGCTCGTCGCGGACGAGAGCGCGCACGATCGACAGCCCGGTCCCGTCGGCTCCGCCCGCGAAGCCTCGCCCATCGTCCGCGATCGCGAGCACGACGTCGGCTCCGCGGCGTGTCAGCTCGACGCGGATCCGCGCACCGCCGTGCTCGAGCGCGTTCTGGAGCAGCTCGGCGAACACGAGCGCGAGGGCCGTCGCCCGGGTTCCGGACAGCTCGACCCGCTCCAGCTCGGCGGTCACCTCCTTGCCCGCTCCGACGCCCTGGACGAGCATCGCGCGGAGGCGGTCGACGAGGTCGGCCAGCTCGACGTCCTCGTCGCGCCGCTCGGTGAGCAGCTCGTGCACCGCCGCGATCGCCAGGATGCGGTTGACGGAGTGCTCCAGGGCCTCGCGCGGGTCGACAGCCGTCTCCGTCGCGCGGGCCTGCAGCCGCAGGAGGGATGCGACGGTCTGCAGGTTGTTCTTGACGCGGTGGTGGATCTCCTGAGCGAGGACACCACGAAGCACGGCACGCCCGTGCTCGAGCGCCACCGCGGCGTGGGAGGCGATCGAAGCCAGCAGGTCGCGGTCGGCGTCGGAGAACGGCGTCGCTCGGTCGGCGACGAGCTCACCGATCTGCCGGCCGCGCCAGCGGAGCGGCTGACGCATCGCGTGTTCGGAGGCGACGCCCTCGGGCCACGCGATCCGGCCGTCGTCGAGGACCAGCGCCGCACCGGTTGCACCGAGTGCGTCCATCGTCGTCTTCACGATCGCCTCGAGCGACTCCTCGAGGTAGAGCGCATTCGACACCGCCTCGGAGATACGGGCGAGCGCCTCGAGCTCGTGCACGCGCCGCTGCGCCTCGGCGTAGAGTTTCGCGTGCTCGATCGACTGCGCCACCTGCGCCGCGATCGCCAGCAGCAGCTCGACCTCGTCCTCGACGAATGCGCGCGGCTCGCGTGTGCGCACGTTGAGCGCGCCTTCAAGCGTCCCGTCGCGCGTCAGGATCGGCACGGCGAGAATCGACTCGTATTCGTCCTCGTGCAGGTTCGCGAAGTGCTTGAAGCGCGGATCGAGATGCGCCTGCGACTCGACCATGACCGGCGCCCGCGCCTCGGCGGCGGCGCCCGTGATCCCCTCGCCCGGCCGCATGCGCGGCCGGCGCGTCAGCTCGTCGATGCGCGAGCCGTGGGTGGCCCGCAGGACGAGCTCGTCGGCCGGCTCGTCGTAGAGGTAGACGAAGCACGCATCCGCCTCGAGCGCGGCCGCGACGTTGGTGGCGACCTGCGAGAGGACCTCCTGCAGGTCGAGCGTCGAGTTGACGGCCTCGATCGTCCCCGTCAGCAGCTTGAGATGCCGGTCGCGTGTTTCCACTTTCGACGGGAAAGGTAGTTTGCCGCGCATGAGCACCTACGACTGGCTCCTGATGATCCACGTCACCGGTGCATTCCTCTTCCTCGGCGGCGGCATCGCAGCCGGCGTCCTGAACCTCCGCGCCTGGCATGCCGAGCGCCCGAGCGAGGTGGCCCTCCTGCTGCGGCTGATCTCGAGGGTCGCCCTGCCGGCGATCGGCATCGGCTCCGTCACGACCCTCGTGATCGGGATCTGGCTCGTCCACCACGCGGGCTACTCGTACGGCGCGTTCTGGGTCTGGGCCGCAATCGTGCTCTGGGCGGTCGTCGGCGCGCTCGGCGGCCGGACCGGCAAGTACCAGGAGCGGACCGCCAAAGAGGCGAGGCGCCTCGCCGAGTCCGGCGACACGATGACGGGCGAGCTGCGCGCGCTCGTCCGCGACCCGGTCGGGAACGCGCTTGCCTACGGCTCCGGGGTGACGATCTTCCTGATCCTGATCCTGATGATCTGGAAGCCCGGCCAGTGATCGCCGCGATCCGCCCCCACTCGTTCGACTTCCCCCTGCTCCTGCACGTGTTCGGGGCGATCATGCTCTTCGGCACGACCCTCGCGACGGCCGCGCTGTCGCTGACGAGCTGGCGGCTGCCCGGGGTGGTGGCCGTGGTGTCGCGGTCCGCGTTCTGGGCGTTGCTCGCAGGAGCGATCCCCGCCTGGGTGCTGATGCGCACCGGTGCGGCGTGGATCTACTCCAAGGAAGGCTTCAGCGGTCACGACGACCCGACCTGGATCGGCGTCGGCTATCTCGTCGCCGACCCCGGCGTCGTGATTCTCCTGCTCGCGACGGGTTTTGCTTTCTGGTGGCAGCGGTCGAACAAGCCCGTCGCCGGGCGGATCGTGTCGGGGCTGTCGTCGCTCCTGCTGGTGCTCCTCACCGTCGCCTGGCTCGCAATGTCCGGCAAGTGGTCGTAGCCGGAGCGGACGGCTTACAGAACATTTACTGCCGGGGAGGGAGTTTCCTCGTAAACGGGGAATACGGTCGGAGCCGATGAGTGCCGTCGCCGTCGACCTCCGCCGCACCGCCGGGTTCCTCGTCGCCGATGCCCGCGGCCGGATCGTCGGCCGGGTCGAGTGCCCGATGTACGGGACCTCGCCCGAGGAGCCCGACGCCCTCTCGGTGCGGTCGGGCTGGCTCGCCCGCCGGCGGCGCCTCGTGCCCGCCGACTCGATCGAGCAGATCGACGACAGCTCGCGCGTGATCGGCCTCCGCGTCGACCGCGAGTCGATCCGCACCTTTCTCTAGCCGTCCGTCGCGGCGCCGAAAAAAGACCACAGGGCGCCGCATAACGGCGCCCCGCGATCTGCCGCCAGCAGCGCGGTGGGTCAAACCGCGCTGGGTCCATCGAGCGTAGCGCCTGGCCCCGGCCCCGCCAAGGTGGGACCGGGGCTAGTCTTTGCCGCACCTAAAGGACGCCGAGGTAGCGGTCGAGCTCCCACTGGGTCAGCTGGACCCGGTACTCGTCCCACTCCCTGCGCTTCAGCGTCACGTAGTTGTCGAAGATGTGCGCGCCGAACGCGCGCCGCATCAGCTCCGAGGCGGCGAATTCGTCGATCGCCTCGCCAAGGGTCTCCGGCAGCGAGACGATTCCCCGCTCCCGCCGCTGCTCGGCGGTCAGGTGGTACAGGTTCGTCTCCATCGGAGCCTCGAGCTCGTAGCCGCGTTCGATCCCCTCGAGGCCGGCGTGCAGGAGCGCCGCGAAGGTCAGGTAGGGGTTGCACGCCGGGTCCGGGCAGCGGATCTCGGCGCGCGTCGCCTGCTCCGAGCCCGGCTTGTAGAGCGGGATCCGGATCAGCGCCGAGCGGTTCCGCTGCGACCACGCCACGTAAACGGGCGCCTCGTAGCCGGGCACCAGCCGCTTGTACGAGTTGACCCACTGCGCGAACACCGCCGAGAGCTCGCGTGCGTGCCGGAGCAGGCCCGCGATGAACTGCTTGCCGGTCTCGGACAGGTGGTAGTCGTCGTCGGCCGCGAAGAACTGGTTGCGGCCCTCGGTGAAGAGCGACATGTGCGTGTGCATGCCCGAGCCGTTCTCGCCGAAGAGCGGCTTCGGCATGAAGGTCGCGTAGACACCGTTCTTGGCGGCGACCTCCTTGACGATCAGCCGGTACGTCAGCGTCTGGTCGGCCATGTCGAGCGCCGAGGCGTAGCGCATGTCGATCTCGTGCTGCGAAGGGGCGACCTCGTGATGGTGGTACTCGATCCCGATTCCCATCTGCTCGAGGGCCCGGATCGTTTCGTTCCGCAGCTCGGTGGCCGCGTCCAGGGCCGTCATCGCGAAGTAGCCGCCCTCGTCGAGCGTCTCGGTGCCGTGCTTGTCCTGGAAGAGGAAGTACTCGAGCTCGGGGCCGACGTTGAAGGTGTCGAACCCCAGCGACTGCATTCGCTCGATCGCGCGGCGCAGCACGTTCCGCGGATCGCCCTCGTACGGCTGGCCGTCCGGCGTGACGACGTCGCAGATCATCCGCGCCACGGGCGACTCACCGGGCCGAGCCGGCAGCAGGCGGAAGGTGCTCGGGTCCGGGATCGCGACCATGTCCGATTCCTCGATCGCGTTGAACCCGGTGATCGACGAGCCGTCGAAGCCCATCCCGTCGTTGAGCGCGTCCTCGATCTCGGCAGGCGTGATCGCAAAGCTCTTCAGGTGCCCCTCGATGTCGGAGAACCAGAAGAGGACGTTCTCGACGTCCTGTTTCTTGACCTGGTCGAGCACGTGCTTCCGGGCGCCCGGGTCTGACGTCGCCCGGAACTTGCTCTCGATCATCGCCATCGTGCCGTCACTCCTCTCTCGAACCGGCTAGGCCGCAACAGCCTCCTCCAAGGGCTCTGCGACCTCGGCGGGGGCGGTCGGCACCGTCTGGATCGTCTGCACGATACGCCCTGTGATCCGGTAGGGATCGCCGAGGGAGTTCGGGCGGCGGTCCTCGAGGTAGCCGCGGTAGCCGCTCGCGACGAAGCTGTGCGGGACCCGGATCGACGCTCCACGATCCGCGACGCCGTAGTTGAACTTGTCGATCGACTGCGTCTCGTGGAGACCGGTCAGCCGCAAGTGGTTGTCGGGCCCGTAGACGGAGATGTGGTCGTCCTTGTGCTCGTCGAACGCCGACATCAGCGCGGTGAAGTACTGCTCGCCGCCGACCTCGCGGAGATGCTTCGACGAGAAGTTCGTATGCAGGCCGGAGCCGTTCCAGTCGAGCTCGACGCCGAGCGGCTTCGGGTGGAAGTTGACGTCGACGCCGTAGCGCTCGCACAGGCGGAGGAGGAGATAGCGGGCGATCCACAGCTCGTCGGCCGCACGCTTCGAGCCTTTGCCGAAGATCTGGAACTCCCACTGGCCCTTCGCGACCTCGGCGTTGACGCCCTCGTGGCTCAAGCCCGCGTCGATGCAGAGATCGATGTGGGCATCGACGATCTGGCGGGCAACGTCGCCGACATTCTTGTAGCCGACGCCCGTGTAGTACTCGCCCTGCGGCTGCGGGAACCCGTCGGCCGGGAAGCCGAGCGGCCGGCCGTCGCGGAAGAGGAAGTACTCCTGCTCGAACCCGAACCACGTGTCGGGATCGTCGACGACCGCGGCCCGGGTGTTGCTCGGGTGCGGCGTCCCGTCGGGCAGGAGCACCTCGCACATCACGAGCGCAGCGTTCCTCCTGGCCGGGTCGGAGAAGATCGCGACCGGCTGCAGCAGGCAGTCCGAGTCGCTCCCGTCCGCCTGACGGGTCGAGCTTCCGTCGAACCCCCAGACTGGGACCTCCTCGAGGCTCGGGAAGCCGCCGAACGCCTTCACCTTGGTCTTGCTCCGGAGGTTCGGCGTCGGCTCGTAGCCGTCGAGCCAGATGTATTCGAGCTTGTACTTGGTCACCTGATGTCTCCCATTGTCGGTCGTTTCCGCCTCAAGAACGACAAAAGGCCCAAGGACTCCGCGAGTCCTCAGGCCTCATCGCCCCACGCCGCCCATCGGGGCGACGCACCCTCACGCTAGCGGCGGCGGCGGCCGGACGTCAAGAGGCAGCCTGGAGCTCGGGCTCGACGCCCCCGTACCGGAGGGCCCGCCCGTACACGCCAAGGGCGGGCAGCAGCAGGAGCGCGCCGCCCGCGAGCGCCGCCGGGATCCCGAAGACGTTGCCGACGGTCCCGAGCAGCGGCCCGCCCGCGGCCTGGCCGACCGCGTTCGCCTGCCCGGAGATCGAGATCACCGTCGCCCGGACGCTCGAGTCCGAGATCTGCTGGTTCAGCCAGGTCATGTAGAGCGGATCGACGAGCCGGCGGGCGACGAACACGGCGAGCAGGGCGCAGACCGCGAGCACGAAGCCTCCGGCCAGGGCGAAGACGAGCTCGCCGAGCAGCATCACGCCCACCAGCGCCACGAGCAGGAGCGCCACCTGGCGCGTGCCGTGCCGCTCGACGTGCGCGAGCACCCGCGAGACGGCGAAGAAGCCGAACACCAGGGAGGCGGCGCCGAAGATCCCGAACCAGACTACGGGCGACAGCGAAACGGCGTGCGGGAGCCCGATGTCGCGCAGGACATGCGCCTCCTTGAGGCGGTCGAAGGCCTCGCTCGCGGTCCCGGCGAAGAGCTCGCTGACCACGAGCAGGAGGACGATCGCCTGCGCGCGCACGTACCGCGTCCCGGCTGTCGCCGTCGTCCGCAGCTCGCGCCAGGCGCTGCCTCGCTCGCTCGCCGGCCGCCGCACGAAGCCCGCCTCCGGCATCAGGAACGCGCAGGCCAGGCCCGCGACAATCGTCAGCGCGCCACCTCCGATCACCGCGGCGCGCAGCGACAACGTGCCGAGGGCGACGAGCAGCACGAGGCCGGCGAGGCTGCCGACGAAGCTCAGCCGGGCGCCCCGCAGGAACACGGGGCCGACGTTCTCGGCGCCCACCTCGTCCGTGATCCACGCCTCGTACGCGCCGCTCGTGAACGTGTAGAAGAACCCCCAGACGACCCACAGGAAGATCACGGCCCACGGCGCCGAAACGACGCCGACGAGCAGCCAGGCGAGACCAGAGCCGAGGAAGCCGATCACGAGCGAGAGCCGGCGGCTGTACGTGTCGGCGACGACACCGGTCGGGATCTCCGACACGAAGACGGTCGCCTCCATCGCGGTTCCCATCAGCACGAGCTGCAGCGGCGAGAGGTGGAGCTCTCGCACGAGGTAGATCGAGACGACGACCCAGGTGGGCATCGAGAGGAGCACTTCGAGCCCGTAGAAGACTCGCGTCGCCTCGAGCCGCTTCACGGCATCACGGCAGCGGGCCCTGCATCGTCAGGACCTTGGACACGTCCCGGTAGCCGAGGCTGCGGTTGAGCCGCTGCATCCCCTCGTTCCCTTTCTGCGTCCACGTGACCAACTCGACGACACCGCCCTCAGACGCCCAGTGGAGCTGCGCGAGCTTCAGCGCGCGCGCGATCCCGCGCCGGCGACGGTCGCGGCGCACGGCGGTGAGCCCGTGCTCGGCCGTCGCATCGCCGTTGGCGTGCGCCATCAGGCCGGCGTAGCCGACGATCTCCCCATCTTCGAGCGCGACGAACGAGCCCTCGGGCCGCGTCGCCTCGTCACGAAGCCACGTCTCGACCTTGAAGGTGACCGGCCCGGGCAACGGCATGTCGGCGTAGCCGTCGAGCGCGACCGCGTGCCAGGCGCCGAGCAGCAGCTCCGCCCGGCGCTCGGCGAGCGAGACGAGCTCGACCGGGTCCGGCGCCGCGGGTTCCGGCTCGCGGGGCGCGACCGCACGGATCTGCTCCAGCTGGTAGTCGGTCTCGGCCAGGCCGAACCGGTCCGCAAAGGCCAGCGAGCCCGGGTCGGCCGCGTCGACGAAGGCGTTGACGCCGTCGAGGCCGAGCACGCGGCCGTGATCCGAGAGTGCGCGCAGGAGCGTGGTGCCGACGCCGCGGCGCCGATACGGCTCGAGCACACGCGCGGCGACGAACGCACGCCCGCCGAAGCTCGACCTGTCGGCGATGCCGCAGCCCACGTCGATGCCGTCGAGCGACGCGAGCAGCAGCAGCCGGTCAGGCTCGGCCGACGCGAGCATCTGCTCCGTGGTCACCGGCTCGTTCGGGACGACCGTGCTCTTGATCCGCGCCCAGCTGTCCAGGTCGGGCCCCGCGTCGACGGCGCGCAGCTCGATCATCCCGACCGCTTCAGTTTTCCGTGCCGCTTCGCATAGCGCTCGCCGGCCCTGAACACCGCAAGCCCGATCGGGATCGACAGCGCGCCGATCACGAGCAGCGGCCAGACATCGGCCCAGGCGAGACCGGCGCCGTCGAGGATCTGGCGGCGGTTGCCGCGCAGGGCATAGGTCGCAGGCGAGATCTTCGAGATCCACTGCATCCAGCCCGGCAGGACGCTGACCGGGTAGTAGACGCCGGAGACGACCAGCATCAGACCCTGCGCGACGAAACCCAGCTGCGTGCCCTTCTCCGGCGAGATCAGCGGAAGGACGGCCGTCATCATCCCGACGCCGATGAAGGACACCGACGCGATCGCGAGCAGCGCGATCGCCGCGCTGTAGTTGGCGTGCGGGACGTGCAGGCCGATGAAGGCGACGACGGCGACGAACACGGCTGCTGCACGAACGAGGCCGTACAGCACCGCATAGACGCCCATCCCGATCAGGTGCACCGGCCGCGAGACCGGCGCCATGAACGTGTACTCGATCGTGCCCTCCCACCGCTCCCACGCGACGGTCTCGGTGACGATCTCGAAGATGATCCCGAGGAACGCCCAGATCACGCCGCCGACGAGCAGCTTGGTCGCGAGCTCGTTCTGCTCGGCCGCCGAGACCCCGACGCCGCGCGAGATGAAGACGATCGTGAGCGTGTTCGCGATCGTCCAGAGCAGGAACGCGAGGTCCCAGAGCAGGTAGCGCTTGGTCAGGTACAGGTTGCGTTCGACGACGCCGTAGAGCCCGACGAGCTCGTCGCGGAGCACGCGCCGGCGGCTGAACGTCAGGTCTGGACTGGCCATTAAGCGAACACCTCCCTCTCCTCGTCGTCTGCCGTCTTCTCGTCCTCGAACGTGCGACCGGTGGCCGCGAAGAACGCCTCCTCGATCGTCTCGACTCCGTAGCGCGACTTCACCTCGTCCGCCGGCTCGAGGAACAGCAGTTCTCCACGGTCGAGCAGGCCGATCCGGTCGGCGAGCTCCTCTGCTTCCTTCATGTCGTGGGTGCAGAGCAGGATTGTCGAGTCGTGGCGCTCCCTGATCTCGCGGATGAACCCCTGCACCTCGGCTTTCGAGCGCGGGTCGAGCCCCGTCGTCGGCTCGTCGAGCAGGAGCAGCACGGGTGACGTGAGCAGCGCGCGCGCGAGCGCGACCTTCTGCTGCATGCCGCGCGAGAGGTGCTCCATCGCCTCGCCGCGGCGGTCCGGGGGGAAACCGACCCGCCCCAGGATCACCGGGATCTGTTTCCGCGTCTGCGACGGCGTCATGCCGTAGAACCGGGCCGCGTACGACAGGTTCTCGGCGGCGCTCATCTTCTTGAAGAAGCTCGCCTCGACCGACACCCGGTTGACGAGCCGGCGAACGGCCCGCGCCTCCGCGAACACGTCGTGCCCGAAGACGCTCGCCTCGCCGCCGTCCGGCAGAAGCAGCGTCGAGAGCAGGCGGACGAGCGTCGACTTCCCCGACCCGTTCTGGCCGAGGATCGCGACGCACTCGCCACGGTCCATCGAGAACGAGACACCCTGCAGCGCGGCGCGCTTGCGCCGGCCGAAAAGGCCTTTCCTACGAGTGAAGACCTTCCGAAGGTCCGAAACGACGACTGCCTGCTCCTGCACACATGCTCCTTGGATCGCGAGAAAAGAGAACCGAACGAAGACGCACCTCGACCGCGGTCAGCGGCGAGGTGTGACGTCTGCGTTGGCGATCCCGAACATGTCGCGAACCACCTTAGGCGAGACCGGCCCAGTCCGCAAGCCGAAAATTCGCCACGAACCAACTCGCTCGGAGCACGTCTAAAGCTCACATGGGCCGCATCTGCGCTGCGATCGCGGTCGCCCTCGCACTGCCCGCGATCGCGCTGTCCGCCACCACCCCGCACACCGTCAAGCCCGACCGCGGCGCGATCAACGCCCTGCTCGACCAGTTCGTACCGGACGTCGTGATCGGCCGCGATCTGAAGGCGGGCTGGAACCTGGCCGGCGGCTACGCGCGCGCCGTCTCCTACCGGGACTGGCTGCGAGGCGACACGCCGGTGCAGCATTACCCCGCGAAGGGCACGTCCTTCCACGGCTGGACGCTCAACTACTCCTATCCGAACGACATCGGCTTCGACATCCTGTTGCAGTCCTCCAAGAAGACGGTCGGGCCCTGGTCGTTCCGGGCGGAGGCCCAGAAGAGCGGAGGGCGCTGGCGGATCACGACCTGGTACGTGGTGGCGCAGTTCGCGCCACGCGGCCAGGACGCCCGAGTGCTCGGACCGAACGACTTCGGGCCCAGCAACGGCCCGCACATGAGCCAGTTGAAGAGCCGCGTGCCGTCGTGGGCGCTCCTGATCCCGCTCGGTGCGCTCGGTGCGCTCGGCATCCTCGGCGGCTCGTTCGCCGGCGTGCGCTGGTGGCGGCGCCGGTCGCGGATCCGCGCGATCGAGCGCGACCTCGCTACGTAGCGGCGGCGCGACGCCGGGCGGCCTCGATCACGGCCAGAGCGTCGGTGCGATTGCCGAAGCCGCGCGTCTCGGTCTGCTTCCCCTCGAGGTCCTTGTAGACCTGGAAGAAGTGCTCGATCTCGTTCCGCAACTGACTCGGAACGTCGTGAATGTCCGAGATCACGCTCCACTGCGGGTCGTTCAGCGGCACGCAGATCAACTTCTCGTCCTCTCCCTTCTCATCCGCCATGTGGAACACCCCGACCACGCGCACGCGGATCCGGCAGCCGGGGAACGTGGGCTCGCCGACGAGCACCATGGCGTCGAGCGGGTCGCCGTCAGCGGCCAGCGTCCCCTCGAGATAGCCGTAGTCGGCCGGGTAGGTCATCGAGGTGAAGAGCCGGCGGTCGAGGGCGATCCCCCCGAGCTCGTCGTCCCACTCGTACTTGTTGCGCGACCCGGAGGGGATCTCCACGAACACGACGTCGGCCACGACCCGAGTGTAGGGCGCCCGCCCCTCCGCGGGCGCCCCCCTCGAGTCGTCACCGGATGGCGAACGAAACCGTGACGTCGGCCGTGACGTCCTGCGTCCCCGGCTCGACCGGCGTCGCCGCCGACTTGGCAGCGGCTGCCTCGAAGACCGGCTGAGGCGCCGACGCGCCCTGCTCGGTGACGGTGAAGACCGGGCCGACGGCGAAGCCGCCGGCATCGGCGAGCGCCTGCGCCTTCGCCCGCGCGTCGGCAACCGCCTGCTTGAGCGCATCGCGGTACAGCGCATCGCGGTCGGAGACGTCGAGGTTCGGGCCGTCGACGGTGTTCGCACCGGCGGCCACCGCAGCATCGACGAGCGCGCCGGCGCCGGCGATCTTCGCCTTGGCGCTGACGGTGTTCTGGGCGACGTACCCCGTGACCGCTCCCCGGTCGTCCGTCTGCGGGTAGAGCGACACCTGCTGGGTCTGCAGGCCGGTCCCACCGGCCTTCTTCAGCGCAGCGATCACCTGCTGCATGGCGTCGGAGTTCTGAGCGAGGGCCGCGGCAGCCGTCGGCGCGCGCGAGTTCACACCGGCGGACACGAGCGCCTCGTCGGGGACAGCGGTGATCGTGCCGTGACCGGACGTCGTCACGATGCTGGGCGTCTGCGTCGTCGCGGCCCCGTTCGCGGGCCCGGGCCGCCCGACGCCCGCGATCGCGGCGGCCGCGAACAGCACTGCGGCAGCGGCAGCGGAGAGGAGAAGGTTGCGTCTCATGACCGAGATACGCCGCCGCGTGCTCGAATGTCACATGTGACGTACCGCTTCGTGGACTGCCGCTGGTCGCTCGAGGATCCGGAGGCCGGGCGACGCCTCTACCTCGAGGCCCACATCCCGGGCGCGGCCTTCCTCGACGTGGAGCGCGAGCTGTCCGGGCCGCCCGGGCCGGGCGGTCGGCATCCGCTGCCTGCGACGGCCTCGTTCTCCGCGGCGGCGGGCCGGGCCGGGATCGGCGACGGCACCTTCGTCGTCGCCTACGGCTCGCTGGGCGGCGCAGAGCGGCTCTGGTGGCTGCTGCGGCACTACGGCCACGACGACTGCGCCGTGATCGAGCTCGACGCCTGGCGAGGCCCGCTGCGGTCGGGTGCCGAGGTGGTCCCGCCGGCGACGTTCGTGCCGCGCGAGCGAACCGACGACACGATCGACGTCGACGAGCTCGCCGCTCGCCACGCGGACCTGGTCGTCGTCGACGCGCGCGTTCCCGCACGCTGGCGCGGCGAGCCGAACCCGGTCGACCGCGTGCCCGGTCGCGTCCCGGGCGCCGTGAACGCTCCCTGGAACGAACCTCTGCCGGACGTGCCGGCAGGCGAGCTCGTCTCGTACTGCGGCTCGGGCGTGACCGCCTGCGTGCCGTTGCACCGGCTGCACCTGGCGGGCCGCGACGGCCGGCTGTACCCCGGATCGTGGTCCGAATGGGAGCAGCGGCCCGAGCTGCCGCGAGAGTGCGGCGGCTAGGCCGCGGCGCCGATCGTCGACGTCGCGTACGGCGCCAGGTAGCGCTCCCAGCGATCCGGAATCTTCGGCGTCGCCAGGCGGATGAACAGCACCGGCGCCGGCTGTCGCGGGCGTTGCGACAGCACCATCTCCACCTCGTGCGGCAGCCGGTTGCCCTTGCGCAGGTTGCACGGCGAGCACGAGGTGACGACGTTCTCCCAGGTCGAGTCGCCGCCGCGCGACCGCGGGATCACATGGTCGAGCGTCAGCCGTCCGCCGGCCGTGCCGCAGTAGACGCACCGCCAGTTGTCACGGGCGAACAGCGCGCGGCGCGAGATCTTCCGCTGCACGAGCCGCGGAACCCGGACGTAGTGCACGAGCCGGATGACGTGTGGCCAGCGGAAGGTGTCGCTGGCCGAGCGAAGTGGTCGGTCGAGCTGCTCGACGACCTCCGCCTTTCCCTTGAAGACCAGGACGTGGGCGCGGCGAACCGTGCACACATTCAAGGGCTCGTAGCTCGCATTCAGGACGAGAACCTGCTGCACCCTGGGCGCAGGTTACCGGACGAAACGGCCACGAAGCCTGGCGGAAAGCCAGATTCGGCGGCCAGGATTCAGCGGCCCATGGCGCGCTCGACGGCCTCCGCCTCTTCGGGCGAGAGGTCGACGGAGGTGCGGCCGCGATCGAGCTCCTTCATGTAGATCCGCGCGTAGTCGCGGCCCTGGATCGCGGTGACGACTACGCCCGACCGGGCGGAGTCGAGCAGCACGAGCGACGCGGACTGGTGCCCGCCCGTGTCCTCGTAGGCGTCGTAGCGAACGATCGCGGTGTTCGACACGGTGCCGTCGATGCGCCGGTCGACACGCTGCAGGCCGCCGGCCACCTCGTCGACGGCACGGTGGAGGTCGTCGACGCGCGCCTGGAGGGACACCGCGAACTCGACGAGGTCGCGGCGGCCGCCGCCCAGCATCAGGCGCTGGGCGTCGCGCACGCGGCGCACCTTGACGGCGAGCCACCACGCGAGACCGAGCGAGATCGCACCCGCGGCGACCCCGGCGAGCGCCACGAACAGCGCTGCTTGCGCCGAGACGTGCACCCGTTACCCCAGCGAGAACAGGACCGGGTAGCTGGCCTTGTTGTTGTCGGTCTTCGTCTCGCCGGGAACCGGCTTCACGTCGACGTTCACGTGCGCCGGGATCGCGAAGGTGACCTCGCCGAGGTTCGAGAAGGTCAGCGTCTTCGTCTGGCCGGGATTGATCAACTGGATGGTCTGCGTCTTCACGATCGGGTTCTTCTGCTGGATCGTCAGGGTGACCTTGATGCCGGCCTCCTGGAAGTTGCCGGAGTCCTGAACGGTCACCGCGAATCCCAGATTGGTGCTGACGCCGTTGACCGTGTTCTGTCCCGACTCGGCCAGGGTCTTGCCCGAAGGCAGCGCCTTCGTCTCGACGATGTTCGTGCCGTGCAGCCCTGTCGGCGTCTTGCCGGACCCGGCGGAGCTGATCCGCGCGAGCAGCGCAGCCATCGACTGCGCGCTGACGAGGTCGTGGTTCGCGACGAAGTGGGACTCGGGCACGGAGACGCCGACGACGCCCTGCTTCGAGAGCTCGTCCTTGGTCGGCTGCTGGAACAGGTCGTCCCAGACGACGTCGCTTGCGACGAGGCGGTCTCCCTGCTGGGCGAGGATCTCGGCGTCGCTCGACTTCGTCGAGCCGGCCGTCTGCGTGAACGCCTTGGCGAGCCCCTGCGTCCCGCTGACACGAAGCTGGAGCGCCTCGATCAGATGGTTGTTCTCGTCGCGCAGTGGGCCGGGCGCATCGAGCTTCATTGCCGCGGCCACGTTCTGACGCTCCTGCTCGGCGATTCCGAGCAGCTTCTGGTTGAGATCGGCGGCCTTCGCCCCCGGGGTGATGAGGGCGTTGGCGACGGCCGCACCGTCGTCGGCCGAGCTCTTCGCGATCGTCGAGGCCTTGCTCAGGTAGTGGTCGTAGCGGGCGTGCTTCGAGGTCGACGTGCAGGACTGCAGCACGAGGCCGAAGACCACGAGCAGCACGATCAGCCCGATGACGAGCGCACCGAGCCGGAGGAGCGGCGTCAGGTTCCGGGGCGGACCGGGTGCCCGGCGCAGCCGGCTGCTCGTGGCGCCGCGCCGCGGAAGCCTGCTCCGCTGCGGCTGCTGCACCTCTGTGGTGGCCGGTTCGTCCTCGAAGAAGTCGAACTGAATGTCGTCGTCCGTGGGGCCCATGGACCCCCCGAGGGTACAGGGCTTCGCGGTCGGAACCGGCCCGGTGGAGGAGTCGCCCGGCCCATGGTGTAAGCCACTCCACGTGTCTCAAGTCGCCCTGGCGCAGGATCTCTTCCTCGGCCGCTACCGGCCGATCCGCCCCCTCGGCTCGGGTGGGATGGGCCATGTCTGGCTGGCCCGCGACGAGCAGACCGGCCTCGACGTCGCGCTGAAGATCGTCGCCCGCGAGGGCAAGTCCGGCGAGCGCGCGGAGCGGGAGGCGAGGGCCGCCGCCGCACTGCGGCACCCACGCTGCCAGCGCATCCGCTCCCTGGCGCGCGACGCCTCGCACGTCTACATCACCTACGAGTACGTCCCGGGGCGAACGCTGCGCGAGGCGATGCGCTCGGGCGAGCTCGACGACCGGGCGGCCCTCGAGGTCGCCGCGCAGATCTGCGACGCGCTGGCGCACGCGCACGGCCGCGGGATCGTCCATCGCGACGTCAAGCCCTCGAACGTGCTGCTCGCCGAGACGGGCACGGTCGACGTCCGGCTGCTCGACTTCGGGCTCGCGCAGATGGCGGAGTTCGACACGCTCACCGCGCTCGGCGACGTGCCGGGGACCCTCGCCTACATCTCGCCCGAGCGGCTGCACGGCGAGGCGGCGACGTCGGCCGCCGACGTCTGGGCCGTCGGGGTCGTGCTCTGGGAGGCGCTCGCCGGCGAGCATCCGTTCTGGCACGGCGACCTGAACGAGACGACCCGCCGGATCGCACTCGGCGCACCCGCGCTCGAGGTGCTGCGCCCGGACCTCCGGTCGCACATCCTCGAGACCGTCGCGGGAGCGCTTGTGCTCGACCCGCGCCGCCGCCCGGCGGCCGGGCGCCTCGCCGCCGAGCTGCGCTCCCTGTCCAGCCGCCGCCGGCGCACGAAGGGCTCCCGTCCGGCACGGCCGGCGATCGACCGTCGCGCGCTGCTACTCGACCGCGTGCTCCCGGCGGCCGGCGCAGCCGGCGCGACCGCCTGGGCGACGTCGACCCTGCCGTTCTACCCGGCCGGCTGGCCGCTCGGCCTGGGCGCGCTCGCCGGCGCGGCGACCCTCACCGGACCGCGGCTCGGGCTCGCGACCACGCTCGCGGCGCTCTACCTGCCGCTCGCCAACATCTCGACGGGCCTGGCCGTCGTGTACGCGGTGCTCGCCGCAGCGTGGCTCGCGTTCACATGGCGGGACGCCCGCGCCGGGCTGCTGCTCGTGCTCGGGCCGCTGCTCGCGCCGCTCGCCGCACTCGGGCTGATCCCCCTCGCCGCCCAGGCCGCGCGCGGCGGAGCCCGGCGGGCTGCGCAGGCCGCAGGGGCGGTGCTGCTCGCAGCGCTCGTGACGGGGCTGCGCCACGGGCGCCTGCCGTTCGACCGCGCCGCCGCACCGCTCGGCCTCGGCATCGACGGGTCGACGCACCCGACCGCGGTCGCGCACGCCCTCCTGCTGCAGCTGGCCGACCATCCCGTCCTGATCGCCGAAGCCGCGATCCTGGCCGCCGCGGCCGTCGCGATCCCGTACGTGCGCCGCCGCGGAGCCTGGGTCGCCGCCGGCTTCGGGGCAACCCTCCTCGCTGCGACTGCGCTGGCCGCGCCGTCGGCCGCGATCCTGCCGCTGATCGTCGCCGCGTGGGTCACCGCGGCCGCGCTGGCCTTCGAATCGAGACCGTAGACTGACCGCCGGGTACCGTACCCCGGCCGCCCATGCCTGTACTGCGCAGCATCGAGTCGAAGCTTGAATCGCTCTTCGAGGGTGTGTTCGGCCGCGCCTTTCGCACGAACGTGCAGCCCGTCGAGCTCGCCCGCAAGCTCGTCAAGGAGATGGACGATCACCGCAACGTCTCGGTGTCGCGCGTCTACGTCCCCAACGAGTACACGATCTACCTCGCGCCCAAGGATCGCGAGCAGTTCGCGAGCTACGAGTCGCAGCTGACCGACGAGCTCGCGGAGTACCTGGCTGAGCACGCACGACGCGAGAACTACGCGCTGCTGACGCCTCCGCGCGTGCTGCTCGAGACCGACGACGACCTCGACGTCGGCATGTTCGGGATCGCGACCCGCTTGGCGCAGGTCGAGCCAGGATCGCAGCCGGCCGACTCGGAGCGCGGCGAGACGATGATCTACAAGCCGCTGCCGCCCACCCCCCAGCCGACCGAGGCGGCCTCCGCGGTCGAGCTCGGCATCGAGACCGAGGTCGCGGTGCTCTCCTTCGCTGGCGACCGCGTGGAGGTGACGAAGCCGCGTGCGGTGGTCGGCCGTTCCAAGGACGCCGACATCCAGGTCGACGATCCGAACGTGTCGCGCCGCCATGCAGAGCTCCGGCGCGAAGGCTCCGCCTACTGGCTCGTCGACCTCGACTCGACGAACGGGATCGAGGTGCGCGGCAAGCGCCTCAAGCGCCTGAAGCTCGAGGAAGGCACCCGCTTCACGATCGGGTCGACGGAGGTCACCTTCTCGCGGGAGACCCGGTGACCGGAGGGGGAGCGGTGCTCGCGTCGGCACAGGTCGAGACCACGCTGCTCGCCCTGAAGATCGCGTTCCTCGTCCTCCTCTACCTGTTCATCTGGCGCATCGTGCGGTCGGCGGCACGCGACATCCGGGCACCGCAGGAGTCGATGATCCTGTCGCCGCTCGACGCCGCGAGCCTGGTGTCCAAGCCGGCGGCGGTGACAAGCGGCCGCCTTGTCGTGCTCGACAGCCCGGCGCTCGACGACGGCGACGTCTACGACCTCGACTCGCGACCGCTCACGGTGGGTCGCGGCACGAACAACGACCTCCCGCTCGCCGGCGACGAGTACGCCTCGGGTCGCCACGCGCGATTCGAGTCGCGCCCCGACGGCGTCTGGCTCGAGGACATCGGCTCGACGAACGGCACGTTCGTGAACGGCATTCGCCTGACGCGCGAGCGGCGCCTCGTCCCGGGCGACGTGGTGAGGATCGGCGAGACCGACCTGAGGTTCGAGTCGTGATCGGTGTCGTCGAGGCCTACGGGACCACGGACACCGGACGCAAGCGCCGGCGCAACGAGGACGCCTTCGTCTGCGAGCCGCCGCTCTTCGCCGTCGCCGACGGCATGGGCGGAGCGCAGGCCGGCGAGGTCGCCTCCGGGCTGGCTGCGTCGGCGCTCCGCGAGAGTGGTGCGAACGGCGGGGGCGAGCAGCGCGTCGCGCAGCTGATCCGCGAGGCGAACCGGCGCGTGCACGACCGCGCGATCACCGACGCGGCGGCGACAGGGATGGGCACGACGATCACGGCGGCGCTCGTCGAGGCCGACGGGCGCGTCGCGTTCGGGCACGTCGGCGACTCGCGCGCCTATCTGCTGCGCGACGGGCGGCTCGACCAGCTGACGGACGATCACTCGCTCGTTGCTGAGCTGGTGCGTCGCGGAGAGCTGTCCCCGCAAGAGGCGGAAGTTCATCCGCAACGCTCGGTGATCACGCGCGCTCTCGGAACCGATCCAGACGTCGACGTCGACACCTTCTCGATCGACGCGCGCGACGGCGACGTGTTCCTGATCTGCAGCGACGGCCTCTCCTCATACGTCGACGGCACCGAGATCGAGCAGCTCGTCTCGCGTCATCGTGGCGACCTGGAAGCCGCGGCGAAGACGCTGATCCAGGCGGCGAACCGCGGCGGCGGGGACGACAACATCACGGCTGTGCTCTTCACCGTCGGCAGCGGCGGCGAGCCGGACGAGCGCACACGCGAGTACGCGACGGCCCCCGACGCGCCGCCCGAGCCGGACGAGGAGGACACCCTCCATCCGGAGGACCGGGTCGCGATCCCGCCGGAACTGCTCGCGCAGCTCGAGCCGGAGGCGCAGTCCCTCGACGGCCGCGAGCGGGAGCTCCGCCCGGACGACACGGTAGTCGTGCCGGTCTCCGAGATCGCGGCGGCAGCCGCGGCGAGCGCACCCGAATCGCCGCCGCCCGCGGCGCCCGAGCAGGAGACCGGAGCAGCCGTGCCCGAGGCGGGCTTCGGCCGGCGCGTGCTCGCCTCGGCCGTGATCGTCGCGCTCGTCGTGCTGATCGTCGCGCTCACCTGGTGGGGGCTCGCGCGCTGAGGAACCGGGAGCTCTTCTACCTGGCGGTCGTCGGCGTCCTCACCGGGCTGGGGTTCGCATCTGTCTACATCGCGCGTCAGGCGGTCGTCAGCTGGGGCTCGCTCGGCTACGCGCTCTTCTTCTTCGGGCTCTACGTCGCGGCCCATCTCGTCGCCCGCTTCGCCGCACCGAACGCCGACCCGTACCTGCTCCCGATGGCGGCGCTGCTGACCGCAGTCGGCCTCACCGAGATCTACCGGCTGGGGCCGAGCGACGCGTTCAAGCAGGGGCTCTGGATCGTGATCGGCGTCGGCCTCTTCGCGCTGGCGCTGCTGCGCCTGCGGCGCGACTACCGCATCCTCGAGCAGTACAAGTACCTCTTCGGGATCGGCGCGATCGTGCTGCTGTACCTGCCGCGAGTCCCGGGCATCGGGACGACGGTGAACGGCGCCAGGCTCTGGGTCGAGGCCGGTCCGCTCCGCTTCCAGCCCGGCGAGCTCGCGAAGATCTTCCTGATCGTGTTCCTCGCCGGCTACCTGCGCGAGAAGCGCGAGGTGCTGGCGCAGGGACGTCTCAAGGATCTCGGCCCGCTGCTCGTCATCTGGGGCGGTTGCATGCTCGTGCTCGTCGCGACGAACGACCTCGGCTCTGGTCTCCTCTACTTCGGGATCTTCCTGGCGATGCTGTACATCGCCACCGCCCGGCTGTCGTACGTGCTCGGCGGGATCGTGCTGTTCGGGGCCGGGGGGATCGTCGCGTACGAGAAGATCCCGCACGTCCACGAGCGCGTCACGATCTGGCTGCAGCCGTGGACGACGAACCGCGTCTACTGCCCGCAGACCGGCGGGCTCGCGCTGCGGCAGGACTGCGAGAGCTACCAGCTCGTCAAGTCGCTCTACTCGATCGGCAACGGCGGCTTCGGCGGTGCCGGCCTCGGCAAGGGCACGTTCACGTCGACCGACGGGCACGCCTTGATCCCGTACGTGAACACCGACTTCATCTACTCCGCGCTCGCGCAGGAGCTCGGGCTCGTGGGCGCCGCCGCACTGCTGCTCGTGTTCATGCTCTTCGTCGCGCGCGGCATGCGCATCGCGCTGCAGGCCGACGACGGCTTCTCGAAGCTCCTCGCAGCGGGCCTCACGTTCGGCTTCGCACTGCAGACGTTCATCATCGTCGGCGGAGTCCTGCGCATCATCCCGCTCACCGGGATCACGCTCCCGTTCGTCTCCTACGGCGGCTCGTCCGTGGTGGCGAACTTCCTCGTGCTCGCGGGGCTGCTCCTCGTCTCGAACCGGGCGAACGCGACGTCGTGAACAAGCAGATCTCACGCCTGTCGGTCGTCGCCCTGCTGCTGCTCGCCGCGCTGATCGTCGCGACGACGTACTGGCAGGCCTGGGCTGCCGGCGGCCTCGCAGCACGGCAGGACAACGCGATCCAGCGCGTCGCGCAGTTCAAGATCAAGCGCGGGCTGATCTACGCGTCGGACGGTCACACCGTGCTCGCCGCCAACAAGCGGGCGAAGCGCGGCGGCCAGGTCTTCTACTTCCGCCGCTACCCGACTGACGGCCTCGCCTCACAGGTCGTCGGCTACTCGACGCAGGGCCGGTCGCGCGCGGGCATCGAGCGGCAGGAGAACGGCTACCTGACGGCGTCCAACGCGAACCTCGGCACGATCATCGACAAGCTCACGGACAAGCTGCGCGGAACGACGGTCACGGGCAACAACCTCGTGCTGACGATCCGGCCGAACGTGCAGCGGCTCGCCGAGTCGTCGCTGGCCGGGGCGTGCGGCGCGGCGGTCGTACTCAATCCAAAGACGGGCGCTGTGTACGCGATGGCGTCGTCGCCCGGTTACAACCCGAACAAGATCGAGTCGCCGAACGGCTACGCGTCGATCCTGCGCTCTCCGAGCGCGTGTCCAGGCTCGTCGTCGGCATTGCTGAACCGTGCGACACAGGGCCTGTACGCGCCGGGGTCGACGTTCAAGACGGTGACCACCGCAGCGGCGCTCGACGCCGGCATCTACAAGCCCGACTCGCCGTTCTTCGATCCCGGCTACTGCACCGAGTATGGACAGAAGGTCTACAACTCGGGCAACCCGGATCAGAACGGTCCCGAGGAGTACGGTCACGTCGACTTCCTCGAGGCGTTCCAGCACTCGATCAACGCCGTCTTCTGCAACATCGGCAAGCGGCTCGGCGCCCGTCGCATCCTCGACAAGGCCAAGGACTTCGGCTTCTACTCGACGCCGCCGCTCGAGCTGCCGGCGAACGAGCGCGCTCCGAGCGGCCTCTACAACTTCAAGCTGCACAAGCTGTACGACACGCCGGGGCTCGTCGATCCGGGCCGCCTAGCGTTCGGCCAGGAGCACATGCTCGTGACGCCGCTGCAGATGGCGCTCGTCGCCGCCGGCGTCGCGAACGGCGGCAACGTGATGACACCGCACCTGCTCAAAGTGGTGCGCAGCCCCGGGGGAAGCCTCGTGATGCGCGTCCACTCGACGGTCTGGAAGCACGCGATGAAGCCGACGACCGCTGCGACGCTGAACCGGATGATGCAGGCGGTGGTGAGCGCAGGCACCGGCACGCGGGCCCAGATCCCGGGGATCAAGGTCGCGGGCAAGACCGGAACCGCCGAGACGGGGCTGTCGCACGTCTACACGTCGTGGTTCATCTTCTTCGCGCCGGCGGACAACCCGCAGGTCGCGGGCGCGGTCGTGCTCGAGCACCAGCTGAACGGCTTCGGCGGGTCGGTGGCGGCACCGATCGCCAAGGAGCTCATGCAGGCGATCCTGACCCCGCCGTCGAAGCAGTAGCCCCCGAACCATGGCCTCGACCGACACTCGCATCAACCGGATCTTCGACAAGCGCTACGTGATCAAGCGGAAGCTCGGGTCGGGTGGGATGGCCGACGTCTACCTCGCCGAGGACCAGGAGCTCGGCCGTCGCGTCGCGCTCAAGCTCCTGGACGACCGTCACGCATCCGACGAGCAGTTCGTCGAGCGCTTCCGCCGGGAGGCGCAGAGCGCGGCCGGGCTGAACCATCCGAGCATCGTCTCGATCTTCGACCGCGGCCAGGCCGAGGGCACCTACTACATCGCGATGGAGTTCCTCGACGGGCGCACCCTCAAGGAGCTGCTCATCCGCAACGGCCCTACGCCGTCTCCGATCGCGATCGACTATGCGCGTCAGATCCTCGGCGGGCTCGCGTTCGCGCACCGGCACGGGATCGTCCATCGCGACATCAAGCCGCACAACATCATCGTGCGCCCCGACGGCCGCCTAAAGGTGACGGACTTCGGGATCGCACGGTCCGGCGCGTCGCAGATGACCGAAGCCGGCTCGATCGTCGGCACCGCGCAGTACCTGTCCCCGGAGCAGGCGCGCGGCGCGCCGGTCGACCCGCGCTCGGATCTGTACTCGCTCGGGATCGTGCTGTACGAGATGCTCACCGGCAAGGTCCCGTTCACCGGCGACACGCCGGTCGAGATCGCGATGAAGCACCTGTCGCAGGTTCCGGACCCGCCGTCGAAGCTGCGCCCGGACGTGCCGCACGACCTCGACGCGGTCGTCATGCGCGCGCTCGCGAAGGACCCGACCAGCGGTACGGATCGGCCGAGGAGATGGACGCCGACCTCGCGCGCGTCGCGCGCGGCGTCTCCGTCTCGCGCGAAACCGAGGACGCGATGACGCAGGTCCTCTCGGGGGCGGGTGTGACCGCTTCGCAGACGATGGTCACGCGCCCGCGCACCGTCGCGACGCCGCCGATCCCGCCGGTCTACCGCTCCCCGACGCCCTACTACGACTACGAGGAGCAGCCCGCACGCCGGTCGCTGCTGCCATGGTTGCTCGCGATCCTCCTGATCCTCGCGGCCGCGGCGGGCGGCTGGTTCCTCTACGAGAAGGTCCAGGATCAGCTGAACAGCTCGAAGCCGGTCGCGGTGCCTGACGTCACGCGGCTGCAGAAGAACCTCGCCAAGCTGAAGATCGAGCAGCAGGGGTTGTCGGTGCGGTTCCAGTACGAGGCGAACGAGGGCGTGCCCGCCGGGCAGGTCGCGTCGCAGAATCCCGCCGGCGGCACCAAGATCAACAAGACCTCGACCGTGACCCTGTTCGTGTCGACGGGGATCCCGAACGTCGCCGTCCCGGGGGTGGTGGGTCAGGACGTGACGAGCGCGGTCCAGGCGCTGGCGCAGCTCGGCTTCAACGCCCACATCCGCCGGATCTTCTCCAACGAGCAGCAGGACACCGTCACCGCGCAGAACCCGGCGGCGGGCGACAAGATCAAGAAGGGCTCGACCGTGACGATCAACGTGTCGCGCGGCGCCAAGCCGATCACGATCCCGGACGTCACGGGCCAGCCGTTCCTGAACGCGGAGTCGGCGCTCCGCGGCCTCGGCTTCTCGGTCGGACGCGTGGACGTCCAATCCGACCAGCAGGCGGCCGGCGTCGTGCTGTCGATGGACCCACCGCAGGGGACCGCGGCGGCGAAGGGCTCGAAGATCACGCTGACAGTGTCGAAGGGCCCGGCGACGACGCAGATCCCCGACGTCAGGAACCAGACGCAGTCCGACGCGTCGAAGATCCTCTCGGGGGCCGGCTTCTCCGTCGCGGTCGTGACGCAGGGGGTCACCGATCCGAGCCAGGACGGCATCGTGATCAGCGAGGACCCGGCGCCCGGCACGACCGGCCAGCAGGGCGAGGTCATCACGATCACCGTCGGCATGCTCCAGGGCGGCGGCCCGGGCGGCGGCGGCGGCACGACGACGACGACCACGACCACCCAGACGACGACCACGGTGCCGTGACCCGCCGCGTCGCCGTGATCCTCGGCGGCCGCTCGAGCGAGAACGCGATCTCGATCGCCTCGGCCACCAGCGTCGTGGCGGCGCTCGAGGCGGCCGGGGACGAGGTCGTGACCGTCGAGATCGACCGTGCCGGGCGGTGGGCGCTCGGAACCGGGCGCCGCGAGCTGGGCGTGGGCGAGCCGGGCTCCGCGCTCGAGCGCCTGCCGGCGAAGGAGGTCGCGGCGACGCTCGGCGACGTCGACGTCGTCTTCCCGGTGCTGCACGGGCCGTTCGGCGAGGACGGCACGGTGCAGGGCCTGCTCGAGCTCGCCGGCGTGCCCTACGTCGGTGCGGGCGTGCTCGCCTCCGCGCTGTGCATGGACAAGGACGTCTTCAAGTCGGTGATGCGCGATCACGACATCCCGGTGACGCGAAACATCACGCTGCGCCTCGGTGACGAGCCGCGTAACCCGTTCGGCTACCCGTGCTTCATCAAGCCGGCGCGTCTGGGGTCGTCGATCGGGATCACAAAGGCCCACGACGACGAGGAGCTGCGGCGCGGCGTGCGACTCGCGTTCGAGCACGACGAGAAGGTGCTCGTCGAAGAGCTCGTCGTGGGGGTCGAGGTGGAGGTCGGCGTGCTCGGCAACCTGACGCCGATCGCGTCGCTGCCGGGCGAGATCGTCGTCACGCACAACGAGTGGTACGACTTCGATGCGAAGTACGACGAGGGCGAGATGGACCTCCGGCGTGCCCGCCGCGATCACGGACGAGCAGACCGCACGCGTGCAGGAGCTCGCGGTGCGCGCGTTCGTCGCCACGGACTGCGAAGGGATGGCGCGCGCCGACTGCTTCGTCCGCAGCGACGGCGAGGTGCTCGTGAACGAGCTGAACACGATCCCCGGCTTCACGCCGACCAGCGTGTACGCCCAGCTGTTCGAGGCCTCCGGCATCCCGTACGGGGAACTGCTCGTGCGGCTGGCCGACCTGGCCGTCGAGCGCTTCGAACGCCGTTCGCACTTACGGTTCTAGAAGTTCTCACCCGATGACGTTCGTCGATCCGGGTGCGATCGGCGAGTGCGATGCAAGGACGCGGGGCGGCCCGATAGTTGCACGATCGGGCCAACCGAGGACGCGGCAGCGCGCCGCCGAGCGCGGCCGGGCGACACAATCGCTCATCGTGTGAGAGCTTCTAGGCGTGATCCGGGGTCGCAACTGGTGGCGCCTGCTGGTGTTGCGGAACCCACAGCTGGGCGACGGCGACCGCGCCGCCTTCGACGAGCTGCTCGCCGCGACTCCAATGGGCGGCGAGATCGAGTACACGCTGCTGCAGCCGCGCTGGTGGTTCCTGCATCACCTCGTGTGCTCCGGCTACCTGCTCCACGGGACGAACGAGCCGGCGATCGCCGAGTTCCGCACGCGCGACAACGACGACGCGCACGGCAGGCCGGTGAACGCGGTGTTCGCTTCCGACGACGCCGTGTGGCCGATCTACTTCGCGGTCGTCAACCGCCCGGTCGCCCAGAGCTACATCAACTGGTGCGAGCACGTCCCGGGCGCCTCGCGTTACCTGTTCTCGATCGGCTCCGACCCCGCCGATGACCGGTCGTGGTGCGACGGGACGATCTACGTGCTCGCCGGCGACACGTTCGCGTCCACCCCGGACAGCCGCGAGCTCGTCAGCGCCGTGCCGGTCCGCCCGCGCGCACTACTCCGGATCGCACCGGAGGACTTCCCGTTCCGGCGCCAGACGCGCGGCCACCGGCGGGGCGACACGCCGCGCAGCGTGTCGATTCGCAATCTGCTCAGGCTGCCTTCACTTCGGTGATCCGCACCTGGTGCAGGCCGCCGAGGTCTGTGATCCAGAGCAGGTAATACCGGTGCGCGCTGCCGCTGAGCGCGAACGTCGTGGTTGCCGACGACACGACCTGTGAGCTCGAGACCGTGTCGGGGAAGTGCTTCTCCGAGTCTCCGGCCCTGATCACGGCGGTGAAGCCGTGCGTGGTGGTGTCGACGACGATCTGCTTGACCGTGGCGTCCTTGCCGGCGTCGAGCACGAGGCCGACGCCCGGCTTGTTGAGTGTGCCGTCGTGGTAGTCCTCGGTCGACCAGGCGGAGGCGGGGTTCCCGTCGCTGGCCTTGGGGGCATCCACGTTGTCCTCGCCCGGCGTGCCGGTGCCGAACGGGTCGTACGCGGTCACCGCGCTCAGCCGCACGACGCCGCCGGAGCCGCCCGAGTGCGACGGGCTCGAGCCGGTGGCGTGGAACAGGAGGTAGGCGCCGGCGGCGCCGAGCGCGATCACCCCGAGCAGGACCACCACGAGCGGCCACGGCGAGAGACGGCGCCGATGGACGGCCCGCGGCGGCGGTGCGATCACCTGTGTCCCTTCTTCGGTGTCGCCGGCGCACGCGTCGAGCTCGCGCCCGAAATCGGCCATCGTCGGGAAGCGGTCCGAGGGCCGCTTGGCCATCGCGCGCTGGACCGCGGCGTCGACGCGCGGCGGGACGTCGGGACGCACGGCGCGAACCGAAGGCGGCGGGTCGTTGATGTGGCGCATCGCGACCGCGACGAAGTTCTCGCCGGGGAACGGGACCTCGCCCGTGAGGAGCTCGTACAGGACGACGCCGAGCGAGTAGACGTCCGTCTGCTCGTCGACCCGCTGGCCCTGCGCCTGCTCGGGTGCGATGTAGTCCGAGGTGCCGAGGACGGTCCCGGTCTGGGTCATGCCGCGCGGCAGGTCGATCGCACGGGCGATCCCGAAGTCCGTGACCTTGGCCTGGCCGTCGCCGTTGAGCAGCACGTTCTGCGGCTTGACGTCGCGATGGACGAGCCCGTTTCGGTGCGCGAACGAGAGGCCCCGCGCCACTTGTGTCGCGAGCGAGAGCGCCGTGGCGACCGGCAACGGCCGTTCGCGCTCGATCAGCCGCTTCAGGTTCTCCCCACCGACGTACTCGAAGACGATGAACTGGGCGTTGTCCTGCTCGCCCCGGTCGATCACGGTCACGATGTTCGGATGCGACAGCACCGCGACGGATCGGGCTTCGCGCCGGAAGCGCTCGACGTACTCCGGGTCCGCGCGGTAGTGCTCGTGCAGCACCTTGAGAGCGACCATGCGGTCGAGTAGACGGTCGTGCGCCCGGTAGACGCTCGACATCCCGCCCGAGCCGACGAGCTCCTGGAGCTCGTAGCGGTCTAGGAGCACCTCCCCGACCATCCTGCCGGTGAGGGTAGCCCCCGGACTAGAGGACTGCGGCGATCGCGTCTTCCCAGACGTCGAGCGCCTCTGCGAGCTCGCCGTCCGAGATCACGAGCGGTACGAGGACACGGATGCAATTCCCCTCGACGCCGGCCTTCAGGAGCAGCAGGCCGCGCCGGAGCGCCTCCTCCTGGACGCGCGTGGCGAGTGCCGTCGCCGGAGCCCTCGTCCCGGGATCCTCGACGAGGTCGAGCGCCAGCATTGCGCCGAGCCCGCGCACCTCGCCGATGCGCGGCCAGCGCTGCTGCCACGACTCCATGCGGCTCCGCATCGTCTCGCCGATCGCGGTCGACCGCTCGAGCAGCCCCTCGTCCTCGATCACCTCGAGGACGGCGACCGCCGCCGCCATGGCCACCGGGTTCCCGACGAAGGTGCCGCCGACGCCGCCGGGGACCGGGGCGTCCATGATCGCGGCCTTGCCGAGCACGCCGGACAGCGGCAAGCCGCCGGCGATCGATTTGGCGACCGTGATCAGATCGGGCTCGACGCCGTAGTGCTCGACGGCGAAGAAGCGCCCGGTGCGGCCGAAGCCGGTCTGCACCTCGTCGCAGACCAGCACCATGCCGTGTTCGTCGCAGACCGCACGAAGCCCGCGCAGGAACTCCGCGCCGGCCGGGATGAAGCCTGCCTCGCCCTGGACCGGCTCAACGACGATCGCCGCGACGTTCTCCGGCGCGACGAGTGTCGCGAAGGCACGCCGCACCGCAGCCAGCGCCTCGGATGCCGTCGGGCCGCGGTACTCACTCGGGAACGGCACGCGGTAAACCTCGGGCGCGAACGGGCCGAGCCCGGCCTTGTACGGGTGGGTCTTCGACGTGAGCGAGAGCGACAGCAGCGTGCGGCCGTGGAAGCCGCCCTCGAACGCGATCACCGCGGGGCGGCCGGTGTGCGCCCGCGCGAACTTGACCGCGTTTTCGACGGCCTCGGTGCCGGCGTTGAAGAACGCGGCCTTCGCCGGCCCGCCGAGCGGCGCGAGCCGCAGCAGGCGCTCGGAGAGGTCCGCGTAGACCTCGTACGGGACGACCGTGTAGTCGGTGTGCGCGAACCGGTCGAGTTGCTCCTGCGCTGCGGCGACGACGCGCGGATGGGAATGCCCGACGTTCGAGGCAGCCGACGCCACCTGCGAAGTCGATGAAGACGTTGCCGTCGACATCGGTGATCGAGACGCCGCGCGCCTCGGCCGCGACGACCGGGAAGGTGAGCTGGAGCGGTGAGGCGACGCTCGCCTCGAGCCGGTCGAGCACCTTGCGCGACCGTGGGCCGGGAACCTCGGTGGTGAGCACGATCGTCCGGGTCGCAGCCATCTGCCCGAGCGTAGCGGAGCTTCGAGCGCGAGTGAATACCTGAATGCTCGGCTTACAGTCTCGGCCGACACCCGCTCGCCGACACGTTGCAAACGGCGCATGGCGGCCGCCAGATCCGGCAGGGCAGCGGCGCGCTTCGCTAGCCTCCGCGCCCGGCCCGTTCATGAGGACCGCGACCCACGAGACCCCTACGCACGCGTCGACCTGGTGGTGGGAGACGCACGGCGACGATCGCGACGTGCTCGTCGCCTACTTCAGCATGGAGTTCGGCATCGAAGCGCGGCTGCCGATCTACTCCGGCGGCCTCGGCGTGCTGGCCGGCGACCACCTGAAGGCCGCCGCCGAGCTCGGCGTGCCGCTTGTCGGCGTCGGGCTGCTCTATCGCCGGGGGTACTTCACCCAGTCGGTCGACGCAGGCGGCCAGGCCGAATCGTACGACCCGCTCGATCCCGAGGCGCTCGGGCTGACGCTCGAGCCGGTGTCGGTCGACGTCGAGCTCGCGGGCGAGACCGTGACGGCCGCCGTGTGGCGCTACGACGTCGGCACCGTGCCGCTCTACCTGCTCGATGCCGACGGCATCACCGACGTCCTCTACGGCGGCGACCGCGAGCATCGGCTCCGCCAGGAGCTCGTGCTCGGCGTCGGCGGCGTTCGCGCACTCGCGGCACTCGGTCTCGCGCCCAGCGTCTACCACGTCAACGAGGGTCATGCGGCCTTCCTCACGCTCGAGCGCGCGCGTCGTCTGGTCGAGAGCGGGGTCACCCCCGAGGCCGCGCACGAGCAGGTGACGAAGACGACGGTGTTCACGACCCACACGCCGGTGCCCGCGGGGAACGAGGTGTTCGCCGACGAGCTGGTCGAGCGGTACGTCGGCGCCCTCGCGGCGGCCGCCGGGATCGAGCGCGACGAGCTGCTTCGGCTGGGTCACGCCGACGGGGCCGACGGGTTCGGCCTGACCCCGCTCGCGCTGCGCCTCTCCGCCCATGCGAACGGCGTGTCGAGGCTTCACGGCGAGGTTGCCCGGTCGATGTGGGAGAGCCTCTGGCCCGGGCGGGCCGCACCGATCGGCCACGTCACGAACGGCGTGCACCTCGGAACCTGGCTCGCGCCCGAGCTGGCGCAGGCGCTCCGCGAGGCCGGCGTGCGCCCCGAGGCGCCGCCCGCGTGGGCCGGCTGGGACGCCGCCCACTCGCTCGACCTCGAGACGCTGCGCCGGGTGCGCGCACAGCTGCGCGACAGGTTCGCGGCCCGCGCCGGGCTCGATCCGTCCCTCTTGACGATCGGCTTCGCACGTCGCTTCGCGACGTACAAACGGGCAGGTCTCGTGTTCTCCGAGCTCGAGCGCCTGCTCTCCCTCCCCCTCCAGATCGTGGTCGCAGGCAAGGCGCATCCGCAGGATGCGCCGGGGAAGGAGCTGCTGCGGCAGATCGTCGAGCTGTCGCGCGGCCCGGCAGCCGGCCGCCTCGTCTTCCTGGAGGGCTACGACATCGACCTCGCCCGCGAGCTCATCCCCGGCTGCGACATCTGGCTCAACACGCCCCGGCGCCCGTACGAGGCCTCCGGGACGAGCGGGATGAAGGCGGCCGTCAACGGCGTCCTCAACCTGTCCGTGCTGGACGGGTGGTGGGCCGAGGCCTACGACCCGGCCTACGGCTGGGCGATCGAAGGCGGTAGCGACGAGGAGGACGTCGCGGAGCTGTACCGCCTGCTCTCGGAGCAGGTCGTCCCGCGCTTCGCGGCGCGGGACGACTGGGCGTCGATGATGAGAAACTCGATTGCGGAGCTGGCGCCGCGGTTCTCGATGCAGCGCACGGTGATCGAGTACACCGAGAGCTTTTACGTGCCGGCCTCGGCGCGCGTCCGCTAGACGGACTCGGGCTCGGGCCCCGGCTCGCCCGGCGTGGCGGTGTCGCCGAGCCGCTCGAGCAGGTCCTGGACGTTCCTGAGCTCGCTCTCGAGGTGCTGCCGGTAGCCGGTCAGGCGCTCGACGAGCTGCTCGCGGTTCGGGAACCCGCGCCCGCGGCGGTGCCGCCGGCGATGGTGCCCTTCATGGTGTCCTGCGCACATGGATACGCTCACCTCCTTCCGTGTTCTTCGATAATAGTTATCAGATGATAACTGATGCCCTGTGGTGAACCGCGGCGAGCTCGGCGAGCTGCGCGGCCTGCTGCGCCGCGTCATGCGCGGGCTGTGGCAGCGGCGGCGACCGAGCGACGACCTGTTCGAGGCCGCCGGCCCGGGGCCGCCGCTGACGCGGCGACACGTCGCGGTGCTCGCGCACATCGGCACCGAGGGCGAGCGCACGGTCGGCGAGCTGGCGCAGGAGCTCGGCCTCTCGCTGCCGGCGGCGAGCAAGCTGACGCGCGAGCTCGAGGATCGCGGCCTCCTCCACCGGCGCGAGCACATCGAGGATCGCCGCCGGACGGTCGTCGACCTGAACGCGCTGACCTCCGACCGGGTGCGCGCGTGGCTCGATCGACGGAACCGCCCACTCGAACGGACGCTCGACTCCCTGACCGCTGCCGAGCGCGCCGCGTTCCTCAAGGGCCTCCGCGCCCTGGCCGACGCGCTGATGGAAGAATCAGCCGATGGTCCTCTCCGACCGCACAATCGAGCGTCTCATCGGCGAAGGCCGCATCGCCATCGACCCCTATGACGCGTCGCTGCTGCAGCCGTCGAGTCTCGACGTCCGCGTCGATCGGTACTTCCGCGTCTTCCACAACGCGCGCTATCCGTTCATCGACGTGAAGCTGCCGCAGGAGGAGCTGACCGAACAGGTCGAGATCGCCGGCGACAACCCGTTCATCCTCCATCCCGGCGAGTTCGTGCTCGGATCGACGCTCGAGCGCGTGACGCTCCCCGACGACCTCGTGGCGAGGCTCGAGGGAAAGAGCTCGCTCGGCCGCCTCGGGCTGCTGATCCACTCGACCGCCGGCTTCATCGATCCGGGGTGGGACGGACACGTGACGCTCGAGCTGTCGAACGTCGCCAACCTGCCGATCACGATCTACCACGGGATGAAGATCGGCCAGCTCTCGTTCATGCAGCTCTCCGAGCCGACCTCGACGCCGTACGGGAGCTCGACGCTCGGCTCGAAGTACCAGGGCCAGCGTGGGCCCACTCCAAGCCGCTACTGGCAGAACTTCGAATGACCGTTCTCGTCACCGGCGGCACCGGCTTCGTGGGGACGGCGATCGTGCATGCCCTGCGCGCGCGCGAGCTGCCGGTGCGTGTGCTCGCGCGCCGGCCGGAGCGCGCCGCGCACCTCGAGGCGATCGGCGTCGAGTTCGTGCGCGGCGACCTGACAGAGCCGGCCGGTCTCGCAACCGCGATCGAGGGCTGCAGCCACGTGGTCAGCCTCGTCGCGATCCTCAAGGGCAGCCGCGAGGACTTCCAGCGGGTGATGATCGACGGCACGTCGGCGCTGATCGCCGCCGCCCGAGAGGCGGGCGTCTCGCGCTTCGTCCAGATGAGCGCACTCGGCACGAACGAGCAGACGAAGGCCCACGTCCCGTACTACGGCGCCAAATGGGCGATCGAGCAGGCCGTCGCCTCATCGGGGCTCGAGCACGTGATCGTGCGTCCCAGCTTCGTCTTCGGCAAGGGCGGAGCCCTCCCCACCTTCGTTCGCCAGGTGCGTCTCTCGCCGTTCGTCACCGTGATCGGCCCCGGCACGCAACGCATCCAGCCGATCTGGCTCGAAGACGTCGCGCAGTTCTTCGCCACTGCCGTCGACGACCCGCGCGCCGCCGGCAGGACCTGGGAGGTCGGCGGTCCCGACGTCGTGACCTGGAACGAGCTCTACCTGACGATCGCCCGCGTGCTCGGCAAGCGGCGGCGGCTCGTCCACATTCCGTTCTCGATCGCGCGCGCCGGCGCACGCCTCACCCAGTGGCTTCCCGGCGCGCCCTTGACGGCTGACCAGGTCGCCATGATCGAGGCGGGAGACAACGTCTGCTCCAACACCGATGCCACGGACACGTTCGACCTCAAGCTCGTCCCGCTCGAAGACCAGCTCCGGCGCGCCGCCTGAGCGGCGCCTCTCGCTGCTGCTCCGACTCGTCGCCGCCCATCAGCGGATGGCGCAGCTCGTGCAGCGCGAGCTGGCCGCCGACGGCGTCGACGACGACGGCTACGCGACCCTCAGCCTGATCGGGGTGCGGTCGCCGGTCCGGCTGACCGAGCTGGCGGCCGATCTCGGCATGCCGTTGACGACGGCATCGGACGTGGTGCGTCGGCTCGAGGCGCGCGGGGACGTGAGACGGCGCCCGAACCCCGGCGACGGCCGCTCGTCGCTGTTCGAGCTGACTCCTGCCGGGAAGCGGACCTGGCAGCGTGGCTTCGGCGCGCTCACCCGCATCAACGCCGCACTCGACCGGGAGCTCGCGGATACCGTCCAGACAGGTGAAGCGCTGAAGGAGCTCGACGCCGCGTTCGCCCGGGCGTTAACCGAGGTTTAATCCGATTCCGTAGCAACTACTCCGGCGCCGGAGTAGCATCGCAGCCGTGCGCATCCTCCTCGTCCTCGTCGCGGCGGTCATGGGCGCGACCGCCGCCGCGGCCACGCCGGGACCGTCCGTCGTAGCGAGGATCAAGGTGACGCCGGGCGTCGCGCCGTGCGCCGCTGCGGCCGCAGGCGGGTCGGTCTGGGTGAGCGAATACGGCTCGCCCTACCTCCTGCGGATCGACCCGAGGACGAACAAGGTCGTCTCGAAGACGAAGATCGGCTTCGGCTCGTGCGGGCTCGGCGCCGGTGCAGGCTCGCTCTGGGTCGAGGACACGAGCTCGAGCACGGTTAGCCGCGTCTCGGTCCGGACGCGCAGGCGCACCGTGATCAAGGTCGACCAGCAGCCCTACGATGCAACGTTCGCCTACGGCGCAGCGTGGGCGACCGCGTACAGCGGCGGCTACGTCGACCGGATCGATCCGGCCCGCAACCGCGTCGTCAAGCGGTTCCGGTTGCCAACCGCGACCGGCGTCGTCGGGGCGTTCGGATCGATCTGGGCGACCGGGTCCGACGGCGTCATCCGCATCGACCCCGCGACGAACGCGACCGTCGCGCGGATCGCGCTACCGAGCGCCGGCTGGACGGCGGCCTCTGCCGATGCTGTGTGGATCACCTCTCCGGCCGGGCTCTCGCGCATCGACCCGGCGACGAATCAGATCGTCGCGACCGTCAAGCTCCCGGCGCAGGCGCTCGGCGATCCCGCGGTCGTCGCAGCGCAGGTATGGGTGCCCGAGATCCGAGAGAACACCGTCGCGATCGTCGACCCTGCCACCAACCAGATCGCAGGCACCGTCAAGGTCGGTGCCGGGCCGTTCGTGGTCACGGAGATCGCCGGAGAGGCGTGGGTGCCAAGCTGGAAGGGCACCGACATCTGGCGGATCAAGCCCTAGCCGAGGAGAGCGCAGCGAGCATGCCGCGGGCGACGCGCTCGTCGATCTCGGCCGGCACGGGCTGGGGCCCGGCGACGAAGCGCGACGGGTCGGCCGCAAGCGCCCGCAGCGAATGCGCCTGGAGCGCGAAGCCGAGGTCCATCACCTGGATCTGGTTCCCGGTGGCCGCAGTCAGATTGAGCATCTCGCCCCGGCCGAGCAGCCTGATGCGCCGCCCGCCGACGCGGTGCTCGGTGACGTCGTCCGTCAACCGCGTCCCCGGGCCGAGCGCGTCGACGTCGAGCTCGGAAAAATGGCCGGCGTTGGCGAGCACCACCCCGTCGCGCACCAGACCCAGCTCGCGACGGCCGATCACCCCGGTGCTGCCGGTGACCGAGACGACGACGTCCGCGTCGGGCAGCGCTGCCGCCAGGCTCCGCACGGCCATCCCGTCGAACGCAGCCTCGAGCGCGCGGACCGGATCGCGCTCGACCACGAGCACCGTGGCCCCGTCGGCGCGAAGCGCCCGCGCGACCCCACGACCGCACGCGCCGTAGCCGACGACGCAGAAGACCGTCGCCGCGACGAGGAGATTGGTCGCGCGCATGAAGCCTTCGACGACCGTCGGGCCGACACCGTAGGTGTTCTCGATCAGGCGCTTGAGCGGCGAGTCGTCGATCACGACTACGGGAAACGGCACTCCGCCGCTCAGCTCCGCCTTCAGCCGGTTCGCGCCGGACGTCGTCTCCTCGGTTGCCGCCGTGACGGCCAGGCCGCGGTCGGCGGCGGCGCCGATCAGCTCGGCGCCGTTGTCGAGCAGCAAATCGGGCCCCCACCCGAGGACGCGCTCGAGGTGATCGCGATGCGCTGGAACATCATCCGTGTTCCGCGCCCACACGGTCGCACCGGGGAGCGTCGCGAGCAGCGCAGCGGTGCCGTCGTCCGTGGTCGCCGGGCTGCCGGTAAGCGCCAGCTCGCACCCGCCGGCCAACAGCACCTCCACGAGCACAGCCGTCTTCGGCTCGACGTGCAAGCACATCCCGAGCCGGCGCCCGGCCAACGGCCGCGGTCGGCGCAACTCGAGCACGCAGCGCCGCCAGCAGAGGCATGTTCGCCCGAGCCCACCCAACCCGCTCAGCGCCAACAGCAGCCAGCGAGAGATCTTCGACGATGCTTTCCACCGGAGGAGCAGTTTGCACCTTCCTCAAAGCGCGAGCCGGTCGCCGCCGAAGGCCGGCTCAGCCGGCCGGGAGGCGAGCCGCGCTCCCGCGACAGGCAGGCGCGAAGGGAGGGATGGGCCTTGGGAAGGGAACCGTAGGTTCTCTTCCCAACATGAACCGCAGGTTCTCTTCCCAACCAAGAACCGTAGGTTCTCTTCCCAACAAAGATGAGGGCCGCCAAAAAGGCGGCCCTCGATCCGGTAACCAGCTGGTATTTCGTAGAGGCGCTTCCGGCCGATCTTCAGGCGGCGCGTAACGCGAATCCCCCACGCTGGCTAAGCGATTCCCCTCTCAGGTTCCGGGGACACGCCTCTACGAGCCGGTACCTCCACTGCCCGTACTCGAAGTCTCCAACGCCGGACCACCTCCTTTCCGCGGTTGCGCTCAGATTAGCGGATCGGTCAGGACGGATGCCCGGTCTGCCTCGACGTCCTGCCGCACCCAGCAGGAAGCGAGGTGATCGTTCACGACGCCGCACGCCTGGAGAGCCGCGTGCACCGTCGTCGGACCGACGAACCGGAACCCGGCCGCCCGCAGGCGCTTGGCCAGGGCCACCGACGCCGGTGTCTCGGACTGCCAGTCGGCATGGGAGCGCGGCGCCGGCAAGCGCGCCGGCGGATCCGCCCAGAAGAGCTGGGGGAGCGGCGTCCCGGCCTCGCGAAGCGCCAGCGTGGCGCGGGCGCCGGCGATCGCGGCCTCGATCTTGCCGCGGTGCCGCACGATCCCGGCGTCGGCGAGCAGGCGGTCGATGTCGCGCGGGCCGAACCGTGCGACCCGCTGCGGGTCGAAGTTGCGGAAGGCGGCCCGGAAGGCCTCTCGCTTGCGCAGGATCGTCAGCCACGAGAGCCCGGACTGGAAGCCCTCGAGCGTGAGGCGCTCGTAGAGGCCGCGCTCGTCGCGGACGGGACGTCCCCACTCCTCGTCGTGGTAGGCGAGGTACAGCGGGTCCGTCGTCTCCCAGCAGCGGATCAGGGGTGCACGTCCGCGACGACGACCTTGACGACGCCGTCGCGCACGACGACCTCGTATGTGTCCACCGGCTGGAAGGCGGGCAGGGTGAGCGGCCTGCCGGTCCGCAGGTCGAACGCGGAGCCGTGTCGCGGACAGATCACGCGACAGGTGTCCTCTTCCCAGTCGCCCTCGCAGAGCGGCCCGTCGTCGTGCGAGCACCGGTCCTCGAGCGCGTAGAGCTCGCCGCCGCAGTTGTAGACACCGATCGACGTCCAGCCGACGGTGACGATCTTCACCGACCCGGGCCCGAACTCCTCGAGCGGCGCAACGTCGACCTCCGGCACTAGTCGAACTGCAGGCCTTCGGCGAGCCCGCGCCACTCTTCGGGGAGCGGCGTCCCCTTGGCGCGATTCAGGGCCACCTTGAGAACCCCGAGGCCGAGGATCGCGCACTTGAGGCGGATCGGCGTCAACGGGATGCCGATCTCGTCGAGCAGCTCCTCCTTGGGCAGCTCCGCAACCTCGCTCGCCTTGCGCCCCTTCACGAGCTCGGTGAGCATCGAGGTCGCGGCCTGCGAGATTGCGCAGCCGCGCCCTTCGAAACCGACGTCCTCGATCGTCTCGCCGTCGGCGGCGAAGCGGACCGAGATGGTCACCTCGTCGCCGCAGAGCGGATTCTGCCCTTCGGCGTGCGCGTCGGCACCCTCGATCACCCCATGGCCCCTCGGGTTCTTGTAGTGGTCGAGGATCACCTCGCGATACAGCTGATCGAACTCGCTCATCGCCCAAAAACTCCGTCGAGCCTACGCACCGAACGTCTCCTTCACCTTGAGCAAGCCCTCGGCGAGGCGATCGACGTCCTCGGGGAGTGAGTAGAGGTAGAAGCTCGCGCGCGTCGTCGCCGCGACGCCGAGGCGCGTCATCAGAGGCTGGGTGCAATGGTGGCCCGCGCGAACGGCGACGCCTTCCCAGTTGAGGATCTGGGCGACGTCGTGCGGGTGCACGCCTTCGAGCTCGAAGCTGATGATCCCCGTACGCCGGTCGGCGGGCGGCCCGAAGATCCGGATGCCCGGAATCTCACCCAACCGCTCCATCGCGCGCACCACGAGCTCGTGCTCGTGCCGCTCGATCGCATCGAGGCCGACTGCCGAAACGTAGTCGAGGGCGACGCCGAAGCCGTACGACTCGGCGATCGCCGGTGTCCCCGCCTCGAACTTGTACGGGAGCTCGTTCCAGCTCGTCCGGTCGAGTGCGACAGAGCGGATCATCTCGCCGCCGAGGTTGAAGGGCTGCATCTCGTCGAGCAGCTCACGACGGCCCCACAGTGCTCCGGCGCCGCTCGGCCCGCAGAGCTTGTGCGACGAGAAGGCGAGGAAATCACAGCCGAGCGCCTGCACGTCGACGACGCGGTGCGGCGCGGCCTGCGCAGCGTCGACGACCATGATCGCACCCTGCGAGTGAGCCCACTCGGCAAGCTTCTCGACCGGGTTGATCGTGCCGAGCGTGTTCGACACGAGGTTGTTCGCAACCACCTTGACGTTGCCGCGCGCCGCGAGCTCGTCGAGCACGTCGAGCTGCAGCTCGCCGAAATCGTCGATCGGAATGTGCGCGAAGGTGGCGCCCGTCTTCTTGGCGATGAACTGCCAGGGGACGAAGTTGGCGTGGTGCTCGAGCTCGGTGATCACGACCACGTCGCCCGGCCCCAGGTTCTCGAGCCCCCACGAGTAGGCGATCAGGTTCAGAGCCTCGGTCGCGCTTCGTGTGAAGATCACCTCGCGGTTGGACGGCGCGTTGATGTACGCCCGGACCTTCTCGCGCGCGCTCTCGTAGCCGGCCGTCGCGCGTTCGGCGAGGTCGTACACGCCGCGGTGCACGTTGGCGTAGGAGTGCTCGTAGAACTCGCGCATCGCGTCGAGCACCTGCCGGGGCTTCTGGGTCGACGACGCCGAGTCGAGATACGCGACGGGCAGGCCGTTCGTGAGCTCGTCGAAGACGGCGAAATCGGCTCGCAGCTTGTGCACGTCGAGCGCGGACTGAGCTTTCACGGCCACGGATCTACTGTACCGGGGCGTCCCGGGGTGCCCCGAGACCGATCAGCGCTTGCGGAACGACGCCGGGGCATAGCCCGGTGAAGTCACCGTGATCCGCGTCCCCTTGCGGAAGCCGGCCAGCGTCGCCTTGCCGGCCGCACTCGTCCTCACGGTGTGCCCGCCGCCCTTGAGCATCGCCTTCACGGCGAAGCCGTCGTCGGTGACGGTGACGGCCGACGCCGTGGCGCGAACCGTCAGACTCGGAGCGAGCGTCGCGTGGACGATCGAGGTTCCGGTGTCGACGTAGACCGCAACGCTGCCGTTCGGAAGGGCGAGCGCGGCGAGCTGGTACGCAGTCACGCCGCCGAGCCCTCCGACGCTTGCCGCGCCGAAGTGACGGCCGGCGCTGCGCGACCGGCGCGCGTGCACCGCGCCTCCCTGCGTCCAGACCGCCCAGAGCCGGTTCGCGGGATCGACACCGAGCGCCATGTGAGGATCGCCGCCGGAGAACGTCCCCCCGCCGACGACCGTCGAATAGAGCAGGTTGCCGCCGCGGAATGAGTTGACGGCGAAGCTCGTCGCGGTCGGATAGCCGCCGGCCCAGCCCATGAACGTGTTGCCGAGGCCGTCGGAGACCAGCGGGACGTCGTCGTCGTGGGGAGCGGTCTGCGGCGCTCCGAACGCACGCCCCGGGCCTGCCTGCCCGCCGGTGGCGTCGAGGCCCTCGTAGACGAACTGGCTCGGGAACGCGTTCGCGTTCGACCAGAAGGCGAGCTGCGCGTAGTTCGTTGTGTCGACCGCAAGCGACTCCGCGTAGCCACAGCAGGCGTCGAACACCGTGTGTGAGACCTCGCCGTTCAGCCCCTGGGAGACGACCACGCCGAACGTTCCGTCCTGCGTGAACATCGGCGTGCCGTCGGGTCGAACCGCGGCCGCCTGCACGTCGGCCAGGCTCGTCGAGTGGGTCGCAACAGGGCCCGACCATGAGGTCCCGTCGGAGGTCGACTCCCAGCGCAACACGCCCTGCTGGGCGAAGCCGGCGGTCGTCGCGGGCGCGTAGAGCTCGATCGCGCCCGACGGCAGCTGCGCGAGCGCCGGCTTGCCGACCGAGAGCAACCCGGTCGCAACAGTGTGATCGCCTGTGGTGCTCGACCAGACCTTCAGCGTGCTCCTGCTGTCGCTGTAGGCCGCGAGCTCGACACCCGACGAGGTGCGAACGACGCCGGGTTGCATCGTGTTCGACACGGTCACCGCCGAGATCGTCGACCAGGCAGCAGCGGCCGAGGGTACGAGGACGAGACACATCGTCGAGCCGAGAAGGCAAAGCCGTGCGAGCACCTTCCGATCCATTCGAACCTCATCGGCGCCGGGCGGCCGGCGCTTGAGTCGTCAGCGGTGCACGACCTCGCACCCGCTCAGCCGGTCGCTGCGGTCGGCCCACACGACGTCGCGGCCGGGCCCGCAGTCGACGCGGTCGGTGTGGCCGTCGTTCGCGTGGATGCGGTCGTTGCCGGCGCCGGCGAGGATCACGTCGCCCCAGAGGGGGCTGCCCTCGATCACGTCGGCATGCGGCGTGCCGCGAACCTCGCACGTGCCCGTGATCGGCGCGTGGTGTGTGTTGTCCACCCAGAGGCCGATGCCGACGTGCCCCGGGCAGCCGGGGCGTGATCCGGCGAACGCGACGATGTCCTCCAGCGGATCGAAGGCGGCGCCCAGTCCGGTAGAGGCGATGAGCACCGACGAGCGACCGCTCAGGTAGGTCACCTCGATCGCGCCACGCCGGCTGTAGACCACCGCGTCCCCCTCGGGCGACCAGCTCGGCGTCGACACGTCCGGCATTGCACGCGCGATCGCGTGCGCAGGGTCGACCGAGCGGCCCGCCACCCACACCTCGTCGCCGAGCGAGAACGCGATCGTGGATCCGTCCGGCGACCACGCCGCGCGCCCGGGCTCGTTGCCGCCGACGAGCAGCGAGCCGCCGCCGGGACCGGCCGCGACATAGATGCCGTTCTCGCGCTGGAACGCGAGCCGCGTGCCGTCGGGCGACCAGGCGGGCTGCCCGACCACCGCCTGCGCCCAGACCTGGCCGTCGACGACGAGGCTTCCGTGAACGACGCGCGCGAGGAACGGCCCGTACGCGGGCGCGCCGCCCGGCCCGATCCGGATGGTCCGGCCGCCGAGCGTCGTCACGAAGACGCTGCCGCCCGACTGGTAGGCGATCCGCGTCCCGTCCGGCGACCAGCTCGGCTCGAGCTGGAAGGGGCTGCGCGCGATCGCGACCGGACGCGACCCGGGCCGCACGATCTCGAGCGTCATCCCCGCTTCGTCGATGCGCGTGAAGGCGATGCTTCGTCCGTCCGGCGACCAGACGGGCCACGCGTCCTGCGACGGCAGGACACGCCGCGGCGCTGCAGTCGCCGGAACAGCGAGCAGGAGGATCGCGAGCAGCGCGCCGACGATCTTCACGGCTCAACGCTACGGCGGCGGCGTCAGGGAAACGTGAAGGTATCGTGGCCCAGCTGTGAGCAGCGACTACGTCTTCACGATGTACCGGGCCGACAAGTTCTACGGGGCCGACCGCCAGGTGCTGGCGAACATCTCGCTCTCGTTCCTGCCCGGCGCGAAGATCGGCGTCCTGGGACCGAACGGCGCCGGGAAGTCGACGCTGCTTCGGATCATGGCGGGCAAGGAGGAGACGTCGTCGGGAACGGCGGAGCTCGCGCCGAACGCGACCGTGGGCTTCCTCGAGCAGGAGCCCGAGCTCGACGACGCCAGGACCGTCCGCGAGAACGTCGAGGACGGCGTCCGCGAGGTGCGCGACCTGCTCGACCGCTTCAACGCCGTGTCCGCGAAGTTCGCCGAGCCGGACGCAGACTTCGACGCGCTGCTCGCGGAGCAGGCGGCGGTGCAGGACCAGATCGACCGGCGTGATGCCTGGCAGCTGGAGTCGCAGCTCGACCATGCGATGGACGCGCTCCGGCTTCCCGACGGCGACCGCGACGTGGCCATGCTCTCCGGCGGAGAGCGCCGGCGGGTCGCACTCTGCCGCCTGCTCCTGCAGGCGCCGGACCTGCTGCTGCTCGACGAGCCGACGAACCACCTCGACGCGGAGTCCGTGCTCTGGCTCGAGCGCTTCCTCGCCGACTACAAGGGCACGGTCGTCGCAGTGACGCACGACCGCTACTTCCTCGACAACGTCGCCGGCTGGATCCTCGAGCTCGACCGCGGACGCGGCATCCCGTATCAGGGGAACTACTCGGGCTGGCTCGAGCAGAAGCAGGAGCGGCTGGCACATGAGGAGAAGACCGAGTCGGCCCGGCGGCGCACGCTGCAACGAGAGCTCGAGTGGGTCCGGCTGGCCCCCCGCGCGCGCCACGCCAAGTCGAAGGCCCGTCTCGGCGCCTACGAGAAGCTGCTCGCCGACGAGCAGAGCGTCAAGCTCGATCGTGTCGAGATCCACATCCCGCCGGGCCCGCGGCTCGGCGACCTCGTGATCGAGGCCGACGGCGTGACCAAGGGCTTCGGAGACCGCCTGCTCGTCGAGAACCTGAGCTTCTCGCTCCCGCCGGCCGGAATCGTCGGCGTGATCGGGCCGAACGGGGCGGGCAAGACGACCCTCTTCCGAATGATCGCGGGCGAGGAGGCGCCGGACGACGGCACGCTGCGGATCGGAGACACGGTGCAACTCGCCTACGTCGACCAGTCGCGCGCCGACCTCGACCCGAAGAGCACCGTCTGGAAGGAGATCTCGGGCGGACAGGACGTCGTTCTCCTCGGCAAGCGCGAGATCAACTCGCGCCAGTACACATCGTGGTTCAACTTCAAGGGCGGCGACCAGCAGAAGCCCGTCGGGATGCTCTCCGGCGGCGAGCGCAACCGCGTCCATCTCGCGAAGCTGCTTCGCAGCGGCGGCAACGTGCTGCTGCTCGACGAGCCGACCAACGACCTCGATGTCGACACGCTCCGCGCGCTCGAGGAGGCGCTCCTCGACTTCGCCGGCTGTGCGGTGGTGATCACCCACGACCGCTGGTTCCTCGACCGTGTCGCAACGCACATCCTCGCGTTCGAGGGCGACTCGCAGGTGACCTGGTTCGAGGGCGACTGGGCCGAGTACGCCGAGTGGGTGCGCGAGACGCGCGGCCCCGAGGCGCTCGAGCCGCACCGGATCAAGTACAAGCCGCTCGTCCGCGCGTAGTCCGTACGAACGACCTCCGCGCGCCGTGCCGTCCTCCGCGGGGCCGAGCGCGAATCGCCTGGGCGGCCGATGCACGGTGGCCGGGTCTCCCGCACGATCGAAGTCACACCACTCGCAGGAGGCTTGACCCGAGATGACGCAGCTACGGAGCAGGGTCCGGCTGGTGCCGGTCGAGGCGAAGGAGCTCGCCGCGCGGATCGACGGCACGGTCGTCACGCCCGGCGACGAAGCGTGGGACGAGGCACGGCAGGCGTGGAACCTCGCCGCCGACCAGCGGCCCGCAGCCGTCGCGATTCCCGAGAACACGGGCGACGTCGTCGAGATCGTCGAGTTCGCGCGCACGGCGGAACTACGGGTCGCGCCGCAGGGAACCGGCCACGGGGCGATGGCGCTCGGACCGCTCGAGGACACGATCCTCGTGAAGCTTCACCGCCTGCGCGGCGTCACGATCGAGCCCGAAGCGCGGGTCGCACGCGTCGCCGCGGGCACGGTGTGGATCGAGGTGGTCGAAGCAGCTGCCCGCCACGGTCTCGCAGCCCTCGCCGGCTCGTCCCCCGACGTTGGGGTGGTCGGCTACACACTCGGCGGCGGGCTCTCGTGGCTGGGACGCAAGCACGGCATCGGCGCCAACCAGGTCATCGCGATCGAGGTCGTGACGGCCGACGGCAGGCTGCGGCGCGTCGATCGCGACAACGATCCCGACCTGTTCTGGGCACTGCGCGGGGGCGGAGGCAACTTCGGCGTCGTCACTGCGATCGAGTTCCGCCTCTTCCCGGTGCGCGAGGTCTACGCCGGGATCCTCTGGTTCCCGGTCGACCGTGCAGGAGAGGTGCTCGCGGAATGGCGCGCCTGGACGGATGGGCTCGGCGACGAGACGACCTCGGTCGGGCGGATCCTGCAATTCCCGCCGGTCGACGAGATCCCGGAGCCGGTGCGCGGCAAGTCGTTCGCGGTGATCGAGGTGATCCACTGCGGCAGCGAAACGGAAGGTCGCGAGCTCGTCGACCCGCTGCGCGGCCTCGATCCGGTGCTGGACACCGTCGCCTGGGTACCCGTCGAGACGCTCAGCCACCTGCACATGGATCCGGAGCACCCGGTGCCGGGCAGCGGGGACGGGATGGCCCTCGACGAGCTCGACCCGGAAGCGATCGACCGGCTCGTCGCCGCGACCGTCGGCTCGCCGCTGCTGTCGGTCGAGGTGCGGCAGCTCGGGGGCGCGATCGGGCGCAGCCGGCCCGAGCACGGCGCCGTCGGGGCCTTCGAGGCGCCGTTTCTGCTGTACGCCGTCGGCATCGCACCGACGCCGGAAGCGAGGCGCGCGGTCGAGCACACCGTCGCCGGTCTCCGGGCGGATCTGGCGCCGTCGGAAGCAGCGCACACGTACCTGAACTTCGCCGAGTCGCCGCGCGATGGGAGGACGCTCTGGACCGAGACGAGCTACCACCGGCTGCGTCGGATCAAGCAGGCGATCGATCCGGCGAACCTGATCCGTTCGAACCACGAGCTCGTCTGATGACGAGGGCGCCCGGCGCACGCGCCGGACGCCCTCGAGCTCGCGCCGGGACTAGAGCGACGCAGAGGTGTTGGAGGAGGACGACGACCCGCCCATGTTGGGGCAGTTCCCGCTCCCGTGGCTCCCCTGCATGCTCCGAGGCCCCGCGTAGTGCTTCGAGGTCGCGTGCGTCGCCGGCTGATTCGAGCTCCCTGAGCTGCCGTGGTTCGCGGCCAGCGCGACGCCTCCGCCCGTGACGGCGGCGGCGAGGGTGACCGCTGCGACAGCAGCTCTGCGACCGAGCATTGGGTCTCCTTTCGCTCGGGTCGGCACGATCGTCGCACCCGCGCCTAAGAAAAGGCTCAGCCCTGCGCGGTTGCGACGGCGGGCAAGATGCCGCGCCTGCAGAGAAAACGTCGCCGGTCGGAGGGATCCCTGCGCTGCGCGGCCGGCGGGGCCGCCGGCCGCGCACGTCCCGGGTCCCTACTCGGACGGCTGGACGACGATCAGCGAGTTGCCGTCCGGATCGCGCAGCCAGAACATCGGCGGAACCGGCCCGCCGTAGCGCGAGACCTCGTCGTCGACGTCGGCGCCGGCGGCCTGCAGTGCGGCGTGGTCGGCGTCGACGTTCGTGGTGTCGATGCAGATGCCGGTGTCGCTGCCGCCCGCGTCGGTGCCCTGCGGCGGCGGCGCGAGCGCGATCGTGGTGACGGCGCCCGGCAGCTGCACCTCGACCCAGCGCCCCGCATCGCCCATCGGGACGTCGACCACCTTCTCGAAGCCGAGCGTGCCGACGTAGAAGTCGATCGCCCGGTCCGTGTCGGCGACGGTGACGCACACGCGACCGACCTGCGTGAGATTCAACTTGGACGTGACCTTGGACATCTGAGCCTCCTGCTCGTTGTTGTTACTGCTTCGACGGCGGAAGCCTGCGAAACTCATCGGCGCAGAACGCCGGTCAGCCCTGCGGGATGCGGGCTTCGAGCGCCGCGCCGAGTGCATCGCGCACCGGCTCGAGCGCGATCCGGTCGAGCACGTCTTGGAAGAAGCCGCGCACGATCAAGCGCTCCGCCTCCGGGCGCGACAGCCCACGGGCCATCAGGTAGAAGAGCTCCTCGCGGTTGACACGGCCGAGGGTCGCACCGTGCGTGCAGCGCACGTCGTTCGCCATGATCTCGAGGCCCGGGATCGAGTCCGCGTGTGCCGCGTCGGAGAGCAGCAGGTTCCGGTTCTCCTGGTAGGCGTTCGTCTTCTGCGCACCCTCCTCGACGCGGATCATCCCGCGCCAGACCGCGCTCGCCCGCTCGCGCAGCGCTCCCTTGAAGGCGAAGTCGCTCTCTGTGTTCGGCGCGATGTGCTCCTGGAACGTGTCGTAGTCGAGATGCTGGTCGCCGTCGGCGAAGTACGCGCCCGTGACGCGGGACGTCGCGCCGGGCCCGGCCAGGTCGTTCTCGATCCAGACCTTGCCTCGCTTCGAGCCGAACCCGCCGATCACCCAGTCGAGCTCGGCGTCGCGCTCGAGGACGGCGCGGTAGCGACCGAAGTGCCAGGTCTCCTGAGAGAGGTTCTGCAGCGAGACGTACTCGACCTTGGCCTCGTCGTGAACGAACAGCTCGACGACGGCGTTGGTGTACGCGACCGTGTCGGGCGCGACCGACGAGAGATCCTCGACCAGTGTGAAGCGCGAGCCCGCCTCCGCCTCGACGACCATGCGCCAGTAGAGCGAGCCGCCGTTCGACGTCACCTGCGCGTAGAGCGGCCGCTCGAGCTGCACGCCCTTGGGCACGCGCACGAGCAGGCCGTGCTGCCAGCGGGCGAGATTCTCGAGCGCGAACTTGTCGTCCTCGGGGATCAGCTGGGACGGGTAGTCAGCGGGCAGCGGCTCGAACGTCACGCCCTCGGGCGCGGACACGATCTCGAGGCCGTTCTCGCTGACGAGCACCCGCCCGGCGACGTCCAGATCGAGCATCGGGGCCTTGCCGTCACCCGGCACCACGATGCCCGGCGCGGGCTCGGGGTCGAAGCCGCGCAGGTCGGTGAAGCGCCAGTGCTCGTCGGACGTCGACGGCAGCGGCAGCTCCGCGAAGCGCTTCGCGGCGTCGTCACGGGTGATCGTCGTCATGCCGAGATCGCGTCGTGTCGGCGGTGCAGCATCAGCGAGTTGCCGTCCGGATCATGGAAGAACGCCATGTGGCACACCGGTGTCTTGTGGGTGTCGCCCTCGAAGACGACGCCTTTGACCTCGAGCTCGGCCCGCGTCGCGTGGACGTCGGGCACACGCAGGGCGATGTTTGCGGTGTGCGGTGCCGTGAACTCACCGCCGACGTTGGTCGGGTCGATCAGGTAGAGGCTGACGTTCTCGCCGAGCTGGAACTCGGGGAAGCCGCCGTCGCCGATCTGCTCGAGCCCCAGGGTGTCGCGATAGAAAGCTGTCGAGCGCTCCAGGTCGGTGACTGGCACCGACACGAAGTCCGTGCGCTCCACGATCAACCGACAACACCCCGCAGCCGCCGCGTCCGGCGAGGGCTAACCGACACTGCCCTCCATCTGCAGCTGGATCAGCCGGTTCATCTCGACGGCGTACTCGAGCGGCAGTTCCTTCGTGATCGGCTCGACGAACCCGGAGACGACCATCGCCGAGGCCTCCGTCTCGGAGAGACCGCGCGTCATCAAGTAGAAGAGCTGCTCCTCGCCGATCTTGGACACGGTCGCCTCGTGACCGATGTCGACGTCGTTCTCGTCGATGCGGATGTACGGGTAGGTGTCGGAGCGCGAGTCCTCGTCGAGGATCAGCGCGTCGCAGACGACCTTCGACCTCGAGCCGTGCGCCCCCTTCGCGACCTCGAGCAGGCCGCGGTAGCCGGCCCGCCCGCCGTTCTTGGAGATCGACTTGGACGTGATCACGCTCGTCGTGTTCGGCGCGACGTGGACGCACTTCCCACCTGCGTCCTGATGCTGGTTCTTGCCGGCGAACGCGATCGAGAGCACCTCGCCGTGGGCCCGGTCGCCGAGCAGCCAGATCGCCGGGTACTTCATCGTCAGCTTGGAGCCGAGATTGCCGTCGACCCACTCCATCGTCGCGTCCTCGTAGGCGACTGCGCGCTTCGTGACGAGGTTGTAGACGTTGGTCGACCAGTTCTGGATCGTCGTGTAGCGGCACCGTCCGCCCTTCTTGACAACGATCTCGACGACGGCGGAGTGCAGCGAGTCGGTCGAGTAGATGGGCGCGGTGCACCCTTCGACGTAGTGCACGTACGCGCCCTCGTCGACCAGGATCAGCGTGCGCTCGAACTGGCCCATGTTCTCCGCGTTGATGCGGAAGTAGGCCTGGAGCGGCAACTCGATCCTCACGCCGGGAGGGACGTAGATGAACGAGCCGCCCGACCAGACGGCGCTGTTCAGCGCCGCGAACTTGTTGTCGTTCTGCGGGATGATCGTCCCGAAGTACTGCTTGAAGAGGTCCTCGTGCTCGCGGAGCGCGGTGTCGGTGTCGAGGAAGATCACGCCCTGCGCGGTCAGGCTCTCCTGCAGCTTGTGGTAGACGACCTCGCTCTCGTACTGCGCGCCGACACCGGCGAGGTACTTCTTCTCGGCCTCCGGAATCCCGAGCTTGTCCCAGGTGTCCTTGATGTCGGCGGGGAGGTCCTCCCACGAGTCGGCCTGGTTCTCGGTCGGCTTGATGTAGTAGTAGATGTTGTCGAAGTCGATCTCGCGGAGCGACGGCTGCCCGCCCCAGGTGGGCATCGGCCGCGCGAGGAAGTAGTCGAGCGACTTGTGGCGGAACTTCCGCATCCAGTCGGGCTCGTTCTTGTGCGAGGAGATCGCGTCGACCAGCTCGTGCGAGAGGCCGCGCCCGGACTTGAAGAAGTAGTCCTCGGGAACGTTGAAGCCGTACTTGACCTCGTAGTCGGACCCGATCCCCTGGACGATCTGTGACTCGGTCTGTGCCATCAGGCAGTCATCTTCGCAGGTTCCCACTCCTCGTAGCCGGACGCGTCGAGCTTCTCGGCCAGCTCGGCTCCACCTTCCTCGACGATCCTGCCGTCGACGAAGACGTGCACGAAGTCGGGCTTGACGTAGTTGAGGATCCGCTGGTAATGCGTGATCACCAGCGCTCCCATCTCCGGCCCGACGAGATCGGAAACGCCCTCCGCGACGATCTTGAGCGCGTCGATGTCGAGACCCGAGTCGGTCTCGTCGAGCACCGCGATCGTGGGCTTCAGCATGGCCATCTGCAGGATCTCGACCCGCTTCTTCTCGCCGCCCGAGAAGCCGTCGTTCAGGTAGCGCGAGGCGAGCTCGCGGCTGACCTTCAGCCGGTCCATCTGGGCGAGCAGGTCCCTGCGGAACTCGGGCACCGGCACCGGGTCGTCGACGCCGCCGGCGCGCGCCTTCCGCGTCGCGTTCAGGGCCTGCCGCAGGAAGTTCGTGACCGTGACCCCGGGGATCGCGTGCGGGTACTGGAACGCCAGGAACAGGCCGGCCTGGGCGCGCTCGTCGGCTCCGGCTTCGGTGATGTCGTTCCCGTCGAGCAGGATCCGCCCCTCGGTGATCTCGTAGGCGGGGTGGCCGGCGATCGCATAGGCGAGCGTCGACTTCCCGGAGCCGTTCGGCCCCATCACGGCGTGGACCTCACCCGAGGAGACCCGAAGATCGACTCCCTTGACGATCTCGGTGCCGTCCTCGAGCGCCACATGCAGGTTTTTCAGCTCGAGTGTCGCCATGCCAATGCGTCTCATGGTAGCCGGACGCCGGTGGTAGGCTGATTTCATGCCGAACATCGGAACCGGCGAGATCGTCCTCCTGCTGCTGGTCGCCCTGCTTTTGTTCGGGGCGAAGAGGCTGCCGGAGATCGGTCGCTCGCTGGGCAGCGGGATGCGGGAATTCAAGGATTCGGTGACGGGCGCGGGCAAGCCGGAGGCTACGCAGACGGCCGAGCTTCCCGCCTCGACGCCCGAACCGCCGGTCACCGCCTCCCGCGAGAACGAAACCGTCCGCTAGGTCGCGATGGCCCGCCTCCCGCGTCGCCTTGGACACGGCGAGGAGGCGACGCTCGTCGAGCACCTCGAGGAGCTGCGCCAGCGCATCTTCGTCTGCCTCGGTGTGTTGTTCCTCGGCTTCGTCGTCGCGTTCGTCTTCCACCGCCGCCTGATCCACCTCCTCGCACACGCGCTTCCACCCGACCGGCGACAGCTCGTCACGTTCACGATCGGCGAGCCGTTCATGACGTCGATGTGGCTCAGCCTCTACGCCGGGTTCATCGTCGCGCTCCCGGTGGTCCTCTGGCAGGGGTGGGCGTTCTTCAGTCCGGCGCTCGATCCGGCGCACGTGCGGATGGTGCGGCTGTTCACGCTCCTCGCGACCGTCCTCCTGGTTGCCGGGCTCCTCTTCGGCTACTACCTCGCGTTGCCCGCCGCCGCGCACTTCCTCGCGCACTACGACAGCTCGCAGTACGAGCAGTTCATTCGTGCGCGCGACTACATCTCGTTCGCTGCGAAGGTGCTGCTCGCGATGGCGATCGTCTTCGAGTTGCCGATCTTCGTCGTCGGCCTGACGCGGACCGGGATCCTGACGACGGCGAAGCTCCGGCGGAACCGCCGTGTCGGCTACTTCGTGGTCGCGTGCATCGCGGTCGCGCTGCCGGGCGTCGATCCGGTGACGACGATGCTCGAGGGCATCCCGCTCGTGATCCTGTACGAAGCGTCGATCTGGATGTCGGTGCTGCTCGACCGGCGCGCCGCCCGCGCGCAGGCTGCAACCGCCGGCACGTGACGGCCGCGAGCGAGCTCTCCGCCGACTGGGTCCTGCCGCTCGACGGGCCGCCCATCGCCGGCGGCGTCGTGCGCCACGAGGACGGAGTGATCACGCACGTCGGGCCCGGCCGGGCGGAGCGCCACTTCGCAGACGCGGTCGTCCTGCCCGGGTTCGTGAACGCACACTCGCACCTGGAGTACGCCGTCTACGCAGGGTTCGGGGACGGCGCTCCGTTCCCGACGTGGCTCAAGACCCACGTCGAGCGAAAGCGCGCCCTCGAGGCCGGCGACATGCTCGCCGTCGCCCGGCGTGGCGCCGCCGACTCGCTGGCCTCGGGCATCACGACCACCGCCGACTACAGCTTCTCGGGCGCAGCGGCGACAGCGGCCGACGAGCTCGGCCTGCGGGCGATCGTGTACCTCGAGGTGTTCGCGGGCGATCCGGCCGAGGCCGAGCGGCAGTTCGCCGAGACACGCGCGCGCGTCACCGAGACAGCGCTGGTCCACATCGGCGTCTCGCCGCACGCGCCCTACACGTGCTCCCTCGACGTCTATCGCTGGTGCCTTTCGCTCGGAGTCCCGGTGGGCACGCACCTGGCCGAGAGCGCGAACGAGCACGAGTGGCTCCAGCACGGCGCGGGCCAGCTTCAGCTGCTCGGTCCGATGCTCGTTCCGCCGACCGGGAAGCGCAGCGTGGCCACACTCGAGCCGGTCCTCGGACAGGATCTCCTGTGCGCGCACTGCGTCGACGTCGAGCCGGCCGAGATCGCGCTGCTCGCCGAGCGCGACGTCCCGATCGCCCATTGTCCGCGATCGAACGCGCTCCTCGGCTGCGGGATCGCACCGCTCACGACGTTCCGCGAACTCGGCCTGCGGGTCGGTCTGGGCACCGATTCACCGGCCTCGACGCCCTCGTTCGACATGTTCGAGGAGCTGCGCGCCGCCGTGTACCTCGCGCGCGCATCCTCCGGGCGTCCCGGGGCTCTGGACGCGGACGCGGCACTGCGCCTGGCGACCGTCGAGGCGGCGCGCGCCCTGCGACTCGACGGCGAGGTGGGTACCCTGACGCCCGGAAAGCAAGCCGATCTGGCGGTGGTGTCGCTCGCCGGAAGCCCCTACCATCCGGTGGAGGATCCGGCGGCCGCGGTCGTGTTCGGCGGCTCACCGGAACGAGTGCTGGCGACGGTTGTCTCCGGCGAAACCCGATACACGAGCGAGGAACAAGACACGTGGCGAGAGGTACGCAGCACCGCAAGCGCCGCCCGAGAGCGGATGCTCGCGTCTCGGCGCCGGTAGCGCGCGCCCACAAGGCCAAGCCGCCGCAGTGGCAGGAGGAGCTGTTCTTCCAGCGGCTCCGCAACCATGCAAAGTGGATCTACGTCGGCCTCGCGCTCACCTTCGTGCTCGGCTTCGTCCTGCTCGGCGTCGGGTCCGGCTCGACCGGCATCGGGGACGCGCTCCAGAACGCATTCAACTTCGGCGGCAGCGGCGGCACGTCGATCTCGAGCCTGCAGCACAAGGTCGAGAAGAATCCAAGCGATGCCACCTCGTGGCGCGACCTCGCGACGGCGTACGAGCAGAAGCAGCGGCCGAGCGATGCCGTCGTCGCCCTCGAGCACTTCACCGCGCTGCGTCCGAAGAACACCGACGCGCTCGCCGAGCTGGCGTCGCAGTACTCGTCGCTCGCGACGACCTACGGCAATGAGTACGCCACAGCGCAGGCGGACGCCCAGCTGGCGTCGCCGTCGACGGCGTTCGCTCCGCCCGCGTCCTCGCCGCTCGGCAAGGCCTTCGCCGATCCGAACGCGCTGCAGGATCCGATCGCCGCAGCCGTCTCATCGGTCGCGAACGCCAAGGCGACCGCGGCGTACACGAAGCTGCAGGCGAACGCCACGAAGGCCGAGGACGTCTACAAGAAGCTCGCGAAGCTGTCGCCGACGGATGCAACGCTCCAGATCCAGCTCGGGCAGGCAGCGCAGACGGCCGGCGACCAGGCTGCGGCGCTCGCCGCGTACCGGAAGTTCCTCAAGCTCGCCCCCACCGACCCGCTCGCCCCGCAGGTCAAGCGGGTGATTACGGCGCTGGAGCAGGCGACGGCGTCGACTCAGGCGTCGGGTTAGACTCTCGGCGGCGCGGGCCCTTCGCACCCTGCGCGCGACCACCCCGGGGGTTCGATGAACTTCGACATCAAAACCGAGCAGCTCGCCGGCGACACCTACGTGATCTCGCTCGCCGGCGAGATCGACCTGTACACCGCCCCCGAGTTCAAGCAGCAGCTGCTCGAGGTGATCGGCGAGGGCGCGACGCACGTGATCGTCGACCTCACAGCGACCACATTCATCGACTCGACCACCCTCGGGGTTCTCGTCGGTGGGCTTCGGCGGCTGCGCGCGCACGACGGGCGGCTGACGATCGTCTGCGACGACCCCAACATCACGAAGATCTTCGAGATCACCGGCCTCGATCGCGTCTTCGACCTCAACGCGACGCGCGACGACGCACTCTCGAAGCTGACCGACACGACCCGCCAACCGTCCTGACCCTGCGCCGCGCACTCCTCTTCGCCGCTGTCGCAGCCGTCGCGCTGCTCGCCGCAGGCTGCGGTGCGGTCGGCCGCGTGACCGAGGGCGACGCGAGCCACGGCAAGCAGCTCTTCATGACGCCGGCGAAGCCCGGAGACCCGACGTGCGCGTCGTGCCACACGCTCGCCGATGCGAAGGCCGTCGGGACGGTCGGGCCGAACCTCGACGACGCCTTCTCGAGCGACAAGCAGCAGGGCTTCTCGGAGCAGACGATCCGCGACGTCGTCCGCGGCCAGATCGCCTACCCGGAGGCGCCGATGCCGGCGAACCTCTACCGCGGCCAGAACGCGCGCGACATCGCCAAGTACGTCGCGCAGTGCGCGGGCAACCCGACGTGCGGCGTCACCGCCGCCGGGAGCGCGCCGGCGACCACGACGGCGGGCGGCGGCGGCGGCGGCAAGGTGGACGGCAAGCAGGTCTTCGCGTCGGCCGGATGCAGCGGCTGCCACACGCTCAAGGACGCGGGGGCGACCGGCAACGTCGGCCCGAACCTCGACGACCTGAAGCCGTCGAAGGCGAAGGTCGCGCACCAGGTCGAGGTCGGTGGCGGCGCGATGCCGGCCTTCAAGGGCCAGCTCAGCGATGCGCAGATCCAGGCGGTCGCGGCCTACGTGAGCTCGGTCGCCGGCAAGTAACAGTCTGTTACAGGGTCGGGGCCGCTCGCAGCCGGCGGCCGAGGGCCACGTACGGCGGGTAGCCGCGCCCGAAGTCGACGTCGGCGAGCTCGACCCAGCCGTTCTTCGCATAGAACCGCCGCGCCGGCTTCGAGCCCGACTGGGTGGTCAGCAGCGCCCGCCGGTGCGGCTGCCGCGAGAGGAGCTGTGCGAGCAGCGTGCTGCCGATGCCACGGCGCTGTGCGGAAGGGCGTACGTGAAGCTCGACCACCTCGAAGTGCGGCCGGTCGAGCCAGTCCGCCCGCTGGTCGGCCGAAAGCGCGCTCGCGACGCGGTCGGTCCACCACTGCCCGGACGCGCCCGTGTAGCCGTAACCGAAGCCTGCGATCACCTGCTCGTCGCGCGCGACGAGGAAAACGAAGTCGTCGCGCTCCACGTGCCGGGGGAGGCGCTCGTTCGCCCACTCGTCCGAGAGCGCGCCCGCGCCGAGCGCCGCGCGATGAACGTCGCGCAGCTCGTCCCGCACGGGCAAGGGGTCGATCCGCTCGACCCGGAGGGCCGTTGCGGTCACTCCGGCGGTGCGTCCAGATCGACGATGACGTGCGTCAGTGGCAGCGCGAAGCGCTCCTCCGCCCGCTCGACGACGCCGCGCTCGAGCCAGTGCGAGCGGCCTGGCGGGTGCGTGGAGACGACGAGCTCGTCCGGCTGGAAGGTGCGCAGCGCGTCCTCGATCGCCTGGAGCGGGTCGCCGTCGCCGATCTCGCCGCTCGCGTCGAGGCCCACGGCCCGCATCGCCTGCAGGCTCAGGGCGAGGCGGTCTCCGGCCGCCTCGCGGGCTCCGTCCTCGTCGGACGCCCAGTGGCGGATCGGCGAGTTGAGCGCCGGGCAGACCACCAGCACGACGGCCCGCCGCCCGCCGGCGCGGTCGCGCAGCGCTCTCAGGAGCTCAGGCCCGCCGACCGTCTCGTTCGCCACCACGAGGATGCGGTGCTCGTTCGCCGGGCTCGCCGCGGGAGCCTGCCGTACGGGGGCCTCCCGGCGGCCGCGGTGCAGGATCCAGCCGGCGGCGGCTGCGCTCAGCACGACGAAGACGGCGAGGCCGAGCCAGCTGTTGATCTTGTAGCCGATCGCGATCAGCGCGAGATAGCCGATCGTCACCCAGACCAGCCAGAACGCATCACGTTCGCTCCGGAATGGGTTCTGCACCGCCCGCGTCCCTTAGAGGATGTACACCGTGAAGTAGACGACGAGCCACATCACGTCGACGAAGTGCCAGTAGATCCCGCCGAGCTCGACGCCGTGGTGATGCTCGGGTGAGAAGTGCCCGCGGAACGCACGGACGGTCATGACCATCAGGATGCTGAGGCCGACGAAGACATGCGCGCCGTGCAGGCCGGTGAGCCCGAAGAACGTCGCGGCGAACGACGTGTCGCTCGTGTTGAAGCCAAGCCGGTGGTACTCGATCACCTGGATCAGCAGGAACGTGAGCCCGAGGGCGAACGTGAGCACGAGCCCCGCCTGCAGCCCGGCGCGGTTGCCCTTCTTGATCGACGTGTCGGCCCAGTGCATCGAGAGGCTCGACGTTGCGAGCAGCGCCGTGTTGATCGCAGCCACGAACGCCGGGCGGTGATACCCCGGCGGCGGCCAGTGGCCGCCGAACGGGTGGTTGACCACGCGGTCGAAGAAGTAGACCGTGAAGAACGAGCCGAAGAGCATGATCTCCGACGCGATGAAGAGAAAGATCCCGAGCGTCAACGGAGAGACGCGCGAGCTGTAGTGCGGCGTCGGCGGCCCGTGGTGCCCGTGGGCCTCGGCGGCCGCGGTCATGCCAGCACTCCCGTCGAGACGACGTGGTCGACCGGCAGGCCGGTGTCCTTGCGCAACCGCTGCACCAGGTCGCGGCGCAGCCAGCCGCTCCGCTCGCCCGGGAACGTCGAGACGATGATCTCGTCCACGCGCTCGTCGTTCACGACCTGCATCGCAGCCGTGTACGGGTCGGGATGGACGACCTGGCCGTGCGCGTCAATGCCGGCGCCGCGCAGGTCGCCGAGCGCGCGTCGCAGACGACGGTCCGCCTCTTCATGGTCCTCGTCGTCGCCCTGAGGCGCGACGATCAGAAAGCTCGCCGCGCTCTGTCCGGCGCGACGCCGAATCCGCTCGATCAGCTCCGGCGAGACGACCGTCTGGTTGGCGATCACGAGCACGTTCGCCTCCCCGGTGCCGGCCGGCCGGTCGACGACGACGTGCTTCACCGGGAGCCCCTTGGCGCGGCGCTCGATGTCACCGGGGACGTCGCGACGCAGCCAGCCGGACTTCTGCGGCGGGTGGGTGGCGACGACGATCTCGTCGACCGGCGGCTCGAGTTGTGCGAGCGCGTCGGCCACGGCCTGCACCGGCCCGGTGTCGACGACGAAGCCCTGCGCCGACAGGCCCCCCTCGCGGAGCGCACGGAGCGTCTTGTCGAGCCGGCGGCCGGCCGACGCGCGGCGGGTATCGTCGTAGACCACGTACCCTTGGTTCGGCTCGTTGACGGGCGCGACGACGGTGATCTGTGCCTCGCCGGCCGCCTCGCCCCGCACGGCATCGAGCAGCTCCTGCGAACCGGCCGTCTCGTTGGCGATGACGAGGATGTGGTGCGGCATCCCGCTAGTCGGCACTGACGGTCTCGGGCTTGGGCACGCCGAAGATCGCATGACGGGCCCCGGGGACGCCGTACTCGTACGGGTTGCCGACGACTTGCGGGATCTCGTCGAAGTTGAAGATCGGCGGCGGCGACGACACCTGCCATTCGAGCGTCAGCGCACGCCACGGGTTGCCCTCGGCCAGCGGGCCGTGAGCCCACGACCGCGCCATGTTGTAGAGGAAGACGAGCGTCGAGGCGCCGAGGCCGAAGGACGCGATCGAGATGAAGAGGTTGATGTCTGCGAACCGGCTCGCATAGTCGGCGACGCGACGCGGCATCCCCTGGAGGCCGATGTAGTGCATCGGGAAGAACGTGAGGTTGAAGCCGACGAACGTCAGCCAGAAGTGCAGCTTGCCGAGCCGCTCGGAGTACATCCGGCCGGTCATCTTTGGGAACCAGTAGTAGATCCCGGCGAAGATCGTGAAGACGGAGCCTCCGAACAACACATAGTGGATGTGCGCGACGATGAAGTACGTGTCGCTCGCGTGGATGTCGATGGGCACGGACGCGAGGTAGATCCCAGAGAGCCCGCCGATCACGAACATGCTGAGGAAGCCGAGTGCGAACAGCATCGGCGTCGTGAAGTGGAGTCGCCCCTCCCACATCGTGGCTAACCACGAAAAGATCTTGATCCCGGTGGGCACCGCGATCACCATCGACGTCACCATCATCGGCACACGCAGCCAGCTCGCCATGCCGGCCACGAACATGTGGTGCGCCCACACCGAGAACCCGAGCACGAGGATCGCCATCAGCGACAGCGCCATCAGCCGGTAGCCGAAGATCGGCTTTCGGCTCATCACGGATATGACCTCGCTGATGATCCCGAAGCCGGGCAACATCATGATGTACACGGCTGGGTGCGAGTAGAACCAGAAGATGTGTTGGTACCCGAGCACGTAGCCGCCGTTCGCAGGTGCGCTTTCGAAGAAGTTCGTGTGCATCACGCGGTCGAACATCACGAAGAACTGCGAGCCGGCGATGAACGGCGTCGCCAGGACGACGAGCAGGCTGGTCGTGAAGTTCGCCCAGACGAGCAGCGGCATGCGCCAGAACGTCATGCCGGGCGCACGCATGGTGATGATCGTGACCAGGAAGTTGAGCGCGGTCATGATCGAGCTCGCACCGGCCCACTGCACCGCTGTGTTGAAGAACACCTGCCCGAGCGGCTGGTGTGAGCAGAGCGGCGCGTAGCACGTCCACCCGGCCGACGGGCCGCCGCCCGGCGTCACCATCCCGGCCACGAGCATGATCCCGGCGATCGGGAGAAGCCAGAACGAGAGGGCGTTCAGGCGTGGGAACGCCATGTCGGCCGCCCCGATCATCAGCGGGATGACGTAGTTCCCGAGGCCGGCGAACGCGGGGATGATGAACAGGAAGATCATCAGCGCCGCGTGGTCCGACACGAGCACGTTGAAGGTCTGCGGGTTGAAGAACTGGTCGCCCGGCCGCGCGAGCTCGGCGCGGAAGAGCATCGCCAGCATCCCGCCGACGCAGAAGAAGAAGATCGTCGTGACGACGTACTGGACGCCGATCACCTTGTGGTCGGTGTTGATGCGGAAGTAGTCGCGCCAGCTCTTCGCGCCGTGCCCGGAGTGGTCGTCGGGTCGCGACGGACGACCGCTCGCGTAGTACGCCCACTCGTCGAAGCCGCCGAGCCCGACCAGGAAGCCGAGCGGCGTCGTGACGAGCTCGACCGTCACGATCGGCACGCCCTTCCAGATCGGATGCCAGTCCGCGAGCCAGCGGATCAGCGTGACGAGGCCGATGCCGATGCCGAAGAAGAGCGGCGTCGTCCAGAGGACGCGCAGCCAGCCGGGCCGCGTGAACCGGCCGAGCGCGCCCGGCCGCGGCGGGGGCACGTGGACGTGGTGGTGGTCGGCGGCCGCGGTCGTCATCTACTTCCCCCCTCCGACGAGATACTGCACGAGCTGGTCGAGCTGGGCCGGCGGGATCTGCGAGCCGAAGGTGGGCGGCATCAGGTTCTGGTAGCCGGGCTGGATGTACGCGGCCGGCGACACGATCGACTCCTTCACGAAGGCGGACTCGGACCCGCGGTGCGCCTGCGCGGCGAGCTGCTGCAGCTTGTCGAGGTCGGGCCCGATCTTGCCGGTCGCGCCCGCGGACTGCAGGGTGTGGCAGCTCCCGCAGCCGTTCGCCTGGAAGACGGCCAGCCCCGGCGGACCTGTCGACGTCGCACCCTTCTTGACCCAGGCCCGGAAGGCGCCCGCGGTCATGATCGTGACGTGGCTTCGCATGAGGCTGTGGCCGAGGCCGCACAGCTCGGTGCAGATCACGGGGTACGTCCCGGTGCGTGTCGGGGTGACGACGATCGAGTTGTGCTGGCCCGGGACCGCGTCCTGCTTCTGTGACAGCTCGGGCACCCAGAACGAGTGGATGACGTCCTTCGACGTGATGTCGAGCTTCACGTGCCGCCCCTCGGGCAGCGTCAGGAAGCCGTACGTCTTGCCGTTCGGGTAGGTGAACTGCCAGGCGAACTGCTGGGCGACGACCTTCACGATCAGCGGGTTCGAGCCCGCTTCGCCGTTCTTCGCGAGCACGATCGCGCTGACGATCGAGATCGAGGTCACGAGCAGAGCCGGGATCGCCGTCCACGCGATCTCGAGCGCGGTGTGGCCGTGCGTCGGCGGGCCGTCCGAGTCGTCGTCGGGCCGTGCGCGGAACTTCCACACGGAATAGATCAGGACCGCGGCGACGATCGAGAACACGACGATCGCGATGACAGTCGCAAACCAGTAGACGAACTGGATGCGGCTCGCCTCGCGCCCCGCCGCGACCGGCATCCACGGGATCAGCAGCGCGACGGCAGTGCAGATCGCACCCGCAACGAGAGCGATCGCCGCCAGTTGGATGATCGAGCCCCTGCGCACCCGGGGGCAAGCCTAATCAACCGGCTGGGACGGCGTCCTCGGCTAGATGATTGATTTCTAAGTGCCGTGGATGCGGGGAGGGACTGCACCAAGCAGTGGGGACGACTCGACCGCCGGCAAGGCTGAAGCCTTGACGGTGGGCGAGGCGGCCGCAATGCGCTGCGTGCAGGCCCCCAGCCGCGCCGCGCGGACTTGGGAATCAATCATCTAACCGCCCGAGCTCGAGATGTCGAGAACGAGGATCGCGTCGCCGTCCGGCAGCGGCTCGAAATGCGCAGGGAAGGTGTTCTGGAGCGTCAACGCATCGATCACCGCCGACTCGCGCGGATCCGACTTGCCGACCGTGGGAGGCTGGTCGAGAGGCAGCGTGTCGTGCAGCGGCTCGTCCAGCTCGGAACCGAGCTGGGTCTTGCGCAGGAAGATCGCGCTCGTGCCGCTCGTCTTCGTCGTCTGGACGAGCGACACGACCTGGTCGACGCCCTTCAGGTACTTGAACGCATACAGCGACAGCTCGAGCGCCTCGCGCCGGAGCAGCTGCGACGGCGCCGTGCCGGTGCCGATCGCGCAGTTCGCCTGCAGGCCGCAGAAGGCGTAGATCAGCGTGCGGTCGGTCGCGAACAGCCCGATGTAGGGGTCGATCTGGCCGCTCTGCAGGAGCCGCCGGACGCCGATCGTCTCGAGGTGCAGGCCCTGCACTTCCGGCAGGTGCTCCTGCACCGCTGCGAGCTGCTCGCCGTCGGCCGTCTTGTAGCGGGCGGCGACCGTGTGCCCGATCTCGCGGGCGCCGAGCAGGCCGGAGTCGGCCGGCTTCCAGCTCGACCAGGCCGCCGCGCTGACCGCGTGGTGGTGCGACTTCGTCAAGAGCAGCACGAACCCGCCGACCGAGATCCAGAAGGCGAGCGCAAGCGCCGCGTAGGCGATGCGGAAGTGGTGGCGACGCCCTCCGTCTACAGATGCGGCCATGCGTTCTCCGCGAGCAGGTCGACCTCGGGCAGCCGCAGCGCCTGCGCGTCGAGCAGGCGCACGACCTCGTCGCCGTGCAGCTCGCGCCGGTCGACGAGGGCGTCGGCGACTCGCTCGACCGCGTCCTTGTTGGCGAGCACGAGGTGATGGGCTGCGAGATAGGCCTGCCCGAGCATCTGCTCGACCATCGCCCGCTGGCTCGGGTCGCCGAGCACGGATGCGATCGGGTCGCCCGACATGCCGCCGGGCCGGGTGCGGCTGAGGATCTGCGTGCCGATCTTCTGGAAGCGCTTCATCACGCGCTCACGGGCTTCGTCCTCCGACTCGTCGTCGCAGCGGAGCTCGACGTACTCGGGAGCCATCGCGCACGCACCGACCATCCACGCCGCCTGGTCGGTCGCGGCCTGGACGTCGCCGCCGACGCCGGTCGAGTTCTCGCCGTAGAAGACGCGCTCGGCCGCCATCGCGCCCAGCGTCCAGATCAGGCGCGCCATCTCCTCGCTGCGCCACGACGAGAAGCGCTCCTCCTTCTGCAGGGCCATGTGGTGCCCGAGCGAACCACCGCGCCGGCGGATCGAGAGCCGCGTCGATTCGGAGCCCTTCAGGTAGGCGTGCGCCGCGACTGCGTGCCCGGCCTCGTGCACCGCGACCGCGCGCGTCTCCTCGGGCACGTACTCGATGTTGACCGCGGTGCCGGACTCGACGGTCGTCATCGCGTCGACCAGGTCGCCCCAGCCGAACGCGTCGCGACCTGAGTGGTGCGCCACGGTCAGGGCCATCGAGCAGACCTGCTCGATCATCGCCGGGCTGTAGCCCATCGTCATTCGCGCGAGCTCGTCGCGCTTGGCCGGCGGGTCGAGCTCCGGCTCGTGCGCGACCTTTCCCAGATAGAGGTCGAAGATGTCGACGCGATCCGACTTGGTCGGCGTCCGGAACCAGACGTGGCGGCCCATGCGGCCCGGCCGCGTCAGCGCCGGGTCGAGCTGCTCGATCGGGACGTTCGTGGCGCCGATGAAGTAGATCTGCTCGTTGCGCGGACGGGGCGCCGGCAGCCGCAGCTTGCGTCCGCGGAACTTGAGTGGCACGAAGTAGAGCGCATCGAGCAGTGTGTTCACGCTGTTCGTGAGCATCCGCTTGCCGAGCGGCGGGCTGTCGAGGCCGTCCATCACCACGAGCAGCTGGTTGAGCGCCATCTGGCCGGTGCCGCCGAACATCCCCCCGCCCGGGAACCCCTGCTCGACGATCGCCTTCAGCCGCGACGGCGCTCGGCGCTCGGGCGCGCGGAGAGCGAATTGCCTGTCACGCCACGCGCGGGTCTCGAGCACCAGGTCGCCGGACTGCTCGAACGTCGGCGGCGTGAACCCGTGCGAGCCGCCGAGGGCGTGACGTCGCATTCCGACGGCGTCGATCTCGTCGATGAACACGATGCACTGGCCGCCCCACTTGCGCCCGAGTCGCTTCGCCTTGCGGGCGAGGTAGCGCACGAGGATCGAGTCGAGCCCGATGAACGTCTGGGCGAAGCCCGAGCCGGGAATCGTCACGAACGGGCAGTTGAAGCCGGTCGCGATCGCCTTCGCGAGCATGGTCTTGCCGGTGCCCGGGGCGCCCAGGAAGAGCAGTCCGCGCTCGCGCTTGCCGCCCGCCTTCTCGAAGCGCTCGCCCGACTGCCACAGCGCGACGATGCGGCGGATCTCCTCCTTCGCCTCGGCCTGGCCGCGGACGTCGTCGAGCTTCACGCCCCACTCGGCGTCTCCGGGCTGGTAGCCGCGGATCTGCGAGATGCCCATCGCCATCATCGGGCCGAAGAAGATGAGGAAGTTGAAGAGGAAGAAGAACGGGAGCACGATGAACTGCCCGATGAACGAGGTGTTGCCGAACAGCGAGAAGACGTGCGCGAAGTCGTGGAACGTGCGGCCCCAGGACAAGCCGTGCCCGAAGAAGTTGAGGGCGGCCCACGTGAGCGTGATCACGACGACGCCGCGCCAGACGAGCTTCCACATCGAGCGCCAGAACGCGCTGCGCCGCCTGTTGACCACGTCCTCGGCGCGCAGATCGGGGCTGTCGTGGCCGAACAGGCTCGGCGACTCGATGAACCGGCGGCAGACGACGTCGACGAGACCGCGGAACGCCGCCACCTCGATCACCGTCAGGAGCAGGGCGTACCGGAGCGCGAGCCCTTCGTGGACGCGGAACCAGACGAACGCCGCCGGCGAGGTCAGGAGCGCGACCATCGTGGCGGCGCGCGTGAGCGAGCGCCACTGGCTTCCGAGCAGCTGCGCCCGGGTTCCGGCAGCCGAGACGGTGCCTGCGTCCGTCGCCATCTGCTGAGGTTAGACCGCTGTGCGAGCCATCAGTTCTTTTGTTCGTGTTAAGGCCCGATCCGGTTTCAGCGCGTCGGAGATCGAACGCGCCGACCGGTTCAACCGCCCACTCCGGGCGGCCCTGCTGGTCGATCTCGGCCTCTCGCTGACCGCGCTCCTCGCCCTGATCCGACTGCACCTCCACCTCCCCTGGTACGCGGCGGCGCTCGCGCTCCCCGCGCTCGCGGAGCTCGTTCCGGCGCTCGTGCGGCTGCCCGTCGGCTGGTGGCGGCACCGGCACGCGGTCGCGTGGGGGTTGTCGACGCAGTCGGGTCGTGCCTGGGCGGCCGACCGCGCCAAGGCGCTCGCGGTCGGAGCCGTCCTGACCACGATCGCGCTCTGGACGCTCTTCGCCGTCGCCCGTGCGCTCCCCGGCGGCTGGCCCTGGGCCCTCGTGCCCGCCGCGGCCGTCTTCGTGCTCCTGCTGGGCGTGCTCGCGCCGGTCGTCCTCGAGCCGATCTGGAACCGATTCGAGCCGCTCCCCGAGGGTCCGCTCGCGCAGCGCCTGCACGAGGTCGCGCGCCACGCGGGAGCGCCGGTCGACCAGATCCTCGTCGCCGACGCGAGCCGTCGGACCCGCGGGCAGAACGCGTACGTCTCGGGCCTCGGGCGCACGCGCCGGCTCGTCCTCTTCGACACGCTGCTGGACGCGCCCCTGGACGAGCTGGCGGTGGTGCTCGCCCACGAGCTCGGCCATCGCGCCCGCCGCCATGTCGCCGTGCTGACGACGTTGGCGATGGCCGGGGCCGGCGGCTTCGTGGTCGCCCTGCGACTCGTCGACCCGCAGCCGGTGCCGCACGACAGCGCCGCGCTCGTGCTCGCGGCCTCGCTCGCCGAGCTCGCGGCGCTGCCCCTGCTCGCGGCGCTGTCGCGCGGCTTCGAGCGGAGCGCCGACCGCTTCTCTCTGCACGTCACCGGCGACACGGCGGCATTTCGCCGGCTGCATCGGCGCCTCGCCCTCGCAAATCTGGCCGAGCTGGAGCCCCCGCGCTGGCTCTACTACTGGCTTTCGACGCATCCGACGCCATCCCAGCGCATCGATAGTGCTTGACAGGCGTCGAGTATGATGTCATAGTGATGTCACGATGAATCTGACGATCGTGCTGGAAGGGGTCCAGGAAGACCTGCAAGGACTGGCGGAGCTCGGCGACGAGCGGGCGGCACAGATCGCCCGCCGGCTCGCCGAGTCGGTCGGCTCCAGCCTTCGGCTCAAGCTCTTCGACCTCCTCTCGCAGGCGGCCGTCGAGCTCTCGGCGAAGCTTCCCTCCGGCCACGTCGAGGTGCGCCTCGCGGGCCAGGAGCCCGAGCTCATCTACGTCGACACTGCCGGCGACGCCGCCGGCGCGGTCGGTGAGGAGCTCTCGGCGCGGATCAGCCTGCGCCTGTCGGACAGCCTCAAGGCGGCGGTCGAGAAGGCCGCCGACCGCGAAGGCGTCTCGACGAACACGTGGATCGTGCGCGCGATCGCGCGCGCGGCAGAGTCGCGCCCCGCCCAGGCGGGCGGCCGGCGCCTGTCCGGGTACGCCCAGAGCTAAGGAGAGAGGGAGATGGAGAGACACTTCGAGGTCGCCGGCCCGGTCGAGCTCGACCTCCGCCTCGCTGCAGGCGAGATCGAGGTCGACGCCTCGCTCGACGGACGGGTCGAGGTCGACCTGACCGCACACGACGACGAGTCGCGGGCCCTGGTCGACAACGCCCGCATCGAGCTGCAGGATCACGGCCGGCCGAAGGTGATCGTGGACGTGCCGCAGAAGCGCGGCGGCTTCTCGTTCGGCCTGATCTTCGGCCGGCAGGGCATCAGCTGCCGCATCCGTTGCCCGGAGCGCTCGCTCCTCGGCGTCCGCACCAAGTCGGCGGACGTGACCGCGCGCGGCCGGCTCGGCGGCGCGAACATCGCGACGGCGTCGGGCGACGTCGAGCTCGACGACGTCGACGGCGGCGTGAACGTGAAGAGCGCGAGCGGCGACGTCAGTGTCCACGAGGTCGCGAGCGGCCTCAGCGTCCAGACCGCGTCGGGCGACATCTCGGCGGAGATCGTCCGCGGGGCGGTCAACGCCCAGACGGCGTCGGGCGACATCGAGATCGGCGAGGCCTACGACAACGTCAGCGCCAACTCGGTGAGCGGCGACCAGCACCACCACGCCGTCCTTCGCGGTTCGGTCGGTGCGCACTCAGTCTCCGGCGACATCGTGATCGGCGTGCGCCGCGGCTCGAAGGCCTGGCTCGACTGCAACACGGTCAGCGGCGACACGAGCTCGGAGCTCGAGCTCACCGGAGACGTCCCCGACGGGGACGGGCCGCTGGTCGAGATTCGTGCGAAGACCGTCAGTGGAGACATCAGGATCACGCGGGCGGCAGCGCCCGCCGGGACGATGGAGGTGCACGGATGAAGCGTCTGAGCTGGGACACCACAGCACCGCGCAGGATCGTCGGCGGCCGTCGGGCCCCTCAGCCCCGGCCGGAGGATGCGGTCCGCGAAGAGGCCGAGCTGATGCGGGTCGTCTGGGACGAGCTCCGCCGCGGCGCCCGGACACAGTAGTCCGCGGTCGCCCGTCCGGCCGGCGCTGCTCGGGTCGGCGCCGGCCGGACGACTTTTCTAGATGCGGCGGGCGCCCACGTAGCTCCCGCCGTAAGAGCTGAACGTGGTGATCTTGACCACGTCCCCGGTGTGGGGCGCATGGACGAACTGGCCGCTGCCGATGTAGATGCCCACGTGGTCGAGCCCGTCGAAGAAGACGAGGTCGCCGGGCTGCAGCTGGTCGCGAGGAACGGCGACGCCCATGCCGTACTGCGCGGCCGCGTAGTGCGGCAACGTGATCCCGAGCTCCCCGTATACGTACGCGACGAGCCCGGAGCAGTCGAAGCCGCTGGGGCTCTCGCCGCCCCAGACGTACTTCACGCCGAGGTACTTGAGGGCGATCGTCGCAGCGGCCGGATGGCCGGCCGGCAATGCGACCGGCGGGGACTCCGTGGTCGTCGTGGCGGGATCCGTCGTCGCCACCGGGTCGGTGGTCGTGAGCGGATCCGTCGTCACCGGCGGCAGGGGAACGGTCGTCACCGGTGCTGTCGTCGTGGGCGCCTGCGTCGTCGTGGTCGCGGGCGGCGGCGGCTTTGCCTTGGCCGCGGCAGCCTCCGCGGCGGCGCGCGCACGGTCGGCCGCTTCCCGGCGCAGTTGGGCCTGCTCCGCGACAAGCCGGCGGCGCGCCTCCGCGGCGAGCGCCGCCTGGCGGCGCGCCTCCTTCGCGCGGAGCGATGCGACCTCGGTCTGCACCGACGCGAGCAGCCTGCGTCGCTGTGCAAGCATCGCGCCGATCTGCGTCCGCTGTTCGGCAAGCTGACGCACCGACGTCACCCGGCGCTGCTCGGTCGACCGGAGCGCGGCCTCCGCCGCGGCCAGCGTGTCGCGGATGCTGGTCGCGTGCGCGGCGAGGTGCCGGTCGGACGACGCGACCGACTGCTCGGCCTGGAGCCGGTCGATCAGGTCGCCGAGGCTCGAACTGCCGAGGACGACGTCGATCGTCGTCGGCTCGTCGCTCTCGTAGATCGTCACCAGCCGCGCCTGCACCATCCGCTCCGCCTGCCGCCGCGCGCGCTCGGCGACTGCGAGTGCCGCGCGGTTCGCGGTGAGCCGGGCGCGGACCTTGCCGAGCTCGTAGCGGGCGCCGTCCCATTGCTCGACCGTGTTGCCGAGCTGACGGTCGAGCGCGTCGACTTGCGCCAGCACGACCTGGGCTTCCCGCTGCTTCGCCTTGATCGTCCCTGCGGGCGACGCCGCCAGCGGCGAAGCGCCGAGAACCGCGACGAATGCGGCTACGGCGACGGCAGTGAGGGGACGACGGAGTCTCATCGCACTTGTCGACCTATCGGCGGGCGGCCGCCGACGGACGAGGGCCAGATTCCCGCTTCGCGCCTCGGACGACCTCTCCTCCGCGGCAATTGCGGGAGCGTCTCTCGAGAATGCGGAAGCGTACCCGGTGCCGGAGCTGCGCGAGCTGCTCGCGGTGAGCGCGGGCCGGCTGTGGTCGCCGAGAACACCCGCTCCGTCGCACCGCTTACCGTCGGAAGAAGCGGCGCCGCGATGGTGGTCCGGGAAGGGCGACTTCTGCGAGTAGGCCGGGATGGACCAGCGGACGAATCGGCTCGCCGGCCCCACCGTCTCGGAGATAGAGGATCGTGTTCTGGGCGTACCACCAGTCGACACCTTCGTCCTCCCACACGAGTGGGCGCAGCCAGTCACACGCGCGGAAACCGCGTCGGGCGAAGAGGGCCGCCCACCAGGCGGGCCATTGCCGATTCCGACCGGGGCCGCCGGGCTGGTGTGGGATCGCGGCGCCGAACAGCACGGCCGGCGCGAGCGAGGCGATCGAGTCGACCAACGCCGACGCCCGTTCCTGCGGTACGTAATGGGCGGCCTCGAGTGAGATCGCGAGGTCGAACTCGCGGTCGAGCCGGAACGTCTCGGCGAGATCGAGGGCGATAAATTCGTGTGGCCGGATCCGCAACGCTTCCGGTTGCACGTACGGGGCGTCGATGCCGACGAGATCAGAGATGCCGTGTTCGCGGAAGACGTTCAGCCAGGCTCCAGAACCGCAGCCGACATCGATGACGCTGGCAGGCTTGAGCCGCTCGGCGATGAGCGGCACGACGACGCTCGCCGACCGCGCGGCCGAATCGCCTTGCCAGCCGAAGTAGGCGCTGTCGAAGTACGCGGCGGTTTCGCCCAGGTCGGTCAAGCGCGGCGATTGTAATCGGCGTTGCAAGCCTCCGACCCGGGCAGTAGGATCCGGCTCCTTCAACTGCGGAGTGCCGGCAACGGTGCAACAGCTCGTCGACGTCGATGCGGTGAGGGTCGGTCACGCGCAGAAGCCGCGCCCCCTCCCGCTGTCGGTCTGTGCGATGACGCGCGGCTCTGGGCGCCTGGCAGCGGTGTTGGAGCTCCTGCGACCATTCGCCACCGAGATCGTGGTCGCGCTGGACGAGCGGGCAGAGGTCGAGGCGGCGCGACTGGCGCTCGTCGCCGACGAGATCGTTCTCTTCCCGCACCGCGACCCGGGCGACTCGGTGATCCCGTGGCTGCACGCCCAGTGCACGAGCACCTGGATCTTCAATCTCGACGACGACGAAGTGCCGAGCAGCCGGCTGCTCCTGCACCTGTCCGAGCTCCTGGCCGGCGACGTCACTCACTGGTGGCTGCCACGACGCTGGCTCGTCGGCGGTCTGGACACGGTCCTCGACGAGCCACCGTGGGTACCGGATTATCAACTCCGTCTCTATCGAAACGACCCGGCCAGCCTGCGCTTCTCCGACGAATTCCATCGGCCGGTCGTCGTCTCCGGACCGGCCGGCTTCGCACGCCACCCGCTCTGGCACCTCGACTGCGTCCTGAGCTCGTTCGAGCACCGTCGAGAGAAGGCGCTCCTGTACGAGCGAGCCCGCCGGGGCATGCGCGTCGCCGGGATCGCGCACAACGGCGGCCTGTACCTGCCGGAACTGTTGCCCGGTGCGAGCACGGCCCGGGTTCCCGAGACAGACGTCCAGCTCATCCGCAACGTCCTCACCGACCCGCTCCCGGCGGGTCGAACCCGGCACTGCTCGCTTCGCCGTGTCAGCCGGAGCGATATCGACGCGCTCTGGCCCGGCGAGCCGTTCGACCAGACCCTCTACACGGCGAAGCTGACGAGGCTCGGCACACTTGCACGGCTACCTGCGGGTGCCCGGCACACCGTCACAGTCGCGGTCGAGAACCGAAGCTGCAGCACGTGGCGCCGCGGCGCCGACGCGGCGCCCGCCGTTCTGATCGGGACACGCTGGCTCGCCGATGACGGCGCGCCGTGCGACCACGAACTGCACACGCCGCTGCCGGCTGACCTCCCGCCGGGCGGCTCGATGGACGTGCCGGTGCACGTACGCGCGCCGACCCACCCGGGCCGCTACCGGCTCTCGGTCGACCTGGTCCACCAGAACGTGCGCTGGTTCGACAGCGCACTTGAGTGGACCGTCGACGTTACGCGCGCGTGCCGGGTCGCCCTGGTCGGTCGGGGCGAGCCGCTCGAGCGCGACCTCGATCGATTCCAGCTCGAGCCAGGCGTGGAGCCGATCATCATCGAGGACAGCGCCGAGATTGGGAGAGAAGGCCGTGGGCACGAACATGTGCCGGGGCTCGGCGGTTACCTGCTCGCCGGGATCGACGGCCGGGTCGGCCCGCTCGAGCTCGCCCGCCTCCTCGTGCGGACCGCACGGCTGCTTCGTCGCAGCCGTAGGCTCCGAGCGGGCAAGCCGTCGGCACCCCTGCCGAACGGCGCCGAGGACTGCCTTCGCGGCCTCGCGAGCTGCGATCGGCTGCTCGTCTCCGGCCCGGACTGGCAGCCTGACGCCGCGTTGACGCGACAACTCTGGCGACTCGCGGCGACCATCGCAACGGCACGCAGGCTCGGGCTCGCCGTCGACGTCGTGCCGGCCATGCTCACGCCCCGCGACGCACGCGACCGCCTGCTCCTGCGATTCGTTCGCGGCACGGGCTAGCTGTCGGTCAGACTCAGGCAGTGCCCGCCTGTCCAGCTTGTGGCAAGGAGCTACCGGGCGCGTTCCCGTTCTGCCCTTTCTGCGGATCTCTGCTGTCCGCGCCGACAAAGAGCGAACAGCGGAAGACGGTGTCTGTCCTGTTTTGCGATGTGACCGGCTCGACCGAGTTGGGCGAAGAACTCGATGCCGAGGCGTTGAGGGGATTGCTCGCCCACTACTTCGAGCGGATGAAGGCGATCGTCGAGCGTCACGGAGGAACGGTCGAGAAGTTCATCGGTGACGCGGTGATGGCGGTGTTCGGCATCCCTGCGGCGCACGAGGACGACGCACTCAGAGCGTGTCGCGCGGCGGTGGAGATGCGGGAGGCGTTCCCGCAGCTCGGGATCAAGGGACGGGTCGGCGTGAGCACCGGCGAAGTGGTGACCGGGACGGAGGAGCGGCTGGCGACCGGCGACGCCGTCAACGTCGCCGCGCGACTGGAGCAAGCGGCGCAGCCAGGCGAAGTGCTGATCGGAGAAGCGACCCATGCGCTCGCTCGCGAGGCAGTGATGGTCGAGGCGGTGGAGCCGCTGATCTTGAAAGGGAAGTCGAGGCCGGTGCCTGCGTACCGCCTCGTCTCGCTGCTCGCAGCCCCGGCGCGCAGCCACGCGTCGCGGTTCGTCGGGCGCGAGCACGAGCTCGCGCTGATCGTTGATGCCTGGGAGCAAGCGAAAGCCCAGTCGCACTGCCAACTGGTGACCGTTGTGGGCGACGCCGGCGTCGGCAAGTCACGACTCGTGGCGGAGGCACTCGCCTCGTTCAACGTCCGCATCGTCCGCGGCCGTTGCCTGCCGTACGGGGAAGGGATCACGTACTGGCCGGTCGTCGAGGTGGTGAAGCAACTCGCGGCGCTGCCGTCGGACCCGGTCGCGCAGCGGGCGATTCGCTCGCTCCTCGGCGAGGCCGACCTCGGGACGCGCGGGGATGAAATCGCCTGGGCGTTCCGCAAGCTGGTCGAGGAGCAGGCACCGCTGGTCGTGGTCTTCGACGACATCCAATGGGGCGACCAGACGTTCCTCGACCTGGTCGAGACGACCGCGTTGCTCTCCGCCGACTCGCCGCTCCTCCTCCTGTGCATGGCGCGACCCGAGCTGCTGGAACGGCGTCCGGGCTGGCGGGGCACACTGCCGCTCGAACCGCTGCCTCCAGCGCAAGCGGACACCATGATCGGGGACGACGTCTCAGGGGAGCTGCGCGAGCGGATCGCGCGCGCCGCGGGTGGCAACCCACTCTTTATCACCGAGATGCTCGCGATGGCGGCCGGGAACGCGGACATCGAGGTACCCCCGACGCTCAAGGCGCTGCTGGCGGTCCGCCTCGACCAGCTCGACGAGGCGGAGCGCAGGGTGCTCGAGCGGGGCTCCGTCGAGGGCGAGATCTTCCACCGCGGGGCCGTGCAGGCGATGGCTCCCGAGGAGACGCAGGTGACGACCCGGCTAGCCGCACTCGTGCGCCACCAGCTCGTGCGCCCAGACCGCGCCCAGCTCGCGGGCGACGACGGCTACCGCTTCCGCCACTTGTTGATCCGCGACGCCGCGTACGACGCCCTCCCCAAGGCGATCCGGGCCGACCTGCACGCTCGCTTTGCCGACTGGCTCGACGAGCACGGTGATGAGCTCGTCGAGCGCGACGAGATCCTCGGCTACCACCTCGAGCAGGCCGCCGGGTACCACGCAGAGCTCGGCCGACCCGACCCCGCTCTTGCCGAGCGCGCCGCCGAACGACTCGCAACCGCCGGCAGGCGCGCGTACGAGCGCCTTGACATCCGCACGGCATCTGCGCTCCTCACCCGGGCCGTCGGGCTCGTGCGACCACACCGACTCGACGTCACACTCGAGCTCGAAGCCGCATGGGTGCAAAGCGACATCGACCTGAGCGCCTCCACCCAGGCGGCGGAGTCGGTCAGCGAACGTGCCGAGGCCGAGGGCGACGGTTCCGGCGCGATGCTCGCTCGAGCGCTGGCGCTCTTGAACCGGACGTTCGGCGGCGAGGTCCCGGAGGTCGACGAACAGGTGAAGCTCTGCCGCGCAGCGCTTCCCGGCGAAGAGGAGCGGGGCGATCCACGGCGGCTCGCGCTGCTCTGGGAGATTCTCGCCCTCATCGCGAACTTCCGGATGCACAACGACGAGGACGTCGAGGCGTCCCTGCGGGCCCTTCGCTACCACCGCCTGGCGGGCGACTCACCATCTGACACGCACCTCGAGTGGGCCTTGATCCTCGGTCCCCGCCCGGCCGACGAAGCAATGCGGATGATCGATGACCTCGCCGACCTACGGCCGCCGGGAGCCACGGACCTGCCGCAGGCGGCGCTGCTCGCGATGCTCGGCCGCATCGACGAGGCGTGGCCGCTCGCCGAGGCCGAATCGAGCCATCTGCGTGAGATCTCCGGCAATTCATTGCAAGACGGCCATGTCTACCTCTGGCTGATCGCAATGATCGAGGGCGACCGGGAGCGAGCGTGCCGCCACAACGCCGACATGATCGAGGTGATGGGGTCCGGCAGCGTCGTCGCGGCGTTCAGGTCGTTCCTCGCGCGCGATCTCTGCTACCTCGGCCGCCTCGAGGAGGCGGAATCTGTGCTCCGGCAAGCTCAGGCCGTGCCGCCACGCGCGTCCGTCCGCGTGATGGCCCCATCAGCCGAGGCGCTCCTCCTCGCAGCGCGCGGCGAAGTCGAACACGCGGAGGCACTGGCACGCACAGCCGTGGCCAGAGCGGAGACCGAGACCGACAATGTCTGGTTCCAAGCCTGGACGAACGAAGATCTCGCTAGCGTCCTCGAGCGCGCCGGCCGGATCGACGAGGCCCGCGCGGCACTCGAGCGCGCGCTCGACCTCTGGAAGCGGAAGCAGTGCCTGCCCTGCGCGGCCCGCGTCCGCGAACAGATCGACTCCCTCGCGCCGGCAGCCTGACCAGCGGGTCCACCCGATAGGTGGACCCCACACGAATGGGCCGTGAAGGATTCGAGCCTTCGACCTTGGGATCAAGAGAAGCGTCGCCTCGTCTCGGCGTGTCTCGGCCGAGCTGGATTCAGGGGGTGGCGGTCCTTCTCGGCGGTGCTTGATCTCGTCTGCTCTCGGTGAGTCGTGTTGCCACCGTGTTGCCCTTTACCAAGGCAGCGATCCGATGTTGATCGAGGAGCGCCTCGGTCGCGGTGCGTGCGGGGAGGTAGCCCAACGACGCGAACAGCTCCTGGGCCTCGGTGAGCGGTAGCTCGGCGTCGGCGTAGCCGAGCGCCAGCAGCGAGCGACCCCAGCCGAGCAGGGCATAGGCGCGTTCCGGAACGTTTCCGAACGCGCGCCAGCGCTGCGCGGCATCGGCGTAGAGCGCGGCGGCTGGGGCGTGATCGCCGGCGCCTTCGGCCAGCTGCGCGCTGCACGCGGCGACGGCGTGCTCGGCGAGCGGCGTGCGCGGCTCGACGCAGTCCACGACCCGGGCTGCCAGCTCCACATGGCCGAGGCCGAGAGTGGTGCGGACGAGCGTCGGCAGCATCGCCGCGTAATAGGGATCGAAGCGGAAGCCCGTGCGGCCCGCGAGTTCCTGCACGAGCTCATAGGCCTCCTGTCGGCTGCCTCGGGCGAGCAGCACGAGCGCGGCTGTGGTGAACGCCTCGGCGTAGTTCTGTGGCTCGCCGCTCTCGCGTGCCTTCGCGACGAGCTCGTGCGTCGCCGGAGCGGCCTCGTGCCTGCCGCGCTCGGCGAGCAGACGCAACTGCGACGCACGGGCCTGAATGACGAGGACATGGCCCGCCTGCTCCAGTCGCTGGACGAGCCACTCGGCCTCGGCGAGTGCCTCCTCGGTTCGGCCGATCTCCGCGAGCAGGTGCGGGCTCTCTGTGCGCATCCACAGCGCGGGCTCGGCGATGCCGCGCGCCTCACAGAAGTCGATTCCCTCTCGACAGGTCGCGAGGGCCGCCTCGGGCCCCTCGTACAGCCAGGTGTTGATCGCGAGGGTGTTCCACCGCGCTTCACGGCCGCGGCCCTGCTCGACCGCGAGCTCCACCGAGCCCCTCAGGTCGTCGAGTCCCTCTCGCTCGCCGAGCAGACTGCGGGACGCGCCGCGGGTGCCGAGCGTGCGTGCGGGCTTCTCCAGACCGAGCTCGGACGCGAGAGCAAGCGCTCGGTCGGCGGCGGCGATCGACTCAGCGTAGTCGGAGGTTGCGAAGTGGACGCCGGCGAGGTGGCCGAGCGCCGCGACGAGCTCAGGGCCTGGCGGCTGATTCTCGAGCACCGCGAGGGCCTCGACGGCGGCGTCCCGGCGGCCGGGGCCGCCCATGCGGCCGATCACGAGCGAGAGCGTCGTCAGCGCGCGACCGATCGCGAGCGCGTCGTGCTGTTCGCGATGCAGGGCGACGGCCTGCTCGAGCCCGGCCCGCGCGTCGTGCAGCCGGCCTTGGAGGTAAGCGGTGTATGCCCAGCGCTCGAGCACAAAGGCTCGCTCCGGGTCGTCGTCCGCGCAGAGCGAAAGCGCGCGCGCGAGGCTCTGCTCGGCGCTGTCGACGTCGAGTGAAAGCGCGCGCTCGCCGGCCAGCGCGAGGTAGCGGATCCCGCTCGCCTTCAACCCGTCGACCTCGTCGTCGCGGCCCGCCGTCCGCGCGAGCTCGAGCGCGCTCAGGTAGTGATGTGCGAGCACGTCCGCGAGATCCTCGACACGCTCGCCCGCCTGCCGCTCGAGCCACGCCGCAGCTGCGCGGTGCCGGGCGGCGCGCGTGGCACGCGGAATCTGGCCGTAGGCGACGTCGCGGACGAGCACGTGCCAGAAGCCGTACTCCCGCTCCCCGTCCATCGAGCTCCGCCGCGCCGGGCGGACAAGCTCGCGGCGTGTCAGGTCTTGCAAGCCCAGCTCGACGTCGCTCGATTCGCGGCCGCCCATCTCGGCAAGCGCGCCCGCCCAGAACACCTTCCCGACGACCGACGCGTCCTGCAGCAGGCTCTTGTTTTCGGGCGGAAGCGTGTCGAGTCGCGCGGCGATCAGCGACTGCACCGAGCCGGGTACATCCGGCACCTCACGGACGTCCCCCCGATCGACAATGAGGCGGACGAACTCCTCGGCATAGAGCGGATTGCCTCCGGCGTGTTCGAGCAGCACGCGCTGCGTCTCCGCCGGCAGCACGGCGCGCTGGAGCAACGTGGCGATCAGGCGTGCCGTGTCGTCGTCCGAGAGCGGCGCGAGGCTGATCGTCGTCGCGTTGCCGAGACTCTTCGTCCAATCCGGCTGCCGCTCGAACAGCTCGGGACGCGTCGTGCAGAGCACGAGCAGCGGCACACCCTCGGTCTCGGCGGCGAGGCGCTCGAGGAACGCGAGCATCGCGTCGTCCGCCCAGTGCAGGTCCTCGAAGACGAGGACCGTCTCGCGTGCCTGCGCCCACGACTCGAGACAGCGCTGCCAGGCAGTGAACAGCTCCGCCTGCGCTGCAGGGTCGCCGCCCGCGCCCACGAGCGGCTGGAGGCGAGCCGCGAGCCAGGCTTGGTCGGGATCGGTCTCGGGCAGCGCGTGCTCGAGCTTCGCCGCAGCGTCCTCGGGCGTGTCGGACTCGAGGATGCCGCACTCGGCCTTCACGATCTCTCCGAGCGCCCAGAAGGCGATGCCCTCGCCGTACGGCAGGCTCCGTCCTTGTCGCCAGCGCACGAGGCCGGGGCGGTCTTCGACGTACGCGAAGAGCTCGGCGCACATGCGGCTCTTGCCCACCCCGGGCTCGCCGACGACAGTCACGAGCCGGCAGGAGCGCTCCGCCGCGCAGCGCTCGAACGCATCGATCAGACGCTGGCGCTCCGTCTCACGCCCGACGAAGGGGGAGGCGTACGCCCGTACCACGTCCGACCCGACCCGGGCGCGGATCTCCACCGGACGCCACATCGCCAGCGGCTCCGATTTCCCTTTGACGTCGACCGGCTCGAGCTCCTCGTACTCGAACAGGCGCTCGGTGGAGCGATACGTCTGCTCGGAGACGGCGACTCCGTTCACCGGAGCTGCGCTTTGCAGGCGTGCGGCGGTGTTGACGACGTCTCCGAAGACGACGCCCTCCCCCTCCTCCAGGCGGGCCCCCAGGGCGACGAGCGCCTCGCCGCTGTTGATCCCGATCCTGACCTGTAGCGAGAGCCGGGGATCAACCTCGTTCAGCTCGCCGATCGCCTCGAGGATCCGCAGTCCCGCGCTGACAGCCCGCTGGGCGTCGTCCTCGTGCGTGACCGGTACGCCGAAGACGGCCATGATCGCGTCCCCGACGAACTTCTCGACCGTCCCGCCGTAGCGCTCGATCTCCCGCCGCAAGCGCTCGTGATACGGCCGCAACCGGGCGCGGACGTCCTCCGGGTCGGCGTGCTCGGACGCCGCCGTGAAGCCGACGAGGTCGCAGAAGAGCACAGAGACGACCTTGCGCTCCTCGCGCTCGGCCGGGCGAGGCTGGACGGCGAGCAGCGCCCCGCAGAATGGACAGAACGGGAACTCGCCCGGAAGCTCACGGCTGCACGCGTGACACGAGGCCACTCGCCGAGTCTAGAAACGCGACCGAAAAGCGCAAGACTCTCTCTCCAAGCAGAGCTCCGCGAACAGTCGATGCGAGCGCCCGAAGGGCGCGAGCCCCGAGCGGAACGCGAAGCGGGCAAGGAGTTATGGGCCGTGAAGGATTCGAACCTTCGACCTTGGGATTAAGAGTCCCCTGCTCTACCAGCTGAGCTAACGGCCCGAAAGCGCCGCGTATCGTAGCGCCGCATGCGCGTCCTCTCCGTGGTCGGGAACCGACCGCAGTTCATCAAGTCCGCGCCGCTCTCCCTGGCGCTGCGTGAAGCTGGGATCGACGAGGTCGTGGTGCACACCGGGCAGCACTGGGATCCCGAGCTGTCGCAGGTGTTCTTCGACGAGCTCGGACTCGCGCCGCCGCGGCACCGGCTCGACCTCCGGACGGCCGACGCAGCCGCGATGGAAGGCCCGATCACCGAGCTCGTCGGCCGCGAGCAGCCGGACTGGGTGCTCGTCTTCGGCGACACGAACTCCACCGCCGCGGGCGCCAGGGCGGCCGGCGGCGTGCCGGTCGCGCACGTGGAGGCGGGCCTGCGCAGCTTCGACCTCGAGATGCCGGAGGAGCGAAACCGCATCGAGGTCGACCGTCTCGCCGCGCTGCTGCTGTGCCCGGACCAGCGTTCGGCGAACCAGCTCGAGCGCGAGGGCGTCGGCGGACTACGGGTCGTGGTCGGCGACGTGATGGCCGACGCGGCCCGATTGTTCGCGCCGCTCGCGCGCGAGCGGTCGTCGGCACTCGAGCGTTTCGGCGTGGAGCCCGGCCGCTACGTCGTGGTCACGGTGCACCGCGAGGCGAACGTCACCCGCCCCGAGCGGCTCCGGCGCATCGTCGACGGGCTCCACCGCGTCCAAGGCCCGCTCGTGTTCCCGGTCCACCCGCGCACGCGGGCCGCGCTCGAGCGGCTCGGGGCCGAGCTCCCGCTGGCGTCACCACTCGGCTACCTCGACCTCGCCGCGCTCGCCTCTCAGGCGCGCCTGATCGTCACCGACTCCGGGGGGCTGCAGAAGGAGGCGTACTGGTACGGCGTCCCCTGCGTCACGGTGCGGCCGAGCACCGAATGGGTCGACACCGTCGCCGCCGGCGCCAACGTGCTCGTCGACGACGACCCAGAGGCACTGGTGCAGGCGGCCGCGGCGGCGGAGTTCCCCTCCGGGGCGCCGCCGCTGTACGGGGACGGCTACGCCGCAGAACGCGTCGCGGCCGCCCTGTACCCTTGAGCGCCGTGCCGGAGGCAGGCAGCCCTTACACGTACGACGTGGCGGTGATCGGCGCGGGTTATGTCGGGGTCCCGCTGGCGGCGACGTTCGCCGAGGCCGGCGTTCGCGTGCTGCTCGTCGACATCCAGGCCGAGATCGTCGCGGCGCTCAACGAGGGGCGGAGCCACATCGAAGACGTCCCGTCCGAGCGGCTCGGCGAGCTGACGCGCGGCGGCAAGATCGTCGCGACGACCGACTACGAGCAGGTCAAGTACGCGGCGGCGATCCTGATCGCGCTGCCGACGCCGCTCTCGCGCCAGCGCGAGCCCGACCTCGGCGCGATCGAGAGCGCGGCGCGCAGCCTCGCGCCGGTCCTGCAACGCGGCCAGCTCGTCGTGCTCGAGTCGACAACGTGGCCCGGCACGACTCGGGAAGTGCTGCAGCCGATCCTCGAGGAGGGCTCCGGCCTTCGCGCCGGCGCGGACTTCCATCTCGCGATGTCGCCCGAGCGCGTCGACCCCGGACGCGAAGACTGGACGACGAAGACGACGCCGAAGGTCGTCGGCGGCCTGACCGCCGATTGCACGAAGACGGCGGCCGACCTCTACCGGCGCGCCATCGACACCGTGCACGAGGTGTCGACACCGGACGCTGCCGAGCTCACCAAGCTGCTCGAGAACATCTACCGCGCGGTCAACATCGCGCTCGTCAACGAGCTCGCGCAGCTGTGCGAGCGCATGAACATCGACGTCTGGGAGGTCGTCGACGCCGCAGCGACCAAGCCGTTCGGCTTCGCGTCCTTCAAGCCGGGGCCGGGGCTCGGCGGCCACTGCATCCCGATCGACCCCTTCTACCTCACCTGGAAGGCGCGGGAGTACGACTTCTCGACGCGCTTCATCGAGCTCGCGGGCGAGGTCAACAGCAACATGCCGTACTTCTGCCGCTCGCTGATCTCGCAGGCGCTGAACCACGGCGCCCAGAAGTCGTTGAACGGGTCCAAGGTGCTGATCCTCGGCGTCGCGTACAAGCCCGACATCGGCGACTCCCGCGAATCGCCGGCTGAGAAGCTCATCCACCTGCTCGAGGGCGCGGGCGCGGCGGTCGCCTACCACGACCCGTTCGTGCCGGAGTTCGATCACAGGCAGTCGGTGCCGCTCGAGCCAGAGGCCTACGACTGCATCGCGATCGTCACCAACCACTCCACGATCGACTACGCCGACCTCCTGCGCCGCAGCAACGTCGTCGCCGACTTTCGAAACGCCACCAAGGGTCTCGACGTCGACGGCAAGGTCTGGAAGCTGTAGGCCGCTCGATGGCGAGGATCGGCGTCGCCGGGCTGGGCTACTGGGGGCCCAACCTGGCACGGAACTTCGACGACCTGGCCGACCTCGCCTGGCTCTGCGACCTCGACGAGGAGCACCGCCGGCGGTTCGCGGCCCGCTACCCGGAAGCTCGCGTCACCGCTGAGCTCGACGACCTGCTCGCCGACGACACGCTCGACGCGATCGTGATCGCGACACCGGTCCCCACGCACTACGCGCTCGCGAAGCGAGCCCTCGACGCCGGGAAGCACGTCCTCGTCGAGAAGCCGCCGGCGATGCGTGCGGCGGAGATGGACGAGCTTGTGGAGCTCGCCCGCTCCTCGGGGCTCGTGCTGATGCCGGGGCACCTGCTGCTCTACCACCCGGGCGTCGTGAAGCTCAAGGAGCTCGTCGAGAGCGGCGAGCTCGGCGAGGTCCTGTGCGTGTACGGCAACCGGCAGAACCTCGGGATCGTGAGGACGAACGAGAACGCCCTCTGGTCGCTCGGCGTCCACGACCTGTCGGTGATCCTCTATCTCCTCGACGAGGATCCGGAGTCGGCGACGGCGCAGGGCCGGGACTTCCTCACGCCCGGCGTGGAGGACGTCGTCTTCTGCTTCCTGCGCTTCCCGAGCGGAAAGATCGCCCACATGCATCTGTCGTGGCTCGACCCACACAAGATGCGCAGGATGACCGTCGTCGGCCGCGAGAAGATGGTGGTGTTCGACGACATGGAGCTCGAGCGCAAGGTCACCGTGTACGAGAAGTCGCCGTGGAAGCGCGCCGAGACGTACGGCGAATGGCAGACCCGCTCCGGCGACATCTACATCCCGAAGATCTCGACCGACGAGCCGCTGCGGCTCGAGTGCCGCCACTTCATCGACCTGGTCGAGGGCCGCGGCGACCAGGAGAAGGTCGCACGCGACGGCGCTCGCGTCGTCCGCGCGCTCGAGATGCTCACGAACTCGCTTGGCAGCTGAGGTCCACCCCACCGCGACCGTGTACCCCGGCACCGTGCTCGGCGACGGTGTGCGGGTGCTCGAGTACGCGGTGGTCGGCAAGCAGCCGTCGCTCGGTGCGGCCTCGACGGCCCGGCGCGACCCGCTGCCGCCGGCGGAGATCGGCGAGAACACGGTGGTGTCGACCGGTGCGATCGTGTTCGCGGGCTCGTCCGTCGGCGCGCGGTCGATCGTCGGCGACCAGTCGTGCATCCGCGAGCGCGTCACGCTCGGGGACGACTGCGTGCTGGGCCGCGGCTCGCTGATCGAGAACGACACGACCGTCGGCACGGGAACGCGGATCCAGGCCGGCGCGTACATCACCGCGTACTCCACGCTCGAGGAGGACGTCTTCATCGCCCCGTGCGTGGTGACGACGAACGACAACTACATGGGCCGGACGGAGCGGAGACGGGCGGAGATGCGGGGCCCGACGATCCGCCGCGGCGCGCGGATCGGCGGCGGCGTTGTGCTCTGCCCGGGCATCGAGGTCGGCGAAGAGGCGTTCGTCGGCGCCGGCGCCGTCGTCACGAAGGACGTGCCGCCGCGGAAGCTCGTCGTGGGGTCGCCCGCACGCGTGCTGCGCGACGTGAGCGCAGACGAGCTGCGCGAGAACGGCGGTTAGCCGGCAGCCCGCCGGACGAGCGACAGCTTGTACTCGACCGGGTTCACCGACTGGGTCACGAGCTTCGCCTGCAGGTAGTAGATGCCCGACTCGGGCGCGCGGTAGGCGAGCCGCGCCTGGGTGCCGATGCTCCGCGACTGCGCGACCCGCCGGCGCAGGTCGACGCGCAGGCCCTCCACCCGCTGCGTGCCCGGGCTCCAGAAGGCCAGCCGCACGCCGGCCTTCGTCTCGGGCGTGAGCCGCGCATAGAGGCGCTGGCCGCGCTTCAGGTACACGTGGTACACATCGACGTTGTCGTCCCAGAAGTCGAGCGACGCCGAGATCGTCCGCGGCAGCGGCGGCAGGGCGTGCGACCAGGAGCCCGCCTCGTCGTTCGGTTCGAAATGGTCTGGAGACGGCAGCTTCGTCCCGTCGGTGAGCATCGTCAGCGCCGAGAAGATGTCGAGGCTGCCCCAGCCGGAGTAGGAGTCGCGGCCGACGGGGCACTGCGGGCAGCCGTTCGCGGCGGTGACGTCGTCTGCGCTCCGCTCGAGCAGCCACGTCACCTGGTCGGGGGTCAGGCGCGGGTCCTGGCCGAGCAGGAGCGCAGCCGCCGCAGTCACCTGCGGCGCCGCGAACGACGTCCCGATCGCGTCGCGGAACTCGAAGGGGCCGCAGTCGGAGTAGGGGCCGTCCGGGCACGCCGGGGGTGAGTCTGCGAGCTGGCGTGGAATGGTGGAGAAGATCCCGTCGCCCGGCGCCGCCAGGTCGTTGAACACGGCGTCGCGGTTCGAGTACTCCGGCACCGAGCCGTCCTGGCGGATCGCGCTGACACCGATCACGTGCGGCAGCGCTGCCGGGTAGTGCGCGAAGTCCCAGGGCGTCGCCGGCGATTGCGGTCCGTTGCCCACCGCCGCGACGACGACCGCGCCCTTCGAGTACGCGTACTCGACGGCGGCCTGCTCGATCGGCGAATAGGTGTCGAGCCGCGGATCGAGAGGGTCGCGCACGCCGCCGAGGCTGAGGTTGATCACGCGCGCACCCTGTTGCACCGCCCAGCGGATCGCGGCGACCTCCGCGTCCAGCGAGACGGTGCCGTCGGGCTCGACGACCTTGGCGATGATCAGCCGCGCGTTGAAGGCGATGCCGGCGATGCCGACGCCGTTGAACGGGTTCGCCGCGATCTCGCCGGCCACGAAGGTGCCGTGGCCTTCGTCGTCGTGGTACGGAGAGCCGCCGACGAACGACTTCGCCGCGACGACGCGTCCGGCGAGGTCCGGGTGGCCCCCGTCGATTCCGGAATCGATCACCGCCACCTTCACGGGTGCCAGTGTCGGCGGCGTCTCCCAGAAGTCCCAGGCGGAGTCGCGCGTCAGGTACCACTGCTGGCTCGCGAGCGGCTCGACGTTGTCGAAGGCTGCCGCCGTCGAGGCCGCGGCGAGCGCGGTGCAGACAAGCGCGAGCACGACGATCCGCTTCACGGGAGCGTCACCGTCGCAGAAAGACCGGGCTGCAGTCCCCGGCCGGGGGCACAGCGCACGCGATAGTCCCCGGCCGCGAGCGGACCGGCGAAGCTCAGCCCGCCGGACGCATCGGTCGTCGCCGCGGCAACCGTGGTCCAGACCCCGGCGTCGCCACGCTGCAGCTGGACGGGGGCGCCGACCACCACCGGTCGCACGCGGCCGGTCGCACCGGTTGCGATGATCGCGGCGGTGACGAGAGGCGCGACCGCAACCGTCGTCAGCCCCGCGCGGAGCGAACCGGCCGCGAGGCGATACGTCGTCCGCAGCTGCGGCTTCACGATCGCCGAAAAGGACCCGTCGGCCCCGGGGACGACCGTCGCCGCCTGCGTCCAGTCGCCCCCGAACGGCTTGGCCTCGAGCGCCAGCGGGCCGACTGCGGCACCCCGGACGAAGCCGGTCAACGACGCTGCGCCGCCGTAGTCGATCGTCGCGGAGCGAGGCGCGAGTGCGAACAGCGACGGCGTGAACCACGTCGAGCGCAACCCGAGCGCGGCCCGCAGCTGCGCCCCGGTGAAGCTCGCCTGTGACTCGTCGGCGCCGACGACCGTGACCGTGCGAACGCGGCCCGAAGGGCCTGCCGCGACCTGGACGTCGGCGATCGCCGGCTCGACCTTGAGCTTCTTCGCGACGGTGGCGACATCGAAGAGCATCGGGCCCCAGTCGTGGACCGGTGAGATCGTGTCGTACGGATCGGGCACCGAGACCAGGTAGGGCACCGGCGTCCCGAGCACCTCGGCGGCTGAGGCCGTCCGTCCTCCGGACGTCGAGAAGAACAGCGTGTCGGCGACCGTGCCGCCGAACAGCAGGACGCGGCCCTTGGTCGCGTCGACGGCAGCACTCGAGGTGGGCGATTCGGCGTCGATCCCGCCGTAGACCTGGTCGCGCACGTCGCCGTAGAGATCGAACGCCCGCCCCTGCACGCGGTTGGCGAGCGCGTAGGAGCGGGCGGCGATCGCCTGTGCCTGAAGCGCCGCGGGCGGCCAGTCGGACGGCATCTCGGCCGGGACGACGCCCTTCAGGTACGCCTCGAGACCGACGACGTTCACCACCTGTAGGGCGGTGCCGTCCAGCGAGACCACGATGCGGCCCCGGAACGTGCTGCCGGCGACCGCGATCGGCGCAGGCGCCGTGAACGTGACCGGCAGCGTGACGGGGCGGCCCTGCAGCTTTCCGCCCGCCGTCAGGGTCGCGTCGCCCGGATCGAGCTGGATCGTCGTGCCCGCCGCGTCGGCCGCTCGCCACGCAGCCGTCGAGCCGAGCGTGATTTGTTTGCGGCGGGCGAGCAGGACCCGAACGGCGTGCGCGGGCGCCGGCCCCAGCGTCGTCCCGGGGTAGTAGTGGGCCAGAATCCGCTCGGCCGAGAAACCGTGCAGCGCGTAGCCGTAGGCCCCCCACTGGCTGAGGCCCAGGCCGTGTCCCCAGCCGTGACCCGTGACGGCGAGCACCTCCGCCGCTTGGCTGGTGGTCGTGCCCGCCACGGCGGTGGTTCCCGGCACCGGGCTGGTCGACGTCGCCCCGCGTGGCGCGACGCTTCCCGCGGGGAGCGCGACCGCGAGCGCCGCGGCGAATCCGCCGCAGGCGAGGAGCAGTGAAGCCGCGAGCCGCGCCGCGTGACGACTCATTCGCCCGGCACCGTAGCCGAGCCCGTCGTCGGCGCCACCCCCGGCCTTGGAGGGCTTGGCGAATCCTAGGAACGAAGGCGCGCGGCGTATTGCTCGGCGTAGTACGCCCGGTACTCGCCCGACTTGATCGGCTCCCACCACTCCCGGTTCTCCCGGTACCAGGCGACGGTCTCCTCGAGCCCGCCGGCGTCGAAGGCGTGCTGCGGCGACCAGCCGAGACCGCGGAGCTTGGACGAATCCACGGAGTAGCGGCGATCGTGACCGGGGCGGTCGTCGACGTGGCGGACCAAGTCCGGGGAGGCACCCGTCAGGTCGAGGATCCGGCGGACGACGTCGAGATTCTCCCGCTCCTGTCCTCCGACGTTGTAGACCTCGCCCGCGGAGCCGTGGCGCAGCGCCACGTCGATCGCGGCGCAGTGGTCGTCGACGTGGAGCCATTCGCGGCGCTGGCGTCCGTCCCCGTACACCGGCAGCGGCGCGCCCTCGAACGCATTCGTGATGAACAGCGGCAGGAACTTCTCCGGATACTGACGCGGCCCGTACGTGTTTGCGCCCCGCGTGATCAGCGCATCCGAGCCGTAGGTGCGCACGTAGGCGAGCACCTGCAGGTCGCCGCCGGCCTTGGACGCGCTGTACGGGCTCGACGGCCGGAGCGGCGCGTCTTCGCTGCACGCCGGCGCGCCGAGGTCGATGTCGCCGTACACCTCGTCGGTCGACACGTGCAGGAGGCGGAGCCGGTGATGCCGTGCGTGATCGAGCAGCACCTGTGTGCCGAGGACGTCCGTGAGGATGAACTCGGCCGGTCCCATGATCGACCGGTCGACATGCGTCTCGGCAGCGAAGTTGACGATCGCGTCGCACCCCGCCGCCGCGCGAGCGACGGCATCGGGATCGGCGATGTCACCCTCGTGGAACTCGTGGTCGACACCGTCCAGGTTGGAGCGGTTGCCGGCATAGGTCAGCTTGTCGAGGACGACGACGCCGTCGCCGTCCGCCGCAACGCGGCGTGCGAACTGCGAGCCGATGAACCCGGCGCCGCCCGTGACGAGAATCCGCATCGGCACAGGCTAGCGGGCACGCAGACGGGCAAGGCACGCACGCAGGCCGTCCTGCCAGTGCGGCAGCTCGGGCGCGCCCCGTTCGCTGCGCAGCACGGAGTACGCCGGCCGCGGCGCTCGCGCGCCGAACTCGGCCGTCGAGATGCGCCGCACCTTCGTCGGCAACCCCGCCTCGGCGAAGATCGCCTCTGCGAACTCGGCCCAGGAGCATTCGCCTGCCGCAGCGACGTGGTACGTGCCGAACGGGAGGTCGAGCACCCGCCGCGTCGCGTGCGCGAGGTGACCGGCGAACGTCGGGCAGCCCACCTGATCGTCGACGACCGCCACCTCGGCGCGCTCGCCGCCGAGGCGCAGCATCGTGCGCAGGAAGTTGCGCGAGGTCCAGCCGAAGACCCACGACGTGCGCACGACCCACGCCTGCTCGCCGCCGGCCGCCTCGCCGAGCAGCTTCGTGCGTCCGTAGGCGCTCAGCGGCGCGGGTGCATCCGACTCGAGGTACGGCGAGCGCTTGCTCCCGTCGAACACGTAGTCGCTCGACCACGTCACGAGCGGCGCGCCGAGCGACGCCGCGTTCTGCACCCCGCCGACGTTCACCGCGGCGGCGCCCTGCGGGTCGTCCTCCGCACCGTCGACGTCGGTCCAGGCCGCAGCGTGCAGGACGAGGTCGGCTCCCACGAGCTCGGGCGGGGGCGGGAAGCGCCACGTCCCAGTCGGCGCGAGTGAGCGCCCGCGCCGCCGGCAGCTCCTCCGCAAGTGCGGTGCCGAGTTGCCCCGCGGCGCCGGTGATCAGGACGCGGCGGTGCGGTCCCGTTCCGAGAGGATCGGCGATCGTCTGCTCCAGAGGTCGACGACGCGCGGATCGTTCCACGGCACGCCGTGCTCGTCGGGATCGGCGGCGTCGTACTCCTCGGTCACGAAGTAACAGAAGAGACAGTCGGTCAGCGCCTCGTAGCCGTGCGCGTTCGTTCCGGGAATGTAGATCGCGACCGGATTGTCGTCGCCGATGTCCTCCGTGAACGTCTCGCCGTTTTCGCGGTCGAGCACGACGACGCGGACCATTCCCTGCAGGCAGATGAAGAGGTCGTCCTGGCCACGCTCGTGGAAGTGGAGCGCGCGGATCACGCCCCGCTGCGAGCGGGCGAGATTCGCCTGGCGCACCGGCTTCGGCAGCGCCCCGGCGCGCATCAGCTCCATGAACCAGCCGCGTTCGTCGTCGAAGCGCCGGAGCTCGAAGCGCAGGAGCCCCGGGATCACTTGTTGGCCCCGGTCTCCTCGATCAGCCGGCCGAGGTCGGCGAGGTCGCCCCAGTGCTTGCCACCGTCGTGCCACCAGCCGTCGACGCGCCGCACGTGGAGCCGCCCTTGCTGCGCATAGACGCGGTTGACGTCGGTGATCTCGAGCTCGCCGCGACTCGACGGCTCCAGCCCGTCGATCAGGTCGAACACGTCCGGCGGGTAGCAGTAGAGACCGACCACCGCATCCTTCGACGGCGGCTCGGCGTAGCGCGTGTCGACCCGACCGGCCTTCTCGACGATGTCGGTCACGGTGCCGTCGCCGTTGTACGCGACGACGCCGAAGTGCTCGGGGTCGGGGACCTCCTTGACGAACACGAGCGCGCCGTCGTCCCACGTGCGGATCGCGTCGGCCTGCGCCTGCTCGAAGATGTTGTCGCCGAGGCAGACGACCAGCCTGTCGGAGCCGGCGAACTCGCGCGCCATCCCGACGACCTGGGCGATCCCGCCCGGCTCGACCTGCACCTTGTACGTGAGGTCGAGGTCGAACAGCATCTCGTCGCTGCCGCGCGCATGCACACGGCCGTTCCCGAGCAGGTCGATGAACTGCCCGGCGTGGTGCTGGCCGGTGACGAGCAGGACGTCGCGGACGCCGATCCGCTGCAGCAGCTGGAGCGGGTAGTACACCATCGGCCAGCGGCCGACCGGCAGCAGATGCTTGTTGGCGACGCGTGTCAGCTCCTCGAGCCGCGTCGCCGACCCGCCTGCGCAGATCAACCCTTTCACGCCGGCGATGCTACAGCGGACTCGGCGTCGTAGCCGCGGGCCGCGAGACCCGTGATGCCCGCCACGAGGCCGACGGCGGCAGCGCGGCCGGGCGACTCAATCGCTCATCGTGTGAGAGTTCCTAGCCCGAAACGCTACCGGTCTCGTGCGGGTCGGCCGACCGGCGGGCGAGCAGCCCGCCGGCGACGAGCAGGAGTCCGCCTGCGAGCCCGAACACGAGGGCCGGCACCCAGCCGCGCGAGCCGCCGCCGGAAGCGCCGGCGGGCGAGATGCGCGCATGGGAGAACGACGACGTGTAGTGCGCGGCCGCGGCGAGGATGCCGAACGAGCCGAGCACCGCCCAGCTCGAGCGCTCGAGGAGCTCGGCCAGCTTCAGGTAGACGAGCCCCGCGACGACGATCAGCGCCCACTCGAAGTGGCCGTGGTGCAGGAACCAGAGCAGGCTGCCCCCGATCGTCAGGCCGGCCGCGACGTGGATCCACATTCCGTAGGGCCGGTCCGGCCCGCCGTCGACGGCGACCGCCCAGCCGAGAAATGCGAGCCCGATGAAGAACGTCACCACGGCCGACCAGTCACCGCCGCCCGAGATCAGGTCGGTGACGAAGAACCACACCAACTCGACGACGATCAGCATCAGCAGCGGGAACCGGAACGTCCGCAGCGCCACGAGCGCGGCGAGCAGCGTGAAGAGGACGAACGTCAGCCGCGCCAGGCTGAAGCCGCTGAACGGCCCCGAGCTCACCGACAGCCAGCCGAACCAGGTGTAGAGGGCGAGCACGAACGCCCCGAACAGGTTCACGCCGATGAACGCGAAAACGCCGGCCGCGATGCGCTCGCCGCGCTGAAGCAGCGACCACGCCGACGCTGCGAACGCGACGAAGACGACCAGCGAGAACGCCGCATACGCAGCGTCGCCGTGCTGCCCGGAGAGATATGAGAGCAGCACGGCGGCGGCGCCCAGCAGCACGAAGCCGCCGCTGTACGTGAGGTACGTCCAGGGCCTCCAGCGCGGGTGGATGACGTCCACTTTCAGGATCTTCGTGCCGGCGCCGGACGGACCCGGGCGCGGTACGTTGTCGTGGTGGGACGCCGAGACGCCGACAAGCTCCAGGCGGAGATCGAGCAGCTGTTCGCTGACCTCTGGCACGTGCCCCGCTTCGCCGCCGGGCCGCGGCACGGATTCAGGCCAAACGTCGACTGCTTCCACACCGACGACCCGCATGCGCTGACCGTCGTGATCGAGCTGCCCGGCGTCGACCCGGACAGCGTCCGCGTCGTCGCAGGCGAACGCCTCCTCGTTGTCGCAGGCGAGCGGCGGCGCCCGCAGGCTCCCGGCCGCGTCTACCAGCAGATGGAGATCGAGTACGGGACGTTTCAGCGCCAGGTGCAGTTCGCAGAGGACGTTGATCCGGAGCGCGCCTCGGCGCGGTTCGAGCACGGCATCCTCACGGTGCATCTTCCCGTCGCCACCCAGCCGGCACCCGGTCGCGTCACGATCGAGGTGCACACCCTGTGACCGAGCTGTTCGACCTGCCGGAGGGCGACGACGAGCAGCTGACGCTGCCGGCGGTACTGCCGATCCTCCCGCTGAAGGACACCGTCGTCTTCCCGCAGTCGATGTCGCCGCTCGCGATCGGCCAGGAGCGCTCGATCCGCGTGATCGACGACGTGGTCGCCGGCGACCGGCTGGTCGCGCTGATCGCGTCACGCGACAGCGCGATCGACGAGCCCGGGTTCGACGACATCTACCGCGTCGGGACGGTGGCGATCGTCCACAAACTGATCAAGGTCCCCGACGGGACGCTCCGCATCCTCGTGCAGGGGCTCGAGCGCGTCCACCTCGACCATACGGCCGGCGACGACCCGTACCTGCTCGGCGAGTTCTCAGCGCTGCCCGACGTGCTCGTCGAGAGCCCCGAGGTGGAGGCGCTCACGCGCAACGTCCAGGGGCTGTTCGCGCGGATCATCGGGCTCGCGCCGTATCTGCCCGAGGAGCTGCAGCTCGCCGCCGCCAACGTCGACGACCCGAGCGCGCTCAGCCATCTCGTGGCGTCGACGCTGCGCACGATCCCGATGGAAGAGCGCCAGGAGATCCTCGAGGAGGTCGACGTCGACGCGCGCCTGCGCAAGGTGTCGGCGATCCTGAACCGCGAGCTCGAGGTCTTCGAGCTCGGCTCGCGCATCCAGTCGCAGGTCCAGTCCGAGATGGAGAAGGGCCAGCGCGAGTACTTCCTGCGCCAGCAGCTGAAGGCGATCCAGACCGAGCTCGGCGAAGCCGACCCGGAGCAGGCGGAGATCGCCGAGCTCAGGGAGCGGCTGGACGCGCTGGGCGAGCTGCCGGAAGACACACGCAAGGCGGCCGACCGCGAGCTCCAGCGCCTGGAGCGGCTCCCGCAGGCCGCCGCCGAGTACGGCGTCATCCGGACGTACCTCGAGTGGATCCTGACCGTGCCGTGGAACACGCTCACCGATGACAACCTCGACCTCGAGCACGCGCGCAAGGTGCTCGACACCGACCACTTCGACCTCGCGAAGGTGAAGGACCGGATCGTCGAGTACCTCGCGGTCGCGAAGCTCCGCAACGAGGTGACTGGGCAGATCCTCTGCTTCGTCGGGCCGCCCGGGGTCGGCAAGACGTCGCTCGGCCAGTCGATCGCCCGTGCACTCGGACGCAAGTTCGTGCGCCTGTCCGTGGGCGGCGTCCGCGACGAGTCGGAGATCCGCGGTCACCGCCGCACGTACATCGGCGCGATGCCGGGATCGATCATCCGCGTGCTGCGCGATGCCGAGTCGCGCAACCCGCTCCTGCTGATCGACGAGATCGACAAGATGGGCTCGGACTGGCGCGGCGACCCGGCGAGCGCGATGCTCGAGGTCCTCGACCCGGAGCAGAACGCCTCGTTCCGCGACCACTACCTCGACCTGCCGTTCGACCTGTCGAAGGTGCTGTTCATCTGCACGGCGAACACCCTCGACTCGATCCCGGGCCCGCTCCTCGACCGGATGGACGTGATCGAGCTCACCGGGTACACCGAGTCGGAGAAACTCGGCATCGCCAAGAGGTATCTCCTGCCGAAGCAGATCCGGGCGCACGGGCTCAGGAAGACGCAGCTGCGGATCGGTGACCGCGTGCTGCGGATGATCATCCGCGACTACACGCGCGAGGCCGGGGTGAGGAACCTCGAGCGCCGATTGGCCGATGTCTGCCGAAAGGCTGCGGCGCAGATCGCGACACACGGGGACACGGCCGTGAAGGTCGACGACGAGCGCCTGCGCGAGTGGCTCGGGCCGCGCCGCTTTGCCGGAGAGGTGCGCAAGCGCGTCGCTCATCCGGGCGTCGCCACCGGCCTCGCCTACACCTCTGCGGGCGGCGACGTGCTCTTCATCGAGGCGACCGCGTACCCCGGCCGCGGCCGGCTGACCATCACAGGCCAGCTCGGCGAGGTGATGCAGGAATCAGCGCAGGCGGCTCACTCATGGGTGCGGTCACACGCTGTCTCGCTCGGCGTGCCGGACAGCTGGTTCGCGGACCACGACATTCACGTGCACGTGCCGGCGGGCGCGGTGCCGAAGGATGGGCCCTCGGCCGGGGTGACGATGGCGACCGCGATCGCGTCGCTCGTCCGGAACGAACCGGTGGCAGCCGACGTCGGCATGACCGGTGAGATCACGCTCACCGGCGGCGTGCTCCCGATCGGCGGCCTGCGCGAGAAGTCATTGGCCGCGCAGCGTGCCGGCCTCAAGCGGGTGATCTTCCCGCGCGAGAACGAGCCCGACCTCGTCGACCTGCCACCGGAGGCGCGCGACCGGCTCGAGTTCGTCCCGGTCGACACGATCGAGGAGGTGTTCGACGCGGCGTTCGCGGCGAACGGCGGCATCCGCGCGACCAATGTCGCGCGGCTCGAGCGCCAGGCGGCGCGACCGCGGTAGGCGCGGTTCGCCAAGCCCTCCTAGACGATCGCGAAGCTCTGGATCAGGCGACGGCAGACGTCGTCGCCGTGCGAGGCCGTCCGCCGGCAGAGGAGCTGATACTCCCGCCGTCCGCGCAGCACGAACGTGTACTCGTCGACGCGCTCGGAGGCCTCGACGCGAAAGCTGTGGGAGCGGATCCCCCCGGCGGTCACGACCTCCGACCCGGCCAGGCGCCCGCCCGTCTGTCCCGCGACCGCAGCCATGCGAGCGTGCAGCTCCGCCGCAACCCTGGTGAACAGCGCCGCCGAGTACGGCTTCAGCAGCCGGAACGTCGCCACCTGGACGAGCTCGACGCCCGAACCGGCCGAGACGCGGCCGCCCGAGCGCGCGATGCGCCAGCCGCCCGGTGCGTCGAAGCTGAAGCCCGGCCCCGCGACGTGCTGCGTCGGTTTCCCGCCGCCCGACCCGCCGCAGCCTGCAAGGATGGTGACCGCCAGCAAACACGCAGTCACGAGGCGAAAGGATCGGACGAGCATGGCGAAAACGAGAGACAAGGTCTACGACGCGGCGGGCAACGTCAAACCGTACGTCGACCGGGCGATGTCGGACATGCAGCTCCGCAACGACGTGCTGAGCGCGTTCGGGACCGCACGCGATCTGTACAACGAGCTGATCGGCGGAAGGCCGACCCCGGTGACCCTGGCGACGCGAGTCGCGACCGACGAGGAGATCCGCGACAAGCTGAAGGCGGCGATCGAGGATCTGCGCAGTGCGGCCGACCGGCTGCAGGGAAAGAAGAAGGAGCGCAAGGGCCATGGGACCACGTTGTTGATCGCCGGCATCGCGCTCGGGATCCTCTTCAACCCGGTCACCGGCCCGGAGACCCGCAAGTGGCTGAAGGAAGCGATCGGCGGCGGCAGCGACGAGTTCTCGGGTGACTACCCGACGAGCTCGAACGGCGGCGTCTGAGCAACGCCACGCGCGCTATCCGCGACCGAGGTCGTGCGTCGGCGCGACCACGGCCGGGAGCGACCGCAGCAGGGTCTGCGGCTCCGGTGCGGTAAGCGCCCGGCGCAGCGACGCCGGGTCGAGGCCGTTCGCGCTCGAGATGTCCGACATGTGCAGCAGGATCGCGCCGGGCTCGGGAGCCGATCCGCCCGGCACGGCGGGAACCCAGCCGCCGGCGATCGGGAACGGCAGGTCCTGCTGGTGCCGCCACGCGTCGAGGTACGGGGTCGGGTCGACCGCGCCGTCGTAGCCGAGGTAGAGGAACGAGACCGGGTGGATCTCGAAATGGAGATGCACGGGCGTGCCCTCGGCGTCACCGGTATGTCCCATGAAACCGACCACCTGGCCGGCCTTGACGTGGGCGCCGTTCACGGCGGTCGTCGCGAACGCGGACAGGTGCGCGTAGTAGAACTGGTTCCCCTGGGCGTCGACGATCCAGAGCCGGTTGCCGCCGACCTTGTTCCAGCCGACGGAGAAGATCGTGCCGTCGGCACACGCGAGCAACGGCTGCCCCAGCTGCCCGAAGATGTCGTCGCCATGGTGATAGGTGACGTCGCTACGCGCGGCACCGAAGGTGTCGATGTACGAACTGGCGCCGTAGACCGGGAACACGTAGTGACCGGCGGTCAACCTGGGCTTGATGTTGTACAGCGGCCCCGGTCCGATCTGGGCGGTGCCCGCCTTCTGCCTCGGCCGTTCGCTCGGCAGGTCGCCGACCGGGGCCTCCCCGGGACCGGTGAGCCCGGGCGAAGGCGGAGCGGACGGCGAGGGAGTGGTCGTGCTCGGTGAGGTCGCGACCTGAGGCGGGGCGGCGGCGGTCTGCACCGCCGCGTCCGCGTACCCGATGCGAATCGTCGTTCCCACCGGAAGGCCGCCGTGATCGGCGACCAGCCGCAGTGTCAACTCGGTGACGAAGCCGCGGTACCCGTGTTGGCCGCCGCCCGCACGGCGGTCGACTGTCTCCGTGCCGAGTGTCAGCAGGCCCCAGTCGGCGACGCTGAGCTTGTTGCCCGCGGGCGCGGGCTGTCCCGCGATCATCAGGTTCGTGACGGCGCTGCCGTTCGCGTTGCCTCCCGCCCCCGACGGGCCGGTGCCCGCGGACGCGTTTGCCGTGACTGCGTCGGCGGTGATCTCACCCGCGAACAGCGAAAGCCCGGTGACGACGCTCTCCGCGTGCGCTCCTGCGTTCTTCGCGATCGCAGTGGACGCGCTCGCAGTCGTCGACTGCGCAGCGATCACCGAACCGTCCGCCGGATACGAATACGTGCCGCCGGCGACCGGCGCAGCAGCAGGCGGCGCCGAGGCGGTCGGTGTCGTGACCGCCTGCGTGTTCGGCAGCGCAATCTGGATCGCCCAGGCCGACGCAGCCGCGGTCGGATGCGTCGCGGGCCCCTGGGCGCCGGCCGACCCGAACGCGACCAGGACCACGAGCGGACTCACCAGGGCGAGGCGAAGACGCACTACAGGCTGATTTTGCCACGCCTGCTCACCGTCCTCCCCGACTGCCGGCTCCGGTTGACCGCCCAGCTACGTTGACCGCGTGGCGGGAGCCTGGGCAATCCCACTCGCGGCGCTGACGACGTGCTCGACCCTCGCAGGCGGCTACGTCGCCCTGCGCATCCGCGGCGAGCTGCAGACGCTGATCGCGCTGACCGGGGGCATCGTGGTCGCTGTCGCGTTGTTCGACGTGCTGCCGGAGGCGTTCGACGCGGTCGGCGACGGCCGCAAGGTCACCTGGCTCGTCGGCGCCGGCTTCCTGGCGTTCTTTCTCGCGGAGCGCGGCCTCGTGCTCCACCACCGCGACGACGAGGAGCACGCGAAGGCCCACCATCACGTCGGCGCGCTCGGCGCGGCCGGCCTCTCGGCGCACAGCTTCATCGACGGCCTCGGCATCGGGCTCGCGTTCCACCTGTCGACGTCGACCGGCCTGCTCGTGTTCGTCGCTGTCGTGTCGCACGACTTCGCCGACGGGATGAACACCGTCTCGTTCATCCTCCGGCAGAGCGGCGAACGACGAGCCGCCGTCCGCTGGCTCGCACTCGACGCACTCGCACCGCTCGTGGGCGCTGTGGTCGGAAGCACCGTCGAGCTGAGCGAACGGCACCTCGGGTATCTGCTCGCAACGTACGCGGGCTTCTTCCTGTTCATGGGAGCCACCGACCTCCTGCCCGAGGCACACCAGCACGCGTCGGGTCGGCGCGTCGCGCTGACCGTGCTCGGGTTCGTCGCGACGGGCGGGATCGCGTACGCGGCCTCGCGCTGAGCGACGGGCGCGCTCACGACCGCCTCACCCGCCAGACGATCTGCGCGGCCGTCGCGAACAGGAGCACGCCGAAGAGCCTCCGTAGCGCATGCTGTGGCAGCGCCTCGGCGACCAGCACACCGCCTTGCACACCGGCGATCGCCGCCACGCCGACGACCCCTGCGACGCGCACGTCGACGTTCCCGTGGCGCAACTGCCGCCAGGTGCCGACGATCGCGGTCGGAAGGATCGCGAGCAGCGAGGACGCTTGCGCGTGCAGCTGCGTCAGGCCGAGGCCGAGCGCGAGGGTCGGCACGAAGAGGATGCCCCCGCCCACGCCGAAGGCTCCGGCGAGGATGCCGCCGAGGAGCCCGAGCACGACGACGAGGAGCTCGCTCACAGCAGCAACTTCACGCCGACGCCTGCGAGGAGGAGCGCGAACCCGTAGGCCAGCGTGCGTTGGGTGAGCCGCTGCTGCAGCCCGACGCCCGCGAGCACGCCGGCGACCGCGGGGACACCGACGAGCATCGCGGCGCCGACCTTCACCTCGCCGTGAAGCGAGTAGGTGATCGCACCGGCGGTCGAGGAGACCAGGATCGCCGCCAGAGACGTGGCTGCGGCGCGGCGCTGGTCGAACGCGGCGAACGTGACGAGCAGCGGCACGATCACGATCCCGCCGCCGACACCGAAGAGCGCGCCGAGGAAGCCCGCCGTGACGCCGACCCCGACGAGCTTCAGCGTGCCGGCCACCGCTCGTACTCTACGCAGCGTGGATCCGCTCGCCCTGTTCGCGGCCGAGCCCGGGCGTGCAGCGCTGCTGCTCGACGTCGACGGCGTCCTGGCGCCCATCGTCGAGCGGCCGGCGGACGCCGTGGTGCCCGAGGAGACACGGGCCGAGCTTCGCCGGCTGGCGGCGCGCTACGGCCTCGTCGCCGTGGTCTCGGGCCGTCCCGCTCGAGACGCAGCGTTGATGGTCGGGGTGCCGGAGCTTCGCTACGTCGGCGAGCACGGGCTCGAGCTGGAGCCGGACGCCGCCGGGTATGCGGCCGCGATTCGCGACTTCACGAACGCAGCCGCATGGCCCGACACCGAGCAGAAGCAGCAGAGCGTCGCGCTGCACTACCGCAGCGCGACCGACGCGGCAGCGGCTCGGCACGTTCTCGAGGAGATCGCGGCGCAGGCACGGGAACAGGGGTTTCGAACACGGTTCGGGCGGATGGTGCTCGAGATCCTGCCCCCGGTGGCGGCGGACAAGGGAACCGCGGTCCGCCGCCTGCTCGAGACGAGCGGCCTGCGCCGCGCTCTCTATGCAGGCGACGACACGACTGATCTCGACGCGTTCGCTGCCCTGGCCGGCCTCGAGCTCGCCGTTCGAGTCGCTGTCTCGTCGCCGGAAGGTCCCTCGACGCTCCGCGAGCGGGCGGACCTCGTCGTCTCGTCGCCGACGGCGTTCCTCGAACTGCTGCGCGGGCTGTAGGAGGTTTGGCGGACTCAGAGCCCGAGGCGCTGTCGCAGTTCGCGCGACTGGCGACGCGCCACGTCGAGCTCGGAGCGCGCCGAGTCGTCGAGCTGCAGGCGAACCCGGTCGGGCGTCACGCGGCGGATGCCGGAGACCTTCGCGAGGTTGACGAGGTACGAGCGGTGGATGCGGACGAACCCGGAGCCCAGCTTCTCCGCCAGCTCGCCCAGCGAGGAGGTCGAGAGATACGCGCGGTCGTACGTGTGCACACGGCTGTAGTCACCCTCGGCCTGGACGTAGAAGATCTGGCCGAAGTCGAGCAGCTCGGAGCCGGCCGGCGCGACGACGGCGATCTTCTCGACCGGGCCCGGGTCGTCGGGCACACGCTCGCGCAATCGCTCGAGCACGCGGGCGAGCCGCTCGGGCTCGACAGGCTTGAGCAGGTAGTCGAATGCCTCGACAGCGAATGCGTCGACCGCATAGCGCTCGTGAGCCGTCACGAACACGACCGCCGCCCGGGCGAGCGGAGCGAGCTCGAGACCGGTCGAGCCCGGCAGCTCGATGTCGAGGAACACGACGTCGTACCCGCCGGCTCGAAGCAGCTCGTCCGCCTCGGGCGCGTTCGCGGCCTCGCCGACCACGCGCACGTCGGCGTGAGCGTCGAGGAGGTAGCGCAGCTCGGAGCGGGCGGGAGCCTCGTCGTCGACGAGCAGTGCGGCGATCATTCGACGGGCACCTCCAGCCTGACGACCGTCCCGAACGGAAAGGAGCGGAGGCGGACGCCGCCGCCGTAGTGCGCGTCGAGCCGGCGGTGGACGTTGGCGAGGCCGAGACCGGTGCCCTCGCCGAAGCCCGGCTCGAGCACGCGCTCCAGCGCGTCGCGGGCGATTCCGCGGCCGTCGTCGCGAACAGTGACGCGCAACGTGCCACGCCGCACGCGGGCGCGGACGAGGAGATGGAGCGGCCGGTCGGTCTTGCCATGTTTGACGGCGTTCTCGACGAGCGGCTGGACGAGCAGCGGGGGCAGCCGGACGGCGAGCGCGTCGGCGTCGGCGTCGACCGTCACCTGCAGCTCGCTCCCGAACCGCGCCTGTTCGAGCTCCAGGTAGCTTCGCACGTGGCCGAGCTCCTCCTCGAGCGTCACGAACTCGCCCGGGCGCGCGAGCCGCGCCCGCAGCGCATCGGCGAAGGCGAGGACGAGCTGCCGCGCGCGTGCCGGGTCGGTGCGGATGAACGCGGCGATCGTGTTCAGCGCGTTGAACACGAAGTGCGGCTCCATCTGCGCCTGCAGGGCGGTGGCGGTCGCGGTGCGCAGCTCGGAGAGCTGCAGCTGCGCGGAGAGCTGCGCGCCGAGCGCCTCGAGAGTCTCGACCGCCGTCTCGTCGAGGGGTGAGCCGCCGGTCGCATAGACGACGACCGCCCCGACCGGGCCGTCGGCGAGGACGAGCGGCACGACAGCGGCGGCGCCGAGGGGGCACGCCGGATGGCCGCATTCCGTCCGCAGCCCGAGAGGCGCCAGCAGCGGTCGCGATTCGGCGAGGGCCTCGAACACCGGCCGGATCGGACGATCTCCCGGCGTGTGATGGTCGGCGCCTGCGCCGACGAACGCGAGCACCCGCTGCGTGTCGGTCACGGCGACGGCTCCGTACCCGAGTTTCTCGAACAGCTCGTAGGCGACCGTGCGGGCCGCGCTCTCGGTGAGGCCACGCCGCAGCTCGGGCAGGGTGGCGCCGAGCAGCTCGAGCACGGGCGCCTGGCGCCTCGGCCTGCGGACCCGCGGCATGATCGGGATTGTGCACGTCGACGAACGCGTCCTCGCACCGCTGCGCGACCGCTACGGCCCGCCGGCGGAGCTGCGATGGAGCGGCGACATCACTGACGCGGAGTACGCCCTGGCCACCTACAACCCGGCGCGGCGTCACGATGTAACGCTGTTCATCCTCGACCCGGCCGATCGGATCGCGCTGATCCGCAAGCCCCAGTTCGAGGAAGGTGTGTGGCGGCCGCCGGGCGGAGGTGTCAAGCCCGACGAGGACTTCGCCGGCGGCGCCGTCCGCGAAGCGCTCGAGGAGACCGGGCTCACGGTGACGCTCGAGCGGTACCTCGTCGATGCGAGCGCACGCTTCCACCATGCGGGCCGCACGCTCGACTGGCGCACACACGTCTTCCTCGCCCGCACGCTCGAGGAGCGGCTCGCGCCGCGCGACGCCGCCGAGATCGCCGGCGCACGGTGGGGAACGCTGCCGGAGCTCGCCGGTCCGCTCCGCGAGCGGTTGCTGCAGACCGACCGCGCCCTCTGGCGCTACCGCGTCGCCTTGCACGACGCCGCGCTCGCCGCGCTGGGCGAACTGAGAACTTCTTAGAGCTTGCGGACTCGCACCGCCGTCCCGTAGGCGCAGATCTCGGTCCAGGTGTCGCCCATCTCGGACGTGTCGAAGCGCATCGCGAGGATCGCGTTCGCGCCCTTCGCCTCCGCTTCGGCGACCATCCGCTCGGTTACCTCCGCACGACTGTCGGCGAGCGCCTTCGTCATGCCCTTCAGCTCGCCGCCGAACATCGACTTGAGACCCGCTCCGAGCTGCGAGCCGATGTTGCGGGACCGCACGGTCAGCCCGAACACCTCGCCGTACACCTCCTCGACCGAATAGCCGGGGATGTCGTTCATCGTCGAGATCAGCACAGCTCCAGCACCTCCAGCACCTCGGGAATGGACGTGACACGTGCACCGGTGAAGGACTCCAGCTCCGGCCAGAACGGATCCTCGCCCGGACGGTGGATGAGCACCGCTCTCATGCCGACGCGCTCGGCACCCGCGAGCTCGTCGTTCGCGCCGTCGCCGACGAACACGGCCTCCGACGGCTCGACGCCGAGCAGCTCACAGCAGTGGAGGTAGATCCGCGGATCGGGCTTCGAGATCCCGACCGCCGACGAGAAGACCTCCGCATCGAAGAGCCCGGCGAACGCCGTCGACGGCCACAGGACCTCGACGTCCTCGCTGCAGACGGTGATCAGGCCGACCAGCACTTCGAGCTCGCGGAGCTGTTCGAGCGTCTCGATCGCGCCCGGGCGGGGCACCAGCGCGCCGCGCACGTACTCGAGCCGTAGCGCACACACCTCTTCGAGCGCGCTCGCCGGAACGCCGGAGTCCGCGAGCGCGACGCGAATCGGCGCGGTGTAGCGGTTGGTCGAGCGCGGCCACCGCTCGGCGAACTCCGGCGCACGCGCCGAGACCGCCGCGACCATCGCGGCGGCGGCATCGCGGTCCCAGTCGATCAGCGTCTCCCACAGGTCGAAAATCACTGCGCGTGGGCGCACTCGCGCATCACCTCCCACGCGAGCTCGATGTCCGCCTCCGTCGTGCGCGCATTCCCGATGGCGAGCCGGATGACCGGCTCGCCGCGCAGACGGCTCGCGGCGACGAACAGCCTGCCGGTCGCGGTCGCGTCGCGGGCGATCGCATCGTTGTCGGCCGTACGGTGGCGGAAGCAGACCGTCGAGAACGGGTGGGGCGCCGCAACCTCCCACTCGGGGTCCGCCTCCACCCACGAGGCAAACAGCTGTGCCAGCCGCACGTGCTCACGAATCAGCGCGCGCAGCCCCTCGGCGCCGTACCAGCGGAGGACGAGCCAGAGCTTGAGCGCCCGGAACCTGCGGCCGAGCGCCGGGCCGAAGTCCTTCAGGTCGACGGCCGCGTCGGTGGCGGCAAGGTAGTCGCGTGAGATCGCGAACGCGTCGTGCAGGGCATCGGGGCGCCGCGTCCAGAGCGCGGAGCAGTCCATGGGCGTGAACAGCCACTTGTGCGGGTTGACGACGATCGAGTCTGCGCGGTCGCAGCCGTCGAGGCACCAGCGCAGCTCCGGACAGACGGCGGCGGAGCCCGCATACGCCGCGTCGACATGCAGCCAGACGCCTGCCTCCTCGCAACGGCGCTGCAGCTCGGCAACGGGGTCAACCGACGTCGATCCGGTCGTGCCGACCGTCGCGACGACCGCGGTGGCGTCGTCGAGGGGAAAGTCCGTGCGCATCCTGAGCTCGCTGTCGACACTCACGGCGCGGTACTCGAGGCCGAGCAAGCGGGCCGCCTTCTCGACGCTGAAGTTCGCCTCTGCGGAGGCGTAGACGACCCCGTCGGGGCGAAGCGTGCGAGCCGCCGCGAGCGCCGCGATCGTCCCGGTGGAGGCGGTGTCCTCCAGGTGGCCGTGCCAGTCCGCAGGCAGCCCGAGCAGCTGAGCCAGCCACGAGAGCGTGAGCTGCTCGAGCTCGGTGCCCGCCGGCGAGGCGAGCCACGTCATCGCGTTCACGTTCAGGGCCGCGATCAGCAGCTCGGCGAGGATGCCCGGCTCCGAGCCGGTGTTGGCGAACCACGCGAAGAACCGCGGATGATTCCAGTGCGCGAGGCCGGGGACGATCACCTCGTCGAGATCGCGCAGCATCGCGTCGAACGGCTCGCCGTGCTCGGGAGGCTCGGCCGGAAGCGCGGCGCGGATCGACCCTGGCTCGATGCTCGCGACCACGGGGACGTCACGGACGCCGTCGAGATAGGCGGCGACCCAGTCGGACGCGCGCTCGAGATCGGCACGGAACATGCTCACGGCCGCTTCTTGCGCAATCGCTCGACCTGCCTCCATGTGCGCGTGTTCACGACGTCGTCCTTGGTCAGCCACGCACGCCGGGCCTGCCCGACGCCGAGTGAGACGTAGTCGAGCGCGGAGACCTGGTGCCCATCGGAGTCGATCACGAGCTTCAGTCCGGCCTCCCGTGCTGCACGCGCATGCACGTCGGTCAGGTCGAGCCGGTCCGGCTGCGAATTGATCTCCAGGAACGTCCCCGTCTCGAGCGCCTGCTCGATGATGCGCTCGACGTCCACCGACGCCGGGGCGCGCTTGCCGATCTTCCGGTTCGTGGGGTGGCCGATGCAGTCGACATACGGGTGCTCCATCGCCGCAAGAACACGCTCGGTCGGCTGGTGGTCGAAGCGCGAGTGGACAGAGGCAACGACCCAGTCGCGGGTCGCGAGGTCCTCGTCGGACACGTCGAGCGTGCCGTCCGGCCGGATGTTCACCTCGATCCCCTTGAGGATCCGGAACGGCGCGAGCTGCTCGTTGAGCGAGTCGATCTGCACCGTCTGCAGATGCAGGCGGTCGTCGCGCAGACGCTGGGAGTGGTCGCAGATCGCGTAATAGGCGTAGCCGCGCGCCCGCGCGGCGGCGACCATCACCTCGAGCGTGTCCTTGCCGTCGGACCAGCTCGTGTGCGTGTGGAGGTCGCCCCGGAGGTCGGCGAGCTCGACGAGATCGGGCAGGCGACCCTCGCGCGCAGCGCGGAGCTCGCCGCCGTCTTCGCGGAGCTCCGGTGGGATCCACGTGTAGCCGAGGAAGCGGTAGACCTCCTCCTCCGTCGCGAAGCGGTGCTCCTCGCCGGTCTCGACCTCGGTGACGGCGTACTCGGAGACCGAGAGCCCTTTTCGGACGGCGTCCTCGCGCAGCGCGACGTTGTGGTTCTTCGAGCCCGTGAAGTGCTGGAGCAGGTTGCCGTAGCTCTCCGGCGGCACGACGCGCAGGTCGAAGCGAAGACCGTCGTGCGACACGACGGTCGCCTTGGTCGTCCCCTTCGCTGCGATCTCGACGACCCACGGCAGCTCGCAGAAGTGCTCGACGAGCGCGGCTGCGTCGGTGGCGGTCGCGATGATGTCGAGGTCCCGCACGGTCTCGCGCATGCGCCGAGCCGAGCCGGCGGGGCTCACCTCGACGGAGGCGGGATGCGCGAGGAGCTCGTCCACGGCCGCTACGAGCCGCGGCAGCGCCGTGCCGAGCAGGCCTCGACCTCGTTCGGGCGCCCGGGTCGCCGGCGCCTCGGCGAGCGCGGCGGCGATCTTCGCCTCGGTCCCCGGCCCGACGCCGGCGTGCCCGCGCAGCTGTCCCGACTCGACGGCAGCGCGCAGCGAGGCGACCGTCGTGATGCCGAGCTCCTGCCAGATGCGGCGCGCCGTCTTCGGACCAAGGCCCGGCAGGCGCATGAAGACCGCGACCTCGGCTGGTACCTCGGCCTTCTTCTTCGTCAGCGCGTGCACCTCGCCGTCGTTGACGGCCTCGACGATCTTGCCCTCGATCGTCTTACCGATCCCCTGCAGCCTGGTGGCCTTTCCCTCGAGCGCGAGCTGGGCGACGGACGTGGAGGTCTCCCGGATGCGCGCAGCCGCCTTACGGTACGCGCCGATCCGGAAGGAGTCCGCATTGGCGAGCTCCATCAGGTCGGCGAGCAGCTCGAACTGCTCCGCGAGCTGGTCGTTTCGCGGAAGTGACGCCACTGCGGCGATCATAGGCAGACCGATGCGGGCCACCGTCTGCCTCCCGACGTTCAACGAGCTCCCGAACCTCGAGCCGATGCTGAAGGCGCTCGCCACGGTCCTGCGACCGGACGACCGCGTGCTCGTGATCGACGACGGCTCGCCCGACGGCACCGGCGAGGAAGCCGATCGCCTCGCACGCGAGCTCGACTTCGTCGACGTCCTGCACCGCGACCGCAAGGAGGGGTTGGGCCCGGCGTACATCGCCGGATTTCGACTGGCACTCGCCGGCGCCGCCGAGCTCGTGCTCGAGCTGGACTGCGACTTCTCCCACGACCCGGCCGACGTCCCACGGCTGATCGCGGAGGCAGAGGCGGGCGCGGATCTCGTGCTCGGCTCGCGCTACGTCGCCGGCGGCGCCGTGACGAACTGGGGCGTCATCCGGCGAGCACTGTCGCGGGGCGCATCGTGGTACACGGCGCTCTTCCTGCGCATGGGCGTCCAGGATCCGACGGGCGGCTTCAAGTGCTTCCGCCGTGAGGTGCTCGAGACAATCGACCTCGACGCGATCACATCGCGTGGCTACGCGTTCCAGATCGAGGCGACCTATCGTGCGAAGCGCGCCGGCTTCCGGGTGGTCGAGATCCCGATCACGTTCGCCGAGCGCCAGCGCGGCCGCTCGAAGATGAGCCGGGCGATCGTCCTCGAGGCGATCTGGCGCGTGCCGCTGCTCAGGCTCCGGCTACGGTAGTCGTCGATGAAAGCGGTCACCGACGCAACGTTCGACCAGGAGGTGCTCGCGTCGGAGCGCCCGGTGATCGTCGATTTCACCGCGCCGTGGTGCGGCCCGTGCAAGGCGATCGCCCCCGTCCTCCAGGAGCTGGCGAGCGAGGCGCAGATCGAGCTCGTGGAGCTCGACGTCGACGAGAACCCCGACACGGCCACGCGCTACGAGGTGCTGTCGCTGCCGACGGTGATCCTCTTCGCCGACGGCGAGGTGCGCGAGACGGTCTTCGGGGCGCGCCCGAAGAAGCACTTCGCGAAAGCCTTCGCCCGCTACCTCTGACGTTCACCCGCGGAAGTGCTCCCAGCCCGGGAGCTCGACCGGCGCGCCGGCGAACACGAGTGAGACGCCTTCGCCCGCCTCGACCCGGCCGATCACCGGGAGCCCGACATCGTCCGGCACGGCGGCGAGCAGCTCGTAATCCTCGCCGAAGCCGAGGTCGGCGAGAGTCGCGCCGGGCGCGAGCGGGACGCGATCGAGGTCGATCGCCAGGCGCACGCCGGAGCGCTGCGCCAGGTGCGCAGCGTCCACCGCGAGCCCGTCGGAGAGGTCGAGCATCGCAGTCGCTGTCACTGCGAGCCGGCGGCCCTCGTCGAGCCGGAGCGGTGGCCGGACGTAGCGCCCGGCGCGGAAGGCGGCACCGGCCGCTCCCAGCGGCCCCGTCACCACCAGCAGGTCCCCCGGCCCGGCGCCGGCGCGTCCGGGAACGCGCGCGCTCCGGCCCACGGCAGTGATCGACAGGACAACGACGGGTGCCGCGGTCGTGTCGCCGCCGACGACCGGCACGCCCGTCTCGTTGATTCCCTCGTAGAGCTCGATCACGTCGGCGACCTCCGTCTCGCGCGGCGACGCGAGCGTCACGAGCAGCCCTGCGGGCTCTGCCCCGGAGGCGGCCAGGTCGCTGAGGTTGACGGCGGCGGCGCGCCAGCCGAGGTCGCGCCAGCCGAGCCAGTCGAGCCGGAAGTGGACACCCTCCACGAGCGCGTCCTGCGTCAGGACGAGGTCGCCGACGCGCGCCGCGTCATGCTGGACGCCGACGATCAGCGACCGCCGCTCGAGCTCGGCCAGCAGGCCGAGCTCACCGAGCTCCGAGAGCCTCGTCAACGGCCGGCCGCAGTCGAGGGTCGAACGCGGCGCGGATCACGGCCACCCCGGCGGCGCCGGCCGCGATGCAGTCGGCAGCGTTCCGCGCGTCGATCCCGCCGATCGCCACGACCGGGAGGTCGACGGCGGCGCAGATCGCACGAAGCCCGGCGAGCCCGATCGCCGGATCGGCATCGCCCTTCGACGGTGTCGGCCAGACTGGGCCGGCGCCGAGGTAGTCGCCGTCGGCAGCGCAGGCCTGGTCGAGCGTCGCCACCGAGCGGCCGAGCAGCAGGCCGGCGGCTCGCGCCCGCGCTCCGCCGGGGTCGCTCTGGCCGAGGTGAACCCCGTCCGCGCGAAGCCCGATCGCGGCCTCCACGTCGTCGTTGACGACGAAGGTGACGCCGAGCTGTGCCATGCCCTCCCCCAGCTCGACGAGCGCGGCGGTCGAAGCGCCCTTGACGCGAAGCTGGACGACGGTCGCGCCGGCGGCGACCGCGCATTCGGCCTGGACCAGACCGTCGACGAGAGCGTGGACCCTCACGCGAAGCGAGCCCGCGCGGCGAGCTGCTCGGGCTCGAGCGCGGCCAGTGCGTCGTAGAGATTGACGTGGAAGGAGCCCGGCCCCTTCGCGCCCGGCGCCGCGTTCTCGCCCGCGACGCCGAACGCCGCCAGCGCCTCGGCCGCCGCCTCGAGCGGGCGCTCCGCGTTCACCGCGAGGAACGCGCCGGTGAGCGCGCTCGACATGCAGCCGGTCCCGGTGATCGACGCGAGGAGCGGGTGGCCGTTCTCGACGGCGACGACCCGATCGCCGTCCGAGACGTGGTCGATCGGACCGGTGACCGACGCCACGACGCCAAGCGTGCTTCCCGCCAGACGCGCCACGTCAGCCCCGGCACCGCCGACGCCGACCGACTCCACGCCCTTGACCTCCGCGTCGATTCCCGCCAGCGTCGCGATCTCGCCCGCGTTGCCGCGCAACACCGACACGTCGACCTCGGAGAGGATCCTCCTCGCCGTCTCGGTGCGGTACGCGGTCGCACCCACACCGACGGGATCGAGCACCACCGGCACGCCGCGGGCGTTCGCCGCGCGCCCGGCCAGCAGCATCGCGTCGACCCAGGCCGGCGACAGGGTGCCGATGTTCAGCACGAGCGCTCCCGCGAGCGCGACCATCTCCTCGACCTCGTCGGCGGCGTGAGCCATCACCGGCAGCGCGCCGATCGCGAGCGTCGCGTTCGCCGTCTCGTTCATCACGACGTAGTTGGTGATCTGGTGGACGAGCGGCCGCGTCGAACGCAGCCGTCGCAGGGACTCGCCCGGGTTCATCGTGCTCCTTTCAGGTGGAGGACATCGACGGGGCCGTCTCCGGCACCGAGCTCCTCGAGCCCGTGCCGGACCGCGTCCCCGGCGGCCTGCGCGGCCCCGAGCGCGGCCTCGCGCAGCGGCCGGCCGTGGGCGAGCAGTGCGGCGAGCGTCGCCGAATGCGTGCAGCCCGCGCCGTGGGTGGCACGAACGCCGCTGCGCTCGACCGGGATCTCGACGTGCTCGCGCCCGTCGTAGAGATGGTCGACCGGCGATCCGTGGCCTCCGGTGACGAGCGCAGCGGCAGCGCCGAGTGCGACGAGCTGCTCGGCGAGCCGGTCCTTGGCCGCGAGACCGGGGCTGCCGGTGAGCGCCTGCGCCTCGGCGAGGTTCGGGGTGACGACCGTCGCCAGCGGGAACAGCCGCCGAACGAGCGCGCCGACCGCGTCGTCCTCGAGCAGCTTCGCCCCGGACGAGGCCACCAGGACGGGATCGACGACGAGCGGCACGCCGCGGCCGGCGAGAAACTCCGCGACGGCCTCGATCGTTCCCCGCGAGAACAGCATCCCCGTCTTCGCCGCGTCGACGCCGATGTCGTCGAACACCGCCTCGAGCTGCTCGACCACGAAGGCGTACGGCACTTCGTGCACCGCGGTGACTCCCACGGTGTTCTGCGCCGTAAGGGCGACGATCGCAGAGGTCCCGAACACGCCCGCGGCCGCGAACGCCTTCAGGTCCGCCTGGATGCCGGCACCGCCGCCGCTGTCGGAGCCGGCGATCGTCAACACTCGTGGAATCAAGCTTGCTCCCTTCGCCGGTATTAGCCGGATCAGGTTCGACGGGTGTGATCTCAGCCCTGACGGGCACCCCGGTGATCCGAGGCTAGCATCGACCGGGTGACAGAACCGCGCTACGACGCGGTCGCGGAGTGGTACGACGCGACACTCTCCGGCGACTCGCCGCTCGCCGTGCTGCCGCGCGAGACGGCCTTGCGGCTCCTCGGCGAGCCCTGCGGGCGGCTGCTCGACGTCGGCTGCGGCGGCGGCTCGCACACGGCGGCGTTTGCGGCGGCAGGCTGGGCGGCGGTCGGCGTCGATCCGTCGGGCGCGCAACTCGAGCTCGCGCGGGCGCGCGGCTGCGACGTCGTGCAGGGCCGCGGGGAGACGTTGCCCTTCGCCGACGACACGTTCGCCGCCGTCGTGTCACTGTGGACGCACACCGACGTCGACGACTGGCGCGCCGTGGTCGGCGAGGTGTCCCGCGTGCTGCGGCCCGGCGGTTGCTTCGTGTATGTCGGCGTGCACCCGTGCTTCGTCGGCCCGCACTCCCGCTTCGTCGAGGGGAAGGGCGTTCCGGTGCTCCACGCCGGCCTGTACCGGCGTGAGGGGCGCTACGACGACGGTCCCGGCATCTCACCCGCGGGGCTGCGCGCGCGTGTCGGTGCCGTGCATCTTCCGCTTGCGCAATTCCTGCAGACATTCGTCGACCACGGCCTCGCGCTCGAGTCGATCGAGGAGCCCGGCGACCGCGACTATCCGATCGCGATCGCCGTCCGCGCGCGCCCGTGACGGTCGACGTCGTGCGCTGGGAGGGACTGCTCGAGGGCGAGGAGCTCGCGCATCTTGGAACGGAGAGCAAGCGGAGCGCCCGCTTCGCGGAGGTGCCGACCACGCTCGCACCAGCTGTCCGCGCGGCGATCGGCGTCGACCGGCTCTACTCCCACCAGCGAGCGACCTGGGACGCAGCCGAACGCGGCGAGCACGTCTGCGTGGCAACGGGCACCGCCTCCGGCAAGACGCTCGCCTTCAACCTGCCCGTGCTCGACGCCGTCGCACGCGATCCGCACGCCCGAGCGCTGTACCTCTATCCGACGAAGGCGCTGGCGCAGGATCAGTTCCGCGCACTGACCGCGCTCGGTCTCCGCGGGCTGCGCCCGGCGATCTACGACGGCGACACTCCGACGGAGCACCGCCGCCAGATTCGGCGCACGGCCAACGTCATCCTCACCAACCCCGACATGCTCCACGTCGGCGTGCTCCCCAATCACGACCGCTGGGGAGACGTGCTCGCAAACCTGCGGTTCGTCGTCGTCGACGAGGCGCACGTCTACCGCGGCGTCTTCGGCTCGCACGTCGCCAACGTGCTGCGGCGGCTGCGGCGGCTGGCGCGCGTCTACGGCACCGAGCCGCAGCTCCTGCTCGCGTCGGCGACGATCGCCAACCCGGGCGAGCTCGGCGCCGCGCTGATCGGCGACCGCATCTCGGTCGTGGCGGAGGACGGCGGCCCGCGCTCCGAGCGAACAGTTGTGCTGTGGAATCCGCCGCTCGTCGATCCCGAGCTCGGGCTCCGCGGGTCGGCGCTCGCCGAGGCGGCGAAGCTTCAAGCCTCGCTCGTCGAACGCGGCCTGCGGACGTTGACGTTCGCGAAGAGTCGCAAGGCAGCCGAGCTGATCCACCGCTTCACCGCCGAGCGACTGGGCGACGACGCCCACCTGTCGCCGTACCGCGCGGGTTACACGCCCGCCCAGCGCCGCGAGATCGAACGGCGGCTCGCTGAAGGCGACCTCCTCGGCGTGAGCGCCACGAACGCGCTCGAGCTCGGCATCGACATCGGCCTGCTCGACTGCGTGATCTCCGTCGGGTTCCCGGGAACCGTCGCGTCGCTGCGGCAGCAGTGGGGACGAGCCGGGCGCCGCGGGAACGGGCTGGCGGTGCTCGTGGCCTCCGAGGACGCCCTCGACCAGTTCTTCATGCGCGAGCCCGACACGCTGCTCGGACGAAGGGTCGAAGCGGCGATCCTCGATCACGCGAACCCGCGCGTCCTCCGCGGCCACGTGCGCTCGGCAGCGTACGAGGCGCCGATCACGGCCGCCGACGGCGAGCTGCTCGGTCCGGAGGCGCTCGAGCTCGCGCTCTCGGATCCGGAGCTGCGCCGGACGCCCGCCGGCGTCGTCTGGGGCGGCCGTGACCACCCGGCGGCCCGTCTGTCACTGCGGTCGGCGAGCGACGACGTGTTCACGATCGTCGACGGCGCGAGCGGCACGGTCCTCGGACAGGTCGATCGGGCCCGCGCCTACTCGACGGTCCACGAAGGCGCGATCTATCTCCACCTCGGCGAGTCGTATCTCGTGCACGAGCTCGATCTGGTCGCACTGCACGCGATCGTCGAGCCGTTCACCGGCAACTGGTACACGCAGGTCAAGAAGGAGACGAACACCGCGATCGTGGAGCCGAGGCGCAGCGAGCGGCGACTCGGGCTCACCCTGGAGTTCGGCGAGCTCGAGGTGACCGAGCAGATCGTCGGATACGAACGCCGGACAGTGTCGTCGCAGGAGCGAATCGAGCTCGTTCCGCTCGAGCTGCCCGCGACCAGCTTCACCACCGAGGCGATCTGGTTCTGCCCCGAGCCGGCGCAGCTCGCCGGGCTCGAGGAGATGCCGGCGCTGCTTGCGACCCTGCACGCGTCGGAGCACGCACTGATCGCGCTGCTGCCGCTCTGGGCGATGTGCGACCGCTGGGACATCGGCGGGCTCTCGACGAACCTGCATCTGCAGACGGGAAGGCCGACGGTGTTCGTGTACGACGGTCATCCGGGCGGCGTCGGCATCACCGAGCGCGGGTTCGAGAGCTTCGAGGGCTGGGTGGGCGACACGCTCAAGCTGATCCGGGGTTGTCCGTGCTCGACCGGCTGCCCCTCGTGCGTCCAGAGCCCGAAGTGCGGGAACCTGAACGACATGCTCGACAAGGCGGGTGCCGCGACCTTCCTCGGCCGGCTCGAGCAGGCTGTCGATTTCGAGGCGCCCCGTTCGTCGTCATGACGACACCGACGGAACCGAGGAGGCTCACGTGAAGTACGCGCTCTTGATCCATTCGAACGACGAGCAGTGGGACCAGCGCTCCGAGGAGGAGCAGACGGCGATCTACGGCGAATACTTCGCCGTCTCGGAGACGGCCGGCGTCTACGGCGGCGCCGAGCTCGAGCCCGCGACGACCGCCACGACCGTGCGGGTGGCCGACGGCCGGACGCTGACCACGGACGGGCCGTTCGCCGAGACCAAGGAGGCCCTCGGCGGGTTCTTCCTGTTCGAGGCCGACAACCTCGACGACGCCATCGAGCTCGCCGCCCGCATCCCGGCCGCACGCCACGGCGGCGGTATCGAGATCCGGCCGATCGTGGAGCGCTAGCGATCCTCGAACAGGCCTTCCGCGACGAATGGGGCCGAGTCGTCGCCTCGCTGATCGGCCTCCTCGGCGATTTCGATCTCGCCGAGGAGGCCGCACAGGAGGCGTTCGCGATCGCGGCGGAACGGTGGCCGCGCGACGGCGAGCCGGACGTCCCGGGTGCGTGGCTGCTGACGACGGCGCGGAACCGCGCGATCGACCGGATCAGGCGCGACCGCACGCTGGCAGCCAAGACCAGGCTGCTCGAGGTCGCGGAGGCCGTGGAGGACGAGCCCTTGGACGAGACGATGTTTCCAGACGAGCGCCTCGAGCTCATCTTCACCTGCTGCCACCCGGCGCTCGCGCCGGACGCGCAGGTCGCGCTGACGCTGCGGACGCTCGGCGGTCTGACCACCGACCGGATCGCGCGCGCGTTCCTCGTGCCGGAGGCGACGATGGCCCAGCGCCTCGTGCGCGCGAAGCGGAAGATCAAGACCGCGGGCGTGCCGTTCCGCGTGCCTCCCGAGCACCTGCTCCCGGACCGGCTGGCGGCGGTCCTCGCCGTCGTGTACCTGATCTTCAACGAGGGGTACGGCGGCGACCGCGCGCTGGTCAGGGAGGCGCTCCGGCTCGCGCGCGCTCTCGCGCAGCTGATGCCGGACGAGCCGGACGTGCACGCGCTGCTCGCGCTGATGCTCCTCCACGACGCCCGGCGAGAGGCGCGGTTCCGCGACGGCGAGCTCGTGCTGCTCGACGATCAGGACCGGGGCCTCTGGGACGCCGAGCAGCTCGCCGAGGGCGTGGCGGCGCTCACGCGGGCGCACGCGCTCGGCGGGCGGGGCGCCTACGTGCTGCAGGCGTCGATCGCGGCGCGCCATGCCGACGATCAGCGTGACTGGCACGCGATCGCCGCGCTCTACGACGAGCTCGTCGCGCTGACCGGCTCACCGGTGGTCGAGCTGAACCGCGCTGTCGCGGTCGCCGAGGTCGAAGGGCCGGGCGCTGCCCTCGAGCTCGTCGACCGGCTCGAGCTCGACTCGTACCAGTACCTCCACTCGACGCGGGCCGACTTCCTGCGGCGGCTCGGCCGCCTGGACGAGGCGCGAACCGCATATCTGCGCGCGCTCGAGCTCGCCACCACCGACCCCGAGCGCCGCTTTCTCGCAGGCCGGGTCGAGGAATGCAGCTGAGCCGACCTCCGCGCAGGCGGCGTCGTATGATCGCGGCGTAGTCGAGGAAGGAGGGCACGCCATGACGATGCGGCTGCCCCGCCCGCGGCACGGGGATCCTCTCGAGACCACGCAGCAGCTGCGGGATCTGGCTGCGGCGATCCTGCAGGAAGACGTGCAGACGCTGGCCCGGACGACCTCGTACCTGCGTCGCTCCTACCGCGTCGTGTTCGTCGGGTACGTGGCAATGATGGTGTTCGGCGTCGCGGCGATCGTCGCGGCCTTCGTGAAAGGGCTGACGGCATCGAGCATCGGCGAATCGGCTGCGGCGATCGGGCTCGCCGGGCTGACCGTCGGCATCTTCGTCGCGTTCTTCGTGCAGCGACCGTCGGCCGCGCTCGAGCGGAACGCCATCTTCATGCCGTGGGTGTCGATCGTCCTGACGACGTTCTGGACGAGGCTGCTCTACCTCGACGACCCGGCGACGCTCGACGCCAAGCTCGGTCATGCCGCACGCGAGGCGTCGGACGAGCTCAGCGCGATCGCCCTGCGCTATGCGGCGATCGACGGTCGCGAGCTGGCCGTCGCGAAGCAAGCGGCACGCACGCACCCGGTGAAGCCGGCGGGCTAAAGACGCTTCAGGGCCTTCGACAGCGACTGCCGCGTCGTCAGGAGACCTGCGGCGAGGTCGCCGTGCTCGCTGACCCGCCGCAGCACCGCGTCCATCGTGAACGCCGACGGGTCGAGCGCTTCGTTCACCTCGTTCCACTGGAGCGGCGTCGACACCGGCGCGCGCGGATGCGGCCTCACCGAGTACGCAGAGGCGATCGTCTTGCCCTCGCCGTTCTGATTCGCGTCGATCAGAACACCGCGGCGGCGCGCCTTCGACCACTCGGTCGTCGCGAGCTTCGGGTGCGCGCGCACAATCGCGCCGGCGACGACCTCGGCGAAGCGCCGCGAATCGGCATAGGTCGACCGGCGATCGAGCGGAACCAGCACGTGGAAGCCCTTGCCGCCGGAGGTCTTCGGGAACGATTCGAGCCCCAACGCCTCGAGCAGCTCCTTGAGGACGAGCGCGACCTCGATCGTCTGCGACCACGGAACATCCGGAGTCGGGTCGAGATCGAACAGCACGAAGTCCGGCCGGTCGGGCTTGTCGACGCGCGAGTACCAGGCGTTCATGTCGATGCAGCCCATGTTCACCATCCAGAGCAGCGAGAGCTCGTCGTCGACCACAGGGAAGCGGACGACCTTGCCGGGCGAGACAGTCGCCGCGAACGTCCTGATCCAGGACGGCATGTGCTTCGGTGCGTCCTTCTGGAAGAACGCCTTGCCGTACGCGCCGTCGGGGTACCGCCGCATGGTGAACGGCCGGTTGCGCAGGTGCGGCACGAGCACCGGCGCGACCTCCTGGTAGTAGGCGAGCAGGTCGCCCTTGGTGATCCCCTCGTCCGGCCAGAACAGCTTGTCGAGGTTCGAGAGCGTGAGCTCCCGCCGGCCCCGGCGGACGACACCGTCCAACACACTGTTACCTGCCGGCCGTTCGGCCACGACCTCGGCGGCCGCCTTGTCGTCGCGCAGCCCGAGATACGCGGGGTGGCGCAGGTGGCCGTCGTGCGTCCATTCGCCGAACCTGACCTGCACGACCAGCCTGGGCTCGACCCACTGCACCTCGCTCTGGCGCACGCGGGGCAGCTTCGGCGTCACGGCGAACGGCGACGTGTCGCGATGCAGCGGGGCGAGGAGGCCGAGCAGCTTGCGGATCTCGGCGTCGTCGAAGCCGGTGCCGACGTTCCCGACGTAACGCAGCTCACCGTCCTCGTTGACCGCGAGGGCGAGCGAGCCGAACGTCCCCGCGCGGCGGCCGGCGCCGCGGGTGTAGCCCGCGACGATGAACTCTTGCTCCCGCTGCACCTTCACCTTCAGCCAGTCCCGCGTGCGGCGGCCCTCGAGATAGCGCGAGTCGAGGCGCTTCGCGACCACGCCCTCGAGGTGCTGCTCTGCGGCAGCTGTGAGCAGCACGTCGCCGTCGGGGAAGTCCTCCGACCACAGCACCGTCCGGTTTCGCCGATCGAGCAGCTTCCACAACCGCGCCCGCCGCTCCCGCAGCGGCGCATCGACAATAGGCAGCCCGTCGGCCTCGAGCAGGTCGAACACGTAGTAGACGAGCGGCCCCTCGCCCCGCTGCAGCTCGGAGAAGCTCGAGCGCCCCGACGCATCGAGCCGGCAGATCTCGCCGTCGAGCACCGCGTTCGGCGTCTTCACCGCCCTCGGCAACTGACGCGAGACCTCGGCGAACCGCTCTGTCAAATCCTTGCCGTTCCGGGACACGAGGCGGACGTCGCCGCCGGTCACGTAGCCGATCGCCCGGTAGCCGTCGAACTTCACCTCGAAGCGCCAGCCGTCGCCGCGGGGCACGGTGTCGACGGGCGTCGCCAGCATCGGTCCGTACTCATGCCGCGGGCCGGCGGCCGCGGCCTCCGCATCGCGGCGCTTGATCAGGAGCCAGTTCTGCTCCTTCCCGTCGAGGTGAGCCGGGATCAGCGACCAGTCGCCGTTCAGGCGCTCCCCGTGCAAGCGCACGGTCAACTGACCATCGCGCTTCTCCTCGAGCAGCTCGTACGTGCCGTGATCCCAGATCTCGACCGTCCCCGCCCCGTACTGGCCCGCCGGGATCTCACCCGCGAACCCGGCGTACTCGAGCGGATGATCCTCGACGTGCACGGCCAGGGCCCGCCCGCCGGGCTCGAGCGGGACGCCCTTGGGAACCGCCCAGGACGCGAGTGCACCGTCGCGCTCCAGGCGAACGTCGTAGTGCAGGCGACGCGCGTCGTGGCGCTGGACGACGAAGATCGGCTCGTGCGACTTGCGACGACGTCCCGCGAACGGCTCCGGCGTCCGGCCGGGGTCGCGCTTGCGCCGATACTCACCAAGACTCACGCAGGCCCCTGTCCACAGCCGCTTCCGCTGTCTCTGGGCGTTGCCGTGGACACCGCGTTTCCCCGGTTGAAAACCCTGTGGATCGTGTGGAAAGCGGTGATTGCCTAGGCAAAGACGCCCATGCCGCGGAACTTGGCCCGGCGGCGGCGGCGCAGCTCCTCGCCCGGGACCTCCTCGAGCTCCCCGAGCGCCTCCGTGAGAGCCGCCTCGAGGAACTGCGCTGCAAGGTCGTGGTCGAGCTGCGCCCCGCCCGCGGGCTCCGGAACGACGCCGTCGACGACGCCGAGCTCGAGGCAGTGGAAGGCATCGGGCTTGAACGCTGCGGCAGCCTTCTTCGCCTCGCCGGCATCACGCCAGAGAATCGCCGCGCACCCCTCGGGGGTGATCACGGAGTAGATCGCGTTCTCCTGCATCAGCACCCGGTCCGCAACTGCGATCGCAACGGCTCCACCCGAGCCGCCCTCGCCGATGATGCACGCGACAGTCGGCACGGTCAGGCGGGCCATCACCGCCTGCGACCGGGCGATCGCGCCGCCCTGGCCGTGCTGCTCCGCGGCGACGCCCGGGTACGCGCCCATCGTGTCGACGAGCGAGACGAGCGGGAAGCCGAAGCGCTCGGCGATCTCCATCGCGCGCATCGCCTTCACGTAGCCCTCCGGATACGCCATCCCGAACTGCCGGTCGAGCCGCTCCTTGACGTCGCGTCCCTTCTGGTGCCCGACGAGCACGATCGTCCGTCCGTCGAGCTTGCCGATTCCCGTGACGAGCGCGCCGTCGTCGGCGCGGCCGCGGTCGCCGTGCAGCTCGACCCAGTCGTCGACGAACCGCGCGACGTAGTCGAGTGTGTACGGACGATCCGGGTGACGGGCGAGCTCGACCGAGCGCCAGATCGCCTCGTCCGTCGTGTCGGACTGAAGGCGCTCGAGCTGCGCCTGCAACCGCTCCGCCTCGCCGGACACGCGCGCTCCGCGCAACAACGGCAGCCGGGAGAGCCCCGACAGCCGCCGCCTCAGGTTCAGCTCCTGGTCCTCGGCGCTCACGATCCGGCTGCTCCGGCGAAGAGCCGCAGTAGACGCCTCAGATAGCCGCGCTGCTCGCTGCGCGGCACGATCGCGTCGAGGTGGCCGAACCGCAGGTTCTGCTCGGCGAGGCCGAAGTCCTCGGGCAGCTTCTCCTTCGTCGTCTGCTGCACGACGCGGGGGCCGGTGAACGCGATCAGCGCCCCGGGCTCGGCGATGGTCACGTCGCCGAGCGATGCGAACGACGCGAGCACGCCGGCGGTGGTCGGATGGGTCATCACCGTGAACATCGGCAGGCGCGCGTCGTGCAGATCCTCGACGGCGCAGACCGTCTTCGGCAGTTGCATGAGCGACAGGATCCCCTCCTGCATGCGCGCACCGCCCGACGACGTGACGGCGATCAGCGGAACCCCACGCTCGATCGCGGAGTCGCAGGCGCGGGAGAACTTCTCGCCGACGGCGCTCCCCATCGACCCTCCCATGAACGAGAAGTCCATCACCGCGAGCTCGACGGGATGTCCGTCGATCGACGCCTGCCCGGTCACGATCGCCTCGCCGAGGCCCGTGTTCAGCTCGGCCTCCGCCAGCCGCTCGGCGTACGGCCGCAGGTCGAAGAATGAGAGCGGGTCGTCGGAGCGAATGCCTGCGCTCTCCTCGCTGAAGGACTCTGCGTCCGCGTACCACACGATCCGCCTGCGCGCCTTCATCGGGAAGTGGTGGCCGCAATGCGCGCACACCCAGAGCGCGGCGTCGAGCTCGTCGTCGCGATAGTGCGAACCGCACTTGGGGCACGTGTTCGGGTGCTTCTGCTCGGACGTGGTCGGAGCGTGCCTGTGCTCGACCTGGACGTCGATCCGGGCCTCTGACATCGGTTGAGTTTAGACGTGCCCCGGCGTGCGTCCGGTTACAGGCCGAGCGCGTGGCCGAGGCGCGGCAAGGCCGCTTCGGTGCGCTCCGACGCCAGGAATCCCGTGAACCCGGCTCCCACCACGCCGGGGACCCCCGCCAGGATCGGCTCGAGCTGCGCCAGCGGGATCCCGTCCGGCTCCGGCATGAAGACGTCCAGGTCGGGCGGATCGATCACGTCGCCGTCGAGAGCGACGTACACGCGCTCCGGCAGCGGCCCGAGCTCGGTGCGCACTCCGGCCGCGGCGATGAACTCGACCTCCGGCGGATCGAGGTTCCGGGCGCCGACGAGGGTCACGTCCTCCGGCTGCACATCGCCCGCGTCGATCAGCATCCGCAGCGGCATCCCCCACGCGTTCCCGGACGGCGACGACTCGGGCGTGTTCAGGTCGCCGTGCGCGTCGAGCCACACGACCGCGATGCGTCCATGACGTCGCGCGAGCTCGCGCACCGCGCCGACGTGGGAACAGCAGCAACCCCCGAGCACGAGCGGCCGCTCGGGAAGCTCGCGGGCGAGTGCAGCGACCTGCTCCTCGAGGGTGTCCTCCTCGATCGTCGCCGCCTCGGGCCACGGCAGCGGCAGGTGCGCGGCTGCCGCCATCGTCTCGCCGCCCGACCCCCATGCACGCGGAACGCGCACAAGCCCCGCGGCGAACTCGCGCCCGCACGAGTGGCACTGGTAATCCGGCCCGATCGCCACCGCCGTCAGCGTCCGGCAGTCCGGGCAGCGCGCGCGCAGCGCGCTCATGCCGGCACGAGCTGGTCGAGCGTGTCGGGCAGGTCGAGGAGGTCGACCAGCTCTCTCGTCGGGCCTGCACCGTCCGCCGACTCGCCCAGCCGGTTGATCCACACGCTGCGCAACCCGAGCTCGTTGCACGGGGCGATGTCGTGGAACAGCGACGCGGCGACGTGGACGTGACCGTCACGCGGCGCGCGGGTGCGCGCGAAGAACTCCTCCCAGTGACGGTGCGCGGGCTTGTATGACCCGATCTCCTGCGCGACGACCACCTCGTCGAACTGCACGCCGATCTGCACCTGTGAGGCGGCGATGAAGTCGTCGTCGGTGTTCGAGAGCACACCGAGTTGCCAGCCGCGGCGCCGAAGCTCCTCGAGCGAGTCGCGCACCTCTGGGAACGGGCGCCACGACGGCAGCGATTCGGCGAGCACGTGCTCCTCGCCCTTCGGCGCGCCGAGCTCGCGCATCGCGTTGGTCAGCACTTCGCGATAGCTGCTCGAGCCGTCGCGCTGCAGTGCAGGCTCGACCTCGTGGTACCGCGTCAGCTGCTCTGCCGCGCGGTCCTCGCCGAAGACACGCACGAGCTCGGCGCGGACACCGCCGTCCCAGTCGATCAGTGTGCCGTAGCAGTCGAACGTCGCCCAGCGAACCACCCAGAGAGCTTATGCGGCGAGCCGGGGCCGGTAGGCGAGCAGCTCCCAGCCGTTCTCGTCGAGCCACTCCTTGGGCTCACGGAAACCGCGCCGGCGGCGTTCGAGCAGGCGCCAGAACGCTGGGCCGTGGTGATGCTCGACGAGGTGGCAGACCTCGTGCACGACCACGTAGTCGAGGACGTCGTGCGGCGCGAGGACGAGGCGCCAGTTGAAGCTCAGCTCGCCCTTCGCCGAGCACGAGCCCCAACGGCTCCGCTGGTCGCGAAGGATGATGCGGGCGTAGCGGACGCCGAGCGCCATTGCCTCCGACTGGGCGATCAGCTCGATCCGTGGTCGCGCCTCACGGCGGCCCTGCGCCTCGGTCAGCGTGAGCCGCTCGAGGCCGAGCACCGGCTTCGTGGCGCGCTCGAGCTGGCGCTGGAGCCACGGGAGGTAGCTCGCGATCGCCTCCTCGATCTCCGACTCGCTCGCGCGGGGCCGGACGACCAGCTCGGGTGGAAGCCCGTGGTGCACGACGATGCGGTGGCCACGGACGCGCTTCGACCTGCGTACGTGCAGCTCGACCAGGCGGCCGCCGACCTCCACGAGGCGCATGGCCAGACGGTAGGTGTCGTCCCGGACGGCAACGATCGTGACACGGGCGGCGATCTGCTGACTCGGGCGAGCGTGGCCCGATCGCGCACAGGGCGAAGCTCACCCGGTGCCTGGCACCGGCCGGCGAGGCTCCTCAGCCTCGCCCGGCGGGCATCCCGCTCGCCGTCACTGCTCGACCCGCGCTCACCACGCGCGCCCTGCTCTCGTCGCGACCGGTGTCCTCCCGACGTCTCCCGGCGCGTTGTGCACTGTCAGGTTCGCAGCCTGCGACGCTCGAGGGAACCCCTGTGGACGAAATGTTGCAGTTCCGTTGCGGTGCCTGGCACCGGGTGGCGGAGCTAGTCCTCGAAGCGGCCGACGACGATCGACGCGTTGTGGCCGCCGAACCCGAACGAGTTCGACACCGCGATGCGGAGGTCCGGCAGCTTGCGCGGCTCGTTCGGCACGTAGTCGAGATCGCAGGCCGGATCGGCGACGTCGTAGTTGATCGTGGGCGGCGCGATTCCCTCCTCGACGGCGAGGACGCTGAAGACACCCTCGACTGCACCCGCTGCACCGAAGCAATGGCCGGTCGCGCCCTTGGTCGAGGACACCGCCAGACGCCGGGCGTGCTCCTCACCGAAGGCGCGCTTGATCACGAGCGTCTCGGCTGCATCGCCGAGCGGTGTCGAGGTCGCGTGCGCGTTGACGTAGCCGACCTCGGTGGGATCGACTCGCGCGTCGTTCAGAGCCATGGTGATCGCGCGGGCCGGGCTCTCACCCGTCGGGTCGGGCTCGGTCATGTGCAGCGCATCCGAGGACGCGCCGTAGCCGAGCAGCTCGGCGTGGATCGTGGCGCCGCGCGCCCGCGCGTGCTCGAGCTCCTCCAGCACCAGGACCGCCGCGGCCTCGCCCATCACCAGTCCGTCACGATCCTTGTCGAACGGGCGAGACGCACGCACCGGATCGTCGTTGCGACGCGAGAGCGCCCGCATCGCGTCGAAGCCGGCGACCCCGACCTGTGTGATCGCGGCCTCGGTGCCGCCGGCGAACATCACCTCGACCCGCCCCGCGCGGATCTCGTCCATCGCATCGCCGATCGCCATGTTCGACGCGGCGCACGCCGTGCACTCGCTCAAGAGCGGCCCCTTGGTACCGAGCTCGATCGAGACCCAGGCCGCACCCATGTTCGGGATGATCGAGGGGATCGAGAACGGGCTGACGCGGTCGGGCCCGCGATGGAGCAGCACGTCGTAGCACTCCTGGTAGGAGTGCAGCCCGCCGATTCCGGTCGCGATCGACGCGCCGATCCGGTCGGGCGTGCGAGAGACGTCGAGACCGGACTCCGCCTCGGCCTGACGCGCGGCCGCGATGATCACCTGCGCGAACCGGTCCATCCGGCGCGCGGTCTTCCGGTCGATCCACACGGTCGGATCGAAGTCCTTCAGCTCACAGGCGAAGTGGACGTTGTAGTCGGTGTGGTCGAAGCCGGTGATCTCGCCTGCACCGGACTCACCCGCGAGCAGATTCGACCAGGACGAGCGCACGTCGTTGCCGAGCGGGCTCACCATGCCCAGACCCGTGATCACCACCCGCCTGCGGCCGTTGCCGTTCGTCGCTTCCATCACATTCCCAGCCCGCCGTCGACGAGGAGCACATCGCCCGTGATGAACGATGCCTCGTCCGAGGCGAGAAAGCGTACCGCGCCCGCGATCTCCTCCGGCTCGGCGACGCGGCCGAGCGGTGTCTGGCCGACCATCGCCTTGGTCGCTTCCTCGGGCAGCACCTCCGTGAGCTGCGTCTTCACGTAGCCGGGCGCGACGACGTTGGCCCTGATGCCGCGCGAGCCGAGCTCGCGCGCGAGGGACTTCGTGAAGCCGATGATCCCCGCCTTCGACGCTGCGTAGTTCGTCTGCCCCCAGTTGCCGTGCACGCCGACGATCGAGCTGATGTTCACGATCACACCGCTCCGCTTCCGCATCATCGGTCGCGTCACCGCACGGCAGGTGTAGAAGACCGAGCTCAGGTTCGTCTCGATCACGTCGCGCCAATCGTCGTCCGACATGCGGGCGAGCAATCCGTCGCGCGTGAGACCGGCGTTGTTGACGAGCACGTCGACGTCGCCCGCCTCCTCGACGAGCCGCTTCGCATCGTCCGAGGACGAGACGTCCGCCTGGACAGCCCGGCCGCCGATCTCACCGGCGAGCGACTCGGCTTCCTCCTTGCCCGACCGATAACCGATGACGACCTCCGCGCCCGCGCGCGCGAGCTCCTGCGCGACCGCGCGGCCGATGCCGCGGGAAGCGCCGGTGACGAGCGCGAGTCGGCCGGAGAGGGACGCGAACTCGGGACCGTCAGCCAAGCGATCGTGCCGCGCGGTCGAGCGAGTCCAGATCCTTGACGGAGAGCGTTCGCGCGGAGCTGTCGATCCTCTTCAGTAAACCCGACAGCACATTGCCGGGACCGACCTCGACGAAGATCGTGACGCCCTGCTCCACGAGCGCACGCGCCGCCTGCGTGAAGCGCACGGGGGCCGTCAGCTGCTCGACGAGGAGCTCGCCGTAGCGCTGGACGTCCTCGATCTTTGCGGTGACGGTCGACATGAACGCCGCGCCGCCCTCGCGCAGGTGGACGCGCTCGATCGCCGGGCGCAGCCGGTCGGCCGCCCGCTCGACGAGCGGCGAGTGAAACGCGCCCGACACGCGGAGCTTGACCGCACGCCGCGCGCCCTCCTTCTCCGCCTCGACGCACGCCTCGTCGACGGACGGCGTCTCGCCGGAGATGACGAGCTGGCCGGGGCAGTTGTAGTTCGCGGGCCACACGCCCGCGATCTTCTTGCAGAGCGCCTCGACCGCCTCGTCGGCGAGACCGAGGATCGCGGCCATCGAGCCCGGGTGCTGCCGCGCCGCGTCCGCCATCGCCTGGCCGCGCTCGCGGACGAGTGCGAGCGCCTCCCGAGCAGAGAGCGCCTGCGCAGATCCGAGCGCAGCGAACTCACCGACCGAATGACCGACGACGAAGTCCGGCCGGATGCCGCGCGCACGCAGCGCCGCGTCGAGCGCCAGCGACGTCGCGACCAGAGCCGGCTGCTGCACCTCGGTGTCGACGAGCTGGTCGGCGGGCGTGTCGAAGCAGAGGACCTTCAGATCGAGCCCGCACGCCTCGGAGCCCTCTTCGTAGACGGCCATCGCCTCGGGAACAGCCTCCGCGACGTCCTTGCCCATGCCGGCCTCGAAGGAGCCCTGCCCGGGGAACATGAATGCGATCTTGGTCATGCGGTCGCTCCAGTGGTCGGATGTGTCCAGTCGATCAGGGCTGATCCCCAGGTGAGGCCGGCGCCCATGCCGGTAAGGAGCACCAGTTTGCCCGGCTCGAGCCTCCCGTCGTCGGCGGCGTCCGCCAGGGCGAGCGGGATCGAGCCGGACGACGTGTTGCCGTAGCGGTCGACGTTCACGACGATCTTCTCCTGCGGGATGTGGAGCTTCCTCGCAGCGTGGTCAATGATGCGGATGTTGGCCTGGTGCGGGACATAGACGTCGATGTCTGCCACCGTCTTTCCGCATTCCTCGAGAATTGCCTCCGCCGACGTGACCATGACGCGCGTGGCGAACTTGAACACCTCACGGCCGTTCATTTTCACAAACCGCTCCGAATCCTCGAAATGGCGCGTCCCGCTGCCCGGCAGCCAGAGGTTCTCGCCCCCGCCGCCGTCCGCCCCCAGCTCGAAGCCGAGGAAGCCGCCCTGCTCGACCGGCTCCAGCACGACCGCACCGGCGCCGTCGCCGAAGAGCACGAGCGTCGAGCGGTCGTGCCAGTCGAGGATCGACGAGAGCACGTCGCCGCCGACCACGAGCGCGCGCTGCGCCAGCCCGGCCGAGATCATCCCGTGCGCCTGTGCGATCGCGTAGACGAACCCGGTGCAGCCGGCTGCGAGGTCGTAGGCGGCAGCGTCGGGCATCGCGAGACGGTCGGCGAGCAGCGCCGCGGTCGACGGAAACGACATGTCGGGCGTCACGGTCGCGACGATCAGGAGGTCGATCGACGCCGGGTCGACGCCGGCCATCTCGATCGCGCGCTCGCAGGCGGGCGCGGCAAGGTCCGACATCGCGAGCGGGCCGTCGGCGAGCCGGCGCTCGTGAATGCCGGTGCGGGAGACGATCCACTCGTCGGACGTGTCGACGAGCTTCGCCAGATCGTCGTTCGTGACGACCCGGTCGGGAACGCTGCACCCGAGCCCGGTGATCGAGATCGGGCGGCCGTTCGTGCGGCCGATCACTCGCCGTCACCGACCGCGAACATGAGGGTGCCGCGAACGGCCAGTTGGCCGTCGACCGTCGCCCTGGCGCGGCCCCGCCCGACCGGCCCGCGCACGGTCTCGATCTCGCATTCCAGGGTGAGCGTCTCGCCGGGCCGCACGACGCGCTTGAAGCGGACATCGTCGATGCCTGCGAACAGCGCGAGCTTGCCCCGGTTCTCGGGCTGCGAGAGGACGGCGACCGCGCCGCACTGGGCGAGCGCCTCGACCATCTTCACGCCGGGCATGATCGGATTGCCGGGAAAGTGGCCGGCGCAGTCGGCGTCGGTGACCGTCTTCCGCGCGACGACCCGTTCGCCGGGCAGCAGCTCGAGCACCTCGTCGAGCAGCAACATCGGGTCGCGATGCGGCAGCACCGCCTCGATGGCGGCCTTGTCCATCACGACGGTCGTCATGCGGAGAGCTTCTCCCGCAGGCCGTTGCGGCCGCGGTGCGCGTAGCACTTCGCGGTGCCGACGGGCAGGCCGGTGACGGACGAGATCTCCTCGAAGCCGAGGTCGAGCGCATCCTTGAGAGCGACGACCTTCGCCTGCGCCGGCGGCAGCTCGGCGAGGCAGCGCCCGAGCTCGCGGCGCGTCTCCCCCGCCACGAGCTCGCGCACCGGATCGCCGTCGCGCGCCTCGCGCACGTCCTCGACGAGCGGCTCGGTGCGGCGCTCGGCCTGCCAGCGTGCCTGGGCGACGTCCTTGCACGTGTTGACAACAAGCCGGTGGAACCAGGTCGTGAACTGCGACTGCCCACGGTACGAGCCGATCCTCTGCATCAGCTTCACCAGCGACTCCTGAGCGGCGTCGCTCGCGTCCTCGGGATGCCGCAGCACGTGCAGCGCGATCCGCTCAGCCCTCGCGGCATGGCGGGCGCAGAGTGCGTCGAGCGCTCGTCTATCTCCGTCCTTGGCACGGCGAACGAGAATCGGGTCGGACAGCCTCTCGTAGCTGAGCGGCCCGTCGGGCCGCAGGTCTCGCACGGTTGGACGCTTGCGGCTGCGCGCGGGTTGCACGTGCCTACTCTAGTGTCGTGAACGGGCCAGCCCTCACCCCCGAGGTCGTCCTGCCCGCCCTGCGCGGCTCCTTCGGGCGGGAATACCACTATGCAGAGGTCGCGGCGACGACCCAGCGGATGCTCCCGCCGTCCGCGGCGCACGGTGCCTTGGCGGTCGCGGAGCACCAGACGGAAGGGCGGGGACGGCTCGGGCGCACCTGGGTGGACGAGCCGCGCGCCGGCTTGACGTTCTCGATCGCGCTCTCGCCGCCCCCGCCGGTCGCCCGCTGGCCCGAGCTCACGCTCCTGGCGGCGAGGGCGGTCGCCGACGAGATCGGCGAAGAGGCGAGGGTCAAGGACCCGAACGACGTGCTCGTCGGCGGCCGCAAGGTCGCGGGGATCCTCGCCGAGGCGGGCGAGCGCGTGATCCTGGGCATCGGGATCAACGTCGGCTCCGCGCCGTGGCCGGGCGCGGGGCACGTCGAGCGCGACCGGCTCGAGCTGCTCACGGGCGTGCTCGAGCGGTTCGAGCGCGCCTACGACGACTGGGTTAGATGATTAGCCGGTGACGCGCGCGCCGAGGTTGCCGGCGAAGTCCTGAGCCTGGGCGACGACGCTCGACACAGCGCCCGCGAACGGAACGGTGAACGTGCCGGCCGGCTCGCCGGCGACGATCTGCACCTGGCCGTTCACGAGCAACGTCACGGTCGCCGGCTCGTCGAGCGTGAACGTCAGCCGGCCGGCATCGACGATCGTCAGCGTCGGGGGCGTCACGTCGATGGTCAGCGGCACCGTCTGCTGCACGTCCCCGAGCGCATCGCTGGCTGTGAACGCGAGCTCGTAGCTCCCGTCGGGGAGCCGTGCGCCGGCGACGCTCCCGTCCCAGTTGACTGTCTGCGGGCCGGCGCCCAGCTGGCCCTGGAAGACCGTCCCGAGCGGCAGGCCGTCGTGGAGCACGTCCACGCGCACCGGCACGCTCTGCGCAAGCACGAACGTGACGGTGGTCGTGTCGGAGGCGCCGTCGCCGTTCGGGGAGAGCGCGAGCACCGAGGCCGAGAGACCCGCAAGCGTCCGGTCGACCACCACGTCGGCCGCCTTGCGCACCGACCGACCGACGGCTGTCGCCGTCACGACGAGCCGGTAGCGCCCGTCCGGCAGCGAGCCGGCCGACCACGTGAACGTGTTCAACCCGGCGGGCTCGGTCGCAGCGAGCACAGTCGCGGCGGTCGAGCCTGCGGTGTTCACGAGCTGCGCCGTCACGCGGGCCGGCGCGCCGAGCGTGAAGCTCGCGTTCGCCACCGCCCCCGTGCCGTCCGGCAGCGGTGCCACTACGCCCGGCAGGCTCTCCAGCCCGGTGAGGCTGAGCGAGGGCAGCGGCGCCGGGGCGCCGCGACCGAGCGTCCCCGCGGCGGCGCGAACGCCGGCGGCGGCGATCGTCCAGGTGAACGGGCCCGGGCCGGCCGAAGCCGAGCTCCAGGTCCAGTCGACCAGCCGGCCGCGGCCGGCACCGCTCGCAACCGTCGCACCGTGCGCGTCGGTGACGGTCACGGTCCACGCGAGCACCCCCGACAGCTGCGCCCGAAAGCGCAGCGGGCCGCCGAGCGCGCCGATCACCTCCGGCGCGTAGAGCTTCGGCAGGCCGGTCGCCTCGACCCGCCTGGTGAGCGCGGGCAGCAGCGCGTACGCCCGCGTGCCTGGGCATTCGCTCGGGCCCGTGTCGCGATGCCCGGAGACGGCACGCAGGGTGACTGTCCGGCCGGCGCGAAACTTGTAGTTGCCGCCCGACGTGTAGAGAACGCGCGACTCCGGATCGACGTGCGCGACGTCGAGCCGCCACGCGAGAAGTCGCACCAGCGCGTCTTGCTGGGCCTGCGTCGGGATCGCATAGCTGAAGTTGCCGATCAGGGCGACGCCGACCGTTCCGACGTTGAACCCCTGGGCGTGCGCGCCGACGACGTTCCGCTCGACGCCACCGCCGCGCCCTTCGTAGACCGTGCCGAAGCGGTCGACGAGAAAGTTGTAGCCGATGTCGTTCCAGCCGTTTCCGAGCACGTGGTAGACCTCGATGCCGCGCACGATCGCCGCCGCCTGCGCCCGCGTGTAATTGTTCGTGCCGGCGGTGTGGTGGACGATCGCGAGTCGCAACCTCGGCGCGATCACCGGCCGTGCCCGCACGATCTCCTCGTTCGCGCCCCAGGCGTCGCGCGACACCATCGCCGGCTCGCCCGCGGACGCAACCGTCCGAACGGGAGCCGACGTGACGCGAGACTGGAGCTCGTAGCTCCGCAGTCGCCGGACATCACCATGGACGCGAAACGCCGCCGCCGCGGAGGCGCCCGTCCAGTCCAGGGTGCCGTCGTGCCAGCTGCCCGAACGGTCGTCAGCGTCGGCCCGCTGCCACGGCCGCCAGCGGCCGCCGGCGGCACGCGTGCGGTAGTCGACCGAGCCGCTGCCGAGCCAATGCACCGCGAGCATGTTGAACGGCCGCTGGCCGGCGGCCGACTCGAGGGACCGCTGGTGTGCCGCGGGAACGTCCTGGACGTGCATCGTCACGAGCCCGGCCGAGGCCGAGGCCGGCACTGCCAGCGCGAGCACTGCGGCGGCGAGAAACGGGCGCGTCACGGACCCTCGGGCGCACCGTGCACGAGGGGCAGTCGCGGCTCAACCCCGGGGCGGCGCACGCGAATAGAATCCTTACAGGTGAAACGCCTGCTGGTGGTCGCGTTTTTCGCCGCTCTCGCGCTGCCGGCGCCGGCGGTTGCAGCACCGCGCGTTCTCGCGGTCCACTTCACCACCGACGTGAACCCGGTCACCCAGGACTGGGTGAACTCGCAGCTCGACCACGCAGCCTCGCACGGCTACAGCGCCGTCGTGATCGTGCTCGACACCCCGGGCGGGCTCGAGGACTCGATGCGCAAGATCGTGCAGAAGGAGCTCGCGCTCAAGATCCCGGTGCTCGTGTACGTCTCGCCCGAAGGCGCGCGGGCAGCCTCGGCCGGCGTCTGGATCTCGCAGGCCGCCGACCTGCTCGCGATGGCGCCGCAGACGAACATCGGCTCGTCCACGCCGATCCAGGGCAACGGGTCGAACATCGGCAGCGACCTGCGGAGAAAGGTGGTGAACGACGCCGCGGCGTCCCTTCGCGTGCTCGCGAAGTCTCACGGCCGGAACGCTGCCTGGGCGGACGCCGCCGTGCGCCGAGCGTCGAACCTGACTGCCGAGGAGGCGCTCTCGCAGAACGTCATCGACGTGATCGCGCCGACGCTGCCCGCACTGCTGCGCCAGGTCGACGGCCGCGTCACGGTGCCGCGGCATCTGACGCTCCACACTGCGGGCGCGCAGATCGTGAACGTGCACCCGGGCTTCTTCACCCGCTTCCTGTCGACCCTGATCGATCCGAACATCGTCTCGCTGCTCTTTCTCGCGGGCCTGGCCGGGCTCGGGTTCGAGCTCTTCCATCCGGGCGTGGTCATTCCCGGGGCGTTCGGCGCGATCTGCATGGTGTGTGCGCTGTTCGGCTTCTCGGTGCTGCCGCTCTCGTGGGGTGGGCTGATCCTCGTGCTGCTCGGCGCGGCACTGCTCGTCGCCGATCTCCACGTGACCAGCCACGGCGCGCTCACCCTCTCCGGGCTCGCGGCGATGTCACTCGGTTTCGTCACCCTCTTCCACAAGGCTCCGGCTCCGTACCACACGTCCGTCCCGCTGCTCGTGACGATCACGGTGCTCATCGGCGGGTTCTGGGCGTTCGCGCTCTCGAAGGCGTTGGCGGCCAGGCGGCAGCCCGTCTCCGTCGGTCCACAGCAGATCGTCGGCCTCGAGGGCGTGGTGCGCGAGGACGGGCACGTCCTCGTCCGCGGCGAGCTCTGGCGTGCACAGTCGGACGACCGGCTCGCCCCGGGGGAGCGCGTGCGCGTCGATCGACTCGACGGGCTCACGCTCGACGTGCATAGGATCGAGGCATGACGGCCGCTGCGATCATCGTCGCGATCATCGCGTTCTTCGCGCTCCTCTGGGCGATCGCCGCGGTCAAGGTGCTGCGCGAGTACGAGCGCGGCATCGTCTTCCGCCTCGGCCGCCTCGTCGCCGAGCCGAAGGGCCCGGGCCTCTTCCTGCTGATCCCGATCGTCGACCGGATGGTGCGCGTCGACCTGCGGACGATCACCCTCAACATCCCGCCGCAAGAGGTCATCACCAAGGACAACGTCCCGGTCCGCGTCAATGCGGTCGCCTACTTCCGGATCGTCGCACCGAAGGACGCGATCGTGCAGATCGAGAACTTCATGGTCGCGACGTCCCAGATCGCGCAGACGACGCTCCGCTCGGTCCTCGGCCAGCATCAGCTCGACGAGCTGCTCTCCGAGCGCGAGAAGATCAACTCGATCCTCCAGGAGATCATCGACGAGCAGACGGCGCCGTGGGGGGTCAAGGTTTCGGTCGTCGAGGTGAAGGACGTCGAGATCCCGCAGGGCATGCAGCGGGCGATGGCGCGGCAGGCCGAGGCCGAACGCGAACGGCGTGCGAAGGTGATCGCCGCCGAGGGCGAGTACCAGGCCTCCGAGCGGTTGAAGGACGCGGCGGTCGTGATCGAGGCCCATCCGATCGCCCTGCAGCTCCGGTACCTGCAGACGATGCTCGAGCTGGGCTCGGCGCAGGCGACGACGATCGTCTTCCCGGCGCCGATCGACCTGTTCAGGCCCTTCCTCGAAAAGAAGTAGCGACGTGGCCGACCTGCGTCACGACCCGGCGACGGGACGATGGGTCGCGGTCGCGCCTGAGCGGGTGAGACGCCCGGGCGGCGCGGCGACGCCGGCCGTCGATCAGGAGGAGGCCTGCCCGTTCTGCGCCGGCCACGAGGACCGCACGCCACCCGAGACGCTTCGCCTCGGCGACGGGCCGACGGGCTGGGACGTTCGCGTCGTGCCCAACCTGTACCCCGCGCTCGAGCGCCAGGAGGTTGTCGTCCACGGGCCGGAGCACGTCCATTCGGTCGGCGAGCTCCGCGATCGGACGCTCGACCACGTCGCCGAAGCGTGGCAGCGCCGCGCACGCGACACGGGCGGCATCTGCTTCCCGCTCCTCAACGAGGGACGCGAAGCGGGCGCGTCACTGCCCCATTCCCACTCCCAGCTCGCGTGGCTCCCCGCACCTGCGCCAGCAGCCGAAGCGGAGCGCGGTCTGCCGGCGATCGTCGAGGTGCTCGAGCGCGACGGCGTCGTCGCCTGCTGCCCGGTCGCGAGCCGCGTACCGTTCGAGTTGCTGCTCGTCCCGTCGTCGCCGGGCGGCGACTGGCGAACGGACGAGCGCCTGGCGCCGGCGCTGCGGCTGCTCGCAGAGCTCCTCCGCCGGCTGCAGCGCATCCGCGGGGAAGCACTCGTGCCCGTGAACGCCTGGCTGCACGACCGGCCGGCCTGGCACATCGAGGTCCTTCCGCGGACGACCCGGCTGGCCGGGCTCGAGCTGGGCGCGGGCGTGTACATCAACCCCGAGGCACCCGAGCGGGCGGCGCGGGAGCTCGCGGACGCCTGAGCCGCGCTAGCTGGGCTCTGCGAACGTGGCGGGCTCTTCGCGGAAGCGGCGCGCAGCATCGATCGCCGCGCCGAGGTTCAGGCCCTTGTCCTTCGCCTGCTTGATCAGCATCACCGTCTCGACCGCCTGCATGTCGTAGATCCGCTGCTTCTTGCCCTTGGTCGGGATCTGCGCCTTGTTCGTCCAGTAGTCGAGCTGCATCTTCGAGATGCCTGCGACCGCGCAGACCTGTCCGAGATAGAGCTCGATCTTCCCGAGGTGCTCGGCCATGTCGATCGGCTCCAGCAACTCGACGTGCTTGCTGTACGCCATCTCGAGCTTCCTTTCCACCGCTCTTTCACCGCCTGCGACCCCTGGTTGTCTCTTATATCGCGACCGCTTGCAAAACGGAAGCGGGAGTCGATGGTTCGGATCAGGCGGAAGCGGGGTCGTCCGGTGCGGGCTCGGACTCGTCCGCAGCGTCCTCACCGGACTCGACGACGGGTGCAAGCGTGGAGACCTGCTCGCCGTCGCGAAGTCGCATCACGATCACGCCCTGCGTGGAACGGCCCATCCTGCGAATGTCGTCGACCGACATCCGGATCACGGTGCCCCCGGTCGAGATGAGCATGGCCTGGTAACCGTCCTTGACGACACGCGCGCCGGCGAGATGGCCGCGCGCCTCGGTCAGCTGCACCGTCTTCACGCCCATGCCGCCGCGACCCTTGCGCGGATAGTCGGCGACGCGCGTGCGCTTGCCGTAGCCGTTCTCGGTGACTACGAGCAGGTCGGCATCGTCCGCCGCGATCGCGACCGAGATCACCTCGTCGTCGCCACGGAGGCGCATGCCTTGCACGCCCGACGCGTCGCGGCCCATCGGACGCACGTCCCTCTCCGCGAAACGGATGGCCTGGCCGCCGCGCGAGACCATCAGCACGTCGTCGTTCCCGGAGCTGTGGCGGACGCCGATCAGCTCGTCGCCGTCGCGCATCTTGATCGCGATGATCCCGTCGGCCTTCAGCGAGGTGTTGTACGCGGAGAGCTCTGTCTTCTTGACGACACCCTTCTTCGTGGCGAAGAGCAGGTACTTCGCCTCCTCGAACGCGCGCGTCTGGATGACCGCACGGACAGCCTCGTCCTGGCGGAACGGCAGCAGGTTGACGATCGCGCGGCCCTTCGACTGACGTGACCCGAGCGGTAGCTCGTGAACCTTCAGGCGATACACCTTGCCGACGCTCGTGAAGAACAGGATGTAGTCGTGCGTCGAAGCGACGAACAGATGCTCGATGTAATCCTCGTCCTTGAGATCCATTCCCATCACGCCGATGCCGCCGCGCCGCTGCTCGCGGTACGCGGTGACGGGTAGGCGCTTGATGTATCCGGAGCGCGTGATCGCGATCACCATGTCCTCTTCCGCGATCAGGTCCTCGAGCTCGAGTTCCTCTTCTGCAGCGACGATCTCGGTGCGGCGGTCGTCGCCGCGGCTGTAGATCGTCTTCAGCTCGAGCAGCTCCTCCTTGATCAGGGCGTCGATCTTCGCCTCGTCCCCGAGCAACGTGCGCAGCTCGGCGATGCGCTCCTGGAGGTCGCGGTGCTCGTCCTCGACGTGTTTGCGCTCGAGCGCCGTGAGCGCACGCAGGCGCAGCTCCAGGATCGCTGCGGCCTGGCGCTCGCTCAGCTCGAACTGCTCCTGGAGGCCGGTGCGCGCCGCGTCGGTGTCCGCGGCGGCGCGGATCAGCCGGATCACCGCGTCGAGATTGTCGAGCGCGATCAGCAGGCCCTGGAGGATGTGCGCGCGCTTCTCGGCCTGGCGCAGCTCGTACTTCGACCTGCGCGTGACGATCTCGCGCTGGAAGTCGACGTAATGCCGGATCAGCTCGAGCAGCGACAGCGTGCGCGGGACGCCGTTGACGAGCGCGACGGCGTTGTAGCCGAACGTCGTCTGCAGCGGCGTGTGCTTGAAAAGCTTGTTGAGAGCGACCTGCGGCACGGCGTCGCGCTTCAGCTCGACCTGAATGCGCATGCCCGTGCGATCCGAGTGGTCGGCGAGATCCGAGATCTCGGTGAGCACCTTGTCGTTGACGAGCTCGGCGATCTTCGCGATCACTCCCGTGTCGCCGCCCTTCTTGACGCCGAACGGGAGCTCCGTGACGATGATCGCACTCTTGCCGCCGCGCAGCTCCTCGATGTGCGCACGGGCCCGCATCACGATGCGACCGCGCCCGGTGCGGTAGGCGTCGCGGATGCCCGAGCGCCCGACGACGATCGCTCCGGTCGGGAAATCGGGCCCCTTCACGAGCTTCATCAGGTCCTCGACATTCGCATCCGGCTTGTCGATCAGCGCTTCGATCGCGCTGGCGACTTCAGCGAGGTTGTGCGGCGGGATGTTCGTGGCCATGCCCACGGCGATGCCGGAGCTGCCGTTGACGAGCAGGTTCGGGAAACGTGCGGGCAGCACCAGCGGCTCGCGCTTCGACTCGTCGTAGTTCGGCCCGAAGTCGACGGTGTCACTACCGAGCTCCTCGAGCATCGCCTCGGCGAGACGCGCAAGGCGGGCCTCCGTGTAGCGCATCGCGGCCGGCGGGTCGTCGTCGATCGAGCCGAAGTTCCCTTGCCCGTCGACCAGCGGATAGCGGAGCGAGAACGGCTGCGCCAGGCGGACGAGCGTGTCGTAGATCGCGGAGTCGCCGTGCGGGTGATGGTTGCCCATCACGTAGCCGACGATGTTCGCCGACTTCACGTACGGGCGGCCCGGGCGGTTGCCGTTCGTCCACATCGAATAGAGGACTCGACGGTGCACGGGCTTCAACCCGTCGCGCACGTCGGGCAGCGCGCGCGACACGATCACGCTCATCGCGTAGTCGAGGAAGCTCGAGCGCATCTCCTGCTCGAGCTCGCGCGGCTCGATGCGGCCCGGGCCTAGAGCGCCTGTCTCGAGCTCAGACATCCAGGAACTTGACGTCCTTCGCGTTCTGCTCGATGAACTCGCGCCGCGGCTCGACGGCGTCGCCCATCAACTTCGAGAAGAGCGAGTCGGCCGCAGACGTGTCGTCCACCTCGACCCTGATCAGCAGGCGCTTGGACGGGTCCATCGTCGTCTCCCACAGCTGCTCGGCGTTCATCTCGCCGAGCCCCTTGAAGCGGGAGATCTGGATGCCCTGCTTCGCCGCATCGAGGACGAGCGCGCGCAGCACATCGAACGACTCGGCCGACTCGATCTCCTTGCCGACCTGCACGGTGAACGGCGGCGCGCCGAGGGAATCGACGAGCTTCACGTAGGCATCGCGGAGCCGTGAGTAGATCGGCGAGGCGAGCAGCTCGACCGGCACGGCGATGTTGCGGGCCGCCGACGTCTCCGTCTCGACGACGCGGACGCGGAACGTGTCGTCGCCATGCTCGAGCAGCGACAGCACGTAGCCGTTCTCTCCCATCGCCTCGATCGCGGTCGGAATGTCGGCGGGCCCCTCGATCGCGTGCTCGACCAGGCGATGCTGGATCATCAACTCGGTCGCGGCGGCGCCGAAGTCGGAGCGGAGCCGCGCGTAGTACCCCTCGTACTGCGCAAGGTCCTTCGTGAAGCGGTGCCACTTCGCCTCGGTCAGCTTCACCGCCTCGCCGTCCCGTGCGGTCGCCTCGACCTGCGGGATCCGCTCACGTGCGAGCAGGTCCTCGAGCTGTGCGTCCTTCTCGAAGTAGAACTCCTGGCTCCCCAGCTTCACGCGGTAGAGCGGCGGCACTGCGATGTAGACGTGACCCTGCTCGATCAGGTCCGGCATCTGCCGGTACAGGAACGTCAGGATCAGGGTGCGGATGTGTGAGCCGTCGACGTCGGCGTCGGTCATCACGATCACTCGGTGGTAGCGGAGCTTCTCGATGTCGAACTCGTCGCCGAGACCGGTGCCGATCGCGGTGATCATCGCCTGGATTTCGTTGTTCGAGAGAACCTTGTTGATGCGGTTCTTCTCGGAGTTGATGATCTTCCCGCGCAACGGCAGGATCGCCTGATAGGTGCGGTCGCGACCCATCTTCGCGGAGCCGCCGGCGCTGTCGCCCTCGACGATGAAGAGCTCCGCGGACTCGGGATCCTTGATCGAGCAGTCGGCGAGCTTGCCCGGGAGCGACATGCTCTCGAGCGCCGACTTGCGGCGCGTCAGCTCGCGTGCCTTGCGTGCCGCCTGGCGCGCGCGGGACGCGGCAAGCGCCTTGTTGATGATCTGGCGTGCGTCGGTGGGGTTCTCCTCCATGAACTCCGCGAGCTTCTGGTTGACCGCCTGCGAGACGACGCCGGTCACCCACGGGTTCCCGAGCTTCGTCTTGGTCTGACCCTCGAACTGCGGGTCGGCCAGCTTCAGCGAGATCACGGCGGCGAGACCCTCGCGCACGTCCTCACCCTCGAGGTTGTCGTCCTTCTCCTTCAACAGTCCCTTGTCGCGCGCGTACTTGTTGAGCGTCGACGTGAGTGCGGAGCGAAAGCCGGAGAGGTGCGAGCCGCCCTCGTGCGTGTTGATGTTGTTGGCGAAGGTGAAGACCGACTCCTGGTACGAGGTGTTCCATTGCATCGCGACCTCGACCTCGCCCTGGTCGGTGCCGCTCGTGAAGTAGACCGCGTGGCGGTGGACGACGTCCTTCGTCTCGTTGATGTACGCGACGTAGTCCCTGATGCCGCCCTCGTAGTGGAACTCGACGGGTGGCGACGCGTCCGCGCGCTCGTCCGTGAACGAGATGCGCAGCCCGCGCGTCAGGAACGCGACCTCACGGAAGCGCGAGACGAGGGTCGTCGCGTCGAACACGGTCTCGTCGAAGACCTCGGCGTCCGGCAGGAAGGAGATCGTCGTTCCGGTCTCGGTCGACGTCCCGACCTCGCGCATCTCCGTCTGCGGCTCGCCGCGCGCGTACTCCTGACGGTAGATCTTGCCGTCGCGCGCGACGTCTGCGATCAGCCACTCGGAGAGCGCGTTCACCACGGACACGCCGACGCCGTGCAGGCCGCCGGAGACCTTGTAGCCGTCGCCGCCGAACTTGCCGCCGGCGTGCAGCTTCGTCAAGACGACGGTGAGCGCGGGCAGACCGGTCTCCGGCACGATGTCGACCGGGATGCCGCGGCCACGGTCGCGGACGGTGACCGAGTTGTCCGGGTGGATCGTGACCTCGATCGAGTCGTTCGCGCCCGCGAGAGCCTCGTCGACGGCGTTTGCGACCACCTCTTCGACGAGGTGGTGGAGGCCCCGGGAGCCGGTCGAGCCGATGTACATGCCGGGGCGTAGACGGACGGGCTCGAGGCCCTCGAGCACCGTGATGTCCTTGGCCGAGTAGTCGGCCGTCACAGTCGTCTTCGCCATAGAGAAGAAAATCCCTGCAAAACACCCGTTTTGCTGGGTGCCGACAGTGTATCAGAGACCGGGGTCGACGCGCGCTCTGGCGAGCGCAAAACTGAGCGCTTTTTGCACCGATTCACGCAGCTTTTCGTCGCCGACCGGCGACGCCAGCGCGGCTGCCAGCTGGCCCTCCTCGGCGGTCGGCTGGACAGCGGCAGGCGCGGGCTCGGGCGCGGGCTCGGGCAGCGGTCCCGGAGCGAAGCGCAACACGGCTCCGCCGAGCCGCTCGCCGATCTCTGCGGCCCGCTGCCCCAGCTCGAACGCCCACACCGAGTCGGCCGTGTTGACGTGGATCGTCCCGTCGCGGGCGATCCGCGCCGGCCACGCGAACCGGACGATCTGCTCGCCGACCGCAGCGGGCCAGCGCTCCACCAGCTCGGCCATCCCGGCCTGCGGCCCGAAGCGCTGCAGCTCCGCGCGGACGCCGTCAGTGAGCCGTTCCAGGTTCCACCTCGACGAGCTGGTCTGGATCGGCCGGGAGCGCCGTTGCATGCGTCGCGGTGATCACCGTCTGGCCGTGTGGCGCAAGCAGGGCGGCGAGGACGCGCCGCCGCCCGAGGTCGAGCTCGGAGAGCACGTCGTCGAGCAGGAGCAGGGGCGGCGAGGGCAGGAGGTCGGCCTCCGCGAGCAGCAGCGAGAGCACGGCGAGGCGCTGTTCCCCCTGTGACCCGAACTGGCGCAGGTCGCGTGTGTCGCTCGCGACCACGACGTCGTGCAGGTGCGGCCCGAGCCCCGTGCTCCCGCGCTCGAGGTCGCGTGACAGGCGCGCCTCGAGCTCCGAGTGTGACGGCGCCTCGCCGTCGTAGGCGAGCCGTGCGGCCGGCAGCCCGAGCTCCTCGGCGCGCTCTGCGAAACCGCCGGCGAGGGAGGCGAGCGTGGCCACGCGACGCTCCACCAGCTCGGCGCCGAGCGTGACGACCTGCTCGGTCCACGGCTCGAGCGCGTCCCGCGTCGCGAGCCCGAGGTGGACTCGCCGAAGCGCTGCGCTGCGCTGCGCGAGTGCGGCGAGATACGCCGGCGGCAGTCCCGCCTGTGTCGGCTGCAGCCGGGCCAGCGCCCGGTCGAAATAGGCGCGTCGCGCAGCGGGACCGCCCTTGACGACCGTCAGCCGGTCGGGAGTGAACACGAGCGTCGACACCTCCCGCCGCAACGACTCCGCCGACGGGAGGCGGGCACCGTTGACGCGTGCCTCCTTGCCCTGACCGGCCCGCAGCGTCAACGACAACTCCAGCTCGCGCGTCCCCTCGCGGCCGGCGACGACCACACGCGCGGCGGGCTCGCCGAATCGGATCAGCTGAGCGTCGGTCCGGCTGCGCGGCGAGAAGCCCTGGGTGCCGACGTGTAGCGACTCGAGCAGGTTCGTCTTCCCCACTCCGTTTCGGCCCGTCACGAGCACGACGCCCGGCGCCAGCGAGAGGTCGAGCGACGCGTACGAGCGGTAGTGGCGGAGGGAGACCTGCGTGACGACCAGGCGCTAGATGGTTGGTCGGGAATGAGCGTGGATGCCCGGCGCGCGAAAGGCAAGCGCTGCAAGGACGCAGGGAGCCTCGATAGCCGAGGCTATCGGGGCGACCGAGGACGCGGCAGCGCGCAGGCTTGCAGCCGCCGGGCGCCTCGACTTCATTCCCGGCCGACCATCTCAGCCGGCGAGGCGGATCGGCATGATCAGGTAGACATAGTCGTTGCTCTCGCCCTCGAGCACCGCCGGTCGCAGCGGGCTGATCAGCTTGAAGCGCAGCGACTCGCTGTCCACCGACTCGAGCCCGTCGCGCAGGAACTCAGCGTTGAACCCGATCTCGAGCGGGTCGGCCGCGTACGGCGCAGGCAGCGACTCCTTCGCCTCGCCGACGTCCTGGGTGACGGCCGAGACGGTCAGCTCGCCCTCGGCAAAGCGGAGGCGGAGCGGCGCGTTCCGCTGCGCCATCAGCGAGACCCTCCGGACCACCTCGAGCAGCTCTTCGCGGGGCAACTGCAGCTCGTGCTCGAACTGCTCGGGCAGCAGCTGCCGGTAGTTCGGGAACTGGCCGTCGATGCGCCGCGTGGTCAGCCAGATCCCATCCGCACCGAACACGACATGGTTCTCGTGCAGCCCGAGCTGCACGTCGTCGGCGCCGCTCGCGATGCGCGAGAGCTCCTGGAGCGCACGTGCCGGGATGATCGCCTCGAGCTCCGGTAGCGGTGCGGTGACCGGAGTCTCCTTGACGGCGAGGCGGTAGGAGTCGGTGGCGGCCATCACGATCTTGCCGGTCTCGAAACGGACGAGGATGCCCGTGAGCACCGGGCGGCTTTCGTCGCGAGACGCGCTCCGCCCGACACGGCCGACCGTCTCGACGAGCGCGTCGCCGTCGACGGCATGCAGCGCCAGCGACTCGACGTCGGGCAGCCGCGGGAAGTCCTCCGCGGAGTACGTGTGTAGGCGGTACGTGGCAGAGCCCGCGGTGACGACCACGACGGCCTCCTCGGGGCGATGCTCGATCGTCACGTCCGCGTCGGGCAGCGACCGCGCGATGTCGAGGAGCAGCCTTCCGGGAACGACAGCTGTTCCCTCGTCCGCTACGCGCGCGTCGACGGTGGCCCGAAGCGAGAGCTCCATGTCGGTGGCGGCGAGGAGAAGCTGGCCGTCGGCGGCCTGTAGTCGGATGCCTCCGAGCACGAGCACGGTCGTGCGGCTCGAGACGGCGCGTGCGACGACGGCCAGCTTGGCCGCCAACTCGTCACGGGCAATGCTGATCCGGAGCCCTGTACCCACTACGGTTTCTGAGTCAATCATCTAGAAAGAACCTCGTTGTAGTCGTAAGCCCTGTGGGCGTCGGGGAAAGCCCGTGCGAGCGCTGTCTGAGCGCCATTCTCCCTGTGGGAGCGGACGGGGGAGAACCAAAGGTCGCCCACAGGCCACGCGGTCAGCGCGCCTGCCGGATGCGAGCTGTGAGCTCCTGCACGAGGTTGTACACACCTCTGTCCTCACGGATCAACCGGGCGATCTTGGAGGTGGCGTGGATCACCGTCGTGTGGTCGCGACCGCCGAACTCTCGCCCGATCTTCGGGAGGGAGGAGTCCGTGAGCTCGCGGGAGAGGTACATCGCGACCTGGCGCGGGTAGACGATGTTCTGGGAGCGCCGGTCGCCGGTCAGCTCAGCCATCGTGACGCCGAACCGTTCGCAGACGAGTTCCTGGATGAACCCGATCGAGATCTGGGCGGCCTCCCCCTGCGGGAAGACGTCCTTCAGCACGTCCTGGGCCAGGTCGACCGACAACGGTCGGCCGGTCAGGGAGGAGAAGGCGACGACGCGCGTCAGTGCGCCTTCGAGCTCGCGAATGTTCGTCGAGACACGGGACGCTATGAACGTCAGCAGCTCAGGATCGCCGATCTCGATCTGGTCGCTCTTCACCTTCTTGCGCAGGATCGCGATCCGCGTCTCGAGATCGGGCGGCTGGATGTCGGTGATCAGTCCCCACTCGAACCGCGAGCGCAGCCGTTCCTCGAGCGTCGCGATGTCACGCGGCGGCCGGTCGCTCGACATGATGATCTGCCGGCCGGCCTCGTAGAGCGAGTTGAAGGTGTGAAAGAACTCCTCCTGGATCCGCTCCTTGTGCTCGAAGAACTGCACGTCGTCGATCAGCAGCACGTCGTAGGTGCGGTAGCGCTGCTTGAAGCCCTCGATCCGCTTGTCGCGCAGGCTGTTGATGAAGTCGTTCATGAAGGTCTCGGACGTCACGTAGCGACAGGTGAGCCCGCCGCCGTGCTCGGTGACGAAGTTCGAGACCGCGTGCAGCAAGTGCGTCTTCCCGAGGCCGGTGTGCCCGTAGATGAAGAGCGGGTTGTACGCCTTCGCGGGCGACTCGGCGACGGCGAGCGCCGCCGCGTGGGCGAAGCGGTTGGACGAGCCGATCACGAACGAGTCGAACGTGTACTTCGGGTTGATCCCGGGCATCTCCCCCCGCGGCAGCGGCTCGAGCGGCAGCGGCCGCACGGCTGCCGGAACGGCCTGCACCGCGGGGGCCGGAGGCGCCTCGGCGACCCGGAGCGAGACGGCGACATCCTCGCCTGCGACGTCGCGCACGCCGGCCCGGATCAGGTCGAGGAAATGCCCCTCGATCCAGTCCCGTACGAACTCGTTCGGAACCGCCAGCTCGAAGGTCCCGGACTCGAGCCCGACGTCGGCGATCCCCCCGAACCAGGTCTGATATGTCGTCTGGTTGAGTGCCTCACGCAGTCGAGCCGAGACGTCGTTCCAGAGGCTCTCCGCCGTCAGCTCGATTTGACCTTCCACCTGCGCTCGAGGCTCCTTCGTCGGTACGGGTGCGCGAGCATAGCAGCGTCGGAGCGACCCCTCAATGAGGATTTCTCGGCCTGTCCGCGACGTTCGATCAGGGCGATTTGCAGGGATTTCTCCGACCTCCACACGACACTCCACAGGTGTGGAAAGCGGTTCACCGAACCGTTACACGGCCCGCTCTTTCCACGACTTTTCGCCTACGCCGAGGCTGTGGATAACCGACTTGGGAGAGCGGTCCGTGTAGACTGCCCGCTCGCTTCGCCGCCGGCTCGCTCGAGCTCGGGGCGGCCATCGAGCCTTCGGACCATCGAGATGAAACGGACCTATCAGCCGAACGTGCGCAGACGGAAGCGGAAGCACGGCTTCCGCGCGCGCATGTCGACGCGCGCAGGCCGTCTGATCCTGAAGCGCCGCCGCTCCAAGGGGCGCGCGCGCCTCTCGGCCTGAGCGTCGGTGCAGCGGCGGAATCGCCTCTCTCGCTCGCGCGACTTCGACGCTGTCTACCGTCACGGCCGCTCGGTCTCGACGCGCTTCTTGACCCTTTACTGGTTCCAGCGCGACGAGGCCATCGGCGACCCGCGGCTCGGCTTCGCGGTGCCGAAGGCCGTCGGGAACGCCGTCGTTCGCAACCGGATCAAGCGCCAGTTGCGCGAGATCGTGCGCGACCGCCTGGGCGGCGTCCCGGCGACGAACGACTATGTGCTCGTCGTCCGGCGGGGGCTGCCGGAGGCTGCGGAGTCGAATGGTCACGACTGGCTCGGGGCGCGCGTCGACGAGGTGCTCGGCAAGGCGGCTGCCGGCTCCGCCGGCGCCGGGGGCGGGGCATGAGGCACGTCGCGGTCCTGCCGATCCGGCTCTACCAGCTTCTGATCTCGCCGCTCGTGCCGGCGAACACGTGCAAGTACCACCCGAGCTGCTCCGAGTACGCCGTCCTCGCGATCAAGAAGCACGGAATCCTCCGCGGTGTGCCGCGCGCGGCGTGGCGGCTGCTTCGCTGCAACCCGTGGAGCCGCGGAGGAGTCGACTACCCGTGATCGTCGCCGGCATCCTGACGCCGCTCGAGAACCTGATGAAGTCGATCCTCGACTTCCTGCACGTGACGGTCGGGCTGCCGTGGGCGTGGTCGATCGTCGCGCTCACCGTGATCGTGCGGATCGTGCTCGTTCCACTCGCCGTTCGCCAGATCCACTCGATGCAGTCGATGCAGCGGCACGCGCCGGAGATGAAGGCGATCCAGCAGAAGTACAAGGGCGACCGGCAGAAGCTCAACGAGGAGCTGATGAAGTTCTACCGGGAGAACAACATCAACCCGGCCGCGTCCTGCCTGCCGCTCGTCCTGCAGTTCCCGGTCTTCATCGCGCTGTACCTGACGTTGCGCCATCAGTCGCACCACATCACCGGCTCGTGGCTGCACGTCGTCCCGAACATCTCCGACAAGACGACCGCGCACTGGGCGGGTTACGTGCTGCTCGCGATCTACGCGGGCTCGCAGGTCGCCTCGACGTACTTCATGGGCGCGACGATGGACAAGACGCAACGACGGCTGATGATGGTGCTCCCACTCGTCTTCCTCACGGTCGTCGCGCACTTCCCGACGGGCCTCGTCCTCTACTGGATGACCACCAACCTGTGGACGGTCGGCCAGGGTCTGATCACGCGCAAACTCGTGCCGCAGACCCCTGCCGGGGCCCGTCCCGCCGCGACGGGCCCGCGCCGGAGCTCTCGCACGCCGCCGCGCCCCGAGGCAACGCCCGAGCCTGCCCCCACGCCGAGCCCGACCGCCGCGCAGGCTTCGCCGCGCCGGGTGCGGCGGAAGAAGAAGGGCGGCGCCCGCCGGTGAGCAGCGAGCTCTCGGTCGAGGCGACCGGCGAGACCGTCGGCGAGGCGAAGTGGAAGGCGCTGCGGGATCTGGAGCGGCTCGCGCCCGGGCTCGACCGGGCGAGCGTGCGTTTCCAGGTGGTCTCCGAGGGCGAGCGCGGCCTGCTCGGCGTCGGCTACACCCCGGCGCTCGTGATCGCCTCCGCGGAGAGCAGCGCTGCGCCGGTGGAGACCGGGCCGCGCGACGGGGAGTCGGAGCTCGCAGTTCGTCTCCGTGGCCTCGTCGAGCGCGTTGTCGCGGCGATCGGCGTGTCGGCCCGCGTGGACGTTTCCGAGTCGGACGACGAGTTGCTCGTGCAGTGCAGCGGCGACGACCTGGGCCTGCTGATCGGCAAGCACGGCCACACGATCGACTCGTTGCAGTACATCGCGAACGTGATCCTCCACCGGGCCGGTGTGGAGAAGCATGCGACGATCGACGCCGCCGGCTACCGCGACCGCCGGCGCGCGACCCTCGAGGGCATTGCGGTGCGAAGCGCCGAGCGCGCCGAGCGCGGCGAGCGCGTCCTGCTCGAGCCGATGTCGGCAGTGGAGCGCAAGATCGTGCACGAACGGCTCGCAGAGGAGCCGGGCGTGCGCACGTCGAGCGAGGGAGTGGAGCCGAATCGCTACGTCGTCGTCGAGCCCGACGCTTGACGGCTGGCTCGAGGCTGTCCTCGCCACGCCCGGACTGACGGGGCTTCGCGACCCGGTCGAGGCGCGGCGCGTGCTCGTCGACGACTCTCTCGCAGGACTGGAGCAGGTACGGCGCTTCGCGGGGACGATCGTCGACGTCGGGTCGGGCGGGGGCGCACCGGGCATCCCGCTCGCGCATGCTCTGCCCGGCCGCGAGGTCGTCCTGCTCGACGCCGAGCGCCGAAAGTGCGACTTTCTCGCGAAGCACGCGCCGCCGAATGCGCGCGTGATCTGGGGTCGCGTGGAGGAACAGCCGACCGACTGGGCCGGTGTCGCCGTCGCGAAGGCACTCGCGCAGCCCCCGACCGCGGCCGAGTGGTGCCTGCCGCTCGTGCGCGAAGGCGGCGCGGCGATCCTGTGGGTCGGCCCCTCGGCCGATCTCGCCCACGTCGCCCGGGTCGCGTCACGGCTCGCAGCGACGCTCGAGGACGCGCCGGCCGGGCTCCTCGTGTTGCGCAAGGTCGGACCGACGCCGGACGGCTTCCCGCGCCGGGTCGGTGTCGCGCGCAAGCGCCCGCTGCCGTAGCGAGCCGCGTCCGGGGACGCGGCTAGATTGGGCGGAGTGCGCGGCAAGGTCTACGCCTTCGCGAACCAGAAGGGCGGGGTCGGGAAGACGACGACTGCGGTCAACCTCGCCGCCTGTCTCGCCGAAGCCGGCGAGCGGTCGGTGGTCGTCGATCTCGACCCGCAGGCCAACGCCACCTCGGGCCTCGGACTGCGGGCGAACGGCACGTCGACGTACGACCTGCTCGACGGCGCGTCGCTGCGCGAGCTTGCGAAGCCGACGCAGTTCGAGAATCTCTTCCTCGTGCCTTCACGGCCGGAGCTCGCCGGCGCCGCCGTCGAGCTGTCCCGCCGCGAGGACGGCGACCGCTTCCTCGCGGAGTCGCTTTCGGAGGCGGACGGGTTCGACTTCGTGCTCCTCGACTGCCCGCCCTCGCTCGGCCCGCTGACCGTGAACGCGCTCGCGGCCGCGCATCGCGTCGTCGTGCCGGTGCAGACCGAGTACTACGCCCTCGAGGGGCTTGCCCAGCTCGTGCAGTCGATCGAGCTCGTGCGACGCAGACTGAATCCCGAGCTCGCGATCGCCGGCGTCCTGCTGACGATGGCGGACGGCCGCACGCGACTCTCCGCCGATGTCGAAGCGGAAGTGCGGAAGCACTTCGGCGCGCTCGTGTTCGACGCGGTCGTTCCGCGCTCGATCCGCGTCGCGGAGGCACCGAGCCACGGGCTCCCCGTGACCCACTACGACCGGCGCTCGCGCGGCGCCGAGGCCTACTGGAAGGTGGCGATGGAGCTTGTCGAGCGGAGCTAGCACGGCGCGCCGTGGTCTCGGGCGGCTCGATCTCAGCCTGCCAGCAACACGTGGACATCACCGACGTTCGTGCCGGTCGGACCCCAGGTGATGAAGATCTCCCAGCGCGCGAAAGAAATCGTAGGCGGCATTGTTCGCGAGAGCGGCGCCGGAATCGACCCCGACTGAGGCCGCCCGCCGGGCCGTTGTTTCGTCCACCAGCGCGCCGGCCGCATCGGTTGGACCGTCGATGCCGTCGGTTCCGGCACTCCCGAGAACGACACCTACGGGAGCGCTCGCAACCTGCTCGACTGCGCCGAGGACGAACTCCTGGTTCCGTCCTCCGTTTCCGGTCCCGGTGACACGGACGGTGGTCTCCCCGGAAGCGATGACGCAGACAGGACGGCGCGCATCGGCCGCGAGACCCAGCGCGCGCGCGGTAAACGCGATTCCAGCGTCGCGGGCCTCGCCGGCCGACGCCTCGTTCAGAACCAAAACTTCGTAACCCCTGGCACGGGCAACACGTGCGGCGCCCGCCATCGCACCCTGCCGGGTGCCGATCACTTCGTAGGACGCGTTCGCGAGCCGGGGGTCACCCGGCCCCGGCGTTTCGTCCGCAGCGATCTCGAGATGGCGAATGACTGCCGCGGGAATCGCCGAAGCGGCCCCGGATATGCGCACGACCGCGAGGGCCTCCGCGAATGTCGTCGGGTCCGCAACCGTCGGACCCGACCCAATCACCGACGGATCATCCGGTATGGGCCCGTGCACGTCCGAGATCGCCCAGGTAAGGGAGCGCGGAGCCTCGGCCGCAAGCCGCCCACCCTTGATGGCGGACAGATGCTTCCGCACGCAGTTCAGATCGGCGATCGGAACGCCCGCGTTCATCAGTGCACGGCCAGTCGCGATCTTTTCCTCGAGCGAGAGACCTGGCGCGGGTACCGCCAGCAAAGAGGACGCGCCGCCGGACAGCAGGACGACCAGCGAACCGCCTGGCCGAGTGCCTGCCGCGCCCGCGAGCGCTCTGCGGCCGGCTGTTTCGCTGGCGCGGTTCGGCGATGGGTGGGAGGCGTCGAACCACTCGAGACCGCGCGGAAGCTCGCCGCTGCCCGAGGGCCGGCGACAATGCCTGCGGCGACGGCAACTCCCGGCACGTCGACGCGGCAGAACGCGCGCGCCATCGGCCAGGCGGCCTTACCTGCAGCGACGATGAATATGGGAGGGGGAAGCCGGGCGATGGTCCCGGTTCGAGATAGTGCTGCGGTAACGAGGCCGCCAGGTTCAACCGCGTCTACCGCTGCACGAAGGAATCTGCAGCGCATCGTCGCGGCGGCGGGCGTTCGGTCTGAACCGGGGCGATCCGCCGGTCAGTGCAGTTGCTTCGGGTCTGACCAGCCGGAGAGGCCGGTCACAGCGTTGAAGGAACGGAGCAGCCGTCCCATCAACTGCTCGGCATCATCCTTCGAGCAGAGCTGCTCGAGGCGGTTGAGCACGCGGGCGAGTGCCGGGTCGGCGTCGGTGATGGCGCGCTCCGAGTAGTACTCGCGCTGCCGCGCGAGGCATTCGCGGTGCCTGAGGAATTCTTCACGATAGAAGTCGGACGGAAGACCGACAGGGGCGATCGAAACCCGATTCGGGCTGACGAAGCGTGCCATGCGACTCCTCGCGTGGTACTGAGACGGATGAAAATAGTGTAAACGCGCTATGGACATGTGTCAACGTCGTCCGTTTCGAAAACGGCGGTGCGACCCTCACGTTTTCGTCAGCGCACCCGACGCGCCACGATGAAACCGCCGAGGCAGCCGAGCAGCATCCCTCCGAGCACGATGCCGAAGGCAAGGTTGAATGGCAGAAATGTAATCGACCCCAGGCCGATGGTGTCGGCGATGAGCGGGCCGTAACGGGCCCGCATCGCCGCGAACAGCGCCAGAGCAGCAGGACCGCCAGCAAGGCGCCCATGCCCCCCTGGAGCAGCCCTTCGACGATGAACGGGCCGCGGATGTAGGCGAACGGCGCCCCGACCAGCTGCATGATTTCGATTTCGTCCCGCCGCGCCAGCGCCGCCAGCCGCACGACGTTGGCGACCGTCAGGGCGCTGGCGACGCGCCAGGAGGACGATCACGATGACGCCCGACGGCGCGGATGACACGGACCGCCGCATTCAACCGCGCGAGCCAGCGTGCGGTCGTAGCGCACGTCGGCGACGCCGGCGATGCCGGTGAGCGTCGTCGCCATGTTGTCGACGGCGTCGCGCCGGCGTCCTGCGCGTCCGGCTTCAGCCGGACCGCGAACGAGGCGGGAAACGGATTGCGCTCGAGCGCGCAGCGCCGCGGCCGGCCAGGTCCGGAAAGTCCCGCGCGAACTCGCGGCGGCGTCGTCCTTCGAGACGTACTGCGCGGAGGCCGCGAGGCCGCTGCTGGCGATCAGATCGCTTGATGCGTCGCCAGCTGTCGGCGGCTGGCGTCGTCGCGCAGGTAGACCGCGAGCTCCGCCGCGTCGCGTCCAGCGCCCGACGAGGCGCTGGAGGTTGGCGTTGACCATCAGGAAGAAGCCGAGCACGAACAGGCCGGCGGCGATCGTCAGCATCGACAGCGCCGCCGCGCTGCGGCTGCGCCACAGGCTGTCGGCCGCCTCGCTGAAGAAGTAGCTGAACGGCGCGCATCAGGTCACCTCGACGACGTGTGCCGTGATCGAGCGTACAGCGTGCGGCGCCCGACGCGCCGAATCAGCTCGCGGTCGTGGGTCGCGACGAGCACGGTCGTGCCGCGGGCGTTGATCTCGCGGAACAGGTTCATGATCTCGAGCGACAGATCCGGATCGAGGTTGCCGGTCGGCTCGTCGGCGAGGATGATCGACCGGATCGTTGACCAGCGCGCGCGCGATCGCGACGCGCTGCTGCTCGCCGCCCGACAGCTCGATCGGGTAGGCGTTCATCCGGTGCTGCAGGCCGACCCACTTCAGCACCTGGAACGTGCGCCGCTGCTGCTGCGTCGCGGCCATGCCGAGCACGCGCGGCACGAACGCGACGTTCTCGAGCACGGTCTTGGTCGGCAGCAGCTTGAAATCCTGGAAGACGAAGCCGAGCGATCGGCGGTAGGCCTGGACCTGGCGCGGCGGAGAGCTTGCGACAGATCGCGGCCGCCGACGACGAGTCGCCCCTCGGTCGGTACGTCCTGGCGCAGCAGCAGCCGCAGCAGCGTCGACTTGCCGGCGCCGCTCGGGCCGGTCAGGAAGACGAACTCGCCCTTGTCGATGCGCAGCGACAGGTCGCGCAGCGCGTAGACGCCGCGGCTGTACATCTTGGAGACGTGCTGCGCTTCGATCACGGCGGCACTCCGGCCGATCGAGCACGCGGCGGACGCTCGCGTTGACCCGCGCGGGATCGGCCTTGCCGGCCGTCGGCCTTCATCACCTGGCCGACGAGGAAGCCGAACGTCTTGGTCTTGCCGGCGCGATACTCGCGCGACCGGCGCCGGCGTGGCCCGGCCAGCACGTCGCGCGACGATGCGCGTCGATCGCCGCCGGCGTCGTCGATCCGGCCGAGCCCCTCGGCGGCGACGATCTCGGCGGCGCCGCGGCCCGGACGCGTACATCTTCTCGAACACGTCCTTGGCGATCGGGCCGGTGATGGTGCCGGTGTCGACGAGCGCGAATCAAGCTCCGCCGAGCGCGCGCGGCGGCGAGCGGCGACCGCGTCGATCGTCGTCCCGCGTCTCGTTCAGCTTGCGCGTCAGCTCCCCCATGACCCAGTTGCTCGCGGCTTTGGCGTTGCCGGCGGCGGCGGCGACGCGCTCGAAGTAGTCGGCGAGCGGCATCGACTGCGTCAGGACGCCGGCGTCGTACTCGGGCAGGCGATACTGCGCGACGAAGCGCTGGCGCCGCGCGTCGGGCAGCTCCGGCAGTGCGCGGCGCGCATCTCCTCGATCCACGCGGCGTCGAGCCGCAGCGGCGGCAGATCGGGCTCGGGGAAGTAGCGGTAGTCGTCGCGCCTCTTCCTTGGTCCGCATCACAGTCGTCCGGCCGGTCGCCGGGATCGCAGAGCCGCGTCTCCTGGACGAGCGGCGTGCCGCTCGCGGCGCGCCTGGACGTGGCGCTCGATCTCGAACTCGATCGCGCGCTGCACGTGGCGGAACGAGTTGAGGTTCTTGATCTCGGTCTTGACGCCGAAGGCGTGTCGTCCCGACGCGGCGCACCGAGACGTTGGCGTCGCAGCGCAGGCTGCCCTCTTCCATGTTGCCGTCGTTGACGCCGATGCGCGACGAGGATCTCGCGGACGCGGCTGAACGCTTCGGCCGCGTCGGCGGCCGATGCGCAGGTCGGGCTCGCGTGACGATCTCGATGAGCGGCACGCCGCTGCGGTTGAAGTCGAGGTGCGTCGCAGCGGGCCGAGTCGGCGAAGCCGTCGTGCAGCGACTTGCCGGCGTCCTCTTCCATGTGGACGCGGATGATGCCGACCGCGACGCGCCGCCCGTCGGCGGCGAAGGCGATCGCGCCGTCGGTCGCGAGCGGCCGATCGTACTGCGAGATCTGGTAGCCCTTGGGCAGGTCGGGATAGAAGTAGTTCTTGCGCGCGAAGATCGATCGCTCGGATGCACCGTGCAGCCGAGCGCGAGCGCGGCGCGCGACCGCCAGCTCGACGGCGCGGCGATTGAGCACCGGCAGCGCGCCCGGCAGCCCGAGACAGACCGGGCACAGCGCGCGTATTGGGCGTCGGCGCCGAATCGCGTGGAGCAGCCGCAGAAAATCTTGGTCGCGGTCAGCAGCTGCGCGTGGATCTCGAGGCCGATGACCGGCTCAAATGTCGGGCACGATGAGTGATGATTGTAATGCCTGCGAAGTCCGGATAATGCGGGCGAATCGGGAAATCGAGAATCGCAGATCATCCGATCACGCGATTGCCCGGATTTCGACCGGATTCGCCGAATCGGATCTGCACGATTCGCGGTGAAGACGTCGACGACGACGCGGGTCGAACTGCGTGCCGGCGCAGCGCTCGAGCTCGAGCAGCGGCCTCGCGCGGGCGCGATCGCGTCGCGGAAGACGCGGGGGCGCGTCATCGCGTCGTAGGCGTCGGCGACCGCAGATGATGCGCGCGCCGAGCGCGACGTCGGCGGCGTGCGTGCCGTTCGGGTAGCCGAGTCCGTCGATGCGCTCGTGCGCGTCGCGGACCAGTTCGGCCGCGCGCCGCGAGGTACGGCACCTCGCGCGATCAGATCGGCGGCGATCGTCGGGTGCCGGCGGACCATGACCTGCTCCTCCGCCGTCAGCGGCGCGGGCTTGCGCAGGACCGCATCCGGCATCGCCAGCTTGCCGACGTCGTGCAGCAGCGCGGCGCGCTCGAGCGCGGCCATGTCGTCGTCGGCGAGCCGCAGCGCGCAGCCGACGCTCGCCGCCAGCGCGGCGACGCGGTAGGCGTGCGCGTAGGCGTCGCGATCGGCGAGGGTGAGCATCGACGAGCAGGGCGTCGAGCGCCTCGTCGGAGTCGATGGTGGCGCCGCCGAGCGCGTTGCTCAGGCGCTGCCGCCGCGGTCGCACCTCCTCGTCGAGCGCTTCGCGCCAGCGCCGGGAGTCGCACGCCGCGTTGTGCCACTCGACGCCGCGCAGGACGGACTTCGCGCAGGCGCTCGCGGCCGAACGGCTTGGTCAGGTAGTCGATCGACGCCCTGCGCGCAGGCTGGTGACCGCGGAGCCGACGTCCTGCACGCCGGTCGCCATGATCACGGCGGTCTCGGGCGCACTCGCTGGCGGATCTGCTGCGCCAGCCACAGCCCGTCGTGGCCGGGCATGCGGATGTCGCACAGCGCGACGGCGGGCGCGCGATCGTGCACGCGCTCGAGCGCCTCGTCGGCGTTGGCCGCCGTCCGCACGTCGTAGCCGCCGCTGGCCAGCCAGCGCGCCATCAGGTCGCGGACGCCGTTCTCGTCGTCGACGACGAGCACCGACGCGGTCGGGGCGGGTGACGGGCGTCGGTGTCGATCTGATCGGCGTGTCATGGCGCACGGTGCAAGGCGCCGCCAGCGGCTCGACGCGTAACGCTGACAGCGCGCGACGTGCGTGCGGCTGTGCGCACGGCACGCAGTCGCCACGCGGCGCCTCAGGCGCCCATCGCGTCGAGTCGCGGTCGCGCCGCCGCATGATCGTGTTCGCCGAGATCGAGCCGCTCGAGCCGGCGGTAGAGCGCGCGGCGGCTCAGGCCGAGCATCCGCGCCGCGGCCTTCTTGTTGCCGCTGGCGCGGACCAGCGCGCGCTGGATGTGCTCGCGCTCGACCGTCGACGAGCAGATCGCTGTCGCCGTCGAGTCGCGGCGCCGGCGACCGCCGCACCGCGCGCGGCCGCCGCGACGGCGCCGGCGGCACCGGCGGCATGCTCACCGCCAGCTCGCGCTCGGTGATGAAGTCGCCGTCGGCGAGGATGCAGGCGCGCTCGATCACGTTGCGCAGCTCGCGGACGTTGCCCGGCCACGGCGCCGCGCCGAGCAGCCGCTCCGCGCCCGGGGTCAGCCCGGCGAGCGGCTTCTGCAGCCGCTCGCGACGTCTCGCGGACGAACGCGGCGGTCAGGTAGGGAATGTCCTCGCGGCGGTCGCGCAGCGGCGGCAGCTTGCACCTCGACGACGTTGAGGCGGTAGTAGAGATCGCTGCGGAACCGCCCGGCGGCGACCTCGGCGCGCAGGTCGCGGTTGGTCGCGGCGATGACGCGCACGTCGACCTTGCGCGGCTCGAGCGAGCCGACGCGGTGCACCTCGCCGAGCTCGAGCACGCGCAGCAGCTTGGCCTGCACGCGTCAGCGGCAGCTCGCCGATCTCGTCGAGGAACAGCGTGCCGCCGTCGGCCAGCTCGAACAGCCCCGGCTTGTGCTCGGTGGCGCCGGTGAAGGCGCCGCGCACGTGGCCGAACAGCTCGCTCTCGAACAGCGTCTCGGCGACCGCGGCGCAGTTGACGGTGACGAAGCGGCGTCGCGGCGCGGCCCGGTGCTGGTGGAGCGCGCGCGCGACCAGCTCCTTGCCGGTGCCGGTCTCGCCGGTGATCGAGCGCCGTGCGCACGTGCGGCGCCAGCCGGCGGATCATGCCGAACAGCTCCTGCATCACCGGCGCCGCGGCCGATCATGCCGCAGAACTCGAGCCGCCGCGCGACGTCGCCTTCGATCGACAGCAGGCTGCGCCGCCGCTCGAGATCGTCGCGCACGCCGGCGAGCAGCTGCTCGAGCCGCGCGAAGTCGAGCGGCTTGCTCAGGTAGTCGATCGCGCCGAGCTTGATCGCCTCGACCGCGGTGTCGACCGACGCGTAGCCGGTCATCAGCACGGCCTGGCAGCGCGGATCGATCTCGCGAATGGCGCGCAGCACGTCGAGGCCGCCGACGTCCGGCATCCGCAGATCGACCATGACCAGGTCGGCGCGGCGCGTCTGCAGCTGCGCGATCGCGTCGCGGCCGCTCGAGCAGGCATCGACGTCGTAGCCGGCGCGCTGCGCGAACCGGCTGACCACGTCGAGAATGCCCTGCTCGTCGTCGACGACGACGAGCAGCGGGCTGCTGCCCGCTCATACGTACTCCTTGGACACGCCGCGCAGACGCCGCCCGCAGCGCCGGCAGCTCGAAAGGGCGGGGCGAGCACGGCGCTCGCCTGCTCCCGCCGAACGTTCGATCATCGCCGTCGTCGGCCGTGCGCGACATCAGCACCAGCGGCGCTGCCGCGGCTCGCGCGCGCGTCCGCCAGCCGGCAGGTCCGCGGCGATGACGCCGCGATCGACGAACGCGCGCCTGCAGCCGGCCGTCGCGGCAGCGCGCCAGTCGCCTCGCTGCTCGACGCCGCGGTGACGACGTGTAGCCCCAGCCGGTCAGCGCCGCCGCGACGTAGTCGCGCTCGGTCGCGTCGCGATGCGCGACGAGCGACGCGCAGCCGCGCGTCGCTCGTCGGCGCGCGCGCCGGCAGCAGGATCTTGAACGTGGTGCCCTGCGCCGACGCGGCTCTCGACCGCGATCTGGCCGCCGTGATCGCGGACGATGCCGTAGCAGATGCTGAGGCCGAGGCCGGTGCCCTCGCCGACCTCGCGCGTCGTGAAGAACGGATCGAAGATCCGGCGCAGGTTCTCGTCGGTCGATGCCGTGGCCGGTGTCGGTGATGAAGAGCTCGACGGCGTCGGACTCGGCGTCGTAGCGCGCGCCGACGCGGAGGCGGCGCGTCGGCGCGCGCCGCGCATCGCCTGCTCGGCGTTGAGCAGCAGGTTGAGCAGCGCCTGCTGCAGCTGGCCGCCGTCGCCGAGCACCGGCGGCAGCGCCGGGCTCGAACTCGGTCGTCGAGCTCGATCGCGTTCAGGCGGAACTCGTAGGCGCGCAGCGACGAGCACGCGGCTCATGACGTCGGCGATGTCCTGCGCGGCGCGCGCGGCGCGGCCTGCCGGCGCGCGAACGCGAGCAGGTTGCGGACGATGCGCGCGGCGCGCTCGGACTCCTCGGCGATGCGGCGCAGGTCGTGCGCGAGCTCCGGCGGCCGGCCGGATCGGCCGCCGGCGCTCGCCTCGAGCAGCTCCTCCTGCAGCAGCTGCGCGTAGCCGATCACGCTGGTCAGCGGGTTGTTCAGCTCGTGCGCGACGCCGGCGACGAGCTGGCCGATCGCCGACAGCTTCTCGGCCTGGAGCAGCTGCGCCTGCGTCGCCTTCAGCCGGTCGACGCGTCGCGACCAGGCGGCTGTTGGCGGCGCGCGAGCTCGTCGCTCATCTGCCGCATGCCGGCGCGCGTTCTGGATCTCGTCGGTCACGTTCTTCGCGATCTGCACGACCGCGGCGCCGTCGGCGGCGTCGAGCACCGGGACAGGTCGTCACGCTGAAGATCTGTCCGTCCGGCGCGGGTCACCTCGTCGTGCACGCAGGCGCTGTGCCGGCGGCGCTGCGCCGACCGCGCAGTCGCGGGAACGGCGCCGCCGCAGAAGCCCGACCTCGTCGCAGGTCAGCCCGCGCAGCGCCGTGACCGGCCGGCCGAGATACGCGGCGAGCGCGCGTGTTGCCGCGCAGCAGCCGGCCGCGGCGATCGAACACCGCGATCGCGTCGCCGATCGCGTCGAAGGTCGCTTCCCACTCCTGCTTGCCGCGCGCGGACGAAGTCGTGCAGCCGCGCGTTCTGCACGCGCGACGGCGACCTGGTTGGCGATGATCGCCGAGCAGCCGCTCGTCGGCTCGGTCGAACCGGCCCGGCATCGGGCAGCCGATCGCTCAGCACGCCGATCAGATCCTCGCCGGCGAACATCGGCACGCTGAGCGCTCGACGCACCGGCAGGTCCGCGCCGCCGCTGGCGGCGTCGGCTCGTGCAGGTCGTCGACGCGCACCGGCGGCGCGCGTCGCGAGGACGAGATCGCTCGGCCGCGGCGATCGTCGGCCGTGCGAGCCCCGATCTGCGCGTCGACGGTCGGCCCGAGCATGACGCGCACGTCGTACGCGCCGGTCTCGCGGTTGCGAAGGCGGATCGAACCGCTCGAGTGACGTCGAGCGCCGCGCATCAGGCGCTCGAGCGCGCCGCTCGACGCACGCGCTCGGGCGCCAGCGACTGGCGCATGCTCGTCGCCGATCTCGTTGACGATCCGCTGTTCCCAGACCAGCCGGCGATCGCCGAGTCACACGCGCCGTCGCTCGACGCGCGCGCTCGACCGCGCCGAAGCAGCTGGTCGACGTCGAACGGCTTCGGCACGAAGGCGAACGCCTGCAGCTCGTAGGACGCGATCGCCGCGACGCCAGCGACGTGCTCGCCGAGATCACGACGATCTCCGTGTCGGGCGCGTGCGCCTTGATCGCGCGGATCGACGTCGAGCGCCTGATTCGCTGCCGAGCGCCGAGGTCGACGAGCGCCACGTCGAACGAGCGTCCGCGACGGCCGCGTCGATCCGCGCCGGCGCAGCGCTGACGGAGGCATGGCCGGTATCCGAGCCGCGCGACCGACGCCGCCAGGAGCGTCCGGCCAGGTCGCGATCGTCGTCGACGATGAGTACGGACGTCGAGGTGTGTCAGTCTGCTGCCGTCGCGCCGCATGGCGGCACTCGGTGGACGAGAGCAAGACGGGGCCGCATCCGCACACGTGTGCGCGGATCGACGTCACAGGCTCGTGTTTTCGAGGCTTAGAGCGACAGAGCACGGGTCGCGGAGCACGCGAGCGAACGCACGTTGCAGCGTGAAACGCAGCACGTTTCAGGCGTGAAACGCGTGCCGGCGTGGTCGACCGGCCGGCGTGATCAGATTCTGCGTGCTTCTTCATCAGCCGCCACAGCGTCGTGCGGCTGACCTGCAGCTCGCGGGCGGCGGCGCCAATCCTCGCCGTGATTGCGCGCCAGGGTCGCCGACGATCATCTCGCGCTCGGCGCGCTCGCGTGCCGCGGCGACCGTGCCGTCGGCCGCCGGCGGCGGCCGGCGGCCGCTGGCAGAGCTTCCTCCGGCAGATCCGCGGGCACGAGCTCGGGGCCGCTGCGCGATCGCGACCGCGCGCTGGATGATGTGCTCGAGCTGGCGGACGTTGCCCGGATAGTCGTAGGCGCGAGAGCGCGCGCAGCGCGTCGTCGCTGCAGCGCTCGACGCCGGCGGCGCGGCCGAACCGCGCTCGACGAAGTGATCGACCAGCAGCCGATGTCGCCGCCGCGCTCGCGCAGCGGCGGCAGGTGGATGCGATGCACGTTGAGCCGATAGAACAGGTCGCTCCGGAAGTCCCCGGCGTCGACCGCCGCCTTCAGGTCGACGTTGGTCGCGGCGACGAACCGCACGTCGACGCGGCGGCTCTCGTTCTCGCCGATGCGGCGCACCTCGCCGGCCTCGAGCGCGCGGAGCAGCTTCGCCTGCAGCGTCGGTCGGCATCGTCGCCGATCTCGTCGAGGAACAGCGTGCCGCCGGACGGCGTGCTCGATCAGCCCGGGCGCGCGCCGCCGGCCGCGCCGGTGAACGCGCCGCGCGCGTGGCCGAACAGCTCGTTCTCGAGCAGCGACTCGGTGAGCGCGGCGCAGTTCAGCGCGACGAACGGCTTCGCCGCCCGCGGGCTGCTGGCGTGAATCGCGCGCGCCGCCAGCTCCTTGCCGGTGCCGGTCTCGCCGGTGATGAGGACCGTGCCCGGCGCGGCCGCGGCGCGGCCGATCAGGTCGCTGCACCTGCGCGCATCGGCGCGCTCTCGCCGATGAGCGTCTCCAGCGGAGCCGGCGGCCGGATCTGCCGCTGCAGCAGGTTGACCTGCCGCGCCAGCTCGCGGCGGTCGGCCGCCGCGCGCACGCGCATCAGCAGCTCGTCGCGGAAGAACGGCTTCTGCACGAAGTCCACCGCGCCGAGCTTCATCGCCTCGACCGCCGTGTCGACGGTGCCGAACGCCGGTCATGACGATGAAGCGCGGAGTCGACGCGGATCGTCGCGCAGCCGCTGCAGCACGTCGAGCCCGGAGAGGCCGGGCATCCGCATGTCCGAAAGGATCACGTCGAACGCGTCGCCTGCCGGGCGAGACGAAGCCCTCCTCGCCGCTGGTCGCGCGAGTCGACGGTGTAGCCGGCGCCGCGGAGCATGCGGCGCCATGCTGTCGCGGACGGCCGTGGTCGTCGTCGATGACGAGGATGCGAGCCATGGATGGAGGCCGGCCGCTGCGTCAGCCGGCAGGGCTTGGGCTCAGGGCGCTAAGTTTATGGTGCGCCGTCCCGATACACTCGACATGAAGGGCCTCACGTCTGCTCTGGTGATTGCGATAGCCGCGGTGACGGCGTGCTCGAGTCCGCCATCACGCGCTGCGTTGCCGTCCAGGCCGCTGCGGCGCCACGCATGGTGCGTGTTGGCGTGAGCGAGGGCAGGCGAGCACGAAGGTGCGGCGCGTGCCGCTCGAGGACTACGTCGAAGCGACGATCCTGTCCGAGTTCGCGCCGGCAGGCGGTGACCCGGCAGTCGTGGAACGAATGTTCGAGGTCCAGGCGGTCATCGGGCGAACCTATGCCATCGGCCATCTCGGACGGCACGCGCATGAGGGGTTCGATCTCTGCGACCGCACCCACTGCCAGCTCTACGAGCCGGCCCGACTGAAGACGTCGCGGTGGGCACCCCAGGCGGCCGAGGCGGTGCGGCGGACGGCGCCGAAGTGCTCTGGTTCGATGGCGCACCGGCGCTCGCGGTATATCACGCCGACTGCGGCGGCCACACGAGCGGCGCAGCCGAGGTATGGGGCGGCACCGCACGGCCGTATCTGGTGAGCCGGCCGACGATGGCGCTGCCGCGGAGTCCATGCATCGTGGCGCTTTGAAGCGACGGCGGGCGCGGTGCGCGACGCGCTCAATGCCGATCCGCGGACACGCGTCGGACGCGCGTCTCGACCGCATCGAGATCGCGGATCGCGACGCAGCCGGCCGCGCCGAACGAGTTGCCATCGAGGGGGCGAAGCGCGCGTCGTGCGCGGCGAGACGTTGCGCGAAGTACTCGGCGCCTCCCTTGGCGTCGAACGGTCAAGAGCACCTGGTTCGACGTGCGGCGCGATCGCGCCTCGTTCGTGTTCGAGGGCAGAGGGTTTGGGCACGGCGTCGGACTCTGCCAGGCCGGCGCGCTGGCTCGGATCCGGTCCGGCGCAAAGCTGTCCGGCGTGCTGCAGCAGTATTTCCCGGGAACGACGCTCCTCACGCTTCCCCGCTGAGGCGCCTCGAACCCGATTTGTGCCGTCGCCCCTCATTTCAGGAGTCGACTTTCAGCGGCACCCGGACGTTCTATAATAGCGGCGGGCTCTTCTCTGGCAGTTGGGGCATAGTGGCCGGTCGCCCGGGTCAGTAAACGTTCCGGTCCTCGAGGCGTATTTCATGTCAGGAGCTCACCGGCTCGCCTTCCCGCCCGCGAAGCGGACGCCGCCGCCGCCTCCGCCGTCAAGGCGCATGCAGGCGGCCGGCCAGCTGGAGGACGCACGCGAGCGCTACGCCGAGCTCGTCGCGCGGCACCAGCGCCGCGCGGCCCGGATCGCGTATCACTACCTGCGCGACGCGGCCGAGGCGGACGAAGCGGTGCAGGACGCGTTCGTCAAGGCGTATCAGCACCTGGCGTCGTTCCGCGAGGAGCTGCCCTTCGACGTGTGGTTCACGCGCATCCTGATCAACGGATGCCTGGACCGGATCAAGGCGCGCACGCGCCGCGAGCGCTGGCTGGTGCCGATGTCGACGCGGCATGCGCGGCGCGGACCGGGCGCGCCGAACCGCGACCTTGACCGAGCGGGTCGCCGCCGACGGGCCTGTCGCCGGAGGAAGCGCTGCTCGGACGCGAGCGGCGGCGAGCAGATCGCGCGCGGCGCTGGCGAAGCTGCCCGAGCGGCAGCGATCGGTGTTCGTGCTGAGCCACGTGGAAGGGCGCACGTCGCGGGAAGTCAGCGCGCTGACGGGACTGAACGAGTCGACCGTTCGCGTGCACCTGTTCCGCGCGATACGCAAGCTGCGGGCGCTGCTGGCGAACGACTCGGCGCCGCCGCAGGGGAACTGAAAGGAAAACGCCGTGTCACTTCTTGAACGTCTCGGCGCGGGTCATCTGGACGACGCGCAGTTCGCGCGCCTCTGGACCGACAGCCGCTCGAGGGCAGCCGTCCCGCCATCCGCACCTCGACGCCTGCGCCGCGTGCCGCGACCGCGCTTCGACCGGTTCTCGGACGCCTGGCTCGTCGACTTCGCGACGACGCTGCGCGCACGAGGCCGACGAGGCGTTTCCCGCCGAGCGCCTCGCGGCGCAGCAGGCGCAGATCGCGCGCCGGCTCGAAGCCCTCGAACGGCCGGCCCGCGTCATCGCCTTCCCGAAGGCGGCGCGCGCCGTCATCAGCGGCGCACTCGCACGTCCGCCGCTGGGTCACCGTCGCGGCCGCGGCCGGCCTCATCGCCGGCGTCGGCCTCGGCCAGGTGGTGCCGCTCCGCGGCACGTGCGGCACGACTCCGCCGGCCGCACGTCGCCAGCGCGCGCTTCACCGCCGCCGCAGACCGACCGGCGATCGAGGAGCTGACCCGCGGCCGTCGAATCCAGCGCCGGCGACGACGAAGCTGCCTCTCCGACGTCGACGCCGTCCTGTCCCGGCCGACGGTTCCGAAGCCTCAGCGCGCTCGACGACATGACGCCGCACGCGCGCGACGACGCCACGCGTAGCAGTGGCCACCGCCCAGCCGCTCATCTTCCGCAAGGGCCTCGACATGAAAGAGGCCGTCGCGGGCGAGCTCGCCGCGGCGTATCACAGCGCGCTCGTCGACGAGGTCCGCGCCGGCGACTTCCGCCACCAGACCGGGCCGGCTGACGCTCCATCTCGCCCGCGAGTTCGGGTTCTGCTACGGCGTCGATCGCGCCGTCGACTACGCCTACCAGGCGCGGCGCGCGTTCCCCGGGCGCAACGTCTTCCTGACCGGCGAAATCATCCACAATCCGCACGTCAACGACCGGCTGCGCGCCAGCGGCATCCGCTTCCTCAGCGATCCCGGCCGAGCACGGCCGCGACGCTCGGGCCGGACGACGTCGTCATCCTGCCGGCGTTCGGCGTCACCGTCGGCGAGCATGGCGCAGCTCTCGAACGCGGCTGCACGCTCGTCGACACGACCTGCGGCTCGGTGCTGAACGTGTGGAAGAACGTCGTCCGCTACGCGCAGGACGGCTTCACCGCCGTCATCCACGGCAAGGTCAAGCACGAGGAGACGCGCGCGACCGCATCGCAGGCGCTCAAGTACCCGCACGGCCGCTACCTCGTCGTCCTCGATCGCGACGAGGCGGCGGTCGTCTGCGACTACATCCGCCACGGCGGCGATCGCGCGCGCGTTCCTCGACCGCTTCGCCGGCGCGGTCTCGCCGGGCTTCGATCCCGACGCCGACCTGGACCGCATCGGCTGCGCCAACCAGACGACGATGCTGATGTCGGAGTCGCTGGAGATCGGCGAGATGGTCGGCGACGGCGATGCGCGACCGCTACGGCGACGCGGCGCCGCCGACGCACTTCCGCGCGTTCGACACGATCTGCAGTGCGACGCAGGAGCGGCAGGACGCGGTCGATCGCGCTGCTCGACAGCGAGCCGGTCGACCTGATGATCGTCGTCGGCGGCTACAACAGCAGCAACACCTGCAACCTCGCCCGCATCTGCGCCGAGCGGGTGCCGACCTTTCACATCGCCGATCCGGGCTGCCTGCTGTCGGCCGAACAGATCCGGCATCGTCCGGTCGGCGCGCCGTCGACCGCGCAGGCGGCTGGAGGTCACGACCGGAGACTGGCTGCCCGCCGTCAGGCGCGGTCGTCGATCGGCCTGACGGCCGGCGCGTCGACGCCCAACAACATCGTCGGGACAGGTGATCGAAACGGCTGGAGCGGATTCGTACGACGATGAGGGCTGCACGGCCGGCGCGAGGCGCCGCGGATCACCGTTCGATGGTCGAGAGTTCCGGTGCGACCGGGAGCGGACAGCGTTATCCTGACGGCGTGCCCGCGTTTTCGGGACAGGAAGCGATGGAGCTCGGTGCCGGGCTTGACCAGCACGGTCGCGCTGTCGCCGAGCGAGAAATACCCTTCTTCGGTCTCGTGGTCGGCCGAGGCTGACCTGGGCGGTAAGACTCGCCTCGTCGCCGTTCGAGCGGCCCGACCGATGCTCATGGCCAAGCAGCAGCGCCGGCCAACACCATCCCAGCCGATCATCGCTCCGCGCCACGGCCGCCTCCTGCGGGGCTGGCGTCATGCCCGGCGCAGTCTGCAAGCGTTGCCATGCCAGCCAAACCTATGCATGTACAATGGTTACGTGAACAGCTGCGGCCGTGAGGGTAGAGCCGTTACCCACCGCAGCGGTAAACAGGCGCCCGCGGAGGGGTCGTAATACGCCATAGTACACTTCTCCGGAGAGTCAGTCGAATATGGCAAGGCATATCGCGTGGGCGATCGCGGCGCTTGCGTCGGGTGCCCGTGTCCGCCGCGGCGGTCTGCGGGCGCGACGTGCGATGTGGGTCAGGGTATCCGCAGCGCGGGAGTCCCGGCGCACGACCGCGACGGCGACACCCGCCGCTCGAGCAGGACGAGCATCGTCCGCGGAAATGGTGGCTGGATCCGAAGCTACGCGCGAGCTGGGCATCACCGATCAGCAATCGGCGGCCATCGAGCAGATCTGGCAGAAGCGCTGCCGAAGCTGCGCGACGGCCGCGAGCAGCTCGACAAGCTGGAGGAGACGCTGTCGCAGACCATCAACGCGACATCGGCGGACGCTGGCCACCGTAGCGCAGCAGGTCGATCGGGTCGAGAGCGGCACGCGCCGAGCTGAACAAGACCCGGACGCTGATGCTTTATCGCATGAACGAGGTGCTCTGACCCGACCAGCGTGCCAAGGTGAAGGCGGTGTGGGACAGCGCGGACGCGCCCAAGGGCGACGACCCGGCGTCCGGCGCTGACAGTCTTCTTGTGTCGTGTATTTCCAATCGTCCTGGAGGCTTTCGTGAAGAAGAACGCATCGTCGTGGACTGCGGCTGGCGTGCTGGTGGTCGGCAATCGTGGCCCCCGCGGCGGCGCAACAGGCGCCGAGTGCCGCCCGGATCCCGCCCATGTGCGCGAGTTGATCCGGCAGGCAGCGCAGCAGGCACAACCCCAGTCGCAAGTCCCGCCGGTGCGCCGACGGCGGTTTTCATGACCGCCGGGCCGCGCGTCGAACCTGACGATCGAGGAAGCGGTGCGCGCGGCGCGCGAAAAGAACATCGACATCGCCGTCGCGCGGATCACGCCGCGGCTGACCGACTTCTCGATTGCCGGCCTCGAGGCGAACTACCGGCTGAACCTGACCTCGTCGGCGAACAACACCAGACAGACCACCCTGCCGCAGCAGACCACGCAGGGCATCACGACGCCGACGACCAGCATCCGCGACACCTGGAGTGCCGGCATCGCGCAGAACCTGTACCGCGGCGGCGGCAACTACAACGTCAACTGGACCAACGGCCGCCTGAACAGCCAGAGCACGATCAACCTTCGCAACCCGCAGTTCACCTCCGGCCTGACGGGCGTCGCTCGTTCAGCCGCTGTTGCGCGGGTTCAAGATCGACAGCACGCGCGCCTCGCTCCTGACCACGCGCCTGTCAGCCAGCAGAACGACGAGATCACGCTGCAGTCGACGATTGCGAACACCCAGGCGAACACGCGCAACGCGTACTGGGATCTGGTCTTCGCGATCCAGGCGGTCGAAGCGGCGCAGAACTCGCTCGACATCGCCGCAAGGCTGGTGCAGGACAACCAGGCGCGGGTCGAAATCGGCACGCTGGCGCCGATCGACGTCGTCACCGCCCAGGCCGAGCAGGCGACCCGGCGGCTGACGCTGGTGCAGGCGCAGGCGACGGTGCGCACGTCGAGCTGGCGCTGAAGCGGCTGATCGTCAGCGGCACCGACGATCCGCTGTGGACCTCGTCGATCAACCCGGTCGATCGGCCGGCGGCGACGCCCGAGCCGATCAACGTCGACGCCGCCGTTACGCGCGCGCTGCGCGAGCGCACCGACCTGCAGCAGTCGAAGAACAACCTGAAGATCAGCGACATCAACCTGCAGGCCCAGGTGGACGCGACGAGGCCGCAGCTGAACCTGACGGCGAACTACGGCCTGAATGGCCTTGGCGGACCCCAGTTCATCTTCACCGGTCCTCCCGATCCGCTGACCGGCGCCCGGCCTTCGTCCGTGATCCCGTCGGGCTACCTCGACGCGCTGCGCAACATCAGCGGGTTCGACGCGCCGACGTGGACGGTCGGGTTCACCTTCGCCTATCCGATCGGCCAGAGCGCGCAGGAGGCGAACGTCGCCCGATCGAAGCTGTCGCTCGACCAGACCGAAGCCAACCTGAAGGCGCTCGAGCTCCAGATCGCCACCGACGTGGCCAACGCGGCGCTGACCGTCCAGAGCTCCCTCGAGAGCGTGCAGGCGAGCGCCGTCGCCCGCGAGCTGGCGCAGGAGCGGCTCGACGCGATGCAGAGCAAGTTCGACGTCGGCATGTCGACCAACTACGAAGTCGTCCAGGCGCAGCGCGACTTCGCCGACGCGCAGAACAACGAGCTCCGCGCCATCCTGAACTACCGCAAGGCGCTCGTGAACTTCGAGACGGTCCAGACGGTCGGCTCGCGCGGCGTCAGCGCCGCGGTCACCTGGCGGGACCGGGACGACGGCTGCCAACACCGGTGCGACGACCGGCGCGACGGCGGGCGGCACCGGCGGACCGGCGGCAACGGCGGTCAGTAGCCATCGGCTCGCGCGCGGCCGGCGTCACAGATCGACACTCATGCTTGACCGTTTCGAACGACGGTGCCGGGACCCTGCCCGGCAGCCAGACGGACATATGAAAAAACTGATTCTGATCGTCGTCGTGCTCGCACTCGTCGGGGTCGGCGCGGGCGCCTATTACATGAACCGCCCGGCCAAGGAGCCGACGTGCGCGACGGCACAAGTCACGCGAGGCGACATCATCGATGCCGGTCGGCGCGACCGGCACCCTGCAGGCGGTCACGACGGTGCAGGTCGGCACGCAGGTCTCCGGCATCGTCCAGGAGCTCTACGCCGACTTCAACTCGATCGTGAAGAAGGGGCAGGTCATCGCCCGGCTCGATCCGTCGATGCTGCAGACGCAGGTCGAGACGGCAGGCGCGAACCTGACCAACGCCCGAGGCCAACCTGGATCGGCAGAAGGTCGCGCGTCGCCGACGCGCAGCCGAAGCTGGATCGCGTCGAAGGAGCTCGTCGCGAAAGCCTGCTCGCCGAGGTCGACCTCGGAACGGCGCAGGTGACGCTGCAGTCGGCGCAGGCGCAGCTCAAGTCGACCGAGTCGCCGATCGTGCAGGCCGAAGCCGCAGCTCAACAAGGCCGAAGTCGACCTCGACCACACGGTCATCACCGCGCCGATCGACGGCATCGTCATCAAGCGGAGCGTCGACACGGGCCAGACGGTCAACGCCGGCATGTCGGCGCCGACGCTCTTCATCATCGCGGCCGACCTGACGAAGATGCAGGTCAACGCGAACATCGACGAGTCGGACGTCGGCCGCATGCGCCCCGGGCAGGCGGTGACGTTCCGCGTCGACGCCTATCCGACCGACACCTTCACCGGCACCGTCGAACAGGTGCGCCTGCAACCCGACGACGGTCCAGAACGTCGTCACCTACTCAGACCGTCATCGACGTGCCGAATCCGGCAGTTGAAGCTGAAGCCGGGCATGACCGCCAACGTGAACATCGAGATCGCGCGCAAGACAACGTGCTGCGCATGCCGAACGCGGCCATCGCGCTTCCGGCCGACCACGGACATCTTCGACGCGCTCAACCAGGACGATGCCGCCCGAGCTCGAGGCGGGTTCGGCGGTCGCAACGCCGGCGGCCGCGGCGGCGGCGGGCGCGGTGGCAACGGGTTCGGCCAGCCCGGTGGAGCAATCCCGGCGGCGCGACGGCCGGCGGCGTCCGGCGGCCAACGCGGCGAACGGATCGGCAACGCAGCCGACCGCGACCGCGGCGCGCGTTCCCGCGGCGGGTTCGGCCGAAGCGAGGGGCGGCGGCGACCGGTCGACGCCGCTGGCGGCGGAGCGTCCAATCCGGGACGGGCGGCGAATGCGGGAAGCGCGTCGGCGAGCGCCGCGAACTCCGGCGGCGGCGCGCCCGCCGGCGCCGCTGGCGGCGGACCCGCGGTACAGAGCGGGCCTGGTGGCCCGGGCGGTTTCGGCGGCGGGCGCGGGTTCGACCCGAACATGACGCCCGAAGAACGCCGCAAGCGCATGGAAGAGCGGATGGCGGCAATGACGCCTGAAGAGCGCGCGGCCTTCCAGGAACGGATGGCGGCCCGTCAGAACGGCCAGGGCGGCGGGCGGGGTGGCTTCGGCGGGTTCGGTGGTGGGCAGCCCAACGGCGCCCCCGGCGCGCCCAATGCTGCCGCGAACAGCGGCGCATCCGGACAGGCCCCTGCACCCGCAGCCGCGAGCGGACAGGCAGCTCCGGCGCGCGGCGGCCAGGGACGGGTCGCCAGTGTGCCGTCGATCACGATCGGCGCGACCACGATCGATTCGCTCTTCGGCGCCGCTCCCGACGGTCGAAACGCGGGGCCGCGCGTGGCTCTACGTCAACAAGCAGCTGAAACCGATGTCACCTGCGCCTCGGTATCTCCGACGGCACGTACACCGAGGTAATCGAACGGTGAGCTGCAGCCCGGCACCGAAGTCGTGACCAATGTGATCCTGCCGATGGCGGCGACGTCACCCGCTGGCGCAACCGGCGCCGGACAGAACCCGCTGATGCGGGCCGCAACGCGGCGGCGGCCCGGGAGGCGGGAACCGCGGCGGCGGCGGCGGACGCGGCTTCTAGGCGGCCAGCGTCAGTCAGAGTGAATCCATGGCTGTCATATCGATTCGGGATCTGACAAGACCTACCACGTCGGCGACATCGAGGTCCGCGCGCTGCGCGGTGCCGTCGCTCGACGTCGAACCGGGCGAGTTCGTCGCGGTCACCGGTCCGTCGGGCTCCGGCAAGTCGACGCTTCATGCACATCGTCGGCTGCCTCGATCGCCCGACGAGCGGCACATACATCCTCGACGGCAAGGACGTGTCGCAGGATGTCGAAGGACGAACTGGCGCTCGTCCGCAACAAGCAAGATCGGCTTCGTCTTCCAGGGCTTCAACCTGCTGTCGCGGACGACGGCGCTCGACAACGTCGAGCTGCCGCTGCTCTACAACGGCGGCAAGGCAAGATGAAGACGGCGGAGCGGCACAAGCGCGCCATGGAGGTCGCTCGAGATCGTCGGGCTCGGCAAGCGGCATCGACCACTATCCCGAACCAGCTGTCCGGCGGTCAGCAGCAGCGCGTCGCGATCGCGCGCGCGCTCGATCAACGAGCCGTCGATCCTGCTCGCCGACGAACCGACCGGCAACCTCGACACGCGCACCAGCATCGAGGTCATGGACATCTTCCAGCGGCTGAACGTGCGAGCGCGGCATCACGGTCGCTCCTCATCACGCACGAGATGGACATCGCCGAGTACGGCACGCGCCTCGTCCGCTTCCGCGACGGCCGCGATCCAGATCGATCAGCAGATCCCGCAACCGGCGCGATGCGGCGAAGAACTTGCGGCGCTGCCGCCGCCCGAGACGGACACGTGCACGGCCTGCCGGCCGACGCGGTCGCCGGCGGAACAGCCGCGGCCGGCGTGGCACTAGGAGAGAACCCAGCATGTCCATCTTCATGACGCTTGCGAATCGCGCTCAAGGCGCTCAACCGCAACAAGATGCGCACCGTGCTGACGATGCTCGGCATGATCATCGGCGTCGGCGCCGTCATCACGATGGTGGCGCTCGGCACCGGCGCGCAGACGCACGATCGAAGAGCAGGTCAAGTCGGCCGGCACCAACCTGATCACCGTCAACGCCGGCAACTTCTCGCACGGCGGCGTGCGCAGGCGGCCAGGGCAACGCGACGACGCTGACGCCCGAAGACGCCGAGGCGATCCGGAAGCTGCCCGGCGTCGCAGTACGTCGCCGCAGGCGTCAACACGCGCGCGCAGGTCATCGCCGGCAACCAGAACTGGTCGACGCAGCATCCAGGGCACCGACGTCGACCTGCCGCTCATTCGCAGCTGGCCGATCAAGTACGGAGCCTTCTTCAGCGCCGCAGGACGTCGACCGGCGCGCCAAGGTCGCCGTGCTCGGCACGATCGTCTCCGACACGCTCTTCGGCGACGACGTCGATCCGACCGGGCAGATCATCCGCATCCGCAACCAGCCGTTCAAGGTGCTCGGCGTGATGAGCCGCAAGGGCCGTCGGCGTGGCGGCCAGGACCAGGACGACCAGATCTTCGCGCCGTACACCACCGTGATGAAGAAGCTGCAGGGCAGCCAGACATCAACAACATCACGGTCTCGGCGGCAGACGGCCGAAGACATCGCCGGCGTCGCCGACGGCCATCACGCGTGCGCCTGCGCGACGCGCCACAAGATCGATCCCGGCGATACGGACGACTTCATGGTCCGGACGCTCGGAAGAGATGGTCAGCGTCCGGACGGAGACGACCAAGACGATGACGACGCTGCTGGCCGGCATCGCCGGCGTCTCGCTGCTCGTCGGCGGCATCGGGATCATGAACATCATGCTGGTGTCGGTCACCGAGCGCACGCGCGAGATCGGCCTGCGCATGGCGATCGGCGCCCGCGGCAAGGACGTGCTGCTCCAGTTCCTCGTCGAGGCGATCGTCGCTCAGCCTGATCGGCGGCGCTGCATCGGCATCGGCATGGGATTTGGCCTGTCGGCAGCCGCGTGCAGAAGTTCATGCAGTGGCCGCGCCGATTCCCGGCGAACGCGATCGCGATGGCGTTCGGGTTCGCGGCGGCGACGGGCGTGTTCTTCGGGTTCTACCCGGCGCGGAAGGCGGCGCGGCTCGATCCGATCGAGGCGCTGCGGTTCGAATGACCGGGCGGCATATCCGCTCACGGGCACGGTGCTATCGGGGTTGCCGGGCGGCAACCCGGAATCGTCGGTCGGGAAGTTGTTGGTCGTTCATCATTCAAAGGAGCAACGCATGAAGCGGGCACGAATCGGAATCATTGCCGCCACGATCTTCGCGGTCGCGTCGGTCGCCTTCGCTCAGGCCAAGCCTGATTTCTCCGGCACCTGGACGCTCGATCCTGAAGCGAGCGGCATGGCCGCGCCGGCAGGCGGCGGAGCGCCGGGCGGTGGCGGTGGCGGCGGTGGACGCGGCGGCGGTGGTGCGCTCGGAAACGGCGCCACCATCAAGCAGACGGGCGATACCCTCACCATCGAGCGCACGATGGGCGAGAACAAGGTCGTGACGACCTACAAGCTCGACGGCAGCGAGAGCAAGAACACGATGATGGGTCGCGGCGGCACGCCGGTGGAGTCGGTGTCCACGGCGAAGTTCGACGGACCGAAGCTCAACGTCACGACCAAGATGGACATGGGCGGCGGGATGATGGAGTCCAGCTCGGTATGGACCGTCTCCGGCAGCACGCTCACCATCGAGACGACGGGCGCGCGCGGCACGCAGAAGCGCGTCTACAAGAAGTAGGTCGGACCGGAACACGCTGACTGTCGGTCAGCTCGAGAGCGAAGATGGGGCCGGCGCACATGCGCCGGCCTTTTTCGTGGCCGGCCCTCCCCTAGCGGCCCTCGTCCGCCAGCAGCTTCCGGAGCAGTTCCCACACCTTCAGGCCGGTCACGGGATCGACCATGTCCGGCGCCACCTCCGCCAGCGGACCGAGCACGAAGAACCGCTCTCGAAACCGCGGATGCGGCAGCTGCAGTTCCGGATCGTCCGTCACGATCGTGTCGAGCAGAACGAGATCCAGATCCAGGGTCCGCGGCGCGTTGGGGAACGGCCGCTCACGACCGAAGGCGTTCTCGATCGCAAGAAGCGCGTCGAGCAGGCTGCGAGCGTCGAGGCCGGTGCGGCCGACGGCGACGGCGTTGAGATAGAGCGGCTGGTCGCCGAGCCCCTTCCCTTCCGGTTCGGTCTCGATCAACGAGGACACGGTCAGATCGGTGATGAAGGCGGCGAGGCGCTCGACCGCGAACGACACCGCGCCATGGCGATCGCCGAGATTGCTGCCGATGGCGACGGCGACTGATCGCTCTACTGCTCGATTCCACCGGGTGCCGAGCACGCCGCCGCCGGTGCCGGCGCCATCGGCACGGCGGCCGAGCAGATCGCTCCGGCCGGCGAGCGCCTGCTCGAAGAACCGTTTGTGTTCCAGCGTTTCGCCGATGATGACGCGCAGCAGGCTGCGATGGCGGGCGTTGGGCATCGCTTCGATGCGCGCGCGCCACGTGTCGACGAATGCCTGGGCGGCGTCCCGGTCCTGCGTCAGCAGGCCGGCCTGTGCCGACTCGCCTTTGGACGAAGGCATCTCCGGCTCGGGCACCTGCTCCAGCTCGCCGCCCATGTCGGCGACCGCGTCGCTCAGCCAGTTCAGCTGCACGTCTTCGCGGCAGATCACGTACTGGTAGGTGTTGTTGAAATCGTAGTTGGGGATATGACGAGCGGCGGCGACATGCCGCTGGCGCATGGTCAGTTTGTCGCGGCGGAATTCACGCAGCAGTGCGAGCAGTTCGGTGGCTTTCACGAGCTTTGCTTTTCCTTGCACTTGATACAGACACGGGTCCAGGGAATGGCGTTCAGCCGCGGCTCGGCGATCTCTTCACCGCAGTCGCGGCAGATGCCGTAGGTGCCCTTCTCCATCCGGTAGAGAGCCTCTTCGATTGCCTGCAGGATCTTCGCGTCGGTCTGTTTGAGCTTGAGCTGAATGTGAACTTCGTTGTTGCCGCTGGCCTGATCGGCAAGATCGCCCTGCCGCGAGTTCACTTCTATCGTTGCCGGCAGCGGCTTGACGCCGCCGCCCATCGACAGGATTTCTCCGCGCTTTCGCAGCAGCGCCTCTTTGAAGGGCGAGTAATTCATGCTGGCGTTCTCCAGGCAGCAGCCCTGCACGGGGCCGCCGCGTACCGCCTCTGCAAAACTCCATCTTAGCAGAAACGCGCCACTTTCTCAGCGTCCGGGACCGCCGCCGCGGCGCTCGATTGACGGCGCAAGAATCAATCGCACACCGGCGTGCGATTGGATTACGCTCCCCTTGCGCCAGAGCTGACAGGCGCCTGAACGGCGGCACCGGCCGACCGGGACCATCCTTCGAGAGGACATGATGACCAAGCAGAATCAACAGTTCCTGGTCGCGGCCGCACTCGTGGCCGCCACCTCGGTCTGGAGCGCCGCCCAGGCGCCGCAGCCGGCAACGGCGCCGCCCGCGGGACAACCGGCACCGTCTCAGGCGGGGGCGCCGCCGCAGGGACCTGGCGCCCAGGGACCGCAGCAGCCGATGTCGTTCTTCGTCACCAGCCGGCCGATCGGCAAGGGGGCGAATCTTGGCGGTCTTGCGGGAGCCGACGCGCACTGCCAGGCGCTGGCATCCGCCGCCGGCGCCGGCGATCGTACGTGGCACGCCTACCTGAGCACGCAGGGACCAAGCGCCGTCAATGCGCGGGACCGGATCGGCGAGGGCCCCTGGTATAACGCCAAGGGCCAGCGCATCGCGCAGAACCTGGCGGAGCTCCACGGTGACACGCTCGATCTCGCCCGGCTGGGAAACTCGGTGACCCGAGTGACGGCGATCAGCGAAAAGGGAGACCCGATCAACGGGGTCGGCGCAACCCCGAACCAGCACGACATGCTCACCGGCTCACAACCTGACGGACGCGCCTTCGCGGACGCCGCCGATCACACCTGCAGCAACTGGACGAGTGAGGCGGCGACAGGCAGCGCCCAGCTCGGGCATCACGACCGCGCGGGCGGCAACAACATCTCGTGGAATTCGACCCATCCGAGTCGCGGATGCAGCCAGGAGAACCTGGTCGGCACGGGCGGCGCCGGCCTCTTCTACTGTTTCGCGGCTGGCGCGCCGGCGGCGCGCTGACGCGAACCCGGGCAAGACGAACGCTGGCGATTGCCTCCCGGCTACTCAGCCCTGAGCGTCGCCAGCGGCTTCTTCCGCAGCACGTCCGCACTCGCCGACGATACCGACGATCCCGACCAGCAGCATCGTCAACAGAGCGCCAACGGCAAGCAGGCCGGGAGCCGGCCGCCACGGAATGTCCAGGAGATGGCGCGTCACTCCCCAGCTGAGACCGAGCGCCCCGGCCGCGCCGATGATGCCGGCAAGCAATCCAAGCGCGCCATACTCCAGTGCCAGCGTCGTCGTCAGCAGCCCGGTGCTGGCGCCCAGGGTCCGCAGAATCGCCGCTTCGTAGACCCGCTGGAATTTCGTCATCGCGACAGCGCCGATCAGGATCAGTGTCCCGCTCAGGAGGGCGACGCCGCCGACGATGGAAATCCCGAGGACCGCGTTGTCGACGACGGACTGGATGCGGGCAAGGATTTCGCGGCCGTCAATCGTCGTGACGTTCGGGAATCGCGACACCAGGTCGTACTGCAGGCGGGCGCGTTCGGCGGGATCGGAGGGGCCTTTCGCGAATCCGACGAACGTGTGCGGCGCATCTGCCAGGACACCCGGACGGAAAACGAACATGAAGCCGCCGGCGCGAGACTGTGCCCATTCGACCGCGGCGGACACTCGTTACTTTCGCGGGGACGGCCCGGCCGAGCACATCGAATCGCATCTCGTCGCCGACGTTGATGTTGAACCGCTCGTGGATGCTCTGCTCGATTGAGACCTCGGACGTCGACCCGGACGCGGCCGCTGCCGGCGCGTTGGTCCAGAATTTCCCTGGATCACTTCCTCGTTCGCCTCGAGATTGTCGCGATAGGTGATCGTGTACTCGCGCGCCAGGGATCCCTGGCCGCGGACGTCGCCGGGGTTCGCGAGATTGACCTCACGGCCGCGTACCGCCGTCACCCGGGCCCGCAGCACCGGCACGAGCCGCACCGGATTGGTCGCCGGGTCGAGACGCTGGAGCAGGAGCGCTCGGACGCCTTCCACCTGATCGCGCTGCACATCGATCAGAAACATGTCGGCGCCGCCACGATCGGCGCCGAGTGTGAATTCGGCGATCAGGTTGGTCTGCAGCGCACGAACGCCGAGTACGAAGAAGCTCCCGAGGCCGACCGCGAGCAGGATCACACGCGTCTGGTTGCCGGGCCGTCTCAGGCTGATGACGGCGTGACGCAGCGGAAACCACGGCGCGGATGCGAGCGGAGAAACGAGCCGGACGAGGACGAACGCGGCGGCATAGAGCGCCAGCGACACCGCGGTGAAGCCGGCGCTGACCGCAACGCCAGCCCGCCACGAACCGGCTTGCCACGAAGCCACCGCGATCAGTGCACCGCCGACAACGACCGCCGTGCCGATCTGCAGCCAGTCGAGGCCGGCCAGCCGGGCGATTGACCGGGCGCGGAAGCCGGCACCGCCGTCGATTCGCGGCCGTACGAGGAGACCTGCCCCATGTCGGTTCCACGAATCAACAACAGAGGCTTCATCCGGCGGACGTCGAGGAGCGGCACGAGGGCGAACAGCACCGACACGAGCCGACCCGGCCGGAGCCCCTGCGCGACCGCCGACCCGGTGAGGCCGTACGACAGTCCGCCGAAAGAGGTCGTCAGCGACGCCCCGGGATGGCGTGCATGGCGGCGCCCGCAATCAGCACGCCCATCAGACTCCCCGCCAGCGCGAGCAGCCCGACCTGGAGCACGTAAGTGGCGAGCACCTGCGTCGTCGATGCGCCGATGCACTTGAGGATCGCGACGCTGCGGAGCTTCTGCCGGACGAACACGCGCGTCACGCTCGACACGCCGATGCCGCCGAGAATCGACAACGACGAAGCCGACCAGGCTCAGGTAGTTCTCGGCGCGCGTGCAGGTTCTCGCCGATCTGATCTTCGTGCGACCGGTACGAACGCGACGTTGACGAACCGTTGGCGAAGCCGCTGGCGAACGTCGCGGGTGAGCGAGTCGACGCCGTCCTCGCGCACCTTCATCAGGAGCTGATAATTGGCGCGGCTTCCGAACGACAGCAGACCCGCATTCGAGGTCGGCGCAGGTCGACGATGACGCGGGAGCCGAGACTGAATCGCACCGACGCTTCGTCCGGGCTCCTGACGCGATCACGCCGCGGATCTGGAACGGCCCGTCCGCCGATGAGGATACGGTCGCCGACCTGCTAGGCCGAGTTGCGTCAGCAACTCCGGCCGAACGAGCGCGCCGTGGTTCGGCAGCAGGTCGTGCGAGTACGCGCCCCGTTCTGCAGCGCGAGAGTGCCGTAGAAGGGGAACTCCTCGCTCCACGGCGCGCAGTTCCACCATCCGCGCACGGCGGCGACGTTCCCGGCCGCACCATCGTCGGCGGTCTCGATCGCGGCACTCCGCCCGAGCACCGGAGCGCGGGCGATGCGCTTGCTCCGCCGTCGGCGTATCGAGCGCCTTCGGCGTGAAGTCGTTATTGCTCGTCAGCAGGATGTCGGCGGCGATGAGCGACTGCGCCTCCTGCGACATGCCGGCGCGCACGCTCTGGATGACCGAGCGCAGCGACGATGATCGCGGCGACGCCGATCGCGATGCAGACGAAGAAGAACAGCAGCCGCTGCCACGACGACCGGATCTCCCGCGCGGCCATGCGGATGACGAAAGACATCATGCGCGCCGCCTCGGGCCGGAGCGCGTCAGCCGGAGCGACGATGGGGCCGCGATTCGTCGCCCGGGCGCGCGTCGTCGCAGGACCAGGCCGTCGCGCAGCACGAACACCTCGTCGGCCAGCGCGGCCAGCTCGCGTCGTGCGTGACGCAGCACGAGCGTGGTGCTGCGCGCGCTGTTGACGTCGATCAGCAGATCGACCACCTGGCGCCGGTCGCCGAATCGAGATTGCCGGTCGGCTCGTCGGCGAGAACGATGGGCGGGTCGTTGGCGAGTGCGCGCGCGATCGCGACGCGCTGCTGCTCGCCGCCCGAGAGCTGCGACGGATAGTGATGGCCGCGATCCGAGAGTCCGACGTCAGCCAGCAGCGGCCGCGCGCGCGGTCGCCGAGTCCCGGGACGCCGGCGATCTCCATCGGCACGAGCACGTTCTCGAACGCGGTCAGCGACGGCAGCGAGGTGGAAGAACTGGAAGACGAAGCCGATCTTCTCGCCGCGCAGCCGCGCAAGGGCGTCCTCGCCGAGCGAGGTGATGTCGATGTCCGTCGATGCGATCTTGCCGGTCGTCGGGGCGTCGAGGCCGGCGATCAAGCCCGAGCAGCGTCGACTTGCCGCTGCCAGACGGCCCCGTGACGGCGATGAACTGTCCATGGGCGCATCGTGAGGTCGAGCGGATGCAGGATCGTCGTGGATGTCCGCCGCTCGTCACCGTCTTTGAGACGCCGCGCAACTCGATCATCGAGCCTGCGCGTCCAGGAGCGGCCTGAGCGATCGCCAGACGATCGGCTTCGACGATTCGGGCGCCGGCCGCATTTGGGTGCATGCCGTCTGCGATATTCAACGTCGGAATGCCCGCCACGCCGTTACAGGTAGAAAGGCATGAAACGCAACGTGTTCCTCGCTCGCGAGATCGCGGAAGACACGCCGGAACTCGGTCGTGTACACGGGCCCGTAATCGGGCGGCGCCTCGATGCCGGCAGCACACGTCGATTCGCCGCGCCTTCGCCATCTCGATGATCGACTTCAGGTTCTGCTTCATGTCGGCAACGGGCAGGCCGCGCAGACCGTCGTTGGCGCCGAGTTCGAGAACAAGAACCCGGACATCTCCGTCGAGCGACCAGTCGAGCCGCCGTAACCCACCGGCCGACGTGTCGCCGGAGACGCCGGCATTGACGACCTCGAACGCCGAGCCTGTTCGACTCGTCTGATCTGGCGCTGGAGCACCGCCGGAAAGGATTCGGTCGGCACCAGGCCGAGACCCGCGGTCAGCGTCCCCGAGCACTACAATCCACGCTTCTGAACGCACTTCAGGGGCAGGGCTGGCCGGACCATGCTCAGGTGTACGCTCACTCGACATCCGGCACGGCACGCGAACACGCCGATGCCATGATCATGAGCAGACAGAACGCCAGCGGGACCGCTTGCCCCACCCGCCGATCAGGAGATGTCATCGTATATCCACCAGAGGTTCGCCGACGACATTCCGCTCGTGCACGAGTGCCGTAAGATGGAAAGCGTGGCTCGTGGTTTCGAATCCAAGCAGGTCGATTA